>CBDCZZ010000001.1:0-750131 GCA_965224725.1 Woeseiaceae bacterium
CCCTGTTGCAGGGCGAGCTCGAGGCCGACGACGGTGAGCTCGCGCTCGACCCGAACGCGGTCATCGCGCACGTCGCGCAGGAAAGCCCGCACGACACGTGTTCTGCCGTCGACTACGTCATGGACGGCGACCAGGAGCTGCGCGAAGTGCAGGCGGAGATTTCCGCGGCGGAAGCCGCGCCTGAGCAACCCGACATGCATCTGCTCTATGAGCGCATGGAGGCTATCGACGGCTACACGGCCGAGTCGCGTGCGTCGCGACTGCTACACGGTCTCGGGTTTGCAGCGGATGAATACACGAAAGCAGTAGCTGAGTTTTCGGGCGGATGGCGCATGCGCCTCAACCTCGCTCGCGCGTTGATGTGCCGTTCCGACATCCTGCTGCTCGACGAGCCAACCAACCATCTCGACCTTCCGGCTATCCTGTGGCTCGAACGCTGGCTGAAGCGTTACGAGGGCATCCTGCTGGTGGTCTCGCATGACCGTGATTTCCTCGACCAGATCTGTACGCGCATCGCGCACATCGAACACGGTGCCGTGCATCTCTTTACCGGCAACTACAGCCAGTTCGAAGCGCAGCGCGCCGAGCAACTCGCACAGCAGCAGGCGATGTACGCGCGTCAGCAGAAAGAGATCAAGCACATCCAGAGCTACGTCGATCGTTTTCGTTACAAGGCATCGAAAGCACGCCAGGCACAGAGCCGGCTCAAGATGCTCGAGCGTATGGAGAAGATCGCACCGGCGCATGTTGATTCACCGTTCCGGTTTCATTTCTTCGAACCGGAGAAGCAGCCGCAACATTTGCTTGGGCTACTCGACGCATCCGTCGGCTATGACGACACAACTGTCCTCGACAAGGTCGACCTGAACCTGTCGGCCGGCGATCGCATTGGATTGTTAGGCGTAAACGGCGCGGGCAAATCGACACTCGTGAAAGCACTCTCGACAGGCAGCACCTTGCTGACGGGCGAGCGCAACCTGAGCAAGGACACGAAGATCGGTTACTTCGCCCAGCATCAGCTCGAGTTGCTGCACCCGGAGTCGAGTCCGATCGATCATTTGCGTGATGTGGCGCCCGACGATCGTGAACAGGACCACCGTAACTACCTCGGTCGTTTCGGTTTCAGCGGCGATCGTATTTTCGAACCGGTGCAGCCGTTCTCCGGTGGTGAGAAGGCGAGGCTTGTACTGGCGCTTATGATTCGCCAGGGCCCAAACCTGTTGCTGCTCGACGAACCGACCAACCACCTCGATCTCGAGATGCGACAGGCACTGAGCGTCGCACTCATCGAGTACACGGGCGCACTTGTGGTGATCTCGCATGACAGACACTTATTAAGAAGTGTCTGCGACGAACTGCTAATCGTGCACGACGGCATCGTCGACAGATTCAACCGCAGCCTCGACGATTACCCGGTCTGGCTCCGCGAGCAGGAAGAAGCGGCAGAGGAGGCAACCGCCAAGTGGCAGGACGCGCCGACCAAGCGCGTCAACAAGAAGCAACAACGCCAGGAAGAGGCGAAACGTCGGCAGCGCCTGAAGCCACTCATGGACAAGGTTCGCGATGTCGAGAAGCAATTGGCCAAACAGCGAGAGACGCTGGCCGGGTTGGAAGAACGCCTCGCCGATGAATCCCTCTACACCGATGCAGACCGTAAGGACGAAGTGACCCAGCTCGTCAAAGACCAGGGAGAGGCGAAAGCGACGATCGACACACTCGAGTGGGAGTGGCTTGAGGCGAGTGAAGCGCTGGAGCAGGCAGAGAGTTAGTAAAGCGCTCTTTATCAAGCCAGAGCTTGGTAAAGCCCGCTTTACTAGTCCCGTCTACTTCAGCCTGTACCATGTGCCTCGGCCGGCTCCGATTTTCTCCAGGTGCTCGGCTTTCGTAAGTGCCTTTAAGTGGTCTTTAACCGTGTTGCGACTCGCGCCGGTGACCGCGGCAGCGTCTGCGACCGTAACTCGGCCTCGCTCGCGAGCCAGCTCCAGGATACGAACCGACAACGCCGGTAGCTGACCGAGTATTAATCGCTCGCGTTCCATTTTTTCGGCGAGCCTGTTCTTATGCACCTGCATCATCGACAGGAAGAACTCGAGCCAGGGAAGCCAATCAGGATCCTCTGTTCTGATGGTAACTTGCGTCCGACGTATTGCACCGTAGTACGCCTCTTTCTCTTGCTCGACGATGCCCTCAAGCGAGGCGAAAGGAACGTATTCGTATCCGGCACGCAGCAGCAGAAGCGTCGTTAGAATTCTCGAAAGTCTGCCATTGCCATCCTGGAAGGGGTGAATCTGCAGGAAAACGACAGTAAAGATGGCGATCACGATCAACGGATGCAGATCACGGCTTTCAAGCTGGGTTCGCGTCCACTCCGTGAGTTCCTCCATCAGCCGCGGCGTGTCGAACGGCGAGGCCGTCTCGGCGATGATGCCCACGCTGTTGCCATGAACGTCGATAGCTTCGATGTGGTTGGGCTGTGTCTTGTAGGCGCCCCGATGACGCTGGTCCTTCGATGAGTACTTTAGCGTTTCACCGTGCAATTGCATGATGTGATTGCCTGTGAGCGTGATGTGCGGCCAGTCTTCATACACGCGCTCGAGCGTCTCCGCGTAACCGGCAACTTCTTCCTCGTCACGTGAGGCCAATGATTTGACGTCGATACCGGCCAACAACGCATCAACTTCAGCGTCGCTGAGCGTGGCGCCTTCAATACGTGTGGACGAGCCGACGCTCTCGACCGTCGCAACTCGTTGAAGCGAATTCAGACGATCCGGAGCAATGCGTCCAATAGCCGCCCAGCTGCCCTTGAACTCATCAATCTCGGCAATGAGGATCAGGATCTTCGGCGTAATGACCAGGTTGTCGGTTCGGATAGCCATCCATTAATCCATCCAATTTCATCCGATTCGGAGTATGGCACAGGCTCATCCAATTATCCATCCGATTACGTCCATTTATTGCCGAGATCCGTGTATTGACTGGCCCCTCCTACTCCGGATACTCCGCCCGAATCTCCACAATCAACGACCTGGCCATCTCCAGCAGGCGGGGCAGCTCCACGTCGACACGCGGGATGAGATAGCTGCCGACATCGATGTACTTATTAACGGCGCTGTAAAGACGCTCCCGGTTAACCGGCCGCATCGTCAACAATGACGTCGCGTGCACGCCGCGAATACTCGTTGTCGCTCTGCAGGTCCTCGTCGAGATGGTGGGTAAAGGCAACGTACTCGTTGATGCGTTGTGCAAGTGCCTGGTCTTCCATGTTGCGCATACTGCCGGAGGCGATGAGCTGCTCGACGGCCGTGCGGTTCCAGGTGTACGGCCGGTAGTAGGACATTCTTGCCGCGAGGAAGGCGATATCGAGGTTCAGGACTTCATCGGGCGGTGTCTCGCGAACGTAGCGTGCGATCTCGAACGCGTTGTCCCGCCGATCCCGAATCTGCTCCAGGATGATCTCCGCCATCTCTATATCGGCTTCGAGGTCTGAGGCCAGTGCTCTTGCAAACTCCGCGATCTCGCGTTGCTCGCGACGATCTTCGTTCCAGTTGTTGATCTGCAGTGCGATAAGGATGCCGACAACGACGAGCACGATCTCGCCGAACTCATATGCGGTGTACTTTCTCATGGCGCCGGACTCCAGCAGTGACCTGCGAACTAAACGAAAGACTCGAAACAACGCGGAAACCTTGGGAGAGTTATTCCTGTATTTCTCGACTCTCACCCGGTTTGGTGAAAAGGTCCACTTCCCGGAGGCGTTCGCCACGCAGCTCCGGGATCTCGGCCATGTCGGCAGGAACGTGCATGCCGATGACCTTGCCGGCATCTACCCGCTCTTCCAGAACCTGCCGGCCTCTGTCAGACGCGAGAAACCAGTAGGGCGGCAACGCCAGGTGCGAGTGGCGTTCTTCCCAGTGTTCTGGCGTGATCGCGAAATGAGCATCGTCGACATCGGCATCACCAAAGTGCATGACAGTGGTGGCATCGTCGAGCGTTACGCGGAAGACGAGATTCTCGACGTGTGCGTGACGATTCGGCCAACCCGCATGACGGATACGAACTGCCTCGACCAGCAGTGGACCGACGGTGATGTCTTCGGCTGCCGTGCCGTTCTCAAGCGACAAGCCATGAATACGATCCAGCAACGGATCCTTGGGATCTGGTACCAGCTCACGAATCGCATCGGCTGCCTGCTGCGGACCGAACAAATCTGCACCCGATTGATTACGCAGCAGCTCAAGCACCATCGCCGGATCAAAGTGATCACCGTGATGATGGCTGATGAATACCGCGTCGATGCCGTCCCACGGTTCTGCACCATTTACGAGCGCTACCTCGAGCTCGGTCGGGACACGCTGGTAGGTGTCGTAGTCGTAGCGGAACAGTGGGTCGAAGACGATCTTCGTATCACCGCGTTCGATCATGACGCCCATGTTGGCGATGTAGACGGCGCGGGCCGCTTCTTCGGCAGCAGCGGTAGTCTGTATTCCGCTGAACAACAGAACAACCGCTGACAACTCGACGAACGAGAATCCCGGTGCTGACTTTCCCATGTGAACTTCCGTAGCTCGTGACCAGCCAGCCATTATCAAGCGCCCACTTGAAAAAATCGAACCGGTCGGGTTAGGTCCCGTTTGACCGGACACTTTAGAATGGGCTGATAAAGCCATGAGAGGTGTCCAATGGCAAGAAGAAAATACTCTGACGAGTACAAGCAGGAAGCAGTAGCTTTAACCCGTGTTCCGGGCGCGACGATTACGGCAGTAGCAGCAGATCTCGGCATCAACTCGCACATGCTCGGCAAGTGGCGCAAGGCCATGGAGCAGCACGGTGAGAAGGCATTTCCAGGCACGGGTCACGCCCGCGACGAGGAGATGATGCAGCTCAAGCGCGAGAACGCGCGACTTCGTAAGGAACGGGATTTTTTAAAAGAAGCGGCAGCGTTCTTCGCCAAAGAACAGAAGTAAAGTACCGCATGATCGAGCGGTGCCGCGACGCATTCCCAGTTCGCATGATGTGCCGGCGTCTTGGCGTGTCGGCCAGTGGATTTTATGAGTGGCGCACTCGTGAACCGAGTGCGCGCGCTCTGGATAACCAGAGACTGCTGGTTCGTATACGCGAGCTCCACGCAGCCAGTGACGGAGTCCTGGGTCGGCGCCGCATCCACGAGGATCTGCGCTATGAAGGCGAGACAGCCAGTGTTAACCGCGTCGGTCGGTTGATGAAGCTGGACGGTCTGTACGGCATCCCGCAGAAGCGACGCTGGCGCAAGAAGGCCAGCCAGCCACGACCGTTGCACGTGCAGAACCACCTGGATCGCGACTTTGAAGCCTCGGAAGCGAACACAAAGTGGGCGACTGACATCACCTACGTTCGTACCGCCGAGGACTGGTTGTATCTTTGCGTGGTCATCGATCTGTACTCACGACTGGTCGTTGGCTGGTCGATGAGCGCCGTCCAGGATCGCCAGCTTGTGCTTCAGGCGGTGCTCATGGCGCTCTGGCAGCGACAAGATCGGTCGCCCTTGGTGCTGCACTCCGATCGCGGCTGCCAGTTCACGAGCGTCGAGTATCAACGCTTCCTGCAAGGCCACAACGTAACCTGCAGCATGAGCGGTGTTGGCAGCTGCGCCGATAACGCACTAGTCGAAGGGTTCTTCGGCATGCTCAAACGAGAGCGCGTCAATCGACGTCAGTACCGAACACGAGCGGAAGCTCGAGCAGACATCTTTGATTACATCGAGAGCTTCTACAATCCGAGGATGCGCAGTAGACTCGAACAGGAAAAGAAAAACGAAACTAGGCTATACCAAACCGTCCGGTGTAGCGGGACCTAACCCGAGGAGCTTGCCGGGCCTGGAGTCTATCTGTTGGTCGGCGAAGACGATGAGTTAGGAAATCCGAAGGTTTACATTGGTGAGGCAGAGCACATCTCGAAGAGACTCGGGAGTCGACAGCACGCAAGTAGAGACTTCTGGGTTTCGGTAATTGCGTTTGTGAGCAAGGACCAGAACTTAACCAAGGCTCATATCAAGTACATCGAGGGGCAATTGATTGGGCGCGGTCAAGCTCTAGGGGTTGATCTAGAAAATAGCCAAAGTAGCGGCGCCTCACTGCCCGAGTCTGATACGGCTGACATGCAGTTTTTTCTCTCTCGCATGTATCAATTGTTGCCGGTACTAGGTGTTAGATGTTTCGAAGAGCCGCAAAGGGTCGAATCAGGCGAAGATGATTGGCTCTACTGCAAGATCAAAGGGCTCCGAGCGAAAGGCAGGCGAACTGCGTCTGGGTTCGTCGTTGTGGAAGGATCCGAAGCCGTTCTCGAACATAGGGCCTCCGCGGTCGGTTCAGCCAGGCGGCGAGACCAACTAATTGAACGAGGTATCCTTGTGCCCAACGACGATCATCTCGTATTCAGCCGAGACTGGGAGTTCAGTAGCCCGAGCGCAGCAGGGACTGCTGTTAGAGGCGGAGCAACAAATGGGCTTAAGGCCTGGAAATCAAAAAGCGGAATTTCCCTCAAGGAACTGGAGTCATCTTAAAGCTCCGGCTAAGTTGCTGACTTTTCTCGAGATAGGCCGAGGATGAGCGCCTGCAAAAACTGCAACTCACCCCTTACTGGCGACTACTGCAACAACTGCGGTCAGCGCGACGTTGATCTAGAGCGCCCGATCTGGAGACTGGCCGGCGACCTGATCAGGGAGACCTTCGAAGTCGACGGCCGCGCCTGGCTTACGGTCAAAACCTTGTTCCGTCATCCTGGAAAACTGACCAGCGAGTTTCTCGCCGGTCGTCGCCGTACCTATACGCCGCCACTGCGCTTGTATCTGGTTACGAGCATTTCCTTCTTCATCCTGGTCTCGTGGCTGGCACAGAGTGGGGTGCTGCTGGACCCCGGACAGGATCCAAAGTTCGACGCCGCCGTTCAGGCGGACTTCCTGTCAGACGACCTGCCGCGCCTGATGTTCATACTGTTACCGGTCTTCGCCTTGCTCATGAAGGCAATGTACCGGGAGCGTCTGTACTTCGATCACCTGATCTTCTCGATCCATTTGCACACTGCCGGATACGTGGTCCTTGCGCTGATGTTTCCGCTTGAGAAGGTCGCAGGTGCAAATGTCGGACTTTTGATTGTGCAGGTGATTCTGCTCAGCTACCTGGTCGCGCACTTTGTGATCGCGGTAAAGCGCGTGTACGAATCAAGCTGGCCTGTATCGGCGTTGAAAACCCTGGTCGTGATGTTTGGCTACATGATCGCGGTATCGATCATGATCGAGAATACGAGCAACTTCCTGATTATTGCTGACTAGTAGTCAGTGTCGTTCGCCGGAGCGACAAGCACGGGTGCCTAATCTACAACTGACGTGCCGGGTGGGTAGTGTGTGATCTCAAACCGGATCCCGTCGGGATCTTTCATGAATAGCGCCTTTGCGCCACGAAGATCCTGGACTGCAGGTGTCTCAAAGCCAGCTTCTTCCATGGCCGATTTGATGTCGTACACCTGATCGACCGATTGAGCGCCAAATCCGAGGTGATTCATGCCGGCACCGAAGCGCTCATAATCGGAAGTTCCGGCTCTCGCCTGCATGAACTGGAAATAGAATCCGTCGTCGTCGGTCCAGACATGCTCCCGCAACTTGCGAAATCCGATCATCGGCAGCAATTGATCGTAGTAGGGCATGCTGCGATCTAGCGATTTTACGTACAAAGTTATGTGATCCAGCTTCAAGTTCAGTCACCTGGTCGGTAAAGAGTTAGGGCGTTATTTTCCGTCTCAGTCAGAGGCGGCCCCGACAAGCCGTCGAATAGCGCTCTGATAATCCGTTTTCATTGCTTCCGGATAGCCGTGACCTACGCCGGCATATACGTGCAACGAAACGGTCGCCCCGTTTCTTACGTAGTAAGTTGCGGCGGCAAGCGATGCGCCGACATCTACTGCTGCATCTGTTGCGCCGTGAAACAAGAATATTTGCGGTCGAATATCCGTATTCAATGGTGCGTCAACCTGCCATTCATCGGGAAAACGCCCGCCCATTGGCAGCCCGGCCTGTATTGAGTCGGGTTGTCGCAGGGCAATCATGTGGATCAGGTCAGCGCCTTGTGAGTATCCGACCAGTATCGGTTTTCCAAGCGTCGGAAAGGTCTGGGTCGCCTCATGAATAAAGCGAAATACCCGTTCCGCGGTCTCTATCGTGACTTCGAGCTGCGATGCGGCATCAAGCTCGTAATAGCCATCGGGGAACCACGAGAAACCGTCGTCGAATTCATGCGGACCTGCGAGTGACAACACGCGAACCGGCACGTCCAGGTCACCGTACTGCGCAATTGACGTCGCAGGACTGCCGGCCATGAAGTGCATGGCGATCACCATCGGCAGCTCGTCTGCCACATCCGCGCCATCGGTGAGAGTCTCAACGTAGTTCAGACCCGCGATACGACCGGAAAACTCGGAGCCTCCACTTTCGGCATAGCAAAAAGCGTTGCCGAAGCTGGTCAGGACGATTGCGAGTGAGCATGTAAGAAGACATGCAGAGCTGATGCGTTCGCGCCTCATTCTTTTGGTCATCAGGAATTCGGGTGGCCTAGACTAAACTGAACGTCTCAGGAGCGCGAGAATAAAAATACTTACTCAACTGACCATAGCTTCGCGGCAATTTTTGCGGCCACCGTGGCGTTGTTGAGCACCAGCTGGATATTCGTCTCGAGACTCCGGCCCTCAGTTCGCTCGGCAATGCGCGCTAACAGGTATGGCGTCGTATCTTTGCCCGTGATGCCGAGTTTAGTCATCTCGGAAATCGCTTCGTCGATAACGCCGTCAATTTCGCTCCGCGGAATCGCGTGTTCCTTGGGAACCGGGACCGCGACGATCATCCCGCCGCCGAGCGCCATGTCGTCTTTGCAGCGCATCGCGTCTGCAACGTCATCCGGTGAGTCGACCCGGTAATCGACACCGAAGTCACTCTCTTGTGCGTAGAAAGCGGGCAGGGTGTCTGTTTTGTAGCCAACGACCGGCACACCGTGCGTTTCCAGGTACTCAAGTGTGCGACCGATATCGAGAACCGACTTGATGCCCGCACACACGACCGTGACATTGGTTTTCGCCAATTCTTCGAGATCGGCAGAGATGTCCATAGTCTCTTCAACGCCGCGGTGGACACCGCCGATTCCACCGGTCGCAAATACACGGATGCCAGCCATCGCCGCGATGATCATCGTTGCTGCTACCGTCGTTGCGCCGTCCATCTTTCGTGCAACGACAAACGGCAGATCGCGGCGACTGCACTTGATGACATCGGTGCCTGACTCACCAAGTCGCTCGATCTCTTCCTGTGCCAGGCCGACGCGCAATTGTCCGTCTAGAATTGCGATCGTCGCCGGGATAGCGCCGTTGTCACGAACGGTCTGTTCTACCATCAACGCAGTTGTGACGTTCCGGGGATAGGGCATGCCGTGACTGATGATCGTCGATTCGAGCGCCACGACCGGCTGCCCCTCGTTGAGGGCCGCAGCTACCTCGGCAGAAATCACGAGATGTCGTTGCTCGTCAGTCATCGGTTGTGGCCTGTTGCGCCTGGTGTAGCGCGAATTCTAACGAGTCCTCGAGATTCATGTCATTGAGTTCCGAGTAGACGAGCCCAGCGAGAAACGCGTCCCCGGCGCCTGTTGTGTTCCGGATTTCTGGGTTCGGTTCACATAACAACTTGTGGCCTCGTTGTCCGCCCGAGCTGTACAGCACGCCCTCTCTGCCGAGCGTGACAAAGACGTTTCTGGCATCAACCGCGGCTAACTGTTCTTCAAGACTCGCGTTGGCATCTGTCAAAGCCCGCAACTCGATCGCGTTTGTCTTCAACGTATGGATCGCATCGAGGCAAGCCTTCAGGCGTGGTGCTTTCGCGACCGAAACCGTGTCTGCGAAGATCGGCTTGTCGGCGAAGTTCTCTGTTATCCAGACGAGCGATGACTCAGGCAAGTTGGCATCAACGACGATCAGTAACGACTCCCGCAACAGGTCTTCGTGTTGTCGCAACAGGTCCGGTGTCAGGTGATCGGATATTTCCATGGCCGAAATACCGGCGTGCATTTCACCGTCGGCGTCGATCAGCGTGAGGTAAGTCGAGGTGGCAGCACCTGAGATCCGATGGACCGTTTCAGAGCCGATCTGATCGAGCAGCCAGTCACCGAAGTGGTCATCTCCGACAACACTGATGAGCCGGGCCTCGATTCCGAGGTTGGTCAGGCTGCGAGCGATATTCGTGGCGACACCGCCCGCCTTTATGCTCAATTCACCCGGATTCGAGTCATGCAGCCTCAGCGGCTCATCCGACTTGCCGTGGATGTCGACATTTGCGCCACCGATGATCGCAACGTAGCCGCCCTTGTTCTGATTCTCTTGCATATCGCAGCCGATCATACACGCGCGCGAAGCCTGAGCCTCGACTGCTACAATCAGGGCAAACAAGAACAAGGGGATCCACGGCATGAAGCACGCATCCGTTCTGGCCGGCCTGGCGCTGGTCTTTTGCACGCCCGTTTTGGCGGACGAAACAACACCTGAGAAGCAGCGCGTTATCGACGAGGTCGACGCGCTTGAATCACGCATCTCGCACATGTCCGCGACCTTGTGGGATTACTCCGAGATCGCACTGCGCGAGACGCAGTCGGCCAAGTTCCTGGCGGACATCCTCGAAGAAGAAGGTTTCGCCGTTGAACGTGGCGTTGCTGATATGCCGACGGCTTTTGTCGCGGAGTGGGGCAGCGGTGGACCGGTCATCGGAATTCTTGCCGAGTACGACGCCTTGCCGAACATCGGCAATGCGCCCGTTCCGGAGCTCCAGGAACGTAACGATGGTCATCCACACGGCCAGGGCTGCGGACACAACCTGTTCGGCGCTGGCTCGGTCGGCGCAGCCATTGCGCTCAAGCGCGCTATGGAAGCACAAGGCATCAAGGGCACCGTCAAGCTGTTCGGATCGCCCGCCGAAGAAACCGTCGTCGGCAAGGTCTACATGGCGAATGCCGGTGTATTCGACGGTATCGACATCACGATCGACTGGCACCCGGACTACTCAACCGGTGTTGGTAACCAGACGGGCCAGGCACTGAATAACTTCCAGGTCGAGTTCTTCGGCAAGGCCGCGCACGGTGCGTTTGATCCGTGGAACGGACGCAGCGCACTCGATGCTGTCGAGATGATGAACTACGGCGCGAACCTGATGCGCGAGCACATCGAACCGACGGCACGGATTCACTACGTTATTCCAAGTGCGGGTGAAGCTCCAAACGTCGTGCCTGCGTATGCCAAGGTCTGGTACTACGTCCGCGACATCGACAGGGATAAGGTTGAAAAGAACTATGCCTGGTTACTCAACATCGCCGAAGCAGCTGCTCTGGCCACAGGCACAACGCACAAGGTGACGCTCATCACGGGCGTGCACGAGATGCTGCTGAATCGCCCCTTGCAGGAAGCAGCGCAGGCAAATCTCGATTTCGTCGGCGCCCCGGTGTTCGACGAAGAGGACCATGCGTTCGCTCGCGAGCTGCAGGAGTTTGTCGGCATCGAGCCACTTGGCTATCCGACCGAAGTCTCACCGCTTGCCGACGGCGTGGAACCGCCGCAGGGCGGCTCTACCGATGTCGCTGAGGTGTCGCGACTCGCACCTGGCGTTACCTTCTACGTAGCGACCGCCGGCTTGAACCTGCCCTGGCACAGCTGGGCAACGTCGGCGAGCCACGGCCGGCCCAACGCATCACGCGGCGCGAGCGTGGCCGCCAAGGTCATGGCCATGACGGCGATGGACTTCCTGCTCGACGAAGATCTTCGCAAGCGCGCGAAAGCCGAGTTCGACGCGGCCATGAAAGACAATCCGTACGTTTCGCCGATCCCGAAGGGCCAGAAACCGTTGATGCCCGAGGACTAAGTAGGACGGACTAGCGGTACTCCGGAATCTCCCGCATCTCGTGGCCGAACGGTAGCAACGCTACCTTCGCGAGCTTCACGTGCTGCACGGCTATCGGAAAACCAACGATTGTGAGCGCGAAGAACGCCGCCAGCAGCAGGTGCAGGATCGCGAGTTCGAGCCCCGGCAGGATGATCCAAAGAATGTTCAGGATCAGGCAGAGTATTCCGCCCGGCGGTTCCTTTTCGTAAACATCACGACCGAACGGCGCGATCACACCGCCCGCGATGCGAAAGCACATGAGTCCGAACGGGATACCGACGATGGTTACGCACAGCAGGATGCCGCCGAGCACATAGCCGATGAAGATGATGAAGCCGCCGAAGACGAAGAATATGAGGTTGCCGAGTGCGTTCATGGGGCCATTCTACTTAAGTTAGAATGCGGGGAGGGGGTTTCATGTGACAACGTTTGTTCATGAGCTGAAGCGTCGTAACGTGTTCCGCGTCGGTGCTGCCTATGTCGTAACAGCCTGGCTGTTAATCCAGGTTGCGGAGACTGTGTTCCCGCTGTTCGGATACGGCGACGGGCCGGCTCGTCTCGTTGTCATCATTCTCGCTGCCGGATTTATTCCCACGCTGGTCATCGCCTGGCTTTACGAGCTGACACCGGATGGCCTGAAAAAAGACAAAGACGTCGACCGGAGTCGTCCCACCGGTCAGGCAGCGTCCCGACGACTCGATTTCGCGATTGCCGGGCTGCTCGTCGTCGGCCTTCTCTATTTCGCGTTCGACAAGTTCTATCTCGATCCTCGCCGTGATGCAGATGCAACCGCCAGGGCGCTCGCCGACCTTGAGGAAATTCGCAATCTCGTCAACGCAAGCCAGGTTGGGCCGGCCTTCCTGCGTGCACAGCAACTGGAGGACTCACTTCCGCTTGGTCCATTACGTGATGAGCTATGGGACATTTCGTCGCGAGTAGCATCAATCAGGTCCGAACCGGCTGGCGCCGAGGCCTGGGTTCGGCCGTACAACTCAACGGATGAAGACTGGCGATACGTCGGGACGACGCCGGTAAATGATGTGCGGGTCTCGCGAGGCATGGAACGTCTCAGGCTCGAAAAGGATGGCTATCGGCAGTTGGAGGTTGCTACCTGGTACGGGCCAACCCAGACGCTGGATCTTCTCGATGATCTGCCGGAGGAAATGGTCAGAGTGAGAGGCCTGGACGACTTCGAGGTGCAGCTCATTGGGCTCAAGCATCACAAGACGTCGCTGTCAGACTTTTTCATCGATCGGCTCGAGACGACCAATCGCGAATACCAGCAGTTTGTCGATGCGGGCGGATATGAAGATCCCGTTTACTGGGAGAACCCGTTCGTCAAGGACGGGCAGGAACTGTCCTTTGACGAGGCTATGGCGTTATTCAAAGACCGCACCGGAAGGCCCGGGCCGAGTACCTGGGAAGGGGGCGTGTATCCGACCGGAACCGCAGACCATCCTGTCGGGGGTATCAGCTGGTACGAGGCCGCCGCCTTCGCGAAGTTCAAAGGCAAGCAGCTGCCGACGGTGTTTCACTGGAGCCTCGCATCTTTGTCTTCGTATCAGTTCCTTCTGGAGCACGCCAATTTCTCCGGTACGGCAACGATGCCGGTCGGCAGCACCGGGGCGCTGGGTGGCTCCGGCGTGCTGGACATGGCCGGCAATGTCCGTGAGTGGGTATGGAATGAAAACTCCGGAGGTCGGCTCCTGCTCGGCGGGGGCTGGAGCGATCCCGAATATCTGTTTGTCGAAGGCAATGCGCAATCGCCATTCTTTCGCGATGCTTTGAACGGCGTACGACTGATGCAGACGTTGGACGGTCCTGTACAGGCGTCAGCCCGCAGTCCTATCGCAATGACCATTCGAGACTACGCAACAGAGGTTCCGGTAGCGGATGACATCTTCGCGATCTATCGGCGGCTGTACGAGTACGATCCCACGCCGCTGAACGCCGAGACTGTCGAGGTTAAAGACTACGAGTACTGGACGCGCGAAAGAATCGAGTTCGATGCGGCGTATGGCGACGAACGAATGTACGCCTACCTGAATATTCCGAAGGGGATGCAGCCACCATACAAAGCCGTCGTATATTTTCCCGGCTCGAACGCTATTTATCGCGACCAGATCGACGAGTTCTTCTGGCCATACCTCATGCGAAACGGATTCGCGGTCATTATCCCGGTGTACAAGGGGACCTACGGCCGCACCTCGGATATCGAGTCCGACCTGCCGGACGAGTCCATCCTGTACCGCGAGCACGTTATCGCGTGGTCCAAAGATCTCAGCCGCTCTATCGACTACCTCGAGACCCGCGACGATATCGATCTGACTGAACTGACCTTCTTCGGCGCCAGCTGGGGCGCTGCCCTCGGACCTCTGATGGTCGCCACCGAACCAAGGATAAAACTCAACGTGTTGATCGCGGGCGGTCTGATGCATGAGATAACTTCGCCGGAAGTCGATCCCTTTAACTTTCTGCCTCGCGTGACAACGCCAACGCTCATGGTCACGATGCCGACCGACTTTTTCTACCCGTATGAAAGTTCGCAGAAGCCGATGTTCGAGAATCTTGGCTCGGAGGCCAAGAAGCACTACCTCGTTGAAGGCGGACGCGGTCATGCGCCGCCGATGGACATCGTTGTCCGGGAAACGCTGAGCTGGTTTGACGAGCACATGACGAATGAGCGCTGACAGGATTATTAATGTCCCTGTGGAGTGAAATCCGGCGTCGCAATGTTCACCGGGTTGCGATCGGCTACGTAGCCGCCGCCTGGCTGCTGGTCCAGGTTGCGGAGACGGTGTTCCCGCTGTTCGGATACGGCGACGGGCCGGCTCGCCTCGTTGTCATCATCCTTGCTGTCGGCTTCGTGCCAGCCCTGATCCTGTCGTGGATTTTCGAGTGGACGCCGGAGGGCCTGCAACGCGATGACGAAGTCACGGCTCCCGCGTCGCCAAACGCTACGCGAAGATTCGATGCTGCGATCATCGCCATCCTGGTCCTTGCAGTCGCGTACTTCGCAGTCGACAAGTTCGTCTTTGATCCGGCTCGCGACTCGGCTCGCGAAGCGGAAGTCGCAGCCGAGGCACGTGGTGATGCGATTCGCCAGCAGTACGGTGAGCACTCAATCGCCGTGCTCGCCTTTGAGGACATCTCTGAAGATGGAGACCTCGGCTACTTCGCCGACGGCATCTCCGAGGAGTTGCTTAACCTGCTCGCCAAGATTCCCGAACTTCGAGTTGCCGGGCGAACGTCGGCATTTTCGTTTAAGGGCAGCAAAGAAACGATTCCCGAGATCGCAAAATCGCTCGGCGTCGCCTACATCGTCGAGGGTTCGATTCGTACGGCCGCGGATCGGATCCGGATCACAGTACAGCTCATTGAGGCTTCTTCCGATACGCACCTGTTCTCACAGAACTACGATCGCGAGTTCGGTGACATTTTTGATATCCAGGACGAGGTTGCTGCCAAAGTTGTCGATGAGCTGCAAATCTCGCTTCTCGGTGATCTGCCGCATGTAAAACGCGTCGACCCGCGTGCCTACGCGCTGTACCTGCAGGCTCGGACCATGCTCAATGACAATTTCCGCGATCCGGACGTGCGCGCCCGGATCGAGACATTGCTAAGCAGAGCGATCGAGCTCGACCCGGACTACAGCGAAGCGCTGGCTCTGGCAGCCCGCCATCCTTGGACTCTCGGGTTGGGCGATCTTTCACCGAATCAGCGCCAGATGCGCATCCGACAATTGTTCAGCCGCGTCCTTGCGATTAATCCAAATGACGGCAATGCACTCAACTGGATGGCCTGGTCAGCGCTGGTTCACGACAAGGACATCGAAACGGCGGCGCGCTTCAAGAAACGTGCCCACGAGTCGGACCCGACAAATTACGAGGTCCTGTGGACGTCTCTTGCGACACTGCCGTTCTACGGCAAGGCAGACCTGGCGGCCAAAATTGGTGACTATCTCGTCGAGCGTGACCCGCTTTGCATCTGGTGCTACGAGAACATTGCACTGACACACATGCAGCTTGGGAACTTCGACACCGCCAGGGCACGATTGCAGGATGCGCTCGATATGAGTCCGGAGTCCGACCCGATTCGGGAGACGCTGGCCGAGGTGCACCTGTTTGCGGGTGAGCCCGAGAAGGCGGAGGAAATTCATGCTGCGATTTACGCCAAACATGATTGGATAAGCCCCGGATACCTGGGTGCGCTTCACGATCTGGGCCAGCACGAGAAATTCGACGAGCTGTTGCCAAAATTTGTTGAGAAAACGAAAAACAGACCGCTTGTTGCCGCTCAAATGTACGCATGGATTGGCTACAAGGACGAGGCGTTCAGATTGCTCGAACTTGGCGGGCCCGATGACCACTGGGCTATTCGATCGCACCTTGGGCGACCCTGGTATAGGGAGATGCATGATGATCCTCGCTGGCGGGCGTTGCTCGAGGAATACCAGATGACGCCGGAGGTTCTTGCGAGTCTCGATCTCGACTTCCCGCTGCCGCCGGGTGTTGATTAATTGATCGCGAACGCCTTCGCGTACAGCAGTGGCTCACCATTGCGCTCGACGTAGATGCTCTGCAGCAACTCATACCCTTCGGGTAGTTCGCCGTCCGGAATCAACATTGCCGCCAATGGGTACTGTTGCTGCACGGCAATCTTACCGTCACGAATCTCGTAGTAATCCCAGGCGCGTATCAGCAGGTAATCGATATCCGGGCGTTGCGCACGTAGCGCTCGTGGCGTCGTCTTCATGAGTTCGGTGAATTGTGCGATGCGCTCGACGTCTTCTGCAGTCTGCATGAAGTTGTTGCTCAGTACGCTGCAGTCGGTGTGGTACAGCAGGTAGTTTCCGTCATGCTTGTCGGCCATGATCAGGCCGGGGTTTTCGTTGCACCGATCGGCGAGTTCGAGGAATACCGGTCTTGCGCGTTCGTAGATCGGCGCCGCGCCTAATGCGTACACGTCGAACAGCTTGCCGCGTAACGGCGGCTGGTAAGCGAGCAGCAATACACCGAGCAGAACCACGGCGACGATGCCCTGGTTCCAGTCGAAGCGCGCGACTATTCGCTGTGCGATAAGCAGGCTGCCGACGACCATCGCAAACAGACCAAAATTGTTGAAGCGGAACTGCATCAGCATGAAGGCGATGCCAAACACAGTCATCACGGCGAAGAACACGTCGCGTGGTCCCGCCTCGCGTGCTGCGACAAAGATGTAATAGATCATCACCAGCGGCACGACGAACAACAGCCAGCTGTACTGCTCGGCGAGCCACATCGCGTTGAACTGACCTAATAACTCGAATGGTCCGGTTGCCTCGATAACGTTCTCGAGAAACGATACGTCGCGCGACACGAATGCAGCGCCTTGCAGCAGCTGACCCAGCACCGGCGACATCATCACGACGGCGATTCCGGCGAGCATGCCGAGCGACTTCATGTTGAATGGCTTCCACGCGAGAAACGCGAGTACGATTGCCGAACAGATCGCGACATAGACGTGGAAGCCGGACAGCAGGCCAAACTCGAACATTCCGGCGCGGAACGGGTCAGACGGGATCGCAACCAATAGACCGGAGACGGCCAGCGCGATTGCCAGCTGATGCATTCCGCTTCGGGAGAATTGTTGTCCGCGCAGCCACAGTATGCCGGCGCAGGCGAGCACGGGTAATTGCAGCACGAACAAGCCAATGTGAAAACCCGGCGCGATGCCGAGGCTGATGCCGAGGGCTATCGCCGCCACACGGTCGTTGTTGTTTGCAAAAAAACGCAGGCCGGAAAGCGTTGTCAGCAGCACAAATGTGAATTCGAGGAAATGGTGATCGACCTTGCCGACCATGTGCATCATCTGCACGAACGGTGCCAGTGCGAACGCGAGCATCGCCAGTGCGATGTAACCGAGCTGCAAACCGGAATGCTTCGCCGCGACGATAAACAGCGCGGCGTTCACGGCGAGCCACGCAACCGGCACGCAGGCGAGGAACGCGAAGGCGCTTGTCGACGGACTTAGCCACGTGACCACGGCCGCCGACTTGCCCATGAGCCAGTCATATACCCAGGGCCAGGGAATCCAGACACCGTCCGGCGGTCCGATACGCGGGTCGAACTGGTAGACGTTCATTCCCGCCGCAACATCCAGCATGCGACGTGCGTGATAGAAAGAGTCATTGCCGGTCGGGACATACTCGCCCTGCAGATACGCGGCCTCGATAACCACGAGCGACAGGAACATGCCGATCGCTGTCGCGCCCAGCCATAACAGCAACATTGCCCAACGCTGATTCAAGGCGACTCTCCTGCAGGTTTGGTTGCAAGGACTGCCAGGTTTTTGCCGAAGCTCCCAAACGTCAGTGCGTCGAGGAGGCGGCTTAGCGGAAAGATCAGCGAGTCATAGATGCCGACACTCCCCGGGCTTACCGTACCGGAACGATTTCCGACCAGCTTGTAGGCCAGGGTCGCCGGGAATCCGAGACTGTCGACGTATTTCGCGGACTCGACGTCGAAGCCCGTGGCCCGCAACGTCGCGACAAGTGCCGAACGGCGGTAGCGACGGTAATGGCCGACGTGCGTGTCCATCTGGCTGAACAATACCTGGAACGCCGGCACGTACACGAGCAGTCGACCGCCCGGTTTCAGGCAGCGATACAACTCACGTACTGCGGCCTCGTCGTCTTCGATATGTTCAAGCACGTTCAGCGTGTACGCGTAGTCGACCGACCCCGGTTCGATCAGGCCGAGCGTTGCCGCGGTTTCGAAGCCAGCCTCAGCCAGGTCGTCGCGCAAGCCGTCGTCCGGTTCCATGCAGATGACCGCATAGCCGGCGTCTCGCACCGGTCGTGAAAACGTACCGGCACCCGCACCGTGATCGAGTACGGTATTCCCCGAGGCGTGCTTTCGGATCAGGTCGACGAGATAGTCGTTGTACCGCGTGGCCCTTTTCATGGCCTCGAGGTTGTCGCGGCCGCTGTAGCTGTTGTCAGTCATCGCGGGTGTACACAAGGCGACTGGTCGCCACGTAGTTGAAGACCAATGCCGCGGCGGCGCCGGCAGCCAGGGGTATGACGGGCGCGGCTCCGAAGCGGGGTACGGTTGCGATTATGAATGCGTATACCGCGAGGTTGATCGCGGCCCCTACGACCTGCACGGTGACGTAGGCGGCGTATTCGCTGCTGCTGCGGTCCTGCACGGCGCAACCAAATACGTAAGTACGGTTCAGCAGCCAGGTGACGGTTACTGCGGCGGCGAACGAAACAGCACGGCCGTAAAACGGACCGAGCTCGGTGGTCTTTACCAGGAGAGTAAGCACGCCCGCATCGACCAGGAAGCCGATACCACCGACAACGATGAATCCCTGCAGTTGCTTGTTAAGCACGCTGGCCGCGGCGATGGCGCGGAACGCCCTGGTAATGCAGTCGCTTCATTTCCTGGCGGCCGCGCGTCACCGTGTCGAGGATCAGGCCGGCGGCGAGGCTCAGGAAGCCGAGCAGCATCATGCCGGTTGATAGTACGGCCGTCGGGATACGGGGCACGAGGCCGGTCTCCAGGTAGGTCACGAACACGGGCCAGGCGAGGACGACCGATGCCAGTGCGAGTACCGCGAAGATCGAACCGAAGAAATGCAGCGGTCGTTCGGTCTTCGTCAGCGACACAATCGTCTTGAGAATTCGCCAGCCGTCGCGGAAGGTATTCAGGTTGCTCTCCGACCCGTCCGGGCGAGCGCCGTACGGCGTGTCGACCTCGGCGATCGGCATGCGCAGTTCCAGTGCGTGTACCGTGAGCTCGGTTTCGATTTCGAAACCGCTCGCGAGTGCCGGGAATGATTTGACGAAGCGTCGCGAGAACACACGGTAGCCCGACAACAGATCGGAAACGCGATTTCCGAATATCGTCGCGACGATGCCGCTCAGCAACTTGTTACCGAATCGATGGCCTGCGCGGTACGACTCGGTCTCGGTTGAGACGCGCGTACCGGTAACCATGTCGAGCACTTCGTCCTCGAGCTTCGCGACCATTTTCGCAGCGCTGGCCGCGTCGTAGGTGTCGTCACCGTCGACGAGCACATATATATCCGCGTCGATGTCGGCAAACATGCGTCGCACGACGTTGCCTTTGCCGGGCAGCGCCTCGAAACGCACGACAGCGCCGGCCTCTGCGGCGACTTTGGACGTGTCGTCGTCGGAGTTGTTGTCGTAAACGAAGATCGTGGCGTCGGGCAGTGCGGCCTGGAAATCCTTCACGACCTGCGTGATGGCAGCGGCCTCATTGCGGCAGGGAATGATGACTGCGATCTGACCGTAGTGTTCGTTGGCTGACATGTGTTGCGAGTCGCCCCTGCGGGAAAGGGTGATTCTAGCTCGCACCCGGCTCGCGGGCTACCGCAACTCGCGTACTATGCGGACTGTGAAAGACGAGTATCACATAAAGGTAGAGAACACGGGCGACATCGCTGTCGACCTGTTGCAGGCGGCGACAGGCTTGTCGAAGCAGCGCGTCAAGTTTGCAATGACGCAGGGCGCCGTGTGGCTGACGCGCGGCAAGAACACGCAGCGACTGCGGCGTGCCAAGCGAGCATTGCGCGAAGGTGATGAGTTACACCTTTATTACGATGAGGACGTGCTCGCCGAGGTGCCGCCCGAGCCGACGCTGGTCGAAGACCTGGGCGAGTACTCGGTCTGGAATAAACCGTGTGGGCTACGCTCGCAAGGTTCGAAGTGGGGTGACCATTGCACGGTTGGCCGTTGGGCGGAGCGTAACCTGCAGCCCGAGCGTCCCGCCTTTACCGTGCACCGACTCGATCGTGCAGCGAACGGACTGATACTTGTCGCGCACTCGAAGAAGGCGGCCGCGGCACTGGCGAAGGTATTCCAGTCAAGAAAAATAGAGAAGCGCTACGTCGCAACCGTGCATGGTGACTTTTCGTCGCAAACGGACCCGCTGCGGGTTGAGCGCGATATTGACGGCAAGCACGCGGTCAGCGAGTTCTCATTACGGCACGCCAGTGGCGAGCATTCGGTCGTCGATGTGCGTATCGAAACCGGTCGCAAGCACCAGATTCGTCAGCACCTGGCGGACCTCGGATTCCCGATTGTCGGTGATCGCCTGTACGGTACCGGCGCAGCCGATGGCGTCGATCTGCAGCTCACGGCCTGCCTGCTCGCGTTCCGCTGCCCGATATCCGGCGAGAAAGTGGAATTCAGCCTGATAGAATGACTCCATAGTAATAACAACGCATAGGGTTCGGGGGGAACCGAATGCGACTGACGAAAGCAAGTCTGGCCAATCCGGCTGCCGTGGCGATTGTCGCCGCGGTCGTCATGCTGCTCGGCATCATGTCGATCGTGAGCATTCCTGCCCAGCTGCTACCTCCGATTGAGAAACCCATCATCTCGGTGTCATCGGCCTGGCCGGGCGCGTCGCCACTCGAAATTGAGTCCGAACTTACGGTACCGATTGAGGAGGTGCTGCAGGGTACTCCAGGCATGGCCGAGATGCGCGCGTTCAGCATGCAGAACTTCGGCTGGATCGAGCTCGAATTTGCGCTCGAGACCGATATGACACGTGCGTTAATCGATGTGATCAGTCGATTGAACCGTATGCGGCCGTTGCCCGCTAATGCCGACAAGCCGGACGTCATGCTCGGGCAATGGGGTGACGCGAACGATCAGCTTATCGAGTACTACGTGCAGCAGCTCGAGGGTGACGAGTCGGACCTGATCGCGAACAAGCGCTACCTGCGTGAAGTCATTCAACCGCAAATCGCGTCTCTGTACGGTGTCTCAAGTGTCGATGTCTGGGATACGAGCGGCAACGCGACAGATCAGCTGCAGATTATCGTCGACCCGTACAAGGCGGCGGAGATGGGTATCGACATCGCACGCGCCGCCGATCGCATCGGCCGCTCTGCGAACATCTCTTCGGGCTCGGTCGATGTCGGCCGGCGCATGTACACACTGCGCGTCGAAGGACGCTACGATGCCGACGAACTAGCGAGCCTGATCCTGGAATGGCGCAACGGCCTGCCGATTCGTCTCGGCGATGTCGCGACCGTCAATTACGGTCCGCCGAAGCGTGAAGGGTTTATCTACCACAGTGGCAAGCCGGCAGCCCGTTTCGCAATCGCCAAGACAACCGACGCCAACGTGCTCGAAGCGCTCGACGGCGTGAAAGCGAAGATGGACGAGTTCAATGAGACCGTCTTCAAAGAGCGCAACATGCTTGCAGCTTACAGCTTCGACCCGGGGATCTACATTGAGCGTTCGATACGCTTGCTGACCGGCAACCTCATCGCCGGTGTCATTCTCGCGATCGGCGTGCTGTGGTTTTTCCTGCGACAGTGGCGCGCGACTTTTATCATCGCGCTCGCAATCCCGGTGTCATTGCTGACTACTTTCGTTGTTCTCAATGTCTTCGGCCGCTCGCTCAACGTGATCTCGCTGGCTGGTCTCGCCTTCGCAACCGGCATGGTGCTCGACGCTGCGATTGTGGTGCTGGAAAATATCGTCCGTTTGCGCGAGAAGGGTGAGACGCCGGCCGAGGCTGCGGACAAAGGTGCGACGCAGGTGTGGGGTGCGCTGCTGGCATCGACGGCGACCACTGTCGCGATCTTCATACCGATCATGTTCCTCGAAGACGTCGAGGGGCAGATGTTCGCCGACCTCGCACTGACAATCGCCATCGGCGTCTCAATCTCGCTGCTGGTTGCGATCACGATCCTGCCGACGGCCGCCCGTTACTTGATGCGCAAGCTGCCGCCCGAGACGGTCGATGAGACCGTGTGGGACCGCATTGCCGACAGGATCGTCGATCTGACAGGTACCCGGAATCGACGTATCGGCTGGATAGCCGGGCTCATGACCGGTTCCATCGTATTCACGATTCTGCTCTGGCCCGAGAGTAATTACCTGCCACCGGTACAGCGCGACACGATCGATACATTCATGTTCTTCCCGCCAAGCATGAATATCGAGACATCGGACGCGGAAATCGCACAAACGGTTATCGAACGCCTGGCGCCACATCTTGACGGCAGGGCTGAGCCCGCGATCAGCGACTACTACCTGTGGTCATTTCCCGGGGGGGCAGGCGGATGGCTTGCGATAAATCCGGGAGCTGGTACCGATCTGGATGAGCTTATGGGCTATGCGCAGGGCCAGATTGTCGCCGGCCTTCCCGATACATTCGGCTTCGCCATGCGGCGCAGCCTGTTCGGTGGATTTGAGGGTGCGAACAGCGTCGAGATGCGGCTGGGTTCGATGAATGTTGAAGCCCTTAAACCGGCAACCGGTGCGGCCATGCAGATTATCCCGCAGGTGCTGCCCGGTGCTTCGGCGCAACCGCAGCCGGATCCGTTTACCGAAACAGCCGAGTTGCGCTTTGAGCCCAATGACGAACGACTGGCCGAAGTCGGCTGGAATCGCATGGACCTGACACGCGTCATCATGGAGCTGGGCAATGGCGTCTGGCTCGGCGAATACTTTACGGGTCGCGAGCGCATCGACATCTATCTCAAGACGACGCGTTTCGAGACGCCGGAACAAATGATGTCACTGCCGATGAGTACGCCGCTCGGTGGAGTCGTGCCCCTCGGCGCCCTGGCGAACATTGCGATCGCGCAATCACCGCAAATGGTTGCGCGAATAAATCGTGAGCGCGTCAACAGCCTGGTCGTCAATGCGCCGGATGGCATGTCACTTGAGGGTCTGCTCGATGAGTTGCAGACCCAGGTTGAGCCTCAGCTGCGGCAACTGCTGCCCGAAGACGGAACGATCATGTACGCCGGCAGTGCACAGGATCTCGAGCGAGCGGTCGGCACACTCGGTAGAAACTTCCTGACCGCGATCGGGCTGCTGATCCTGATCATGGCCGGACTGTTCAAATCGCTTAAAGACGCCATCGTTGTTGTCATCTCGATTCCGCTCGCAGCCGTCGGCGGCGTGTTCGCGATTACGCTCATGAACTTCATCAAATTCCAGCCGCTCGACCTGCTCGGCATGATCGGGTTCATCATCCTGCTCGGGTTGGTCGTCAATAACGCGATTCTGCTCGTCGCGCAGACGCGGCGCGCAGAAAGTGAGGGCCTGAATCGCAAGGATGCGGTGCACCAGGCGCTGCGTTTCCGTTTGCGGCCCATCTTCATGAGTACACTGACCAGCCTGTTCGGCATGCTGCCGCTGTTGCTCGTACCGGGTGCCGGCAGCGTTATCTATCGTGGCATGGCCGCGGCCATCGTCGGCGGCATGGCCGTCTCAACATTGTTTACACTGTTGCTGCTGCCGAGCCTGCTGCAACTGACGAGCTCGGCCGAGAAACGACCCATATGATCAGAAGAATTTCCGTACTCGCATTGTTCGCAACATTACCGGTCTCCGCGCAGGACTGGGGTGAGATGCCGCCCGCACAGGTTGAAGCAGCAAAGGCCGAGCTGCGTGACATGTCTGCGATCGTGAACGTACCGGGCACCGTCGTGAGTCTCAACGACTCGCGTATCGCCGCGGAAGTGGAGGGCGTGCTGACCTGGCTCGCCGATGTTGGCGACGCTGTGGACAAGGGCGATGTCATTGCCCGCATCGATCCGCGCTTGCTCGAGGTTGAGTTTGCTCGCGCCAAAGCCAACGTCGCGCGGCTTGAGAGCGAGTTCGATTACCGCGAACGTCAGCTCGTGCGTACCGAGGAACTGGCAACAAAGAACAGTGCGTCGAAGACACTGCTGGATGAAGCCAAAGCCATGCGCGACCAGGCCAGCCACCAGCTGACCGATGCGCGGGCAACCTTCGAGCGTGCTCGCGGCGATCTTGCGCGGACTCAGATTCGAGCTGCGTTTGCAGGCCATGTCACGGAGCGACTCGCATCCGTTGGCGAGTACCTCTCGGTTGGCGGAGACGTGCTGCGCCTCGTCGACACACAACAGAAAGAAATCGCCTTGCCCGCGCCGATCGCGATCAGTCATTTCATCGAGCCAGGCATGTCGCTCAGCGTGACTAACAATGGCGACATTCGCGAGTACACGGTGCGCGCCGTCGTGCCGGTTGGCGACTACGTGTCACGGCAAGTCGAAGTGCGTCTCGATGCAAGCGGCAGCGACTGGCTCGTCGGTCTTCCCGTGCAGGTGAGTCTGCCGGGCGATACGCCGGTAACAACTGTCGCCGTGCCCAGGGATGCACTGGTTGAGCGAGGTGGGCAGACCTTCATATACAAGGTTTCTCCTGACGGGACGGCCGAGCAGGTTATGGCCGACGTTCGTGTCATCATCGGTTTGTGGGTGGGTGTCGCCAGCGGCATCTCCGAAGGCGATCTTGTCATCGTCCGTGGTGCCGAACGACTCATGGCCGGACAGGCTGTGCAGGTCGCCGGCCAATAACAACAAGGAGTTCTCATGCCTGAGATCAGTCCGATCGGCTGGTTCCACACGGTGCTTGGCATCATCGCGATCACCAGCGGCATCACCGCGCTCGTCAAATACAAGGAACTCACGCTTTACTCAAAATCCGGGCAAACCTATCTCGGTGCGACGTTCGTGACGGCCGTGACGGCACTCGCGATATACGCGCACGGTACGTTTAACGCGGCACATGTGCTGGCGATCTTGACCCTGCTGGCACTCGTCACCGGATTCATGGCCAATGGCACGCAACTGTTTGGCGGACTGTCCCGCTACGTGCGTGCAATCGCGTGGTCAGCGACGCTGTTGTTCCACAGTATCCCGGCGATTACCGACGGGCTGCTGCGACTGCCGGTCGGCAATCCTGTGCTGACATCGATAGAAGACCCGGTTTTGAAGAAGAGCTACCTCGTGCTGCTCGTCATATTCCTGATTGGCATCACATTGCAATTACGCTGGATCCGCGGCCGGTCGCGAACCGTGTGACAAGACCTTAAAAGCCGCTAGCGCTCGCTCGCGGCTTTCTTTCAGGTCGACGATTGGCTCCGGGTTGTCGGTCTCGTTCACCCAGCGCCGTACGTAGTCACCTGACGGGTCGAACTTCTCTGCCTGCGTCAGCGGATTGAAGATCCTGAAATAGGGTGCCGCATCTGCTCCGCTGCCGGCAACCCACTGCCAGCTGGCGCTGTTATTTGCGAGGTCGGCGTCGACGAGCGTATCCCAAAACCAGTCGGCGCCATGCCGCCAGTGGATGAGCAGGTTCTTGACGAGGAATGAAGCGACGATCATGCGCACTCGGTTATGCATGTAGCCAGTATGCCAGAGTTCGCGCATGCCGGCGTCGACGATGGGGATACCGGTCTGGCCGCGTTGCCAGCGTTCGAGCAATTCCGGGTCATCGCGCCACGGGAAATTATCGAACTTGCGCTGGAAGTTCCGGTGCGGCAGGTCGGGGAAGTGAAATAACAGGTAGTTCGAAAAATCTCGCCATCCCAGTTCGCTGCGAAAGTGATCGGTATTCTCATCACCCGAAGACGCCGCGTACCAGGCCTGGTTCGGCGATATCTCGCCGAAGCGCAGGTGCGGAGACAGGCGTGAAACGTAAGGTTTGTCCGGTCGGTTACGCCCCAGCTTGTAATGTTCCAGGCCGTGCCCGAGGAACTCCTCGAGTTGTTGATGTGCGTTCTGTTCACCCGGCGACCAGGTCGCAGCGATGCCGTCATACCAGCGGATACGCGGCATCAGCTCGAGTGCGTCGAGCGTGAGACCGCCAACGTCATGCTGGCATGAAAATTTCGGTACCGGCAGCGGTTCACGCGGTGCCGGCGATCGTGCCACGCATCCCTTGCGGTAGTAGGGCGTAAAAACGCGATATGGCGAGCCATCCGGCTTGGTCACGCTCTGTGGCGGGAACAGGACAGAGCCGTCGAACGCGTGCACCCGAATGTCGAGGTTCTCGAGCACGGAGCGAATCGTAGCGTCGCTCCTTGTGCGCCACGGCTCATAGCAGCGATTCCAGTAGATCTTGTCAGCACCGATGGTCTCGCAGAGCTCGGGAATCAGCGTGGCGGCGTCACCACGCAACAAAGTGAGGTCGCCGCCCAGCGACCTGTCGAGTGACGCAAGACTGTGATGAAGCCACCAGCGGCTGGCGCTGCCCATGGCCTGCTCCGGCGGTGCCGCCTCGTCGAGCACATACACGGGCACGATTGGGCGACCGCTCTGCGCGGCCGCAGACAGGGCGGGGTTGTCGGCGAGGCGCAGATCCTGCCGAAACCAGACTATGACCGGTTTATCCATCGGCAAAGTATAGGGCTGGGCAGGGGCCCCGCATGTAAGAGTCTGTAACAGCGGGAGCGATCTGCTAGATTTGCAGCATTCGAATAACAATAAGCCAAGCGCGGAGCCAGACCATGAATACAACACCGGATCGCGATTTCGACGTCGTCGTCTGGGGTGCCACCGGGTTTACCGGTGCGCTCGTCGTCGAGTACCTGCTGGCGCAGTACGGAGCCGGCGGCGATTTACGCTGGGCCATCGCAGGGCGCAGCGAGAGTAAGCTCGCTGACCTCAAGGCAATGTTGGGTGATGACTCGATTCCCGTAATCGTCGCCGACAGCTTCGACGAAGAAAAACTCAACGCGATGTGTGCGAGCACGAAGGTTGTACTGACGACCGTCGGCCCGTATGCGAAGTATGGTTCGCCGCTGGTTGCGGCCTGCGTCGCCAACGGCACGCACTACTGTGATCTCGCGGGCGAGGCGCAGTGGATTCGCAAGATGGTCGATGCACATCACGACGGCGCGACGGCAAGCGGCGCGCGCATCGTGCACTGCTGCGGTTTCGACTCGATTCCGATGGATCTCGGCGTGCTGTTCCTGCAGAACGAGGCGATGCAACGGCATGGCAAGTACTGCAAATCGATCAAGATGCTGGTTAAGGCAACGAGCGGCGGACCGAGCGGCGGCACGATTGCAAGCGGACTCAACATCATGGACGAAGCGCGCAAGGATCGATCTGTTGCCCGTGTCATGGCTGATCCGTATGCACTGAATCCACCGGGCGAACGCGAGGGACCGGATGGGCGCGAGCAACGCGACGTTCAGTTCGACGAAGTGGCCGGGGCATGGACCGCACCATTCGTAATGGCCGGCATCAATACAAAAGTCGTGCGACGCAGTAATGCATTGCAGGGGTATCCATACGGCAAGGACTTTCGTTACGACGAGGCGGTCATGACGGGCAAGGGCGCATCGGGTCGGTTAAAGGGCGCGACGATGATGCTCGGCCTGGGTGGCTTTTATTTCTTCGCGGGCATGAGCTTTACTCGCAAGCTGCTATACAAGTTTGTTTTGCCGGAACCGGGCGAAGGGCCGAACAAGGAACAGCGCGAGAACGGGTTCTTTAACCTGCGCCAGTTCGGTGTGTTGGATGATGGCACCGTCATGCGCACCAAGATTACGGGTGATCGTGATCCAGGTTACGGTTCGACGAGCAAGATGCTGGCCGAGACGGCAGTGTGCCTCGCGAAAGACGAGCTTTCGACAGGCGGTGGCGTACTAACACCTGCCGCGGCGATGGGCACGGCGTTGCTAAAGCGCATGCGCGATAACGCCGGGCTGACATTTGACGTGCTTGACAATGGGGGTAATTAGAATGACCAGGAAATTTCTGCTTGTAACCGCAGCGCTGTTTTCCCTTGCCGCTCATGCAGGCGAAGGCACCGATATCAAAGCCGACGTACTTGCAACGATGAAGGCCTTCAACGATGCGTACGAGGCCAACGACGTCGATGGCTATTTCAGTCACTACGCTGACGACCCCGTGGTCTATTTTTTCGGTGAACGCCAGGACATCGACGCTTACTACAAGCTCTGGACGGAGACGATGGCTGCAGGCGGCGGCGTCGAGAAGAATGAGTTATCGGATATCGTCGTGCAGGTCCTGCCAGGCGGCGAGACCGCAATCACGACCTACTTTATCGATTACCGGATGCGCGAAGTCGATGGTTCGAAAACCGAGCTCAAGGCATTCGAGTCCGATGTCTGGCAGAAGATCGACGGCGAATGGAAAGTCGTCAATCTTCATTACTCGGTGGTGACTGACGAGTAGCCAGCGAGTCTTTCAATCCTGCAGTTGTGAAGCGATTCGTTTGCAGATCGCACCGACAAAAATACAGGTGAGCAATGGCAGCGCTCGCTGAACGGTCTTTGGGTCAAGTTCAAGCGATGCACAAAGAGACTTCTCCAGTCGCTCGATAGCCTCGTCTGAGGCGAACAAGTGGCGAAGAAACGAGCGCCCCTCTATCTCAGCGACGTTCGCCTCGAGCAGGCCGGGCTTGTCAATGAACTGTTGCGGTCCGCCCGAAATGATTAGGCGCCGAAGGTGGTACTTACCACTTACGGTGCTAGCTTGAGTCTGCAGGGCATCGATTAGGTACGACGAAGCCGCGTCAAGCAGCGACTGAGTTTTGTTGGCAGTCAGTTGCAATGCGCGGGCCAGTCTTTCCTGGCTGGCACCGCCATCGGTTGTCAGTAGTAATTCCCTGAAGTCCATCTCGAAGTTCCCACGTGCGACATATTAAAGACGTGGGGAGCATCGATATTGTCACTCTGCCCGCGGGGAATCTCTGCGTTTCCGCAGGGGGTGCCAGATGCGGTAGGGTCAGGCGGTCAGGTAAAGAATCATCACCGTGTAGCCGGCGAAGATAACTGTGAGCGCCGGGAACCAGCGCGGCCTGAACATGATCAACAGCATCAGCGCGACGCCAAGAGCGGGGAAACCGTAAGAAGGCCACGTCGGGTTGCCGAACATCGTCAGGTTGACGTACGGGCCGATCAGGAAATAGCAAAGCATCGATGCGGCCGATACCCGGCCCAGCGACTGACTGTGCTTCAGGAAGTCGAGCTCGGTGTCGTCGCTGATGTCGTAATCCTCAACCGGAAGCGCCATCTCCGCGCCGCCGTAGACGAGGATCGCCGCAATCACGAGCGCGAAGAAATCGAGAATCGCCCATTCATCGACGAGTCGCAGTTCCCAGCCGACCCACCACAGCTGCAGGATGTAGACGAATACACAGAGACTCCACAGCGATGTCGACCAGTGATGCTTTACGCGAGTGTGTGCCCGCACCAGCAACGCGGCTGTGTGCAACAGCCGGGCGATCGCGAGACCCAGTACTATCGAGATCGCAACGAAGATGTACTCGTGCTGGGTCACTTCGTTCGGCTAGCCTGCTGAGTAGTACGTCGGTGATGCCGGACCAACCGGTATGCCGAGCACGAACGCCCACGTGAAGAAGAAAATGCTCCACAGCAACAGGTAGGCGACACAATACGGCAGCATCATCGCTATCAACGTTCCCACGCCGGCCTTCGGTACGTACCTGGCGGCGAACGCCATGATCAGTCCGAAGTAACTCATCATCGGCGTGATGATGTTGGTGCTCGAGTCGCCGATGCGGTACGCAGCCTGGATGACTTCCGGGCTGTATCCGATCAGCATCAGCATCGGCACGAAGATCGGAGCCGTTACGGCCCACTGCGCGGACGCCGAGCCGAGCATCAGGTTGATGAAGGCGCAGATCAGGATAAAGAAGAAGAATATTGCCGGCCCGGTCATGCCGATGTTCTCGAGGAACGTCGCACCCGTTACCGCGGTGACGGCGCCGAGGTTGGTCCACGAGAAGAACTTCACGAACTGCGCCGCGAAGAACACCAGCACGATGTACAGGCCGAGCGTACTCATCGCGCCGGCCATTGCGTTAATGACATCGCGGTCGGACTTCATCGTGCCGACAACGCGACCGTAAACAAAACCGGGCACGAGGAAAAACACGAAGATCAGGGCGACAATGCCGCGCAGGAACGGTGAATTGCGAATCTCGCCGGTTTCCGGGTTGCGCAATACGGCGCCTTCGGGAACGACGAGCAGGACGATACCGATGACCAGCGCAAGCGCCGCAAGACCGGCAGCAATCAGGCCCTTGCGCTCGATCGGCTCAAGCGGGTCGAGGCGATGATCGTCGTCATCGTCGAGCTGCGCGATCGTCGGGTCGTACTTGCCGAGTGTCGGTTCGACGATCTTCAGGCTGACGAGGCTCGCAACGATCGTGATAAGGAACGTGCTCGCAAACATGAAGAACCAGTTGGCGCTGGCGTCGACCGTGTAGGTCGGATCGATCAGGCGCGCCGCTTCCTGCGTAATGCCGGCGAGTAGCGGGTCAACTGTGCCGAGCAACAGGTTCGCACTGTAGCCACCCGATACGCCCGCGAATGCCGCGGCAAGACCGGCCAGTGGATGCCGGCCGAGCGAATAGAACACCGTCGCTGCAAGCGGGATCAGGACGACGTAGCCCATCTCCGACGCGGTGTTCGAAAGTACGCCCGCGAATACGATCACAATCGTGACCGTTCTCGGGTTTGCCTTGAGCACCATGCTGCGGATCAGTGCCGTCAGCAGGCCGGAGCGTTCTGCGACGCCAACACCGAGCAGCGCGACCAGCACCGTGCCCAGCGGCACGAAACTTGTGAAGTTGGTGACGAGATTCAGCACGATTCTGCGGAAGCCATCCGCGTTCATCAGGCTGACGACCTCGATCAGGCCATTCGGTGCGCGACCTTTTGCACCTTCAGGACGCGGGTCCGGAACCGACACATCCATCCAGCCGAGCAGGCCGCTCAGCAGCACGATGAAAATACAGAACAGGGCGAATAGCGTTACAGGGTGCGGTAGCGCATTGCCGAGTACTTCGACGACCCGAAGGAATCGGGTCATGCGCCCCGGTTGTGTTGCAGTCGTTTCGTTTCCGGACACGGTACTTCCTTATTATTGTTCGTGGTGGCGGCGCAGGTATTCGTCGAGCGCCCGAACGCCCCAGGCAGAATAGCCGACCGGCATCGTCGGAGACGGTTTCTCCTGGTAGTCGACGCTGGCGATATCGAAATGCGCCCACGCCTGTTCTTCTTTGACGAAGGAGCCGATAAACGAGGCGCCGATGCTCGCGCCGGCAGCCGAGATGCCGCCATTAATAATGTCGGCGACATCGTGCTCGATGTTCTTGAAATGCACGTCGTCGAGCGGTAACTGCCAGGACGGCTCACCTGCCGCGGCAGAGGCTTCAATGAGCTGGTCGATCAGGCCCTGATGCTGTTCACGGCCGAACAGGGCCGCATAAGTGTTGCCGACGGCGCGTCCTGCGCTGCCTGTCAGTGTTGCAACGTCGATCAGGACCGAAGGCGAGTACTCAACCTGTGCGTACCAGACAGCATCGGCCAGAACGAGACGGCCCTCGGCGTCGGTGGAGTTGATAGCAATAGTCTTGCCGGACATGGACTTCAATACGTCGCCCGGTCGGCTGGCGCTGCCCGATGGCATGTTCTCAGCGAGCGCCGCGAGCGCTACGACGTTGACCCTGGCTTCGCGTTTCGCGGCAGCAAGCACAGTGGCGGTTACGACAGCGGCACCGCCCAGGTCGCCTTTCATGAGCCACATGCCGTCCTTGCTTTTGAGCGAAATACCGCCGGTGTCGAACGTGATGCCTTTTCCGGCAAGAGCTACGGTCGGCGCGTCACCGCCGGCCATGTACTCGACCAGCAGCAGGCGCGGGGGGCGCCTGGAACCCTGGCCAACGCTCAGGTGCGAGCCCATGCCGAGGCGTGCCATTTCTTTCTCGTCCAGTACCCGGATGCGAACATTGTCGACGTCGTCGAATGCGTCTTTCGTACGGTCAACGAAAGACTGCGGGTAGATGACATTGCCTGGCTCGGTTGCAAGGTTGCGAGCGAAATAGACAGAAGATGCGAGGTGCGCGAGGTCATCCTCGAAAGTACCGGCGGCTGATGCATCATCGGTCAGCACCGAGACGGATCCCAGTGTGCTCTTGTCGAGCTGGTCTTCCTGGTAACGATCAAAGCGATAGTCGCCAAGCTGGAAGCCGAGTGCAACGCGGGCCGCGTGCTGGCCTCGCCAAAGGATATTGACGTGTGTGCCGCTGGCACCGTTGTTCAGGGTAGCGGCGGTGCCGCCGAAGTTTTCAGCAGAGATACGGTCACTGTCCCCGTCACCGATACCGATCAGATCTACTCGGGTGTAGGGGCTGACGGCGTAGAGAGTCAGGGTCTGGCCTTCTTCGCCGGTGAATTGTGCTTCGCCGGCCGCGACTGCGAGTGCACCTTCAGTGCGGTCGTCGATTTCTTTCGCAAGACCGCTTAGCGTATCGCCCGCAGCGACCGCGACTACGATATTGCCGTCGGCAGGTACTTCCAAAGCGCCAAACTCGACGTTGCGTTGTGCGGCGGCGGAGGTCGCGAAGCAAATTGCTGCGCACGCGATGATCATTCTTTTCATTACGGTGTTCCTATTCCCAGACGATGCCGCTGAACTCACCCTGCACCTTGTCCAGGTAGAGTGCGTCCAGCCGGTCTCTCTTAACTTTCAGTGTCGGCGTCATCAGGCCATTCTCAGTGGTCCAGTCTTCGCTCGCGATGTAGGCGCCAGCGAGGCGTTCGTGTGACTCGAGGTGTGTATTCGTTTCGTCGATTGTGGCCTGCAGGCTAGCTTCGACCTCATCACGCGACATTGAGTTCGCCGCTTCCGACAACACGAAAATAGCGAGCGGTGCCGGCAGTCCCGAGCCCACAACGCAGACCTGCTCCGGCAGCGGGTTGGCGGAGAGCCGAGCTTCAATTGGCACGGGCGTCACGTACTTGCCTTTCGCCGTCTTGAAGATGTCCTTCACGCGACCGGTTATGCGCCAGCCATTTACCTTCTCGTCCCACTCGGCCTTGTCGCCGGTGTGGAAGAAGCCGTCGTCATCGAAAACTTCGGCCGTGAGTTCGGGCTGTTTGTAGTATTCGGTGAACAGGCCCGGACTGCGGATCAGCAGTTCCCCGGCTTCGGAATTCTTGAGTTCTGTACCCTCTACGGGAGCCCCGATCGTGCCGATGCGATTCAACTCGAACGGCGTGTTGGTGCACGACAGTCCGCTCGTCTCACTCATGCCCCAGCCTTCGCTGATGTTCATGCCGAGCTTGTGATACCAGAATAGTGTGTGCGGCGAGATCGGCGCGGCGCCCGAGCCGAACAGGCGACACTTGTCGAGGCCGAGGCCTTCGCGGACCTTGCCGGCGACCAGCTTGCCGATAATCGGGATCTTCAGCATGCGTTGTAGTTTTGCCGGCGGGATCTTGCCGTGCACGCCGGCCTGGAACTTGACCCAGAGGCGTGGCACCGATCCAAACGCCGTTGGTCTTGCAACCTTGATGTCGCGCTGGAAAGTATCGAGTGACTCGACGAAATAAAATCGCGAGCCCGCGTACAGGCATGGACCGACGATCGCCATGCGTTCGGTGACGTGCGCCAGCGGCAGATACGACAGTATGCGATCGAGATCGCTGGCCTCGACAGTCTTCAGTGCCGTTGTGCAGCCGTACTCGTAGGCGCGATAGCTGATGACAACGCCCTTCGGCAGTCCCGTGCTGCCCGACGTGTACAGGATCGTCATGGTTTCTTCAGCGTCCGGCCTGTGCAGGTTCTCGATCGGCGCATTGCCGTCGACGAGGTCCTGCCATTTATACCTGCACGACACGGTCGGGTAGGGGAACGCGATCGATGGCAGATCCTGGGGAATAGCCGGGGCGATGCCCTCGGGATCGTCGAGTTTTCCAACGAACACAATCTTCGACTCGCTGTGCTCGAGGATGTAGCTGATGGTGTCGGCACTGGCGGTCGGATAGATCGGCACAGAGATGAGTCCGGCCATCGTGATCGCGAGATCCGCCATGACCCATTCGGCGCAGTTCTTGCTAAGGATCGCGACCTTGTCGCCGTGCTCGAGGCCAAGGCCCTGCAATGCGGACGCCATACTGCGCGCGGCGTCATACGCCTCGGCAAGCGTCAGCACACGCAGTTCGCCATCGACTGGTTGCAGCAGGAATTCGCGGTCCGGATGTTTTTCGGCCCATGACGCTACGGCGTCGGGCGCGGTTCTTATATCGGCCATCGACATGTTATACAGAATTGGCAGCCCGGCTGCATGGCTTGCGGTATGCTCGTGCCCCATGAGTTCATCACGCTTGCTCACGGAATTCAGGGAACGGCGTATCTGGCGGGTATTGATTGCCTATCCGAGCGTTGTTTTCGTGTGGTTGCAGGCTGTTGAGTTCTTCATTAATAACTATGAGCTCGACTCCCGGTTTCTGACCGCCAGCCTGGTTGCGGCTGTGGTGCTTTTCCCTGCTGCCATCATCTGGAACTGGCGTCACGGGGAGGTCGGGGCACAGCCATTCGCTCGTTCGGAAGTTGCTACCTACGTTGTCTCACTTGTCTTGGCCGGTATTGCGGCCAGCTGGTACTGGTCATCCACGCCCGGCGAAGTACCGAGGCAGGTAGTGGCCGCGAAGCCGGTTCGTTCTATCGCCGTAATGCCATTCGTAAACGTTAGTGACGACGCGAATGTGCAATATCTCTGCGACGGCATCGCCGAGAACCTTATCTACTGGATGTCGAGCATTCCCGATGTGCGCGTCATCTCGAAGAACGCCGCATTCAGATTGCGAGACCTGGTTGATGACCCGGCGGCGATCGCTGCGGAGCTGGGCGTAGACAGCGTCATCAGTGGCGAGCTGCAGGTCGTGGGTGAGCAGGTCGTGATCTCGGCGCGCATGCTCGACGCAAGAGATGAAAGCCAGGTCTGGGGCGCACGTCTTGTCGAGTCGAGCCGGGATGTGCTGCAGCTCGAGCGTTCGATCGTCGACGTTATCAAGAATGGCCTGAGCCTGGAGATTACCGGGGACCAGTCCACTGCTTCCGGCGGCACCGATAATCCCGAGGCCTACGACCGTTTCATGCGCGGCCACTTTCTGATCCAGTCCACCAATCGCGAATCAATCATCGAAGGTATCGATGAGCTGCGCGAGTCCATTCGTCTCGACCCGGGATTCGCACGTCCGTACGCGGACATTGCAGATGCGCTGGCGCAAATGCTGACCTACGGTGCGCTGGAGGGGGCCGAATTTCTCGGCGAAGCGCGTAACGCGGCCTATACCGCGATCGGGCTGGCACCCGATCTCTCCGAGGCGCACGCGGCACTGGCGACGATTCACCAGTTCTTTGACTTCGATTGGGTCGCTACCGACGCGGCGTACGAAAAAGCGGTGCAACTCAACCCGCAGAGTCCGGCACCATTCCATCGTTACACGGATTACCTGGTACTGACATTCCGTTTTGACCTGGCAAAGGAAATGGCTCTGCGCGGGCTGGAGGTCGATCCACTCGACAGTAGTTCCATGCACGGCATCGGCCTCGCGCACCTGATCGCAGGTGACTTCGACGAGGCGGCAAAGGCATTCGGTGAGTGGAACCAGTTTCACCCGGGCAGTCGCTGGTCGTATATCAAGCACGCGCTCGGTCTGGCGCTTAGTGGCGATTGCGAACGCGCACTGCAGCAGGCGAACACGGTCGATGCGATGTACGGTGGCGATGCGCCAACATTGAACGAGGCCTGGCTCGCATGGGGCTACAAGGTCTGCGGTAACGACGAGCTTTACCAGCGCTCCTACGAACGCATCATGGCGAAGCACGAGCAGCAACCAAACCCCTACGATCCGGGGCTCGCTTACCTGCGTGCCCTGGAAGGTGATGTTGACGGGTTGGTGGGGCAGCTGGAACGAGTCGTCGCCGACCGCGACCCGTTCACGCTGTTCAGCAAACTTTTCTCAATCGACTACCTGGGCTTCGGCGTCTCCGGCCAAATGCTGGAGAACGATCGATATCGTGCGCTTATTGAGAGCCTGAAATTTCCGTAATCAGCGCCTGGAACTCCGGCGTTTCCCGGATCGGGTCGTATTGCGGCAGGTGTGTTTCGAGGAACGGCATGATGTCGCTTGGTTCCTCCAGGCCTGTGCGAATGCACTCGACGGCTTTCTCGGCAGCGCCACCCATCCCGAGAATCTTGCAGACAATGCCGCGCATGCCGACTCGCTCTGCCCAGTCCAGCGCGCCGGTTATTTCCCACTTCCTGATCAATCGCGCGGTTTCGTCGGCGTCGCCCTGCAATGCGGCAACCATCGCCTCGCTAACGTACATCGTGTCGTGAAAGGTTTCCTCCCCCTCCGGGTGAACATCCACATGATGAGCATAAGCTGCGCGTGCACGTTCCAGCAGGTCCGCTTTCTTGTCGTCGTGACCCTGCAAAATGGCGAGGCCCATTTCGGCCATCAGTTTGTCCGACAGAACCATGTGTGACGCCGGACTGAAGTCGTTCTGTTCTTCGACTTTGTTCAACAGCAGCGCGGCAGCTTCATAGTCACGCCGCTCGATGCTGTTCCAGACAAGTCGCCACGTCGGGACCTCATCGCCAAACTTTTCTTCCACTGCAGCGATATCACCCAGATATCGCTCAAAGTCGCGGTGCTCCCGCATTGCAAGCTGCGCACTTACGAAGGCCAGGTAATGCCGACCATTGTCGTGTCTCCTGATGTCCTCCGCTGCTTCGTCGTAGCGATGGCTGTTGAGCAGGTGAAAGACGATGTTGCCGGTGTGGCCTTCATTTCTCGGGTCCATCCTTCGAATCTGCTGACGCGTTTCTATCAGCGCGTCGAAGTCTGCTCTGCGACGTTCGATGTACGAACGCAGCATCAGCAGGTCTGTGTCGCTCGGCATGCGCCTGATCGCCTGGTTGACGAAGTCGAGCGCGAGATCAAAGTCCTTAACGATGTAGTAGGTGTAGTAGGACTGCGCCATGAGCAGGTCTACGGAACCCGGAGCGTATATTTCGATCCGGGCGATCATCTCGTCGACCATCGGAACGATTTTGGGATTTTGGCCGCTGAAGTTTGCGATGGCGACCGCGCCGACAAGCTCAGCCAGGGGGCGGGTGAAGTTCGGATCCAGCTCGTTGGCTTCTCTAAGCAGGGTTCGATACTCCTCCGTATATGATCCGCCTCGTACGTTCTCCCGAATCTCTACCGCCTCATGGTACTTGCGATACGCGATCATGTTGGTGGTCGGTATCGTTCGCTCAATCGGCTCGACGAGCGTCAGGTGCAAGGCATCCGCAATTGAGCGCGCGATATCGTCCTGGATGTCGAAGATACTCGTTGCTGTCAGCTCGCGGTCGTAAGTATCCGCCCACAGGTTCTCGTCGGTCTCGGCGTCGATGAGCTGGGCATTGATGCGCATGCGCTCGCCAATGATCTGCACGCCGCCTTCCAGCAACGCGTCCGCGCCCAGTGCCTCGCCAACCTCGCGTAAGTTGCCTTTGAAGCCCCGGTACTCCATGACCGAAGTTCGTGAGATGACGAGCATCGATGGCAGTTCCGCGAGCTTCGCCAACAGGTCGCCGTGTACGCCAATTGCGAAGAAATTGCTTTCCTCGTTCTCGGTCAGCGCGTCGAACGGCAAGACGGCGATCACCGGATTTTCCTTGCGCCGAGATGCTTCGGCACGACCTTCCTCGCGCGCGGCTTCGGCGATTGCCTGTTCACGTTCGAGGTCGCGTTCAGGGTCGAGTACAAACTTGTCGAGGGCAAAGTAGCCGACGGCGAGTGCGAGCGAGACAATGATGATGCGATCGAGACGTCGTGTGCTGGCGGCGACCGAATCCGACGTTCGATCGACATCCGCGTCACGCAGCAGGCCGTCGGGCGTCAATTCGAATACCCACGCAATAATCACCGCAGGGATGAAGCCGATGGCCAGCACGATAACGATGATGCGAATCGCACCGTCGCTCAGGCCGAAAACCGGGAACAGCGTCTCGACGACCTGGATCAGCAGCCAGCTGACAGCGACGTATGCCGCGGCGACACGGAGTACGTTTCTGCGTTTTAGCTCAGCGAATAGCGACATTGGGTATCAGTGATTCAGAGTACGAACGGGATGAGCCACCAGGTTCTCTTCTTATACGCAGCCCACTCCGGGTAGCGCGACATGCTGGCTTCTTTCATGAGCATATTAACCGTAAACAGCCCGATCCAGACCCACGCGAGCACCACGACCGGGATCCAGTGCCAGACCATCATCGCGAAACTGCCATAAATCATGATCTCGCCGAGATAATTCGGGTGCCGGATGTAGCGGTGCATGCCGTCGGTGATCAGGCCGCGCTTCTCACGCAGCGTGAAATATTTTTGCGCGTCGGCCGCGATCATGATGACCGAGCCGACCAGGCACAGCGTGATGCAGATGCCGAACCACGCGGCATCCGGTAACGGATAGTTTGGTTCCGAGGTTCCGGAGATCAGCAGCCAGCCGAACACCCAGTACCAGCCCAGCACGGCAAGAAACGCGTTAATGCCGCTTGCGATCGTGATGCGTGGCTGGAAGTTCTGGTCCGGAAAGGCCACGTCCTTGATGATCCAGACAATCCCGTAGCCGCCGTGCATGGCCGCGTAGACCCACGCCGCCATCGACCAGTTGTCGTAGCAGTACATGAGCAGCAGCAGGAAGAAGAAGGTGCCTGCTTTCTGGAAGTTGATGACCCAGGAGAATTTCCAAGGGCGCGGGCCACCGAGGAAATTGCCAACGAAGTAGTTCGTCGTGCGGCGCATGAACTGTGCCCATGCGGGTGCTTCGTAAGCTGTGCTGGTGGCGTTATCCATAGTCCCCTAGTGTAATCTATTCGGCATCAGAATCAGGGGGTTGTACGGATGCTCGGTCTGGCACTTTCCGGCGGCGGATTTCGCGCGACGTTGTTTCATCTCGGCTCGTTGCTGCGTATCAACGAGGCGGGGCTGCTTGGCAAGCTCGATGAAATCACCAGCGTGTCGGGCGGGTCGATTATTGCCGGGCATCTTGGTCTGCGTTGGAGACAGCTGGAGTTCGACGAACACGGCGTCGCAACCAACTTCGACACCGAGGTCACTGTGCCGATTCGGGAGTTTTGCAGTCGCACCATCGACGTCGGTGTCATTCTCGGCGGCATCATGAATCCAGTACGGCATCCGAGTCACCTGCTCCGAAGTCGTTACCGCAAACATCTCTATGGTGATGGCACACTGCAGGATCTTCCGGCACCCGGCGAAGGTCCTCGCTTCACAATCTATGCAACCAGTCTGCAGACCGGTGCGAGCGTGCGTTTCACCCGAGAGTTTCTCGGCGAGTATCACCTTGGCCGAATTCCGAACCCGAACATCCTGATCGCCGCTGCTGTCGCTGCCTCGTCGGCATTCCCGCCGCCGCTCTGTCCGCTGAAGCTGAAGGTTGACCCGGAAAGCTGGATACCCGATGACATTTCCGACCTGCATGGCGATCCGTACCTGATGCGCACCATGTGGCTTGCCGACGGTGGTGTCTACGACAATCTCGGGCTCGAACGACTGGTGAGTGTCTGCGACCGCATACTTGTCAGTGATGCCGGCGCGCCGTTCGCGATAAAGAAAAGACTGCGAGCGGTTCGTTACAGTCAGATCGCTCGTACACGACGCGCAATCAGCATCATGTCCGAGCAGGTGCGTGCCCGTCGCTCACAACGACTTATTCAGCAGTTCGTCGATGGTGAAAAATCCGGTGCCTACTGGAGCATTGGCACCTGTATCGAAGCGTATCCGTTACTCGAGCAGGGCCTGACCTGTTCGCTGGTCAATGACAGTGACGACACTGCAGAGATTGCCGAGATGCGGACACGACTGAACCGCTTCGCCGATGACGAGCAGCGGCGACTGATCAATTGGGGTTACGCGCTGTCCGACGCAGCACTGCGCTCCCGTTTCGACATTAGCATTGCCGAGTCGAATGGATTGCCTTATCCGGGGGAGCGCAGCCTGAGCCGCGACTTCAGCTAGTCGACGATGATGCGGCCGGTGCGTGGAGCAGCCGACGGGTCGTTCTGCACCGTGTAGCTGTAGTCGTAGTTGCCGTTAGCACTTCCGTTGACCGTGTACTGCGACGAGTTTCCGCCGGCTGCGATCTGGACGGGGCTCGTCGGATCGCCGGAAAACGGGCTCTGGCCACCGGTATTGTCCGGCAAGTTGAGCGTGATCGACTTGTTATTCAACGTGTTGTGGAACGTGACTTTATCGCTCGTAGCCACGGTTGTGTCGCCTACGTTGGCGTTACCGAGATTGATCGTAACGTCTGCCATCTTGTTCTCCTTATTGGGACGTACAGACCAATTGTAGCAAGTCAGGGGGATATAGCCATGCGCGGATCTTCAAGCAGCTCGGCAAGTTCGGCGTTGCGTGCAAGCTGCTGCCGGGTGAAGCCCGCGTTTAATGCTCGCAGCGCGAGCTCGACGGCCTTGTCTCTGTCGCCGATGACCTCCCAGGTTTCTGCACCGGCGGCAAGTATTTCGCCGGAGTCCGACGCAAGCGCGAGCGCGGTATCCAGGCGCTGCGATGCCAGTTCGGTTTGCCCCGTCTTCGCGTAGTACAGACCGAGGTCGCTGAATATCCAAGGGTCGCGAGGATTCTGTTCGCGTGCCGCTTCGGCAATCTCGATCGCACGACCGTATGCCTCGTTGCTTGCTTCCGATTCCGGGTCAGTCAGGCGTAACACCCAGGCGAGGTTGCCCCAGGCGAGCCAGTCGCTGTCGTCAATGGCGAGTGCTTCACGAAATGCGGCTTCAGCATCGTCATAACGCTCGCCGCGCGAATACGCCGTGCCGAGATTCGACCAGGCCATGTAGGTCGGCTCAATTTCGAGTGCACGTTGATACATCGCGATCGACTCGGGTATCTGGTTTAACTCGGTAAGCACCGATCCCAGGTTGACCAGTGTCGGGTAATGATCCGGTGCGAGTCGCAGCGCCGCCTGCCAAAGCTGTGCTGCTTCGCGGAGCCGGCTCTGGTTGTAAAGGAAGTTGGCATACGAACTCGCCACCCCGATATGCTCCGGATCGAGCGCGACGGCCTTTTTGTAGTAGGTCTCTGCTTCTTCCGGTCTACCGCGCCTGGTAAGCATGTTGGCCATTGTCTGGTTCGCCACGGCGTCGTTGGCGTCAATCTGCAGCGCACGCTCTACGGCTGCGAACGCGAGATCGTTGTTGCCAAGCCGTGCATGCACCGATGCGAGCGCGACATGAACCGGGGCGAGGCTATCGTCGAGCCTTGCGGCTTCTTCGGCATACGTTTTTGCCTCGTTCAGCAGTTGCTCATCGCCGGTCAGTGCGTACTGGACTCGCAAGCTGTCGGCGAGCCGCGCGTACGCAAGCGCAAACTCACGATCTGCTTCGGCTGCGCTGCGGAACAGCTCGATTGATTGCTCAAGATTGTCGCCCTTGTCCCAGCGTTCGAAAAGATCGAGTCCCTCGAGGTAATAATCGAATGCACTCGGTTCGCCACTGACTTCAGTCGACGTCGGGCCGCTTTGCGACCACATCCAGGCTATTCCGGCAACGACCAGTAAACCGACTGCAGTCATCATGCTGGCCGATCTCTTGCGGTTGCGCCGCGAAAAGCCTGCCATCGCCGAGCGGCCTCGCAGCGCGTCGATGAGTCGCTCCGAATATCGAGCATCCGACTGCCTGAAGATCGCCTGCACCCGATTCAGCGCAAGCTCGAGTTCTCCGGGCATTTTCGCGTCTTCGAGATACACGGGGACGATGTCAATATCGTGATCCAGGGCAAATCCGACTTCACGAACACAATGTGCTGATTCGAGCGATGCATTGGATACGAAGAACAGGAGTTTTGATGCGCCCTTGATTGCATCCGCAATTTCGCCGCGCCAGGACTTGCCGGCGCCGATGCCTTCGTCGTACCAGAGATTCAGATCTGCCGCGTGGAGCGCAGCCATGTCTTCGTAGACAGTTGGCGCATCCCTGTGCGCATAGCAAACGAAGACGTACGAGTCGTCACCCGTGTAGGCCGGAAACGGTTTTTCCAGTTCACTCATCCGCTGCCCATGCGCCAGATTTCAGTCTGATCAAGCGATCGCTCACGATGCATCATAATCCACTGCGCGTGCTCGTCCAGCGCCGACCGCCCAAGCACCGTCAGTATCTGGCGTCGTTGCTTGTCGGTCCTGGCAGCGTCAAGTCGTTTGCGCGCGTTAGCAAAGATACGCAGCATGAATTCGTACTGCTTGATCAGCTCGCTTTCGGCTATTGCGTGTGCGTAACCGTGCCTGACAGCGAACAGCAGCAGTGTCAGGCCCATCAGGGCGAGCATTGGTGGCAGCCATTCGGACGGCAGGCGCGAGCCGCCGACCAAAAGAACGATTACAGTAGCCGCGCTCGCAAACAGGCTTACCCGCCCCAGCGTCTCGGTAATGCGCTGGCGACGTGTGCGTTCACGTACCTTCTGCGCGTAATAACCGAGCTGTCCCGAGTGCGCGGAACCGACCCACTCATTAATAGAGACCTGAAGTCCGGCAGGGTCTTCCTGCGGCATCGCGTCAGTCACTGTCCCCGAGACGCGCATCGTGTTACGGATCCAGCCGACCTCGGGGTCCTGCAATTGCAGGAAGTTGTCGTGCGAGAAGTTCTCGAGATCGTCGGGCGAGACCCCCGCGAGCGCCCAGTAGAACTGCACACGCAGGCCTTCGGCGAGCGTGCGGTAATCAAGATACTTGCGAAACCAGCCACGTCGAACCGCAAGATTCTGCAGCACCGCGGCGGCAGCAAAACACGCAAGGAACAGGTACAGCAGCGGTTGCTCGGTGGACAGGTCTGAGTAAAGAATAAAGAGTGCGCCCATGACGAACGCGAACGTATGTGTCGTCCGTAATGTTCGCAGGCTTTTCTTCTGGTAGTGAATCGCGAGAAAGTCGGCGCAGCGAAACGAGGCGTCGATGTGTGCGAGACCGTTGATGGCTGTCGGTTCGACGGCTTCGGTTACCAGCGACGGTGACGCATTCCCGATGTCTTCCCGGAAGCGCTGCGAATCATGACTGAACTCGTTGGCGCGCTTTAATACCTGGTGATGCGAGTCAGGCAGGTCCCTGGTTCGAGGTTGGTCAGCATCCTTGGTAAACCAGCACCACTCGAGTGGCTCCAGCCCGGCAAGCGGCGCGCCATCTTCGCGGTCGCGCGAGCATACGATGTGGCAGACCAGGTCGCTTTCGTCGTCGATCAGCATCTGCTGGCTGACGCCCGACTTCCCGGCGTACCCCGGCATGATGTCGTCGTGGTGAAAGTTGACGACCTGGCTGGTGCCGCCAAGATGGTCCGACTCCTTGCCGTCCCATACCGCGAGCAGCACGTGGCAGTGCGAGGCGAGAAAGATGCCGAGGTGTGCGTAATGCTGCTCCACCGGGGCGTCATCCGGGAGACCTGAAAGGACGATCACCTCGCTGGCGGCGGAGTACAGTCTGTCGAACCGGTCTGTCGCTTCCTGGTTTTCAAATTCGCCGAGATACTCGCTGATCGGCAATGGCAGCGGAACGATCAGCGGCAACTGCATCTCGAGCGCAACTTCGGCGACGAGCTGGTCGGCGCCCTCGGCGAGCGGCGACATGACGGTCAGTTCAAGCGCCGGGTAGGCGGTCCGCAGAAACTCGAGTCTCTCGCGCACCAGGTCGCGTATTCCATCGATCTCTGACGCAAGCAGATCGCGATGACCTGTCACCGCAACGACAAGTGGTTGTCGGTGCGGTGCAGCATCGTTGCTGTCGACGGACTGGTCTTCGCTCTGGCTCAACGCACATTCTTCTTCTGTGAGCGTGTTGAGCTAGGGTATTCCTAAACATCGACGGAATCCAACAGCGGCCGGATGCGGAAAGACCCTCTTCCAAGTACGAACGCGTTTCCTGCGAGAACCAGTGCAAAGCCAATGAGCGTGGTGGCGTCCAGCTCGAGTCCCTCGAATGTCGCCGAAAGTGCAATAGCAACGACCGGGAACATGACCATGGCATAACCGGCTTTGTGGGCACCGATTCGGCCCAGCAGGGTGAGGTATGCACCGAACGCAACAATGGAGCCGAAGATCGACAGGTAAAACAGCGACGTTACGTATCCAGTGCTCCAGTCGAACGTAAACGCCTGGCCACTCGCAAGCGCGTATCCGCCGGTCAGCAGGGCGCCGTAAAACATTCCCCAGGCATTCGATTGCAGGACCGGTAAGCCTTCCTTCTGCGCGGACTGCGAAACCATGTTGCCGAATGAAGCACACAGCGCTCCCAGGACGGCGAGCGAAGAACCGAGAAAGGTTGCATCGTTGAACGTAAAGTCACCGATCTGCGGCGCGAACAGCACTGCGATGCCGGCGATACCTGCGATGGCACCGACAAGTACGCGTGGGCTGATGCTAGTGCCAAATAGTACGCGTGCCAGAATGATGTTCATCCACAGCATCGTCGAGAACGCAATGGCACTGAGCGCGGACACGATATAGATCTGCGCTTTGTAGGTCAGTATGTAGTTGATGCCGAACAGCAGTGCACCGAGAAGCACGAAGTAGACATGCTGGCGGAGTCCAAATCGGAGCGGCATGCGCCTGAGCGCACACCAGGCAAACAGCACAGCCGCCGCGATCACATAGCGATAAACAACTGAGACCTCGGGTGCGACGACACCGAGCTGAAACTCGATCGCAAACCACGTCGAGCCCCAGATCAGCACCGTCAGTGAGTACAGGGACAGATTGTTCATTTGCAGTACGTCCGGCAGTCGAGCTCGTCCACGGTGTTTTCGAGAATGCGGCGACTCAGGTTGCGGTACTTCCGCACACGTGTGGTCGGTGTGAACAGCAGCCCCGCAAGCACACGCCAGCGCGATTCGTGCTGTGGCAAACGGGTTGTGGTGTGCATCGTCATCTCCTTGCTGGTTTGAGCGTGGAGTTGACTCTACGCAAAATCTGCTGATATAACAGATACACTTTTTGACAAATAAGACCTGTACAGATGTCGAATGTCGATAAATCCTGCGATACCTTTCTGTATCGTCAGGTGATTGATTTAATTAGAGAAAACATTGATTCCGGCACACTTCGTCCGGGCGATCGGCTGCCTTCGTTACGCAAGATGAGCCAGACCGCGGGTGTCAGTATCCCGACAGTTCGGCAGGCTTACGTAGAGCTCGAAAGCCAGAGACGGGTCGAGGCCAGGCCGAAATCCGGCTACTACGTGCGGCATCGCCGGGCCCACGACATCGTGTTGCCAGGGCGCACCACGACCGGCACGCCGGGTGAGCTCGAAGTGCGGCCGCTGATGGAGCGTGTCTACGATGGCATCAACCGTCCGGAGCTCGTGCCACTCGGCATCGCGAACCCGACGATGGCCAAACCGGCGGCGAAAACGCTGCACCGCACGATGAAGCGCGTAATGGCGCGCGCTGAAGAACGCAGCCTGGGTTACGCAGTCACGACCGGCGAGCCGACACTGCGACGCCAGATTGCCTATCACTACCTGGATACGCTCGGCGTAAAAGTTCAGCCGGACGAAATCTGCATCACCAACGGTGGTCAGGAAGCGTTACTGCTGGCGCTGCGGGCAGTCGCCAAACCGGGCGATGTTATTGCAGTCGAAACGCCGACCTACCATGGCATGCTTGAGTTGATTGACTCACTCGGGATGCTCGCGATCGAAGTCGAGACGTGCCCGGAGGAGGGTGTAGTTGTACGCGACCTCGAACGCATCATTGCGGAGCATCCGGTTAAGGCCTGCATATTCTCGACGACACTCAATAATCCTCTTGGCGTCACGATGCCACTACGGGATCGTCGTCGGCTTGCCGCGCTGCTCGAAGAGCATGACATTGCGCTGGTCGAGGACGACGTCTACGGAGATCTCCGTTTCGACGGCGAGCGGCCGATGCCCGTCGCATTCCTGAACGACAATATTCGTGTTCTTACTTGTGGGTCATTCTCGAAGACTGCTGCTCCCGGTTACCGCATAGGGTGGATCTATACACGCGACCATATCGACGACGTTCGTCATCTGAAGCGTTCATTCTCATGTGCGTCCGGTTTGTTGCCGCAGCTTACGCTGGCCGAATTCATGGCCTCGGGTGATTACGCTCGCCACCTCACCGCACTTCGCAGCGTGCTGCAGTACAACGCGGAACGTATGGCTGCTGTCATCGAGGAAGCGTTCCCGGCAGACACGCGCACATCACGTCCGGTCGGCGGTTCGGTCATGTGGCTCGAGCTGTCCAAAGACGTGAATTCGGAACAGCTGATGGATGAAGCAATTGAAGCCGGCATCAGCATTGCACCCGGAGATATCTTCTCTCCGTGCGGTTGCTACACAAATTTTATCCGACTGAGTTTCGGGCACCCATGGTGCGAAGAAACCGAAGAGGCGATTCGGTGGCTCGGGCAGCGCGTTGGCGGTAACCAATCGTCGTCCAATCCTGCTATCGTGACGCACTGAAATCTCAGGGGGTTATAAAAATGAAAACAACTCGACGTACATTCATTCAGTCTGCAACCGCACTGGGTGTGGCGGCGGCATTGCCCGGCTGCATGTCAGCCGATGAACCCGCGGCGGAAGGCAGCTCCAGCGCTCTCGATATTCTTGTGCTTGGTGGCACCGGCTTTATCGGCCCGCACGAGATCAACTTCGCGAAATCCCGCGGCCACAAGATCACGATGTTTAATCGCGGCAAGACAGCCCCCGATATGTTCCCGGATGTTGAGAACCTGATCGGCGATCGCAACGGTCAGCTCGACTCTCTCAAGGGTCGCGACTGGGACGTCGTTATCGATAACTCGGGCTTTTTCCCGAAGCATGCGCAGATGTCAGCCGAACTTCTGAACGGTCACGTCGGCAAGTACATGTTCGTGTCCAGCATTTCGGCCTACGGCGAAACGCTGGAAGTCGGGCAGGACGAGTTCGAAGCGCCTATCGCACAGATGCCGGGACCGATTGACGAGTCCGAGCACATCTATGGACCGACTTACGGTCCGCGCAAAGCACTCTGTGAGCAGGAAGTCGAAAAAGTATTCGGTGACGATGCGATCATTATTCGTCCCGGAATCATTACGGGCATCGGCGACCCAACCGAGCGTCTGCGTCACTGGCTGCGACGCATGGTTGCCGGCAACGAGATTCTTGTGCCGGGGCAGGAAGATCTGCCGGTGCAGTACATCGACGCGCAAGACATGTGCCAGTGGATGGTGCGCATGCTTGAAGAAGGTAACGGCACTGGTCCCTACAACGCGGTAGGTGCGAAAGACCCGTACATTGCGCGCCCGTTCCTTGAAGGCCTGCGCGACTCCCTGAATTCCACCTCGCAGCTGACCTGGGTCGACTGGGAGTGGATTCGCGAGCAGACAGAGGAAAACCTGAGATACGGACCCTGGTACGGTGAGGGCCCGATCCCGTTCATGCAGGTCAACAATGATCGCGCGATGGCAAGCGGGCTTACCTTCCGACCAATAGCGGATACCGCAAAGGACATGGTTGCGCATCTCGTTGACTTCGAAGGCCCGTGGCGTGGCGGCCTCGATCCGGAAACCGAGGCGGAATACCTCGCGAAGTGGCACGCCGAGCAGGAATGACGAACTACCGGGAGCAATTCGATCTCCCGAGGGACGTCTGTTACCTGAATGCGTCTTACATGGGGCCTCAACCACGCGTTGTGGTTGAGGCCGCGACCGCGGGCGTCCTGCGGCGTTCGCAACCCTGGAAAATCATTCCGATCGACTTCTTTACGGACGTCGAGGCGCTGCGCACGCTGTACGCAGCGCAGGTCGGCTGTGCGGCTGACAACATCGCTATTGTTCCTTCGGCGGGTTACGGCATTGCGTGTGCGACGGCAAATATTCCGCTACAGAGCGGTGACGTCGTGCTCGCAATGCATGAACAGTTTCCGTCGAACTACTATTCCTGGCAGCGCACTGCACTCGCCAGCGGTGCCGAATTTCATGTAGTCGAAAAGACCGACGGTGAGTCGTGGGCCGACGCGTACTTCGCAGCGATAGAGCGACTTGGCAAGAAGATAAGGGTCGCGACGCTTGAAGGGCATCATTGGGCATCCGCCGAAACCATTGATCTCGAGCGAATCATTCCTGCGCTTCGCGATGTCGGTGCGAGGGTGGTTCTCGACCTGACGCAGACTGTCGGCGCGATGCCCGTGGATATCAAGGTGCTGGCGCCGGACTTCATGGTGACGTCCGGCTACAAGTGGCAATTCTGTCCCTACGGCATTGCGTTCATGTACGTCGACGATGCGTATTTCGATGGTGTGCCGATCGAGGAAGCGTGGATGGCGCGCGAAGGTGCCGAGGATTTTTCGCGACTTGCCGAGTTCACGGACAATTACCAGTCAGGCGCACGTCGTTACGACGTTAGTGAAAAGTCGAGCTTCTCCAATGTTGCCGGTGCCAAAGCTGCGCTGCAGCAGCTGGCGGACTGGAACATTGAGAATATCTCGGCGACGCTCGGCGAGACCAATGAGCGAATCGCCACGATTCTACAGGGCCACGGATTCGAAGTGGCGGATCCAACGACTCGCGCTCCGCATTTCCAGGGAGCACGTGTGCCGGACACGGATCCCCGCAAGCTCGCGGCCACGCTAATCGAGAACAACGTCTTCGCCAGCGTGCGGGGCGACTTCCTGCGCGTTGCGCCACACCTGTATACGGATGAGCAGGACCTGGCGCGACTCGATGAGGTTATCGGAAAGGCTCTGAATTGAAACGACTGGCATTACTCTGCAGCGTGTTGCTGCTGATTTCGTGTTCGACCAAAGACGGCTACGACATCTCCGAGGTATGGATCGAAATGCCCGACGGCGTACGTCTCGCTGCGGACATATACCGTGCATACGATGCAGACGCGGATGAGCGGCAACCGGTACTGCTCGTATATCTGCCGTATCGGAAGGACGAGGCGCGCGGCGGTGGTTACCGTCTGTACTCATACTTTCTTGATCGCGGCTACACGGTTGCCCGCGTCGATATCCGCGGCACGGGTCGTAGCGAAGGCCGCACGATTCCCTACGAGTATTCCGATATCGAGCACGACGATGGCGAAGTAGTCATCGACTGGCTGTCGAAGCAGGAATGGTCGAACGGCAATGTCGGCATGTTCGGCATCTCCTGGGGTGGCTTCAATTCCATCCAGATGGCTATGCGTAATCCGCCTGCGTTGAAGGCCTACATTGCACTCATGGCAACCGAGGATCTATACCAGGAAGACGTGCATTACATGGACGGCATCATGCACACCGATTCCTGGATGATGAGCCATGACCTTTACAACGCGATGCCGGGCGCACCCGATTTCAAACTGGGCGATGACTGGATCGAAAACCGTTTCAGCGTCGAGCCAAGCGTGTATGCCTACATGCGCGAGCAACGCGACGGTCCGTTTTGGGATCGCGCATCGGCAAAGGGCCGCTACGACAAGATAAAAGTACCCGGCTACCACATCGGCGGCTGGTATGACGGTTATCGCAACAGCGTGACACGCATGCTGGAGCATTCTGTTGTGCCAACCAAGGCGATGATCGGCCCGTGGGACCACGCATATCCGCACGCGGCCTGGCCCGAGCCTTCGATCGAGTGGCGCGTCGAGGCTGTGCGCTGGTTCGATCACTGGCTGAAAGGCGAGGACACCGGAATTCTCGAGGAACCGGATTTCGCGGTGTATGTGCGCGACTACTACGCGCCGGACCCGATGATTGCCGAAGTGCCCGGTCGCTGGCGCTGGGAAGACGGTTGGCCCATCGAGCGGACGGACTGGCAGGACTGGCACCTGCAGGCGGACCATCGATTGGGATCCGACCCCGGTGACAGCGCTTCTCATGAATTGGAGTACAAACCGTCAATCGGCCTTGAAGGCGGCGGCCCAACAATGTGGTGGGGTAGTGTGACGCCCGACCAGCAGCCGATGGATGATCACAGTCTCGTCTATGACAGCGAACCGCTGGAGGAATCGCTCGAGATTCTCGGGCATCCGCTTGCGAAGCTGATGGTTTCAGCGAGTGCGCCGCGCGCGAACTGGGTTGTGCGGATTTCCGATGTGGCCCCGGACGGCCAGGTCACGCAGGTTGCGGGCGCCGGGTTTAATGGTACTCACCGTAACTCGGCACGCGAGCCCGAAGATATTGTGCCGGGCGAAGAATTTCCGCTCGAGGTCGAACTGCATCTGACTTCGTGGGTGTTTCCCAAGGGGCACAGGATTCGCGTTGCGGTGAGCAACAGCCAGTGGCCGATGTTCTGGCCCAGTGCGATGCCGTTTACGTCGACCCTCGGAGCCGGCGTTTCAAAGGTCTCGCTACCGGTCATTCCGCCCGGCGAAGAAACCGCACCGGTTTTCGAACTGCCAGAACCTGCCACGGCGCGGCTCGAGTCGTACAAGACGATCGAGAGCGGCAACATAAGCGGCTACGCGGCGCTCAACGAGGTACAGACCGATCCCGAAACCGGCGAGACCTTCGGTTTCGCCAGAAACCACGGCGCGACCCGGTATCCGTGGGGAATCGAGCGATTCGAAGAGGAGCTCGAGCACCGTACGTCTGATTCGAACCCTGCGGAAACCTCAGTGGTCGGGCGCTACAAGCTCGTGCAGGAACTGAAGGATCGAACGCTGGAGTTTGAACAAACCGTCGACTTCCGCAGCGACGAAGATAACTTCTACCTGACGTTCCATCGCTGGGTGAATGTTGATGGCGAGCTGTTCGCCGAAAAGACCTGGGAAGAAACGATTCCCCGCGATTTCCAATAGCGCTACTTGCGCCGCAAACCCTGCAGCGCCGCATCAACAAGGTCGAGCGGCACGCTGCGACGTATCTTTCGGATCAGTCTCTTGCGAATGCGTCGCTTGGAGTCTTTGTGCGCGCGCGGGTCCAGTGCCCTGAATTGCTCGATTCGCTCGTGTGCACGTGCGACAAGTTCCGAGTCGTCAACGAGTTCGTCGAAGAACCCCGCATCTTTTGCTGAATCAACATCGAATGCCTCGGCGAGTACCACTGCGCGTTGGTATGCGGCCGGCCTCAGGCGGTGCTCTAACATCGCGGCTGCTACACGTGGCATCAACATGCCGATTGCTACTTCATTCGCGGAGATCTTGTATTCGCCGCGCGTGCCGATGACGTAGTCGGCCGACAGCATCAGGAACACGCCCATCGCGAATGAATGACCGTTGCATGCGACCACGACAGGGTTCGGGTATGCGAGCACGCGGGCGGTAAGCGAGTAGCCGAGTCGCAGCATCCGGATTGCGTTCATGCCGCCGCGCTTCATGACCTTGAGATCGAAGCCGGCCGAGAACACGTCCTCGCGCCCGGTGATAATCATGCTCGCGTCGTCCGCTTCAGCTTTGTCCAGTGCCGTGTAGATGCCGAGCAACACCTCGGGCGACAGAGCATTGCGTTTGCCGTCGTCGATACGGACGGTGGCTACGCCTTCGTGAAGTTTGTAAGTGACAGAGTCGCTCGTCATCATCCCGAGTCTACGCTATTGTGATCGCGGTTCGATATTCCGGGAATAAGTCGATGCGTTGTCTGCTTGCAGCCCTTTGCCTGTTGTTCTCTGTTCCATTGCAGGCGCAGACGATCTCCGAGTGGATACAACGCGAGTGTCCGGATTGCACGGCACGCATGCAGGAGCAGACCGGCAGCTACATCCTCGAAAAAGGCGAAGAAGCGTTGCTTGGCCGAGCCTGGCTGACGCAGCACGCGACCGAATCGATCGATGTGCAGTACTTCATCTGGAGCACCGACAATATCGGCATTCTCGCTGGTGAAGGTTTGCTGCGGGCCGCGGAGCGTGGTGTCCAGATTCGTGTGCTCGTGGACGACTTCATGATCGACGCCGAGGATCGCACGATGCTGTTGTTGTCGGCGCACCCCAATGTGCAGATTCGTGTCTATAACCCGAATTTAACGGTTGGCGTAAGCACCTGGGAGAAGGTCAAGAACCTGTTCGGCGACTTCCGCGCCATCAACCAGCGCATGCACGACAAGACCGCGATCTTCGACAATGTTGCGGGCATCACGGGCGGCCGCAACATGGCCGACGAATACTTCGACTTCGATCACGAATACAACTTTCGAGATCGCGACATTCTGCTGGTCGGATCGGCAGTTAACGACATGACCGAGAACTTCGAGGAGTTCTGGACCAGAGAGTACTCCGTACCGGTCGAGTACCTGCTCGAAGAAGAGCTCATGAAAATCTCGCAGGCCGATATCGATGAGCGAGCAACCGAGTTACATGCGTACGCCGCAGACCCGCGCAACTTCGCGAAGTCGGTTCGCCAGGCAATCGAGTCGATGAGCGATCAGGTTGGCACACTGTTCGAGCACATGATCTGGGACGAGGTCACGTTCATTAGTGACGTTCCCGGCAAGAATGCGGGAGACGCTGGTCTTGGCGGTGGTGGTGAGTCGACTCGCAAGCTAATCGCGGCATTGGCAAGAGCGAAGAAGTCTGTACTGGTCCAGTCGCCGTATCTTGTCATGCCGGAAGGCGGCATGGACCTGTTCCGAGTGCTTGTTAACAGCGGTGTGCGCGTTCGTATCTCCACGAACTCGATGGCATCGACTGACAACATCCAGGCGTTCAGTGGCTACTCGAGTCAACGCGAAGACCTGCTCGCGACCGGCGTCGAGCTCTACGAATACAAACCGTATCCCGCGATTCGCGAGGAGCTGGTCGAGCGTTATCCGAGTATCGCGGAGAACAACCCGATCTTTGCACTGCATGCCAAGAGCCTCGTTATCGACGACCGCATCATCTACATCGGTACGTTCAACCTCGATCCGCGCTCGGCAAACCTGAATACCGAAGTCGGTGTTCTGATCGAGAACGAAGAGCTGGCGCGACAACTGACCGAAAGCATCGAGCGCGACATAGCCCCCGAAAACAGCTGGCGAACAACCGAGGACTACAACCCGGATGAAGAAGTCGGTCGCATGAAGCGCGCACGGGTGTGGTTTAACAAGTTGTTGCCGATCGAGCCGGTTCTCTAGCCAATTCTCCTGCAATTTTCCCAAGCAATAACAACCAGTTATGTGTATAATACTGTACATTAAAACAGTGTATATGAGAGGGGAAAAATCATGTCATCAGGAGACGATCTCGGCTCGGAAATCACCGAGCTGTGCGCCTACATTTCAGTAGCCACCTACCAGCTGCTCTGCAAGATTCGCGAGTTTGATACTGGGCGCTACTGGGAAGCGCAGGGCTTTCGTTCGTGTGCCCACTGGATGAATTTTCATTGCGGTTTGGGGATGAATTCTGCGAGGGAGCGATTGCGAGTCGCGTACGCGTTGGCGACATTGCCGAAGATCAGCGAGAAGTTTTCGAAAGGGCAACTTAGTTATTCGATCGTGCGGGCCATGACCCGGGTAGCCGATGCCGACAACGAAGAGTTTCTGGTGATGGTTGCTGAGCATGGAACAGCGAATCACATGGAGCGCCTGGTGCGCCAGTATCGTCGAGCCTGCAAACTACAGAATGAAGACTTCGCCTACGAGCAGTATCAAACAAGAGAAATGAGCTACCACTACGATGATGATGGCTCCGTGGTCATGAAGGTGAAGATGCCGGCCGAGCGGGGCGAGCTGGTGATCAAGGCGCTTGAGAAGATGATGGACGAGGACCTTCAGGAAGAGGCCGAGGTCGTCGAAGGCGAGGAAAAGCTGACGGCGAAAACACGTCGCGCTGACGCGCTGTTGCATATCGCCGAGGATTACCTGAACGGTGGCGACTCGTCAGCCAGCACAGCGGATCGCTACCAGGTGGTGATCCACAAAACGGAGCACTCACAGGAAGTTCAGCATGGCCCACACGTTTCAGCGGAAACGTGCCGCAGAATGTCCTGCGACTGTTCGAAGGTGGAAGTCACGGAAGACGAACACGGTAAACCATTAAGTATCGGCAGGAAGTCACGAACCATCCCGCCTGCTATCAAACGCGCACTGGTTGTCCGCGATGGCGGTTGTCGCTTCCCGGGCTGCACCAACTGTCGTTATGTCGTTGGCCACCACATCCAACACTGGTCGAAAGACGGGGAGACGAGCTTGGATAACCTCGTGCTGCTGTGCGACTTCCACCATCACCTGGTTCACGAGGGTGGTTTCGATTGCAGGAAGTCCGACGATGGCGAAATTTACTTCGTCGACAAGCGAGATGAGCCGTTGGATGAAAGCTCTAACCCACGACCGATCTCAATCGAGAACTCGCTGGCCTGGATGCGCGGCCGATATTCGAAGTTCGACGTTTCAGCGGAAACGTCGGTCAGTGGTTGGAAAGCTGGAGAGAGAATGGATACTGCCTATGCGGTTTCGCTGATGTTCAACTGACGAACGTCAGCTTTTTCCTAAACAGGTCGTTCGAAGCGGTTTATGACGTTGAGTGCGACGGACGGCGTTCGGCCAGAAGCAACCGCACAGATATCAATCTGACACCGTCAAATTCTCGTGAAATTCGAGCAACCACTGATCATTTGGCACCAGATCGGAACGTGTCAGTTCAGCGTCAATCGCTGCAACAAACTCGGGGATATAAGAATAATCTGCTCGAACAGCATTCCAATACTTTTGTCCGGTTGCGGTACCGAAAACATAGGTTGCTTGCAGCTTAATATCTTCCCAATCTGCTCGTGTGGTCGCACCGTCCGTATAGCGAAAATACTGAGTCTGAATGAGGTCGAGTCGGTGGTTAAAGTAAGCAGACACTCCCCAAGCATCCGCGAGCGTTAGCTCTTCCGGATTGAATAAGGCTTTTACGTACAGGTCTCTTAGTTCGGGACTGGTTGCAGTAAGTAATTGCCGCTCCCCAGCCGCCGCCGCAGCGTTGTCCATTACCTGAATGCGCAGTGCCGTTGTATTCCCTCTTATCTCAATGGCCAGAGCAACAAGGCCTACGAGGATTGCAACATTTCCGGCAAGGGTTAGCCAAGCATTGATTCGCTCCAGTTTCATGATTTTCTCCACGACAATAGATCGAACAATCGGAGCATAGCACTGCAAAAAGACAGCCAATCTTAATCTGCTGCTTCGGGTCAAAGAACGACAGTTTACAACAGTTCGATTGGCCGGCAGCTAACCAGGTTATTCCGGTCGGTTAGATGCGTTTCCGCGGAAACATGTGTCGCGACCGACCGCTGTTGCTAATTCCGGCCGTCCAAAACTATAAATGCTCAGCGACCGGAGCACCGAGCGCATCGAAGTTCGGTTCGATGCCGAGCCCGGGCTTGTCGTCAGCAACCATGTTGCCGTTGTCACGTTTTGGCGCGCCAGTCGCGTTTTGCACCGTCACGTAACTGTTGAAGTCAGTCGCCGAGAATCTCAATGGCTCAGGCGTTGAGTGTGCGAGGTGTGCGATCGCTGCTGTGATGATGTCGCCGCCCCAGCTGTCCTCGATCGTCATTGGGGTGTTCAGCGAAACGCACACGTCGCGGATCAGGCGCGCTTTGGAAAGGCCGCCGACTTTCGAGATTTTCAGATTGATGGCATCCATCGCACCATCGTGGTGACCTCGTAACAGCGCGTCGAGGTCCGTGATGTTCTCGTCGAGAATGAACGGCAGTCGCGTATTGCGACGCACCTGCAGACAATGCTCGTAGGTTTTGCAGGGCTGCTCAATGTAAATATCGCAATCGGCAACGGCGTTCGCAACGCGGATCGCGTCGTCGACACGCCAGCCTGTGTTCGCATCCGCAACGAGCACTTCGCCATCGGAAAGGATCTCTGCGACCGCATGAATCCGCGCGATGTCGTCTTTCGGATCACCGCCGACCTTGAGCTGAAACTTGGTGTACCCGTCGGCCCGATGCCCGGCAACGTTCTCGGCCATCTCTTCAACGGGCCGTTGGCTGATCGCGCGGTACAGTGCGACGCTGTCGCCGAATTTACCACCCATCAGGTCGCACACTGGTTTGCCGGTGACTTTGCCAAGCAGGTCCCAGCAGGCCATGTCGATCGCCGACTTGACGTACGGGTGACCGAGCAATGCCGAATCCATCAGTCGGTTCAGCGGACCAAGTGCAGTCGGATTCTCCCCGAGCAGGTGGGGTGCAAGTTCCGCGATGCCAGTTCGTGCACCGGGCCCGTACGCCGGCAGGTAGAAAGGGCCCAGCGGGCAGACTTCGCCGTAACCGTGCAGCCCATCGTTGGTAATGACCTCGACAACCGTGCTGTCGAACACTTCGACGTACTTGCCTCCCGACCACGAATAACGCCCTTCGACCAGTGGCAGGTCGACCTGGTAAACGCGGATGGCGGCAATTTTCATTGGCTTATTCCTGCAAGGTCAGTACACGCAGATTCGGGTCGGCCTGGATCTCTTCTTCGGTAAACGGAAAGTCGATCCACTCGCCGCGCGAATAAAGTTCCGTCTGGTCACTGTAGTGCGGCGACTCAGGCTCCGGCGACTGCGAGTAGGTCAGCAGTCCGCGTGCATCAAGGTTGCCGTCTTCGTCCCAGCCGATGACCTGGATGTAACTGTTGCCATGGTGGATCGGCGTGTAACCCTTCTCTTCAGTGAACCCCGTGACGATGTAGCTGAATACGCCGTGGCGCCCGACAGCTCCGGGGATGCCGATACGCTCACCATTACGTTCGGCGAACTGCACGTCGCCCCAACGGGCATCGAGTGCGAGCCCGGCGTCGGTGAGTTTCTTCTGCGCCGTGGCAAGCGCTGCGCGCAGTGCGCTGCGAACCTCATCGTTGTCGAGCGCCAGCCCATTCGGCGTATTGACCGCGTCATCCGCATCGAAGTCGACGGTATGCAGGTTTGGAATACGGCGTGCCCGCTCCCAGAATTCGGTCCAGATATGTGTGCCACGGCTGTCGGTATTTGCTGTCTTGTCCCAGTTTGCCAGAACGTCGCAGCTCGCCTTGATGTCATCGCCACCGTCAACGCAGATGGTCAGTACCTCGTCGAGGAATAACTCGCCGCTGAAATGCCGATGGCTGAAGAGCATGTCCTGCACGTTCTCGGAGGAGAGCTTTCCGCCGGAACCGAGAATCTCATCGACAAACGTCAGGCCCGCACGAGTACGCAGACTGCGTGCCGTGCGTTCGGTGCCGATCACAGGTGAGTAGCCCTCAAGCGGCCGGTCCGGGTTCGACAACCAGTAGCTGTCGTTCGAGTTGGTGAAGTACTCGGTCGAAGTTGCACGCGGCATATCATCGGCCGGCATGTTGCCGGGCACAGTGCTGCGTTCATCCAGCTTCCATTCGCAGTCGGGGTCTGATCCCTTGAGTACGATGAGGTAGGACGGCAGGTTTTCGATCGCCTGCTGGCAGCGGCCGAGCATCTCTGCATCGACGTTTGGCGTTGAAGAGATGTCTGCGTAGAAGGCATTGCCGTCGCGGTCGGCGGCTATCGTGTTAACGAAGAAAACGCCCTGCTGGCTGATGGCCGCTTCGATGTCGGCTACCGATTCTGCTCCCTGCATGGCGGCGTAGGTTGCGAGAGCCATGTCATTGTCCGCAAGTGCGTCGCGAACTGCATACGCCCGCTCATTCGTCCATGGCAGCACTGCGGACGTTGCCAATGGGCCGTGATGAGACATGTATATCGTGTGATCGCCGGAGCCTGGAACGTTGACCGTCTTGGCTTCAATGTCGCGAAATTCATCGCCGTATCGATACTGCATCGGATTATCAGGGTTCAGCTCGAGCTCATGCACCGTGAAGCGCAATGCAGTGGAAACGGTGTGAGTCCACGCTATGTCCTTGTTGAAACCAATCGCGATGAAGTGGCCGGCGAGCAGGCGCGCACCCATGACGTCGAGGACGCCGGGGATCGTCGTGTGGATAACATGGAAGCGAGCCGGTCCGTGCCAGGGGTAGTGCGGGTTGCCGAGCAACAAGCCGCGACCGGTTTCGGTCACGCTGCTGCCCGCGCTGATTGCGTTGCTGCCGAGGCCGGGCAGTGGGTCCACATCTAGCGTGACAGTTGCTACCGGCTCGCCCGGAGGTGCCGCAGCGCGGATTGCGTCCGTGAAGTTGCCAAGGCCGTAGCGCACGCCGAATGCAATGAACATTCTCTCGACGTCTGTCGCTTCGATCGGTCGTACCCACGGCTCATCGTTACAGGATGCGGGCAGCTTGCCGGCGTGATCGCGGAGGTAACGGTTGTAGCCCGCGGCGAAGCCCTCGCCGTATTCGACCATCTGCGGTGGCATCTTGGCTCGAATTCGGGTGAGCCGCTCTTCGGTGACAACGCTGCGGTAGAAGATATCGCTCGTGATGTTTTCTTCCGTTGCACCTGCGTCGGCCGAGAGCGTTCCCATCGCTGTAGCAAGCTCCCTGGCGAAAACGCAAATGCCGTCAGTCGATGCGGCGTACGCGAAGCCATAGCCTAGGCTGCCGAAATCTTCTGCAAGGACATGTGGAATGCCGTAGCTGGTCCAGCGAATGTCGACCGAGTACTTGTGTTCGGGAGCCGGCTTTGAACAGGCAACGAGAAGACTTGCAGCGACAATCGACGCAAAGATGCGAACGGACATGGCTTACCTCGAGTTCAGACCGGGAGCGCCAAGTCTACACTCCAAGACTTGGTCTAATCGAGGCGATTACTGTCGTGCCTCCCAGGCATCGCTGTAGCGACGTATGCGCCAGGTACTGAGCTTATCGCCGTTTGAGAACTCGTCGCGACGGGACGTGACCTCCAGCATGGCTTGCCCGATCGACTGCGCGCGTACCGCTGCTCCAACCGGGGAGAAGAAACCATACAGCATCTCCTGGCCGAGATGAGATTCCTCGTCGGTCGGGCCGATGTAGTCCGGCCGGTATGCGATGACCTCGAGATTCGTTCCCTCGGCCAGGCCAAACAGCTTGTTCTCGGCTTCGACCTTCACACGCGCCCACATGGCACTCGAGTCTTCCGATATGTCGCTCGAGCTGACGTAGTGAAACGCGATTTCGGGGCGACGTGCGATGCGAAGCCATTGCTCTACGAATTGCATCGGAAAATCGATGTGGATAAGCCGGTAATCATCCTCCTCCATACCGACAGAGCTGATGCCAATAGCCCAGTAAACGGCGTCGACATTCGAGAGTCGATCGATGATTTTCGAGTAGTCGAGATAGTCCATGTGCTCAGTCACGACGAGCTTGCCGGTCTTCAGTCCGTCTTCCATGCGCGGGGTAATACGCCGCGTGATGATATGAATCGTTTCAACAGACGGGTCGGACATGGCTGCCTTGAGAATGCCATCGCCCGCGGTGCCACTTGCGCCGAATATAGCAATGGTCGGAGTCATTGCTCTCACTCCGTCGTACTCGGGTGCGGTGTTGTCAAAGGTTGCTACGCGAATCGCGATGACAACGTAGAAGACGAAAAACAGCACGACAGGCGTCAGGAGGATGGTTCTTAAGCGCGGCATCTTCATGGGGCCGCATGTTAGCATCGCTCACGTGAGCAAGCCGCCCGATCAAACCATCGCAGAGAGAATTCGCCACGCGCGTGAGCAGGCACAGATGCCGCCCGCGGAGCTGCGACAGATTCTCAGACAGGACTACGGGATCGATTTGTCGAAGACTGGTCTGCACCGTCTTGAGAATGTCGATTCCAAGAATCCCAACCTGAAACTCATCCAGGCGATCGCAAAGATCACGCGCGTTTCGCCGAGCTGGATCCTGTTTGGAGAAGGTACGTCATTGCCTGGCGATGAGGTAGGAAGCGCCATTCGTTCGCGCGTTATCGATACGATCGAACTGATGATCGGCGCTCTCGACATGTCGTCGAGGCAGGAGTCGACGATCAACAATTGGCTCAAGAGTGTTCGCGAAAATCCACCGAAAAAAATACGCAAACCCTGATTATGTGAACGTCGTTCACTTTTTCGGAACCAATGTTCATCTTAAGTGTTGACATGCTTCCTGACGTGCGTATACTCCCGCGCACTATGAAAACTTCCATCAAACAACTTGGCTGGTTATTCGCCGCGCGGTATTGCGCAGACGGCGATGCGCGCCTGTGCGTCCGAGATACGCATATGGGCTCAAGCCTTATTGATGCGATTCCCACAAATAGCGGGGAACCGATGACGTAGCTTTCCAAGAATGGTTCCTGGAAGGCTCGAACAGATACCTTCCGGGAAAGCTCCAAGGAGAAACCCCGGCTGGTTTAAACCAACCGGGGTTTTTTTATGCCCCGCGTTAGCTCTTTAACAATGCGGATTGTGTAGACGTTGGGGCAGAGTCTTTCAGGGGAAAGTCTGCGGCTTCCAGACATGGCTGTGCGCGTTCGCGCCTGCCCCCAACGTAGTAAGAATTCTGGTCTACCGGTTTCGGCCGGGGTCCTTAATAGCGGCCTGGCGCTGCTAACCGTCGGTAACGGCGGGAAAGGGGCACTACCCATGGTGTCTCGCCGGTGTAATGCCGGTCCGACCAGGCAAGTTCGGCCTCCAATGTCCTCGGCTGCGGCCGGGGATAGCGGTAGAGCGATGCGCGGAAGTAGCGAGCCTATGTACCTTCGGGAATACAGGTTCGTGAAAGAACACGTGGTGGTGCAACCCGCGATACCAACTTCGTGAATCGTGAGAGGTAACGAATAGTGCAGGCAAGTACGAGCTTTGCAAGCGAGTGCGCCTGTGCAGATTTTTGGGGTTCCGGCGTGCAGCCAGCGTCCTGAAAGTCGGTCAAGTAACCGGCAGGTGAACGACATTCGGCGTGTTGTATTTCGTGGCCCAAAAGGCGACGAAGCGACTGAGACACGCACGTCGAAATGGGCATTTGTGTTTTTAGCTCAGCATGGCAGAGCAATCGATCGTTAGTCGATGGGTCGCCGGTTCAAATCCGGCATCACACACCGAAACGTAAACGCAAAGACGTGTCTCGGTACAGCCTGAAAATGGCTTAAAGCCGAAGCCTTTTGGCAATTCGGCAGATGAGAGGGCCGCAAGCCCGCTCATCTTCGGCAACAAGCCGCACGGTTGGGGAGCACCCATTTGGAGCCCGCAAAGCTCACGGTAAGCGCGTTGCTGAATACGGCTGTACGACGAGTGATTCGCCACACTCCAAAAAAGGCAGTCATGAGCATCTACTGTCGTGCCGGCTTCGGCCGGGCGGCAGTGGACAAGGACGCAACGGCGCCCGGCAGGGCGGTCCGGTACTCGTACAAAAGGATGCTCGTAAAGCGCTTAGTCTCAGCGCTTTTTTCTTTTCAATGTCGAGCTTAGCTTAATGGTAAAGCCCCTGGTTGTGAGCCAGGCAGATACCGGTTCGAGTCCGGTCGTTCGACCCACATACCTTAGGCCCGTGTTCGGGCGCGGCGACCAGACCGCAATTCAATGCTGGGAGGCGAAAGCCCGGGGAGCATCATGCTCTCCGAATTCTACGGCCGTAGCTCAGTGGACAGAGCGTGACTGTGCGAAGGTCAAAGTCGGAGGTTCGAGTCCTCCCGGCCGTACCAATCTTCTTCGGTGCTCGTCCAAGGGCAAGACGCGAGACTTTGAATCTCGAAATCGTGGTTCGAGTCCACGGCGCCGATCCATACAAAGGCCGTCTGAAGGGAATCTGGCATACCTACCTGTCTCAGAAACAGGTGCTTCCCGGTTCGACCCCGGGGGCGGCTACCAGTTTTGACATCGCGACTGTCATACCGAGGTTTATCGTATCGGAAAGACTTTGCGGTTCGGGTTCTCTGAATTCCCGTCCGGCACGCCGAAGCTAACCATTGTAACGCGTGTACCAAGTGCTCCGAATGATGCACCGCCACCTGAAAATTAGCTCAGTGGGTAGAGCATACGAAATGTACTCGTAAAGTCGCTGGTTCGACTCCAGCATTTTCAACTGGCCTCAGAAGCCACTCAGGAAAAGGCCCATGGCCTGCGGTTCGACTCCGCTCCTGGCAGGGATACTGCCTCAAACCGCAGCCACCTCCAGCGAAAGTTTGCCTGAGACATCCCCGTCGAAGGTGAACGAGTAGCAGCAACCCGGTTGCCGGTCGACGAGTTGCTCGTCGTGTCCGAATCTCAATCCAGTTTCATTCCGAGCATTTGCGATTCGTCGCATTCGCTCCGACTGATACCGCATCGACATTCCGGCAGGTCGGACACCGTCTTCCCGCTCCCCGGTTGTGGAGGTGCGCTGCACCAAACTTTTTCCCGCGTTGCATCTGCGGCGTTTTTTTCTCACCGCGAACTAAAAGGAGGTGATCATGTTCTACATGAAGGCAATTGTGCGTAAGCACGAACGTGCACTCCTGTTCCGTGACGGTGACTTCGTCAAGTTCATCGAGCCTGGCGTACACCGTTTCGCAACGTTGCTGCACAAGGTAGCGCTGGTCCGTTTCGATATCACGGATCTCGCGTTCACTCACCCGCTGGAGGACTTTCTCATTGAGAAGTACCCGGAGGACGTGAAGGGTTACTTCGATATCGTCGAAACCGGTACGGATGAGGTTGCCGTGGTTTACCACGATGACCACATCACGGCCGTGATGGCGCCGACCGAGCGCAAGCTGTTCACCAAGGGTGTCTACGACATCCGCGTTGAACGCTTCGAAGTCGTCGATAACCTCGACGTCGACAAGCGTCTCGCCAAGCGCCTGGCAACGGTCGCCGATGCACAGGTCAAGGCAATTGCCGCGAAGCTGGTATTCGCAACCACGGTACCGGAGGGCCACACGGGTCTCCTGTACGTGGATGGTGAGCTCAAGCGTTCGCTGAACGCCGGCTACCACGCGTTTCTGGCGGTAGACCGTGACATCGACGTTGCCAAATACGACACCCGCGTACAGACGCTCGAGGTATCGGGTCAGGAAATCCTCACCAAGGACAAGGTTGCAGTTCGCATTAACCTGACCGCGACCTACGAGCTGACTGACGTCGAGAAGGCTGTCCGCGCTGCGCGTGATCCGCTCGATCACCTGTACAAGGAAGTGCAGTTTGCGCTGCGTGGTGCCGTTGGTACCCGCACTCTCGATGCGCTGCTGGAAGACAAGACGGTTATCGACACGTCGGTAGCTGATCACCTGACGGCACACTTCGAGACGATCGGTATCACGATCAAGTCGGTTGGTGTTAAGGACATCATCCTGCCTGGCGATATGAAGGACCTGCTGGGCAAGGTGGTTGAGGCCGAAAAGGCGGCCCAGGCCAACGTCATTCGTCGTCGCGAAGAGACCAACGCAACGCGTTCGCTGCTCAACACCGCAAAGGTGATGGAGACGAACTCGGTCGCGCTGCGTCTCAAGGAACTCGAGACGCTCGAAAAGATCACCGAGAAGATCGGCAACATTTCGGTCTACGGTGGTCTCGAGTCGGTCCTGACCGATCTCGTTCACCTGAACAAGGGTGAACGTTAAGTGTAGGAGCGGCTTCAGCCGCGATGCATTTCGCAACTGAAGTTGCTCCTACATCTTTTTCGTCCCTAAGGGAGACGTCTACACAATCCGCATTGTTTCGGGAGTGGGAACAATGATTGAGAGAATTTTGAAACTGGATATTGGTGGACGCCCGATCGCGTGGATTACCCGCGAGGAGGGCGCCCTGATGTACTGCCGTGACCAGGTTGCCTGGGAGGCCGGCATGGAGCACATCGTGCTGCGTGGTGGTATCTCGCGCGTGACCGGCGGTCGCTCGGTGCTCTTCGTATCGACGATCGTTGCGGCAAACGATGTACACCGCGGGCTGGACCTGCTGAATGACGTGCCGGCGCTGACCAACAGACGCCTGTTCCGTCGCGACAACCACATGTGCCTGTACTGCGGCGACTACCTGTACGACTGCGAGCTGACTCGCGACCACGTCGTTCCGGTATCGCGCGGCGGCCCGGACACCTGGGAAAACGTCGTGACCGCATGCCGAATCTGCAACCACCGCAAGGCAGATCGCCTGCTCGACGAATGCGGCATGAAGCTCTTGGCTGTGCCTTACGTGCCTAACCGCGCGGAGGGCCTGATCCTCGAGAACCGCCACATCCTGGGAGACCAGATGGAGTTCCTGAGGGGACACGCGAAGCAACGCAGCGATTTGCTGTACACCTATAAGTAAAGGAGGATGAAACGATGGCGTTTCTCCATGAAGTAGAAAAAGTGTCGGACGCACACTACGTGCTGCCCAGGATCGGTGACATGCGCACCGAGGTGCACGCGTACCTGTCGGATACGCTGTTCGCCCAGACGGACGAAGCACTCTGGCGCCAGGCTGCGCAGGCGGCCGCGTACCCGGGTGTTATCGGTCTGTACCTGATGCCGGACACCCACCTGGGTTATGGCATTCCGGTTGGCGGCGTTGTCGTCACCGAGGATGTCATCATCCAGGCCGGTTCGGGCTACGACATCTCGTGTGGTGTCGTGTACCTGAAGGTGCCTGACCTGACGGCGGCTGACGTCGCCGACTGGGACAAGCGTCGTGCGTGGATCAATGACGTCGAGCAGCGTATTGCTACCGGCGTTGGTTCGCATCGCCCGAAGCATATGCCGCGCCTGAACGAGTCGAAGATCGAAGACATCTTTCACTACGGTGCCAAGGCCATCGGCGTTCACGCCGATGTCTGCGAGCGTCAGTACATTGATGTCGACGAGCAGGTACTCGATTCGGAGCGAATCAAGCGTGCGCGCGACAAGGCGTGCCCGCAGATCGGTTCGGTTGGCGGCGGTAACCACTTTGTCGAGATGCAGGTCGACAAGCATGACGGCTCGGTGTGGGTAATGATTCACTGCGGCTCGCGCGGCTACGGCTGGCAGACCGCGAACCACTACTTCTACGCCGGCGCCGAGCTGCGCGGACTCGCGAAAAACCGTCGCGAGGACTCGTGGCTGCGTGTCGACGAGCCACTCGGCAAGGAGTACTGGGCGCACCACAACTCGGCAGCAAACTACGCGGTCGCAAACCGCCACATCATTGTGCGCGGTGTGCAGACGGCGCTTCAGAATGTCTACAACGCATCGGCTGACGTCTTCTTCGAGATCTCGCACAACCTGGTGCAGGAAGAGACGCTCGTGCTGCCGGACGGTACGACCAAGAAGGGCTTTGTTCACCGCAAGGGGGCGACGCGTGCGTTCCCGGCGGGACACCCCGACCTGGTTGGTACCAAGTGGGAGAAGACCGGTCATCCGTGCCTGGTTCCGGGCTCGATGCTGGATGGTGCTGCCATCCTGTATCCGCTCAAGGGAGCCTTCGACACGGGTTGCTCGGTCAACCATGGCTCGGGCCGCGTGATGGCGCGCGGCAAGGCGAAGCGTGAGCTCGCCGAGATGCACGACGACATCGATAACGAAATGCGCTACATCAAGCGCACGCTCGGCGGCGTCGAAATTCAGGGCATCGTCGGCAACACGCGTCGCACGCCGCTCGACGAGTGCGGTCATGTGTACAAGGATCTCGATGAGGTCCTGCGCGTACTGGAGACGGAAGGTATCGCCCGCGTGGCAAACCGACTGTACCCGGTCGCAAACATCAAGGGCGCCGATTAGGCGCCCTTGTCTTATCTGTCATCTATTCAGGAAAGCAGCAAGCGGTCCAGTTTCGGCAACCGCGTCTGCCACTCTCGACAACTCCGCGAAGTCTGGTCACCGAGTATCACTGAAGCTCGAATCGAGCGACTTAGCGCATTTGCATGTAGACGCTGGTAGTAGGGCATCTTCCGCACATAGAACGGCAGGATTTCTTCGAGCGTCATGTCCGTATCGAGTGTCTCCGCGAACGCATCGTAAAAACGTGCCAGTGCGTCGGTCACCTGGTTTTCGTCGCCAAGATTCTCGGAGGGCTCGATTGTCCACGTCATGTCGCGTTGCAGCATGCAGGTGCCGGCAAATGCTGTGCGCCGGGCATCCGACCATTCTTCGGGAGCAATCAGACTGAGTGACCATTGCTCGTCAAACCAGTACAGGTAGTTGGCAACGCCAATCGATGGTTTGTACTTGAAGTGTGCCGACAGGATTAACATCGAAGTGAAAAACTCGGCCAGCACCTGGTGTCCGGTTTTCGCGGAAACGCCACGTGGCTCGGTGCGATACCAGTCGAGCATGAAGCCGTTCGCACCCTTGCCATCGAGATTGACAGGCTTGGTCTCTGCGATATCGCTCGATTTGTGGCGTTTCAGGTTTACCATAGGGCGATGCATGCACTCAGCGAAGAACCGGTCGGCTGCCCGTTTTGCGGGGAGCGCATCACGATTGTCGTCGATCACTCGCTCGGCGACCAGCAGTATGTCGAAGACTGCGAAGTGTGTTGTCGGCCCGTCGTATTCGCGATAAACATCGATGAGAGTGACAGCGTCTCGGTTGTCGCAAGATACGAGGGAGATTGAGCAACTCAGGTGATTTAATTATGTATCTATATTGACACATATGGAAATATAGATACATAATTAATCCTATGTATACGGATATCCAGTTGCGCGAGATCTTTCACTTCTGCTTCCTGAACAGGTTGCTGAAGACGACTGATATTGAGCTATTCGTACTCAAGGGTGGCGTCAACCTTCGCTTCTTCTTCCAGAGCCCGCGTTACTCCGAGGACATGGATCTCGATGTTCTTGGCGGCAGTGTCGCAACGCTCAAAAAGAACGGCTACAAAATACTCAACGACGCGTCCTTCCAGCGCAGCCTCAAGGTCTTCGATATCGACTCGGTCGAAATCAACGATCCACACAAGGCCAAACACACCAAAACGACACAGCGCTTTCGCTGTTCCCTGGTCCGTTCGTCCGGGCAGCAATTGCCAACCAAGGTCGAATTCTCACGTCGTGCCGACGAGGTTCGAGAGCTGACGATTACCGAGCAAGTAGACCCCGGTATCGCGCTCCCTTATCGAAAGCTGGCGTACCCTTGCCGGCATTACAACGGAACCGCGGCCGTTGCTCAGAAGATTGAGGCGCTGGCCGGCCGCAGCGTGGCGCAGGCGCGCGACGTATTTGATTTGGGCATTCTGCAGGCGGGTGGCCACCTCGCGTCGGCTGCAGATCAGGACAACTTCCAGGATCTGCCCTTTGCCGCCGCAATCGATGCTCTACTGTCCCTGCACTGGGAAGATTATGAAGGCCAGGTGCTCGAATATCTCGCGCCAGAGATCCTTGGAGAATTCGGGAGTCGGGACGCTTGGGTAAATCTGCAGAACGAGATCTACGAAGTACTGCTGGCTCATGCTTGATTTGCTGCAGAAACCGGACTTTGTCGTATTCACGACTCGCGATGCCGCTGTTGCCGACGGCGTATCAGTTTCAGCTGCATCGAGAAGACTGACGCGAATTGCCGAAGGTGGGGCGATCAAACGAGTTACCAAGGGCGTTTGGGCAAATACACAGCACCCACACTTTCATCCCCTGTCCTGCGTACCATACTTGCTGGGGAAAGAGCAGGGATACGTATCATTCCTCTCTGCATTGCACCTGCATGCAGCGTTGTCGCAGATTCCTGCCGTTATGATGGTCGCCACAACTGGTCATGGCCGAAAGCTCGATTCTCCAGTTGGCAGGTTTGAGTTTTTCCGGGTCAAGCCGGAACTTATGCGTGATGGCGTTGCGTGGTCAGATACCCGGCAGCCATACCTGATGGCGACTCCGGAAAAAGCCTTGTTGGACGTCTTGTACCTTTCGACAAGAAAAAAGCGTCGCTTCTCTCGATTACCGGAGCTCATCTTGAGCGATAGCGGATTTCGGGTAACGGAGTTCAGGCGCCTGCTTAAGTCCTTGCCATACTCCAAGCGGGTACGTTCAGCGATCAATTCCAGGTGGGAAGGCCTGGCGCCGCAGATTAGCTGACGCAGGACAACAAAAAAAAGGCCGCCGGTTTGCACCGGCGGCCCAAAACGGTTCACTGACTAAATGAGCTTATTCGGCAGGTGCCTCGAAGCTTACGTCTGTCGTCTCATTCGCGACGATGTTCGCCGGCAAACCGTCCTCCGGTTCGAACGTCGTGCCGTCGCAGGTGAATGCGGCTTCGTAATCACCCGGAAGTACGAAACCGATCTCGTAGCTCCATGTCGTCGTTCCGTCCATGTTGTCGGTCGGGTTGACCATGGCGGTTGCGACCGGATCGTTCGGGTCGGCTACTTCGGCGTCGTCGATTTCGTTCGGCGTAACGCCATCGTCATACAGGTATACCGACGGCTCGCAGGCTTCAGCTGTCGCGAGTTCCGGTGCGACCGTTCCGACCAGAGTGCCAACTTCGGTATTGTCCACGAGGCGGATTACCGGGCGCAGAACTACGTCAGGGTCCAGGCCCGGAGGCTGGGTGATGGAGCGGCCCAGGTCGAACTCTGCGGTCAGGTCTGAAAAGCCGTTAACAGGAATCGTGATGCCGCCGACGAGCTTCAGGCCGGTCTCGGCGCTGCTCGGCACGTACAGGTTATATACACTGCCATCTTCCATGACGATATATGAGCCTTCACCATCACAGACGTCGTCGTTGCCGGTATCGCCGGCGCCGCCGTTGCTACCCAGATTGGCGTCGACGCCAAGGCGAAGCCACTGGTAGTCGCCGGCCGGAATTTCGTAATTGAGCAGGATCGGCGCCGCGTTAGCACCCTGTACCGAGAGAAGGTCAACTTTCTCCGGCGGATCCAGGGTAATGACTTCCCGATTGCCGCCGCCCTGCAGTTCGACTTCGTCGAACGTTACGCAGACCTTGCGAGCATTGTGGATCGGGCCGTCACTGATGCCGAGTGACAGGTAACCCGTTGTAGCGTCTTCGCCGCCAGAGCCGCCGCAGGCAGCCAGAACGGCCGCCGTGGCCAGGGTCAGTGCGGATCGCGTTATAGATTTGTGCATTGTGCAATTCCTGAGGTTGAAAGTTAGGTCTATAACGGTCCAAACGACGAGATTCCCGAAACGGTTGCAAATTTCTTACATAACGGTGCCATCTCTTTTTGTGGCCCGTTATGTTAAATAGTTGCAACCAAATTGACGCCCCCGGCGTTTACCTCACAGACGACATCGATATGACGCACAACTCGCAGAAAAAACGGTTTGAAGCGCTGTTGCAGCCGCATTTCGATGCACTGTACGCCGCGGCCCGCCGCATGACACTGGTGCCAGGCGACGCCGAGGACCTGGTGCAGGAGGTTTGCATCAAGGCGTATACGAGAATGGAAGAGTTTGAATCAATCGATTACCAAAGGGCATGGTTGCTGAGAGTCATGTACAACAAGTTCATAGACATGAAGCGAGCGGACAGTCGCTCACCGGTTGGACTCGCGGACACAGGCGCGGATTCGGTTGAGCCCGGCGACGATATGGAATCGAGTTGGCTGCCGGATAACGAAGTCGACCGTGAAATTCGCATCGTGCGAATCTTGTCGGCGATGCGCCGCCTGGACCGGGAACAAGCCGCACTTATTGCGTTGCGCGACATTGAAGGTCTGACGGTTACGGAGCTCGAAGAGCTGACCGGAATGCCGTCAGGCACGATCAAGGCGAAGCTGCATCGAGGACGCGCACGACTTGGCCGGCTCTTATCGAATAGCGAATGGTTCAGGCCCGAGCTGAAGGCTGTAGGTGGTAGTAATGAACTGTAATGACGTACGTGACCTGATCCGTCAGGTTGCCGCCGAGGAATTACCCTCGGATCAGCGGCACCTTGCCATGGATCACATTGAGAATTGTGCCGATTGTCGGGCAGCGTTACGCGGGGCAGAAGCATTGTTCGAACTACGCCAGCGAGAAGTCCCCGAACCGCAGCCGGCGTTGTTTGACGAGATCGTGGACAAGGTAGTCGAGGCTCCACAGTCGAACACGCGGTTCTGGCAAGGCGCCGGTTTCGGTGCAATTGCAGCGTCAATTCTGACCATCGCATTGTTCTTCGGGTTTGATGGCCCGGAGCCGCGTGACCCGGGTGTCGAATTCGCGGTGTCTGTCGATGAGCCGAGGCTGATGAGCCTGGCATTTGAAACAGATCGCGACCTGGACGGCGCAACGATCAGTATCGATCTGAGCGGATCCGTCGAAATAGACGGCTATGCAGGTCGGCGCCACATTGAATGGCTTGAAGATCTTGATGCTGGAGTGAATCGACTGAGTCTTCCAGTGATCGCCAACGGAATCGGCGGTGGCCAGATGGTGGTTCGCTTGCGGCACCCGGAAAGCAACCAGGAATTTGTAATCAGTATGCCGGTCGACTCGTGACCGGAAACTTGTAAGAGAGGAAGGAAAATGAAGAAGGAACTACTTTTGGTCGCGGCGCTGGCACTGTCAGCCAATTCGGCCTGGGCGCAGGACGACAACACGGACGAATCCGATGCAACGATCAGGCTGATGGGTCAGGCTGAGGCGGAGCTTCCCGAGGCCGTAACCAAGGAAATCACGTTGCCAGAGTCTCTGGCCGAGGATTCCGCAGCGATCGAGAATGCCGCTGAAGGTCTGAGTACGGCTAACGAGAATCGTGCTCGCCGTGAAGAGGGACTGTCCCGGGCGGACGAGGCTCGCGAGCGCGGTGCCGAGATGGCGGACGAAGCGCAACAGAACCGAGAGACACGCGGTCGCTCGGACGAGCGTCCCGAGCCGCCGGAAGTTCCTACGCCTCCGGGACCCTAAGTTATACTGCACGGGGCCTGAATTGACTCGGGCCCGGATGCCCGTCGCGCTACAGCGCGACGGGCATTTCGTCTTGTTACAGGCACAATCTTCGAAGGGCAGACATTGAATATACGCACGACTCTATGGGCGATCGTTCTGGGGCTAAGCTCCATGGTTTCCCAGGCCGCCGGCGCCGACTCCTGGGCCGACGGAACCGAAGCGTTCGAACGCAACGACTATAAATCCGCACTCACACATTTTATTGCGGCACGGGACCAGGGCATGACTGGCCCGGCTGTGCATTACAACATCGCTGTGGCCCAGTACCAGCTTGGGCGCTATCGCGATTCCATCAATACATTTCAACTCATAAGTAACCGCTATCCGAAAATGCGCGGGCTGGCTGAGTACAATCTCGGGCTTGCCGAGCGTCGCCTGGGCAACAGTTCGACGGCTATCCGTCACTTCATCGCCGCGTATCGGAACAGTAGAGATAATGAAAAGATCCGGATCCTGGCTTCCCACCAGGTACGCGAGCTCGAACCGGAGATGCGCACGGCATCAAGCTGGAGCGGCGCTTTCGGTATTGCGGCCGGATTCGACGACAACGTCACCTTGCGGGACACGTCAACTTTGTCATCAGGTGTGACGACAGAAACGCCGACCGCCGAACTGTTTGCATCGATCAAGGGGCCCTATAGCGGGCGTAACGGGATCCGGTTCGAAGGCGACCTCTACCTGATCAAGAATCTCGATGTTTCCGACTTTGATCAGACGGAAGTGGCCGCCGGGCTCTTTTACGACTGGCGGGGTGGAGACTGGCGAATACAGGCAGGTATCCATGGTGGAGCCGGTACCCTGGGCGGCGACGCATTTGATCAGAAGGCGGGTGCGAATCTACGTGCCACGCGTTATCTGAATGATATCTCCTCGATCACGTTCCAGTACTACTATGACGACATACGTGCGGAAGACGATCTGTATGTCGGGATCGAGGGCACCCGACAACAGTTTCAGGCTCGCTATCAGTGGTATCCGGACGATGAGAAGCGACTTATCGTTAGGGTGCGGCATGATTACAATGATCGTCTGGACCCGAGCACGTCGCCGGTTCGAACCGGAATCTCGGCGGACTATCGGTATCAACCTGTAGTCGGCTGGGGGTTCGAAGTAGGTGCCGCTTTTCGGACCAGCCGCTATGACGGCGCGCTGTTGAGTCGCACTGAAGATCGCGCTCGAGTCCGCGCCGGCATAACCCGGTCATTACCGGGTAACTGGCGACTTCTGCTGGATTACAGGTTCACCAATAATCAGTCTTCTGACCCGGTCTTCGAATACGACAGAAGCGTCGCCGCATTAACACTGATGCGGTTCTTCTGATGTAGAGTCGGGGTAGTTCCGCAGCGAAGAGATTCACCCGATGTCGAAACAATCGACACGCCATTCGGCGCTCGATATGTCGGCCGACGAGTTTCGTGCCCTCGGGCACGAGCTTGTCGAGCACATTGCAGCTTTCTATGAGTCGCTTGGGGAGCGACCCGTAACACGGGCATCGAGCCCGCAGGAATTGCGAGCGGCTCTCGGTGACGACGGGCTTCCCGAAGATGGAATGGATGCGTCGAAGCTGCTGGCGGAAATCACGCCGCTGTTGTTCGAGCACTCATTGCACAACAGTCATCCAAGATTCATGGGGTATATCACCTCGTCGTCATCGCCGCTCGGCGTGCTCGCGGACATGCTTGCGAGCTCTGTGAATGCCAACATTGCCAAGTGGGACATCTCACCGCTAGCCAGCGAAATCGAAACCCAGGTGGTGCAGTGGGTAGCAGACTTTATTGGCTACGACCATAAGGCGAGCGGGCTCATGGTCAGCGGCGGCAACATGGCGAATTTCGTCGGGTTTGTCGCAGCACGTAAAAAGATCGTGCCGTGGGATATCCGCAAGGAAGGCAACTATGCCGACGACCGCAGGCTTACGGCTTACGTGTCGACGGAGACGCATACCTGGGTGCAGAAGGCCGCCGACGTCTGCGGCATGGGTGCCGACGGTATTCGCTGGATCGAGACAGACGACGATGGGCGCATGCGGGTCGATGCGTTGCGGGAACAGGTCGCGAGCGACCGGGCAGATGGGTGTTTTCCTTTTCTTGTTGTTGGAACCGGTGGCAGCGTCAGCTTTGGCATCGTCGATCCGATTCGTGAACTTTCGAGCATTTGCGAAGAGGAAGGTCTCTGGCTGCACGTCGATGGGGCGTATGGAGCGCCTGCTACCTGCCTTGCGGATGCGCCCGATGATCTGCACGCACTGTCGCTGGCCGACTCGGTCGCAATTGATCCCCACAAGTGGCTGTACTGCCCGATCGAAGTTGCCTGTGTCCTGACGAAGCACAAAAACGCACTGGTCGATGCCTTCAGTTTCAACCCTTCCTACTACCAGGTCGAATCCGGTGATTCGGGCATCAATTACTATGAGCTCGGGATGCAGAACACGCGTGGTTTCCGCGCGCTCAAAGTATGGCTGCAACTCAAGGCAATCGGTCGTGCAGCTTATCGCGAATCCATTGGCGACGATGTTCGTCTCGCGCAGCGTCTCTATGCGCTCGTGGATTCATACGACGAGTTTGAGGCGAACTCGAACAACCTGAGCATAACGACGTTTCGGTATGTGCCGGCGGGGAAAGAAAATGACGACGAGTACCTCAACGACCTGAACCGGGAAATACTTGGCGAGATCCTTGCCGAGGGTCGCTTCTTTATTACGAATGCCATTCTTGATGGCAGGTACTACCTGCGTGCATGTGTCGTGAACTTTCGTACGTCGGAGAAGGACGTCGATGCCCTTCCCGAGGCGGTTGCTGCTGTCGGTCGCCGTCTTGCATCCAAATAGGCTCCACCACGCATCTGCGTTGGTATGAATGAGGCACTCAGACTTGCGCTCATAGCGAGCGCCGTGGCGATCGGCATTACGTCGGTCATGGACGCGACCGGTTACACGATGTTCAGCGCCCTGGCTCTGATACCGATTACTGGTCTGTTCTGGTTCCTGCAGAAGAATTCCCGTGCCGAGGTAGGCCTGACCTGGGGCACTGGCCAAGGCTACGCTTTCGCCATCTTGTATCCGGTGCTCGCCATCGGTCTCATTGCGGGCATTGCATTTGTGACCGGCGCGATCGATACGAGCGAAGCCGAGTGGGACAAGGCACTCATCAACATCGCTGCCAGCACAGCGATAGGCCCTTTGATGGTCATGCTTACGGAGGAGGGGTTTTTCCGCGGCTGGCTGTGGGCGTCGTTCAAACGTGGCGGGCTAAGTGATACGAAGGTCCTGATCTGGACGACAGTTATCTTCGTAGTGTGGCACTGGTCCGCGATCTTCCTCGACACTGGTTTTGATCTGCCGTTGGCTGAGATCCCGATTTACGCCGTAAACGCAACGTTGCTGGGAATGAACTGGGGGTTGCTCCGTCAGCTGACAGGGTCAGTCGTCGTCGCCAGTGTGTGCCATGCAATCTGGAACGGGCTCGCATACACGCTATTCGGTTTCGGCGAGAAGGTCGGCGAGCTCGGCGTTCAGGCGACGCATTTCTTCGGGCCGGAGGTGGGCCTGCTCGGCTTCGTAGTGAATGTCGCCGCGTTCGCCGTGTTGCTGGTGTGGAGACGCAAGCTGCGGACTTGACCAAAGTTTGCAGCACCCGCCGGTGCTTGCGATCATGTCGGGATAACAAGCTTCGCCTTAAGGAGCGAATCCATGTCCCGACTTTCCTACCTGTTGTTGTTCCTCGCCGCATCCGCGTTCGCAGATCACAATGATCACATCCTCAAGAACCTCGATGTTTTTGAACTCGAACGCGCTACCGATCCACAGATTTCACCTGATGGTGAACGCGTAGCCTACGAACGGCGAGCATTCGACATCATGACAGACCGCGCTGTATCCAGTATCTGGGTGGTTGATGCGGACAGTCGCAATCATCGGCCGCTGCTTTCGGACGGTGGTTCGTTCAGCAGCCCACGCTGGTCGCCAAATGGCGATCGGCTTGCTTACGTAACAAATGTTGATGGTCGTGGTCCGCAGATCCACGTTCGTTGGATGGATACGGGCCAAACGGCCGTTTTGACGAATATCCGCACGAGTCCCGGGTCGCTGTCCTGGTCTCCCGACGGCAACTGGCTTGCGTTCTCAATGTTCGTACCAGAGACGTCAAAGCCTCTTGTGGCACCGCCTCCGGCCCCGAAGGGCGCAGATTGGGCGCCCGGCGCCTGGGTTGTCGAGTCGATGCCATACCGGGCTGACGGACAGGGCTACCTGCCGGCCGGTTACCAGCACATATTTGTGCTATCGACCGAGGGAGGCACGCCGCGGCAGCTGACGAGCGGTGACTACCATCACGGTGGTTCGATTGCGTGGACGTCCGATGGGTCGAGCATCATTTTCGGCGCGAATCGGCAGGAGGATTTCGCGCACGACCCGGTTGAGTCAGAAATCTGGGTCGTGTCCGTTGCCGATGGCGAAATGACCAAGCTCACCGACAGAAACGGCCCGGATTTCGCGCCGGCCGTTTCGCCTGATGGCAAGTCAGTCGCTTATCTGGGTTTCGACGACAAGATGATGGGCTACGAAAATAACGCGGCCTACGTTCTCGATCTTGCCTCCGGTGAGTCACGCAAGATCAGCGGTGATTTCGACCGCAGTATTTCGAGCATCCAGTGGGCCGGAAATTCGCGCTCGTTTTACATCCAGTACGATGATCATGGAAAAACGCACATCGCGTCGATGAACATGAACGGCAATATCGGTTCGATTGCCGACGACGTCGGCGGTGTTGTCATGGGTCGACCTTACACAAGCGGCGCATTCTCGACAGCCGACAACGGCGCGTTCGCCTATACAGCCGGGCGTGCTACTCGACCCTCTGATGTCGGCGTCGGACGTGGCAACCGGGCTACGCGTCGAATTACCGATCTAAACTCAGATGCGTTAGGCCACAAGTACGTGTCTGCCATCGAAGAGATAAACTGGCGCTCATCGGTCGGTGATCTCGATATCCAGGGCTGGCTGGCATTCCCGCCCGATTTCGATCCCGAGAAGAAGTACCCGCTTATCCTCGAGATTCACGGTGGGCCACGTGCGGCCTACGGTCCGCAATTTTCGCCTGAAATCCAGTTGTTTGCGGCAGCCGGTTACGTCGTGCTGTACGCCAACCCGCGCGGCTCGACCAGCTACGGCTACGATTTTGTTAACGAGATTCACCACAACTACCCGAGCCAGGACTACGACGACCTGATGTCGGGTGTCGACGCTGTCATTGACCGCGGTTACATCGATGAAGACCAGCTGTTCGTCACGGGTGGGTCCGGTGGTGGCGTTCTGACGGCATGGATCGTCGGCAAGACAGACCGCTTCGCAGCCGCTGTCGTAGCCAAACCCGTTATCAACTGGATCAGTCACACGTTAACGGCCGATGGTACGCATGTCTGGACGCGCTACTGGTTCAAGAACAAGCCGTGGGAAGACTTCGAGACTTACTGGTCGCAGTCGCCGTTATCGCTGGTCGGCAATGTTACGACACCGACCGCACTGTTAACGGGCGAGGCGGATTACCGTACACCGATGGCGGAATCAGAGCAGTACTACCAGGCGCTGATGCTGCGCAAGGTGCCGACTGCGCTCGTTCGTATTCCCGAAGCGTCGCACGGCATCGTTGGCAGACCGTCACACCTTATGGCCAAGGTCGACAACATCCTCGCCTGGTTTGAGCGCTACCGAAGCAATGGTGACTGATTGACGAGTATCCCGTACCTGTTGAATCCGTTCTGGCTGCCTATTGGTAGCCGTGAACTTGAGCAACCCGTTGCCAACGTACAGCGCCGTGTGCCGCTCGACTTTACAGATCCGCGCGACAACCTGTACGCGTTCGGCAAACTCTGGGCCACTTATGATGATGTGCCCGCGTACTCGGCATTTCATGGGCTGATGTTTGCAGCGATTGGCGACAAGCGCCTCGAGCCGCTGTTCGGCTACACAGGCGTCGGCAACTTCCAGGCGAAGGTGCTCGACAACGGCAACGTTCGCTTACGCGGCAAGGAGACCGGCTACTTCTTCGACCCGGCGAGCGGCGACATTCTCGAAACCTGGAAGAACCCGTGGACGGGCGAAACCGTCGAAGTTTTCAACTTCCTCAATGAAAGAATTCGCGGCGAGCTTACGCCAGAAATGCCGCGCTTCGATTTCGGTGACAAGGATGACGCGCCCACACTTATGAACGACGGTACTGCGATTATTCGCGAGGACGGTTCGGTGCCATTCATTCTGCCGTGGCAGCGATACGGCAATCGCATGTCGCTCTCCTGGGATTACACGCATCGCTATCGCAACCCGGTCACGCCGGAGAAATGGCCGAAGGCGTCGACGGGCGAGTTCATCAACCCTTCCGAACATTTCACGTTTGGCTGTTCACTCGAGGAGCTGGAGGATCGCAGCAATCCAAGCGCCACGTTCGACAGCGGCTTCTCACGCCTGTCGCCATTCTGGCCGTGGATGCGAATGGGGCAGAGTGGCGTCGACGGCCTGTTGTTTGGCCGCATGCACTCGCACAAGAGCAACAGTGGATTTGATGACGTGCCGCCAAAGGTATTGGCATACACGGAGAAGCACTACCCCGAATACCTCGAGCCATGCACCGACTGGGATGATGGTTTCCCGATTGGGACCTGGGAAGCCTACGCCCGGGCGGTGCCGCCCGAAGTAGACGAATAGCTTCTAGAGCATCGTCGCTCTCTCAATGGCCTGCGTCATTTCTTCGCCGTAGACGTCCACGACTTTATGGCGGTCCGGGTCGTTATCGATGATCAAGCGGGCGATTTTTATTCGGCGATCAAGTCGCGCATTCGCCGTGGCTTCGTCAAGTCGCTCTGCCGACTTCCAGATCGCGAGCCAGGCATCGACATAATTGAGCGCCCAGTCCTGCATCTCGCCGACACTTTCCGCTGAGACACTTTTCGCCATGAGAAAATACGGCGAGCAGAGTGCGCGCATATGCGGAAGCCGCGATGCTTCAATGTGTATGTGCTTGTGTTTTTTCGCACGGTTGTACGTGTCATCGAGTACCGCGTAACGATGCTGAATGAGCGAGTAATTGTCGATCACGTCCTCATCGGGGTACAGGTCCATCGAGGCCTGGCTACCACGTGTTGAAATCATGCCTTCGAAATTAAAACGGGGGATCAGGTAGTTATGATCCGGGATTGCGTGAATGTTGAAGTAGCGCATCCCCGGCAGGATGTCGATCGACAGCGATGCCAGCCTGTCCATGTGGGGGGCCGTCCAGGTCTTGACGTATCCCGTGCTTTCGCCTTTGAGGTTCTTCAGGTCGTGCAAGTCCGCAAACCGGTCAATGGGCTCGGCGTTGAGGGCGGACACAAGTTTATCCTCGACCGGTTGGCCGTAGCTTGCCAGGTCGTCGCTGAGTTTTCCGAACACGAGTCGGCCCAACAGTTGCTTCATGACCATCGTTCTATTCCATTAATCTGTTAGTGCGTTGCTTGCGATATCTTACGGGCCTTGTAAGATGTGACTAGATAGTCACATACGTGCAATATCAAATGCAAGATCGTTCAACGGCACAGGACAACAAGCTCAGGCACCTGCTGGTTCTGGGAGGTGCGGGCCGTTGTGGGCAGTCCGTTCTCAAGCAGGCGTTGCAGCACGGTTATCGCGTCACAGCTCTCTTGAGGGATCCGGCCAAACTCGATGACCTGCAGCACGATAACCTCACCATAGACGAGGGTGATGCAGCCGACGAGGACAGCATCACACGATGTCTGCAGTACGGAGTCGACGCCGTGGTTTCGACGCTCGGGACCTACATACGTAACGACGCTACACCAATGACCGATATCACGAGGACGCTGATTGCAGTCATGCAGTCACAAGCCGTATCGCGCATCGTGCTGATGTCGTCGATGGGCGTCGGCGATTCGAAACGCTGGGGCGGCCTGACTGAGCAGTTCGTCATTCGCTTCGTACTTCGCCACGTGCTGGCCGACAAGACGTCGCAGGAGCAGTTGCTGCGCCAAAGTGACCTCGATTGGACCATCCTGAGGCCGCCACGAATTCTCGAATCCCTGGAGCACTCGGACTATTCGCGTTGGCAGTCGGAGCTCGTTGGTTTCAAGCCGAGATGGAAGATCTCCCGGGCGGATGCTGCAAAAGAAATGCTGGGCCTGCTTGAGGATCCATCAACGATCGGACAGACCTGGCATATCTCTTATTAGTTACGCCATCAATTCGCAGTGAACAGGAATCGATCGACGAGGGTATCGATCAGAGCGTCGATGCGATCCCAGCTACTCTCCTCGCGCAGGTCCATGCCGAAACAGTCAGGGCTGGTTACGGCGCGCATACACAGGTAATTGAACAGGCAGTAGAACACGAGGCTCAGATCGACCAGGTCGCCTCGTTGTTCGTCGTCGACATCCGCCAGAATCTGCGCGAGCTCGCGACCGATCTTGTCCGACGTACGCTCCAGCACTGCGGTAACGGCGGTCGGGTTCATTAGCTCGCTCGCCATGATGCGCATGATGACCGGGCGCTCACGCAATGCGCGCACATAGTTGCGCTGGATCGTCTTGATCTTTTCGGGATAGTCGAGTGCGTTGAATGCCGCTTCGTTGCCGCCAAGCAGTTCATTGGCCGTCGGCCAGTTGGCGCCGCGTTCCAGCCACGCCGATACCAGGCCAGGCAGCCCGTCGAAATACCGGTAGAGAAGCTGTTTGCCGACGCCGGCCTCTTCGACAACGCTGTTTACGCCAATCCCGTCAGGGCCCCTGGCAAGGAGCAGCCGTTCGCAGGCATCAAGCAACAACCGCTCGGTTGCCTGCCGGTCTCTCTCGCGGGGCTTCCTGGGTGCGTTGGAACTCACGGCGAGAAGAATAGCACGCCGATCACTGAACCAAAGTCGGCGTCAGGAAACGATCTCTACGAGTTCGATATCGAAGTTCAGCGTCTGGCCGGCGAGCGGGTGGTTGGCGTCGACGGTAACTGCTTCGTCCGCGACCTCGGTGATTACGAGGTTCAGCGGGTAGCCGTCTTCGCTCTGCGCCTGAAGTTGCATGCCTACTTCAGGCTCGATCTCGCCCGGCAGTCGATCGCGTGGCACCTGGTGGACAAGCTGGTCACTACGTTCGCCGTATGCATTTTCGGGCTCGATAGACACCGAAACATTTTCGCCAACTGCCAATCCGTCGACCGCCGAATCGAATCCCGGAATCACCTGGCCGCTACCAAGCTCGAACTCGAGCGGATCGCGTCCCTCGGAACTGTCGAACTGGCTGCCGTCCTCAAGTGTGCCGGTGTAATGAATACGTACTTTGTCGCCGGATTTGGCTGTGGTCATGATTTACTCCCTGAGCGGACGCGCACCTTAACAGAAAATTCGTTTCGACCTGACATAATTACCGCCGTTTTGGTCCGGCTTCGGCATATACTGGCGGAAGCAGAAAAAAACATAAGCACCACCCGATAAGCACAATAATTCCGAGAGGGTAGGCATGACTGCAAGAGCGATATGGATCGTCGTAAGCGTCGTCGCGTGGATGACGACTTTTGACTTGCACGCCGAAAGCGTTGTTGAGCAAAACTCCAACGTCATTGGACGGACAATTCCTGGCTTCTACCGTGGCATTCCAGCCATGCAGGATAATGAGGGCAGCTGCGCGATTAACCCGATTCTGCCGCGCAACATCGTTTGCGCATGGAACGCGAGCGGCGGTTCTGATGACCTGATCGGCGATACCTGGCTGCGATTCTCAGAATCGCTCGACGGCGGCCGCACCTTTTTCAATCGTTACCTGAACGGCAGCAACCTGGATCCGGCGACGAGTGTCGGACAGCAGTTCGGTGCCGATCCGGTCATGATGTGCTGGCCGGGCGGTTGCGGCACGGTGATGCTGGCGAGTACACGTGCCGAACAAGGCGGTACAGGCGGCGGCATCTACATTCAGTGGATGGCCGATCTGAATACCGAGTCCGGATTCCGCAAAGCACTCAAGGTCAACCTCGACCAGGTTTATAACTCTACGGGGAGCCACTTCGCCGACAAGCCGCACGCCGTCTACATGCTCGACGAAGAAAACCCGGGGACAGTGACCGTATCTTTCGATGTCGATATGCCGGATGGCTCGGTGCAGAACTTCACGCGCGAATGGCCGAAAGCCCGCATCCTGATCGTATTCGCGCTATTTAATTCGAGTAAGAACGACATCGAGATCCTGTCGATGTTCACCGACGACTACGGCGGCAGCTGGAGCAATCCGAAGCAGGTAGCAGTGACCTCGGGTCGTGATCAGGGTGTGAGCGTCGCCGCGATCGGCGACACCGTGTTTTACGGCTTCCGCCGATTTGCGAACAAGGGTGATACCGACGACATCATGGGTGTCGTGTCGCCGGACGGCGGCGTCAAGATGGGCAAACCATTCGTTGTCGCCGAAGACGTCTGTGTCTACGATGCGCCGACGCTGCCGGCTACCGAGAACAGCCTGCTGGCCTCGGCGCGTTCCAATGATTTCCCCTGGGTCAGTCAGGATGGCTCCAGATTTGTCATGGTGTACTCCGAGCGCAGGAAGAGTTCCGATGGCGGCTGCCTGTCGATACCGACCGAGCCTTCCGACTCGCGTATTGTTGCAACCGTCGGTTCCCCCAATGGCAGGAACTGGAGCGCGCCGGTTGAAGTCGACCCGAATCTCGCACACGGCTTCCAGTTCATGCCCGTCATCGACTGTTCGCTAGGCCTCTGCCAGATCGCATGGTGGGATTCACGCCGCGACAGCGCCCGCACTCGCAGCTATCTCGAAGCGCAGGGCAACGCCGCATCCGACGCTGCGCTGGCCTATTTCGAAAGCGTACCGTTCCTGGCCGACTTCCACTTCCCGTTCGGGATAGAGCCGACACCAAATCTTGGCTACCAGTTCAAACGCACGGCCGATATGTGGACGCGAAAGATTCGTCTGACGAACGGTGGATTCGAGGTTGTTGGCGATTCAACCCGGGCCTCGCGTTATCGCCGCGGCCTGTATCCCGACGGGCAGGGTGGCGTCCAGCTAGTGGAGCGGGAATTCAACCCGTTCAACGTCAAGGCTTACAAAACCAACTCTGTCCCGTTCATGAGCGACTACAGCAGTATGTCGTCTGTGAAGCATCGCTACGTGTTCGATCCGGAGAACCCTGGACAAGCGCCGTTCTGGGAAAGCAATGCCGGGCCGAACCCGCTGGATCCGGGCGAGCTGCCGCTGTTCTGGCTGGCGTGGACGGACTCACGCAACATGCGGGGGCAGATCTACACCTACGCAATAAACGGTCGACCGCCGTACGCACGGACACCTGAACCCGGAATGATGGTCGATGCGAGTGGCAACGACCGGGAAGGTCGTGATGATGCGCGCCTGGCCGAGTCTGTCGAAGACTTTAACCCGGCAGCAGGATTCTGTGCGCCGGTCGCGAATCCGCCTGGTGCGGGCCAGATCTTTTTCGCGCTGCAAAATCGAATCAAGGATTCGGATATTTATGGCGCGATGATCGAGAATCAGATTACCGCGCGCGCGATGAATCCGACCAAGACGCTTGGCCTTATCCAGCGCACCTACGTAGCAGTCGTCGAGAATGAAAGTGATAACGGCAAGGTGTTCCGGCTGGATATCGCGAATCAGCCAGTAGGTTTCGACGACAGCCCGAAAACGGCACGCGCGTCATGGAAGCAGCTGCCGTTTGATCCGGCCGACCCGGATTTCCAGACGGTGCCGCCGGAGGAAACCACGTTTGAAGCCGTCGGTCCTCGCTCAAGTGCATCGATCGCGCTGTTCCTCGTGTCCGACGACTCGGTGAACCCGGTGACGATAGAAGTCTACGATGTTACCGGCGACCTGGAGGGGCCGGGTGTGCTCGTGAACTCAATTACCGTAAACGGTGCGATTGAGGCCGGTCCGTTGCTTAATGCCGACGGCACGCCGAATACCTTCGAGATTCACAACCCGTTCGTATACTCGCCTGATTACGACAATCCGGATCATTACAACCCGGGGCATTACACGTTCGACCAGGCCAACCCGGACCAGTTTAATCCGGACCAGTACAACCCGGATCAGTTTAATCCTGATCTCTTTAACCCGGACTTGTTCAATCCCGATCAGTTCAACCCCGATCAGTTCAACCCGGACCAGTTCAATCCGGATCAATACAACCCCGATCAGTTTAATCCGGACCAGTTCAATCCCGATCTGTTTAACCCGGATCAATTCAATCCGGATCAGTTCAACCCGGACCAGTTCAATCCTGACCAGTTCAACGTGGTGTTGTCTGACTCGGATGACCTGCATAACCCGGAGATTCCTGATCCGGACCTGACCAATGTAGTTCGTGATCCTGGCGGTCTCGTTTCTAAGGTCGACGTTAATTTCGGCCTGCAGAACATCGGCAACACACTGACGCCATACACGGTCGACTTCGCGTTGTCAGATCCAGAGGTCCTGGAGCTTATCCAGAGCGGCGCAATAGCGGTGCAGCTGATCGCGTGGCAAAACAAGCAGATCGATGACGTGCAGTATTGCGCGCCACGCATCGTCACCGAGAACCGTGTGATCTCGGCCGAAAATAATTTCGACCTGACCGAGCTGACAGTACCGAATATCCTCGATAACCGTGCTGGTGCTCTGACGTACTTTGTTGCCCCGGGCGATATCCTGCAGAACACGATTCGGTTCATAGGACCGATCGACCTGATCCGCTTCGTCGAAGGAAGGCTGCGCAACGACATCATCTCTTACGTCTTTACCGCGATGACCGCAAACACAGGCGAAATTGAACTGATGGATGAGCGCGAGCAGATCATCAACGACCGCATTCCGGCCGCATTCAATTTCGTGACAGGAGACTCGCGTACGCTCGAGGCCAATATGCCGGGCGGCGCGCTGTTACCTGAGAATTTCGTGACCGCCGTGAAGAACGGTGAGGCTGTTCCTGTCAGCTGCTCGCCGGCACTCGGTTCGACCATTCCGCTCGATATCCTGAACTCGAATGCTCCAACAGCGCTCAGTTGTTCGGCGACGACGGGTAATGGAGTGACGTCTACTATCGACTTGTCGATCAGCGTTGTCGATACCGAGGCACCCGTCATTTTCCCAGGCAGCGTGCCTGCAGACATTACGGTTGAGGCCGAGTCGCCGGATGGCACCGTAGTGACTTTCGACTTGCCAACGGCGGATGACGTGTTCGGCGTGGACCAGGATCCGGTGGTGGCCTGTACGCCCGCATCAGGATCCCTGTTCGGTTTCATGTCGCCAGGGCCGACGACGACAGCCGTGAATTGCACTGCAACCGACGCAAGCGGCAATGAGTCTGACCCCGAGTCGTTTGCGGTAACGGTGGAGGACAACTTGCCGCCAGTCTTCGAAGACGACATTCCGTTTGATCCGCCAGCGCCGCCGCCACCTTACGAGCTTGAAGCTGACGAAAGCACCTTCTTCCTGACCTGGGGCCCGTTCGGTGTCAGTGACGCCGACTCAGCGCCCGATGTGCAGTGTTCGCCCGGCACGCGCGATTCAAGCGTGCAGCCGCCGATGTACAAGTTCTTCCACAACTTCCCGCCGGGCCAGACGACAGTTACGTGTACCGCGACCGACGACAACGGTTTGATCGCGACGATCTCGTTCCAGGTGAATGTCTTCGACGTAACACCGCCCGTAATTACTCTGATCGGCGACGAGACGATTACCGTCGCGATGGGTTCCGGCCCGTACACGGACCCGGGTGCTACCGCGATCGACAACAACGATCCGGATGTGCCGGTCGATATTGATATCGATTCAAGCGAGGTGGATACGACGCAGGACGGCACCTATACCGTGACTGTCACGGCAACCGATCCGAGTGGCAACACGAGCACCGCAACGCGTACCGTCATTGTCGAGTTCCGCTACGGCGGGCTTGGCATTATCGCCAACAAGCTCAACGTCAAGATGGGCAGCTCCAACCAGCTTGCATGGGCATGGACCGACATGGACGGCAACCCGGTCGATACGTCCGCCGACACTCAGTTCCTGCGTATAGAGAACTGTGCGACAGGCGCTCTGATCATCAATCCGGCGGGCGACCCGGGTGCCAGCGGTTTCCGCTTCAAGGTCGATAACTGGTGGAACTTCAACTGGGATTCGATGGCGCCGACGGGCGAGAGCTACTGTGCCTACGTGGTCAATGGCCGCACCGGTCAGGAGTTGAGTTCGCCGCCGATCAGGGTGCGTTAACCGCTACTGCAGGCGTCGCCTTGCATCCTCTGCCAGCACGTCGCCATCCGGGCGGCGTGCTGCAAACTCGGTGTAGTTCTTTTTCGCATCTTCGTTCATGCCGAGTTCCTGCTGTGCTCGCCCGAGCCAGTAAGGCAGGGTCGCCATGTAACGGTAGGTCGGCAGGTCGTCGAGGAATACAGCGCTGGCCTCACCGCGACGTTCGTAACAGGCCGTGAACTCATCCAGTGCCTCGGCGCTGTACCCGGCTTCCATGTATGCGATGCCGCGGTAGAAACGCAGCAGCCAGAGATCGGCAAGTTCGATGCCGGCCGAAATTGATTCGACGGCCGTAATCGAATCCTGCGCGGCGAGCGCAAGCAGTCCCTCGATCAACGCCGCGTAGGCGCGATTCTGCGGCTGCAACTGCTGCTTGAGTTTGTCGGCGATGACCTGCGCCGAGTCGCGCTCGCCGATGGTCAGGTAGATAAGGGCCGCAGGAACTTCTCGCGAGAGTCCGCCCGAAATCCCGAGCGTGTCGACGAGCGCGCTCGAGATGTCCGCGTTCTCGTCGTTCTCGAGCAGCATCGATTCGACCAGGCCGATATGCATGGTCGCGAGATAGTACTGGCTGCCGGCCGCTTCCGCCGACGTAACGCCAGTCTTGAACACGTTTTTCGAGCCCGCGTAATCGCCGGCATAGATTGCGGCATCGGCAAGACCCAGCAACGCTGTCATCTCGCCACGCGCACCGGCCGGCTTCATGGCTTCATACGCTGCACGTGCCGCTTCAATATCACCATCCGAGAGTGCCTTGACGGCAACCGGCAGCCACGCCTTGAAGTAGGTCGGGTCGAGTTCGCGCACTTTCTCTGCTTCGGCGACCGCGGTCTCGAAGTCTGTCGCATACATGGCATACAGCGCATAATTGGAGCGGCCCATGACGCTGCTCGGGTAGATGTCGAGCAGCACCGCACCCTGGCGCAGCGCACTCTTGAAATCGAGGGTGTAGAAATACTGCACGGCCAGACCGTTGTGCGCCGTGTCATCCGCCGGGTACTTCTGCACGAGTTCCTCGTAGGTCTCGATAGCCTTCTCGAAGTTGCGCGTGACGATCGAATAGTAGAGCCCCAGTGTGCGCAGGCGTTCGCGCTCGGTCATTGAGCCGAGATTCTCGAGCGCTTTTTTCCAGTGTGCGTCGGCCTGCTCGGTGCGGCCCAGAGCGTTCGCACTCAGGGCAAGGCCGGACCAGGCGCGCCCGAAGTCAGGGTCGTGCTCGAGCGCCTGCTCGTAATGCCGCATTGCCTCATCGTACTTGCCGTTGTACTGCAGCGACTGTGCCCTGGCATACGCCTGTGCGGCCTCGAGATTTTTCGCGGTGAACGTCTCCGAGGTAACGAGTTTCTCGCGATCGAGATCTTCGCCACCAAGCTCTTCACGAAGATCGCCGGACAATGTGCCGACGGCGGTCAGTACGTCCTGCTTGTTGTCTGCGTCGACCTCTACGCTGGTAAATACTTCGCCACCTTTCGGGTCGATCGCACGCACGAACAACGTGTATTCTCCGTCGTCTTCTACGATTGAGCCTGCCATGACGAGCTTGATGCCTTCACGCACGGCGATAAGGCGTGCGGTTTCTTCACTAAGTGAATCGCTGCTTTCATCCAGCGTAGCTGCCAGTCGCTTCGCAGAGTCGCGTCGATACCCTGCAATGTAGGGCGCACTTTCAATACCGATCTGTAACGCCTGTTCGAGCGTACCGTCGAACAGTGCATCACCGGTCTGGTTGTCGAAGTCCGCAATGAGGATGGAGATTGGTGAAATCGTTGTCGGGTCGACCTCGACGTCGTCCTGCACGTTCATGTACACGGAGAAGATCAGTGCGACCGTCAGCAGGCCGATGACGATGAAGTCCATCTTTCGGCCACCAAACGGGATGACCGTGGTATCCGTCGGGTCGCCCTGGACCTCGATGCCTTCGTCGGTGATGTCGTAAACCCAGGCAAGGACGATCGTGACAGGCAGGCCGACGATGGCGGCGATTATGAGTGCACGCAGGACCCATTCGGGCGCTTCAAAGGCGGGGAGCAGGACGCTCGCACCCTCAATCAGGATCCACGAAATGCCGACGTACAGACCTGCTGTACGGAACACCTCGCGTCTTCGTAATTCCCTGATGAGCTTCATGGCGTTCGAACGCACCTCGTGCAAATGAACGACTTGCAGGCTGGCGAGTTTAGCACGCCAAACAAGGACTTATGATGACATTTCGCGCGTGCGGCGGGACCAGTTCACTTCATTTCCGGGCGCCGGACGGAACGGAATGTTCTGGGTAAGAATCAGCGAACACAGCGCGAACCCGGTGCCGACAAGGAATACTGCGGAGTGCGAGACGACCCAGACGAGTCCTAGTGCGGCAGGTACGACAATCGCGGCGATATGGTTGATCGTAAATGTCACGCCGGCGCTGCTCGCTATGTCCTCGGGATCCGCGATCTTCTGGAAGTAGGTGTTCATGGCGATCGCCAGGGCGAAGAACATGTGGTCGATGACATACAGCGCGGCGGCGACATACGCGTTGCTTACAAATGCGTATGCCGTGAACACGATGACGAGACCGACATACTCAATCGTGAGTGCGCGACGTTCGCCGATGCGCCCAATCAGTTGGCCGATACGTTCGGCGAACAACCAGTTAAACGCGTAGTTGATCAGGAACAGCATCGTCACCTGTGCGGCCGAGTAGCCGAATTTCTCGACCATCAGGAAGCCGGCAAACACCATAAAGATCTGCCGGCGTGCGCCCGAAAAGAACTGCAGCGCGTAGTAGAGCCAGTAGCGCCTGCGAAGAATGATGCCGCGTGTCTGTTCGTGCTCGGCTTCAAAGTGCGGGAATCCAAGCCACATGAATACCGCGAGGACACAGCAAATGCCTCCCGCGAGCAGGAACAGCCAGACGTAGTCGAGTTCGAAGACCTGCAACAGCACCCACAGCACCGCATACGCCGTGAGCGACGTGATTGCGCCAACGGATATCAGTTTGCCGAGACGCTGTGGCGCGACACTCTGGTCGTACCATTGCAGGGCCAGCGACTGTTTGACGACTTCGAAGTAGTGAAAGCCGATCGACATCAGTACCGTGGTCAGGTACAGGCCGAGCGCGTACGGAAAGAAACCGGTCAGGGCGACACCGATGCCCAGCAGCGCAAGTGCGACCACGGCAAACGTCTGTTCCCTGAGGACCAGCAGTACAAACACAGTAGTGAAGGCGAGGAAGCCGGGAACCTCGCGCAGGCTCTGCAGGATGCCGATCTCGACACCGGTGAAGTTAGCGCGCTCGACAACAAAATTATTCAGCAGCGCGGTCCAGACATGGAACGCGATGGGCATCGCGACCGACATCAGGATGAGTAGCGTGTGTCTGCGTTGCCACGGGCGATTCGTCATCGGCGCAGCTTAAAGCATTACCTCGAAGTGCGCAGCTCAATAAAATACTCGCGCGCCCGACCAGGCAGGTAGCGATAGTCGCCGTTCGCGAAAACGGCACGATCAGCGAAGCGTCGATCGAACACATTGCCGACACGAAAAGCGATTTCGAACTTCGGATGGCGGCGAAAAATGGCCCTGAAATTCGCGATCGCATGGCCGTCGTACCGAAACCTGTTCTCCGGGTCCAGGTAGTAGCTGCCAACAAATTGCCACTGTAGTCCCAGTGTCAGCAATTTCGATGCCTCAAGGTTCGCTCCCAAACTGCCGAGCCACCGTGGCGCAGTTGCTATGTCGTTTCCGGATACGATTAGCTGGCTGCCAGATGTGGAGTCGAAGTCGTAGGTATGCTGCGCGTAGCTCGCGTTCACATCAATCTGCAGGTTCGCGAGTGCAAGGAACGATAGATCCATCTCGATTCCGGAATGCCTGCTACGTGCGCCGCTCACATTGAAGCCGTCGGAGTCGCGGAATGTGCCATTTCGCTTCCGCATCGCGAAGATCGCAATGTCGGCGTTCCAGCTTTCCGAATTGTTGCGATAACCGAATTCGGCGCTGTCGCCGGTCTCTGGTTTGAGGTCGGCGAGATCTTGTCCATTCTGCAGACGATAAAGTTCGAGGGACTGGGGGATCCTGGAACCGCGGGCCAGGGTGGCATAGACGCTGGCATTGTCGCGAAGTCGCCAGACAGCCGAGAAGTTGGGGACCAGCGTCGTGTAATGATTGCTGCGGCTGGCTGGTCGTGTGTAAAGACAACCGCCGAAGTCGCACGGCGAACCATCGTCGCGGGTATTTCCCGTGAGCATCCTGTTGCGGTAGTTATGGTGTGCGTATTCGGCGCGAACACCGGCATGTAGAGAAACAGCATCGCCAACTTCGAAGCTGCCCTGCAAGAACAGTGCAGCACTGCTGCTTTGTACTGCGTAATCGTAGTGAGCGCCGACGGGTCGAATGGCTACCTGCCGAGGACGTCCTGTTGCAGCTTGTTCCTGTACCTGGTTCAGGAACGCGTCGCTCCATTCGAGATCGAGGCCCGTCGCGAGCAGCGAACCGCGACTGGAAAATGTCAGCGTGGCAAGTACACCGGCGCTGGTCTGGCCGTTTCTTTCAACAGGCTGCCCGGGAATAGAGTGGTGCGTGAACGTCATTCGCGATCGCCGAAGAAAGGGGCGTACATCAAACTCGGCTTCTTTCCAGGTGCCGGTCCAGCGGCCTGTTATGCGAGTGGCGTCCGCGTGCCGGAAGGCTCCCGGAGTTGGATTGCTGCGGCTGAGTGAACGATCCTTGTAGGCGTCCAGACCGCCAATGAATCCTGCGCTTTCCTGACGCAATGATGTTGTCGTGATTGTAAACCGGAATTCCCCGTCTTCGGTTTTCCAGCGGCGGCCGGCGTGAAGCTTGGCCTGTTCATACCCGGACATTTCCCGGTGGCCCCCGTCCCTGCCAAGGGTGGCACCCGCCAACCAGTCAGCATCCTCAAACGGAAGGCTTGCCCGCAGCCTGACGAAATTGCCGGAGCCGATTTCGATTCCCGCCGCCCCGATGTTGTCTCCGGGAACCGGCATTACGACGTTAACTATCCCGTGCAGTGCATTGGAGCCGTGAAACGCTGTTGCCGGTCCGCGAACGACTTCGATGGAGCGCGCCTGTTCGGCATGTAGTTCGATGAGCTGATTGATATTGCAGAAACTTGCAGGACGCGTCGGGACGCCGTCTTCCAGAATCAGGAATCCGCCGCATGCGCCGCCGCCACCCAGAACTGGCGAGCGAATGGCGGCCTGGTGATCCTGCCCGCTGCCGCGCACTATCCAGATGCCGGGAACCTGGTGCAGCAGCTCTCCTATATGCCTGTGCTGCATCGACATAATGCTTTCCGTACCCAGTACGGCAATATTCCCGGGGTGCACGAGTTTCTGTTGCGGGCGTCGTTCACTTGTGACGACGAGTTCCTCAAGTTCTTCGCTGGCCGCGGTTGTCGGACACAGAGAGATCATCAACAAGCTGCTGACGGTCCACAACAGATGCGGGTACGGGCGGCGCTGCAATTCCAAATCCTGACCTTTTGCTACATTTTTAGGATTACAATAGCAGGCGGGACAAAGAATGCCCGGTTCTTGCAAATGGGGGGTCAATAATGAAGACCGGTAAGAACGCGAATAAAACAAGTGGTGTGCGGCGTCGTGACTTCCTGAAGCTCGGTGCCGCGAGCGTCGGCGTTGCGATGTCGGCATGCTCCACGAAAGCGGGCAGGGTCGATCCGCCGGCGCCTGCGCGGCCAGCGGAACCGGATATTCAGGATCCCCCAGACGTGGGCGACCTGCTCGATCCGATTCTGGAACAGGCGGAGAGCTGGCAGGAACCCTGGCTGTGGCGACCGGAACGCTGGTCCGAAGCACCGCTCGACCTGAACGTCGTCAGAACCCAGAATCCGGGGCTTGCGCCATCGCCCGGTAACGTTACGCCGAGCCTTTTCAGCTTTAACGGGCAGACACCGGGTCCGACCATACGTGTCAAAAACGATGGCGAGCTGCGCGTGCGGGTCAGAAACACGCTCGGCCTGAACGAGCGGAAAACACCCTACGGACCGTATCCTGATCCTGTCGATATAACGCCCGATTTGCGCAAGTTGGCGTGCAATCTTGCCGCGGTTCAACTTGAGAATCCGGATATTCCAGACGACTGTAACGCGGCCATCGTTGAAGATCAGTTTCAACAGGTTTCGAAGCCGACGACGCGTTCGGGCTGGAAGCTGAACCAGCATCTGAACGGTGGGCACTGCGCACATACGACAAACCTGCACACCCACGGGTTGCACGTATTCCCGCAAACTAACCCGGACGGGACTTACTCCGACGATGTGCACCTCAGGGTTATTCCACAGGCTGACTGGGAAATGCGACTGGCTTCTTCTGAGGAGTCGCTGAAGAAGCTGCGGCATCACGAACATGTCGGGCAGCTCGAGTACAAGTTTCAGCTGGCGTTCGAGCGAGATGGCGAGACCATGCCGCATCCGCCGGGGACGCACTGGTATCACCCGCATGCGCATGGTTCGACGCATGACCAGGTTTCGAGCGGTATGGCGGGCTACCTGATCGTGGAGGGCGATGTCGACGCGGCCATCAATCTCGCGATGACAGGTGAAGAGTGGCCGGATCCCGAGGTGCGAGCTGGCGCCTATGATTATCGTGAGCGACTGATATTCATGCAGCGGGTGGAGGTGACGACGAGTGATCTCGATGCCGGATCGAAGCAACGTTCACTGAAAAATCCGCCCGTAACAGCTATCAACGGGATTCCTCAGGCAGGTATGTTCCGGATGCGTCCTGGAGCCGTGGAGCGCTGGCGCGTCCTGAACGGCAGCGTTGACGGTGCCGGAACGATCCGTTTCATGGTGCTCGACGGGCAGTTTGTACAACGGGGCGAACGGGTGTGGCGAGTCGTCGCCGAAGGCGAGGGCGAACAACGGGTGCGCAAGCTTGAGGCTGTCTCGGAACAGGACATCGAGGATGCAAAGCTCGATCTGCAGCAGCTGTCGTTCGACGGCATTACGCTGGTGGCGGAGATCGATGGCAAAGCCGTGCACCGGATCAAGGACCTGTCCCAGCAGAACGCGGGTACTCAAAATCCGTTCGCCAGCGACTCGGTCGGCGGAGAAGGGTTCTACGCGTCGAGGCTCAGGGCGTTCGAGTCGGTCTACAAGGATGGAGACAGCCTGCGGCACGCGTATGTGCGACCTAATGAGGTGTACATGACGAATGCGAATCGCACAGACCTGTTGTTTCGTGCGCCGTTGGATGCATCCGGTCGAGTCTTCACGTTGCTGGTCAAAGAAGCGCATCTGCAGACTGACAATCATCAACGTTTCCTCCAGAGGAGAACAAAGAATCCGCAGAGCGGCACGCGACGACGTGTTGTAGACAACACGATCGTGGGCTACATCCACGTGACTGGCGACGCGGTGGAGGGGGGTGAATTCGACATTCAGTCTTTGAACGAGATATTGCCGCCAGTGCCGCCATTACTGCAGCCGATTTTGAGCGATGAACTAAGCGTGCCGATCGATGAGGCCGCAGAAACCGGGGTGCCGGCGGGTAGCAAGCGTTGTCGTACCATCAGTTACACAGGGCTCGGTGCAGCCGATTTTCCGCTGGTCATCGTGCCCGACGGTTATGCCGCAGCTCACCCCGATCTCGAGAACCGAACGTGGGCAAATTACGACGGAGTTAAGGTTTTGCTGCCCCCCAATACTCAAACCATGGGAATCAATACTGAGTTCGACTTGGCAGTGAACCCCGAGCCGATGCCGCCCCGAAAGTTTGCGCCAGATGACGAATATGGTACGCGGGTCGTTGTGAATACGGCTGAGGAGTGGGTGCTGTACAACACGTCGCAGATGTTGTGGAGCCAGACTGATCTCGAGCGTTTCCCGCAACCCGGATCGTGGGACGGCAATCATTACATCAGTTATCCAGTGTCACGGGCCGAAGGGCAGCGCAGATTTAGCGAGGATCCCGCGTTCATGATTTCGTCCAAAGGCAACGATCACCCGTTTCACATTCACATCAACCCAATGTGGGTGCTGCGCATCGATGTACCGGACGAGAATGGCGAGTTGCACAATGTACTGCCCGAGCCGATGTGGATGGATACGGTAAATATCCCCAGAGCTGGCGGCAGAGTGGTATTTCGCACCCGGTTCGACGACTTCACGGGCTCATGGGTGAATCACTGCCACGTCCTGAATCACGAAGACAACGGCATGATGCAGCAGGTTCGTTGTTTCGCCGACGCGTCGGAAGCGAACTATCGAGTTCGTGACGTTGTGGCGGAGCACGCCATGAGCGGCGCCGAAGTCGACGCGATCTATCCGAAGCCATCAGCCGACCTCATGTACCGGCAAAACCTGACCTATGTTGAGCCGAATGAGCTCGGCGCTCATGAGTTTCCGGGCTTCGAAATCGAAACGCCCGAGTTGCAGGAACAGGCCCGCGACGACTAGCGGCGTCTTTCCTCCATTTTCCCAACCTGTCAGATAATTGAAAATCTAAGGGTCAAGGTGCTCTACGAAATATCGCTTTACGGCGTTCCGTGCGTAGCGGGCTGCTTCACCCTCTATGAAGTGCGTCTGACCGGGGAGTAGCACAAGGTCATGTCGTTTGCCCGCTTCGATCAATGCATCCACCATCTGTAACGTGTGTGATACAGGTACGACCGGATCATCGGTGCCGTGCATCAGCATCAACCGACCCCGGAGGGACGAAGCCAGGGCTAATAATTCGGGCTCATACGCCGAAGGATTGTCCTCCGGTAAGCCCAGTCGGGGTTCCGGGCCGTTGGCTCTCAGATTGCGAAGGTCGACTCCGGGGGCAATGGCGACCCCAACATGGTATGTCTCGGGTGCTTTCAACAAAGCTGCCAGTGTCTGTCCTCCGCCTGCAGAGATGCCGAACACTCCGACTCGGCCCAGGTCCACGAAAGGCCGGTCCGTTGCCAGTTGCTGAAGGGCCGAAACATGATCCGGAATGGGGTCGAATTGCCCGCCATAAACAACATCGACAAATGCTTTGCCACGTTCGGCAGTGCCCCGTCCATCAACTACCCAAACAACGAAACCCAATTGCGCAAGGGCGAGCGGATCGACGCGGTCCAGAGGAAACGCATTTCGCGCGTCGCCGGATCCCGTACCAGGAAAAGTACGGTTCACAACAGTTGTGTAGCTGCCGTCGTATATGTACTCGATCACGGGGTAGCGGCGCGCAGGGTCGAAGTTGAAGGGCTTGTACAGGACTCCGTGCAGTTGAGTTTTGCCGTCCACGGACGTCACGACCACTTCTTCCGGCGGGACCCAACCGATCTTCTCCAGTTTTTCGATGTTCGCTGTGGACAATATGTCGACGAGTTGGCCATCCGAACGTCGAAGTTCGGTTGCGTGCGGGCGGTCGACCGATGAATGTGTGTCAACAAAGTACTCAAGTGACGGGGCCATGCTGATACGGTGAATGCCATTGGCTTCGGTCAGTTGTTCGTAATTGTCGCCGTCGATTCCCACGCGTGCCAGATGCAGATCGTACGGCCTTGCCTGGTCAGTGTGACCCGTGAAGTAAATCCACTCGCGCTCCTCGTCTACGGCGATAATTTCATGCACCGGGAAGGCATCCTGGGTGAGCTGCCGCAGGAGAACGCCGTCCCGGTTGTATAAGTAGATATGACGCCAGCCAGATCGATCCGAGGTCCAAAGAAAGTGCGCGCCGTCCCGAAGCGGGGTGAATTGAGGCGGGGAGGACCATAACGGATCATGGAATGTATCGCGTTCCTCCGAAATCAGGAGTCTCGCTTCGCCTGTTCTGGCATTGGCAGCAAGTAGTCTGAGCCTCTTCTGCAAGCGATCCATGGAGATATAAAAGAACTCCGAACCATCCCGACGCCAGTCCAGCGCCAGGATGTGGCCTTCGGGGTCGCGGTCGTCATCAACTCGGATTTGCTGCCGGTCGTCTACATCTATGAGATAAATCCATCGGCGCGCGAGTGGGTCGCCCGGCTTCGCGAATGCGATGCTTTCTACTTTCGCTTCTCCATCTTTGTAGGACACGAACGACTTTGTGGGAACCATGCGTTCATCCACTTTTCTCAGCGCAATCATTGATCCGTCGGGGGACCACCAGGCCCATGGTCGGCCGTAGTTTCCATCCCATTCGAAGGCTTCGCCCCAGTAATATCCATCGACGCCGTCATTCGTGAGTCGCCGCAACTCTTCTGAACCGGTCCGGCGTAACCAAAGATCATTTTCAGAACGGTGCAGGAACCACTGCTCGTTGGGTGAGAGCGTTTCGAGCAATGGGAAGCCCCATACGTCGCGTCCGACCTCACGTGGCTTATCGGCATCTTGCGTTGGCGTTACGGTTTTGACGGACGAAGCAGGGACGGGTTTTCTGGATTGTGACTGCGGATCGTACTCCCAGGTTATTGGGCCACTTTCTCCTGCTTCCGTGAACCGGAAGCGACTGCCGTCGGCCAGCCACTCAGGCTCAACGATTCCACCAGTGACAAGATCCGAAATTTCCAGGTAGCGGTTGTATACGGTCTCATGGCGATCGTCATCGGCCTCGGAGGGCTCGGCGGAAACGAATGTCAGGCCGACAATTATGCCAACTGAAATTCCGAGTGATATGTGGCGGGATACAGAGACAGCTGTGCGATACATATGATCTTCTCATTCACCTTGTCGCCCGAACTTTAGTATAGACGTCTCGCGAGCAACCTTACTTGCAGCGACTGTCCAGTTCGTCAGCGATATCGGTGACCGACTGCAGCTCTCGGAATACGTCCGACAGGTAGCTGATCATGCTGTCGGCACCCTTCGGTGTAACCTCGGGAATGCTGCGGATCACATCATAGATTTCTTCGCGCCCATCGCGGAGCGAGACCAGCGCTTCCTCCAGAGTTTCCCGCGGTACACAGTAGCCAACGTACTTTCGCCGCAACGGGTTTCGGCCGCGTCGAAATTTTTTCTGTCTCGCATAAGCAGGTTTTACGAGTCCGGTGAGATCGAAGTCGTACGGGATGGCGTACAGGAGGTCATCTTTCTGGAGCAGGTTGATATTGTGACAACAGTCTGCTTCGTCATACGGCGCCATCAACGACCAGTCGGAGTTGCCGATCAGGTACTGGTAAACCGCAATCAGTGCCGTATGCGCATGGGTTACCTCGGGACGTGACACGTGCGGGACTTTAGCGACCTGGCTGTTTGTGCGCGCAGCCAACTCGTCGACGGATTCGATGAAAAACGCGAACTGTTCACGCGCCGATACGGCCAGGCGATTATCGGTGTCGTGGTATTTGATTCGGACCAGCCGCGCGCGATAGCTGATAGGTGTTAATGTATTGAGGATCTGGTACGCGGCAAATTCTTCCAGCAGGCTTTCTTTCGAACTCGGCTTGTTCATGCAATGTGTGACAAGTTTGAGCCTTCCCTGTTTCTCGAACGGCGTACCTGTCGTGTCATCGACGAATGATATTCGCAGAGGCGGGAACTGGCAGAACTCGACGCGGCTCTTGCCGCGAATACGGACCTCGACGGCGACTTCTTCGTCACCGAAGCGCAGAAGCATCGGCAGCGCTTCCCGATCCCTTACATCGCGAATTACTGAGCTGATTGGTCCATGCAGTTCGAGCTCGATCATGTCTGAGCTGTCGAACAGCTGTGCCTCGGCGGTGCTGCCTAGAAGAAACAATCCGATGCCGGCGATTAGTACCCTTAAGCACATGCCACCTATTGTACGCCTCCGGATCCGTCGTAAGACAGCCCGGACTACCGCTGAATCAGTCGGCCAATAGTGTAAGTTTGGTGTTGATGATGAAAGTGCTGCTTCTTTTGCTTTTTGGCGTGATGCCCGAAACGCCGCCGCTCGATGCCACCGGGCACGATAACCAGATGGGGCTGACTTTTTCGCCCGACGGTCGAACCGCCTACTGGACTGCCTGGAACGGCAAGTGGGGGAGCAAGGGTGGTAGCCCGCAGACGATCTACGTGTCGTACCTGGCCGAGGCCGGATGGAGCGCTCCTGCAATTGCACCGTTTTCGGGTAAGAACAATGACGGCGATCCATTTGTGTCGCCGGACGGGCGTTGGGTCTACTTCGTGTCGGATCGTTCCGGGAATGACGATATCTGGCGCTTCGATCTGCAACGGGAAGTAGTTGAGCATCTGAGCATCAGTTCGAGTGCCACAGAATATTCACCAGTTGTTGTCGACTCAGGCGCGCTTTACTTTGCCTCGGCGCGGGACGGCGGCGCAGGTCGCGGCGATATCTACCGGGCCGCCGCGGAGGGGGATGCTTTCGCGCCTCCGGAACTTGTCGGGCAAGGCGTTAACTCGGAAACGGGCGAGTGGAATGTCTGGGTGTCACGGGATGAGAGTGTGATGATCTTCGAAGCGTCGTCCCGGCCGACCAATATCTCTGTTCCAGGCGATCTGTACTGCAGTCGTCACGAGCACGGCGACTGGTCGGAAGCAGTGCCCATTGAAACGCTGAACTCGGCAGACAGTGACCTGATGCTGCGAGTCCATCCGGACGGGACGATTTACTACACGATTGCACCGATTGGCGGCCATGCGAAAATTGAAGAGATCGACCGGGGCGCGTTGGCGGGCTGCAAGTCCCGGGAATTTGACTAAGCTTGTAGGCGTTGAGCTGCAGTAATCGCAGCGTAGCGGAGACGAACCATGTTACGACGTACCTTCTGCCAATCGGCGCTGGCAGGCGCCGCCTATGTTGTCATTCCGGCCTGCGGTCGAGGTGGCTCCAATGTTGCTGGCTCGGTCGGGACCCGAATTCCTGCGGTCTCCGTGGATGGGGCCGAACTGTCGCTGGAGACGTCCGCTATTACCGAGTTTGCGGCCGAGCTCGACGGCCAACTGTTTCTGGAGAGTGACGAAGGCTACGACGCGGCAAGGCTGGTCTGGAATGGCATGTTCCAGGACAAACAGCCGGCCCTGGTCGCGCAGTGTGCGTCGACCGATGACGTTCGAATGGCTGTGCTGTTCGCTCGTGAGAGCAACTTGCTGGTTTCCGTGAAGTGCGGTGGACACAGTTTTCCCGGCAAGTGCACCAGTGACGGCGGGCTCATGATCGATTTATCACCCATGCACACGGTTGATGTCGATGCTGACGCGATGACCGCGCGTGCGGATGGTGGTTCCTTGCTGGGACACCTCGACGACGCGGCTTCAGCGTACAACCTGCTCACAACGACCGGTATCGTTTCACACACTGGCGTCGGCGGATTCACCCTGGGCGGAGGTCTGGGGCGCACGGACCGAAAGATGGGCCTGGCGATCGATAATCTTCTGGAAGCGACCGTCGTGACCGCGGCAGGCGACATCGTTCGCACCAGCGACACGGAGAATCCCGAGCTGCTGTGGGGACTGCGTGGAGGCGGTGGCAATTTCGGCATTGCGACCGAAATGGTCTATCGCCTGCACCCGTTTAATCCGACGGTGTACGGTGGCGACTTGTATTTTGACCTGACTCGTGAATTCTACGAGTTCTTCGCAGAGTTCGACCAGACGCTGGCGGATGAAGCGAACGTTGAACCGCTCCTGGCCGCAGGGCCTGACGACAAGCCGGAAATTCACCTGGAGGTTGTCTGGTGCGGCGATCACGCAGCAGGCGAAGCGGCTCTGGCAGGATTATTTTCGGCGCCGGGATTCAAGCGCGGCGAGCTGGCGCCATTCCCGTACCGCCATATTCAGACGCGTCTCGACGGTGATCTGGGGCATGGGCTGCGAGCCTATTTGAAGTCCTGTTTCATTAGCGAGTTTACTCCGGCGATCATCGACATCCTGGTCGACTTCGGTAACAGGAGCGGGCCGCTCGGCTACTTCTTCCAGCATATGGGCGGCGCGAATGCGCGAGTAGCGCCCGATACCACCGCCTACGCGAATCGCAGGGTCGCGCATAATATCGGTATGATTTACGCCGGCATGGATCCGGCCCAGGATGAAGCAGGCATTGCCGCCGTCCGTGAGATGTATGCAGAACTGGAACCGCACTCTGCGGGCTTTTATACAAACCTGCACGACGACACGGAGCAAAAGACCTGGGGTAATTATGGCGCCAACTATCCGCGTCTGCAGAAGCTGAAAAGCAAGTACGACCCGGACAACTTCTTCAGGTTGAACGCGAATATTCAACCGGGCTAGGAAGTATCGAGCTGCCAACCGGCTTTGCGCAGACCCTCGACAAAGTAGTCCGTATGTTCCTGTAGCAGGAACGGGTAGGTGCGCTCAATGTAGGCATCGGAAAAGCTCGGCTGCATGCGAAGCAGCTCATTCAGTGCTTCGCCGGCTCCAGTATCGCCACGGTGGCCGAGTGCTGAGACCAATCTCTGTCGTGCCCTTACATCGGCCGGATTCGAACGCACTGCTTTGCGTGCGTAATCGACCGCAGCATCTGTATCTCCAGTCAGCAGATTGCTCAGCGCCAGATCCGCAAGCAGCAGATAGGTGCGCTCGTGTCGCGGATTCAGCCTTAACGTCATTTTCAGGTGTTCCTTCGCGGTTTCAGGCTCACCGGAAAAGCTGAGTATGCAACCCAGGAACTGGTGCGCCGTTGCGGCGCTTGGATTCAGCGACACCGCGGTCCGGGCCGACTCCTTGGCGCGTATGCTGTCACGATGCGCGAGCAAGGTCGCCAGTCCATAGAGCGCATGTGCAAGCCAGTCGCGGCCGTCAATTTCAATTGCCTTCTCAGCAACCCACAGGTAGTGATTTCCTGCGGCCTCAGGGTCTTCGACCCAGTCGTGCAGGATCTCGGTGAAAAGCAGCAGCGATAGTAGCGAGTATGCATAGCTCGAAGTCGGGTCCAACTCGATGCTCTGCTCGAGCAGCGCTTTTGCCTCGAGCACACTGTCCTGATTACCCGACTGCATTAACGCCTGTGCTCGAATCGCTTTTTCCCACGCGTCGAGGTTTTCCGGAGGCCTCCGCACAACTCGTTGTTGCTCCGCCCGGGCGATCTCCGGTTCTACGGCGGTAACGATTCTCCCCGCGATCTCATCCTGAAGCGCAAAGACGTCGTCAAGGTTGCCGTCGAAGTTGTCTGACCAGAGATTAAGCGACGTCGTTGCATCCGTGAGCCGTGCTGTAATTCGAACCCGGTTTCCGGATCGACGTACGCTGCCTTCAACGATATAGCGGGCGCCGAGTTCCCTGCCAACTGCCGCGGCATCGAGTGCACTGCCGCGAAACTGAAAAGATGATTGTCTCGATATGACGGGGAACCAGCGCCAGGACGACAGCGACGTAATAATGTCATCGGTAATGCCGTCGGCAAAATACACCTGGTCCGGATCGGTGCTCAGGTTCTCGAATGGCAAAACCGCGATCGAAGCACGGCTCAGGTCTTCTGCCGTGTTCAGGGTCTTGCCTGGTCCGGCATCCGTTGTCGTAACCTCGGCAATGAAGTGGTAACCGTTGCGTTGCACTGTGCGGATGATGTGTGGATTTTTCGGATCATCTCCGACCGCCTTACGCAGCTTCATCACGCAACGGGTAATAGCCGTTTCGCTAACCACTGTCTGCCATACATTATCAATCAGTTCGTCCTTGGTGACGACACGGTCGCGGTGCTTCAGCAGGTAGGAAAGAACATCGTAGCAGCGCGGTTCGAGTGTCGAAGGTGTACCGTCGCGCGAAAATTCGCGTCGCTTCAGATCGAGCGAACAGTCCGCGAACTTGTAGGTGACCGAATCCATAGAGCTACGCATCGCCAACCGGCTCGAAGTTGGGGCTATCGGTTGTAAACGAACTGATGCCGAGCCAGCGATTGATTGAGCGCTCATAAACGGGAGCGGCCTGTACCAGCAGCCGCTTCTCTGAAATGGCGGCGCCAACCTCGAGCTCGCCGTACCAGATGCGTGTCATCGCATCGAGAGTAGACGTGATGACAACGTCGATATCGAAGCCGAGGTCGGTATCGCAAACCTGTACTTTGCCATCGCGCACGTGCATGTATCGCGTCGGGGACTCTTCAACATCGCGCAGGTTGACCTGTATCGACGTGTTGCCCGCCGGCAGTTCGTCAACGTTGATACCACCTGCAAAGTCGCGCATCAGTCCGGATGCCGTGTTTTGCTTTTCAGTTAAGCCTTCGTTAGCGAAACGCATACCCCATTTGCCCATCTCTGTGAGAACGGGTGCTAGTGCCTTGCCGGCCGGCGTCAGGAAATATTCATAGCGGTTGGCCTTCTCACCACACTTGCGAATGACGAGCCCTTCTTCTTCCAGCATTCGCAGGCGATCGCGTAACAGCGACGGCGAGATGTTTGGAATGTGTTTCTGGATTTCCGAATAGCGCGTCGAGCCGAAGAACATCTCGCGCACGATCTGCAACGTCCAGCGCTCACAAAGCACTGAGGCGGCCATCGAGATTGGACAGGCTTCGTTGTAGTCGTACATCGGCAAACAAAGTTACTACAAAAACTGTAGTCGGTTGCTACAGATTTTGCCATTACGAACGCTCCCGCCGAACCGTACCTTGGTTCCCATGAAGACGCGAATATCAAAACACTGGAATGCAGGCGTAACCGGCTGCGGCCAGCTGATTGTCGGACTGAAGCGAGAAATCGCTGATGTCGAATCCGGCGAGCTGCTACGAGTTACCGCACTCGACGCCGGCGCTCCCGAAGACATCCCGGCCTGGTGCCGGATGACAGGTCATGAACTCGTGTCTTCCGAATACCCGATTTTCATTGTTAGGAGAAAGTAATGTCTGAGAGAAAGAAGCTTGTAATTATCAATTCCCGCGGTTTTGACGATGAACGCTCGTCGGTTGCGTGGAGTATCGCCAACACCGCTGCTGCATCCGACATGGATGTGATGATGTTCCTCGTCTCGGGCGGCACCGACTGGGCCAGGAAGGGTGCCGCCGATGGCGCACAACTGAACCCGTTCGATCCGACGATCAAGGAAATGATGGATAACTTCATCGCAAACGGCGGCCGCATCCTGGTTTGTCCGCCGTGCGCGAAAGTTCGTGGCTATGACGCCGACTGTTTTCTTGACGCCGTCACGATTGCGGGCGCACCGGTTATGCTCGAGGACATCCTTGCGGGGGCCGCGTCGCTGACGTTCTGAACAATGTGGGCGGTCCCGGTTTGGGGCCGCCCGTATTGTGTATAGTCGGGCACAGGTCAATAAAACAAGGTGCGCGCACCGTGAATAAGAAGATCGGCCTGGCAGTTCTGCCACTCCTTTTCATTGGCACAAACTCTGCTGCTGAAATCGCAGAAATCGCAGAAGTCGCATGCGCCGAGATGACCTTCAGTCACTCGATCGAGTCGCATGACGCGACATTGTTTCAATCACTCGTGGACTCAGATGCCCGCTTTCTCGGCAGCGCGGTTCTGCGCGGCGATGACGGAGTGACTGCAGCGTGGTCCGGCTTGCTGGACCCGGCGGGCGCGGATCTCGTCTGGCGACCCGCTACGGTCGAAGTCCTGAAGCCGGGTGAACTCGCGTTCTCTCGAGGGCCATATCGGACAACCACTGCCGATGGCGCTGAGACCTGGGGAATGTACAACTCGATGTGGCGTCGTGACGACGGCGGCAGTTGGAAAGTGATTCTGGATGCCGGCTACCCGGCGGCCGACGGGGAGGAAATGTCGCTTGATTTCAGCCAACTGCTGGAATCGCCGTTGCCTGATGTGTGTTCCGACCTGTCATCGCCGGGCATTGATAAACGTATTTCCGTTTCCGCGCCGCTCGGAAAAGTGTGGGCAGCCTGGACCGACGAAGAAGCTGCTGCTTTCGTTGCCGGTGACGCGAATATCGAGTTGCGACACGGCGGACCGTTCGAGTGGTTCCTGCAGCTCGAGCCGGACGCACAAGGCAAGCGTGGCGCAGAAGGATCGTACGTCCTGTCCTGGGTTCCGCAACGGATGTTGCTGTTCGCCTGGACCTATCCACCGGATGTCCCTTCACTACGGGAAAGCGGTGAGTTCATGCACGTACTGGTCGAGTTCAACGACCGCGACGCGGGCAACGTCGAGCTTCGCCTGCGCGTCTACGGTTTCAGGGAAGGTGATGATTACGAAGCCGGTCGCGAATACTTTGAACGCGCCTGGGGCTACGTTCTGGATGCCATGAAGACTCACCTCGAATCATGAGTACACTCGACACCGGCATCATCATTGCCTACCTGGTCATGCTCATTGTGCTTGGCCTGTATGCCAATCGACAGCAGCAGAATGTTGAGGACTATTACGTCGCCGGCGGCCGGGTTGGCACGATATCGATTATCTGCCTGTGGCTCGCCGGATGGATCGGCGGCGCCGCGATTGTCGGAACTTCGACGAACACGTTCAAGTTCGGAGTCAGTGCGGGCTGGTATTTCGTTGGCACGGCTCTTGGCTGCTTCCTGTTCGGTCTCTTCTTCGCTGCGAGAGTAAAGCGCGAGGGCGCGAAGCATGGTTACCTTACCTACCCCGATATGATCGAGGGGCGCTTCGGCAGCCGCACCCGCATCGTCGCGACCGTGACCACGATCGCGGCCTATATTGCCTATTCCGCCGGGCAGATTTCTGCGTCGGCGTTTGTGCTGCAGACGCTTCTCGAACTCGACTTCAATGTCGCCCTGATGCTGTCGGCCGGAATCATCGTGCTGTATACCGCGACAGGCGGCTTTCTCGCGGTGACCTACACGGACTGGGTGCAGGTAGCGATCCTGTTCGTCGGTGTTGCGATAATCGGTATTCCTGTCGCGATCGCGAGTGGTGGCACCTGGTCAGCCATAAGCACGTCGCTGCCGCCGGAATTCTTCACGGCTGGTAACTGGGGCTGGCCGACTATCATTGCGTTGCTTGTTTCGATACCGCTGAGCTTCTTCACGGCGATGGATAACTACACGCGTTGCTACGCCGCGAAAAGCGAGGCCGTCATCAGGCGCGGAACCCTGATCGCGTCTGCACTGCTCATCCCGATCCTGATCGGCACCGTGTGGCTGGGCATGACGTCCAGGTTGCTGCTGCCCGAGACGACGGACGCCGGGACCGCGCTTACGCAGTTCGTCATGACCTACTTCCCGATTGGTCTTAAAGGACTGCTGCTGGTCGGTATCCTCGCAGCGCTGATGTCGACTGCCGATATCTGCATTCTTACAGCCTCCGCCAACGCGACGCGCGATATCTACCAACGCTACATCAATCCGGACATATCGCCGCAGAAGATGTTACGAATCAGCATGCTCGCATCTGCCGCCATTGGAATTGGTGCGACATTGATGGCGTCCTTCATGAAGGACGTTGTTGATATCCTGCTGGTGGCGTTCACAATCAACGCGGCAACATTGTTCGTTCCGAGTGTTGCGATGATTTACGCCAGGACCGTCAGTAAATCTGCTGCCTTCTGGAGTATCGCCAGCGCGTTCGCCGTCGTGGTTGGGTGGTACGCACTGGTTGAACTAACGGATGTCGTCCTGCCTACCGCGGATCCGTTGTGGCCGGGGCTGCTGGTCTCGTTTGGTGTGTTTATGATCATGAGTAAACTGGATAAGAACAAGGCATGACCCAACGCGTTACTTTTGATAGTGCACCACCGCCCGGCACGATTAACTTCGCGATCGGGCAGCCGTCCGCCGATCTTTTGCCACTGGACCTGCTGCGCGACGCGAGCGACGCGTTCTTCCGCGACGGTGATCCGGCTGACCTGAACTACGGACCGCTCGAGGGCGACGAACGATTTCTCACATCACTGGCAGGATTTCTTACCGCGCAGTATGGCGCTGACACGTCCCCAGGCTCGCTGATTGTTTCCGCCGGCAACTCGCAAGCGCTCGATCTGGCTTGTGTTTCGTTCGCAGAGCCCGGCGATACGGTGCTTGTCGAAGACCCGAGTTATTTTCTGGCTTTCCAGATCATTCGCGACCATGGCCTGAATCCGGTCGCTGTGCCGCTTGAGGACGATGGCATTGATATCGACGCGCTGGAAAACCTGTTGCAGACACAAAAGCCGAAGCTGCTTTACACGATTCCCAGCTACCAGAACCCGGGCGGACAATGCCAGTCCGAGGAGAAGCGGCAGCGGCTTGTCGAACTCGCGGAGAAGCACGGCTTCCTGATCGTCGCCGACGAGGTTTATCAGCTCCTGTACTTTGGTGACCCGCCGCCCGCGGCCTTTGGAACGCTTATCGACAGCGACAAGGTTATCTCGCTCGGTTCGTTCTCAAAGATTCTTGCGCCAGGACTGCGGCTGGGCTGGATCCAGGCCAATGAATCAAGGCTCAACCAGATGCTCGACAACGGCATGGTTAATAGCGGCGGCAGTCTGAATCACCAGGCATCCCACATCGTTCGTCGGGTTATCGAATCAGGTGATCTCGACAATCACATTGGCATGCTCAGGGCGGCTCACAGCTCCAGGGCAAGTGCGATGCATACAGCACTGACCGAACATTTCGGCAGAACCGCCGAATGGCTGCGACCCGACGGCGGATATTTTTTCTGGCTGCGATTCAGGGACGACATCGATACAGCAGCAGCAAAACAGCACGCCGCCGAGTTCGAGATTGGCTATCAGCCGGGTTCCGTTTTTTCCGTCGACAGCCGTTTTTCAGATTGCCTGCGTCTCAGCTTCGCCTACTACGACGAAGAGAGTATTGCCGATGGCTTAGAGCGTGTGCGAAATTTGCTCGTTCAACGGGGAGGGTTGAACGATTAGCAACGCGATGCAGGGCAAAGTCTGTGTGGTGACAGGCGCAGCAAGTGGAATGGGGCGCATCGCGGCACGTGAGCTCGCGAAGCAGGGCGCAACCGTCGTGATGAACGATAGGGAGATCGCCGAGGGCCGTGAGGCTCGTGATGACATTGCGACGCTTTCTGGTAATGAGAACGTAGAGTTTCTGGCATGTGACGTCGGCGAGTTCGACGACGTGCGTGCGTTCGCAAATCATGTTCTTGAGAAATACGAACGTGTCGATGTGCTCATCAACAACGCGGGACTGTCCGACCCCGAGTACAGGACCAACTCGGCCGGCATTGAGCAACATATGGCGATCATGCATCTCGGTCACTACCTGTTGACCGAGCTGTTGCTCGATCGCATGAAGGAAAGTGCGCCGGCTCGCATCATCCAGATTTCTTCGGATGCCCACAAAGCGGGTCCCGGCATCGACTTCGATGACATCAACTGTGAGAAGTTGTGGAAGGGCAAGCCATACTCGAACAACGGCGCGTTTCAGGCCTATCACCGCGCGAAGCTCGCGATGGTGTACGCGACTTATGAACTTGCCGAACGCCTCGAAGGCAGTGGCATCACAGTCAATGCCATATCACCGGGCTACTTCGTCGGGACCAATGTCTTCCGCCACGTGCGCGGATTTATGAAGTTCGGCGTCTGGTTGATGAGACCATTTTTCACCGATCCGGAACGTTCGGCGAAGACCTACATTCATCTTGCCTGTTCGGCGGATATGGAAGGTGTGTCCGGCAAGTACTGGGAACACCAGAAGGAAAAGGAAACGTCACCGCTGTCTTACGATCGCGAAATTCGTGAACGTATGACAACGGTGACGCGTCAACTGCTCGGCCTCGGCGAGGCCTGATCGGGCTTAACTTACCAGTCAGAGCATGCGGCCGATTCGCCGTCACCCTGTGCTGTGCCACCTGCGTTTTCGCAGAGGATCTTGAACAGGTTGCAGCTTGAGCCATCGCCTGCTTCGTGATGGCAGCAGATCATCGGGTTGACCGCTGTACCGCAATCCGCGATTTCGTATTTTGGCGGCTCTGGCGGTGGTGCCTGCACGTTGTTGGCCGGCGATGTGCCGCCACCCTGGCTCGTCGCAACCAGCGCCGCAGTGCGCGGTTTCAGTTTCAGCATCATTTGCTGAACTGACAAGCTCTGCGGTGCCGCCACGCCACGCTTCAGTGTGACGTCTCCGACCGTTGCTGCTCCACGACGGCGCGTCGCGCCAGTAGCGCCACGACCCTGTTCATTTGCCGCGGCCGGTGCATCGATTTCATCCGGCTCCACGCCGTCCGATGCAACGCCGAGTTGCTTGAGGTTGTTGGAGGACTCGCTTTTGGCCGCAGCATCCCGAACCTTCTGCACGGCCGGCAGGAGCAGGGCTGCTTCTTCGGTGTCTTCATCTGAATCGACATCCCGCGCCGGTGCCGCCGGGGTGGCCGGCCTCGCAGGTGTTGCTGGTGCGCGCCGCGCAGGTGTCGGTCGATCGTCGGTGTCTGCCTGGTTCGCCTGACTAACCGATTGCAGGTCGATCCATTCCTTGTGTTCCTTGTCGGCGCTTGCGGTAAATGGTGCGGCGAGCGCTGCGCAGACGACGAGCGCGGTGTATTGCCTGAAGTAACGCTTCATGGTGCTTTCTCCCAGGGGCTGTCCCCTTATGACTTTATGTTGTTCTAGTTGTCGCCCGGACCGGATCCGGGCGTATATACGAAACTGGCTTCTGCACTCTGGCCAATCAGGCGGCCCGATTCATCGTGGGCCGTGATCCGCCACAGGTAACGTTGACCTGGGACAAGCTTGCTCTGAGCGAGTTCGGACAGCGGTGCAGCAGTCGTTTCCCCGTTTAACAGCATCCCGGTGATAAACCGGGGTTCGACACCGTCGCTCTCGACACGAGACGCGGGTAGCGATGCGTCGGCAGGTGCCAGTGAAAACACCTGAAGTTGGTATACCTTAGTTCCTGCGAGTGAACGCCAGCTGAATGGGGTGCCTGCCCCTGCATTCTGGCGGTTCGGGGAGATTCCCATGATCGGTGCGACAGCCAGGTGTTCCGCGCCCTGAACGTTATATATGCCATCGGCGACCAAAGCGGCGTTCGGACATTGTGCGTCTCCGCTTGGCAGGTCCGAGACCTGGTTCGTGACACAGAATCGGAGCAGGTAGCGTCCGCCGCGACCGACCGGCAGCTTCGGGCTGCGTAAGGTGCTGCGCTGGTTCGAGACGAGATTCCGGTTCACGATTTCCAGCGTGCGATACAACGGGATGCCTTCGGAACTTTCGGGTTCAGCGATCTGCCAGCGTCCTCGCAGGATGCCGGTGCCGGTGTACTGCACAGTCAGGGTCGCGCGCAGGTCGTCATCGAGGTTTACGATTGCAGCGTTATTGCCGCTGTCGAACTCGAGTCGCAGGCTGGCAACGACGAGTTCCGATGGCGCACCATCGCGTAGTGCACGCAAACTGCTGCTGCTCAGAGACAGAACGACAGAGGCACTGGTCGAGCTTCCCGTCGCGGGATCGTTGAAAGACCGTTCGTAAACCACTCGAGTAATGCCACGATTGATCCACGTACGCACAAGATCCGCCGGGATCGGGCGCGTTTCTCTCAGCACGTAAGGACCGGCGCCGCTCGCGTCGAACAGGGTGTCGACGCGCTGCAGGATCTCGCCCGTGGTCGGATTCACGAAGTTACCAAATGCAGAGACGACACCGGATCGATGCGCCGGAGCAGTCGATACCCGCCATGTGACATTTACGATGTTGTTCGCCGAGCCGACGAGCTTGCTGCGCGGCGGTGTCGCACTTGCGCCGGTTAGCTGTGCGAGTGCGGTCTCGGAGACGAACACCGAGGACAGGATCAGTACCAGATACGCGAGATATCGATTCATTGCTTGCTCCCTGCCCAGTTCAGTTCACCGCCGATGTACACCGTCCAGAAATCGGCATCGATCATAAAGCCGATGTCTTCGCTGCGACCGTAGCTGCCTTTCAGGAACAGGTTCAGGCCCGGACTCGACTCACCCGCCTCGCGGACAAACCAGTTGAGTTGCAGGCTGGAGAAGTTCGAGCGCAGGTCCTCGTCCGCAAACTGCGGGTCGCCGAAGCGGTTCCGATCCCGGCCACGACTGAAGCTCGCATAGAGCGAAAGTTTTTCGGGAATCAGGATGACGTTGCCGCTCAGCCCGAAGTTCGTCGTCTCGTAGTCGTATCCGTAATCGGTTTCTTCAAAACTGTTCCGCTGCAGGTGAGCATCGATGCTGACCCGCTCGCCGGGTACCCAGCTGGCCTGCACAGTAGTCTGCCGGTTCTTGCTGTCGGACGGCGGCTCGTAAATCAGGAAGCCGTTGTCGAGCACGGGCAGGCTGCTGTCCTCGTAGTCGACGAGTCCGTACTGCAGGCTCCAGGTCAGTTTCTCGCGCGCAAACGTCAGTGCAACGCCGATGTCGTCAGTTGCGTTGTCGACATCGTAGCCAGCGAGCGCGATGTCAGATTCGGGCATACCCGATTCAAGTCGATACACCCAGCCACTGATGGACGGGGCACCGAGCGCGGCCCAGAGTTTGTTTTCGGGATTCAGGCTGGCCGGCGCGTACGCGAGGCTGACGCCGGTGCGGTCGAACTGTTGCGTCGGAAGCAGCGGGTTGCTCGACGGGTTGGTTTCTTCGCGGGCGAGGTCGAGGTCGATGGAAAAACTCGTAAAGCCCGCCTGCAGGTAGGCACTCAGGACTTCGATATTGCCGGGCAGGGCGAGATTGCCGATCGAGTAGAAGTCACGACCGACACGTTTCTGCTGCAGGCTGGCGGACCAGTATTCAAATGGTCCGGAACCAATAGAACCCTGCGATGACACCTGCAGTGACACCTGCGTAGCGTCGTCGCGCTGCGCGCCAATTCCAAGACCGAAACCGTCGGCGTCGAAGTCCGATTCGGCATGCTCGACATGTAACCAGACGCCGCCTTCCTTAAAGCGAGCATCGAGCGCTACGTTCCAGCTGTCACCGCCGTACATCGTCGTGTCGTTCTGCAAGTTGAACCCGTCACCCGCGAGCGTGGAGTTGCCGTCGATAAAGCCGGCCGCCAGCTGCAGGTGTTTATCGATGATATTGACCGAGCCCGTAACACCGCGGCTTCTGCCGTCAGACGCGCTATACAGCACATACGGTGAAGCAAACGCGCTGACGACGTTCGACCCGACTGTAAACGCGTTGACGTTGATCCGATTCGAAGCCGCACTACCGCCGAGCGTTATGCCGCGGCGCTGGAATGCCGAGAACAACAGGTCTTCGCCACCGACCTTCACAACGCCGCCGGTAATGCCGCCACTAGCTGAATCGCCGTCCCACTTAACTGATGCACCAAAATCCGGCAACAGCCATTTCTCGTCGACGAGGCCGCCGGTCGAATCGTAGATGACATCGGCCTTCGCATTGAGCGACATCGATCCCGAGACGTGTTCGCCGACGAATGACAGGCCGCCCGAGCCACCGAGTTCGTTGATACCCGCGTAGTCAGCTGACGGTTTCTCGCTGGTACGGTAGTTCGCCTGCAGGGTCGTCGTCAGGTCCCAGTTGCCACCGACGACCTTGGGCGCCTCGATCAGGCCATCGACGAGTACGTCGGCGTCGCCATTAGCGTGGAAAAGATAGAGTGCGAAACTGTGCTGTCCCTGGTCGAGCGGAATATCCAGTTCAACGATCAGCGTATTGCCGTCGACACGGGCGTAGGGCGTGACGTCGAAACCGTCGATGTCGACCGACAGCGACGCGTTCTCATGACCGAACGCGCCATCGGGCAATTGCATGCTGACCACGCGATTGCCGGGAGCGAGCACGATGCCGGACTGGGCAAAAACCAGCGCTGCGTATGCGACAAGCGTTGAAACCGTTGTTGCCATGGCACCCCCCCCAGTGACCGGATGCCGTATCTTACCGCCTTTAGGTGCCCACGGGTTGCGTAGCTTGCATAAGCCAGTCGCGATCTGCACCTTCGAGATGCGACTCGAGTCCGCTTCGGACCTGTTCGTGGTAGCTGTTGAGCCAGGCGATGTCCGACTCGGACATCAGGTCGAAGTCGATCGGCCGGGTATCGATCGGTGCCAGCGTCAGCGCTTCAAACGCAAGCATGCCGTCAAACGACGAGTCGACTACGAGTGCAATGTTCTCGATGCGTATGCCGTAGTCGCCTTCGACATAAAAGCCGGGCTCGATTGTGATGTTCATGCCGGCTTTGAACGGCACCGTCGCGGCGCGCTTGGCGATGCTTTGCGGCCCCTCATGCACGCCGAGGTAGGTACCAACGCCGTGGCCAGTGCCATGCGCGTAGTCGAGGCCGGCTGACCAGAGCGGTTGCCGCGCCAGCATGTCCAGCTGGTACCCGGTCGTATCGGGTGGAAAGACAGCCGATGCGAGGGCAATGTGCCCCTGCAATACGCGCGTATATCGATCTTTGCGTTCCGCGTTTTGCTCACCGATTGCGATCGTGCGCGTGATATCGGTCGTGGCGCCAAAGTACTGGCCGCCGGAATCGACGAGGAACAGGTCGCCTTCTTCGATCCTGCGATTCGAATCTTCGGATACGCGATAGTGAATGATCGCGCCGTTTGGTCCGGCACCCGAAATTGTGTCGAAGCTGATGCAGCGCATCGTCTCGTCTTCGGCGCGGAATGCTTCGAGCTGCTTAACAGCATCAATTTCGGTGATGCCGCTGGCGCCGTGCTCGTCGAGCCAGCGCAGGAACTTCGTTACCGCGACGCCATCGCGTACGTGTGCGTCGCGTGCCGCCGCGATCTCGACGGCATTCTTGACGCCGCGCAGCGGAACGAGTGTGTCAGGACCACTCTTGATCGTTGCGCCAGCATCACGCAGCGTCGTGTAGGCAAAATCGGGGCATGCGGCCGGGTCCAGCAGCACGGTCTTGCCATCTGCGCCGATCGACTCGAGGTAAGCGACGTAATCCCGTTCCTGGTGTACTGCGACGTCGTCGCCCATGTGCTTCCTGACGTCGTCCGGAACATCGTGACCGTTGAAGAACACGGCGGCACTGCCGTCACTGTGCAGTACTGAGCGACACAGCACGACCGGTGTGTTGGGCACATCATCGCCACGCAGGTTGAAGAGCCACGCGGATGAGTTCGGGTTGGTGAACAGGGTGCAGTCGGCCCCGTTCAATTCAGCAGCGACCCGGCGGCGGCGGTCTGTTGAGGATTCGCCGGCAAACTCCTCAGGGTGGGCGTGCGGCGCGATGGGTTCTCGCACCGGTCGGTCGGACCACAGCGCGTCGACCGGATGCTCGTCGAGCGGCACGAGTTCCAGGCCATCGATAGCTTCGAAGGCCTCGATTTCCTTGCGGGTGTGCAGGCGGTTGCAGTAGCCGAGCCTGGAAATATTCCCCGGATTCTTCTCGAGCCATTCGGCCGGCGGTATTCCACGCAGGTCTTCGTAGTCGAAAAGTTCAGCCGGAGTTTCGAGTCGTGCCTGTTCGGTATAGCGACCGTCGATGAACAGAACAGCCCGTTCAGGCATGACGATTAATGCACCTGCCGAACCGCTGAAGCCGGTCGCCCACAGCAGTCGTTCAAACTGGTGCGGTGTGTACTCGTTCAGGTACTCATCGTCATGCGGCAGCAGCAAGCCGTCGATGCCGATTTCGGCCATCGACTTGCGCAGTAACGGAAGATTGTTCGCCGCGGCGTTACGATCGCCGCGAACTTCGAAGGTCTGGTAACTCACAACAGGTGCTTCTCGAAAGGGTAGGTAGAGAGTCGTTCGACGCCATTATCCGTGACCAGCAGCATTTCTTCGAGCTTTACGCCTTCTCTGCCGCCATCAGCTCCGACGTAAGACTCTACGCACAGCGCCATGCCGGGTTCGATAGTGCCGTCGTAGCCGTATTCCGCGAAATCCTCGCGTGCCGGGATGCTCGGCCATTCGTCGGCCAGACCAACACCGTGCACGATGCAGTCGTAGCGTTGCTTGAGGAACTTCGCGGGGACGTCGAACGAGCGCTCGGCATACTCACGGAAACTCATGCCGGCTTTGATAATGTCGATGTTGTGTTCGACCTGCTCGTGGGCGACCGAGTAAAGCTCGCGTTGCTCGTCGGTCGCTTCGTTGCCGCACACCCATGCACGCGAGATGTCGGCGCAGTACCCGTACGGGCCGATCATGTCTGTGTCGAAACTGACAATGTCGCCTTTCTCTATGGTGCGCATCGACGATTCGCTGAACCAGGGGTTGGTGCGCGGCCCGGAAGTGAGCAGCCGGGTTTCGATCCACTCACCACCCAGCCGTATGTTCGTCTCATGCAGCTTCGCCCACAGTGCGTTTTCGGTAATACCGGGCTCGAGGGCACTGTGCATTGCCGCGATGCCTTGTTCGCAAACTTTGACCGACGCCTTCATGAGCTCGACTTCGCCGGGCGACTTGATGCTGCGCGCGATCTCGGTGACTTCCTGACCGTCGAACAACTCAAGATCGCGTTGGCGCAGTGCGTCGATGCCGAGGTGCGAGAGCCGATCGACGGCGAGTCGACGGTTACCGCCCCCATGTTCGTTAACAATCTCGACGACCTGGTCACCAAACGTTCCAGCTTTCTTCTCGCTGTGAGGGCCTGCGGCGAAGTAATAGAACACGCTCATTACGCGACTTTCGGTGACGGTCGGCAGTCCCTCGTGCAAGTGTGGCAGGTCGGCGTACTCGAACAGCACGACCGGGCCGTCGGTCATCACGAGGACGCCACGAGTCTCGTAGTGAGTGCACCAGAGCTGCATGTTGGTGCTGTCGGTCGCATAACGAACATTCAATGGGTCGCAGAGCAGGGCGCCGGCATAGTCGTGCCGGGCGAGTTGTTCGCGGATTCGGCCAAGGCGGTACATGCGGACCTCATCGAGGTCGCAGGGCGGGTCGGTGTATTCCATCGCGCCGAGCTGGCGCGTCTCAGTCATGCATCACCGACGTCGGTCGATGGTTGGTTCGCGACGTAGCGATAGAAGATGACCAGCGACGCTACGAAACCAACTGCACAGATGGCTGCCGTCGATAGGAAGAAATAGTCGTAACCGGTTTCGCCCGGGTAGGTGTCTATCAGCCAGCCGCCCATGATCGGCATGAAAATGTCAGGTGTGAAGCCGATAACCGAAACGATGCCAGCCGCAGTACCCGTAACGGCCATCGGCACGCCACCTTCTTCAAGCAGCGCGAAGTAGATTCCGCGCATTGCAAACACAGCCAGCGACGCGAGCGCAATATTGGCGAGCATGAGTGGAATAAGTATCTCTTTGCCCGGCAGTAACGCGAATAGCACGTAGTTGCCGACGAGTACGACGAACAGGAATGCAACGGTCTTCGCGATACCGATCTTGTCCGAGACGATGCCGGCGACGAATGCTGCGAATGGTTTTAGCCACATCTTCGCGACCGCAATCCACGCGGCAATCGTGACACTCAGGCCGAAAATGTCGGTTGCGTAGGGCGTAAACCTGAATGTGCCCCAGTAGGCGGAGTAGCCCGTAAAGATGACCGTGGCGATCAGCCAGACGATGGGCATGCGCAGTACGGTGATTACATCTTCGAGGCTTATTGATGCGTTGTCGGCAGCCTCTGTGCTGTCGCCATCATCGAGAACGATCCATGCTGCGATGCCAAGAATAACGATCAGCCCGGACATGCCGGTAATTACGATGACCAGGGCAAACTTGCCGGAACCGAGCAATCCGAACACTGCGAGTGCTGTCATCGACGCCGCGATCTCGCCAACGCCGCGACCGGTTTCGAGAATGCCGAAGGCCTTGCCCTGGTCTTCGGAGCTTGCCCACATACGTGTCGCGCGAATCATCGCGCCCCAGAAAAGCAATGCGATCGCGAACCCCCAGAACGCGTGTATCGCGAGCGAAATCTTGTAACTCGGGAACGTCGCGAAGTAGAGGCCGGCGGCGCCTGTGGCGAGCAGCGATCCCGAAACAAGTTTGCGAGGCGACACGCGGTCGGCCAGCCAGCCACCAGGAAAATACGAGATCATCGAAGTGACGCCGAAGATACTCAGCAGCGAACCGACTTCGGTGTTGTTGAGACTCAGCGCGTCTGCGAGCGGCTTGTAGTAAACCTCCTGCAGAAAAGGCAGCAGGAAGATGATGCCGCCAGCCAGGCTGAGCACCGTCATAACGAGCCATTCGCGTACGGATTTCTTCACGACCACCCCATTCTTGTTATCGGTCGATGCGTGCAGTTTAGCGCAGATTGGTGCGAGCGAGCCGCGGGCGCACTAGAATGTGAAGCAACACCTTTCTCTCCGGAGGTAGTCATGCGCTCATTCTTTGTCCTGGTACTCGTCGCTTTCTCATTGCCGGTTCTGGCGCAGTCGCAAAACACGGAACATACCTACAAGCTCGATGATAAGGAGACGCGTGTGCCGGGAACGCTCGACGATGTCAGCTGGTTTGTTGGCTCATGGTCGGGCGCCGCGTTTGGCGGTACCGCCGAAGAAGTCTGGAACCCGCCATCCGCCGGCACGATGATGGGTGCGTTCAAGGTGCTTAATGGCGACCAGGTCGTCTTTTACGAACTGATCATCCTGGCCGAGGAGGAGGGCTCTCTCAGCCTCAAGGTCAAGCACTTCAATGCGGACTTTTCGGCCTGGGAAGAGAAGAAAGACTACGTCGACTTCCGATTAGTGAAGGTTGAGGAAGACGCCGTGCACTTCTCGGGCCTGAGTTTCTATCGCATCAACGACGATCTGTTGCACGTGTACATAGCCCTGAACGAAAACGGCGAAGTCAGCGAACACAAACTGATCTACAACCGTGTCTCCATTGATTGATGTTATGTAAATGTCGCTTTTTGGCGACGGTTGCGGTGATGTGACTCTCTGCTAAATTGGTTCGTCTGCCGTAAGAGCAGATAACTTAAGAATCAGTGAGAAATATCATGACGATCACACGTCTCCGTGAATTCGCGCGCCTGCCAGTTCTGGCAGCCTGCGCAGCATTCTTTATCGCCGGTTGTGGCGGTGGTGCAGGCAGCAGCGAAGAGCCTGCGGCACCGATACCTGATACCGGCACGATTGGCATCGTGTTCACCGATGCGCCTAGTGACGAGTTCGAATCCATCTTTCTCGACGTCGTCGAGGCAACGCTTATCGGTGGTGATGAGCGCCAGGAATTTGTGTTCCAGGGTTCCGAGCCGATCGATCTTCTTAACCTGACCAACTTCAGCGAGCCGATCGTTTTTGGCGAGGTAAAGGTTGGCAACTACAAAAAGCTCCGCCTCGGCATCGACAACCTTGAGCTTGTGCCGAAGGACGGCGGTCCGTCGATGTTCCCGGCACTGCCAGCGAACGGCAAGATTGACCTGCTTCAGGCAGCGGGTTTCGACATACTTCCCGGTCGTACGATCATGATCGAAATCGACATGGACGCGAACAAGTCACTCAAGGTGACGGGTGCCGGCAACAGCGGTCGCTACCAGTTCCGTCCGGTCGTGAAAGTGAAGATCTTTGATGGTGGCATGCCGCATAAGCTCGCCCGACTGGAAGGTTCGGTAAATCAGATATTCGCTGATCCGGCCGGCAGCTTTGAGTTGTGCGATATCGATTCGCCGGATCACTGCATCACGGTTTCGACGAAGGAGAGCACAGGCATATTTGACGATCAGGGTCTTGATACCGGGTTCGACACGCTCGCAGACGGTGACATGGTCGTTGCCATCGGCATGTACGAAACTGATCCGGCTATCGTCCTGAACGCTTCAGTGCTCGAGATTGGCGGCAATGCCGAGCAGGTGAAAGGCAATGTCGTCAGTGATCCGTCGGATGGCCAGTTCCTGGTCGTTGACGTCAACGGTGAAGATCTCGTGGTTGAGCTGCAGGGCGGTACAAAGTACTTCGACGAAAATGGCGAGACCGGTCCCGAAGGCATCATGGTTGGCGTGGACGTTGAGATCGAAGGCGTTAAGCCGCCGAAGGCTGATGAAGCTGATCCCGACCTGATTCGTGCTGCGCTCGTGTTCCTCGAGGAGGAGGACGACGAGCAGCTAAGTGGCGAAATCATTGAGCCGCTTGAAGCAGAGACGCGCAGCTTCAACCTGTCGACTGAGTCCGGCGATACCTGTGTCCGTGTAGACGATGACGCAGACATTCTGCTGGTTGACGAAGCAAATTCGGAAGTGACAATGGGCGAGTTCAGCGATCTGGCTGTCGGCCAGATGGTGGACCTGTTCGGTGTTACTGCCGAGGACAGCTGCTTTGACGCCAACGAAGTCATCGTCGAAGTCACCGAATAACATAAGTTCAGAAACAAGGCCCCGCGAGTCATCGCGGGGCCTTTTTTTGTGTATAAAGACTCGATGTCCGAGTCGAAACCATTCTGGCGCGCCGACCTTGTCTATTCGTTGACGCTGTTTGTCGTCGCCGCAGCGACGATGGTCTGGATGATTGCCGACGTTGGCATCTTGCAGGGAGAATACGGCTGGGAGATTGCCGTATTCTTCATCGGGTTCGGCCTGTTCACGATAGCGGCGGGTTACCCGCACCCGGGTTTCGGGCACGTTTCGTTCGATCGTGTAGCGCAGGCCTCAACTGTCCTTATCTTCGGGCCTGTGGATGCCGCCTGGATTAACGGCTTGGCATCAATGATCTATCCCTGGCACAGACTATGGAATGGAGTGCCATTCAGAACCGTGTTGCTCGCAGCGCTCAATAACTCAGGCCTGATGACCCTGGTCGTCCTGCTGAGCGGTACTCTATATATGTATCTCGGCGGGCCGGTGCCTTTGATGGCGATTGATCTCCGAACCGCAGGATTGCTGCTGTTGCTCATGCTGCTCATGCAGTTCATCAACAACATCGGAATGATGGTGATTCTCTGGCTTCGGAATGTCGACGTGCGCTCGCTGTTCAACACGTTTACGACAATTATCGAGTCAGCATCAGTACTGGTTGCTGTTGTCGTGGCAATCGCGTTTACCAGCATGCCGACCACGTACTTCGTCATGCTGCTGGTTGTTCTCGGCATCGGTATGGTGGTGATAAAGAACTATGCCCTGATGCGGCAGCGGCTTGAGGCACTGGTTGAAGAGCGTACCGAAGAGCTGCGCGTGCAAGCGGTTGAGTTCGAGCGCCAGGCAACGCACGACAAGCTCACAGGCCTGCCAAACCGCCGTTACGCTGACGACTTTCTCGAAAGGCAGATCGAGCTTGCACGGCGCCACGATCAGAAAGTGACAGTCGCCCTCGCTGACATCGATCACTTCAAACAGATTAACGATCGTTTTTCACATGCGGTGGGTGATGAGGTGCTCAAGCGGGTGGCTGATCTGCTGAATGATCGTTGCCGCAAGTCGGACGTTGTCGCTCGCTACGGCGGTGAGGAATTTCTGCTTTGCTTCCCGGACACGGACGTAGAGTTCGCGGATCAAGTCTGTAACCAGATTCGACAGGCCGTCGAGAATGCCGACTGGTCTGACCTGGAAGGCGCGGATGGACTGCGCGTGACAATCAGTATCGGTGTCGCCGAGGCGCGAGCCGACAGTCGTGCGACAACTATACTCAGTGAAGCGGACTCACGACTGTATAGAGCCAAAGACGAGGGACGAAACCGGGTTGTTGCCACGTTATGAGTGAATTTGAATTTCTCGCAGTATTCGTATCGATTGTGGTTGGCCTCGGTGTGACACATATTCTCTATGGCGTCGCACGGCTGATATACACACGCGACCGATATCAGATGGCGACGATCCACCTCGTCTGGACATTGAATGTCCTCATGGTTTTGCTGCTGAACTGGTGGGTCCTGTTTCTCTGGGCGGATTACGCAGACTGGAGTTTTGATGTCTACCTGCTGCTGATCGGTTGGGGGATCGCGCTCTACATGCTGGCGGTCGTGTTATATCCCCCCGATATCGAGAAGGGTGAATCCTACGATGCGCTGTTCGAGAAAAACCGCAAGTGGCTTCTGGGCACGTTCATCGTCTTCCTCGCATTGGATATTTCGCAGACCGCGGTACGGGGCGAGCTATTCGAGCCGAAGTACTATCTTCCGTACGTCCTTCACTATGCTGTCCTGATGTTGATCGGCATACCTGTGGGAGACAGGCGTTACCAACTCTTTCTGGCCTGGTATGTATTTATATCGTCGACACTATGGAGTCTGTTTATCCGGCGACTGCTCGGCGGCTGACGCCAGCTCGATTCCGTATACGGGGATTTGCAAGTACAAGGAGTGAGAAATGGAAAGGCTAAAGCGAGTCTGGCTATGGATGTTTGTTCCCCTGGTTCTGATGCAGGCCACGATTTTTGTGGACTACTGGGGCGACTTCGCAGATAACACCTGGGCCGTCCATGTTCACTACTGGATCGCGACCCTGTGGTACGTTTTTCTTATTTCCCAACCTTGGCTGCATGCGCACGGGCACATGGAAGCGCACCGCACGATGGGAATTCTCGGTATCGGGCTTGCCGGCGCATTCGCGTTTACGGCCATTAGCCAGCTGAATCGCGATCTCGTCTATGCAAACTACGTCGCCGAGAACCCCGGCGGCATCGGCCCGTTTGAACCTTGGTTCTTTCTCGGTGTAGCGATTTCGGAGATTGTGTTGATCTCGGCGTTTATCGTCGCCGTCGTTATGGCGGTTATGAACCGCAAAAACGTGCTTGACCATTCCTGGTGGCTGATATCAACCGTATTCATCGTAATGATGCCAGCAATGGGCCGAGGGCTACAGGCAATCTGGATTGCCATTTACGGGTTTGGGCCTGATATCAAGATCGTCGTAATGCAGCCATTGTATCTCGCGCAAGCGCTTATCATCGCAATGACGCTGGCGACTGCAGTTTACCTGAAGCAGTTGCGCCATCCTGCAACCTACGTCGCCGTGGGCGCGAACATTATTGTTCTTTTCCTCGAGCCGCTGGGTCGTTCTTCCTTCCTGGAGGGCGTACTCCGGACGATTATCAAGGCCTAGGAGTTCAGAAGGTCCGAAATGAAGTTGATTGAGGTTTCCTGGCGAACGCTGGCGCGTGCTGTCCGGCATCATCAAAGGTCGGTGGGACAATCCAAATGCTCGGCTTCTACGATGATGGCAAACAGAATTGAGGTAGGATGTTTGCGGCTGCGCTGAAACGAAAGTTGGGGTGCTTTGAACAGAACAGAAAAAATAGAAGTCGTTGGCGTACTCGCCGTTCTTGTTGGTCTTGTGTTCGTCGGCCTGGAGCTTCGTCAGAATTCTGACCTGCTGCGAATAACGGCGACTCAGACATTGGCTGCCGAGTACAGTGACGCTTTGGAAGTCATGGCCTATGAGGGCGAGGCGGCATGCGTCTACGCTCTTGGCGTAAATGGCTTACATAACCTCAATGACGTTCAGCGGCTGCGTTTCTTCGTGCAATTGTTTCTGATATTCCGCTCTGCGGAACAGCTTCACTATTACTCACTGGAAGGGATGGTCGAGCAGAGAGTCTGGCGCGGATTTGAGCGACAGCTAATCGAGGTCGCAAACCTCGCGGGAGTCAGAGAATGGTGGGAGGTTCGACACTCCTGGTTCAGCGACGAGTTTCAGGCTTATCTTAATCAGGTGATAGAGGCGGGTCCGGTCGCCGAACCACAAAACTACATGGGTGAATCGTGCCTTTCGTCTAACTGAACTACGAGCCAGTTATGACAGAGTCCGAAAACGAACAAACAGTTAACCGTACGCGGCTTAGGCCGCTTATTGCGATCGACTGGCGATACGCGCTCGGCGAAGTGGCGCTCATTGCGGTCGGCGTTCTCATCGCGCTCGCCGCATCGGATTGGCAAAGTGACCGCGCCGCTCGCGGGTCAGAAAAAATTCTGCTCGACCAGATATCCGCATCGCTCAATCAGGACAGGCGCTACCTCGAATTCTGGTGCGAGGGAATCCAAAAAAAGGAATCAAACTTCAGTGCCCTGATTGCCCACTTGAGTGCGGGCAAGCCTTACGACGAGTCACTGGATTCGCTGTTTGGTTCCGTCTACGGGTTTGGTGCAGTACCACCCAACAAGGCTGCCTACGAGTCGCTGAAGTCACAGGGCATGGACCTGGTATCCGACTATGCGCTTCGCCAGGAGATCGCCGTCGTATACGAGAAGACCTACTGGCTGATCGACAACAGCGTGACGCTGTCACGCGAAACCATTCTCGATCTTTTTCGCCCCTATTACCTGTCCAACTTCAGTGGGATTCGCTTCGATCAGAATGCGACGCCAAGGGACTACGACAAGATTCTTGCCGATCAAGAATATCTGAATCTTCTGGAATATCGATTGCAACAAATTCAGGCGGTTCATTTGCCGATGTGTGAAAGTGCGGCGGAAGATATGGATTCGTTGTTGGATGCGATCGCGGAAAACCTGGGACAGTAAACAAAAGCAAAAAAGGGGAAGACAATGCGTATGCAAATCAGCGACCTGCCCGTCTCAATGGAGGCACCCGGAACGAAAATGGCGAACATCGAATGGGGCGGAATGGTCGTCAACTATGTCGAGTTACCCGCCGGTGCCGACTTCACACCGATGTTTGAGGGGCTACCGGACGACAAGTGCCAGTGTCCGCATTGGGGATATGTCATGAAAGGCGCAGTCTTTACGAAGTACGCCGACGGTACTGTGGAATCAACAGGTGCCGGCGAAGTCTTTTACTGGCCGGCCGGTCATACCGGCTGGGTCGAGGAAGATTCGGTTTTCATCGACTTCAGCCCTGTCGAGGAATTCAAGGTTGTAGCGGACCACATTGCGAGCAAGATGGAGGCAGCCGGCTAAATCCCGCCGAGCGTGCTCTTGGCGTCGCGTTCCATCTGCTCGGCAACCTGGCTGTCGATACCCATCGTCTGCAGCATGCTGTCGAGTACGCGTCGTTGCCGATCACTGATATGACCGTCTTCGAGCGCCGCTTTCACCGCTGAATCGTAAACCTGCAGCTTGCGAAAGTTCTCATATTCGGGTGTAGCAACGGTGTTGGGCATCGCAGCATTCGACAGGCCCTCGGCTGCGCGCTGAATCGGGTCCAGGAAGAACAGCAATACCGCCGTACCGAGTACGCCGAGGATTGTGCCGAACTGGTCCGTGAGGTAGTTACCTGCGAGTTCTGAGACGACGAAGAACGTCGCAACAAACGCCGCAGCAATCGTGCCGCGCTTGATCGTGCGCTTGATACGCAGGTCGATATCGAACAACTGCACTCGCAGCACACCGTAAGCGACGAGTGGCACATAGATGAAGACTGCCACCTCGTAGAGAAGAATCATCCAGATATCTGTTGTTGTCGCATTGGAGTCGGGGTAGCCGCCAATTCCGGAGTCGACAAACCCCAATGTAGCGACCGTGTAATACGTAAAAGAAATCGTCCACAGGACGTCGCGCACCCCGAACGCGAGCGTGAATGCCAATGCTCTCTCGCGGTCGGCCTCATTTGTGGCTATGCGCCATGAGTGAACTGCCGCGATGAATCCCCAGGCCAGCACGACAACAATAAGAAAGTAGAACGGGAATCGAAACGGCTCCCGCAGTTCGTGTGGGAGGAAGAACAGCGACACGGCAATGCCGAGCCCGCCGAAAAGAATTGCGCGACTGATGACCGGGTGCCGGAGTGGTGCGACAAGTGGTGACTTCAGCGTCATACCGAGGAACGGCAGGTATACGGCGACGAGCGCCCAGTCCGAAACCTGGTGGATGACCGGCGCTATGACGGGTAAGCCCAGCGACTCAAGGATCGGGTTTATGAACAGGTAATTATCATGGCTCGTGATGACGGCAAAACCGTCAACCAGCAGCATCGCGATCAGGAAACGAGCGCCCCGGGATGGCGGTGCCAGGACAAACACGTAAAGCGCGAATCCCCATGCAACGAACGCCGCCGGAATCCCCAGCCACTGATACATGATATATACGGCCCTGCCATCCAACCCCCAACACCCGGGATTCTATCCTGTTTCCGACGAGCGGTAGCGTTTGCCGGACGGGCGACCATTTTCAGTCTGTGCTTCGTCCTAAACTGAACTCAGGAACACCTGAAAGCGCAGAATATTTATGTCTAAACAATATGTTGCATCAGAAGAGGCACCGGAAAAGCCGGCCTCGAAGGACGGCGCAGCGGTTCCCGGGGAAACGAAACTCAATCACGACGTCGAAGTTGTGTCGCTCGGAGTCGACAAAGAGGACTCCGGCAGCGATCCCTATAATCGCACCGGCACGTTCTTCATGCCCGAGTTCGCCTCAGAGGACGAATAACGCCGCCTGACCGCAATGGTCATCAAATGGTCGCCTGACGGACAGGATTGATCGGCTACCGCCTGACAGGATTACGGTCAGGAGGTACACGATCATGAGTTACATAGAAACCACGTCGCCGGATGAAGCGACAGAAGAAGTTCGCGCCATGTACGAACGCCAGCAGGGATCCTGGGGCTTCGTACCAAACTACGCCAAATCGTTCAGCCATCGGCCTGAAGTCATGGCTCGCTGGGGACGGCTGCTTGCCGAGCTCAAGCGGCCTATGGATCATCGGCGCTTCGAACTGGTGACGTTTGCTGCCGCCCACGAATTGCGCCACTCGGCCTGTTCCCTGGCGCACGGCAAAGCCTTGTCGCCATGGTTTACGAACGAAGAAATTCGCGCAATCGCGGCACAGCAACCAGTCAAAACTATTACCGATGGTGAGTGGGCCATGATGCGTTTTGCACGCCAGGTCGCCCGGGATGCCGCCTCGATCGAGGCCATCCAAGTCGAGGAATTGCGTGATTTCGGGTTCTCGGACGCCGAAATATTCGATATCGCAGGCGTTGCTGCGGGCCGAGCGTTTTTCACCAAGATTCTCGACGCCGTTGGCTCGATGCCGGATAGCTCATTCCTGTCCATTGACCCCGATCTGCGTGAGGCACTGACAGTCGGACGGCCGATCGCAACTCACGATGTCGAGGTCATGACCGTAGATAAGCCACTGTTTTCAAAGTGGAAAAATAAAGTCACGAAATAGTCATCCTACGGTCAAGCGGTCAGGCGGCCGGATCCGCACTATGCACACCATGCCGCGGCCCGGGGGCTGCGGATCAACCGATAAACAGCAAACTGAAAACCAGCAAGGAGAGAGAAAATGAGTGAAGTTCAGACAGTAGACAACGGCGTAAACGTAGAAGCCCTCCTGGGTGCTCGTGAGGCGCTGACCGAGATGCCGGTTGCAGCCAAGTTCGTATGGCGCGCTGCCAGTGAGTGGAAGGGCGGTACGCACACGCGTTCGACCTGCGAGAAGTTCTTCGGTCTTGGTGAAGAGCAGACTCACGTAAAAGAGTTCGCTTACGACACCGACCATCCGGAAATCTTCGCCGCTGAAGACAACGGTGCTACGCCAGTTGAAATGGTTCTCGTTGGCCTGGCTGGCTGCCTGACGGCAGGTATCGCTACGGTCGCACAGAATCGTGAGATCCAGCTGAACTCGGTCAAGGCTACGCTCGACGCGCCGATGGACCTGCAGGGTATCCTGGGTATCGACAGCGACGTTCGTAACGGCTTCGACGCGATTACGGTGAACTACGAGATCGACGCAGACGCTTCGGAAGAAGACATTGCCGCTCTGGTTGCCCAGTCGCAGAAGCGCTCGGCCGTGTTCGACATCATCACGAACCCGACCAACGTTCACGTAAAGGTGAACAAGTGAAAGCCACGCAATTAAAGCGTGACCGGAAGGTCGGCATCACTGACGTCGTCGTCATTGGTGCCGGCCAGGCCGGACTCGCCGCGAGCTACCTGCTCACCGGTGAGGGAGTCGACCACGTCGTGCTTGAGCGCGGCGAGGTCGCCAACTCCTGGCGCACCGAGCGCTGGGATTCGCTGAAGCTCCTGACACCGAACTGGCAGTGCCAGCTCCCGGGCTACAGCTATACCGGGGATGACCCGGACGGATTTATGGGTATGCCCGAGCTGATTGAGTTCATCGAGGGCTATGCACAATCTTCTGGTGCGCCGGTCCGGACGCATACGACCGTCGAGTCGGTGCGTCCGGAGGCCGGCGGTTACCGCGTTGAAACAGACCGCGGCGACTGGCAGACGAAAGCCGTTGTCATCGCGAGTGGAGCGTTCAACATACCGAGCGTGCCGCGAGTCGCCGAACAGGTACCTGCCGAAGTCACACAGTTAACGCCGCATTCGTATCGCAATGTCGAGCAACTGGAAGAGGGCGGCGTGCTGATTGTTGGCGCCTCGGCCACAGGTCTGCAGTTCGCAGATGAAATCCTGCGTGCCGGCCATAAGGTCACGATTGCTGCAGGCGAACACGTGCGTATGCCACGCAGTTATCGCGGCAAAGATATTCTCTACTGGATGCACGAAGGCGGCATTCTCGATGAGTGCTACACCGACATGGACGATCTCAATCGTGCACGCAAGTTGCCGTCGTCGCAGCTGGTCGGTTCACACGACTACGAGATTCTCGACCTGAATCATCTGCAGGACCAGGGCGCCAGGGTTGCGGGTCGGTTCATGGGAATGAACGGAACGACAGCGCAGTTCTCCGGTTCGCTCGCAAACGTCTGTTCCCTGGCCGACTTGAAGATGAATCGTCTGCTTGATGCGATAGACGAGTGGATCGACAGGCATCCGGTTCTGTGCGACGCGCCGAAGCGGTTTGATGCGACGCGAGTCGACGAGTCACCGACGTTGACGCTCGATACAGGGTCAATCAAAACGATCATCTGGGCTACGGGTTTCCGTCCTGACTACAGCTGGCTCGACGTCGACGTGCTCGACCATAAAGGTCATCTGAAACACGATGGTGGCGTAGTCGCAGCTCCGGGATTGTACGTACTCGGCCTGCCGATGATGCGTCGTCGCAAATCGAGCTTCATCTGCGGCATGGAAGACGATGCGACGGACGTTACGAGTCACCTTGTTCGATATCTGCGCGGTCTTGAGGTCGCGGAACGAGGCGCTGCCTAGCGTCCTGCTTGCGTAATCGGATTAGTCCGAATCTTCGTAAACTGCATTGACGTGTGCGATGAAATCTTCCCGAAAGTGGTACTGGTTATTGCGCCACCACTCTTCAGAGATGAAGTCAGGCGTTACGGTTGAGTAGGACTTGTCGATAGCGAGCCATTGCATTGGCTCAACAAAGCCATTCTTCTGACGGCTATAGCCTTGTTCCCAATGGATCATGTGGCGAAAAGCGAGCAGGTTGTACCGTTCCTGTTCAAGCTCGTTAAGAGTCTCACCATTGCGAACTTTGATCTCCAAAGCCAGCAGTTCGGTGTTATTGATGCCATCACTCAGGTTCGCGTGCTGAGAGTCGTACCACTGGTTGTCGATCTGGGCTCTGATCGCTGTTGTGTTCTGGAAAACCGTGAACGCAACAATCAGGAGCGAAATAACTACTGCAGCGTTTCCGACGATATCTGAAATTGCAGCCCACTCTGCTAGACCCATTGTTTCAGCCTCCAGTAACTGAATATCAGTAGATTATAGAAGACAGAGGCGCTTCAGTTTTTCTGAGCTAGACTGTTGGTTAATGACCCGGACGGGTCGCGGAGCCTGATCAGCTGCGGAGTGAAGATGAGTTATATCGACGGATTCGTTATCGCCGTACCGACAGCGAAAAGAGATGAGTTTATTGAGCACGCCCGCAAGGGCGACAGCATCTTTACCGATTTCGGCGCGATCCGCGTTGTCGAATGTTGGGCAGATGATGTACCTGAAGGCAAGGTGACCGACTTCAACAAGGCGGTGCAGGCAACACCGGAAGAATCTGTTGTGTTTTCCTGGATAGAGTGGCCCGACAAGGAAACCCGCGATGCGGCCATGAAGACGATGACCTCGGAAGGGTTCTACGACGAACGGCTGGACCCTGAGAACAACCCGGTTCCGTTTGATGGCAGCCGAATAATCTATGGCGGCTTTCAGCCGATCGTCGAAACCAGTTAATTGGCTTCTTACCTGTACATGGAGGTTCTACGACCCCAGGAACTGGAATGACTGATCAATCCGACATTTCATGGAATCGCATTCTTGTTGAGGGCGTCGCGATCGTGGCAAGCATACTCATCGCATTCGCAATTGACGCCTGGTGGGATCTGCGCGGTCAGGAAGAAGAGGCACAAGCGTATCTCACAGCTCTTGAAACTGAGCTCCGCGCGAATCGACAGATTATCGACCGAGACCTTGAGCTTCTACGTAGCTGGATCGCCGAGTCTCAAAATTTTCTGGAGGAAGTCGTTTCTCCCGGTGCTGAACCGTCATACGAACAGGTAAAGCAAATGGTGTGGGAGACAGGGCCAGCCCAGACGACGCCGTTGTAAAGAGCAGCGCTTGACGACCTGAAGTCATCCGGCTGGCTTCAGGCGGTAGAGTCAGCTGAGCTTCGCCGGGCGGTCGCTGATTACGACCGAAATCTCGACCGGGATGCAAGTGAGCTTGATGATGTTCGCGACAATTTTCGGGAGTACATTCTTCAATATCATATTCAACACGGCAGCTTTTCCGAATTCGATTGGGAAGAGTACGCAGGTGTTGCCGATATTCCGGTTGGTTTTGAAATGGATATTGAAGCGTTCGCATCGAATCGCACCTACGGAAACCTATTGGTAGTGAGGATCCTTAACTACAGTAACCTGCGTGATACTCACCTCGAGGTACAGAAACAGATCGACCTGATTCTGGAGTTGATTTCAAGTGGGTCCTAATAACGGTTCCAACGACCGCTCGTTCCGTGCTGCGGAATCACGATCGACTACCAGCGCCTGAGGCTGGACGATCCCTCCGCAGCGCTCGGGTTCGCCCTTGCGTAGAGCGAGCAAAATAACAGCGAGCAGGTAAGGGCGCAGACCAACGGCGTGTGCTCATACCACTCGACGGTGCTGCCGCCGAGCCGAAATCTCAGGTAAAGCGCGAGCTCGCCGATACCGACCAGCAGGTTGGTCAAAAGCAGCGCGAGCACAGCCCAGCCCGGTATCGCCTTCCATATTCGTCGCAGTGAAGTACCGAGACCTTCCTTAATTGCCGATATGCTCAAGTCGATTACCAGTGCCAGCAGGGCAATGGCAGTAAATGCAAGTTGCGCATTCAGCAATGCGTTGACGTCCCCGCCACCCGCATCGCCGCGCATGAACACATACATCATGCTCACAACGCAGCTCAGAACTATGGCAACGAGTGCAGCAAGCACGTATTTCACAACGGCTGTCACGGTTTTAGTCCAAGTTCGAGCCGATCGCCCGGAACAGCTCGAATGACTGTAACTCCTGCCAGCTCTCGGCATCGGGCGATGTCCCGTAGTCGCTGTAGGCCGATAGCTTGACGATTACCAAATTGCGATTCGGTGCTACGTAGATGAACTGGTTGTATACGCCGATCGCGGCGAACTCTTGTTCTTTTCCGTCGAGTATCCACCACTGGTAGCCGTAGCCGACCGGAAACGATGGGTCGGATGCACCTGGTTGCAGGTGTGGAGCGTCCATGGTCAGAGAGTCTGCAATCCATTGTTCAGACACAAGCTGTGTACCAGCCCAATTGCCATTCTGCAGGAATAACTGGCCGAGTTTGGCATAGTCACGCGCGACAACCTGTAGTCCACCGGCTGCCATTTCCATGCCCTGGTCGTCGGTAATCCAGTACCCATCTCTTTCCATGCCGAGCGGATGCCACAGCTTCTCCTCTGCATACGCGGCCAGCGACATGCCGGTGATGCGCTGCAGGAACATCCCGAGCGCCTGCGTATCTGTCGAGTTGTAGTAGTTGCGAGTACCGGGTTCATATTCGCGAACCAGTGTCGCTGTAAATTTGTCGAGCGATCCGCCTTCACCGAACGTCGCGACATATCGCATGATGTCGGATTCCGGGTCGCTGTAGTCTTCGTTCCACTGCGCGCCGGATGACATTTGTAGAACGTCTTTAATACGCGCGCCGTCGTAAGCCGACCCCGCCAGCTCGGGAACGTACTTCACGATCTGCTCGTCGACATTTTCGAAAAGGCCTTCATCGAACGCGATTCCGATCAGCGTCGACACGAAGCTCTTCCCAACGGACATTGACATCCAGTTCACGTCCGGACCGCCTGTTAACCGGTATTGTTCATGCACCAGTTGGCCATCTTTGATGACCAGCAGCGCCGCTGTGTTGGTGAAATCGAGAAAGGCCTCGGTCTCGATCGCCGTTCCTTTGTACTCGAACTCGGGCGGAAGTTCGATCGATGGACCCTGTTCGAATTGGTAGGGTCGCGGGCTTGCCGTAAGCGTGTGGTGCGGAAAGATCTCGGCGAGCCTGTTGAGGTAGTTGTGTTGCTCGACGCCTGTGAATAACGATCCCGCCCAAGCAATACGCTCATCGACATCCGGTTCCGGTTCCGGTGACTTCGCCTCAGGTTGCTGTTCGCGCGGCATGCAGGCCACAAGTGCAATGCCGACTGCAACTGTGAGCAAGACGATGAGTATCAACTTCATGATTGTTCCTTCTTTAGTATTCGTCCCGCATCACCGGGCGCGATAGTCCGACCGTCAGTTTTTCCCCGAGTACTTCGCGCCGGAACCGGAACAGCTTGGCTGGCCGTCCGCGACCGATAGTCGTTGTGCGCCCAACCGGTTCGACGAGATCGGCATTGGTTACGAGTCGGCGGAAGTTCTGCTTATGCAGGCGCGCCCCACTCAATGCCTCGGCAACAGTCTGTAGTTGCAGTAACGTGAATTCTCCCGGAAGAAGTTCGAATACCACTGGGCGATAAGCGAGCTTGCCACGTAGCCTGCCGAGGGCGGTGGCCAGGATACGACGATGGTCACCGGACATTTCAACGCCGATATGGTTGTCGCCGACCGCGCTCGACTCGCCGCTTATTGCGAGTTGGTCGCGTTCTGTCTCCGCCAGCAGTCCCACGTCGTAGAGCAATTCGAGTCGTTCCAGTGAAAGCACTGCATCCATGCCGGTTGCATCAGTGCCGCCGAAGGTCACGTTGACACGTTCCTGGCGGTTGCGACGTCGCTCGGTGGTGCTGGCTCCGCGTACCCATTTCTGCAGCACCGGGTCGATAACGTCGTCGAGCATCGCGGGGCGACCCTCGCGCCAGTCTTCCCACGGCAGGAAGTCGTACCAGTTCGCCCAACTCGATCCTTTCCGCGGCAGCTCGTCTTCACGCGTCAATGCGATATACGCCACCGATATTGTGCGCGGCCCTCCGGCAATTTCCGCCGGTGTCCGGTACTGGTTGCCAAACGAATACAACTGCTCGACGTAGAAGAGATCGAGCCCGGCTTGCGCTTCGATCAACTGTCGTAGCCCATGTTCCAGGCTGATGTGCTCGGCAGGATTGAACGGCCCGTTCGGCAGCGCGACGCCGTCGTCATGTTCGACGACGAGCACGCGTGGCACCTCGTCGGTGACGGCGACGATGACGCCCAGCAGGTCTACAACAGTGTCGGGGTTGGTATTGGTCATTCTTGTTCTTTGCCCGGAGCAGGAAAATTACCTGACCCGTGGGTTGAACTATATACTCGCCGTGAGCATAATACATATACTCTAAACGAGCATTAATGTTACAGGTGCAACATGGCAACCCAACCCGTCACCGCTGAAACACTCGCCCACGTGGCGCCGCTGTACGAACGCGTCAAAACCGTGATCCCCGAAATCGAATGGCCCGTACACGCGCCGTTTGTTTCCGAGATCAACCGGCTCAAGGCAGAGAAGAATGCGGTCATTCTCGCGCACAACTACCAGACGCCTGAGATCTTCCACTGTGTCGCCGACATCACGGGTGACTCACTCGCGCTTGCTCAGCGGGCAGTCGATGCCGAGGCCGATGTCATTGTGCTCGCTGGTGTGCACTTCATGGCCGAGACAGCGAAGCTCCTGAATCCCGAGAAGACGGTCCTGATTCCGGATGTCGGCGCGGGTTGTTCGTTGGCGGAGTCGATCACTGCGGCCGACGTGCGTGCATTGCGCGAACAGCACCCCGGCGTGCCGGTTGTTACCTACGTGAATACGTCAGCCGAGGTGAAGGCCGAGTGCGACATCTGCTGTACATCGGGTAATGCAGTGCGCATCGTCGAATCGCTCGGCGTCGATAAAGTCATCTTCGTCCCGGACCAGTACCTGGCTGCCTACGTAGCGGAGCAGACCGATGTCGAGATCGTCACCTGGCAGGGACAGTGCGAAGTGCACGAACGCTTCACGGCCGAGGAACTCGAAAGCTATCGCAGTGGCCATGACAACCTGACGATCATCGCGCACCCGGAATGTCCGCCCGACGTTCTGCACACAGCAGACTTCGTCGGTTCCACTGCGCAGATGCAGGACTTCGTTATCAACGAGCGCCCGAAGAAGGTCCTTATGGTCACCGAGTGTTCAATGAGCGATAACGTCTCCGCAGGCATAGACGATGTCGAGTTCATTCGCCCGTGCAACCTCTGCCCGCACATGAAGAAGATTACGCTGGCGAACATCCAGGCATCACTCGAATCGCTCGAGCCGGCCGTGGAGATCGATCCGGCCGTCGCCGAGCGCGCACGCGCGTCTGTTGAACGAATGCTCGCGGTCGGTCGTTAGCTGCTGATTCGGTTTGGCAGGTTCGCGAGCAGGAAACGCTATAGCCGCTCGTCAGTCAGATTGCGAGGCGTATCGCCAGCACCTTCCAGGCCACCACGCGACAAGATTTGTGTGACATGTAACGTCGCAAATGCGCTTTTCAGGCGTATTCTTTGCCTATGGCGACCAACTCGCTCATGGCCCGGCGCGAGATCCCCGCGAGGGAGCGTACGGAGAAGATAATCACGGCACTACTCGTGTACGCGGGCGCAATAGCGGGTACCTGGTATTATTTCGACGGCAAATTTGAGCGATTCAGCTTTTCATTCTGGATAATCACGACAGTCAGCGTGGTCTGCATGGCGTTCGTGTTCAATGCACTGCGCAAAAACGAGGCCGCTACGTCGAAGGACGGCGTCCGCCTGCTCAGGATGCGCATCGCCGACGATCGGGCAGGTCGCAGCTGGCTGACTCGCACCGGCTTCAATATCCAGATCTTTTTCTCGCGGCTGATCTTCTCGATCGGCGTCGGAGTCGTCCTCTGCGGTCTCTACATTCTCGTCAAACAGACCTGGACGTTTACACGCGCCGGGCACTGGCCGCGCTACACCATGATGAACATGGTCGAACCGTGGATGGGTTGGCTCGTCGATACGTGGGATCCGCTGCGCAGGCTCATTGTGGCCGTGACGACATGGTTGCCGGCATTTGTTGTGCTTCTGCTGCTCGGTGCGCTGATCTCAGGGTTCGGAAGCGGAATAGGCGAGCGCTTCAAGCATCGCCGAGCGACAAGAATCAAGGAAGCGGATCGCTACCAGTCGCAACAGTAACGTAGGCATAGCGCAGCATCTTTCGGTCGCGTACCAGCGCTTCCTGGTTCTCCCGATGCTCGCGCAGCTCGGCCAGTTGTTGGGCGCCAAACGCATTCAGTAGTTCGGGCGTCTCCCGCGCCAGTCCCTTGGCAAGGTCGCCCAGGCAACGCGAGTACTCTTCCGAGACATCAACGCGTTCCTCGAGATGCCATCCGGTTGCTTCGAGCATGTCAGGATAATTGCCATCAATGCCGACGAACGGCGGGCCCGTTTCGAGCACGGCTGATTCATCGGCGGGTGACAGGTCCGGCGCCGGCTCGATTACAGAGAAGTACATGCGCGCGCCATCAACTGCGACTCGTCGGCATTCTTCGAGCATCTCGCGTTTTTCGGGCAGGCAGCAGAGCACGTCGGAGTGATGCAGGCGCTCATACAGGTCCGAGCCGAACGGCAGCCGGGTGGCATCACCCATCACAATCTCAACGCGGTCTTCGATTCGATCATCGCGGGCCCGTTCGCCAGCCTGCTGCAGCGCGATGAGCGGCAGATCAACCAGCGTTACCTTGCAGCCGGACTGCGAACAAAGGTGCAGGCCCGGCCAGCCGGAACCACTGCCAAGCTCGAGAAGATGGGAGCCTTCGCCGAGCGCGAGTGCTTCAAGTATGTCGGCCGTCTGGTCCGCTGTTGTCCAGCTCGTACCACCATAGTTACAGCCGAGCACTTTCTGCTCGAGTTCCTTTACGACAGGCAGTCCCGACATCTCGTAGTTGCCGGCGAAGTCGCAGCGCAGGTCGCAGTTGTCATCGCATCCCATGCGCCAAGCCTACACGTAAATTGCGGCCGTCCATACGCGTGCGCGATACTCACGCACAGTTACCGAGTGCAGACTTATGCGTGAAAAACCCAGCAGTGCCGCGCGCCTGTTCGTTAAGACAGCCAAACCAGAACCTTACGGAAGCCTGCAGGACGTCGATCGCCTTCGAGCTGAAGAACATGAGGAGGCGCTGCGGAACAACGTAGAGATCATCGACAACTTTGTATCGGACCTTACGCACGAATCCATTGGTGGTGTCGATTGCCTGGTAATCACTCCGCAGAGCTATGACGATGGCAACGAATCGCGGCGAGCGGTATTCTTCTTCGGCGGTGCGTATGTCTTCGGCAGTCCCGATGTCGATCTGCCAATTTCGGCACGACTCGCCAGTGAACTCGGCGTCAAGGTCGTGTCCCCGTATTACCGCCGCGCACCCAAACATCCTTATCCGGCCGCCATCGATGACGGCTATGCTGTCTACACGGCTTTGCTGGACGAAAAGAAGAGCATGGTGCTGGCCGGAGAGTCGGCCGGCGGCAACCTTGTACTATCGCTTACGTTACGCGCGCGAGATGCCGGTATCGAGATGCCGGCCGCGATCGGCCTCATGTCGCCCTGGTGTGACCTGACGCCGGCGCGCCCGTCCCAGCAATTGGAAGGATTCGATCCGACGCTCGCCTATGGCGCACATACCCGGGAGCCTGGTAACGAGTGGGCTGGAGACATCCCGCTGGATGACCCGGCGGTCTCGCCGATCTACGCCGACTACGGGAAGGGCTTCGTACCGACGATCATCTCGACAGGAACCCGGGAGATGTTTGTTGACGATTGCCGCGAGCTGGCCCGCGTGATGGAAGAGGGCGGTAATGAGGTCGACCTGCGTGTCTGGCCAGGTCTTTGGCACAGTTTCGAGTGGTATCACGCCATACCTGAGTCGATGGAGTCGATTCAGGAGTACGCGAGCTTCTTCACTCAACGCATGAATTAGTGTCAGGGAAGCCGGCAGCTACGTGGAAGCGGGTACTCGCCAATCCATTTCGGATTATCGTCGCTCATGAATTCCTCAGCGCGAATCGCCCCGCCTCGTTCCTGAAACCACTGGATGAGCGTGTCGCGCAGCATAGGGTGACTGGCGTCTATCGGGTACCCGCCCTCAGGCATGATCGGTGCCAGTACCCGGTTGCCACCAAGCGCTATGTAATCGCTCGTAATGACTCGAACGTTATCCGTGTCCTCAATGACGCTGCCGTCCAAGCGCGTCATCGTTACATCCATTGCGCCATCTTCACAGGTCACCGCAACCCGCATACCGGAGAAGCCGGCCCGGCGTCTCCCCAAAAGTGACTGCTCGCCAACCACGCGTCTCAGTTCGGCGCCGCTCATTGGAATAATGACAATATGATTCTCAAATGGCATGGCCTCGTAAATCGACCCGAAAGTCAGATCACCTGCTGGCAGGTCGGCTCGAAGGCTGCCTTCTACCGTGTGCAGCACAATATCGCCATCCACTTTCTCAAGTAATGCATCGAGGAAGAGATTCCCCAGCGGCGATTCGGGATTACCCTCCTGCGTAAACGGAGTGCCGAGATGTATCCCGAGCTTAAGGCGCTTCTGGTCCTCGGAGAATGCCAGCGCACGTTCAATGACGGCGGCGACACCAGGGTGAGGGACCAGTGGCTGGGACTCGTAGTTGTCTTCCCCGGTTGCACGGTGTGGCGGGTATACCTTGCGACCTTTAACGGCGCCAGACGCCGAATCGACCGTGAAATCAACTCGGCTGAATGCAACGGTACGCGACCAGGCTGAAGAAATAGAGATGCCGTTTACGATATGAGCCAGGCCCTGGTGCACATGACCGGCGAAGATGTGATCGACCAGGCCCTCGGGCAGAGCGCGGGCGACCTGAAATATTTCCGCGACATCGACGCAGGAGCTAAGATTATTCGGATCGTCAAATTTTTCGCAACGTCCCCCGGCATGTGCGGTGACTATGACCAGATCGGCCCCGTCCGCACGCAGTTTCGTAGCCTCGCGAATTACTGCGTCCGCGATCGGCGTAAGCGTGAGATCGTCAACATTCGCAGCGATTGTTGCGAACAAGCCATTCATCGCGAGAACGCCGATAACACCGATTTTGGTCTTGCCCGCTTCGAGCATGACCGACGGGTGTACGTTCTCCCAGTCAAGCGGCTTGCCCGAATCCCTGTAAACAATGTTCGCAGCGAGCAGTGGGAAGGTGGCCTCAAGTGCACGCTGTTTCAACGCACCGCGCCGATCGTGTTCATCGTGCAGCGGGATTGACTTCGGGCCGATTGGACCGAAGTCGAACTCGTGGTTCCCGATTGCGGCGGCATCAAAGCCGAGCGCGTTGTACGCGGCAACAACCGCGGCGCCTTCAGTGATGTTCGATTCAAGCGTACCTTGCCACATGTCGCCGGCGTCGATTACCAGTACGTGCCCATTGTCTTCGCGGCGCACAGCCCGTACAGCTTCAACGTAAGCGGAGATTGAGAGAAGGCCGCCGCGGTCATCGCGCGGCTGCAGCTGGCCGTGCACATCATTGGTGCCGATGAACGTAATCGTGGTCTCGGCAGGTCCCGTACATGCCGTCAGTATGAACGCCAAAAGAAAAAGCACGGTGCGCGTCATGAATCAGGGCTTTGTCCGCAAGTTGAAATTAATCATGACGCGCGTGTCAGTGTCAGTCTGTGTGGTACCAAAATGCTCAACGTTCTCAAAGAGAATCAGCTGGTTTGCTACCGAAGGAACCTTCTGATTGCCGATAACCGTCATGCCATTGCAAGTGTTGATGTGGAAGACGCCGATGCAGTATTTGTCGGAATACCCCGAATCCGGAGGAATATCGTAGTGCGACGGATGCTCGATGATGCGACCCTGATTCGTATACAGGTTGGCTTTAACCCGGGTGACGCCTATGAATTGCCTTTTCTGCTGGATCAGGTTCAGCATGGCGCGGATCGGTTCATAAAACCTGGGGCTCACGACCTGGCCGTCCAGCACGAACGCGTGCGTGAACATGAACTGTCCCTTCGTGGTTACAACCTCGTCATTAAAATGCCAGGGTAGATGAGCCTTCATCATCAGCTCTTCTATTGCCTTGAATTGTTGCTTCGGGAGGAAGTCGGGATAGATCGATGTCATCAGGAAAGTTTGCCCGCCGATCGAAGCCCGGTCAAAAGCAGGGTACGCGTCATGATTGACGACTATACCCTGCTTTTTGTGTCCTGCAGATTACTCGTAACGGAGCGCCAGGATCGGATTCGCTCGCGCAATGCGAATCGCATGCCCGGCAATGGTTGCCCACGCGAGCATTACGGCGATAATGCCGGCGATCGCAAGAATCGGAATCTGCATCCCGATGCGATCCTGGAACATCTTCAGGTATTCGCTTGAGAGCATGAAGGCCAACGGCAGTGCGACAACGAGTGCCCACATCACGGGCTTCGAGAACTGCCATACGAGCAGTCGTGCGATCTGCGCTGAACTCGCGCCCAGAACCTTGCGTACGCCGATTTCCTTGGTGCGCTGCGCGGCCATGAACGCCGCGAGACCGAACAGCCCGATCATCGCAAGCGACAAAGCCACTCCGGCAAAGCCTGCGAGCGCGAAGTTCAGGTACTTGAGCACGTTGTAGATGTCGTCGAAGACCTCATCGAGGAAGCGGCCCTGGATCGGGTAATCCGGAATCACGCTGTCCCAGACATCTTCAATACTCGCAACCGTGTCCATCATGTTGCCGCCGGTAATGCGGAGCGATGCGATGCGCAGGCTGTTAGGTGAGTATTGGTAGAACCAGGGTTTCAATTCGTTCATCAGGCCGACAATGTTCTGCGTCGGCACTACACCCACCACCACATACTCACGTACTGTCGAATCCTCATTGAGCGAATAAAAGCGCGTGTTGATCGCTTCTTCAACGGTCTCTACGCCAAGTCGTGACAATGCCATGTCACTGACCAGGACATTGAGACTTTCAGTTTCGTCAGTGCGCTTGTCGTTCGCGATGTCACGGCTCAGCGGGCGGCCGGCTATCATCTCAATGTCGTAAGTTTCGAGGAAGTCGGGCGTCATGCTCAGGTTCATCAGCGAAAACTCGCCTGCCTCGTCGCCCGGGGTCGTCGTAAACGTGCTGGACGAGTTGCTCTGCTCGTAGGGGACCTGCGACGAAAACGCAACACTCGAGATATTCGGCAACGCCTCGAGTTCATACTTAAGCGTATCGAGTTTGTCGCGAATGCCATCGATGTTCAGGCGGTCGAGTGTGTACAGCTCCGAGCGCGGGAATTCGTAGCTCGACTCTTTAACACGCTCGTTCTGCATGAACATGATGCTGACCATGGCAAGCATCAACGCAGAAATACTGAACTGCACGCCAATCATCACGGAGCGCATGAGCGAGCCTTTCTTGCCCTTGCGTGCAATGTCTCGCAACGCATCAATCGGGCTGACTTTCGTGATCAGCCAGGCCGGGTACAGGCCGGCCAACAACCCAACCATCAGCGTCGTCAGGACAAGCCATGGCAGCACCGAGGCATACTCCACCGTCAGCATCTTGTTGGTCGCGTTATTGAATAACGGAATGATCATCTCGAGGGCAGCGACAGCAATCAACATGGCGATTGTCGCGATAACCAGGCTCTCGATCAGGAACTGTGACAGCAGTTGTGAACGTGACGCGCCCATCGTCTTGCGCATGCCAACTTCACGTGTACGGCCGAGAGACTGCGCTGTTGCAAGATTCGTGTAGTTGACGCAGGCGATGACAAGAATCAGGAACCCGAGCATCGCAATGACCTCGATGACCGGCAGGCCGATCATGTCCCACAAAGCCGTGTTCGCCGACGAAATATGGTTCACATTGAACTTGACGAGCATCTCTTTCTGTTCGTCGGGTACCATGCGTTCGTAGACGCCGTCGACCTGGTCCTGCAACCACGCGCCGTCGAACTGCGAGGGAATCAATACATAGGTCATGTTGCCTAGCGACAGGTTGTTCCAGTTGCCGGCCATGTCCCAGTCGCGCATACGATTCAGTGCCAGCAACGGCGCAACGATTCCCATGGATTGGTCAAGCACCATGCTTGAGTTGAAGTGCGTGTTCCTCGGCAGGTCTTCGATGACCGCGGCAATGTGGAAATCGAATTCGTTGTCGAACGTTACAACTTCACCTTCAACGTCCGTATGACCGAAGTACTTGATCGCGATCTCCTCGGTGATCAGGATGCCCGACGGATCCTCGAGCGCAGAGGCATCACCGTGGACGTACGTGAAGTCGAAGATCCGAGTAATCGATGGGTCGGCAAAGAGCAGTCCTTCGTAGAAACTTTCAGCGCCCATCGTCAGCAGGAACTCGTTGGATATGGTTCGCGCGACCTGTTCAACGTCGGAAATCTCAGCGTCGATGATCGGGCCGACCGTAGAAAAAACTGCATCAAAATTCACGAACGGCAGTTTCGCAGCCGGTGATGCAGTCGAGCCGATCGTGTAGATGCGCGACGACTTCTCGTAGAACATGTCGTGCGATTTTTCGTAGCCGTGGATCAGTCCGCCGAACACGAAGATCGTCAGGCCGAGTGCCAGGCCGAGAATATTGATCGCTGCGTAGCCCTTGTATTTGCGCAGGTTGCGCAGCGCGATTTTAATGTTGTTCCAGAGCATCTTGTTTCCCCAGGGCCGTTACGCGGCGCGCGTGTTCTCCGTGACGATGTGGCCGTCGAACAGGTTCACTGTGCGGTGTGCGTAGTCGGCGTGTGCCGGCGAGTGCGTCACCATGACGATGGTTGTGCCTTCCTTGTTCAGGGAACGCAGCAGCTCCATGACTTCCTGGCCATGCACCGAGTCGAGGTTACCTGTCGGCTCATCCGCAAGGATCAGCGGCTGGTCGCCGACGACTGCACGAGCAACGGCAACACGCTGCTGCTGACCGCCGGAAAGCTGGCCAGGCATGTGGTTGGCGCGGTGTGCGATTCCCATGCGGTCCATGACGGCGGTAACGCGCTTCTTGCGTTCGCCGGAAGGCATGTTGTGGTAGAGCAGGGCGAGCTCGATGTTCTCGGCAACGGTCAGCTCATCGATCAGGTTGAAGCTCTGGAAGATGAAGCCGATGTTCTGCTTGCGGATTGCCGCGCGCTGCGTTTCCGAGTACGTCGCGATGTTTTCGTCGAAGAAGAAGTAGTCGCCATCGCTCGGGTTGTCGAGCATGCCGACGATATTGAGCAGCGTCGATTTCCCACAGCCCGACGGGCCCATGATCGCGACGAAGTCGCCCTGTTCGATTTCGAGGTTGACGCCGTTCAGAGCGACCGTCTCGACTTCGTCAGTTCGGTATACCTTGTAAAGATTGTGCAGTTTAAGCATTGCTGTTCCCCTTGATTCGACTAGTCAGCGCTAAGCGACAGCCGGTCCATTCCTGAGTAGCTGGTGTACGGTGAAGTGATAACGCGCTCGCCAGGCTCCAGCCCATCAAGCACTTCGATGTAATCGGTATTGCGGCGTCCGAGGCGTACGCTGCGACGGACGGCTTCGCTGCCATCCGGCGAGACCACGAAGATCCAGTTGCCGCCGGTGTCCTGATAGAACGAACCGTTCGGGATCAGGATCGCGTCCGTGTTATCGCCAAGCGTCAGCTGCAGCTGCATCGTCTGGCCACGGCGCAGGCCCTGCGGCTCAGTCGCGAGCGTCATGTCGACTTCGAACTGGCCGCCGTTAACCTGCGGGTAAATCTTCGAGACGGTCAGGTCAATGTCGCGACCGTTGTGGGTTGCGACAGCGTGCTGCTGCAGGTCGACACGGCCGAGGTAGTACTCGTCGATACTGACATTCAGTTTGTAGCCATCGGGATCGTCGATCTGGCCAAGACGGCCGCCGCGAGCAATCGATTGGCCGATCTCGATGTTGAATCCGGACAGCTTTCCGGCAAGCGGCGCTCGTACATTCAGATCATTAAGATTCTTGCGCGCAAACTGCAGGCCTTCCTCGAGCTGAGTGCCGGCCTCGCGAAGCTGGCGCAGCTGCTGCTCCTGCATTCGCGTATCAGTCGCCTGGCTTTCCAGCGTGACTTCGCGACGTGCCTCGAAGTAGGTGAGTTCGTCCTGCAGTTCGTCGACTTCGGACTCCGAAACCAGGTTGCGCGACAGCAGGTCGCGCTGGCGATCCAGGGCACGGTTCAGGCGCTTGATCTGGTAGTCGATCTCAATGAGGTTGCGTTTGTGCGCCAGGCGATTCTGCTCAAGCTGCAGCTCAATAGTGCGCATGTTGTTGAGCTGTTCGGTGACCGCAGCCTCGCGACCCAGGACCTCGAGCTGCAGGTTGGTGTTCGACAGCACAGCGATCAGATCGCCGGGTTCTACGAGGGTGCCGTCTTCAACGAGGATCTCCTCGACGCGGCCGCCTTCGATGGCATCAAGGAACACCGTGCTGCTCGGCACCAGGCGGCCGCGCAGCGGAATGAAGTCTTCGAACGTACCCGTCGTCACCTCGGAGACTTTCACGCGTTGTGAATCGACGGACAGCGTCCTTCCGCCGAGCAGCGATTCCACGAACCACCAACCGAAGGCGAGCAGTGCCAGGGCACCGACGCCGTAACCGACTTTCGTCGTCAGCGGAGTCTTCTTCGCGACCTTGCGGTCCATCCCCTGTCCCGATACGCCGAGTCCGACCGGGGTCGGATCCGATTTGAGTTTTCTTATCTTGTCCATGCCCCTAATACAGCAAGAGGTGTGCCAACTCCTAAGTTATTGATATTGTTAGGTTCGGGTACGGGGAGGGTGTCCGAAACTGTACGCCAGCGGACAGTGTGTGTACGATTCCGGACAGTTCGGAGATACCGTGGTACGAAACAATCACATCCTGATCGTCGACGACGACGAAGACATCCTGACTGCCGGCCGCCTGTTGCTGCGGCGCGAGTTTGGCGAGGTGACGACCTGCAGCGATCCGCAGTTCGTGCCGGAGCTGCTCGGCAAGCATGACTTCGACGCCGTATTGCTCGATATGAATTTCGGCCCCGGTGAATCGACGGGACGCCAGGGACTCGAGTGGCTCGATAATATGCTCGAGATAGATCCACAGCTCGTCGTCGTGATGATTACGGCGCACGGCAGTCTTAATACCGCTGTCGATGCCATGAAGCGCGGTGCCATCGACTTCATCGCCAAGCCCTGGCAAAACGAAAAAGTGATTGCGACCGTGTCGGCTGCGATCGAGTTGCGTGCAAGTCGGCGCGAGACCCAGGCTTTGCGCAAGACGAACCAGCTCCTAACCGAGCAGTCGGCGCCGCAGGACATTATTTACGCATCATCCGAGATGCAGCAGGTTCTCAACATTGTCGAGAAGGCGGGGCCGACAGACGCGAACGTACTGATCCTCGGCGAGAACGGCACAGGCAAGGAGCTCATTGCGAGAGAGCTGCACCGGCGTTCACAACGCGCGGACCGCGTGTTCCTGTCGGTCGATCTCGGTTCCGTCAGCGAGCAGCTGTTCGAGTCGGAGCTGTTCGGCCACGTCAAAGGGGCATTTACAGATGCGCATGATGATCGGCTCGGACGCTTTCAGGCTGCAAATGGCGGCACGCTGTTCCTCGACGAGATCGGCAACCTGCCTTTGCATCTGCAGGCGAAACTGTTGCGCGCGCTTGAGCAGCGGCTCGTAACACCGGTCGGTTCGGACAGCGCCGAGGAAGTCGACGTCCGGATCATCGCCGCAACCAACATTGCTCCGAGCGTGCTGCGGGACGGCGACTATTTTCGCCAGGACCTGCTGTTCCGGCTGAATACGGTCGAACTGACGGTGCCGCCACTACGCGATCGCCGCGACGATATTCTGCCCGTCGCCGAGCACTACCTGGGCATCTATTCACGCAAGTACGGCAGCGCGGCAAAAGTGTTTTCGCAATCCGCCGAGCGAGCGTTGATCGAGTACGACTGGCCTGGCAATGTTCGGGCACTGCGCCATGCCGTTGAGCGCGCGGCCATCATGGCGACGGCGGAAAGCATCGAGCCCGCTGATCTGCAGCTCGACTACAGCGCTCCGGCGGCGTCTGATGTCAGCGTCGCGCCGACCATTCTGAACCTGGATCACCTCGAGAAAGACACCATTCAGAAGGCGCTGCGCAAGCACGGCTTCAATATTTCGCGTACTGCGAAGGAGCTTGGGCTCACTCGCGCCTCCCTGTACCGCCGCATGGAAAAGCATGATCTTTAGACGCTTCACATTCCTGCTGATACTGCGTCTGGTCCTCGTCGGCGTAACCATGGCGGCGCTTGTCTGGTTGATCGTTCGGCCCGGCTATCACAGCGGTACGATTGTCGTGACGATCATCCTGGCACTGCTGGTCGCCGAACTGTGGCGTTTTGTGAGTCGCACGAATCGCGAGGTCGCGCGCTTTCTCGATGCTGCACGTTACGCGGATTACTCGCAGCGGTTCGACTTCGCCAACCAGGGTGCCGGTTTTCGTGCGCTTGGCGAGGCGTTCACCGGCATCATCGATCGCATGCGCGATCGGCGTGCCGACCAGGAAATGGAGCTGCGACGCCTGCGCGCGTTGATCGAGCATATTCCGGTGCCGCTGCTGACGCTGCATGCTGACGACAGTGTCACCCTGCAGAACAACGCAGCGCGACGTCTGTTCGGATCCGAGCACGTCACGCAGCTTCGAGATCTGCGCAAGTTCGGCTTCAAGTTCGCCGAGGCGCTCGAAGTCGCCGTGCCGGGCAACCGCGAGCTTGTAACATTCTCGGTTGAAGGCATTGAATACCACCTGACGCTTGCGACTACCGAGATCATCGTTGGCGGTGAAAGTGAACGTCTCATCTCGTTGCAGGATATTCAGTCGGAACTCGACGAAACCCAGGCGCAGGCATGGGAAGAACTCGTACGGGTCCTGACGCATGAGATCATGAATTCGATAACACCAGTGACGTCACTTGCGATGACGGCACGCGATGTCGTTGAAGACGTTGTCGAACGCGAGCGTCGCAGCGAACCGATCACCGAAGACCTTGAAGACCTGCGTGATGCCGTGACGACGGTTGCGCGTCGTTCCGACAGCCTGATGCAGTTCGTCGACAGCTATCGGCAGATTTCCCGCCTCGCGCCGCCCGAAAAGAAACGGGTGCGGCTCGACGAACTGTTCGCTTCGGTATCGCAACTGATCAATGCCGAGTTTCCGGGTGCCCGCGTTGATTTCGAGGTTTCGGTGTTTCCGCGAGAGCTGGATGTCTATATCGATCGCGACCTGCTGGAACCCGTGCTGCTGAACCTGCTCCGTAACGCGTGGCAGGCGACCATGAATGTGACGCACCCAGGGTACAGCTCAACGGGCGATTCAATCGCCGCAATAATGTCGTTATCGAAGTTGCCGACAATGGTCCGGGTGTTCCCGACGAGCTGGCAAAACGTGTGTTCGTGCCGTTCTTCACGACCAAGGAAACCGGCTCAGGCGTAGGTCTTGCGCTCGCTCGCCAGGTGATGATCGCCCATGGCGGATTCATACGCCTGCACCGCAACGAAGCCGGTGGCGCTACGTTCGCGCTGACGTTCTAACCCGGCCCACCGAACTCGACGCCCGACAGTTTCGCCATGTCACGCTTCCACGTGGTCAGGTCGGAATGCGTAAACTTCGACAAGTGGTCGTGGCCACAGGCGCGCGCGAGAACCTGCATGAGTTCGACCGACGCAGCGAAGAAAGTCGCGAGTCGCTGTGAGGCTGCGTCTACGTTGAGCAGGGCCCGCAGCTCGGATTTCTGTGTGGCGATTCCGGCCGGGCAATTATTCGTGTTGCACATGCGCGCCCCAATACAGCCGATGGCCTGTAGCGCCGAGTTCGCAACAGCGACGCCATCCGCACCCAGCGCCATGGCCTTGGCGAAGTCCTCGGGAACCCGCAGCCCACCCGTAATAATGAGTGTCACGTCGCGGCCTGTTTTCGCATCGAGATGCCGGCGCGCGCGCGCCAGTGCCGGAATGGTCGGCACACTGATGTTGTCGCGGAACAGCAGCGGCGCAGCACCGGTACCGCCGCCGCGTCCGTCGAGAATGATGTAATCGGCGCTCGCCTCAAGAGCAAAGTCGATGTCGTCCTCGATGTGCTGGGCGGAGAGCTTAAAGCCAATGGGAATGCCGCCGCTGCGCTCGCGTACGGCGTCGGCCAGCTTTTTGAAGTCCGCCGGCGTCGTGAGGTCGGCGAACGTTGGCGGTGAGATCGCGTCTTCACCAACGCCAAGACCACGCACCTCGGCAATTTTCTCTGTGACCTTGTTGCCCGGCAGGTGACCGCCGGTGCCCGTTTTGGCGCCCTGGCCGCCCTTGAAATGAAATGCCTGCACCCGTTCTGCATGCGCGATGTCCCAGCCAAACTGTGCCGACGCGAGCTCATAAAGGTAGTGTGAGTTTGCGGCCTGTTCTTCGGGCAGCATGCCGCCTTCGCCCGAGCAGATTCCGGTGCCGGCGAGTTCGGCGCCGCGCGAGAGCGCAGTCTTCGCTTCCTCGGAAAGGGCGCCGAAACTCATATCCGAAACGAACAGCGGGATGTCGAGACGCAGCGGTTTATCCGCTCGCGGACCGATAACGAGATCGGTGCCGACGTCGACATCTTCCATGAGTGGTTTGGTCGCGAACTGGGCCGTCACGAACTGGATATCGCTCCAGCGCGGCAGCTCGGTCAGCGGCACGCCCATGGCGCCCATCTCGCCGTGATGTCCCGTCTGCGACAGGCCATCACGGGCCAGCGCATGAATTCTCGCGACGGTCGGTTCCTCGGGCGTCGGCACGGCGCGCGGCGGTCCATCCTGCTTTTCCGGCGCCGGGTCGCCGGCCTTCAGGTCGCCCAGCCGGGTATGGCTGCCGTCGCAGTAGGGCGGACTACCCGTAGCCTTGCACTGACAAAGAAAAGCTTCTGTGTCTTCGTCGACCGTGACGGCTTGCGGTGTGATTCCGGTACCGCGGTGTGAGCCGTCACAGAACGGCTGCTTCGCCGATTTACCGCACGCGCACCAGAAATACTTTTCACCAGGTTTCAGTTCTGCTTTGACGGGCTTTTTCGCGGCGATGATCGGTTTCGACGGGTTCGACATTGAAAGTGCGCTCCGAGTCCGGGGACGCTTAGACTATCATTAAGCATATGGAGCGATTCCTGGCAGAACAGGCAGAGCGACTCGCGCTGGTGCGCTGGCACGAAGCGGCCGCAACTCTTGCGCCCGGAATCGACTGGCGCCTCGTCGAAGTCGGGGATGCGCTTTGTTCGGTCAGTGCCGACGAGCCAAGCATTCTTGTCAACCGGGTACTTGGGCTGGGATCGAGCGGGCCTGTTGATGAAAACCAGGTTCGTGACATTCGCAATGTCTATGCCGACGTCGGTCGCCACTTCGTGCACGTCATTGCGGACCAGGTGCAGTTCAGTCGCCTGGCAGCAGGTGGGTATCAACGCCATCGTGGCTGGATGAAGTTCACGCGTTTGACCGAGAATCCACCGATCGCGCGTTCCAATCTTGATGTAAGGGAAGTCGATCTCGAAAACGCACTCGACTTTGCGCGGATTGCCGGCGATTCATTCGGTTTGCAGAAGTCCAGCTGGCCGCTCGTTGCTGCCGTCGTAGCGGCCGAAGGCTATCGCTCATTCATGAGCTTCGAGGAAGGTGTTCCGGCCGGCACCGGGGTTGTCTTTCTGGATGGCGAGATCGGCGTACTCGACTGGGGCGCAACCGATCCGGCATTCCGGCGCCGCGGGGGGCAGGGTGCCGTGCTGGCTGCGCGCATCGAATGTGCGGCGGCAGCCGGATGTCGCGAACTCTGCACGATGACAGGTGAGGCTGTCGACGGTGAAGACCAGCTGTCCTACCGCAACATCATGAAGAGCGGCTTCGAAGAGTCCTACCTGCGGGAAAACTGGGTACCGGTTACCTAATTTCCGCGACGCGACACGACGAAGCTCTCGTCGTTGAACCAGAGGCCGCCGTTCTTTTTTAGCGTGCGGGCGGTTGCATCGAGGTACGACGAAGACGAAAGCGCCTTTTCCAGTCGGTCCTCCTCAATCTGCGCTACGTAGGTAGCCGCATTCCAGGCGGCGTACAGCGTTGATGTACCGATGCTCTCGGCTATCTCCTCCGGCAACGTGTGCATCTGATACTGAAAAATTGCCTTGTCGTCCGGCGAAGCATTGAAGTTGAAATTGTTAGCTTCGCGGCCGAGGTGCTTCTTGAGCGTTTTGAGTAGTTCGTGGCGATCGACTGTAAACGGATCCTCGTCGGGCCAGATCTCGCGAATGAGCTCGAGACCGACATCGTTGCCGGCAGACTGCACGGCAAGCAGGCGACCACCTGGTCGCAGTGCCTTGGTCAATGGGCTAAGCACATACTTTGATTTGAACTCCGCATCCATACGCGCGCGCCACGGCTGCGACGCCAGTACGAAATCGTAGTCGGCTTCCGCCTGGCCGCGGCGCGGAATAATCGAGTCGAGCAGGAACCTGTGATCCTTGCGATAGATCGTGAGTACTGTTGGCCGGACATACAGCGGGTTGCCGGTTTTCGGGCTGACCCTGGTTTGCCAGGCATCGACAAGAAAGTCGTCGATTTCCCTGAGCTGCTGGCCATATCCGTACGACGAATCACCATCGAGTTCGACGGCCTCCCAGTTCAGGGCCGCGGCGCTGTTCACATCGCGCGGCATAAGCCACGGTGCTTCGGCGTAATAGAGGTTAGTGAGGACGAAAACCGTTGCGGGGTGCTCGACAAGCCGGTCTGGCAGCTTTTCAAGGCACAGGCGTACGTCTTCAAGACTGACTTCCTTGCCAACGACATACATTGGCAGGGTCGGGTACCGCTGGTGCGTCGCACGCAGAATATGGGAAAGAACCGTACCGTCACCCATGCCCGCATCGAAAAACCGCAGTGCCGGCGGACTGGGGCGCAGATGTGTGAGTTCACGTGTTGCCCGTTCGGCGACTTTCCACTTCTCGTTGCAGGTATTAACGAAAGCCAGGTACTTCTGGCGAATGTCGAAGAACCGTACAGGTCTACCCGAGTTTTCCGCTCTTCCGCTGGAGTCAGACAATGGACTTTCCCCGCACAATCGCCAGCGCCCATTATGCCGAGACGCTGGCAATTTTTGGAGGTTCAGCTTAGAGCTCGATCAGGCCTTCAAGGTAGCTGAATGCTTCGTCAGAGCCTGACTGTACAACGCCGAAAAGCGCCCGCTGTTTTACCTTGCTGCTGGACTCCTCGTCATCGACGATGCTTCGAAACCAGGTGAAATTCTCGTCGGGGGAAACCAGGCCAAGATCGGTGACTTCCTGCTTCGGGATCGAGCGGCAGCCGAAGTCCGACATGTAGACGTCGCGCAGCTGGCCGTCTCGCAGGCGAACCCAGACCGTCGTCTGCTCGACGTTATCAATCTGCCAGCTGAACCAGCCGTCAGCGTCGGATGCCGGCAGGGAGGCGAATGCGGCGCCGCTCCAGAGGAGGGCGCCGATCAGGACAAGGGCGCGCATTATTCGTTGCCTGCCAGGGTCTGGTCGATGGCTTCCCACGCTTCGTCGCTGCCCATCATGACGAGCATCTGCAGGAGCTCTTTCTTCTGACGCGCGTCGGTCGCGGCTCGGTACAGCTCAAGGACGCCGGCATCGTGACCCGCAATCAACATGCCCTGCAGGGCTGCCTCGCGCACGTCTTCACTGTCTGCGCCACGGTAGATCTCGACAAGCTGTGCGTTGACCTCGTCACCGCCGACGATACCCATGGCCTCGATGGCCTCTATCTGCATATGCGGGTCACTGCCGTCGCGCGCAATTTCCTGCAGCGAGGTGAGGTCACCCGAGATCGCGTAGGCCTGTACCAGTGTTTCGGAGTTGCCATGTGCCTGGCGCAGCTGCCGGAGTTCGTCATGTGCGTTCATGACACCAAGCATCTGTACGGCGTGTTCGAAGTCATCGCCTTCAGCCGTGGTCGCGATCTCGTAAACGGTCGCCTTGTCGCCAGCGATCATCAGAGCTTCGAGTACGGCTTCGCGTGTATTGCGATTGCCGCTTTCGTAAACACCGCGCAGCTGCGCCAGGGCTTCGTCGTCGCCGCCGATGCCGACCATGCGAATCGCTTCTTCCTGCAATTCGCCGTCTGCGTCCGCTGCGAAACGCAGCAATGTCGCCTGTGCGTCGGGATCGTTAATCTGGCTAAGCACGAACAGCGCTTTTTCCTTTACGTTGGCGCTGTAGTTGCCGGCCAGTACCTTGCTGGCAATCGGCAGCGCGCGTTCGGGTGGCGCCGAGATCAGGGCTTCGATAGCCGCAATCCGCAATTCCTCGTTGTCGTCCTGTGCGACAACCGTGGTCGCGAGCAGTGCCGCGAAAACAAGTGTGATGGTCTTTGCAAAAATTCTCATTTCGTTCTGTCCTTCAATCAGGTCGTGTGTGTCTCATCAGACGCATCACGTGCCAGCTTGGTTAGCATGACGTTGAGTTCGAATGTCAGTTGCTCGCGCAATGCAGCGGCATCTTCAGGTGCGATGTCGTCGGCTGCGAGTTCGAGCAGGATGGGTTCGAAGGCGCGCAGTACGCGCGCGATCTTCGGGGCGTTATTTTGTTCGGCCGCGACTTCGAACAGACGGTTCTGTTCGATGATGTCGAGCACCAGGTTGGTCGAGTCGGCAGAGCTGTCGTAGCTGACGAGCTGTGCGCGAGCTTCTCCAAGGTGGTACCGCAGGCCGCGGCTAAAAGCGAGCGATGGCTTGGCCGAAGCCGGTTCGGTGATTACCGGGTCGTCATCGATACCAATTCCTATTCCGATACCGAGCGTGAGCGCGGCGGCCAGCGCAAAGCCAAAGAACCAGTTTCTCGACGGCGTCGCCTCCGGTTCCCGGTTGCGGCCGCGTTCCAGCGCCGCGGCCTGTTCGATAGTCGCGTGCCACTGCGCCTTCAGGTGCGGAGGTGCTTTGTGCACCTCGTCGCGGTGCGCTGTGATCAGATCATTGTTGTCGTCAGTCATGTCTTCCTTCCTGCATGCTGCGCATGCTGACTCGTAATTTGCCGGTCGCCCGGAAAACGGCCTGCTTTACCTGGCCTTCATTCATATCGAGTTCGTCGGCTATTTCGCGGCCGCGCCATTGCTCCAGGTGCTTCAGTACAAAGCACACCCGCTCGACATCACTGAGTCCGCCGAGGGACCTCGCGAGATCGCTCTCGAGTTCGTGCTCTTCCCATTGGCGCTGTGGCCCGGGATCGGACGATTCGACATCGGTTTCGAGCGCTTTAAAGACGCCGGGCTTGCTCTTGCGGATCAGGTTCAACGCGGCGTTAATGGCGATACGGTGGATCCACGTATCCAGTCTGGCGTTCTCCTGGAACTGGTGCCGCTTGTCCCAGGCATTCAGCAGCGCGTCCTGAACGGCGTCAGCGGCGAGGTCGGCGTTGCGCGTTATCTTCAGGCACGCCGAATACCAGCGATCGGAGCGCGCCTCGATCGCCGCGTGAAAATCCGCCTGTGTCGGCATCGTATTCTGCTTCAGTACTGCCACCATTAACCCTTGGATGCAGGGCCGTGGAAAAAGGTTAGCAGGATCTAGACGGCACTCCCGGCGGCAAAGCCGGATGACCATGCCCACTGGAAGTTGAAGCCGCCGAGATGGCCTGTGACATCGACCACCTCGCCGATAAAATAGAGTCCCGGCTGCAGTCGACTCTCCATGGTCTGCGAGGAGATTTCGTCGGTATCCACGCCGCCGAGCGTGACTTCCGCCGTGCGGTAGCCCTCAGTCGCCGCCGGGCGCAGTTCCCAGCCGGCAAGGCCGTCCGCCAGCTGTTGCAGGACGCGATCGCCGATTTCAGCGAGTGGCGTCTCGGCTGTTTCCCGCCAGAAAAGATCCTGCAACTCGAGTACCAGCGCGCGCGGCAGAGATTCCGCGAGCATGGTGCGGAGCAGGGCGCGTGGCTGGTCGCGCTTTGCCTGCTTGATCAGTTCTGCCGCATCTGCACCTGGCAGCAGGTCGACGGTGATCGTTTCGCCTGGCGACCAGTAGCTCGAAGCTTGCAAAGCCGCTGGCCCGCTCAACCCGCGATGCGTGAACAGTATGTCCTCAACAAATGTAACTCCGCCCGCCGTGACGCTTGCATTGCAGCTGACGCCCGAGATGCGGCCAAAGCGATCGTGAATGTCGCCGGTAAATGTGAACGGCACAAGACCGGCGCGGGTCTCGAGTACCGAGTGGCCGAACTGTCTTGCGACGCGATAACCGAAGTCGGACGCACCCATCTTCGGAATGCTGAGCCCGCCGCTCGCAACCACCAGCTTCGGCGCGTGAAAGTCGCCCCTGCTGCAGCGTACGGCAAACTGTTCGGCTATTTCGATGTCGTCGCAGTGCGTGTGAATGACTACCCCGGCGTCGTCGCACTCGGTCTTGAGCGCGCCGAGTATGTCTTTGGAAGAGTTGTCACAGAACAGCTGCCCCAGCTTTTTCTCGTGCCACGGGATCTCGTGCCTGTCGACCAGGGCAATAAAGTCCCACTGGGTATAGCGACTCAGGGCCGACTTGCAGAAATGCGGGTTGCCGGAGATGAAGCGCGATGGCTCGACGTGCAGGTTGGTGAAATTGCAGCGGCCGCCGCCGGACATCAGGATCTTCTTGCCGATCTTGTTGGAACCCTCGAGCACGACGACGCGCCGTCCGCGGCGGCCAGCAGTGATCGCACACATCAGGCCGGCGGCACCGCCGCCGATGATCAGGACGTCGGCATCGGTCATGCCGAGAGAATACAGCGCGACTCAGGTCCTGACGAGACCGTTCCCGGTACGTTCGCCGAGCTTGCGCATGCGATCGACCAGCGTCAGCTGCGACTTCTCTTCGGCAAACACGATTTTCGTAGTGGTCTCGCCGTAGCTCTGCAGCGAGTTGATGAAGCGATGCAGGTGGTCCATATCAATGGCGATCACGTCGAGACTCAACAGTCCGTCGCCTGCGATAACCGCGACAGCGAGGACTTCGGGTTCAAGCACAAGCTTCCTGCGCAGTGCTTCGGCCGTCTGGCTCGGTGCGGATACTTCGACAACGGCACGCACGCCGAAACCGAGTGATTCGTAATTAAGGACTTCGGCCGCTGCATTCAGAACCTGCTTGCGCTTCAGTGTCGCAATGCGTCGCGACACGGCCGTGCGTGACAGGTGCACAATAGTTGCAAGTTCAACTGTTGTTAATCGCGTATTCGTCGCCAGTGCCGACAAAATCGCGACATCATATCGGTCCAGTCCGTTACGTTTGTGACCGTCTTGCGTGCTCACAGCTCTCCCCCTGCGTTCCAGCGCACATTAATTTGTGACCACTGCCAACGCTGCAAGGTTCCCGAATTGCGACGTTGAAAAAAATCTGCACGTTTCGTTCACGATCCATTTTTCCAACGCACATTTCGTAACAACGCGATTGCTCCCTGATGTGTCTTAGAGAATGAACAACAGCGATTCGGTTGCAATGCAGTTAGATCGAGTTGTTCTAAGCGAAATCATTAACACTTGCTTGGCGCGGAAAAGTAACGGGGGTAACTAAAAATGCACGGAGAGCTTAAACAGGTAGCCGATCTCGCGCTGTTTGCGAAGATCGTCCAGACCGGTGGAATCTCGAGGTGTGCGGCTGATCTCGGCATGGAACGTACGACGATCAGCCGGCGGCTCGGCGCGCTTGAACGCTCACTCGGCGTCAAGCTGCTGGATCGGTCGCCGAAACATATCGCGGTAACCGATGCAGGGCGGCGCTGCCTGGAGCAGTGCGAGCTGTTGCTCGAATCGGCGCAGAACGCCACCTCGCTCGCGACCATTGGGTCGATCATTGCCGATACGTCGCCGATCGTTGTCGGCGCGCCGCCGGACATTTTTGATCGATATCTCGAACCCTGGCTTTCGGAATTCGAGAGAGACAACCGTGGTGTAAAAGTTGATCGCAGGCCGGTCACGGTCTGGACCAAGGAGGTCGCGGATGAAGTCGACGTCGGTATCGCGCTGGCGCCGGTGCCGTCGAACATCGGCTGGACAAATACAGTTGGGCGCTTGCGACAGTCAATCTACGCGAGTGCCGAGTACGCGTCGCAACATAGTCCGGTCGCGACTCCGTTCGATCTTGAAAATCATGACTGCATCGTGGAAAGCGCTTGCAATGACCGGCATTCATGGCGGTTTGAGCGGGGTGGCGACGTAACGACCGTGACGGTGAGGGCAAAGTACGCAGTTTCGAGTTTGCTCGAAGCCCGCGAGGCGGCGCTGGCAGGGCTGGGTATCTCGCGGTTGCCGCAGTACCTGTGTGAGCCTTACCTGCGTTCGGGCCGGCTGGTGGACCTGATGCCGGATACGGAATCGAAGGGCAGGGATGTCGTCATTATCAGTCCGCGTCAGCGGATGCGGAAGACAGGTACGACGGCACTGCGCATGCACATCGAAACCGCATTCAACCAAAACACGGTCTCGATGTGATGGCAGCCGGTCAGTGCGAGGCCGGCGGAGATTCTTCTTCGCTGGGCTCCGCCTCCAGCGCTTCGACCTCTGCAAGAATACTGGCGACATCTGCATCTGATTCCTCAGTCGCGACGATCGCCTTTTCATTGGCGACACGAATCAGCTCGATCTGCTTGCCGCGCTGTTTCTGTTCGGTCAGCCAGGTCTCATAGGGGTCCGCCGCCATTGCGGCCGGCGCCAGGAAGGCGCCACTTACACATACCAGTAACAGTTTCTTCATATCTGCGTCCTCTTCAGTTGTCTTTCTCGTGATCCCAGATTCCCCGCTCATTGATCGCGTACACGAACCTGTCTATGTCCTGGCCGCCGTTGCGACGTATCGTGTTGTCGTTTTCGAGGAGCCAGATGGAATCCTCAATCCTGATCGCCAGCATCGCGTGGTGTTCCGTCCGCCGCGGTTCCTTACCGATCACAATGCGCATGTCCGCGGCGTCGACGCCGAACTCTCTCAGGATGAAGTACTTGGCTACCGCGAAGTCCTCGCAGTCGCCGCCCTTGCTGAGGAAGCTCGTGAGCGTTTCGAACTGGTTACCGGCGCCGGAACGCGAACTGACGCTGTCATCCCGGTAGCGCTGCCGGTTTACGAACCGATTAACGAGGCGAATTCGTTGTTCGGGATTGAGCTCCGCTCCTTTCAGCAGCACGATCCGCAAGCCTCGAAGTTGCTTCGGGCAACTGGCATCGTCATTCAGGCATTGCGAGATGACATAGCGCTGAGCTTCGTGCTGGTCGAGAGTATCCTGCCAGGCCGACCAGTGTTCGGCCGGTGCGAACCAGTCTTCGGCGGTATCGAACGAGTACAGGGTTTCGCCGTTGGCGTCGCCAGCGATCATCAAAAGGATTGCCAGGTAGCATCCGATTCGCACCGCGTTCCCCCGAGTTTCATCGTCTGTTTCAGTGTCCAGCCGGGCGTCGGTGAGTCAAGCAAACGCCAAAAAACGCACGGGTCGTGCGTCAGTGCCCGTGACGTGCAGTATTTTCGCTACGGTCAGAGTCGAAAAAACTGACATGCAACGAAGAAGTACAGTCCTCACACTCGTCGGAATCCTGATCTCCGGCTGCGTGAGCCAACCGTCTGTTGAAAGCGGTCCGACCGAAGACCTGCTGTCCGGGCAGGAGCTGTTTGGCGAGGTAGTCGACATTTCGGACCTCAGCGCCGAACATGTCCTGGCGCTGGATGACGGTATGCGCGAGTATGTCGCGCGCCGTGTTGGCAACAACCCCCAGGCGCGCGCTCGGCTACGCGCACTTGTCACCGCAATGATCGAGGACGGTCTGCTTACACTGGATTACGACCCGAACCTCACCTACACGGCGACCGAGACTTTTTACAAGCGCCAGGGAAACTGTCTCTCGTTCTCGATGTTGTTCGCAGCACTTGCTCGCGAAGCGAGGCTCAACCTGACCTTCCAGATGGTTGAGATTCCGCCGAGTTTTCGTGCTGACGGAGAGCTGGTGCTGCTCAACAATCACATCAACGTGCTCGTTCAGGGCGTTCGTCGGGATGCTACGTATACCGGCGACTACGTCGTTGACTTCAACACCGCCGAGTACAACGGCAACTACGAAACGAGGAAAGTCGACGACAACTACGCAATTGCGTTGTACTTCAGCAATGTCGCCGTCGAGGCGCTGCGAGCCGGGGGCCTGAAGCGCGCTTTCCGCTTTCTGAAGAAAGGTATTGAGACCGATCCCGATATTGCCGGTTTGTGGGTCAATCTCGGCGTTATCTATGCCCGCAACGATCGATTTGACCTTGCCGCACGCGCTTATCAGGAAGCGCTGTCCCTGCAACCGTCACACAAGTCGGCGCTTGTAAACATGGCGAGTGCATTACACCGTCTCGGACGTATCGAGGAGGCCGGTATCTATGCAAAGAGGGTTGAGTACTATCGTGACCATCATCCCTACTATCACCATCACCTTGCGCACACGGCATTTCGTGAGAACCGACTTGATGCGGCCTTGCAGCACCTCGCCGAAGCTATAAGGCTCAAGGACGATGAGCACCAGTTCTACTTCCTGCGCGGCCTGATCCACAAGCAGCAGGGTGCACTCGATCTGGCGGCCCGTGATTTCGGGCTGGCGAGGGAAGTCGCGGAAGACACGCGGCTGGTATCGGGGTATGCGAGAAAACTCGAGGCGCTGGAACCGGACCTGCGCTAGCGATTGTCGATGCGTTTTACGCCGATCGTGCGTCCGCCGGTCTGCTTGCGCAATCGGAACGAGCCGAGGCTGGCTTTTCTGATAACCACTGTGTCGCCTTCAGTGATACGCAGCTGCTTGTTATCCAGCTGTCGCCATACCTGGCCGTTGTCGAGGGTTAGCACACGTTTGCCACTTGCCGAGTCGCGAAGCTGCGTGACGGTTGCCGCCATTTCTTCGAGCTGCTCGATCTCGAGTTGCTCTTCAATTATCTCGTTGACCTCGGCTTCGGTGCTGCCGAAGAGCTCCTCGGCGTCTGGGGCATTCTTCGATGCACTTCCGGCGCGCTGATCGACATAGGCGTCGTAGCAGGCGACGCGTGCATTGATGTTTTCGAGTAGCCTGCATTTCATCAGGTCGTCCGCTGCGGCAGACGTCGGCAGTACAGACAGCAACAGTAACAAGGGCTTATTCATCAGGAGTGTCCGGGTTGTGTCAATGAAAAGACCTCCGGAGTTGCCCCCGGAGGTCCCGTGCCTCGCTAATCGAGTTTCCTAGAAACTGATCGATGCTCTTCCGTAAATGTAACGGCCCTGGGTGTCGTAGCTGAACTGCAGCGTATTCATGTCATCGTAAGCCGTGACATAAGGCGGCTTCTTGTCAGCCAGGTTGCGAACGCCAAGGGTGAACTTCATGTCGTTCCAATGGTAGTAGCCCTGCACGTCGACATAGGTGATGGCGCTGGCAACGTTAGACAGATTTGCCGGTGCAGCGTCAATGTCGATCGTCTCGCTCATGTAACGAGCGGTCAGGTTCGCGCCCCAGTCGTCGCGTGTCAGGTTGATGCCGTAGTTAACTTGCCATTCGGCAAATGTCGCCGGGTTACCGAAGGCCGGATCACCGCCGAACAGGCCGGCGAGCTGGATCAGCTGGCCGCCAGAGAACGGCAGGTAGTCGTACTCATCGAGGTAGGTGCCGGCGACGCGGAAGTCGAGGCCACCGATGCCCGTCTCCATTCCGTAGTTGATCTGGAAGTCGATGCCGCTGGTCTTGTACGTGGCCAGGTTGGCATTCGTCTGGAGTACACCTGAAATCTGCAGGTTCGAGTTACGACGTGTCGGCGCCGACGGCGATGGCGTCTCATCGACACCCGGGAATGCCGGGCCGACGATCAGCGAGCACAGCGGATCCGAGAAGTTGGCGCTGCGATAGCAGGCCGAGATGACTTCCGAGGTCGGTGCCGTACCAACGGCGTCCTTGATCTCGATGTTGAAGTAGTCGATCGACATACTCAGCTGCTCGAGGAAACGCGGCGTCAGGACGAGACCAACTGTGGTCGACTCGGAGGATTCAGGCTGCAACGCCGGGTTACCACCCTGCAGGGTAGTTGCCTGGAACGTCGCGAGGTTGAAGTCCGGAGCAAGTCCGTCAGCCTGGCAGTTCGCAACCGTGTTCGCATCCGTACCCGAGGTTCCGTAGTTACGGCACGGGTCGGTGTACGATTCCGCAGACTGCTGCTGTCCAAGGAAGAGTTCGCTGATGTTCGGCGCACGGAAACCTTCCGAGAACGTCGCGCGCAGGCGGACGTCTTCGATCGGCGCCCATTCGACTGCGACCTTGAATACCGTTTCGTCTTTGTCGAGGAAGTCGACATCGGTCCAGCGAGCCGACGCTTCCAGCGTCAGCAGTTCCGCCATCGGCGCGCCCGACAGTATCGGCAGTGCGATTTCACCGTAGACTTCGTCGACCGCATACTTGCCGCCTGTGACGTTGCCCGGTGTAAATGCAATTGCACCGATAGCAGCGCCACCGTCAGGGCTTGAGGACGCTTCCTCGCGACGGTTCTCGAAGCCGAGTGCCCAGCCGATATCACCGCCCGGCAGCTGCAGACCGCCCATGTCACCCGAGAAGTTGAGCTGGAACACGTTAAGTGACGATTCGTCCTTTGTGTTCACGCCAACAAATCCGTAGGCAATCTGTGCTGGCGTCATGCTGTTGCTGATGAACGGGTTGAATACACCCGGGCAACCATTGGTAGCCGCCGCACACGCAACCGGATCCATCATGTTTTCGATGTTCGGGCGATTAGGGCGGCCTTCGTCACGCTGGCTGTCGACCCATTTTGCGATCGTGTAATTCACGTCCCAGGTCCAGCCATTCTCAAACTGGCCGTCGAAGCCGGTCATGATGCGCCACGTATTCACGTCCTGTGTGAAGCGTCGGCCGCCGGACTCAGTCAGTCGGCGAGACGTCGCGACGTCCTGCGGAGCCGTACACAGCGGGTTTCCGGCACAAAGTGCATCGCCAAACGGGTTGTTCGGGTGCTCCTGTGTGGTGATCCAGCCGCCGAAAGTACCGACCGGGGCCAATAGCTGGTCCGATTCCCGGTTGGCGAAGTTCATTTCCAGCGTGGCGTTAACCGGGCCGATCACGGGCGCTTCGAGCAGCTCGTAGTTCGCAGCGGCATAGGCGCTGAACACGTCCTGAGGTGTCGTCAGGTAGCTGAGAGCAGCGAAGTTGAAAGCGTCGGTCGCTGCGTTGAACGGGCGAACCGTTACACCATCTGCGTCAAGTACATGACCGCCAATCGCCGAGTCGGCACCAAGCGGGGTGAACTGTGCAGGTGTGGTTGTCGGGCTGCCGCCGCAGATTGTTTGAACGCCATCATCGAACAACGGGCAGGCAGAGAATGCACGATCACCCTGGCGGATCTCTTCGCGCGTGTTGATCTGAGCCGTAACGATGAAGTTGCCCTTGTCGAATGAATTACCGAGTACCATCGCGCCGTTCAGCATGTCACCGTCACCTTCGCTGGTAACGTCGTAACCGATCTCGAGATCGACACCTTCGAAGTCTTTCTTTGTGATGATGTTGACAACACCGGCGATCGCGTCAGAACCGTAAACGGTCGATGCACCGTCACGCAGTACTTCGATGCGCTCGACGATTGCCGTCGGAATCATGTTCAGGTCAACAAATCCGTTGACTGATGCTGACGCAAAGCGCTTGCCATTAACGAGCACCAACGTGCGGTTCGGGCCAAGGCCGCGCAGCGATACCGAAGCGATACCCGGGTTGCCGTTGTTTACACCGGCACCGAAGTCGCCGCCGTTCACTGAAGGCATGTCCTGGATAAAGTTCTCCAGGGTCAGGTTGCCCGAGATGGCAAGGTCTTCGTCGGTAAGTACGGTGATCGGACTGATACTTGAAGTGTCATTGCGCTTGATGCGCGACCCCGTCACCACAACTTCTTCAAGCTCCATCGCGGCCCCGTCGTCTGACGACTGCGCAAGCGCAGCGCCAGGCATGACGAGCGCGGCGCTGAGCGCAAGCATCCAGGAGCGACCGGATGTTCGTTTTGGACTACTCATGAGTAGGCTCCCCTCTAGGTTGATAAAAAGGCTGGGTCAATAAATGCGACCCGTGGTGCCATCTCACACTCGGGGAAAAATGTTGTGAATAAGCCTCAACAAAACCTGCGTAGGGAAACCGCCGCAGTAATTTATATGCGCGGCAAAACCGCTTCGATTACCGGTAGCGCGAGGGAATTCTGCGGCCGCGCCGGACAGGTTTGTCGAACCGCGAGTTAAGCAAGGCGTGAATTTTTGCCACGGCGTTTTTCGGGCGTTGCATAAATGCGTGCTGTGGTGACGCAGCAACAACAATTTGCGCAAAAGAAAAGGGCCACCTGCCAGTGGATGATGCCTTTCTGCAGGTACAACATTATTTCGACGATTGTTGCGCGGTGACTCACGCGGTACCAATGTCGCATGCAGAAGACCGCCGCGGAAAATCTGTTCAGGAAGGAGGCCGTCGCTGCACTGCGGCGAATCGCACCGGGCCGGCCTGTCTGCCGCAGTCCCGCGTCGTGGTCGTGGGCAACCGGGTTACTGCTGCTGGTTTTGACCGCGGCATGTGCAGCTGCTCCGTACATTAGCTATCACCGGATCGAGTCGGCGCGCGGCTTCACAGTTGCGGACAACGGCGTAGCGAGAATACGCCACACCCGTGCGTCAAGGGTGCTTGATGTACTGGTACAGGATGGCCAGTTCGTGGAGCAGGGCGATGAGCTGATCGTGGTCACCGACGACCTCATCATCGAACGTGATTCCACCGAAAGCGGGTTGCGCGTGGAAGCTGTCCGCGAAGAATTGCGGCATCTGCAAAAACAACGGACGTTGTTGGCGATACAGAGCGAAGCCAGATTGGCATCGATCGAGAGTGAGATCGACGAGCTCGACGTGGAGCTGTCGCTAGTCAGTCAGCAGGTCGAGATTTCTGCCGCAAGCGCATCGCAGGCTGCCGACAAGCTGGCGCGCCTTGAGCTGGCGGGCGACGCAGTCAGCGAATGGGACAGGCTGCGGGAGGTCGAGTCGGCGAGGCAGGCGCGTCTGCGCCACGCTGGTCTGGCGCGCGAGCAGGGGCGACTGCATCGGGAGCTGCGCGAGCGTTCGTCCGAACGAAATCTTGTCGTACTGGATACCGAACTGCGACTGGCGCAGCTCGACTCCGAGTACGCTCGGCTCGAGCAGAAACTCGCAAGCACACGTGCGGCGGCAAGGAGCCTGCTGGTCGCACCGCTCGCGGGGACGGTGACATCTGTCAGCGTGCAGTCCGGTCAGTATGTCGAGGGCGGCAGGTCATTCTGTTCGGTTGTACCGCCAGGTCACGAATTCGCGGTCGATGTATGGGTTTCGTCACGAGCTGCGCCCCTGTTGCGCGTGGGGCAGATAGCGCGCATCGAATACGATGCTTACCCGCGATCTGTATTCGGCAACGTTGAGGGTCGGATTGCGCTGATCGCGGAAGTGCCCACACTGCCGGCAGAAATGCCTGGAGAATTGCGGGTTGCAGACGCGCGCTACCGGGTGCGTGTTGCAGTTACGTCCGGCACTGATCTGCGCCTGATGCCTGGTATGGCACTGACTGCAAACTTTATCCTGGAGGCACGCAGTCTCGCCGACTGGTTCCTGGAGTCACTGCGCGGGCACGCGTGAGTTCGCTTCGGTCGGCATGGCTCAACGTCGCCGGTCGCCGCCGTCTGCCTGTCGTGCGCCAGACCTCTGTGACCGAATGCGGTCTCGCCTGCATCGCAATGATTGCCTCGTTTTACGGTGCCGGCGTCGATCTCGATGCATTACGTCGACGCCACCGTTCGTCCCTGCGTGGCGCATCGCTTGATGCACTCGTTCGCATTTGCAGGCGGGAAGGTTTTGCCACGCGGGCAGTGCGTTGCGAGGCCGATGAACTCGATAAATTACATCTGCCATGCATTCTCCACTGGCGATTCAGCCACTTTGTTGTGCTGCGACGTACGCGTCGGGGTCGGGTTGTCCTGCACGATCCGGCATGTGGCGTGGTTGACGTATCGGTACCCGAGCTGTCGGAAGCATTCACGGGCGTCGCGCTCGAGGTCCGCCCGACTGGCGATTTCACTCGGTCGGTCGTACCGAGCCCCCTGCGGCTTGTAGACCTTGTACCTCGCGGGCGGGTTCTCGCACGCGGCTTCACGGCCGGCCTGTTGCTTGCCCTGGTGGCCGAGATGCTGGCGGTCGTTTCGCCCTGGTACCTGCAGTTCGTCATCGACGATGTCATCGGGCGGGGCGATGTTGGTTTGTTGCGAACCCTTGCAGTCGCGTTCTCCGCTCTGCTTGTATTCCAGGCCGGGGCAATAGTCATGCGTCGACTCGTATTCCAGTACCTGGCGCACTTTGCAATTTTCGATATGGCCGCGCGCGTGTTTGCTCGGCTCATGAGCCTGCCGTCCAGGTATTTCCGCAGCCGCGAGCTCGGCGATATTCAGCACAGGATGCAGGCACTGTCGCGGGTGCAGAACTTTATTTCCACCGTGGCGCCGGCTCTGGTTATCGATATCGTTTTCTCGTTGATCATCCTGACTGTCATGACAGCGTACGATCCGATGCTCACCGCACTTGTCGCCTCAGCTATTGCAGTCTGGATGGCATGGCGGAGTGCAACACTGGGCTGGCGCATGCGCCTGACCAGCGATATCGCGAGCGCCGAGGCACGTACCCAGTCGCACTTGCTTGAGTCGCTGCGTGCAATTGTGTCCATCAAGTCCTGTGGGGGTGAGGCGGCGAGGTCGGGCGAGTGGTGTGACCGGCTGGCCGACACCATCAACGCACGATTTCGACTTGGCAACCTGCACGTTCTCGACGGTGCGATTCGGCACCTGTTGTTACAGGGTGTTCGGATACTGGTCATATACCTGCTGGCAAAGGCGGCGCTGGCAGGTGAGATGACGGTTGGGCGGATTTCGGCGTTCGCCGCCTGGCTGGGAATGTTCTCAGCGCGGGCGGCTTCCATCGTGGATCACCTTATAGAGATGCGACTGCTGCGCGTGCCGATCGATCGACTGGCCGATATCGTGTTCGGTGAGCCCGAGCGCAACGGCGGGCAAACCACATCGGTGTTGCCGATCGAGTGCAGGCGAGTGAGCTTCGCATATGGCAGTGGTGAGCCGCCCGTGTTGCGGAACTGTGAATGCGAAATTCGGCAAGGTGAGTTCGTTGCAATCGCAGGGCCGTCAGGTTGTGGCAAAAGTACCTTGCTGCAGCTTCTGTGCGGCGCCGAGATCCCGACCTCCGGCGACCTCAGGATCGGGCGAGTTCGTTCGACTCAGTGGGACGAATCGCTGTTACGCGAGCACATTGCATCGGTAGAACAGGATGACTGCCTGCTGCGTGGTTCGGTTGCACGCAACATCGCCCTGTTCGAAGAGCAAATAGACGATGAGCGCGTTCGTCGGGCGGCAGCGTTTGCCTGCGTCGCAAGCGACATAGAGGCATTGCCGATGAGTTACGAAACACTGATCGGCGACCTCGGTTCGTCGCTATCGAATGGCCAGGTTCAGAGAGTGTTGCTGGCTCGCGCCTGGTATCGAAATACCGAACTGCTGTTGCTCGATGAAGTGACGAGTGGTCTCGATCCGGAGCTGGAACGGCGCGTGACAGAGAATATTGCCGGCCTCGAAAACACACGTGTGGCCGTTACTCACAGCGACCGGATGCTCGCCGCAGCGGACAGGGTGCTGTGGTTGCACGAGGGAAGGCTGTTATCATCGCCGCCTGCTCTGAACGCATGAGGGAAACAATGAGACTCAATAAACTCCTCACCGTCCTGATCACTGCCGTTCCTTTCGCCGCTGTAGCGGAGGAAGAGGAAGCAGGCTGGGACGTCAACGCCATCCCGGGTGAGTCCCGGGAAATCTCGATCGACACGCGCAGTGGTTCGTGGATGAACCTCGATGTCAGCCCCGATGGCAACACGATTGCTTTCGACATGCTCGGCGACATTTACACGATGCCGATTACGGGCGGCAAAGCGACCGCAATCAACAGTGGCCTGTCCTGGTCGATGCAGCCGCGCTTCTCGCCGGATGGCAGCGAGATCGCGTTCACGAGCGATGCGGGTGGCGGCGACAATATCTGGATCATGAGTGCCGATGGCAGTGATGCGCGGCAACTGACGCAGGAAAATTTTCGCCTGCTGAACAACCCGTACTGGTCGCCGGACGGCAATTACATTGCGGCACGCAAGCACTTCACGACGCAGCGTTCACTCGGCACCGGCGAGATCTGGCTCTACCACGTCAACGGTGGCGGTGGTGTCCAGGTCGTGGAACGACCGAGCGAGGCACACCAGAAAGAGCTTGGCGAACCTGCCTTCTCTCCTGACGGCCGATACATCTATTACTCGCTCGACCAGACGTCGGGCAGCACCTTTATCTATGCGCAGGATTCGAACGGCGAAGTATTCGCAATTCGACGCCACGATCTCGAAACCGGTGAAAACAAACCGTTCATCTCGAGTGCCGGCGGCTCCGCGCGACCGACGCCGTCACCGGATGGCAAGAAGATCGCGTTCGTGCGCCGTATTCGGGGCCAGAGTGCTCTGTTCGTCAAGGATCTTGCCAGTGGCAGCGAACGGCCCGTCTACACGGAACTTGATGACGACCTGCAGGAAGTCTGGGCGGTACACGGCGTGTACCCGAACATGGACTGGACGCCGGACTCAGGCAGCATTGTGTTCTGGGCCGGAGGTGGCTTCAAGCGCGTTGATGTTGAGAGCGCGGCCGTAACCGAGATCCCGTTCCACGTGCAGGACACGCGCACGGTTTACGATGCGCCGCGGCCGAAGATTGATGTAGCGCCCGACTCGTTCGAGACCTCGATGGTTCGCAACGCGGAAATCTCCCCGGATGGATCGCAGGTGGTCTTCGAGAGCGCGGGACGCCTTTACGTCAAGCAGCTGCCTGACGGCACGCCGCGTCGACTGACTCGCGACGCAACGGACCATTTTGAATACGACCCGAGCTGGTCGCGCGATGGTCGCAGTGTCGCGTTCGTAACCTGGGATGACCAGGAGCTCGCGCATGTTCATCGCGTACGAGCAAGCGGCGGTCGCAGTACCCGCCTGACGTCACAGCCGGGTCATTACCACGGTCCGCGCTGGTCACCGGACGGCAACACGATCGTGTTCGAGGCCGGCAGTGGTGGATTCCTGACTTCGCCTGACTGGTCGATGGATACCGGCGTGTTCTCGATCGCTGCCAACGGTGGTGATGCACGCCTGGTTACGAAGAGCGGTTCAAACCCGCACTTCGGTGCCCGCAATGATCGTCTTTACGTTACGCGCAGCGGCGAAGGTGGTCGGCAGCTTGTCAGCATCGATCGCAATGGCGAGAAGCCGAAAGTGCATGCCGCAGGTGCAGATTTGAGGCGTTACGAGGTAGCGCCGGACGGACAGCACTTTGCATTCCGCCAGAACTATCACGTCTACGTTCTGCCACTGCCGCCGGGCGGCAAACCGATCGGTATCTCGACGAGCGTGTCGAGCGTGAACATGGTTCGGGCGAGCGGCGATGGTGGCAACTTCCCAAGCTGGAGCGGCGATGGTACGACGATTGCCTGGACGCTGGGAGCGACCCTGTACCAGGCTGGTGTCGGCGAGCTGTTCAAGGTTGCATCGGATGATGAGGAAGGCTACTCGGCCCCGACCGACGGCGCGTCGATGTCGATGACGCTGGAGGCCGATAAACCCGATTCGGTTGTTGCGCTTACAGGAGCGCGTATCGTCACGATGAGCGCCGATGATGGCGGCGTGATCGAGAACGGTACCGTCGTTGTTGAAGGCAATCGGATTGTCGCAGTTGGCGCAGATGTCGAAGTGCCGGCAGGCGCGTCGACGGTCGATGTGTCCGGCAAGACGATTATCCCCGGCCTGATCGATGCGCACGCCCACGGTTCGGCCGGCGTCGGCATGATCCCGGAACAGAACTGGATGCAGTACGCGACACTCTCGCTCGGTGTAACGACCGTGCACGATCCGTCGAACGACGCGACCGAGATTTTTGCGGCAGCGGAAATGCAGAAGACCGGCCAGATCCTTGCACCACGTATCTACTCGACTGGCGACATCATCTATGGTGCGCGTTCCGCGTGGCACGCGGAAATCGACTCGCTTGATGACGCGCGTGCGCACGTCAAACGACTCAAGGCGCAGGGTGCAGTCAGCGTAAAGAACTACAATCAGCCGCGCCGCGAACAGCGTCAGCAGGTTACGACTGCAGCTCGTGAAGAGGGCATGTTTGTTGTTTCGGAAGGTGGTTCGCTGTTCCACATGGACCTGTCGATGGTCGCAGACGGTAACAGCACCATTGAGCACAACCTGCCGCAGTCGATGTTCTACGATGACGTCCTGCAGTTCTGGGGGCAGACCAATGTCGCGTATACGCCGACACTGGTTGTGACCTACGGTGGCCTGACGGCTGAGCACTACTGGTACATGGAGCGCGAAGCCTGGAAGCATCCGATCCTGTCGAAATTCGTGCCGCCGCACATCCTGCAGCCGGCATCGATTCGTCGCACCAAGGCCCCGATAGAGGACTATCACCACATCACAGCCGCAGCCGCGGCCAAGCAGCTGGCAGATGTGGGAGTCATGGTGAGCATCGGTGCCCACGGCCAGCGCGAAGGCCTCGCGAGCCACTGGGAAATCTGGGGCTTTGCACAGGGTGGCATGTCACCGGTAGAGGCGCTGCGCACGGCAACGACCGCGCCGGCTGCCGCGCTGGGCTATGACGATGATCTCGGTACGATCGAGGTCGGCAAGCTGGCCGACCTGGTCATCCTCGACGCCAACCCGCTCGACGACATCTACCAGACCGACAAGGTCAACATGGTGATGCTGAATGGCCGCCTCTACGATGCGGCCACCATGAACGAGCAGGTGACCGGTAACCGCACCACCAAACCTTTCTACTGGCAGTAGGACCGGTTCCGACCCGTAGGGTCCGGTTCCAAAAGACAGGGTCCGGTTCCTCTTATAGAGGAACCGGACCTTTTTGGTCGCCGTGGACTATTTACGGTAAGCCGGTGGAGTGCTTGACGCGGGATCGAGGTAGCGGTCGCGAAGCAGGGTCTGGCGGCTTTCCATCGAGATGGGTTCGCCGTTGATGTAGACCTGCTCCGGGTAGTTCGTCAGCTCGAACGGGTCGGCAGGCCAGATGACCAGGTCGGCCTGTTTGCCGGCCTCGATGCTGCCAACCGAATCCGCAACGCCATACATCTGCGCAGGCACGATCGTGATCGCACGCAGCGCTGCCTCCCAGTCCATTCCGTCTGCGACAGCATTGCCCGCCATCTGTGTCAGATTTCGCGCGTTGTGAGTCTCAGACGCGCTGTCTGTCAGCGCAACGGCGACACCGGCGTCCGCGAGAATTGTCGCGCTGCCTCTTTGCGCATTGATGTGATCAAAGTTGCCTGGCAGGTTGTAGGTAACCGGAGCTATGACGGCAATGTTGGCAGCAGCGAGTTCATCGGCGAGCATCCACGCTTCGGTGCCGCCGCGAATGATGGCGCGCAGCCCAAACTCCCGGACCAGACTGATCAGCACCTCGATGTCCCTGGCGCGGTGAATCGAAACGACGACCGGAATGTCGCCGCTCAATACGCCCTGCAGCGCAGCGAGATCCGACAGGCTGTGGTTGTACGCGTAGCGATTGCCGCGTTCGGCGTCCAGCCGGTTGTCGCGGTAGTCACGAGCTTCTGCAAGCGCGTCGCGAAGCTCGAGCCATGCGCCCGTGCGTGTACCGCCAGCGAGACCGCTACCGCTTTCGCCGAGAGTCACGACCATCGCCGCCGAGCGCTTGTCCATTGCGTCGGAGTCGCCCAGGTTAACGATCGCGCCCAGACCGGACAGCACGCTGCCGCGCGCGCCGGTATCATCCGGATAACCCGGTGATGGCAGTACCGCTGCGCGCGTGACACCTTCGATGCGGTTAATCGCAACCAGGGTCGAACGCGGGTTATAGGCGTCCGCAATGTCGAAACTGGCCGTGAACTTGTCTCCACGCTGTTGAGAATCGACTGGCCCTGCAGAACTGCCGACTTCGACAAGTCCCAGGGAGCCAGCCGATGAAAACAGGCCTGGCGTGACAATCTTGCCGGCTGCGTCCACGATTGTTGCACCCGCAGGGACTGCGACATTCTGGCCGACTGCTGTGATCCGGCCGTCCGTAATGACGATCGTTGCATTGTCGATCGTGCCTCCCGGACCCGCGGTGTGAACCTTCGCGCCGCTGATCGCGACGGTTTCAGCATAGGCGCCAGCGGACAGTGAGACACAGAGAAGGCTGATTACGATGCGCTTCATTGTGCACCTCCTGCAGCCGCTGCCGTGCCGAGAGTGAAGTCGGTGACCGGGTTAAGGTCGTCATTGTCGAGCTCGTAAGCAAGCGCGCCGTCGATGTAGACGCGCTCGGCTTTGGTGTAGACGCTGAAAGGACTGCCGTTCCAGACGACAACGTCGGCCATCTTGCCGGCCTCGAGTGTGCCCGTGACATCTTCAATACCGAGCGACTTCGCGGCATTGGACGTGATCCAGCGAATCGCCCTTTCGGGAGGGATATCCATGCCGACTCTTGCGGCTGCACCCATGATCTTTGCCGATTCCTGGTTCAGTCGCTGAATGCCGAGGTCGTCGTCCGAATGCACGACGGCACAGGCGCCTGCGGCATCTACGATCGCGACGTTGTCGCGAATGCCGTCGTAGGCCTCCATCTTGAAGCCCCACCAGTCCGCCCACATCGCGGAACAGGTGTCATTCTCAGCGAGCAGGTCGGCGATCTTGTAGGCCTCAACGGCGTGATGGAATGTGCCAACCTTGTAGCCGAACTCTTTCGCGATCTCTAGCATCACCGACATCTCGTCGCCGCGATAGCAGTGGTTGTGGACGAGAATTTCGCCGTTTAGTACACCAGCCAATGTGTCGAGGCGCAGGTTGCGCGTCGGCGCCTCACCCTGTCCTTTCTCAGCCGCGGCCATCGCATCGCGATACTCGCTTGCCTCGATCCAGGCGGAACGGTAACCCGCTACGTTACCCATGCGCGTGCCAGGAGCCTGGCCCCGGCCACCATAAACCCGTTTCGGGTTTTCGCCGCAGGCCATCTTGAGGCCGTAAGGTGCACCCGGAAACTTCATGTCCATGACATTGCGGCCCGGTACATTTTTCACGGTAACGCTGCGACCGCCGACGAGGTTCGCCGAACCCGGCAGGATCTGCATCGACGTAACGCCGCCCGCAAGCGCCGTCGTAAATCCGGGGTCATGTGGCCATACGCTGTGCTCCGCCCAGACCTCAGCGGTCACAGGAGCAGTCGCCTCATTACCATCCGAGTGCGACTCGGTGCTCGGCGACGGATAGACGCCCAGGTGCGAGTGCACGTCGATCACGCCCGGCGTAATCCATTTGCCTGATGCGTCGACGACTTCAGCGTCGCCTGCGTCGAGGTTCTGGCCGACCGCGGCAATCTTGCCGTCGACCATCAATACGTCGGCATCGTCAATGCGATCGCCGGCTCCCGTCAGTACTGTCGCCCCGACCAGCACGGTCGCCGTCGATGGCAGCGCCTGGTAGCGACTCTCAAACGGCGCCGGACCGCTATCCGATTCCTTGTCACATGCTGTGACAAACACCGCGAGGCACAGCCCCGCGAACCCTGTCTTTCTCACGTTAGTTCCCCTTCTATCTGAGGTCGTTCTTACCCATGTCTGGCATTGCCGCCAGGTTGGCAGCTTGTTCTGCAAGACGCGCTGCGACACGCGCTTCGGCTTCTTTGAATTCGGTACGATCCCGGATGGCATCCAGTGTGCTGCTCGACAGCATGTGTTCCGCGTCGAACAGCCAGCCTTCGTCCAGCGCGGCATGCAGATAGTGCAGCGCGAGATCATGCTGTCCATCCAGTGCGAGCAGCTCGACATCTGCGATGCCGAGATCGTAACCGTGAATATGCTCCGGGTTGATCTCTTCGTAAGTCGCGATCGCCTGACTCACGAGGGGCTTGGCGCGCTCGTCTTCGCCAGCTTCCTGCAACAGTCTTGCCGCGAAGGCAACGAAGGGCATGTCCCACAGATCCAGTTCGATTCCGTCATCGAGAATATGCGGTACCAGTCCCAGCAGGGCATCAAATGCAGGCTGCAGCTCGCCGGTACGTACTGCCTCGTCCACGACGACGCCGAGAAATATGATGTCGGATCCCCAGCGAAAATCCAGCTCGTCGGCCAGCGCCTTGCGCGAAAGGCGCAGCGCTTCCGCATCTTCTCCACGGGCACTATGCAGGATGACCCGACATTTGACGACAGCCGGTGCATTTGCCGAAAGTTCCTCCGCTCGCTGCATGTAGCGATCCGATGCCTCCGGCATGCCCAGTTCATCGAAGTGCAATGCGGCATGTGCCCAGGTCTCGTAGTCCAGTTCATCAAACTCGAGCGTCTTCAGGAACCAGGGCATCGCCTTGTCGATTTGCCCCATCCACATATAGGCTTGCATTGCGCCGGTGTAACCATAAACCACCGACGGGTCTATCTCACGATTTCGTGCCGCCAGCTCGATCGTTCTCTCCGGGTTGCCGGAATGCATCGTGGCCTTGCCGAGCTCGAACCGGACCGTTGTAGAGAGCGGATCAATCGCCAGCGCCTTCTCGAGATAGGGAATTGCCTCGCTGGCGCGCAGTGACGTACGCAGGTGAAAGCCATAACTGTGCAAGATGCGAGAGTCATTCGGGCTAAGATCCAGCGCTTGCTGAAACGATTGTTCGGTTCCTTCGAGGTCACCCAGCTGGGCCTGCATGAACGCTTGCTGCGCATGCGCCAGTGCCAGGCGCGGATTGATGCTGAGCGCGTTCCGAATTGCCGGCTCGGCTACGTCGCGGTATGTCGCAGTATCGATCGCGCCGGTGCCGAGTTGACGATTGGCCACGTACGCCAGTTCGGCCCAGGCGTCGGCATATTCCGGGTCGAGTTCCACAGCCTTCGACAAATAGCCTGCCGCCTGCTGCAATGCCTCAAATGTTGAGAGCTTGGCTTTCTGTACGCCGAGCAGGTAATTCTCAAGTGCCTCCGTATTGGTGGTTGGTACTTCTGCGAGCAGCTCTTCGGCTTCCGGCGACAGTTCGGCATGCAGCGCGGTCGAGATAATTCTGGCGATATCGCTCTGCACTTCGAATACGTTCGATGCCGTCAGCTCTCTGTCATAGGTATTCGCCCAGACGTGATCCTCGGTAGCAGCATCGATGAGCTGCACATTGATGCGCAAGCGGTCGCCGGCGCGCTGCACCTGGCCCTCAAGCACGGTCGCAACCGCGAAAAATTTGCCGATCTCGGGGACCGTCATGTTTGGGTCGAGACGTTCCACTGACGTTCGCGAGATAACCTTGATTTCGCCAAGCTTGGACAGCAGCGTCAGCAGTTCGTCATGTACGCCACCCGAGAAAAACTCCGCATTCTCCTCGGCTGCGCTTTGATTCTTGAACGGCAGAACCGCGATCGACGGGCCGTACTCGCCTGTATCGGCAGACGGCGGTGGCGTCGAGTCATCAGCAAACCAGGGCTTGATGAGCAGGAACACTACGGTCACTGCGAGCACGCCGATTATCGCGTGGTTAATCTTCTGCCCGGTCTGCTGCGTAATCGAATACTCGGCTGGAACGTCCTCGGTACGCAGCACGCCCTCGGGCGTGATTTCAAAGGCCCATGCAAATATCAGCGCTATCGGCATGCCGAGGATCAGGAGGGCAGCAAGCAGTGTGGGCGTCCACTCGGGCAGGCGCAGGGCAGGGAACATCACGTCGCCGATCTGCATGAGCAGCCAGCTGACGACGATGTAAATCACTGCGACGCGAAAGACGTTGCGGCGCTTGAGTTCGGCGAAGAACGATCCGGACATCCGGCCCCCAGGTTCTTTTTTTCAAGGATACCAAGATTGGCGGCTGCCAAGGGCGTTCTGCACTAGAATGTGACGTCATGAAACAACTGCTGAATGTGATCGTGGCTGCGGCATGCCTTATCGGCTGCAGTACAGATACGACGCCGACCATGACGCGCCATACGCTCGACCACGGCGGGCTTGAGCGCGAGTACTTCGTCTTCCTTCCATCTGTCTACGACGGCGAGAGGGACTTGCCGGTTGCCATATTCATGCACGGATACGGCGGCACCGCGACCGGTACCGAGGCCGAAGTCACGCAGGGCCTGAATTTCTACGCCGAGAAGTACGGGTACGTGATGGTGTACCCGCAGTCGACGTGGTTCATGGCCTACCCCGGCACCGACCGGCAGTGGGAAGTGACCAGCTGGAACCATATTTCGGATGCCTTTGACAAAGGACCGGAAGGCCCGATCTGCACGAGCGCCTCGCCGCCGGAACTGTGCCCGCCGGAGTGCGGTACCTGCGGAAAATGCGGCTGGGCATCCTGTAACGATGATGTTGGCTTCCTCAGGAAGTTGGTTGCGCAGGTCAACGATGCTTTCGCGGTTAATCCTGAGCGATTTTTCATTTCCGGATTCAGCAACGGCGCGATGATGGCGCAACGCGCCGGTTGCGAAGCCAGTGAGTTGTTCGCGGGCGTTGCACTGATCGGCGGGCGAGTCGAAGCCGGATTCGAATGCACACCGCAACACCCTCTACCGTTATTGCAGATCAATGGTGGTGCTGACCGTACCGTGCCGGCCGACGGCAGCGAGAGCGACTACGGCAATTTCTTCGCCAGCTCGCGCTCCGTAACCGATTACTGGACCGACAATGCGTCGTGCGCGGCCGAGCAGGAAGACTGGCGTATTCCTGCGATCGAAGGACGAGATATCAGTTGCAGCGTCAGTTGCGGCGATACCGAGGCACCATCCGTCGACTGTCTCTGGCCCGAGGGAAATCACCGCTGGCCCGGCACCCCGGGTTTTCGCGGCAGCAACGGCTACTGTGTGACGGAGCTGCAGTCCGCCAGTATGCCGGAGCAGCTGATCTGCATCGCTGCCGATCCCGGGGCAGACACCTGGGGTTCCGATCTCTACTTCAGTTTTTTCGACTCTCTGCAAGTCGCAGAGCGACCGCGGCAACCAGCACTGCAGCATTGACAGCGGTAATCAGGTAGAACGGCGCATTCGGGCCGATCGAGTCGTAGAGGCGCCCGCCGACGGCGGAGATGACGAGAATCCCGAGCGCGCCGAAGAACGCCTGCATGCCAAAGGTCGAGCCGCGTAGTGCCCCCGGTGCTTCCTGCCCGAGCAGGACCGTGGCGGACAGGATCGTGCTGGACATGCCCACGCCCAAAACAAGCACCCATGGAATAGCGGCAGCCGAGAGAATATCCGTCTGCATGGCTGTGCCGCCGTAGCCGACGACGGCCAGCAGGAACGCGATGATCATCAATGTGAGCCGGTCAATGCGATCGGCGATGTAACCGAAGATCGGAGCCCAGACCATCGCGGCCATCTGCGAGAAGCCCATCAACATTCCGGCCCTGCCGCTCGCTTCAGCCGGCGCCATGCCAGCCTGTATGCCGGCCTGCGTTGCCCACAAGATCAGGAAGATCGTGACAACGGCCATGTCGGCCCGCGCTGCGATCGAGCTGAAGTACGACACGGCGATGCGTGGATTACGCGCCGCGCCGATGCCCTCGGCCATGAGCTTCAGAACAGGCTTGCGCTCTTCGGTGTGGTCGGGGCGCCCTGGTTTCAGGCCGAGCATCACGAGTGCTGCAACGAAGGCGATCCCGGCTACTGCAAGGTAGGAATAACGGCCTGCTGCCAGATCCGAAACACCGGCCTCGCTGAACAGGCCAGGCAGCTTCGTCAGCCCCATCGTGAATATCACGGATCCGACCCCGTTCAGGAAGAACGCGATGCCTGAGAACTTGCCGCGCGAGTCTTCCGTCGGATAGTCGGCAATGATCGCCGACAACAACGCGGTGTTGCAGGCGACGCCAAGCGCGAACACGAGTCGTATGCCTACCAGTTGTGGAATCGATGTGGAGAACGCGTAGGTCGCGTACGCGATAGTGAGAATCAGGAAACCGGCTATGTAAACAGGGCGTCGGCCGAAGCGATCAGACATCGCTCCCCACCAGCCGATGGTGGCGATGACGACGAGCTCCTGCCAGAACTGCAAATCACCTGAAACCTGCCCCCAGCGGGCCTCTTCCAGACCAATGTTGACGCGCAGAATGTAGGGCATCAGCAGCGACAGGTAGATGAACAGGCCGATACTGACAAAGGCGGCAAACAGGTAGCACAGCGCGTGGCGCGGTGTTACGCCTTCAGCTAGATTGATAGGGCCGAGTCTCATGAAATCTTGACAAAAATCAATGGCATTGGCCGGGATGAGACTCATACTGGATCGAATACGAAGCGGCCGCAAGGCTGCCATACGAATATGGGGGCGACTGCATGATCGGCGTCGATGACCGACTCGTCACACCTGCGACGATGAAGTGGGTGAAGGTTGGCCTGCTCGCAGGACTTGCGACGATCCCGACGACGATTCTGCTGTACTACGTTCTCGGGCTGGCCGTCGATGCCGCCTGGGGCGGCAGCAACCTGCTGCGTAACTGGCTGCTGATCTTTGCGGGCCTTGTCCTGCTCAAGGCAGTTCTGGCTTGGGTATTCCGTACCGGCCAGTTCCGCGCTTCGTCAGAAGCCAAACTCAATGTCCGGGACCAGATTTACAAGCAGGTCGTCAGGCTTGGCCCGGGCCTGCTCGGCAAACGCCGTACGGGCGAAATTGCCAACACGGCAACCGAAGGCGTCGAATACCTCGACTACTACTTCAGTGTGTACTTCGTACAGATCTGGGTTGCGATCACGATTCCGATCTTTCTCGTCATCGCGATTTTTTCGATCGACTGGGTTGTCGGCCTCTGGATGCTCGCAGGTGTGCCGCTGACGCCATTATTCGTTGGTTCATCGGCTCGCGGTTTTCGCCGCATCTCGAAGGCCAATGAAGAGGTCAAGAACAGAAACGCTTCGGCCTATCTCGATTCGATCCAGGGTATGGCGACGCTCAAGATGTTCAACCAGGGCATCCGTCGCGGCAAGCAGATGGAGGTGGACAACGAGAAGCAGCGCAGGACAACGATGAAGCTGCTGCTTGTCGCGCAGGCGCAGTTTATTTTTCTCGAACTGGGCTTCGCTCTGTTCTCGACGGCCGTTGCTATGGGTGTATCCATGTACCGTTTCAGCGGCGGTCACATGACGCCCGGCGAGATTGTCGCGGTTGTGTTCATGAGTCTGGAGTTCAGCCGCACGCTGCTCATGATTGGTGAGTTCTTTTTCGCGGGCGCACTGGGGCGTGAGGTTGCAGCAGAAGTCGTGAAGTTCCTCGACGAGGATGCTCCTGTTCGCAGTGCAGACGGCGAGCGTCCTGACATGACGGCGGGTGATGCAGTGACCGTCGAACTTCGCGATGTCACGTTTACATACCCGGGTGCCGAGGAACCGGCAATTCGCGGTCTCGATCTGATACTGCATCCGAACGAAACCGTCGCATTGATCGGCAAGAGCGGCTCGGGCAAGACGACCGTCACAAACCTGTTGCTTGGCACGCTCGGCGCCGAGTCCGGACAAATTCTGTTCGACGGTCGGGCGGCCGATGAGTTGTCGCTCGACTGGATTCGTGAACAGATCGCGCTGGTGCCACAGGATCCGTTCCTGTTCTACGGCACGCTCGGCGACAACCTCCGCATTGCACGAGACGGCGCGTCAGACGAAGAGTTGCGCGCGGCACTGCAAGCGGCAGAGTTGCTCGAGTTTGTGGATGCAAGCCCGGCCGGACTCGACACGATGGTCGGGGATCAGGGCATGGCGCTGTCCGGTGGCCAGGCGCAGAGGCTCGCGATAGCCCGTGCGATTCTCAAGGACGCGCCGATAGTCATTCTCGACGAGCCGACTTCGCAGATCGATGTTGAAACCGAGGCGCTGCTCAACAGGGCACTCGAACGGCTGACGGCCTCAAAGACCATATTGCTGATCGCACACCGGCTGAGCACGATAGAGACGGCGGATCGCATCGTGGTTATGCACGACGGTGCACTCGCGGAGTCGGGAACGCGCGGCGAACTGATTGCGAGCGGTGGCATCTACGCCAGCATGATCCGTACCAAGCAGGCAATTGAAGCCGAAGGCGGTGCGCAATGAACCGGCAAAGCAATGCACAGATCATCGTCCGGCTGCTGAAATTCATGCGGCCGTTCAACACCATCATGGTGACCTCGCTGGTCGCACGCGTCATAAAGTTCTGCGGCCAGGCCGCCGTGCTTGGTATCGCGGCTGCCAGTGTTGGAATTTACGTAAACAGTGCCGAACCGGGTGTTGTCAACTGGGACGTCATTTGGGGGCAGGTTGGCTGGATCGCATTGTTTGGCACGATCGTCGGCATCACATCGTACATCGAAAATTACACGGGCCATTACGTTGCCTTCAAGATCCTCGCCGCGTTTCGTGACAACTTCTACTACGCAATGTTGCCGCTGGCGCCGGCAAAAACCGCCAAGCTGCAATCGGGCGATGCTGTCAGCCGTGTAATTACTGACTGCGAACGCATCGAGCCGTTTTACGCACATACCATTGCGCCAGCGGTCGCTGCGATTTTCGTACCGGCGATCCTCCTCGCCTGGTGCTGGCAGGTCGACCCGACGCTCGTCTATACGTTGGCACCGTTTTACGTTGCCAACACTGCCTTGCTCCCGTGGATTGTGGCGAAGCTCGGCGGCGACGGCGTCGAGTACCGCAACCAGATCGGCCAGGTGAACGCGTTCGTTGCCGACAGCATCCAGGGTGTCCGCGATACCGTGGCTTTCGGTTACGAGCAACGTCGTGCGCAGGAGTTGTTCGAGATAGGCGCGTCGATGCAGGAAGGGCAGGACAAACTGTATGGCGCCGACGCCTGGCAACGTGCGCTTGCCGAAATATTCATCACAGTTGGCATTCTTGTCTCGGCATGGGTAGGTGTCGATCTGGCGCTCGCAGGCCAGATTGATCCCCTCGTGCAGTTGCCCGCGGTCATCGCAGTCAACATCGTTGGTTTCTACTTGTCGGTAGGGCTCGCAAATAACTTCACCGACTACCGGGTGTCGATCATTGCGGCGCGACGCCTGTTTGGCATGATGGATGAACGCCCGGCAGTCAGTGACGATGTGCTTGAGGAGATCTCGACGAGCGGTGATGCTTCGCTGCATTTCGACGACGTACGATTTGAGTACGACGCCGACGATGCAGCTTGGCGTCGGGATACTACGATCTTCGATGGCTTCTCGCTGGATATTCCGGCCGGCAAGCACGTTGCACTGGTAGGCCCGAGTGGTACGGGCAAGTCGACCGTCGTCAACCTTTTGCTACGTCACTGGGATCCGCAGAGTGGCTCAATACGAATCGGCAGCACCCCGCTTAAGGACTACCCGCTCGAGCAGCTGCAGACACAATTCGCCGTGGTCTCGCAGCGCAGCTTCATTTTCAATGACACAATACGCGAGAACATTCGCATGGGTCGCTGGAACGCGAGCGACGAGGAGATCGAAGCTGCGGCAAATGAGGCCGGCCTTGGCGAGTGGCTTGCATCGACGCCTGATGGTCTCGATACCGAGGCAGGCGAACGTGGCAGCAAGATTTCCGGCGGGCAACGTCAGCGTGTCGCGATCGCTCGCGCGATCCTCAAGGCCGCGCCGATCGTGCTGCTCGACGAAGCCACCTCCAGTCTTGACATTGAAACCGAGCGCAGCGTTATGCAGTCACTGAGGCGGCTGTGTGAAGGACGCACGACCCTGACAATTGCGCACCGTCTCGCAACAATTGTCGATAGCGACGAAATCCTGGTCATGCTCCAAGGACGCATCGCAGAGCGAGGTACGCATGCCGAACTGATGACATCCGGTGGTTGGTATGCGCGCATGTTCACGATGCAGCTTGACGAGGTCGATGCGACGTTGAACTGATGGATATCCAGGCGCTCGACAATCTCCGAATCGTGCTCGACCCGGTCGGACAGGCCGGTGTTGCTGCGGCGCTGATGCTGGTGATGTTCGGCGTGGCACTCGGCCTGCGGGTTTCGGACTTTCGCTACCTGCTCGATCGACCGCGCGTGTTCGTCGGTGGCGTTGTTGCACAAGTGCTGTTGTTGCCGCTGCTGACATTCGGGCTCATACATCTACTCGCGCCGCCGCCATCAATCGCACTCGGTATGATCGTCGTCGCCTGTTGTCCGGGCGGTTCCGTCTCAAATCTCCTGACCTACCTGTCCCGCGGCAACGTTGCAGTCTCCGTTGCTCTCACCGCGACATCGAGTTTGCTTGCAGCACTGCTGACACCGGCGATGACCCTGTTCTGGGCGCAGGCCTACGCGCCGACCGCCGAATTATTGAAATCGCTCGATGTCAGCCCTCTGCTGTTCGTTGCACAGACGACCCTGCTGCTTGCTATCCCCCTGGTCGCGGGGATGGTCGTGCGGGCGCGTGCACCGGATGTCGCCGAGCGCATGCGGCGTTACATGACAATGATCGGCGCATCGGTACTCATCGGTACGATCATTTATGGAATCGCGTACTTCTATCCGGTGTTGTGGCCGGCGATAGGCCTGCTGGCCAGCATCGTTGTCGTGCATAACGGCGTCGCGTTTCTGGGGGGCGCTGCAGCCGGCCTGCTGGTGTCGAGGCAAGCGGCCGTGCGGCGCGCTCTCACATTCGAAATCGGGATCCAGAATTCGGGTCTCGCTCTTATTATTCTGCTGGCGCAACTGAAGGGCGTCGGCGGTGCAGCAGCCATAGCGGCGGTCTGGGGTGTCTGGCACCTGATCGCAGGCGGGCTGCTGGCGCTTTCCTTCAATATTGTCGATGGAAGAACCAATGAACGAGCAGACGTCGTCGAACTCTAGACTTTACACACCGCCGATTCTCGGCCTGCTGATCATGCTCCTGTTCGTGTTCGAGAAGTTTCTCGCGCACACATATACGGGAATAACGATCTATGTACTACCCGCACCATGGAAGTACGTCGTTCCGGGCATCTTCGGCCTGCTCGGTATCTTCATGATCATCAGTGGCCTGAAGAAGGACGAGGTCAAGGGCACGATCCTCGGGTGGGGCGGTGCAGTCCTCGTCTGGATGTCCTGGTTCGAGAGTGGCCTGCACGTACTTGCGGGTTACAACAAGATCGACATGGTGTTACCGGATCACGACAACGTGATGGCTGGCCTGCTGGGCGAGCATATCATCCTGCAGGCCAGTGGCATTTTCTGCATCGTTGCGTTGTTCTTCGTCATGCTGAACAAGGACGTTCGCTGCCGCATGCTGTTGTGGATTCGTCGTCGCATCGGTCTTGGCACTGCAATCGGAGTTCCTGCGCCCGGCAACAAGCCCAACGTCGCACGTGTTGCCGCATTCGAATACATCTTCGTTACCTGGTTCATGTACGTGCTGATGCTCGTCATCGTCGACCCTCGCATCAACGGTCTGTACCACCCGGTTACCTACACGTTGAATGTCGTCATCAGTGCGTGGGGCATCTACCTGCTTTGGAAACTCGCGCAGCAGCGCGAGACCGGCTTCGCCATGCGTTACGGTATCGGCGCAGTCGGCGTTGCGTGGTACATCCCGGAATGCCTGGCGCTGTACAAATGGTTGTATGAGTTCTACCTGCGGCCGGATCTGCATCCAATCTCGATGACGATCGTATTGATCGCGTTTATCTGGATTATTCGAATCCTGTGGAAAACACCGGTCGATCCGGAAACGGGGCGCGCAACTATCCGCTAAACTGTTGGTTCGCTAGTGGCATAGCATCCTCAAGATGCGCCCTTCCGGAAATATCTCGTCCGGAGTGGAGACAGGAAAACGCCATGAATATTGTAAGAGCTGAAGAGCGCCACATCCCTGAAATTGGTCGCCTGTTCGACCTGTACCGGCAGTTTTACGAATGCGACGCCGATCTCGATGCGGCAACGAATTACATTCGCGAACGGCTGGGCAATGAAGAATCGGTAATCTTTGTCGCCGAAGACGGTGACTCACTCAGGGGATTCACGCAGTTGTACCCGTCTTTCTGTTCGGTCGAGCTCATGAAGATCATGATTCTTTATGATCTGTACGTCGATGCCGGGGTTCGCAACGGTGGTGTGGGCGCGCAACTGATGAATCGTGCGACAGAATATGCGAAAGAGCAGGGGGCGGGTCGCCTCGATTTGCTGACGGCGAAAGATAACCATCCGGGCCAGCACCTCTACGAGAAGCTCGGCTACGTAAAAGTCAACGAAGAGTTTTTCGGATACTCGTTGTATACCTGACTAAAGTCAGAATTCTTCGAGCAGGCGGCCTTTGCCGATAATCTTGTCGTTAATGCCGACAGCGCGTAACGCGTGCCAGACGCAGGCGACGTTGATAGGGATCAGGGGCTTCTGCAGCCAGTGCTCCATCGTCGGGAAGATATCTGCGCAGGACAGGTTGGTGCCGCACTGAATAATCGCGTCGACGTCATCACCGTCGACTTCGCGAATCGCATCCATGACCATCGGGATGGTCGTCTCCGCAATGGCGGTCGCTGAAGGTCGTGCGAGACCCTTGATAGCCTTCACCTCGAAGCCGATGTCATTGAAGAAACGCACGACATTGTCATCGCCAATTGGCGGGTACGGTGTGATAACCGAAATCTTCTGCGCGCCGAAATTGTGCAGGGCATCGCGCGCCGCACCGGCGCCGGTCGTGAGGCCGAGATCACCGATCTGGTCCTGGATATTTTTTTCGAAGTCGTGATTGCCTTCGAGTCCACCCCAGAACGTTTCGGCAGACATACCAAGCATCAGGTGAGTGATGTCGGCGCTCAGTACATTGCGAATCGAAATAGGCAACTCATCGCGCAGCGCATCGAGAAATCGCTCGAAGACGGTATTGAAGTCATCGCCCGAGCGGTCGGATTCGTCCGCCCAGTTTGCGATCTCGATCCAGAATCGTGAAGGGTGCCAGGTCAGGCCCTCGAGTGAGAACTTCTGCAGATCGTATTCGACCCCCGTGTTGGTTGAGGGTACAAGCACGCCGATACGGGCGCGGTTGGCAATCTGGTAGTTATCCATCTCGGTCCTGATTTACTCCCCGAACATAAAGTCCGGGCCCGCGACAGGGGAGAGAGTCGCGGGCCCGGGATGCTTTCCGACTTAGTTGCCGAAGTTGTAACGGAACCTTATGCCGGCCGTACGCGGCTGCGGCAGGTACGCACCAATTGCGTGCGGTACGCTGCGGCCGTCAGGCAGGATGCCGTAGTCAACATTTGAAAGACCCGATTTGATCTTGTCGTCGTTGGTCAGGTTCTCGACGAACAGCGTCAGTTCCCAGTTGTTACGGATCAGACCTGCGAACATGTCCCACTCCGTGTACTCGGGGAACCATGAGCGATTGTCTTCGCCGACAAAACGGCGATCACTGTAGATGCCCATCAGTTCGACGTAGCCGCCCATGTCCGCGTTGAAGTTCGTGTCATAACGAAGCGACAGCGTGGCCGTGTTCTCCGGTGTCATCTGCGGTACGTGGCCCGTCAGATCAGCGTCATTGTTGCCCGCCTTTGAGCGGTTGAACGCCGACGGTGCACCACCGGCCTGCGCAAGAATTTCAGCCAGGTTGAAGCTGGTGAATTCCGCATCGGTATGTGTGTACGACAGGCGCGCCGAGATCCCCTCGACGAATGCCGAGTTCCAGATCAGGTCAGCCTCGATACCCTTGATCTCGGTTTTACCCGCGTTGATGACGGTTGACTGCAGCAGGCCTGTGTTCGGATCCAGGAACTGGTACGGCACCTGCTGGTCGGTGTAGTCATAGAAGAACGCAGATGCATTGAAGCGGATGGAGCGGTCGCGGAAGTCAGACTTCAGACCGATCTCATAGGCATCCAGTTTCTCCGGCTTGTATTCACCCGACGTAACATCACCGTTAGCGTCAGTCGTGCTGATACCGCCCGGCTTGAAGGCCTGCGAGTAGTAAGCGTAGAGCAGCGCGCTGTCGCTGATTGCCCAGTCGAAGGTGATCTTCGGTACGAACGCGTCATTGTCGATCGTGTTGTACGTCATCTCACCCGGGCCAAACATCCAGCCCCACCACGGATCGTTGCCGAACTGCGAGAAGAAGCCAATATCGGCGCCGCCACCGGCGTAGTCGATGACTTCATCGAGCAGTCGAGCCTCAACCGAGACAACGAACGTGTCTGTGACGTTGAAGGAGGCCATACCCGCGATCGAGGTGTGCTTCGTTTCACGTTGCAGTGGGATGTAAGGCGTGTCGCCAGGCCCGGTTGCGATCGTGGTTACAGCCGGAATACAGCCAGGAACGCCCGGGTAGATCAGGTCACAGAAATTGTTGACGCCCGGGAAGAGCGGCTGGTTGAGATAGCCGAACGGGCCGAACGGGCTGTTGAAGATCTGCAGAACGCCGGCCGGGTCGCCGCCTTCACGCAGCCACCATTCGTCGTCGAACTGTACGTCCATCTTCTCGGTCCAGTGCAGGGCACTGAGCATCCAGGTCATGCGATCGGAACCGCCGCTCAGACGCAGCTCGTGACTCCACTGAGTCGTATCAATGGCCTGCTGCGACATGGCCGAAAGTCCGTACTGCGAGAACACGCCGGGAATCGACAGGATCGAAACGCTGTTCTTGTCAAAATCTTCCTGCACGAATGCCGCACTGTCGTTGTAGCCCATGACATACATGAACTCGGTATCGTCGAAGTCGATCTTCACGTCAAAGTGAATGCGCGAATTCTTGATGTCCGAGCCAAGGAAGTCGCGTCCGGTGCGCGGATCGACGGAGAGGTCAATGTCCGCTTCCGTTGCGTGAATCTCGCCAACGACGAGACCGCGGCAGAACGGGCCGGCCGGAACCATGGCGCCGAGAACCGGATCGAATACAAAGAACGAATCAGCATTCGGCTGGGTTCGGTCGATACCGTTACAGGTTTCCGGGAACAGGTGAGGTACGCCGATCGCTTCGTCCGTCATCGTGCCCGTGCCAAACGGGTTGGTGAACGGGTTGAAGTTCGGGTCGATGGAGCTGAACAGTACTTCCGCACGCGGTGCCGCCTCGTAATTGGTACGTTCATAGCGCAGGAACATCGAGGTCCGTTCACTGACGTTCCAGTCAAGAGCTACCGAACCACCGATCGATTCATTGGAACCAAGGAACTGGCCCGAATTCGGATTTCTGTAATAGCCTGGATTGTCGACTTTCGCGAAGCTGATCATGCCGCCGAGCTTTTCGTCGATGAGTGGGCCGGAGAAGCTGAAGCTAGTCCGGGATCCTTCGTGCTCGTCATAACCCAGCGTGACATTGCCCGTGAATTCTTCGCCTGGACGCTTGGTGATGTAGTTCACGGCGCCGGTAAATGCACTTCGACCATACAGTGCACTCTGCGGGCCCTTGACGACCTCGATTCGCTCGAGATCGAGCAGCGCGAGGTTTGACGTGATACCGCCACCTGCAACAGTCAGTGCTTCACTCGACACGTCGACGAAATCGACAAGGATGCCGGCGTTCGGACGTCCGCGAAGCGCATTGACGCCGCGAATGACCGGTCGCTTGTCCATCGGCAGTACGCCTTCGTCGTAGGTCAGCGATGGTGTGTAACGAGCCAGCTTTTCGACGCTGTCGATCGACAGCTGCTCGAGCTGCACTTCGGTGAACACGTCCACCGCGATCGGCACTTCCTGCAACGACTCGTCGCGTTTACGTGCGCTGACTACGATCTCTTCGAGAGCGATGTTTGCGCCTTCCTGGGCATTGGTGACCGATATCGGTAGCGCTCCACACGCCGCCGCGGCCACCGCCAGGCTAAGTTTACTTCTCCACTTCATAGGTACTTCTCCCCTTGCATCCGGGCACCATTGCCCGGGCCAATAAAACTAGTGTTCTTCGAACAACCGTCCCTTGTTGTCGTACTTATCATTAACGCCACAACTGCGCAGCGCATGCCAGCAGGTTGCAACGTTGATGGGTAAAACCGGCTTCGACAGGTACTTCTCAATCGTCGGGAAGATCCCGCTCGTCGAAAGATTGGTGCCGACCTGAACGATGGCGTCGACGTCGTCGCCATCAATCCGTTTCACAATGTCGATAACGTCATGCTCGGGCACGAGCGCAATCGCATCAGTCGTGTTCTCACAGCGCAGGCCGACAAGATGCTTGATCTCGTAACCGGAGTCCTCGAAGAACAGGCGTACATTTTTGTCGCCTACCGGCTGATACGGCGTCAGCACACTGATCTTCTTGCCGGTGTTGCCCGGTACGCCGAGGGCGTCGAGTGCGGCGATAACCGCATTAGCGCCTGTCGTCAGCCCGGTATCGTGACCGACCATCTCGTGAATGCGGTCGACGAAGCCGTCGTTTCCCTTGATGCCACCCCAGAACGTTTCAGCCGACATGCCCATCATCACGTGATCGGGCTTGCAGGTCATGAGGCTCTGGATTGATGCGCCAATAGTCTCGCGCAGCAGCTCGAGGAAGCGCATGAAGTTCTCGTCATCCGACAGGTCGGTATGTTCGATGTAAAAGCGGGTGGCGTGCCAGGTAACGCCGCGCGGTATGAATCGCTGGCAGTCGTACTCGACCGAGGTGTTGGTCGATGGAATGACGACACCGATCTTGGCTCGGTGACCAATATAGTTGTCCTGGTGCCCGTCGGTAACCTGGGCACGATCTCGCGTACGCGACAGATCAATTGAGCCGAATGTCATTACTTCTCCCCCTCGCCGATCATACCGCCGCCTGACTTTCTTTGAAGGAATTAATCATCGCGCGCTCGAGCAGGAATTCCCGCGCTTTGACCGGGTCTGCGGCCGTTTCCATCAGCATTTGCTGGCGTTTCCGCTGCACGTCCGGATCCATCGATTCCATGAGCTTCTTGTTCTGGATCGTGTGCTCCTGCACGAAGCGTACGGCGACGTCCTTGCGTTGCCGGTCGTAGTGGGCGAATTCGTCCGCGTACGCGGCGCCTTCCGTACAGATGCGTACCAGTTTCTCGCCCAGGCAGAATGCGTCCTGAAGTCCACCGTTCATGCCCATGCCGCCGAGCGGGTTGTTGATGTGGCAGGCATCTCCGACCAGTACCAGTCGGCCTTTGAAGTAGGTTTCGGCAACACGCTGGTTAACCGGGTACAGGCTGCGGTGCCAGATATCGTAATCGCCTTCCTTGTCGTACAGGTGGTGCAAACGGGCCTGGATAAACTCGTCGGAGAGCAACAGCTCTTCGTCGTTTTCGTTGTCCGGCGTTGTCGGGAACAGCACGCGCCAGCGCTTGTCTGTGCGCAGCACGACGCACCATTCGTCCGGATCGGCGACGTAGTTGACGTAAGAAAAGTCCTCGAACACGTCCTCAAACGGGAACGATGTCGAAACGACAAGAAACTTCTCGTCGTAGGTAAACCCGAGGTAGCCGATGTCGGCGCCTTTACGCAGCTGGCTGCGCGCACCTTCGGCTGCGACGACGAACGAACCATCCATCGTGCGAGTTTCACCGTTGGCCATGACCGTGACGCGTACGCCGTCGTCGAGTTCTTCGTAGCCGGTCACTTCGTGGCCGAAACGTACGTCGACGCGCTCGTAACTACGCAGGCGCTGGCAGTTCAGATGCGTGAGTTCGTACTGTTCGAGCTGCAGGCGGAATGGGTGTGCCGTCGCATCGGCAATCAGCGACATGTCGAACGTGGCGGTCTCACCGGTCTTGCGATCCCTGTACTGGTAGCGGGATACATGCAGTCCCTTGTCGAGCATCTGTTCGATCACCCAGTCATCGAGATCTGCAAGCAGGTCGAGCGATACCGGGTGGAAGGTTGACGCGCGCAGATCGACCGGCAGCGAGTCCTCCTTCTCCAGCAAAACGACGGGAATGCCGTGCTTGGCGAGATACAGCGCGAGTGTCGATCCCGAAGGACCGGCGCCGGCAATGATGACGGGCTTCATGTCAGTCATGACGCCTCCGCCGCAAAGAAGTCACGCAGCAATTCCGCGACTTCCTTGCAATGCGTTTCGCATAAAAAGGTGCGCGCACCTTCGATGCTGGCGCTGCGGCCGCGCTTCAGCAACGCGAGCGTCGCGTCCAGCTGGCCATGCAGCGGATCGCCGGTGCCGGCGAATACCAGGGCAGGGCATTCCAGGCTCTCGGCCGCGCCCGCGAAATCCTGTTCGACAACAGCCTGGTACGCTGCGCCGTAACACTCGCCGATCTGAATGCCGCTCAGCGCTTCGCGCGTCACAATGTCCGCAGAAGCATTCGGGTCTTTCGCCGCGAGGCGATCCCACATCGCCTGCATGTGGCTGCCGTCGCTGTCGACCGGGATTGTAGTTGCCATCCCTGGCAGCTTGTCCCTTAACTCGTCGCTCAACAACGTCGGCCCCGACATCGCGACCGCAGTCGCAGTGCCCGGGTGCCGACGTCCGAGTTCGGCAGCAATCGAGGCGCCAGTGTGGTGCCCGAATACAAAACATGATTCGACGCCCAGCTCGTCGAGGAATTCGGCAACGCCGTCAGCGAGTGCCGCTATCGACATCTCACCCGCAACAGGATCGCTCAATCCCATGCCGGGGGTGTCAGGTGCCAACAGCCGGAAGTCATCGGCCAGCTCTTCCATGAGATCAACGTACATCTCGCTGGTGCTCGGCGTCTGGTGCAGCAGTAGAACGACCGGCTTACCGGGTGTTCCGGCATAACGGTAGTGGATCTGCCCGAAGGACACCGCGACGTAACCCCGGCGTACAGTCATTCTGCACCTCCGAGTTCGACACTGACCCACTTCAGTTCGGTGAATTCTTCGGTTGAGTAATTGCCGCCGCTTTTGCCGATGCCTGACATGCCGAAGCCACCGATCGGGGCCAGCGCATTGCTCTGGAAAGCGTGCATCCCGATGTGCACTGAGCCCGCTCGCAGGCGACGTGCCGCCGTGAACGCACGCTGTACGTCTTTGGTCAGTATTGCCGACGACAGGCCATAGTCGCTGTCATTCGCGATATCGATTGCGTCGTCGAAATTGTCTGCTTTGACGAGCGATGCAATCGGGCCAAAACTCTCGTCGCGCCACACCGTGCTGTCGCGCGGCGGTTCGAGAATGATAGTGGGCTCGTAGACCAGGCCCTGCCGGACTTTGCCGCCGCACAGCAGGCTGGCACCACGATCGAGCGCATCACGCTGGTGTGCCTCAACCTTCTCGACCGCGCGGCGATTGATCAGCGGGCCGTATGCGGTTTCGGGGTCGCGCTGGTCGCCAATCGGCAGTGCCTCCAGGCGCGCTTTGAGAGATGCGGTGAACGCCTCAAAAATTCCCTGCTCGACAACGATTCGCGAGTTCGCCATGCAGATCTGCCCGGCATGCGCGAACATCCCTTCGGCAACGATGCGTGCGGCGTCGTCGGGGTCAGCGTCATTGAGCACAATAACTGCGCTCTTGCCGCCGAGCTCAAGCTGCATGCGTTTCATGCTTTGCATGCCGGCCGCTGCGACCGAAACGCCCGTTGCGGTTGAACCGGTCAACGCAATGCAGTCGACGTCCTTGTGCTCGACCAGCGGTGCACCGCACTCCCGCGGCAGCCCGGTGACAACATTGATGACGCCATCCGGCATGCCGGCTTCGGACAGCACCCGCGCCCAGGCCATGGATGTCAACGGCGTCTCCTCCGAAGGCTTGAGTACCACGCTGTTGCCTGCTGCAAGCGGAAACCCGGACATTTTCGCAGTGAGAGAAAGCGGCGCATTGTAGGGAGCGACTACGGCAACGACTCCCAGCGGCTCACGAAACACCATCGACATGCGGTCGTTACGATCGTTTGGAAACGTATCGCCGTACAACCGTCGGACTTCGCCTGCGGCTGTGCGCAACAGGTCGACTGTGTAGGCAATTTCGCCGCGCGCTTTCGTGATCGTGGAGCCGCTCTCATCCATGAGCGTGTCGAGGAAACGCTCCTGGCCCTCGCTGGCAATGATGTCAGCTGCTTTCAACAGCACCGCCTCACGTTGCGCCGGCGATAATGCTTGCCAGCGGGCGAAGCCCTTGCGAGCCGCCTGTACGGCGGCATCGACGTCCTCTTGCCTGGCGCGAGGCGCGCTGCCGATTACCTGTTCCGTTGCCGGCGACAGCACATCGAAAGTCTCACCAGTCGCCGCCGCAACCTCGTTGCCGTCGATAAGCAGCTTGCCTTCGGTGAGCGCGGCCATGAGCACTAGTCCGGTAGTCCCTGTGGCACGCCGATAACACGGGAGCCGCGGAAAAATTCAAAAGTCTCGCGCGTGCCTTCGTCGCCGACGCCCGAGAGCTTCCAGGCAGGGCGCGGCGCACTTGGATGCGGGCTGAACAGCGTTACCGAATTGACTTTCACCATGCCCGCTTCGAGCTGGCTGGCAACCGAGAACGCCTGCAGTCTTTCGCCGAGCACGTAGGCAGCAAGTCCGAATGGAGCCTCGTTCGCCATGCGGACTGCCTCGTCGACGTCAGTGTAGGTGTGCACGGTCGCGACGGGGCCAAACACTTCGTCGAGGGCGTTCTCCGACGCGACTCCCGTGATCAGGGTTGGTGGTACGAACCAGCCGGAAAGGCGTGGCAGCTCCGAGGACTGCAGGATTTCGGCGCCCTGGGAGCGGTAGTTCTCAATCGCCGCCTCGACATTCTGCTTGTGCAGCTCGTGCACAAGCGGGCCGACTTCGGTCTCGTCATCGGTCGAGGCGCCGACGCGCAGACCAGACAGCCTGTGCATGGTCGTCTCGATGATGTCATCAACAAGTGACTCATGAATGATCAGGCGCCCGAGCGCGCGGCACCACTGGCCGTTCAGCGTCGTCAGTGCGGCGAGGATCGCATCTACCGTAACCGCGAGGTCGGCGCTGGGCAGTACAACCATCGCGTTGTTGCCACCGAGTTCGAGCTGCGCCGGCTTGATCTGCTGCGCGCACGCCGCAGCGACCGAGCGTCCTGCCTCAAGGCCACCGGTAAAAGAAACGGCGGCAATGCGCGGGTCGCCGACAATCGCCGCGCCCGTCATGCCATCGCCGTGCAGCAGCTGGAACACGCCCTGCGGCAGTTTGCTCGCGGCGATCGCTTCAGCGATAAGCTGCCCGGATACGGGAGCCCACTCGGAAGGTTTGAACACGACAGGGCAGCCCGCCGCGAGAGCGCTGGCGAGCTTGTGACAGGCGATACCGGACGGTGCGTTCCATGGGCCAATGATTGCTGCCGGCCCCAGCGGCAGTCGTTCGACCAGGTAATCCGTTTCGCGGGTGACGTCGCCGGATTCTGCGGTTAGCGCAGCGGCAGCGTGGAATGCAGCGCCGCAAACCCTGCCGATCGTCCGCGTGTGAGCGATCGGGACACCGGTCATGAGTGCGTCGTTCTGCGCCATCTCGTCAACGATGGCTTCAAGTGACTTCGCGATATCCCGCAGAATCCGTGCGCGATCGGCGCCCGACATTTTGCGCCAGGTGCCGGTCTTGTGGGCCTTTTCGGCTGCAGCTATTGCGGTACTGACCTGTACCGGTGTCGAGCCGAGCTGGCGCAGCAGTGCTTCGCCTGTATTGCTGTTGCAGATCGAATAGGGGAGTTCGACGCCGGGAACCTGCCATTCCCCGTCGATGAAATTGCGAAGCTCCGTCGCGGGAGCCGCCTGTTCAGCTGGCCTTGACACCGAACTGTGCCTGTTCCTGGTCGGAAATCTCGAGTTGCGCCGCCATCAGTCGGCCGCGCTCGGCCGGAAATGCCTGCACGAGCGCCATTGCCATCTCGCGCAGTCCGCGTGCGTATGGCTGGGAAAAACCGGTTCCGCTCGTGCCCGCACACTTCAGCGCGTTTACAGCTACCTTGAAGCCGTGCTCGGCCACCTGGCCTTTGCAAAGTCGCCAGCGCTGCACAACTGTCTGCTTGTCGAGCAGCGGCGGCTCGCTGGTTTCGAGTTCAAGCTGGCGTCGCAACCACAGCATCGCGGTTTCGAGATCGCCGAGCATTTCACCGATCAGCTGCTGGTGCATCGGCGAGGTGCCAAGCGGCTTACCGGTGTCGGCAAACTTGCGTTCCGTCAACATCTCGATGGTCTGGTTGTAAACCGACCATGCTGCGCCGGCGTAACAACCCAGTGATGCCAGCTGATTGCCAACGAAAGATCCGCGACTGACCTGCATGCAGCGAGCGAAAGCGCCCGGAACAGCCAGCGCGTCTTCTTCGGCGACGAAGACTTCTTCGAGTATCAGGCCATGGGTCGCCGTGCCGCGCATGCCGAGGGCATCCCATTTCTCGCGTTCGCTCACGCCCTTCGCGTCGCGGTCGATGAAGAACGTACACAGGCCACTGGCGTCCGAGTGGCCCGCCAGATTGGCCGTGACGAGGTAACGATCGGCTACGCCCGTCGCGCAACCGAAAGACTTCACGCCCGATACGCTGAAGCCGCCATCAACAGGCGTTGCCTCGGTGGTGATCGTAATTGCGGCCTTTTCCGACTTGACCGTTTCACTTGCGAAGTTCGCAAGCCAGCGACGGTCGCGGCCCATCGTGTACAGGACCTTCTCGGCAAAGTTCTTTACGACGGGAATTTCCTCGTCGGTGAACAGCCCGGCATCGATGGCTTCGAGTGCCAGCAATCCGCGGGATGCGGAACTGCAGTGAAAGAAAAACGTCAGTGCGGTCGACGGGCAGGCAGAGCCGATGGCGAACGTGGCCGCCGCCAGGTCCCGCAGCGAACCGCCAAGGCCGCCATATTCTTCGGGAATGATCAGGCCGAGCAGGCCTGCGTCACCGAGGGTCTTTACGTGGTCCCTGCAGAACTCACCGCTACGGTCGACCTCAACAGCCTTTTCCCGCAGCGCCGGCAGAACATCCTCGACGCGCTGAGCACGCTCCCGCTCAGCATCGGTCATTCTTTCGACAAGGTGTTCGCCCGTGAGCTTCATAAATTCCCCCAATGTAGAGGGAACTAATGTGCCGTCTGGCGCAGTGTCGAGCTATGACTTTTGTCAATCAGTTGCGACGATCGGATCGAGCATATTCCATGGTCGCGAGGCCAGCAGGTGAGTGTTCCTTGAACACTCCTTGTTCGCCGCCGCGGCGGGATGGATTTCGGCGACGATCATGCCGTCGCCGCGATGTACGACCGGTGCGCTGAGCAGTCCGTCGAATGCCCGGTCCTTCCACTCGGTCATGATCGTGAAATCTTTCTGCAGCGACGCGATAGCACTGCCGCGCTCACCTTGTCCGGCCGAAGCCATCACGACATTGATGCGATTCTCAGCCGAGCGCTCCACGACACCCGTGCGTCCTTCCCAGTCTTCCTGCAGGGCAGCCGGAACCAGTGCAGTGCTGACGCTGTTCAGACCGGCAAGCCGCATGGTCTCCGCGTACGCGATATCGTCACCCGCGAGCACAGCGAGCCGGCCATACGCCGTGTCCACGTACTCAACTGATTCCGCCGCACCGCCGTGGATGCGTTCCTGTCGCAGCAGGACACCATCCTTGCCGACCAGTATCACGGCGCCGTCACTCGCAGCAGCTGCGACCAGCGCATCGTCATCGATCAGACCTGCCAGCGTATCGACTTCGCCGGCCACATCCGCCGACAGGCAGATGAGCTTCGCACCCCGTGCCTGCGCTGCCGCGATGTCATCCAGGCTCGTGACTGTCGCTGCCATCACATCCTGCGGGCCGCGGATCTCCAGTTCCTGTCCCGCAGGGTCCGCCGCAAGAGCCGCGTATACGGCGGGTCGGCGAGACGCGAAAAAGTCGCTGCCGTCCGGACGGGTCTTGTCGTCCGCAACTGCCGGAACGATGTCCGCGAATATGACCTGCTCGCCTTTGCCGGCAAGCGCCACGACGGTGCCGTCGGGCGCCACGATCTGGCTGTCGCCGGCACCATCGAGGAAGTGCGCCGGGATCGCCGTGGCTTCGCTCACGGGTCCAACCAGCTCCTCCGGAATCAACGGGCCAACCTTGTTCGCGGCCACGACCCAGACTTTGTTCTCCGCCGCGCGAACCGGGATATGCAGGTCGCCTTCGTCAATCGCGAACGAGTTCAGGCTGTTGCACAGTACCTGCGCGCCACGCAGGGCGAGACAGCGAGGCGTCTCGCTAATCACGCCATCCATGCACGAGTACATCGCGAGACGGCCGAGCGGAGTGTCGACGATCGGGCCAGGTTGCGTCGAGCGTTCCAGGAAATCGTTCTCGTGGCCGATCAGTACCTGCTTGTTGGTTTCGCCCAGCAAGCTGCCATCCGGCCCGTACAGCAAACTGGTACCGGTCACCTTATTTCCGTCGCGACGCACCGTGCAGTTGATGACGACATGCGCGCCGATTTCGCGCACGCACTCAGCTATCGCTGCCAGGAATTCGCCGTCGAGATCGACCGAAACTTCATAGCAGTGTGCGGCATCGTTGTACCAGCTGCAGTGGTTAGAAAACTCCGGCAAAACGACGAGATCGGGCTCGTGCCGGGCCGTCTCGCGCAACATGCGCAGGCAGGTTTCAAGATTTTTTTCGACGTCGTTGCCGACATGAAATTGCGCCGCAGCGACGCGGATGGTCTCGTTCATGGCTGGTTGCTTTACTTCGGGCAGGCTTGTACTAATAGGCTATCAATAAGTCATTTCCCGACTGGCTGCAAGCAGACGACTACCATGGAAAATTACACGCTCGGCCTCGCGCTGTTCGACTATCTGCCTGTAATCGCAGCAGGTTTCGGCCTTTACCTGACCTGCAGGTACTTCGCGACGCTAGGGCGATACGAGGGCTTCTGGATCGTCGCGATTCCTGCGATTGCGCTGACCGGCGGTGCGCTTAAGGCGAGCTGGAAACTTGTCTGGGCATTGCAGCAGGTCAACGTCGAGTGGATGTCCGACCAGCTGTTTTATTTCCTTGCGTCGGCCTACGTGCTGATGACGACATTTGTCATTGCGAACCTGCGAGCGGTTCGTAAAGATCGGCCGCTTGCTGCGTACTGGTGGCCGGCACCGGTCGTCGTCATAGCGATCGTTGTTTGTCTCAGTTTGTATCTGAAGGCGACGGTCGACAGTCGCGCGTGGTCCATTTTGCTACTGTCCACGCTGTCGCTCGCCAACCTCGCGTTTCTCGTGACGATTATTTCGCACGCATGGAAGCAGCGTAATCGACTCGCGATGTGGTCGTTCATTGGCAACTTCGCATTGAGTTACGTCCTCGTCGGGCTGGCGAGAATGGAACAGACGGCAACGCTGCAATGGATTGAGGAAGGGCTGAACCTCTTAAGTAACAGCCTGCTTGCTGTGGGGGCGTGGCTGTTGATAACGGCGCACAAAGGGAAATCCGCTTGAACACTGAAACACTGTCGGAGAATCGAAGGCTCGGTCTGTCGCTGTTTGAATCGGTGACGTCCGGCAACCTGGTATCCATTTACCTGTCGGCGATGCTCTTCATCACGGTCGCCGTGTTCCTGTCCCAGGCTCAGGCCTTCCTGCTGATTGAAACGATTGGTGTCCCGGAAGATGAGCGCGGTGGAGTTTCCGGCTACATCAATTTCTGGGGCGAGATCGTCATCATCGCCACCGTCGGCATGTGGGGCGCATTGTCGGACCGCGTTGGCCGTCGCTTCGTCATGTTCGCCGGTTTCGTCATTGTCGCTGCCTCGTTCTGGATTTACCCGAAGGCAACAAGTGTCGGGGAGCTGCTGTCGTACCGACTGATCTACGCTGTCGGTATCGCGGCGGTCAGTTGCATGGTCGTTACCATTGTCGCTGATTACGTTCAGGACAAGAGCCGCGGCAAGGCGCTTGGCTATGTCGGCGTAATGAATGGTCTGGGCGCGATGATCGCGACATTCGTTCTGCTGAAATTGCCAAAGCGGTTCGTTGACAGCGGAATGTCACCGGCCGAAGCAGGCGTCTCGGCCTTTCTGATCGCAATGGTTATTGCCATCGTCATGGCGGTTATCGTGTGGTTCGGATTGCAGAAAGACCCGCCGGAACACCACGAAGAACGTCCTGGCGTCGTGACGATGTTCGTCGAGGGCATCAAGGCTGCAAAGGACCCGGGTATCGCCCTTGCATACGGGGCGTCTTTCGTAGCGCGCGGCAATCTGGCGGTTGTGGGAACATTCGCCGCAGTGTGGCTGACGACCTACGGTGAGCAGGAACTGGGAATGACAGGCGCGGATGCGCTTTCGAAAGCCGGCATGATCATCGGCATTTCCTATGCCGCCTCGCTGCTCGGCGCACCTGTATTCGGCATCATGACCGACCGCATGAACCGCGTGTCGGCACTCGTCATCACGCTCGCAATCACTTTCGTCGGTTATGGCGGAATGTTTTTCGTCGTCGACCCGTTTGGCGGGCAGATGATCTTCTTCATGATTCTCGTTGGCCTGAGCGAAGTTGGCTGCATCATCACGAGCAGCGTGCTTATCGCGCAACAATCGCCGCTGAAAATTCGTGGCTCGGTTATCGGAATCTTCAACCTGACCGGCGCGATCGGCATTCTCGTCGCGAGCCTGGTTGGCGGATACCTCATGGACCACTGGCTGGACGCGGGCCCGTTCGTATTCTTTGGCCTGGTCGCGCTCGTGGTCATGATCTGGGCGATACTCGTACGCAGCAAGGTCAAGCCCGTCGCTGTGGAAACTGAATGAGCGAATGGCGCGAATTAGCGAGTAAGTCGCCCTGGGGCGTTCGCGCCATGCCACGCGGCGGGGTCATGGATGGCCATTTCTACGTTATCAGTGGTCGCACCGGACCCTGGAAAATTTACAGTGACACCTGGCGCAGCGCCGACGGCATCAGCTGGGAATGCATGTCAAACAAAGCGGGGTGGGGCAAGCGCTGCTACACCGAAGTCGACTTCATCGACGGCCATATCATTCTGACGGCCGGGCAGAGCCTCGCGACTTTCTACAATGACGTATGGCGATCGTCGGACCAGGGGCGGACATGGGACCAGGTCTGTGCTGACGCGTCATGGGCGCCGCGCGCCGGACACCACACAACTGTTATTGACGGCACTATCTACCTCTTTGCCGGCGGCAAGAATTCATTCAAGCGCATTTTCTATCCGGAGTTATGGGTCAGCCATGATCTCGGTGAAAGCTGGGAACTGCGAGCGAAGCTGCCCGAGGATATGGGCCGCGCCGGCATGCAGGTCTGTGTCGTCGACGGCACGATCTATTTCATGGGTGGCGATCACGATGTCCCGGTCTTTCTGCCGAATCATCCGGGACGTCGCAACGACGTCTGGAAGTCGGACGATCTCGGTCGAACCTGGGAGCTGCTAGGCAATGCTCCCTGGACACCGCGCACCGGCCAGCAGTGCATCACGGTCGGTGACAAGATCGTCTGCGTCGGCGGTCACGACTGGCTGGACGACAAGCGGCAGAAACTGACGCATGACTTTTGGGCCTGGAACCCGAAAGACGGCATCGACGGCTGGCGCCTTGTCAGCAACAACGTCTGGGGTTGCGAAGACAATCCTGGGCGCATTGGTAAAAGCGATTTCCTGTTCAAGGAACACGACGGCAAGCTCTGGACCATGGGCGGTGACCAGGAGGTGTCATCCCCCTGGCCGCAAAACAACGATGTCTGGACCGCTGACCTCGCCGAACTGAATCTTTAAGCCATCCCGCCGATCGTCATCTATGCTTGTGGCATGGGGATGAAGGGAGGACCAATGGTGAGAAAGATTACAGCGTTACTGTTTGCTCTCGGCCTGGCGGCCGGGTGCAGCATCGAAGCAGGAGACCAGGCAGCTGCCGAGGTGCTCGTTGCCGACATCACGTACACCTACGTCGGCCTGCGCGAAGAAACCGACGCCAACGGCAACAAGCTCGAGTGGCAGGCCGTCGCAACAGGCGAACTTGGAGGCACCTTCAGCTGGTGGTTCAAGCCAACGCCCTCGACTGACTCGCCGTACAACGGAGGCGAGCTGACCTTCTACTCGGCGTTCTGGGAATTGCGTGATGGTGACCGGCTGGTGATTCGCGGCCGCAGCGCCGGCAAGACAGATGTGCACACCGATTCGGATGGTGTCTGGGACGGCCACGGCGTTGTGACAGACGCTGCGCCGGAGTATGCGTCGCTGGTCGGACGGCGTATTTACGAGACCGGAACCGTGGAATACGGGGACGATCCGCCCGCGACATTCACGGGTCACGGGATGTTCGCCGTTATCGGCGATTAGGCTCCATTTTTCTTTATAAAACATAGATTTAAGGGTGATTTTCAGCTGTGAACTGTATATAATTACAGTACCTTTTTCCTGCACCTCCGGAGTCGAAAATGAGCGCTGAAATCGACGATCTTGAACACCGAATACTCTCCCTCGCATCCCGCATCAATAAGGCCACTTACGAGCTGCTCGTCCTGATCAGGGAGTTCGAAGAGCGTGGGGGATTCCTGAAGTGGGGCCAGGAAAACACGGCCGAATGGTTGGCCTGGCGTTGCGATTACTCAATGACCACCGCACTCGAGAAAGTGCGCGTTGCTCGTGCATTAAAAACGCTGCCGCTGGTTTGCAAGGAGTTCGCGGTTGGCAAGCTGTCTTACTCAAAGGTGCGTGCATTGACACGCGTTGCAGACAGACAGAATGAAGATTTGCTGGTGGCATTTGCACTGCGCCATTCGGCAAGCGTTGTCGCGGAGCGTTGCCGGGAACTGCGTTTTGGTTCGGGGGAATCGTTGAGTATTGCTCAGCGGGCATTGGCCAATCGCTCGCTTCGCGTTCGTCGTGATTCCGAGCGCGGCACCATGACGATCTCGATTGAAGTGCCGCTGGAGAAAGGTGAGCTCTTCGAGAAAGCGCTCGACAAGGCGAGAGACGATGAGTGTCTGAAGGCGCCTGACTTGCAGGACACGTCCTGGTCGACAAGGCAGGCCGATGCGTTCATGACGATGGTGAGTGAGTACCTCTCAGGTGAGCAGAGCGAGGGCAGCAGTTCCGACAATCACTTGGTCACCATCCACGTGGATCAGTCGGCGCTGGCCAATGGTCAAGGTCGATCTTCGTTGCCGATCGAGACGGTCAAACGACTTTGCTGCGACAGCTCTGTTGTCGTCATGACCGAAACGAGCGAGGGCGAACCGCTATCGATTGGCCGGAAGACCCGAACTGTTCCGACCGGCATCGCAAGAGCCGTTAAGGCGAGAGATCATCACTGCTGCACGTTCCCGGGTTGCCGCAACAAGCGCTTCGTCGATCTACATCACGTCGAGCACTGGTCGAACGGCGGTGAGACCTCAGCGGACAATCTGATCCTGTTGTGCGAGAAGCATCACACGCTGGTCCACGAAGGTGGTTACCGCATCGACAAGGACTTCATGGACCGGTGGATCTTTGTGCGCCCCGATGGAGTTGCCATCCCGGACAACGGCTACCGGATCCCGGAGGTCTGCCCGGAAGGGTATCCTCCCGCGGGAGGATTTGAGGCGGTAGCAGGATTCGCTGTGAAAGAACCTCCGCCACCGCAGTATCTGCACTAACTAACGCTCAATCGCGTTCAGGCTCCACTCTAATCAGCTCCACCGTCTCAGGATCGATCGGCGGGGCCTCCCTCAGTACGAGTCGGCGCAGCACCTTCGGCAGCAGTACCGAAATTCTCGATCTGCCGTTCTCGGCCGGTGCCCGTGAATCACGTAGCGCAAGCTCGGCAAGTTTGCGTGCTGCATTCTCCGGTGTCTCGCCTATCACTGCGATGACTTTCCTCAAGGGGTGAATACCTGCTCGTGACGCCTTGCTGGAGCCATACAGCGCCCCTGTCGGAACCGGGTGTTTCTCGCCGCGGCCGACGATGTTTATCAAGCGCCCGGATCCTTGTTTCCGAAACTGGCGCATAGCATGGACCGAACCGAAGTAAGTGCCGAGGATGTTCACACCGAGCACCTGCCGGCCAGTTGCGATAACTACGTCGCGAGTAGCGCCGGTAGGGGCCGAAGTGCCGGCATTATTGATCCACGCGTCGATGCGTCCGAAGCGTTGGATGGCTGCGTCGCGCTGAGCCCGAACGTCGGCCTCGCTGGTTACGTCGCAAGAGATGCGCAGTACGCGTTCGTCATCCGAGACCGGGGCTGCCTCCAGCTCCTCGGTATTCTCCGAACTAATTGCGACGCTGGCACCGGCAGCAAGACACGCCTCTGCCGTCGCGAGGCCAAGCCCCCTGGAGCTGCCCGTGATGACTACAACTTTGCTCAAGCGCCCGGAATGTCCTCGAACAGATCTCGCTTGTTGAACGCCGCGGTCATGAAGCGACCAAACGCCTTGAACCCGGTGAGCCAGGCAACCTTGCTGCCCGACTTCGTTGCTTTGAGGATGCCGTCCGCCAGGTAGGGCGTAACTGTCTCAACCTTGTCGCCAAGTATGTTCAGGATCTTCTTCGTCTTTTGCCACTCTTCGGATTCGAAGTCGTAGTCGCCGACCAGCAGATCGGTCACGACGATGCCGGGGCTCAACGTGTTTACCTGCACACCGGTATCCTTGATTTCTTTCTGCAACGCCTTGTTGAGATACGTAACCGCGCGCTTGGTGCAGCCATATGCAGCCATTCCGGGAGCTGTCTGGTCACCGGAACCGAAGCCCTCCATGTTCCACACCTGGCCATTGCCCTGTGCAGTCATGCCCGCAATGGCAACCTTGTTCGCGTACAGCATGCCGACGAGATTGACGTCGACGATCTTGCGAATATTGAATGCATCCTGCTCATGCAGGGGTTGGCGCGGAATGCTCATGCCAGCGTTGTTTATCCAGACATCGACATTGCCGAACTGTTCTGCAGCGAAATCCCAGGCAGACCGGAGGCTCTCAACGGAGGTGACTTCGCAGGCGATGCCTGCGACACGCTCGCTGTCGTGTTCGGCGCCAAGCGCTGCGACTACCTCGCCGACCTGCGCCTGATCACGGCCTGTTATGATCACGCGGCAACCGCGCTTGAGGAATTCATGGGCAAGGCCGCGACCGATGCCGCGTGTACTGCCGGTGACAACTATGTTTTTCATTTCAAACCCCCGGTATCACTATGTCTGATTCGCCACCCAGCCATCCAGTTGGCTCTGTAGCTTACAACCTGTCATTGCTGCACGGCACGTGGCACGACCGCGTGGAACTGTTTGAGCTCGACGGCCGCCCGCTTGAGGATGACCCGAAGGCCGGCAGCCCGGGCGAGAGCCCGTTCGAAAATCTCGTCTACATCGACTTTGACGGCGAGGTGCTCAGGCTCACCAACGTGCATATCAAGGGACGCGCCACGTCGGCGAAGTCGTTCCGTGGCCGGATTCGTGACGATGTCCTCGTGTTTGATTCGCTCGGTCCCGGCGCCTACGAAAACGTCGGTATGTCGGGTGGCCCTGGCATCCTGACGTTTACGGCGCGCAACCTCGACAGGTCTACCGACGTCTACATGGAGCCCGACTTCATCATCGTGACAGCGCCGGGCGAACGCACGCGGCACACGGTGTTGTATCGCGATGGCAAGGCGATTCGAACGTTGACAGCCAAAGGCAAACGTATCGCCGCTACCTGCGATGTCCGTCATGAGTGGGACCCGCGCGGGCCTGACGGCCTCGTTCACGAGGAACCCTTCCAGGCGAGTATCTGGGAGCACCTGGCCGGGACTTAAGCTGACTTTTTCTCGACCGGCTTCAGCGGGTTTTCGGGTTTCACAGGCGGTACGAGCGGTACCGTATCGATGACCCAGTTCATGTTCTCGGTGCGCCGCGCCGGGCTCGGGATGTTGAGCACCTTGACGCCCTTGTACTTTGCCGCCTCTACGGTGTCGATCTTCCAGCCACGTTCTTCAATGCACTTCTTGCGTGCCGTGCGGAACGAGCGCATGAACTTGTCGTCGGTGACAGACATTTCGTGGGCGAGGTCATCCGGCAGGTAATTCGGTGAGGCTGCTTCAACGATCGTTGCGTCCTCGTCAAGGATGCGTTTCAGTCGCTTCAGCGAGCCCGCATCGAAGAATTTAAACTTGAGGAAACTGCGGAACTGCAGTGCGAACGTGCGCGTCGTGTTTTCGTCGACCGGCGTGTTCGCGTCGAACATGACAATGGCCATGCTCTTGTTGATGTCGATGCGGATGCGGGCAACCATGCCGGGCAGGTACCAGTGCGGGTACGTATTGGTTGGCTGGCCTTCCTTGCGCATGCGCTTGCGGTACCAGTTCTCCTTGAACTTGGGCGGGTACTGCAGGTTCTTGGACTTGCCGTACCAGTCAGTCGCTTCAACTTCGAGGATGTGATTTTCCTGCGCCGACTCCGGTTTGCCGAACATAGGGTGTACAAATGAAGCGTGGGCGATGTCGATACCGTTCTCCACTACGCGGGCCGCTTCGGCCTTCCACGTAAACTCGGTCGCCATCATGCGCCACTGCGGATCGTCGTACTCGTCACATGGCGGAATCGGAAAGCGTTCTTCCTCGGGCAGGTCGCCGAGGAATACCCAGACCATGCCGTAGCGTTCCTCGACCGGGTACGAGTCTATGCGAGCGCGCTTCGGCGCCTTGAAGTCATCGCCTTCCGACGGAATGTAGGAAACCTTGCCGTCGCCGTCGAAACGCCAGCCATGATACGGGCAGACGATGCAGTCGCCGTTGGTCCAGCCGCCACCGAGCGAGCCGCCGCGATGCAGGCAGACGTCGGACAGGCAATGCGCCTTACCGGACTCGTCGCGATACAGGACGAACTTCTGGCCAAGCATCTGAACCTTTTTCGGCTCGCGCGTGACGTCCTTCGACCATTCGGCTACGTACCAGAGATTGATTAACACGGTTGTCTCCCCAGAGATTTCGGCAAAAACCTTACCGGATCGGAAGCCAATTCCTTATGACAAAAATCAAATGACATTTATCAAGGCCGGGCTCAGGGCCCGTCGCTATCCTGCCTTCAGTCTAGCAATTTCCCGTAGTTGCCGGGCATGTGTAGAACCACTAACTTGTAACACTTTGTAATCGCACGAGGGGAGAGCATGTCGGGAATCACGCAATCAATCGAGGAGATGGTCGGGGAAAACCCGGACGTCGATAATCAGGAGAATTTCGACGCGCTTTGGGGTTTGCTCGGCGAAATGCTCGACAAGGTGAAGGCCCGTTTCGACATCGAGATGGATCCGTGTTGCAAGGACCTGCAGCCGTACGAAGGCTTACCCGGAACCGGCGCGAAGGGTTACGTCGCGAACTATGCGGGGGATGGCATCGACTGGCTGGTGCATTCGTGGACCGGTAACCCGAAACAGAGCTTCACGAACATGCACCTGACGATCAGCCTAGGACCGCATATCGACGTACCGCATTTCGGTTTCGCACTCGGTACCGTGCCGGACCTGTTCTGGTACATGGACTACGTGCCACGCCACGACATGCTTACCAACCCGGAATACGCCGAGAAGTATTACTACGGCGAGACCAACGACCAGTTTGTTGAGATGGACCGCAACCCGGACTTCACGCCGTTCGTCAGCCGCGAGTTCTACACGCGTCTCGCACAGACTCCGAACAGCATCTGTGTCGGTCGTCCTTTCAGCCCCGAGGCGATCGAAACCGTGCGCAGGATGGCGCACGCACAGCTCGATCGCTGGCTGAAGTGGATCGACGAAGCCGAACCGGTAGCAGAGGACAAGCGAGCAGCACTGGCCGAACGCGACGAATATGTTCGTCGCACAATCTGCGAACGCGATCCGGCTAACGTGGTTGTCGATACGCTTTTCGGCAAGGAGCTTGGGGACTATCTCGTGAAGACGCTGTGGGGCGGTACCCGAACGCTGCCACGCGCCGGCAGCTGACGACTTCTCCATGCGCTCGGAGAATTCGGGGTCTGGCAGGGTTGCGCGCGCCGTCTTTCGGACCTGCGCCATACCGGGTGCAAGCGCACCCTATGATCGCGCCTCGCTGAAAATCTTCTATCCGGCAGTTCCGGACGATTCCGAGGAGCAGCGCAATGCAGGCGTCGTCCCGGCAGATCACGAGCACGGGCCGCATCCCGTCCTGATCATTCTGCCCGGCATCAATGTCGGTCCCGAGTCTTACGCCTGGCTGGCGCGGGAACTGTGCGTGCGCGGCTTTATCGTTGTCACCTACAGCCTGATTGCCGAGGAAATGCCGGGCTACATCAGCCTGACGCCGGGGCTGGACCTTGGCGCGATCACGCCTGATACCTGGGGAACGCGGCCGTCGGCGACTGCGCTTGGCGCAATCGTCGATCAGCTGAAGCAGGAGAACGGAGCGGGCGTACTTGAGGGCTGTATCGACACGCACAACATCGTGCTTGCGGGACACTCGGCCGGCGGATCCGTCGCGATGTACAACGCTCGCAGCGAGTGGCTTGATGGCCTGAAAGGGGTGATCTCCTACGGGGCCCACGCAGCACCGTCGACAGTCCTGGGATTTGAGCCGGACTCGATCCTCGACCTGGCCAACGATGTTCCGATTCTGCTGATCGGTGGCACGAGGGACGGCGTGATGGCCGCGAGTGCAGCTCGTTATGGCGGCTCGGACCGCGACCGCGTTGCCCAGACATTCGAGGAAGGGGCTGCAGGTAACTGCTACCTTTTCATGATTGAGGGCGCGAATCATTTCTCGCTCGCTTATCCTGTCGATGAATCGACGGGAAGACATTTTCTGGATCAGGAGGAGCAGGGTGACGGTGCAGCCATCCGCATGTTCCTCGCCGATCTGATGGACGGGTTCCTGCTCGACTGCTGCCGCGGCGGCAAGTGCGTCGAGACATTTGGCGACCACAGACTGGTTTCAACGTATAAAGTGCGCTGAGGCGGCGCAAGCAAGGGGAATTCCGCAATGTCGGACAAGCAGCCAAGCAAATTCCAGCAGGCAATCACTGGCACCTGGCACGGGCTGCCATCGGTGTTCGAAGTCGACGGCACGCATGTCGGCTTCAACAAGGTCGATCGCGAGAGCAAATTCGAAGATGGCGTCACGACCTACTACATGCGGACCAACTTCCAGAACGTCGGCCCACTGCGCTATCGCTTCGATCTCGGCCAGGAAGATTTTGCTTTCGGTGTCATCGATTCGGACCAGAATCGCGTGTACTGCGGCCCGGACTTCATGGGTTCGGGCAGGCCGTACGGCATGCTCGTCGATTCCAATTACTTTTCGCCGGGCTGGAACACGGATCTGCGGACCCTGAACCTCGTGCTACCGGAGCGCGGCATCCAGGTTTACTCGTCCGAGCTCTACGAAGGGCCGGTCATGGCAGCTGTATTCAACGGTATCTACATCGTGACGCAGGACCATGAGACCAACCCGGAAACGCAGAAACGCGTCGACGATTTCATCGAGTCAGAACGCGCAGCGGCCAAGAAGCCGTTCCTGCTGCCGGTCAAGGTGTCTGGCCAGTGGAAGGGGGAGCTTGAAACCTATGACGGCGACCAGCAGCTGCTCGGCACGACGCAGGTCATCATTGACTACACGCCGCTGACGTTGCTGCGATCACGCATGGACGTGACGATGACCGGCGTCGTCGAGCGCAAGTTCTCGTTCGAGCGTTCGCACGACGGCGTCGTACACAAGTTTGAAGGTCCCGACGTCTGGGGCAATGGTCGTGCCTATGGTCGATATCTCTTCAGCACCCAGCATTTCTACGGCGAACCGTTCAAGATGCGGGCGCGCGATACGCTGATCGATGATAGATTCAGCCTGTGTGCCGTCTGGCAGTTTTACGAAGGAAACAAGGAACGATTCACGGCATTCGGAGTCCTTGACTGGACCCCGGGTGAAACGGTGCTCCAGGCAAGGTATGTCGGATAACAAAATCGATCTGCAGCAGTACAGGCGTGCGCTGAGTTGCTTCGCGACCGGCGTCGCCGTGGCGACGGCGCTGGATAAGGATGGCCAGCGTGTTGGCATGACGATTTCGAGTTTTAACTCGGTGTCGCTCGATCCACCGCTGGTACTCTGGAGTATTGCCAACGACTCGCTCAGCTACGACGTGTTCGTCGACGCAGAACATTTTGCGGTCAACGTACTGGCGATGCACCAGAAGGATCTGTCGGCGCAGTTCGCGCAGAAGGGCGGCGACAAATTCGTAGGCCTTGAATGCGCGGAGGGCCTTGGCGGTGCGCCGATACTTCCGGAATATGCGGCCTGCTTCGAATGCTCGACCGAGCACGTCTACGATGGTGGTGACCACAAGATCATCGTCGGTCGTGTATTACGTTTCGAGGATCGCGAGACCGACCCGCTGATCTTTTACCGCGGACGATTCCTGCGCAAGGGCGGTCCTTACCCCGAGGGCGAGTAGGCCCTAGATCTCGACAAGTTTGAGCTCGATCGTGACGGGCTCATCGCCGACTGCAATCGCTGCGTCTTTGAACTTCGGCGGGCCAAACTTGCCCTTGGCCTCGTTGCTGACGCCGGTCGGTTCCTTGGGAATGCCAATGAAATTGGTTTTCATCTTGCCGTTGCCGTCCAGGTCGTGGAACACCTGGAACGCGTAGTCGCCCGCTGGCAGCTGCATCTCGATCGTCGCGCCATCGCCCGTGATCGCAACGCTTTCCTCGGCTGCTGCCTTCTTCAGCCAGGTCTTTTTGCTGTTGTAGGCCGAAACAATGAGCTGGCCCTCGTCGCTGCTGGCATTTACAACCGTGATTGTGACGGTCGTTTCGGCAAACGCCGGCAGGCTGGCCGCCAACAGTGCTGCGATGCTGAGTATCCGTTTCATAATCTTCCTTAATCGCCGGTAACGCTTCCAAGGGTTGAGATCGTATCGGGCTCGAGAAGTTTCACGACCTGGCTGCCCTCGATCTCGATGATGCCGTCATTGCGTAACCTGCGCATCGCGCGGCTTACGGTTTCCATCGTCAGGCCAAGGTAGTCGGCAATGTCCTGGCGCGTCATGGGCAGCTCGACGGTCAGATCATCAGGGCCAACACCGCGATTGCGGATTTCCTGCAGCAGGTAGCAAACGCGCTCGTGGGCTTTTTTCTGGCCGAGAGCGAACACCTGGTCGATCGCGTGCGCAAATACGCTGCCGCCGATTCGGCCGACATTCGTCATGAGCCGGTCGGATGCGTCGGCAAGGCGCTTGAACTCGGCCATCGGGAATTCGCGGACTTCGGCCTGGGTCAGGCTTTGTACGGAATATTCGAAATGGTTGTCGTGAGTCAGGCCGATGAAATCCCCGGGGTAGGAGAAGCCCAGGATCTGGCGCCGGCCGGCAGCCGATGAACGCTCGATCATGATGACCCCGGATTCCAGCACGTACACGCCGCGCGCTTCGGAATACTGGTCGAAAAGGTAGCTGTGAGGCTCGAGCCGACGTACAACCGAGGCTCGCTCCATAGCGTCGACGACGTCTTCGTCGACGCCGGCGAACAAGCGGTTGTAAAAGTCTGCGAGTGCCATGGTTTCAAGCTCCGGACCGAAAGGGTAGCCCTGCCGCCAAGCCGATGCACGTACTATTTCGCCATTGTAACCAATGGTAACCACGGCTCCTGAGGCAACCCGCATCAGCCATAATGGAGCAATGGGGAGGGATGAATTCATTCTTGATGTGCCGGTGTTCAGGTTCTGGTGGGGACTTGCCGGCATCGCTGTGTTGCTCGGCATTATGGTTCTCGCAGGGCCGTACAGCGCCGATATTGTGTTTCCGCCGGACAAGGGCTTCGCCTGGTACGAGTGGCGAAGGCCGGACCCGGATTTCTGGTCACGGCTGACGTCCTGGGGCGGTTATGTACTGCACCAGGTCAGTCTCTGGGCCCTGATCTACGCTGCGCAACGCGAGCGGCCTCGTTATACGAAAGGCTTGCACCCGATCAACGTCATCGCGATCGCCGTAAATGTCCTGTTTGTGTTGCTGCACATCCTGCAGACGCGCATCTGGTATGACGGCCTCGCGCAGGACACGTCGGTGTTCTCGTCGCAGGCGTCAGTGGTGCTGCTACTCGTAATGGTACTGATCATGGAGAACCGGCGCCGCGGGCTCGTGTTCGGCAAGCCCGCGCCTCTGGCACGGCCCGTCGTCGATACGCTGCGGCGCTATCACGGTTATTACTTCGCCTGGGCGATCGTGTACACGTTTTGGTTCCATCCCATCGAGCTCAATGCCGGGCACATGCTCGGCAATCTCTACATCCTGATGCTGCTGTTGCAGGGCAGTCTGTTTTTTACACGCAGCCACACAAACCGTTACTGGACTCTGTCGCTGGAGCTCATGGTGCTCGTGCACGGGGCGATGGTCGCGTACCTGTCTGATCAGCAGGCGGCATCCATGTTCATATTCGGTTTCCTGTCGATCTTCGTCATCACGCAGATGCACGGGGTCGGGTTGTCGGTTCGCTCACGCTGGATAATTGCCTCGGGCATCGTCCTGGCGATGTTCGCGTGGTACCGCGGTGACTGGCTGCTGATGCTGCAGGAAGCCCTGCGCATTCCTGTTGTCGAGTACATGATAGCCTTCGTGCTCACTGGACTGATCTGGCTCGCATTGCTGGCTTTCAAACGCACATGATGCTCGCATTGTTATTCGCTACCGCCGCCCTGTTACATGCGGCGATGTTTGCGCTCAGTTTCCGGCTTAAGGCTGGCCTGCCGGAGTGGCTGGTACGCCTGCTGTTCGTCGGCCTGATGCTCGACAACACGATTCTCGCCCTCGGCGCATTCGCCATCGACCAGCCCTGGTATTACGACCTGAGCCTTGTTCGCTACGTCGCGCACGTGCTGATCCTGCCACCGCTGGTCACAGCTGCGTCCGGAACGCTCGTTCGCGCGGGCGTGGAATGGGCCGCGATGAAGTCGGTGCAGGCAGCCATATGGCTGTTCGTGCTGGGAGCAATTAGTTTCGGCTATGCGACCGAGCTTTCGGGGCTGCAGCTCGTGCAGGAAACCCTGTTCGGGCATACGCGATATGTAAGTGCACATGCATCGCCACCGCTGGCGACCATCCTGACCAACCTGGTCCTGCTCACGATCGCCGCGATTCTCTGGAAGCGCGCGGGCTGGCGCTGGGCGTTCGCGGGCTCGCTGCTGATTTTCGTCGTCAACGGTGCATCGGCCGGGAGCGACTGGGGCATCGTCGCCGGAAACATTGCAGAAATCCTGTTCGTTGCGTCCTGGCTTGCGACGCTGTTCCGATTCAGAGCCAAGTGAGCCGCGAGCGGCCCGATTGACAAAAATCATATGCCGGCACCAACGATTCTGGTGAACTCGGCAGATTCATTCCAAGAGGACAGCCATGGATACGCTCGCGAGCAAGATCAGTCACCAGACCCTGGATCGTATCGTCGACCATTTCGGCCTGAACGAAGTGAAAGGGGAGGATGGCGGGGCGTTCCTGAAACTGCTGGCGGCGCCGTTCGGCAATGCGCCGGCTGGCGATTTCCGCCTGTTCGATGGCGGCGACAAACTCAGCAAGGTCGTCTACACGGGAATTTCCGTCGAGGCAATCGGTCTCGATTCGCACATGATCTTCGCATTCACGAATCCTGACTCGGTGGTGCCGACGTTTACGCTGGATTCGGTGTACACAAAGATGCCGCCGGGTCTCGACCCGAACTTCCCGGAAGGTGGCGACATGTACTCATTTCACCTCGACCTGGTACAGCGTTGTGATCTCGGCTGTAACGACCCATACATGCAGCGCTGCTACCTGCCGCTGACGGACACACAGACCGGTGTTCTCGAGACGGATGGCGTGTACCCGGCGCAATTGTCGCCGAGGCAGCGCGCGATCATGTCGCCGTGGATGCTGGCGCAGCGCACGACGCCGGAGGCGTACGAGTCCGCGATTTTCCCGGCGGCCGATTTCTATCTGCAGCACTGGTTCGATCTTGTCGACAATGGTGTCGGCGATATCGACATCCAGGGTGAGTCCGGTGCGAAACGGGACGCTGCGAATCGCCAGCTTATTTTCAGCCGCGAGATTGATCCGGTTTGGAACAAGATAGACGGCATGCTCGGGGCGAACGTTTCCGATTTCATGATCAGCGTATTGCGCAATCAGTCTGTCGAAGACAAAGCCGAGGTCTGATCAATGAAGCGCTGGTCGGTACGGGTCGAATCGCTAGGCCCCGACTCTCGACCAGCTCGGCACCTCGATTTTGCGGAATACCGCGAGGCCCCACAGGAACACGACCAGGTTCAGCGCGCCGAAAATCACGAACGGCGCTGAAGGTCCGATCTTGTCGAACACCACGCCGCCACCTGTGGTTGCAACGAGAATGCCGATGGCGCCGGCGACACCGAAGAAGCCGATGATGGCTCCGCGGCGTTTTGGCTCAGACTGCTGTCCGACAAGTGCCTGACTGCTGACAAATGCGCTGATTTCCGCAACACCCATCAGGAACAAGACGCCTTTCACCCAGTCAGCCGTCGGGTCCGATACGAAGAACATGCCCATGTACACAGCAGCTGCGAGTCCGCTGGCAGTGGTGACGGCAGCAGCCTTGCTGATTACGTCCGCGAGAATGCCCATCAATATTGACCCGGTCAGCGCTCCGAGCAGGATGAATCCGATCGCAGGGAACGCCAGATTGGCCATCGCATCGCTGAGAGTCATGCCGAGCTCGGTGGTGCCCCACTGGATGAGCCACAGATTCAGGAACGCGCCCGTCACGGCGAGATCACCGCGCGAAATGAATGCCGCGCCGTAAGACAGCGCTACGCCTTTATCACGTATGGCCTTCGCGCCTTCCAGCATGCGCACCAGCAATGGCTCCTGGTCAGTAGGCAATGGCTGTGTTGATTTGCCGGCGAGTCCGATTGCGACGATAAACGCGCCTGCGACCCCCATTGCCGCTGCTACCCCATACGTCGATGTGAGCGCTTGTTGCTGCGACTGACCTTGTTCGACAAACATCGCCGGAAGCACAGCAAATACCATCGGGATAGCGGCGCCAACTGTTGCGACGAAGCCTTGTAACCCATTGGCCTTGCCTCGAGTGCGATTTGTGCAATAGTCGGCGACGACGGTGACCATCATGCCGAGCATTGCTGCAGTACCAACGGCAATGATTCCCCGGTAAGCGAAGAGTTCGTTCACGCTGGCTGCGTACGGATACAGGAAGAATCCCAGAGCCGTCATCGAAAAACCGAAAACGTATGTGGACTTGCGGCCAATTCGGTCCGAGATGTCGCCGACGTAAGCGAGCAAAACGATAAGAATTACTTCCTGCCACGCAGCAAGCAGGCCCGTAACCGTAGCTTGCTCCCCCTGCGGGACGCCGATCTGCAGCAACAAGGCTGGCTGCATGACAGCGATCGATCCCGCATAACCGGACGATATGAAAACGGCAATCAGATACGTAATGAAATGCCGAGTCCTGATACCGTCTGCGTAGCTGAGAACACCCACAGCTTACGCCTTGTCCGATCGCAGCATCTGCTCGCGTCCCATACGCATTTCAACCATGGACTCGACCATGTCTTCCCCGAACACCTGCACGGCAAGCTTGTTCATGGGGTCGCGTGCGTATCCCATCTCGCGCACCGTGTGGTCACGGTGGCGCAGGGCGGCGCGCTGGTCTTCCGGAACTGGTGTTGCCGCATCGATCCAGCCGAGCCAGCGAGTAACCATCTCGCCGACATACTTCTCGAGAATGTCGATGTTGTCGTGATTCAGTTCACCCATGATGCTCTGTGTCGCCGGGTTGTTGAGCGCACGCATGTAGTTGCCGTGACTCACCGACCACTGGAAGTTCTCGTGGCCGCGAAGGGCCAGATACCACTGATTGACCTCGTCGCCGTAGTAACGGTCGAGGTAGTCAACGTCGTACATGACGTCGCGTCGTGGTGTGTAATCGGCGTAGAAAAACAGGTTCGGGATCGTGCCAAACACGATTACGAGGTGCGGGACGTCGGTTTCCTGTCCGAGAAACGCCGTCGCATTCATGTCGAGAATCGACGCCTGGCGATTGCCGAGCCAGGAATTGACAAGCCATTCCATACCGTCGCCCGACCAGGCCTTCATTGAGCCTTCCCATTCACCGTTCGGCGAGGTGTAGTAGTCGCGATCTTTGGTATTCTCCTCGCGTTCGAGGTCCGGGAAACGCTCGGCAATGCGGTCTTTGACGCCGGACAGGATCCCCCAGCAACGCTCCCAGTACGGGGTTACGTCTACGTTGGGGTTTTCGGCCAGAAACTGGTCAATGGTTTTGGTATCGGCGTGTCCTGCCATGGGTACTCCTAAAGACCGAATCGTTCGAACTGGTCGGGTCGTGGTTTGAATCTTGATTTGAGCATCCGCCAGCCGATCTTGCCGCCGGTCAGCCAGCGGATCTTGCCGCCGGACTTCTCAAAGCTGAGCATTTCGTCGACAAGAAACGGCGCAACCGTTTCAACCTGGTCGACGAGGTTGTTCATCATCTTGCGGGACTTCTCGAAGTTTTCGAGGTTTGCTTTCGCTTCCCGGATGACAGCCTCGGTGACGACCATGCCGGGCCGGATGCGCCCGACCGTCACGCCGCTGTCTTTCAGCTCTTTCGCAAGCGCTGTCGTGAAATAGTCGAGGCCACGCTTGGTCGTGCCGTAGATCGCTATGCCTGGAAAATATTCGCCGTCCGAACCGCCGCCGAGCATGTTGAAGATCTTGCCGTGACCCTGTTCCGTCATGCCGCGAGCAGCAACGATAGAGCCGTAGATCGTGCCGGGCATGTTAATGCCGAGCATCGCGTCAATCTGGTCGGGTGGGGTGTCGAGAATCGGCCAGATGGTGCGGGCGAGTCCCGCGTTGTTGACCCAGATATCGACGCTGCCGAACTGCTCAACCGCGGTGTCCCACAGCTGCTGTAGCTGTGCCCGGTCACCAACCTCGCAGATCTGTGTGGCAATCTCGCCGGATACTTCGCCGATCTGCTCGAGTGCTTCGTCAATTGATTCCTTGCTGCGCCCCGAAATAACGACGTTCCAGCCGCGACTCGCAAACTCAGCCGCCAGTCCGCGACCAATGCCCTTGGTGCTGCCCGTGATGACAGCTGTGCTCACGAGGCGTCCTGCGCCTGCTCGACGAGCGCCGTGTTTGGGTCCGCGTGTTCGATGCGAAAGCCGGTGGCATAAAAGCGCGCCGCCGAAATGCGCCGGTTGGGCATCATGATCTGGTTAAGGAAGTTGAGCCGCGGCAGGTCTTCGGCATCGCAGATCGCGTCGAAAACCTGCTTGTTCGAGTACGGCACGTTGTCGTTATCACATACGTTGAATATGCCGCTTAGCTCATTCTCCAGAACATGCTCAATCGCGCGAACGACGTCCATGTAGTGAATGCAGTAAAGCGGCACGTCCGCGGCGAAGATCGCATTTCCGCCCATGTATTCGTGGCACATGCGGACGCGATCCGGGTAGCTCAGGTCGCCCGGGGCGCCGTGCATATCGGGGAAGCGCAGGGCGCAGCCCGCGGCCGCAGACAGCGTGGCCTTCTCGGCAAGCTGGTAGTACTTCGATGACGGTTCGTCGTGATTGCCACAGGGCGTGTCTTCGCTGATCGGGTCAGTACCTTCGCCGCCATCGCCGTAGACTGAAAACGACGACGCGAAGATCACGCGATCACATGCTGCGGCAGCACTTTCACAGCTGTCGACGAGCACGCGCCGGTAGCTTTCTTCACGCTCTTCAACCGTGCGACTCTTGCGAGCATCCGGTGCCACGGTAACGATAATAGCGTCACAGCCGGCCGCTGCCGCACGGACCTTGTCTGCCTCGTGCCCGAACAGCACAGCAACTTCGTCAACATACTGGCCGAGTTCTTCCACCTTGCCCGGCGTCGTGGTTGTGCCGATGACGTGGTGGCCTTCCGAGCGCAGGCGCCCGGCGAGGGTTCGTCCAATATTCCCTAGCCCGAGAATCAGTATTCGCATATGGTCATCATATTGCCGCCGGCGCGGCGCACCTTTGATTTTTGTCAATTGTTATGGCGATCGACGCAACGCTTAAAGACTACATTATCGGCCTGCAGCACGTTGGCCATATCGTCGAGGACCTGCAGGCTGCCATCGCCGGTTTCAAGACTCTTTATGGCGTTGACGACAAAGATATCCGCGTCGTGCCGGACGCGACCGACACGCGATTCGCGTTTGTCACGGTCGGCGACACGGAGTTCGAATTGATTGAGCCGGTTTCCGAATACTTTAAGGAGGTGTTGCTGCAGGCGCCCAGCGGCGGTGCTGGCATTAATCACGTTGCCTGGCGGGTCAGTGACCTTGGCGCGTGCATGCGGATCCTGGCTGCGGAGGGTATTACGCCGGGATACGTAACGCCGGATGGACCGATCGAATTCGCCGGCAAACGTTTCGTTTACCTGGAGCCGGCTGCGACCGGTGGGCTCTACGTCGAGCTGATCGAAATCAGCAAGGACTAGCCTCCAGCCAGGCGCGCACTCTTGATGACTTCGACCGCTGCTGCCGCGTGCTTGTCGTGGTAGTAGGGCGTCGACGCCATAAAGAACAGCATGTACAGCTTCTCGTTGGCAACGAATGCGCCCACGGTACCTTTCTGGTCCGGTGCCTCGGTGATCGAAGCCTGGACATCGAACATGAAGCCGCGGTGTTCGCCGAAGCGATGCGGACGCAGGTTTGCTGTCTCGATCGCGGCATTGCCTTCGCCGTAGAACTTCACGAACGTGGATTCGGCCAGTTCCTCGATTTCATTCGGCAACATATCGGCACGAAACTCCGGTAGTGCCGCCGTCTTTGCCGGCAGTTTCAGCAGCGTCTCGCCGGCGGCTACGCCAGGAATAATGACCAGCTGATCGAGCAGGCGCCCGTCCTTCGTCCACATCTGCGAGTCTTTCCTCAGGCCGAATGCGTGTACTGAAGGAGCCAGGTTGTAGCCGTTGTCGGCATTGACCTGCAGGGCCCCGACGCTGGTCACGCCAGCCGGTACCAGCGCGTACGCGACGCAGCCGCTGAGAAACAGGAACAGGGTTGAGACTGCAAGAATTCGAATTCTCATGATCAGTAGTCCTCCAGGTAAAACTCGATCATCGCCCGGTCTGAAGCTTCCGGGTCGACTTCAAGATACTGTCGAAAATAGGTTTTGGCCTGCTCCATGTCGCCGGCTTTCATGTGCAGCAGGCCGAGGTTTGCGTAGGCATCGGCCGGCGCCTCGCCAAGTTCGATGGAGTGCAGGTACGCGTTCATGGCTTTCTCGGCGTCGCCTTCTTCACCGCGCTGGCGATACATCTCGCCGAAGAAGTAGCGCACGAGACTTGGCCGCACGCCGATTTCCAGGTGGCGTTCGAGCAACTCCTCGGTGCGGCCGAAGCGGTTTGTGTCAATCTGGTCTTCCATCAGCAGGAAGTAGTGGGTATTCAGGATGTCCAGGAAACGCTGGTCCGGAGCAGGTTCGAAGTCGGGCTCGCCATAGTTGGATGCGACAATCGCTTCGAGGTATTCAGCGCGGTCCGCCGAAGGCGGGTGTGTCGCCGAAAAGACGCCCGGTTTCTGTTGCTTGACCTTCGCAGACTCCTCTTCTTCGAGGATGCCCTGCCACACTTCGTAAGTAGCATGGGGGTCGTACCCGGACTCCGCCAGAAGGCGGACACTCAGAATGTCTGCCTCGGTTTCGTGCTCGCGACTGAACGACATCAGGCTGGCCATAGCCATCAACTGGCCGGCGCCACCGGTGCCGACGCCGGCGAGAGCCAGTGCGATGTCGAAGAATGTGCCGGTTGCCATGCGTTTCTTGATAGCGCGCATGCGATCGATCGAATGGAGTCGCGTGTAATGTGCTATCTCGTGGCCGATAACGGCGGCGATCTGGTCAGACGATTCGGCACGGACAATCAGGCCGGTCCAGATCTGCATCATGCCGTTGGCGGTCATTGACGCGTTAAAGCCGGGATTGCGAATAACGTAGACACGGAAGTCGTCGCAGTATGGGCCGCCGACCCGGCAGACGAGTTCGTTTACGTACGCATTGATGTCGTGTTCCTTGAGACGCAGTGCGGACTTGACGAGCTGGTTCTCGTACTCGCGCATCTCCATCCACAGCCCCTTCTCGTCCTGGGCTTCCTCAGGCGTGTAGCCCGGCGGAATCAGGTGATCGATATCGAGCGGCTCCTCGGCCGCAACGATACCGCTAGCCAGCAACGTGCCGGCTACGAGGGCTGTCAGCCGTAACGCCATTACTCTTCCGCTTCGGGGGCGTCTGCTGTCGGGATGTCCTTGAACAGTGCGGCAACCGTCTTGTGCGCGCTGTCCTTGTCACGCAATTCACCTGCACCGGCGGTGACCACATTAAACCAGACAATGTTGCCGGTCTTGAGGTCAACCAGTGACGCGAATCCCTGTTCAGCGCCGGTCGAAATCGACGCACCGGCCACTGCGGCAAGGATGGCGAGACCAACTCGACCGCCGGATGCCTGGTAGTCGCGGTAGAACACGAACAGGGCATAGTCGGCGCCGTACTGTTCGCCGATTTCAGCGACACCCGGTCCGAGGGACCAGTCGAAGGCGCCTTCCTTTGACGGCAGTTTGAGCATGCCGAAATGATGATCGAGCAGCGTGCTGCCGACAGCGGCGTGCAGTGCCTCGTACTGCATTTCGGCTTCCGTCAGATCGCTCGGGTTTGCGACGTCGAGGTCGGTGCCGATTTCTGCGGCCAGTTCAACGATGGCTTCGCTGAAGTTCTCGCGCGCTGCTTCGGTCCACTCTTCGTGCGGTTCGGTAAGCCCGGACGCAGTCAGCAGGTAATAGCGAATGTCGGGTGGCATCAGGACGACCTTGGGATCGTCGCCGACGGAATCGAGTTCGTCGATCTGCTTCACATTGGTCGTGGCAGCGCAACCGGACAGCGTGATGAATGCGACAGTGAGCAGTGCCCACCGGGTAAGTCCTGCGTTGATCATGAGTCTCTCCCCGAGGATCAGGAACTTACCCCAAAGGTAGACCTAAGCCGCGCCAATCTCAACCACTTGGTGCATTTCTAATGATGCTTGTGCTGCACGCCGAAGATAACAACGTGTACGAGCGAGCCGGCGATGAAGGCCTGCAGCAGTGCAAGTGAGGTCGCTTCGGTAATCGCGGCTGCCTGGTCCGCAACGAAATAGCCGGAAGCCGTCGCCAGCGTTATGAGTACCAGCGACAGGATCGCGACTGGCGCTCCGAGCACCGGGCGCACCGACCACCAGATGGCGATACCAACCGGCAGGCGATGCAGGATGATCGCCCAGGCAACACCGTGGTGTGTTCCGGCAAGCAGCCCGATGCCGTCGACGATTGCATGCAGGAGCAGTCCAAGGCCGGCAAGCGCCACGATGAGGCGGTGTGCTGTTTCATGGGCGCGCCGCAGCAGCCGCTCGATGATGGCCGGGAACGCGAGACCGGGAAGCAGTGCCGCAAGCGTCCAGTAGCCGGCATGACTCCACGCTTCCGGAACGATGTGCACGACGATGATAACGCCGATGGTCAGCGCCACAACGGCGTCGAGCACGCGCCGCACGAGTGGCACGCTGCGGAACAGGCCGTAGCAGATGGGCCCCAGCAGCAACGCTGCTGTACTCAGTATCAAGGTCATCGTGGTTCGGCGTCGCCAAAGTCGATTAGAATGAACTCGTGATTGTGCATCGCTTCAACAGACTTGTCCTGCTTCCGTTGCTTGCTTTTCTGCTGGCCGGACCAGCTTTCGGCCACGGCGGCGTCGTGGAAGAAGACGATATCTGCGTCATCAAGGTTAATTTCCTGCGGGCACATTTCAAGATCTACCAGACCCGCGAGTCCGGACACGAGCAGTTCTGCGAAGACCTGCCGGCGGCATCGGAAAGCATATTCGTCATGGAGTACCTGCACGAATCGCTGGCCGAGATGCCGATCGATTTCCGCATTATCCACGACGTAACCGGCAAGGGTCGTTTCGCGCGGCTCGAAGACGTCGAGGCGATCGAAAGTCTCGACGATGTCACCGTGTTTTATCGCCCGCCAACGATCGAGCCGGCCGTTTACGCCGTCATGCACGAGTTCGATACGGACGGGCAGTTCATTGGTATCGTATCGGCGACTCACCCGGAGACAGGCAAAGTGTACACAGCAGTATTTCCGTTCGAAGTTGGCTATATCGATTACGGCTACTGGCCATGGATTGTCGGATTACTGGTGCTGATCCAGCTCAACTACCTGCTGATGAGCGGTCGACTGCGCCGCTGGTTCTCGAAGGCTGCGCCAGCAGCGCTGCTATTGCTGGTCATGACGCCGGACGCGTCCGCAGCGGACCTGGTCGTCAGCTACACGCCGGAAGATGGCGAAATCGAGCTCAATCGCATGCACTCGTGGGTCCTGCACATCGAAACCGATGGCGGCGCGCCTGTTGAGGGTGCGATTATCGAGGTCGACGGTGGCATGCCGAAACATGACCATGGCCTGCCAACCAGACCGCGCGTGACCGAGGATCTGGGGGGCGGCGACTACCGACTTGAGGGTCTGCGTTTCCACATGCGCGGAGCCTGGGAAATCGTGTTGACGATAAGCACCGACGACGGCGTATCGACGGTCATCATTCCTTTCAAATTGTGAGTTTCAGGCTGCTCAAATTTGCAGCGCTCGTCGTGCTTGCGAGCGTAGCGTGGCAGCTGTGGGAACTGCGGCCGGCGTCGATGCCCGAGTGGACGGCCGAAGAGATCGGGATGATCCGGTCTCTTTCGCTGACAAATCTTCCGCCGCTGTCACCGGATCCGAGTAATCACGTTGCCGATGATCCGCGAGCGGCGGCCTTTGGCCGAGACCTGTTCTTCGACACCAGGCTTAGTGCGAACGGCGGCATATCCTGCGCGACCTGTCACCAGGCGGAGCGGCGCTTTACTGACGGCCTGCCGAAGGGCCAGGCGATCGGCACTGTCGCGCGCAATTCCATGAGCATCGTCGGATCTGCCTACAGTCCGTGGCAGTTCTGGGACGGCAGGCGTGACAGCTTGTGGGCACAGGCGCTGGCGCCGTTCGAAGATGAAAACGAACACGCGATCAATCGCACAGACGTTGTTGAGCTGATTGTGAGTGATGCCGCTTACGCCGAGCAGTACCAGGGCATCTTCGGCGCGATCGATGACGACGTCGACACGGTATTCGCGAATGCGGGCAAGGCGATTGCTGCTTTCGAGCGAACCGTCATGCCGACGGAGTCAAGATTTGATCGCTACGCCGATTCGCTCGGTAGTCCGGATGCCGATGACATCCTGTCTGCAGACGAAGCACGGGGTTTGCAGCTGTTTATCGGCAAAGCGAACTGTACCCAGTGTCACAACGGTCCGTTGCTGACGAACAATGAGTTTCACAATACCGGCATCCTGAGCGTTGCGGGCGAACTTCCGGACATGGGACGCATCGATGCGATCGGGCAGGTGCTAGATGACGAGTTCAACTGTCGCGGCCGTTTCAGTGACGATGAATCGCATATTTGCACCGAGCTGGAATACATGCGCACCGGCATCGATCTGGTCGGCGCGTTTCGCACGCCGTCTTTAAGGAATCTCGAGAACACGCAGCCCTACATGCACAAGGGGCAGCTGCCGGACCTCGCCAGCGTCATCGAACACTACGACGAAGCTCCCGATGCGATGATTGGACATAACGAGGCCAAACCGCTGGATCTCAGCGCCCGCGAACGGCGCCAGCTGGAGTTGTTTCTGCGCACACTGGACGCCCCGATTAGTGCTAAACTGGTCAAAAATTAGCCAGCAAAAAGGCAATCAAAAACAAGGGGGTAGCAGTGCGCGGCAAGATTTCGCTGTTGTTGTGCGTTTCGGTGCTCACAAGTGGCGCCGTTCTCGCCCATGAAGATGACGAAGAAATCACTGCTGATCCTGTCGAAGAGATCATCGTTACCGGTTCGCGGTTGCCGCGCCGCGACTTCAGTTCGAACAGCCCGATATCGACCGTTGAGCGCGAGGCGCTGGCCGCGTCGACACTGCCGAACCTCGAAGAAACACTGGCGCGCATGCCGCAGCTTGCGCCGCACAACAGCCGGACCTCGAACAACCCCGGTAACGGCAAGGCGCACATCAACCTGCGAGATATGGGTGCCGGCCGCTCATTGGTACTGTTGAATGGCCAACGCATGGCGCCGAATGGCATCGGTACGGCGGTCGATATCAACTCCTTGCCCAAGGTGCTCATTGATCGTGTAGAAATCATCACGGGTGGCGCGTCGACGATTTACGGTTCCGACGCGATGGCCGGTGTTGCCAATTTCATTCTGCGCGACGACTTCGATGGCCTTAGCCTGGATCTGAGTTCGTATATCACCGAAAAGGGCGACTCCGCTGTTAACGATATAAACATTGCGTTCGGTTACAACTTCGGCCGAGGAAACGTGACGCTATATGCGGGCTATCTGGATCGCGAAGAGACTTTCGGCGGTTCGCGCGACATTACCAGCGTGTCACTGCAAGATGTCGGTGACGGAACGATCATCGAGTCGGGTAGCAGTGCGACACCCGGCGGGACAATCCTGTTTCCACAGATCGATTTGGGCGACGGCCCGATGCGGGTCCGCTTCGATCCGAACGCCGATCTCGTTCCTTTTGTTCCCGAACAGGACGCCTATAACTTTGCGCCTGTCAACTACATCCAGTTGCCGATGGAACGAACGACGGCTGGAGCTATCTTCAACCTCGAATTGACGGACGCCATGGAGCTGTACGGTATAGCTTCGTGGACTGACAGTCGTGTCGACCAGACACTTGCTGAGTCACCGGTTTTTGAATTCTTTGCGATCAATACCGACAGCCCGTTGTTCAGCTCCGGCACCCAGCAAATCGCTGCAAACCAGTTCGTTCCGCTGGGTCCCGGCGTATCCGGTTTCGCGCTCGGCAGGCGCATGGTTGAGCTCGGTCCCCGTATCGTCGTCAATGATAATGAGTACACGCGCCTGTCACTCGGTATCCGTGGCGATATCAACGAAACCTGGAGCTATGACGCCTGGGCGACCTTTACGAAGGGCGACGAGATCGAGCTGGGCATGAATAGTGCCTCCTTCAGCCGTATACAGCAGGGACTGTTCGTCAACCCGGCCACTGGCCAGTGCTTTGACCCAAGTAATGGCTGTGTGCCGGTAAATTTGTTTGGCGCAGGTAACCTGTCACCGGAGGCCGCCGAGTTTGTTCGCCTGGCCCCATTTGAGAACCTGACCTCGCGCGAGCAGAAACTTGTCAGTGCGTATGTACGCGGCGCACCGTTTGATATCCGGGCGGGTCGCGTGGATATGGCTATCGGTGTTGAATGGCGTAGCGATGATGGCAGTTTCAAAGCCGATGACGGCCTGTTTCTGGGCGACGCGTTGGGCTATTCACCGAGCGCCAGTGTGATCGGTCGTGAAAGCGTATTTGAGATATACACAGAGCTCGCGATACCGCTTGCACAGGACGCTCCCTGGGCTGAATACCTCGGACTCGAACTCGGTGCCCGTTATTCGGACTACAAGAATGCCGGCAGCTCTGATACCTGGAAAATTGGTGGTGAGTGGCAGTTGCCGGTTCCCGTGCGTTTTCGCGCCATGGTACAGCGAGCCGTGCGTGCGCCAAGTATCGCTGAGGCGTATACCGAACAGGGAGTCGGGTCCAGCTCGTTTGTCGGCGCCAACACCAGTAATGATCCGTGTTCTGCGTCGCGGGATCCGGTCAGCAATGGTTTGGCTGACGCATGCGTCGCAACTGGTATTCCATTAAACGTGCTTGGCACGTGGGAGGCTACGGCCGGTTTCCCTACGGATTTCTATTTCGGCGGTAACGTCAGTCTGCGCCCTGAGGTGTCTGAGACTTTCACTGCCGGTTTTGTCGTCGACATCGACTGGCTGCAAGGCATGAAAGTGTCCGTCGACTATTTCGACATCAGAATCTCTGACACGATCGGCACACTAAATCCGGAAGCCGCGTGTTTCGATCTCAAGAATACGGAGCAGATATTTTGCGATCGGATCGTTCGTGACCCGCTGAGCTTTGACGTTGTCGAGGTTTATGAGAACAACATCAACAAGGGCTTGCTTGCTACCAGCGGCATCGACCTGGCGATCAATCTTGAAGCTGATTTGCCGCAAGGGTTGGCGCTGTTCGGCGACGCGGGCCTGAGAGTCGACCTGGTCTGGACACATGCGCTCGAGAACTCGTTCCAGTCGACGCCGTTCGGAACCGTTATCGACTGCGTCGGACAATTCGGCTGGCCCTGCGAGGAAAACAAGAGAAGTTCGACGTTCCCGAAAGACAAGATCAACATCGGCACGACCTACAACTCGGGCGACCTCGACCTGCGCCTGTCGTGGAACTGGATCGGCAGTACAACCAATAACCTGATCGAGTATGGCTTTGTCTTTGGCGCGCAGGATCTGATCTGGGTTAACGACAAGGTCAAAGACACTCTATATGTTGATCTGAGCGCCGGTTATCGATTCACCGACAACATTGCGCTGCGCCTGAACATCGAGAACCTGATGGACAAGGATCCACCGCTGCATGTCCACAACTGGTGCTGCAACACAGATCCGAAGTACTACGACTACTTCGGCCGGGCGTACTCGTTATCTGCATCGTTGCAGTTCTAGGCGTCGAGAATATAGAGCTGCCAGAGGTCCTTGCTGCTCATCTGCAGAAAGGGCTTGATTGCCAGTAGTCCCGTTGTGCCGATACTCGACTCGAGGAAACGCAGTTCCTCGAGCTTGGCGCGAGTTGCCTCTCCCGGCTTCTCATTGAATCCCTGTTCGCGCATCATCAGCAGCCCCTTGGCACGCATCGACAGCTCGGTGTGCACACGCAGGTAGCAAAGCAGGTCGACGACGACCGGCCCTTCAAACTTTTCGGTCAGTGATTGCAGGTAGGTACCGACCTTGGAGGTCGAGAACTCGCCCGAGTTGATCAGCTCGATGAGCTCGGCGTCGGCATCGAAGCCCATACCGAGCCAGTCGCTGACCGATTTCTCACTCTGTTGAAATACCACTGTGAACAGCATGGGGAGGGCAACCAGCACGAGCAGAGCGTTCGCAATCGGCGCAAGCAGGAAGTGGTTGTACATGGAGTGGATGACGACAGCGACGGCAAAACCCGGCAGCAGCACGACCATGCCGCGCGTCGGTTTCTGTTCGATCAGTGTGTGCCCCGCGATCGCGAAGATGGCCGTGACGCCGCCATGCATGATCGCGGTGCCGAAGCCGCGCACAATCCAGGTACCGGTCAGCATGTCGGGGACGGCCTGCAGGTAAAACAGATTTTCGAAGATCGCGAAGCCGGCGCCCACGGCAAAGCCGTAGATCGCTGCGTCGACGAGAAAGCCGATCCGGTTGAAGCGCATCAACAGCACGACAATCATGCTCTTTAGCGCCTCTTCGAGCAGTGGTGCGATGTAACGACTGTAGTCACGGAAGTCGAGGCCCAGAATTTCCAGGCCAAGAATGTTCAGCGGGTAGCTGAGCAGGCCCGTGATCGTCCCCAGCATAATGACGCCGAGTACCCAGCGCATCGGCACGAGCTTGTAGCTGTCGAGGTAGATCAGCGCGCCGAGAAATGCGCAGACGGGTAACAGACCCAGCAGGGCGTGGAGGGCGATCTCGGCAATCATTCGCCGAGACTACAATACCTTGAGCGAGACCATGAACTCTTCGTCATCGGCGATCAGCGTATTGCCGTAGCCTTTCGCGTAGCCGAGCGACAGTGTCATGTCGAGCCGCGAAAGAATCGTAAAGCGAAAATCGATCTGTGCGCCGATGTTCCTGACGTCGTCGCGAAATGCGCTGTCGTCGAGGTCCGTCGTCAGCACGCTGCCGAAGATGGATGGACGGGCCCACGACAGGAAGAAACCGGGTGTTCCAACCCGTTCGAAACGAATCGGCGGGAAATTGAACTCGAGCATGCCGCGATGGAAATTGCGCCCCGGAATGGCGCTGATCTCAAAGCCCGGAACTGCGTGGGATGCCCGGTAGCGCTTGATGCTGCCGCTGTCGACGTAGTTGTTGCCGAAGCCACCGAAGAAGAAGTTCGCAAACTCATCGTTGCGATCTCCAAATGCCGCACCCGCGGCATTTCGAAACCAGACAGAGGCGTGCCGCCACGGCAACGCAAAACCAAAGTCGAAATTGCCGTGCAGCTTCGGAATCGTATCGCCGTCCACGAAGTTGACCGTGGAGCCGAGGTTCCAGGAAAAGCCCTTTTCCCCATCCACCGCGCCGAGCGAGCGACGGATGTTCGAGTAAACAAGCTCTGCGTCGAGGCTGGTGAGCTTGTCGAACGTAACAGGAACGTCCTGGTAACGCGGCAGGCTGTCCATGTTCGAGTAATGATTGATTTCGAGGTCCAGGTCGAAGTCGCGGGGGGCGTCATAGATCAGCGATTTTGTATAGCCGACATAGAAGCGATTGCCTTTGCGACTGCGGCGGGTCGGGCCGAACAGGTCGTAGAAGTCGGCGCGGTTCAGGCTGGCGCCGAATCGCCAGGCGCCGGCCAGCGGACTCGCACTGACCACGGCGTGCCGGTAGTCGATACTCAGGTTCGGGCGCTCGTCCGATGGCAGGTCCGGGTCAACCGAGTAGGAGGCATCGATAGAGAGCGTATCCAGCCGGATCGGGTCCGAAAAATTGAAGTTCAGGCCGAGCGAGACCGAATCCTTGTAGCCCATGACCGTCGGGTGCATGGATTCGAGGCCGAGGTGTTCGCGCGCACGGTAGTGCCCCTGGTGGATTATGCGATCCTCAGCGGCAACATCGTCCGGGTTGGCTGCGCGCCAGGTCTGTAACTCCGGATGTTTCCGGATTACCTGGCTGCCAAGGAACTGAATCGCACTGACGTCTTCGATCGGATTGATATCCATCTTTACCGGCACGAAGCCTTTGCCGGTGTAGGTAAACGCCATCATGGTCTGGTCGTCGATCGGGATCGGCCGGAAGTAGCCGGTCTCGGCGTTGGTCAGCGCCTCGAACTCGTCGCTTTCAACGTTGAACCGGAACAGGTTTGATACGCCCGTGTAGTAGGAGCTGCCATAGAGGTGCTGGCCGTCCGGGGAAAACACGAAGCTCTCGGGAATAGCCTGGCCAAAGCTCCAGGTACGAATCGGCTCGATTTTTTCCTCAAGCAGGGCGGCTGTCTCGTGAACCTGCAGCGTGTGTTTGCCTTCGATCGTGCCAAACGAGCCGGACAGCAGTGTGCCGTCCGGTGAAAGGTCAATGTCGTAGACGACCGTGCCATACGGAAACGTGTAAACGAGTTCCCAGTCGTTCCACGGATCCTGGATGCGTACGAGCGACGCGTATCCATTGAGGTGTCGAATACCCCAGATGGATCGGTCGGTTCGATTGAACACGATTTCGCCGATGCGGGCATCGCGCAGCAGCGTGCGCGGCTTCTTTGTCGCCTGGTCGATAACGATGAGATCGCGGTAGGCGTAGTTGTCCGTTGTATAGAAGACCTGCCGTTCGTCCGGGTCCCAGGCGACGGACGATACGCGGTAGATCATCGGGCCCTTGATTTCCCGCAGCCGGCGTACGTCGCCGCTGTCGAGCGAGAGTTCGCCGATGTTCGCGAGTATGCCGGGCTCGCGGAATCCGGCAATTAATGCGTTCTGCTCGGCATCGTAGTAGGCGCGGGAGACGGACCCGAGCGCTTCATCGCGCAGGGTGACGTGTGTCGTTGTCGCGTACTTGCGAATCTCCTCGAGGTTCTTCTGCTGGAACTCGTGTTCGTGCTGGATCCAGTCTTGCCAGGCATCATTCAGGCGCTTGCCGAATATCCGGTCGAACTCTTCTTCGTACGATCTGCGACTGCCTTCAGTGCGCTTCGCCCATTCAACAACCTCCGCCGGCGAGTACTGCCATGCGAGATAGGTAATGAAGCGCGAGCCATACAGGTAGGCATTGGCGCCGACCTGGAAGTCGACGGCCACACCCTCGGCGACAAGACCCAGCGGATCGTAGAAATGGGCATCGTCCCGCACCATGGCTCGGAACACAGTCTCATCGTATGCGCCCTGCGCACGACCGAGCCCGCCGGCCATCCAGGTCTCGAGAAACACTGCCATGCCTTCCAGGTACCAGCGTGGGCTCGTCTTCCGCGGTGCCGTGAGGTACTGGTAGAGGATCGTCTCCGGGTGCTCTGGTGTCGCGACCACCTTGCCACGGAAAAACCTGCGTGCTCGGATGTCGGCAGGCGCGGCCTGGTCGGTGTTGCTGATATGAACCAGCTCGTGGTTCATGATCGTGTACATGCGTTCCGCTGGTGCCGCCGTCTCAAACGTCAGCGGAATAGGGGCGATGTCGACGACAACCGTATTGGCCGGTACCGAATTCGCGCCCGCGTTGCCGTAGTCCGTAAAGTCGGTCAGCAGCAACGTTGTCTTCTCGTCGGTTTCGTATCCGAGGATCTCACGTTGCTTGTCGAGCGAGTTGTGAAACGTCTGGATGACGCGCGGGACCAGGTAGGTCTCGGTCGGGTCGAAATACAGCAGTCGCAGACTGTCTGTTTCCACCATGCTGAGTGACTGCGCCGAGACCGGGGAGCTCATCGCAAGAATGAACAATGTCAGTGCTACCGGGCGCATTAACTCACGCATGTGGTCGCCTCTTTTTCTTATTGTTCTAAAGCAAAAAGTGGACGCGGTCGTGAGACCGCGTCCAATCGCATAGGGGTTGTGGCAATCAACCCTTTTTGGTGCCTATTGCTCGGCCATCGCCTCACGCAGTGCTTCCGAGCGCAACGCTTCCCGGAAAGCGTCAGCGCGCAGCGCGTCGCGGAACGCGTTGTCAGACAGCGCGTCCATGAAAGCTTCGCTACGGAGCGCATCGGCAAATGCTTCGCTGCGGAGAGCCTCGCGGAATGCATCGCTGGTGAGCGCCTCCCGGAAAGATTCCGCTCTCAGCGCATCACGAAATGCATCGTTGGCCATGGCTTCCGAAAATGCGTCACTGGTCAGAAGATCACGAAACGCCTCGCTTCTGAGTGCCTCTGCCATCGCCTCAGAGCGCAGGGCCTCGTTGAACGCCTCGTTGGTCAGCGCGTCCGCGAATGCTTCACTGCGGAAAGCGTCGGCAAAGTTGTCATTCATGGCGCCGAGACTGATGCGGAATTGTTCACTGCGCAGTGCATCGCGAAACGCTTCCGATGCGAACTGTTCACGGAAAGCTTCAGCAGCAAGAGCATCGTTAAACGATCCGCCTGCCAGGCTGATCGCGAAGGCGTCGCTGCGCAACGCTTCGCGGAACGCCGCGCTGCGGAATGCTGAGCCGGCGCCGCCAAATACAGCGAGCAGCTGCTCGCTGGCTAGCGCTTCGCGGAACGCCTCACTGCGCATTGCTTCGCGGAACGCATCATCAGCGACCAATTTCGCGAACACGTCGGTCTGCAATACAGACTGTATTGACTCATCCCCAAGCTGGATATCCGAAGCGGAAGGCTGTTCCGCCTGGTAGCGTTCTGCGGGCGCTACAGTTCCTGCGGCATCATCGCCGTCGGACTGCATGCCCATACCAAAATAGGCGACCGCAGCCAGTGCTGCGATGCCAATAACAATTACCGGAGTGGATTTGCCTGTTGCCATTTCTCTATCCCCTTTTCGCCCTGGAAGAGGGCGTTCGCTGTTCGTCTTAACTGGCAATACAAGCCAGCAAGAAAAAAGTTGGTAAGTCCGAACTTTTGATGGCGTAAGGACTTACTCCGCCGGATCGTAGTCGAGGCTCGCCTCGTGAACGATCTCCCCGCCTGCCACAAAACGAAGGTTCACGGTGGTCCCGCGTCCGCCTTCGTTGTGCAGGTAAACGGCGTACCGCCGCTTACCCTGCATGCCCAGGGTAACTTGCCCGGTCTGCGCCGAAACTGTCGTTCCTTCGCTTTCCAGTTGTGCAAAACCGTTGAACCAGATGGTCCTGTCGGTGTACTCGGCCTCGATGTTGATCGGGTCTTTCGCGACCAGGTCGAAATCGAGAATCAATAGGGATTCTGTATTGCGCAGCGACACGCGACCCGCGATCTCTGCCTTGTTAACTGTGACGATGCTGGCGATTTCGCCGGCGCTGGGGTCGGCAACGGTGCCGACCAGCCCGGTTACGTCCTCGAACGCATTGTTCGAGATTTCGCCCGAGTCGACCAGGCTGAGCGTCAGTACGACGCCGGCGGCGAACGTTCCCGCGTATTTGAGCGCGGGCGTTGCAAACAGGACTTCGAGGAATCCGGGGGATTCCTGGGGCTCGCGGTTCGATGCCGGCAGGTTGTTCATGATCAGGTGCCTCAGGTGTTCGGGAGGAGTCTCATCTTCTGAATTGTCGAGCATCGAGCTCAGTGAATGCAGTTCGTCGTATAACTGACGGCCGTCCTCGCTTCCTGCGAGAAATGCATCGAGTTCTTCCTTGTCGGCGCTGCCGATCTCGCCGTCAATATCGGCGTGAATCAGTTCAATGTATTTGTCGTCGATAGCCATCAATGCGGATCGCCTGAAATGAGCGCGTCTTTAAGCTGCTGCCGTGCCGAATAAAGTCGCGACTTGACCTTTTTCTCCGGAATTTCGAGGACATCACTGATTTCCACGTAGCTGCATCCCAGAAAGTGCTTTAAAACTATGACGGTCCTGTAGTCCGCCTTGATGGTCATCAGTGCTGCCTGGACATTCTCCGAGACCTGTGCGCTGTCGACCTGCTGTTCAGTGCTCCTGCCGTCGTCCGCTGCTTCGCGTTCGAGGGGTTCGAGCCGGTTTCTCTTGCCGAGCCAGTTGATCGATTCATTGAGCGTAATGCGGTAGATCCAGCTGAAAAATCGTTTCGACGGGTCGTAGCTTGCGAAATTTTCGTAAACCTTCAGGAAAACCGTCTGGGTTACGTCGCTCGCGTCTTCGCGGTTGTTCAGCATCCGAAAAGCGGCGTTGAAAACAGGCTTCTCGTACTGCGTCAGCAGGGCCTCAAACGCCTGCCGATCTCCCTTGATGCATTGTTCGATCAATTTCGTATCGTCTGGCTTATTCATACGTACAGGCGACCGGACAAAAAGTTGGTTGGGCGACTCGACTAATCTTGTTTTGCTTCTATGTCGAAAATCGCGTGAAAGCCGGAGTAGCGGAACACGTCGTGTATGTGATTGTTGACGTTAATTATTTTTAGAGCCCCGCCACTTGCGGCCAGACGTTTCTGCGTCTTGAGCAGTATACCCAGACCCGCACTGGAGATGTATTCCAGTTGGGCGAAATCCAGCGTCCTGGCGCCGTCCAGCTCGTCCATGAAAGCTTCTGCCTTGGCGGCCTGGGCCGCATCCAGGCGTCCCTCGCAGGCCACCGAGCCATCCTCTCCGAATCGGATGTCAAACATTCTAAATCCCTGATTCCTTTACAAAAACAACTGTACCAACACCGTCTTCATAACGGTAGTCAATGCGATCGACGAGCGTCTGGATCAAATGAATGCCCAGGCCGCCCGGGGTGCGTTCCTCAAGTGGCGCGTCGACATTCACCTCGCGCGGTTTCGTTACGTCAAACTCGACACCGCCGCGATCGGTCATGGTTACGGTCACTGTCCCCGCATCGATATCGACGTCGACCGGGATCGACGTGCCTACATCCGGGTTGTACTTCACCATGTTCACGAACAATTCTTCGAGTGCGAGCTGTACCGGGAAGCGCATCGCATCGGCGACCTGGGCCGCTGCCATGACCTCGTCCGCGAATTCGTAAAGCGGTGCGAGTGAGTCGAAGCTGCGGCCGAAGGTGCGTTCCATGGCGGCCTACTCAATCAGCCGCTTCGCGAGCACGATTGTGATGTCGTCAGCCTGCGGCGTTATTCCGCCGTGCTGGCGGGCGGCGCGCATGATTTCGTCGACAAGCTCCTGGGCCGACGCGGATGGATGGCGCGCCATGACATCGATGACGCCCTGTTCACCGAAGTGCACTTCCTGTGCATTGCCATACTCGTAGATGCCGTCGGAAATCAGGCCGAGTACATCACCGGGTTCCATCTTTATGTTGATGGCGTCGCCAAGATCCGTCTGCGGCATGTAGCCGAGCGGAAACGTGGTTGCCGGGTGCCAGTCGTAACTGTTGTCAGCTGCGTGGTAGTGCATGATCGGGCCCTGCCCGCCCGAATGAAAACTGACCTCGTGTGCGTCCGCGTCGAGGAGGCCGAAAAAGCCGGTGACGAAACGGTCGTCAGGAAGGTCGTCGCAAAGCTGATCGTTGATGTGCACGAATGCGTCGTCGAGACTTGAATTGAGTCGCAACGCAACGCGCAGCATCGCACGTACCTGGGTTGCCGAGAGAGCGGGGCCGATGCCATGTCCCGTGGCATCTCCCATCAACAGGAACAGGCGATTGTCATCGACCGGTACAAAGTCGTACAGGTCGCCACCGGTCTGGTCGGTCGGCGAGAACGCACCACCAAAGTCGTAGCCCGCGACAACGGGCATCTCCTTGGGCAGCGTGCCCATTTGTACATCGCGTGCAACGGTGATTTCGCGGTCGAGTTTTTCCGACGCGATGATCTGTTCCGTGATCTTGGCACGGTGAATAACCACGGCGGCCTGTGCTGCGAGCGCCTGTGCAACATACTCGTCCTGCTCGTCAAAGACGCCGTCGTTCTTGTTCAGGATCTGCAGTACGCCGACCAGCGATTCCTCGTAGCCGATCAACGGGATTGTCAGCATGCAGCGTGAGCGGTAACCGGTCTGCTTGTCGATGTCGCGGTTAAAGCGATCGTCGGCATAGCAGTCCGGGACATTGATGAGTTTGCGCGTCTGTGCCGACTCACCAACGATGCCTTTGTGGGCAGGAATGCGGATGTGGTCGACGCCGGTACCGACGCGAATGACGAGTTCGTTGGGGCCCTCGTCATACAGGAATACCGTGCCACGGTCGGCGTTCAGAACTTCACGTGATGCGTCGACGACTTCGCTCAGCATCGTGTCGAGATCGAACGGCGCGGCAAGCTTGCGGGTAACTTCGAGGATCTGGCGTAGGGCGGCGGTATCGCCGATGTTCGCGCTCATGAGGCTGGCAAAATCTCGGTGACCGGCATGCGTGCGTACTTGATCTCGATCTCCGAAATGCGGGCGACCATGCGCTCTGCATTTTCGGGGACCACGAACGTTGAGCGTTCGAGCGCGCGTTCGGTGACCAGGATCTCGTCACGGATCGCAAGGTCCTCGCCGAGCTTCGATGCGGTATTGACCGGGTCGCCGAAGAAATCGACGTCACCCACCAGCAGTACGCGGCCGTAGTCGAGGCCGACGGACAGGTAGATCTGTGCCTCCATGCCGAAGGTCTCGTTAGCGGCAAACAGTGCCTTGTTGATTGCAAAGCTGGCGGCTATCGCATTGTCGGTCTGCTGAAAGAACGCGTAACAGTTGTCGGCGTCGCACTTGAGCAGCACACCACCATGTTCCGCGACGATAGGCCCTATGATCTCGCGCGCGCGATGGATCATTTTCAGGAAGTGACACACCCCGACCTTGCGCGAGGTACTCGAGAAGCTCGCCATGTCGGAAATGAAGACCGTGCCTTCGGTGCCGAATCGCTCCCAGATGGCGAGACGAATCTCTTCGGCTTTCGCCGCGTCCTTCTCATCCGAAAACGCAGCGATCATGCCGTCGAATTCGGCATGCCCCGTAAGCGAGTGCCTGTCTGAACCATGCGCCATTGAGTGCCCCGGTATTGTTGTTTTGGACGCGGTATGTTGCGGCCCAGTATATCCCGGTTTTGGCTTGCAGCGTCAGTCGGGCGGGGCGGCGTTCGGGTCCGAAAATGTAACGATTTCGTCGCTGTAGAAGCCGTTGAACGTGGTCCGGCCGCTCAGGCTGTAGGCGCCGATGCTGCCGAACTCGAGGTGATCACCGATCTCGATGTCCACCGGCAGTTCAACGGCACCCGGCATCTCGTCGCTGGAATCGCAGGTGGGTCCGAACAGCCGCCAGGGCCTCGTTTCTCCGAGCAGCGGTTTGCCGTCGCGATAGGCACGACACGCGTAGCGCAGATGTCCCTTGAAGCGCAGCTCCCAGAATGCGCCGTACATGCCGTCATTGAGATACAGGCGGTCAGTCTTCTTCAACAGTACTTTCGAAACTGCAGACAGGCCCGGGGCGCTTAGGGCGCGCCCGGGTTCGCACAACAGTTCGCCGTTGTCAGCCAGTGGCACGTCGCTGCGCGCTTGCGCTGTACGCGAGAAAAAGTCGTCGAGTGGCGGTACCTCGAATCCTGGATAGGCACGCGGAAATCCGCCGCCGATGTCGAGCAGTCGCACCTGGAAGTCGATCTGCTCCAGGGCACGCCGTGCAATGTCCATCGAGTGCGCGTATGCCTCCGGGTCCGTCACGCCCGTGCCGACATTGAACGCGAGTGCAGGTTCGGCCCCGGCATCCCGGATCGCCGTCAGGATCGCAGGGATGTTTTCCGGTTTCGCGCCGAACTTGCAGGACAGGTCCGCCATCGCCGATTCGTGCGATACGGCCATGCGCGCGAAGATCACAGCATTGTCGACGGTGATTTCGTCGAGCAGCGGTGCGAGCCCGTTCATGTGGTCAATGACGAAATGCCGCACGCCGTAATTGCGTTGTGCGTCGCGGGCATGACCCGGCAGTCGGGCCGGGTTCATGAAGTAACTGGTTGAACCGGGAGCCTGCTCGGCGACCAGCTGGATCTCCGATAGTGACGCACAGTCAAAGTGGGTAACGCCGAAGCGATGAAGCAGCGCGACGATCTGCGGGTGATTGTTTGCCTTTACCGCGTACAGCGTGCGACCGGAGAAGCCGTCGACGAAATGCCGCGTCGATTGTTCGTAAATGTGCGGGTAGATGCAGTAGACCGGCGTGTCCGGGTCCCGCTCGACCAGCAGGTGCTCGATATTGCGGTAGGTGTCTGTCACTGTGCAGTACGTCCGACGATGCGGCCAGGTCGACTCACAGTCGAGCCGTTCTCCCATGCCAGCGTGCCATTGACCCAGACTTTGTCGATGCCGGTCGATACGGCCTCCGAGTCCTGCATGGTTGCGTGGTCCTGAATGGTGTCAGGATCGAACAGCACGAGGTCGGCGACGTTCCCCGCGACTATGCGGCCACGATCGGCAAAGCCCATGTTGTCGGCCGACAGCCCGGTCATCTTGTAGATCGCCGTATGCAGGTCGAGCACGCCGAGTTCGCGCACAAAGCGACTGAGCACGCGTGGAAATGCGCCGTAGCCGCGCGGGTGCCCGCCACCGTGTCCACCGTCGGAACAGATGTTCGTGTATTCCCAAAGCATGAAGCCGGCGACGTCACCTTCATCCATGCCGCGTGCAATGATGCCGGCGCCGCCCTGGCCGGTTTCGCGCCGATAGTCATCGGCGGCTTTCGACAGTTCGAGCAGCGTGTCTTCAACGCTGCGCTCGGTGATGCCGGCAATCTCCGCGATGCTCATGCCCTCAAATTCGGGATTCGGCGCGTAATAGGAAAGGACGATGTCATCGGGCGTCGCTGTGTGCTCAAACGTGAACGTAGCTACATCACGGTCGCTGTAGTCACGCGCCGGAAACAGCACCGCGAGATTGCTTGCCCAGCGTTCGTAAGGGTAGATATCCGCACTGACTTCTATTCCTTCGGCACGTGCTGCATCCAGCTTTGCGATGACGTCGGCCGTCGTTCCCCAGTACTCGCGGTCGGCCAGTTTGATGTGGGAAACCTGTATGGGCATGCCGGTGGCGCGGCCAATCTCGATAAGTTCATCGACGGCATCCATGAACTTGTCGTCTTCGTCGCGAACGTGGCTGATATAACGGCCGTCATGTGCGGCAGCGACAGTTGCCAGGGCGATAACTTCATCGATGCTCGAAGAAATGCCGGGCTCATACTCGAGGCCCGTCGCCAGTCCGAGTGCGCCGGCTTCCATGTCGGCGGTGACCAGCGCGGCCATGGCCTCGAGTTCAACTGCGGTCGCGTGGCGCCTGTTGTCATCGCCCATGACGTAGTAGCGAATGGTGTTGTGCGGCGAGTACGACGCGACATTGACTGCCGCAGGGTTTTCGGCAAATGCCGCGTTAAAGTCGGCGATGGATGCATAGCCATCCGGCGACGAGTCGCCAAAGCCGTCATTGCCACGCACGATCGTAGTGATGCCCTGACTCAGGACGCCCGGCATGTCGAGGTATTCCTCCATGCCGCTGTCATGGTGGCTGTGGGTGTCGATAAAGCCGGGCGCCAGTACCAGGCCGCCGGCATCGATAACGGTTTCTCCATCAAGTGCCTCAAGGTCACCAACGTCGAGGATGCGATCAGCATCGATGCGCACGGCACCGGTAAACGGTTCACTGCCGGTGCCGTCGATAATGGCTGCGTTGGCAATCAACGTACTTGTTGGTGGAGGCGCAGACTCGCTGCAGGCGCTCAGCAGAGCGGCAATAGTCAGCGGAACGATCAGTCGAACAAACAGCATGTGAAACCCCAAGCGGCCGAAATAAAAGGCTGTGCTATCGTAGCAGGACTTTCGCCCCACCTTGTTTCATATCCTGAAAACCATGAATGCCGTAGTCAGAAAAGACGAGACCACTATTGATGAATTAGTCGCCAGCTACCAGCGGGGCTATTCGCTCGAACAACGTTTCTATACCGATGCCGACATCTACGAGCGCGAGCTCGAACGCGTGGTTCATCGCACCTGGATCATGGCCGGCCACGTCTCCGAGTTTGCGGAAGCTGGTGATTTCAAAGTGTTCAATGTCGGAGGCGAGTCGGCCATCATCGTGCGCGGCAGCGCAGGTGAGTTGAAGGCATTCGCCAATGTTTGTCGGCATCGCGGTTCTCTCGTATGCCTCGACCACGAAGGCACGACCGACAAGTTCACCTGTCCGTATCACGGCTGGATGTATGACATAGACGGAAACCTGACGGCGGCTCGTGCAATGCCCGATGGTTTCGACAAGTCATCGCACAGCTTGAACCCGGTTTCGCTCGCGGAAGTGCATGGCCTTGTGTTCATCAGCTTTACTGATAACCCGCCGTCGCTCGATGGCGCAATCAAAGATCTCGAAGAGCCGATGGCGATGTTCGATTTCGCAAACCTGAAGGTTGCGGCGCGTCGCGACTACGACATTCCGGCGAACTGGAAACTGTCAGTCGAAAACTACACGGAGTGCTATCACTGCGCGCCGTCGCACCCCGAGTATGCGGCCATGCATACGCTCATGCTCGACGATGACAAGAAGGCGCGCGTGCAGCAGCACATGGAAGAGCGCATGGAGAGTTGCGGTCTCAGGAATATCGACATCGACTACGTCGATATCAAGGCGCGTCCTGGCGAGTTGGGCTACGGCTACAGCCGCACCGCGCTGTTCAAGAAGTACCTGACGGGAAGCCGTGACGGCAAACCGGTTGCGCCGTTGCTCGGCGAACTCACCGATTACGACGGCGGCGCTTCGGATTTCTCGCTCGGGCCTCTGTCATACCTGCTCGCGTACAGCGATCATGTCGTCAGCTACGTGTTTACGCCGATCGATCACCACAGCTCGCGCTGTGAGATCACCTGGTTCGTGCGCGGCGATGCCGAAGAGGGCAAGGACTACGATGTCGATGAGCTGGTGTGGCTGTGGGATATCACGACCCACGCCGACAAGGAGATCATCGTCAACAACTCAAAGGGCGTGCATTCCCGCTATTACAAGCCCGGCCCGTTGTCAGATATGGAAGACCTTCAGCAGGACTTCATCGACTGGTACATCAGGGAGATGCAGCGGGCGTAATCCGTAGCAGCTTCGCATCGGCGCGGTCGGTCAGCACGAGAATCGTGCCGTCGCTTGCCACAGCAACATCTCGAAGCCGGTAACCCAGGTCCTGTAACAGAATTTGCTGCTCGACGGCACTGGCGCCATTCATGACGACTCTGCGAAGGCTGCGTTCCTTGAGCGCGGTCACGAGCAGATCGCCATCAAGAATCGCCATTCCGGAGGGCGCTATTGAAGGCGTCCAGTCCACGACCGGCTGCTCCATTCCCGGGTATTCGGTGTACGGCGTAATCGCTGCCCCGGTGTAGTCCCTGCCATAAGTAATGGCGGGCCAGCCGTAATTCCTGCCAGGCTCAATCAGGTTGATCTCGTCGCCGCCGCGCGGGCCATGTTCGTGCATCCACACGCGACCCGATTCCGGGTCGCGCAACAATGCCTGAGGATTACGATGGCCGTAGCTCCAGATTTCCGGCCGCGCATTATCCTGCCCGACGAAGGGATTGTCGCTCGGCGCTTCGCCGTCGCGCGTGATGCGCACGATTTTCCCGAGCAGGCTGTCGAGCCGTTGCGGATGTTCGCGCAACGTGACGCCATCGCCGGTTGTCGCGAGCAGGGTGCCGTCACCGAGAAATGCCATACGGCCGCCGAAATGATTCGAAGTCGACTTGGCGGGCTCAACTGTGAAGATCACCTGTTGATCTGTAAGTGTCTCACCGTCAAATTTCGCGCGCATGATGCGCAGGGCATTTGAGCGTCGCGTGCCGTGCGCATACGAAATGTACAGCGTCCGGTTTTCGGCGAAGCCGGGGTCCAGTTCGACATCCAGCAGACCGCCCTGGCCCGAGAAGTACACGGCAGGAACTCCCGCGATCGGTTCCTCGATGAGTTTCCCGTCGCGCACAGCGCGAAGCTGCCCGGTGCGTTCCGTAATCAGCAGGGAGCGATCGGGAAGTTCGGTGACCGACCACGGATGGTCGAGGCCTTCGACGACGGTATCGACCTGAAACTGTGCGTGAACCGGCGCAGCCACGGAAAGCAATAACAGGATCAGTCGTTTCATGCCGCAATCTCCTGTTGCGCGGTCAGGTGGTGCATCAGCCATCCCCCGATAGCGCCGGCGACGGCCTGCATGATGAGGCCTGCGGTGCTGCGGGCACCTGCAAGCATCATGGCGCCGAATACACTTTCCAGTAACAGAAGTCCCGCGAGAACCGACGTAAACCCACCGACGATGAACCAGAATCGGCGCGTCCCGGGCAGGTGGCGCGTGCACAGCGCCGCCACCTCGAAGCCAGGCAGGTAACAGGCGGCAAACAGGGGCGCCAGGGCTTGCAGAACCGCGAGGTCAGTGAAGGTTGTCGCCAGCCGGGTAGTAAACGGGATATCGACATTTACAGCTTCGAGTGCAGCAATGACGAACTGGGTCGCGAATACCGAAGCGCAGGCCGCACCGAGAAACACCGCGGCAAAGAAAGGCGCCAGGTTGCGAAGGACTTTATGCATTCTGCCTGTTCCTGGTTACGAGCCAGGCGACAGCGACTCCGAAGCTTACGAGAGCAATGATAATTGTGGCGAGTGCGTTGATGTCAGGCGACACGCCAAGCTTGACCTTGGAGAAAATCACCATCGGCAGCGTGTTCGCCCCGGGGCCGGACACGAAACTCGCGATGACAAGATCGTCGAGCGACAACGTAAATGCCAGCAACCAGCCAGCCATCATTGCCGGCGCGATGAGCGGGATCGTGATATCGAAAACAACGCGCAGAGGCCGACAACCAAGATCCATCGCGGCTTCCTCAAGCGACTCGTCCATCGAGCGCAGGCGCGATTGCACGATAACGGCCACATAGGCCATCGAGAACGTCGTATGTGCAATCGTGATCGTCGAGAAGCCGCGTTGCCCGGGCCAGCCAGTGATCTGGTGCAGCGTTACGAACAACAATAACAGCGACAGTCCGGTGATGACTTCGGGCATGACCATCGGTGACGAGATCATCCCCGAGAACAAAGTGCGCCCCTGGAAGCGGCCGAAGCGTGCCAGCGCCATGCCGGCCATCGTGCCGAGCAGGGTGGCTGCGGTCGCAGATGTAAATGCGACCTTCAGGCTCAGCCAGGCAGCGCCGAGAACCTGTTCATTCTCCAGTAACTCGCCGTACCAGCGCGTCGAGAATCCGCCCCAGATCGTCGCGATACTCGAGTCATTGAATGAGTAAACAATGACAAACACGAGCGGCACGTACAGGAACGCGTAACCAAACGCGAGCATCGAGAGCAGGAAAGCAGAGCGCTGTCTCACGATTCGGCCTCCTGTTCGCGTCCCTGGTAGTACTGCATGAGCATGATTGGCCCGACGAGCAGCAACAGCAGCACGATTGCGACGGCGGACGCGAGCGGCCAGTCGCGATTAACGAAGAATTCGTCGAACAGTACCCGGCCGATGAGCAGCGAATCCGGCCCGCCGAGCAGGTACGGAATAACGTACTCGCCGATTGCGGGAATGAAGACAAGCAGGCAGCCGGCGATCACGCCGGGGCGGGCTAACGGCCAGGTAATATCCCAGAAGGCGCGCGAGCGGGTAGCGCCGAGATCGAGCGCCGCATCGACGAGGTCGAAATCGAGGCGCTCAAGCGTTGCGTACAACGGCAGGATCATGAACGGCAAGTACGAATACGCGAGACCGACAAACACGGCGAAGTCGGTGTACATGAGCTGCAGCGGCTGGTCGATGACGCCGAGCCACATCAGGACATTGTTGATGACGCCGTAGTTGTTCATGAGGCCCATCCACGCGTACACGCGTAGCAGGAACGAGATCCAGAAGGGCAGCACGATCAGCAACAGCAGCAGGCTGCGCGTTGCGGGTTTCGAGCGCGCTATCGCGTAGGCCATCGGGAAGCCGAGCAGCAGGCACAGCACGGTGGCAATCGCCGCCATGCCGACCGAGCGCAGGTAGGTGATCGCATACAGGCTGTCGGTGAACAGGAATGCGAAGTTATCGAACGATGCTGTCTGTGTGAATGGCGGGCGGGCGATAACCGGGTCCGCGAGACTGATCTTGAGGATGATCAGGAACGGAAACAGGAAAAACACGAACAGCCACAGGTACGGTGCCGCGATAGCAACGCGTCGCCACAGCTGGTCGTTACTGTTGTGCGGCGCGGCCATCAGTCGAGCAGCACCACGGCGCTTCGCGGGCGCCAGGAAATCCAGACGTTGTCTTCCCACTTCAGGAACCGGTGCACGGAACGACGACGGTTCTGCGAACTTACCTGGATGATGCGGCCGCTCTCGAGCATGACGCGGTACAGGGAGCGGTTACCGAGGTAGCCCAGGTCTTCAACAACGCCCTTCACAACGACACTGCCATCGTCTTCGGGTTTCTCCTTGCTGACGAAGATCTTCTCAGGGCGCACGGCGACCTCGATTGTCTGGCCGACTTCAACCAGTTGTTTGCCGAGCGCCGTTACGGTCTGGCCAATGTCGTCGATGTAGGCCTCGATGGACTCGTCGCCAACCTCGGTCACCACCGCGGCGAACGTATTTATCGTGCCGATGAAGTCGGCGACAAAACGACTGGATGGGAATTCGTAGATCTCCTTCGGCGTGCCGATCTGGCGGAAGCGGCCCTTGTCCATGACGGCGATGCGTGTCGACAGCGTCATGGCTTCTTCCTGGTCGTGGGTTACGACAACAAAGGTGATGCCGAGCTCGTCCTGGATGTTCATAAGTTCGAATTGGGTACGTTCGCGCAGCTTCTTGTCGAGCGCTGCAAGTGGTTCATCCAGCAGCAATACCTTGGGCTTCTTGATCAGAGCGCGGGCGAGCGCGACGCGTTGCCGCTGGCCGCCGGACAGCTGGCCAGGTTTGCGTGTGCGGAACTCCTCCAGCTGCACGAGCTCAAGCATCTCGTCGACTCGCGTGGCAATTTCCTGTCGGCCAACGCCGTCTTTACGCAGGCCGTAGGCGATATTCTTTTCGACATTCATATGCGGAAATACGGCATACGACTGGAACATCATGTTCACCGGGCGTTCGTATGGCGCCATGTTGGTGACGTCAGTGCCGTCGATCTCGATCGTGCCCCTGGTCGGCAATTCAAACCCGGCCAGCATCCGCAGAAGCGTCGTTTTGCCACAGCCCGAGCCGCCGAGTATCGAGAACAGCTCACCCTGCTCAATGTTGAGATCGACATTGTCGACCGCGACGAAATCTCCAAAGTGCTTGCTGACACCACGGATCTGGATGAACTTGCTCACATACCGCTCCTGACCCGCGCCCAGGCGCGTGTCCTCACACGTTCGTCGATGGGTGAGGCAGGGACGGTCGCGAAGATGATCTCCCAGTCCTCATCGTTCGGGTAAATGGCCCGGTTGCCGCGAAACCCGGGTTCCATCAGGGTCCACGAGGCGGCGTTCGCATTACCGTAGTTGGTACCGACCGAATTGGCGCGGGCGACGTCGGCGCGCAGCAGGAAATCGATGAAGCGGTAGGCGTTGTCGAGGTGCGGCGCATCAGCCGTTATATAGAGGCCGTCGGCCCACAAGCCGCTGCCTTCCTTTGGCATCGTGTAGCGCAGATCGATGTCGATTCCCGCTTCGGCCGCCCGTGCAGCTGCGGTGGCGTAGTCGCCGGACCAGCTCATCGCAACACAGACTTCCCGGTTCGGCAGGTCTGACAACATCTTTGTACCGCTGAAGTAGCGAATATACGGGCGGACCTTCTTCATCTGGTCTTCGGCCGCGGCCGTGTTCTCGGCCGAGGTGACGGTTGGGTCGCGGCCGAGCCACGCCAGCAGCATGGGGAAGACGTCTGTCGGGCTGTCGAGGAAACTCACGCCGCAGTCGGCCAGTTTTGCCATGATCTCGGGGTCGAACAGGATGTTGGCGCCGTCCATCGGGAAGTCATCGCCGAGCCGTTCCCGCACCATGTCGACGTCCCATGCATATCCGGTCGCGCCCCAGTGGTAGGGCACGTTGTATTCCGCGACCACCTCGTAAATGCTGAGCCGCTCAAGCAGCACCGGGTCGAGATTGCGGTAGTTCTCAAGGCGAGATGTGTCGATCTTCTGGTAGGCACCGGTCTTCACAAGTCGCGAAGCGAATGAATTACTGTGCACGACGACGTCGTAGCCCGTGTTACCGGTGAGCAGTTTTACGTCGACGATTTCCGCCGAATCGTAGGTGTCATAGTTCACCTTGATACCGGTTTCCTGCTCAAAGATATCGATCATGTCCTGGTCGATGTAGTCGGCCCAGTTGTAGATATTGACGACGTTTTCGTCCTCGACCGTCGAACAGGAGATGACGGCTGGCAAGAGGGCCAGCAGAAACATTCGACAGGCTGTCGTCACATCGGGTCCAGGCAACGCTTGAGCAGCGACCGGTCGATTATAAAGGGAAATGTTTGGGGAACACGCTTTGCAGGTATTCGTCGATGGCCTGCATCGCTGTGTGGCGGTCGAATGACTTCGGGTTTATCAGGTGCGTCAACCACAGGCCATTGGTCGTCGCCGCAAGGATGGTCGTAACCGATGCGGCGGTCACGCCGCGATACTTGCCTTCGGCGATAATATCCTCACAGAGCGAGCGTACGGCATCGTCGTAGTGGTCGTCGTGTCGCTCGCAGATCTTGAGGTAAGCAGGGCGAGACTTCACTTCGCCGAAAAATGCGAACCAGACGGCCAGCTTGCGACGGTCACAGATCGAAGGTCGGAAGTCTAGCTCCATCAATGCGCGCAGCTTCTCAGCAGGGGAGTCGCCACCGCTCGCAAACGTCTTGTCGAATTGGGCCTTGTACTCGTCGGATATGGACTTCAGCGTTTCGTTGAGCAGATTCTCCTTGCTCTCGAAGTGCAGGTTGATGATGCCCTGCGAAAGACCGGCTTCCTTTGCGACATCGCCAATAGAGGTGCTGCCCATGCCGTTACGGGCAATGCATTTGACAGTGGCATCGATCAGTTGCTGGCGTCGTTGCTCCCGCGATGCGGTACGCCGGGTTTTGCTTGCTGTGGCGGTCATGCGGTGAGTATGGCAGAATATGAATGAATACTCATTCATTTTATTTCCGATTTGGGGACCGCATGCGCAGCCTGTCTCGCTCCAACGCTCATTTCAAAAAAGCCGTCGGTAAACTGCCGCTCGGCGTCGCATCCAATTTTCGTTACTGGGGCGACGACGAGACGGTTTACATCGACCGCGGCAAGGGTGGCCGTGTCTGGGACATTGATGGCAACGAGTACATCGACTACCGATTAGGCTACGGGCCGATCATTCTCGGCTATGCCGACGAGCGAGTAGACGAGGCGGCGCGCGAAGGGCAGCAGGTCGGTGGCGTGTTCGCGTTGTCGACCGAACGCGAATATGAAGTGGCCTGCCGTATCAGTGACATGGTTGAGGCCGCCGAGCTCGTACGTTTCTCCAACTCCGGAACCGAAGCCGTCATGGCTGCGCTCCGGGTTGCGCGTGCGTTTACCGGGAAGGATGCGCACGTGGTCATGGAAGGCGGCTACCACGGCATGTCGAGTTTCGTCATGTGGGGCCGCGAGTATGATGACTGGACGCCAGGCGAGCCATTGCCTCCCGTTGAATCGTACGGTGAGGGCATTCCAGCGGCATCGCGCGAGCTGTTCCACCTCGTGCCAATGAATGATGCGAACGCACTCGAGGATCTGCTGAAGGAGAAGCACAACGAGATCGGTGCGTTCCTGATGGAACCAATCATGGGTAACTGCTGTGCGATCACGGCAAACGCGCAATATATGAAAGATGTGCGCGAAATCTGCGATCGCTACAACGTGTTGCTGATCATCGACGAGGTAAAGACCGGTTTCCGTGTTGCGAAAGGCGGTGTTCAGGAGCTGTACGGCATCAAGGCCGACCTGTGCACATTCGCGAAGGCTGTTGGAAATGGTTATCCATTGTCAGTGCTTGCCGGTCGCGAAGACGTGATGCGCAGGATCGGAGACAAGGTCGTGCACGGCGGCACATTCACCGCGCACGGCGTGTCGCTGGCCGCCGCAGCGAAGACGCTTGAGATTCTCGACGAGACCACCGCGCTCGCTGATATCGAGAGCTCCGGCAGGAAATTGCAGGCGGGCATCAGCAAGATTCTTGACGCGCGCAGTATTCCGCACAGCTTTACCGGGCACCCGGCGTTGATGGGAATGTTCTTCGCGGAGGCACCGCCGAAAAATTATCGCGAGTGGGTTCAATCCGACTACGTGTTCTACGACACGCTGGCGCCGGCGCTCCATGACGAGGGCATTCTGGTCGAGCCGGATTCGCGCGAACCGATGTTTCTTTGCGAGGCTCACGATGTGGAATGTCTCAGTCAAACGCTGGACAAATTTGAACGTGCGGTGGACATTACTCTGCCCAAACTCGAACGGGCCGGTACGGCTGCCGGAGGGTCCTGAAAACCATGAAATCCTATGACGCCATTGTCGTTGGTGCAGGTCATAACGGCCTGACGACGGCCGCGTTTCTTGCCCGCGCCGGCCTCGACGTCGTGTGCGTGGAAAAGAACGACTACATCGGCGGTGCCACAGTCAGTCGCAATCTGTACAAGGACTGGTGGTACTCCAACTGTTCGTACGTGTGCAGTCTGCTGCGTCCCGAGATCTTTCGAGCCCTGGAGCTGCATAAGCACGGCCTGCAGGTGACGCCTTATGAAGGCTCGGTCACTTTCATGGAAAACGGCGACTATTACGGCTCCTACCAGGACCACGAAGCGTCGTATCGTGAGATGGAGCGTTTCTCGCGCAAGGACGCCGACGCCTACAAGAACTACTCGGCAGACACGATGCGGCAGTGCCGTTTTATCCGTGACTTCCTCCTCTCAACGGCGCCGGACCCGACTTCGTTCAAGGCTCGCGACTTAAGGGAGCTGGCACGCATCGGCGGCAAGTTCCTCGAGATGGGCGAGGACCGCATGAACGAGACGATTCGTTTCTGGACCATGAGTGTCGCGGACTATCTGAACGAGTACTTCGAAACAGACGTCATCAAAACGGCGATGTCGGCGAGCGGCATTATCGGTACGGCACTTGGTATCCATTCGCCGGGTACCGCTTACGTCCTGCTGCACCACTACATGGGTGATGTCGACGGTAACGTAGGCTCATGGGGTTTCGCGCGCGGCGGTACAGGAGCGGTCGCCAAGGCAATCGCCGGGGCATTCCAGGCAGCCGGTGGCGAGCTTCGAACCGAAGCCGGTGTCGACAAGTTCATCGTCAAGGGCGGCAAGGTCACCGGTGTCGCTCTCGACAATGGCGACGAAATCCATGCGAGCACAGTTGTCTCGGCCATGGACGTCAAGCGCACGTTCCTGACCTGCATGGACAAGAGTGACCTGCCGGAGAAATTCCACCGTCGCGTCGAGAACTTCAAGATTCGTGGCTCGTCGGGAAAGATCAATATCGCACTCGATGGTCTGCCGACGTTTACGGCGTTGCCGAAGAACAGCCCGCTGTATCACGCCGACATACATTTTACGGACTCGATGGAACGCATGGAGCGGGCCTACGACGACTGGAAGGACGGTACCTGGTCAAAGGATCCATACATCGATATGACGATCCCGACGACCAACGATCCGACGATGGCGCCGCCGGGCAAGCACTTCATGAGTTGTTTTATCCAGTACTGCCCGCGCGAGATCAACGGTCGGGAATGGACGCAGGAAGACAAGGACGGCTTCCAGAAGTCGGTCTTTGACCAGATTTCGAATTACAGCCCGGACTTCAAGGACCTGGTGCTGCATGCCGAAGTACGCACGCCGCAGGACATCGAAAACGAGATCGGCATTACCGAAGGCAACATCTTCCACGGCGAACTGACCATGGACCAGTTGCTGTTCAATCGCCCGATTCCGGGCTACGCGCAGTACCGCAGCCCGATTGGTGGCCTGTACATGTGCGGCTCAAGCAACCATCCGGGCGGCGGCATCATGGGCGCCCCCGGAGCTAACGCTGCGCGGGAGATCCTGCTCGACCTGAAACGACCGAACGTCGTACCGGAGAACTTTGGCGATGACTGATAAATACGATGCCATTGTAGTGGGTGCCGGTCACAACGGACTGGTGTGTTCCGCGCTGCTCGCAAAAGCGGGCAAGCGAGTGCTTGTTCTGGAAGCGAATGAGCAGGTAGGTGGTGCCGCTATCACGCGTGAATTTACCGAAGGGTATTCGGTTTCGGCCTGTGCCCACCTGCTGTACCAGTTGCAGCCGGAAGTTCGAAGGGAACTGAAACTGTCGCCGCGTCTCGCGAGCGAGGATATGGCTACTATCGCGCTGGGCGAAGATGGTAATCATGTAAGACTGCAGGGTGGTAATGTCGACGGGGTGTCCGAAAACGATGCCCGCGAATATCGCGAGTTCCGCAAGCGAACAAAGAAGTTCTCTGATCTGTTGCGCAAGTTCTTCAACAAGCGGCCGCCGCGCCTCGGTACGAAGAACTTCGGCGACCTGGCAATTCTCGGGCAGCTCGGGCTGGACCTGCGCATGCTCGGCAAGGAAGAGATGCAATCGTTCCTGCGACTGATTGGCATGAATATTCATGACGAGGTCACCGAGCGTTTTGAGAACCGCTTGCTGCGCGGCGCTGTAAGTCTCGACGCAGTACTCGGCACTCATCTCGGACCGCGTTCACCGAACACCTACCTGACATACCTCTACCGACTTGCGGGTGACCACGGCCGTTCGGGCGCCCCGGCCGGCGGTATGGGCGCCGTCAGCAATGAACTGGCGCAGGCAGCACGCAATGCCGGAGTCACAATCCGCACCAACATGCCGGTGAAGCGCGTCATCATCAGCAATGGCAGGGCCACAGGCGTGGAAACCGAGTCCGGCGATATCTTCGAGAGTCTGACCGTAATCTCGAATGCTGACCCGAAAACCACGGTGATGAAGCTCGTTGGAGCGCAACATTTCGAAACCGGATTTGCTCGTCGCGTAACGCACCTGCGGGCGAAGGGTAACGCTGCCAAGCTGCACCTGGCACTGGACGGTCTGCCGAATATCGATGGGTTATCACGAAAGGACTTTGCCGAGCGCATTGTGATTGCGCCCGACGAGGATTACGTTGAGCGCGCCTTCAATCCGGCCAAGTACGGCAACAGCTCGCCGGATCCGGTTCTGGAGATCTCGTTCCCGAGCTTCCGCGATGAGACGCTGGCACCGACCGGCAAACACGTCATGTCGGCGGTTGTGCAATACGCGCCCTACGAACTGAAGGGTGGCTGGGATGATGCGGCGAAAGATCGCTTCCAGCAGGCGATCATGGACACGCTCGCCAGGTACATGCCGGACCTGGCGGAACGCGTTACTGCGAGTGAGCTGCTGACCCCGGCGGACCTCGAAAACGAATTCCATATGTCGGGTGGGCACTGGCATCACGCCGAGCTGACACTGGACCAGTTCCTGTTTGTACGGCCAATCAATGGTGCAGCCCAGTACCAGCTGCCGGTCGATGGGGTCTGGCTGTGCGGTGCCGGCGCACACCCGGGCGGTGGCATCAGTGGTGCCGCCGGGCGCAATGCCGCGCGAACGATCCTCAAGAGGGAGAACGCATCATGACGATTCGTGAAGCTGTAAAAGAAGGGCCGCAGAAGACGCCGTTCTATCCGCGCGTATCGGAGATCGACATCGTCAATGAGTGGCACGAGTGGAAAGGCTACTCGAGCCCGGATGCTCTGCGTTGTCCGGATCTTGAGTACTTTGCGATCCGCAATGGCACTGCTGTGTTCGACTTGTCGCCGATGACGAAGTACCGGATAACCGGACCGGATGCGCTTGCGTATCTGAATCGCCTCGTAACCCGCGACATGGCCAAGGTCGCGCCGGGCCGTGTGGCATATGCCGTCTGGTGTGACGACCAGGGGCAGACCATCGACGACGGAACGATTTTCCACTTGCGCGAGGGTGAGTATCGGCTGTGCTGCCAGGAACGGCATTACGCCTGGTTCCAGGCCTCGACCATCGGCTTCGACGTCAGTGTCGAGCATGAGACCGATGACATCTGTGGCCTGGCCGTGCAGGGCCCCACGTCTTACAGCGTACTGAAGACAATGGGCGTCGAGGGACTCGAAGAGCTCAAGCCGTTCGGCCTGATCCACGTCGATTTCCAGGGTGCCGAGCTGATGGTTTCGCGTACCGGGTTCACCGCCGATCTCGGCTACGAGCTGTGGATCGATCCTGGCAAGGCGCTCGAGCTGTGGGACGCTCTGTTTGAAGCGGGCAAGGAGTACAAGATCGCGGCAATTGGCACGCACGCGCTTGAACTCGCGCGAATCGAAGCCGGATACCTGGCGCCTTACGCCGAGTTTCTGCCGTCGGATGAGACTATTCGCACCGGTCGTTCGCGCTCGCCGCTGGAACTCGGCCTGGGTTGGCTCGTGGATTTCAAAAAGCCGAACTTCAACGGACGGCGGGCTCTGGCGGAAGAGAAGCGTAACGGTTCCAACTGGCGCCTCGTGAAGCTCGACATCGAGGGCAACAAGATTGCCCATAGCTCGTACATCTATTCAAACGCGAAGGCACGCGGCAAGGAGATCGGATTCATTACGTCCGCAACCTGGTCACCGGTCTGCAAGAAGAACATTGCACTCGGAACGGTGCGGACGCCACACGGTGAACCCGGCAGCCATGTCTGGGTAGAGGTCTACTACCAGCGCGAGATGCACTGGAACAGAGCGATGTGCAAAGCCGAGGTTGTAGACAAGCCGTTCTGGTTCCCGCCGCGCCGCGGAGCGACGCCGCCCAACCCGGTCTAGCAGGAGTCGTCGTGCAGCAACTCGACATCTACCAGTCGCTCTGGGGGATGCAGTTGCGCAACCCGAATCTTGCGGAGCGATCCGACGAGGAGTCATTCGCGATGGTCGCCGAGGCGGGCTTCGATGGCATGTGCCTCGATCCGGCCGTCGAAGAGATCCCCGAGATGCTGGCGCGCAAGCCGCTGTTCGAGCAGCACGGCCTCGGCTGCATGATCAATGCGTTTCCGCACACGCCCGACGACATGGCGCCGCTGCTCGACCTTGCCTGCGAGATGAACGCCTGCATGGTCAACGTGATCAGTGTGGTCATGCCGATACGCCCCGAAGATGCAGTGCCGGTCGTACGCCGCTGGATTGCCGAGGCAGCCGAACGCGACATGCCGATCCTGTTCGAAACGCATCGCGACAGCCTGCTGAATGACCTGTATTTCACGTTGCAGCTCATGGACCTTGTGCCGGAGATGCGCTTGTGTGCCGACCTGTCGCATTTTGTGGTCGACCGTGAATTTCGTTCACCGATACCGGAACGTGATCAGGGCTATATCAGCTCGGTGCTGCAGCGCTCGGATTGCTTCCAGGGGCGTATCGCCAACCGCGAGCAGGTGCAGGTACAGATCGACTTCCCGCAGCACCAGGAATGGGTCGAGATTTTCAAAGGCTGGTGGCGAGAAGGAATAGAGGGCTGGAAGTCACGAAACGATGACGATGCGAAGCTCGTGTTCCTGTGTGAGCTCGGGCCACCGCCGTACGCGATTACCGACGCTGAGCAGAATGAATTGTCGGATCGCTGGCTGGAGTCGCTGAAGATTCGTGGGTGGGTGCAGGAGATCTGGAGGGACTAGTTACTCAGCACTCGGGTTGGTTCGGACGATCTCGCCGCCCTTGATGACGACCGCAACGTCCTGCAGTACTGAAATATCGGCAATCGGATCCCCTTTAACGGCGATCAGGTCGCCGTAACGGCCTGCCTCGATCGCGCCAACATCTGACTCCCAGCCAAGGTGCAGGGCATTCGAAGATGTCGCCGATTTGATGGCTTGCATCGGTGTCATGCCACGCTCAACCATGATTTCGAACTGTCTCGCACCGAGGTGGTGCGGCAACACACCGAGATCTGTGCCGAACACCAGCGGCACGCCCGCAGCGACGGCTTTCTCGAACACGATTCGTTGCGCCTCTGTGGTGTCGTGATTTTTCTGCATGAATTCCTCGGCATAGCCGTGATCGCGGCCCACCTCCTCGGTGTAGGTGCCGTTGTAGACGTCCATTGAAAACACGATGCCGCGTTCAGCGGCCAGCGCGACGGACTCATCGTCGCCCAGTGACGCATGTTCAATGGAGTCGACACCGGCGAGGATGGCGTCCTTGATCGACTGCGCACTGTGCGCGTGTGCGGTGACTTTGATACCCGCGGCTTTGGCCACTTCGACGACCGCTGCGATTTCCTCCGGCGTCATCTCCGGTGCACCGGGTTGGCTGGAGTGGCCGAACACCGCACCCGAAGCGATGATCTTCAGGAACTCGGCGCCGTTGTCTACCTGTTCCTGCGCCCGGGCGCGGAAACCGTCGGTGCCGCGCGCAACGCCTTTGCGGTAGTAATCGGGCACGTCTTCGTCCGGTACGCCCGGGATATACATGTCACCGCCACCGTGCGGAATCGTCAGGTAAGGACCCGAAACCTGGATACGCGGACCCGCGATCGCACCGGCCTCGATGCGATCCCGAAGGTCGTGGTCGACGTAGGCGAGGTATGCGCCGACGTGACGGACCGTCGTGAAGCCCCGCTTTAGCACGACTTCCGCGAGTTCAGCGCCCAGTCGCCGCGTGTCCTCGGGCGTTCTGCGCAGGTAGATTGTGTAGTCGTCGGCATCCTGCGGTAATCCGTCGAGGTGTACATGTGCATCGATCAGTCCGGGCAGGCAGGTGTACTCGTCCAGGTTCAGGACTTCGGCGTCCGCAAGGGACGGGCCCAGGGAATCGCTTACCTCGGAGATGCGATCGTCACGAATGACAATGTATCGCTCGCCAAGCGGCTCGTCCGAGAGTCCGTCGATCAGCGAACCGCATTTCACAATCAGTGCGATGTCGTCGGCGGGCGCAGGTGTGGGATTTTCGCACGCACTCACAGCAAGAAGGAGCGCGGCAAGGATTGTTGTTCTTTGCATGCGCCAAACAGTAGTAAGCTGCCGGGCATGTTGCAACTCGATCGCAACGATCGCGCCATGCTGGACGGCGACCACGGCGCAGGAACACAGATGGCCATGCGCCTGCTCGTGGCGCTTGGCGAGTCGATGGGTGCGTCGCGACTTATCGATATTGAATGGGCACATCTCGCAAGCGCCTACTACCAAAGCCAGGCGAATTTCGACTTTGCGCGACGGCTATTGGAATCTGAAACAACGGTGCGCGTTCCCACGACGCTGACTTCCTGCGGCACCAACATGCTTGGCGATGAGCAAACGATGGATCGCGAACTGATCGAGACTTACAAGGCGCTGGGTGCCGATCCGGTGATGAGCTGCGCTCCGTACCATTGTCGCGATGAGCCGTCATTCGGCTCGCATCTTGCGTGGTGTGAATCGAGCGCGGTCGTGTTTGCAAACTCCGTGCTTGGTGCGCGCACCAATCGCTATGTTGAGTTCATTGATATGTGTGCCGCGATCACGGGTCGTGTGCCCGAGTACGGGCTGCACCTCGACGATCAGCGCTGCGCAACCGTGGCCGTGAACGTCAGCGAAATGCCGTCTGACTGGTATGAAGATGCCTGGATGTTCCATTTGCTCGGTTTGTGGATAGGCGCGAATCTCGGAGATGCCATCCCGGTCATCATCGGGTTGCCGCCATCGACAAATCGGGAACAGCTGAGGGCGCTTGGCGCCGCAGCTGCGAGCGCGGGGTCGATATCGATGTTTCATGCGATCGGACTTACCCCCGAGGCCGAGACTTTCGAGCAGGCAACCGGGGGGAACGAGCCAGAGCGCACGGTAGCGGTTTCCGCGCAGAACATCAGGGATACGGCAGACCTGATAACGACCGGAAGCGGTAAACGCGTAACCTCGGTCTGCGCAGGGGCTCCGCACTTTTCCGTCGCCGAGTTCGCAGATCTGGTCAGGCTGCTGGACGGTCGCCGAGTCCGTAACGGAGTTACATTCATCGTGGCGACCAGTCCCGTCGTACATGCGCAGCTGGCGGCGAGCGGGCAATTGCAGGCGTTGCTGGAATCGGGTGTCGAGATCGTCACCGGTCGGTGCACCTATTACAAACCCGAGGTCAGCGCGCTTGGTGATCATGTGATGACAAATTCCGCGAAGTGGGCGTGGTATGCACCGAACGCGCTGGAGATTCACGTCACGTTTGCGAGCCTTGCAGATTGCGTCGCGGAGGCCTGCGGACGTGAGTAAACTCGTGCTGACTGCGCCGTTGAGTTTCTGGGGCGGGTTCGATCCCGGTTCAGGCGAGATCATCGATCGGCACCACCCGCAATGCGGTGAGTCTGTTGCCGGACGCGTTCTGCATATGCCCGGGACGAGGGGCAGTACCAGTTCACCGGGCGCGCTGGTTGAAGCGATTCGCCTGGGCTGCGGGCCCGAGAAAATTGTACTGCCGCAAGCTGACATGACGGTGTTGACGGCGGTTTTCGTTGCCAGGGAGCTGTACGGTATCGAGGTACCGGTTGAGATAAATGAAGAAAAATTTTCTGACACGACTTGAGGACGACACGCCATTGCTGCTCGATGGCGGACTGGCGACCCAGCTCGAAGCGCAAGGCTGCGAGATCCGCGACGCATTGTGGTCGGCCGGGTTGCTGCTGCACGATCGTGAGGCGATCATCGAAGCGCATGAGTCATACATAGACGCGGGTGCCGAGTGCATCGCAACCGCCAGCTACCAGGCCAGCCGTGAAGGTTTCGGCCAAAAGGGTATTTCAGCCACCGACGCTGATGACCTGATGCGCGTTTCAGTAGAACTCGCGCGGGATGCCGCCGGCGCATCTGACGTGTTGATTGCTGCGAGCCTTGGTCCGTACGGCGCGATACTGCATGACGGCTCCGAGTACCGTGGCAAGTACGGCGTCGAGCGACCGGTGTTGCGGGAATTTCACGCACAGAGACTCGCTGTTTTCGATTCGACGGACGCCGACGTCATTGCGCTCGAGACAATTCCGGATATCGATGAAGCCGAGGTGCTTGCGGAGCTGCTGAAGGAAGTCGCAACGCCGTCCTGGGTCAGTTTTTCGTGCCCGGACGGCGCGACGATCAGTGATGGCACGCCGATCGAACGAGCAGCGGAGCTGTTCCGGGATCATCCGTCCGTATGTGCCGTTGGTATCAATTGCACGCCGCCGCAGTTTGCCGCGGAGCTGATGACGCGCATGTCGGCCGTGCTTCCCGGAATGCCGCTGTTGGCCTACCCGAACTCCGGCGAGGACTACGATCCCGACAGTGGCACCTGGTCGGGAACGGTTACGCCGGGCGACTGCGCCGCTGCCGCAGCGAACTGGATCGAGGCGGGCGCCGCAATCGTCGGCGGCTGTTGCCGCATGGGCCCCGAACACATCAGGGCCATGCGCGAGCGCATCGGCTAGAGGATGCGGCCCCCGATCCGGATACTGGTGCCGAGGCCGCCATAACCGCCATAACCACCGTAGCCACCATCGAAGGAGCTGTAGCCGATGCTGCCGTATACCTGCGGTGGCTCGCAGGAGGCGAGCAATGTACTTGTGCCGAGCAGCAGTGCCACTCGTACCATCTTCAGGATGCTTGTCTTCATCATTCGTCTCCCTCGCTCGCGGGCCAGGTCTGTAAGGCTATACCGGCTCCCGAGGGTCCGGCTATCAGCGCGACCGAACCGCCAACATCCGAATCCTGCGCCGGAACCAGCACGGCGCCGCCAAGTGCTTCCACTCTGGACGCAATGTCAGCGGGATCCGCAACCCGCAGGTAACTCACCCATACCGGGCTCTCGTCCGGAAACGGGTTCTGCATGATGCCAACGCGCGGCTCGCCGTCAGCGTTCATGATGCGATGGGCGGTGTCGCCGATGTTGTGCACGGTTTCGTCGTAGTCGAAAACACGCTTGTAAAAGTCTATTTGCCGATCAACGCTGCTGGTCCAGAGTTCATCCCAGAGGAAGTCGTTGAGCCCCGGTTCATACTCGGGCGGATCGCCGGCACGGGTCTGTACGATTGCGAAAATCGCCCGGTTCGCGTCCTGTACGACGGCGAGTTCGCCGCGGGATGCCAGTGACGTCGGCGGTGTCAGGGTTTCACCGCCACCAGTTTCAACGGCGGCAACAGCGGCGACGATGTCGTCGCTTGAGATAACCGTGATCCACTGCGACACGTTGCCGTCGGCACCGAGCGTATTCGCATCAACCATCCCACCTATCAGCCGACCGTTGTGCCGGATCAGCATGTAGGTGTCGTCTTCGCCGAAGCCGATGTTTACGCCGGGCGCTTCGAACGTCCAGCCAAACAACTCGCCGTAGAATTTTCGTGAGGCTTCCGGCGTACTTGTGATCAGGTCGTGCCAGACAACGCGTCCGGTGTCGCGATTACCGGTCGGCGACTCGGTAATCGATGGCAGGTCGACTGTGACAGCCGCGCAACCGGCGGCCAGCAGACCGACAAATGCCAACTTCAGTGTTCTTGTCATTATAAGTGTCCGTTGAGAATGGAAGGCAGTTCTGCCGGGGTCGTGGCGATTGAGACAGCGCCTGCGCCAGTTAGTTCTTCGCTGCTGCCGTAGCCCCAGGAAACCCCAATCGGCGTCATATTGTTCGCGATCGCGCCGATCAGGTCGTGCTTGCGATCGCCGATCATCAGTGTGGATTCGGCGCCGGGATTCTGCTCCGCCGCATACCGCAACAGATCGACCTTGTTCGAGCGGGTGCCGTCGAGCTCGCAGCCGTACACGCCGTCAAAGAAACGGCTCATTTCGAAGTGTTCGACTATGCGTGCGGCAGCGATTCGTGGCTTGCTGGTTGCAACAAAGAGTCTGCAACCGGACGCTGCAACAGCCTCCAGCGCGGCGTGAATACCTTCGTACGGAATATTCTCCTGCCAGCCGACCTCATCGAAGCGCTCGCGATAGAGATCCACAGCTTTAAGCGTCAGTTCCCGCCCGACAACCTGCGGAAACGTTTCGTACAGCGGCGGGCCGATGCAGGCGTGCAGGAAATCATCACCCGGGTGCTCGAAGCCGAGTTTTTCGATGGCATACAGGAAGCAGCGGGTTATGCCCTCGTACGGATCTGTCAGAGTGCCGTCGAGGTCGAAATAGATGTGGCTGGGCATTACTACAAATCGTTATCCCGCAGGAACTTGTAGACGACCGAGAGCACGGCAATTTCAACCGCCCAGGTGATGGCGGCTGTGACCACGACGGTGATGTCCATCGCCGTACTGGCTGTCGGTGTGGTCGCGAAACCGGTGAGCGCGTTGACGCCGACGTAAATCAGCCAGGGAATCATCAGGCAGATCGCGATACGTGCACCGTTGCCGGCGGTCATCAGCCAGCTCCTTGAGAAGAACGTGCGCTTGCCGAGAGCCGCTACCGGGAACACCATGCCAAAGCGACCCTGTAGCCACGCAACCGTTGCCCAGGTAAGCAATGCAATAACCCAGCTAACCGGCGAGGCGAGCAGCCAGTCCGTCAGGCCCCAGAAGAACCACCCCGCCACCCACGCGGAGGCCCCGAGAAATATGACCATGTAGATAAACCAGACGGTGAACGTGGTCTCACGTGATGTCCAGGAAAGGGACCACTCATTGGCAAGCGAGTCAGGGCCGAGCAGCGCTATGCGGTGGATGGCTATCGTGATCAGGATAACCAGCGGCAGTGCCAGCAGCCAGAAAAGCATCGACAGCCAGCGGCCCGGTGCGACCGCGTCTTCGACGACGGTCAGGATGGCGAGACCCAGGGCGGGAAACAGTGCCGCCCTGATGATCGCTCCGAGATTTTTGAAAACAGTGCCGTAGGCATCCGCCAGCGTCACGAGCACAGAGAGCGATGGCATCATGTCCTGCAGTCCTCCCCAGTTGTGGCTCGCCAGAGTATAACCTCTGCGACATCAACTCGTTATTGCATATCGAATGCGGGCACGGTTGAATGCGGTATGACTGACAAGCTTCCCAAACTCATCGCAACATCCGTGGTTCGCGGCTCGCAACAGGGCGAGAGCCATGGCGGTATTTTTACAATTGATTTCGACCAGCAGGAGGCGTTCCAGCACGTCGACTGGAATACCGGAGAAATCGATTTCGAAGGCCGAGGTGCCGATCGCGGCCTGCGCGGCATTTGCTTCGATGGCGATGATATTTACATTGCGGCCAGCGACGAGTTGTTCTGCTACGACCGCTCATTCAGTATCCAGGGGTCCTATCGCAACCGGTTTCTCAAGCACTGCCACGAGATAAGCCGAAAGGACCGGACCGTGCTGCTGAGTTCGACGGGCTTCGACAGCCTGCTTGCGTTCGATCTCGATACAAAGGACTACATCTGGGGAATCCAGATTCAACGCGAGCTCAACAAATGGGTGGGGCGGCGCTTTGACCCGCGCACAGAGATTGGGCCGGTTCCTTCCAACTCATTCCATATCAATATGGTGCACGTCGACGACAGTGGCATTTACCTGAGCGGCCTGCGTTCGGGTGCGTTGTTGCACATCGACAGTGAGTTCGAGGTACACGAGGTGTGTAGTCTGCCGCGCGGCACGCACAACGCCCAACCGTTCCGTGACGGAATTATCCTGAACGACACCGGCAGCGACCACGTTCGTTACGTGGGTCGCGACGGTACCAATATCGCGTTTCGGATCAAGACCTACGACGATTCGGAAATCGAGTTTGCCGGGGTCGATGATTCGCGCGTGGCAAGACAGGGCTTTGGGCGTGGGTTGTGCGCTGTAAGCGACAGGCTGATCGCCGGCGGGTCATCGCCGTCGACCGTGACGCTCTACGACCTTGAATCGCAATCAGTCATCGCGTCAGTCAACCTGACCATGGATATTCGCAACGCCATTCACGGTCTTGAATTGTGGCCGTACTAAAAAAAACGCACCCCGAAGGGTGCGTTTCTCCTTACTTGCTTTTAACTAAGGCCTAGTCGCCCCAGAACTTCGTGAAGCGAACGCCAAACTCGCGCGGTCGAATGATCGACGTGCGTTTGCGGCCCCAGAACGGTTCGAAGTCGGTCACGTCATGGTACAGCTGGCCACGTTCGTCAGTTGCGTTGTTAATGAACAGGTTAGCTTCCCAGTCAGCTCCGACGAGGCCGTACTTCAAGCCGATCGTGTTGTAGGCCTCCATCTTCTGCTGCGGCGCGTTGTTGCCCCAGTTGATGGGATCCCACGGATCCCACGGAATCTCCTGGACCTGGTTGTAGGAATCACCAACATGGCTGAACTGGAATTGCAGGAATGATTCCTCAGAGCCCAGGAAGCCGGTCTCCCAGTTGTACTGCATGTATAGCGAGCCCTTGAACTCAGGCGCGAACGGCAGTCTCGCACCGTCCCGGATGTCATCGACAAGATCGCTGACATTCTTGACCTTGGCATCAAGGAAGGTGGCGTTGGCACGAATCGACAGTCCGTCAGTCGGTATTGCTTCGAAGTGAACCTCGACGCCATTTGATGTTGCGTTACCGGCATTGGTAATACCCTTCTGCCAGGGCTGGCCGCATGGCGGAGGATTGTCAGCCGAACAAGGCTGGTTCGAAGGATCCACAACCTCGAGCTGGTAGTCCTCCCATTCCTGGAAGAACGCGGTAACGTTCAGCTGCACTCGGTTATCCGCGAACGCAGACCGCAGTCCGAACTCGACGTTGGTCAGGAAGTCAGGCAGGTACACGACTGGCAGCTTCGGGGCACCCCTGTTGCGGTTTACACCACCCGGACGGAAACCCTCCGAGTACAGACCGTAAACATTGATGTCATCCGTGAAGCGGTACTGGACCGACAACTTGATTGCCGTATCGTCGTCCTTGCCATCCGGGAAGCTGACGCCGGTGTCGGCCGGGTTGTCGGAATCGATAAGGCAAGGTGCGTCCGTAACGATACAGGCGTGCTTCGGCAGGCCGTCACCGTTAAGGTCTGGCAGAGCCGGTGTGCGGCGTCCAAGCGGATTTTCAACGAAGTACTGCTTGTCCATCGTCATGTCGAACCAGCGCACACCACCCGTGATGCTCAGATTCTCAGTCACGTCAAAGGTTGCCTCACCGTAGACCGCGGTCTCTTCCCACTTCGTGCGGTCACCGGAGAACCACCAGGCGTCTGTCGGCATTGCCGGCACGCCCCAGTAGTTGATCCAGTTGTCCATGCCCTGAGATTGCGAGTAGCCACCATTGTTGGTGGTGTAGGTCAGGAAGTCCCAGTCCTCTTCACGTTCCTGGTAGAACACACCCGCGACCCAGTTGAAGCGGTCACCCGAGCCTGAGAGCCGGAATTCCTGCGTAAATGACGTGTTCTTCTGGTCGTTGGTCAGGAAACCGATCGGGTCGTTGTAAACGTAGTACATACCGGCCGGCTGGAAGCAGTACACGTTGTACGCCGCCGTGCCGTAGTAGCAGAAGGCGCCGAAGTACGCTGCGTAGGATGTCGTGTCCTGCGCGTAGAACGAATCGCGCGTGAAGTACGCGGTCGCCGACGTGAAGTTGGCGAAGCCGAGGTCGCCCTCGAGCGTCAGTGCATACTGCTGCCAGTCGTCCGTCCGCGAGTCCGGGTAGAACGCGATGATCTGGAGGTCGCCGACCGTCGGGTCATAGGTGTTCTCGGCGTCTGAATCCATGTTCTGGAAGTTCGCCGCGAGCGTGGCCTGCCAGTCATCGTTGATGAACCACTTGGCAGAAGCGCGACCGCCGGAGATCGTGTACTCGTTCCAGTCTTCCTGCACGGCGTCGGTGTTGTACTGGTCGCCATTCGGACCCGATACGAAACCGACTTCAGAGGCCGGTGTCATGCCAAGTACGTTATCGATGAAGCCACCTTCGCGGGCCGAGAAACCTACGAGGCGAATAGCGAACTTGTCTTCGGCCAGCGGAATGTTGACCATGCCCGAGATGTCGTAGCTCGAGTCACCTTCCGACATGCCCTTGACGGTCGCGTCCACCATCGCCGCGAACTTGGTCGGATCGGGCTTGTTGGTGACGATTCGCAGCGTGCCGGACTGAGAACTCGAGCCATACAGCGTGCCCTGCGGTCCACTGAGTGCTTCGACACGTTCGATGTCAATGAGTCGGGGGTCAGCCTGTTTACTCTGCGTGATCGGCTGCTCGTCAATATAGACGGCAGCGGACGATGCCGCGATGAAAGCGTCAGGTGCGTCAGCAATACCGCGGAAGAACACTCGGCCGGAGCCGGGCTGGTTGCCGAAGTACTGCATGCTCGGCGTGAACTTGGAGTATTCCTCCATGCTGAACAGGTTCTGGTTGCGAATCTGGTCGGCGCCGAATGCCTGGATGCTGCCTGCAAAATCCTGCAGGTTCATTTCGCCGCGTTTGCTGGCGGTAACGGTAATCTCTTCGATACCGTCCTGTGCCAGGGCGGGCCCGGCTCCGACGGCTGCCGCGACGGCGGCTGAGAGGGTGGTTTTATAGGATATTCCCGTGTTCGAATCGGGATCGGCTTTCGTCTTCGTTGCCATTGCTACCCCCCGGTAAGCAGTTGTTATTTAGACACGCTCGATACTATTGAAAATGAGGGGTGCAAGCAAATAACCATGCGGTTTTCAGCATTTCACATGGTGGTGATTCCGGCGTGTCACGCGAGAGTGTTGCGAGATCGCAACGACTCAAGTCGCGACGGGCCTAATTCAGACTATCGGGACGTTGATCTGCGGGGAGATTTTGTAACAGCGGCTCCAGAACCTCGATCAATGGGCCGAGATGTGACTCGAAGCGTCGCCACGAATTAATCGACCTGGAGTAGATCGGCTGGCGCACCTGTTCCGAGCTTGCTGTGTTGACTGCGCGGTCCGTTTCGTAAAAGCGCAGACAGCAGTCTTCCCACGGCAGTCTGCAGTGCTCAATCAGGCGGCGCGTCTGGTTCTCCTGGTCGGCAACCATGTCCTCGTAATGCACGTCGAGAACGCGGCCCGGCAGGAGCTCGTGCCAGTGATCCATCATGCGCTGGTACTCAAGGTAGTACTCGCCCAGCTCGACGAGGTCGTAGGTAAATGTCTGGCCCTTGTAAAACAACTGCTTGTAACTGCCCATGCAGCTGTCGAGCGGGTGCCGGCGCGCATTGACGACACGTGCATTCGGCAGAATCAGCGCGAGCAGGCCTACCATCGAGAAGTTGTTCGGCATCTTGTCGGTGAATCGCTCTGCATCACCGCGCCAGCGCCGCGTCGCCTCGATGTATTGCTCACCGAGTTCCTGGAAATGCACAGGATCGAGCTCCGGCAGCGCATCGGGGTAGCCTTTGCCCTGTACCTGCCAGGAATTGATCGTACGCACGACGCGCGGCAGGTCGGGCAGTTCGAATGTGCCGTCGACCATCGAATGGCTGGCCAGGATCTGTTCGATCAGCGTCGATCCCGAGCGCGGCAGTCCCACGATAAAAATCGGGTCGGGCGACGGATCGCCACTGTCAGCGTGTTTCGCAAGCAGCTCCGGTGTAATAGCCTCAATGATGCGATCGTGCACCGTTTCGGTATGCACCGGGTCGTAGGACTCGTGCTTGCGTCGCAGCCTCGCGCCGCTGTTGTAACGCAGGAACGCGTTGTCGTAGTCGCCGCGGTCTTCGTAGGCTTTGCCCAGCGCATAATTCATGTTGACGCGCGTCTCGTCGATCAGCTGCTCGTTGTCGACATGCTGCTCCATCACGCCGACTTCCTCGTCCGAAAATCGGAATGTCTTGAGATTGGCGAGGCTCCACCAGGCCTCACCGAAATTCGGATAGCGCTGAATACAATCGCGATACCGATCGATGGACTCCTCCTGGCGACCGATCGTTTTGAGCGCATGCCCAAGTCCGGCGAGAGCTCCGCCATTGTCAGGCTGTCGATCCAGCGCCACCTCGAAAGCCTTGATCGCTGCTTCGTAATCACCGACTTTCGTCTCGAGGTTGCCGAGCACGACGTACGGGTACGCGAGCCCGGGTTCGAGTCGCGTCATGGCATCTATGGACTCCCGGGCATCGTCCAGCTTTTCGAACTCGGTCTGCGCCCGCGCGAGATCTGCCCACGCGCCAAAGTAGTCGGGTGCCAGCTTGACCGCGTTGCCGAGCAGCCGTACGGCCATGCGATAGCGACCGCCCTCAAGTGCGATCGCACCAAGCATGCGAGTCGCCGTCGCGTTGGTCGGGTCTTCGCGCAGCACTTCGCGGAAGCGCAGTTCTGCTTCCTTGTTGCGGCCAGCGCGCTGTTCGCGCACGGCTTCGAACAGTGTGCGACGCTGCGGGTCGAGCCGAAAAGATTCTTCAAGCGCCGCCGCCGCTTCCTTGTCACGGCCAATTCGTGTCAGCGCGTTGCTGAGATCAAAATGCGCGTCCGGTTTCTCCGGCGTGAAATCTACAATCTTCTGCAGGCACTCGATGCCTTCGTCGGCGCGCCCCTGCGCGAACAGTGCCGTCGACAACTCTCGCAGCGCCTTCGGGATCTTCGGCATTTTCGCGAGCGCGCTGCGCAATTCGGTCTCGGCCTCAGCGAAAGACTGCAATCGGTTCAGTGCGGTACCAAGAAGCACCTGCATAAGCAGGTCGTTGGAATCCTTCGCAACTGCGGTTCGTGCAAGCTCCGCGGCCTTCGCGGCATCGCCCTTTTCGAGGGTCGCGAGGGCTGCGTCAAAAGCGATTTGTCTGGGATCTACTGCGTTGATGGTGTTGCCTGCCTGGGTGAAACGGTCGCAAAACAGTTCAGGGTGAGCCGGCCGGTGCTCAGGTCCGACGTCAGCTTCTCCGGTTGCTCGATCTGCGCGCTGTGCAGCAGGTCGCCGGGGTAAAACAAGAAGCGATTGAACCTGGCCGGAACAACTTCGAGCCTTGTCGCAATCTCGTTCGAATCCGTCATGTAACTCGGCGGCTGATTGTAAGTCGGGAACCGCTCCTTTAGAAACTCCAGAGCCTTGTCCGGGTTCTCGAGTTCCAGGGCCGTAGCTTCCTCGATGAGTTTACGGTCGCGCCACTCGTAGAATGCGGTACCGCCGAGGTCCGGGTTGCCGTACAGGTAGCACAATCCGGCGTAATTGCGTCGCCCACTTGGTGCATATGGGTCGGTATGCGGAATGCGCTGCAGGTTGGACAGTTCATCCGGTTGCAGGGTCGTCATCGAGAACATCGGCATCAGTTCAATGCCGCCCCGCAGGAAATCGAATTGTCGTGACAGATTTGAGCGCAGAAAGCGTCTGACCGGTTCGATATGGAGTCGCCCGATGTCCATGACGAGCCCGGGGTAGCTCTTCGGCGGCATCTCGAAGCGCTCCGCATTCGCGTAGGCAAACTCGACGACTGCGTGCGGATCGGCCAGGAAATCGTCAACGATTGCGTAATCTGCGCCGTCGACAGAGTGCATTTCGACGCTCGCCGCAGGGTTGATCGCGAACAGATCGGCGCTCATTGCTGCCTTAATCCGGATTGCTCGACGGCGGCGACGACAAGCTCGGGCCTTTCTCCGGCCTGGATGTTGGCGCCGCTGATTCCAGGAATTTCGTTCAGCACCGTGAGGGTTTCCGCTGCGATCACAATGCCTTCCGCCTCGGCATCAGTCGCCTGTTCGAGGCGGCTGACAAGTGCCGAAGGAATCAGCGCGTCCGGTTGGGTCTTGCGCAGCTTTCTTGCCTCCTCGACCGAAGTCAGTACTGCGATATTTGCTATCAGCTGAAATCGCCAGGTCAGCTTCTCCGCTACGAGATGTGTCGCGTAAGCGCTCAGGACGTCGGTGTTCAGGCACATCTGCAGTTGGATGAACTGCGCGCCGGCATCGGCCTTGGCCAGCAGTTTTTCGGGCGTCCATTCGGGTTTCGGCTTGAATGCGGTCGCGACGGCACCGAGAAAGAAATCCGGTGCGTCATCGAGCTTGCCGCCCACAAGAGCTTCGCCATCGCGGATCGCAGCGGCCGTGCGCATCAGGTCGATCGCACTGATGTCATAGACGCCGGAGGTCGGCGGGCGGTGGTCCTCAGGAATATCGCTGCCGCGTGACAGCAACAGGTCACTGATGCCGAATGACTGCGCGGCGAGCAGTTCGCTCTGGATCGCCAGTCGGTTACGGTCGCGGCAATTCATGCGAACAACCGGGTTGATGCCGGCCGCAATCAGGTGTGCGCCGACCGACACCGCCGAGATATGCGGCCGAAAGTTACGATGATCCGAGACCTGGATGGCATCGGCGGCGCCGGCGAGCAGGCGCGCCTGCTCAACAACCTCCGTGGCTTTCTGCCGCGGGTTCGGCGCCAGTTCGGCCGTGATGACAAAGTCGCCGGACTGGAATGCGTCCTTGAGGCGTTTCAACCTGGCTTGCCCGGGTTCGCGAGCGGCCCCGGCGGTACGTAGTCGAAGATAAACGTGATGCGGTCGTCCTTGCCCTTATTCATCACGCTGTGCTGCATCTGGTTATTGATCTCGTAAGCCTTGCCGAGCTCGAACTGGTACGGCCGGCCGTCGATCATGAAACGCACCCTAGGATTGGTCGTAAGCGGAATATGGATACGGTGGCCGCTGTGAAACGAGGGATGGCTGTCCACGTGCGGCGTGATCTTGCCGCCGGCCAGCAGCTTCGCGGCCATCGCGCGGATGATCGTGCCGCCTTTCGGGTAATGCCGCTCGATAATGTCATGCATGAGCGGCACGGCAACATCCGCGAGCCGGTCCCAGCCGGGCTCCTTGCGAACTTCCGGATTCGGCCAGCCTTCACCATTGGTGAAGATCAGCACGATGGACTGCGTTTCGAGGTGCACATCGTAGGATTGCTGTCGATATTCGTCCTCATGCCATGCAGCATCGTCCTGGCTGAGTACGGCGTCGCGCAACGGATTGATGTCAATTTCGCCGAGATCGCGAAGGGGTACGTCGATATTCATTTGCGGGTATTCTCTCGTTCGACCCCGAACTCTACCTAAGAGGTGTTGGCTTGTCACAGAAGCTTGTAGCGCAAACCTGGGAGCGACCATTCGAGGTGCCGGCGGACATCCCCGAGCGTGCCGATGTCGTTGTCATCGGTGGTGGCATCGTCGGTGTTTCGACCGCATGGTTTCTCGCGAAGCAGGGCGTCGATGTCGTGCTGTGCGAGAAAGGCCATATTGCCGGTGAGCAGTCGGGCCGCAACTGGGGCTGGGTTCGGGTGCAGGGGCGTGACACGCGCGAAATTCCGATGATGCTCGAAAGTCTCAGGATCTGGGACCGATTCGCTGATGAAGAGGGCGAGGACGTGGGCTTTGCTCGCGGCGGCTGCTTCTTTTCGGCCAACAGCGACAAGGACGTCGATGAACTTGCCGCCTGGGCCGAGGTGGCCAAAGAATTCGACATCGACACACGCTTTATCGGCGCGGATGAATTACGGACACGAATCGACGGCGCCGGGCCCGCGTGGAAGGGTGCGCTGTTCACGGAATCCGATGGTCGCGCCGAGCCGCACAAGGCGGCACCCGCAATTGCGCGGGCTGCGGAGCGGGCCGGTGCGAAGGTCCTGACATCCTGTGCGGTACGCGGAATCGAAACGTCGGGTGGCAACGTCTCCGCCGTGGTCACCGAGCACGGTGCGATAGCGACGTCGACAGTGTGCGTCGCCGCGGGTGCGTGGACGTCGATGTTTTTCCGGGCGCTTGGCGTCGATGTTCCGCAACTTCGCGTTCGCGGCACTGTGGCGCGAACCGCGCCTGCGAAAGAAGTCTTCCGCGGCAACCTGTTTGATGACCGTATTGGCATTCGTCGCCGCGAGGACGGCGGCTACACAGTCGCGCACGGTTCCGTTCTTGAGCACCCTGTGACACCGTCATCATTCCGCTACTTCATGAAATTCCTGCCGGCACTGATGCACGAGTTCAAAATCGTAAGGCTGTCATTCGGCGCCGATTTTGTCGATGAATGGCGCACGCCGAAGCGCTGGGCGCTGGATGCCGAGTCTCCGTTTGAAAGGACACGGGTTCTGAATCCCGCGCCAACACCTTCTGTCCTGAGGGGCATAAGGAAAAACATGGCGAAGGTGTTTCCGGCCCTCGCAGAAACACCGCTGGTTGAGTCGTGGGCCGGCATGATCGAATCGTCGCCGGATATAGTGCCGATCATCGACGCGATCGACGGGTTTTCAGGCCTGCATGTTGCAACCGGCTTTTCCGGGCACGGTTTCGGTATCGGGCCGGGTGCCGGCAAGGCGATTGCCGGCATGTTGACCGGTAATGAAACCGGAATCGATTTATCTGCATTTCGATTAGGTCGATTTTTTGACGGCACACCAATCGATTTGCAGTCAGGAATCTAGGGGATAGCGAAGGCATGACGGGATATCCGGACAGCTGGTATGCGGCGACCGCTGAAGGCGTTGTTGATCGGCCGACTTTGCAGGGGGAGCACCGTGCCGATGTCTGCGTCATCGGTGGCGGCTTCACGGGCCTGTCGGCCGCGCTGAACCTGGCCGAACAGGGCTTCGATGTGATTCTGCTGGAAGCCGAACGAATCGGGTTTGGCGCATCGGGCCGTTGCGGCGGCCTGATTGGCAGCGGCCAGCGCAAGGACGTTATCGAGACCGAGGAGCAATTCGGGCTCGAGCGTTCGCGTGAGCTCTGGGAATGCGCGGAACTGGCCAAACAGGAAATTCGTGATCGTGTCGCAAAGCACGACATCGCTTGCGACCTGCAGGACGGGCAGGTGGAAGGCATTCACAAACAGCGCTACGTAGGCTGGCCGCAGGAACTCGCGGATGCGCTCGCCGAGCGCTATGACTACCCGCACTGCAGGGCGCTGACGGCGGCAGAGACCAGGGAGTACGTTCGCACGGACGACTTCCTCGAGGGATTCTGGGACGGGCAGGCGATGACCGTGCATCCGCTGAACCTGTCCCTGGGTCTTGCGCGCGCGGCTACCGAGGCGGGGGCGAAGCTCTTTGAGAACTCACGCGTGACCGGGTACACGCAGACCGACCCCGCGGTCGTGGCGACGCAGGACGGCAAGGTCACTGCTTCGTTCGTCGTGCTTGCGTGCAATGGTTATCTTGGCAAGCTTGAGCCACGCATGGCCGGCAAGATCATGCCGATCAATAACTTCATGATTGCGACCGAGCCACTCGGTGAAGAACGTGCGCGCAGCGTCATAAACGGTCGCTTCGGTGTCCACGACACACGCTTTGTCGTCAACTACTTCCGCATGTCCGAGGACAACCGACTGCTGTTCGGCGGCGGAGAAAACTACCGCAGCGGCTTCCCGCGCGATATCGCAGGCTTCGTGCGTCCGTATATGCTACAGCTGTTCCCGTCACTTGATGATGTGGCAATTGACTACGCCTGGGGCGGTACGCTGTCGGTCACGATGAATCGCCTGCCGCACATCGGTCGTTTGCCGCCAAACGTGTTCTTTGGTCAGGGCTACTCGGGGCATGGTATTTCGATAGCCAACTTCGCGGGCAAAGTCATCGCCGAGGCGATCGGCGGCACGGCGAAACACTTCGACATCATGTCGGACTTGCCGATCCGGACATTCCCGGGCGGTACGTTGCTGCGTTACCCGGGCATGGTGCTGGGCATGTTGTACTACACTATTCGTGACCGCCTCTGACAGGACTCATTCAATGAAGAAAACGCTACTGCTCCTGCTGCTTATTGCCGTTCCGGCCGTCGCCCAGGATGCGCCACGTACCGGTTTCTTCAAGGTCACTACGACACCGATGGAATTACTCGGTGAGCGCGGCGCGGCGGCGGTGGCGTCAATGTTTGCTGCGGACCAGGAGTTGATGTGGCAGCTGTACGTGCCCGAAACCTACGATGCGACGAAGCCGGCCGGCGTAATGGTCATGCTGAACTATGCCGATCACTGGAATGCGGGCAAAAAGGCCTGGAACCCGGTATCCGATGCGCGCAACCTGATCTGGATCGGGGCGCTCGGAGCAGGCGACAAAAAGCCGGCGAACGAAAGGATCATGCGGACGATTCTTGCGCAGGCCGTGCTCGAGCGGGATTACGCGATCGATCATAGTCGCTACTACCTGTTCGGATATTCCGGCGGCGCACGTGTGGCAGCGATGCTGGCAACGGCAAAGCCTGAGACCTTCAAGGGTGCCTGGTTCTACGGCGATGCGATGTTCTGGGGCGAGCGCGAACCGGCACGAATCGACCTTATCAGGCAGAATCGCTACTTCTTCGGTAGCGGTGCGCGTGACAAGCATCGCAAGGACATCTTGCGCACGTCCGATGCGTACCGCAAAGCCGGTGTTGAGAACGTCACCTTTGCGACCGAGCCAAACATCGATCGCAAAATGCCAGGCGTGTCCTACTTCGAATCGGTGGTCGAGTTTCTCGACGCGCGCAGTTCCTCGGAGAGCGACAGCAAATAAGCCTGGATGGCCAGCGCGTCTTCTTTTGATATATCGAACTTCGGCATGCCTTTCTCGCTACGACCGCCGCCCGTAACGATGTCGGTCCACTGGCGGTGAATTTCAGCCGTCGTAAATCGCAGATCGGGGACTGATCCGCCGTAGCGAGCGACGCCGTTCTTGCCATGGCAGCCGGTGCAGCGATAAGCGTAAAGTTCTTTACCTCTGGCAACCTGCTGTGCCGTCGTTTCAATGGCGGGTGGCGGCGGTACGACGCGAGTATCCGTCGCGATTTCGGGCATCGACTCATTGCGATCCAGGGCGAACGCCATCAGCCGAGTGGGTCCGCGCACATGCTCGCCAGCATGCATTTCCGGGTAGACAAACTGCGCACCACCGGCCCCTCCAACAGGGAGTACAACGTATTGCATTCCATCGAATTCAAAACTCGATGGTGCGGCGGAGATCGGCGAACCGGTCTCGACAGACCACAGACGTCCGCCATCCGTTGCGCGATAGGCGTTGAAGCGTCCCATGGCGTCGCCCTGGAAGACCAGGTTGCCTGCCGTCGTCATGACGCCGCCGTTGAATGGCAATTCGTATTCAACGGTCCAGCGTGGCTCGTTCGCTACGGGGTCCCAGGCGACGAGCTTGCCGGGTGCGAACGGTTCGCCGTCGACCTCGGTAACCATCTCAAGGGTGTCGCTGTAGTCATCACCTTCCCAGAACGTAGCAATACTCGGTACATCGATTACGGGGATGTAGACCAGTTCTTCCACCGGGTGGTACGCCATCGGGTTCCAGCTGTGCGCGCCCCACATATTCGGCCAGACTTCCTGCGGCTCCTCAGGGTGGTTCCAGAATTCTGCCGCCGGATCGAGCACCGGGCGCCCGGTCTCGAGGTTGATGTGCGTGGCCCAGTTGACCTTTGCGTATTTGCCGGCATTCAGCAGCTCGCCGGTTTCACGGTCGAGCGTGTAATGGAAGCCGTTCTTGGGCGCGACCAGCAGGGTCTTGCGTGCTTCACCGTCAAACTCGAGATCGGCCAGCACGATGTTCATCGTTGCGTTGTATTCCCAGCTGTCTTCGGGTGTTGTCTGGTAGTGCCATACGTACTCGCCAGTGGCCGCATTGACGGCAATGATTGAGGACAGGAACAGGTTGTCGCCGCCGCCCGGGCTGCGCTCCCGGTGCAGGTAGGGAAGTGCACCCGCCGTACCGAAATAGAGCAAACCCGATTCCGGGTCGTAGGTCATTTCGTTCCAGTTACTGCCGCCACCGCCGAACCGTTCCAGTGCGTCCCCGGACCAGGTTGCAGCCGCCATCTTCAGGGCTGCCGTGTCGTTCTCAACCGGGTCGGCGCTGGGCACTATATAGAAGCGCCACAGCAGTTCGCCTGCCGCCGCCGAGTATGCGGATACGTATCCCCGGTTCCTGCGCCCTGATTCCGAGCCGGCGTTGCCGATAAACACCATATCGCCGCCAACGTACGGGGAATCGGATATCGTGTAGCCGAGATCGTTATCGCAGGTCTTTCGCGACCAGTTTTCTGCTCCGGTCGAGGCGTTGATACTGATCAGCCGGCAGTCGGACGTCGCGACAAAAACACTTCCTTGCCAGACTGCAACACCGCGATTAACTCGTGACGTCCAGGAACGGCTTGGATGGTTTGCGATGGCGTCGAGCACCTTCGGGTCGTAACTCCAGAGAATCTCGCCAGAAGCCGCATCAACTGCGAATACGATCGACCACGCGCCCGAGATATAGATGACACCATCGACAATGATCGGGGTTGCGGAAACGCCATCAGGTACCGGCAGATCGATGCTCCAGGCAAGCCCGAGGTCGCCAACGTTTCCCGCATTTATCTGCCGCAACGGGCTGTAGTGCTCACCGCGGAAACTGCCGCCCTTCAGGAACCAGTTTTGGCCGTCGGCGGACTCCGCGACTACGCGTTTTTCATCGACGTCGCCGGCAGCAAGTGCAAGCACAGGTATCAGGGTGAGTGCGAGAACAATACGTTTCATAGTGCGACGCATTGTGGATTAACTCGCAGCACAGGGCTAATCTCGATTCACGATCTGAGCAGGAATACACATGAGTAATGGAATCGAAATCGCCGTCGTCACAGGCGGTGGCAGCGGCATCGGCAGGGCTCTGTGTCGCCGGCTGGCGGCAGATGGTACGAAAGTTGTCGTTGTCGACATCAACGACGATGCAGCGCGGGCGGTTGCGGACGAGATTGGCGGCATCGCAAGGGGCGTCAACGTTGCTGATGAAGCGGCGGTCGCGGCCCTGGTAGACAGCATCGAGCAGGAGCTCGGGCCGATTGATATGTTCGTTTCGAATGCCGGGGTGCTGTTCGGCGACGGAGAGTCGGGTTCCATCTCGAAAGAGGGCGGCGTAAGGGCGATCGAGGATCGCTGGGCTCCGAGCTGGGAAGTTAATGTCATGGCGCAGGTCTATGCGGCCCGCGCGGTCATCCCGCGGATGCTGGAGCGTGGTGGTGGCTACATCGTTAATGTTGCATCGGCAGCCGGTCTTCTGAGCCAGATATTCGACGCCGCCTATGCGACTACGAAGCACGCCTCGGTCGGATTTACCGAGGCGCTGGCGATTGAGTATGGCGATCGCGGCATCAAGGTGTCCTGTGTCTGCCCGCAGGCAGTTGCGACCGGCTTACTCGGTGGCGATGTTGATATGGAATCGTTTGACGACGTTAGCTTCGGCGGTGCGGAAATTGACGGCGTCCTGCCGCCGGAAACGGTGGCCGACGTCGTTGTAAGTCAGGCAGTCGAAGGACGATTCCTGATCCTGCCGCATGAGACCGTTACCGGGTATATCCAGCGCAAAACCAGCGACTACGATCGCTGGATTGGCGGGATGCGGAAGTTCAGGCGCTCGCTTGAAAAATAAGCGCTGAGCGCTGCCCGCTGCGGCAATAGGCAAGCACCGGACCGTCGCTTTCGTCGACTATGCGGTGCTGCTCTTCGACCATTTCCTGCAGCAGTGGCATGCCGTGCACCGGTACGTGGTAGAACGCGAGTCCCGCCGCTTCGCAGGCCTTGCGAATTTCTTTCGCGGTCGGCTGTCCCGGTTCTTCGTTGTCGGGGCGGTTGCAGATGACCGTCACGAATCCGGCAGCTGCCAGGTGTTCCACTTCTTCAGGAAGGATTTGAGCCGTAACGGCGTAGTGTTCGGAAAAGCGGTGCAGGTCCATTAGTGAATTCTCTCAGAATGTGATGCCGAGCGCCTGCGGCGCTGAGCGTGCAAGGATGTAAATGCCCATGACAACGAGGAACCAGCCAAATGCTGTCTTCAGTCGCGCCTGCGGCAAACGGCGGGCCAGTGCACTGCCCGCAAGACTGCCGCCGATCCCCAGCGCGGTCACCAGGCCAAGCGTTGGCCAGTCGAGCGACAGGGACTGCTGCTGGAGTACGTCGAGGTATTTGTAGAAGCCGCTGAATGACTTCAGTGCGATGACCACGAGGCTTGTCGCAATTGCCTGGTGCATCGAAAGTCCGCCGAGCAATACGAGCGCCGGTACGATGAGAAATCCACCGCCGACGCCGACCAGGCCGGTTACGGCACCAACGACCAGGCCATCCGTTGCTATCTTCCAGTTGGCCCGCGCGCGTCCATCGGCGTGCGCGAGGTCCAGCGGGCGCAACATCAGTACAGACGCGACCAGCATCACAACTGCAAACAGCGCGAGCTGCGTGATTCCGGGGATAAATGCAGCCAGCCACGCGCCGAGCCAGGTGCCGGCCATGCCCGGGATGCCGAACACGACAACACTCCGCCACTGGATCAATTGCGCGCGCAGGTACTGCAGGCTGCCGGCCAGTGCGATGCTGCCGACGATGAACAGTGAGCCTGCGATCGCAAGCTTCTCATCCTGGCCCACGAGGTAAACGAGTACCGGCACCGTCAGGATCGAACCGCCGGAACCGAGCAAGCCGAGGCTGAGACCGATCGCGATCGCGCCCGGTATGGCGAACAGTGAGTCGAGCATTGTCGTTACACAGCGTCGAGCGGAATCTTCAGGTAGCGAATCGCATTGTCTTCGGGCTCGGGCAGGGCGCCGGCACGGAGATTGACCTGCAGCGACGGCAGGATCAGTTTCGGCATCGGCAGGTTTGCATCACGGCCTTCACGCATCGAGATGAATTCGTCGGCACTAACGGCATCGTTGATATGAATGTTGTCAGCGCGTTGTTCGGCGACACTCGTTTCCCATGCGTACTCATCTCTTCCAGGGGCCTTGTAGTCGTGGCACATGAAGAGTCGCGTTTCCTCCGGGAGCGCGAGAATCCTGCGAATTGACTCATACAACTCGCTGGCGCTGCCGCCCGGGAAGTCCGTTCGAGCCGTACCAAAGTCCGGCATGAACAATGTGTCGCCTACAAAGGCCGCGTCGCCGATCACGTAAGTCACACAAGCCGGTGTATGGCCAGGAGTCGACAGTGCCTGCGCCTCGATATTGCCGACCTTGAAGCTCTCGCCGTCGCCGAACAGGTGATCGAACTGGCTGCCATCGGTGGCAAGGTCTTTCAGGTTGAATACACCTTTGAATGTGTTCTGCACAGTCTTGACGCGTTCGCCGATGGCGGTCTTGCCGCCGAGTTTTTCGCGAACATAGGGTGCGCCACTCAGGTGGTCTGCATGCACATGCGTTTCGAGAATCCAGTCGACATCGAGTCCGGCTTCGCGGACGTATTCGACAATCTGGTCGGCTGACGCCGTGTCCGTGCGGCCGGAGGCCGGGTCATAGTCGTGTACCGGATCGACGATCGCGGCGCGCCTGGAGTCGGGATCGCTGACCACGTATGAAATCGTGAAAGTAGCCTCGTCAAAGAAGGCTTTTACGTCAGGTGTTTGCATATCAAAATTCCTGTTCTCGCGGCGCTGCCGCAATTAATATTTGTATATTCTAATAATCTAATATAAGATTGTCAATCATGACAACAGATGATCTTATTCGCGCCCTTGCGGGCGGTGCGCTGATTGGCGTTGGTTCCGTGATGTTGCTCTGGCTGAACGGCCGGATCGCAGGGATCAGCGGCATTATGAATGGCGTCTTCAGTAGCCGCTTCGCCGGTATGGCGTGGCGGCTGGCCTTCGTGCTCGGGCTGGTCGCCGGAGGCTTTGCCTGGCAGGCCGCGAGCGGGGAGCCGCTTATGACACGCGTTGATCACCCGCTTTGGATGACTATTGTCGCGGGGCTGCTTGTCGGCTTCGGCACGCGCCTCGGCAGCGGTTGCACGAGCGGTCATGGCATCTGTGGTATCAGTCGCCTCTCGCCACGCTCAATAGTGGCAACGATGACGTTCGTCGTCACGGGAATCTTCGTGGCGACGACCATCAGCGAGGTGCTGTCATGAACGTCCGCCAGGTCGTTTCCGCGTTGCTTGCCGGCGCTGTATTCGGCGCCGGACTCGGGGTCTCGGGGCTCTCGGATCCCGATCGTGTCCTGCAGTTCCTGACGATTTCAGTCGACTGGAGCCCGGCCCTGCTGTTCGTAATGGGCGCCGGGGTTATCGTCACTTTTATCGGCTACCGCCTGGTTCTTGGCAGGACGCCGGTATTTGCCGAGCGCCAGGAACTGCCGACGCCTCGTGCAATTGACCGAAGACTGGTCGTCGGTGCCACCCTGTTTGGTGTTGGATGGGGATTCGCAGGGTTCTGTCCCGGGCCGGCGATAACGAGCCTGGCAAGCGGTCTGCTGGAACCGGCGATTTTCCTGCTGGCAATGATCGCCGGATCGCAGCTGCAACGAGTGACAGCCAAATGAATCATACGGACCTCGAAAAGATGGAAGCCGCCGCCGAGCGTGCCAGTGCGTTGATGAAAACGCTGGGGCATCGCGGGCGGCTGATGATCCTGTGCAATCTTGCAGAAGGAGAGCGCTCTGTCGGAGACCTGGCCGAAGAGCTCGGAATGTCGCAGTCGTCGTTGTCACAGCATCTCGCGCGAATGCGCGGCGAAGGCCTGGTGAAAACACGTCGTGAATCACAGGTCGTTTACTACCGGCTCACCGATGGCGAGGTGCGCGACGTTATCAAGTCGCTCTACGATATCTACTGCCCTAAATAGTTTGCACGCACGGAACCCGAATTATTCCTGACCCCCAATAAAAAGCGGCGGGCCACAAGGGCCCGCCGAATGGGCTGATATGAAAATCAGCAAGGGGGATTCTTTCAGGCGGTACCGGCGCGTGCCGCAATATCCGCGATGCGCTGCTGGTAGTCGCCGCCGCGTTCCGCGAGCTCGGAAATCATCGTGATCAGCTCGCGCGTATCGCGGTCGTTCAGGATCAGCGGCAGGCCGCTGCGGCGCCGCGTCAGGTCCTCATGAAATGAGTACAACAGCGAACGCAGCGCCAGGCTCATGTCGGCGACGCCGCTGTCGCCCTCCGAGACGTAGCGCATGGTGATTTCGGAGACGTTCGCGTCGATGCGTGCGCGGTCGTAGCGTGCCTCGATCGTAACCCAGACAAGATCCATGTTCTCGTTCGAGTGCGCGAGTTCATCGGCAAATACCACCGGCGCAACCTTGGTCATTTCGTGGTGCAGCTTGCCCGAGATTCCCGGATCGCTTGCGAGATATCGCAGCTCCGTAGTCGGCGCATTCTTGCGAGTGAGGAAGATGCCGGTTTCGGCTTCCGTGTCGATCTCGCGAATCAGGTTCTGGTAGCAGTACTCCACCGGGTCATCTGCTTCGAGAACCAGTGACACTTTCGCGAGGTTTTCATCGGTAACGCGCTTTTGTGTCCAGCGATCCAGGCCGCCGAGTTCGGCGTCTTCGCTGAAAGCGTTATACAGGTACGACGCAACCTCATTCCTGAGTCGCGCTGCATTACTTGTTTTGCGTGCCAGTCCGAGCATGACTGTCTCCCGTGAATTGATGGGGAGACTGTAAAGACGTGCAGCAATATCATCTTGTCATTGCAGCTCACGCTTCATGCCGAACGCGGCAGGGTCTATCTGGCGTTGACGATCGCTTCGCGGATCTCGTCAATCTGCGGCCGCAGCTTGGTTGGTGCCTGGCCCAGGCAGTGTTTGTCGCGCGGACAATTGGAGCTGCGCGGGCAGATGATAGTTGCGTCCTTCTCGGAACCTGCTGCAATCCAGCCGATATTCAGAATCTTGCCGATGCTCTCCAGTTGCTGTCGCGCTTCGTTCGGAATCGGGCCGGATCCGCCATTGGCGTTACAGCTCGCCTCGATCATATCGATAGTACGCTCGGCATCGATATTCTGCGCCGCGAGTGCCGGTGCGAGATCAACGCCAGCACAGAGAACGTGCGGGTTGCCGGCCGCATCCTTGCTACGAATCGACTGGCAGGTATACAGGCGCTTGATGTCGCCACTGCGCAATACCGAGATCTGGGACGAAGGTTTGTCCGAACGGGTATTCAGCATCCGGAACACCGCCCAGTGCTGGCACGGATCAGACACCATCGTCATGTTGCCCCAGGGTAGCGGGATGCCGTTGCCGCGATATACCGCACGCAGGTTGCCGGGCGGATAGGCGTCAAAGTAGTGCCAGTGCGGGTAGGGCGAGACGCTCGACATGCGACGCATCACAAGTGTTGTCGTCAGGTCGATGCGGTCGCCACAATCGATGGCGTAGGAGTGTTTGGCGAGAAACTGCCTGAACGGCGTTTTCGGCGCCAGCAGGGCGGCCGCAAAATAGCTGCACTCGAAATCACGCCACGCATACAGCACATCCTTGGCGTCAAGACTCTCCGAGTCAGACTCGTGGCGTCGTCCCGAAACACGGCCGCCGGATGTCTGCGGCGAACGAGCGCCGTCGCCGTCGTGCAGTACCTTGTGTGCGATGTGATTGGCGAGGTCATACTTGAGCCTCGCCGGCGTTTCCTTGAGTGACTCGTTCAGGTAGATCGTGGACGGCGAGTCAAAAAACGACCGGACCAGCATATCGAGCGGGGCATCGCGATCGCCGCGATCCTTGAATGAGCCTCGCGTAAACCACTTGATCTCCAGCCCGAGCCGTTTCGCGATATCGAGCACGTCTTCGACGCGCAGCGGAAACTGTTTCTGGCCGACACTTTCGGCGGCTCTCTCGAGGTCGGGGAAGCGGTTCTGGCTCGATTCCTGGTGAGCGCGAATCAGGAGGTGCGCAAAGCTGCGCCCGGTTGTGCCGGTCTGTGCGAGCAACTCGGGAATGACACGCTGCAGCGAGTTCTCGGAAAACAGGAAACCGGGTTCGAGCGGCATGCCAACGACGGCGGCCTGGGGCGTCGTGTCTATCGACTCCTCCTCGAGCGACTCGTCGAAAAACCATTCAGGCTCCTTCTGGAAGATCTCGGCGACGATCTGCAGCAGGCGTTCCGACGGCACTCGTTTGCCGTTTTCAATCATTGACAGATACGAAACCGAAGGTGCCGCCTCGGCGTCGATCTGGATGCAGCGCACCGACAAGTCTTCGAGCGTCAGTCGATTGCGCTTGCGCAGGCTTTTTATCTTGGTGCCGAGAAAATGCGCCTTGCGCTTTAATCCTTGTTGCGTGACCATGCTGTGTCTCTTGTGAAATTGACAGCGTAAAATTTTTTCTGTCAAATTTTAATGAATCGGTTCGTAGTATAGCGCACCGATGACGCAGGCAGTCCACACAATGAACAACCCCGAGCAGTACGGCGACTTCATCCGGCAGGGTGGATTAATGGTTGCGCCGGTCTTTCACGCATTTATAGAAGATGAGTTGTTGCCGGAGATCGGTTTCGATGCGGCCGACTTCTGGGCTGGCGTCGAGGCAATTGTCGGCGACCTCTCGCCCGTGAATCGTGACCTGCTCGGAATTCGCGATGAACTGCAGGCAAAAATCGACGGGTACCACAGACAGCATGCCGGCGAGGCGTGGGCTCACGACGAGTATGTCGAATTCCTCAGAGAAATCGGTTACCTGAAAGGTGACGGCGGTTACACAGCGATAGAAACCGACAATGTCGACCCCGAAATTGCCGAGGTCGCAGGGCCGCAGCTCGTAGTTCCCGTCAGTAATGCACGCTTCGCGATAAACGCCGCCAATGCTCGTTGGGGCAGCCTGTACGATGCACTTTACGGCACCGACGTCATTGCCGAAGACGACGGGCAGGAGCGCGGCGGAAGCTATAACCCGACGCGCGGCGCGGCAGTGATTCGCTATGCCACGGAGTTTCTGGACCGTGCCGTGCCGCTCGATGGGATCAGCCACGGCGACGTTAACGCGTACGGCGTTGAGCGCACCGAAGGCGGTGCTCGTCTCGTTGCCTCGCAGGCAAGCGGTGAGACTTGCGGACTTGCAGATCCCGATCAGTTCGCCGGCTATACCGAAGATGGTGCGCGGCGCCGTTTCCTGCTTCGCAACAACGGACTGCACCTGGAGATCCTGGTCGACCCTGATCACCCGATCGGCAAGGGCGCTACGGCCAGTGTTGCCGACGTCATCATGGAGTCCGCAGTAACCACGATCCAGGATTGCGAGGATTCGGTTGCGGCCGTCGATGCCGAAGACAAGGTCGGTGTCTACCGCAACTGGCTGGGCCTGATGCGCGGTGACCTCGCGGCTGAGTTTGCCAAGGGTGGCAAGGCCATGACGCGAACACTCGAGCGTGATCGCATCTACACCGGTGTTGATGGCGAACCGTTGGTCCTGTCGGGACGCAGCTTGTTACTGGTTCGCAATGTCGGTCACCTGATGTGTACGGATGCGATCATCGACAGCGACGGCAATGAAGTTTTCGAGGGTATTCTCGACGCAATAGTCACGACAGCCTGCGCGCTGACGGATCGTGCTCGTGACGATATGCGGCCCAACAGCCGCACGGGCAGCATTTACATCGTGAAGCCGAAAATGCACGGCCATTATGAAGTCGCATTCACAGACACGTTGTTCGGTCGCGTCGAGCGGCTGTTCGATCTTAAGCCGTACACGCTCAAGGTCGGCATCATGGACGAAGAGCGACGCACCACGGCAAACCTGCCTGCCTGTATCAGTGCGGCCCGCAAGCGCGTTGTGTTCATCAATACCGGATTTCTCGATCGGACCGGCGATGAGATCCATACCAGCATGCACGCAGGCGCGATGCTGCCGAAAGAGGCCATCAAGTCACAGCCGTGGCTGCTGGCCTACGAAGACTGGAATGTCGACACGGGTATACGCAGCGGACTCCCGGGTCGCGCGCAGATTGGCAAAGGCATGTGGCCCAAGCCCGACGAGATGCGGCAGATGATGGATACCAAACTTGCCCACCTCGAAGCGGGCGCGAACTGCGCCTGGGTGCCTTCGCCAACCGCGGCGACGCTGCACGCGATGCACTATCACGAGTGCGAAGTTAAGAGCGTCCAGTGCAGCCTCGCGGAGCGTCCGCTGGCAAGCCTCGACGAAATCCTGACGCCGCCGCTGGCAGACAGCATGCCGTCGCCGGACGAAGTGCAACAGGAACTCGACAACAATGCGCAGGGAATTCTCGGCTACGTTGTACGCTGGATTGATCAGGGCGTCGGTTGTTCGAAAGTGCCGGACATTAACGACGTTGGATTGATGGAAGACCGGGCGACGCTGCGAATCTCAAGCCAGCATATTGCCAACTGGCTGACTCATGGCATCGTCAGTGCGAGCCAGGTTCGCGAGACCTTTGAGCGGATGGCGGTCGTCGTCGACAAACAAAACGAGGGTGATGCATCATACGAACGTATGAGTGACGACTTTGACAGCAGCATCGCTTTCAAGGCGGCCTGTGCTCTCGTTTTCGAGGGCACTACGCAGCCGAACGGCTATACCGAGCCCCTGTTGCACGCGTATCGCCGGCAGAAGAAAGCGGAGCAGGCCTGCTAGCCAGCGCGTGCCGCGCCTGTTACTCCTGTTGCTGGTATTGCCGTTCGTCGCCGACGCCGACGAACCGCTGACCGTCGCTGTTGCGAGCAACTTCCTGGGTACCACGAAGGAAATCGTAGCGAGGTTCAGTGACGAAACCGGGATCCCGGTTCGATTGAGCAGTGGTTCGACGGGCAAACTTTATGCGCAGATCGTCAACGGCGCCCCGTTCGATGTTTTCCTGGCGGCTGACGCTGAGCGACCGGACGCACTCGTCGAAGCAGAACTTGCTGACTCAGACTCAAAGATCACGTACGCGATTGGCCAACTGGTTTTGTACTCAGCGGATTCGAGTCTGATCGAGCTGGATTGCCGAGAGCGATTCCTCAAGAGTAACGATGGACGGGTTGCGATAGCGAACCCTGAGACCGCACCGTTCGGTCGCGCGGCCAGACAATTCCTCGTATCGGCAGGGCTTTGGGAATCGTTTGGGTCGCGACTCGTCACCGGCGAAAACGTCATGCAGGCGATGACTTTTGTGAGGACATCCAATGCAGAGTTCGGGTTTGTACCGTTCTCGGCACTGTTCCCGTCGAGAACGATGTTGCCAGGCTGCACGTGGCCAATTCCGCCCGAAACTTACGATCCAATAGAGCAACAAGCGGTGGTTGTGGCGGCCAGCAAGAATCCGCTTGTGGCACGACAGTTTGTTGACTACCTGCAGTCACCCACGATCAGGACGCTGATAAAGGACAGGGGTTATGAGGTGCCGGGCGAATGAACCTCGGACCTCTCTGGTTATCGCTTCAGCTCGCGCTGACGTCGACGGTTATCCTGATATTGCTCGGTGCACCGCTCGCCTGGTGGCTCGCACGGACGAAATCCGGCGCACAACCCGTAGTGCAGGCTATCGTAGCGATGCCGATCGTCTTACCGCCGACCGTGTTGGGTTTTTACCTGCTGATTCTGCTGGGACCCTACGGTGCTCTCGGCAGCTGGTGGGTGGAGCTGACCGGCAATGCGCTGACGTTTTCGTTCGCAGGCCTGGTCATCGCGTCGTGCGTATACAGCCTGCCGTTTGCCATTCAGCCAATGCAAAACGCGTTTGCATCATTACCGAGAAGCAACATCGAGGCAGCGTGGACCCTGGGTGCGTCCAAGCTGGATGCATTCCTGACAGTCGCCGTGCCGTTATCGCTGCGCGGCTTTGTCAGCGCATTCGTACTGAGTTTCGCGCACACGCTTGGGGAGTTTGGTGTCGTCCTGATGGTTGGCGGCAATATCCCAGGCGAAACACGTGTCGTCTCGATCGCGATCTACGACTACGTCGAAACGATGAACTACGCGGCGGCACACAAGCTGTCGCTGATCCTGATCGCTTTCGCATTCGTCGTGCTGTTCACGATGTTCGTCATTGACCGGCGGTGGCAGAGACAGTGACCACACTCGACCTGCAATTTGATTCGCGGCGCGGCGACTTTCACCTGCAGGTGAACGAGTCACTTCCTGCGTCGGGCGTAACCGGTGTCTTCGGTGCGTCGGGCTGCGGCAAGACAACCCTGCTGCGATGTATCGCCGGGCTCGAGACGACCACGGACTTAACCCCGGTTCACAAGCGCCGAGTCGGCTACGTGTTCCAGGAGCCACAGTTGTTCGCGCATCTCGATGTGTGCGGCAATATTGAGTACGGCATCAAACGTAACGATGCGTCAGTTGATGTGACTGCAATCGTCGAAATGCTCGGCATCGGCAATCTGCTCGATCGCAACGTGCGGCATCTCTCGGGTGGTGAAGCGCAACGAGTTTCCATTGCACGCGTACTGTGCCAGTCGCCGCAGCTAGTCCTGATGGACGAGCCATTGTCAGCGCTTGACGAGGCGCGCAAGGATGAGGTGCTGCCATTCCTGGATCGCCTGCGAGCTGAAAGCGAAGTGCCCATTGTCTACGTCAGTCATAACATCGGCGAGATCTGTCGGTTGGCCGATCACCTGCTGGTGATGGATGAAGGACGTGTCGTCGCGTCGGGACCGTTGCAGGAAACGCTGACGCGCCTGGACCTGCCGCAGCTTGGTGGCGCAAACGCCGGCACGGTCATCGACGCGCGGCGCTGCGGGTACGACGACGCGCATGACCTGACGCGATTCGAATTCTCGGGTGGTGAATTGTGGGCGGCGCGCAGGTATGAAGCTGAAACGGTCAGGCTGCGAATCCAGGCCAGCGACGTGAGCCTTACGCTGGAGCAACCGGCCTCGACGACGATCCTGAATGTATTACCGGCGACGATTGACGCGATCGAAGCCGACTCGGCATCGACCTGCCTCGTGCGACTTCGCGCAGGCAGCGATTCGATTCTTTCGCGTATCACCAGGCGGTCGCAGTCCGAGCTCGCGCTGCAGGTCGGGATGAGCGTTTATGCCCAGATCAAGTCGGTGATTGTCAGGCGCTGAATCCTTCCCGCGTCTCGTCGTCGGGGAGCGCATCCGCTACATGATCGTCCAGTTTAACCTCCCACGTGTTCAGCATCATGCCGAGCGTCATATAGGTTCCGCAAACCGAGATGATGTCGAGCGCTTGTCGGTTGGTGAAATGCGCCGCGAGAGACGCCCGCGTTTCGCTGCCGAGCCCATGGTTTGACACCAGCTCGTCCACCGCGCGAAGTAACGCAGCGTCACGCTCATTCCACATTTCCAGTGGCGCCCTGCGGACCTGACGTACTTCCTTGAGCGGCAGATCGGCAGCCATTCCGCGGACGACGTGCGATGCCCATTCGTACCAGCAGTTGAGTCGAGACGCGACGCGCAGGATGACGAGTTCGCAGTCGCGCTGCTCCAGATCGCCGCCCGTGACGATGTAGAGGCGGTAATCCCACCAGGCACTCAGCAGCCGGGGCTGGTTTGCCATCAACGCATGGACGTTGAGCGGCCGTCCGTTCATATCCTCGACGACGTTGCGCAATGAGGGATCCCACTGCTCGACAGGTACCGGTTTGATCATTGACTTCTGTCCCATATGTGGCGCGGAAACGTGGTGTTTCCCTGCAAATCGATTACAACATGAACGTTATGTGCGCTGCGTCAAGTTATCGCTGAAACCCGCGTAGCACAATCGATTCAGGGATAGACAAGCAGGACCCGGATGGACTCGCCCGTATTTTTCATCATAGTCGCCATGATGTTCGCCAGCGCCACGCTGTCGATCATCTTCTTCCTCGCGTGGAAAACGCTCGGCGAGAAGCCGTATGCACTCAGTTGGTCTGTCGGATTTGCCGCAGCCACCATGCAATGGTTCATCAACCTGAATGGCGACTGGTTCGGCAGCCACGAAGCATACTGGGTCACCGTCAACGCCTTCGCGCTCGTCCTGATTACCCTCGGTCTGCGTGGTCACTGCCAGCGAACACGTTGCGAGAAGCTGCCGAAGAATCTCTGGCCATACGCAGGTGCGGTGTATGCCGTCGTCCTGTGGGCGACACTCGTCGATCGTCATGTCGGCATCCAGATGGCGATGATTCCCGGAACCGCTGCCGTTACGTTGTTGATGTCTGCGCGCATGATCATCCGGCACCGTGAAAAATCGCGTCCCGCTGAGTGGGCCGCAGCCGGCAGCATGATTATCTGCGCCATAACGCAGGGCATTGCCGCGGGCATGGCAGCGCTGCAGGGTGCCGGTGGTGACGCCAGTTACCTGACGCTCTACCACACCTTCAATTTCGTAACGCTGCCGGCGAGCTACATGGCAATGGGCATGTTCGTAGTCTTCATGCTTGCCTCGGACCTGTCAGAGGACATGAAGGAACTGGCAATTCGTGACCAGCTGACGGGCGTGTTTGATCGCCGCGGCCTGGCGGAACAGGGCGCCATCGCTTACGCCACCTCGCGCCGGACGGGTATCCCTGTTTCCATCATCATGACTGATATCGACCGCTTTAAATTTATCAACGACGAGCACGGGCATGCGGCCGGTGATGCCGCGCTGTGTCACTTCGCGAGTATTCTCAAAGACTCGCGCCGTGCCAACGATTTTCTGGCGCGCGTTGGCGGCGAGGAATTTGCTGTTGTATTGCCGGGCACGGACCTTGAGGCAGCGATGTCGATTGCTGGTCGATTGTGCGAGCGAATCGAGTCGACGCCAGTCGAAGTCGACGGTCTCGTACTTGGAATGACAGCGAGTTTCGGTGTGGCGATGATCTCGGACAAGGACACCTGTCTTTCCGATACGATTGTTCGCGCGGACCGGGCGCTGTATCGCTCCAAACGTGCGGGTCGTAACCAGGTCGATCTAGAGTCTTCGCAGCTCATGCGCGCGGCCGATGGATCGTTGAAACCCATTTCAGCGTGAGGCCGGCCGTGTAAGATACGGCGCATGCAGCTATCTGACTTCCCGCGCGTGTCGCTCGCGCACCTTCCGACGCCACTTGAATTCCTGCCTCGACTTACCGAGCACCTGGGTGGCCCCGATATTTACGTCAAACGTGACGATTGCACCGGCCTCGCGACCGGCGGCAACAAGACCCGCAAGCTCGAGTACTCCATGGGCGAGGCAGTCGAGCAGGGGGCTGACACGATCATTACGGTTGGCGCCGTTCAGTCGAATCATGTACGGCAAACCGTTGCGGCGGCCTGCAAGCTTGGCATGAAGTGCGAGGTGCTGCTCGAGCATCGCATTGGCGACCCCAGCGAAACCTACACAACGTCGGGCAACGTATTTCTTGACAGAATCTTCGGTGCCAACCTGCGCGAATATCCGGACGGGACGGACTTCGATGCGGAGATGGAGGCCATTGCTGAGCAGGTCCGCTCCGAAGGGGGCAACCCTTATATCGTGCCGGGCGGTGCTTCGAATGCCGTTGGTGCGCTTGGTTACGTCGGCTGCGGCATCGAGTTGCTCGGCCAGGCAGCTGCGAACGGCATCAGTTTCGACCATGTCATCACTGCAACGGGTAGTGCCGGGACCCACGCAGGGCTTGCGGTCGGCCTGCGGGGTCGCGGCAGCGACCTGCCGATTCTCGGGATCGGCGTGAAGGCGCCGAAGGATCAGCAGGAAGAGAAGGTGTACAAGCTGGCCGTGGAGACTGCCGAAAAGGTCGGCATGCCGGGCTGTGTTGCCCGCGAGGACATCATCGCGGACTGCAACTACATCGGCCCCGGTTACGGCCAGCATACCGACTCGATGAACGAGGCCATCATCATGCTGGCCCGCTACGAAGGCTTGCTGTTCGACCCGGTATACAGCGGCAAGGCGCTGGCCGGAATGATCGACTACATCCGGACCGGTCGATTCGAAAAGGGCCAGTCGATCGTGTTCCTGCATACGGGTGGTTCTGCCGGTCTGTTCGCTTACTCCGACGTACTCGCAACGGACTGACAGGGAATGCAGCGCCACGTCATCCTCCTTCGAGGTATTAACGTTGGCGGTCACAACAAACTGCCGATGGCGGAGTTTCGCGACTTGCTGGCGGAACTCGGCTGCGAGAATGTTGCTAGCTATATCCAGTCCGGCAATGCCGTCGCGGATTTCGGCGGCACATCGCTCGACGAGCTTGTCGCTGACGCCATAGAGAATCGCTTCGGATTTCGGCCAGCGGTTATGGTTTTGGCGGCGCAGGAGTTTCGCGGTATTGCTGCGGCCAACCCGTATGCCGATGCGGACGTCGATCCGCGTTTCATACACGTCAATTTCCTCACGACCCCGGCGCGGGCGCCGAACCTAGAGCGCATGCAGGAACTGGCCGCCGACGGCGAACAGTACGAGCTGACAGACAATGCCTGCTACTTTCTCGCCCCGAACGGCATCGGACGCTCAAAACTCGCCGCCGAGGTAGAGAAATGCCTGGGCGTACCCGCAACCGGCAGGAACTGGCGTACGGTGGGCAAATTGCTCGAAATGCTGGGTTGATCAGCTAAACATCAAGCATTGCTCAGGAACAGCGGGCGATCGCCGACTAAGCTGTAAGCATCAAAACTGTGCTTTAAGTGAGGTGACGCGGTGAAACCGAGAACCCGATCCTTAAGTGGCGGAGCGCTGATGCTCGTGCTGCTACCAATATTCGCGGGCCTGCTGGCCTGCATGCCCGAAGTTGCGCCCGTTGGTAATCCCGAGCGCGCGCGTATTGATCCGGCGCTGACTGGCGTCTGGGTGCTCGAAGCAGCGGATGAGGAGATCTGCCTGTTCGTTATGGAGCCCTGGGACAAGCGTACCTGGGCGACCTACCTGGTCAGCCTCGACTTCGGGCCGAACGCGGACGACGACGAAAGGTTGCCCGACACCTACGATGAACTGGTTGCCATGCTCACCGACGTTGAACGTAACAAGGCCGGTAAGGGCATCTATGGCGAGAATGTCGAGGTTCACAAGACCTGGGTTACAAAGCTGGCCGGCGAGAAATTCATGACCTGGGAACAGAAGGCAAAATTGCAGGAGGACGGCGCCTTTGGCAGCGAGTTCCACATGAACTGGCATTTCAGTTTTGATGGCGGCGACCGTTTTGAGCTGCGATTTATCGCGCTGGAGAGTGGCTACTTCGAAGACGTCGAACTGGCCGATCGCAGGCAGCTCGAGCGAACCATCCGGCGTCATATCGACGACGAAGGATTCCTCGATGACGAGGTGTTTCCGTTCGTGAAAATGCAGCCCGAGGACGCGAAGCATTTCAGTAGCCTGATCGACGAAGCGCTCGTCAATTACTAGGAGCGAGAGCATGTATTCCTACTTTGACAACGAACACTGGGTAACACCGTTCGGACTGATTTTCGTCGCCGCCATTCTCATCGCCTGGGCGTACGCGCGCTGGAATGCACAGCGGGCCGCGCTCGACCCTTCACACATTGATTTACTGGTGCCGGTAACACTGATAGTCGGCATCGCAGGCGGGCAGGTCATTGCGATGTTCATGCCGATGGACCACATGATGGCGGGCGAGGCGATGAATCACGGTGTGCGCATTCGCCTGTTCCCGATGCTCGCGAGCGGTGCGGTTGCCGTGTTTATCTATTGCAGGATTGCCGGCCTCGGGTTTCGTTCAACGCTCGACATATTCGCACTGCCGACATTGGCCGGTCTCATGATTCACCGCGTTGGCTGCCATATCGCCGGCTGTTGCTGGGGCGATGTGGTTACGACGCAATCGGCCGGCAGTTTCGCAGCACAGGTACAGACCTGGCCGGTAATCGGAGCGCTTACGTCGGGCGTCGAGTATCCGCCGGGTAGCCTGCCTTACGAGCAGCATCTCGCCATGGGCATGATTGAGCCGGGCGCATTCGCGTCCTTGCCGGTCGTGCCGGTACAGCTTTACGAAGCGCTGTTCCTGCTGCTCGTGATGGCGGTGCTGGTCAGGTTCCGCTGGCTGGATGCGCCACGCGGTACGCTCACGGTTATCGTGACCTGCGCATATTCCGTCGGACGGTTCTTCATCGAGTACCTGCGCGCTGATGGTCATCTCGTTGTCGGTAACCTGACCATCGTGCAGGTGCAGTGCATGCTGCTGGTGTGCACCTGGGTCCTGTTGCCCGGGATGTTGCAAAGGCGTCGCCCGGCCACATGACTTGCTATCATTGCGCGCATGCATCCCGTCATCTCCATCGACGGCCTGGATAAAACCTACGCAGGTGGCTTCCAGGCACTGAAGTCAGTTGGCCTCGAAATCCAGCGCGGCGAAATCTTCGCGCTGCTCGGTCCGAACGGCGCCGGCAAGACAACGCTGATCAATGTTGTCTGCGGCATCGTCAATCCGACAGGCGGCGAGGTTCTGGTCGACGGGCACAGCATCACGACCGAGTTTCGCAAGACACGAGCCAAGATCGGGCTCGTGCCGCAGGAGTTGCCGACCGAGTCCTTCGAGACGGTATGGAATACCTGCCGTTTCAGCCGCGGCCTGTTCGGCAAGCCTGCCGATCCGGCACATCTCGAAAAGGTTTTGCGGTCGCTGTCCCTGTGGGACAAGAGGGACACGGTGTCGATGGAACTGTCGGGCGGCATGAAGCGGCGTGTCCTGATAGCAAAGGCGCTCGCGCACGAACCCGAGATCCTGTTTCTCGATGAGCCGACGGCCGGCGTCGATGTAGAGTTGCGGCAGGACATGTGGAATGTCGTCGCCGGGCTGCGTGATGAAGGCGTGACCGTAATTCTGACGACGCATTACATTGAGGAGGCCGAACAGCTGGCGGACCGGGTCGGCGTGATCAACCACGGCGAGATCATTCTCGTCGAGGACAAGATCCGGCTGATGCGCGAGTTCGGCAAGAAGGAGCTGGTCCTGCACCTGCGCGAGCCGCTTGACGCGGTACCGGCATCGCTCGGCGAGTACAACGTCTCCCTGAGTGATGATGGCCTTGACCTGACGTATTACTACGACACCAAGAGCGAGCACACCGGAATTACGGCACTGCTGGGCGAGCTGCGCTCGGCTGATATCCATTTCAATGACCTGAAGACGTCGCAGAGCTCGCTCGAAGATATCTTCGTCGACCTGGTGCACGAGGACGCATGAATTTTCACGCGATAAAGGCGATTTACCGCTACGAGATGGCGCGCATGTTCCGCACCGTCGTACAGAGCATCATCGCGCCTGTGCTGTCGACATCGCTGTACTTCGTCATCTTCGGCTCGGCGATCGGCTCGCGCATCACCGAGATCGATGGTGTGAGCTACGGCTCGTTTATCGTGCCGGGCCTGATCATGCTGTCGATCATGACCGAGAGCATTTCGAACTCATCGTTTGCGATCTACTTTCCGAAGTTTACGGGCACCATTTTTGAGGTTTTGTCCGCGCCGGTGTCCTGGGTCGAGGTCGTAATCGGCTATGTCGGAGCGGCGGCAACCAAGTCGGTGATCATCGGCACGATCATTCTGGTAACGGCAAGTTTCTTCGTCGATATCCAGATTGCGCATCCGTTGATCATGCTCACCTTCCTGCTGCTGACCTGCGTTTCGTTCTGCCTGTTCGGCTTTATTCTCGGAGTCTGGGCGACAGGGTGGGAGAAGCTCACGATCGTGCCGATCCTGATCATCATGCCGCTGACGTTTCTCGGCGGTACCTTCTACTCGATCAGCATGCTGCCGCCGGTATGGCAGACGATTTCGCTGTTTAACCCGGTTGTCTACCTGATCAGTGGCTTCCGCTGGAGTTTCTATGAGAATGCCGACGTCGCCGTCGGCCTCAGTCTCGGCATGACCGTCGGCTTCCTGGTGATCTGCCTGCTGGTCGTGCGCTGGATCTTCAAGACCGGCTATCGATTGCGCAACTAGTTTTGCGTAACTGCATGTCTCGCATCCTGGTTATGGTCGCGTTGGTTGTCGCCGGCGAGCAGGTCTTTGGACTGGCTTTTCACACGCAGCGCTTCTTCAGGTCGACCATGCTGGAGACATTCGGTTTCACCAATACCGAACTCGGCGACCTGTTTATCCCGTACGGGGTCGCAGCGATGTTCGCGTATTTCCCAGGCGGCGTGGTCGCGGACCGCTTTTCCGCACGCAGCATGCTGACACTGTCGTTACTCGCAACCGCCGTCGGTGGTCTGTACATGGCGACGTTTCCGGGCCGGACCGGGATGTTGATTCTGTATGCCTACTGGGGTGTGACGACGATCTTTCTTTTCTGGGCCGCGTTGATCAAGGCGACACGCGACTGGGGCGGAGAGAATACACAAGGGCAGGCGTTCGGCATTCTTGAAGGAGGGCGTGGCGCCGCCGCCGCGCTGATTGCGGCGCTGGCGGTCAGCATATTCGCGTTCCTGATGCCCGAAAATGTTCGTGGCGCAAGCATTGAAGAAACACGCGCCAGTTTCCGGGTCGTCATTCTGCTGTACTCGTTTATCACCCTGCTCGCAGCGGCGCTGACCTGGTTTGCGATCCCGCCCGATGCAAAGGGTGTCGACGTCGAGTACAACCCGATTCGCAACATCAGTGTTGTGATCAGGCGGCCTGTGGTCTGGGCTACCGCGGCTATGATCATCTGCGCCTATTGCGGCTACAAAGGTCTCGACCAGTACAACATTTACGCGACGACCGTGCTAGGCAAGAACCAGGTTGAGGCAGCGCAACTGGTGACCTGGGGCGCGTACACGAGAGTTTTCGCAGCGATACTTGCCGGGATCATTGCCGACCGTTTTGGCGCCACACGAACGCTTGGCGTGATTTTCGCGATCATGAGTCTTTCCTATGGTGCGTGGTCGCTGCTGGTGCCCGACGACGGCATGTTGCCGCTGATCTTCCTGAACTTCTTTTTGACCTACATCGTCGTCTTCGCATTGCGCGGCATCTACTTCGCGCTCCTCGAGGAAAACAGCACGCCGAAGTTCCTGACTGGTGCGGCCGTTGGCATGATTTCGCTGTTCGCATACACGCCGGACATCTTTTTCGCGCCGATTGCGGGTCGCATTCTTGATGCCAACCCGGGTGTTGTCGGCTTCCAGCATTACTTCTGGTTCCTGGGCAGCGTGGCGGCTGTCGGTGTAGCCCTGATATTTGCAATCGTTATCATGCAGCGCAAAGGGGCAGAGGCGATGTGGCCAGAAGTTGCGCCAGATTCGAATGAGGCGAAATAAAGTCGGGTTTGCTCCGGTCAGCTAGGCCATGGGAAACAACAGGAGCATTCGCGAACAACTGCGGCGCAACACGGTTGCGCTTATCAGCCTGGTCATTGCCATTACCAGTCTGGGCTATAACACCTGGCGTAATGAAGCGAGCGAATACAACCGCAACCAGAGGCTCGTCTCGATCGAGTTGCTGCTGATGCTCGGCGATCTGCAACAGCTGACGATGGATCGCCATTACGGTGAGAATATTGATGGTCCTGCGTTGCTGCGCGCTGGCTGGGCAAAGGTGCTGACAATTCGCGATATCGCCCAGGTTGCCGAGGGCGGTGTGCCCGACGCGGCGGAGACGTTGTACGAGACGTGGAACTCGCGCTATGCCGAACTCGGCGAGGTAACGGAAGCCAAGGATGCCGTAATCGCGGCGCTGGAAGATGTGCGCGACGAAACGCACCAGGTCTTGCAGAGCCTCGATTAAGCCGTTAGCGTCGGACCACAACCCAAAACTATCGGGGGAGTCATTATGAAAAAGCTAATTCCGGCCGTATTCGCGCTGGGCCTGGTTGCGTGCCAGCCGGCCAGCGAGCCCGCTGAGGAAGCAAACGCAGAAGCGCCTGCGGCGGAGGCCGAGGCAGCCGTTGAGGCGGCACCAGCGGAGGCGAATTCGCTGGCCGATATTCTTGCTGCACAGGACGAAAGTGTGCAGGCCCGCTACAAGTATCGTCACCCGCAGGAGACCATCGAGTTCTTCGGTATCGAGCCGGGCATGACCCTCGTTGAGGGATTACCGGGAGGTGGCTGGTATACGCAGATCCTGCTGCCCTACATTGGCAATGAAGGGCGACTGATCGGCGCGGACTACTCGCTCGAGATGTACCCGCTGTTCTCGTTCGTCAACGAGGAGTTTATGGCTCGCCAGCAGCAGTGGACAACGAACTTCCCCGCCAATGCTGCAGAGTGGGGTGATACCCCCGTATCGGCGTTCCACTTTGGATCGATGCCAGAAGATCTGGCAGGTACGGCGGATGCGGTCTTCTTCCCGCGTGTGATGCACAATCTCGCCCGCTTCGAGGCGGACGGCGATTTCCTGACGGCAGCATTGTCAGACGCGTTCGCGGTTCTGAAGCCCGGCGGTACGCTGGGTATCGTGCAACACGAGGCGCGTGCGGAAATGCCGGATGAGTTTGCCGACGGCAGTCGCGGTTACCTGAAAAAGGAATTCGTAATCGCCGTGGTGGAACAGGCCGGCTTCGAGTTTGTGGCGGAAAGTGACATCAACCAGAACCCGGCCGACCAGCCGGGCGCGGAAGACATCGTCTGGCGCCTGCCGCCAACGCTGGCCACGAGCCGCGACAACGAGGAGCTTAAAGCCGAGCTCGAAGCGGTCGGCGAATCGAACCGCATGACGCTGAAGTTCAAAAAGCCGGAATAAACCTCACGGCGTGAGATCGAGTCCGACCACGACCGGGTCGTGGTCGGACGACCGGTACGGATCGTCCCCGTTGAACAAACCCGGAGCGCGTCCGTTTTCGAGGTTGTAGTCGCGCAGCCGCGGTTCGTCGGCATTGATATGCCATTCCACGGCATCGACCACCTGTGCGGCAAGCCCGCTCGTCGCGATGGCATGATCCAGGGCGCCGATCTGCGCGTCAAAGTTGAATGAATACGCTGATTCCTGGCCCGCCAGAAGATTGATCAGGCCCGCATCCGTGAACGCGGTTAGCGGGTCTTCGCGCATGTAGGCGTTAAGGTCACCCATGACCAGGTAATCCGGGTCACCGCTCCCGGTCGGGTCAGTCGCAATCCAGTCAATGATCGCAAGCACCGCATTCGTTCGCGTCATGTTGCAGTTACCCTGGCCGTCACCGAGATTCGGGTCGCCATCGGCGTCGCAACCGGATCCCTTGGATTTGAGGTGGTTTACGACAACGGTCAGCCGGGCGGCATTGGCCGTCGCGGAGAATGTCTGTGCAAGCGCGGGCCGATTGCGATCGTCTGCGAAGCGTGCGTCAACGCTGCTGTCGAGGATTGCGTGGATGCCAACCGGCGTGGCAGATGCGGTGCGATAGATGAACCCGGTCTTGATCGCATCGCTGTTAATCGCGCCGGTATCGAGGTACGCATAATCGGCTGAGCCAACGCGATCGTTGACTGCGTCGACAATAGCTGCGATCGATGCGCTGTCATTATTCTCGAGTTCGACCAGGCCGACGACGTCGGCACCAAGTAATTCTATTGCTGTCGCGATCTTTGCGAGCTGGCGGTCCTGTTCGGTCGTGCTGTCGGCGCCGCGGCAGTTCTGGTCGCCCTGTGGTCCGCAGGTCGGCGCGCCTTCGTCGATCCCGGAAAAGAAGTTCAGCACGTTAAAGCTTGCCACGCGGAAGCTGCCGCCGACGGATGGTGCTGCAGGGCGCGGGTTGTCGTCCGAAAACAGCACTTCTTCGGTAGGCATGAGTCGCCAGGTTTCGGGGCCGTTGCCACCGCTGCCGCGCGAGTAACGCAAGTTACCGGTCAGGCCTTTAAGAGTATCGCCTGCTCGCAGCGAATAGTCCGCCGCCGTGCCCGCCTCGAGGTGTCGTACGGTAGCCGGGTAACGCGTGCGCTGGCCGTCGTCGAGCACGATTGTTCGGGAGACGACGTCTTCCCTGTGAGCGACGTAGTCGGTGGAGCTCGGAGGATTTGCATTGGTGAACTGCTCAGGTCTGCCGCCCTCTGCAAGCCATACGCTGCCGAACTCCTCAAGGAAACGCAGGTTCGATACATAGAGCTGCTGCGGGAAGCGCACCAGCATTCCCTCGTAGCGTTCGAGATCGACAATCTGTTCGCCATCGCTGTTTGTCGTCAGCTGCAGGGGCAAATTCAGGTCGGCTGGCTGGATGGTGCCACTGCCCGTTACGCTCACGGTGACGCCCGAGAGCTGGGTTTCGCCAAAGTACTCACCGACGGTACCCGTTACTTCGACGCGATCTCCGACTGCAACGTCGGTGGTCGGGGTGTCACCGTCGAATATGAACAAACCTTCCGAGGAATCGGGGTCCGAGTCCGGTGTCTGTTGCTGGATGTAGAATCCACCGAGATCGTCGTCATCGCCGTCGCCGGACTGAAAATCCCCGGTTACGATACCCGCGACCGTGACGGTCTGCCCGTCGAGGGGACTGCTCGTGCCGCTTCCCTGCACGGCGCCGATGGCCGTAGTTGACGGGCCTGACGGGGGCGGCGGCGTGTTGCCGGAGTCACCACCACCTCCGCCGCCGCACGCGCCGCACAGCGCGACGGCGGCGAGAATCAATGCGAAGTTCTTCATGCGGGCATTCTAGCCCATGTCGAAAACCAGGAACTCCGCTTCCTTGTTTGCTTTCAAGCTCACGTTCTCCACCGCACCGATCTTGACGCCGTCCCCGGCCGACAACACCTCGCCATTAACCAGCAACTCGCCCGAAATGACTTGTACAAAGACCTTGTTGCTGTCTGCAACACCATGCTGCAATGACTGGCCCTGTTCGAGGATGCTTGCGTACAGGTCGACCTGCTGGTGGACCGTGATCGAGCCGTCGCGGCCATCGCGTGAGGCGATCAGGCGTAAGCGATTGAGCTTCTCATCGCGCGAGAAAGTCGTCTGTTCGTATCCAGGTTCAAGACTCTTTTGCTCAGGGAAGATCCAGATCTGCAGCAGATGCAGTACCTCATCCTGCGAATGATTGAACTCGCTGTGCAGCACGCCGGTGCCAGCTGTCATGCGCTGTACTTCGCCTGCGGAAATGACCGTCCCGTTGCCCATGCTGTCCTTGTGCTCGATCGCGCCGGAAATCGGGTAGGTGATGATTTCCATGTCGCGATGCGGGTGCGTGTCGAAACCGCGGGCCGGTTCGATCCGGTCTTCATTGATGACGCGCAGCGGCCCGAAGCGAACCCGTTCCGGGTTGTGATAGTCGGCAAACGAGAACGTATGTTTCGCTTTAAGCCAGCCATGGTCGGCGTGGCCGCGTGATTCTGATTTAATGATCTCAAACATCGTTGATTTCCTTATGCAGCGGCCAGGTGAACGCGTTCGGCAATTGCCGCGCGAGCGAGGTCGATTGATTCCTCGGCCTGGCTGTTGAGGCGGTCGGCAGCAATGATTTCGACATCGGTGATGCCGACAAACGACAGCGCGTGCCGCAGGTACGGGGTCGCGAAGTCGACCGGGCTGCCGACAGGCACGCCGCCTGTCGCTACAACCAGGTAGGCCTTCTTGCCCTCGAGCAGTCCGACCGGCCCGTTCTCAGTGTAGCGGAAGGTTTTGCGCGCCCTTGCGATCATGTCGATCCAAGCCTTCAGGCTGGCGGGAATCGAGAAGTTGTACATGGCGACGCCGATGACGAGAATATCTGCAGCCTGCAATTCCTCGACGAGCGTGTCCGACAGGGCAAGCTTCTCATGATGCTCTGCCGTCCTGTTCTCGTCCGGCGTGAAATTGGCCTCCACCCAGTCTGCATCGACAAAGGGCAGACCGTCGGCCAGGTCGCGCAGTCGGTAGTCAATGGCGCCGTGCCGATCTTCGAGGGCGGCTACCAGGTTCTGTGTCAGTTCGCGACTCACCGAGCCCGCCCGGCGGGCGCTGGACGCGACTTCGAGTACGTTGAGTTCTGTCATGTCTGTATCTCCATTTGCGATGTGCAGAGTATTGTTGTTGACGAACAGTCAATAAATAGTATTCTGGAGACAAGATTGTTCTAAAAATCGCAACAAAATGGAGAAATTCGAAGATATTCAGGCATTTATTGCTGTTGTAGAGGCGGGCAGCTTCACGGCAGCGGCTGATCGTCTCGATCTGGCCAAGTCGGCTGTGAGCCGCCGCGTCTCCAGCCTGGAGGAAGGGCTGGGCGTACAGCTTTTGAGAAGGACCACACGAGTCCTCAACCTGACCGACTCCGGTCGCAGTTTTTACGAGCGCGGGGTGCGAATACTTGCCGACCTTGAAGAGGCGGAAGCTGCTGTGCAACAGGAACACGGCGAGCTGCGTGGCACGCTCCGTGTGGCATTGCCGTTGTCATTCGGCGTGCGGCATATGTGCGCGCCGATTGCGGCATTCTCGAAACTGCACCCGCGCGTGAAGTTTGACCTCGATCTTAATGATCGTCGAGTGGACCTGATTGAGGAAAACATTGACGTTGCGTTGCGCATCGGCCGGCTCGAAGACTCCTCGCTGATCGCGCGCAAACTGTTCGATGTGCAGGGAGTCGTGTGCGCTTCACCGAATTACCTGCATACGCATGGCGAACCGACGAGGCCCGAGGAATTGTCGTCGCATGACTGCCTCGTGTACACGAACATGGCCGACACCGGCAATTGGTACTACGAGGGTGCGAATGGCGAACGCCGCGCGGTCGAAATACGCCAGTCAATGCTCGCAAGCAGCGGTGATTTTCTGACGAATGCGGCAGCCCACGGTCTCGGCGTCGTGCTGCAGCCGACATTCATTGCCGCGGACGCGATTCGTAAGGGCAACCTCGTACCAATATTGAAGCGGTATCGCTGGCCGGTAGCGTCGGCCTGGGCGGTTTACCCGCCGACCAGGCATCTTTCCTACCGGGTTCGTGCGTTCATTGATTTTCTTGCCGAACGGTTTGCGGGCACACCTCAGTGGGATCGCGACTGCGAGCAACTCAGCGCCAGGCAGACCTGACCGCCATAGTAGAGCGGCAACCCCCAGACCCAGGTCGCCGCCTCAACCTGCAGCAGTCGCTGCGCCGCGACCGACAGGTCCGAGACCATAAACATCAGTGCGCCGGCGAGAATAAGGACGGACCCGCCCGCGCCCCGTGTACCGGCCGCCATAGCCACCATGCAGGCAATGGCCAAGATGTAGGCGCGCACTGGCAGCAACAGGTCGGCCGGGGTTGCCGGTTCCAGCCACTGCAGGATGAACCATGACACGACCGCGAGCGGGACCACAGCACCCAGAACCCAGCGCAGGTTCACACCATGCACGCCGAATGCAGCAAGGTACGCCAGGTGAGCGAGCAGGAAAGCGAACAAGCCGGCCAGGAAGGCAGTTGCCGAGTTGCCAGTTAAGGCGGCATCACCGACCAGCGATAGTACGAGACCGGCCAGAATCAGCCGCGACCAGTTCTCTCGCGTCGCACCGGCGAAGATCGCTGTCGCGATGAAAGCCAGCGATGCGCAGACCTTCGCCAGGCCGGCCAGCAGCGGCTGCTCCGCGTACAGCAACACCATGAAGAGGACGCACAGGACGAGGCACAGGGCCGCGGCGTAGTGTTTTCGCGAATGCATGGCAATCAGTCTACGAGATTGGTGGCGTTACACCTAGAAACATTCGCAGACGAAAGTGACACCAGTTGGTAATAAATCGCGTCTACAGTCGGTCTCCTGACGTAACAGGCTCACCGAAGGGCTGCCGGCATGTGGACAAAAGCAAAACGTGGCTTCAAATCCTGGATCGTGGTGTACATCAGTTTCGCCGCCGCACTGGTTGCGGCGACAGGCAAAGCGCCGGCAGGGGCTGACGCTGCACCGCCGCCCGAACTGTTCAGTACCGACCAGGTGTTCTTCGAATCGACCCTTGGTCTGAAGCCGCGCAGCGATATATGACTCCCCCAAAATCGGCACAGGGACGTGCCGTACCTTTAGCTGCGTATTGCAGCACTCTCTCCAGTCCGTCTATAGTTTCGTGAACTGACCGAGGCGGGAAGCATCGGTTACAGGACGGAAGACACTATGTACAGATTTATCCTGGCTGCGCTGTTGCTGGCGTTCTCCACGGCTGCCAGCGCAGGCGAGCTCGTCAGGGAATTCAAAGGAACGGGAAACACGACGACAGCCAGTTTCCTGGTCGAAGGGCCCTGGCTGCTCGACTGGCGACTCGATACTCCTGACTGGCGGGCCGGGCGTGGCACGGAGTCGCGCTTCTCGGCCCTTGATATCACTCTGATCGAAGCCAAGACCGGTCGTCATGTGGGTCGCGTAAAACACACCAAGTACGTTGGCAACGGACTGCGCCTGTTCGACTTCGGTGGTCGCTACCAGCTGCGTGTAAGCACGTCACTTGCCAAGTGGACGATTCGCATCGAGCAGCTGACGCCTGAAGAGGCAAAACTCTACACGCCCAAGGAATGATCCCTGAAGGACACGCCGTACTGGTGGGATGATCTGCCGGAGTTTGTGCCGGACCAGATGCCCGCGTCTGCGGATGTCCTGGTTGCAGGTACGGGCATAACCGGGCTCGCGGCCGCGATCGAATTGCAGCGCGCCGGGCTGTCTGCTGTTGCAGTCGACGCAGGTCGGGTTGGATTCGGTGCCACCTCCCGGAGTATGGGTCTCGTTTCCGGGGTCCCGAAGGAGAACGAACGCTACCTGCTTGATCTCATCGCGGCATCGGGTGCCGATTGCGACCTGCAGCAGGGTGCGCTCCTGCTCGCGCCGACTGCCCGGAATTTCAAGGATCTCGAAGCCTCGTTACCCAGCCGGCTTGAGCGTTACGGGCTTGAAGACCGGATGCTGCCCGCAAGCGAAATTGCTGCGGAGGTCGGAGAAAAGGCAGCAAGCAAATTTGTCGGCGCACTGTTGATGCCCGGCGCACAGCATCTGCATCCCGGCAAGCTGGTTGTCGCGCTCGCGGCATACGCGCAACGCCTCGGTGTCCAGGTTTGCGAAAACGTTTCTGTGGATCGCTCAGTATCTGGCTTCGATAAGGTGGTGTTTGCGACCGGCGGTTATACGGATGGACTGCCGCCCGACCTCATGCGGCGCACGTTGCCCGTCCCCTCAATCGCGGCTGCAAGCGAACCCCTCGATGACGCGCAGCCTGGTGAGCTGCTGCCCGGCGGCAAGCTGGTCGTCGTCAATCGTTTTCGTGGCTACAACTGGCGCCTGTCGCCGGATGGCCGGCGTGTGTTAATTGCCGGTCCGGTGGCAACGACGCCACGATCGGCGAGTAACAATCTCGCACGATTGCGGCGCGACCTTGCACGCTGGTTGCCGTCGCTCGATCAGGTGCAGTTCTCGCACTGCTGGACTGGCTACGCGGGTGCGACGCGTGACCGCGGTGTTCATATTGGTCGAGATGGCTACTGCTGGTACGTGCTGGGATCCAGCGGCCTTGCGAATTCCGCAGTGGCCGGCCGTGATGCGGCTCGGTGCATCCTTGCAGACGAGGCTCCGGAACATCGCACGTTTGCGGCCTGGCCGCTGCGTAAATCGGAGCGGGGCTGGTGGGCGACGATTCGGGGTTCGGCGAAGTTGCTGGACCTGCTGCGGCGCAGCCGGCCGCGATAGATCAGAAGTAATCGGGTGCGTGGCCCTGCTTCCACTCGGTTACTGCTGATAACGAAACCCGGGGGCTACGGTTCCGAGCCGCAACATCTGTGATGCAACGGCGGCCATGGTGTCTCCGTGGTGGACGCGCGATGCATAGCAAAGCGCGACAACAGTATGCGATGATCGGCGCGTGAGCGAATCGACCAACAACGATAACGGCAGTGCCGTAATTTCGATCGCTGCGGTGATCGTGATTATCTACGGTATGCAGATGGCGAAGGTGCTGCTCGTGCCGTTCCTGATCGCTGCGTTTCTTGCGCTGATTACCGCGCGGCCGATGTTGTGGCTGCAGCAGAAGCGTGTGCCGAGTTTCCTTGCGGCATTCCTGATCGTTGCCGCGATCGTCCTGATACTGGGCGGCGTTGGCACGATTCTCGGTGGCTCAATTGCCGAGTTCACCGCTGCCTTGCCGGGGTACCAGCAACGTCTTGATGTGATTATCGATCGCTCGGTTGAATTCGTGCTCAAGTATTTCAGTGATGATGAATCGGCGGAGAGTATCGGCGACATGATCCAGCCGGGTTGGGCACTTGGGCTGGTTGCGTCACTGCTGAACAGCCTGCGCGACGTATTGACCAACACGTTCCTGATCATCTTCACGATGATTTTTATTCTGCTCGAGGTGTCGAGCGTCGGCACCAAGGTGTCGGCCGCATTCGGCGATCGCGTTGATCTGGCACGCCCGCGTCAGTTTCTGCAGAACCTGGTGCGCTACCTCGGCATCAAGACGATGGTCAGCCTCGCGACCGGGCTGTGTGCAGGAGTGCTTACCTGGTCAATCGGGCTCGACTTCCCGTTGCTCTGGGGCATGCTCGCCTTCCTGTTGAATTACGTACCGACGATCGGTTCGATCATTGCGGCAGTCCCGGCCGTGCTGCTCGCGCTGGTGCAGATCGGGCCGGGGGCTGCCGGTGCGGTAGCAGCCGGCTTCGCAGCGATCAATGTTGTATTTGGCAACGTGCTGGAGCCGCGGCTGATGGGCTTCGGTGTCGGCATATCGCCGCTTGTGGTGTTTGTCGGCCTGATCTTCTGGGGCTGGGTGTTCGGCCCGGTCGGCATGCTGCTGTCAGTGCCGCTGACAATGACGCTCAAGCTTGGGCTTGAAAGCGACGAGCGCACGCAGTGGATCGCAATCCTTATCGGATCGGAGCGCGATGCACAGCATGCGCTGAAACGTGAGGCGGCCGACTAAGCGACGTCGGCGTCGCCGAAGTCATCATCAAACGGTTCTGATTCCTCTATCTGCTCAAGCAAGTTGATCGCAACGGCGACGAAGTCCGTGTCGGTAATGATGCCGACCAGCTTGCCGTCGCTCATAACCGGCAGGCAGCCAATCTTGTGCTTCTCGAGAAACAGAGCAGCCTTTCGCAGGTCGGCGTTGATGTCGACTGTGGCAACGTCAGTCACCATGACATCGCCGATAACGATTTCGTCGGCATGAATTCGATTGTCCTGATCGCGGAGAGACGAATCGGTTGCCTGCAGCACATTCGTCAGGGTGATCAGGCCAACAAGCGAGTCGCCGTCGAGTACGGGCACGTGATGAATTCGGTGTTCCTGCATCAGCGTACGCGCCTCTGCCAGGGTCGCTGATGGTGGCACGGTTACCAGGTTGGTGCTCATGATGGCGTCGATACTGAACATAGCGCTTCCTTCCTCTCGGTTCATTATCAGTCTAGTCGAACTGCGCCGCCCCACCATAGCGACAAACCCGTACAGAGGGTCCGGTTCCGAGCTGGGAGGTCCGGTTCCGCGGAACCGGACCTCCCAGCTCGGAACCGGACCCCATGCTTCGGAACCGGACCTTTTGGTCAGGCGAGGGCGTGGCGGGTTGCGTCGATGTGGCGGTGGTCGGTGCCGCAGCAGCCGCCGAACACGGTCATCTCCGGGAATGCTTCGCGCAGTTCGGCGTACTGGGCGCCAAACTCCTGCGGATCGCCGTCGTCGAGTACCTCGGACTCATCGAGTTCCGCATGGCTCAGCCGCGATGCGTTGGCGCGCACCGCTCGAACGCGATGCGTCCATTCCGCGTCCTGCTGCAGGGCATCACGGAAATGTTCGACGTGCGCACAGTTGATCATGTACCAGGCGACATCGGCCGCTGCGTCAGTCGCGGTTATAGCCGCTTCGAGCGAGGTGCCGTCAGGCAGCCTGCCGTCCGTTTCCGTCGTAAACCCGATGACCACAGGCAGACCTGCTTCGTTCGCGGCCCGTGCAATGCCAATCGCTTCCTCAACGTAGTTCAGCGTGATGGCCGCGATCGACTGCACGTTTCCTTCCGCGAAGACGCCGATCTGCGACGCGTGGTAGTCCTGTGCTTCCTCGACGGTCATCTGCGCATCCGCAACATAACCGTCTCCACGCGGTCCCACGTTACCGGAAACAACGAATGGAGATTCCGGTGTCTCGAACTCATCGCGAATTTCGGTTACGAGCTTCACGGCTTCTCGATTGACGCGGTCGATCGCGGCCTCGTCGTAGCCAAGCTCGCGTCCCCAGTCGTAGCTCGCGCGCCATGTCGGCGTTTCGATCACGAATCCCATCTGCGAGTCGACAGCCATCTTTGCGTAGGTGCGGTAATAACGTCGCAGGGTCTCACGGCCATCTTCATTCTTCAGCAGGTCAAAAGATGCGAAGCAGGGCAGTTCGACACCTTCCTGGAATATCAGTACGGTCTCAATGCCGGCGTCAGTCAGAAAAATCTTGTCGTTGTTCATGCCAGGTCTCCTTTGGGTGCTGTGACATCGCGGAATGCGAGCATTTCAGGAATACGTGCCGAAGCACCGTCGTAAAAGCCATGCTCAGGCTGGAACTCTTTCGCGTTACGGAATGTTCCGAACACAATGTCCCAGAGCGGCAGGTCGCTGTAGTTGTAGCGGTGAATACCTTTCGCGTGATGCACGCTGTGGCTTTCGGGCCGCTGGATGATGTAGCCAAGCCAGCGCGGCGTACGAATGTTCATGTGCTGGAACATCGCGTTGAAGGTCAGGAAGAACGCGCCGAGCACACCTGCTTCCATGCTTAGACCGAGCAGTGGAAAGAACACGAGGCTGGATGCGGTCGTGAACATGAACGTATCAAACGGGTGCAGATAGTAAGCGCCGAACGCATCGAGTGACTCCGCGCTGTGGTGCATCTGGTGACCCGCACGCCAGAGCCAGTCGAAGGCGTGTGCAGCGCGGTGATACCAGTAATGAACTAACTCGTAGACGAGGACGCCGACAAGTGCGCCGCCCCAGGGGCCGAGCCAGCTGCCGTCGTACAGGTGAAAGTCACCGAGCAACGTGGCCCAAAAAACTGCGACGTAGCCGGCAATGTAAAACGTCGCCACCGTGACCAGCGTCGCGCGCACGCGCCAGAACCGCGAGGTGTTGCCGCGGCGGCCACGATGCAGCCAGTCGAGAACGATCATGCCCGGGATCAGACCAATCGTGAGATAGCCAAGAAGTTCCATCAGTCGTCCCCCTTCTCGGCGAGCAGTATCGGCTCCGGCTCTTCAGTACCATCGTTCGACTGCAGTGGCAGGTTGACTGCGCGATACAGTTCATCGTTGTCGATCGCCTCACCCGTTGCCTCGGCGGCCGGGCCCGGCTCGTGGTTCAGTTCGCGGTCGAAGCTTGCGACGATCTGGTCGTCACCTTCATCGGCCTGACTGTCCACAAATGCCAGCACCGTTGCGGCACAGACAGCCGCGGTTATCAGGTTTTTCGTTTTCACAGGTCTCCCCTTGTCAGTTACGCAGCGAATCAGCTGCTTTCATGACAAGAGGCGTAACTTTGTGCGGAACAATGTTCCGTAACGTGTTACGTCGGGGAGTAGCGGCAGTAAGTGCCGGTTTTTATTGAATTATCGAGATACCGGCCGGCATCCGGATGCGAGTCGCTGATGCGCTGGATGGCGTCCTTGATACGGCGCCGTACGTTCACGCGAGCCCGTTCCGCCGCGCTGCCGGCGCGTCGCTGGCGCCCGCCGAGCCCGAAGGCGCGCGACAATTCCTGCTGCAGGAACTCGAGTTCACCACGCAGTTCGTCGGCCCGCCCGATATCGCCGAGGCTTTGTGCTTCCTCAAGCTCTTCTGCGAGATCGGCGAGTCGGGTCTGGTACGCGGCACGTGCCTGATCGTCGAGTTCGGGTCCGGCGTCGCCGGTCGCGACCTCGGGTATAGCACCGCTGAGGTCAAGCACGTGGAGTTCAGTGTCGGGCGCCGCGACCAGCCTGGCGAGCATCTCGAGCCCCTTACTGTTCTTCATTGTTGCTTGCTGTCCGGCGTAGCTCACTTGCCAGACTTCGCCGTCTCTGCGCAGTTCAAAGTCGCTGGAGCGAGCCACCGGCTCGTTGCTAACCGGCGCACGCCGATTTGCGCGCAGGCCGAGCTCCCGGAACATCTTGTCGGCACGTTCCCGATACGCATCGGATCCGATCAATTCGCCGAGCAGGCGCCAGATTCTTGCGATAAAAGGACGTGCGTTCATCCCCTCTGCCACGATGAGCGCCTGTTCGAGGTGCTTGCGGGCGTCATCAGGCCGCTGATCGGCGATGGCGATAACGCCCATCGACAGGGCGACAGGGCCACACCAGCAGCTGCCCATAAGCCCGGTTGTCAGGCAGGTGTCTGCGCTTGGCAGGATTCGTTCATAGGCACGCAATGCGAGATCCATACGGCCAGCGGCTGCAGCGAGCTCACCGAGGTTGGCGAGTGAGAAACGATCGCCGCCAGTAAACGTGCGTTCTACGATCATCTCGTTGCTCACAAGCGCCGCCGCGCCGGACCCGCTCGCATCCTCTGTGAATGCGGCAACAAACGGCTCGACGAAAAACCGCGTTCCGGCCATGCCGCCCTGATAGGCATCCTCAAGCTGCGTACGTATGTCGGCAAGTGGCGTTGTCTCGGGCGAGTCCCATTCGACGAGCAGCATGAAGCGTTGCAGCGGCAGAGTTACTCTTGCTTCGAGATCGCCGCACAGATCCGCGTGTGCCTGCGCCTCGTCGATCAGCGTAGCTGCGGTCGCAAATCGACCTTCAATGATCGCCTGCATGGCACGTGCAGCTGCCGCTCGCCAGAGGTAGTGCGGCAGGCCAATTCGGTCCGCAATCTGCTGGCAGGAATCAATGCTTTTGATAACCAGGCTGCGATCACCGAGCTCGGCGGCGTCGATGGTCATGCGCAGGTGGCTGCGAAACTGGCCGCTGATGAAGTCGAATTCGCGAGCCAACGATTCGAACTCCCTGTTCAGTGCCAGTCGTTCGTCCGGTGGTGCAAAGTCCATCAGCGCACCGATAGCTGACTTGAGTACGACGTACAGGTTTTGCGGGTCATCGACGGTACGCGCGAGAGCCAGGGCTTCCCTTGCCATCTGCATGGGTTCGTCGGGGTTTTCGGCAGGCTGCAACGCAGCGGCCAGTCGCGCCTGGATTTTCGAGCGATTCCTGACGTCGTCTTCGTCAAGCACTTCGAGGCATGCTCGCAATGCCGCGATCATGTCCGCGTCAACACTCGCGACAACAAATGCATTGCCCCAGGCGATCGCTGTCACCGCCATTAACCCGGGATCCTCAAGCGTCTGAGCTATCGCAAACGCCTCGCGGCAACGCTCCCTGCCGCCGGCGACGTCGCCGGCCAGGTACATGGCTTCGGCGACTTCGCTGAGCAGTGCGCAACGCTCTGCCGGATCAAAGCGCGGGCCGTCGCCGAAAGTTCGCAGTGCGCTCTTCAGGGATTCGGCGGCATCGTCAAACGCCAGGCGTGCTTTCGCACGCCGCGACGCGTTTCTCCACGCGGCGACAGCCTGCGGCCGATTGTCCGGGCCCGAGCGGTCGAGATGATTGGCGTACGCGGTCCAGCAATCCTCGTCGCCGTCGTCGATGGCGCGGCGTACGACGGCGGCCGCTGCAACGTGCAGATCCTGGCGCTCCGTCTGCGGCAGAGAGTTGTAGAGCACTTCGCGATGCAGCGCGTGCGAGAACCGGAACCATCCCGGCTGGCTTGCGTACATGGTTCCGGCTGTAACGCCCGGCTCAAGTGTCGCCTCGGCATCCTGCACTGAAACACCTGTCAGCGATGCCAGGGTGGCGACGCGACAGCCCCTGCCGAGCACGGCCGCTTTGGTCATGAGTTGTACGGTTGCCTGCGGCAGCAATTCGAGCTGCTGTTCGATGACCTGCTGCACGGTCTGCGGCAAAGTAACATCGCTGGTGCGGCCCATGAGGCCGACCAGCTCGGTCAGGAACAGCGGGTTACCGGAAGTTGCCTCGAACAGTGCGCTGACCTTGTCGTCGGTCGCCGCTTCGCCGGCTTGTGCCTGCAGGAATTCCGCAATGCGTTCTTCGTCGAGGCGCTGCGGCTGCAACACACGAGCGTTTCGAGCCGTAAGCCACAACGGCTCCATCGAGTCGCGCATTCTCGCTTCGAGCTCTCGATACGTGCCAACGAACATGATCGGCATCGTTTCGCTGTGCCTTGCGACGTGTTGCAGCAGAATCAGGCTGTCAACGTCGGCGGCATGCAGATCTTCAAGTACAACCAGGAGTGGCCCTTCGGCCGCCGCCTCCTGCAGAAACCGGCGCACGGATTCGAGCAAAGCGAACTTGGCATGGTCCGGCTGCAGGTCGTTTCCTGCGGTTGTCCCTGCCGTCTCGGGTAGCAGCTGTGCGAGACCGTCAGTTGATACCGAAGTTCGCAGTGCCAGCACCGAGCGCAGCAATTGCGTCCACGGCCAGAATGCAGGCGCGCCGCCTGCTTCCCAGGCGAATCCCCATGCAGTCTCGATTCCGGCTTCGCGCGCAAGCTCGCCCGCGTGGCGCGCCATCGTCGTTTTGCCGATGCCGGGCTCGCCGGCAATCAGCACGACAGAACCGCGGCCCGCTTTCAGGGCCTCGACGGCTTCGGCCAGGGCCGCCGTCTCGCTCTGGCGACCGACGACCGGGTTTGCGGCTGGTGCCTGCATGTATCCCTAGATCGGCAACTGTGTGTCTGACTTGAAGGTTTCCATCACAAACGTCGAGCTGACATCTGCGAAGTCCACCTCCCGGATCAGTCTTCTGTATACCTCGTCGTAGTGGCGCATGTCTCTAGACACGACCCGCAGCAGGTAATCGATGTCGCCGCTGGTGCGGTGAAACTCGAGAATCTCGGGGATCGATTTGACGGCACGCTCGAACTTCGAGAACCAGTCGTCTGAGTGCTGGTTGGTGCGGACCATCGCGAAGATCGTCAAGCCGAAGCCGAGCTCTTCGTGGTCAAGCAGGGTCACCCGTGAGCGAATGACGCCGCTGGCTTCGAGTTCCCGTACCCGCCGCCAGACTGCTGTCTTGGACATGGCGCAGCGCTCGGCAAGCTCGTTCATCGACATGTCGGCGTTGGACTGCAGGATTCTGAGAATTTTTCGGTCTTTTTGGTCCATTTGTTTCGAAAAATTTAAAAAACAGGAACAAATGGTCTAATAAAAGCGAAAATCAGTCAATAAATAGCAACAAAGGTTCGCTCCGGATTGGCCAAAATATCAGGAGTTTCGGAGGGGTTACCGCATGTCATTCAAAGCAAAATTCACAGAACATCCTGCCACGGTGGGTGAGACTTACGGCCAGCATTTCGTTTCGGCAATGGGATTTACCGGCACGATGCTCAAGGCGACGTTCTGTTGTGGCGTGCATGCATTGCTGCCGTTCCTGTTCGAGAAGACGGGCAGTAACTACATCACTGAGCTGCACGACCGTATGGTCACGAACCGCAGCCGCCTCGAAGCTGGAGAGGCTGTCGACGCGGAAACCGCGCAGGCCTGATCAGAACTGGAAAGCGCCCTCGAATTCGGCCCAGCGCGGGTCGTTGCGCGCATCCTCAAACCAGGGACTCACGAATGCCCAGGGCGCACCCGGGTCTTTGATCTCCACGACCACTTCCAGCCATTCGAAAGTCTGGTCGAGATCGCCGGCCTCGGCGTAAATCTCCGCATACTGGATCGAGTTGCTGATTCCGTTTTTTTCGATGTACGCCTGAACAGCAGCCTGCCAGGCTTCCACGTCGCCACTTTGGCGCAGCAGAATAGCGCTCAGCATGTCGCGAACCCACTCTACCTGTTCCCGTTCCACATACCTGCGTGCCTCGTCGTACTTGCCCTGGGTAAGGAGCATGCGCCCGATGCGGCCGTACAAACGCCCTGAATCCGGCGCAAGGTCGATCGCGCGCTGATAGATTTCCATCGCTTTCTCATAGCGGCCGGTTGTGGCAAAGATATCGCCGTAGACGCGCAGATTGCCAATACTGAGTGGGTCGATCTCAATGCTTTTCTGGCCATGACGTTCGGCTGCCGCCAAATCACGCCCGAAGTGACTGACGACGCTGAGCCATGAATGGGCGAACGAGTTGGCCGGCTCGAGTTCTGTTGCGCGCTGAAACAGTGCTCTTGCTTCGACGAAATCCCAATCGGCAACTGATGCGACGATGCCTTTCGCGATATAGGCATCGGCGTTGTTTGAATCCAGCGACATGGCTTTGTCGGCAAGCTCGCGGACGCGTTCGAATCGCTCGATAAAGTTGCCGCCGTGCCCGCTGCTGTCGGCCCAGCCGCTGGTCGTCTGCTGTTCGACGACCGCGAGGCCCAGATAGGCTTCTGCGAATCTAGGGTCGAGTTCGATTGCCTTTTCATAAGCGGCTCGAGCTCGTTCGATGTTTTCGGGGCTCGTGCGATCGAGGTAATAGTTGCCCTGCAACAGCAGGCTGTACGCTTCGACGCTGGTCGTGCGCTGCGTTGGTGGCAGGGCATCCTCACCGAGCAGCGCCACCTTGAGTTCGGAAACAACGGCGACAGCGATCTCGTCCTGGATGGCGAAGATGTCCGTCAGGTTGCGATCGAAGTTATCTGACCAAAGATGAAAGCCTGATTCGGTATCAATTAACTGTGCTGTTATGCGCAGCCGATCACCCTGTTTGCGTACGCTGCCTTCAAGTATGTGCCGCACGTTGAGTGCTTCACCGATGATGCGCAGGTCCTCATTGTGCCCTTTGAACTTGAATGACGAGGTTCGCCCTGCGACTCGCAACTGCGGCAGTTTTGCGAGTACGTTCAGCAGCTCCTCGGACAGGCCGTCTGAAAAATACTCGTTCGATTCATCGTCGCTCATGTTGACGAACGGCAGCACGGCTATCGACGGCATTTCTTCGGCGACCGCGGCTGTTTCTTCAACGGGCTCGGGAGCGTGTCGATGCAGTACAAACTTGTCCAGCAACAGGAAGCCGACAGCTATCGTCAGGACAATGAGCGCGCTGCGATTCAGTTTCTGTCCGGTCTCTTGCGTAATCGATTGCGACCGATCGACGTCTTTCTCCCGCTTGATGCCATCGGGAGTAAGCTCAAACGCCCATGCGAAGATCAGCGCAAACGGGAATCCGAGCAGCAGCATCGCTGCGACGGCTCGCGTCAGCCACTCGGGCAGATTCAACGCCGGGAACATGACGTCGACGACCTGCATCGTCAGCCAGCCGGCGATCAGGTAGACGATCGCGACCTTGAAAACGTTGCGGCGTTTTACTTCTTCTATGAATGCGCGCATTGGTACCCCGCTTATGCAGCGGCAAGCTTAGCAGGTTGCTGATTTGCAGGCATATTAATAGACTGAACGCCCTCGCCTGGAGCCGATCTAAACAGTAATGAAAACAAGAATCCTGACGCTCCTGCTTCTCTTTGCCGCGCAGCCGTCCTCTGCACAGGATCGCGACGCAACCCGGATCGTTCGCGATGCGATCAATCACTGGCGCGGACTGTCCTCGTACTCGGAAATGACTATGGTGATTCATCGCCCCGACTGGGAGCGCACGATGTCGATGCGCGCCTGGACCAAGGGCGAGGATCATTCGCTGGTGCGTGTCACGGCACCAAAGAAGGACCGCGGCACCGGCACGCTGACCGACCAGAAGAACATCTGGACCTATTCGCCCAAAGTGAATCGAGTCCTCAAGGTGCCGTCCTCAATGATGGGGCAGAGCTGGCTCGGATCCGACTTTTCGAACAAGGACATTGCCAAGGCCGACGACATCATCGACGAGTACGTACATACGCTGATCGGTACCGAGGTCGTGGATGGCGTGACCATCTTTGAAATCGAATCCGTGCCGACTGAAGATGCAGCCGTCGTCTGGGGCAGGGAAGTGCTGCGCGTCCGTGAAGATCACGTGATGGTCGAGCACGACTACTACGATCAGGACGGCGAGCTTGTCAAAACGCTCAAGAGTCTCGAGATCGCCGAGATGGGCGGCCGCACCGTTGCGAAACGGCAGCGCATGATTAATCACGAGAAGCTCGAGGAGTGGACGGAGATTTCGATCAACAGTGTTGAATACGGACTCGATCTGAAAGATTCCCTGTTTACGCTTTCGAGCCTGCGGAACCCGCGAGACTAGGCCGCGTGAATCTCGTCTTTCGTCTGGCCTGGCGAAACCTGTGGCGGCAGCCGCGCCGCACCTGGCTGACTGTCGGTGCGATCGTGTTCTCGAACATCCTCCTCGTCTTCATGATGTCGATGCAGATAGGCATGTACGGCCTGATGATCGACAACTCGCTGCAATTGTTCTCGGGTCACCTGCAGGTGCAGGCACCGGGTTACGTTCACGAACAGAAAATGCACCAGACCGTGCCGGATGTGCTGCCATTGGCAGCGTCGATACGGGAAGGGCTGGGATCCGATCGGGTCGCTGCTCGCGGGCAATCGTTCGCACTGGCCTCAAGTGCGGACCGCAGTTACGGTCTCGCGATCTACGGCGTGGAGGCCGGGTTTGAGCCGAACGTTTCGAATATCCCGGGGCTGGTTAAGGAAGGCACCTTTCTGACGGACAACGACTCGGCCGAGATCGTGATTGGCCGTGTGCTTGCACGGAATCTGAAGGTCGGGATCGGTGATGAGGTTACCCTGCTGGGCAGCGGCGTCGATGGCTCTTTCGCGGCGGCCGTCGTCAACGTCGTCGGTATCTTCGAATCGGGTGTTCCAGATCTCGATCGCAGTATTGCCGAGATTCCGATTGGTCTGTTCCAGGAGACCTTCTTCATGCAGGGCTCCGGCCACCAGGTTGTGGTCATGGGCGATGGCGTCGGAGAGGCGGAACTACTCGCCGCACAGGTACGCGAGCTGCTGCCGGCGGACAGCGAACTGGCCATTCCGCTGTGGGACGAATTGCAGCCGGGTCTCAGGCAGGCGATCCAGGCCGATATGGGCAGTTCGTTTTTCATGTACTTCATTCTTGTCGTGCTGGTTTCATTCAGCGTACTCAACACGCAGCTGATGTCGGTGCTGGAGCGCACCCGCGAATTTGGCATCGTGTTGTCGCTTGGTCTGACGCCTGGTCGGCTCGGTCGACTTGTCGTGCTCGAGACGGCATTGATGGGTCTGCTTGGCGTTGTACTCGGCGCCATCGCCGGCACGATCGTGACAACCTGGTTCACGGTGAACGGGCTCAGCTTTCCGGGTATGGAAGAGATGGCGGCGACTTTCAACCTGCCTTCGCGCGTCTACCCGGCGGTCACACCGCTGTCATTTATTCTCGGCCCGTTAATCGTGTTTGTGTTCTCGATGATCGCGTCGATCTATCCGGCCGTACGGTTGCGCTGGTTGCATCCGGTGCAGGCGATGAGGGCGGCCTGATGCGTGTGCTGCTGATGCTCGTATGGCGCAACCTGTGGCGAAATCATCGCCGCACGATTGTCATGCTCAGCGCGATCACGGTTGGTGTGTGGGCGATGATCTTCATGACCGCACTGACACGGGGCATGGTCGACCAGATGATCGTTGATGGCGTCAAGTCGCTGCCCGGCCATGTGCAGATGCACGATCCCGACTTTCTCGATGACCCGAGCATCATGAATCGCGTGGCGCTTTCCGACGACGAGCTCAACGAGCGTTACGCGGATGCCGGTTTCGTCGGCTGGGCGAGTCGCGTACGCGTGCCAGGCGTTGTCACGAGCGAGCGCGAGTCGCGCGGCGTGACCTTGCTGGGTATCGATCCGCTTGCCGAGAAAGACATCCTGTTTGTCGACGAAGGTGCTGTTGAAGGGCGCTTCCTCGAGAGTGCGGACGACAAGGGCGTCGTAATCGGCAAAAAGCTGGCTGAGACACTTGATACTGAGATTGGCAAACGTGTCGTGATCATGAGCCAGGATCCGGAGAACGAGATCGCCGATCGAGGATTTCGCGTCGTTGGCCTGTACACAGCGAGTACCGCGGCGGTCGAAGAGATGTATGTCTTCGCGGGCAAGACGACCGTGCAGAAGATGCTCGGTATACCGGGTGAAACGACAGAAGTCGTATTCCTCGGCGACGATTACCGCGATGTGGAGCCCGTATTCGAAGCGGTGGCTGGCGCTGTTGATGAATCAGTCGACGTGCGCCGCTGGACGGAGGTCGACTCCTACCTGGGAACGATGATGGCCGTCATGGACGGCTTTGTGCTCGTCTGGGTTGTCGTCATATTTTTGGCGCTGTCGTTCGGACTCGTCAACACATTGGTCATGGCTGTGTTTGAACGGGTGCGTGAGATCGGGCTGATGCTCGCGCTCGGTATGAAGCCGCGCAGCATTCTCGGGCAGATCATCGTTGAATCGATGCTGTTGCTCGCGCTTGGCCTCAGTCTTGGCAACCTGCTTGCGTGGCTAAGTGTGATGCCGCTGCAGGACGGTATCGACATCTCCATCGTCGGCGAAGGCATGGCGATGATGGGGGCGGCCAGCACGCTGTATCCCAAACTGTTTGTGGGCGACATGGTCCTCGCGACCGTCGTCGTTCTTATTCTCGGATTTCTCGCGAGCCTTTCACCGGCGTGGCGCGCTTCGCGCTACGAGCCGGTTGAGGCGATATCAAAGGCAAACTGATGACAGCCGTACGTTGCGTAGACCTGTGCAAAACCTACCGCCAGGGTGAAGTGGACATCAAGGCGCTCGATCACGTCAGCATCGAAATCGAGAAGGGCGATTTCGTCTGCCTGTCGGCGCCGTCAGGTGGTGGCAAGACGACCCTGCTCAATGCGATCGGCGGGCTCGACCTGCCGGACAGTGGTGAGGTTTATATAGAAGGGAAGAGATCCGACAATCTCGGCAAGGCGGCGCTCGCGGATCTCCGGCTGCAGCAAATCGGATTCGTATTCCAGGCCTATAACCTGATCCCGGTGCTGACCGCTCAGGAGAATGTCGAGTTCGTCATGCAGGTGCAGGGTGTCGATGCAGCGAAACGGGCGCAGCGTGCCCGTGAGGTTCTGAGCGAAGTTGGCCTCGAGGGACTCGAGGACCGCCGGCCAGCGCAGATGTCCGGCGGTCAGCAACAGCGTGTCGCGGTGGCTCGTGCAGTTGCATCGCGTCCGGCGTTGGTGCTTGCGGATGAGCCAACCGCGAACCTTGATTCGAAAACCTCGGACGGACTCATGCAGCTGTTCACCGATCTCAACACGAAACATGAAACAACGTTCATCATGGCGACGCACGACCAGCGCGTTATGGGTTATGCGAAACGCCTGATTCGCATGCTCGACGGACGCATTGTTGAAGACATCGACCAGCGTGCGGCCTGAACGACTTTTACTGTTCCTGTTGTTGATGCCGCTTGTAGGCGTGGCCGACGAGTTGCGTCGTGAAATCGGCGGCCACACCAAGCTTGTTGTCACCGGGCAGTCGTGGCCGGATGACAGCATTGTTCGTGACATCATCGGCGATACCTCGGTCGACGGGCAGGGCGACCTGCGTTTTAACCTCGAACTGCGCAAGAGCGGCTGGTCGTTTGACCTGAACTACCAGTTGGCGGCACTTGCCGGCGATTCCATCGAGCTTGGCAACAGCCTGCCGCCCGGACCATTCAACCCGGGTTTACCCAACGATGATCGCCGCTTGTTCAATCTGACTGATACCGTCACGTCCAACGCAGACTCGGCGATCGTTCACCGGCTCGATCGTCTGTGGGTCGGGTATACAAGCGAGAAAACCGTCGTGCGATTCGGTCGCCAGGCCTTGTCATGGGGAAACGGACTGTTTTACGCGCCGATGGATCTTGTCAATCCGATCGATCCGTCGACCATTGATACCGAGTATAAGTCTGGTGACGACATGCTGTATCTGCAGTACCTGACGGACAGTGGTGCGGATCTGCAGGGTGCTTATGTTTTCCGTCGCAAACTGTTAACCGGCGACGTTGATGAAGACGAGGCAACAATTGCCGGCAAGTATCACGGCTTTGTCGGTGAGGGCGAGTTCGACCTGCTCGCTGCGCGCCACTATGGCGATACGGTCGTCGGTATCGGCGCCAGTCGTGGTGTCGGTGGGGCACAGGTCGCGGCGGACGTGGTGGTGACGCGTACCGACCTCGATACCTACTTGCAGCTGTCCGCGAATATCAATTACTCATGGACGAAGTTCGGCAAAAACATGACGGGCGCCGTCGAGTATCACTTCAACGGCTTCGGCCAGAGAGGTGGTCGATACGATCCGGATTCGCTCGCGCAGAATCCTGACCTGGTGACGAAAATTGTGCGCGGCGAGTCGTTCACACTGGGACGACACTACCTGGCCGGCGCGGTGCAGATTGAACTGACACCGCTGTGGGTGTTGGCGCCGACGCTGCTTGCCAACATCGAAGATCCGAGCGGCCTGCTGCAGGTGAGTACGAACTACGGCCTGTCTGACAACATGACACTGGTTGGCAGCATCAACCTGCCACTTGGAAAGAACGGCAGCGAGTTCGGCGGCATCGAAACCGGGCTGCCAGGCCGCTATTTCTCCAGCGGTCCGGGAATCTACGCGCAGTTGGCATGGTACTGGTAAGAATCAGTTACGCGCTTCTATTGCCTGCATCAGGCGACGGAACCCCGATTCGATCTCCAGCTCGAAAACCGGGTCCTTGATGTGTTCGTACTCGTCAACATCGACCGGGCGATCTTCAAGAATCTCGTCGATGCGTCTGAACAGGACGTCTTCTTCCCATTGCATGTGGCCACGCAGTCGTTCGACGTAGCTTGTAGCGTCACTTACGAACTGATCACGCCGAACCGCGGCGCCCGCAACGATGGCATCGACGTCGTCGCGCAGCTGCAAACCGAGTTCCGCAATCTGGCGGTGATCTGACGGCACGTCGTCGAGCATCGCCGAGGAATCGGGCTGGTGTTCAAGCAATTCGGCGTAAACCACATCCTCCTTGGGATGGTGCACCGCGTCGGCATACACGGTCATGTAGCGCATGATCTCGTCAATCAGCTCGAAATCGGGGTCTTCACCAACGTCGGCCTCTTTGATTCCGGCCTGCAGCAGGTCGAGTACCAGGGCCATATTGCGGTGATCATCGCGAAGTTCGGCCAGGAGATGTCGGGTATTGGCTGCCATACCCGAATTGTCCCAGTGACCGCGGTCCTGTTGAATCGGGACATTCACCTACCACCGAGGGTCCGGTTCCGAACAGCAGGGTCCGGTTCCTCTGACGAGGAACCGGACCCTGCTGTTCGGAACCGGACCTTTTGGTTTGGAACTGGACCCTCTATAGGGGGATGCGGATCTTCTGGCCCGGGTAGATTTTGTTCGGGTCGTCGATGATGTCGCGGTTGGCCTCGAAAATCTGCATGTATTGCGAAGCGTTGCCGTAGTAGCGCTTGGCGATGCCGCTCAAAGTGTCGCCGCTTTCGATCTCGTAAAACGTGACGCTTTCATTTGGCTCTTCAGCAGCAGGCTCGGGAGCTTTCAGGTCATCGGCTATGACCTGCGTAACACCCTGAATATTGCCAGCGATAAGAATGGCCTGGTCACGTACGGCCTGGTTGGAACAGTCGCCGCAGATCGTTACGACACCGTCGTCGAACTGCACGTCAAGGTTGCTCAGCCCATGCGTCTTTATCTCGAGATGCTGCTTGATGTTATCGGCGGCCTCCGCGTCCGTGTCGAAAATCTGTCGCCCTACGTCCTTAACGAAGTCAAAGAGTCCCATTCGTCCCTCCGGTTTCCTGTGTTCTGATTGCTGTTCTGTTCGTGTCACAGCTGCTGACGCATCGGGTGACCTTTTTGTCACACATGGCGTCTGTATACTCGTAGCTGGATATCCAAACCTATGCGACGAAGAGGCGAAACAATGCGCAAGATCATTCTGTTTCTGGGCTTGACGGTGGCTTTCCTGACCGGGTGCTCAGTTAACCCTGTCACGGGCAAGCGCGAGCTCATGATGGTGACGCCGGAGCAGGAGATCCAGATGGGCAAACAGAACTACGCGCCCATGCAGCAATCGCAGGGCGGCGTCTACGATGTCGATCCTGCGCTCACCCGATACGTGCAGAACATTGGTCAACGCGTCGCTGCACAGAGTGGCGTGAATCTGCCATACGAATTCGTCGTGCTGAACAACTCGGTACCCAATGCGTGGGCACTGCCCGGCGGCAAGATCGCTATCAATCGCGGGCTGCTAACGGAGATGGAGTCGGAGGCCGAGTTAGCTGCCGTACTTGGTCATGAAGCCGTGCATGCGGCGGCCAGGCATACCGCCAAGCAGCAGTCGCGTGCCATGCTGATGCAGGTCGGCGTCATGGGGACGGCGGTCGCCGCCAGCAACAGCGATTTCGGCAACATGATTGCCGGTGGTGCCAACCTGCTCGCGCAGGCCGGTCTGGCGAGCTATGGACGCAGCGCCGAACTTGAGTCCGACCTGTATGGCATGCAGTACATGTCGAAAGCCGGCTATGACCCGCAGGGCGCGGTCGATCTGCAGGAAACTTTCGTACGTCTGAACGACGGGCGTCGTTCGGATTGGCTCAGCGGAATGTTCGCGAGCCATCCTCCGTCGCAGGAGCGCGTCGACGCGAACCGCGCCACGGCGGCGACATTGCCGCCCGGCGGCACCATCGGCAAAGATGCGTATGCAGCGGCCATGCGCCAGACGATGCGCACCAAGCCGGCTTACGATGCCTATGACGAAGGGCGCAAGGCACTGGCCGAGAAGGATGTGGCAAAAGCACTCGAGCTCGCGAACAGAGCCCTGAACCTGTACGGCGAGGAGGCGCATTTCCATGCACTCCGCGGCGATATCCGCCTGTTTGAAGACAACTACGACTGGGCGATCACCAATTACTCGCGTGCGATCGAGCGTCGCGAAGGCTTTTTTTACTACCACCTGCAGCGCGGCCTCGCGAAGAATGAACTCGGTCAGACAACCGAGGCCGAAACAGACCTGAAGCGCAGTATCGAAATGCTGCCGACAGCCCCGGCGTATTACACGCTCGGGGAGATTGAGCAGGCGCGCGGCAATACGGCCGGTGCCGTTGAGTACTACAAGGTGATCGCCGCCGATAACAGCGAGTACGGCAAGATGGCAAAGGTCGCACTCGTCCGGCTCGAGTTACCGAACAACCCAAGCGCGTTCATACCGCGCGCGTGCGAAGCTGATGGCAGTGGCAACCTGGTCGTCTCGGTGCGCAACGATGCGGGAATCCAGATCACCGACGTGCAGGTGCGTGTCACCTACAACGACGCCGGACGGCAGGCGCAACGAACGTTCGGCATAGGCGGGCAGATCCCGCCCGGCCAGGTCGCCAGCGTTAACACCGGTCTCGGGCCCTACACGTCCTCTGCGGGCTGTCCCGCCACGGTAGTTGCTGCCCGAATCGCCGAATAGCATACGGAGTTCGGCCGTCGTCGGGTGAGATGTTGCATTCCGAGAAATAAAGCGCAGCGAAGCGAGCCATTCCGGAATGCAACATGTCAGCCGGCGACAGTGTAGTCGCGTTTCCTATTGGGCCTTTTCGTCCAGCAACCGCTCCATTTCGTCCATGATGGCGTTCATTTTCCGTACGAGGGCCTCATACGGTTCCGCCGTGGCGAGATCAACGCCCGCGTTTGTCAGCAGCTTGTACGGATAGTCCGAGCCGCCGGCACGCAGCAGGTCTTTGTAGTTCTCTACACCTGCCTCACCCTCATTGACGATTTTCTCGTACAGCGCCGTACCCGCAGTCTGCGATGTCGCGTACTGGAACACGTACATGTTGTAGTAGAAGTGCGGCACGAACATCCACTCGTTGTGATACAGCTCGTCGATGATCACGACACCTTCGTCGTGACCGTGATAGCGGCGCAGGATTTCCCCGTACATCTCACTGATGCGACTGCCTGATAATGCCTCGCCGCGCTCAGCCGCTTCGTACATCGCCAGTTCGAATTCGGCAAACATGGTCTGGCGATAGAAAGTGCCGCGCAGGCCTTCGAGGGCCGAGCCGAGGTAGTAGATCTGTTCGTCAATCGACTCCGCGTTCTTCGTCATGTAGTCCTGCAGGATCAGCTCCAGCGACGTCGACGGGATCTCGGCAATGAACGTCGCGTAGCTCGCGGTTTCGAAGGGCTGCTCCTGTTTCGCATACACCGTGTGCATCGCGTGGCCCCATTCATGTGCAAAGGTCGACAGCGACGAGTAATCATCGTTGTGATTCAGCAGTACGTACGGATGCACGTCATAAGCAAAGCCGGACATGTACGCACCCGAACGCTTGCCGCGCTGCGGATAGACATGCATCCAGCGATCTTCCATCGCCTCCTTCTGCATGCTGACCCAGTCATCGCCGAGCACCTGCATTGCGTCGAGCGTGATGCGCTTGCTGGTCTCAAGGTCAAAGGTTTTGTCCAGTGCGACCAGCGGCGGGTAAATGTCGTAGTAGTGCAGCTGTTCGACGCCCAGCATGCGCGCGCGCAGCTTGAAGTAGCGATGCAGGGTAGGCAGCGCCTTGTTTACCTCGGCGACCAGTGTGCGATAGACCTCGGGCGGCAGGTTGTCGGAGAACAGCTCGCGATGCAGCACGCTGTCGTAGTTACGCGCCTTGGCGAGTGCTACCTGCGTCTGCAGATGCGAGTTCATGACCATACCGACCGAGTTACGGTACTCAGCCCATTTGCCCCAGAAGGTGTCGAACGCCAGCTTGCGATCGTCGCGATTGGCGCTGAAGCGAACACGGCCATAACCCTGCGAGTCGATGGTGACTTCCTCGCCATCCGACAGAGTGATCGTCGGCCACGGAATGTCCGAGTTGGCCAGCAGCGAATAGGTTTCATTCGGCGCGCCAAAAGTCTGCGAGAAGTACGACAATGTCTGTTCGGTTTCCGGGCTCAGCGTGTGCGGAGCATTGCGCAGCGCATCGTCGATCTGGAACGCGAACGGTGCCAGCCGTTTATCCTCTTTCAGGTACGACTCGACAACCTCGCGGCCGACCGAGATGAGCTCAGGCTGCATCCATGCGGTCGCTTCCGAGAAGCGTGCAAACATGATCTGCGCAAGCTGCAGTCGTTCCTGGCCGGCCGAGTCACGCAGGTCCTCGTCACCTTTCAATGAGGCGTAGACATAGACCCGACCCGCTTTCCTCAGCGTGTCGGAAACAAAACGATAGGTGTCGTGCAGCGAGTCGGCGCTTTTGCCGAGCGAGCCGCGCATGGCATCAACCTTTTCAAGATCGGCCAGCACTTCTTCGCGCGCCTGGTTCCAGGCTTCCTCGCTTGGGTAAAGGTCAGCCAGGTTCCAGGTCGCCTGGTCATCGTCAGCCTGACCCGCGGCGGGCAGCATCAATGCCAGCAGTATTGCCGCGATGAGAGGCATTTTCTTGTGCAACATCTTGTTTCCCCCAGGATATTGAATACGGTTATAGACAGCAGGTAGCGTCGTGGTTCCGGCGATTTTAGGGACACGCCGCTGCTCTGTCTGCAATAATCCCTGCACGGTCGGCAATGCGGCCGGTTCGGAGAGTGATTTTGGGTTACTTGCGATACACGGTTCCAAACGGATTTACGGCGCTGAGCCTGCTGCTCGGTGTTTCGTCAATCGTGACCACGCAACTCGGCGATCTGGAAATGGCCGGCTGGCTGATCGTCTGGTGCGGATTGCTTGATGTCATGGATGGAGTATCGGCGCGCCTGCTGAAGGCCACGTCCAGTTTCGGTGCCGAATTCGATTCCATGGCAGACCTCGTATCATTCGGTGTCGCGCCGGCGGTGCTCATCCTGAACGCGGGACTTCAGATCGGTGGGTTTGAGTACCAGTCCGAGCAGTTTTATGTGCTGCTTGCTGCGGTCGCAGTATTCGTACTGTGCGGCGCAATGCGTCTCGCGCGCTTCAATCTGACCTCCGAAGAATCCACTGACGGCTGGTTCGCCGGCGTGCCGATCACGGCCGCGGGTGGCGGCATTGTTTCATCGTTCGTCCTGGTCCTGATCCACAACCCGGACTTCGCCGTATCGTTGCCACTGCACCTGTACCTGCCGGTCCTGATGTTCGTACTCGCGCTGCTGATGATTTCGCGAATTCGTTTCCCGAAAGCGAAGATGCGTGAAAACAAGCTGATCAACATCGTCCAGATCATCCTGATTGCAGGCATCTACTACTGCGGCATCACGCGCACCTGGCCGGAGTACCTGCTGACGACCGGCGTGTTCCTCATGGTTGCCGGCATCATCGCGGGACGCATTACCCGCCCGGCCTGATCATGTCCGGCAGGCTCGATGGCAAGGTGGCGCTGGTCACCGGCGTAAGCGCCGGCATCGGTGGAGCGGTTGCGCGCCGGTTTGCCGCGGAAGGCGCGAGTGTTTCCTGTACCGGCAATGAGGCCGCAGCGATCGAGGAAGTCGTTGCCGATATCGAGTCGGATGGTGGCCGCGCGTCGGCGTCGATGCTCGACGTCACAAATCCTGCCGACTGGGCTGGTGCATTTGACTGCGGACCGCCCAATATTCTCGTGAACAATGCCGGTGTGCTGCTGCTTGCAGACATTGCAGATACATCACTCGAGCAGTTTCGGCGGGTGCATGCGGTCAATGTCGAGGGCGTGTTTCTTGGCATGAAGTTCGCGATCGAAGCGATGCGCGAAGCGGGGTGCGGCGGCTCGATCATAAACATCTCGTCGGTCTGCGCTAACCTGCCGTGCGCGGATCACGTGGCATATGGCTCGTCCAAGGCCGCGGTATCGGGTATGACGCGGCACGCGGCACACGACTGCGTCGCAGACGCAATTCGCGTCAATGCGATCTGTCCCGGTGTCGTGCGGACGCCAATGCTGATCAACACGCCGGAGAACCTCGCGGAAGTCGAAGGCCGCCAGCCATTGGGCATCATCGAGCCTGAGGAAATCGCGGAAGCAGCCGTGTTTCTTGCTTCGGACGAGTCGCGTCATGTCACCGGCACCGAGTTGCTTATCGACGGCGGGATCAGCGTATAGTTACCACCACAATAACAAGGGGGACGCGAATGCCGATTCGCCTGCTCGCGACGCTTTTCGCTGTCGTAACTACCAGTTCAGTTTTTTCCCAGACAGACATCGACCTTGCCGGCATGCAACGCATGGATGGTTTCTACGACCTGTACTGGGACGAATCGAGCGGTGGCGTTTACATGACCGTCGAGGCGATCGACGAACCGTTCATCTACCAGGTTTCGCTGCCGCGTGGTGTTGGCTCCAATGACATCGGACTGGATCGCGGGCAGCTGGGCTCGACCAAGGTGGTGCGATTCGTGCGCAGCGGTCCGCAGTTGTTGCTGGTCGAAGACAATCTTGGCTACAGGGCCGTCAGCGACAACGCTGATGAGCGTGCCGCGATCGCCGAGAGTTTTGCGCGCTCCGTGATCTGGGGTTTTGAGGACCTTGATCCGGCCGCCGATCGCACGGTAATCGATATGACGCCTTTCTTCGTGCGCGATGCACACGGCGTTGCCAACGTATTGCAGCAACGTAATGAGGGCGGTTACTCCGTCGATGCCAGTCGCTCGGCAATGTATATCCCGCGGACCAAGTCGTTCCCGGACAACACCGAGGCCGAGGCCCTCGTGACGCTCGTCGGACAGGCGAGCGGCCCGCACCTGCCGACCGTCGTGCCGGATACAGCGGCCGTCACCGTGCATGTACATCACTCGTTCATCCGCCTGCCGGAGGATGGCTACGAGCCGCTCGAATACGATTCGCGTTCCGGCGTCATCGGTCTCAGGTACGACTACCGCGGGTTCGCAGACTACGCGTCACCGGTCGGAGAAAAACTCACAGTTAATTTCGGCCGACGTCACAGGCTCGAAAAAAAGGATCCGGATGCAGAGTTGAGTGAGGCCGTCGAGCCCATCGTCTACTACCTGGATCGCGGTGCACCCGAACCTGTGCGCTCAGCGCTGCTGGATGGCGCACGCTGGTGGAACCAGGCGTTCGAAGCGGCTGGTTACAAGGACGCGTTCCAGGTCGAGATCCTGCCCGAGGATGCCGACCCGATGGACGTTCGCTACAACGTCATCCAGTGGGTGCATCGCTCGACGCGCGGCTGGTCGTATGGCGCGTCAATTATCGATCCGCGCACCGGCGAAATTCTCAAGGGCCACGTGACACTGGGTTCGCTGCGCGTTCGACAGGACTACCTGATTGCGGAGGGTTTGCTGGCGCCGTACGCCGATGAATCGGTACCGCCCGAGATGCTCGAAATGTCGCTTGCGCGCATCCGCCAGCTGTCCGCGCACGAGGTGGGACATACGATCGGCTTTGAGCACAATTTCGCGGCGAGTACCCAGGATCGCTCCTCGGTCATGGACTACCCGTTCCCTTTGATTCGCGTACGCGATGACAATTCGTTCGATCTCAGTGAGGCGTACGACGACAAGATCGGTTCCTGGGACATTCGTACGATCATTTACGCGTACCAGGATTTTCCGGATGGCGTAGACCCGGTTGCGGAACGAAAGAAGATCCTCGCCGAAACCATTGAACAGGGTTTCCGTTACGTCGCCGACGCGGACGGACGTTCGGTTGCGACCGCGCACCCGCACGGCAATGTCTGGGATAACGGCGAGGATTCGATAGCCGAGCTGGAACACCTGCTGAGGGTACGAAAAATCGCGCTCGATAATTTTTCGGAGCGCAACATTCGCATGGGTCGTTCGCTGGCTGAGCTCGAGGAAGCGCTGGTGCCGATCTACCTGTTGCACCGCTTCCAGGTACCCGCGGTCGGCAAGCTGATCGGTGGCGAGTATTTCACTTACGATCACCGCGGCGATGGTCAGAGCGGGCCGACGCGCGTGACAGAGGCGCGTCAGCGCGAAGCGGTCGAAGCGTTGCTCGATACGCTGGATCCGGCATTGCTCAGGCTGCCGGACGGGCTTGCGGAAATGATTTCGCCGCGTCCACCCAACAACTCCAGGACCCGTGAGACCTTCGCAGGTTCGACCGGCATGTTGTTCGATGCGACGGCACCGGCGGCCAGTTCGGTCGCGCTGACGCTGGACGTGCTACTCAATCCTGCACGTGCTGCGCGGACCAACCGGCACAACGCGCCGGGCTTCGACCAGATTGCAAAGGAACTCGTTGATCGCACCTGGTATGCACGACCGGCCGGTGGCATTACGGGCGCGATCCAGCGCCAGACCAACCTGCAGGTGCTGCATCGCCTGTTGCGACTCGCTTTCGATCAGGGTGCAGACGCCGATGTGCGTGGCACAGCGCTGCTGCTGGTAGCCGAACTCGAGGAGTGGACGAAGAAACAGCCTGCCGGTGGCCGTACATGGCGCGGTCACTACGCGCTGTTGCACGAAGAAATCAAACGCATCCGTCACGATCCGGCATTACTGGAAAGCCTTGCACCGGTAACGGTGCCGCCGGGATCTCCGATCGGCGACGGCTACTGAGACGCTTATGACTACGACGCTGACCGTACTGCTCATCTATCTCGGCGTACTCGCCGGGCTGGCGATCTGGAGCCGCAGGGAGACGCATACCCTGTCGGGCTATTACCTGGCCGGCAAGAAACTGCCTTACTGGGTGGTGGCATTCAGCACCAACGCGACCGGTGAGTCCGGCTGGCTGCTGCTGGGCTTGTCCGGCATGGGCTACATGGTCGGCGCGCAGGCCTACTGGGTTGTCGTCGGCGAAATCATCGGTATCGGTGCCTCGTGGTGGCTGGTGGCACGACGCCTCAAGAAGCTCGGCGACGATTCCGGCGCGATCACGGTACCGGACATCCTCGTCGCGAAGTTCACCGACAAGATGCACCTGGTCCGCGGCGCTGCCGTGCTGATTATCCTGGTGATGGTGACGACCTACGTGACCGCCCAGATGGTCGCCTCGGGCAAGGCATTCCAGGGCTACCTCGGGATGAACTACGAGACGGGCGTCATCGTCGGCGCGATTTTCATTATCGGCTACACGTTTGTCGGCGGTTACAAGGCCGTGTCGTATACCGATGTCGTGCAGGGTGTTTTGATGCTCGCGGGGCTTGTCGCGGTGCCGCTCGTAGCGATTTCGGCGGCCGGTGGCTGGAGCGGAATCACCGAGACCCTGTCGGCCGATGACCCGGCTCTGCTGAATATGTTCGCGACTCCGGAAGGAGGGCGACCTTTGTGGATTGCGATCGCGAGCTTTATGGCGATCGGCCTGCCGTTCATAGGTGTGCCGCAACTGCTGATCCGCTACATGTCGGCGAAGGACGATGAGGAGATCAAAAAGGCACGCATCGTGTCGCTGGTTGTCCTGACCATCTTCCTGCTGGGGGCAGTAACAGCCGGCATCGCCGGACGCGCGTTGTTCCCGGGACTCGAAGACGCCGAAGCGATCTTCCCGAAACTGTCGACCGAACTGTTCCACCCGATCATCGCCGGCATGCTGCTGGTAGTCGTGCTGTCGGCCATCATGTCGACGGTCGATTCGCTGTTGCTGCTGTCGTCCTCGGCCGTCGTACGTGACACCTACCAGAAGATCATCGGCACCGATAAAGACGAGGATACGCTCGCGACCTACGGCAAGATCGTCACGATCATTATCGGTGCGATCGCTGTTTTCGGCGGTGTCCAGCAACCGCGAGTGATCTTCGACTTCGTGCTGGCTTCCTGGTCAGGGCTGGGATCGGCCTTCGGCCCGGTTGTACTGGGCATACTCTTTTATAGGCGCATCACCTGGACGGGCGTCCTCGCCGGCATGCTCGGCGGTTTTGGGGCCAACGTCATCTGGCTTTCCTGGTTCAAGGCGGACTACCACGGTTTTTACGAGGCGATCCCCGGTTTCATCGCGGGATTCGTGCTGACCTGGGGCGTTAGTTGGCTCACCTCGAAAAAAATGTCTTCGTGATGTAACCAATCCGGTCGCGCAGCCCTATAAGCAGACAGGAAACTGAATTCTGTGAGGGAAAAACCATGCGATACCTGAAACTGATGCTGGCGCTGCTGCTTTTTGTGCCAACGCTGGCCACCGCCGATGCCCCCGACGGTGCCGAGTGGTACCTGCACATTGATTTCGAGAAGATGCGCTCGGAAGAAGCCGGCAAGACTGTCTACAGCTGGCTCGATGATGAAGTGTTCTCGGAAGTCAGCGAAGAATCCGGCCTGGATCTCGACAAGGAGCTCGATTCATTGACGGCGTTCTCGGTTGCCGGCCAGGGCCCCATCATCGTTTTCGAGGGCAACATCAGCCAGACCTCGAAAGACCGGCTCATGACATTCATCGCCGCTGAGGGCGACCTGCAGCCGCTCTCGTCTTCGGGCAAGGACTACTATCGTCTCGGTGACCCCGACTCCGGCGAGGTGAACTACTCGGGTGGTGATATCGAAGTCAGCATCGAGTCGCTCGAGGAAGGCGCCTGGCTGAGTTTCGATATCAAGAACAAGGTGCTGATTACCGCCTCCGAGGGACAGATGCAGGACCTGCTGAATCGCAACGGCAAGGTTGCCGGCAACCGCGGCAATGGCAAGACGCTGCTGGTTCTGACAGCCGAGAAGACGCTGCTGCAGGCCAGCATGGACTCCGGGCTGGTCGGCGATGACGGTGACAGCGACTGGGATTCGAACATCCTGCGCAACACCGAGCAGGTCGCATTCCTGCTGGCAGCCGCCCGCGACAAGCTTGCGCTCGAAGCCAGGCTCATCACGACGGAACCGAAAATGGCGGAGTCGCTGGCGAGCGTCGCGCGCGGCCTGATCAGTCTCGTGTCGTTCGATGACTCGATGGATCCGGAAGCCCGTGCCATGCTGCAGGGCACCAGGATCGAAGCCGAAGGAAATACGCTGACCCTGTCACTGGCCGTTGCGCCGGGGCTGGTCACGCAGGTCCTGAGTGACTGACGAACGACAACTTATCGACGCTGCAAAAGCGGGGTCCGTGGACGCGTTCACGGACCTCGTTCGCAGTTACAGGGATCGGTTACTTCGATTCCTGCTGACGCGTTGTGCGAGCTATGCCGACGCCGAGGATGCATTGCAGGACACATTGATTAATGCGTTCCGTTACCTGCATACCTACGATCCGCGCTGGCGCTTCAGCACCTGGCTGTACCGCATCGCCGTGCGCAACGCGCAAAAAATCCGTTCGGAGACGATCGTCGAGTTCTCCGATCTCGGCGACGCGGAAGCCGACCCGCTCGTCGCCTGCATCGCCGATTCCGAAACAGAGAACCTGTGGCTGGTCGCGCGCCGCTCCCTGAACGACGACGTATTCGCGGCGATGTGGCTGCGCTACGCCGAGGACATGTCGGTCAACGACATCTCGAAAGCACTGGATCGTTCCGCATCATGGACCAAGGTCAACCTGATGCGGGCCCGCAAGGTGCTCGATGCCGAAATGAACACAACTAAGAGTGAGGCCTATGGACAAGCTGGCTGAACAACTGAAGCGGGACGCCGATCGAATCGAGGCGACCGTATCCGACGATCTCGACTACCGCATAGAAGCGTCGCTGCGTGCCGTAACCCCGGCACAACCCGACGCGCCGCGGCCAGCCGGGCGTCCGGCGCTGTTCTGGTGGGCGAGTACGCTGACCGGGGTCGCCGCCGCGCTCGCGGTCATCGCGATCGTTAACCTGCAGCAGCCGCAGACTGAGTCGATACCGGATCCGCGAATGGTGACCACGGTGCCCGATAATTCGGCCATGCCCGAGACGCCAACGGTGGACTGGAACGCACAGTCGGCAATGCTGACCCAGCCACTCGTTGATGAGCTCGAAAACCTGCGATCGGACCTGAAGAAAGCCGAGGAAAAAGTCAAGCAGGATGTGGGTCTCTGACCTGTGGAAAATACCTACGTATTCCAGTATCTTCAGTGCGGGGTCAGTTCGCCGGTATCTTGAATAGACAAGCGCGAAGAGAGATACCGCACTAGATACAACGCAACGGGGATTGCGAGCACAACCTTAAAAGACGCGAACTGAATAAGTAAAAGAAACGACAGCGCGTCATGCGTCTGTCGGCGATACATCGCACAACCCGAAAGGACGCACGTCGTATGCCTTTAGCTGTTGTTTTGATTCTGCTCGTCGTCGGCTCCATCCTCTTTCACATCTTAAGTCCCTGGACATTCACCGAGTTGGCTTCCAACTGGGGAATGGTGGACTTTACGGTCGACATTACCCTTTACGTGACCGGCTTCGTATTCGTCGCCGTGAACCTGTTTATGGCGTACTGCGTCATCAAGTTCCGGCACAAGAAAGAGTCGCGGGCCACCTACGAACCCGAGAACAAAAAGCTCGAGACCTGGCTGACAGGTCTGACAGCTGTCGGTGTCGCCGCGATGCTGACACCGGGACTTTTTGTCTGGGCCAAGTTCGTCGATGTTCCGGAAGAGGCGCATGTCGTCGAGGCGGTTGGCCAGCAATGGCACTGGACCTACCGTTACCCGGGTGCCGACGGCAAACTCGGCCAGGTTGATGCCGAGCGCATCACGATGGATAACCCGTTCGGCATGGATCCGGAGGATCCCAACGGCCAGGACGACATTCTTGTCTACAGCCCCGAGGCGCACGTTCCGGTCGACCAGCCCGTGAAATTCCTGCTGCGCTCGAAGGACGTGCTGCACGACTTCGCGGTCGCACAGTTCCGCGTGAAGATGGACCTCGTCCCGGGCATGAACACCTTCTTGTGGCTGACCCCGACCAAGACAGGTCGTTTCGAAGTTCTCTGCGAAGAACTCTGCGGAGTCGGGCATCACACGATGCGCGGTGCAGTGATCGTCGAGGACCAGGCTGACTTCGATGCCTGGCTCGCGAAGCAGCCGACCTACGCTGAACTGAACGCGAAAGCCGACGGCAACCCGGTCGTCGGGCGCGCCATGTACGGCGTGTGCGCTGCCTGCCACGGCCAGCAGGGCGAGGGCGTCGTTGCGATGAACGCTCCGAAGCTCGCCGGCCAGTCCGAGTGGTACCTGAAGCGACAGATTCTTGCCTACAAGGACGGGCTGCGCGGCGCGCACCAGGATGACGTCTACGGCCAGCAGATGATCGGCATGGTTGCCACGCTTGCGACCGAGGAGTCGATCGACAACGTCGTCGCGCACATTACGTCTCTGCCGGATACCAAGCCTGAGTCGACGATCGACGGCGATGTTGATAACGGCAAGCGCCTGTACGCGGTCTGCGCCTACTGCCACGGTGACGATGGCATGGGTGTGCAGGCACTCAATGCGCCGCGCCTCGCGGGCATGACGGACTGGTACCTCGAGCGGCAGCTCGTGAATTTCAAGGACGATATTCGCGGCGCACATCCGCAGGATTACTACGGCTTCCAGATGGGACTGATGTCGCAGTCCCTGCATGACGAGCAGGCGAGGAAGGATATCGTCGCCTACATCAACTCACTATAAGGCGGGATCTATGTCTTACGTTGCTATCGCCGATCGTGACCACGAAGAAGAACACCACGATCCAGATACGTTCATAACCAAGTACATCTGGAGTCAGGACCACAAGGTCATTGCGATCCAGTACGGCATAACCGCGATCTTCGTCGGCCTGATCGCACTTGGCCTGTCGGCCATGATGCGACTGCAGCTCGGGTTCCCGGACGAGTTCTCGTTCATCAACCCGGAGAACTATTACCAGTTCGTCACGATGCACGGCATGATCATGGTGATCTACCTGCTGACGGCATTGTTCCTCGGCGGATTCGGTAATTACCTGATTCCGCTAATGTGCGGCTCGCGCGACATGGTGTTCCCGTACATGAACATGCTCAGCTACTGGATGTACCTGGTCTCGGTCATCATCCTTATTGCGAGCTTCTTCGTCGACGGGGGGTCAACCGGCGCTGGCTGGACGCTGTATCCGCCGCAGGCAATCATGGAAGGCACGCCGGGCATCGACGGCGGCATCATGCTGATGTTGCTCTCGCTCGCCGTGTTCATCGTCGCATTCACGATGGGCGGCCTGAACTACGTGACGACGGTGCTGCAGGCACGCTGCCGCGGCATGACGCTGATGCGTATGCCGCTGTCGGTCTGGGGCATCTTCATCGCAACGATTCTAGGCCTGCTGGCGTTTCCGGCGCTGCTCGTCAGCGCGATCATGATGATCTTCGACAAGACGCTCATGACAAGCTTCTTCATGCCCGCGATTTCGTCGATGGGCGCCGATCCAGGTTACGTCGGCGGCAGCCCGATCCTGTTCCAGCACCTGTTCTGGTTCTTCGGTCACCCCGAGGTATACATCGTTGCGCTACCGGCCTTCGGCATTGTGTCCGACCTGCTGTCGACGCATGCGCGCAAGAACATCTTCGGCTACCGCATGATGGTCTGGGCCATCGTTGCGATCGGTGGCCTGTCGTTCATCGTCTGGGCGCACCACATGTACGTCTCGGGCATGAACCCGTACTTCGGCTTCTTCTTTGCAACGACGACGCTGATCATTGCGGTGCCTACCGCGATCAAGGTTTACAACTGGGTGCTCACGCTATGGGAAGGCAACATCCACCTGCGTGTGCCCATGCTGTTCTCGATCGGTTTCATCTTCACGTTCATCCATGGCGGCCTGACGGGGCTGTTTCTCGGTAACGTGACGATCGATCTGCCGTTGTCGGATACCTACTTTGTCGTGGCGCATTTCCACATGGTCATGGGCGTGTCGCCGATCCTCGTCGTGTTCGGTGCCATCTATCACTGGTGGCCGAAGATCACGGGCAAGATGTACAACGAGACGCTCGGCAAGTGGCATTTCTGGATGACGTTCCTGGGCACCTACGCGATTTACCTGCCGATGCATTACCTGGGATTCCAGGGTGTGCCGCGTCGCTACTTCGCGATGGGGAACACCGAGTTCATGCCGCAGTCGGCGCAGGACCTGAACGCCTGGATCACGATGTCGGCACTGTTCGTCGCCGCCACCCAGCTGTTGTTCTTCATCAACGTGTTCTGGAGCCTCACGAAAGGCAAGAAGGCAGACCCGAACCCGTGGGATGCGACGACTCTCGAGTGGCTGACACCCGACACGCCGCCGAAGCACGGTAACTGGGGACACGACCTGCCTGAGGTCCACCGCTGGGCTTACGACTACAGTGTCCCGGACTACCCTGAGGACTTTATTCCGCAGACGGTACCGGCGACTGATGCGCCCGCCGGGCGACAACACGGGGTTGAGGAACACTAGGAGCAGTACCCGGAATGGAAATCGGACTCATTGCATTAGCGCTGATTCTGGCCACTTTTCTCGGGTGGCTGCTGAAGCAATCGTTCAACGTCCAGCCCTGGGTGGCCGAGGAGGTCGGTGAGACTGCGCACCACGGTCCGCTCGGGGATTCGAGCAACACGACGCTTATTGCGCTGATCACGTTCCTCGCGGTCGTCACCTCGTTTTTCGCCCTGATCCTGTCGGCCTACGCGCTGCGCATGGAGCTCGGCGACTGGGTGCCAATGACCGAGCCGCAATTGCTGTGGGCGAACACCGGCATGCTGGTACTCGCGAGTATCGTGTTCCAGTGGACCCGCAACGCGGCCATTCGCGGCCAGCGTTCGCGCCTGACACCCGGTCTGCTTATTACCGGCGTGCTGACGCTCGGTTTCGTTGTCGGCCAGTTCGTCGCGTGGCAACAGCTGATGGCGTCGGGGCAGGGCGTGCGCGCAAATGCATCAAACGCATTCTTTTATTTCATGACCGGCGCCCATGCCGTGCACATCATCGGTGGCCTGTACGTCTGGGCCAGGGCGACGCTCAGGGTCATTCTCGGCAGGGCAGAAGGTGAAGCGATCCGGCGCAGCGTTGAGCTGTGCACGATCTACTGGCACTTCCTGTTGCTGGTCTGGCTGATTCTGTTTGGTTTGCTGTTGGCGACCTAGATTAAGGGGTCATAGATGTCTGAAGCAGTAATGGAAAACGAGGCGCAGGGCGGAAAGGGCTTTGTAGAGGACTGGTCGAGGGACAAGCAGGTCTTTGGCGTGCCGTGGGGCAAGGCCATGATGTGGATCTTCCTGCTCTCCGATACGTTCATCTTCAGCTGCTTCCTCGTCGGTTATATGACGGTGCGCTTGTCGACGGTCGACCCGTGGCCAAACCCTTCGGAGGTATTCGCGCTGCAGATGTTCGGGCACGACGTGCCGTTGCTGCTGATCGCGATCATGACGTTCATCCTGATCACGTCCTCGGGCACGATGGCGCTGGCGGTGAACATGGGTTACCGCAAAGATCGCAACAAGACCTTCTGGCTGATGGTTGCGACTGCCGTGCTCGGCGCTTCGTTCGTCGGCATGCAGGCCTTCGAGTGGACCAAGCTGATTGTCGATGAAGGCGTGAGACCGTGGGCCAATCCATTCGGCGCCGCGCAGTTCGGTTCGAGTTTCTTCATGATCACAGGCTTCCACGGCATGCACGTGTCGGCCGGTGTGATTTATCTGCTCGTCGTCGCGTTTCGGGTGAGAAGTGGCTTCTACGAAAAACGCGGCGGCAAATACGAAATCGTCGAGATCGCCGGCCTGTACTGGCATTTCGTCGACCTCGTCTGGGTATTCATTTTCGCATTCTTCTACCTCTGGTAAGGGACGTCCTATGGCTTCTGATGATGGACAACAACATCCGCTGAAGATCTACTGGATCATGTGGATCGCACTGTTCGTGTTAAGTGCGATTTCGTACTGGACTGACTTCTGGGACGACGGGCCGATGCGGATCGCGGCGATTCTGACGCTGATGATGCTGAAGGCCGGCGGTATCGTCTGGATTTTCATGCATATGGGCTGGGAGCGGCTGGCACTCAAGATCGCCATTCTGGGCCCGCCCGTGGCGATCCTTGTACTGATCTGGCTGATGGCGCTCGAGGGCAGCTACGTCGAAGGATCCAGGCTCGAACATTACGGTGAGAGCACGTTCGAACCGGCGCCACCTCACCATTAGTATCCGGGGATACGGAGCAACGAGGGGCCCGCGAGGGCCCCTTTTTTATCTGGGACACATGGACGCACATATTTTCGATATTGACGGGACCTTGCTGGATTCGGCCGACGTAGACGATCGCCTGTATCGCAAGGCTGTCGTCGAGGTTCTTGGCGATGTTGAGCTGCGTCCGTCGCTGCACGATTACCACCCGGTGACCGACTCGGGGATCCTCGCGCAGATCCTCGTCGATAACGGACTGGACGCGGATGTCGAGGCGGACGTTCGGCGCACGTTTGTCGAGTTGTTTGAATCGCACTTTGCATCAGAAGGTGCATTTCCCGAGGTCCCCGGCGCCCGTGAATACCTGCGGCGGTTGCAACGGGATCCATCTGTCGCGGTGGCCTTCGCGACAGGTGGCTGGCGCATGAGCGCGGAACTGAAGCTGACGTCGAGCGGTTTCGGCATAGCGGGCATTCCGCTCTTGTCCGCAGACGATGCGATGCAGCGGCCGAGAATCATGCAACTTGCCCTGCAGCGCCTCGGCGACTCGGTTCAGTCTGTTCGCTATTATGGTGACGGCGAATGGGACCGTCGCGCCTGCGCCGAGCTGGGCTGGGAATTTGTCGCGGTTGGTGCGGCGGTCGGCGGTATTCGGTCGTATGATGAACTGTCGTCTTCATCCAGGAGTTGATGATGCAATTCAAATCGAAAATCGACTGGTGGATCCTGCTGCTGCTTCTGTTTGGGCTCGCGATGATGCCCGTGGCGCTGGTTGCGGTCATGCTCGATGAAACGGTCGACGACACGACGCGTGTGGTCACGTCGTTCGCCGTAATCATGGGCATGACACTGATGGTCTCGGTCATGATCCGGACGCACTACACCGTGCAGTATGGGCAGCTGCGCATCGTGAGTGGTCCATTCGGCTGGACGATTCCGCTGGACCAGATTACTGAGGTCACCGAAACACGCAATCCCTTGTCATCGCCTGCGATGTCGCTCGATCGTCTGAAGATTCGCTACGGCAAGCGCAAATGGATCATGGTGTCGCCTGCGGACAAAGCGGGATTCCTGAAAGCGATTGGGCAGTCCCTGGAGTAAGGCATGCAAGTGTTGATGAGCCTGGTCGGTGTCGTGACGATATTCGCACTGGCGTTGTTGATGTCGAGCAATCGTGCCGCGATCAATCGCCAAACCGTGGCGATCGCTTTTGCCATCCAGGCGGCTATCGGTGCGCTGGTGCTGTTCGTTCCCGCAGGCAGTGCCGTGCTCGACAAGGTAGTCCTCGGCGTGCAATCCGTTATCAACTACGGCAATGACGGCATCCGTTTTGTGTTCGGCGACAAGATCGGGGATTCGCTCGGCTTCACGATCGCGTTTAACGTGCTGCCGGTTATCGTGTTTTTCGCGGCGTTAATGTCGGTGCTGTATTACCTCGGCATCATGCAGCGCGTGGTCGGGACGTTCGGAGGCTGGTTGCACAAACTACTGGGAACGAGTCGTGCCGAGTCCGTTAGCGCGGTATCGAATATCTTCGTCGGTCATACAGATGCACCCCTGGTTGTGCGTCCTTACCTCGCGCGCATGACGCAGTCGGAACTGTTCGCCGTCATGACTGGCGGCTGCGCGACGATCGCCGGGGCGGTCATGATGGGTTACGCGCAAATGGGCGTTGAACTCAAGTACCTGATTACAGCGAGCTTCATGGCGGCGCCAGGTGGCCTGATGATCGCCAAGATGTTGCTGCCCGAGACAGAGCCCCACGACGACGCGCCGATGGACGACGTTGAAGAGGACCAGCATCCCGTCAATATCTTCGAAGCGATCGGCAACGGCGCAATGACCGGCATGCAGGTCGCGATGGCTGTCGGTGCGATGCTGGTCGCATTCGTCGGGCTTATCTACCTCGTCAACGGCGTGCTGTCCTGGGTCGGCGGCTGGTTCGGCTACGAATTCCTGACACTGCAGTGGTTGCTGGGCTGGCTGTTTTCGCCGATCGCGTTCCTGCTCGGTGTGCCCTGGGCCGAGGCTACCCAGGCCGGCAGCCTGATAGGGCAAAAGCTTGTCATCAACGAGTTCTACGCCTACGTGAGTTTCGTAGGTATCCAGGACACGCTGTCCGAGCACACGCAACTTGTTGTTACCTTTGCGCTTTGCGGGTTCTCGAATCTCGCGTCGATCGCAATCCTGCTGGGCGGTCTGGGCGCTGTTGTGCCGTCCCGGCGTCACGATATTGCGCGATTTGGCCTTCGTGCAGTCATAGGCGGTACACTGGTGAACCTGATGAATGCTGCGCTCGCAGGGTTCTTTTTCGCCCTGCAGTAAACGGGAACTGTCATGACAAGAGCCGTAATCCTGGTGCTGGACTCGTTCGGCATCGGAGCAACAGACGACGCTGATAAATTCGGCGACGTCGGTGCTGACACGCTTGGCAACATTGCCAAAGTTCGTGCGCAATCCGACGCCGGACCGCTGCAACTGCCGAACCTGGCAATGCTGGGTCTGTACCACGCGAGCCAGGAAAGTACCGGCTCATTTCCCGATGGTGTTGCGACCGACGTAGAGGTGGTCGGCGCCTACGGCCATGCCGCGGAACTGTCGAGCGGCAAGGATACGCCGAGCGGTCACTGGGAGATCGCCGGCGTACCGGTCCTGTTTGACTGGGGCTACTTCACGGGCAAGAGCGACACGTTTCCGTCCGAATTGCTGGACGAACTGATCCGGCGTGCCGATCTGCCCGGCGTTATTGGCAACTGCCACGCGTCAGGAACAACGATAATTGTGGAGCTGGGCGACGAACATGTGCGGACTGGCAAGCCGATCGTTTACACCTCGGCCGACAGTGTTTTCCAGATCGCCTGCCACGAGGAAGCATTTGGCCTGGAGCGCCTCTACGAGCTCTGCGATATCGCCCGCGAACTCGTAGACGAATACAACATCGGTCGGGTGATTGCGCGACCTTTTGTCGGTGATGCGCCGGATAACTACGTTCGTACCGGAAACCGGCGCGACCTGACAACGCCGCCGCATGCGGCGACTGTTCTCGATAAGCTCGTCGCAAACGGCGGCGAGGTTATCAGCATTGGCAAGATCGCCGATATCTACGCACACCAGGGCATCACCAAAAAGATTAAGGCAAGCGGAAATGAGGCGCTGTTCAACAGTACGCTGGAAGCGGTACATGAAGCTTGCGATCGTTCCATCGTGTTCACAAACTTCGTCGACTTCGACATGTTGTATGGACATCGTCGCGATGTGCCGGGTTACGCAGCGGCGCTGGAATACTTCGACGCACGACTGCCTGAAATACTCGATATTCTCGAGGATGATGATCTGTTAATCCTGTGCGCCGACCACGGCTGTGACCCGACCTGGCCGGGAAGCGATCATACGCGTGAGCACATTCCGGTGCTGGCCTACGGCAAGGGCGTGTCAGCGGGATCGCTGGGGCGGCGCGACTCGTTCGCGGATATCGGGCAGAGTTTGGCGACGCACTTCGGGTTGGAGCCAATGGATTACGGCGAGAGTTTCGTCTAGCCGTTTTTCCATTCCGGTGGTACGCGCACGGCAACGGTGTCGCCACTCGCGACCTGCGTTTCACCCGAGTACACGCGGCACTCGACGATCGCTTTTTTCTCAGTGCTTTCGGTCACTGTTGCTCGCAGCACGATTTCCCTGTCGATGGGGGTCGGTGCGAGGTAGTTGACAGTCAGGCGGCCCGTGACACACCAGATCTCCGGTTCGCTGCCAATCTCACGACCTTCAAGTGCGTGGAAGTGGCCGACCGCGGTACCCACCGAATGACAGTCGATAAGACTTGCGATTGTGCCGCCATAGACGTACTGCGGCGGACCGGCGCACTGGTTCGGCTTCGGCATGTAGCGACAGACGGTCTCGTCACCTTCGCGAATGCTCTTGATGTGCATGCCGGCCGGGTTGTCCGGGCCGCAACCGTAACAGTTGTTGCCCGACATCTGTTCCTGGATGCTCTTCACGCCGCTGCGTCCGTTGTGTCCGATCCCGTCATCCTGCCGAGCCAGGCGCCAGCCACGATGCCCGCTATACCGAGGATTGCGACCCACAACGGGTGAGGGTACATCGCGATATTGTACGCAGCGCCGGCAAGCACGACGCCGCCGACGATGCAGGCGAACGTGATACCTCTGGCATTGCCGATCCTGCAGGCCGCGAGCGTGCCGATTAACGCTCCTGCGAACCATGCGACGATCACCGACAGGAACGCGCCGGTCGGCAGAGTCGAGATGTATTCACGCATTGCATGGGTATCGGTGAAATCCAGCGTTGGCGGCGGCGGGTAGATCGTGTGTCCGATCATCTCGACGAGTCCAACCACAAGACCTGCGATGACAATGCCGGCAAGGCCGGCCAGAATGTTCTTTCCCATTACGCTCTCCTTACGGATTGCCGTTGGTATTACCGGTTTCTTGCCTCAATCGCAGCCTGGATCTGCGCCGCCAGGGCATTCGCCTCGTTCGTCACCCGAGCAGTGTCGATCGTCAACATTTCGCGCTCTTTCATTAGTACCTTGCCGTCGACGACGACCGAGGCAACGTCCTGTTCATCCGTGACGTAAACGAGATGCGAGATTACGTCGTAGGTGGGTACGTGGTGCACGTCGTCGAAAGCAACCTGGATAAGGTCGGCGCGTTTTCCGGTTTCGAGCGATCCTACCTGCTCACCAAGTCCCGCGGCGACTGCGCCGCCACGTGTCGCCATTGTAAGTACTTCGGTTGCGGACAATACGGTCGGGTCCATGCGATCAACCTTCTGCAGAAAGGCTGCAAGTCGCATCTCCTCCCACATGTCGAGATCGTTGTTGCTGGCTGCACCGTCGGTACCCAGCCCGACGCGAACGCCAGCCGCAAGCATCTCCGTGATCGGCGCGATTCCCGACGCGATTTTCATATTGGAGGTCGGGTTATGCACGACGCCTACCTTTTTCTCGGCAAGAATCAGGATTTCTTCTTCAGTCGGCCACACCATGTGTGCGGCGATCGTCGGCCCGTCGAAGAAATTGATGGAGTCAAACATCAGGACGCTGGTTGTGCCATAGGTGTCTTTCGAATACTGCAGCTCGAACGGTGATTCCGACATATGGATACTGATACCAATGCCGAGATCATTGGCAGCCTGCCGGGTTGCGGCGAGCTGCTCGGCATTCAGCGTGTAATTTGCATGCGGTCCGAAGATCGGTGTGATGCGTGAATTACGGTCCTTCCAGCGTTCGATAAAGCCAATGCCTTTGGTCAGTGAATCACCGGCGTCCTCGGCATCCGGGCTGCGCTGGTCGATGACGGTTGCCGAGATCAGGGCGCGCATGCCACAGGATTCGACGACTTCGGCGATCGTGTCCGGGTAGTAGTACATGTCGACGAAGCTAGTGGTGCCGCCGCGGATCATCTCCCAGCAAGCGAGTTCGGTACCGATGCGCACAAACTCTGGATCAACGAACTCTACTTCGGAAGGGAAGATGTAGTTTTGCAGCCAGTCCATCAGGGCGAGGTCGTCTGCAAGCCCGCGCAATAAGGTCATTGCCGCATGTGAATGACCGTTGATCAGTCCGGGCATCACAATACGCCCTTCGCCCGCGAGTGTTTCGCGGGCCGGGAACCACTCCGTAATTTCGGCCGCGGGGCCGATTGCGACAATGGATCCGTCGTCTATTGCGACGGCCCCTTTGTCGATCACGCGGCCGTCCGGGTCCATTGTGACGACGTAGTCGCCGTATACGAGCAGGTCGATTTTCGAGGCGTCCTCGGGTGTCGCGGCCGTATCGGTCGCAGGGTTGCAGGCGGTCAGGGCAAGTGATACAAAAACAAAGGAAAAACAGGTACTTATTATTTTCATAGGGTGTCCTTTTGCCGCCGATTGTAGCACCGAAAGACTCATTGCCGTCATTCCCGGCGCCCGCCGGAGGGGTGTTGTCGGACGATATGCTGGCCGCTTTCGAAGCGACAGGCGTGTTGATTCTTGAGGGCTATGTTGATGTCGCCGAGTGCGAGCGCTTGCGTGCCAGGACAGCGGAGCTCGTAGACGACTTCGATCCCGCCTCTGTGCAAAGCAGCTTCTCAACCACCGAAAATGAGCAGCTCGACGATCTGTATTTCCTCGAGTCAGGGGACAAAATTCGATTCTTCTTCGAGAGTGACGCGTTCGACGCACATGGTCGTTTGCGACAGGAAAAGGAGCACAGTCTTAACAAGATGGGGCACGCGATGCATGACCTTGATGACGTGTTCGATGATTTCTCCAGGTCAGATGAACTTGCGGCAACGGTGGCGAGCCTCGGTTACCAGGACCCGGTCATCCTGCAATCGATGTACATCTTCAAGCCGCCAGGTATTGGCGGTGAAGTAGTTTGCCACCAGGATTCTACTTACCTGTATACAGAGCCCGAGTCCTGCATCGGGTTCTGGTTCGCGCTTGAAGACGCGACGCTCGAGAACGGCTGCATGCAATTCATTCCAGGCGCACACCGCGAAGCTCTGAAGGCACGAAACTATCGGCGCGACAACGGTCGCTCGGAAACGGAAACCATTGATGCGTCTCCGTGGGCCGGCGAGCCGCTGCCTGCCGAGGCGAGTGCAGGTACGTTGGTAATTTTTCACGGCCGTGCCCCGCACATGAGCGATGCGAATCACTCTGACAAATCGCGGCACGCGTACACGATGCACGTCATCGACCGCGCTTGCCATTACCCGGACGATAACTGGCTGCGCCGAGATGCAAGCCTGCCGCTGCGCGGTTTTGGCAAGGATGACTGATGCTGTTTACCGATGTAATTCGCAGGAAACGTGACGGCGGTGAACTGAGCGACGCAGAGATCGAGTTCCTGGTCGCCGGGCTTGCCGACAACAGCCTGCCGGCTGAACAGGTGTCGGCGCTGGCGATGGCGGTTTTCCTGAACGGGATGAGCTTCGACGAAGCCGGCAAGCTGACACTTGCCATGGCCAGTTCGGGCACGGTACTCGACTGGAGCGCAGCGGGTCTTGATGGGCCGGTCGTAGACAAGCATTCCACCGGTGGTGTTGGCGATAAGGTCAGCTTCCTGTTAGCGCCCATTGCGGCTGCAGCCGGCTGCTATGTGCCAATGATTTCGGGCCGAGGCCTCGGGCATACGGGTGGAACCACGGACAAGGCTGAGGCGATTCCCGGTTACAAGGCGACGCCCGACTTCGACCTGTTTCGGAAAACGGTACGCGAGGTTGGCTGCGCGATCATCGGCCAGACGGCTGATCTGGCGCCGGCCGATCGTCGATTTTATTCGATTCGCGATGTGACAGGCACTGTTGAGTCGGTGCCGTTGATTACGGCGTCGATACTGTCGAAAAAAATTGCGGCCGGGCTTGAGGGCCTGGTGATGGACGTCAAGGTCGGTACCGGCGCGTTCATGGATACGCCTGAGCGGGCGACAGAGCTTGCCTCGAGCATTATCAACACAGCCGCAAAGGCGAATCTGCAGACTCATGCGCTGATTACCGATATGAACGAGGTGCTTGGCACAACGGCTGGCAACGCGGTCGAAATAGCCGAGTCTGTTCGCTACCTGCGTAACGAGGTACGTGATCCGCGTCTGGATGATGTTGTCATGTCGCTCTGTGCGGAGATGGTGCTGATCGGCAAGCTCGAGGCTGATCGCGGCGCAGCTCGTGCGCGGTGCGAAAAGACGATCACGAGTGGGGCGGCAGCCGATGTATTCGGCCGTATGGTCGCTGCGCTTGGCGGACCGGCAGATTTCATTGATAAGTACGAAGCACATCTGCCGGCAGCGCCTGTTATTCAGCCCGTTGGCGGTGAGGGCTTCGTACAGGCAATGGACACGCGCGCCATTGGTAATGTGATTATCGAACTCGGCGGCGGACGTCGCGAAGTCGGGCAGGAACTCGACCTGTCAGTCGGGCTGACTGACGTCGCGCCCATTGGTACGGAGTTGGGGCCCGACAGGCCGCTTGCCGTTATCCATGCGGCCAGTGAAGTCGATGCGAATCGGGCTGCGGAACTGTTGCAGGGCGCGGTCTCGCTTGGTGCCGAGGCGCCCGCGGAACGTCCTGTTATTTGTGAGATCATGACGGCGTAGATGCACCATTGTGGGGTATCCTTGATACCCCGAGAACAACAACAAATTCGGCTGGGGAATCGACATGTCCAACCTGATCGGCATCATCGGAATTCTCGTCCTGCTCGCGATTGCGTACGGCCTGTCGACTAATCGCAAGGCGATCAATCTGCGTGTTGTCGGTGCGGCATTTGCGCTGCAGATTGTAATTGCTGCGCTCGTTCTTTACACCGACTATGGACTGGTTGCGCTCGACAAGATGAGCGGTGGCGTCATGGCTGTAATCGGCTTTGGCCACGCGGGCATCAACATGGTGTTCGGTCCGTTGGCAGACCTGGATATCGTCGGCTTCAGTTTTGCGATCAAAGTTTTGCCGATCATCATATTCTTCTCGGCGCTCATGTCGGTTCTCTATCACCTGCGTATCATGGAATTTGTGGTGACGGGTCTCGGCACGCTGTTGCACAAGGTTATTGGCACCGGGGCTGTCGAGTCGATGAACGCCGCGGCCAACGTCTTTGTGGGCCAGACGGAGGCGCCGCTTGTCGTCAGACCCTATCTGAAGTCACTGACCGAGCCGCAAATGTTTGCCGTCATGGTGTCGGGGCTTGCATCAATTGCCGGCACCGTACTTGCCGGCTACGCAATGATGGGCGCCGAACTTAAATACCTGCTGGCAGCAGCATTCATGGCGGCGCCCGGCGGTTTGCTAATGGCCAAGATCATCATGCCTGACGATGACAAGTCGGCGGCGCAGGCGAAGGAAAGACTCGTCATGGAGCCCAGCAGCCACAAGAACGTGATATTGGCTGCGGCTTCCGGAACAACCGACGGTCTGCGACTGGCCGCAAATATTGGCGCAATGCTGGTTGCATTCGTTGCCTTGATCGCTCTCGCGAACGGCCTGCTCGGATTGGTGGCCGGATGGTTTGGGTACGACCTGACATTGCAGAAAATTCTCGGCTGGGTCTTCTCGCCGCTGATGTTCCTGCTCAGCGTGCCATGGGAAGAAGCGCAGGCGGCTGGTGCGCTGTTTGGTGAGAAGCTGATCCTCAACGAGTTCGTGGCGTTCTCTCACCTTGGCGATTATCTTGCGGACGCAAGTCCGCGGACGGTTGCAATCACGACTTTTTCGCTGTGCGGCTTTGCCAACTTGTCATCAATCGCAATTTTGCTCGGTGGACTTGGCGTGCTGGTGCCGGAGAAGCGAGACCTGATCGGCCAGTTCGGCCTGCGCGCTGTCGCGGCGGGTTCGTTGTCCAACCTGATGAGTGCCGCACTCGCGGGATTGCTGCTGACATTCTGACAGGTGACAGCGCGTCGGATCATCATTGACTGCGATCCGGGGCAGGACGACGCTGTCGCCCTGTTTCTTGCGATGTCGTCGCCCGACGAACTCGATATTGCGGCGATCACGACAGTTACAGGCAACGTACCGCTCGAGCTGACCGAGCGAAACGCCCGCATGATGTGCGACATCGCAGGTCGCACCGATATCCCGGTTTACGCAGGCTGCGACCGGCCCCTGGTACGAGAACGCATAACCGCCGAATACATTCACGGAGAAACCGGCATCGATGGAATCGACGTCTTCGAACCGCAGACGCGGCTGCAAGCTGAACACGCCGTTGATTTCCTCACCACCCTCTCGGGGACAGTCACCCTGATTCCGACCGGGCCACTGACCAACATGGCGGCAGCGATTCAGAAGTCGTCTGAGTTTCTCGATCACGTCGATGAGATCATTCTTATGGGGGGTGCGATGCGCGAAGGCGGCAATCGTTCACCGTCTGCGGAGTTTAATATTCTCGCGGATCCACATGCTGCAGAGGTCGTGTTCAACTGTGGCCTGCCGATCACCGTGATGGGGCTCGATGTGACGCACCAGGTGCTATCGACGCGCGAGCGTGTTGCACGCATCAAGGCGATCGGCAATCCGGTCGCCGATGCCGTCGCCGGAATGCTCGGTTTCTTTCACAAGTACGACACGAAGAAGTACGGTTCGGAAGGCTCGCCGCTGCACGATCCTTGCACTGTCATGTACTTGCTGCGGCCCGACCTGTTCAGCACGAAGCGCTGCAATATCTCGGTCGAGACCGAATCGGAGCTTACTATGGGACACACGGCCGTCGATTTCTGGCACGTGACGGAGCGGCCACACAATATCGACTGGGTGTACGAGGTCGACGCGGGCGGGTTCTACGACGAGCTGACGGCGCGACTCGCTCTTTTCAATTAAAAGGGTCCAGTTACCTTTTACTCAGTAAAAGGTAACTGGACCCTTTTAATAACTGGACCCTTTATTAGTCGAGGTGGAAGCTGGCGGGCAGGAGCTCCGCGATCGAGTAGCTCTGCCAGTCGCGGCTGTCGTCCATCGTGATGATGATCGTTTCGTCATCTGCGAATTCCCTGATGCGCTGGCGGCAGCCACCACACGGCGTGCAGGGCGCGACTTCTCCTGATCCACCGACGATGGCGATCTTCACAATTCGCGTTCCGCCTTCGACGATCATCGCGGCGATCGCTGCCGCTTCGGCGCAGTTGCCGAGCGGGTAGGCCGCGTTCTCGACGTTGCAGCCAACGTGCAGGTTGCCGTTCTCGTCGAGAATCGCTGCCCCGACCGCAAAACCCGAGTAGTGGCAGTAAGCATTTTCACGGGCCTCTTTGGCCGCGTTGATCAGTTCCTCTTCCATCGTCAGTCCTTGACTCGCATCGGGTTATTCGGGTGCCGGGTCCAGTTCAGCTTCGCGTCCGCGTCGCTCGAAACCTGCTGCATCGTAATGCAATTATCGACCGGGCAGACGCTGACGCACAGGTTGCAGCCCACACATTCGTCATCGATAACTTCGAAGTGGCGCGTGTCGTTAACCGTGCTGGTAATGGCCTGGTGCGACGTGTCCTCGCACACGATATGGCAGCGACCGCACTTGATGCACAGGTCCTGGTCGATTACCGCCTTTTCGACATAGTTCAGATTTAGGTATTGCCAGTCGGTCACGCTTGGGACTGCCTTGCCGATCAGCTGCTCGAGCGTGATGCCCTTGTCATCGAGAAAAGTGGAGAGCCCGTCGACAAGGTCGTCGATGATGCGGAATCCGTATACCATGGCTGCCGTGCAGACCTGCACGTTGCTTGCACCCAGCGCCAGGAAATCGACCGCGTCGCGCCAGTCGGTAACGCCGCCAATGCCGGACATTGGCAGTTCGCTGGTCTCGCTGTTGCGGGCAATCTCCGCGACCATGTTCAGCGCGATTGGCTTTACGGCCTCACCGCAATAACCGCCATGCGTGCCCATACCGTCGGTTGTCGGGTACATCGATAAGGTGTCGTAGTTGACGCGCATGATCGAATTGATCGTGTTTATCAATGAAACGGCATCGGCCCCGCCATCGAGTGCAGCCTTCGCCGGCGGCACGATATTGGTGACGTTGGGTGTCAGCTTGACGATAACCGGTATCGACGCCGCCTTCTTTGCCCACTCGGTCGCCATCTGGATGTAGTCGGGTACCTGTCCAACGGCAGCGCCCATGCCGCGCTCTGACATACCATGCGGGCAGCCGAAATTCAGTTCGAAGCCGTCGCAGCCGGTGTCCTCGATCATTGGGATCGTCTCGGTCCAGGCTTCTTCAGTCATCGGCAGCATGACCGATACGATCAACGCCCGATCCGGCCAGTCGCGCTTTATCTGGCGGATTTCGTCGAGGTTGGTCTGCAGCGGGCGATCGGTGATCAGTTCAATGTTATTGAAACCGATGACGCGCCGTTCGTTGCTGTGCAATGCGCTGTAACGAGGCCCGCTAACGTTCACAATTGGTGGGCCGTCCTCGCCCAGTGTCTTCCATACGGCGCCACCCCAGCCGGCCTCAAATGCGCGGTTGACGTTGTAGGCCTTGTCAGTCGGCGGCGCCGAGGCCAGCCAGAACGGGTTTGTTGATTTGATGCCGAGGAATTCGGAAGTCAGGTCAGCCATCGTCTTCCTCCCGCAGTGATTTGTCGATACTGATCGCAGCGAGCTTGCCGTGTTGCACGGCGCTGACGGTCAGGTCTTCGCCGCCGGCGATACAGTCGCCACCAGCCCACACACCCTTCAGCGACGTACGAAATCCATCATCAACGATGATTCGCCCGCGGTCTGTGTCCGGGTCTTCGGGCTTGTCCAGACACTGGCCGATCGCCTTGAAAACAACGTCGGCGTCGAGCGTCATGGTTTCGCCGTCGACTTCAAACTCGACGCCCGTAACGTGGTCATCGCCAACGATACGTTTTGGTGACGCATCGAAATGCAGTCGCACCCCGGAGGTCTGTGCGAGCGCCTGTTCAAACACGCTTGCACTCATATTCTCAACCGGGCCGCGGTAAACGAGGTGAACGGTTTCCGCGCCAAGGTGGCGGCTCTGCACCGCAATATCGACGGCTGTCATACCGCCACCGATCACAACTATTTCCCGGCCCACAGGCAGGGAGCTGCGATCATCGGCCTGTCGCAGTTCGGCGATGTAATCAATTGCGCTAACGACGCCGTCGAGATCCTCGCCATCGATCCCGAGATCATTCGCGCCGGCAAGACCGAGCCCAAGAAACACGGCGTCGTACTGGTCCATGAGGCGCAGGATGTCGATCTGGTCGCCGAGCGCATAGCCGTTCATGAGCTTGATGCCGCCGACTCGCAGGATATACATGACTTCCTTCTGCGCGAAGTCGTCGACGGTCTTGTAAGCGGCGATACCGTACTCGTTCAGTCCTCCGGCCTTGTCGTCGCGATTGAAAATGACGACCTCGTGCCCGAGAACCGCGAGGCGGTGCGCACAGGAAATTCCGGCAGGGCCAGCGCCAACGACCGCGACGGTTTTGCCGCTCGCTTCCGCTCGCCGGAACAACTGCTTGCCCGATTCGATGACGGGATCCGTTGCGTATCGCTGCAGCAGGCCGATCTCCACCGGCTTCTCCTCGTGCGTGTTGCGTACGCAGGCTTCCTCGCACAGCACCTCAGTTGGACATACGCGTGCACACATTCCGCCCATGATGTTCTCGGAGAGAATCGTGCGTGCAGAACCTTCGACATTGTCGCTGCGGATTTTCTGGATGAATGCAGGGATGTCGATACCGGTCGGGCAGGCCGTCGTGCACGGCGCGTCGTAACAGAAGTAACAACGATCTGCCTCGATCAGGGCTTCGGAGCGACTTAGCGGCGGGTGCAGGTCGCCAAAATTGGCATCGATCTCCTCACGCGGGAGTCGACCGGAATCAATATCCTGTTCGCGCGTATCAGCCATGATGTCTCAGCGCTGCACCGGTACCGGCTTCGCGAGTTCGGCCTGGATCTTGAGAGCACTGTAGTAGTCGGCGAACGGCGGTCGGCTGACGTAACGACCCGCGCCACGCTCGACGTCCACCTCGCCGTTCCTGAACACAACCTTGCCGTTGGCAATCGTGTGCGAGGCGCAGCCTTTGACGGTCATGCCTTCGAAGATGTTGTAGTCGACGTTTTGCAGGTGAGTCTTCGCCGATATCGTCTTCGTGGCGTCAGGGTCCCAGACGACAATATCAGCATCGGCGCCGACCGATACACTGCCCTTGCGCGGATAGATGTTGAATATCTGCGCGGCATTCGTCGACGTGACTGCAACGAACTCGTTCATCGTCAGGCGCCCGGTGCTTACTCCGTGATGCCACAGCACTTCCATGCGATTTTCAACACCACCTGTGCCGTTCGGAATCAGCCGGAAGTCGTCCTTGCCGGCCGCCTTCTGGTCAGCACAGAAACAACAGTGGTCGGTCGCCGTTGTCTGCAGGTTGCCGGATTGCAGGCCTCTCCAGAGTGCATCCTGATGCTCCTTGCCGCGGAATGGCGGGCTCATGACGTGCGCGGCTGCGACGTCGAAATCCTTATCGAGGTAGACCGAATCATCGATCAGCAGGTGGCCGGCCAATACTTCGCCGAATACCCGCTGGCCCTCGTTGCGGGCGCGTGTAATCGCTTCGAGCGACTGCTTGCAGGAGTTGTGCACGATGTACAGCGGTACCTTGAGCACCTCTGCAATCCGAATCGCGCGGTTCGCTGCTTCGCCTTCGCATTCGGGTGGGCGCGACAGCGGATGCGCTTCGGGCCCGGTCATGCCGGTTTCGAACAGGGCTTTCTGCAGCCTGTAGACCAGCTCGCCGTTTTCGGCATGCACCGTGACAATCGCACCGAGCTCGATCGCGCGCGAGAAACTGTTAACGAGCACTTCGTCGTCGGCCATGATGGCGCCCTTGTACGCCATGAAGTGCTTGAAACTGTTTACACCGTGATCACGAACCAGCGTCTCCATGTCGGCGTGCACCGTCTCGTCCCACCAGGTGATCGCGACATGGAACGTGTAGTCGGCCACGGCTTTCTCAGCCCACTCGCGCCACTGCCGATACGCTTCCATGATGTTCTGTTGCGGGTTTGGTATGACGAAGTCGATGATCATCGTCGTGCCGCCCGCAAGTGCTGCGGTGGTGCCGGTCTCGAAGTCCTCGCTCGCTACCGTTCCCATGAACGGCAGCTGCATGTGTGTATGCGGGTCAATGCCTCCTGGCATGACGAACTGGCCGCCGGCGTCAACGACAGTCGCGCCGGATGGCGTTTCGAGGTCCGGCGCCACCTGCGTAATCTGGCCGTCGTGACACAAAACGTCAGCGGCAAATGTGCGGTCTGCGTTTACAACCGTGCCACCCTTGATCAGTACCGTCATCGCTTGCTCCTCAACCCCGTTTTGCCACGAAGTAGTAAATCAGTCCGCCGAGAATCGAGCCCGTAAACCAGCCGTAGCTGTAGAACCACATGAGCTTCCCTGTGAGAATCGCGAACATGGTCAGCGCGACCGGGATCAGGAACGCGATAAATCCGGGTGCGTTCCAGCCCGGGTAGCCGGCGTTGTCCCTGTACAGCGCAATCACGTCATATTCCTGGTTCTTCACGAGGAAGTAATCGACGACCATGATGCCCGCGATCGGCCCAAGCAGGCTTGAGTAGCCGAGCAGCCAGTTCGAGTACAGGCTTTCGACACTGACGTCCGATTCGATCCAGCCGAGCTTCTTCATGAGTTCCCAGCTCATCAGCAGGATGCCAATGACACCCGTGATGATGACGCCGCGGTTTTCGTTGATCAGACGCGGTGCGACATTCTGGAACACGTTGGTCGGTGACACGATGTTCGCCGCCGTATTGGTCGAAATCGTCGCGAGGATGATCATCGCCATCGCGAGTACGACCCAGAACGGGCTGTCGATACGGCCGATCAGGCTGATCGGGTCTGCGACGGTTTCGCCGACGAGTTCGAATGACGCTGCGGTCAGAATCACACCGAGGCCCGAGAACAGCAGCATGGTCAGTGGCAAGCCAATGATCTGTCCCATGACCTGTGCGCGCTGCGTGCGTGCGTAGCGGCTGAAATCGGGAATGTTCAGCGACAGTGTCGCCCAGAAACCGACCATCGCCGTAAGTGCGGAGAAAAAGTAGCCCCAGAACGATGCACCTTCAGGGCGACTTGCCGGTACCGAAAGCACCTCGCTCATCGAAACCTTTGGCATCGCCCAGAAGATCAGCCCGACTGCAACGGCCAGCAGCAAAGGTGCTGCCAGGGCTTCGAGGTGTTTGATCGACTCGGAGCCACGAACCACGACCGTGATATTCGCGGCCCAGAAGACAAAGAAGCCGATGACCTCACCGGTGCCGCCAAGTGCTGCCCAGCTGTCGAACATCGCGGCAAGCATCAGGTGGATGGCGAGTCCGCCAAACAGGGTCTGCACGCCGAACCAGCCGCATGCGACGATCGCGCGGATCAGTGACGGAACGTTGGAGCCGATAATGCCGAACGACGCGCGCAACACGACGGGGCAGGGAATACCGTAACGGGTACCGGGATAGGCGTTCAGGGTCAGTGGGACCAGCACGATGATATTGGCGATCAGGATCGTCCAGAGCGCTTCGCTGACGGACAGGCCGAAGTAGGCGGTGAGTACGCCGCCAAGCGTGTAGGTAGGTACACAGATCGCCATGCCGACCCAGAGAGACGCGACATTCCAGCGCGACCAGGTTCGCTGTGATGCACGTGTTGGTGCGATGTCGTCGTTGAAGCGAGGACTCGAGGCGAGGTCTTCACCCACATCGATTTCGACGTGTTCACCGACCGTGCGCAGTGAGCTGACTGGCTGCAATTCCGACATCAAGCGTCCTCTTGTTGTTCTAGGTTTCCGTCAGGTCTCCGTATGTCTCCGGACGGCGGTCACGGAAGAACTGCCAGGTGTCGCGCACCTGTCGTACCTTGTCGAGATCGATGTCGTGGATCAGCAACTCGTCATCGCCGTAGCTCGCCTGAGCCTCGATCTCGCCGCGCGGATTCACGATGTAGCTCGAGCCGTAGAACTCACCCATGTCGTGCGTGCTGGCCCAGGGCTCTTCGGAGCCCACTCGGTTGATTGCGCCGATGAACACACCGTTGGCAGCAGCGGATGCCGGCTGTTCCAGTTCCCACAGGTACTTGGAGAGCCCGGCGACGGTTGCCGACGGATTCACGATGTACTCGGCACCGTTGAGTGCGAGGGCACGCCAGCCTTCCGGGAAGTGTCGGTCGTAGCAGATGTAAACGCCGAGTTTGAGGTACGCGGTTTCGAAAACCGGCCAGCCGGAATCGCCCGGCTTGAAGAAGAACTTTTCATAGAAGCCCGGGTCGACCTGCGGAATATGGGTCTTGCGGTATTTGCCGAGGTAGCTACCGTCGGCGTCGATAACAGCGGCCGTGTTGTAATACACGCCGGTCATGTGTTCTTCGTAGATCGGCACGACGATGACCATTTTGTACTTCTTCGCATACTCCTGCATGAGCTTCGTCGTGTAGCCGTCAGGAATTTTCTCGGCCGCCGCATACCACTTACGATCCTGACTCGGACAGAAGTAGGGCTGTGTAAAAACTTCCTGGAAACACAGCACCTGTACGCCCTTGGCTCCCGCCTCTTCGATATACGGGATATGGGCTTCGATCATCGCATCGCGAATGGCTTCGGGTGACATCGAGCCGTCGCCCTTGAGCGCCATCTGGATCAGGCCGCACTTGACCATAGTCATACGCCCCCTTCTTAAAGCAGATTCTCGTTGGTGTTCTTATCTGCCTATCATACCAGCGAAAACGCGACTTTTAATCAAACGAGGTCCACGATCCGTGCATTGGTCCGGGCAGGATGTACCAGCCATCGCCCCAGTACTTCGCGTAGTTCTCAACGTCGGCCATGCGGCTCTCGGCCGTCGCCGGTTCGGTGCACGGCGGATAGACCGAGCTGCGCGAGCAGGGCACGAAGTCGGAGAAGTCGTCGCCGATAACCGAGATCACGCGATGGGTCTTGGCAATGTGCTCACGGCGACCGAGTTTTTCGCCTTTCCATTCGGGCCGTTCAAGAGCGAGGATGACGTGCTCGGCCTCGACCGAAATACCGAGCTCGCGAATACCGTCGATAACGGTTTGTTTCTGCGGGCAGGCTGCATCCTCGTCCGGGTATTTCTCGCACGGACGATTGGTCATGAAAAATACCGTGACGCCGGCCGCGCGTGCAGCAGCTACGTACTCGATGACGCCGGGCACCGGCACCGCCGTATGCTCGCGGTCCCACATTTCCAGCTGGCGGTCTGTGAACGGTCGTTCGAACATGAGCTGGAAGTCGACGTTGTTAATAACAGTCTCGTCGACATCGAGGATGACGGCGGGCGGCAAGTCTGCGGCGTCGGACTGCGACGGTAGTGCCGACCAGGTGGTGTCCGCAACGAAGCGCTCCAGGTCGCGCGTGGCCACGCCGTAGATCTGGCGGGTAAGAGCTGCGTAATCGGACGAATGCTTGACCCAAAGGTGTGACAGGTCCTGTGCGGGGTCGTGTGTCGGAACTTCCACCTTGCAGGCAGAGATGGCGAGGGCGGCGACAGCAAGCGCCGCGATGGTTTTTGTTGTCATCAAATCAGGTTAGCATGCCGACGATCAGTGAGGGACCCCGAAGATGAAACGATTTACGATTTCGATCACGTTGATACTTTTGTCCGCCTGTACGCCGCCACCGCAAGAGTCGGCAACGGAACCGAGCGGCATCACGTTTGTGCATCTGAATGACACTTATCGGGTAGGCGCCGTTACCGGCGGAAGGGAGGGAGGCTTCGGTCGCGTCATCACCACGATCCGGAATTTGCAAGCCGCGGGCCGCGAGGTACACGTGCTGCATGGCGGTGACTTCCTGAATCCATCGCTTGAAAGCCAGCTGTGGAACGGGATGCAAATGGTTGATGCCATGAATTACATCGACGACATCGCACCGATGCATGTCGTGCTGGGAAATCACGAGATTGATCGTCGTACCCCTGAGCATTTCTCCGAGGCCGTGCGAGAGTCACGTTTCGACTGGCTCGGTGATAACTACCGGTTTGAAACCGGTGCTGATGACGTTGATGCTGCGCTGCGATCGACCTTCACCATCGAGTACGCAGGCCGCACTGTCGGTTTTTTTGCGATAACTGCGCATGAGAATGACGGCGGTAACCAGCGCGATTACGTACCGATAGAAGCAGACTACGTAGCGGCTGCTGAAGCTGCGATTCGAACACTTGAAGAGCGGGGCGTCGATGCGATTATCGGGGTTACTCATCTCTATATGCGTAACGACCGCGATGTCGCGGCATTGCGCGCTGCGCACCCGAAGTTTCTGTTTATCGTCGGGGGGCATGATCACGAACCGGAATACAGTCCGATGACGGACGAAAATGCCGCGATTCTCAAGGGCGCATCGAATGCACGCAGTATCTGGACGATCGATCTGAACTTTGACGAGCACGGCACTGCGGCAATTGTTGAGCAACAGGTCGTGCTCGACGAATCGGTAGCCCGAGACGCTGACTACCAAACCCTTGTCGACAAATGGCGCGGTCGCCTGACAGAGAGGTTTCCGTTCCTTGACGCGCGCGTCGGGGAGGCGGCTGTGCCAATGGACGGGCTGGAGGAAACGGTTCGGACACGCGAGAGCAATTGGGCGAATTTCATTGTTGATCAGATGCCCGGCGCATTTGGCGAGCCGCACGCGGATCTCGCGTTTCTGAACGGTGGAACACTTCGCATAGACGATGTGATCGCAGGTGACATTCGCTTCGAAGACATCGGACGTACCTTCGGGTTCAGTTCGTTCCTGCGGCGGACAACGGTTTCCGGGCATGAGTTCAGGCAGATCATGGAGAATGGCTACCGCGGTGAAGGTGGAGCGCAGGGTTTTTTCCCACAGATCACAGGTTTTCGGGTCTGCATCGATCGACGCCTTAATGAGCTCGAACGTATTGTCAGCCTGCAGGTCCCCGCTGATGATGGTTGGGCGGAGATCGATGATGATCGACAGTACTCGCTCGTCGTGCCTGACTTCCTGTTTCGCGGCGGCGATGGTTACGAGATTCCGAAAGACCGACCGGCGTCACGCCCGTCATCGGAGCTCAAGTACCTGGTACTGGACGCGATCCTGATTGCACAGGCGCGGGGCGAGAAGATCGGCGCGCCAGTTGATCCGATGAATCCGCGTTACGTGGAGCTGAGTGAGGCTCGCGAGGAATGCTGGGAATAAAAAAGGCCGCCTTTCGGCGGCCTTTCTGTCTTGCTTGTGGCTAACGCTTAGCGGCCACCGAACTTGATGTCGATACCGAGACGCGCCTCCCAGAGGCTGCGGCCATTGATCGTGCGTTCAAGCGGTGTGTCGCGGAAGCTGTTGAAGCGGACCGGCTGACCGTCGCCCAATGCTGTCGCATTAACCGGTTGCGGTGTAAAGAATACCGCGTCGGTGATCTTGCCCCAGTCGTCGTTCAGCATGTTGCCGATGTTGTAGACCTTGAGGTACAGGCGGCCTACAAAGTCGCCGGGCAGCGAGATTTCCTGGTGCACACGTATATCGAAGCGGGTGCTCCAGTCTGCGTGCTTGGCGTTGCGCTCGCTCTGACCCGGTGACAGGCCGTTGCGCTCGACAAATGCCCAGAATGCTGCGTCTTCTTCGGGGGTCCAGTTGAACACAACGTTCGGATCAGACGGCCCGGTGGGTACGTACAGCAGATTGCGACCAAAGAAACCGTCGCCCTCAAAGCCACTGCCACCCATTGCGAAACTCTGCGGCTGACCTTCATTGAAGTAACCGAACAGCGTGAAGCGCGTTTCGTTGTCGCCGAACCAGTACGCGGAGTAGTCGAGGCGCATCGTGAAGCGATGCGGTACGACGTAGTTGGACGTAGCCGCGACCGGGTTGAACAGGTCAAACACAGCGACGTTGTCGAAGTTCGAACCGGCCGTCGAAGACGTCATCGGAACCGCGTCTTCCGCATCCGTGTAGGCGTAACCGATCATGGCGTCCAGGCCCCAGTCGAAGCTCTTGCGAGCGACAACCGAGAACACGTTCGAAACCGGGGTAACGTCCGTGTTGGTTAGCATGTAGTTGTCTTCACCCGATGCACGGTAGTCGTAGATCGGCATGCCAAATGACGTCGTACCAACCTGTTCCTGCGAGACGTCTACGTAGTACGCCATGTTCTTGCCACGCGTATGCAGGTAGTCGAACTGCAGTTCGATGTCCTGCCACGGCATATCCCAGGTGCCGCCCAGAGCAAACTTCCACTCTTTGGGCTGTTTGTAGTTGGGATCGATGAGCGCGAGGTTCGAATCGTTCGCATCGGCTTCTGTTACGCCGCCAACGAGGTCGACGAGTACCTGCGGAACGTCGTAGCCTGGGCGGCCCTGGCCGCTAAGTGCGACAGAGTCCGCCATGCCCGGCAATACCGTGCTGCCGCCGCCAAAGTTGTTCCAGCGGAACTGAGCGTTGGTCAGGCCGTCGTTGCTGTATGCGTTGGAAATCCAGACGTTCGGATTACCACCAGAGTAAAGGCCGATACCACCACGCAGCTCGAGCGTGTCGCTCGCGCCCCAGGTGAAGCCGATACGTGGCATCAGCAAGTCGAGACCATCAATGTTCGCGTCGTTGGCGAAACCATTCTCGGCCGTGAATGCCTGGTTCAGGCGTGGACGATCGCTCGACTCAAACCACTCGTAACGCAGGCCCGCGACCAGCGTCAGGTCGAGGTGGTCGACAAAGATCTCATCCTGGAGGTACAGCGCGTTGAGTGTGTTCGAGAACACAGCTGCAGCATCATCCGGATTGTTCGTACCACCGCCGGATCCGTAGTAGACACGGCTCGGACGACCCAGTACGAAACGGTCAATACCCGACATTTCGCAACCAATGCCCAGGATGTCGTCGAAGCGTTCCTGCGCCGTCAGTGCGGCACACGCCGGGTCATTGCCTGCTGAGTCGTCGAAGTAGTCGTACTCACCACCATTCGAGTGCTGTACGAAGATGTTGAACACGTCGAGTACTTCGCGATCGTAACCGCCGGAGATGACGTGGTTATCAAGCGCGAATTCGGCCGTCAGTTTCAGGTAGTCAGCCTCGTAAGACAGGCGGTTTGCCTGGCGCGAGTCATCGGCACCAAGATAAACCGTCCGGCGTCCTTCCGGCGTCTCCAGTGTGATCTGGTGATCGCCAAAGTCCTTCGGACCCACCGTTACCTGCGCGTCCTTCATTTCACTCGTGTTGTAGAAAATCTCGGTGGAGAACCGATCGGTCCACTGTGAGTTCAACTTGAAGGTGATCTGCTCGTTTTCCGCGCCCTTCTTGTAGAAGTGGTTCGCAAACTCGAACTCTTCCGGGTCGCCGTCAGAATCACGCAGCTGGAAGCCATCGTAGTAGTTGTAGATGACCGCTGCGTTGTGGTCGTCGTTGATGTTCCAGTCTACGCGTACGAGGTATTTTTCGTCCTTCTGAGAACCATCGCCGGGCTGGCCGCCGGTCTCGTAGTTGTAGATGCTGCTGGCCGCGTTGTTGATGGTGTTGTAGTCCGCCTGGCTCAGCCATGCGCGCTCCTCGCCGTTTCCGGAACCTGCATAGCCGCGGGCCAGGAAGCGAGGCGTATCCGATTCTGCATAGGCCGCAAAGAAGAACAGGCGATCCTTGATGATCGGGCCGCCGACATCGAAACCGTAGTAGGTCTTCTCATAGGAGTCGCGACCGAAATCCGACGGGTCGTCGGCCACACGGTCACCGCGCAGATCATTGTTCGAGAACTCGTAGTAGGCCTTGGCCTGGAAGTCGTTTGTACCTGACTTGGTAACAGCGTTGATGTTACAGGCCGAAAAACCGCCGTAGTTCACGTCGAACGGTGCGAGCTCAACAGCCACCTGCTCAATCGCGTCATAAGGGAACGGCATGCCGACCGCGGTCGAGTAGCCGTTTTCGTTCAGACCGAAGCGGTCGGTCTGGCTGACGCCATCAAGCGTGACATTGTTGAAGCGGGGATGCTTGCCGGCACAGTTCAGGCCGAAACCGTCCTCGTCGTTATCGACCATGAGGCGCGGGTCAATGCCGTAGACATCGGAGATGTCGCGGCTGAATGACACCGAGTTCTCAAGATCATCGATGTTGAACGTTGCTGCAGGGCCCGATGCGACGTCCACGATGGTGGCCGTCTGGCCGATCGTGATAATTTCGTCGATCGCAGCTTCCTGTTGCATGTTGACCGTCAGGCCGTAGGTATCGCCGACGTCGACAGACGGAACGTCAACGGTCTTTGTGCCATTAACTGTGACCTTGTATGGGCCGCCAGGCAGCAGTCGCGATGCCAGGAATACGCCACCATTACTCGAGGTAATCGTGCGCTTCACTCCTGAGCGCATGTCCTCGACCACAACGGTCGCGCCGCCGACAGGATTGCCGGACGGATCAAGAATCTTGCCTCGTATCGACGATGTTGTTTCCTGTGCGTTTGACGCAACAGGAACAGCAAGCATCATAGCCGCAGCAAAACCTGCGACAAGCACCTGCCTGAACGTCGTGAGGGTCGATCCGGAAAATCGAGATTTGTTCTTCATTTTGGATCCCCGCAGTTGAAAAAGGAGCTCTATCCTGGCGCACGATTGTGACAGTTGGATTTCGCTCTATTTTTTGTCTGTCCGTCCCCTGAATCCAAGCGAAAGCGGACAATTTCCTATTGTTGGTCCGGTTAATCTAACGCAGCGAAAAATGAGGCGCAATAAGGGGTTGCGAGCGTTTTTGCATATGCTCAAAAAGAGTTTTTATCGTGACTTTGACTCACTCTAGAATCGAAATGACGAAAAGGTCACAAGCTATTGTTTTTGGGTAACTTCGATTGTTGCAATCATCGGCCAGTGATCGGAGACACCGGAGCCGGTGCCACTGTTGTGGCGTTGCGGCGTGCCGTCGTCCGTCACCTGCTCCGCATATCCGTTGGCGACTGCCACGGTTTTCCCGCGCAACCGCGCTGTTGTATTGGCGCCACGCGCAGGCGCGAACAGGATCATGTCGAGGAACGACCAGTCGTCCGCCGGGCGGTAGTAATAAGTGCCTTTGCAGTCGGCACAGCCGACGTCGTGCGCGAGCGTCCAGGCCGGGCGGGCAAACTTGTCCAGCAGGCCGGTTTCGGCATCCTCCGAGCTCGTCGTATTGAAGTCGCCGGCCGCAAACGCGTGGTGCGTTTCGGGAAGCGCGCCGAGCAGTTCGTTCAAGTGACGGTAGGCTGCTTCCCGCATCGGCGTCGGATGAAAAGGCGCCGGGAAGTGCACGCTGAATCCTGTAAGTACGGAACCATTGGGAAGAGCGAAGTCCGCCTGCAGCACGCCGCGCGTGTCGCCGGCGCGTTCGGGAAATTCCGGAATCGCAAGCGGGTGCAGCACGGCGTCGCCCACCAGCGGGTAGCGCGACAGGAACGCGACGTCGATGCCGCGCGTGTCGGTGCCGTCAATGAGTACGGCCGGCTGGTAGCCGAGTTCACTCAGGAACTCACGCGACAGTCTGTTGAGGATGGCTTCGTTCTCGACTTCCTGGAACGCGATGATGTCGGCGCCACGCCCGTCGTTCACCTGGCGGATTGTGGTGGCCAACAGCTCAAGCTTGCGAGTCAACGCTGCATCGCTCCAGTCGAGGTACAGGCACTCGTTGCGCCACGATTCGACCTCGATCTTATTACAGGCGGCAATGTGCTCATCGGTCTGCTTTGCGGCAATTGGCAGGTACGCCTTATCATCCTTGCTGGGATCATCCTGGTTGTCGAACAGGTTCTGGACATTGAACGACATGACCGTGACTTCGACCGAACTTACATCCTCGGTCGACGAACAGCCGATCATCAGCAACAGCAGCAAAGGCAGCGGGAATCTCATGGCCGATCAATCTCCTCAAAGTCGAAACTGATAATCGGCGAGTGCTTGTTCTCGCCGGTGACGACGACCAGCCGCCGGTCGTTCGCAAATGCGATCGCCTCGGCATTTTCAAAGTCGCCGATCGTCAGCCGGGCGGGTGCGGAATTGAAAGCATCGTACCAGTCATGTTCGGCGGTTCGTGTGTAGTAGTAGACGGCCTCGTAGGTAAGAATGACCGCCGCAAGCCCGTCTTCGGATATGTCCATACCGACTGGCTGCCAGAACCAGCTTTTCGCTTTTGGTGCTACTGCGACCTGCTGCTGCGTTGGCTTGTACAGGCTGGTTACGGGTCCAAGTAAGGTAGCTTCGACAATCTCATCGTCGTCCGCCCGCAGCGGTATTGCGTAGAGCTGTGGCGGCAGATCGCGCTTGGACAGCACGAGCGCCCGGTTGGCTGCAATATCGACAGCAGCTGATTCTGCGTCGCGCGGACCGTCCGGATAGACGTACTCGACTTTCCACTCGACCTTTGCCTTGCCCTTTTTCTCAGGTTCCGGTTCTACGACGAAGTACAGTGTTCGTTTCTCGCGCTTTGCGTCGTTATCGCCGATGTCGGCGATCATCAGTAGGGGCTCGTCGTCGAGCATCACAGACGCCAGGTCTTCCCAGTCGCGGTTTTTTGATTTCTTCAGGTCGAACTCGCCAAGGCGGCTACCGTCATGTGCGATGGCGTGCACGAGTTCCTTTGCACCATTGTCATTGATGACCCAGAGAATGCCGGGTTCGCGCTGCGAGCGAGCAAGGCCGCTCGCTTCCTTGATGCGTTTGTCTTCGAGATGCCCGCTTGTCTCGAGCACAAATGGCGCGGGCTGCCCGGATTCCGGGCAGCCCGCAAGCAGGACGAGCAGTGGAACGAGGCGAATCAGTCGCCGAAGTCCCACTGAATCTCGGCACCCCAGACACGAGGCTCGTTGACGAAGCCGGTGTTGTTGCTGAAGTCGATGAAGCCGAGAGTGTTGTTCTCGTTGGTGATGTTGCGACCGAACAAGCCGATCTCGAGGCCCTTGTCGAAGTTGCGGTACGCGACGCGCAGTCCGCCTTCGTACTGGCCGTCGGTCTTGAACTCAACCGCTTCGTACAGCGGCATGTTTATCTTGCCGTAGCGGACCCAGTCCGTCAGGAAGTAAACCTCACCCGTGTTGCCGACAGGAACGCTGTAACGAAGAATCAGATTCATCGTGGTCTTCGGCGCACGCGGGAACGGATTTCCGTCCAGCAGCACGCGCGACGAATCCGTCGGATCGACGGGATCGAGCGGGGTGCACATGCCGGAACCGCACGGCACAGTCGCAAGGGTTGGATCCTTGATCTGCGTATCGTTGTATGCGGTACCGAACGAGATCAGCAGGTTCTCGGTGATCAGGAAGTCGGCGTCGACTTCGATGCCGCTGGCTTCACCCTTCTTCGCGTTGATGACCGCGTTGACGTTGCCGGAACCGCCGATGACCGACAACTGCATGTCGTCGACTTCGTAGGCGAACACCGCGACGTTGATGCGAGCACGGTTGTCGAACAGGTCGGCCTTGATGCCAGCTTCGAGTGAACTGATAGTCTCCGGCTTGGCGACAGTCGGATTTTCGCCGAAGGCAACGTCACGGCCCTGGATCGTCTGGGCCCGGAAACCGTTCGAGATACGTCCGTACAGGTTGATCCGATCCGTCATTGCGTAACTGGCGCTGAGCTCCCAGCTCGCCTGGCCGTCGTCCACGGCGATGTCGTCCGGGCGTGGTACTCCAAGTACCTGCCACAGGAAGGCTTGCTGGTTGACGACGTAGCTCTTGTCATCCTTCGTGTAGCGAACGCCACCCGTCAGGTTGAGCCGATCCGTTACGTCGAAGGAACCCTGACCGAATACGGCCCAGGTCTCGTTGCCGTAGGTGACGATGTTGTTCTGCTGGAACACCAGGTTGTCATCGAACGATGCGAAGTTCTCGGTCTCTACCCGCAGTTTTGAGTCGAAGAAGAATGCCCCGATTTGCCAGCTAAAACGGCCCGACGTGTCGCTCGCGAGTCGGAACTCCTGCGTGAACTGGTCGGTAATGGCGCCATCCTCCGTCACAGACGGAATCAGGATCTCACCCGGCCAGGTGCGCGCAGGCAGGCAGGGAAACGGACACAGAACAAGCGTGTCGGCCCAGGTAACGCCGGGCGGCGGCGTTGGCGTCGCAAATATGTTTACGACTCCACCATCGATGTCACCGCGGCTCGATCCCTTACCTTCCTGGTATGAAGTAATTGACGTGAGAGTGGCGTTATCGAACGCGTACTCAATGTTCAGCGTTGTACCCGTGGAAGTGTACGACTGTGGGTTGTCGTCGCCGCCGTCGAAGTACACAAGTTCGCGATCGTAGTTCTGGTTCAGCGTGTTGCTGCCGGTCGTGAATACGTTGGCGCGGAAAATCGAGGAGGTGCCGTTCAGGCTGCGTCGTTGGTACGATAGCAGTGCGCTCAGCCGGTCGGTCGGGGTCCAGTATAACTGCAGACGACCTGCCGACTCGTCATAGCGACCCAGTGACTTCTGGCCGGTGTGGCCGTTGGTGATCCAGTTGTCGCGGTCGCGGCGCAGAACAGACGCACGTGCCGACAGCTTGCCTTCGATCAGGCTGCCACCCACGGCACCTTCGATATTGGTCGTGTTGTGAGTCGCGAACGAGCCCTTGAGGTAGCCCGAAAACTCGTCAGACGGCCGAACTGAATTGACCTTGACGATGCCGGCGATGGTGTTGCGTCCGAACAGCGTGCCCTGGGGGCCGCGAATGACCTCGATGTTCTGCGTATCGAAGATCGGAAAGCTCTTGAGTACCACGTTCTCCATGACGACCTCGTCCATGATGAACGAGACAGGCTGTGATGCGCCAAGGTCGAAATCGATATTGCCGAGGCCGCGCAGGTAAAAGCGCGGTGCAGCTCGACCGTTCGACGACTCGGCGTACAGGCCGGGAACGCGGCCCGACAGGGCGAGTACGTCCTCGCTGCCGGTGAACAGTACTTCAAGCTTGTCGCCCTGCATCGTGGCGACCGAAATGGGCACCTCCTGCAGGTTTTCTTCACGCTTCTGCGCGGTGACGACAATTTCTTCCAGCACACCGTCCATCTGCGCCTGGGCCGGTACGGCCAGCGCTGTCGCAATAAAAGTGGCGCCGAGGGCGCTCAGAGCATTGCGGAGATGGGTGCGTTTGGATCGTGAATCATGCGGACGCATTCTTGTTCTCCTGAGAATATTTTTTTGCGTCCGCGGAGTATAACGCCGTTATTCGAGCGGCGTGTAACAGTTGACCGAAAACCTCGGGGCACAGACGCACAGGAATACCAGGTCATGGCTGCCGCTGTTGGTCACCTTCTGGGATTCGTGTTTCGGAATCGTTACGACATGGCCGGGACCAACGGGGCATGGCTTGGACTCGCCGACGTACATGAGTCCCGAGCCACTCTCTACGACATACCACTCGGCGACGGACAGGGCGTGCAGCTCCGTAGTTACGCCGGGCTCAACGCGCGCTCGCGCTACTGACAGCTCAGGCCACGCCGGATCGTTGACGAGCTCGCTGATGTAGCAGCGCTCGCGTGTCAGGAACTCGCGTGGAGCTTTGCCGGCCATAAGCGCACAATAGGCGCATGCATCTCAAAGGGGAAGTCGCGCTCGTCACGGGCGCGAGTGGCAATATTGGCGCAGGTATCGCGGAGCGGCTCGCAGAGGCAGGCGCAACAGTCGTTGCGCACTACCACCGCGACGAAGACGGGGCTGCGCGACTTGCGGAGCGAATTGGTGCTCGCACAATGGCGGCAGACCTGTCGGACGCGTCGGCCGTTGAGCAACTCGTAGAAGCTGCCGGGCCCACGCTGCTGGTTAACAATGCGGCGCGCCAGGATGTTGCTGCGTTGGCCGATCTCGATCTTGCCAACTGGCAGGGCGTGATCGATACCAACCTGACAGGAGCGTTCCTGCTGACGCAGTGTTGCGCCGAGGCATGGTCGACGCGCAGTGAGGGCGGTGCCATTGTCAATATCGCGTCGATAGAGGGCAGCGAGCCCGCCACAGGTCACGCACACTATGCGACCAGCAAGGCCGGCTTGATAATGTTCACGCGGGCTGCGGCACTGGAATATGGACCTGCCGGGATTCGGGTAAATGCAGTGTCGCCCGGTCTGATCGAGCGGGATGGTATCGAGTCGGACTGGCCCGAGGGCGTCGAACGCTGGCGCAGCAAGGCGCCGCTCGGCTGCCTCGGGTCTCCCCAAGACGTCGCGGAAGCGGTATTGTTTCTGCTCAGCCCCGCCGCCCGCTGGATCAGCGGCACCAACCTGGTCGTCGACGGGGGAATGTCGGCTCAGAACAGGTGGTAAAACCTGTACAGGTGGTAGAAGAAGAATATGGCGACCGCACATATTAATGCAGCTCCCGGCGATTTCGCCGAAACGGTGTTGATGCCGGGAGACCCGGTACGCGCGAAGTACATCGCAGATACGTTCTTTGACGACGCGAAGCGCGTCACTGACGTGCGCAACGTCTGGGGTTTTACGGGCTCCTACAAGGGAACCCCGGTGTCGGTCATGGCACATGGCATGGGCATACCGTCTGCGTCAATTTACACGCATGAACTGATCACGCAATACGATGTAAAGAGGGTGATTCGCGTCGGCAGTTGCGGCACCTCGCATCCGGACGTGCAGCTGCGCGATATCATTATTGCGATGGGTGCCTCGACAGACTCGAACGTGAATCGCATGCGCTTCGGTGGCTTTGACCTGGCCGCACTTGCAAGCTTCGACCTCGTCGAAAAAGCTGTTGCGGCGGCGCGCGCCGCTGGTGTGCGCTTTCACGTTGGTAATATCTTTTCGGCCGATCTTTTCTATACGCCGCAACCCGAGATGTTCGAAACGATGGCGAAGTACAACGTCTACGGCGTCGAGATGGAGGCGGCGGGCATCTTCCCGATCGCGGCCGAGTACGACGCCGAGGCACTCGCCATCTGCACCGTCAGCGACGACATTCCAAACGGCAAGCACCTGACGTCCGACGAGCGGGCGACAACCTTTGACGAAATGATCACGGTCGCACTCGAGACCGTCGCGGCGGGAGACTGAGATGGCGTTGGCCGCTGTAAAGAAAGGACGCCTGCCTGATCTGTCCCGAGTGCCTGCCGTCGACGAAGTTGGCGTCAACGAACGTGTCGCTCGTTTCCAGAGTCGCAGCATCAAGAAGTCGTCCAAGGTTGAAGCGCTCAAGCTGATCCTGTCGATGATCGACCTGACAACGCTCGAAGGTCAGGACACGCCAGGCAAGGTTCGGCAACTGTGCCAAAAGGCCATCCACCTGCACGATTCGACGCCGGGGCTGCCACACGTCGCGGCAGTCTGCGTGTACCCGACCATGGTTGGAATTGCGAAGGAAGCTCTTCACGGCTACGACATCAATATTGCGTCGGTCGCAACAGCATTTCCGAGCGGCCAGGCGCCGCTGTCGGTGAAACTCGACGACACGAAGATGGCGGTTGCGGAAGGCGCGAGTGAGATCGACATGGTCATTTCACGTGGTGCCTTCCTTGCTGGTGATTATCGCCATGTCTTCGATGAAATCGTGGCCGTGAAAGAGGCCTGTGGTGATGCTCACCTCAAGGTCATCCTCGAAACGGGTGAGCTCGGCACGCTCGATCGCGTACGTAAGGCCAGCGTACTGGCAATGCACGCGGGCGCGGACTTCATCAAGACGTCGACAGGCAAGATTCAGCCGGCCGCGACCATGCAGGTCACGCTCGTCATGCTGCAGGCGATACGCGATTTTTACCACGAGACCGGCAAGATGGTCGGCATGAAGCCGGCTGGCGGCATATCGACGGCGAAACTCGCTGTGCACTACCTGGTGATGCTGCGCGAAACTCTCGGTAATGCGTGGATGACGCCGGAGTGGTTCCGTTTCGGCGCGAGTTCACTCGCGAACGATGTACTCATGCAAATCATGAAACAGTCGACGGGCCTGTATCAGTCGGCTGACTATTTCTCACAGGACTGACAATGGCTACTCCTGAAAACAAGCTCGCATTCGATGGTGGTTGGGAATACGACCCTGCACCTGAAAGCACCGACCACATCAAGGTGAACAAGCGTTATGGCCTGTTCATCAATAATGAGTTCGTGGCACCCGAGAAAGGCAGGTATTTCGATACCGTTAATCCGGCGACTGAAGAGAAACTGAGTCGCGTCGCCGAGGCGAGTGCAGCGGATGTTGACAAGGCTGTGGCCGCAGCCCGCGCTGCGTACCGCAATGTCTGGTCGAAGATGAAGCCGGCCGAGCGTGGCAAGTACATCTACCGCATTGCACGCATCATCCAGGAAAGGGCGCGCGAGTTCTCCGTTATTGAATCGCTTGATGGCGGCAAACCGATCCGCGAATCGCGCGACGTCGATATTCCGCTGGCGGCAGCTCACTTCTTCTATTACGCGGGCTGGGCTGACAAGCTCGAGTACGCTTTTCCGGGTCGCACGGCGCGGCCGCTGGGCGTTGCGGGACAGGTGATTCCCTGGAATTTCCCGCTGCTGATGGCTGCCTGGAAACTGGCGCCGGCACTCGCCTGCGGCAACACAGTGGTGCTAAAGCCTGCTGAAACGACGCCGCTAACGGCACTGAAACTGGCAGAGGTTATTCGTGACGCCGGCTTGCCGCCGGGCGTCGTGAATATTGTGACCGGTGCGGGCAGGACGGGTGCCGCGGTTGTTGAGCATCCGGGTGTCGACAAGGTGGCTTTCACGGGCTCTACGGCTGTCGGCCAGGTGATCATGAAAGCGCTCGCCGGGACGCGGAAGAAATACACGCTCGAGCTGGGCGGTAAGGCAGCGAATATCATCTTTGCCGACGCCGCGATCGATCAGGCTGTCGAAGGCATCGTCAACGGTATCTTCTTCAATCAGGGCCACGTCTGCTGTGCGGGCTCGAGGCTGTTTGTGCAGGAATCTGTCGCGGACGAAGTGATCTCGAAGCTCAAGGACCGCATGGAAACGCTGATCGTCGGCGACCCGATGGACAAGAATACCGACATCGGTGCGATCAATTCGAAGATGCAGCTCGAGAAGATCCAGTCCTACCTCAAAGTTGGTAAACAGGAGGGTGCGGAAATGCATCAGAGCTCCTGCCGGGTGCCGAAGAACGGTTACTGGTGCCGACCGACGATCTTTACCGGCGTGTCGCAGTCGAACCGTATTGTGCAGGAAGAGATTTTCGGGCCGGTGCTGGCGATCCAGACCTTCCGCCGTTTTGACGAAGCGATTTCGAAGGCAAACAACACGCCATACGGATTGTCGGGTGGTGTCTGGACCGACAAGGGATCGAAGATTTTCAGGATGACGCAGAGCATGCGTGCCGGTGTCGTCTGGGCGAATACCTTTAACAAGTTCGATCCGACGTCGCCGTTTGGCGGCTACAAGGAATCCGGGGTAGGGCGTGAGGGCGGCCTGCATGGACTCGATGCTTACGTGAAGCTGGGAGCATAACGATGGCAGCCAAACGCATCGCAGTCGCGAAAACCTACAAGATTTACATCGGTGGCAAATTCCCGCGAACCGAGTCGGGTCGCTATTTCCCGCTCGAAGACAAGAAGGGGAATGTCATTGCGAACGTCTGCCGCGGCAGCCGCAAGGATTTCAGGAATTCAGTTGTAGCTGCGCGCAAGGCCCAGCCCGGCTGGGCGAAAGCCAGTGCCTATTTGCGCGGCCAGATCCTGTATCGAATCGCAGAGATGCTTGAGGGACGGCGCGACCAGTTTATTGGTGAACTGCAATTGCAGGGCGCCACAGCGCGTGCCGCGGAGCGTGAGGTCGACCAGTCGATTGATCGCCTAATTTATTTCGCGGGCTGGGCGGACAAGTACCAGCAGGTCTTCAGCGCGGTTAACCCGGTTGCGTCATCGCACTTCAACTTCTCGGTATGTGAGCCGATGGGTGTTGTAGCAATGATGGCACCTGAAGACACGGGATTGCTCGGCCTCGTGTCGAACATTGCTCCGGCGATTGCCGGTGGCAACACCTGCATCGTTCTGGCATCTGAATCGCGGCCGCTCAGCGCCGTGAGTTTTGCCGAGGTCCTGCACGCGTCGGATGTCCCGGCTGGCGTAGTCAATATTCTGACGGGATTCCGCTCCGAGCTGACCGAGCAGTTCGCGTCACATATGGACGTCAACGCCATCATTTACTGCGATGGCGGCAAGAAGGTCGCCGAGTCGGTGCAGACGCTGGCCGCCGAGAACATGAAGCGCGTTGTAGCAAGGACACGCGTCGACTGGTCAAAGGCCGACAGTGACAATCCTTACCTGATCCGCGACACCCAGGAAGTCAAAACGACCTGGCACCCGATCGGCACCTGATCGCCTAACGGCCATCGAGCAGCCCTTTCTCGATACGCGCGCCCATCTGCTGAATGACTTTCGTCGCGCAGTAGGTGCCGTAGCGGGCACAGTCTGCGAGTGATTTTTCGTTGGCCCAGCCGTACAGGAAACCAGCCGCATAGGCGTCGCCTGCACCGGTCGTATCAATGACGCGCTCGACGGGTGTCGCTTCCTGCACGACGCGCTCATCACCGCGCACGATGACGGAGCCTTTTTCCGAACGCGTAATCGCAAACAGGTTGTCGTAGTCGCCGATCTTGTCCAGCAGATCGTCGAAACTGGTGCTGCCAAGCAGGGCATGCATTTCGTCTTCATCGGCAACGACGATATCGGCGTCGTTGCGCACGTAGTCTTCGAAAGCGTCGCGGTGGCGCTCTACGCAGAACGAGTCAGATAAGGATATGGCGACTTTCGAGCCGTTAGCGCGGCCGATTTCGGCAGCCTTCTTCGCGAGTGCCGGTCCCTCGGCGATGTCCCAGACATACCCTTCGAGCAGCATGGCCTTCGGAGCGCCAACGGTCTGTTCAGTAATGTCTGCCAGTGCGAGTTCGACGCAGGCGCCGAGGTAGGTCTGCATCGTGCGCTGGCCGTCGTCCGTAACCAGTACGTGGCAGCGCGCGGTCGGCGCACCTTCAGCGGCCGGTTGCAGGCGAATATCGACGCCGAGCGACTTCATATCGTGGTTGAAGATCGCGCCAAGTTGATCGTCATGGACCTTGCCGATATAGGCTGCTTCGCCGCCAAGATTCGCGAATCCGGCGATCGTGTTGGCAACTGATCCGCCCGACATCTCAGTGGCCGGACCCATCTGGTCATATATTTCCCGCGCACGGTCGATATCGATCAGTGTCATCGATCCCGGCGGTGCACCGATGCGGTCGAGAAACTCGTGTTCGACGTGGGTGAGAACGTCAACAATCGCGTTGCTGATGCCGAGGAGCTTTACGGAGTCGGTCATGTGGTTGGTCTGCTGGCTAAAAACGGCGCATAGCCTAACACTGACGGCGGGTGGGTGATATTGTACGCGTCATGAGACGATCCGCGAGCCTGCTGATTCCCCTGACACTGATACTTTTGTATTACGTGTTCTGGGCTGTACTCATTGCGCAGCTGGTGCAACGTTACCCTGCGCTGGCCGAGTACATCCCGACGGGTGGCCTTGATGATCTGCCCGGTTCCAACGTGACATCGTTCGAACCGGTCTACACGAGTGTAGAACGCAACCTGCTGACCGACATGGCGCCGCGACGACTGTTCGCGTCCATCGTTGGCGCAGTGATTCTCACGATTCCGATTTCCTGGGCCTACTTCATAACGAGTCGCGCCCGCAGGATCGACCAATCGTTCCTGCAGACCATCATGATTCTGCCGATCCTGGTTACCGGTATTGCCATGATTGTCCTGAACAGTATCGCGCTCGCGTTCAGCCTTGCCGGTGTTGTTGCCGCAGTCCGCTTCCGCTTTGCGCTCAAGCAACCATCAGATGCGATGTATATTTTCGTCGCCATCGGTATTGGCCTGGCGGCGGGTGTCGGGGCGCTCGCAATTGCCTACGTGATTTCGCTGACCTTTGTACTCGCGACCCTGTTTATCTGGAAGCTTGAGTACGGCAAGACGCTGGCCGGGCCATTCCTGACAATGCTGACACGTCGCGACGCCGGGGAAGACGAGTATTGAGTTCGGGAAACCGCAGCCTGCTGCTGGTGCATGGACGCGACTTCAAGCCATCGGCTGACGCGTACCTTGACCTTTCACTGATCGCGATGCGTGCCGGCGTCGAGCGTGACTATCCGGATGCGCTCGGTGCCTTCGACGCGATGCACAAGGACCTTGCCTGGTACGGCGATCTGAACGCCGAGATCCTCGAGGCGTATGGAAAACGCTACGACGAGGACCTCGACATCGGCGACCGCACCAATTCGCTGGCGGCGCTGCGAGAGGTCCCGGTACGCAAGCGATTTGGCATACGGCAGTACGATCAGCTGCCAGGCAAGTCGGCAATTCCCGAATTTATTGCCGACATGCTGGCGCCGGCCGCGGGTGCCGTCGGCCTGACTGTCCCACTGATCAGTACCGTCTCCAAGGACGTTGCACGCTACCTCGATCGCAAGACTGATTTCGCAATGCGCGTTCGTGAGCGCGTTCGCGACAAACTCTGTGAAGTGCTCGCGCGCGGTGACCGCATCATGCTCGTGACCCACGGTACCGGCAGCATCGTCGCGTGGGACGTACTCTGGCAGCTTTCACATGATCCCGATTGCAAAATTGACTGGTGCGACAAGAAAGTCGAAATGTGGGTAACGCTGGGGTCACCGCTCGGAGATAACCACATCCAGCGCCGCATTCTCGGCGCAAAAGAAAATGCTGACGCGCGCTTTCCGGCCAATGTCATTTCCTGGTGCAATGTGGCGGCCGAGGACGACTACACCTGCCACGACAATACGCTTGCCGACGATTTCAAGTTCATGATGAAAGAGCGACTCGTGAGCGTTGTGCAGGACTACAAGATCTTCAACCTCGCGGTGCGCTATGGTCGGTCGAACCCGCACAGCTCGATTGGCTACTACATCCACCCGCGCATTACGAAGATCGTTGTCGACTGGCTTGCCGACGCTGAGGCAAAGTCTAAATACACTTCTTGACGAATTCGCTTTCGATGCGGCGCTCCGACTCGAGTACGCTGTAAAAACGATCGATATAGCTGAGCATTGTGCGGCGCGTGCCCTTGCTGAGAGGCTCGATGCCCTCGATCGCCGCAATTATCTCACCCTGTTTATCGCGAAAATGCTGCAGCGTTGCGTTTAGCTGGGCGTTGTTCGCACAGCGTCCGCGATACAGGCGCTCACGGACATCGCGGAGTCTGAAGCGCGGATTTGGACCGGCGTGCGGTGCATCGACCATCCCGGACTGGTCAAAGTCGTACGGTATGGAGAGAAACGGCGGCTGGCCTTCCCTGCCGAAGAGAATTGTATTGTGGCAGCAGAACTCATCTGCCGCGCCGCGAATCGGTGAGAAATCGGTGTTGCCAATCAGGTACTGGAACACCGACGTCAGGTTCATGTAGTCGGAAGGAATCGATTGCACGCTGGTTCTGGGAACCTCGCCCTGTTGCATATCGAGACGCTTGCCGAGCCGGTCTTTGTGTTCGATGACGAAGCCGTAGCGTTCAAGGTTTCTGCGCTTGCCGTCAGAGTCGATATACGTGACTCGCAATAGCCTGGGACGGAAGCTGGCATCGGTCAGAACGTTGAAAATACGGTAGACAGCATATTCGCGCAGCAGCGCCTGCTCGTACTTGGCCGATCCCTGGCAATGGGTAACCAGTTTCAGTTTGTCCTGCTTGTGAAACAGCGTGTTTTTGGTCTGCGATGTTCGGAAATTGAGGCGCATCGGCGGAAACTGACAGACATCCTGCTGCCTCCTGAAGCGACCGCGTGTGCGAATCTTGAGGTCAAGAACAACAGTTTCGCCCACTTCATTGGTGTAGCGAAACTTGCCTGGCAGTTCTTCCTCGAAAGGCCGATCCGAAAGCAGCGTAGGCATTGGCGCTTCAATCTCGACTTCGAGCACGGTGTCGTCCAGAAACAACGGATCCGGAGACCCGAACTCTTCGGCCAGCGAAACGCCGCAGACAAGGAACAAGATGACGGCCTGGCATGTCCAATGAATAACGCGCATTGGAAAATACTATCACAGCGCCTTTGCCGCCCGCCGCCACAGGCAATACACTGGCCCAAACAGCATCAGGACGAGCGCATGCCTGTAATACCCGTAATTCGAAGCATTCTGCTTGGCGCAGCCTTGCTGGGTTGTACCGGCGCGTACGCCGATGACTGGCGCGAAGAAGGCGTCAGTCGAGTAGTTGCCATCGCCGACATTCACGGTGCTTACGATGCGATGGTCGAGACTCTGCAACAGGCGGGAATCCTGTCCGATGACAAGGCCTGGGCCGGAGCGGACGCCCGGCTGGTGATCGCAGGCGATGTCCTCGATCGCGGGCCAGACTCGCGGGCTGCGATGGACTTGCTTATGCGCCTTGAAGGAGAGGCGGAGAAGGCAGGTGGTCGCGTGCACATGCTGATCGGCAATCACGAATCCATGTTGTTGCTGGGCGATATGCGCTACGTAAGTGCGGCAGAATACGCCGCGTTTGCCGATGCAGCAGATGACGGTGATCGAGAGGCCTGGCTGCAGCGATACGCGACTCGCAATTCGCAAGAGGTCGACGCTGTACGTGCGGAATTCGACGAAAAATTTCCTCGCGGCTACTTCGCAATGCGGAAAGCATTCAGGGCCGACGGGCACTACGGCAAGTGGCTGATCGACAAGAAAGTGATGGTTGTCATAGACGATACTGTGTTCGTGCACGGCGGGTTGCCGCCAGCAATCGCCGAGATCGGCCTCGACGCGGTCAATGGAGAGTTGCGCCGCGAGTTTCGAGAATTTGTACGTGCACTGAATGTGCTGAACGATGCAGGCGTCATTTTGCCGACTGACAGTCACTACGATTACGCCACTCTGCTTGGCAGTTGGACGCCATCCTTGTCAGAGTCGCCGGACGTTCTCGAAGCGGTGAAGACGGCGAGCAAGTATGTTGAAAACCGGCTGACCGATCGCACGGGCCCGCTCTGGTATCGCGAGAACGTCGCCTGCCCGGCGGCGATCGAGGGGCAACGCTTGCAAGCGGCTCTTGCGGCCGTCGGCGCGGAACGACTCGTTGTCGGACATACGCCCACGCCGACCCGGAAGGTGCTGTCGCGTTTCGACGGCCGGCTTGTGGAAATAGATACCGGAATGCTGGGATCTCACTACCGCGGCAGCGGCAATGCGTTGATCATAGAGGGCGACAGCGTCAGTACCATCAACCAGGACGGCTCTCGCACCAGCCGGATTTCGGAGCATCCACGTCGTGTCGGTCGCCGTCAGGTCAGTCTCTCCGTAGAAAAGCTGGAAGACTTATTGCGTGACGGGGAGATCGTGTCGGTCGAGAAGGAAAAGCCGTCGAGTGCGAGAATCACGCCGCTAACCATTGTCGAAATCAGCGATGGAGAGCGTACTGTGAAGGCAAGGTTTTCAAGGCGTCAGGGTCGTGAGTTCTATCCAGCCGTCGCTGCATATCGTGTTGACCGCATGCTCGGAGTCGGTCTTACGCCCGTAACCGTTACTCGCGACGTTAACGGTCGCGCCGGCTCGCTGCAGTTTGTGCCAGAGAGTACGATCGACGAGGCTAGCCGAAATGCGCAGCGTCTGGGTGGCAACGCTGCCTGTCCGCTCCCGGTGCAATGGAGCACAATGGCGTTGTTTGATTACCTGGTCAATGCGAAACAACGAACGGCCATGGATCTGGTGTACGACAAGGCCACCTGGCAGTTAATCTTACTCGGCAACGTAATGACATTCAGTGACAAGCGGCCCGGGAAGCCGGCGTTTGAAAACGTACCGACCGATCTGGTCAATGCATGGAGCGCGGCCGTGGCCGGACTGACTGACGAAATGATCGACGAGCAACTTGTTGGTGTGCTCGACAAGCGTCGACTGCGTGATCTGCGAAAACGGCGCGATCAGATTGCTGCGATGCGACCCTCTCCATAGCCAGGAGGAAGCCCCGTCGCTGTTTCGGAAGGCGGTATAATGGCGACGCTACGCAAACACAGAATGGCCGAAAATAGCGAGGCAGGATGGGACGACTGACGACGCACATTCTTGACACCGTGCACGGTGGGCCCGCGAGTCACGTCGATATTCGTCTTTACCACCTGGGCAACAGCCGCGAGCTTGTGGCAGCAGCGACCACCAACAGCGATGGGCGTACTGAAGAACCACTGCTGGCCGGCGACGCGATGATGACGGGTAGCTACGAACTCGAATTCGATATCGGTGCCTATTTCGCGACGCGGGGAGCCGCCGCTGCCGATCCACCGTTTCTCGATACCGTCGTTATCCGTGTCAGTCTTGCCGCGGACGAGAACTATCACGTCCCGTTACTCGCTTCGCCCTGGTCGTACTCGACCTACCGAGGGAGCTGATGCCCGCCGACAATTGCATTCGGTTTGTACTGGATGGCGAGGTCGTCGAGGTCTCGAACCCCGACCCGACTCGGACCGTGCTGCAATACTTGCGCGAAGACCTGGGACGTACCGGTACCAAGGAAGGCTGCGCCGAAGGCGACTGCGGTGCGTGTACCATTGTTGTTGCCGATGCCCGTGGTGGCGACGTAAAGCTGCGCGCAATCAATTCCTGCATCCAGTTTCTGCCGACGCTCGATGGCAAACAGCTGTTCACGGTCGAAAGTCTTGCCGACGGCAAGGATCTGCACCCGGTGCAACGCGCAATGGTCGATCAGCATGGTTCGCAGTGCGGCTTTTGTACCCCGGGCTTCGTCATGTCGCTGTTTGCCTTGTATGAGACTGACGCCGAGCCGAGCCGGCAGGACATCGACGACGCATTGTCCGGCAACCTTTGCCGCTGCACCGGTTATCGGCCGATCGTGGCTGCCGCACAGGCGATGTACGGCTACGACGGTAATTCCGCACCCATCTATCGCGATGCCCTCAAGTCGATCAAGCGGACCGAGATGCTGGTTGTTGAACGAGGCGGTCGGCGATTTCTCGCGCCGCGCACGACAGACGAACTGGCGGCGGCCTGCAGTGAATACCCGGCGGCAACATTGCTGGCCGGAGGCACTGACGTCGGCTTATGGGTTACCAAGCAGCATCGCGACCTCGACACGGTTATCTACACGGGCGCCGTTCGTGAACTCGCGACCGTAGAGACGACCGCATCACATATCGAGGTCGGCGCGGGCGCGTCGCTTTCGGATGCGGCGCCACTAATCGTTGAACACTACCCGGGTCTCGGTGAACTATTCCGGCGTTTCGCGTCACCGCCAATCCGCAATGCCGGCACGTTGGGCGGCAATATTGCCAACGGTTCGCCAATCGGCGATTCGATGGCCGCACTGATGGTCATTGACACAACACTCGTGCTGCGTTGCGGAGAGGTCGAACGCGAGATTGGCCTGGACGAGTTCTACCACGACTACATGGTTAACGACCTGCAGCCAGGCGAGTTCGTTTCCCGAATCCGCATCCCGTTGCCCGTCGGCGATACGGTCGTGCGCAGCCACAAGTGGTCGAAGCGTTTCGACCAGGACATCTCGGCCGTGTGTACTGCTTACTCTTTGCAATTGAACAACGGCCAGGTCGCGAAGTTTCGAATGGCCTGCGGCGGTCTCGCGGCGACAGTGCGGCGAGCGTCAAAAACCGAGGCAGTGGTCAATGGGTTCGACTGGAATGCCGAGACCGTTGCAAAGGCCTGCGATGCACTGGTGGAAGACTTCCGGCCGATCGACGACATGCGCGCGACGGCCGATATTCGACTGGCCGCTGGCCAGAACCTGCTGCGGCGATTCCTCGCTGAGACCCAGGATCCGACTCTCGAGACGGTGTACACCTATGGACGTGGCGGCTAAAGCAGACGCAAAACGAGACGCTGCTGTCGGCGCCGCACTGCCGCACGACAGCGCGCACCTGCATGTCACAGGGCGCGCAACCTATACCGACGACCTGCCGGAACCGCACGGGTTGCTGCACGTTGCTGTCGGCATGAGTCAGCACGCGCATGCACGCATCAACGACATCGACCTGTCACCGGTACACAACGTGGCCGGCGTCGTCGACGTCTGCACAGTGGACGACATTGCGGGCGAGAACAATTTCGGCCCGATGATGCATGACGATCCGATTCTGGCCGAAGGGCTGGCGCAGTATGCCGGCCAGGCCCTGTTCGCCGTCGCCGCGGAGACGGTGGATGCTGCTCGGCGAGCGGCGCGCCTTGCAAACATCGACTACGAGGAACTCGAGACGATTGTCGACCCGCTGAGCGCTGTCGAAAAATCGTCCTTCGTATTGCCATCCGAAACGCTGCAACGCGGCGATGCGAATGCGGCTCTCGAGAAGGCTCCGCACCGCCTGCAACGGCGGGTGTCGCTTGGAGGGCAGGACCAGTTCTATCTCGAAGGCCAAATCGCGCTTGTCCTGCCGCAGGAAGATAACTGTCTGCTCGTGTACAGCTCGACGCAGCATCCCGATGAAGTGCAGACGCTCGTCGCCAATGCGACCTTGCGTCCCGCCAAGGACGTTACCGTCATCTGTCGCCGCATGGGCGGTGCGTTCGGTGGCAAGGAAAGCCAGGCGGCACTGATCGCGTGCATCGCTGCGATAGCCAGCGACAAGACCGGGCGCCCCTGCAAACTGCGCCTCGATCGTGACGATGACATGATCATGACGGGTAAGCGACATGATTTCGTCATCGACTACGACGTCGGCTACGACGATACAGGTCGCATCCTCGGCATCGATTTCGAGTTTGCCTCACGTTGTGGCATGTCGGCCGACCTGTCAGGACCGGTAAACGATCGCGCGATGTTCCATTGCGATAACGCGTACTTTCTGGAGAACGTGCACATCCTGTCGCATCGCTGCAAGACGAACACCGTGTCGAACACGGCCTTCCGGGGGTTTGGCGGTCCGCAGGGCATGTTCGCGATCGAGTACGTCATTGACGATATTGCGCGCGCGCTCGACAAGGATCCGCTCGAGATCAGGGAGCGCAATTTCTACGGTGACGACGAGCGCAACGTTACGCATTACCAGCAGCCTGTCGAAGACAACATAATCGACGAGATCTTCGCGAAGCTGGTTGCGAGCAGTGACTATGGGACCAGGCGCGAGCAGGTACGTGCATTCAACCGTGAGAGCACGATCCTCAAGCGTGGAATCGCAATTACGCCCGTCAAGTTCGGTATCTCTTTTACGTCGACGCTGCTGAACCAGGCCGGCGCGCTCGTGCACGTCTACAAGGACGGCACCGTGCAGCTCAACCACGGCGGCACCGAGATGGGGCAGGGCCTGTACGTCAAGGTGGCTCAGGTCGTCGCCGACGAATTCGCGATAGACATCGATCGCATCCGGATTACGGCTGCCGATACCAGCAAGGTTCCAAATGCATCGGCGACAGCGGCTTCGAGCGGTGCGGATATGAATGGTATGGCAGCGCGCATTGCAGCCGGCAAAATTCGTCACCGTCTGACCGAGTTCGCGGCGCAGCACTTTTCCGTGACGGAAGCGGACGTCGAGTTTCGCGACAACGGAGTAGCGGTCGGCGATCGCTGGCTGCCGTTCGCCGAACTCGTGCAGCTGGCATGGGCAGGCCGGGTGTCGCTGTCTGCGACCGGTTATTACCGCACACCAAAGATCAACTACGACCGTGCAACGTTCAGCGGCCGGCCGTTTTTCTATTTTGCTTACGGCGCCGCAGTCACCGAAGTCGTTGTCGATACGCTGACTGGCGAAAACCGGATTCTGCGCACCGACATTCTGCACGACTGCGGCGATTCTCTGAATCCGGCCATCGATATCGGACAAATAGAAGGCGGCTACGTCCAGGGCGTCGGCTGGCTGACCACCGAGGAACTCTGGTGGGATGACAAGGGCCGGCTTGGCACACATGCACCGTCAACCTACAAGATACCGGCCTGTTCCGACCTTGCGCCGGAATTTAACGTCGAGCTGATGCAGAGCTCGCCCAACCGGGAGGAGACCATCTATCGGTCCAAGGCGGTCGGAGAACCGCCGCTCATGCTCGCGCTGTCCGTGTTTCTTGCGCTGCGCGATGCCATCGCAACCGATACCAATCCGCTGCCGGCACTCGATGCGCCGGCAACCCCCGCATCCCTGTTGCGAGCCATGCAGGAGGGAGAGAATGAATGAGTGGATCGAAGAGTTGAGTGACCTCGCAGCGGCGGGCGAACCGGCTGTCCTGGTGACGGTTGCGGGCATCAGAGGTTCTGCACCCCGCGAGCTGGGAGCGAAGATGATAGTCACGGCGAGGGAAACCATTGGGACGATCGGTGGCGGGCAGCTCGAGTACCAGAGCACCAGGATCGCGGTCGAACATCTCAACGACGAGCGCCCGAGTCTGCGCAGTTTTCCGCTCGGGTCGTCGATGGGTCAGTGTTGCGGCGGTGTCGTAGAGATCATGTTCGAGCCGGTCGCCAACGGCATGCCGCAATGGCTGCAGAACGTGCGTTCGCTGCATGGGCAACGCGAACCCGCCGTTATCGCGACACGAATCTCGCAGTCGCAGCCTGAGAAGATCGTCGTGACGGCAGACCAGACATGGGCCGGCGATGAACGCAGCGTCATGGTACCCGTGGCGCGCCGGGTGTTGCGCGAAAAATCCCCGGCGACCCGCAACATGCAGGAGTTCTATGAGCCGGTCGTAGACCCGAGCCTGAACATTGCCGTGTTCGGCGCCGGGCATGTTGGCTCAGCCGTTGTGAACATGCTGTCGACACTGGACTGCAACATCCGCTGGATCGATGGTCGTCGCAACATGCTGCGCGATGTGCCGGTAAACGTACGTGCCGTTGAGGCCAGCGATCCGTCACTGGAAGTGGCGGCCATGGCACCGGACAGTTACTTCCTCGTCATGACTCACAGTCACGCACTTGATTTTGAAATCTGTGATCGCGTGCTGCGCCGCCGCGACGCTCGCTACTGCGGCCTGATCGGCTCGGCTTCGAAGCGACGCCGATTCGAGAAACGGTTTCGTGAACAGGGTCTTCCGCAAGCGCTGATCGACAAGCTCGTCTGCCCGATCGGAGTACACGGTATCAGTGGCAAAAAGCCGGCGGAGATCGCGGTCGCCGTCTGTGCGGAGATTCTGGCCATCCATGAGCGCGGCACACTTCCGGCGGCCATTCCCGACAACGTGCAACAGATACGAGGATAGTGTGGAGGCGTATCTGTTCGAATGGCTGAATCTCGTGGTGCGCTGGGCGCACTTCGTGACGGGTATCGCGTGGATCGGTTCTTCGTTGTACTTCATCTGGCTCGACAACCATCTCGAGTCGCCGCGAAACGCGGGCGATGCGGCTAAAGGTGTTGGTGGGGAAGTCTGGTCCGTGCATGGCGGTGGCTTCTACCACGCACAGAAATACAAAGGTGCGCCAAATGAATTGCCGCCGAGACTGCACTGGTTCAAATGGGAAGCCTATTCGACCTGGCTGACAGGCATGTTCCTGCTGGGGCTCGTGTATTTCCTCGGCGCAGAAATCTATCTTGTCGATCGCTCGGTCGCCGAACTTTCAACGGCATCGGCGATCGGAATCGCGCTCGCAATCCTCGCGGCGAGCTGGGTTGTTTACGATCTCGTCTGCCGTTCGCCACTTGCGAATAACGCGCTGATTATGGCCACCGTGCTACTCGCACTGATCGCTGTGCTCGCCTGGGGGCTCTGCAACCTGTTCTCGGGCCGGGCGGCGTACATCCTGTTCGGTGCGGCACTTGGCACGATCATGGTGGCGAACGTATTTTTCGTCATCATCCCGGGTCAGAAACTCATGGTGGATGCCGCTGAACGCGGCGAGGACGCAGATCCGGCACCGGGCGAGAAAGCCAAGCTGCGCTCGGTCCACAACACTTATTTCACCTTGCCTGTGCTGTTTGTCATGACGAGCAATCATTACGCGATGACGTACAGCCACGAATACAACTGGTTGATCCTCGTCGCGATCTCGCTCGCGGGCGCGCTGGTGCGTACCTGGTTCGTCGCTCGACACAGTGGCAAGGCGTCACCGTGGACAGTGCTGGTCGCCATTGCAATCGGTGCCGCGCTGATCGTCTGGATGGCGCCGCGCACAGACTCCGGGGACAGTGACCCTGATTCAGTGTCGTTCGGGCAGGTGCAGAACGTTATCAACGCACGTTGCACAAGCTGCCATTCAGCGGCACCTGTGCATCCCGCGTTTCCGTCGCCGCCGCTTGGCATCGTGCTGGATACGGAAGAAGAGATCGTCGCCGAGGCCGCGCGCATTCACCAGCAGACTGTCGTGACTCGTGTCATGCCGATCGGTAACCTGACCGCCATGACCGATGAAGAGCGCGACATTATCGATCGCTGGTTTCGTGATCTCGAGGCAAGCCAGTGAGTGATTACCCGAGAGATCTGGTCGGATACGGCGCCGAACCGCCTGACGCGGACTGGCCAAACGGGGCGCGCATCGCTGTTCAGTTTGTCGTCAATTATGAAGAGGGTGGTGAGAATTGCGTGCTGCATGGTGATCACGCTTCGGAGGCATTCCTGTCGGAGATCGTGAACGCTGCACCAATCGAAGGTGCGCGGCACATGAACATGGAGTCGATCTACGAGTACGGTGCCCGCGCCGGCTTCTGGCGTCTGCATCGCATGTTCTGCGAGCGCAAGCTTCCGGTCACGGTGTTCGGCGTGGCCATGGCGCTGAAGCGCAACCCTGATGCTGTCGCTGCAATGCAGGAGGCGAACTGGGAGATCGCGAGCCACGGCTACCGCTGGATCGACTACCAGCATATTGACGAAGACACGGAGCGTGATCATCTGCGCAAAGCGCTCGACATTCACAAGCAGGCGACCGGGACCGAACCTGCAGGCTGGTATCTCGGTCGTTGCAGCCCGAACAGCCTGCGCATCGCTGCTGAAGAAGGCGGGTTCGCCTACATTGCGGACAGTTATGCCGACGACCTGCCGTACTGGGATACGAGCTGCGCATCGCCGCAATTGATAGTGCCGTACACGCTCGACGCCAACGACATGCGCTTTGCGACCGCGCAGGGCTTCAACTCGGGTCAGCAGTTCTTCGACTATCTCAAGGATTCGTTTGACGTGCTGCACGCTGAGGGCGGTCGCATGATGTCGATCGGTCTGCACTGCCGGCTGGCCGGTCGGCCGGGTCGCGCCGCCGCGGTGGCGCGCTTCCTCGACTATGTCGCAGGGTTCGATGATGCCTGGGTTGCAACGCGTCTCGATATCGCCAATCACTGGCGCGAGAGGTTCCCGGTGTGAGTGATTTTGTCGCACGTTACGGCGGTATCTACGAGCACTCGCCATGGGTGGCCGAACGCGTCGCCGCGTTACTCGACGGCGGAACTGTCGATCTCGAAACACTCGCGCGACTTATGGCCGACTGCGTCGACAATGCTTCGAAAGAGCAGCAGCTCGATTTGATTCGCGCGCATCCGGACCTCGCGGGTCGAGCACAGGTGGCAGGCGAGCTTACAGCCGACTCGACCGAAGAGCAGTCGAGCGCGGGACTCGATAAATGCAGCACTGAGGAATACGCGCGCTTCCAGGAGCTGAATGACTTATACAAGTCGAAATTCGATTTCCCGTTCGTCATGGCCGTGCGCAACAGCGATCGACAGCAGATTCTTGAAGCCTTCGCGGCACGTCTCGAAAACGATGTCGACACCGAATTCGAAGCCGCACTTGAACAGATTCATACGATTGCGCGCCTGCGCCTTGACGCGATGGAGTCCGCGGGATGAACAATCCGTTCCGCCATTGGGTGCAGCTGGAGCAGCCGCGACTCGGGTCACGGGTCACTTATGCGACGGACGAGTTCTTCGCGGCCAAGGAGCGGCTGATCGATCCGGCAGAGCCTGTGTTCATCGACGGCAAGTATGACGAGCACGGCAAATGGATGGACGGTTGGGAGAGCCGCCGCAAACGTGAGCTAGGTTACGACCACTGCATTGTGCACCTCGGGCTGCCCGGCGTGATTCACGGCTTCGATATCGATACCAGCCACTTCACCGGCAACTACCCGCCGGAGATATCGATCGACGCCTGCAGCAGCGATGCCGACGTTCCGGAAGATGGCTGGCAGGAAATCGTCCCGAAGACCGCGATCGAAGGTGATGCGCATCATTACATTGACGTTTTGAATGGCTGCGCGTTTACGCATGTGCGGCTGAACATCTATCCCGATGGCGGTGTCGCGCGGCTACGGATCTACGGTGCAGTGCTGCCCGACATCGACAATGTGGAGGGTTTCGTTGACCTCGTTGCCGTCGAACACGGCGGCCGCGCCATAGCATGCAGCGACGAGCATTACGGCAGCATGCACAACCTGAATATGCCTGGCCGCGGGGTCAATATGGGTGATGGCTGGGAAACGGCGCGTCGCCGGGGTCCGGGTAATGACTGGGTTGTTGTGGCACTGGGACGCCCGGGCAGCATCGCGCGTGCCGAGGTGGATACCGCGCATTTCAAGGGCAACTACCCCGATCGGGTTTCTCTTGAGGCAGGGCGATTTGACAGCGACGCGGCCGCAGTTGACGGCGCGTGGAAACCGTTGCTGGCCGAATCGAAACTCAAGATGGACCAGCAGCATTACTTCGAAGCGCTGGAGCCTGTCGGCGACGTGACTCATGTACGTATGTCGATCTACCCGGATGGCGGCGTCAGTCGGCTGCGGCTGTTCGGCAAGGTGGGACAGTGACGATAACCCTGACCGCCGAGCCGCTGACGCGGGAACGCTTTGCTCCCTACGGTGACGTGATAGACACGGCTCGCGACGGCGCCGACGTGATGAACGATGCTCGATTCGAGCGCTTCGACGACCTATGTAACGTGGATATCATCAATGATGGTTCGGTCGCAGTCAGTATCGCCCGTTGCCGTACCCCGACGTCTCTGCCACTGCGCCTCGATATGGTCGAACGGCACCCGCTGGGCAGCCAGGCATTTATTCCGCTGTCTCCGTGCCGGATGGTCATTGTCGTGGGCCCGCCCGAGGAGGGCATTGTGGTTGAGGACCTGCGCGCGTTCGTGACCAACGGGCGGCAGGGCTTCAACTACCGCCGCGGCACCTGGCACATGCCCCTGATTGGTCTTGACGAAGGTCAGGAATACCTCGTCATCGATCGCGGCGGCAATGAACCCAATTGCGAAACTCATGTTATCGACGAAGTCGTGTTCGTCGAGGCGCCCGCATGACCGTACGCGCGATTCGCGGCAGCGTCTTCCATTGTCTCGCAGATCCGGGTGAGCACGCCGATCCTGCGGCGAGTGAAGCGCTTGAGGACGGACTTGTCGTGGTACAGGAGGGGCGAATCGCGGCTATCGGTCCTGCGAACGATCTGCTGCCAGCGCTTCCCGCTGATGCTGTCGTAGACGATCATCGCGGTCGATTTGTTCTGCCAGGATTGATCGACTGCCATGTGCATTTTCCCCAGCTCGACATCATCGCGTCCTACGGCGAGCAGTTGCTCGATTGGCTGAATCGTTACGCCTATCCCGCCGAGATGCGCTTTGCCGATCCTGCGTATGCGCGCGAGACGGCCGGTGCATTCCTTGATGAATTGCTCGCCAATGGCACGACGACGGCGTTGGTGTTCGGCACTGTACACGCGCACTCGGCTGACGCGATATTTGAAGCTGCCGAGGCGCGCAACATGCGCCTGATCGCGGGCAAGGTGCTCATGGATCGCGGCTGCCCGGAGGAACTGCGGGACAGTGCGGAATCGGGGTACAGCGATTCGGCCGAACTGATCGCTCGCTGGCATGGGCATGACCGGCTCGGCTACGCGATCACACCCAGATTTGCGCTGACGTCATCGCCTGAACAACTCGAAGCTGCAGGCAAGTTGGCCGCCGAGCATCCTGATACCTGGGTTCACACGCACCTCGCCGAAAACCAGGAGGAAATCGACGAGATAGCGAGACTGTTCCCGGACTGCCGCAGCTATCTCGACGTTTACCGGCGATTTGGACTCGTGCGCGAGCGCTCGGTGTTCGCGCATTGTCTGCATATGGACGACGAAGACCGGTCAGTCATGCATCGACACGGCGCGGCCGCGGCGTTCTGCCCGACGTCGAACCTGTTTCTCGGCAGTGGGCTGTTCGACCTGCATGCGATGCGCGGAGCCGACGTTCGCTGCGGTCTCGGGACCGATGTCGGCGGCGGTACCTCGCTGTCATTACTTCGAACGGCGGCCGAGGCCTACAAGGTCCTGCACCTGCGCGGACAATCCTTGCCCGCCGAACGCGCCATCTGGCTGGCAACGCTCGGTGCAGCCGAAGCTCTCTACCTTGATGACAAGATCGGCAGTTTCGAGACGGGCAAGGAGGCTGATGTCGTCGTGCTCGAACCGGCAGCCGCAACAATTACGTCAAGGCGAGTCGCTGCAGCGGATACCATCGCCGAGAAATTGTTCGCACTGCTGACACTCGGCGACGACCGAAACGTCGCCGCCACTTACGTACTCGGGGAACCCGTCGCCTAGATGCCGTCGATGATGCTGTTCAGCGTCGCGGACGGACGCATCGCTGCACTCGCCAGGGCGTCATCCGGCTGGAAGTAGCCACCAACATCCACAGCCTCGCCCTGTGCCGCAAGCAGCTCGGCGTTAATCGCATCTTCGTTGTCTGCCAGTGCCTGCGCGATTCCGGCGAATTTCTCTGCATTCGCGGAGTCCGACTCGGAAATCGCCTGCGCCCAGTACATCGCAAGGTAATAGTGGCTGCCACGGTTGTCGTGCTCGTTGACCTTGCGCGACGGTGCCTTGTTGTTATCCAGGTAGCGGCTGTTCGCTTCGTTGAGCGCGTTTGCAACAATTCGAGCTTCTTCGTTGCCTGTCTTCACCGCGAGATCTTCGATCGAAACCGCGAGTGCCAGGAATTCGCCGAGTGAGTCCCAGCGCAGGTGACCTTCCGAGTTGAACTGCTGCACGTGCTTGGGCGCAGAACCACCGGCGCCCGTTTCGTACAGGCCGCCGCCGGCGAGCAGCGGAACAATCGACAGCATCTTCGCGCTCGTGCCGAGCTCGAGAATCGGGAACAGATCGGTCAGGTAGTCGCGCAGTACGTTGCCAGTTACAGAAATCGTATCTTCACCGGCCTTGACGCGCTCGCAGGTCGCGCGCATGGCATCTCGTGGTGCAAGAATACGGATATCGAGGCCATCTGTGTCGTGGTCCGCCAGGTACTTGTTCGCAAGGCCAATCAGGTTGCTGTCATGAGCGCGGTTTTCATCCAGCCAGAAGATTGCCGCTGCACCGGTCTGTCGGGCGCGCAGTACCGCGAGCTTCACCCAGTCGCGAATCGGCAGGTCCCTGGTCTGGCACATGCGCCAGATATCGCCTTCGCCGACCTGGTGTTCGAATACCAGGTTTCCTGCGTCGTCGGTGACACGCACCGTGCCGGCTGCCGGAATCTCAAATGTCTTGTCGTGCGAGCCGTATTCTTCCGCTTTCTGCGCCATCAGACCGACGTTGCAGACATTGCCCATCGTCGGCACATCGAAAGCACCATGTTCCTTGCAGAAGTCGATAATCTCGGCGTAGATACCCGCGTAGCTGCGATCCGGAATCATCATGCGTGAATCGGCGGTCTTGCCGTCCGGCCCCCACATCTGGCCAGATGACCGAATGGCCGCAGGCATCGAAGCATCGATGATGACGTCGCTGGGTACGTGCAGATTGGTAATGCCGCGATCGGAGTCGACCATCGCGAGGGCGGGGCGGGACGCGTACACGGCCTCGAGGTCGGCGCGAATCTCTGCCTGCTTGTCCTCGGGCAGGCGATCGAGTTTCGCGTACACGTCACCAATGCCGTTATTCGGATCGACGCCGATCTCTGCGAACGTCTCACCATGCTTGTCGAACGCGTCCTCGTAATAGACGGATACCGCGTGGCCAAACATGATCGGGTCCGAGACCTTCATCATGGTCGCCTTGAGGTGCAGCGACAGCAGCACATTTTCTTCTTTGGCGAGGTCGATCTGTGCGGCGAAAAACTCACGCAGTTTTGCCGTGTCCATGCGCGTGGCGTCTACGACTTCGTTCGCGAGAACCGGCACTGCGTCACGCAGGACGATCTCGTCACCGTCGTTAGTGTGCAGCGTAATTTTCAGGTTGCCGTCGGTGCGAACGATCGTGGATTGTTCGCTGCCGAAGAAGTCACTGTCATCCATGTGGGCGACCGACGTTTTCGAGTCGGCGCTCCATGCACCCATCCGATGCGGGTTCTTCTGGGCGAAGGCTTTTACGGCGTCCGCCACGCGGCGGTCCGAGTTGCCCTCACGAAGTACCGGGTTCACGGCACTGCCCAGGACCTTCGCGTAGCGATCGCGAATCTCGCGCTCTTCGTCGCTGGACGGCTCCTCCGGAAAATCGGGGACGTTGTAGCCGTGTGCCTGCAGTTCGGCGATTGCGCCGACCAGCTGCGGAATCGATGCACTGATATTGGGCAGCTTGACGATGTTGGCTTCCGGCGTCTTTGCCAGTTCGCCAAGTTCGGCAAGGGCATCGGAAATGCGTTGCTCGTCGGTCAGGTTATCCGGGAAGTTGGCGAGAATGCGGCCGGCCAGCGAAATATCGCTAAGCTCGATATCAACGCCGGCATCGCGCGTAAATGCGCGTACGATCGGCAGAAATGAGTACGTCGCGAGCGCCGGGGCCTCGTCGGTTTTCGTGTAGATAACCTTCGCGTTAGTCATGTTTTTCCTTTGTCATCATCCGGCAGGTCGCCGAACGGCGGGGCATTATAAAGGAAAAACTTAACAGAGGTGGTTTAACTGCCGCTCACACGAATCGTGGTCTCGAGCTCCGAGTCCGCCTTGAGCGAATTCGTGATCAGGCAGACGTGTTCGGCCTTTTCCAGGGCGCGTTGCGCCTTCGCTTCGTCGCTGCCTTCCGGGACGTCCAGAGTGGCATGTACCTTGAAGGCGGTGAACTGTGTGACGCGATCAATCTTGTCGAGCGTGCCCTCAGCGTCGACCTGCAGTGCGGTCCAGTCGACTCTCGACGCGCGGGCAACGGCGCGGAATGACAGCACAAAGCAGTCCGCCACTGCGGCGACGAGCAGCGCTTCGGGCGACCACTGATCGCCGGGACCACCGAACTGTGCGGGCGGGGCTGAAAGCATCTCCGGTGCACCATCGGAGTTCAGGATAACGTTGCCGTTCATCGAGGCCGCGGCGGTAACGCTGTAGTGGTGTGGAAATTCCTGCATGTCGGTTACTCGGATCAAGGGGTGCGAAGCATTATTGGGGCATTTTACGGAGTTCAATACTTCGGCAAACCGAAACCCAAATCGCGCGGCGATATTTCTTATTAATAACAGTGAGTTAAATGCATAAAGCTGTATATTAAAACAGTATCGAAAGGGAAGGGGAACATGTCATTGGGAGACGAGCTCGGCGAGGAAATCACCGAATTGCGCGCTTACGTCGCGGTAGCGGCTCACCAGTTGCTTTCCAGAATCCGGAAGTTTGATTTGGACCGTTGCTGGGAGGAGCAGGGGTTTCGTTCGTGTTGCCGCGAGATGCAGAGGGCGCTGATGGCAAGAAGCCGTCAATCGGACTCAGAATCGGGCCCGAGCCACGCGTCGCGAAATCGCTGCGCAGATCGTCGAATTGGTAATTCCTCGTCTTCGAATTTGGCCACCAGCATCTGACTGTCTTCGACAAGCGTCAATTTTGCCTCTTTTTCAATTTCCCGTTGCTTGTAGCGAATGGTTACCGTCGAGCCGGGTTCATATCGATCAAGGGCAGCGTCCCACTGCTCCTGACTTCCGATCTCGAGTCGGCCAATCCCAATAATTCGATCACCCCTGTCGATTCCTGCCTCGTAAAGCGGAGAGCCAACTATCGTATTAGTGGCGACTAGCGCTTCCCTGCCGACAAACTCAAACTCGAGCGGCCCGGCGCTCGCACTGTCTTCATTGGCTTGCTTGATCAGGAGGCCTGCGTTGGACAGAAGTGCTTCGAAATCAGGCAGCTCTTGCCCAAACACAAACCGCTCGAAGAATCTGGCCGCGAAGTTGCTGTCTCCGGTCACGCGAGCAAGCGCGAGTTCCAGGTCTTTGGTCTCGAAATTCGCTTCATTCCTGCCGTGTGTTTTCCAAACCTCCCGCATGTAATCATCCAGGGACACATCACCAAACCTCGATCGCATTTCCAGGTCCAGGGCAAGGCCCAGCGCAGCGCCGTAAGCGTAGTATGAAATATGGATGTTAGCGAAGTTAGTGGGATCGACGGCTGTTGCAGCGTCAACGAACGGAGCCCTTGCGCTCATATCCAATGGGGATGAGTAAAGTCGCCCCGGCGAGCGCGTTACCGGATCCAGGTACCGAAGTATTCCTTCAAGGAATTCATCGATGGTCGTCAGTCCGGCGCGCCGTATTGTCAGCGAGTCATAGTAGCTTGTGAACCCCTCGACAAACCAAAGATTGAATGACATGTTGGCCCGCTCGAAGTCAAACGGCTCCAGGCGCTTCGGGCGAATGCGCTCTGCATTCCATGCGTGCAGGAATTCGTGTGACAACGTCCGCAGTTGCGGCCCGAAATCCGTTTCGTAAAGCGACTCCGCTTGCGTGACGACCGTCGAATTTCGGTGTTCCATGCCGTCCCCGTCGGCGTATGGCAGGTAATCGCATATGAATGTGTACGTTCCGTAATCAAATTCCGGCAATTCGCCGAATACCTTGACTTGCTCAGCGACAACCTTGGCCGCCATCTCGGCGTACTCGTCAACGTCTTCCTCAGTACCGAGGTGATGCACGACAAGTCGAATTGTTTGGCTACGATCACCTGACTCTAAAGTCCAGCTTCGCTCTGAAAAATCGCTGAGCTCAACCGGACTATCCAGGAAATAGTCCAGGTTGGGCGCCATGAACGTAAATGGATCATCTGTTGCTACGAGCTGCGTAGCGACCTTCCAGCCCTCAACCGGAGGATGGAACGTGACGGATATCGGCAAGTCCTGATGTCCGCGAGCCCACATGAAAGTAGCGGGCATATTCAGATGCGCGTGCGTCAGGTCAATCGCTGAATAGGTGCCGTCGAGAAGATCCGCAAACAAGGTATAGGTCACGATGACAGTTCCATCGTGGCCGGAAACATTCCATTGGTACGGGTCCGGGCGGGTTATGGTCAGGGCCCGGCCGGCGCCATCGGTGGCTGCTACCCCATAAACGTTCTTGGCAAACTCGTGCAGCGCATATCGGCCCGGGGACGAACGGCTCATGCGCAACTCAAGAGAATCAGCAGAGACGTTCTTAAACGTAACCTCTATCTGCGCTTCATGGTGTGCTGCATTCGGAAAGGCAACGTCGTACGAAATGGGAGATTCCGCAAATGTGCTTGCGGAGACGAATAGTAACGCTGCAATAGCGATGAAACGCAATGCCATGGCTTGTCTCCCGCTGAGACGACTGGCGGCGTCGGGTTAAAGTCAGAAGTTTACATCATCTAATGCGTTGCGAACGCGGTACTTGCCTCGCGGGAGGTTTTGCCGCCCGTTTCGGTCCGTCAAGTGCCCGCGACAAAGATGTCAGGTCTCTCAATCCGAATCCGCTTCGTATGGAGACGTTATGTCTCGCATTACGTTCCGATACGGATTCGGGTATTCATCGCTTCTTACCTTTTCGATGGCCCGATCCATAACACCACGAAACTCGGCGTTCTCCGGAGCGGAAAACCCGTCCCTGACATGCTGCCACCAGGCTTGCGCGAACCGGCTTCTGAAATAGGTGGCCGCTACCTGTTCCGCCGAGACGGCAAACGATCCATCTCTCACGCCCGAATTCCATGCGACCTGCGCACTGAGCATCTGGTCCACTACACCCCAGTAGTAGCCGTCGAGTTGAATTACCTCGGCAATAGACAGCGCCTCCGGGTTGTCGTAGGACTTGGCCAGCAGCGCGGCGAATGATGCATCCTGCCTGGCAGAGTCTACGTCGCGCCAGCCGGAAGCAAACTCCATCCTGGTCTGGGTGACCGCAATAGAGCTGCTTTGCCGGATTTCCAGGATCAGGAATAGAAGTCCCAGAATCACGCCCAGGTTTGCAATCAACGTCGACCAGAATTTCAGTTTTTCGGAATTCATATTCCCTTATCGCTCCAGTGCCTCATCTGTCATTACGTCAACGTAACAAAAATCGCTCTGAAGTCATTCACGTTGGTTCGCGTCGGACCCGTCACAATCAGATCGCCCAGCGCCGCAAAGAACGCATAACTGTCGTTGTTATCCAGCATTACCTGCGGGTCGAGCCCATTGTCGCCTGCGCGTTGCAAAGTATCCGGAGAGATGAATGATCCGGCGTTGTCACCCGCACCGTCGATGCCGTCAGTGTCGCATGCGATCGCGTGTATCCCGGGATGGCCGTTCAGGTCCAGCGCGAGCGCCAACGCATATTCGCCGTTGCGGCCACCGCGACCGCTGCCGCGCACCGCAACGGTTGATTCACCGCCCGAGATGATGACACATGGAGCTTCAATGGGACCACGACCGTCGGCGATGGCGATCGCCAGTTCAGCGTGTTCCCTGGCGAGACCTCTCGCATCTCCGCCAAGATCGCCCAGCGAGTAAGGTGTGATCTCGTGGTCCATCGCGAGCTTCGAAGCGGCAATAAGCGCGTCATCGCTGGTTGCGAGAATTCGAACGTCGGGTTCCGGGAGGCGGACCAATTCGCTACCAAGAATGGCTTGGCGCGCAGTATCCGAGACCTCTATCCCGTGGCGATCGAGAATTGCGATAGCGTCGCTCACGGCGCTCGTGTCGGGAACTGTCGGGCCAGACGCTATGGTGCCAACGTCGTTGCCAGGTACATCGGAGATGATAAGTGTCAGTACGTTCGCCGGCTGGGCCGCAGCGGCCAGCTTGCCGCCTTTGATCGCCGAGAGCTTCTTGCGGACACAATTCATGTCGAAGATTGGCGCGCCACTTTTCAGTAAGGCTTTGTTGATCGCCTGCTTCTCTTCGAGCGAAACTCCCGAAGCCGGGGCCGCCAGCAGGGAAGAGCCGCCGCCCGATACCAGGCATGCAACCGTGTCATCAGCAGACAGGCCCGATACGTCCTCAAGAATTTCGACGGCCGCCCGCTGCCCGGCTTCGTCAGGAACCGGGTGCGCTGCTTCGACAACCGCAATGTGCTCGCAATCCACCGCATGGCCGTAGGGCACGATGACGCGTCCCTCGAGAGGCCCGCCCCAGTGGCGTTCCAGTTCCCGCGCCATCGCGGCCGCAGCCTTGCCGGCACCGACGACGACAACACGGCCATTCGGTCGCGGCGGCAGCCACTGCCCCATGCAGTTTTCGGGCATGGCAACCGAGACCGCTTCGTCGAATAGCGATCTTAAGAACTTGCCGGGTTCGGTCATCAGTTGCGCGATTGCGCATCCGCTTTGACGTGCGGTTCCAGGCGGTCCAGCAGGCTCGCCAATTGCGGCCGATTATCGCGCAGCTCGGCAACCGAGAATCCGGACATCTCGTACGGCAGTACCAGCCAGTCGCTGGTTTCGTGCACGAAGTAGTCAGGCTTGCGCAGTGTCTTGGCTGACGGCCGGTTCCAGACAGTCGCGATCCGGATGTCGTTTGGCAGATTGCGGCGCAGCTTGCGGGTCAGCTGGCTGATCAGGGCGTTGACGCTCGAGCCAGTACTGTAGACGTCATCGACGATCAGCAGCGAGTGGTGCGAACACAGGTGCTCAAGCAGGTATTGGAGGCCGTGGACACGAATCGCCTCGGCCTTGTTGACCATCTGCGTGTAGCGCGCGGCACCCGTGTACGAGGTTCGAACGGCAATGTGGTCGGTCTTGGTGCCGAAGTAGTCGAGACCTTCCTGGACCGCGATGCCGACGGCGCTGCCGCCACGCCACAGACCGACGACAAAATCCGGCTCGAAGCCGGCCTCATAAATATTGGCTGCCAGCTGGAAGGAGTCGCGGAGAAGGTCGTCTGCCTCGATGAATCGCTCGTTCATTTTTATTGTCGCTGCGCTAGAATCGTGAAACGGCATTATAACGCCAAGCGTCCTTTATTCTGAGAGCAACAATGGACAAGACCGTACTTTCCGCGCAGGACCTTCTTGAGGACTCGATCGAGCTCGGCATCCAGGTGCTCGAGAGCGGCTTCGAGCCGACGATGATTATCGCCATCTGGCGTGGTGGTACACCGGTTGGTATGGCGCTGCAGGAGACACTGGCTTACTGCGGTATCGAGTCCGATCACATCGCGATCCGTACTTCGTCTTATACGGGTGTTGATGAGCGCGGCCATGTCGCGGTGCACGGACTCAACTACATCATCAAGAAAATCTGCCACGATGATCGCGTGCTGATCGTCGACGACGTCTTTGACACCGGCAACACGATCGTCGCCGTAATCGAGGAGCTCAAGAAGCGAGCCCGCGATAACACGCCCGAGGATATTCGTGTGGCTGTGCCCTGGTTCAAGCCGACTCGCAATGAAACGGACATGACGCCCGATTATTTCCTGCGGGAGACGGCCGAGTGGCTCGTGTTCCCGCATGAGCTTGATGCACTGACTCCCGAGGAGTTGCGCGAGCGCCGCCCGGAGATTGCTCAGATCGTCCAGAACGTCAAACCAAAGGCCAAGACCGCCTGATCGTGCGTCGCGTCTGCGTCTACTGCGGCTCTAACGATGGCGCCCGGCCGATCTATGCCGAGGCGGCCCGCGATCTTGCTGACGTGCTGGTTCGCCACGATCTCGAACTCGTCTACGGCGGTGCCGGCAAAGGCGTCATGGGCATCATCGCCGACGCGGTGCTGGAACGTGGCGGCAAGGTACACGGCGTCATTCCGAAACTGCTTACCGACAAAGAGATCGCGCACCAGGGTTTGACCGAACTGCACGTCGTTACCTCAATGCACGAACGCAAGACGATGATGGCGGCGCTATCGGACGGCTTCATTGCAATGCCGGGTGGTTACGGCACGCTCGAGGAAATCATCGAGATCATCACGTGGGGACAGCTCAGGTTTCATGACAAGCCTTGCGGGCTGTTCAACGTCGACGGTTATTTCGATTCGCTGCTCGCGTATCTCGATCACGCCAGCCACGAAGGCTTCCTGCGCAGCGAAAACCGGGACATGTTGCTGGTGGATGCAGATGCGGCCGGGTTGCTACGGCAGTTCGAAACCTATACGGCACCGCAAGTGCAGAAGTGGGTGTAGGAGCAGGCGCATATGGGATCATTCGCGCATGAATACTGAACCAGCCGGGCTCGCCGCAATTGCCGTAGATCCGCCCGAAATTCCCGCAAGAAAGGTGGCCGATGCGGTCCGTGAGCAATTCGGACTCGAGGGCGAATATCGCTCCCTGGTCAGCGAGCGCGACCAGAATTTCAAGCTGTCTGCCGAGTTCGGCCAATACGTTGTGAAAGTCGTGAGTGGCGCCGACTCCGACGAACTCACGGAATTCCAGATCGCCGCGTTGCAACACCTTGAGGAGAAGTCATTCACGGGAGTGCCACGCGTGATTCGTACGGTATCGGGTGCATCCCGTGGCCAGATCGAACACGAAGGCCGCCATTTTTCGCTGCGCATCGTCAGCTGGCTCGATGGGCAACTGCTGATGGATTACGACACGCCACCAAAGACGGCTTGCAATCTCGGCGAGTACCTGGCTCGGCTGGATCGTGCCCTTGAGGGATTCAGTCACCCCGGAGACTCGCAGGTGCTGCTCTGGGATACACAACGTGCGGGCGAGCTGCGGCCGCTGCTGCGGCATGTCGAAGATGATCAGACACGTCGCGATCTCACATTGGTCATTGATGCATTCGATGAGCGCGTCGGCCCCGCGCTACAGGATATGCCGTCGCAGGTAATTCATAACGACGCGAACAACGAGAATGTTCTGATTGGTCCCGACGGCAGAGTAGCGGGACTTATCGACTTTGGCGACATGCTGCGTGCACCGCGCATCGTCGAGTTGTCAACAGCTGCAGCTTACGTGCGTGTCGAGGGTAACGACCCTCTGCACCTGATCGAGCCGCTGGTGCGTGGCTATGTGAGCATCTCGCCGTTTCCGCCGCAGGAAATGCGACTGCTCTACGACCTGATCCGCGTGCGCCTCGCCATGACAATTACGCTGTTTTTCTGGCGCCTGTCGGCACGCGATCCGGCTGACCCGTACCTCGAGAAGCTGCACGATGATGGTGCCGAGGCCGTGCGGTTTCTGCGGGCGTTCAGCGGCGTCGGCAGCGACGCTTTTCTCAGTCGTGTGGCAGTCGGCCCGTAATCGCGAAAAAGCCAAATAATTACAAGAAGTTAAATGTGCCTTGCTGGTCACATAATCGAGCAGCTGTGCAAATTTGACCAATAACGGCTTTTGCAAAGATTTAAAGCTGAGAAACAGTTCCGAGAATCAAACGCTTACGCTTCGTAGACTGGTCCCTCACCAGATAAGGTTAAATTGATTCTGCGACCCCATGAGTTTCGACTTCGCACTCGCCGGCATACTGATCTTCTGCGCAGCCTGTTACCTGCTGCTCGGATCGCGGCTGATAGCGTCCAAGCGTGAAGTCGGCAGCGTGCCCATCGGCGCACTGTTCGTTGTCATCAGCTTCTGGGTCGTGGGTGGCGCTGTTGAGCTGCTCTCCGAAACTTTTACGGGATTCACGGTAGGCCGGACCGGACATTTCGTTGGCACGGCCCTGGTGCCCGTTGTCGCGTACGTCTGCTTTCGTGAGTACACAGGGGCCGACACACCGGTGCGGACGATGATCATGCTGCTGATCATCCCGCTACTGTCGATAACGCTGGCGGCGACCAACGTCTACCACGAGTTCATGTGGTTTCTCCCGGCCGCCAATGAAGCCGGCGAATTCCTGACCCGCCCGAATCGCTGGGGACCCTGGTTCCTGTTTATCCACTTGCCATACAGCTACGCCGTTATCGGCGCTGCGATGCTGACGCTGTTTGTTCATAGCTCCGCAGTTGCACCGGCCCATCGTCGCGGACTGTTTCTGCTTATCGGCGCCTGCATCATCCCGCTGACTACGACCGCGGCATATGACATGGGCTTCGGGCCGAACACTATTTCGTATGTACCGATCGCGTTCGCTGCGATGCTGCCGATCTACGCCTGGCTGGTCGTTGGAGAACAGCTTTTCGAATTCACACCGCTCGCCTACGAAACGGTGTTCCAGAACATGCAGGATCCGGTTGTGGTAATTGACGATCAATGTCGTGTAATCGGCATGAACCGCACGGCTGAAAGCATGCTGTCTGTGGACGAAGCTACGGCACTGCGTGAACCGCTTGAGAATCTCTTTGGCGACGAGACGCCCGAAGTCTTTGATGCACTGGACACCGGGCAACCGCAAAAAATGATGACTGGCACGGGTCGCTTTCTGCATGTGCAGGTTTCACCGATCGATTCGAAGGGTGCCTCTGTGCGCGGCGGCCAGGTACTGATGTTCCGCGACGTAAGCGACGTCGAGCGGGCGCAGTCCGAAGTCCGGAAGAGCGAAAAACTGCTGCGCACGCTGATCGATCACTCGGTTAACGGTATCGTGCGCTTCCGCTGGATTCGTGAGAATGATGGCAGCAAGCGCCTCAGGACAATATTTGCGAACGCGGCCGCCGGTCGTTTCCTGGCGCGGGAGCCCGAAGAGCTGGTCGACTGTTCAGGTCGCGAGCTGATGAGCATCGCTACCTCCGGAATGGACGATGACGAGGCCGCCACCATCATTGATCAGTTCGAGCGTGCTGCCGAGTCCGGTCGCAGCCTGGATACCGAGGTGTTCTTCCGCAGGACCGGCGCCGGGCGCTGGTTGCGTGCTATCTGCGAGCCGGTCGGCGACGACATCGCGGCAACTTTCGTCGACATTACGGACAGCAAGGCAAAAGAACGGCAGATGGAGTCCATCGCGACATCCGATCCCCTGACCGGGGTGCTGAACCGTCGAGGTTTCGAACGTGATGCCTCGCGTCGCCTGAGCCAGAGTGCGGACGACGCGACTGGTGCACTGCTGTTTATCGACCTGAATGACTTCAAACGCGTGAACGATGAATGCGGTCACGAGGTCGGCGACCAGCTGCTGACGATCGCGGCAGAACGTCTGCGCAAGAGCCTGCGCTCCTGCGACATCATTGGCCGACCGGGCGGTGACGAGTTTGTCGCACTCGTGCCAGACGTCGATTCGGAAATTGCCGACAAGCTGGCGCAACGTCTGACTGCGGCGCTGGAACAGCCGTATACGATCGGTCGCAAGAAACTTGATTGCGCCGCGAGTATCGGCCTCGCGCTGTACCCGGAAAATGCCAACACGTTGACAGGGTTGATGCGAGAAGCGGATCAGGCGATGTACCGGGCAAAAGCGCGTTCGCGCGGCGTCGCCGATATCAGCGGCTCGGGCCTGCTCGAGAAGGCCATGTAATCTGCACTGAAGTCGCAAAAGTGGTCTAATTCCAACCCGGGTACGACAGGGCGACACATTGTCTGCAGCCATTTCCGAAATTCAGCCGGATCGAGCACCAATTATTCGCGTACGCGGTCTTGAGCGCCGTTATGTGATGGGCGCAGAAACCATTTATGCATTGCATGGCGTTGACCTCGACATCGTCGGGAACGAGTACGTCGCGATCATGGGACAGTCCGGTTCCGGCAAATCTACGTTGATGAATATTCTCGGCTGCCTGGACCGACCCACGAGCGGCGAGTACCAGCTGAACGGCGCCCCGGTATCGGCAATGAGCGACCGACAGCTCGCTCAGGCTCGCAACCGTGAAATTGGTTTCGTATTTCAGACCTTCAACCTGCTACCTCGAATGACGGCGCTGGCCAACGTCGAGGTGCCTCTCATCTACAGCGGCATGAAGCGCAAGCAACGGGCCGAGCGGGCGCGCGACGTGCTGGAGACGGTAGGGCTGGGCGAACGGATGTTGCATCGACCCTCAGAGATGTCGGGTGGACAGCGTCAACGAGTGGCGATTGCGCGTGCGCTGGTTACAAAGCCCAGCATTCTGCTGGCTGACGAGCCGACGGGAAATCTCGACTCGTCCACCGGCGACGAAATCATGCGCCTGTTCGACCGGCTGCATGCCGAAGGCAACACGATCATCCTCGTTACCCACGAACAACACATCGCCGACCACGCGGATCGCGTCGTTCGGCTCAGTGATGGCCAGGTAATCGAGGACACCGCCAACAAGGAGGTTGAATGAAGAAGTACGCGGTTATCACGTTGTCGCTGTTTGCAGCCGCGTGTGCGAAAGAAGAGGTCGCCGAGACCGTCTATGCCACGGCGCCAGCCGAGTATCGCACTATCGAAGTGGCTGTAAGTTCGGCGGGAATTGTAGAGCCGCTGGCGACGGTAGAGGTCAAGTCGAAAGCGTCCGGGGAGGTGCTCGACGTGCGGGTGGCAACGGGCGACCACGTCGATTCCGGTCAGCTCATGGTATCGATCGATCCTCGCACGGCTCGTAACCAGCTCGATCGATCGCAGGCCGAGCTGACGGCAGCTCAATCTCGTCGCGAAATCGCCGTAACGCAGAAGGCGCGCGTTGAATCGCTCGTCGACAATGGCACGCTGACACAGGCCGACCTGGAGCAGTCAATACTCGACCTCGCTAACGCGGAGGCGCAGGTCGTGACGGCACGCGTAAGTGTCGAGAACGCCCAGATTGCGGTCGACGATACAGATATTCGTGCGCCGATCACCGGCACGATCATCATGAAGCCGGTAGAAGCGGGACAGGTTATTTCGTCACCGACCCAGGACTTCTCAGGCGGCACGATGTTGATGCAGATGGCCGACCTGAGTGCCGTGCAGATTCGTTCGCTCGTCGACGAAACCGATATCGGCAAGATTCGCCCGGGCATGCCTGTCAGCGTGACAGTTGCAGCGTATCCAAACCAGCCGTTTCCCGGTGAGGTCACCAAGATCGAGCCGCAGGCCGTGATTGACCAGAACGTCACGATGTTCGCGGTGCTTGTTTCCATTCAGAATCCTGATGGCCTGTTGATGCCGGGAATGAACGCCGAAGTAGAGGTGTCGATTGCGCGCAGTGAGAATGCGCTGACCATTCCGGTTATGGCACTGCGTACACGCCGTGACCTTGAGTCGACGGCGGCGATCCTTGACCGCGATGTGGCCGATATCGAGGCTGCGCTTGGCAATGCCGGTGGTAGTCGGCAAGCGGGCGAGCAGCCGCGCCGCAGGCCGGGCGGGCAACGGCGCAGCGGTGGCACTGACTATCGATTCGGCGGCACCTTCTGGGTGGTGCTTGACAACGAGGCTCGCGAAGTACGACAGGTGCGTACGGGGATCACGGATCTTGATCGCGTAGAAATTATTGAAGGTCTCGATGACGCTGATCGCGTCCTCGTACTGCCGAGCAGCCATCTCGTAGAGACACAGCAGGACCTGCAGAACTTCATCAATCGCCGCGTCGGCGGGGTGCCGGGAATCAACTGATGTTGATTGGCGAGACAATCCGAATCTCGCTGTCGAGCATTCGCAGTAACCTGTTCCGCGCATTACTGACGATGCTGGGCATCATTATTGGCGTGGGCGCTGTGATAACCATGGTCGCGCTTGGCACGGGCGCGCAACGTGCGATCGACGACCAGATGGCAGCACTTGGCGGCGATATCCTGTCTATTCAGTCATCGGCGTGGTTCAGTCGTGGCGTCGCCCGTAATCGCCAGACGTTAACTACCGACGATGCGATGGCGCTGTCTATCGGTAATGTGCACGTCGACGGCATAGTGCCGGAGATCAACCAGCGCTTTCAGGTGAAGTACGGCAACAAGAACCTGAATGTTTCCACGATCGGAACAACGCCGAATTACCCGGACGTGCACGGCTTCGAAGTTGCACATGGTCGAATGTTCACTGCGGCCGACAATGCGGCACGTTCACGCGTCGTGGTACTTGGCGCCGAGATTCCGGACATGCTGGACGTGCCGGCCGAGGCGCTGGTCGGGCAGAGCATCTCGATCCGCTCGATCAAGTTCGATGTCATTGGCGTGATGGCCTCGAAGGGCGGGTCGGGCTGGCGCAACCCTGATGATGATATCTGGATTCCACTGGCTACGGCGCAGTTTCGCGTGACCGGCAACGAGTTTGTCGAAACGATCAGCGCGCGCGTTGCCGGGACATCGACGATCCCGATGGCGATGCTCGAGATTGAGCGGGTGCTGCGCCGTGAGCACGGTATCCTGCCCGGTAAGGACAATGACTTCGCGATCATGAATCGCAAGCAATTCGCCGAGTCGCGGCAGGAGGCCACTGAGATCTTCACTTACTTGCTGGCCGGGATCGCCGGCGTCAGCCTGGTGGTCGGTGGCATCGGTATCATGAACATCATGCTCGTGACCGTGACCGAGCGGACCCGAGAGATAGGCGTGCGCAAGGCGCTGGGCGCGACGCGCGGAAACATCCTGCTGCAGTTTCTGGTCGAGTCGACGATCCTGTGCCTGCTGGGCGGGCTGCTCGGTCTTGCGCTGGGAGCAGGTGCGTCAGCACTGCTGGCAAAGTATGCGGGCTGGCAGACCGTAGTAACGACCAGCTCGGCGATGATGGCGTTCGGCTTCAGTGCTGCGGTTGGCCTGCTATTCGGAATCTGGCCTGCGAAACGCGCAGCGGGCCTGGATCCGATCGATGCACTGCGGCATGAGTAATAAATCAGCTTGCACCCCGGTCTGGTAGAAAAATCACCAGGAAGGGAAACCATGCAACTCCGGTCAATCGTCCATTATTTCTTTGTTGGTTCACTTGTTGTGAGCCTCATTTGCAGCATCGCCATCCGGCAGGGACATGCCGATGTGCCCGTCGCCGCAACGGCTGACGAAATCCAGCCGCTCGGTGTCGGCGACGCTGCGCCGCGCTTTATCGTCGAGGCGGTCGATGGCAGCGAATTCGACTTCAATCCCGATGCCCTCGAGCGACCGGCCTTGCTGCTGGCCTTTCGCGGCGGCTGGTGTCCCTACTGCAACGTGTATCTGTCGGAAATGCGCCACGTTGTTCCCGAGATTCGCGAGCTGGGCGTCGATGTCCTGTTTCTGAGCGGCGATCGTGCGGAAATGCTGTACTCAAGCCTGACTCCGGAGGCGCAGGCCGATATCGGCGGCCTCGACTACACGATTCTTTCGGATGGCGATGCCCAGGCTGCCATTGCACTCGGAATCGCGTTCAAGGTGTCCGACCGCACGCTTATGCGGCGCCAGGAGCGCGGCGACGACGTTGTTGGTTCGTCGATGGAGCGCCACGGTATCCTGCCGGTTCCCGCGGTGTTCGCAGTCGGCAGGGACGGAACGATTCGCTTCGCATTCACGAACCCGGACTACAGCGTACGCCTGCCCGCAGATGAGCTGCTTACCGTGGCTCGGGAGATTGCTGCAGACTGAATGCGACAGATGGTAGGCTCGCTCCATTCTGATACAGGATTGGGCAGCAATGACTCACGCATTTATCTGCGACGCGGTACGCACGCCGATCGGCCGCTATGGTGGCGGCCTGTCGTCGGTTCGAACCGACGATCTCGGCGCGGTCCCGATCGCGGCATTACTTGAACGCAACCCGAAGCTGGATGCCGCGACGATCGAAGATCTCGCTTACGGCTGTGCCAACCAGGCTGGTGAAGACAATCGCAATGTTGCGCGCATGTCGGCCCTGCTTGCCGGCCTGCCGGTCGACGTGCCTGCGGTCACCGTTAACCGGCTGTGCGGATCCGGCATGAACGCAGTCGGAAACGTTGCGGACACGATTCGAACCGGGGGCATCTCACTGGCGATTGCTGGCGGCGTTGAGTCCATGTCACGCGCGCCGTTCGTCATAGGCAAGCAGACGTCGGCATTTGGTCGCAATGCCGAGATGTACGACACGACTCTTGGCTGGCGGTTTGTGAATCGCAAATTCGAAGAGCTGTACGGCGTCGATTCGATGGCCGAAACTGCCGAGAACGTGGCCGATGACTTCGATGTTTCTCGTGATGATCAGGATGCGATGGCTCTGCGCAGCCAGCAGAAGGCCGAAGCGGCAATCAAGGCAGGTGCGTTCAATGACGAGATCGTTGCTGTGACTATCCCGCAGCGCAAAGGCGACCCGCTCGTTGTCGATATCGACGAGCACCCGCGCGCTGGCTCGACGATCGAGGGGCTCGCGAAGCTGCGCCCGATCGTTCGCAAAGACGGCACGATCACGGCTGGCAACGCATCGGGAATTAATGATGGCGCTTGTGCGCTGCTTGTTGCGAATGAAGCAGCCGCGAAAGCGAACGGACTGGAGCCGCTGGCCCGCGTCGTCGGCTGGGCAGTTGCAGGTGTTGAGCCACGCATCATGGGTATCGGTCCGGCTCCGGCATCGCAAAAAGTTCTCGACCGCTGCGGCATGACGATTGAGCAGATGGATGTCATCGAACTCAATGAAGCATTCGCGGCACAGGGCCTGGCAACACTTCGACGGCTAGGTGTTGCCGACGACGACGAGAGAGTTAATCCGAATGGTGGCGCGATCGCTCTGGGTCATCCGCTCGGCATGTCCGGGGCGCGGCTTGTTGCGACGGCGGCGTACCAGCTGCGGCGAACGAACGGCCGATATGCGCTGTGCACGATGTGCATCGGCGTCGGGCAGGGCATCGCGATGATCATCGAACGTACCTGATGAAAAAGGCACCGAGCTACGAAACGCAGGAGCTGCGCGAGTTTGCAGAGGTGCTGCGCGGGCGCCGTACGATTGAACTGTTCCTGCAGACTCCGGTGCCCGATGCGCTGGTCCGCGAGGCGATCGAGGCTGCGACCTGGGCACCCAACCACCGTCTGACGGAACCATGGTCATTCACGCTGCTTGGTAAAGAAACGGTCGAACGTTGCCTGGATCTGTGCCATGACATCGTGTCGGCGAAGAAAGGCGAGAAGGCTGCGGACTTCAAGCGTGAAAGCTGGTCGCAGAAACCGGGCTGGCTGCTCGTGACCTGCAAGAAGTCCGAAGATGCGCTATTGCAGCAGGAGGACTATGGCGCCTGCAGTGCTGCGGTGCAGAATTTTCTTCTTTACCTCTGGAAGGCCGGCGTCGGCAGCAAATGGACGTCCGGTCCGATCACGCGTGACCCGCGCCTGTTCGATATCGTCGGTATCGATGAAACGGAAGAGTTTGTGGTTGGTCTTATCTGGTACGGCTATCCGAAAGTAACGCCGTCGCAGTCACGCAAGGGTCTGGACGAAGTGCTGTCCGAGTTACCGTAACAATATTCGAGAGGAAGCCAACATGTTGAGAGTTATTCTGGTCGTCACATCGCTGGCGATATCGGCGTGCTCGCTCGCCGAAGATAAGGACCCGGTGCATCGTACGATCGCGGTGAGCGGTACGGGATCGGCGCCGGCCACCCCGGATCGCGCTCGGCTGAGCATGTCCGTCGTGAGTCGAGACAAGTCCCTGGACAACGCGCAGGGCAATGCTGCGGCAATTGCAGACAAGGTGCTCGCGATCACCGACAAGCTCGGCATGGATCGCAGTCGTATCGACACGACCGGGGCGTCAGTAAGGGCTGACTATCGCTACGACCGTGACTCGGGTGAGCAGCGATTCAATGGTTATATCGCGGAGCGCCGCATCAGCGTTGAGTTCAGGGACCTTGAGAACCTGGCGCCAGTGATTGAGGGTGCCGTAGCTGCCGGAGTGCAGCAGGTAAGTCCTCCGACCCTGTTTAGCAGCAAGCAACGCGATGTGTATCGCGAGGCGCTCGATAACGCTGCAGCCGACGCACGGGCGAATGCAACAACGCTGGTTGAGGCATTGGGTGCAAAGCTCGGTCAGGTCGTCACGATCGATGCAGGCGGTTATTCAAACCCGATGCCAAACGCGCGAGCCGGTTATGCCAATGCGATGGCAATGGACACCGAAGCGGCAGCAACCTACAACGCTGGTGACCAGACCGTTTGGGCGAACGTTACGGTTGTTTTCGAAGTCGTCGATTAGTTCTTCGACAGGGTAAGGAAGGTCGCCGACGCGATACCCGTCGCGCCGAAGAACATCGTCATCACGACAATCTGGTACTGGGCCGCAATCAGCGGCGATACGCCCGACAGAATCTGCCCGGTCATCATGCCGGGCAGCGATACCAGGCCAACAGCGAATAACGAATTCGTAATCGGGATCATCGAGGCGCGAAATGCGATGCGCCGGGCCTCGTCATATGCAACGTCGCGCGCCATTTCGGCCCGCAGTCGTTCGGCTGCCAGACTGACGGCGTTCATGGCGCCCATGATCGACATGCCGGCCAGCGGTACGACATATCGCGGACTGAACCACGGCTCGACGTCAATGATGAGCTGGGTGACCAGCGCGAGTGCCGACAGGCCACCGGCTGCTATGGCGATAAGCGCGCGTGAATACGACACAGGCGTGCGGGGCTTGATGGTGCGTATCGAGATCCACGCAGCGACGGTCAGCATGACCGAAATGACCGCAGCAACAATGAGCCAGTTATCGGACTTGAAAACGTAGATTAGTACGTAGCCGATCAGGACGAGCTGCGCGAGCATTCGGACTGTCGCGTAGAGCGCCGTTCCCGGAGAGGCGCGCCACACCGCCATGATGCTTATGACGACGACGCTTGGAATCAGCGCAAGCGCGAGTCCGGTCAGGGAGATTTCTATTACGCTGCCGGCCACCGTCAGCCTTTGAATTCTTCGTCGTGCTGCTGGCCCGAATCGCCGATCACGTCCCACGCGGCGCGCGAGTCCGTCCAGATGTGATGAATGACTTCCATCGACTCGGCGCCCGATGCGATCGTACCGGCCGGGATGAACATGCGATCGTCGTCGTTGGTACCCGGCATAGGCGAGCCACAGGTCTGGCAGAAGTAGCCTTCCCAGTGGCCAACAGGTTTCTGCCATTCTCGAACGAGATCTTCGCCGCGAGTCCAGCGAAACGTTGATTTTGCAACCAGCACGATCGCAATACCGTTGGCTCCAGTGAAGCGTCGGCAGATCGAACAATGACAGACGACGATGCCCAGTGGGTTCCGGTCGTCAGATTCCCAGGCGATCGCGCCGCAGTTGCAATGGCCTTTCATCGGCAAGTTCCGATTGGCGAGTGGGGTGCTTACGTTAGCACAGCGGTTTAAGATGCGATTCGCTGTTGATGTCTCGACGAGGTGGATTGACCGTGAAAAATTGTCTGCTGGCGCTGCTGCTTTGCGCTGTCGCGTTCGACTCGGCCGCGGAAACGCAAGGTGCCTTCTACGCCGTTTCCGTTTCCGATATTTCCGAGTCGGTTGCCTGGTACACCGAGAAACTCGGTTTCAAGCTTGAGGCTGAGGGCGGAAACGAGGTTCGCAAAGGTGCGTTGCTTTCGCAGCCCGGCGTGCTTCTCGAATTGGCCGAGTTCGAAGGGGCCGTCGAACTCACCTCGCTGGATGCTGATCGCGAATCTCACGAGGTTTACGGGGTTTTCAAAATTGGTCTCATCACGTCCTCGCCGGAGCAGACGCTCGCAAGGTTGACCGAAGCTGGGGTTGAAACCGTATTCGGAATCGTCACAGCATCTGACGGTCGCCAGACTTTCGGCGTGTCCGATCCGGACGGCAACCTGGTGCAGTTCTTCGGTCCTCGCCCATAGCATTGGCTGCTTATTGTCATTCGAGGTTGAGCACGCCACTGAGAAAAGGGGGCCTCAGGGCCCCTTTTTTCTGGGTTACTAGTCCCGTGCCAGTTCGTCCGGGTGGTGCACGATTTTCTGCGGGCAGATCAACGGGCGGGCGAGGAAAATCAGCGTCACGATGCCGCCTACCGAAGCCATGATGATTACGGCGTTGCGTACCGATCCGTCATAGATGCTGGCCGCCAGCAGGGCACCCAAAGCGCCGGCAAGATTCTGCGACGTGCCCAGAATTGACGAAGCAACACCGGCAATTCGTGGCAGCGGATCGAGCGCCAGGACTGTCGCGTTAGCCATCAGGATCGCGATCGTGAACATGTAGAGGCACACGCAGCCCCACAGCCACCAGATCGGTGCGCTGTTTGCCCAGGCCATGAAAGCAAGTTGTCCGGTCGCGATCAGGATCAGCATCGTGCCGAGCGATACGAGTTGCATGGAGTCGAAGCGTTCGACGAGCCAGCGGTTTACGAACGAACCAATGAAGATCGATATTCCCGCGGTGGCGAATATGTAGCCGTACTCGAGCTCGGAGAAACCGTAGGTCTTCTGAATCAACGCAGCCGAGATCGCAATTACAGACATAAATCCGGCGGGCACGAAGAACAGGATCAGGAACGAGAACACGCTCTGCCGATGCGAGAAGAATTCCTTAAAGCTGCCTATCAACTGGCGCAACGGGTGCTCCGATGCGTCCGGTGTATGTGTCTCGACAAGATTGGTTCGGACGCCGATCATGATCAAGAACGCGCAGATCGCGATGCCAACGAACGGACCGCGCCATCCCCACTGTGCGACCAGAAGCGCGCCGATTGTCGGTGCAATGACCGGGGCTGCCGTGAAGATCATCGTTAGCAATGACATCAGGCGGGCGGATTCCTTGCCGCTGGAAATGTCACGGACGATCGCGCGTGACACGACGATTGCAGTGGATGCGCCTATGCCCTGAACAAATCTCGCCGCAAGCATCACATCGATCGAGTTCGACCAGGCCGCAATAGTCGCCGCCACCGCGAACAGGCTCAGCCCGCCGTAAAGCGCCGGAACACGCCCGAACCTGTCTGCCGCGAGCCCGGAGGGGATCTGTCCGCAGGCCATGCCGATCATGAAGATGCCGACGATCTGCTGACCGCGAGAAAGATTCGTCGCCAGCGCGTCGACCATGGCCGGTATTGCCGGCAGACTCAGGTCCACGGTCAACGCCGCTGTGGCCGTCATCAGGCCCAGCGTAATAATAAAGCTGCGGGATTTTGCGAGGTGTGCGTTCAAGGCGGGCTAGTGTGCCCGCGTCAGATCGTTTCCGCCAGTTGCGGTGTTCCGTACCAGTAGGCGAGTTCGCGCGGATGGCCGATATCCCAAACTGCGATGTCAGCGCGTTTCCCGACCTCGAGTGTGCCGCGGTCGTCCAGGTCGAGAGCACGGGCCGCATTGCGAGTTACACCGGCGAGGCATTCGAGCGGTGTCAGTTTGAACAAGCGGCTTGCCAGCATCATATTCGACCGCAATGAGCAGATAGGTGATGTGCCCGGATTTACGTCTGACGCGACTGCGATCGGAACGCTGTTAGACCGAAGTGCGTCGATTGGTGGCAACTGCGTTTCGCCTAGCGTCAGGAACGCACCAGGCAGAAGTACAGTCGCGGCGCCAGACTCAGCGAGTGCTTCGACGCCGGCGTTGCTGGTGTACTCGATGTGGTCCGCCGACAGCGCATCGAACTCGGCGGCAAGTTCCGCGCCGCCGCATGCACTGAGTTGATCTGCGTGCAGCTTTACGGGCAAGCCAAGTTCGCGGGCGCGTTCGAACATGCGTGAAACCTGGTCGGTGTTGAACGCAATCGACTCGCAATAGGCGTCGACGGCATCGGCCAGGTTTTCTTCGGCGACGCGAGGCAACAATTCGCTACAGATCATATCGATGTAACTGTCTGCGTCGTGCTCGGGAGGAATCGTGTGTGCCGCCAGAAGGGTTCGCTGCACGGACAGCCGGGTGTCGTCGCCGAGACGTCCGGCAACTTCAAGCATGCGCAGCTCGGTTTCGAGATCGAGGCCGTAGCCCGATTTGATTTCGACAGTTGCGACGCCTTCGTCCAGCAATGCGTTGGCACGGGGCAGGGCCAGTTCGAACAGTTCGTCGGCGGACGCTGCCCGTGTAGCTCGCACTGTCGAGAGAATACCGCCACCCGCTTTTGCTATGTCCTCGTAGCTGGCGCCTTCCAGTCGCTGCTCGTATTCAGCGGAGCGATCGCCTGCGAATACCAGGTGCGTATGACAGTCGATAAGCGCCGGTGTTAACCAGCGACCTTCCAGGTTCCGCTGGTCCGATGCCGTCCCCTCAGGGAGTTCGGATTGCGGTCCCAGCCACGCAATGTTCCCGTTGCTAATCGCAACAGCCGCATCGGCAATCTCGCCATAGCCGTCGCTCATCGTTGCGACGTTGGCGTTGGTTAACAGCAGGTCCCAGTCGGCCATCGATTCCATTCCTCAGCTTGCGCGCAACGGTAACATGGCCTAACCTGTATATACAACTTTAGCCAGATCTCCGGAAGCTACTCATAATGACGGCAGTGTTCGCAAAAAAGGCTTACTTACCAACAGGTTGGGCCGACAGCGTACGTCTCGAGATCGCTGCAGGGCGGCTCGTGTCGGTAACCGCCGGGGTTGCCGCGAGTGACTCGGATGTTCGCGTCGGGTACGTCATTCCGGGCCTTTGCAACGCTCACAGCCACGCATTCCAGCGCGCCCTGGCCGGACACACGGAGGAGCGCTCGCCGGCTGGTCACGACAACTTCTGGACCTGGCGCGAGCGCATGTACGAACTTGCCGGACGTGTCAGTGCTGACTTGCTGACGAGCATCGCGCGGCAGGCGTATAGCGAAATGCTCGCCGCCGGTTATACGTCTGTTGCCGAGTTTCACTACCTGCATCGCGATCCAGTATCAGCGAACAGTGACGACGCGATGTGCAAGGCAATAGCGACGGCTGCCCGGGATACGGGAATTCGACTGACTTACGTACCTGTGCATTATGAGCGCGCCGGTTTCGATGACCCAGAGCCCAGTGAACGCCAGGCCAGTTTTGCGATGAGTGTCGACGAATTTCTCGGCCACCATGAACGTGCCTCCGAACTGCTCGATACGACCGTTGGTATTGGCGCGCACAGTCTTCGCGCTGTCAGCGGTGACTCACTAAAGAAAATCGCGGATCGTGCCAACGATGCGTTTATTCCAATGCATATCCATGTCGCGGAACAGCAGCGTGAGATTGACCAGAGCCTCGCTGCCTACAACCGCCGACCGGTCCGCTGGCTGCTGGAGAACCACGCGGTAGGCCGCAACTGGAATCTCGTGCACGCCACGCATATGGATACGGAAGAAGTCGAGCAACTCGCAAAGTCCGGTGCCGTTGCAGTTTTATGCCCGAGCACCGAGGCAAACCTTGGAGATGGGTTATTTCCGTTGCATGAATATCTGAGCCACGGCGGGCGTATCGCGATCGGTTCGGACAGCCATGTTTCAATAAATCCGTTCGAAGAGTTGCGCTGGCTAGAGTATGGACAGCGTCTCGCCAGCCAGACGCGTAACGTCGCCTCGCTGCAGGAGTCGCACGTTGGCAGCGAACTGTTTACGCGCGCACTTGAAGGCGGCAATGCAGCAAGCGGGGACGAGTCGAGCGGCATATTCGAAGGAGCAGCGGCCGACTTCGTGGTTCTTGATGACGAGGACCCGATGCTCGCCGGGCACAGCGATGCTTCGCGTTTCGATGCCCTGGTGTTCTCGGGCTATCCGCTGCCGGTCGAGAGTGTCATGGTGGCGGGCGAGTGGCATGTCGCCGACGCCGTGCACCGACTGCGCGACGATATTCGCGCTGACTTCAATGCCGCCATGCAATTCCTGGGTCGCACGAAATGACCGTTGCCAAGCCACGTTACCAGCAGCTCAAGGAACACATCATTGAGCGCATTTCTTCGGGTGACCTGAAGCCCGCAGACCGGGTGCCCTCCGAGAATGAGCTTGTCGAGGCGATGAACGTGTCGCGCATGACGGCGAATCGTGCGCTGCGTGAACTCAACGACGAAGGTTACGTGGAGCGCGTAGCGGGGCGTGGCACGTTTGTCTCTGATTACCTGGCGCGTTCCGACGTTCTCGAAGTTCACGATATCGCTGACGAAATCGCGCGGCGCGGGCACAGTCATTCGAGCCGTGTCGTTCGTCAGTCGCGACAGCACGCACGTGGCGAAGTGGCAAAGGCGCTCAACGTGGAGCAGGGCACCGACGTGTTCCATCTGCTGCTCGTGCACTACGAGAACGGCGTGCCGGTCCAGGTTGAAGATCGCCACGTACTCGCGAGCTTCGCGCCGCAATGCCTTGATCAGGATTTCGAGCAGGTCACGCCCAGCGCATACCTGACTGGTGTAGCGCCGTTGCAGGCCGCCGAGCAGTCCGTGCGCGCCGGCATGCCGAATGCCGCTGTACAGAATTACCTTGAGATCGATGCCGGTGAGCCCTGTCTCGTCGTCGTTCGACGCACCTGGTCGAAGGGTGAAGCAGTTACTTTTTCGCGGTTGCACCACCCGGGCAGCCGCTACGAACTTACCGGGCACTACACGCCGCCCGGCACCGCGACGCCCGCCGGCGTCGTCAGTCTGGAGAATTTGAAGCAATGACACGAACGATCAAGGCGCCAACCGGCACCGAACTCAGCGCCAAGAGCTGGCTCACGGAAGCCCCGCTGCGCATGCTTATGAATAATCTTGATCCACAGGTCGCGGAAAGACCGCAGGATCTCGTCGTTTATGGCGGTATCGGCAAGGCGGCCCGCAACTGGGATTGCTTCGATGCGATCGTCGCGGCGCTTAAAGAGCTCGACGACGACGAAACTCTGCTCGTGCAGTCGGGCAAGCCCGTCGGCGTATTCCGCACCCACGCGGACGCACCTCGGGTATTGATTGCCAACTCGAATCTCGTACCTGCCTGGGCGAACTGGGACCACTTCCGCGAGCTCGATAAGAAGGGGCTCATGATGTACGGCCAGATGACCGCGGGTTCGTGGATCTACATCGGCAGCCAGGGCATCGTGCAGGGCACCTACGAAACGTTTGTCGAAATGGGACGCCAGCACTACGACGGCAATCTCTCGGGCAAGTGGATACTGACCGCGGGTCTGGGTGGCATGGGTGGCGCACAACCGCTGGCCGCAACGATGGCGGGCGCGTCGATGCTTGCGATCGAGTGCCAGGACGACCGCATCCAGATGCGTCTCGATACGGGCTACCTGGATGAGCGTGCAACGACCCTCGACGAAGCGATGAAAATCATCGATGCCGCTCACGCCGAGGGACGTGCAGTTTCGGTTGGCCTGCTTGGCAACGCGGCCGAGGTGCTTCCGGAAATGCTTGAGCGGGGCATTCGGCCAGACGCCGTTACCGACCAGACCTCGGCGCATGACCCTGCGAACGGATACCTGCCGGCAGGCTGGAGTGTCGACGAGTGGGTCGCGAAAAGGGACAGTGACCCTGACTCCGTTGCGAAGGCGGCCTGTGAGTCCATGGCCGTCCATGTCCGGGCAATGCTCGAGTTCCAGAAGCAGGGCATCCCGACATTCGACTACGGCAACAATATTCGTCAGGTAGCACTCGATGAAGGTGTCGAGAACGCATTCGACTTCCCGGGTTTTGTTCCGGCTTACGTTCGGCCGTTGTTCTGTCGTGGCGTAGGCCCGTTCCGTTGGGCAGCCCTGTCGGGCGATCCGGAAGATATCTACAAGACCGATGCGAAGGTGAAGGAACTGATTCCCGACGATCCGCACCTGCATGCGTGGCTCGATGGCGCACGGGAACGCATCCAGTTTCAGGGGCTGCCGTCGCGCATTTGCTGGGTCGGGCTTGGCCAGAGGCATCGCCTGGGGCTCGCGTTCAACGAGATGGTTCGCAGCGGCGAGCTCAAAGCGCCGGTCGTCATCGGACGTGACCACCTCGACAGTGGTTCGGTCGCATCCCCGAACCGTGAGACCGAGGCAATGAAAGACGGTAGTGATGCCGTGTCTGACTGGGCACTGCTGAATGCGCTCCTGAGCACTGCCGGCGGTGCCACCTGGGTGTCACTGCATCACGGCGGTGGCGTCGGTATGGGCTACTCGCAGCATGCGGGGCTCGTGATCTGTTGCGACGGCACCGAAGCGGCGGACAAGCGTATTGAGCGTGTCTTGTGGAACGACCCGGCAAGCGGCGTCATGCGGCACGCCGATGCCGGCTACGAAATCGCGATCGACTGCGCCCGTGAGCACAACCTGAACCTGCCAATGGTTGATACGGGGAGCGCAAAATGAATCTTGTAATCGATAACCAACTGGTCACGCTCGCCGAGCTGCGCGAGGCCTGGCATGAGCCGCTGACGGTGTCGCTCGGCAACGAAGCGAAGCGACGCATCGCAGAATCGAACGAGATGATCGAAGACGTGCTTGCCAGCGGCGAGCAGGTCTACGGCGTGAACACCGGTTTCGGGCAGCTGGCGACGGTGCGCATCAGCGACGACGAACTGTCGCACCTGCAGGAAAACCTCGTGCGCTCGCACGCGGTTGGCGTGGGTGAAGATCTGGACGACGAAGTCGTGCGCCTCGTCATGCTGATGAAGGTGATCGCACTGGCTGAGGGTTTCTCAGGTGTGCGCCTGGAGCTGGTCGAGACCTTGTGCGACCTGATCAATCACAATATCTACCCACGCATTCCATCGCGCGGGTCGGTCGGCGCATCCGGCGATCTCGCACCACTCGCCCACATGGCCGGGGCATTGCTCGGCATAGGTGAGGTACGCGTCAATGGCAGCCTGCAGTCGGCAGAAAGTGCCCTCAAAGCCGCCGGTATCGAGCCGATCAAACTCGGGCCGAAGGAAGGGCTCGCATTGCTGAATGGCACGCAGGTTTCGACAGCGCTGGCGCTTGCGGCCGTATTCCGCACCGAGAATATCCTGTCGGGCGCACTTATCGCAGGCGCGATGGCATCCGATGCGATTCGGGGCAGTGACACGCCGTTCGACAAACGCATCCAGAACGTGCGCGGTCATGGCGGGCAGATTGCGGTCGCCGCTGTGCTGCGCGACCTGATGCGCGGCAGCGAAATTCGGGCATCACATGCCGAGTGCGATCGTGTGCAGGACCCGTACTCGATTCGTTGCCAGCCACAGGTGATAGGCGCATGTCTCGACGTTTTGCGGCACGTCTGCAACGTGCTCGAGACGGAGGCCAACGCGGTCACCGATAACCCGCTGGTGTTTACCGATTCGAAGTCAGTCCTGTCGGGCGGTAACTTCCACGCCGAACCTGTGGCGCTCGCAGCAGACTATCTTGCACTGGCGATCGCCGAGATCGGTGCGCTGTCCGAACGCCGCATTGCACTTCTGATCGATTCACACCTGAGCGGACTGCCCGCATTCCTCGTCGAGGATGGCGGCCTCAACTCGGGCTTCATGATCGCCCAGGTTACGGCGGCGGCACTTGCGTCGGAGAACAAGTCGCATGCGCACCCGGCAAGCGTCGACAGTCTGCCGACGTCAGCCAACCAGGAAGACCATGTGTCGATGGCGACATACGCGGGAAGGCGCCTTCATACAATGCTCGACAACGTCGCAGATATCATCGCAATTGAGTTGCTGGCGGCGGCGCAGGGTATCGAGTTCAATCGTCCGAAGCAGAGTTCGCCGATTCTCGAAGAAGTCATGACCTCGGTTCGCGAGATCTCGCCGAAGTACGAGGTGGATCGCTCGCTGTCATCGGATATTCGCCGCATCGCAGCCGTCATCGATCATGGTGACTACTGCAAGTACGCAGCGTCTGTACTTCCCAGTCTCAGTACATGAGCGACGTCTTTTTCTTTCAGCCCGGCGAGACGCCACTGTTGATCAGCGTGCCGCACGACGGGCGCGCCGTACCTTACGAAACAGACAAGCGCATGACACCGGCCGGCAAGGCATTGCCCGACACCGACTGGTTCGTGAATGTCCTGTACGATTTTGCCGGCGAACTCGGCGCGGCCCGACTGACGGCGAACTATTCGCGTTATGTTGTCGATCTGAATCGATCGGCTGACGACGAGGAACTCTACCCGGGGCAGGTCAAGACCGGGCTCTGTCCCGAGCAGACCTTTGCTGGCGAGGACATTTATATCGATGGCGGCGTCGGCGACGAGGAGAGCGCTTCGCGAATCGAAAGGTACTGGCGCCCTTACCACGACAAGCTGCGCATGGAGCTCGAAGCCCTGAAAGAACGCTTTGGCTACGCACTGCTTTGGGACGCGCATTCGATACCGAGCGTCGTGCCGCGGCTGTTCGACGGGGAACTGCCCGAACTGAATCTCGGCAGCAATGGTGGCAACAGCTGTTCGGCCGACGTCGCTGAGGCAGTTGCAACAGCGGCTGCAGAAAGCACGTACAGTAGCGTTCACAACGGCCGCTTCAAGGGCGGCTACATCACGCGCCACTACGGCGACCCGCAGAATGGCGTACATGCGCTGCAACTCGAGATCGCGCAGCGCGCGTACATGGATGAAGAGGCTGTGGCGCTTGAGCGGGAAAAAGCGCAACGGCTCCGTGTTACGCTCACGCGCATGTTGAATGCATTCATGGATGCTGCTGCGAAATGAAAGACGAGCGAGGTCTGCACGACCTGTATGCCCGGGACCCGGAGGAGGCGGACGATCTCATCTGGGGGCGCACTACCGACAAGCTGACTCGCCGCGGCTTCGTTCGCGGAGCAGGGCTGGCCGCGATGGCAACTGCCGTCGGAGCGCATATCCCGTTTGCCGACAACATGCCGGCAGGCCTGATTCCCGCGGCACTCGCGCAGACAGATGAGCCCTTCGCGATCGAGGGCAAGTCGGGACTCGTCGTGCTGAATGACCGGCCGATCAATGCAGAGACTCCCGCACACCTGCTCGACGATCCGGTCACGCCGGTGTCGCGGCTGTTTGTTCGCAACAACGGAATTCCACCGGCGACCTGGGATGTTGAAGCAGACGCCTGGCAGATCAGCATCGAAGGCGAGGCTTGCGACAAGCCCCAGGTGCTGACGCTCGGTGAGATCAAGCAGTTGTTCAAACACCAGACACTGCAATTGCAGCTTGAATGCGGCGGCAATGGCCGATCCGAATTCAGTCCGGGCGCCAAGGGAAACCAGTGGACGACCGGTGCTATAGGCTGCCCGGAGTGGACCGGTGTACGCCTGGGCGACATCCTTGAGTACTGCGGCATCAATTCAGACGCGGTTTACGTTGCATACGAAGGCGCGGATACGCACCTGTCAGGCGATCCCACCAAGCGCCCGATCTCGCGCGGTGTGCCGGTCGCCAAAGCGCTCGAAAAGGAATCAATGCTGGTCTGGGCGATGAACGGTGAGCCGTTGCTCGAGTTACACGGTTTCCCGGTGCGTATGTTGTGCGCCGGCTGGCCGGCGTCGGTGAGCGGCAAGTGGGTCACAAAAATCCTGGTACGCGATCGCGTTCACGACGGCGCGAAGATGACGGGCCAGTCGTACCGCGTCCCGTGCAAGCCGGTGGCGCCCGGTACCGCGGTCGCCGACGAAGACATGTGCATCATTGAGTCGATGCCGGTTAAGTCACTGATAACTTTTCCGAAGTCGGGCATTGATCATCCGCTGGGTCGCAAGCTCGGGCTGCGCGGTCACGCGTGGGTCGGCGATTCGCAGGTTCGCGAAATGTACGTGTCGATCGATTTCGGCGCGACATGGCAAAAAGCGAAACTCAAAAAGCCCGCCAATCGACTGGCCTGGCAACACTGGTCAGCAGATGTCGAGTTTCCCCAGGACGGCTACTACGAAGTCTGGGCCCGTGCCGTAGACGACAAGAAACGTTCACAGCCGATGGTATTACCGGGCTGGAATCCGCGTGGGTATCTGAACAACGCATGCCACCGAATCGCGGTTCGGGTGACTGCGTGAGGTTAATGGCCGCAATTCTGTTGCTGGTTGCCATGCCGGTTCTTGCCGAGGACATTGACGAAGCAACGGGCCTGATCAGGGATGATGGCTGGCTGCAGGTGCGGGCACATTGTGGCGGTTGCCATTCGCATGCGCTGGTTACGAGCCAGCGTGCCAGTCGCAATGCCTGGGAAGCGATGATTCGCTGGATGCAGGAGACCCAGAACCTGTGGCAGTTCCAGCCCGAAGTCGAAGCGCAAATCCTTGATTATCTGGCGAAAAACTACCCAACTCAGCCGAATCGCAGGCGCGCGCCGCTGGCGCCACACCTGATGCCCGGGAACACTCGCGGCGTTCAGTAGTCGTTCAGTAAGGCGCCATAAAATCGATCCCGATTCTGGGCTATCATTGCCCATCTCACGGTCTGCCGGGTGGCCGACTAACCACAGAGGAACCTACCCATGAAGTCTCAGACGATTCGTACATTCAGCATGATCTTCGCGCTTTTGTTCACGAGCACGGTGCTCGCGGCGTCGGCGGACAAGATCAATCGTGAATCCAACAAAGCACTGGTAACGTTCAAGGAAGAGGTGAACGGTGCCGAGGTCTTCCTTAACCAGGCGGCCGGTTACCTGATCTTCCCGCGTGTCATCAAAGTCGGTATCGGCATCGGTGCCGAGTCGGGTGAGGGCGCATTGCGCGTCGGCGGCCAGACAGTGGCTTATTACCGCACGACGTCCGGCTCGATCGGCATGCAGCTCGGCGCGCAGGCGAAATCGATCGTTATCGCGTTCATGACGCAGGATGCACTGCAGAAGTTTCGTGATTCGAGCGGCTGGAAAGTCGGTGTCGATGGTTCGGTTGCGCTGATCGATCTCGGCGCAGGCAAGACGATCGATACGGACAACATCAAGGATCCGGTTGTCGGCTTTATCTTCGGTTCGAAGGGCCTGATGTACAACCTGACACTCGAAGGCACCAAGTTCACCAAGCTCGACAAGTCCTGAACAAGCAGCGAATCAGCGAGCGACTGACCGAGGAGGCGCGCGCGCTTCCCGGGCGGTCGCACGGCTGGTTTCGCACCTGGTTCAAAAAAGTCTGGGACGTGCGCGGCGGTGGGCTTTATGCCTGCGGCTTTGCGGTCACGTTTCTGTCGCTCGAGATCGGTTCGCTGGCCGATGACGTCATGGGCATCGGGCAGGTGTTCAACGGCGAGGCTATTTCCTTCGTCATTAATTTCATCATCGAGTCTTTCAAGAACACCTGGCTGGCGCTTATGTGGCCGGCAAAAATCATCTCGTTCGCCCAACCCTGGGGTGCCGTTGGTCTGGGCGTTGCGTTCTGGCTGTTCCCGATCTACGTCAAACCGCACATTGAACGCTGGCTTTTCGATGGGGAGGAGGACGCGAACAATGAAAGCGATGAAGTGGCGTGACCTGATCGAGCTTGTCAGTATCGTCAGCATTGTCGCTGGCCTGATGCTCGTCGCATGGGAAATTCGTCAGGCAAACAAGATCGCCCGTGCAGAAATATCGCTGCAGCTGTCGGCCCAGTACAACGAGTTCAACAGTGCTCGCTTCGAGGATCCGGAAGTGGCCCGGCTCAGCCTGTTGCTGATGAATCCCGACCCGGAATCACTGACAGCGGTTGAGCGCTCGATGATGTCGGGTGCGGCGTGGCATTTCGGCAACATCTTCGGTTCTGCACAGATCGCGTACGATAACGGCATTCTCAACGATCAGGACCTTGCGATGTACCAGTCGCACCTTGAGTGGATGCTGACCTACATGCCCGGGCTCGTGCCTGAATTTGAGCTGATGTGGTCGACGGTCCCCGGGATGCATGACGTGCGTGTCTGGGAGCCTCTACGCAGGCACATGGAGGAAAAAGAGCGCTAGTTGGTCTAACCTGAGAGGATGCGACGCGCGCTCAAATGGATATTCCGCATCTTTCTCGGCCTTGTCGGGCTGATTGTCATTGCGCTGACGTTCTTCTATTTCATAATCGGCAGCGATCTTTCCAGGACCTTTGATGCACAGGTCGCCGCTGTCGAGATTCCAAACGATGCGGCATCTGTTGCCGATGGGGCCCGCCTCGCCAAACTGCGCGGTTGTAACGGCGGCTGCCACAGCGCGGGCAGCGAGGGCGCCGACGGGCAGGTTTTCTTCGAAATGTTTGACGGCACCAAAGTCGTTGCGTCAGATCTCGCGTCAATTGCCCGAGATTGGAGTGTCGAAGACATAGATCGCGCCGTACGGCATGGCGTGCAGCCCGACGGCACCAGCGCGATCGCGATTATGCCGTCAGAGATGTTGAGTGGTCTGTCGGACGAAGACTTCGCGCAGATCGTTGCTTATCTTCGCAGCCTGGAGCCTCGCGAAGAACCGCTGCCAAAGACGAGTGTCGGTCCGTTGATCAGGATGGCGTTGTGGGTCCTTGAACGGGATTATGGGTCGTTCCTCGCGGCCGAGCAGGTAGCCGATACGACCAATAATGTCGTTGCTCCGGAGGATGACTCCCTGCACCAGGGCTGGTATCTCGCGACCACCGTCTGTACCGAGTGCCACGCGCCGGACCTGAATGGCATCCCGCGAGACGCGATTCCGCCACTCTCAACAGTCGTCGCTTACACACCGGACGAGTTCACACTTCTGATGCGCGAGGGCGTACCTGTCGGCGGACGCGAATTCGACCTGATGAAGACTGTCGCGGTCGGCCGGTTTTCGCATTTCACCGATGCGGAGATCATGGCGCTGTACCGCTACCTGCGGTTCTTCGGAACGGGTGCTGCCTATTCGGCGGAAGAACAGGTGGAGATCGAGGCCATTCGCGAGCAAATCCTGGAGATCGCTCGCGTGACATCCGGGCAAGAAGCCGGAGTTGATGTGACCAGCGCGTATCTGGGCTACTTTTCCAGGGAGCCCGTGCTGAGATTGCCCGATGGGGCGGAAATCGCCGGTCGGGAAGCCATCGATAATTTCTACAGAACTGCGTTCGACGGCTTCCAGATGATCAGCAATACCTACAGGGATCCCGGCATCGAAGTCCGCGGCAGCACAGCGACCAGAACATACATTGGAGAAGCCGTTGGAATCCCGCCGGGCGCTGACGAGCCTGTTACCTACCGCAATCGTTACTACGACGAACTCGTCAAAGAAGACGGCGAGTGGAAAATGCAGTTGCACTCGTTCACGCCAGTCGGCGACAACTAAGCCCTAAGTCGTTTCGGCGATGCGGCCCTGTTTTTCCGCGCGTTTCGCGAAATCTTCCTGCCAGCTGGAGCGATGTTCGGCTGGCGCAATCTGCACGGCCGTCACCTTGTACTCGGGGCAGTTCGTTGCCCAGTCGCTGTACTCGGTGGTCACGACATTAGCGCCCGTTTCCGGGTTGTGGAAGGTCGTGTAGACGACACCCGGTTTCACGCGCTCGGTGATTTTTGCTCGCAAGGTGATGTCACCCTTGCGACTCGCGAGCGACACGAGCATCTCGTCCTTGATGCCGCGCGTTTCGGCATCGACCGGATGAACCTCGAGAATATCCTCGGGATACCATGCGTTGTTCTCGGTACGCCGCGTCTGTGCGCCAACGTTGTACTGCGACAGGATACGGCCCGTCGTCAGTAGCAGCGGGAACTTGCGATTGGTCTTCTCTTCGGTCGGCTCGTAGTCGGTCTCGACAAACAGCCCTTTGCCGCGTACGAACTGGTCGATGTGCATGATCGGCGTACCCATCGGCGCGCTGTCATTGCAGGGCCACTGCACACTGCCGACTTCGTCGAGGAACTTGAAGCTTACGTTGTTAAATGTCGGTGTCAGCTCGGCGATCTCATCCATGATCTCGGCGGACGACGTGTAGTTCATGTCGTAGCCCATCGCCTGTGCGATTTCCTGCGTAACCAGCCACTCGTCCTTGCCAGTTTGCGGTGGCATGACCGGACGTACGCGATTGATGCGGCGCTCCGCGTTAATGAAGGTGCCATCTTTCTCGAGGAAGGATGTGCCTGGCAGGAACACATGCGCGAATTTCGCGGTTTCGTTCAGGAACAGGTCCTGCACGACAACACATTCCATGGCCGAGAAAGCAGCCTCGACGTGATGCGTGTTCGGGTCTGACTGCGCGAGATCTTCGCCCTGGATGTACATCCCCTTGTACTCTCCGGCGATGGCCGCGTCGAACATGTTGGGGATGCGGAAACCGGGCTCAGGATCGATCGTGACACCCCAGTGGTTCTCGAACTGGGTACGCACTTCCTCGCCCGAGATATGGCGGTAGCCCGCGAGTTCATGCGGGAACGAGCCCATGTCGCAGGAGCCCTGCACGTTGTTCTGGCCGCGCAGCGGGTTCACGCCGACGCCTGAACGACCGATGTTGCCAGTGGCCATTGCGAGGTTCGCCGTGCCCATGACCATCGTCGAGCCCTGGCTGTGTTCGGTGACGCCAAGGCCGTAGTAGATGGCGCCGTTCTTCGCCGAGCCGTACAGGCGCGCAGCGGCTTTGAGCGTTTCCGCGTCGACACCAGCGACCTTTGCGACTTCCTCCGGCGAGTTTTCAGGCCGCAGGATCATTGCCTTCCACGATTCAAATGATTCGAGGTCGCAACGCTCCTTGACGTATTCCTCGTCGACGAGGCCTTCCTGGATGATCGTGTGGGCGAGGGCGTTGACGACCGGAACATTAGTGCCCGGTGACAATGAAATATGATGGGCTGCTTCGATGTGCGGTGAGCGAACGAGGCCAATCTCACGCGGATCGACGACGATAAGCTCAGCACCTTCGCGCAAGCGCTGTTTCATCTGCGACGCGAACACCGGGTGTGCCGCGGTCGGGTTGGCGCCGATCAGCAGAATGACGTCTGCATCCATGACGCTGTCGAACGGCTGTGTGCCGGCCGATGTGCCCAACGTGGTCTTCAGGCCGTATCCAGTCGGTGAGTGACAGACACGTGCACAGGTATCGACGTTGTTGTTGCCGAAACCGGCGCGGATCAGTTTCTGTACGACGTAGACTTCTTCATTGGTCGTGCGCGAGGAGGTGATGCCGCCGATAGACTTGCGACCGTACTTGTCCTGGATTTCCTTGAAGCGCTTCGCCGTGTACTGGATCGCTTCGTCCCATTCAACCTCGCGCCAGGGCTCATCCGTATTGTCGCGAATCATCGGCTTCATGACGCGATCCTTGTGCGAGGCGTAGCCCCACGCGAATCGTCCTTTGACGCAGGAGTGACCGTGATTCGCCTCGCCATCCTTCCACGGCGTCATGCGCACGACCTGGTCACCCTTCATCTCGGCCTGGAACGAACAGCCGACGCCGCAATAAGCGCAGGTAGTGATGACCTTGTGATCGGGCTGGCCGTGATCGACGATGCTCTTCTCCATGAGCGTCGCTGTCGGACAGGCCTGCACGCAGGCGCCACAGGAGACGCATTCCGAATCGAGGAAGTTCTCGCTGATGCCGGCCGAGACCTTGGACTTGAATCCGCGACCTTCGATCGTCAGTGCAAATGTGCCCTGGACCTCGTCGCATGCACGCACGCAGCGTGAGCAGACGATGCACTTCGAGGCATCGAACTGAAAATACGGGTTTGAAGCATCGACCGGTGCATCGAGATGATTCTCGCCATCAAAGCCGTAGCGCACGTCGCGCAGTCCGACGGCCCCTGCCATGTCCTGCAGTTCGCAGTCTCCGTTCGCCGAGCAGGTCAGGCAGTCGAGCGGATGATCGGAAATGTAGAGCTCCATGACGTTGCGCCGCAGCTTCGAAAGTGCGGACGTCTGGGTACGAATCTGCATGCCGTCTTCGACTGGTGTATGGCAGGACGCCGGGTAGCCCTTGCGACCTTCAACCTCGACAACGCACAGGCGGCAGGAGCCGAACGGCTTAAGCGAATCGGTCGCGCAGAGCTTGGGGATGTCGACGCCGTTTTCGCGGGCGGCACGCATGATGCTGGTGCCGGCGTTTACCGTTGCGGGCATTCCATCGATCGTGACACGTACGGGTTCGGCCGATTTGCTGGCCGGTGTTCCGAGGTCTCTCTGGCGAGTCTTGTTCATGCTGCAGCCTCATCCGAGGATGGCGCGAAATCCTCGGCAAAGTATTTTAGAACAGATCTAACGGGATAGGGCGTCATTCCGCCCATTGCACATAAGGATGCGGCTTCCATCGTGTCGCACAATTCAACCAAAAGATCATAGTTTTCATCACGTTGCTGGCCAGCGATGAGCTTGTCTATCACTTCCGTGCCGCGCGTCGAGCCGATCCGGCACGGAGTGCACTTGCCGCAGGATTCGAGCGCGCAGAACGCGAACGCGAAACGGGCCAGCTGCGCCATGTTGGCCGTGTCGTCAAATACGACGATGCCGCCGTGGCCGATCATCGCGCCGATTTCGATGAACGCCTCGTAATCCATGGGCACATCGAGCTGGTCGGCCGGAATATAGGCGCCCAGCGGTCCGCCGACCTGCACGGCTTTAACCGGGCGGCCGCTTGCCGTGCCACCGCCGTATCCTTCAATCAGTTCGCGCAGCGTGATACCGAACGACTTCTCCACCAGGCCGCCACGTTTGATGTTGCCCGCGAGCTGGAAGGCGAGTGTGCCCTTCGACCGATTTGCACCCATTCCGGCGTAGCGTTCACCGCCGAGATTGATGATGTTCGGAACCGATGCGAGCGACACAACGTTGTTGACGATCGTCGGCTTGCCAAACAGACCTTCGAGTGCCGGCAGTGGCGGTTTGTAACGCACGATGCCTTTCTTGCCCTCGAGGCTTTCGAGCATTGCGGTTTCTTCGCCGCAGACATAGGAACCTGCGCCGAGGTGCAGATCGATGTCGAAATCAAACCCTGAGCCTTTGATGTTTTCGCCGAGCCAGCCGGCCTCGCGTGCCGCCGTGATCGCACGTGTCAGCACCTTGTGTGCGAGCGGGTACTCGGAGCGCAGGTAGATGTAGCCCTTTGTTGCGCCAACCGCGAATCCCGCGATTGCCATGGATTCGATCAGGCCGAACGGGTCGCTCTCCATAAGGATTCGATCCGAGAATGTGCCCGAATCGCCTTCGTCGGCATTGCAGGCAATGTACTTCTGGTCGGCCTCGGCGTCCGCGACGGTCTTCCACTTGATGCCGGTTGGGAAGCCGGCACCACCGCGGCCACGCAGGCCGGAATCGGCAACGGCCTTGAGTACAGCATCCGCGCCATCGGCAAACGCCTTCTCCAGCGCCTTGAAACCCTGGTGGGCGATGAAGTCGTCGATTGATAATGGATTGATCAACCCGCAGCGCCAGAAGGTCCAGCGATCCTGAGATACGAGGTAGTCGATCTCGTCGATCGGACCGAGTCGCTTCTCGTGTTCGCCACCGGACAGGAAGTCGGCATCAAACAATCCCTGCACATCGTCGACGGCGACATTACCGTATGCGATACGCACACCATCTACCTCAACCTCGACGAGCGGCTCCAGCCACGACGCGCCCCACGAACCGTTGCGGATCAGCTCGACGTTGTTGCCGCTGACCTTGTTGATACGTGCGATTTCGAGCGCGACTTCGTCGGCGCCCATCGACACGGCAGCGGTTTCGCGCGGTACGTATACCTTGGTGCGAGCCATCAGTCGCCACCCCGCATGCCGTCGAGCAGTGCATTGAAGCGTTCACCATCGACTTTGCCGTGGGTCTTGCCGTCGATCATGACGGCCGGCGCGCAGGCACAGTTGCCGAGGCAGTAGGCCGGTTCGAGTGACAGGTCGTTTTCGGTGTCATGCATCGACATCGCAAGCGTCGTCTGCGCGTGCTCGGTCAGTTCGCGCGCGCCCATCGCCTGGCAGGCTTCGGCCTGGCAGATCTTCACAACGTGTTTGCCGGGCGGGCTGGTGCGAAAGTCGTGGTAGTACTCGACGACGCCATGGACGTCGGCACGTGACAGGTTAAGGGCCTCGGCGAGCTGGCGCATGACGTCTTCGGACACCCAGCCGAAGCGGCCGACGATGTTCGCCAGAATCTGCACGAGCATCTCCGGCTTCGCGCCGAAGCTGTCCACGATCTCGCCAACGGCGTTTTGATCGATCGTCGTCATTCCCTGATTCGCTCCCCACCAGCATAGATATTGAAACTGTCGCCGCGCAAAAAGCCGACCAGCGACATATTGAATTCTTCCGCCAGGCCGACCGCAAGGCTCGACGGTGCACTGACAGCGGCGAGCATCGGCATGCCGGCCATCAGCGTCTTCTGCATCAGCTCAAAGCTGGCGCGGCCAGAGACTAACAAGCCAAACCCATGTGCCGGAAGGTGTCCTGTCGTTAGTAACGCGCCGATAACCTTGTCGACGGCATTATGGCGACCGACGTCTTCGCGGGTGACGCCGATTTCACCCTGTGGATTGAACACTGTAGCGGCATGCAGGCCGCCGGTTTCCTCGAATGTGGCCTGCTGCTCGCGCAGTTTCGTCGGCAGCGCAGCGAGGGTGTCGTGATCAATGGCGAAGCCACCTTCGCCTATCGCCGTGGCGCCGGTTACGCGCAGGGCGTCGAGCGATGACTTGCCGCAGACACCGCAGCTGGAAGTCGTGTAAAAGTTTCGCTGCAGTCTTTCGAGGTCAGGTATGACTCCTGCCGCGAGATCTACCCGAATCACGTTGTGATTACCGGAGTCAGGAGCCGGCGGTCCGCAATGCGAAACGCTCGAAATCTCACCGGCGGACCGAACGATGCCTTCCGTATAAAGGAATCCGCAGGCGAGTTCCTCGTCATGCCCGGGTGTGCGCATCGTGATGGCAATGCTCTTCGCCGTGTATCCATCGGCCGTCTCAAAGCCGAGCCGGATCTCGAGCGGCTCCTCCACAGCGACGCGGTCGGCCACCGCTTCTGCGGAAACGCCGCGCACTTTTCGTATGCTTATTGCCTGGCTCGAATTCGTCATTGCTGCCCGACCGGACCCCCGGGCAGGGCAGTATAGCCTAGCCTCAAGGACTTACGCCGCTAATGAGAATCGTTCTCAAAAACTCAATGAATTCATGCACCTAACTGTTATGCCAGCGTTCAGGAATGTGTAATAGAATCGCCCGCTGATTATTGATCCACAGGCTGCCGGACCGGGCCGGTGCAAATTCAACAAGGAGACTCCGTTGAGCAAGATTGAACGTCGCAAGTTTTTGAAACTGTCAGCGGTTGCCGCTGCAGGTACCTTTGCTGTTTCCGGTCGCCAGGCTCTCGCCGAAGACCTGCCGAAGCTGACCGAAGACGATCCCATGGCGCAGGCCATGAAGTACACGCATGACGCATCGACGGTAGATGCGGCGTCGCGCAACAATCCGGCCGAAGATCAGTCCTGTGCCAACTGCGCACTGATCCAGGGCAATGACGGCGACGAATGGCGCCCGTGCCAGATCTTCCCGGGCAAGTCCGTTGCCGCAGCCGGCTGGTGTTCGGTCTGGGCACCGAAGCCCTGATTGCAGCCTGAATAGCAATCTGAAGACGCCGGCCTTTGTGCCGGCGTTTTTGTGTGTGTGGCCCGGGTGTTTATGCAAAAATGCGCGGCATACGCCCTCGCATGTGTGGAGAAGACCCTTGTTTGACCGACTCGAGCCGGCAGCGCCGGACGCCATCCTGCGGCTGATCGCCGAGAGCAAAGCCGATACCCGTCCCGAGAAGATCGATCTCGGCGTCGGTGTCTACTTCACCGAAGACGGGGTGACGCCGGTTCTCAATACCGTCAAGAAGGCCGAGCAGATCATTCTCGACACGCAGGAGTCGAAGTCATACCTCGGCACGGCCGGTTCGCCCGAGTTCAACGCGGCGATGCAGTTACAGACGTTTGCGACCAGCGAGTATGACGAGCGACTGGTCACGATCCAGGCGCCTGGTGGCTCTGGCTCTCTGCGAGTTGCGGCCGGGCTGATTGGCCGGGCTCGACCGGGCGCGAAAGTCTGGGCCTCGGAGCCCACCTGGGCAAACCACATTCCGTTGCTTGGCGGTGCCGGCCTCGAACTGCAGCCGTATCCCTACTACGACACGAGCTCTCACGTGCTCGATATCGATGGCATGTGCGCTGCATTGAACGGTGCCGAAACCGGTGACATCGTCCTGCTGCACGCCTGTTGCCACAATCCGTCGGGTCTGGATCCGTCGGAAGATGAGTGGCGCGCCATTGCCGATGTCATTGTCGCGAAGCAACTGGTTCCGTTCGTCGACATGGCCTACCAGGGCTTTGCGAACGATCTCGACACGGATGCCTTCATCGTCCGCCATCTGGCCGGTCGTGTTGACGAGATGGTCGTCTCGAATTCGTGCTCGAAAAACTTCGGCCTGTACCGCGACCGCGTCGGTTCCTTGTCGGTACTGTGCAAGGACGCTGACACCGCGGCCGTCGTGGCGAGCCAGCTCTCGAGCGTCGTCCGCACGCTCTATTCAATGCCGCCGGATCACGGCGCGGCCATCGTGAGCACAATTCTCGGAGACGAGGCGCTGCGCGCCGAGTGGGTCGAAGAAGTCGCCGGGATGCGCAGGCGTCTGCGTGGCATGCGAGAACTGCTGAATGATGCGCTTAAAGAGAAGGCTCCGGGGCACGATTTCTCGCACCTCGTGCGAGCGACCGGCATGTTCTGCTTCCTTGGCATACCGGTAGAGCAGATCGAACGCCTCAAGACCGAGTTCGGTGTCTACATGGTTGGATCGAGCCGCATCAATGTCGCCGGCATTACCCGGGCGAATGTGGAATATCTCGCCGCCGCGATAGCTGCCACGCTGTAATCCGGATAATCACCGCGATCACAAACGGGATGCCGAATTTCAGGTAGTCCCAGCTCATCGCGTGTTCAAGGTTGCCGGGCACCGCGAAAACGGCAGCAGCAATCAGGAGCCCGAGTCGATGCAGCCACTTCCAGCGTTTCGGTCCCAGCGCCTTCGCGGGTCCGTCAAATGATGTTATGAACATCAGGTAGAAAACTGTGTAGGCGAAAATGCCGAGGGTTGCGTCCGAGAGGCGGAATTCGAGCTCCGGTTGCGAGTTGAATCGGCACGCGATTAAAGCGAGGTGCCCTGTCATCGCCGCTGCAAAACCGACTCCGAGCAGGCGACGGTTGCGCAGCAATTTTGCCGTGAAAGGTGTGCGTAGCAGCTGCTGTAACGGGCGGGCGACGAGTACCAGGATATAAAAGGAAAACGCGGCGTAGACCGAGCCCCGTATAGTGTGACGCAACGATTCATCAGTAAATCCTGCGATCTGCAACCAGCCATACGCGCCCGCAGAAACAGCCGCGATGACGGCCATGAATACAATCCAGTTGCGGCGGCTACTCAGTGTCATCGTAATTTTCCCGCACCAGCAGGCGACTGCTCGTGCCGAGCCCGAGTTCCCGGGCAACGCCCGCGTTCAGTTCCAGTGCGTAGATCACGAGGTCGGTGGCTGCACGTGAGTCGAGCGTCTGTGGCGTTGCGTTGTAGACAATGTTGGCGATGCTGCCATCCGCACGGGCAAACGCGATGTCGAGCGGAATAAAGGTATTTTTCATCCACATCGAGAGGTATGCCTCTTCATCGTAGACGAACAGCATGCCGGTCCGACGCGGCAGGCTGCGGACAAACATCAGGCCACGTTTCTGCTGCTCGCGAGTGAGGGCGAGGTAAACATCGATTTCGAGTTCATCGCCGGCATCATTGATGATGCGCAGCGTGTCGAGCGAGAACGCGTCATCAAGTGCGCTGCCTGAGCTTCGATCAGCATTCGCGGATTCCTCCTGGCAGCCGAGCAGAATGGCCAGCATGGCGACGGCAAAAACGACGTGCTTCACGATGATCCCCAATCGGCAACGCCGGTGAACTCGAGAGCCGGAATCGTAACAGCGCCAGTGCCGTTCAGTTCGCCGAGTGGCGCGACGCAATAAAGGGTTGCAGAAACCTCGTAGGTGCCATCCTGCTGCGGTGCCTGACCCTGAATTTCACTCCAGCACGCTTCGAGGTTTGGCGTGCTGAAAAAACGCCCGCTGCCATCGACAGATATCGTCACGTTGCTGGAAACCTCGTTGCCGGACTCGCCGGGACGCAGCCCGGGAAGCGCAATTATCAGCGCCAGGGTCTCCCCGGCGACCGGGCCCGAGAATCTGAGGCGTACACCTTCCTTGTCAGGACGCGGCATGCTTTCGCAGGTTAACTCGCCTGAGACCCAGTCTAAGCGTGCCTCGATTGCGCCAAACAATTCACCGCTGACTCGACCCGTCGCAATACAGTCCGTTGCCGTTGCAGGCGCCGCAAGCCCCGGAATTGCAGTGCCGGCCGCGGGTTCCGGAGGGTCCGGTTCCGATTTGCACCCGGCGGACCAGATGAGGGTGAAAAGTGCGATAGCACCCAATTTTGGCAACGATACTTCAGGTTGATGCAATGGAACGGCACCACAGTGGTCATAAAGTGGGCCCAATACTACTTAAGTAGCGGTGAATTTGAGCAAAAAATGATGCGACTGGTTGGAGTTCACAGGCATCAACACTAGAATGTCACGCCCCCGCCCATGGGGCACCGCATCACACGATGGAGTAACAGATGAGCGTCAGGGAACAATTCCAGAAACTCGAAGCGCACGCCAGCGGTCTGATCATCGGCCAGGCACACCTGATCAACCGTATGTTGATCGCGCTGCTGTGCGACGGCCACCTGTTGGTGGAAGGCGCTCCGGGCCTCGCCAAGACGCGCGCGATCAAGGTCCTGTCCGAGAGTATCGAAGGTGATTTCCATCGCCTCCAGTTTACGCCTGACCTGTTGCCGGCCGACCTGACCGGTACCGATATCTACCGGCCGCAGGAAGGCACCTTTGAATTCCGCAAGGGTCCGCTGTTTCACAACCTGATTCTCGCGGATGAGATCAACCGTGCGCCGGCAAAGGTTCAGTCAGCCCTGCTTGAAGCCATGGAAGAGCGGCAGATCTCGGTAGGTGAGAAGAGCTACCCGCTGGAAGGCATGTTCATGGTCATGGCGACCCAGAACCCGATCGAGCAGGAAGGCACTTACCCGCTGCCCGAGGCACAGCTCGACCGCTTCCTTCTGCACGTCGAAGTCAATTACCCGTCGGTCGAAGATGAACGGCGCATCCTGGTACTTAACCGCGATGAAGCCAAGAGTGGCGAACGCGACGCGTTCCAGCCACCTGAGCTGCTGTCGTGGGAATCGATCCAGGCGGCACGCATGGACATCCTCGGCCTGCACCTCGCGCCGGAGCTTGAGGAGTACATCGTCAACGTTGTGGTGGCCACGCGCAAACCCGGCGAGATCGACAGCGAATTGCAGGGCCAGGTGCTGTACGGCGCCAGCCCGCGCGCGAGCATGGGTATCGATCGCGCTGCTCGTGCCCATGCCTGGTTGTCCGGACGTGACTTCGTTGGTCCCGAAGATATCCAGGCTGTCGCGCCGGACGTATTGCGTCACCGTCTCGTCCTCAGTTTCGAAGCCGAAGCTGACGGCGTCGATGCAGGTTCTGTCATCCAGGGCATCCTGGACGGCGTCGGGGTTCCGTAGGAATCAGCTTGGCTCGGCTAGACCACATTCCGGAAGATGCCTCGCCGATATCGGTGAGCCAGGCCGGCTTGATCCGGCTGAACGCGCCGGCGCGTGCGATTGCGCTCGATGTGCTGCGCGTCAATTCGCTGCAGACGGGCGCGTACATCTCGCATTTCCGTGGTCGTGGCATGGAATTCGACGAGTCGCGCCCGTACCAGCCAGGTGACGATCCGCGCAGTATCGACTGGCGCGTAACCGCTCGCTCTACCACGGCGTACACAAAACTGTTCCGCGAAGAACGTGAACGGCCGGTGCTGGTCGTGACCGACCTGCGTGCGAACATGCATTTCGCGACCCGCGGCTGCTTCAAGTCGGTGAATGCGAGCCGTGCAGCGGCACTCCTCTCCTGGGCGGCGCATCACCGTGGCGACCGCCTTGGCGGGCTCATTTTCGGCGATACGACGCATCGGGAACTCAAGCCACGACTTGGTCGACGCGCTGCGCTGCGATTCGTCCACGAATTGGTCGAGCACCCTGACTGGCAAACCCGCGAAGCGCCGGAAGACGCGAATGCTTTTCCGCAGGCGATGTCGGCGCTGCGACGCGTGGCACGCCCGGGCAGTCTTGTGGTCGTTGTCAGCGACTTCGTCGGCTTTGACCGCAGTGCCCAGTCATACCTGTCCAGCGTCGCGCGGCACAATGAAGTGCTTGCCGTTTTCATTAACGACCCGATCGAGCGCGAACTGCCGCCACCGGGCCGTTACCGCATCGTCTCTCCCGACGACGAAATGGCCATCGACACTTACGCGAAAGCCGCGCGCGATGACTATCGTAGTGAGTTCGAGAATCGCCTGCACGAGCTGGAGCAGTTTTGTCATCGCTACGGCGTGCACCTGATGCCGATGTCGACCGACGACGACCCTGTCGCGACGCTGCAGACGGCGCTGGGCCGGAGGACGCACTGATGGAATCCGGTGCCATTCCGCTGCGTGGCCTGCACCTGCCTGATGCAACCGGCTGGTGGCCGCTTGCGCCGGGTTGGTGGGTACTGATCGTGCTCGCGGCGCTGTTGCTGGGCTGGTTGTTGCGGCGCCGCTGGCAGCGCTGGAAGTTTGAGTCCGCGCAGCGTTATGCGCTGCGCAGGCTGGCGAGCATTGAGTCGGCGTATCTTGAACACCGTAATCCCGTGCAGCTTGGCAAGGATGTGTCTGAGTTGTTGCGTCGCAGCATGCTCGCATACGCGCCGCGTGCGGAAATGGCGGGACTGACTGGCGAGGCATGGTTGCGCTGGCTCGATCGCGATCTGCCCGTACCGTACTTCCATACAGAGGGCGGCAAGAGCCTGCTCGAGCTGCCGTATCGAAATCCTGAGAGCGACATTGGCGACATTGATATCAATGCCTTGCTCGCAGCCGCAAAGATGCGGCTGTCAACACCTCCAGGGGTGCCGGGCTGATGTGGTCGCTGGCCTGGCCGTGGGTGCTGGCAGCACTGCCGTTGCCGTACCTTGTGTATCGCCTGCTGCCTGAGGCAGAAGGCATGGCCGAGGCGGGTCTGCGCGTGCCGAGTATTTCCGCGTTCAAGACCATGCGTGACCGCGCCGGCCGCGAGAAACTGTTCAACTGGCGATTCGTCGTCGCGGTCATCGCATGGGTATTGCTCGTCCTCGCGGCGGCGCGGCCCGAGAAGGTTGGTGACGAGCTCGACGTGCCTGTCGCCGGACGCAATCTGATGCTGGCCGTCGACCTGTCGGGCAGCATGGACCAGAAGGATTTTGAGCTGGCCGGCCGGCGTGTCGACCGCTTGTCGGCTACCAAGGCGGTTGCCAGTGACTTCATCGATCGCCGCGAGGGCGATCGTATCGGACTGATCCTGTTTGGCGAACGTGCCTACCTGCAGGTGCCGCTGACCCTCGATCGCAAAACCGTCAACGTGCTGCTGATGGAGGCCTTTATCGGGCTGGCTGGTGAAAAGACGGCAATCGGTGACGCGATCACGCTCGCTGTGCGCCGAATCCATGAGCAGCAGGAACCCGAAGGCGAACAGGTACTGGTACTGCTGACGGACGGCGCAAACACTGCCGGCGAAGTGCACCCGATCAAGGCTGCCGAGCTTGCGCAGCAGGTTGGGTTGCGCATTTACACAATCGGCATTGGCGCCGAGCAGATGGAGCAGGCCTCGCTGATCGGAGGACGCCGCACCGTCAACCCGTCGGCCGATCTCGACGAAGAAACACTGACCGCGATTGCCGACCTGACCGGCGGGCGCTATTTCCGCGCGACCGATACTTCGAGTCTGCAGGACATCTACCTGCTCGTAGACGAGCTTGAGCCGGTCGAGGAGCCCGAGTCGGGATTCCGTCCGGTCAAATCACTTTATTTCTGGCCGCTCGGTGCCGCACTGCTGCTGGTGTTGCTGCTTGGTGTTGAAGTGCTTGTCAGTCGGCTGCGATTGGCGCGTGCAGCGGAGGTGCAGTTACGTGCCGGCTGACTTCCACTTCATTCGCCCCGAGTGGCTGTACGGCATCCCGGTCATCGTCGCGCTGGCCGTGCTGCTTGCGCGCGGCAAGCTTGGTGCCGGGAACTGGCAAAACGTTATCGATCCGGTCCTGATGCCGCACGTGCTGTCGAACGATCCGGGCCGGGGTCGCGACTACCGCTGGTGGCTTTCCGGACTGTGCGGCGTCATCGCCTGCGCCGCCCTGGCGGGTCCTGCCTGGGAGCGCGTCGAACAACCGGTGTTCCGTGCCGAGCAGGCACTTGTCGTTGCCGTCGACCTGTCGCGCTCAATGGACGCGCAGGACGTCGCGCCGAGTCGACTTGCGCGCGCGAAGCTGAAAATTCTCGACATCCTTGAGCGACGCACGGCCGGGGAAACGGCGCTCGTCGTGTATTCGGCAAATGCATTCACGGTTACGCCGCTTACGACGGACACCGACACGATCGCGGCACTCGTCAACAGTCTGACGACCGACATCATGCCGAGCCGCGGCAGCTACCCGGAGGTCGCGATCGCCAAGGGTCAGCAGCTGCTGGTACAGGCGGGCGCTGTGTACGGTGAGGTGCTGCTCATTACCGATGGCGGGTCCTCGGAGGCTGCGAAAGAGGCGGCGCGTGACCTCGTGTCAGCTGGCTACTCATTATCGATCCTCGGCGTCGGCACAACCGAGGGCGCGCCGATTCCGAGACGCTCCGGCGGCTTCGTGACGGACAACCGCGGCAAGATCGCGGTGCCGCGGCTGGAGTCCACCGGGCTGAAACGACTGGCTGCTACCGGTAGCGGTCGATACGCAGAGCTGTCGGCTGATAACCGGGATCTCGATCGCCTGTTGACCGGTGAGATCTCGGGCACCGGACGCGCCGAAAGTGACGATGCTCTTGCGACCGATCGCTGGCGCGAAGAAGGACCATGGTTGCTTCTGTTGCTGTTGCCGATCGCGGCGCTGGCGTTCCGGCGTGGCTGGATGCTCGCGGTGCTGCTGTTCGTCGTCCATCCGCAGCAGGAGACTGCGGCCCTCGAGTGGGACGACCTGTGGCTGAACAAGAACCAGCAGGCGCAGCGAGAGCTGGCAGCAGGAAACCCCGGCGAAGCTGCGGAACTGTTTGCCGATCCCGACTGGCAGGCGGTAGCGCGCTACCAATCGGGCGAGTACGAGGAGAGTGCGCGTCGCTTCGGCGAGTTCGACGATACGCGCAATCTTTACAACCTCGGCAACGCGATGGCGATGCAGGGTGAGCTCGAAGCTGCACTCGATGCGTACGAACAGGTGCTGGAGCGCGAGCCCGATCACGAAGACGCGAAATACAACCGCGAACTGGTGGAGGACGCATTGCAGCAGCAACAGCAGGACCAGCAGACGCAGGGCGATGACCAGCAGTCGACCGAGAACACGGGCGGTGAAGGCGAGCAGTCAGAATCGGACGCGAGCCAGGATCAGCAGGGCTCGGAAGGCCAGCAGAGCGACGGCGAGCAGCAGGAAGGCGAGGGCGCCAATCGCGACGAAGAGCAGATGAGCGATGAGGAAATGCAGGCGCTGCAGGAAGAGCTGAAGCGCGCAGCCGAAGAAGCACAGCAGGGCGAGCAGCAGCAGATGTCGCAGGCGGAGCTTGCCAAACTGCGCGAACAGCAGGAGCAGGAACAGGCCATGGAGCAGTGGCTGCGCCGCATCCCGGACGATCCTGGCGGCCTGCTGCGACGCAAGTTCCGATACCAGTATCAGCGACAGGGCAAGGATCAGGATGGCCGCGACGTGTGGCCCGATAACGAGGTACAACCGTGGTAAGAGTGTGGCATCGCATGAGCGTGTGGGTGGCGCTAGCCGTCCTTGCAGCAGCGCCGGCGTCTGCGGAGGTCGTGATCTCGGTGGACCGGCCGAGCGTTGACCTGAATGAGTCGTTCGAACTGCGTATTTTTGTAGACTCCAATATCGATATGGAGCCGGACCTGACGCCGCTCGATGCCGAGTTCTATCGGGGCCAGGCGACGCATCTGAGTAATACGTCGATTATCAACGGCCAGATCAATCGCAGTCGGACCTGGACCGTGCCGCTGATGGCCAAGTCGACCGGCAGGAAGACGATTCCGGCGATCAAGGTTGGCAGCGAAACGAGCGAGCCACTCGACATCATGATCAATGAACCCAGCGCGGCGCCGCCGGGTGAGGCCGATGTGTTTGTCACCAGCGAAGTCGACCAGACCGAAGCGTACGTACAGTCGCAGATTCTCTATCGCATCAAGGTGTACCGGGCGGTTCAGACCCGGCAGCCTGCGCTGCGCGACATGCAGGCAACCGGTGCCGAGACGCTGATCGAATCTGTGGGCGACGACCGCAGCTACAGCGCAGTTCTGAACGGCAGGGAATACGTCGTGATCGAGCGTGTATTCGCGCTGTATCCGCAGGAGAGCGGCGAGATTTCGATAGCGCCCGCACGTTTCGAGGCAAGAGTGCTGCGCGACGGTCGTATCACCGGCCGCAAAGTGTTCGATTCCGAAGCGCACACCGTCACGGTGTTGCCCATGCCGCTGTTGCCGCCCGAGCATGCCGGTGCCGCATGGCTTCCGGCGCGTGATCTTCGCATCAGTGAGGAGTGGTCACGTGAGCCCGGCGAGATCGAGGCAGGCGAGCCCGTGACCCGGCGCGTCACGATCAGCGCGCTCGGCCAGCTCGAGACCCAGATCCCGGCGCTCGACCCGCCTGAAATCGACGGCATGAATGTGTACGCCGACAAGCCTGAACTGGGCCGTTCGATTGAGGCGGACGGAATTCGTGGTGTCCGCAAAGACCAATACGCAATGATCGGCACTCGTGGTGGCAGCGTCGACGTTCCGGCTCTGGAAATCCCGTGGTTCGATATCGAGGCGAAGGAGTGGCGGGTAGCAACCTTGCCCGCGCGCACCGTGATCGTCGAAGCTCCCAGCGGTGTGCCGGATCCGGAGCCGGTCGAGCCTGTTCCTGCCGAGGAAGAAGAATCTGCGGCAGCCGAAGAAGAGCCGGCACCGATGGATGGCGTGGATCGCTTCTGGAAACTCGCGACGCAGTTGATGGCTGCGATCTGGTTACTCACGCTGCTCGCCTGGTGGTGGTCGTCGCGAGCGGCGGGTACGGATCGCAAGCAGGAACGCGAGCCTGGGCCGCAGCCGGTATATCGGTTGCAGGCGAAGTTCGTGAAAGCGGCGAAGGACGCGGCTGCCGCGGGAGATGCCACGGAACTGAGGTCGGCAATTCTGGAGTGGGGACGATTGCAGTGGCCGGGTAATGCGCCTCGCAGCATCGGCGAATTTGCCGAGCGCGTTACCGACCCGTTGGCGAGTGAGCTGCGCAGGCTTTCTGCTGCGAGCTATGGCCGCAATGGTGCAGACTGGGATGGCAAGACGATCGCCCGGTCGCTGGGCTCTGTTGTGCTGATCGAGGACCAGAAAAAGGCGGAAGCAGGTGACCCGCTTCCGCCTCTGATGCCGAGTCGGGGATAAGCCCCGAGGTAATCAGGGTCCGGCTGTACCCATGACGGCCGGCCGCAGTGACTCGAGAATCGCGGCAACTTCGTCAGTCGACTTGTCGTCGACACCGTTCTTGCGAACCGCAGCCAGTACATCCGCCACCGCAGCGTCAAAGTCCGCGTCCGACATATTCATTGCGGCGTGCGTCGAAGTCATGTCACGACCCTGGTAATTCGCCGGGCCGCCGGTTCCGGCAGCAAAGAATGCTTCAACGTGCATGGCGAGGTTGTCCAGGTCGACACCCTCGAAGTAGTGCGAAATGGCATCGTTCTCGACGTGCAGCGCGATCGTGTCCGCGACAATGCTGGAGATGCCCTCGGCCTTGCCAAGCCGTTCATACAGCGACGGTCCTTGTGCTTCGTCACCCGCAAATGCCGGTGTGACAACCAGTGCCAGGCTGACCAGTGCCGCTTTCATCAGTGCTTTCATGTCCTTCTCCCCTTGCGTGTTGTCCCTTACTCTAGCTTGCGCGTCGCGCGTTGCATGAGATTTAGATGAGAATTTGCATCAGACGTTGAGGCGATAGCCAACGCCGCGCACCGTGGCCAGTATTTCCGCTTTTTCGCCACACTTCTTGCGCAGCCCGCGGACAACCGCGTCAACGACATTGCTGCCGCCATCGTAGTCGCTGCCCCATACTTCGCGCAGCAAATCCTGACGCGCCACCGGTTGGCCGCTGTGTGCCTGCAGCATTGAAACAACGCCGAACTCCAGCGGGGTCAGTGGGATACGCTCCTCGCCGAGTATCAGTTCGCGAGCGGTCGCGTCCAGCAGCTGGTCATCGCTGATGCCGAGTTCGGCGGCCAGCAGGTTGACGATCCAGCCGTCCACGGAGCCCGGCCCGAAGTCGAGGACTGCCGAGAAGTAAGGAGTGTCGTCAATCGCGATGGTATCGTCGCCAAGAACTTCAAATCCCAGCTCGGTTGCCACGGCCGCGTACGGCCCGAGGTCCGCGAGCGTCAGGTAAACCCGCCTCAGCTGCGGCCGCAGTTCCAGGTAGGTGCGCTTCACATCGACCCAGGCAGCTGCCTGCACAGCGCCGGGTCTCTCGCCGAGTTCAGTGCTCAGCCAGCGGCGCAGAAACAGCGCGTCCGGCTTACCCGGCGCGCGCTGCAAATGCTCGAGCCAGACCCGGGCGACGGGATCGAACTGCATCCAGGACGGGTCGAGCTGCGCCGGTTCGGCGGCGCAGTAGAATCCTACGACGCTGTTTTCGGCATCCCTTACGAGGTGAAACGCCTGCGGCAGGTGCCGCCACCAGAGCCGCATCGCATCAGCGACACCGGGCGGTTCGTGCTGCCGCACGATGTCGAGGATCGTGTCTTCGTCGGTGGTCGCCGCCGGTTCGACCGAATAGCGAGTGTAACTGCCCGGGAAGAACGCCTCGCGAATAACGGGATTCTCGATCAGAAAGATGATGTCGGCGGTTGTGCGCCACAGGTCCGCCTGTGTCGAATCACGCAGCTGTTCGCGCAGCACACGCCATGCGGCTCGCTGCAAGTCGCGGTAACGCGTTGGCTCGGCGGCCTGCATGTTCTGGGCAAGATGCTGCTGCACGAGTTCGTCGAGCGCCAGGCCATCGTTGCGCTGCTCGACAAAACCGAGCGCGGCAATATTGCCGTAGATGTCCGGCTCTGCGAATCCCAGTCCGGCAAGCATGGGCCGCGTAATTCGTCGTACGACGGATGCGGCGGTCAGCGCCTCGAGCAATGCGGTGTCGCTGACTTCAGCAAGCAGCGCTTCGGCCGACGCCGGCTCTTCGCCGGCGACCAGGTGAGAAAAATGCGCCTGCCACGCCGTTGCAGCGGTCCAGCCGGCAGACGGAGGCTCGCGGCTTGCGAAAATGACACGCGCGCTCGTCGCGAGCTCCGGAATGAAATCATTGCGCAACCAGGTGTCCGCGAGGCGGAAGACTTCGTAATAGTCGAACACCAGTACCACGCGTCCGGACAACGCCGATACCCGTGATGCCAGTTGCGCGAGATCGGATTCGTCCGGGTCGCAGAGAGTGGACAGTTCACGCGCCAGGCCAACGTGGGTCGGTTCGACGCTGCGACAGTCGAGTCGCAGGATGAACGCATCGCGCGCATCTTCGCGCAGGTCGGCGATCAGCTGACTGCGGCTTCCGGCCTCCTGTAACCAGGTGACGACAGGCCCGTCGTCGTCGAGGCAGCGCGCAAGACGTTCACGAATATCGGCTGGCGCACTGTCAGCGCCGATGAGGTCGCGTATCGTTTTCACCGCAGCAACTACCAGTGCCCCGTGCTTTCCATTGATGCCCAGGGCTCTTCGAGCGGAAGTGCGTCGCCTTTCTGCAGTAACTCGATGGAAATATTGTCAGGCGATCGAACGAATGCCATTCTGCCGTCCCGCGGTGGCCGGTTGATCGTGACACCGCCGTCCATCAGCCGCTGGCAGATGTCGTAGATGTTGTCGACTTCGTAAGCAAGGTGGCCAAAATTGCGGCCCTCGCCGTAGTCCTCCGGATCCCAGTTATGGGTGAGCTCGACCTGCGCATATTCATCTCCCGGCGCGGCGAGAAATATCAGCGTGAAGCGGCCTTGTTCGCTGTCGTAGCGACGCAATTCGCGAAGGCCCAGCTTGTCGCAATAGAAGTCGAGGGATGCATCGACGTCGGCGACGCGAACCATGGTGTGCAGGTATTTCACGGCGTACTCCGTTGGACTCGTATTCGCTTTGTATCCACAATGTTTACCGATAGCTGCCCGAACGGCAACTCGAGGCCACTCGCATTGCAGACATTTCGCGCCATCACACTCGATCTTGATGACACGCTGTGGGAAATTCACCCGGTAATCCGGCGCGCTGAAGCGGCACTGTACGCGTGGCTCGGCGAGAACTGCCCGCGCATCGTCGAGATGTTCTCGCGGGAAGATTTTCGGGACCTGCGAAAACAGGTTGTCGCCGAGTTTGCCGACCAGGTGCATGACCTGACGTTCCTGCGACGTACGGTCCTGTCACGAGCCGGTATCGCCGCCGGTTACGGAACCGACTTTGTATCTGCCGCGTTCGACGTGTTCGACAAGGAAAGAAACACTGTCGATATTTTTCCCGAAGTCGTCCCGGCGCTGGAGTCAATGAAGGATAGGTTCCGAGTCATTGCCGTAACCAATGGCAATGCGGATCTTGAACAGATTGGACTAGCCCACCTGTTTGACGACATCGTTACGGCGGCCCAGGCGGGCGCGGCGAAACCTGCGCGCCAGATATTCGAACGTGCCGTCGAGGCCGGCGGGGCGTCTGCCGCGGCAACCCTGCATGTTGGTGATCACTGGGAATACGACGTCGCCGGTGCACGGCGTGCCGGGATGGCGACGGCGTGGGTGAACCGTGTCGGGCACGACTGGCCTGACGAGTTCTCGCGCGCGGACCTCGAATTTGCCGACGTTGGCGAGCTCGCGCAGCACCTGGCGAGAGACTGATTACATGTCGACTCCGCTTATCATTTACGTGCCGGGCCTGCTGCCGAAGCCGAAGCCGGAGCTGCACCGCGAGGCGCTGTTGCGCTGCCTGCTGACCAGCGTGCGCAGGATTGATCCGGACGTAGCAGCTGAAATTGAAGCGCAGCATGGTGCGTTTGACGTTGTGTCGTGGACGTTTGATTTCTACCGCCAGCATCGTGACTTCGAGCTGGATCGTCGTTCGATCGACGCGGTCGTTGCGCAGACCGCGGCGAGCGACCGGGATCGTGCAGAAGCGTCGGCCTGGACGCGGCGACTGACGCGCTGGATCTACAGACTTGGAGATCTTTTGCCGTTCCTGATCCCGCATGTTGCGAGCGAGCGCATGGAAGTACACCTGCGCGACCTGCACCGTTACGTTAACGATGAGAATGGCATTGCCGAGCACACGCGTCGCATGCTCAAGGTGCCTTTGCTGGCCGCCGCACGCGCAGGGCAGCCAATCCTGCTGATTGGTCACAGCATGGGTTCGGTCATCGCGTTCGACACCTTGTGGCAACTGACGCATCGGCACGAGTCGGATATTGAAATCGATCTCTGGCTCACGATGGGCAGCCCGCTCGGGCAACGCTTCCTGCGCAAGCGCGTCAAGGGATTCGGTCGTGACGGGGCGGACCAGTATCCGGCGATCGTGAAACGCTGGAAAAACCTGTCAGCCATCGGCGACCTGACGGCCATCGACCCATGGCTCGCCAACGACTACGCGGAGATGCTCGATCTCGGTCTCGTCGACAGCATCGAGGATGAGGGGGTCTGGAACTGGTTCCGGCTCGACGGCGTGCTGAACGTGCACTCCGAGTACGGCTACCTCGTCAACGACGCGACGGCGCGCGTAGTCGCTAACTGGTGGCGAGAAAATGCTATTTAGAACGGGGGACACACTTCAGTGTGTCCCCTTTACTTGACCAGGCCCCGTCGCGGACCAACTACTCTGTGGATGGTTTGATCTTGATATCAATCCGTCGGTTCCGGGCACGTCCCGATTCCGTCTCATTGCTCGCGATCGGTCGCGTCTCACCGTAACCGGTTGCGATCAGGCGGTAGGTCGGGATGCGCATGGCGTTAATCATGTACTGCTGCACCGATTCGGCGCGTTCCTGAGAGAGCTTCTGGTTCAGGTCGTCGCTGCCATGCGAGTCGGTGTGACCTTCGATCGTGAGTTCGCTGCGCGGGAACACGTCGATCGCTTTCTCAACCTTCGCGAGAAGGTCGAAGTTGTTCGGCGTGATCTGTGAGGCACCACTGTCGAAAGACAGGCCGACCAGGCGCACGATGATCGTGTCGCCCTCGCGGAATACGCGTGCTTCGTGCGAGGCAAACATCGTCTCGACCTGTTCGAACTGCTGTTTGACACGTTCCTGTGCCTGCAGGCGCTGCATGAGTGCCGCGCGTTCGGCCGTCGCGCCACCAAGACGTTCATCCAGTGCAGCGAGTTCCGCTTCCATATCGGCGATACGCATCTGGTTGTCGGCGTTTTCCTGATTGGCCGCCTGCAATTTGTGCGCTTCGTCCTCGAAGTACGCGATGAGAGCCCTACTGAGCTCATCGGGCCCGTCCTTCATGTCAGGGACAATATCGGCGACGCCGGCAATGGCCTGCATGGGCTGCTCCCACAACAGTACGAGCTGCTCGGTCGTCAGTTTCTTCTCTTTCACCCTGCGGGCAATGTCGGCGAGATAGAACGCGTGGCGCGCTTCGTAATTCGCCTGCATGGCGAGACTGCGCGGCAGGTCCGTGTCGTAACGGTTTTCATTGAGTTCGCGTTCGGCGTCCGAGAGCAGCTGCGTTGCCTTGTTAAAAGTGATCGGCGCGTAGCGATCGACGCGGGCGCGTTTTGCATCGGCGAGCAGCTGGCGAGTCTCGCCGAGGTACTGCTTCTTGATCGCATCCAGTTCTGCGTCGCGGTACAGCGTGGTGGCCTTGATTTCGTTGTTCTTCGACGTCTTCATGTCGCCGCGCTCGAGGGACTGGATCGCGCGCAGGAATGTTCGCTGTGCTTCGTCCCAGAGCTCGCTCGAGAGTTCGGGGGCTCTTGCATTTGCTGCATCCTGGCGGCTCTTCAGGCCCTGCGAGAAATAGGTCTGGGCGCGCTCGGCGGCTTCGGTCGCAGCGTTGTAATACTCAACCGCGTCGTTGGCATTTGAGCGAACCGATTCGATGCTGCGGCCGCGTTGCATGGCTTCCTCGGCATCTTCGTACTCGTCGTTGCCGCGTTTCCAGTTGCGGGGCGCCAGCAGCGGCGCATTAGCCGCTTCGGCGCGGGCGCGGGCCTCGTCCGCGTCCTTGAAGAAGGTGTCGCGCAATTCGTTCTGCGCGTCGGCCGTGCCGGCAAAGCTCAGGAGGGCGCCGAGAACGGCGAATTTGATCAGTCCGGTGACAGTCGATGGTTGTGCCATGTTGTTGATTCCCGTGGTCTTTCGTTGGTGCTGCCCAAGCGGTGGCAGAACTTGAGCGGATGTTACATATCCTTGGACCGCAAAACTGTGCGTCGTGTCCGTAAACGCCCGAAATTCTACGTCAAACGGCGCTCCGGTGTGACTTATGTCAAGTTTTTTGCCATCGAAAAGCCAAAACCGGTGATTTGTGCTGTGGCTCACAGTTACTGACGGGTCCGAGGCGTAAATTGGTCACATGTCCGCCAAGTACTACACGCAGTTCATCCTGACCGACGCTGAGTATCGCGACGGTAACGAGTTCTGCGGAGTCGTTGAGCTGAACTGCCCGATGGAGCAGGACTCCGACAGGCGCGACATTGAAGCTATTCTGGCACGCAATTTTGACCTGCGGCAGGACGCCGTAAAGCTGGTGAGCTGGTCACGACTGCACTGAATTCTTCTGGCGTCACAGATTTCCCCCTGATTCTCCCGGCTCCGGCCGGGATTTTTTTTGCCAGAGGGTCTTGCCAGAGGGTCCGGTTCCGAGAAGCAAGGTCCGGTTCCTCGGAACCGGACCTTGCTTCTCGGAACCGGACCCAACTGTTCGGAACTGGACCTACTTGTGAGACAATGCGCGCCCTCATGAGTAGCGACAAGAAACAGTTCCGCGGCATCCCGATCGTGCAGAGCGGCGAGAAGTACGAAACCGAAGCCGGTTTTCGTGCCGTCAAGGACGGGCAAAAGCCGCGCAAGGGCAATGCGCCTTTGGTACGTGGTGACAAGCCGAAGTGGCTGCGCGCCAAACTGCCGGTCGGTCAGGGCTTCTCGAAGACCAACAAAATCGTGCACGAGCACCGGCTCAGCACCGTCTGCGAAGAGTCGAAGTGCCCGAATATCGGTGAATGCTGGAACGCAGGCACCGCCACGATCATGGTCATGGGCTCGGTGTGCACGCGCGCCTGCCGTTTCTGCTCTGTAGATACCGGCAACCCGAAAGGCTGGCTGGATCCGGAAGAGCCGCTTAACACCGGCAAAGCCGTGAAGCTGATGGGCCTCGAGTATGTCGTCATCACGTCAGTCGATCGTGACGACCTCGATGACGGTGGTGCCGCGCATTACGCTGCATGCGTCCGCGAGATCAAAAGGCTCAACCCGAATACCGCGGTCGAGGCGCTGACACCGGATTTCGATGGTATTGAGGCGCACGTCGAAATGGTCGTCGATTCCGGGCTGGAAGTCTTCGCACAGAACGTCGAAACCGTGAAACGCCTTACGCACCCGGTGCGCGATCCGCGTGCGGGCTACGAGCAGACCATCGAAGTACTGAGACACGCCAAGGCGCACCGACCCGGCGTGTTGACCAAGACCAGCCTGATGCTTGGCCTTGGTGAGCGCGACAACGAAATCATGCAGACGATGGATGACCTGCGGGCCGCCAACGTCGATATCCTTACGCTCGGTCAGTATCTGCGGCCGACGCCAAACCACCTGCCGGTTGAACGTTACGTTTCACCCGAGGAGTTCGAAGCCTACCGCCGTGAAGGTCTCGACAAGGGCTTCATCGAAGTCGTTGCCGGCCCGATGGTGCGTTCGAGCTACCGTGCCGAGCAGGTCCTGCAAAAGAACAACGTTGGCCTTGCCATATGATCGAATTCCTGGCCGAGTACGGCCTGTTTCTCCTTAAAGTAATCACGATCGTTGCGGGCATCGTCGTCGTGATCATCGTGGCGGCTGCGGCCGGCAAGAAGGCTTCGCAGGAAGGTCTCGAAGTTGAGCACCTTAACGAGAAGGCGACCGCGCTTGCCGATAGCCTGCGTGATGCAACCTCAAGCAAGGAACAGCGCAAGCAGGCAGCGAAAGAACGCAAGAACAAGGACAAGGAAAAAGACGACGCGAAGCGGCCACGTACATTCGTTATCGATTTCAAAGGCGATCTCAAAGCCAGTGCCTCGATTTCCCTGCGCGAAGAAGTCAACGCCGTTCTTGACGTCGCCGGGGACGGAGACGAGGTTATTGTCCGCCTCGAAAACCAGGGTGGCATGGTGCATGAACATGGCTTCGCCGCGTCGCAGCTGGCACGCATCCGCGAGCGCGAGATTCCGCTCACCGTCTGCGTCGACAAGGTTGCTGCCAGTGGTGGTTATCTCATGGCTTGTGTGGCGAACAGGATTTACGCTGCGCCGTTCGCGATTATCGGTTCGATCGGCGTGCTCGCGCAGATCCCGAATTTCAATCGCATGCTCGACGGCCATGGTGTCGATTTCGAGCAGGTAACGGCGGGCAAGTACAAGCGCACCGTTACGATGTTCGGCGAGAACACCGACGAGGACCGCGCGAAACTCAAAGAAGAGCTCGAAGAAGTCCACGGGCTGTTCAAGGATGCGGTCGCGAAGTTCCGACCCGAACTCGATCTCGACAAGGTCGCGACCGGTGAGCACTGGCTCGGCACCCGTGCTCTCGAACTCGGTCTTGCCGACGAGTTGATGACCAGCGACGAAGTGCTCGCTGAATGTGCTGCCAAGCGCGACGTGTACCGGTTGCAATACAAGGTCAAGCAGCCGCTCCAGAAGCGGCTGATGGCGAACGTCGATGGCGCAATCGAGAAAGCTGCCGACACGCGCTGGCAGAAACAGCTCGAGTCCCGCCTGCCGCGCTGAGCGCGGAACCGACGCAGCAATCTGCGGTCGAAATATCCGCAAGTGAACAACAGTTCGTAGCGCTATACTCTACGCGCAGGGCTGAAGGAGTTTCGTCGACATGATTCGTTCCAAGTTATTGATTTCCGTGCTGCTCGCCGGGCTTGTCGTTGCCGCGTGCTCGACGTCGCCGACCGGCCGCAAGCAGTTCATCACCAAGTCCGATGCCGAGCTTGAGGCGCAGGCACAGCAGACATGGAATGCGTACCGGGCGACGCTGCCGCTCGCAACGAATCGCGCCAAGATCGATTTCGTTGCCTGCGTCGCGCAAGCCATCGTCGCCGAGATGCACCCGCCGTACAGCGACATCGAATGGGAGCTGCGTGTCTTCGAGGACAACAGCGCAAACGCGTTCGCCATGCCCGGCGGCAAGATTGGCGTAAATACCGGCATTCTCGAAGTGACCGATGACCAGCATCAGCTGGCCGCGGTGCTCGGGCACGAGGTTGCTCACGTCGTCGCGCGTCACGTCAATGAACGTGCTTCGAGGGCTGCGCTTAGCGGCATTGGTATCGAGGCTCTCGCAGTCATCATGGGCGGCGGCTACACCGGTGGTGCGTACACCGCGCACCAGGCATTGAGTGCCGGTGCGGCACTGGGCCTGCAGTTGCCGATGAGCCGCGGCCAGGAAACAGAAGCCGACGTTGTAGGTCTCGAGTACATGGCGAAGGCAGGATTTGATCCGCGCGCTGCCGTCGACCTGTGGCAGAACATGGCTGCCAAGGCCGGCCAGACGCCTCCCGAGCATCTTTCCACTCACCCGGCGCCTGACACGCGTATCGAGAACCTGATCAGCGAGTGGCAGAAAACGCTGCCGATCTACAACCAGGCACTGGCGGATGGCAAAGATCCGCAGTGCAAGAAAGAGTGGTAGTGGGCGGGGGATTCAAGGACCACTTCTCCGATCGATCCGACAACTACGCGCGTTACCGGCCTACCTACCCGGACGCATTGTTTGAGTATCTCGCCGCGGCCAGTACGCGGCGAGATGTCGTTTGGGACTGTGCAACCGGCAACGGCCAGGCGGCGGTTACTCTCGCTGATCATTTTGCGAGTGTTGTAGCAACCGACGCCAGCAGTGAACAGATCGATGCAGCGATCGAGCACGAGCGCGTCGACTACCGGGTTGCGCCGGCAGAGTCTTCGGGATTGGCTGACGCATCAGTCGACCTGGTTACGGTCGGGCAGGCCTTCCACTGGTTCGACGCGCCTCGTTTCATTGCCGAGGCAGGGCGCGTTCTGCGTGATGACGGCGTACTGGCGATCTGGTGTTACGAAACCTGCACGGTCTCGCCCGAGTGCGACAAAGTCATCACGCATCTCTACGACGACATCATTGGCCCATTCTGGCCGCCCGAACGAGCGCTGATCGAAGAAGGCTATGCCAGCGTGGAGATTCCCGGACAGGAACTCGAGCCACCCGAATTCGACTTGTCGAAAGACTGGACTGTGGTGGAGATGCTCGGCTACGTGCGCACCTGGAGTGCCTGCAAGCGGTATGCGGCGGCAAACCGGGAGGACCCGGTTGCCCTGATCGAAGAGCCGCTGCGGATTGCGTGGGGCGATGGGCAGCGACGTGTACGCTGGCCGCTCAAGCTGCGGCTGTCGCGGCCGAATGCGCTAGACTAGGGGCCCGCCACTCAGGGCTACGCGCTTGTCTACACGAGTTTCCCGTCTTCTTCCTTTGCTTGTCGTACTGCTCGGCGGCTGTTCGACGCTGGATAACCTGCTCGACAGGGTTGGCAAGTCGGAGCCCGCCGTACCGCTGACCGAACAACCGCGAGTCGAGCCCATAGACGCGAACGTATTCACGCTGGTGGGTCCGGCGCAGGATGTTGTCGGTGAGCCGCAGGTGGTTTTCGCGACCGCTGACAATACCCTTTCGGACCTGGCCCGAACCTACGGACTGGGCTTCGACGAACTCGTTGCCGCGAATCCCGAGGTCGATCCGTGGCTGCCGGGCGAGGGCACGGCCGTGTTGTTACCGACCCAGTTCGTGTTGCCGAAGGTCGAACGGCGCGGCGTGATTCTGAATATCGCGACCAAGCGACTGTTCTACTTTCCAAGCCCGGCCGATGGCGAAACGCAGATCGTCTACACCTACCCGATCGGCATAGGCCGTGTCGGTTGGGAGACCCCGCTCGGCGAGACGACCGTTACCGCGAAGGCCAAAGATCCGCATTGGTGGGTACCTGCGTCGGTGCGTAAAGAACACGCCGAGATGGGCGATCCGCTGCCGAGCGTTGTACCGCCGGGTCCGGACAATCCTCTGGGGCATCGCGTTCTCAAGCTCGACATGCCGGGCTACCTGATCCACGGCACCAATCAGCCCTACGGCGTCGGCATGCGCGTGAGTCACGGTTGCGTGCGGCTGTATCCCGAAAATATCGAATTCCTGTACACGCTCGTCGATATTGGCGAATCGGTGGAGATCATCAACGAACCGTTTCAGGCCGGCATCGCCAACGGCGCGTTGTACTTCGAGTCACACGCGCCGCTGGAAGATGACGAGATGCCGGCAGCTGATCGATTGCAGGCACTGGTGGACTCGCTGATTGGAGTTGATGGCTTGCCGCTCAACGAGCACCTGAAAAGTCACATCATCGAACTCAGTGCCGACGCCCGCGGCGTTCCTGTAAACGTGGCGATGTACGACGCGAACGAGCACATGGCGCGGGTACGGGTGGTCGAGAATGTCGTCGTGCCGGACCCCGACGAATACACGCTCGAGGAAATCCGCGAAATGATGAGCGAGGTCGATGAGGAAGCCGAAGAGACCGACGGCACCTAGTCCAGCCTGCACGGCTCAGTCGAAGTAACGAAGAAATTCCGGCGGCAATGCGGCTGTATCCTGCTCGCCGGTCAGCCGGATGGGTGCCGCGCTGTAGGTGTTCCAGAACAGCACAGGCGCATCGAACGCATCTGCGACGAGTGCCGCCATCGCCTTGCCCGTGTAGGTCGTATCAAGCGACAAATCAAGGTGCTCGCCGGCGAAATCGACGGCGTCGCGCGTAGTGTCATCGACCGCCGCGTAGCCGCCGGCGTAAAACTCATCGCGCCACACGATTCGGGTTTGGTTGGCTACTTCGACGGGAAACGCGGGATCGAGGCGGTGCAGCAAGTACGCGGTCTTCCTGATCAGCCGCTCAAGCACATCCGGTTTCGCGAACATGTTGGTGGCGACACGCACGGCGTGAATATCGATCGGCAGGTCTGCGAGTGCCAGGCCGATCGAGAGTCCGGCGACACTGCCCATGGTGCCGTTGGCGATGTAAATGCGGGACGGGGTTTCGAGCTCGCCGTTGGCTATCTGCCCGGCAAGCTCCAGGCCTGCATTCACAAAACCGGCCGCTGCGTACCAGCACGTGCCGCCCAATGGAATGACCCAGGCTTTGTGTCCCTGGATGTGCTCCCGATACAGGGCCAGTGTGTCGGTGCCACCACCGTAGCGCACAATCCTGGTGCCGATCTCGAGGTGTTTCAGCAATGTACGCGGCACATTGGGCGTCGGTTTCTGGTTCGCAAGAAAACAGGTGCATGCGAGTCCCAGTTTTTTCGCGTGCATGGCGGTGGCGAGTGCGTGGTTGGAACCGGCGGCGCCGAATGTAACGACCTGCTCCGCGCCGCGCTCGAGAGCGCGTGCAAACAGGTATTCGAGTTTGCGTATCTTGTTGCCGCCGTACAGCGCGTTCGTGGCGCTATCGTGTTTTACAAAAACTGTACGTCCATCGATCTCGTGGCTGCTTACGGGCGTCGGCAGCGTCGCCAAAGACTGCTTTTTAAGCTGTCTCGCAATTCCGGGGTACGCATTGCCGAGTAGATCGGTCATGCACCGAGATTAACCAAGTGCAGTCCCGCGCGCGAATGATTAGAATGACGCCACGCTTATCTGACCGAGTGCGGAGACAGGTTTGTCAGATGCAGTTGACTGTGGCATCACGGTCACAGAAATCGCAGCGATGGATCAACCCATCGATGTGTGCCCCGAAACCACGGCTGCCTTTGTTGGCCGTGCGCTTCGTGGTCCCCTGAATACCCCGGTACTGGTCGAGAACTTCGGCGAATTCCGACGTCGTTTTGGCGATACCTGGTCACGCTCGAGCCTGGGTCCGGCCGCAAAACAATTCTTTGATCATGGCGGCAAACGCCTCTACATCGTGCGCGTCGCGAACCACGCACGCGGCGCGATGCTGTGCCTGCCCGCGAGTGGTTCCGCGCTCGTATTGCGGGCTGTCGAGCCCGGCTCAACAGAATCTATCCGTGCAGCCGTCGACTATGACGGCATCGACGCGGACAACGACGAGCTGTTCAACCTGGCATTGCAGCGCGTAAACCCGGCAACCGGCCTGGTCATCGACCAGGAGTTTTACCAGGGCCTTTCATTCCGTGAGGGCGAGCGCAAGTTTGTCGGCGAAGAATTGCTGACGTCCGGACTGGCACGCGTCGAACACCCGTACCCCACGCATCGACCCGAACGCACGCTCGCCGCAGGCAGCGTTTTTGATTCGGGATTCGTCGATCATGCGGACCCGGGAACCGACGGCAACGAACTTTCAAACTATGACCTGATCGGCTCACGCGCCGATCGCAGCGGCCTGTTTGCCATGGACCTCGTCGGACGGTTCGATTTGCTGTACCTGCCTCCTCCGGGCAGGGACCGAGAAACCGGGGCAACCGCGATTCTTGCGGCGGAGCAGTACTGCCGCGAGCGTGGCGCAATGTTGCTCGTCGATCCGTCCGCGGCCTGGGAAGATGTTGATGAGGCCATAGTCGGTGTACGCGGTCTTGGCTACGGTAGTCCCAACCTCCTCGGCTATTTCCCGCGCGTTCGCGATCGCGCCGATGACAGCGCGCAGTCCCGGCCGGCCGGTGGCGCCCTGGCGGGACTGCTTTGCAAACAGGACAGGTCATTTGGTTCGTGGACGGATACAGACCAGCACGGTCTGGATCTGAAACGCGAGTTGAAACCGGTCATCGATCTTGATGAAGATGACGAACGCATGCTGCGGCGAGCGGGTTTGAATGCACTGGTGAAGCGCTCGCCCGGCAGATCGCGCCTGGTCGGCGGCGTGACAATGGGCCGCGGCAGCGAGGCCGATCGCAAGTTTATCCAGCTGCCAGTCAGGCGCCTGTGCCTGCGGATCATCAACACGATCGCCGAAGCAACACGCTGGGCCGTGTTCGAGCAGCTTGATTCGGACCTTGCGAACCGGGTGCGCGGGCAGGTGCTGACCTACCTGCACAGCCTTAATGACCTGGGCGCATTCGCGAACGACAAATTTGTCGTGCAATGCGACGCCGGAGTCAGTCATCGTAACGACGAGAAGGAGCACGGCATCACCATTTTGCTGCTGTTCCATCCAAGCGGTTGCGATGAACCGGTTTCACTGACGCTGCACAGGACACCGTCGGGGTGTCGTGTCGGCAGCACGGCATTCGGCCTTACGCAGTTGAGCTGAGTTCGTATCCTATGAAGACATTGAACAGAAGGGATTTTCTTCGCGCCGGCGGCGCCGCAACGCTGTTCGCCGGGACACCGGGGCTGGCGTACTCTCACGTTGTTGGCGGCAATTCAGCTTTTGACGACTACCGCGCGCTCGTCTGCGTATATCTATGTGGGGGTAACGATTCCTTCAATGTGTTGGTACCGCGAAGTAACGTCGAGTACGGCGTTTATGCGAAGTCGCGACGAAACCTCGCGATAGCGCAAGCGGAATTGCTGGCAATAACGACGCCGGGTCCTGGTGCGGCGGCGTACGGTCTGCATCCGTCCATGGGTGCGGTACGGTCAATCTATGAAGAGGGCGATGCTGCGTTTGTGACGAACGTTGGTGCGCTTGTCGAACCGACCACGAAGGAGCAGTTTTACAGTGGCGCGGCCGCAATGCCATCGCAATTATTCTCGCACCACGACCAGCAGGACCGGCGCACTTCTCTGCAGGGCGGTTTCGAGAGTGCGAGCCGTTGGGTCGAGCGTGTGGCTACGCTTATACGCGAGCGATTCGGTGCACAAGGTGTGTTGCCGAACGCATCGTCGGCCAAAGGGGTGCCGCGCAGTTCAGATATTTCGACGACGTTTCCCCGTTCGCAACTTGGTGCGCAGCTGCAGAATGTTACGCGCCTCATTGCAATGCACGACAACCTGAAGATAAAGCGCCAATTATTTATTGTGGCGGCTGGCGGGTTTGATACCCACGACGATCAGTCTGAAATGCAGCCATTCCTGCTTGGCGATGTCAGCGAATCGATCTCCGCGTTCCACACAGCCCTCGGCGAACTCGGCATGCAGAATAATGTGACGACATTTACACAGTCGGAATTTGGTCGCGCGCTGCCGTCAAACGGCAGCGGCACTGATCATGGTTGGGGCGGCAACCAGTTGGTTGTCGGCGGTGCGGTCAAAGGGCAGCAGCTGTACGGCAGTTACCCGTCACTGCAGATCGGTGGTCCCGAGGACGTCGGTGGCGGTCGTTTCATTCCGTCGACATCGGCAGACCAGTATGCGGCGACGCTCGCACGTTGGTTTGGCATCCCGGCCGAAGACCTCGCTTATGTCGCGCCGCACATCGGGAACTTTGCACAGCAGGACCTTGGGTTTATGATCGCCTGATTCCGAATCAGGGGACTCCCAATGAAATACCGTTTTGCAGCAGCATTCGCTGCAGTGATTCTTATTGCCGGATGCGGCAAAACCGAGCAGGAACAGGACGTTAGCGAAGCTCCGGCCATGGATGCCGGGGTTGCGCTGAGTGCGCTGTTCGACGAACATTTCGAGCGCTCGCTTGAAATGAACCCGATCCAGGCCACGTTTATCGGCGATTCTCGCTACAACGATCGGCTTTCGAACTCCAACAGCCCGGAGTATCAGGCTACTGCCAAAGCCATGGACGAGGAGTTCCTTGCGCGGCTGCTGGAGATCGATCGTGATGCACTCGAATACCAGGACCAGCTCAGCTACGACCTGTTCAAGATCAACCGCGAGCAGTCTCTCGAAGGATATGCATTCCCGTTCCAGCTGATCCCGGTCAACCAGTTCTACTCGATGACCAACTTCTTCGTGCAGCTTGGCAGTGGCTCGGGTGCGCACCCGTTCAAGACGGTTAAGGACTACGAAGACTTCATGAGCCGTGCAGATGATTTCTCGACCAATGTCGACCAGGTCATCACCAACATGAAGCAGGGTATGGCCGAAGGCGTTACTCAGCCGCGCATCCTGATGGAGAAATTGCTGCCGCAGGTCGATGCACACATTGTCGACAATGTTGAGGACAGCAATTTCTACGCGCCGGTCGCGAATATGCCCGAAGATTTCAGTGCCGAAGATCGCGAGCGCCTGACGGCCGAATATTCGGCAAAGATCATGGACGTTATCGTGCCGGCCTACCGCCGCCTGAGTAATTTCCTGGGCGATGAGTACATCGGTGGTTCGCGCGAAACGGTCGGGCTGTACGCACAGCCGAACGGCAAGGAGTGGTACGAGTACATGGTGCGCCTGCGTACGACGACCGATATGACGCCGGACGAGATTCACGAAATCGGTCTGAGCGAGGTCGCGCGTATTCACGATGAAATGCGCGGCGTAATGGAAGAGGTTGGATTCGAAGGCGATCTGAAGGACTTCTTCGAGTTTGCCAACAACGATCCGCAGTTTTTCTTCGACGAGCCTGAGCAGCTGATCCAGGGTTACCGCGACATGAGTGACCACATCGAGGAGTTGTCGAAGGATATGTTCGAAGTGTTCCCGAAGACGGCGTTTGAAGTACGTCGCGTCGAGCCGTTCCGCGAAGCGTCGGCTGCCGGTGGTTCCTACATGGCGGGAACACCGGACGGTTCGCGCCCGGGCATCTTCTACGCGAATGCGTACGACATTAAATCGCGTCCCAAGTGGGCGATGGAGTCGCTGTACCTGCATGAAGCGATCCCCGGTCACCACTTCCAGATCATGTTGCAATACGAGAACGAGGATTTGCCGGGCTTCCGTCGCTACGGTCGGTTTACGGCTTATTCGGAAGGCTGGGGCCTGTATGCCGAGTCGATTGGCAAGGAACTCGGCATTTACACGGATCCGTATCAGTACTTCGGAGCACTGAATGCGGAGCTGTGGCGCTCGATCCGTCTTGTTGTCGACACGGGCATCCACGCCAAGGAATGGTCACGACAGGATGTACTCGATTACATGTTCGAGAACTCAGCTGTGGCCGAAGTGCGTGCGATTTCCGAGGCAGAGCGTTTCATGGCCATTCCGGGCCAGGCGCTGGCATACAAGATCGGCCAGCTGAAGATTCGCGAGATCCGCAACAAGGCCGAGGCTGAACTGGGCGACCGCTTCGACATCAAGGCATTCCACACCGAGGTCCTGAAGGACGGTCCGATGCCGCTCTCCATCCTCGCCGCCAAGATCGACCGCTGGATCGCCACCCAATAGGGTCCAGTTCCAACCACCAGGGTCCAGTTCCTATTAAGCAGGTCCGGTTCCGCAATCGCGGAACCGGACCTGCCGCTTTGGAACCGGACCTTCTTGTTCGGAACCGGACCCGATGGGTTATGCTGGCGGCGTGAAGGTGGATCGCTTTATTCGCGTCGGGATTGCCGTCGTCGTGCTGGTTGTGTTCGTCGTCGGGGCGGGCGCGCTGCTGTTCGTTACCGAGTCAGCGCTGAATATCTGGGACCGCCTGCGTGAGGGACCACCTGCTTTCCTGTATGCCTATGTCGTCGTCATGCTGGCGCTCGCCGTTGCGGCAGCCTGGCTGATCTGGCAACTCGTTGTCCGTCGCAAGCCGAAGCAGCGGCAGGAACAGCCACGTACGGTCTCGAAAGAGGATATTGAATCCCGTTTGCGTGACGCCGAGGCGACGGGCATCGACACGGCTGAAGCGCAGGCCGAGTTGCGCGGTCTCGCAGCAAGCCAGGCTGATGGCAAAATCCATCTGTGCTTCTTCGGTGAGATCAGTACCGGCAAAAGCTCGCTCATCAAAGCCCTGGTTCCGGACGCCGACCTCGTCATAGACGTCATTGGCGGGTCCACGAGCGAAGTGCGCAGCTATCGCTGGCGCAACGATTCCGATCACGAGATCTTGCTGACCGACGTTCCGGGCACCGGCGGTCATGAGGACGGACTCGATGAGGTTGCCGCCGACGCGGCACGACGCGCGCACCTGGTCCTGTTTGTCTGTGACAGCGACTTGACGAGGCCCGAACTAAACGGTATCCGCCAGCTGCTTGAGTTCGACAAGCCGTTCATCCTGATCCTGAACAAGGCAGACCGTTACGACGCTGAGGAGCAGGCAACGCTTCTCGCAAGGCTGCTGCAGCACGTTGACGAACTTGGTGGCGACTTCGATCGTGACCACATCGTCGCCGTCAGTGCCGGGGGCGAGACCGACGTTATCGAAAAGCTTGCGGATGGTTCCGAGTCGACGACGCGCCGCACGCGTGCGGCGGACATCGGGGTTCTCGTCGTCGCCATCAATCGCATGCTCGATGAGAAGAGCGAGTCACTCGATGCGCGCAGGGAACGCGCCGTATTCAAAATCGCCGCCGAGAAACTTGCGGCCGCCGAAGCCGAGTACCGTCGCCAACGAGCCGAGCAGGTCATTCGCAGTGCAACGCGGCGTGCTGTCGTCGGTGCGCTGGCCGCGGTAAGTCCGGGTACCGATGTCCTGATCCAGGGCTACATCGGTACCGCCATGACCCGCGAACTGTGTGCAATTTACGGTGCGCAGCCGCGCGATCTCGACATTGAGGAGTTTCTGAATCTGAGCCAGAGTCGCGTTGGCAAGGCGCTGCCGTTAACGCTCGCGGTTTCCGGTAACGGGCTTAAGGCATTCCCGGGCATTGGTACAGTCGTCGGAGGGCTCGTACACGCAGTTGCGTACGGCCTGATATTTGACGCGCTCGGTCGCAGTCTCGTTGCAACGTTGTCCCGGCACGGGGCGCTCGTACCCGAAAAGGCCGCCAGGGAATTCGAGGAAGGTATCAGTGAACATCTGGAAGCGGGCGTTCGCCGCATTGCCAAGATGGCGCTCGAAGAAAAAGGCTGAGCCGGAGGCCGACGAGGGCGCCGGGCATCTCGGGCTCGCCCGGGAAAGCCTGCGCGAGCTGATCGACGATGCGCGGCTGCCCGCCGGCGTGCGTGAGGCACTTGCTCACGATTATGAAGCAGTTCGCTCGATGCTCGACAAGCTTGAGCACGGGCACCTGCACCTGTCGGTTTTCGGTCGCGTCAGTACCGGCAAGTCGTCGCTGTTGAATGCGCTTATCGGCAAGGACGTTTTCTCGGTCAGTCCACTGCACGGCGAGACGAAGTATTCGACCATGCAGCCCTGGGACCCGGTCGACGCCGGCGGCGTATTCCTGGTCGACACGCCCGGACTCGATGAGGCGGGCGGCGAAGATCGCGAGGCGCTGGCTCGGGAGGTTGCGGGCCGCTCCGATCTCGTCATCTTCGTTCTGGATGGCGACATCACGGATACCGAACTCGATGCGTTGCGCGCGGCGATCGCCGAAGGCCGTCCGATTATCGTCGCGATCAACAAGTCTGACCTGTACACCGCGGAGGAACAGGCCGCTCTGCTACAGTCGGTGCGAGAGAAAACACAAGGCGTAATCGATCCGGAACACATACTGCTCGCGGCTGCGCAGCCGCGACCTCAGGTCGTCATCGAACAGAATGGCGATGGTAACGAGATTGAATCGAAACGCCCGCGTGCCCGTGACGTCGACGCGTTGCGTGTGAAGCTCTGGGACATCCTTGATGCCGAGGGCAAGACTCTTGCGGCGCTCAACGCCAGCCTGTTCGCGTCGGACCTGTCCGACCAGGTTGGACGTCGCATTCTCGCGGCGAAACGCGAGCTCGGTGAGCGGCTGGTGCGCACCTATTGCGTGGCGAAGGGTATTGCCGTCGCCGCGAACCCGGTACCGGTTGCCGACCTGCTGGCCGCTGCATTCATCGACGTCGGCATGGTTGTGCACCTGTCCCGGGTTTACGGCCTGCCGCTAAGCAAGAAAGAAGCCGGGTCGATCGTCAAAGTCATCGTCGGACAGGCCGCGGCATTGATGGGCACGGTCTGGGCGCTGAACTTCATTTCGAGCGCGCTTAAAGTTGGCACAATCGGTCTTTCGACTATCTTGACGGCCGGCGCGCAGGGAGCAATTGCGTACTACTCGACCTATCTCGTCGGCAAGGCGGCCGACGAGTACCTTGCGCGCGGTAAGTCGTGGGGCGAGGGCGGTCCGAAACAGGTAGTGCAGCAAATCCTCGAATCGGTCGATCGCGACTCCGTGCTGCGCGACGCGAAGCGCGAAATCCAGACGCGTCTCGGCCTGTCATGAGCGCGCTCGATCGCGAGACGCGCATGCGCCGCATCTGGGAAACAGTAGCGGATATACCGAAGGGCACGGTTGCAAACTACGGTCAGGTTGCGGAAATCGCCGGCATCCCGAGAGGCGCCCGGCAAGTTGGTTATGCGCTGCGCCATGCGCCGGACAAAATGCAGCTGCCGTGGCATCGTGTGTTGACAGCCTCCGGCAAGCTCGCATTCGACCCCGACAGCCCCGCGTTCAGGCGGCAGCAGAAGCGCCTCGCCGAGGAAGACGTCCCCGTGATCAATGGTCGCGTCGACATGGTGAAGTATCGCTGGCAACCGGACCTCGATGAGCTATTGTGGAAGCCCAGCTCCATGTGGGACGAAGATTGAGCCTGGAACGTAAAGTTCGTTCATTTCTGCTGAACCGCGTGTTCAGTCCGCGATTTCGTGCGGTCAGACGCACTCTCGCCGAGGTACGCCGCAAACTCGGTCGACGTCCACATGTCGTGACCGCGTTCCTGCAGCTAGACGATCCCTATTCCTACCTGCTGGCGCATTACCTGCCTGCACTTGCGGAGCAATACGACATTCTGCTGGACCTGCGGCTCTCACAGGCGCTGGGTGACGAATTCCAGCCGGCGCCGGACCTGCTGGCCGAGTACGCGATCAATGACTGCCGCAGAGTCGCACGCGAACTCGGCGTACCGTTCCTGGACCGCGGCTCAGCTCCACCGACCGAACTTCGTGTGGCACTCGCGAATGCCGTGGCTGCGGGCGGCACGGACCTGCTCGAAGCGCTCAGCGTTTACTGGCGGGGCGACAGCGAGGGTGCGGCAAGACGTTGCGACGCGGGGCTGGATCGCGGTGCAGCCGATAAGGTACTGGCTGAGTCAGAGGCGTTTTTGCGCAAGCTCGGGCACTACAACTCGGCGATGCTGCACTACGGTGGTGAGTGGTACTGGGGCGTCGACCGTCTGCAGTTTCTCACCGAACGACTTGACGCGTTCGGCGCCGCTCGCAACGACACTGCCGATCCGCTGCTCGCGTCGATACAGCAGGTCATGCAGTACTCACTGCCCGTCAAACCGCCGACGACCGGCCGCAGCTTGCCGCCGCTCGAATATTTTCACTCACCTCGCAGCCCCTATTCCTATCTCGGTCTGGCGCGCGCAAAGGCGGTCGCCGACGCATTCGGTATTGAGTTCAGGCTGCGCCCGGTATTGCCGATGGTCATGCGCGGCATGAAGGTGCCGATCTCAAAGATGCTGTACATCGCGACCGATACCGCCCGTGTCGCCGAAAAACTCGCAATCCCCTACGGACGTGCAGCGGACCCGGTCGGGCCCGGTACCGAACGGGTGCTCGCAGTCTGGCGCTTTGCCGAGCAGGAGAAGCGCGCCTGTGACTTTCTGCAGAGTGCGGGCGTCGCTATCTGGGCCGAGGCAACCGACGTCGCAACAGATCGCGGCATGCGCAAGGCTACGGCGCGGGCCGGTCTGTTCTGGCCCGAAGCCGTCGAGGCCATGTCCCGGGAAGAATGGCGTGAGATTGTCGAGGACAATCGCAGTACCATGATGGCCGCCGGCAGCTGGGGCGTACCGACGATGCGACACGGCGACTTCGTTATCTGGGGGCAGGATCGCATCTGGCTGCTGGTCAGGCACCTCGAAGATCTTTGCGAAACAGGGGACGGCATTCTCGTATGACAACAGTGATTTTTTCGCATGGCCAGGAGAGCGGTCCCTGGGGCACCAAGATTCGTGCAATGGCCGACACGGTACGTGACCTGGGTTGCACTGCCGACAGCATCGACTACCAGGGGATCGCGGATCCCACCGAGCGTGTCGAAAAACTGGTGCGCGAATGCAGCGAGATAAACGACACGCTGGTGCTTGTCGGTTCGAGCATGGGCGGACACGTCGCCACTGCAGCCGCCGATTCGCTGAAAGCTGCCGGACTGTTTGTACTTGCGCCCGCCTATTACATGGAAGGGTACGAGGAACTTACTCCGCCGGCGCCGGGCATGCCGATCACAATCGTGCACGGCTGGCACGACGATATCGTGCCGATCGAGAACAGCATCCGTTACGCGCGGGAATGCTCGGCGACGCTACACATAGTGGATGGTGATCATCGCCTGACGGCGAACATCGACACGATTAACGAATACCTGGTGCAGTTCATCGGGCGAATAACAGGCAACAATCCATAAGGGAGAGAAACAAATGCGCTACCTGGTACTACTTGCAACACTTTTCATTTTTGGCTGCGGCGGTGGTGAGTCCGGTTCATCCGGCGACGCGGGAGATGCCGTGACCGAAGCTGCGCAGTCAGCGGCAGATGCTGTCGATGAAGGTGCAGAGAGCCTTTCCGAAGCGATCGATGATGTTAAGGAAGAAGCAGCCGAAGTCGGCGAAATTCTCGAAGAGAAGAAAGAAAATATCGACGCCGCGATTGAGGATGTCGAGAAGGCAATTGAAGACTAGCTCCTAGAGTTTCAGTTTCATGCCTTCACGAGCGACGCGGTAGCCGCGTCGCTCGACTTCTTTCCGGGCCTCGCTGCCCTCGATCAGCAACGGGTTCGTGTGATTCATGTGAATGAATATCACGCGAGCGCGTATGTCAGCAGGCAGCTCATCCAGTAGTGCCATGCTTTCGCTGACGAACGGATGCGGAATCTTGCTCATGTCGCGTCCGGGCAATTCACCGTCGGCAAAGAATGCCGCATCAATTAACGCGTAATCCACATCGGCCACAAGTTTGCGCAGGTCGACCTCCCAGCGCTCCCACTTGTCGATGTCGGGAATGAATATCGCCGACTTCGACGGTCCGTCGATTCGGTAGCCAACCGTTTCCGAATACTCATCCCGATGCGGCACGAGCATCGGCGTCACCTGCAGGTCGCTTGCCATTGATACCGGCCGCCCATCCGCAAGCTCCATGAGCGTGATGTTCTCGTAGCTCACAAGCTGGTCCCAGGGACCATTGTTCTCGAGGTATTCGCGAAAGCGTGGCATTACGTAGACAGGCAGTTGCTTCATGCTCGCGCTCTCATGGCCGACATGCATGAGTCCTGTGTAATGCCCCATGTGGGCATGGGTCAGGAACACCCCGTTGAATCGATAATCACCGTCGGGCGCCTCGCGATTCAGCCGGTAAAGCTGGTCGCGTATATCGGGTGTTGCGTCGAAAAGGTACTTTTCCCTGGCGCCGCGATGAATCACGGCAATCGAGCTCGTGGTGCGTCGCAGGCTCTTGTCCTGCCAGGCTCGCATGCAATGGTCGGCAAAGCAGTTGGTCTGCGGATACCCGGCATCCTGGGCAATCCCGAGCACCATGATTTCGACGTCAGACTCGGCAAGACCGGAAAGCGGGACCAGCAGCAGGAGATACAGGCAGAGAATTCGATTCATCACCGGAGTGTAGCGCTTCTGCCGCCTTACGCGGCTCAGAATCGTTCTAAAACATGGCTTTGGAAAGACAAAATCCGGCAAATGTCAACGGTCTCCGGGCGCCCGGTTTTGGGTAGACTTGTCCGCCATGAACATCCGAGGCCTCTTCTCGCGCCCGCTTTACTGGCTGGCCGGCAAGGTCTTCTCGATCTGGGCGCGTCCCGCCGTACAGCCCGAGTTACCCGCCGAATACATAACCGACAAGGACGCTGCGGTCTGCTACGTCCTTGAAACGGGCGGCCTTGCGGATGTGCTGGCCCTGGAGCGCGAATGCGCGAAGCACGGCATGCCATCGCCAACAGAGTCTTTCGAGTTCTGCGGCGTAAAGGAATCCAGGCGCTTTGTCGTCATGCGACGCCTGAAAGGGTTCTGGGTACGACGTCCGTCAAAACAGGGCTCCCGGCGTCTGATGCGACTAGTCGAAGGTGCCGCCAACTGTGAGCAGGAACTGCTGCTGATTCCCGTGGCTATCTACTGGGGCCGTTCGCCGGAGAAAGAGCGTTCGCTGTTCAAGCTGCTTTTCACCGAGAACTGGGATGTCATCGGCCGCACGCGCAAGTTTTTCGTCACGTTGCTGCACGGCCGCAATACGCTGATGCGTTTCAGCCATGCGCTGCCGATTCGTTCTGTGGTCGATGGCGACATCGAGTCAGCGCTCGCATTTCGCAAACTGTCACGCATTCTGCGTGTGCATTTCAGGCAACGCAGAACTGCCACGGTCGGGCCTGACCTGTCGCACCGTCGAACGCTGGTCAACCAGGTACTGCGTGCACCCGGTGTGCGGCGCGCTATCAACGCTGAGGCCGGCGACGACATTCGCAAGCAGGAAGTAGCACGGCGCAAAGCAGAGAACTACGCACTCGAAATAGCAGCAGATATTTCCTACCCGACGATTCGGGTGCTCGTTCGATTACTGCGCTGGTTGTGGCACCGAATCTATGACGGTGTCGAGCTTAATCACATGCAGACCCTGCATGACGTCGCGAACGAGAAGGAGGTCATTTACGCACCTTGTCACAGGAGTCACATCGACTACCTGCTGCTCGGCTACGTAACCTATGAAGAGGGCCTGCACCTGCCACACGTTGCGGCCGGCATAAATCTCAACATGCCCGTTGTTGGTGGCATCCTGCGCCGCGGTGGCGCATTTTTCCTGCGTCGCAGCTTCAAAGGCAATCGCCTGTACGCCACGGTATTCGACGCCTACATGCAGCAGGTACTCGGCAAAGGCTACTCGATGGAGTACTTCGTCGAAGGCGGACGCAGCCGCACGGGACGACTGCTGCAGCCAAAGGGCGGCATGCTGGCGATGACCGTCAACGCCTATATCACCAACCCGCAGCGGCCGATTGTGTTTGTACCTGTCTATTTCGGTTACGAGAAGCTGATCGAAGGCGACGACTTCATCAGCGAACTCGGCGGTGCGGAAAAGAAGAAGGAGTCGCTGGGTGGTCTGATTCGCTCGGTCAAGTCACTGCGTGACCAGTTCGGCAAGGTGTACGTGAATATCGCCGAGCCTGTGGAGCTGGAGCCGCTGCTTGATCGCATCCAGCCAGACTGGCGTGAGTATGAGGCCAAAAACGGCGAACGTCCGGCGTGGCTGGCCAGCATCGTCGATGAGCTCGGCGGCCAGATCATGGAGAACATCAACGCGGCGGCTGCCGTAACTCCTATCGGCCTGCTTGCTTACGTCCTGCTCGCGACGCCGAAGCAGAAGATCGGTCTCGACGAATTACGGCGCCAGCTCGAGCTGAGCATCGCGCTGTTACAGCGGTTCCGTTACAGCGATCGGGTCACGCTCCCCGAGATGTCGGCTGACGAAATTATCGCGCATGGTGAGCATCTCGAAGCGATCCACCGCTCCAGCCACCCAATGGGCGAAGTCATACACATGACCGAGCACACCGCGGTGTTAATGACGTACTTCCGCAACAATATTACGCACCTGCTCGCGGTGCCGGCAGCCGTCGCGTGTTGTTTCATCCAGGGCCGTGAGCTCGAGCACTCCGAGTTGCAGCGGCTCGTGCGCCTGATCTATCCGTTCATGAAGAAGGAGCTGTCCCTGAAATGGGAGACGGATGAGATCGACGCTGTCACGACCGAAGCGATCAAATCTCTCGTCGATATGGAGCTGTTGACACGGGGCAAGCGCAAGACCCTTGTGAGGCCGCGCGCAGGTTCGGCGAAAGGATTCCAGCTGCTGATGCTCGGTCAGTCGATGGTGCCGATGCTGCAGCGTTTCTATCTTGCGATTGCAATCCTGGTACGCAACGGCTCCGGAACCTTATCGCGCCAGCAGCTCGAAAGCATGTGCCAGCAGAGTGCCGAGCGACTGTCGATGATCTATGGACTACATTCACCGGACTTCTTTAACAAGACGCTGTTTCATGATTTCATTCGCACCCTGCAGGATCTCGAGGTGCTGCGTCGCAACGGCGACGGCGGCATCGAGTTCGACGAAAACCTGACCAGCATTGGCGCCGACGCACGCCTCGTGCTCGGCGAGGAAATTCGCCACAGCATCCTGTCCCTCACCATAGAAGAGTCCGGTTAAGCCGATGAAAGTTGTTTCGCTGTACCGTTTTTTTGATCTCGAAGACACCGCGCGTTTTCGCGATGAGCTGCAGGCACTGTGTGATGCGCAGGGATTGCTGGGAACCATGTTGGTCGCACACGAGGGTTTCAACGGCTCGCTTACCGGCTCCGAGGAGCAGCTTCGTGTCGTCCTGGACTGGCTGCGTGAACAGTCCGGTGATGATAGCGAGCTCGATGCGCGCTGGAATGATGTCAGCGAAGCGCCATTCCGCAGGATGCGCGTCAAGGTTAAAAAGGAAATCGTGGCTCTCGGGCGTCCGGACATTCTGCCGCACAATGGCACGGGCGAGCATGTCGGCGTCGAGCGCTGGAACGAGCTGCTTGACGACCCGGACGTCGTCGTCATTGATACCCGCAACAAGTACGAAATCGAGGTCGGTACTTTCCCCGGCGCCGTCGATCCCGGCAACGACAGTTTCCGCGAGTTTCCCGAGTACGCGGAAAGCCTGGCGGCAGAATCCACCGATCGAAAACTGGCGATGTTCTGCACCGGCGGCATTCGCTGCGAGAAGGCGACGGCACTGATGCAGGAGCTTGGCTTTAACGAGGTGTATCATCTGCAGGGCGGCATCCTGAACTACCTGGACCAGGTCGCGGATGAGGAAAACCGCTGGGACGGCGAGTGTTTCGTTTTCGACCAGCGTGTTGCGGTCGATCGCCACCAGGCGGAGGGCGGGTACGTGCAGTGCCACGCGTGTCGCCGGCCGCTGAGCGAACAGGACCTCAGGTCACCTGACTATGCCGAGGGCGTTTCCTGCCCCAGGTGCATCGGGGAACTGGATGACGACAGGCGCTCACGTCTCGAAGAGCGCCAGAGGCAGATAGAACTTGCCGAGCAGCGCGGCGAGAGCCATATAGGGCCTAAAGACGCGACCTGATTCCTTGCAAGGGGCGCCCAATAGGTCTAAAACGGGGCCATGATCAGCCGAATCAGCAGAAAAACACGCAAATCGCGCCTCACGGCAGGCGCGTTGCTGGCTGTTTGGCTGAACCTGGCGCTGTTGCCCTGTGCCATGGCGCTGGAGACTGTCGAGGAGGGCCACGATTGTTGTCCGCCGACCATAGAGTTACAGGCGCTGGATTGTTGCGAGCCGGGCGACGTCTGCGTTGATTCGCGCAGCGAATACAACCAGGTCGACAAGACAGCGCTTGTTGCGGTTCAGGTCGCAGCGCCCCCGACGGTCGCACTCGTGCGGGCCTCGCATCACGATCCGCCCCCGGATCCCGCTTGTACCGTTACCCCAATCTATCTCGCCAACTGCGTGTTCCTGGATTAACTGCCTTCTGACGTAAACCGAATCTCTTCGTTTTCGTTCAGGAGCCAGTTCCATGTTTTCAATTCTCGGGCATCTGCCCGAACGGATCGCCATCACGCTGTACTGTGCCGGCGTTCTGCTAATACCGCCGGCAGCAGCTGAAGAGCTGCCATATCTCTCGGTCGCCGAAGCCGAGCGCATTGCGCTCGACAACGAACCCGGTCGTGAGCAATTGCGTGCCCGCGCCCGTGAAATGGATGGTCGGTCGGCCATCGCTGAATCTCTGCCAGACCCGACGCTGCGCGTCGGCATGGTGAACTACCCGGTTTCGGGCGGTGGATTTACCACCGAGGGAATGACGCAGCTGCAGGTTGGCTATCGCCAGGCGTTTCCTCGTCGCGCGCTGCGCCGCGCCGAGGCAGACCGCTTTTCCGCACTGGCCAACCAGCACGAAGTGTCGTCCGAAGTTCGTACTCGCGACGTTGTGGAAGCGGTGCGAGTCGCCTGGCTCGATGTCTGGTACTGGGAGCGTGCTGCCGAAGTCGTCGAGTCATCCAGGGATTACTTCGCCGATCTCGTTAACGTGACTACGTCACTGTACTCGGTCGGTCGCAAGACACAGCACGATGTCCTGCGTTCCGAACTGGAACTGGGGCGCCTCGAAGACCGCCTGATCGGGATAGAGCAGCGACGTACGGAGGCACGCGGCAGACTGTACGCGTGGGTTGGTGATGCTGCATATCGGCCACTGATTGCAACGATACCCGAGTGGGAGCAGGTGCCGGAGCTCGATGCCCTGCGCGGCACCGTGATAGCTCATCCGCAGCTGACAGCATTGGATGCCGCTATCAGCGCTGGCGACGCTGCGGTGCGCGGCGCTGAACAAAGGGCCCGGCCAGGCTGGGCACTGGATCTCGGCTACGGGCATCGTGGTGGAACGCTGACAAATGGCGAGCCGCGCTCGGACTTTGTCTCAGTGAACGTCGTCGTCGATCTTCCGTTTTTCAACAAACCGCGTCGCAACGGTGAACTGCTCGCCGCGCTCGGGCAGCGCACCGCGGCGCAGGAACAGCGCCGGCGCGCCGCGGTTGATCTCGCGAGTGAGCTCGAGAGTGAGTATTCGAGCTGGCTCAACCTGACGCGGCGACTTGCGCTCTACGAGACAGAGCTCATCGGAATGTCAGAGCACCAGGCAGATGCAGCGTTGCTTGCCTATCGCAACGACGTCGCCGACTTTGCCGATGTCATTCGTTCCTATCTCGAACTGGTCGAAACGCAGCTCGAACATCACCGAATCAGCACCCAACGTGCACAAAGTTTCGCGGCGCTCGCGAACCTTGGAGGGTTGACTCCATGAACAGAAATATCATCTGGCTCGCGGTCGTTGTGACCGTGGCCGTCGTCGCATACTTCATTGGCAGTGCCACAAAGCCGCCCCACGCAGACACCGACACAAGCTCTGCGGAACCGGAAATTCTCTACTGGGTTGCACCGATGGATCCCAATTTCCGCCGCGATGAACCCGGTAAGTCCCCGATGGGAATGGATCTCGTGCCGGTCTATGCCGACGACGTGGACGCGGCATCCGGAACTGTAAAGGTCGACGCCGTCGTCGTGAACAACCTCGGCGTGCGAACGGAGGAAGCAGTTCTGAGTCCGCTGTCTCGCCGAATCGATACGGTTGGCTACGTCGTTTATGACGAGGACACGGTGCAGCACGTACACACGCGCGTCGAAGGCTGGATCGAAGCGCTTGAGACGAAGGCAACGGGTGATCGGGTCGAGAAGGGACAACTGCTGTTCGAGCTTTACTCGCCGACACTTGTGAATGCACAGGAAGAATTCCTGGCAGCACTGCGCAGTAACAATGCGACATTGCTGCAGGCATCGAGAGACAGACTGGCCGCTCTCGGCATAACTCGCGGCGAAATCGAACGACTGGAACGGGATCGACAGGCCAGCCAGCGCGTTCGTGTTTACTCGGAGACGGACGGCATCATTGCGCACCTGGGTGTGCGCGAGGGCATTTACGTTACGCCTTCGACCGAGGTGATGTCTGTTGCCAGTCTCGACAGCATCTGGCTGGTCGCGGAAGTGCTGGAAAGACAATCGAGCTGGGTCGAACCTGGACAGGCGGCTGTCGTCAAACTCGACTACCTGCCCGGCACGGAACTGACGGGCATTGTCGACTACGTGTACCCCGAGCTGGACCCGGTCACCCGCACACTCAAGGTCCGGCTGCGATTTGAGAATCCGGGAGAAAACCTGCGGCCCAACATGTTCGCGCGCATTACGATTGACGGCCGCAGCACGGGAGATATTGTCAATATTCCCAAGCAGGCCGTAATTCGCGGCGGCCGCTCGAATCGAGTGGTCGTTGATCTGGGCGACGGACGATTTGAGTCCCGCAAAGTCGGGGTCGGCATTGAGTCCGGCGATCGCGTGGCCATTCGCAGCGGGTTGCGAGCCGGTGAGCGCATCGTCACCTCAGCACACTTTCTGATCGATTCGGAATCGAATATTGATAACGCGCTTGAGGGCATGCACGGCGGGGAAGCAGGTCAATGATCGCTGCGCTGATTCGCTGGTCGATCGCGAACCGGGTGCTCGTTGTACTCGCTGCGCTGTTCCTGGCGGCGTCCGGGTACTACGCGCTGCGTGAAACGCCGGTAGATGCGTTGCCGGATCTCTCGGATGTGCAGGTCATCATTAAGACCAGCTATCCGGGACAGGCTCCGCAGGTTGTCGAAGACCAGGTCACCTACCCGCTGACGACAGCGATGTTGTCGGTACCGAAAGCCGTGACCGTTCGCGGCTATTCATTCTTCGGCGATTCCTACGTGTACGTTATTTTCGAGGATGGCACCGACCTTTACTGGGCGCGGTCCCGAGTGCTCGAGTACCTGAGCCAGGTGTCTGCCGACCTGCCCGATACGGCCAAACCAGCACTTGGGCCGGATGCTACAGGCGTCGGCTGGGTCTACCAGTACGCATTGGTCGACCGCACGGGCACGCATGATCTGGCCGACCTGCGCAGCATGCAGGACTGGTTTCTCAAGTTCGAACTACAGACCTTACCCGGTGTTGCTGAAGTCGCGACGATCGGCGGTATGGTGCGTCAGTACCAGGTAGTTGTGGACCCTGACCGGCTGCGGGCATTCGGAATTCCACTGTCGAAGATCAAGACGGCGATACGTGACGGTAACCAGGAGAGTGGTGGGTCCGTCATCGAGATGGGCGAAGCCGAGTACATGGTGCGGGCCAGTGGCTACCTGAAAGGGGTGGATGACCTCGGCGCAATCCCGCTTGGCGTGAACGCCAACGGTTCGCCGTTGCAGTTATCTGATGTCGCCGCGATCGAAATCGGCCCAGAGATGCGCCGCGGCATCGCCGACCTCAACGGTGAGGGTGAGGTTGTCGGCGCCGTGGTAGTGATGCGTTGGGGCGAGAATGCATCTGCGACCATTGATGCCGTCAAGACCCGGCTAGCCGAACTCGAGCAAAGCTTGCCGGAGGGCGTCGAGATTGTGACCACCTACGACCGGTCGGACCTGATTCAGCGATCGATCGATACACTGTCTCGCAAGCTTGTCGAGGAGTTCGTTGTTGTTGCACTGATATGCGCGTTGTTCCTGTTTCATCTGCGCTCATCTGTCGTGATCGTCCTGAGTCTGCCACTGGGTATTCTGTGCGCGCTTATTGTCATGCGCCTGCAGGGCATTAACGCGAACATAATGTCGCTCGGCGGAATTGCGATCGCGATTGGTGCCATGGTCGATTCCGCGATCGTGATGATCGAAAACGTGCACAAGCACATTGAGCGGGAGCCGCTCACCCGCGAGAACCGCTGGCGGGTCATCGGCGATGCTGCGTCGGAAGTGGGGTCGCCGCTGTTCTTCTCGCTGCTGATAATTACCTTGAGCTTCCTCCCCGTGTTTACGCTTGAAGCGCAGGAAGGACGGTTGTTCGCGCCGCTCGCTTATACCAAGACCTACGCGATGGCAGCGGCCGCGATGCTATCGGTTACGCTGGTCCCGGTTCTGATGGGCTATTTCATTCGCGGCAAGGTTATTGCGGAAAAACGCAACCCGATAAACCTGGTCCTGACGCGCATTTATCGGCCTGTGATTGACAAGGTCATTGCCTGGCCGAAAGCGACATTGGCACTGGCAGCCATTGTCCTGATTTTCGGTCTGTGGCCAGTCTCGCGGCTGGGCTCGGAATTCATGCCGGCGCTCGACGAAGGCGACCTGATGTACATGCCGACGACCTACCCGGGGGTGTCGGTCGACAAGGCACGCGAGATGCTGCAGGTAACTGACCGGATGATCATGTCGATACCTGAAGTGAAGCGCGTATTCGGCAAGATCGGCCGGGCCGATACCGCGACAGATCCCGCACCCCTGACAATGATCGAAACGGTGATTCAGCTGAAACCGCGCGATGAGTGGCGGCCAGGCATGACGCCGGAGTCGCTTCGCGACGAACTGGATCGTGTCGTGCAGTACACAGGGCTGACCAACGCCTGGGTCATGCCGATCAAGACCCGAATCGATATGCTCGCGACCGGCATCAAGACGCCGGTCGGAATCAAGGTTGCAGGGCCGGATCTCGAGGTCATTGAATCGATTGGGCGGCGTCTTGAAAACATACTGCCAAAGGTCGAAGGAACCGAGTCTGTCTACTCCGAACGAGTCGCGGGTGGTCGATACGTCGACGTAGACATTGATCGTGACCGTGCAGCGCGGTTCGGGCTCAACATCGCGGACGTCCAGGAGGTGATTCGTTCGGCGGTCGGTGGCATGAACATTACCCGTACCGTAGAGGGACTCGAACGCTATCCGGTCAACGTACGCTACCCGCAGCGTGTGCGCGATTCCGTCCAGCAACTGCGTCTGCTGCCCGTGATTACGCCGGGTGGCGCGCGCATCGCATTGGCCGACGTGGCGACCATTGCCGTAGTTGACGGTCCGCCCGCCATCAAGAGCGAGAACGCGAGGCCAAATGGCTGGACCTATGTCGATATAAGCGGGCGCGATCTTGGCTCGTATGTTGCCGAGGCGCAGAGACGGGTGGCGGAGGAACTCGAAATGCCGGCCGGCTACTCTCTTCGCTGGTCGGGACAGTATGAGTACATGGTCCGGGCACAGGAACGCCTGGCTATCGTTGGGCCGGTTACATTCGCCATCATCATTCTGCTGCTGTACATCAGCTTCCGGCGGCTGCCCGAGGTGGCGATGATTCTGGGTACACTGCCATTGGCTGTGGTTGGAGGCGTCTGGCTGCTGTACCTGCTCGATTACGAGCTGTCCGTCGCGGTTGGCGTTGGCTTTATTGCGCTGGCCGGTGTGGCCGTCGAAATCGGGGTCGTAATGCTCGTCTACCTGAACCAGGCGCTGAATCGGCGTCGCGCAGCAACCGGTGTTATTGACGAAAGCGATATCGAAGGGGCGATCGTCGAGGGCGCGGTACAGCGCGTCAGGCCAATCATGATGACTGTTGCCGCAACTATTGGCGGCCTGTTGCCCATCATGTTTGGTAGTGGCACGGGCTCCGAGGTCATGCGACGGATTGCGGCACCGATGGTAGGCGGGATGGTGAGCGCGACGGTGCTGACACTGATCGTCATACCGGCGCTGTACCTGCTGTGGCAGCGCCGGCAGGTCGCTTAGGCGTCGAGATCCGGAATCAGTTCGCTCTCAAGCGACATGATCATGTCCTTGAGCAGCAGCTTGCGCTTCTTGAGCCTGCGTATCCGCAGTTGGTCGACCATCGGGTCGTCCTGCAGCCGGTCGATCAGGTAATCGAGGTCCCTGTGGCTGACCCTGAGCTCGCGCAGGCGTTCGAGCTGTTTGAACGATTCGGTATCGATCTTGTCGGCCATGCGTCCATGCTACTCGCTGTCAGGCAGCAGTGACAACCAGTCTTTGTCCGTCGGTCCGATGACGAAAAAGAAGGGATTCAGAATGTCTTCTTTTGTGTTGTATTTCATGGGCTTGCCGTCGAGCGTCACGACGCTTCCGCCGGCCTGCTCGACGACCGCCTGGGCGGCCGCAGTGTCCCATTCCGAGGTCAGTCCGAGACGCGGGTAGAGGTCGGCACCGCCCTCTGCGATAACGCAGAACTTCAGTGAGCTGCCCATCGGGATCATCTCGCACGAGCCGAGCCGGTCGAGGTAGGCGTCGAGGCCGGCACTGGCATGTGAGCGACTGCCGACTACGCGCACGGCGTCGCCGCAGCGTTCGGCGACAGCGATCGATACGGGTGCCGCATCGCCGTCGCGCAGTTCGGCACCGTGATTTTCACAGCCGATGTAGGTCTTGTTCTGAACCGGCACGTGGACGACGCCGAAAACCGGTCGCTCGTTTTCAATCAGTGCAATATTCACGGTGAACTCGCCGTTGCGATTCACGAATTCCTTGGTGCCATCGAGCGGATCGATCAGCCAGTAGGTACTCCACTGGCGGCGCGTCTCGAAGTCGGGAAGGCCGTCTTCCTCGGAAATAACCGGGATGTCGGGTGTAAGTTCGGCAAGGCCGGCCGCTATGCGGCGATGGGAAGCCAGGTCGGCTTGCGTCAACGGGGACTCGTCGGACTTTTCTTGAACCTCGAAGTCGGTGGAGTAGACTTCGAGAATCGCGTCGCCGGCCTCGCGGGCGAGCGCAACGATGGGATCGATCAGCGATTTCATGCCAACCCTAAGCGAATAACGGGCGCGCAGTATAACAATGAACATGACGCCTCAAGCAGCTCTTCGTAAGACTGAAACACTGATGCTCGACATGGACGGCACATTGCTGGACCTCGCGTTCGACAACTACATGTGGAAAGAGCATGTGCCGCGCCAGTACGCGCAGGCGAATGGCCTGTCGTTCGAGGATGCCCGCGACGACCTGTTTGCGAGGTACACGGCTGTATTCGGCGATCTTGAGTGGTATTGCCTCGATCACTGGTGCGACCGGCTGGGAATGGACGTTGTGCAGATGCATCACGACATGAGTCACCGCATTGGTTACCTGCCGGGTGCGCTGGGTTTCCTGCAGGAGATGCACGAACGTGATGTGCGCGTCCTGCTCGTGACTAACGCCCACCCCGACACGCTCGCACTCAAGGATGCCGTCACTGGCCTCGGTGACTACTTCGAAGGGATGCATTCATCGCATACCTACGGTCATGCGAAAGAAAGTCAGGATTTCTGGCAGGCATTCCAGGAAGACGTTGGTTTCGATCGGGAGACGACCCTGTTTGTCGATGACAGCCAGCCAGTGCTGAAAAGCGCCAGAGACTATGGGATCGGGATGCTGGTGACGGTTTCCATGCCAGATACGACAGAGCCCGTACGAACGGGCTCCGAGTTCCGAACGGTTGAGGGCGTCTCCGACCTACTGGGTCCGGTTCCAACCGACTAGGACCGGTTCCGAATGGCAGGGTCCGGTTCCGCGGAACCGGACCCTGCCATTCGGAACCGGTCCTCCTACTTCGGAACTGGACCTACTTGCGAGGAGGGCCGCGACGTCGGCCGCCGCCCTTGTTGCCACCGCGGCGTGGTGGTCCGTCGCGAGGTTTGCGTTTCCTGGGCGGGGCCCTGGTGATTTCCGGCAGGTCTTCCGGGCTGTAGTTCGCGAACGGTATCTTGTGGCCGATGTATTCCTCGACGTCCGGCAATGACATCGCATAGGTTTCGCAGGCGAACGAAATTGCATCACCCGACGCGCCAGCGCGTGCGGTGCGGCCGATCCGATGTACGTAATCTTCGGCGTCCTGCGGCAAGTCGTAGTTGATAACGTACTGAACGTCCGGGATGTGCAGGCCACGCGATGCCACGTCGGTGCCGATCAATACCGGCAACTCGCCGTTCTGGAACTGCATCAGCATTCGCAGGCGTTTCTTTTGCGGCACGTCGCCCGATATCGCCGCGGCTTCGATGCCGTTCGCCTTGAGGTTATCCTGCACCTTCTCGGCTTCGCGTTTCATGTTGACGAACACCATGATGCGCGCTTCGCCCATCTCTCGAATCAGACCCACCAGCAACGGCATCTTGTCTTCGTTGGCCGGGTAGAAAACCGCCTGCCGTACGCGATCGGCCGTGACTTTATCCGGCTCGATACGAATCAGCTCGGGTTCGTTCATGTCCTCGAATGCGAGCTCCATGACCCGATGCGAGAGCGTTGCCGAGAACAGCAGGTTCAGTCGCTGGTCCGGCTTCGGCAAGCGACGTAGCAAGTAGCGAATGTCCTTGATGAAGCCGAGGTCGAACATTCGATCAGCTTCATCGAGAATCGCAACCTGTACACGATCAAGACTGAATACCTTCTGCTTGTAGTAGTCGATGATGCGGCCCGGCGTACCGATCAGGATGTCGACGCCGTCGGCCAGGATCTTGCGTTGCTTCTCGTAGTCGGTTCCGCCGAAGGCGAGCCCGATTTTCAGGCCGGTGTGCTTGCCGAGCGTTTCGGCATCTTTCGCGATCTGAACCGCGAGTTCACGCGTGGGCGCGAGGGCAAAAATACGCGGTTGGCGATCCTCGTGGTCGCCGGCATCGGTGCTCATGACACGCTGAAATGCAGCGATCAGGAAAGCCGCCGTCTTGCCCGTGCCGGTCTGTGCCTGCCCGGCCACATCGTGCGGCTGCAGGGCAATCGGCAACGTGCTCGCCTGGATCGGAGTGCAGAACTCGAAACCCGCGTCACGTATGCCCGCCAGCACGGTTTCGTGCAACGGCAGGCTGTCAAATCTGAGGTCGCTCAGATGGTCTTGAGACATAAGATTAGAACCAGAAAATATGCGTTAAAGGCTTGCAAATTGGCTCGTGAAGCGGTCAAATGACGCTAATTCGACGCGACAACCGTCGCACCCGCCAATATCGCTTTCCTAACGATCCAGACTTTTTTCAACGATCCAGAAAGTTGTCGGCCGTAAAGCTGCGACATAGTGCCTGATAGTTAAGGCAGCGTCATCCGTTTTATCAATTGTTCGTATGTCCATGGGGAGACAACGGGCAACACCACCCAACCAATTCACTTCTTTATTGGAGGATGTAGCCGGTGAGCGACAAGATTGTGCACACCACTGACGGCAGTTTTGATGCCGATGTAGTGCAAAACGAAAAACCCGTACTGATCGACTTCTGGGCCGAATGGTGCGGACCGTGCAAGATGATTGCACCGCTGCTCGACGAAGCAGCTGACGAATACGCAGAGAAGCTGCAGATCGTCAAACTCAACGTTGACGAGAACCCGAACATCGCACAGAAGTTCGGCATTCGCAGCATCCCTACGTTGATGATTTTCAAAGACGGTGCCCCCCAGGCACAGAAACTCGGAGCAATGTCCAAGTCACAGCTGGCAGAGTTCCTCGACACCAATATCTGAGAGACAGTACTTGGCAACTCAAACCAAAAACCGCTCGAACCGTTCCGGCAACAAGGGTAAGGGCAATCCGAACCGTCGTCGTCGCCGGCGTCCGAATCAGAACGAGTACCCGGATGATGAGGGATCCCTTGAGGTAATCCCGCCCGAGCAACTCGAGGCCAGCAAGAGCGTCATGAACCTGACCGAGCTCAAGACCCGGTCAGCCGCTGCACTCGTCGAACTCGGCGAATCGCTCGGCATCGAGAGCATGGCGCGTTCGCGCAAGCAGGACATGATCTTCGCGATCCTGAAAGCACACGCTGCACAGGGCGAAGACATTTATGGCGAAGGCGTACTCGAGATCCTGCAGGATGGCTTTGGTTTCCTGCGTTCGGCAGACGGTTCGTATCTCGCCGGTCCTGACGACATCTACGTCAGCCCGAGCCAGATTCGCCGTTTCGCGCTGCGCACCGGCGACACAGTTTCAGGCCTGATTCGTCCGCCAAAGGACGGCGAGCGTTACTTTGCGCTGCTCAAGGTTGGCCAGATCAACCACGACGCCCCCGAAAACGCACGCACCAAGGTCCTGTTTGAGAACCTGACGCCGCTGTTTCCGAAAGACCGCCTGCTGCTCGAACAGGGCAATGGCAGTACTGAAGACCTGACCGCACGCATCATCGACATGGTCGCGCCGATCGGTAAGGGCCAGCGTGGCCTGATCGTTTCGCCGCCGAAAGCCGGTAAGACGATGCTGCTGCAGAACATCGCCTCAGCGATCTGCGCAAACAACCCGGAAGTTGACCTCATGGTCCTGCTCATTGATGAGCGTCCCGAGGAAGTCACCGAGATGGAGCGTACGGTTCGCGGCGAAGTCGTTTCGTCGACATTTGACGAGCCGGCGAGCCGTCACGTGCAGGTTGCCGACATGGTCATCGAGAAGGCCAAGCGCCTCGTCGAGCACAAGCGCGACGTCGTTATCCTGCTCGACTCAATCACGCGTCTCGCACGTGCCTACAACACCGTCGTACCGAGCTCCGGTAAGGTCCTGACTGGTGGTGTGGATGCGAATGCACTGCATCGTCCGAAGCGTTTCTTCGGTGCAGCTCGTAACATCGAAGAGGGCGGCAGCCTGACGATTCTCGCGACGGCGCTGATCGACACGGGTTCGAAGATGGACGAAGTCATCTACGAAGAGTTCAAGGGCACGGGCAACATGGAAATCCACCTGGATCGCCGCATTGCCGAGAAGCGTGTCTTCCCGGCGATCAATATCAACCGTTCCGGTACGCGTAAGGAAGAGCTGCTCACTGAAGATGCAGAGCTGCAGAAGATGTGGGTACTGCGCAAGGTACTGCATCCGATGGACGAGCTCGCCGCTATCGAGTTCCTGCTCAACAAGCTGCAGGACACGAAGACCAATACACAGTTCTTCGAGGCGATGAAGCGGTAACGGCCGGGATGGCCTAACGTCGCGACTATGCCGCCCAGCGGCTTAGGGCGCAGCCAACCACATGGATGTGCGAGAGCGACGAACCGCTCTACCCGCACAATTCGCCACAATTGAAGCACGGCGCCCGCACTCGGGCGCCGTAGCTTTATTGTCAGGACTCTTTGAGGGAGGTACTGACAATGAGGCTGGTTTCCTTACTCCTGCTTTTCACGATTGCGCCCGCCGTGCAGGCACAGACCGCTAGCGGCTGCGACGACCTGATTGGACAGTGGCGCACCGGCTACGTGATCGAGGAGCATGCAACGTCCGTCATGCTCGAGTTTGAGTTTCGTAATGGTGGAGTATTCGATGCGACCGCGCTCATGGGCGGTGCAGACGGCGATTACACAACGGGCGTCGCCGGTGACTGGAACTGTGACAACGGCGTGGTCACGATCGTATATAACCCCGAAAGCTGTCACGAGGCGACCGTGTACTACGAGATCGCCGAGCTTAATACCAGCTACTTCGCGTTCAGGATTATTTACCCCGGTATGCCGATTGACCAGGAACCGATGCACCTCGAAGCTGTACGAATTGAAGAGCGCGAGCTGGACGCACCCTGTTGTTAATTCGTGAACGGGGCATAGCGGTCGATATCCGCCATGCCTGCCAGTTGATCTTCAATAAAGTCGATGAATACTTTGACCTTTGCCGGCGGATTTCTGTTCGGGTAGATCGCGTAAACACCGTAGTCCGGCTGAGCCTGAAATCTTTCAAGCACCTGCTCGAGCCGTCCTTCACGCAATTCAAACTCAACCAGTAACTTCGGAACCTTGAAGATGCCGGAGCCCAGACACCCCATAAGCAACAACGCCTGGTCGTTGTTTGAACTGGTCGTGCAGTTCAGTGGTACTTCCGTGGTTTCACCATTGCGCGAAAAACGCCAGATCACATCGCGCTTGTACAGGGTCAGGCAGCGATGGTTCTTGAGTTCGCGTACATGAACGGGTTTACCATGTCGCTCCAGGTAATCGGGTGATGCGACGAGAATATCCGGCGTCGAAGCAATGCGACGCGCCATGAGGCTCGAATCGTTCATCTTCTTGGCGATACGAATGGCAACGTCGATGCCCTCACCGATGATGTCGATGTGACGTTCGTCGAGTACGACGTTCAGGCAAACATCCGGCCAGTTCTTCTGGAACTCGCCAAGCATTGACGGAATCAACGACGCTCCGAGGCTCGTCGGCATCGTAATCGACAGAACACCGCTCGGACGCTGGTGCGTGTCATGAATCGCTTCGGCCGCATCGCTAATCGTGCGGTCGATTGTCACGGTGTGCGTATAGAACTTATGGCCTGCCTCGGTCAGGCTGATGCTGCGAGGCGATCGGTTAAAAAGAATGACGCCCAAATCGTTTTCCAATCGGGCAATTCTCTTGCTGACGGCCGAACGATTCATACCGATCAATTCGCCAGCTCGCGTGAAACTCAAAGTTTCGGCCACCTTGTTAAAGACAGCAATGTCCGCAATGTTCATTCTTTCTGCAGTCCGTTGCACCAGCCGGCCGGAGTCCTGTGCGCACATCCATGCGACGCATCAAGCCGGTCTGGTATCGCTCAAACCAACCAACCGTTCAATCAATATAAGGGAAAGCTGTACGGGCGCAAAACGAAAAGTGTTGCAGGCGTGTGAAAACCGGCGTCGACAACATTGTGTTTCTAAAGGAAAACGCTGAGCAGGCTGTGTTTGCATGTACTCTCTCGCGCCTTGCAAGAAGAGCAACGCAGGAGGCAAGCGCTCTATGGGCGAGAACAGGACAAGGCATTGCTGCCCGTACTACCTGGTGCATGAAGAAAACCGGAACAACAAAGCACGGTTACGTATTCCGTACTGTGATCACCCGACGCACTCACCATTTGGGCAGCGCATGATCGAGCGTGGAGTCAATGGCAAGCGGCTCGAATGTGGTGGTGACTTGAATGAGTGTCCGCTTGCTATCAGTTGGTCGGATGTTACATCGCCTCGCCGAACTTCGTGAGCAACGCTCCGTAAATCGTCATCGCGTCCCAGAAATTCTGTAGTCGAATGTTTTCGTTTTCCGCATGCTGATTGTTATCGTGATTGGCGAGCGGCAACACGATAATTGGAATACCAAGTGCGGCATCGAATTCGTGCAAAGGCAGTCCGCCACCCATTGAAGGCGTAACAATCAACTCCGGAGAGATACTCTTCATCAACCGGATCAGCCGTGCAGCCATCGGGTCACTGAGCGGAGTACGCAGCCCGGCATTGCCGGCACCGCGCCATTCCAGCTTTGCGACCTTTTCGTTGTTGCGCCGTTCTTCGTCGGTAGGGTTTTCATAAGTGATATAGAAGCCTTGCTTCCGGATATGCGCTTCGACGAGTTCACGTACCCGATCTGGGGTCTGGTTGGGCACAAGCCGCAGGTTCAACGCAGTTGTCGCCGTCGACAGGATGATGTTGCGGCCTTTGTCGCCAACACCGCCTGCAACAATTCCCCTGGCGTTCAACGCGGGCAGCATGACGAGCTCTTCTATTCGGACACCATCGCCTTCGGGCGTATGAACTGCGAGCTCATCTTTGAGCCGCTCGGTAACATCGGGCATGTCCGCAATTGCAGCGCGTGCGAGTTCGTCGGGCCGAATTACGTCGTCGTAGTAGCCATCGATCGTGATGTACCCGGCTTCGTCACGCAAGCTGGTGAGGAGATACGACAGCTGCATGATCGGGTTCGGCGCCCAGTTTCCGTAGTGGCCGGAATGCAGCGGGCGTTTGGCTCCGTACGTCGTGATGTCGACATTGATGCCACCCCGTACCCCGAACACGAGTTGTGTCTTTCGAGACTGGTGCATCGGTCCATCGCAGACGAGCATGAAATCCGCGTCGAGCAGGTCGCCATATTTCTCAAGCAGTGCTCCGACTGTTGGCGACCCCTGTTCCTCTTCACCGTCGAAAATCAGCTTCAGGTTTACGGAGAGCTCGATGCCGGCTTCACGCAACGCGTCGAGTACGTGCACGATGGCAATGACGGGCATCTTGTCGTCGCCGGCTGAGCGGGCGTACAGGCGCGCTTCGGGATTGAGTGGTGCCTCTGCGCTGGCAATATCTATCGGTTCGCCACCCTGGCCCAACGGTGCATCAAGCAGCGTCGGCTCGAAAGGAGGGTAGGCCCAGTTTTCCTCCTGGACCGCCTGGCCGTCAAAATGGGCATACAGGAGGATGGTCTCGGTTGCGCCGGGCGTATTCAGTTCCGCGTAAACGTACGGCGCGCCGCCGGCACTCAATGTCTGCGTTTCAAACCCTCGAGGCTCGAGCAACGCTGTTATGAATTCGGCATTGCGCTGCATGTCCTCGACGTCGTACGCGAAATTCGGAATTGCGAGCAGCTCGACAAAGTCCTTGAGAATCGCGACTTCGTTCTCGGCGCGGTACTTGTTTACTGCCTCAACCGGATCGGCACTCGAAACAGTAGCGGCAGACAGGCACAGCAGAGCCGTGCTGAGTGGAATCAATCGCATCGGGTTGTCCCTCTTTATTGTTGTTTGCGGCCAGGTCGAACCCAGAACCAACTGAATACAACCAACGCGCCGAACACAGTATAAGCGACGACGAATACCCAGTGTGGCGCGTCGTAGTAGAGAATTTTGCCCAGCCAGTGCGACATGAAGGTGGTGTCGTAGGTTTCTGCACCTGCTTTCCGACGCAGCGACATCTCCCAGGTCGTCAGCGGGCAGATTACGCCGACCCAGGCCTGCACAACGACAACAGTGATTGCAGCCAGGTGAGCGAATCGAAACCAGCGGTTTCGAACCCAACGCAAGGACAGAAGTTTCCCGATCAGGATCAGGACAAGCCCGAAGACGACAAACGCAACAAACAACACATGGGTGACGAGCAACGCGTCCGCGGCCAGCAACAGTGCAGATGGATCAGACATCGGGTGTCGTTGTGAGCCGCAAGGTTAGTCAGCCTGGCCGAATCGCTTCCGGTTTCTTGCTCTGGCTTTTTCCGCTTCGACGACACGGTCTTTAGGAGGAGCACTCGTTACCAGCGAACTCAGCAGTTTCGCGGTTGCATGAGAAACCTCATCGACGGCGAGGTCAAAGGCGTCCTGGTTTACAAGCGGCGGATTATTCGAGCCGCTCAGCTTCCTCACGTACTGCAACGCGGACGCGCGTATCTCTTCTTCTGTGGCTGGAGGTTCAAAGTTGAAGAGTGTCTTGATGTTTCTGCACATACTGATACCTCCTGACTGGCTGTCAGCAATCAGCTGTCGTCGAGAAAGGTGACCCTGCCATCCTCGATTGAGTAGACCGCACCGACCACGGTCAGCTCGTCATTGCCGATCATTTCCTCGATGATCTGCGAGCCGTGCGCGAGGTGCCCGACCGAATGCAGCACGTTGGCTTCGATCGCGCGCTCGAGAACGTCATCTCCGCCTATGTCCATGAGCGGCTTAACGGCTGGCTTGACACGGTCGACGATGGTTCGCAGGTTGGGAGAGCGGTGTTCGGATTCGAGCGCCAGTTCCGCGAGCGTCGCTGAAACGGCTCCGCAGTTAGTGTGTCCGAGCACGACGACAAGGCGCGCGCCGAGCACTTCTGCTGCAAATTCGACGCTGCCAATCTGCGATGGTGCTACGATATTGCCCGCCACCCGGATGACGAACAGGTCACCGAGTCCCTGGTCAAAGACGAGCTCGGCCGGGACGCGCGAGTCCGCGCAGGACAGGATGACGGCAAACGGTTGCTGGCCGCTTTCCATGCCGACGACGTGCTTCCTGGTGGACGATCCGCTTTCAACAAAACGGGCGTTGCCCTCTTGCAGCCGGGCGAGCGCTTCAGTCGGAGAGATCATGCCGGCACATTATCGAAACCGGGCTCAGCCGGCAATCCAGCGATGCAGGAATACGGTCGTTCCCTGCGGGAAATGTGACTGCTCTTTCGGCAGTTCCACGTAGCCGTCCGTGCCTGAAAGCGCCGCGAAATCGCCGGACGTATTGGTTTTTACGGTCATTGCGATTGTCTGGCCGGTCGTCGTCGACGTCAGCCTGACGGGTTGGAAGCAGGTCAGGTCGGGCTTGAACGATACATTCGACGCAAGCACTGCAAACTCTGGCGGCATGGTCTTTCTTCCTGATGCGCGCATCAGCGAAGGCACCACGTACTGGCGGCAACAGACCAGCGCCGAGACCGGGTTGCCGGGAAGTGCAAAAACGAGTTGTCCCTGCGGGCCCTTGCCGAACCACATCGGCTTGCCCGGGCGCTGGCTGATCTTGTGGAAGATTACGTCTACTCCCAGTGTGTCGAGCACCTCGGGTACGTAGTCGGCCTTGCCCATAGATACGCCACCCGAAAGAATCAGGACGTCCGCTTCGGACAGATGTTTTTCAAGCTTCGAACGCAGCGTATCAACATCGTCCGGAATGTGATCGTCGCTGCAACGGCGGTAGCCATTTTCGCCGAGCAAAGAAATCACCGCCGGGCCGTTCGACATGCGAATCTGGTGGTCCTCAATCGGTTCACCGGCCGGTACCAGTTCGTTACCCGTCGAGATGACGCGAATGACCGGGTCTTTCGCCACCTGTACTTCGGTGTATCCGCAAGACGCGATTACCGCGATATCCATTGCTGCTACGCGGGAACCTGGCTTTAGCAGCTCTGCGTCCTTCTCGTAGTCAGTTGCCTGGCGATGGATGAAGCGCCCGGCCTTCACCTCGTAGCCGTCTTCGAGGGTTGCTACGCCGTCGGCCACCGAGATGCGTTCGACCGGCACTATGCAGTCCGCACCAATCGGGCAGGTTGCACCCGTCATGATTTCGATGCACTTGCCGGGTTCGAGCGTCATCACTTCGTCGCCCGCGGCCTGCATGCCCTGAATCGGGAACGAGCGTTCGCCCGACTCCGCGAACGCAATGCCATCCATGGTCACGCGGTCGAATGGCGGTTGGTCGCGCTCGGCTTTGATCGACTCCGCGAGGATGCGGCCCGTCGCGTCGGCAACGGAGACGGACTCTGCTCCGAACCCAGGCGTGTTCGCCAGTACGGCCTGTAGCGCTTCGGCCGTCGTCAGCATCGTTTCAGCCTTGCTCCCGCGCGATCGCACGGTGGCCGATATCACGGCGAATGTAGACGTCTTCCCAGTTGATCTTGTCGACGGCACCGTAGGCATCGGCGGCCGCTTCGGCGACCGTGTTCCCCAAGCCCACTACGCACAGGACACGGCCGCCACTCGTGACTACGTCGTCGCCGTCCGCGGACGTGCCTGCATGGAAAACTTTCTGAGATTCCGAGTTCGCGTCGTCGAGGCCGGAAATGACTTTGCCTTTCGCATAGCTGGCAGGATAGCCACCGGCGGCCATCACGACGCCAAGAGCCGCGCGCGTGTCCCAGTCGGCTTCGGTCTGGCTGAGCGTTCCGTCGAGCGTTGCAGTGCAAATATCAGTCAGGCTGCTCTTCAGGCGCGACATGATCGGCTGCGTTTCCGGGTCGCCCATGCGGCAGTTGAATTCGATGACCTTCGGCGTGCCATCGGCCATGATCATAAGGCCGGCATACAGGGAACCGAGGTACGGATTGCCGTCTGCCTTCATGCCGTCGAGCGTGGGGCGAATCACCTCGTCCATGATGCGGGCTTCGATCTCGGGCGTGACGACCGGGGCAGGGGAGTATGCACCCATACCGCCCGTGTTCGGACCGGTGTCGCCTTCGTCGCGGGCCTTGTGATCCTGCGAGGTTGCCAGCGGCAGGATCGTGTCGCCGTCCGTGATGACGATGAAGCTGGCCTCTTCGCCGGCGAGATACTCCTCGACAACAATTCGGGCACCGGCATCGCCGAACGCGTTGCCGGCCAGCATGTCGGTTGCCGCCTGTTCGGCTTCCTCGAGCGTCATCGCGACGATGACACCTTTGCCCGCCGCAAGACCATCGGCCTTGATGACAATGGGCGCGCCCTTGTCGCGGATATAGCCAAGTGCCTCGTCGAGGTCGGTGAAGTTCTGGTAGTCGGCGGTCGGGATGTTGTGACGTGCGAGAAAGTCCTTGGTAAATGCCTTCGAGCCTTCGAGCTGTGCGGCCGCAGCTGTCGGGCCGAAGCAGGGCAGGCCGAGCTCGTTAAAGCGATCTACGCAGCCGGCGACGAGTGGCGCTTCCGGACCGACGATCGTCAGGTCGACGCCTTCGTCCTGAGCAAGCTTCGCGAGTCCTTCGATATCGTCGGATGTGACGGCAACATTTCGAACTCGCTCTTCGCGTGCCGTACCGGCATTGCCTGGTGCGACGAGTACTTCGTCTGCGGTCTGTGCGCACTTCCACGCGAGAGCGTGCTCGCGTCCGCCATTGCCGATGATCAGAACTTTCATATTAGTGCCTGAAGTGACGCATGCCTGTGAACACCATCGCGAGACCGTGTTCGTTGGCGGCCTGGATGACTTCGTCGTCACGCATCGAGCCGCCCGGCTGAATAATAGCCGAGATACCCGTCTCTGCCGCGGCGTCGATGCCGTCGCGGAATGGGAAGAATGCATCTGATGCCATGACCGAACCCTTCACTTCGAGGCTCTCGTCGGCTGCCTTGATGGCTGCGATCTTCGTCGAGTAGACGCGGCTCATCTGTCCTGCGCCAACGCCGATCGTCATGTTGTCCTTGCAGAAGATGATGGCGTTCGATTTGACGTACTTGACCACGGTCCATGCGAACAGCATGTCCTGGATCTGCTCAGGCGTCGGAGCAAGTTCGGTGACGACCTTGAGATCACCTTCGGTGATCTTGCCGAGGTCTGAGGTCTGCACCAGCAGGCCTCCGGAGACTTTCTTGAAGTCGAAACCGCCGGCAGACGCGTTGTCCCAGGCGCCGGTTTCGAGAACGCGAACATTCTTCTTGGCAGAGCAGATCTCCCCAGCGTCCGCGGCAATCTCGGGCGCGATGATCACCTCGACAAACTGCTTGTCGACGATCGCCGATGCCGTCTTCGCATCGAGCGGACGATTGAAGGCGATGATGCCGCCAAAGGCCGACGTCGGGTCCGTCTTGAATGCCTTCTCGTAAGCCTCTGTGATGTCGCCAGCAACGGCAACGCCACATGGGTTGGCGTGCTTGACGATGACACAGGCCGGGTTCTCGAACTGCTTGACGCACTCGAGCGCGGCATCGCTGTCAGCGATGTTGTTGTATGAGAGCTCCTTACCCTGCAGCTGCTTCGCCGCGGCCAGCGAACCGGCCGGCACCTGCTGGTCGACGTAGAACGATGATTGCTGGTGCGGATTCTCGCCGTAGCGCAGCGTCTGTACACGGCTTCCCGCGTACAGGAAGCGCTCGCCGAGCACATCGTCGCCGAGTGAGCCGGACAGGTACTTCGTTATGGCCGTGTCGTAATTCGCTGTGTGCGCGTATGCCTTGGCGGCGAGGCGGCGGCGATCTTCCAGGGCGAGTCCATCGCCCTGCAGTGCAGCGAGCACACCTTCGTAATCGTCAGGCTCGACGATCACGGCAACTCCGTCGTGATTCTTCGATGCGGCGCGGATCATGGCCGGTCCGCCGATGTCGATGTTCTCGATCGCTTCGTCGATTGTCGCGTCTTCGCGGGCAATCGTCTGTTCGAACGGGTACAGGTTGACGACGAGCAGGTCGATCGGCTCGATGCCATGTTCGTCCATGACAGCTTCATCAGTACCGCGACGGCCGAGCAGCCCACCATGGATAACGGGGTGCAGCGTTTTGACGCGACCGTCCATGATTTCGGGAAAACCGGTCTTTTCGGATACCTCGATGACCTCGAGGCCGGCTTCGCGCAGCTGGCGGCAGGTGCCGCCCGTTGAAAGTACCTCGACACCGAGGTCGGCGAGGCCCTGTACAAAAGGAATCAGCCCACGCTTGTCAGAAACACTGACCAGCGCGCGTCGTACGTTGAACATGTTGGCTCCTGGGGGAGGGAGTTGTTACTGAATGAGAGAATAGGTCCTGAGTTTCTTGCGCAGGGTACCGCGGTTGATACCCAGTATGCCGGCAGCCTGGCTCTGGTTGCCGTCCGTGTATTTCATGACGGCTTCAAACAACGGCCGCTCCACTTCACCGATAACGAGGTCGTACAGGTCCCCCGGGCGATCCCCGTTCAAGGTCGAGAAGTATTGGCTGAGTGCGTCTTCAGTGTGCTCGTGGAGTGGTTTTCTGCTTTTCTTTGACTGGAGTGTGTTGTTGTTATTCGCCACGTCGCGTAAGTCCTGATTATCTGGCTCCGTCCGGAAGCCGTCTCCCCTCACCCCAGAGGTCAGGCCGCCAGCGATACTCCTCCGTCCTCTCTTTGGAAGTAGTCTCGAGTCAGTCTGAGTTGCTCTGAAGCACTTTCCGCACGCACTACCTGGTGACGATATTGGTCGGCATTAATAAGGCTCGAGCAGTACCAGGTGAGGTGCTTGCGTGCCACCCGAACCCCGGTTTGGTCCCCATAGAACCGGTGCAGGTCGCTCAGGTGGCCGAGCATAATATCACGCAATTCGTTTTTATCCAGTTGCGGTTTTTCGCACTCGGAGTCGACGGCTGCTGACAACTCGCGGAAGATCCACGGGCGTCCCTGGGCACCTCGACCGATCATCAATCCGTCGCAATTTGTTAGGCGCAAAACTTCGAGCGACTTCTCAGGAGTGGTGATGTCGCCGTTGGCAATAACGGGTATCCCGACCGTCTCCTTGACCCGCGCAATCGTTTCGTATTCCGCCTCACCTTTGTACCGACATGCGCGCGTCCTGCCGTGCAGGGCAAGAGACCGGATGCCCGATTCTTCAGCGATGCGCGCGATTGTTGTCGCGTTACGGTGGTCCGGGTCCCAGCCCGTTCGAAACTTCAACGTGACCGGCACCTCTACGGCGGCAACTACCGAAGTCAGAATGTCAGCGACGAGCTTTTCATCGCGGACCAGGGCGGAGCCGGCCGCTTTCTTACAAACCTTCTTCGCCGGGCATCCCATATTGATATCGACGATTTGCGCACCACGTGCGGCGACTGCTTGTGCAGCATGGGCCAGCTGCTCGGGGTCGGATCCCGCGATCTGCACGGCAACAGGCTCGGCGTCGAGATCGAGATCCAGCCGATGTTTCGATTTCGCGGTTTCCCACAGGCTGGTGTCGGCAGTGGTCATCTCGGAAGTCGTCATCCCGGCACCAAAATGACGGCACAGGCGACGGAACGGCGCGTCGGTCACGCCCGCCATGGGTGCGAGCACGAACGGACTCGGGAGCTCAAAGGGGCCGATTTTGAGTTGCGGCAGGATCATGCCGCAGATTCTACTTGAAGTCGTCGATTGCGCACTTCAGCTGGTCGCCGGCCAGGCGGTAACAAACGTTCAGCTTGAAGCCGTCGGTCTCTGGCGGCAGCGACTTGACGATGATCGATGCTTCGAAAGAATTGCCGGGCTCAACCAGTTTGCGCGGATCGAGATCATTCGTCAGGTAGTCCGCTGGTTCCAGCACGCGGCTGCCGAGCGTTTCTTCGAAACGATCGGTCAGCGACACAGCTATCAGCGGGTAGGGCAACGCCTGTTCAGACTTGTTGCCAACGCGCGAGTAAATGCTGAGCCATTCGTTCGCTTCTTCGGTGTTGTCTTCGGCGCCCGATTCCATCGTTCCCTTGCTGACTTCGAAGCGCCAACCAGTGATATCCCAGGCCGGCTGCAACGGTGCACCCAGCTTACGATATATCGGGCCGACCGCGTCATTGAACGCCGGGTTTGTCGCAAGCGCCTCGCGCGAGAAGTGCAGGACCTGCAGCGCCAGCAGAATAACGAGACCCGCAACGCCGGCGATCATGCCGAAATTCGGCCGCTCCGCCTTGCGCGCAGCGGCGGCTTCTGCAGCTTTGGCTTCCTCGACCATCCTGGCGGCCGCTTTCGCATCGTCGGCCATCTTCTTGCGGTCGAGTGCCGACTGGATTCGCTCGCCCTCCATGATGATGGTTTCAAATCCGGGCTGCTCCTGGAATTCGTCATCTTCGTCCGCGGCGTCCTGATCGTCGTCGTCATCGCCGTCGGCCAGTGCTTTGTCCTCGGCTTTTTCTTCCGGGATGACGATTGTTGAGGCGAAGCCATCCTCGTCTTCAACGGCAATCGCAAGCAGTTCTTCATCGATCTGCATGTTGACCGTCATCTCTTCCTCGGTCATCGGCGGCACAACATGTTCGACGGAAGAATCTTCATCGTCCCCGGCAAGTTCGGCTTCTATGCCATGCTGCTCGATAACCGGTTCATCGATCAGCTCAAGCTGCGGGCCCTCGAAGTCTTCGATGGACTCGATCTCTTCTTCAGGTTCATTCGGTTCGTCGAGCTCTTCAAGCTCCGGTTCCTCTTCCTCCAGATCTTCAAGCGCCTGTTCAAGCTCGGCGGCGATTTCTTCGGGATCTGGCGAGTCGACTTCGTCTGCTACTTCGAGCTCGACCTCGTCTTCCTCATCCGGCTCCTCAGGCACATCGTCGAGAATGGCGTGCTGGCCAGTTTCGATTCCAAGTGCTTCGGCCTGCAGCGCGAACTGAATATCTGTGTCCGGCGGCATCTCGTCGGCATCGCCAGGCTCAGTCGTCGTTTCGACTGGAGCAGCGACTTCTTCCGCGAGTACTTCAAACTCGTCGAGAATGTCAGTCCATTCCTCGGGTTCGGAGAGCGTGATGTCGGGCTGCGGCTCAGGCTCGCGCACCGGCTCGGGTTCGGGCTCCGGATTGGGAGCTGCCGCCTGGGAGGCATCATCATCCCAGCCGAAGTCATCAGGTAGTGGCGTGTTGTCGTCGAAGCGAAGTTCTTCGACAGGCGTTTTGCCGGGCTCCTCGAAAATCTCGGGTGACTCGACAATCTCGGGCGTGCGCGTCAGGAATTCGTCAACCGGAGTTGGCGAGTCCTCCAGCAATTCGTCGATATCGTTGTTGTCAGGCTCGGCGAACGCCTCAGCTTCGATGTCACTGATATTGGCGTCGTCGTCATCGGCAGCCGGCTTGGCGGCTTCGTCGTCGTCGAGAACGCGCCACTCGACACCGGTGTCTTCGATCCGGATATCGGAGCCGGCGAGCTCGTCCAGTGTTTTCAAAAGGGCCGCGCTCTGCTCGGCAGAAATCGTCTGCGGCAGGCCGGATTCGGGGATGTCAGGTGTCAGTTCGGGAATGCGTGGCTCGGATGCAACGGCGCGACGTTCCGGGCGCTGCTCCGACAGGTATTCAAGTGCGTTGAACGCATTACCACAGCCGCCACAACGGACCTGGCCCGCTGCCTGCTTCAGAACTTCAGCTGTTACTCGGAATGCGGTATCGCAATCCGGACACTGCGTGTACATCGCCTGACTACTTCCTTCTACCTGCCAATCTCGACCACACCTGGCCGTCCTGCTCGCGGAACACCGGATCGTCGAATTCGATCCAGGGCGCGTAGGCGGCCATAACTTCGTCGGCTTGTTCACATAATACGCCCGACAATGCAAGCATACCCATGTCGCCAAGCGTTAGTGTGATGGATTCGGCAAGTTCGACAAGTGGTCCGGCAAGGATATTGGCCACTACGACGTCAAACCTGCCGTCTATGTCGTCCGCAGCCCCGAAAACGGCCAGATTCGGGGCTACAGCGTTGTTTTCGGCGTTCTCTCGCGTTGCGATGACGGCCTGGGGGTCAATGTCCATGCCGACGGCCGATCTGGCACCCAGTTTCAGGCCGGCGATGGCGAGAATGCCCGATCCGCAGCCGTAATCCAGCAGACGTTTGCCCCTGAGATCGAGGCCGTCGAGCCACTCAAGGCAGAGCGCAGTAGTCGGGTGTGTGCCAGTGCCAAACGCCAGCCCGGGGTCGAGGTCGATAATGACCGCGTTCTCCGCTTCGATTTCCGAGCCAGTTGGGCGTATCCAGAGACGCTCACCAAACTTCATCGGGCCAAAGTCCTTCAGCCACTCACGCTCCCAGGCGCGGTCTTCGAGTTCTTCGATGCGATGTTCGGGCAGCATGTCGAGGCCGAGATCACGCTGTAGTGTCGACACAAGTGACGCGAGATCCGCGTCTTCGGTAAACAGACCGGTAATTGACGTATCGGTCCACAGCGGCGTTTCGCCCGGGCCCGGTTCAAGCACCGGGTCGTCGCCAGCGTCGGCGAGAGTCACCGAGCAGGCACCTTCCCGCAGCAGGAGTTCCTCGACGACCTCGGGGTCGAGGCCGTCGAGCGTCATGACGAACTGGCGCCAGGACATCAGGTCAGTCCGAGGCGCTTCTCGAGATAATGGATGTCGGTGCCGCCCTCAGCGAACGCCTGGTGCGTGAAGATTTCCTGGTGCAGCGGCACGTTGGTTTTGATGCCTTCGATCACGACCTCGCTGAGTGCGTTGCGGGTCCGCGCAAATGCGGCTTCACGCGACTCGCCGTGTGCAATCAGCTTGCCAATCATGGAGTCGTAATACGGCGGTACCTTGTAGCCGCTGTAGATATGGCTCTCGACGCGAACGCCCGGGCCACCCGGCGGGTGCCACAGCGTGACCATGCCCGGTGACGGCATGAAGTTCTTCGGATCTTCGGCGTTGATGCGGCATTCAATGGCGTGACCCTGGATGCGCACGTCTTCCTGCTTCAGCGTCAGCGGTTCGCCGGCCGCGATACGCAGCTGTTCGCGGACGATATCGACGCCTGTAATCATTTCGGTGACCGGGTGTTCGACCTGCAATCGCGTGTTCATCTCGATGAAGTAGAACTCGCCATCCTCGTACAGAAACTCGAACGTACCGGCGCTGCGGTAGCCGATATCGAGGCAGGCCTGCACGCAGCGTGCACCGATTTCATTGCGCACTTCCTCGGTGATGCCCGGTGCAGGTGCTTCCTCGATGACCTTCTGGTGGCGCCGCTGCATGGAGCAGTCGCGTTCACCGAGATGGATGGCATTGCCGTGTGTATCGGCCAGAACCTGGAATTCGACGTGGCGCGGCTTCTCAAGGAATTTCTCCATGTACACGACGTCGTTGTTGAACGCCGCGCGCGCTTCTGCCTTTGTGACCGTAATGGCTGCGATCAGGTTCGCTTCCGTATGCACGACTCGCATACCGCGACCGCCGCCACCGCCCGACGCCTTGATGATGATCGGGTAGCCGATCTCGCGAGCCATGCGCAGATTTTCGTCCGGGTTCTCGCCGAGCGGGCCATCGGAGCCCGGCACACAGGGTACGCCGGCTTTCTTCATCGCAGCGATAGCCGAGACCTTGTCGCCCATCAGCCGAATCGCGTCTGCTTTCGGACCGATGAACGTGAAGCCACTCGACTCAACCCGTTCCGCAAAGTCTGCGTTTTCGGACAGGAAGCCATAGCCTGGGTGGATGCCCGTAGCGTCGGTTACCTCGGCCGCGCTGATGATCGCCGGCATGTTGAGGTAGCTGTCGGTCGACTGTGGCGGGCCAATGCAGACAGTCTCGTCGGCAAGCAACACGTGTTTGAGGTTGTTGTCCGCGGTTGAATGGACCGCGACAGTCTTGATACCCATCTCGCGGCAGGCGCGCAGCACACGAAGCGCGATCTCGCCGCGATTGGCAATTACGATCTTCTCGAGCATTGTTGTGCCTAGCCTGCGCGCTGGTCGATGACGTACAGAACCTGTCCGAACTCGACCGGCTCACCGTTCTGGCAGCGAATCGATTTGATGACGCCTGAAACGTCAGCTTCGATCTGGTTCATCATCTTCATTGCTTCGATGATGCACAGCGTGTCGCCTTCGTTGACCTTGTCGCCAACCTGTACGAACGGTGCTGCGCCAGGTGATGAGGCCGCATAGAACGTGCCGACCATCGGTGCCGACACTTCGAAGCCGTCCTCTTTTTCTTCTGCCGGAGCCGGGGCGGCTGGTGTCGGAGCACTTGCCGCCGGCGCGGCTGCCGGAGCTGGTGCCGCAATCGCGACAGGGGCAGGAGCTGCAGCCGGCGCACCCTGTGCATAGCGGCTGATGCGTACCGATTCCTCTCCTTCGGTAATCTCAATCTCGGCAATGCCGGACTCGTCCAGCAGTTCGATAAGTTTCTTGACCTTCCTGATATCCATTATTTTTCTCCGTCACCGCTTACGGACTCATGGGCGACCTGCATCGCCAGTTCGTAACCGCGTGCTCCAAACCCGAACAGGCAACCGTTCGCGATGTCACTGAAATAACTGTTGTGGCGAAACTCTTCCCGCGCAAACGTGTTGCTGAGATGAATTTCAATAAACGGGATCTCAACCGCGAGTAGTGCGTCACGCAGTGCGACGCTCGTGTGCGTGAATGCGCCCGGGTTAAGAATGATAAATGCGACGCCGTCTTTCTGCGCCTGGTGCACGCGATCGACGAGTTCGTGTTCGGCATTGCTTTGAAAACATGCCAGTTCATGACCGCGATCTTTTGCCAGTGCCGTGCAGCGCGACTCGATATCTTCGAGTGTCGTTGCGCCATAAACCTCAGGCTCGCGTTGTCCGAGCAAATTGAGGTTAGGGCCGTTTAACAGCAGAAATCGGGACATTTGGATGGTTTCTTAGCGAGATTGCCGAAGATGGCGGCAATTCTAACCCTATTTCCCGAACTTTGCGCAAGTTTTACAGGAAACCAAGCGCCTCTTTGGCCTCATTCGTCGAAATCAGCCCGGATTCGAGCTCGTTCATGAATGTGACGACCTTGTCGAGCTGTTCCTCGTGCAATTCGCCTATGTAGGCGTTCAGGTATTCGCCCTCGTGGGATACGAACATTGTGAATGGCATCGCACCGAACATGATGCCCGATGACTCGGCAATGGCCATCGCGTCCTGCTCACCGACCAGGATCGGGTAATTGAATTCCGCCGACTTCGCGTACCAGGCGACTTCTTCGGGAAAGTCGACCGCGATGCCGATGATCTGGAAGCCGTCGTCACCATGTTCATCCTGGAATGCCTTGAGTACCGGGATTTCGCGTTTGCAGGGTCCGCACCAGGTTGCCCAGAAATTAAGAATACGTTTCTTGCCATCCCACTCGGTGAACTCGCGTGGCACTCCTTCGACGTCAGGAAGCGTGAATTCGGGATGTGTAACAACCGGCAGTACGGCGGGACGACCGGTCGGCACCGGTTCAGCCACCGGGGCGGACTCCGCCTGTTGCACGGGAATCCGGGCGGCATAGAACAGGGCGCCGGCCATCAGGGCGACGAATGCTGCTGCGAAAACAAGAAAAATTCGGGACATGTGGGCCTCGTGTCAGTTGCGGTCGGATTCTACCGCAGGGAGATCAACAGTCAGCACCTTTGACACCGGCATGTAGCAGAGTTCGTCTTTCTTGCAGCCCTGGTAAGAGATCTCAACGTCGATCGAATCCGGCTTCCCGGGCTGTGTATCCAGCGGCGCCTCGCCCGGCGCTTCGAGAAAGTAAACCTCCTGTTCACCGAACCAGTTGTCTTCGACAACTTCAGTCGTCTCAGCCAGTGACAGATCGCCCAGCGTCGCTCCTTCTGTCAGTACTCGTACCGTGATCTTGTCCTTGTACAGGTAGTAGCCGGGCAGCGTCTGGATTCGAAACGTCAGGTTGTCGATCTCGGCAAAAGCGTCGGGGAAAAACACCTCGTCGGCGGGAGGCGGTGCGTTACTCGAGCTGAGCAGATTGCCTGACTGCGGGGCAATCGGAGTGGCCGTCTCAGCGGGCGGTTCGGACTCTGCGCAGGCAACCGTCGCGGTGGCGAGGCCCAGCAGGGCAAGCATTCGTATCAGGTTCGACATAGGGACCATTGGATTCACAGCCAAAGACAAAGTTTCGCCGTGAATTGTGCTTGAAAAACGATTGCGTATGCCCATAATTAGCACTCCTTGCGGGGGAGTGCTAACAGCAAACGCCCGCAGAACCGCCTCAAGACGGTTAAAAATCAATAGTTTACAGGAGATAAGCACCATGAAGATGCGTCCGCTTCATGACCGGGTCATCGTTAAGCGCATGGAAGAAGAGCGCACGTCCCCCGGTGGAATCGTGATTCCCGACGCCGCAACCGAGAAGCCAATCAAGGGTGAGGTTGTTGCAGCGGGTAATGGCAAGATCCTCGATAACGGCGAAGTCCGGGCCCTCGACGTCAAGGTTGGCGACACGGTCCTGTTCGGCAAGTACGCCGGCACCGAGGTCAAGGTTGAAGGTGAAGAACTGCTAGTGATGAAGGAAGACGACATCATGGCAGTAGTCGAAGGTTAAGAGGATTTATAGAAATGGCTGCTAAAGATGTACGTTTCAGCGACGACGCTCGCCAGAAGATGTTTGCTGGCGTCAACGTTCTCGCGAACGCGGTAAAAGTGACGCTCGGCCCGAAAGGCCGCAACGTTGTACTCGACAAGAGCTTTGGCGCTCCGACCGTCACCAAGGATGGCGTTTCGGTTGCTAAAGAGATCGAGCTCGAGGACAAGTTTGAAAACATGGGCGCGCAGATGGTCAAGGAAGTTGCTTCCCAGACGTCTGACGTTGCCGGTGACGGTACGACGACCGCTACGGTTCTGGCACAGGCTATCCTGCGCGAAGGGCTGAAGTCAGTTGCCGCCGGCATGAACCCGATGGACCTGAAGCGCGGTATCGACAAGGCATCTGCTGCCATCGTTGCTGAACTGCAGGCACTGTCGAAGCCTTGCGAGGATGACAACGCAATCGCACAGGTCGGTTCGATTTCTGCCAACTCGGACACCGAGATCGGCGAGATCATCTCCGACGCGATGCAGAAAGTCGGCAAGGAAGGCGTTATCACGGTTGAAGAGGGCTCTGGCCTCGCAAACGAACTCGACGTTGTCGAGGGTATGCAGTTCGACCGCGGTTACCTGTCGCCGTACTTCATCAATGATGCGAACAGCCAGCAGGTCGAGCACGACAACCCGCTGATCCTGTTGTTCGACAAGAAGATCTCGAATATCCGCGACCTGCTGCCGATCCTCGAAGGTGTTGCAAAGGCCGGCCGTCCGCTGCTGATCATTGCAGAAGACGTCGAAGGCGAAGCTCTCGCTACCCTGGTCGTCAACAACATCCGTGGCATCGTCAAGGTTGCTGCCGTCAAGGCACCGGGCTTCGGCGATCGTCGCAAGGCCATGCTGCAGGACATCGCGATCCTGACCGGCGGCCAGGTCATCTCGGAAGAGGTTGGTCTGTCGCTTGAGAAGGCTACGATCGAAGATCTCGGCCAGGCCAAGAAGATTCAGATCACGAAGGAAAACACGACGGTCATCGACGGCGCTGGCGCTGCTGCTGACATCAAGGGTCGTGTTGAGCAGATCAACGCTGAGATCGCAGAGTCTTCGTCGGACTACGACAAAGAGAAGCTGCAGGAGCGCGTTGCCAAGCTGTCTGGCGGTGTTGCCGTCATCAAGGTTGGTGCTGCTACCGAAGTCGAGATGAAAGAAAAGAAAGCTCGTGTCGAAGACGCGCTGCACGCTACCCGCGCCGCTGTTGAAGAAGGCGTTGTACCGGGTGGTGGTGTTGCACTGATCCGCGCCGTTGGCAACATCGACGTTCAGGGTGACAACGACGACCAGAACGTTGGTGTCAACATCCTGAAGCGTTCGGTTGAAGAGCCGCTGCGCCAGATCGTTCGCAACGCTGGCGGCGACGCAAGTGTTGTCCTGAACGCTGTTGCGGATGGCGAAGGTAACTACGGTTACAACGCTGCGACGGGCGAGTACGGCGACATGATCGAGGCCGGTATCCTGGATCCGACCAAGGTCACGCGCTTCGCACTGCAGAACGCAGCCTCCGTTTCGGGCCTGCTGCTGACGACCGAAGCAATGGTCGCAGATGCGCCGAAAGATGAAGCTGCACCGCCGATGCCGGACATGGGCGGAATGGGAGGCATGGGCGGCATGATGTAAGTCCCTGCCAACCGCAATAAATAGAAAGCCCGGCTTCGGCCGGGCTTTTTTTTGTCTATGCTACGGACTGGATCGTCCAAAACTCACAGCGGAGAGTAGTAATGGAGGTTTTTGTAGCGGCTGTCAGCCTGGCGCTGGTCGTGTCGTTCCTGTGTTCGATTTTCGAGTCGGTGTTGCTGTCGCTGAACCATGCGCAGGTTGAGTTGCTGGCCGAGGAAGGTAAGCCGGCCGGGCGTATCCTGAAGGCCTTCAAGGAGCGCATCGATATTCCGATTTCAGCCATCCTGATAACGAACACGGCCGCGCACACCATCGGAACGGCGATTGCGGGCGCGAGTTACTCCGATGTCTTCAACCCGGACACCATCTGGATATTCACGCTCGTATTCACGATTGCTGTCCTGCTGTTGACCGAGATCATTCCGAAAACGCTCGGTGTTGCCTATGCCCGGCAACTGGCGACGCCGGTTGCATACGGGATTCGTGCGCTGGCGGCCATGTTGCGCCCGCTGGTGCTGGTCAGCGAGTCGATTTCGCGCGCATTGCGGCGCGACAAGTCGGGACCGGTGACGTCGCTCGACGAAATCAGGCTATTGGCCACGATTGGCAAGAGTGAGGGAGTTGTGGGGCCTCAGACCGCGCAAATGATCGTCGGGGCATCGGAACTTCGCAAGCTGAGCGCGGCTAACATTATGGTTCCGAGGCAGGAGGTGGCAATCCTGTCCAGCGATGATTCATCCGAAGATGTCGTGAAAAAAATCGCGGAAACGGGCTTCAGCCGCTTTCCCTACTCACCGACAGGCGACGCGGACGAGGTGACCGGCGTGATTTTCGCAAAGCAGATACTCGCGCAGTTTGCCGGTGAGGTAACGAGCCCGATCGACTGGGAAAAGCTGGTACACGATCCAATCGTGGTGCCGGAGTCAGTCCCGCTTTCGTCTCTGTTGAAGACATTCCGACAAATGCGCCGTCACATGGCATTCGTCATTGATGAGTACGGTGACTTTCAGGGCATCGTGACGCTTGAGGATGTCATCGAGGAAGTCATTGGCGACATCTTCGATGAATCGGACCTGCCGAGTGAAGACCTGTGGCGACGCTCCGACGGGTCTGTGCGGGCACTGGGGAATGCTGAGCTGCATCGCGTATGCCGCATGCTGGAAGTCGAAATGCCGGAGGAGCTCGAGGTCGCGACCATTGGTGGACTCATCTCCGAGCTGCTGGGCCGTATGCCGGCGCGCGGCGACGAGCTTGAGTGGCAGGGTTTCAGAATTACGGTCTTGTCGGCGGGCGAGCGCGGCGCAGGCGTCGTCTCGGTTGAGAAGCTGGAGCAAAAAACGGTCTGATAATCATTCGTTGGAAATTCATCGGCTGATCCACAGGTCGCGCGACGTCCGGTTAGCTAGCATTTCTGTGTGTTTCAAACGCGTGGGGAAAGCCGATGTCGTCCAACAGAAATTCGTTAACATCCGTACTCAGCCTGGCGCTACTTGTACCGATGCTGTCAGGCTGTATCGGCATTCCGGTCGCCTTCCCCGAAGGCAAGCCGTTTAAAGAGGTCGTCGCTGAACAGCTGGTCCCGGGAACGACGAATCGGGCCGAGCTGGTAGAGCTTCTGGGGCGACCATTCGTTGAGGACCGGGGTTCGCTGGTTTTTCGAGACTCACGCGATGGCTGGAGGTGGTTGTTCTGCGGGGGTGCCTACTACACAGGCGGTTGCGCGGCGACTGACCGTACCAGCAAGGATTTCTTCCTGGTAGCTGATTTTGACGAGTTCGATAAGCTCCACTCGGCAGAGATCTACACAGAGCATTCACTGTGCGAGCAACGGAAGATCTGCCCCTCTCGAGGATTGCTGATGCAGGCCGAACACAACCTGTCCGCCTTGCCGAATCACGACCCGTCCATGTGCACTGTCAACATCTTTTCGGATACCGCGAGCGATGATGCCAGTGGTGAAGTCGAAGTCGATGGCCAGTACGTTGGTGACCTGGTCGGCAAGAAGGGCGTTTACACGTTTGGAGTCCATCCAGGGCGACATTTCATTGTCGTGGTACCGCAAGGTGCCTTACTGCACGGTACGGCGGGCAAGCAGGTCATCGACTGCGTTGATGGTGAGAATCACTACCTGAGATATGACACGGCTTTCTTTGGCGTAAAACTGGCCTCTGAGGACAGTACGAAAGCCGAGCCAATGGTTGCCGAACGCTGGATGGCGCGGGCGGCGCCTCACGATAAGGGAGACCGGGGAGCCTGGCTGCGCAATGGTGAAGTATTCGTCTCGTCGACGGCCGCAGGAACGACTCGAGTGTATGTGGCCGACGACCTCGAGCGAACCCGATGGTGGGGTACAAATTTCAACGGCGAGCACTGCGGAATTGTTCCGGCAATCGAAGATTACGGCTTGAACCCGGCTGGCGGCCAGCGCGAGCTGTACTTCGCGATGCCGGGCAAAATTCATTATGTGCTGCCGATCTGCACTGAAGACGACAACTGTGAAATGCCATCTCCTTTCGCTGGTGCCAGCTGTCAGATAGACACAGCGGACTACGTGTCATACCGGGACGGCGCGACCGTTATTGTCATTGAGCCGGCCGAAGACGGGTATCGCGAGGTTCTCAGGGCCGAGCGCAAACAGCTGAAGGGATACGTGTCCTGCGACAACTTCGGTGCGTGCCATTTGAGTGTCGAGAATATCCGGTTGCTGGCGGCCGAGTCCGGAATGTAGCAGTCACGCCGAAATCCTCGTCGCGAATTGAGTACCATACGTGCAGCTCTCGAGTCACCGACGAAGGATTCGCGCCAATGGACTTTCTCTCGATCGAAAACATCATCACGTTGTTCATGCTCATCCTGCTGCAGGCAGTGCTGGGATTCGACAACCTGTTGTACATCTCGCTGCAGTCACAACGTGCACCGGCAGAGAAACAGGCGATGGTTCGAAAGCTCGGCATCGTCCTGGCGATGGTGCTACGTATCGGGCTGTTGTTCCTGCTCGTCAACGTCATCGAGATGTTTCAGTCGCCGTGGTTCTCATGGAACTGGGAAGGTGTGATCGAGGGGACGTTTAACTTCCACGCGATCATCGTGCTGTTCGGTGGTGGCTTCATCATGTACACGGCCACCAAGGAAATCTGGCACATGATGCAGATTCAACAGCTGGGTGAAACGGACAGAGAGGCAGCGTCTGTAGGCAACCTGATCTTCTGGATCGTGATGATGAACCTGATCTTCTCGTTCGACAGCATCCTGTCGGCCATCGCGCTGACCGACGTGTTCTGGGTCATGACAGCAGCGATCCTGACCGGCGCAGGGCTAATGCTTTGGCTGGCGGACGGTGTTGCCGAGTTCCTGCAGAAGAACCGTATGTACGAAGTGCTTGGACTATTCATCCTGCTGATCGTCGGCATCATGTTGCTGAGCGAGGGCGGTCACCTGTCGCACCTCAAGTTGTTCGGCAACCCGATCGAGCCGATGACCAAGACGACCTTTTACTTCGTCATCGTAGTGCTGGTGCTCACCGACATTGTTCAGGCGCGCTACCGCAAGAAGCTGATGGCGCAGCGCTCGGTACAGGAAGCGGGCTGACGAAATATGTAAGCGCTCGGACAAGTAGCGGAGGTAGTGCAGTACCCATGAAAATACTTGCCGGCGCAGCTCAGTGCGGCTATCTAACGCTAAAGATTGCGCGCAGGATCAAACGAAATTCTCCGTAAATTCTAGCGTCGCTCGCAGAACCGAGTTTTTCAACAGAATAGGTCAGAACTGGCGTCCGGTGAGCACCAAAGTCACATTAGTATGCCGCGCTCAGCCAGCTCCTGTCTGTGACTTAACGCCAACTCCCTCAGACTCTCTACCTCGTCGATAAAGTCTTCGTTGAAGAATCGGCCATGTTTCATCGCTTCCCACGAATCGTCTTTCGCCTTTCCCTCGAATAACCAAAACGTACGTAACATCAGTTTCACCAAGTTCCAGTCTGCCTCGGGCAATGCACCAGACTTATATTGCTCAAATGCACCTTGATACCCGATCAATACGCCCTGCATATGACGCCAAATCTGAGTTTGCTCGCCGGGACTTAACGCCTCGTCTGTCGACCAGCTTCGGTTCATTAATGCGTTGAAGTCGGGAGATTCAACCGCGTGGAGAATTTGCTGCTGTTGTGCGTCGTAGAAGTTCTGTCGAATCAGGGATGCGTGAATCTTAGTGTTCTGTTTTATCTGCACCGCGAGATAAACAAGCGTTACCAGCACCGCGACACCCCCGACCAAATCACCGACTGCGCCAAGATCTTGGATAGTCATCTCTCTTACCTCGGTTCAATATTGGGAGCTAACGAATATACTCGACTATTGAACTCAAGGGTTGCTTCGGGTCAAAGTCAGAAGTCGATTTTTGTCGGCGGGTTAGGTCCCGCTACACCGGACGGTTTGGTATAGCCTAGTTTCGTTTTTCTTTTCCTGTTCGAGTCTACTGCGCATCCTCGGATTGTAGAAGCTCTCGATGTAATCAAAGATGTCTGCTCGAGCTTCCGCTCGTGTTCGGTACTGACGTCGATTGACGCGCTCTCGTTTGAGCATGCCGAAGAACCCTTCGACTAGTGCGTTATCGGCGCAGCTGCCAACACCGCTCATGCTGCAGGTTACGTTGTGGCCTTGCAGGAAGCGTTGATACTCGACGCTCGTGAACTGGCAGCCGCGATCGGAGTGCAGCACCAAGGGCGACCGATCTTGTCGCTGCCAGAGCGCCATGAGCACCGCCTGAAGCACAAGCTGGCGATCCTGGACGGCGCTCATCGACCAGCCAACGACCAGTCGTGAGTACAGATCGATGACCACGCAAAGATACAACCAGTCCTCGGCGGTACGAACGTAGGTGATGTCAGTCGCCCACTTTGTGTTCGCTTCCGAGGCTTCAAAGTCGCGATCCAGGTGGTTCTGCACGTGCAACGGTCGTGGCTGGCTGGCCTTCTTGCGCCAGCGTCGCTTCTGCGGGATGCCGTACAGACCGTCCAGCTTCATCAACCGACCGACGCGGTTAACACTGGCTGTCTCGCCTTCATAGCGCAGATCCTCGTGGATGCGGCGCCGACCCAGGACTCCGTCACTGGCTGCGTGGAGCTCGCGTATACGAACCAGCAGTCTCTGGTTATCCAGAGCGCGCGCACTCGGTTCACGAGTGCGCCACTCATAAAATCCACTGGCCGACACGCCAAGACGCCGGCACATCATGCGAACTGGGAATGCGTCGCGGCACCGCTCGATCATGCGGTACTTTACTTCTGTTCTTTGGCGAAGAACGCTGCCGCTTCTTTTAAAAAATCCCGTTCCTTACGAAGTCGCGCGTTCTCGCGCTTGAGCTGCATCATCTCCTCGTCGCGGGCGTGACCCGTGCCTGGAAATGCCTTCTCACCGTGCTGCTCCATGGCCTTGCGCCACTTGCCGAGCATGTGCGAGTTGATGCCGAGATCTGCTGCTACTGCCGTAATCGTCGCGCCCGGAACACGGGTTAAAGCTACTGCTTCCTGCTTGTACTCGTCAGAGTATTTTCTTCTTGCCATTGGACACCTCTCATGGCTTTATCAGCCCATTCTAAAGTGTCCGGTCAAACGGGACCTAACCCACTCGACGATTCTGGCGTATTGCCGCGTGGACAGATGCTTAGAGGCGCGAATCCGGCTGGGGAACAGATAGTCGTTGCTTGATAGCTTTGCCGAAGTTATCCATTCTTCCAGGGATTTTCGAGTTCGCTCGCTGATCTCAAATCGAACCGGCCGTTTCGTCTTACTCTGCCGAATCATCGCTCTCGACAAGATTTCGCTTCCGTTGGCGACGTCTGAAACACTTAGGTCCAGGAGATCGCACCCTCTTAACTTGCTGTCGATCGCCAGGTTGAACAGCGCTAGATCACGGGGATTCCCGATATTCTGGAGCCGCATACGGATCGACCAGATCTCCTGCATGGTCAACGGCGCCTTCTGCCCAATCAGCTTCCCTTTGTTCCATGGGATTAGACGTGGCTTGGGGTTGCTTCGGTTAAACATTACTCTCTCCTCTTCTTGTTTTGGGAGACAGTATTTTGGTCTGCGCGGCGGCCCCTTTCCTGGCGTTAGCCGTCGTTCAACCGTCCGCTTCCAAGTTGCGGTAGACTTCTGACTTTGACCCTTAAACGACACTCAAATATCCACAAAGAGCCAATTATTCGTCTATGAATTGGGAAGCCTTAAGTGCAATTGCCGAGACTATTGGCGTTTTTGCCGTAGTGGTGTCGCTGATCTATGTATCTATTCAGATACGCCAAAACACCAAAGTTGCTCGCGCTGCGACGCGGCAGGCAATTGCCGACTCCACGCAAAATCTGGCAAATGATCTTCTACATAGTGGGGAGATGGCGGAGATCTTTGTCAAACACATAAATGGGGAAGCACTTAGCGCAGCAGACAACCTTAGACTTCAGGCTCGGTGCTACAGAGATATGCAGCATTGGGAGAATATCCATTATCAATTCAGCGAAGGGTTAGTGTCTCCCGATCAGTGGCGGGGATTTCGCAAGAATCTAGTGGAGCTGCTTGGCATAACGGCTTACCGCGACTTTTGGGAACACGAGGCAAGCCATTTTTCAGATAGGTTTCAGACGGAGATGCAATCTATTGTGAAAGAAAGTGAATCAGCGTCCAGCGAAGGTGCTATCGCCTCAAGATTCAAGACGTCCAGCGGCAGCTAATGGCCGAGAGGTGAGGTTCCCCTAGTTGGTGGCTGAACGACTGCTTTTCGAAAATGCGGAAACCCAAATTTGGATTTTTGTTGATTGGCACACGAATGACTCCTTTCCCTGGCACAGCTGCCAGTGCCCTGGAATGCGTTACAATCTCCGCTGTTGACCCGAGGCAGCCGCTAGCCAGATCTTGATGCACCGACTCGTGGAGGAGCTTACTTGCGCCGCATCTCGGTACTTACCGCCCTTACCGCGATACCAATTTTCCTGCCCGGGTGCGATCTGATTGCGACACCCGCAACGATTGCAGGGACGTCGCATAATTATTCGATTCCCCCGAGATTTGTTAAGAATCCCCAAGGGTCATTGTTTGGTTCGCTGCCACACGGCGATCAGGCCCCGGTTACGTCTTTGCTTATTCGCGACAGAGATTTGCAGAATTACTCATTAGGTGACAAGACAATCGCCATACTTCTTTTCCATGATCGGACATATCTGCCTGGGGTGGGCTCTCGGAATATGGTGTCGGGCCAAGACGATATGACTCGCACCGACGACGTACATGGGTTTGCCCACTCCTACGGAATGCTCGGAAATACGAGAATTGATATGTACGCGAATTTTGATCCTGATTCGGTAATGCAGCTAACTGAGGAGCATTTTGTCGCCAGAGTGATGCAGCAACCGCCTTTCGCTGTAGCAGGGCGGCGCATTGAACCTGCACCATCATGCAAATTGTTTTGGGTTCAAGATGGCATCAGTATTCAACTGACTGGATTTGCTGATCATTGCGCGGCGACTAATCTGGAGTTGCTCAAGTCAGTCGGTAGCGATCTGCTATCTAGCTGGCGATTACACGAATCGAATTGAGTGCGAATCAAGCGTCCACTTCTGGCCGCGAGCTGAAGTATCTCCACGTAAATTTTGAACGGCAGCTCGCAGCAGGAGCAGACGATTGATCACGATGTTTCAGCTGAAACGCGGCTGAGTGACCGGATTGCCCTGGTTAGCTGACCGTCAGTCGAACTGTTGTAAACTGACAGCCTCTGACCCCAAGCGGCCCCCTGAAACAAATGCTATTGGGCATTATTTCGTAACATTTTTAGTAGGGTTTCATCGAAGTTCATTACACGCCACGCTGCAATTTTCCAACCCTCTGGTGTGCGGGCGACGACGATCGTGGTTTCCTCGTCGAACTGGCCGGTATCCAATTTTGTAGTACCCGATATTTCGACGATTGCGGCATCGCGAGATATATAGCGAATTTCTGTTATGGTGCCCCCGTAACTTTGGAACCCGGGTAGTCCGCCAAACTCCTCTTCAGCTCCCTGAATCGCATCGCGCGTAGATACTCGCGATAGGCCAGCAATCCAGCCATCCCCATCGGCCATAAATGTATCTGCGACTCCTGCTGCGTTCTTTGCGGTTGACGCCTGAAAGTTGGCAGCGAGTAGCGACCGAATCGCCGAATCATCTTTGCTGCGATCAGTCTCGATACCCTGCGTCACGTCAGTTGCCTGATGACATCCCGATAGAACCAGCAAGCTTACCAGCCAAATCGTTCGCCCTATGCAATCGTATTTTTTCATTCTTGATCTCCGCGGCCATTACATATCGGGGCAAAATACGCCCGCTGAAATTGTAGTATCTATTCGACGTGGATGGCTGCTTCTGGCCGCGAATCGACTGTTTGGCTCCAACAAAACTTGCCGTTCGAACGACTGCTTCACTGAGAGCAGACGCCTAAGTTTGGGACGCCAGTTCTGACCCTAACTTGCTGCTCGTCGATAGTAGCCAGGTGGATACCGGGCCTGGCGCTGGCCAGGCCCGGTAAATGCATCAGGGCTGAATACCCCGTCCCGGCGTCCACGGGACGCGGGCGGTGTCGAGCGCTTCCTTGAGGCCGGCGTACTCCTCGTCGACGAGGCTCGTCAGTTCGCCAACCGCTTCGTCATACAGTGCTCTCGCGAGACGCAACGATTCCTGTTGTGCCTCGGTTGGTCCGTATGCATTCGAATTCGGTGAATAGCGCGCGTGTGAGAGACGTGCAGCCGCCGACACGATTGCTTGATCCCTGTAGGACTCGCGCTCAGCGCTACCCGCAATTCTGTCGCGCTGTTCGCGAACTCGTTGTTGCAGCGAATGCGCGACTTCGTACAGCGACTCACCAACTGACGAACGATCCAGTGTGCCCTTGATAGCATCGAGCTCACTGACTAACGCATCGATCGAGCCGATGGTGCCGGTCATGGCGCGATACAACTCTTCCGTTTGCGCTTCGAAGACTACGCGCTGTTCCTGGGTGCTGCCTTCCAGAACCGGATCGGGACGTATCGAGGTGACCTCAAAGGTCTGCGTCTGACCAAGGTCGGTTACGACACCGTTAATGCGCGTTGCCATGCTGACCTTGTAAGTGCCCGGGATAACCAGTGTGCCGACAGGGCCACCGTCGTCATCGTCGTCGCTGCTCGCCGGCGCCCACGGCTGCACGGCCGGGTAGCGCAGGTCCCACGCAACACGATTGAAGCCGGCGCCTGCCGGCGCATCGATCTGCCGGACCAGCTCGCCGCTTTCGTCGGTCACTGTAAATACAATTGCCGGCTCAGCTTCACGCTTCTCGCTGATGATGCGGTCCCAGCCAATTGTTGAGACGTTGCGGTTTTCCTTTTCGAGTTTCTTCTCGGCCGCGCGGCGAGCGTCTTTGGAAGACTTGAAGCCCTCGGCAAGGTAGTAGGTGAAGACGGCGCCGAATGGTGGGTTATCGGCGGTGTAATAGGAATCGCCCTGTGAGCCCGTGCAGTTGGCGCCGCCACAACCCAGCGTGCGTCGCTGCACGTACCAGTCGGCTTCCCGAACCGGGAACAGCACATTGCCGCTTGCAAGCATCGACTCGGTGACCGAGCGCAGCGGCGAGTAGTCATCGAGGACGTAAAAGCTGCGACCAAATGTCGCGCCAACCAGATCGTTTTCACGCGTCTGGATCACGAGATCGCGAAAGGCAATGTTGGGCGTGCCTCCTTTCAGCTTGGTCCAGTCATCGCCGCCATTGACCGTGAAGAAGACGCCAAACTCGGTGCCAAGGAATAACAGGCTCGGATTAACATGGTCCTGCACGACGCGCCACAGGACGTGCCTCTCGGGCAGGTTATTTGAAATGCTGTCCCAGCTGCGACCACGGTTGTCGCTCTTCAGGATATACGGAGCGAAGTCGCCGTTCTTGTGATCATCGACGACGACGTAAACCGTATCCGGGTCATGCAGGTCTGCCTTGATGTCATTGACAAAGAAGCGATCGGGCACGCCCGGCAGATCATCAATCTCGCGCCAGCTGGCACCGCCATCCTCGGTTACCTGGATCAGGCCGTCGTCGGTACCGGCGTAGATCAATCCTTCGACGAGCGGTGACTGCGACAGTGACGTCACCGTGTTGAACTGCGACATCGCAAAGAAGTCCCACGGTGCGTCGTAGGTCCAGGTGCGTCCCATCATCGGCATCGCACGGCGGTTCTCGTTGCGCGTGAGATCGCCGCTGATCGCTGTCCAGGAATCACCGTAGTTATCGCTGCGCCAGACTCGCTGTGTACCGAAGAACAGTGTCTTCGAATCGTGCGGGCTGATCAGGATCGGCGAGTCCCAGTTGTAGCGATCAGGCGGTTCACCTTCACCGGCCTGCGGTTTGATGTAGACCTGCTCGCCGGTTCGACGGTCGTAGCGCACCAGGTTGCCCTGCTGCCATTGCGAGTAGACGATGTCCGGGTTATTCGGATCTACCGCCGGCTGGTGGCCGTCGCCACCCAGTGTGACAAACCAGTCGTCATTGCGAATGCCGTTGTTGTTCGTCGTCCGTGACGGGCCGCCCTGGCTGTTGTTGTCCTGGGTGCCGCCGTAGACGTTGTAGAACGGCTCGTCGTAGTCGACGGCTACTTTGTAGTACTGCGTGATTGGCATGTTCGCGACGAAGCGCCAGGTTTCACCGTTGTCGAAGCTTTCGTAGATGCCGCCGTCGGTGCCGATCAACAGGTAGTTCCTGTCGTCAGACCGGAATGCCAGTGCATGGTGGTCGACGTGCTTGGTCTCATGCGGCAGCGGCGTGAAGTCATCGCCGCCGTTCATCGTGATATGCAGCGTTGAGTCCATCTGGTACACGTGGCCTTCGTAATGCGGGCTTGCGAACAGTTCCTGGTAGTAGTGCGGGCCGGTCGCACCTGACAGGTAATCGTTTTTCTTTTCCCAGGTTTCGCCGCCGTCATCCGAACGCCAGAATCCGCCAGTGCGGTTGTCGAGTTCGATCGTCGCGTACACGGTGTCCGGGTTCTGCGGGCTGATGGCAAAGCCGATCTTGCCCATGACCTCTTCCGGCAAGCCGGTTTTCAGTTCGCGCCAGGTTTCGCCGCCGTCCATAGACTTGTGGATGCCTGTTCCCGGACCACCGTCCATGACGGCAGCAACCGTGCGCAGGCGTTGCCACGAGACCGCGTACATGACATCCGGATTGCGCGGGTCCAGGTGGACTTCGTTGACGCCGGTGTACTCGTCGTCGATATCGCTGTTACCGAGGCCTTCGCCAAGCACCTTGCGCCAGTTCGCGCCACCATCGGTGGATTTGTACAGGCCGCGATCACCGCCACCCGACCAGAGCGGGCCTTGCGACGCGACAAAGATCGTATTGGAGTCGCGCGGGTCGATCCGAATCATGCCGATGTGCTCGGAATTTTCGAGCCCCATCTTTTCCCAGCTGCCTCCGCCATCGCGGCTGCGGTAAATGCCGTCACCATAGGCGACGTGCCGGCCGCTGACATTCTCGCCGGTACCAACCCAGATCGTATTGCGGTCGTTCGGGTCGATCGTGATGCAGCCGATCGAGTAGGAACTTTCGTCGTCGAAGATCGGCGTCCAGGTGGTTCCCGCGTTGACGGTTTTCCATACGCCTCCTGAGCCAACGCCGACGTACCAGACACTCGGGTCCGTCTCATCAATGACAATGTCTGCGATACGCCCGGACATGAAGGCAGGACCAATGCTGCGCATGGCCAGGCCCTTGAACGTGGCTTCATTGAAACCCGGTTCGCTTTCTTCCTCAGCGACAGCGAAAGGAGACAACAGGACGAAGAAAATCAGGGCGTTACGAAGCTTCATGACACTCACCTTTGTTGTTCTTATGCGCTCGACCAAGCGCGGTGTCGTAGCACCTTAGCAGGGGGCAGATTCCGGCTCAAAGGTTATCGAGTTCCTCATCTACCATGCGAATGATGTTGCTGAATTGCGGCCGAGCGGCGTTCTGTGTGTAAACGTAGTTATCGAGAATGGCATCCCGCTGAAGCAACAGGTTCTGGAAATAGATATCACCCAGCATCGGTCGATGGGAAATCAAAGTATCCGTTTCGATTTGGTCGAACCTGGAAGGTTCGTTTGGGAATCCCGGTTTCGGATGTTCGCCATTCCATAGCTGGATAAAGGCTTCATTATGCCGGAATATCTTGTCGAGCTCGCGAAGCTCATTCGAGATTGACTGTAGTGTCGCCTGTACTTCCTCGCTGTCCTGTCGCCCCTGCCACCAAGCATCAATTCAAACGGCGAATACGATACCAGAGGCGAGCGCCGAGCAGGGCGACGAGAATTGCTGCGTAGATCAGTGGCTCTGTGATGTCCTTCTTTACCTGCCACCAGTAGTGCCAGACACCGAGAATACCCACCGCGTAGGCTGAGTAATGCAGCTTGTCCCACGTACGACCCATGCGGCGCCGGATCGCGTTGGTCGATGTTGCAGCCATAACTGTAAGTAGAACGACTGCAAGGAAGCCGAGCGTGATGAAAGGGCGCTCGATCAGGTCTTCAAGAATATCGGCGACCCGCAGTTCGCGGTCGAGTACTAACCATGTCAGGAAATGCATGAACGCGTAGAAGAACGCGAACAGGCCGAGCATGCGGCGGAAGCGCAGTAACCAGTTCCAGCCGGTGACGCGGCGCAGCGGCGTGACGGCGAGCGCGATCATGATGAAGCGCAACGCCCAGTTGCCGAAGCGGTCGAGCACGGCTTCGACTTCGTTGGGACCGAGCGACCCGGTGATGCCGAGGCCGTCGGTTACGACCAACACCGTCGGAACAAGGCACAGCAGGAAAACGATCGGCTTGCCGACGAAACGAACTGTCTGCAGCGTGTTCAAGGCGTCAGTAGTTGCGTTTCAGGTCCAGGTCTTTGTACAGGTGCGCGACGTGGTCGCCGTAGCCGTTGTACATCAGTGTCTCCTGTTTGCTTGCAAACAGGCCGGCGCCAATACGGCGTTCGCGTGCCTGGCTCCAGCGCGGGTGATCCACGTTCGGGTTCACGTTGGCGTAGAAGCCGTACTCACGCGGGGTCGCCATGTTCCAGCTGGTCTTCGGCCGGGTCGACGTGAAGCGGATACGCACGACGCTCTTGATTCCCTTGAAGCCGTATTTCCACGGGACGACGAGCCGAATCGGTGCACCACTCTGGTTGGGCATCGACTTGCCGTAAATGCCGACGGCAAGAATCGGCAACGGGTTCGTTGCTTCCTCGATCGTCAGGCCTTCGCGGTACGGCCAGTCGAGATAGCGGCGGCGAATGCCCGGCATCTGGTCTGCGTCGGCCAGCGACTCAAACGCAACGTACTTCGCCTTCGATGTCGGCTGGAAATGTTTGACGACTTCGGCAAGCGAAATGCCGACCCACGGGATGACCATTGACCATGCCTCGACGCAGCGCATGCGATAGATGCGCTCTTCGAGATCAAACGGCTTCATGAAATCGTCGAAATCGAAGGTGCCGGTTTTCTCAGCGTGGCCTTCGACCTCGATCGTCCAGGGTCGCGGCTTGAAATCCTGGGCGTACTTGTATGGGTCGGTCTTCTGCAGTCCGAATTCGTAGAAGTTGTTATAGGTCGTGATGTCTTCCCAGCTGTTGGCGGGCGCATCGGTGCTGAATGGGCTCTCGGCGAGTCCGGACAAAGACGCTTCTTTGCCTGTCGGGATGACCGCACCCATGGCAGCCGGTGCCAAAAGGGAGCCGCCTGCGATCGCGCCGGCCTTGATGAACTGCCGCCGGTTCAGGTAGTTGGTCTCGCTTGTGATTTCCGAGGGTCGAATATCGTTGGGTTTGCGAATCAGCACGGAGGCCTCCTTTCGGGGTTTCCATATCAGACCACAGTTATCGTCGAAATATTGCAACGAATTGTAAGGAGCGTAGGCTAGTTGCCGTGAACCAGCCGATTCGACTGTATTACGCTGCAACGATCCTGTTTCTGGCGCTCGATTACCTTTTTGGTATCAACGTGCGCGTCGCCTTCTTTGACGGCGTCCCGGGGCTGCGCGCCGTTTACTATCTCGTGCTGTTCGGGTGCCTCGCACTGATCCTGTGGCGGCCGGGCTGGGCGGTACTGGTCGGTACGATCGAATCCGGCTTCGCGTTCGCGGCGCTGACAATAGGCATTGGGTCGCGCTTGTTCGTCGTAACCGACCAGATGATCGAGACGGGCATTGGCTATGTCACCTTCGACGAAATCATCAATTACCTGCTGGTTGCGGGCAGCGCATATTTCGCCTGGGCACGTGGCGCGAAGCAGCTGCAACGCTCGATCAGCGACTAACGTCGCCGAAATTCGCCGAAAAAGCATTGATCTCCTGATTTCAGAGCGACCCGGGTAAATTTCCAGTTACCCGGATTTTGCCGCATTTACGAGCATTTCGTGAAAGTTCCGGGTTATTTCCGGCTATTTTTCAAAACTTTGACCCGTCGGCAACGTCAAAACCGTTAAGAAGGATGATTCAGCCGGGGTTCAACACCGCGGTGGCAGGCTTGATATCAAACGAGAGGTCCGCATTAAAGGATGTCACGAGGAGTACCGGCACCATGAGCCAGACACTGACAAATATCGTTCGCAGCAACGATCACATCAGCCCGACCGCTTTCCTGCACGTGGAAGTGATCGCGGACCTCGTTTGCCCTTTCAGCTTTATTGGCAAGCGGCGCTTCGACGAGGCGCTCAAGTCCGTACAGGGCCCGTCCGATGTGTCCTGGTACCCGTACCAGCTGAACCCCGACATTCCGACGGGCGGTCTGCCGTTCGACGTGTACCTGACCAAGCGTTTCGGTAGTCCGGCGAATCTCGAACCGGTGCTGGAGCACCTGGTCGAAGAGGGCAAGTCTGTCGGCATTGAGTTCCGCTTCGAAAACATTCGGCACGTACCGAACACCCTGCCGGTGCATCAGCTCATGCAGCTGGCGGAGACGCTGGGCAAGGATCAGTCGGCGCTCGCCGAAGACCTGTTCAGTGCGTTTTTTGAGGAAGGTCGCAATATCGGCGTGCGGGATGAGCTTGTCGACATCGCGGGCAACCATGGCATTGACGCTGACGAAGTCGTGAAAGCGATCGAAAGTGATCCCGTAAGGCAGATCGTGCTGACGCGTGAGGCGCAAGTCAGGTCGAGTGGCCTCGCCGGCGTGCCCGGCTTCCTGATGAATCGTCGCCTGTTACTGGTGGGCGCCCAGGAAACGGACACTATTATCAACGCGTTCGATCGTGCGATGTTCGGCGAAGGTACCGACGAGCTGCCGTCACCCGCGCTCCACTAGCCAGTCGACAATCAGTTTATTCACCGTTTCAGGGTGTTCCTGCTGGCTCCAGTGCCCGCAGGGCGAGATTGTATGCACGGTGAGGTCGGGTACCAGCGTTTTCATTCCCTCAACATGCTCGGGACCGACGACCAGTTCGTCGGAGGCAGCGATAAACAGCGTCGGAATCCGAATGATCTCGTCGACGCCTTCGAAGGCCTTCCAGTTATCAGTCCAGTTGCGGTACCAGTTGATCGGCTTCGTAAATCCGCTGCACGCAAACTCCTCGGTGAAGACATCCAGTTCCTGATCATTCAGGACCGGGTCGCCGCCGACCGCGTCTCGCTTCATCAGGTTGACCAGGCTTAACACCTTCTGCTCGGATGGCAGTTGCTCGAAAATCTCGCGCGGCACCTGGTTCTTGCGCATCAGCAGTTCGAACAGGCGTCGCGGGTTCGCCTCGAAAATTCGATCGGCCTCGTCAGAGTCCTGGAAGTTGACGATGTAAAAATCGTCGCCGAAACGCGCCCGGAATGCGGCGATGGGATCGATCGGCGGTCGCGGGAAATGCGGAATGTTCAGACCAACAAGGCGATGAATTCGGTCCGGCACATCCATCGCCAGGTGCCAGGTCAGCAGCGCGCCCCAGTCGTGGCCAACAAGAGTCGCAGTCTCCAGTTGCATCGCGTCCATGAGCCCAAGCACGTCCGCAATAAGGTGCCGGACACCATATTCTTCCACCTCGTCCGGACCACCGGTGCGTCCGTAGCCACGCAGATCGGGCGCAATGGCACGGAAACCGGCCTCGGCGAGCGCCGGAAGCTGGTGCCGCCAGGAGTATGCGAGCTCGGGAAAACCGTGCAGGAATATGACCGGTGGCCCGTCGCCGAGCTCGTATACGGCCATGTCGAGACCGTTCGTCTTGACGAAATGCGGTTCGGGGAACATGCGGTCATTTGACAGCAATGGGCGCCGAATCGCAAAGTGGTCGAATCCGACAAAGAATCGGGGCCACGGCGATGATGCAGCGCTTTTTCAGGTCGCTAACCAGGCTGATAACAAAAACATTTTTCCGGCGCATTGATGTTGTCGGCGCGGAGCATATTCCGGGCGACGGTCCGGTGATCTTCGCCGGCAATCATCCGAACGCGTTGATGGACGGCTGGTTGCTGACGGCAACCTGCGGCCGCTGGCCGGTGCATTTCATGGCCAATGCAAAACTTTGGGACTATCCCCTGATGCCGCGCATCCTGAATGCCACCGGCGCAGTGCCTGTGTATCGTCGTGAGGAGCATGGCGACAAGGCCGACAACAGTGGTGCGTTCGACCGCCTGTTCGAGGTGCTTGAGGATGGCGACTGCATGGGGGTTTTTCCGGAAGGCATCAGCCATGTCGAGTCGCAGCTCATCGAACTCAAAACCGGAACCGCGCGGATCGCGCTCGGCGTTGCGGCGCGCGGCAAGGTCGATGTAAAGATCGTGCCTTGCGGGCTCGGTTACACGCATCGCCACCGGTATCGCAGCCAGGCCCTTATCGAGTACGGCGAGCCGATCGAAATAGGCAAGGAGTGGCTTGAGCGCTACGCAGAAGATCCCGAACAGACGGTACGCGACCTGACCGAGCACCTGGCGGACTGCCTGCGGGTAGTGACCGTGAATGCTCCTGACTGGCAAACTTTGCGATTCGTACAGGCGGCGCGACGCCTGTACAAACCTTCGTCGGTGGTTCTGACACCCGCAATGTACGCGGAACTCAATCGCCGTTTCATTGCAGGGTACTTGCGCGCTGCCGATGATCCTGACGTTGCGAAGTTTCGTGATGACGTCGAGAACTACCAGACGCGTCTTGAGGTCCTCGGCCTCAAGGATTACCAACTGCGCGGCGATATCTCGATCCCGAAAGCGTTGAAGCGTCTTGCGTGGAGAGCAATGTCTATTGCGATTCTGTTCCCGTTGGCAATTCCAGGTGCGTTGCTGCACCTGCCGGTTGGCTGGGCCGTGGCAACAATGGGCAGGCGCTTCAGCTATGAGCAGGACGACATAGCCACGATCAAGGTATTCGCGACATTAACCCTGGCACCGCTGTCCTACATCATTATCGGCATTCTGCTCTGGATATTTGTCGGACCATGGTGGGCGCTTGGCATTGTTTCAGCGCTTGTTCTGAGTTTCTCCGCGACATCCTGGCTGATCGAAGCGCAGGCTCACCTGCTCACCTCGATTGTCTCGATCCTGCGCAGGACGCGCATTCGCAACGAGATCGAAGCGTTGCGCGGCATACGTGCTAGGCTAGTCGACGACGTGCGCGAGCTTGCCGGTCGTCTCTCGGAGCCCGGACAAACGCGGATGTTTTCAGCCGACGACTTCGGCAAGAAGAGGTAAGAGCGATGATTCGATCAGGCATCGTGGTTGCAGCAGTTCTCGCCGTGTTACCGGCGATGGCCCAGAGCAGCACACCAGCGCACACACCCGAGTGGACCAACCCGACTCAGGGCGACCCGGGTGTCAAGGTCGAGGCTCAGCAAGTGAAGCCGCAGGCTGTTGACAGTGTTGTCGACGAACTGCAGGGAATCGTTGTGCTTTGTGCGAAGGACAGTAACTCACCCGAGTTCAAGCGTGCGTGGATGGCGTATGTGAAGAAACACGATCTCAAGGGCGGCGAGTTGCAGGCGACGATTCGCAAGGTCGTCAACGAAGCGTTCAGGCATCGTCAGCAGTTCGGACAGCAGCAGTCGCAGCAAAAACGCATCGCCGGAGATTGGAAAAACGATACCTCAAAGGCGATGCACGACACGGCGATGGCCGTGATTCGCAAGATTGGTTAACAACCAGGAAAAACAACAATGACTAGTTCTCTCGTGTTGCCGATGTCGGCAATGGTATTGCTGACATTCGTCGTCCTGACCATGATGTTTCGCAGTCGCGTTGCAGCCGTGAAACGTGGCGAAGTCGACGCACGCTTTTACAAAACCTACCAGGGTGAGAACACTGAGCCGCGGGGCACAGCGCAGCTATCGCGACATTTTGTGAATCACTTCGAGGCGCCTGTACTTTTTTATGTCGCCTGCGTTACGGCGATGGTGGTCGGGCAGGGGTCTCCGCTGATGGCCGGGCTGGCCTGGGCATTTGTAGCAACTCGTGTCGTGCATACGATTATCCATACCGGCGGCAACCGGATTCCGCCTCGCATCGGGGCCTATTTCGCCGGCTGGATAGTATTACTTGTGATGTGGGCTGTGCTCGCACTTGGAGCAACCACCGCTCATGCACAGGAGGAGGACGAAGAGGAGGTCGAACCACCCGCGACGATCGAGGAATTGCGAGAGGCGATTGTTGGGGTTCTCGAAGAACACGAGGTGCCTTCGATTGGCATTACGATTGTCGACGAGACCGGCCCGATCTATACCGACGCCATCGGTAAACAGAACCTGGAAGAAGATATCGACGCGACGATCGAGACGATGTATCGGATTGGTTCGACGTCGAAGATGTACGTTGCGCTCGCTGTTCTGAAACTGGTTGAGGAAGGGCGGCTGTCGCTCGACTCGAAGCTGGCGGATCTCGCACCCGAGATCGAGTTCGAGAATGAGTGGGAGGAAACGGATCCGATCCGTATCGCGCACCTGCTTGAGCACACGACGGGTTGGGATGACATTCACCTGCCTGAATACGCGCACAATGATCCGACGCCGGCGACCCTGAAGGAGGGGCTGGACTACCACCCGCACTCACGCACCAGTCGCTGGAAACCCGGAACGCGCAGTTCGTACTGCAACTCAGGGCCGCCAGTTGCAGCCTACGTCGTCGAGAAGATCACTGGCCAGAATTTCGAAACCTACATTCAGCAGACTTTCTTCGACCCGCTGGGGATGACGACGAAGACTTACCTGCAAACCGAGGCCGTACACGAACACGGCGTTGTTTCCTACAACAACGGCAATGAGCCGCAGGACTATTGGCACATCAGCATGCGGCCATCGGGATCGATTAATGCGTCGCCGGCCGACATGGCGAAGATGGTTGAGTTTTTTCTGGATCGCGGCCGCATTGACGGCGTACCGGTCGTGTCCGAGGCGTCACTTGAACGTATGGAGCGCTTCGAAACGACCAACATTGCCGGCAATGGGCAGGAGATCGGCTATGGCATGCACAACTACGTAAAGGTGCACGAGCAATGGCCATTCCGTTCGCACAATGGTGGCGTTAACGGCGGACTTACCGAGATGGCATATCAGCCCGAACTCGGGTTGGGCTATGCCTTCATGATCAATTCGGGTGACGGCAACGCGTTCCGTGAGATTTCGGAGCTCATCGGCGCGTACCTGACGCATGGCATAGCGCCGCCGCCGGAGCGCGAATCGATCCCCGTGACAGCGAAGCACCATGAGATCGCAGGATTCTACGAACCGATAAACCCCCGCCAGGAGATGGCTCGGTTTATTGATCGCGTATTCGGCGTGCAGAGATTCTGGTTCGACAACAACACGCTGAAACGTAACGGCATCCTGGGTGGCGAAGTACGCGAGTATCAGCCGGTTTCCGACACGCTCTACAAACACATGAAGCTGAAACGTATTTCGCTGTCATCGGCCGTCGATCCTCTGGAGGGACCGGTTCTGCATGTCGGTGACGCGGTCTACAAACCGATCTCGCTGTTGTTGGCGTGGGGTCAGATAGGTATCGCGGCGCTCTGGGGAATTACGATCGCACTGTCGCTGGTTTATTTACTGATTTGGGGCGTTCGGCGACTGATGAAGAAATTGGAGCCAGGCCCAACAATTCGTATCCGCGTGATGCCACTCCTGGCCGGGGTGAGCGTGATCACGTTTGTAATCCTGTTCGAGATGGCGATACCGAATCCGTTCACGACGTTGGGCGTACCGTCTTTCTATTCGGTGGGCATCATGATCGCCACTATTGCGTTCGCAGTGTTCGCGGCGCTCGGCTTTCGTGACGTGGTTCGCTATCGGCACCGGGCAATGAACAGGGGCAACTACTGGTTCTGCGCCGTTTCGTCGACGCTGCATGTGATTGTGGCGCTGTATCTTGCCTTCTACGGCATCATCGGACTCATGACCTGGACCTGAAAAAGCTTGTTTTTTCGGTGTTTCCCGGCTAATTTCCCCGCGAAGACGCTGATGGGGACGAGTACGCAGTCACGTCGGGCTCAAGCGACCGGAGGATGGTGAAAGCTCCGGGTCCGAAGCTGCCGAATATCACCCCGGAGTCGCCGCCCGAAATCGTATGAGAGTAGGCACGGCCGGCTTGTCCACGATAAGGATGCAGGGCTGGAAGCCCACGAGACGGCTTGGCCGTGAAACCGGGTGGTACCGCGGATAATTTTTCGCCCCGGGTGCAGAGATGCACCCGGGGTTTTTTCGTTTGTAGGAGCGAAAGTGAGCTTTAAAGAAGTCAAAGGTCGTTACAACGGTCCCGAGCTCGAGACGGAAATGCTCGAGTTCTGGCGTGAGCATGATGTGTTCGAGCGCACGCTCGAGCAGACCAAGGACGGCCCGCATTTCAGTTTCTCGGAGGGCCCGCCAACGGCCAATGGCAAGCCGGGCATCCATCACGTTCTCGCGCGCACTTTCAAGGACGTGTTCCCGCGCTACAAGACGATGCGTGGTTATCACGTGCCTCGAAAGGCTGGCTGGGATACGCACGGTCTCCCGGTTGAGCACGAAGTCGAAAAGCGTCTGAAGAACGAAGGCCGTATCGAGACTTACGACAAGGCGGAGATCGAAGAGAAAGTCGGTATCGCCGAGTTCACGAAGCTATGTCGCGAGTCTGTCATGACCTACATCTCCGACTGGGAGAAGATGACCGAGCGCATGGGCTTCTGGGTGAATCTCGATGAGGCCTACTACACGCTAAACAACTCGTTCATCGAATCGGTCTGGTACCTGCTCAGGGAGATCTGGGACAAGGACCTGATCTACAAGGGCTACAAGGTCGTGCCGTACGATCCGCGCATCGGCGCGACGCTGTCGTCGCACGAGCTCGCGCAGGGCTACAAAGAGGTTGAGGATCCGTCGATCACGGTGCGCTTCAAGCTCGCAGATGCCGACGATACCTACATCCTGGTCTGGACGACGACGCCCTGGACGCTGCCGTCCAACCTGGCACTCGCAGTCGGCGAAGACATTGACTATGCGTACTGTGAATCCGGCGGACAAACACTGATCGTCGCTGAAGCACTGCGCGAGTCCGTGTTCCGCGACGTCGAACACGAGGTTGTCAATACGGTTAAGGGATCCGAGCTGGTTGGTGCGCGCTACGAGCAGCTGTTCGACTACATCGAGGTTGATTCGCCGAATGCGTTCCAGGTGTATGAGGCTGATTTCGTCAGCACCGAGAGCGGCACGGGCATCGTGCATACAGCGCCAGCCTACGGCGTCGACGATCTCGCGCTTGGCCAGGCAAACGACCTGCCGGTTGTGCATGGCGTAGGTCTCGACGGGCATTTCATCGACGACGTTGAACCGGTCGCCGGCCTGTTCTTCAAGGACGCGGACAAGCCATTGATCCGGATCCTGAAAGAGCGTGGCCTGATGTTCCGTTCCGAGCGCTACCTGCACAGCTACCCGTTCGGCTGGCGTACGGGCGACCCGATTCTCTACTACGCGAAAAATGCGTGGTACATCCGCACCTCGAAGTTCGCCGAGCGCATGTCGGAGCTCAACCAGACGATCAACTGGGTGCCCGAACACATCAAGGATGGTCGTTTCGGCAACTGGCTCGAGAACAACATCGACTGGGCGCTGTCGCGTGAGCGTTTCTGGGGAACGCCGTTGCCCGTATGGACGGACGGTGAGGAGTTCATGTGCATCGGTTCGATTGCCGAGCTTGAAGAGCTCACTGGTCGCGAACTGTCTGAGCTGGATCTGCATCGACCTGCCGTCGATGACGTCACCTTCGAGAAAGATGGCAAGACCTGGCAGCGTGTACCCGAAGTCATCGACTGCTGGTTCGATTCGGGTGCGATGTCCTACGCGCAGTGGCATTACCCGTTTGAGAACAAGGAGAAGTTCGAGAAGCACTTCCCGGCGGACTACATCTGCGAGGCGATCGACCAGACGCGTGGCTGGTTTTACACGCTGCATGCTATCGCGACGCTTGTCTCCGACAGCGTGGCGTACAAGAACTGCATCTGCCTGAGCCATATCGTCGACAAGGACGGCAAGAAGATGTCCAAGTCGCTGGGCAACATCATCGATCCGTACGATGTGTTTGACTCGGTCGGCGCCGACGCGCTGCGCTGGTACTTCCTGGCGCGACTTTCACCTGACGTGCAGAAACGCATCTCGGTCGACATCGTTGCTGACGTCGCGAGCTCGTTTATCAACACGTTCTGGAATACCTACGGCTTCTTTGTGCTTTATGCACGGATCGACGAGGTTGACATTACAAAGAACGTCGTCGTCGACGACCGTCCCGAGATTGATCGTTGGGCGCTTGCGCTGACGCACAAGACGATCACGACTGTGACCGAAGCGCTCGACAACTACGACGCCAAGTCCGCAGGTGAGGCGATAGAATCGTTCGTCGACCAGCTTTCGAATTGGTATGTACGCCGTAATCGCCGTCGCTTCTGGAAGTCGACCGACCTCGAGGATAAACAGTCCGCGTACCTGACACTGTACGAATGCCTGTCGGCGGCGACCCGCCTGATGGCACCGTTCGTACCGTTCCTGGCAGAGAACGTCTACCAGAACCTGGTGCGTGGCGTTGACGCCGACGCGCCGGAATCGGTGCACCTGGCTGAGTGGCCTGCGGCGGACAAGGCATGGCAGAACGACGAGCTGTTGCACGACATCGATGTAGTGCAGAAGGTTGTCGGCCTTGGTCGCGCCGCCCGCGCCAAGTCCGGCGTCCGTACGCGCCAGCCGCTCGGACGCGTGCTTGTGCGTGCGCCGAACGACGCCGCTGCAAAGGCACTCGACGGGCATGCGGATCAGGTGCTCGAAGAACTGAACGTCAAGGCGGTGGAGTTCATCGCGCGCGACGCCGGCATCGTCAGCTACAACATCAAGCCGAACCTGCCGAAACTCGGCAAACTCTACGGCAAGCTTCTGCCGAAGATCCGCCAGACCCTGATGGATGCGGATGGCGCGGCAATTGCAAGCGCGGCGGCGGCAGGCGAAGCGTTCGAGATCGAAGTTGACGGCCAGTCGATTTCGCTCGAGGACGACGACGTCCTGATCGAAACGCATTCGGCCGAAGGCTACTCATGCGAAGCGGATTCGGGTTACCTGGCTGCGCTGGATACGTCGCTCAACGAAGAGCTGCTCAACGAAGGCCTTGCCCGCGAGATCGTGCGTTCGGTGCAGGACGCGCGCAAGCAGGCCGGGCTGGAAGTATCCGACCGCATCACGCTCGGCGTCTCCGGCTCGGAGGCCGTTGAAGCGGCGCTGGCCGTGCACCGTGATTACCTGATGAACGAGACGCTGGCGTCGGAATGGACAGTTGGTCAGTCCGGTGCCCTGTTCACAGACGATCGAGAAATGGGCGACGAGAGCTGGAAGATCGAGATAACGAAGGCCTAAAAGCTGCGTTTCGACTCGAGCAGGATCTGCACGCGGTCGATTGAATCGTCGCCATCCAGCGGGAACGCGATGTCGAGATGGATCATCTTGCCGGATGAGCTGCGTGTCGACCCGAAGCGCAGGCCGAAACCAACGTCGGTGAGCCAGCCGTAACGGCGTTCGCCCACCGGATTGGCTCCCCAGGCCCTGCCGGCATCGGCGAACACGGCTGCGCCGACCCGCACGAGTCGGAACGGGTACCAGTCAGTGAAGACGCGCTGTTCGAGCGTTACCAGGAGCCGGGAGTCACCGGTCTGGTAGCGCAGCGGATATCCGCGGAGTCCGTTGTCACCGCCGATCGTGACGAGGTTGTCCAGATCCAGCGCGTGTCCGACGGTACCGGCGATGGTCGCGAAGAACAGCTGCTTGTCCGATTGCTTCCAGTAATAACGCGCGTTTGCGGTTAGTTGCGTATTGGCGGATCGCCCGGACTCATGGCGGCCGCCGGCAAGCGCAGAGAGCAACAGTGCCTTTGACTGCAGCGAGCCGAAGGCTGTGTTGGCCGATGCTGACCAGATTATCGCACTTCGGTCGGCGCCGGTGCTCTCGTCGGCCCAGCCCAGTGTCGCCGTCAGTCTTGTCCCCATGTAGAAGTCTTCGTTCTTGCCAATCTGGTCATGATTGCTGGCGACGACGTACTCGTTTTCCGTGAGCTCGACGCCGAGAAACGGGTATACGAGCTTGCGATCGGAGGGGATGAGGGCAGGTAGCGTCGGTACCTGGGCGAGATCAAAGCGGCTGTCGTCGTACACGAAGCCAGTTGTCCAGCGACGCACCCAGTCGCCGCGCAGACCCGCTGACCAGCCCGCAAAGAGCGTCGCGTATTTCTGTTCCCGCCGGTATTCCGCGGCTTCTGTGCCGAGGGCATAGAAGGTATTCGTGCGGTCGTCATCGAGTACCCGTCCGCCGGCGGTCCAGCGGCTGTCGAGCGAGTAGAACGGCCGCACTACCGAAGCGAGAAACGAATGCCCGTCCGAGTTATCGGCAGCCATCAGGCGGGTCTCGAGCCAGTGCTTGCCCAAGTGCCTGTCGAAGAATTCGAAGCTGTTCGAGCGCCGGTCGACGTCTTCTTCGTGCGTGATGCGCAATGACTGGCCGCGGCCGAGGAAATTCAGTTCCTCGATTCCGATTCGGCTCCGGTTTTCGCCGCCACTGCGCGACAACGACAGGTCCGGGCCGAGTGTCCAGACGTCCCGGGTCTCAACGGCGAGGTCCACGACGCCGTTCTCGTAATTAGCGGGGGTAACCTCGGCATCGAACAGGTAGCGATTGCCCCGGAGGATGCGCGCGGACTCCTGTACGCGTTGCGCCGAGAACGGTTCGCCGGGTTTTACGAGCAGCTGCTTTTCGATGACCGAATCGCGGGTGACTATGTGCAGCCGATTGGCAAGGCGGTACAGCCAGTTGTTCTCGGCCGGGTCGGAGAGGTCGAAGACGTTCGATTTCCTGAGAACAATGCGGCCGATTGTGGCGCCTTCCTGCTCCAGTTCGGCGATTGTGGGCAGTTCATCCGCCACGGCCGGGATCGAGCCAAGGCAGAAAGCCAGAAACGCGATTCTCAGCAGGCGCTCGTCCATGATGCCGTCATCATAGCGTGAATTTTTGACGCTTATTGCCGACACTTGCGCGCGCTTTGGGAAACCTGATATAAAAACCCGGCGCAACACTATGAATCATAGGGAGTAGCAAACGGATTTCAGGTCCTGCAGGGGGCCGGGCTACAGGAGGTAGTCGACTCCAACAATAAAAAAAGCGTACAGGCCGTTGAGAGGGTATCCGGCGGCACAACAATAATTGAAACGCTGGAGTGGCAATGGCAAACCACGTGGATCGCTTTCACGCCGCGCTTACGGTGCTGGCTGGGCATGGTCATATCAAACAACGGCTTATCAAGGCCTGGGACGAAAATCTCTCCGACGTCAACGAAGACGAACTGCCGATTGCGCTGAAGCAGTCGTTTGCCGACTTAAGACACGAAATGCAGAAGGTGGCCCCGCTGAACGGCGAGGGCGCGGTTTGTGCATCCGTGCGCAAAATGTCCTGCGACGAAGCAGGCGACTGCGCGTCATCATTGCTCGGGCTGTATGCCGATATGATCCGGACGGGCGATGACAGCCAGGCGGTACTGCCGCTGCACGACGTCGAAGAAACTCGCGTACCGCCGTTCCTCGTCAAATCCGTCTGACCTTCGGGGTCAGATCCAAACAAAAAGGTCCGGTTCCAAACAAAAAGGTCCGGTTCCGAAGCAGTCGGAACCGGACCTTTCTGTTTGGAACCGGACCCTATTGCTGGAGGATAGGGTAGTAGACGTAGGTGATCAGGTCGCGTTCGGGGGTGTTGCCCGGGTCGCTTACGTATGATTCCCACGCGGCGCCGTTGCGCTCAACGCCCAGGGCGGCGAGGTAGGCCGCGATCTTGCGATGTGTTTCCGACAGTGTTCGGTAGGAACCGGTATGGCGAACCCGGATCACCGGGCCCGAGTACGTCGATCCAATGCGCACAGCCGAGCCCTGGCGAGGCGTGTCGTCAGTCAGTCCGCGCACCGGTATTGCAGCGTCGAATACCAGTTCGGCACCGGAAAAATTGCGGGTAATCGACAGCGGCGCGCCTGCTTCGGCCAGACCTTCGTCATCTATGAACTTGAGGATACTGAAATAAGCCTGTGCCAGCGCTTCCGAAATGGCCTCCGGGTCGGGGCGCGAGCGTGCCGGCAGGAAGGCGATATCGGAGCTTTCGACAAAAATGTGCTCCACGACGATGTCGCCGAAATCGGCGGAGGGCAGGCTTTCGGCGAGTGCCTTCAGGTTTTGCAGGCCGTCATGATAGTCGCGGGCAATCACCGCACCGAGCATTGACGCGAAGTAGCGGCCGACGATATTCATCCCGTAGTCGGCCTCGAAACTCCAGGAGACATGAGTCGTGCCGACGCCCGGCGTCAGCGTAAACCAGGACTGTGCCTCACCGTCCTCGCCGGGATTCATTGTAATCGCGACGCGCTCGTAAGGTGTGCTGCTGGTTATGACCTGCGAGCCGCTGCCGATGACCGCGCCGTCCCACGTCATGACCGCGCCTTCGCCTCGCAACGGACCTGAATACAGGATGCGCGCGTTTGCATCGGTCCGTGCCCACGGCGACCACTCGGTGTAGCGGCGGAAGTCATTGACCAATGCGAATACAGTGGCCGGCGCTGCGTCGATTTCCACGGTCGCCTGGACCTGGTGGGTCCGCGGCAATGAGAACCCGACAATGGCCAGCATCAGCAGGATCGCACCTACGGCGTAAATCAGTTTTTGCACGTCGAAAGTAGCTCGCGGCGGTCGAAAGGTGCGGAATTATTCCACATATCGCGTTCCTTGGGCACAATGCGCCCATGGGGAATTCAACTGATGCTGCGTTGCCGATTGGAATTTTCGATTCCGGCGTTGGCGGCCTGACTGTACTCAAAGCAATCCGCGAACGCCTGCCGGGCGAGAACCTGCTGTATCTCGGCGATACGGCGAGACTGCCCTACGGCACCAAGAGCCCGGCATCGATCTCGCGCTATGCGACTCAGGCGACGGCAAAGCTTCGTGAACACGACATCAAGCTGCTGGTCGTGGCCTGCAACACGGCCTCGGCAGTCGCCCTCGACGAGCTGCGTGCCGCCTTCTCTCCGTTACCGGTTATTGGCGTAGTTGAGCCCGGCGCGACGGCTGCAGTTGAGTCATGCCCGGCCGGTTCACACCTTGTCCTGGCAACTGAAGCCACGGTAAGGCTCGGGGCCTACCGGCGGGCTATCGAGGACCAGGATCCCGATGCCTCGGTGCGTGAACATGCCTGTGAGCTGCTCGTCTCGCTTGCCGAGGAAGGCTGGCAGGGCGGCGAAATAGCAGCTGCGATCGTGCGGCGCTATATCGCCGAAGCCTGCGCCGACGGCTTTACGCCTGACAGCATTATTCTCGGGTGCACACACTTCCCGCTGTTACGCGACACGATTTCGGCGGTAGCCGGAACCGAAGTTGACGTTGTCGATTCCGCAAGTACCACGGCGGCGGTCGTGGCTGCTGCGCTTGCCGAAGCGGGCATCGCGAGGGACGGCGAATCCGGGTCGCTGACGCTGTTCGCAACGGATGGCGCGCAGCGCTTCGCGCGAGTCGGTGGACAGTTTCTCGGCCAGCACCTCACCGCGACGGACGTGCAACTCGTCGATCTGTAGCCTTCGGTCGCGGGTCGCTGTGCAATAATGCGGCACCGTGAATCATTCTGGAGCTGCCGTGAGCCCGACTATCTTTCGCCGCCAGGCTGTCCTGGCAACTTGCGCCGTATTGCTGGCTGCCTGTGCACAGGAAACACCGCCCGAACTGAACGTTTCCACGCTTGAGCGCGCCGAGCCGCGGCCCGAGATCTACGCCGATGTCACGCTGACCGCGGACCTCGATGGTCTCAGCGATAACCAGCGCGAAATGATAGGCCTGCTGATTGAGGCGTCACAGATCATGGACGGTTTGTTCTGGCGCCAGGCCTTCGGTGGCGACTACGAGGGCTGGCTGGATTCCATTGCCGACCTTGACGCGCGGCGCTTTGCCGAGATCAATTACGGTCCCTGGGACCGGCTCGACGGCAACAAACCGTTTATCGACGGCTTCGGTCCGAAACCGCCTGGTGCCAACCTGTACCCGGCGGACATGAGCGTCGAGGAGTTCGAATCGGCCTACCTGCCGGGCAAGCAGGATCTTTACTCACTCGTACGTCGCGACACGCAGGGCAAGTTGCAGCTGATTCCATATCACGTTGCTTTTGCCGACGAGCTGAAAGCGGCCGCCGACCTGTTGCGGCAAGCGGCGGACCTGGCGGAGAGTCCGGACTTTGCGACCTATCTCAAGCTTCGCGCAAACGCATTGATCAGCGACGAGTACCAGATGAGTGACATGCTCTGGATGGACGTTCGCGACAACGACATCGATATCATTATCGGCGCAATCGAGACTTACGAGGATGCACTGTTCGGCTACCGCGCTGCCTACGAGGCATATGTGCTCGTAAAGGACCAGGCCTGGAGTGAACGCCTGAGCCGCTTCGCTGATTTCCTGCCCGCATTGCAGGAGGGCCTGCCGGTACCTGACGCGTATAAGCAGGAGACGCCTGGTACGGATTCGGATCTCAATGCCTACGATGTCATCTACTATGCTGGCGACTGCAACGCCGGCAGCAAGACGATCGCGATCAACCTGCCGAACGACGAAGAAGTGCAGCTGTCACGTGGCACGCGCCGATTGCAGCTCAAGAATGCGATGCGCGCGAAGTTTGACAAGATTCTCGAACCGATTGCCGATGTGCTGGTTGACGAATCGCAGCGACAGTACATCACTTTCGATGCATTTTTCTCCAACACGATGTTCCATGAGGTCGCGCACGGGCTCGGGATCAAGAACACGATCGACGGTAGCGGCACGGTACGCGCGGCTCTGAAGGATCTTGCGTCAAGCATGGAAGAGGGTAAGGCCGACATCCTCGGCCTGTACATGATTACCGAGCTGCACAAGGCCGGTGAGCTGGCAGACGTTGATCTCAGGACCTTCTACACGACCTTCATGGCCGGTATTTTCCGATCGGTGCGCTTCGGTGCATCGAGCGCGCATGGCAAAGCCAACATGGTGCGTTTCAATTTCTTCCTTGAGGCAGGCGCATTTGTGCGTGATTCGGAATCGGGGCGCTACAGCGTCGATTACGATCGGATGGAAGCGGCGATCGCAGACCTTTCACGACTTTTGCTTACGTTGCAGGGAGACGGCGACTATGACGGTGCCCTTGAGCTGACACAGGCGAAGGGTGTGATCGGCGATCAGCTGCAGGCGGACCTGGATCGCCTTACGCAGGCGAGCATTCCGGTCGACATTACGTTCCAGCAGGGACTGTCGGAACTCGGCCTGTAATCCGAATCAGTCGCCGAGGTCGCGCTTGTTGAGGCGCGGCAGCTGGTTGCCGAGCAGGGTTGTGAGGTATAGAGAGCTGCGGGTTTCCAGTACGCCTGTCAGCCGCGGGAATCGGGCGTCCGGGTCGTGCAGGTTCATTAGCACCTCGCCATTGCCGTTAATCGCGACGACGTGTGAAAACGGCACGGCATTCGGCCGCAGAGCTGCAGGCAGGCGCTGAATCATCTTGCGTATGAAGGGCTTGTCGGACAGCTTGTCCACCAGGTCGTTGCGCGGCGCTGCGAAGCCAACCCAGAAGCGACCGTTCAGGCCATTGCGAATGTTGTCGGGAAAACCCGGCAGGTTATCGATCAGCACCTCGGTGGTACCGGCATTCTCACCACTCAACCAGTGTTTCAGGATTCTGTAACTCGCCGTTTCTGCGACCAGCAGGAAGCTGCCATCGTCGCTGACCGCGACGCCATTCGCGTAACTGAGCCCGCCGACGACAGTTCGCGTTTCGCCACTCTCGGGATCGAATGCGAATACGGCGCCGGTGTTGCCGTGCTCCAGGATATCGAGCAGCGATGCGTCCATCGTGTCGCCGTAGACAGCTGCTGTGAAGCGCGTGCCCGAGCGCGAAAAGTAAATCGTGCCGTCCGGAGTGATGTCGAGGTTGTTTGCATTGGCGAGCGGTTCCCCGTCGATGGCGTCCAGCAACGTTTCAACGCGTCCGTCGGCATGGATCCGCTGCAGTCCCGAAACCGCATTTGCGACAACCAGTGAGCCGTCTGGCGCCTGCTCAATGCCGAGAGGTTTGCCGCCGACATCGGCGAACTCCTTAACCGCGCGGTTACGTATCGCCAGGATCGAACCGTTTTTCGTCGAGACGTAGACGCGGCCATCGGTGCCAAGAACGGCATCTTCGGGAGAAACGTACTTGCCAAGGTCAATGCCCGTGGCCGGGCGGAGCAGGTCGTTCGGCGCGAACGGGTCAACGTAGCCTTTGTTTACTGGCGCAGTCCACGCCACAGGCTCAACGGGTACGGGCCACAGCAGGAAGTAGAGTATGGCGAGCGCAAGGAGGGCGCCGACCGCTCTCAGGCCGCGCCGCATCGCTAGCGCCTGGCGTCGATCATGCGCAGGAATTCAACGCGGGTGCGAGCATCCTTGCGAAATGCCCCGACCATCTGGCTGGTCACCATCGATACGTCGGACTTGTGAATGCCACGCGTCGTCATGCATTGGTGCGATGCCTCTATGACGACACCGACACCCTTCGGCTGCAGCACGTCCTGGATGCAGTTGGCGATCTGTGCCGTCATTTTTTCCTGCACCTGGAAGCGGCGTGCGAACGCCTCGACGACGCGGGCCAGTTTACTGATACCAACGACCTTGCGATTCGGCAGGTAGCCGACATGCGCACGGCCGATGATTGGCGCCATGTGGTGTTCGCAATGCGATTCGAATCCGATATCGCGGAGCACGATCATTTCGTCGTAGCCCTCAACTTCCTCAAAGGTGCGTTCGAGGAATTCGACCGGGTTCTCCTTGTAGCCGCTGAACCAGTCCTCGTACGCGCTGGCGACGCGTTTGGGAGTATCGAGCAGGCCTTCGCGGCGGGTGTCTTCGCCGGCCCACAGCAGTAACGTGCGGACCGCCTCTTCGGCTTGTTTGCGGCTGGGACGACGCGGTTTGGGTGTTTTTTTCTGTTTCATGGGCGCTCGATACTAGAAGTGGTCCCGGGAATAGGCAAGAGCCGCAGCAAGGCCCGAGGTTTCAGGCACAGCTTACGCCAGTGCCGCCGAGCCCGCAGTAGCCGCCCGGGTTCTTGGCGAGGTACTGCTGGTGATACTCCTCGGCGTAGTAGAACGTATCGAGGTCTGACACCGCTGTTGTGATCGCCGACAGGCCCGCCTCGGTCAGGCGCGCCTGGTAAGCCTCCTGCGAGCTGCGGGCCGCGTCTGCCTGCTCTGCAGATGTGGCGTAGATTACTGAACGATACTGCGTGCCGATATCGTTGCCCTGCCGGTTGCCCTGCGTCGGGTCGTGATTTTCCCAGAATACGGCCAGAAGCTCGTCGTAAGAGACCTGCGACGGGTCGAATACGACGAGCACCACTTCCGCGTGGTCGGTGTCACCGGCACACACTTCCTGATAGGTCGGGTGTTCGGTGCGACCGCCGGCATAGCCGACCGCAGTTGAGTAGACGCCACCCGTCTGCCAGAACTTGCGCTCGGCACCCCAGAAGCAGCCCATACCAAATACCGCCGTCTCAAGGCTATCGGCGAACGGCGCCATGATCGGGTTGCCATTGACATAGTGGGTCTCGGGGACCGGCATCGGGTTACGGGTCATGTTTGGGTCCTCTTTAACGGGCCTGGTAACGTCCGCCACGGCGCGGGCGCTCGATGATACCGTCGGCGCTGCGGAAACGCACCGGTACGGACTGTGTCCTGCCCCAGTCGATGGCGCGATATACCGCGAAGTGCAAGTGCGGCATTGTCGTATGCCCTGTGTTTCCCGAGTGCCCGATCTGCTGGCCGCGCTTCACGCGCTCGCCCGGCTCGACAAGCGCGCCGTGCTGCTGCAGGTGGTAGTACTCACCGGTTGTGCCGTCGTCGTGCAGGATAACGATGAAATTGGCGTAACGTCCGCAGCCGTCTTCCCAGCAGCCCTTGGTATGTGATTCCTCGACCCGCGCTATCACACCCTCGCGGGCGGCATGCACGGGCGTGCCCTCGCGCATATCGAAATCGACTGCATACTGCTCGTGACCGGTATGGCTGAAGCGCGAGCCATAGCCCTGCAATACCCGGTAACTGTTGCCGCTCGCGTAGGGCAGATCGTAGATGTAATCGTCGTCATGATCTGCGTCCTGCCTGCCTACCGTCCATTTCAGGCTGTATTTGTAGAATCCCTTACCGCCGCCTTCGCGGTGATCGAGCAGCATGATGCTCTGAGTCGCGAGCGGTTCGACCGTCCGCGTCACCGTGTTCGGACCTGAAACAGAATAATTGCGCGAGCGAATGCTTAGCGTGTACGTGATCGGCACATCGCGCAGGTTACGCGCGACCAGCTCGACGTTGTCGCTGTCACGAATTTCATCTATGCAGAGCCAGCCGTCATTGCAGGCGTCATCAGCGGCGGCCGCACGTGCCGCGGCAGCGGCAATAACGATGAGCGAGAGCGGTAACTTCACGGGACGGGGTGCCTCCCCAGGTCTGTGCTAGCGGCTCTGAGTGTCTGCGGCAGTACCCGTTGCGCGCTGCGCTTCGCGGAGCGCGTCGAGGTCTTCCTGCATGTAGGAGAACTCATGTGTCAGGACGAGGTCGTCAGCCTGCATCAATTTCGCATCAACAATGCGAGGGCGGTATACGCGTCGCCGTACTTCGCGATGCACAAGGCGCTCCATATCACTGAACTCGGCAGGCTGCGTTACGATCTCGTTAATGCGTACACGTCCGCGTGTGCTTACCGAGTATTTCACTGTGACCTGGCCTGTCAGGATCTCGTCGGGGGCCAAAGCCCGGCCGCCACCACCGCCGGCCATGTTTGGCAACGGCTCCTCGCGAACAGGTACCGGGTCGCTGAACATTGCTTTGCGGTACGCGATGCGTTCTTCGTCGGTCGACAGGAACTCCCAGACCTCGCCATACTCGCGGCGTGCACGATTCTGAGCGTCCGTGACCGTATAAAAGTCACCGAGCGCCAGCTTGGTATCGACCAGTTCCTGCCAAGGGAGGTCTTCCGTCCTCTCGGCGATGCGTACGGCACGTTTGAAGTACACTTCGCCGGTTGAAACCATTCCCTGCTGCTGATTCTGCAGGGTGACATCGACAAAGTAGAACGACTCTCCGAGGCGCCGCAGCGGTTCTATCAGCAGAGGACTGTTCTTGTCACCTCCTGCCTCGACGATGCGGATTGCGCGGCGGTAGGATGCGCGCTCCTCGTTGTAATAGCCTGCGCGGTGCTGCCAGGATGCCCTGTTCATCAACGAAGGGATCAGCCCGAGTGGGTCCTTCTCGAAGAAACGAACGTTTAAAGCGTGGATGCGATCGAGAACATTGCGGGCTGACTTCATGTCGCCCATGCGCATGTGCGTCTCGGCAATCGACTCAAGTACCTCCACCTGCTCGATATTGTGCGGACCGTCGTTAACTCGAGTGATGTGTGCGGCTCGTTCAAAGGTCCTGTTGGCACGGTCCGGCCGGCCATTTGCGAGCTGTGCGGCTCCCAGTCCTCGCAAAGGATTCACCAGCGCGTTGTTCAGGCGGTCCTCGACGATCTCGAGCACCTCGACGGCCTGCGTAAAGTTCTGAATCGCCGCGTCGTACTGGCCGTTGCTGTGCTGGACGATCGCCAGGTTATTGAGCGCACTCGCCGTTTCGCGCGACCGGGGACCGTAAATCCTTATCGCCATTTCGACGATGCGTTTGGCGACAACATCTGCTTCGTCCAGGGTGCCTTCGCGAACAAGCGCACGGTAGCGATCGAATTCCTCGAACAGCCGGGCCTCGGTAACTTCCTCATCAGCGAGGTCTGGTGTCGTGGCATCCGCTGCGGCAGCTTCCTGCCCTTCGTCCGCCACGGCGTCATCTGCGACAGGAACCGTTTGCTCAAACAGCTCCGGTTCCGCGTCGTCGACTTCCTCAGTAATCGGTTCCTGGGCAAGTGCCAGCGGTGTGCCGGCCAGCAGGAGAATAAGTGCTGTGGATTTCTTCTTCATGAATACCCGTGAGACAGATTCGCAGCCCGATAGTTCTGGTTTTTGGGTCGTCACTGACGACTTATGACTATACCCGGTGGCGGCTGAGACCGGTAGCGTCGCTGCTGCGCGACAATCGTCAGAAATCGAACGCCTGCTGGCGCTTTGCCGGGCTCAAAAACTGAGTGCAATCAAGGTTCTGCTGGTAGCCGCCGTCATTAATGCCAAACCTGCGCGCGGCTGTCCGAAAACGTGCGCCGAGCATTTCCGCGTAGGGTCCTCTGCCGCTCTGGCGGACACCGAAGCGACTGTCATACATCGATCCGCCGTTGGACTGCCGGATCAGGCTGAGAACGTGCTCTGCTCGTTCCGGGAAATGCGATTCGAGCCAGTCGTTAATAAGGTCTTTGAGTTCATGCGGCAAGCGCAGAAATATGTAACGCGCATTGCCCGCGCCGGCATCCGCGGCTGCTTCAAGAATCGACTCTATTTCGGCGTCGTTGATAGCCGGGATCACAGGTGCGAGCAACAGGCTGACGGGTACGCCCTCGCTGGTCAGCGTACGCATGGCTTCCAGCCTTGCAGATGCTGCGGGTACGCGCGGCTCCATAATTCTCTTAAGCGCATCATCCATTGTCGGGATGCTCATGGCGACTGAGCACAGGCCATCGCGCGCGAGTTGTCCCAGCAGATCGATGTCACGGGCTACCAGGTGGCTCTTGGTAATCAGGTTTACCGGGTGCCTATACTCAACAAACAGCTCGATGAGCTGTCGCGTTATCGCGAGCGATTTCTCTGCGGGCTGGTACGGATCGGTGTTCGCGCCGATCGTGATCGGTTTGCACTCGTAACCTGGCTTTTGCCACTCGGCGAGCAGTCTTTCCGCCGCATTCGGCTTGTAGAAGATCTCGGTTTCGAAATCGAGGCCCGGTGACAGGTCAAGATAGCTGTGCGTGGGGCGTGCGTAGCAATAGACACAGCCGTGCTCGCAACCCTGGTACGGGTTGATGGAGCGATCAAAAGGAATGTCCGGCGAATTATTGGTCGAGATAATGCGCCCGGCACGGGTGGCCTGCAGGTTTGTCTTTGGCGAGACGTCCGCAGCCTCCGCCGCAACCTCCGCTTCGAGCTCTACCGAGCGCGCCGCGAAACGGCTGTCCGGGGTTGATACCGCACCTCGACCTTTGTGTACCTGTTGCTGGCTCATCAATACTGTATACACATACAGTATTGATCCGTCAATTCAGGCCGCTAGTTGAGTACCCGGTAACCGCGACCACGAAGGCAGCGTTTGAAAACGCGCTGTTTGTCGCGATCGGCGTACAGTCCTGACGAGGTTGCACCGGCCAGGGCACCGTTGGCCGCGGCACGACCGACGTCGCCGTCATTGATGACGCCGGATACGGCGCCGACCCCGGCACCCAGCCCGGCACCCTTCGCCGCGCCGGTGCCGACATTGACCTGCTCGCTGTAGCCTTTGCAGTCTTCCCAGTCGGCAGCAAGCTGTTCAGGGTTCACGCCCTGCATGTCGACGATCGGATCCGGGTGGGCGGCGCAGCCCGCAATCGCTGCCGCCGCAACCATCATGATTATTCTCGCCATGGTCCTGATCCGTCTCCTTTCGGTGCCCACCATTATGCACCAACGAACGAACACTCGATTGGTTGACAGGGATTTTGCATCGGGCCGAAATTCTTTCGGCCCGATGCGAGGCCTGTGGTCAGTCCTGACCGGCGTTGTACAGGTGTACGTCCTGCTGCGGGAACGGGAAGGAGATGCCCTCCTGGTCGAAGCGCTTCTTGATGGCTTCAGTCAGGTCGAACATGACGCCCCAGTAGTCGGACGTATTCACCCACGGCCGGACGACGAAATTGACGCTTGAGTCTGCGAGCTCGGAGACCGCGATGGTCGGTTTCGGCTCGTCGAGAATGCGGTCCTCAGCGGCGATCAGTTCCTCGAGCGTCTTGCGGACCTTGTCGAGATCGTCGTCGTAGCTCACGCCAACAACCATGTCGACGCGCCGTGTCGGGTTGGTCGAGTAGTTGGTGATGATGCTGTCCATGATCTGGCTGTTGGGCACGATGATCTGCTTGTTGTCGCCGGTCTTCAGGATGGTCGTCAGAATCTGTACCTGCTCGACAACGCCGGCAATGCCGGCCGCTTCGACGAAGTCACCTACCTTGTAGGGGCGGAACAGTACGATCAGGACGCCGGCTGCAAAATTGGACAGCGATCCCTGCAGTGCCAGGCCGACGGCGAGGCCGGCAGCACCGAAGATTGCGATGAACGAAGTTGTCTCGACTCCGAGTGCGCCTATGGCGGCGATGATGACAACGACCAGCAGGGCCATGCGCACGAGATTGCAAATGAAGGTCTCGAGCGTTTTATCGACATCCTGCGCCTGCATCACCCGACGCAGTCCTTTTACGATAAACGCGATGACCATCTTGCCGACGTAGTAGATCAGCAATGCGACGATCAGATTCTTGGCGATTTCAATCGCGACCTCAGTTGTGATGCCGTTGTCGGCCATGAACTGGTTGACCTTGCCCATGCCTTCGTTGGCGGCATTCTCGATAGTTTCGTTCATTGTGTTTCCCTTAAATTTCTTATTGTCCCGGCGCGCCAGTGGTGCCCGGCTTGAAGCGGTAGATCCGGTAGGGTCCCTGTTCCTTGATGTGTTGCGGTGATTGCAGCACGAGTTCCGGCAACGCACTGTCTGCCAGGTACAGGTAACCGTCAGGTCCGAATGACAGGGCGTCAGGCCAACGAATGCGCTTCGACTGGATAACGGTTCTCAAGTCCGCGTTCCTGTCTACCCGGAAAACCGCACCGTGTTCGACGTCCGTCACGTACACATTACCATCGTTGTCGAAACTGAAGCCATCGCTGAGTGGCTTGTCACTAAAACGTTTTACCCTTTGCTCAAGTTGAGCGGCCGGCAAGTTTTCATTGCGCAGGTCTGCGAGTCTGACGCGATAGAGTCCGGATCCGTTCATCGCGCCGAAATAAAGCCAGTCCGGACCGAACGCGACACCGTCCACTCCACGGCGCAGGGAAACCATGCCGCCGAAAAATTTCATGTCGCGGCCGTGAGCATTGATCCGGTAGTTCTCGGCACGGACTGATTCGTGCCCCTTGAGCACGCGGCGGGCGTTGCCTGTCTGCACGTCATAGACGATCAGCGCCGGCTGCTTGCGCCAGAAACTCGAGTCACTGATAACGATCGTTTCGGCGTCGTTGCTGACTGCCAGGTCCTGCAGCAGCGAGCCTGCTGGCGCGAGCCTTGGGCTCAGGTCCTGGCTGCGCAGCACTTCGCCTGTCGGCAGGTCGATCGCAACGATGCGCGGCCTGCGCAACCCGTGGTTGCCATGGTCGATGACCCAGAGCCGATCGTATCGATCGATCACCATGCCGAGTGGCGTGTCGAAAAGTTCTTTCTGCTGTCTTAGCGACGGAAACGGAACCGAAGCACCGTTAACGTACTCGAGCAGCTTGTTGCCCGACGGCCGTGCTTCCGGATGCACGGTAAAGAAGATGCGGCCGGCTTCGTTCACCGCGACGTTACCGACCGGCTCAGGGTAAGTCAGTACGACTTCCAGGGCATCGTTGTTGATCAACGGTGTGTCTGTGAGATCCGGGTACGGGTTTCCGCCACCGTGCCGAACCCAGAGCACGGTTGCCGAAATGACGATCAGGACTGCAAGGAACAGCAGGATGTTCTTCATTCTTTCTGCTGGTGACCCGTTTCTTATCCCCTGCCGAAATTCTACATGATTAACGCCTTATGTCAGTGCGCGAGGGCAATGCTCCAGCTCATAAGGACCAGCCCGACTGCAACGCCACCCGCGAGCAACTGCCTGCGCGCGCCGCCTGGCAATGGACCAAAGCGAATCAACAGTACGCCCGCAAGAAAGCCCATGACGAAGCCGAAAAAGTGCGCGCCGACGTCGGTATTGTTAACCCCGGTCTCCGGGTCAACAGAGCCGCCGCCCGTGAACATCAGCAACGCGATGCCGCCGACCACCGGCCCCCATCGCGTTGTCCAGCGATCATGCTCCTGCGGCATCAGCTTGCCGCGCCAGACGTAACCCGCAATCAGGCCGAGTGCCGCGAACACGGCGGTCGACGCGCCGATCGCGAGGAAGTCCGGATCCAGCAACAGGACGTTTGTGGCGTTGGCGAGGGCGGCTGCCAGCACGATCGTCAGCCACGCGTAACCGGAGCCGAGCAGGCGACCGGCAAACAAGCCGAAGAACACGCCGAATCCGAGGTTTGAAAGCAGGTGTCGCAGGTCTGCGTGCAGCGTCAGCGCGGTGAACAGGCGCCAGACCTCGCCGTTGCGGATCAGCTCGCCATCAATGCGTCCGGCAAATTTCCAGTCGAGCCCGAACCACGAAAATCCCGCCAGCCCCGCGACCAGACATAGCAGCAGGAAGTATCCGATCAGGCCGGGCAACGGGTCATGTACCTCGACTTTAGGACGTACAACGGGACGGCGAATCGGGTTTTCTTCCTCGTACAGTGCGAGCTCCTCGACTGACTGTGCCGAATACTCTGCCGGTACGACGATAGCTGCCGTCGGTCCGTCGTTAATGACCTGGTGCGGAATATTCAGTGATGTCAGGACGAGCGCACGGTCGTAACAGCTCTGCCAGTTACGACTTTCGAATACGACGCGCCAGTCTTCGTTCATGAGTACTTCAGCCGCTATTCAGGGTGCGGCCCGATAATGGATTCATGCTTATTTATGCACTTGCTTCGGCCAATTCAATGTCAATCTGGAAAAAACTGTATTTCGGCATAGCCTTCGGCAGCGCCGTGTTCCTCGCGATTTCACTGTTCTGAGCGCCCTTACGGTAAGCTAGACCGTAAAACAGGAGCGCCAAATGAAGAAACTCGTCCGTTGGCTGGCATGTGCCAGCCTTGCCATACCTTTCGCAGCAGCAGCCGAAGTGCGGGGTGCTGGCGCGGGCGGTTTCACGACAACCCATGAGGTTATCGTCGAGGCGGAGCGGGCGGCGGTCTGGCTGGCCGCGGTGGGCGCGGTAGGGCAGTGGTGGAGTTCCGATCACACGATTTCGGGCGATGCCGCGCGCATGACGATCGACCCGCGGCCGCAGGGATGTTTTTGCGAAACGCTTGGCGAAGAGGCCGGCGTGGTGCATCTGACAGTCACGATGGTTAACCCGACCGTCATCATTCGGATGACTGGCGGTCTGGGGCCGCTTGGCCTGATGGGTGTTACTGGCAATATGACCTGGGAGTTCGACGACGTCGACGGCGGCACCCGCGTGCGTTTCACGTACGCCGTTGGCGGCTATCGTGAGGGCGGACTTGATGCGATCGCGATTCCTGTCGATGGTGTGATCGGCGAAGCGCTTGATCGCCTTAAAGCGTACGCCGAGACCGGCACGCCCGAGGCACCGGCCGTTGAGTGATCCGTCTCCGGCGCGACCGTCATCGACGGTGGTCGTTGCCCGCGAAGGGCAGGCAGCGCCGGAAATCTTCATGGTACGGCGACACGAGAAGTCGTCGTTCGGATCGGCGTACGCGTTTCCCGGTGGGGTATTCGAGCCTGATGACCGGGGACTTGATGCCTACTGCAAAGGCACGACCGATGAATCTGTCAGCCAATTGCTCGGAGTCGAGTCCGGCGGTTTGCCTTTCTACGTCGCAGCGATTCGCGAGCTGTTCGAGGAATCCGGCGTGTTGCTCGCCGACACGGAAGGTCTCGATGAGAATCTCGCCGATGTTCGCGACGGACTGAATGATGGAAGTGTGTCGTGGGGCGCATTTGTTCGTGAACACGATCTCCGCTTGCGAACCGATCGCCTGCATTACTTTGCTCACTGGGTAACGCCGCCGCAGATGCCGAAGCGCTACTCAACGCGCTTTTTTCTGGCAGTGCTGCCGGAAGGGCAGTCGGCAACGCACTGCGGTGGTGAGCTGACCGAGTCCTGCTGGAACACGGCGAGCGATGTTCTCGCCGCCGGGCGCAATGGCGATATCAAACTGCATTACCCGACGATCAAGACACTGGAAAGCCTGGATCGTCACAAGTCACTGGACGAGTTGGTGGATTGGGCTGCGTCGAGTGCTGATTGGGGCGTCACAAGCATGATTCCAGTGATGATCGAGCGGGACGGGCGGAAGACTGTCGTGCTGCCCGGTGATCGCGACTACCCGGGGTCAAGAACATGACGGCGTTCGGTCCGGACCTGCCGGCGTTTGCCGAGCTCGTGCCCGGAATCCGGCGATTGCTGGCGCCGAACCCGTCAGTCATGACCGGCCCGGGGACGAACACCTACCTGCTCGGAAATGCCGAGGTTGCGGTACTGGATCCGGGGCCGACGATCGAAGATCACCTCGACGCGATCATGGAGTACGGCGGCGACAGCATTCGGCAAATTATCGTGACGCATACGCATCCGGATCATTCGCCGGCGGCGGCTGCGCTCGCTGCACGCACGGGCGCCGAGTTGCTCGGTCGACCTGCCCCGGATGGGCCGCATCAGGACAGGTCGTTCAGTCCCGACCGAGTCCTCGAAGACGGCGAGGTGCTGCGGATCGACGAGCTTGAACTTGAGATCCTCCATACACCGGGTCACGCCTCGAATCACATCTGCCTGCGCGAAACCAGGCTGAACTGGATATTCACAGGTGATCATGTGATCGATGGATCAACCGTGGTTATCAATCCGCCTGATGGCAACATGAAGGACTACATCGAGGCGCTGCAACGTCTCAAGGCACTCGACCCGGTCGCGTTGTGTCCCGGACACGGTGATGTCATCGACGACCCCGTTCGGGCAATCGACTGGATCATCGACCACCGGCTGGAGCGTGAGGCGAAAGTGCTGGCCGTATTGCGTGCCAACCCGAACACGACGACGCGCGGACTAGTGCCATTGGTCTACGAAGATGTTTCAGAGCGACTGTACGGTTTGGCGGAACGCTCACTGCTGGCGCACCTGATCAAGCTACAGGAAGACGGTATCGCAACCGAAACCAACGGCGCCTGGTTGGCGGGCTAGTCCACCGTCCAGCTGCTGGGACCAGCAATAAAGTCATTGATGCTCTTCGTGCGTTCCATGCGCGTCGGATGGTGCGCGTAAAACGCATCCTCAAAACTCGTCGCCGGCTGTCGGTAAATCACGCCCAGCGCGACCGGCACATGCAGGTCGATCAGCAGTCGTGCAATGGTCGCATTCGATTCGTCGTGCACCAGCACCTTGTCGGGCGACGCGGCCGCGTCGACAACTTCAAGCTGCAGCGTGTCGCGATTCAGGTGAATTCCCTTACCCTTGTTCTCGCCAAACAGCATTGGTTCACCATGCTTCAGGTGCAGCTGCGTGTTGGCGGCTGACTTGCGGTCGGTGAAATCTGCGAACACATCTTCGTTGTAGACGATGCAGTTCTGGAATATCTCGGTAAGCGATGCGCCGCGGAAAGCATGTGCCTGCTGCAGCACGTCACCCAGGCCGGCCTTGTCGGTGTCGATGCCTCGCGCGAAAAACTTCGCGCCCGCGCCAAGTGCAAATTGACCCGGAGACAGCGGTGCGTCGACCGAGCCGGTCGGGCTCGAAGGCGAGGTCGTTCCTATGCGTGAAGTCGGCGAATACTGGCCCTTTGTGAGGCCGTATATCTCATTGTTAAACAAGAGAATTTTGAGCCCTACATTGCGACGCAGCGCATGCATCAGGTGATTGCCGCCGATTGACAAGCCGTCACCGTCGCCAGTCACTACCCAGACATCGAGTTCCGGATTTGCGAGCTTCAGACCTGTTGCAACCGAAGGCGCGCGGCCGTGAATCGTGTGGAAGCCGTAGGTCTCCACGTAATAGGGGAAACGCGAAGCGCAGCCGATGCCCGAAACGAACGCGGTGTTTTCGGGCTGTGCACCGACGTCGGCCAGCGTCTTCTGCACGGCTTTGAGGATCGCGTAGTCACCGCAGCCCGGACACCAGCGCACTTCCTGTGATGTCGCAAAATCCCTGGGTGTCAGCTTGTCCGTCATGACGCACCTCCTTCGCGAACTGCTTCGACACGCTCGACGAGCTCACTGATCAGGAAAGGCTGGCCGCTGACCTTGGGATACGAAATCGGGTCGATGCCCAGCTTGTCGCGCAGCAACGTCGCGAGCTGGCCGGTGTTCATTTCGGGAACGAGAATGTTGTCGAAGCGCCCGAGCAAGTCCGCCAGGTTACGCGGCAGCGGATTCAGGTAGCGCAGGTGCACGAAGCTTGCGCCCGTACGTCGCGCCGCCTGGTAGATTGGTCCATAGGTTGACCCCCAGCCGACAATGACGAGGTCGCCGGAGTCGTCGCCGAGCTCGACTTGCTGGTCAGGAATGAAGTTGGCGACCGCCTCGACCTTCGCCGAGCGAAGGTCGGTCATTGCCTGGTGATTCGCGGGGTCGTATGAGATATGACCGGTCGTCATATCCTTCTCGAGGCCACCGACCCGGTGCATGAGTCCCGGCATCCCTGGCGTGACCCACGCCCTGCCTAGCGTTTTCTCATCGCGAGCAAACGAGCGGCGTTGCGGGCTCTCATCAGAGTCTGGCACCGGGTTGTGCTCGATTGGCTGCAGCGCCGATGTGTCCGGCAGCTTCCAGGGCTCGGCGGCATTGGACAGGTAGCCGTCCGCCAGCAGGATCACGGGCGTCATGTGACGCAGTGCAATACGGGTCGCTTCGATTGCCATGTCGAAACAATCACCTGAAGTTGCTGCTGCGAGCACCGGCATCGGCGTATCCGCGTTGCGACCGTACACAGCCTGGTACAGATCGGACTGCTCAGTCTTGGTCGGCAGGCCCGTTGATGGACCGCCGCGCTGCCAGTTGACGATGACGAGTGGCAGTTCCGCTGACACGGCGAGACCCATCGCTTCGGTCTTGAGTGCAATACCGGGGCCGGAACTCGAGGTCACGCCGATCATGCCGCCATAAGAGGCACCAATAGCTGCGCAGATGGCAGCGATCTCGTCCTCGGCCTGGAACGTGCCGACACCCATTTCCGCGAGCCGCGTCAGGCGATGCAGTAATGGTGAGGCTGGTGTGATCGGATACGAGCAGAACATGATCGGCCTGTCCGCCAGTTCGCCGGCGGCGGCGACGCCAAGTGCCAGGGCTTCGGCGCCCGTGATGCTGCGGTACTCTCCAGGCTCGAGTTCGGCCGGCGGCAGGCTGACCTGCGGCAATGCAGCCGCGAGCTCCGCAGTTTCGCCGTAGGCATGGCCGGCTCGGAGCGCAGTGAGGTTCGCGTCGCGCAGCGTCGGGTGCTTCGCGAGACGCCGTTTGATCCACTCTTCAACCGGCCCGAACTCGCGATCGAACATCCACAGCAACACGCCGAGTGCCCAGAAGTTCTTGCAGCGACCACCTTCGGATTTGCTGAGTCCGAACTCCTTGACCGCCTCGAGGGTCAGGCGGGTTACGTCGGCGGTCACGACCTGGAAGTCTTCCAGCGAGCCGTCGTCGCGCGGGTCGGATTCGTAGCCGGCCTTGGTCAGGTTGCGCGGTGTGAAGCCGTCCGCATTGACGATGACCAGTGCGCCCTTGTGAAGCAGCGGCAGGCTGACTTTGAGCGCCGCCGGGTTGAATGCGACGAGTACGTCCGGCGCATCACCCGCGGTCGTTATCGGTCCGCCGCCGAGATTGATCTGGTAAGCCGAGACGCCAAAGGTCGTGCCGACCGGCGCCCGGATTTCGGCCGGGTAATCGGGGAACGTCGCGAAATCGGCGCCTGACAGCGCGGTAGAAACCGCGAACTGCGATCCCATTAGCTGGATGCCGTCACCTGAGTCGCCCGCGAGGCGTACGACGATTGAGTCTACATCCTTGTTTTTATTCACGAAATTGACGAATCAAGGGGGTCAGTTGAGCGCCGGGAATGGCTTGAAAGTGAGAGTTTAACGCAATCGACATGACCGCGGTTATGTGCATAATTCACGGCTTGATTCGTACCGCGTCTTCGCATAAGTTACGCGGCCCTTTTCCGAGGTACCCAGCATGACCTTTGTTGTCACCGAAGCCTGCATCAAGTGCAAACTGACCGACTGTGTCGAGGTATGCCCCGTGGATTGCTTCCACGAGGGGCCGAACTTCCTCGTCATCGATCCGGACGAGTGCATCGACTGCACGCTGTGTGAACCTGAGTGCCCGGTTGAAGCAATTTACTCCGAAGACGAGTTGCCGGCGGGCCAGGAGCATTTCCTGGAGCTGAATACCGAGCTCTCCCAGCAGTGGCCGGTCATCACCGAGATGAAGGACCCGCCCGAAGACGCTGACGAGTGGCGCGAGGTCAAGGACAAGCTGCAGTACCTGGAGCGCTAGGCACCCGGCATGTCTGCCAGCCTGCCAGCCCGGATCATTCGTACCACGACGGGCTGGTACATAAAGAACATTGACGCCTCGAAAGCAGAGCCTGCGAAGTATCGTGGCCTCTTAAACCTGTTTGGCAAACTCATGATCCCGGCATTCGGCGTGCGCGCCGAACCGACCACGCTCGCGGGTTTGAGGGCGGAGTGGTTGACGCCGAAGAACCCGACGCCCGACAAGGTCATGTTATTCCTGCACGGTGGCGGCTACGTCATGGGCGACGTCGACAGCCATCGCCAGTTCGCAAGCCACATTGCGCGCGCTGGCAGCGTCCGGACTGTTGTTCCCGAATACCGTCTCGCGCCCGAGCACAAGTTTCCCGCAGGACTGGATGACTGTGTCGCCGCTTACCAGGCGTTGCTCGAGCAGGGTAGCCGTCCTGACGACATTGTCGTCGCCGGGGATTCGGCGGGTGGCGGACTCACGGTCGCGACATTACTGAAGCTGCGCGAGCTGGGAATGCCACAGCCGGCGGCCGCAATTCTGTTTTCGCCTTTGCTTGACGGCACCGGCAGCGGCGAGTCGATGGAATCGCGCAGGGAAGCCGATCCGTGGTTTACGCCGGAAAACCTGGCCGTGGTTTTTGCTCACTACTGCGAGCCGTCGCAGCTTGATGACCCGCTGGTGTCACCGGTGTTTGCTGACCTGCAGGGATTGCCACCGCTTTACATCCAGGTCGGCGATCGCGAGATCCTGCTGAGTGACTCAGAGCGCATCGCCAACCGGCAGCGAGCGGCCGGTGGCGAAGCGGTACTCGAGATCTGGCCCGGCATGTGGCACGTGTTCGGTTTCTGCACGCAGAAGATGCCGGAGAGCCGCGAGGCCATTCGCCGCGTCGGCGACTACATCAAGAAGCTGTTTGCGGCCTAGAAAGCTGACGACTGCTGCGAGTCGTCGTACATCTTCGTCAGGAACGACCTGATAGCCGGTTCGGCTTCTTCCTTCGACATCAGTTTCTGCTTTTCGAGAATGACGGCCATGTCTTTGATCGAGCGCTTGCCATCGATCAGGGACATGATGAAGGAGTATATCTGCGTGGTCATTGCCTGTTGCCGGAACGACTGCGTCAAAGGTACCGGCTCTTTTCCCGTTACGATCCAGTCCGGCAGCGCCTTGTGGCGTTCGGGCTTGTCGACACTGCGTTCCTTGTACGCCGAGAATGAGAACACTCGCTCCTGGCGTCCGTGACGACTCGCCGGTGAGCACATGTACGGAATCGTGGCCTGCGAAACATAAGGGTCGGAAAATCCGTTCTCGGCAACTATGGCCTTGGTTTCTTCGGGGCTGTAACAGCGGGCTCGTCTGGTGCTCGTGAACGCCAGTGAGCCGAAATTCACCCAGCGACCATTTTCGGCCAGCAGGTTGTTAATGCGGCCTGCGAATACGCTCAGGTCTTCGTTGATTACGTCGATGAGCCACGGCGTGACGACCGTGTCAAACGATTGCTCAGAAAACGGCGCGCGCAATGCATCGCCGAGAACCAGGTGGAAGTTTTCATCCGCAGGCTCGGGTGCCGTCAATGTACGCAGCACGGCGTCATCCTCGAGTGCAAGCGGCGCGATCGGGAATTCGTAAAGATTCAATTTCTCGCCGGCCGTGACGGCATTCGCGACCAGCAACAACAGCGGATTGAAGTCCATCGCGACGGTCATCTCGCAATCGAACGCCTGGTGAATGTCGTAGGCAAGGCGGCCGGCGCCTGCGCCGAGCACAAGTACCTTGCCGAGGCTCGCGTGGTCGTGCAGCACGGCCTGGATCTGTTTGAGCGAGGCCTGGTTCTCCGCGTCGCCCCAGGCCCAGTCGCGGTGAATATTGGCGTAGTAGGTACTCAGTCCCTGGTCGACAGGCAGCCGTGTACGCAGCGCGAGGTAGGTTTCCAGATTGCCGCTCAGTGCCTGCACTTCGAGTGGTTGCATCAGCTTTTGCAACTTGCGGCGGTGGCTGTCGAGTACCTTGCGGTAGCGTTCAACACGTCTTTTTGCGAGTGCCCCGAGATCCTGCTTGAGTTCGCCGTCGAGCGCGGCGGTTTCCTGGCTGATTTTCTGCAATGCCATCTGCATGCGGCCGCGCCATTCGCCAAGCGCTGCCTGCGGCTCGGCAAACATCCAGGGCATGCCCTCGATAAACGGGAAATCGACCTGGCAGGCCTTGCAATGCAAGATGTCGTCGCGGCTGTCCAGCGGCGTCTTATCGCAACGTGGACAGGCAAGGAGGGCGCTTAGATCGCTCATGGCTGGCGATTATAAGAAAGGGGGACAAACACCGCTATTCGGTATTTGTCCCCCAACAGCATATTAAGGAGGAGTTCGCCCAGGCGTCGTGATTCTTGTCGTCAGACAGGTGTCGCGATCGTGCCGCTAACAATCGGTGTAAACGCCGTGTACTGGTTCAGGTCAGAGCCGAGGCCGTGGTTCCATCCCGGGTACAGCAGGTTGCCGAACTGGCCGGCTTCGCCATGCAGTGCCATGTAATTCAGGATGACGGAATTCACGAGCTGGTTGACGTTGTTGGCCATCGGCGTTGCTGCCCGCATGACCGAACCACCCGCATCCATGGCGCCGATCTGCTGGTGCACCGCCTGTATTTCGGGCGTACCGCCAATCAGTTCCGGCCTTCGGGTTGGGTTGTAAACCAGGAAGAAGCTGCCAGCAGTGGACGAGTTATCACTGGTCCATTCGCCTTTGCCGCGTCCGTCCTGCGAGTTATCGATAACGCCGTTCGAAGACAATGAGCCGTCCGAGAAGACGTACAGCATTAACGGCTTGCCGAGGCGAGCTGCATACTCGATGCAGGCGCCCATGCAACGGCCGGCGCGGAAATCCTTGACCTCGCCTTCGGCGCGAGCGCCGCCGTGATAGTCGTAGCCGCCCATCTCGACGCAGCCAGCACCCGCGAAACCGTTCATTACGAGCTTCATGATCGATGCCGTCTTTGCGAACTCGCGTGCGTCCCGACTGCCGTCGGTCAGCTCTGCCGTCGTGAAGATCGGCGGAAGTGGTCCACCTTCCACGATATCGGTGTCGAGCAGCGGGTCGACCGGTGTCGCGCCAAACTCTTCGGCGATATGCGCCGCCTTGACGTAACCGCAGTTCACGGCGCGTTTGACAAGCTGGTCGCCCGAAATCAACTGGCCCGGATTGATCGGGTCTTCGACCATCTGCGAGAGGCGCGTATCAACCGTGCCTGTCTTCAGGTCGGACAGACGATAGATAGACTCCATGACAGCCGTGGCGTCGTTCTCCGACAGGATGCCGACCAGCTCACCGGTATCGACGAGGTTCACGACGTCGCTCGGACGGTCAACCTTGGTCGGGCGCAGTTCCGGGTCGTAGAGCGCGGCGGGCAGCATCGAGTTGCCGCCCGAGTCTGTGTTTTCGGAGCCCGCAAGCGTCAGGATCGAGCCCTTTGCACCCGCCAGCGCGATGCCGTACATCGGGTTGTGCGGGTTGTTGCCGGTATCGTTATCCGAGCGTGCCGGTATCACAGCACCATTGATGTTGGTCTCACGGCCCGGCTGCAGGCTCTGCAGGATGCCGCGGCGGAATGCACTGTCGAAGTGGAAGCCGAGGCCTAAGTCGAAGTTGGCAAAATCATTGCCGTCGACGTCTTGCAGTCCGGGTACCTGGTCACCCGGAAGACCCATCTTTTCGTAGCCGGCCGTGCTGATGAAGTCCCGCTGACCGCCCGGTCCACCGACCAGTACGTTCGAGTTGGCGATATTGGCGCCGCCCGCGAGGTCGAAACAGATGAACGGGATCTTGCCCGCACCATCCGTGATACGGCAGGTATTGACGCGCATGTCGTCAACGTCCTGTGACAGCTGCGCATTCGCAGTGCCGGCGAACAGCGTGCCCATACCGCCCATCGTGTAGGCGGCACCGGTCATGAAGCCCTGTGCGAGCAGGTCGCGACGCGTTACAGGGCGCGGATGATCGGCGTGAAAGAGCGGGGCATCGTAGTCCCGACGGTTTCTTTTCTTGGTCATCGTGATTTTCCTTTCATCCGTCCCTGGTTACTGGATCAACGTCGCTGCGCTGCCGAGTACTGATGCGCAGACGCCTTTCGCAATGGCGCGCGTGTCACTCTGGCCGCTGGCTAACAGTCGGTCGATGAGGTTGTCAGGACGGCCGCCGGCCGCGCTGAATGTTGAGAGTTCCGTATTGATCGCCGTATGCGTCGGGGCCGACAGCAGCTGTGCGCCGCCTGACGTCTGGCCGACAGCGCGCAGGATCAGCGGATCCACAAAGTTGTTCCGGTTGCCAACACTAAAGGCTGTACCTGCCGGCTGGTCGAAATCGAAGTTCGTCCAGACGACGTTTTCGGCATCCGGGTTCGGATTCGCGTTCGTACCGATTGCCGCATCGCAGTACTGGATCGCCAACTGTGCGATGGCCACCTGGTGCGACGACAGGAACGTGTTCACGTCCTCGATCGCCGGCAGCGACTGGCGCAGCTCCTGGAACGTCTCGTCGACGTGCGCGCCCGTGTCGCCGTCCTGGTTGGTGTACACGATCAGGCGATCGAGACTCAGGACCGAGGAATAGGTTGCCGCAATTTCGTCAAACGTGCGCACTCCGATATGCGATGCAGCAGCGAGATCGGTCTCGGTGACGACGAGCATCGGGTACTCGGGTCGGTCGTAGAGCGTTCCGTCGAGATCGTCGAAGGTCAGGAAGAAGATGTCGTCTTCCGGCCCCTTCTCAAGCGGGATGACCGCACCCAGCTGCAGGTTGTTAACCAGCAGCGGCTGGCCCAGTTCCTCGTTCAGCGTCGAGTCCGTTGTTTCGTCCATGTTCGCGTACGACTGTCCGACCGGGACTTCGATGCCGTTCATCGCCAGGTGCATGCCCTTGATCGTAATGCCGTCGAGGACCGAACCATCGAGCGTGATGAAGTGCGGCTTGTCGAACAGGTAGGCGTAGCTGTCGAACTGTTGCGCCTCGAACAATACGAAGGCCGTATCGATCGGCTGCCCGATGCGTTCGGAAATATCGAACAGCATGTAGAAGCGCTCACCGACACCGGCGTCGAGGTTCTGCTGAATCTGTTCCTGGGTCAGCGCGCGACGATGGATTGCGGCGAGGCGGAAGGTGCCCTCGAACACGCCATCACTGGATGCCTCATTGCCGAGAATCAGCGCCATGTTGTCCTGCCAGTCGATGAACGTGCCGCCCGGTACCGGGTCGGCATTCGTTACGAGGTCACCGTTCACGTAGATGCGGCGCCCATCGACCGGATGGTAGGTCGCGACGACGTGCTGCAGGGTCGCCTGCAGGACTTCGTCCATATCCGGCGTAGACAGCTGCGGGTCACCGTTGAGGCTCGTCTCGTTGGTACGCAGCAGGAAGTCGTAGTTGTACAAGGTCTGCTGCAGCGTGAAGTTCCTCGAGTTCTGGCCCGCGGAGTAGCTGACGATGCGCGACATTTCCTGGGTTACGTTGCCGGGCACGACCCACGCCTCGATCGAGAACTCACCCGATTCCTGCAGCACGTCATGAACCTTTTTACTGGCCGACGTGGAGCCCTGGGCCTTGCCCGGTCCCTGGGCTGCATCGGCACCAATCGTGATGCCCCAGCCGCCGTACCAGCTCACATCGCCGGAAAAGTTCAGGTCGATCGCCGGATCAACACCACTCGTGTCGTATGCAACCAGGCCATTGCCGGTCTTGAACTCCCAGAGCGCGATCTGCGCATCCTCGTAACGGTTACCGCCAGACGCAATAGTGCCGTTCACGAGCGGCAGTGCCCGACTCGTGATCAGTGAGCCGTCAACCACGGTCTCGCTGATGCCGCCGGCGAATGCCGTAATCGCAGCCAGCATGTCTGCGGATGACTGGTTGCAGTCTCCGTTCCAGCAGTTGTGCGATTCGCCTACGGGTGACGGGCTGACCTTGATAACAAAGCGCGACGCACCCGGGTCATCGAGGTTGATCTTGGACTTGGCTGCTTCGTAAGCAGCAGTTATGTCGGGATCAGCAAAATAGGGTTGCTGTGCGGTCGCCGCTTCGGAGCTGTGACAGTTCTCGCAGTACTGTGACAGGATCGGGCCATGCAGCAGGGTTTCGAACGCAGTCGGATCGTCCGGGAAGCTCTTGAAGAGCAGCGTCGGGTCATCCGTGGCCTGTGATACCGGCGGCGTCAGGACAATTGCCCGACCGCCGTCAGCCGCGGCTCCTACCCAGTTTTCGATCCAGGTCGTCAGGATCGTGCCGCAGACGCCCGGGTCGTCGACCCAGCAGTTGTGTCCGATCGGCAGTTCCGAAACCTTGGTTACGAATTCCGACAATGCCGGCTGGTCGCGGTCGACCTTGGTGATCGCCGCATCGTAAGCGAGGTTCACGTCGTCGCTGCGAACAAACATGAAAGGCTGCCCACCCGTCTCACTGTGGCAAGCGCCACAACGATCCGTACCGCGCGCGTTGTTCCAGAATTCCTGCTGGAACTTCAGCACATCGGCGTCCTTGGCGACCGGTCCGGTATAAGCAGAGTCGTTGTTGCCGCCACCGGTCGGGGCCTGCGGGTTCGCTGTCGTCTGTGCCCCGCCGCCGCAGGCGGCAAGCACCAGGCCGGCGAGGAGAGCGACCGTTGCGTTGCGGGCGCGTGCAGAGATTTCAATTCTGTTAGTCATCGTCATCTCCTCAGTCGCCCATGCAGTAAACAGCGGCATCCGCGAATACCTGCTTCATTGAGAACGATCCGGTCGGTGTAACTGTCGGGTCGTCGCTGCCGCGGAAACGCTCAATCATGCTGCTGACTTCGTTGCGGTCATCCAGGTTTTCCGGAGCGCGCATGCAGACGGCGCGGAATACTTTCTTGACCTGGCACGATGCGAACGCGTGGCTGTTGCCAAGTTCCTGGCCGAGCGACTTGGCGCCCTGGCCGCTGCCCGTCAGTGCCGGGTCGAATCCGAGATAACGGTTCTGGCCCGTACGCCAGTAGTTGTCCCAGCTGTCGTCCGGCGTGCGGAAGCCAGGTGGGAAGTTGAGGTCGTTATTGAAGTACTTCGGCTGGACGTTGCCCGGTGTGTACTCGAGAGCGCCGGAGAGGTCGTTGTAGTTGTAGTAAGCGAAAGCCTGGGCCATCGGGTCCATGCCCGTGTGGCAGCCGACGCAGTTGTTAAGGAACAGACGGCTGTCACCGCCCGGACTACGACTCACATCCTGGCGAATTCGATCCGTTGGCAGATTCGGATCGTGCATCTGCTCCATGTCATTGCAGAGATGATTCAGCAGCGTAAAACGGAACATCGCACGATTGGTTCCCGCGATGAAGAACGCCTCGGACGCCGCGCGTGAAGTCATCACGCCGGCTGTAGCGCTGCCCGGAATATTCATGACCGTCGACTGCAGGCGACGATCGAGCTGGTCGCGCAGGTTGACGTTGTTTGCCTCGAGTTCCATGTAATGGTTGTTGTTATTCGCAGCCGGAGGCGAGGACGCACCCGAAAGACCCACGTAGGTAATGTCGTCGGAAAGCAGCGTATTGAACGGAACCTCGTCGCGAATCATGCCGATTACGGTCGCGATGTAGTCGTTCAGCGGTACGAACTGGTTGCGATCGCGGTTCGTCCATGGCGCGGCGAAGTTCTTCAACGTCACGTTGTAGAAATTCACGTTGTTCATCGCGATGTACGCGGCGCATGTTGCCCCGGTTACACCTGAAGGGCACAGCGGATCCGTTCCGCCGCCCATCACGTTCGTCATCTGCGTGAGCACGGCGTCGGTCGGCGGTACGCCGGCGAGGCGATCATGAATACGCTTCGCCTGCTCCCTGTCGCCTGCCAGCGCCGGCATAGAGAACAGCGTCCCGAGAAGGGCCACGATCGCTACGCGAGAAACTCCGGTCCACGTCCTGTTTTTCATAGTGTTTCTGCTCGTGAGTCGTTATTCATATGAGCCTGCGCCGAAAAGGTTGACAGACCCGAGCCGCAATCACCGTGAATGCCTTCACAGTCCCCGAATTCCCTGATTCGGGGCTCCGCATTCGCGGATGATTCACTGACAGTTAAAGCAAGTGGCGTGCCAGTCCGCGAAAAACCGCCAAAAAAGCTCATAAAGTACTTTTAAAACAGCAGGTTACGAAGATTGAGTACGGGTTAACCGAAACAGGTATATGTCAAGCCATTGTCGGCAGATTCGTACAAGCCAGCGGGCCGAGGGCGATAAGCTACTGATTCTTTAAGCGGCTGCAACTGTCGCTGAAGGCAGACAGGGGCAACAGCGTTTGTCACCACGAGTAATCAACTGAAAGCGAAAAAAAGCTAAAGCGATTTCTCGCCCGGGCCGCCTGGGCAGCTTCTCGGACGCGCAAAAATGCCGCTTCGGGAACCATCCGGCATTTTTTTTCGTGTCAAAAATACGCGTCGTCAGAATTGTCGAACGCGAACTCGAGTGTCGGGCTTTTGAGACATTACATCGCTCCCGCACGCTCTCTTATAATTTTGATTGGGCGAAGAAAATTCGATGGCGGCGACGATACGGTTGGTGCGGTTTGTGACCGCGTTAACTGTTTGAATTGGCTATGCAACGTAATCTGCCACGATGCGCAAGGTGAACGCTATGTACAGGCATTCTCGACAATTTGGAAACGGAAACACCACTACGGCGACCAGGGCGGTTGCTTTGTTGATGGCCGTTGCAATGCTCGGCGCCTGCGCTGATGGCGGTGACCGTGTCGCCATCGGTTCGGGCCAGGACCCGGATCCGGTCGTCATTGATTTTCCGATCGCATACATCAAGTCACCGATTCCTACCGACGACAATGGCGTCTTCGAACAAACTGATCTGCGCGAACAGATTACGTTCGACTTCGGTGCTGACCTTTATTACCGCGACCGGGCATCGCCCGGCGCTGATGCGGTAAACATCACCGGCGAACTGACCCAGGGCCTTGGCGCTGTTCGGGACGTTGAAATTGATTACGACGGCAGCCGCCTGCTGTTCTCCATGCGTTTCCCGTTTGAAATGGGCGTTGATGAGGACGACCAGGTGGCGACCTGGAACCTGTGGCAGTACACCTTCGAGACGGGCGTACTGGAGCGTGTCATCCAGACCAACCTGACTGCAGAGAACGGTCACGACATCATGGGCAAGTACCTGCCCGATGGCCGCATCATTTTCGCTTCAACGCGCCAGACGCAGTCGCAGGCAGTACTGCTGGACGAGGGCAAGGGTGCGTTCCCGGCAATGGATGAGGATGAAAACGAGTTCGCGTTCAACCTGCACGTGATGAACTCGGATGGCACCGGCATCAAGCAGGTGACCTTTAACCAGAGCCACGATCTCGATCCGTCTGTCATGGAAGACGGGCGTATCGTGTACAGTCGCTGGGATCACCACGGTGGCAACAACCAGGTCAACCTGTACCGCATGAATCCGGACGGTTCGAACCAGGAGCTGCTGTACGGTAACCAGAGCCACGACACGGGCGCCAACGGCGAGACGATTCAGTTCATGCAGCCGCGTGAAGTCGAGGACTACCGCATCATGGTGCTCGCGCGTCCGTTTACCGATACCGAAGGTGGCGGTGAGCTGCTGTTCATCGACACGCAGCAGTATGTCGAGAATACGCAGCCGACCAAGGACAATATCGGCGTGCTGAATGGTCCGGCGCAGGAAGATGCGACGGTTAACGATGTTTCAACCGAACCTGGCGCCCCGTCGCCGGGTGGCCGTTACTACTCTGTATTTCCGATTCAGGATGGCACGACCCGCCTGATGGTGAGCTGGTCGCAGTGCAGACTGATCGAAATTCTCGAAGACGACGGTGACCCGAACACGGTCGACGAGCGAATTGTTGCCTGCACGCCGGAAAATCTCGCCGCTGTAGTCATCGACAACGATCCGGACAACCCGATTACGCCAGTGCCAGGCGACTTTATCGTCGCGCCGCCTTTGTACGGTATCTGGATTTACGATCCGCGAGACGATACGCAGCAACCGATTGTTGCCGGCGAAGAAGGCTTCATGTTTACCGAGGTTGTCTCGGCGGATCCGCGCCCGTTCCCGACCGTGCTTCCGGACGGCATGAACAATTTTGGCGGCGATCCTGCGCTTGCCGATTTCGGCGAAGCGGTGCTGAATATTCGCAACGTATATGACTTTGACGGTGCGTTCCCGGCAGGAATCGACCCTGACGTGCTCGCCGATTCGGGTGTCACGCTGGCGGCCGATCGTCCGGCGCGCTTCCTGCGAATCGAGAAAGCGGTTTCGCAGCCGGACGAGGACCTGCGCGATATCGACGGCACGGCCTTCGGTATCACACAGTTCTTCGGCATGGTTGAAGTAGTCGGCTATATCCCGATCGAGCCGGACGGTTCGGTCGTCACCAAGGTTCCGGCAAACACGGCGCTGATGGTGAGTGTTGTTGACGAAAACGGCATGCGTATTACGCAGCGCCACTTTAACTGGATCTCTGTTGCCGGCGGCCAGGAGCTCAAGTGCAACGGGTGTCACGACGCCAATAGCGGCCTTTCACATGGGCGTATGGATGCGTTCGAAAGCGCCTATCTCGGCGCCCTGACGGCCGGCGTGCCATTTAACGCGAATGCCGATCCACAGTGGTCTGTGGGTGAGGTTGGCGAGACGATGGCGGAGGTCCGCGCGCGCATGACCTGCGCGAACGATGGCTGCTCGTCGATCGAGCCTTCGATGAACGTGTTCTACACAGACGTCTGGAGTGGCGTGAAGCTCGACGCGATGAACAACCCGATCAACCCGGATATCAGCTACGCGTACACGGACCTGGCGACCGCGTCGCCCACGTCGCTGGCGTGCCAGCAGAACTGGCAGTCGCACTGCCGCAGCGTCATCAACTACGAGTCAATTATCCACCCGATCTGGGGTCTGCCGCGCAACGAGACAGTAGATATCAACGGGAATACAGTGGGTGACACCTGCACTCTGTGCCATACGGCGATGGATCCAAATCTGATGGTCGCTCGAGTTCCGGCTGGCCAGCTGGAGCTGACCGACGGCATTTCGGACATCGAGCCGGATCACTTGCATGCCTATCAAGAACTGTTGGCAACTGATAATCTTCAGGAATTGCAGGGCGGCATGCTCGCGGATGTGGTCGTTGTTGTTGGTGTGGATGAAAACGGCAACGACATACTAGCGAACGTCCCGACGCCGCCGCCTGCTACTGTCACTGGCGCAAGGGCATCGAGCGATTTCTTTGACCGTTTTAACGACCCGAACGATACGGTTCATTTCAATATTCTTTCCGAGGCGGAACAGCGCCTTATTGCGGAATGGTTGGATGTCGGAGCCCAGTACTACAACAACCCTTTCGACGCCCCAGCCAATTAAGTTCGCATCGTTTGCATGCCTGGTAGCCGTCGTACTGCAGATTTTTCTGTTGTCGCCGGCGCTTGCTGACGACGAATTTCGTACTGTTGTCATAGCCGATCCGTACATCGAGATGCGTACGGGTCCCGGTATCGGCTACCCGATTTTCCACGTGGTTGATCGCGGCGACACGATCCAGGTCATGATGCAGCGCACTGAGTGGTACAAGGTGCGCGACAACGACGGCAAGGAAGGCTGGGTGTCCCGTGAACAGCTCGAGCTGACACTGAAACCTGACGGTACGCCGACCGAGTTCAATGACCTCGGGCTTGAGCAATTTACCAACGCGAAATGGGAAGTTGGCTTGCTGTCAGGCGACTTCGGCGGTGCCAACATCGTCTCGATGTACGGCAGTTACTCGCTCAACCCGAACGTCTCTGTCGAGCTGTGGGGCTCGCAGATACTCGGCAATTTTTCGAACGGTTACATGGGCAGCGTCAACGTTGTTCACGAGGCGTTCCCGGAATGGCGTTTTTCGCCGTTCTTCACACTGGGCGCGGGTGTCATTCACACCAAGCCCAAGTCAACGATTATCCAGGGCGAGGACCGCACCGACCAGATTGGTCACGTGGGCGCCGGACTCCGGGTGTATGCGACACGACGGTTCCTGTTGCGGGCCGAGTACAAGAGCTACGTGGTCTTCACAAGCCGCGATGAAAACGAGGAAGTGGAAGAATGGAAAGTCGGTTTCGCGTTCTTTTTCTGATATTGGCCATCCTCAGCCTGCCGGGCTGCGCCGCGACCAAGAACCTGTTCGGTATGGGCGGGGACGAGGACGAGGCGCCGCCAACGGCTGAGCCGCCGGGTCAGGTCATTGACCCTGAAGTCGAGCGGCCTGAGATCAAGGAGCCCGCGATCGATCGCGAGGACTTCGAGATTGGTCCGTATGTTGGTGGACTGGGCATCGAAGACTTTGAGTCAAACGTCGTCTACGGCGCGCGGCTTGCCTACCACTTTACCGAGGGATTTTTCGTCGAATCGACGATAGGTACTTCGAAGGGTGGCCTGACGAGCTTCGAGAAGCTGTCGGGCGGAGCGCGGCTGATCACTGACAGTGAACGCCAGTTAACGTACGTAAATCTCAATCTCGGCTACAACATCCTGCCGGGCGAAGTCTTCATCGGTGAAGGCCGCGCCTACAATACGAACCTGTACCTGATCGCCGGGCTGGGCGCGACGCGCTTCGCCGGGGACGACCGCTTTACGGTCAATGTGGGTCTGGGATACCGCTTCCTCTTGACGGACTCGATCGCTCTGCGTGTCGACTTCCGCGACCACATGTTCGACATCGACTTGCTGGGTGAAGACAAGGTTGCCCACAACCTTGAGGGCACGTTTGGCGTTACGGTGTTCTTCTGAGGAAACGGTCACATTACCGGCTGGAACGGAACGATAGAGTAGGGATTATGACAATGAGCATTCGATCAACAGGACGCCTGCTGGCTGCAGCCATGCTGCTTGCGGTGCTGTCCGGCTGCAGCAACATCGAGCCGTGGGTGAAGCCTTACGAGCGCGACAAGCTCGCAGACCCGATCATGGCACTTGACGGTGACCCGGTGTCGGTCGCCTATATCCAGCACGTTTACGAAGCACGCGAAGGCGCGCGCGGCGGCGAAGGTGCGGTCGGAGGTGGCTGCGGCTGTAACTAGCAATGATGCGCTTGCGTACATCGATCACGATTACACTGCTGGCGCTCGCCGGCAACGCGTTCGCGGGCGTACTGCCCGATGACCGGGCCGATGTGTTGTACCACCTCTATGACGGTGGTGGTGTCGAGATTGATGGTCCTTCGGTGCTCGTACGCAAGAAGGTCGGCAAGAGCTTTTCGGTGGTCGGCAACTACTACGTCGACATGGTCAGCTCGGCATCGATCGATGTGGTCACTCAGGCGAGCCCGTACACCGAAGAACGCGAGCAGTGGTCGCTGGGTGTTGACTACCTGCACGGCAATACGACGATGCGCGCCGGCTACGCGAGCTCAGTCGAGTCCGACTACGACGCCGAGACGTTCAGCTTCTCTGTCAGCCAGGACATGTTCGGCGACCTTACGACGCTGACGCTGAGCTACGCGCTCGGTGATGATCTCGTCCGCCGTTCCGACGACCCGACCTTCGAACGCCCGGTCGATCGACAGATCTATGGCGTTGGCGTTACGCAGATCCTTACGAAAAACCTGATTACGGCGCTGAACTTCGAGACGATCACCGAAGAGGGTTTTCTGAATAACCCATATCGCTCGGCGCGCTATTTCGATTCCGGCAATCCACTTGGCTACAGTTTCGAGCCGGAGCTCTACCCGAACACGCGGACTGGCAATGCTGTAGGCCTCCGAGCCCGTTACTTCCTGCCGTACCGAGCTGCGATCGAAGGTGAGTATCGCTTCTACACGGATACCTGGGACATTGAGGGTCACACAGGGTCGATTTCCTATATTCACCCGTGGGGCGACTGGACGTTTACCGGCAAGTTCCGGTACCACGACCAGACTGGTGCGCATTTTTACAGCGACCTGTTCCCGGGACCGCAGGCGACCAACTTCCGGGGCCGCGACAAGGAGCTCAGTGCTCTGACGAGTTATACGTTCAAGCTGCAGGCGGCGTATGAATTCATCAGTGACAACGGCACTCCGACCTGGGGCTTTATCAAACGGGCGAAGGTCACCGGATCGCTGAACATGTTGCACGTCGACTATCACGAGTTCTCCGATCTGTTAGCGCTGCAGCCGGTCGGTGACGAGCCCCTGTACCAGCTCGACGCGGATATCATCCAGCTGTACGTCTCGTTCTTCTACTGAACGATTTCAGTGTGACTTGCGGTTAGTCTCCGCCGTCAGTTGTGGGTAGCTAGTTACGGAGAACCATCGATGCGTAGAATACCAGCAACCCTCATAGCCGCGACAATACTGGTCCCGAGTGCCCCAGTTATCGCGGACGATGAAGATCGAGCTGATGCCAGTCCGGGAGCTGTCGCTGAAGGACAGCAACGTATAACCGAAGCGCAGCGGGACATCGAAAAAGAAAAGCGCGAGCTGAAGGAGCGCGAAGAAACGTTACGCGACGATCGCGATAATGGTAAGGAAAAAGCGGCGAATCGCGGCAGCGAGAAGGCACAGGAAATGCGGGCCCGTCGCGATGAGCGCAAGGCGATCATGGAAGAGCACAAGACTGAGGCGGAAGCTGACGACGACGAATCGAATGCTGCAGCCGAGGAAGTTGAGGAAGAGAAGAAGGCCAAGAAGCCCTGGTGGAAGTTTTGGGGTGATTGAACCCGACCGGAGGCGCTACACTCGGTGCAACGCCGAGTGGAGTAGCGCCACCGATGACCTTTTTCACGATTCTAATCGCCGGCGGCCTTTTGGTTGCCGGCGTCTGGATATACAACCGACTGATCCGCAGTCGCAATCGTGTCAGCACGGCGTGGAGCGATATCGACGTTCAACTGCAGCGTCGTCACGACCTGATTCCGCGACTCGTCGAGGCTGTTGATCAATACGGCAAATACGAGAGGGCGACACTCGAAGCCGTTACGGAACTGCGCGCCGAGGCGATGCGCGCCACCGAGGTACGGGCCCGCGGCAAGGCGGAGGAGAAACTCAGCGGAGGTGTGGGGCGCATCATTGCCCTGGCTGAGAGCTATCCGGATCTGAAGGCGAACGAGAACTTCCTGAGCCTGCAGAACGATCTCGTCGAGACCGAGAACTACCTGCAGTTCGCACGTCGCTATTACAACGGCTCGGTTCGCGACTACAACACATTGGCTGAAACCGTGCCGAACAACCTCGTGGCCGGACTGTTCGGCTTCAAGCCGCGTGAGTTCTTCCAGAAGTCATCTGATGACGTAGCCAATGTGCCGCTCGTCGAACTGGGGTCGGTTGAATGAGGCTGCTGGCCTGGCTGATTCTGTTGCTGCCATTAAGCGCCGTAGCAGACGAGCGCATCCTGAGTTTTCACAGCGATATCTCAATCCTTCCCGACAGTACTCTCGAGGTTACCGAGACGATCAGGGTGCGGGCGGAAGGCAGGCACATACGTCGCGGCATTTATCGCGACTTCCCGGTCGACTACGAGGATCACCTCGGCAATAAATTCCACATTACGCTTGAACCGCTCTCGGTTACTCGCAATGACCAGCGCGAGGCATTCCACACGCGGCGCTCCGGGCGTGATGTGCGGACCTACTTCGGCCAGTCGGACCGATTTATCGATCACGGCGAACACACCTACCGCTTTCGCTACCGGGTGAATCGGCAACTCGGGTTCTTTGAGCAACATGACGAACTCTACTGGAACGTGACCGGCAATCGCTGGATGTTCCCGATCGACAAGGCGAGTGCGACTGTAAGTCTCCGGTTCGAAGACGCGGTCGACGCCGTGCTCGTCGACGGCTATACCGGTCGTTACGGATCCAGTGAACAGGATTACAGCCGTCGCAGGCAAGAGGACGGCAGCATCTACTTTGAGGCGAATCAAGCTCTGCCTGCGGCCCACGGGCTGACGATTGTGGTTGGCTGGCCGAAAGGTCATGTCGTCGAACCGACAAAGGCACAGGAGATTGTCTGGCTCATCCAGGACAACCGCAATCTGCTGGCGGCAGTGCTCGGCCTGGTGGCGCTGCTCCTCTATTACATTCCGGTCTGGCGCAAGTACGGCCGGGATCCGGACGAAGGGGTGGTTTTCACACGCTACGAACCGCCAAGCGGTTTTTCGCCGGCATCGCTGCGTTACATCCGGCAGATGTACTACGACAACAAGGTCATGACGGCCGCGATTGTCAGTCTGGCGACCAAGGGCTACCTGAAGATAAAAAAGAGCGGCGATACGCATGTCTTGAAGAAAGATGATCCACGCAACGCGCATGCTAGATTACCGGCCGGCGAGCTCGAGCTCTACGGAGCGCTTTTCAAGGGCCGCAAAAGCGTTTCGCTGAAGAACTCGAATCATGAAGTGCTCGGCGCCGCGCGCAAGATTCACGAGCAATCGCTCAAGGATGACTATAAACATAAGTACTTCGTGACAAACGGCGGCATGAACATTCCGGCCATCCTGATCGTCATCGTGTCGACAGTGATCGCGCTCGCATCAGGCGACGGCCCGAATCGCTACGTCATCGCCACGGTTATCGCGATGTTCGTGGTCATGGCGTTCTTCGCGATCATCATGAAGCGGCCAACGATCCGCGGTCGGAAGGTGCTCGACGAAATTCTCGGCTTCAGGGATTACCTCGAAGTTGCCGAAAAAGACGAGTTGAATCTGCGCAATCCTCCCGAGAAGACGCCCGAGCTGTTCGAAAAATTGCTGCCGTTTGCGCTGGCGCTCGGCGTCGACCAGGCGTGGTCGGAAAAATTCGCTGCGGTGCTTGGCGCAATTCGCGGTCCGGACGACGCTACCTACAGCCCGTCCTGGTACGACGGACACTGGAATTCTGCAAACCTGTCGGAGACTGCGACCAACCTGTCGCACGGTTTGAATTCGGCAATCAATTCTTCAGTAACCCCACCCGGTTCATCTTCGGGCGGAGGCGGTGGGGGCTTCTCCGGTGGCGGAGGGGGCGGCGGCGGAGGAGGCGGCTGGTGAGAAAATTAATACCGATAGTGTGTTTATGGCTTGCGGCATGTGCGCAGGAAGAGCAGGTCGTCATTACGGAAGCGGCGGATCGTGTCTTTTCGGATGGTGCAATCTACACCGTTGACGAGCAGCGTAACTGGGCGAGCGCAGTTGCCATTCGCGACGGCCGAGTTGTTTATGTCGGCGATGACGAGGGCGCACAGGCGTTCGTCGGCGAGTCGACTGAAGTTGTCGACCTCGACGGGCAGATGCTGCTACCCGGCTTTCATGATTCGCATATTCATATCCTGATGGGCGTGATGGCCGATGACGAATGTGACGTCCTGCGTATAGAGACGGCCGAGGCTGTTGCGCAAAAATTGCAGGCGTGTACCGAGTTGTTCGGTATCGGTGACGATCGCTGGATTATCGGTGGTGGCTGGGGTGAGTGGTTGTATCCCGAAGCCAATCCAAGGAAGGGGCTGCTCGACGCGATGTACCCCGACCGGCCTGTCTACCTTGAGTCGAGCTTCGGCCACGCGGCCTGGGTTAACAGCAAGGCGCTGGAGCTTGCTGGAATTGACGCGGATACGGTAAATCCGGAAGCCGGCATTATTGAGCGCGATCCTGAAACCGGCGAACCAAGCGGCACGCTGAGAGAGTCCGCGATGATGCTGGTGAAAAGCCAACTCCCCGAGATGACGCCGGCGCAACTGGCCAAGCGTATCCGAGCGGGTGTAGAACTCGCGAACTCGGTGGGGATTACGGCCGTCATTGAGCCTGGCATCGACGAAGCAGCCCTGCAGCCGGTGCTGGATGTCGACGCCGACGGTGACCTGAGTCTGCGCGCCGTCGTTTCGCTGTCGCCGATCAGCTGGAACCCCGGCAAATTCGACGATGCGATTTTCGAGTTGCTGGCACAACGCGAGGCCTGGCGGCGCCCGAACATCGATGTCGATTCGGTCAAGATCTACATGGACGGCGTCATCGAGTACGGCACCAGCCCGCTGCTCGAGCCCTACCATGACACCGACTACGGTTCGGGTGACGACCATCACTTTTATGAGCAGGCTGAGGTTGATCGCTACTTCGCCAGGCTTGATGAGATGGGTATCCAGGTACACGTACACGCAATTGGCGATGCCGCGATTCGACGCGCGCTTAACGCGTTTGCCGCAATGCGGGAGGCAAACGGCATGTCCGATAACCGCCACCAGATCGTGCACCTGCAACTGATACACCCGGATGATCGTTCGCGCTTCGGCGCACTCAATATTGGCGCCGTGTTCCAGTCACTCTGGGCGTACCCGGACCCGGCGGCGATGGAGCTTGATATCCCGATGCTTGGCGAGGAACGGACCTGGCAGATGTACCCGATTCGGTCGGTGCACGAATCCGGCGGCCGCATCGTTGGCGGCAGCGACTACTTTGTGACAGACCTCAATCCGTTACTCGCCATAGAGACGGCGATTACCCGGCAGGATCCGTGGACCAATGAGGGGCCGGTTCTCAACGAAGACGAAAGCGTCGATCTTGAAACGATGATCGCCGCCTATACGATTAACGGCGCCTACCAGATGAAGCTTGAGGACGAGCAGGGCTCGGTTGAAGTCGGCAAGCGCGCAGATTTCGTCGTACTTGACCGGAACCTGTTCGAGATTCCGGCGTCAGAAATCAGCGACGCCAACGTTACGATGACTATTTTCAACGGACAGACAGTCTACGAATGAACCAACCCGTGTATAGCCGGCGGCCCACGAACAACAGTGCGCTGCCCAACGTCATTTTTGCCCTGCTAATCGCAAACGGCCTGATTTTCGCTGTCCAGCAGATGGACATGCGTTTCATGATCATCAATTTCGGACTGTGGCCGGCCACCGAACCGCAGTCACCGTTCGGTATCTGGCAATTGCTGACCTACGGCTTCCTGCACGGCGACCTTACGCATATTGCGTTCAATATGTTCGGGCTGTGGATGTTTGGCAGCGACCTCGAGCGCCTGTGGGGCTCGCAGCGCTTCCTGACCTATTACATCGTCTGTGTTGTCGGCGCTGCCATCATTCAGTTGATTGTTGCGGCGATCCAGGGCGGCATTTATCCGACCGTTGGTGCGTCCGGTGGCCTGTTCGGCATCCTGCTCGCATACGGCCTGACGTTCCCGAATAGAATCGTCGTGCCGCTGTTTCCGCCGATTCCGATGCGCGCGATCACTTTCGTCGTCGTCTTCGGCGCATTGGAGCTGTTCCTGGGGTTCAGCGGTGCTGCACCCGGCATCGCTAACTTCGCACACGTGGGTGGTATGCTGTTTGGATTCCTGATGCTGCGTTACTGGAGCCGCCCGCGCCGCCGATGAACTCATTGATCGCGCTAATCTCCGCTACCGCTGTCCTGGTTCTGATACCGGGTCCCAACGTCGCGCTGATAGTCGCGAACAGCCTGGCGTTCGGATTTCGCATGGGCGTGATGACTGTGCTTGGCACGACCGTCGGAGTGGCGCTGCAGTTGGCGCTGGTTGTCCTCGGCATGGCGGCTCTGGTGGAATTCGCGGCTGACGTAATGACCTGGGTCCGCTGGATCGGCGTGGCGTACCTCGTGTATCTCGGTATCAGGACGTTTCGTACGCCTGCCGATGATCTCGGTGAAGTACAGCCGGCGCCTGCGATGTTCTGGCGAGGTTGCATGCTGGCAGCAGTAAATCCGAAGACCCTGTTGTTCAATGCGGCGTTTATTCCGCAATTCGTTTCCGGGGGAGGGTTGGGGCAGTTCGCACTCGTCGCGAGCGTATTCCTTGCCGTCCTGTTCGTCGGTGACCTGTTGTGGGCTGCGTTTGCCGGTTCGGCCCGCAGTTACCTGGGCCGGTACGCGGGCTGGCGCAACAAGATTACCGGTGTATTTCTTTCCGTTGCAGGCATTGGCCTCGCAGCAGCAAATCGCAACTAAATCCGCTGGTCCGGCATCTAACAGGGACCAAGCAGGGGGATTACTCTATGACAATCAAACGAAGAGACTTTCTGGGTTCGGTTGCCGCGGGAACCGCGGTCGTAACCATGCCTGCATTTCTGTCCGGCTGCGGGGTGCAGGGTGCGGCCGTTGTCGCAGCTGCGGCACCGCAGAACCCGTTCATGGACTGGTTCGGTGTCGATCAGGGCACTGTCGGCCGTGTCATGTCCGAGCTAACGGCACGTGGTGCCGACACAGCGGACCTGTATTTCCAGCACTCGCGCAGTAACTCGCTGACACTTGAGGACGGTATTGTCAGCGCCGCGCATTCGGGCATTGAGCAGGGAGTCGGGCTGCGCGTCGTTATTGGCGACCAGACCGGTTACGCCTTCACCGAAGACCTGACCATGCCTTCGATGCTCGCGGCCGCGCGTACCGCCGCGGCCATCGCGAATGGCTCGCAGGTTGTAGCACCGCAGGCGTACAACCCGCTCGCGACCGGCGACTTGTACACAACTACGGTGCCGTGGTCTGACGTCGGTATTGAGCAAAAGCTGCCGGTCATGAAGCACGTCGAGGCGAAAGCCAAGGCCAAGGACCCGGCGATCGAGAAGGTAGCTGTGTACTGGGCCGATGGCGACGAGCGAGTAATGATCGCGACGCTCGACGGCAAGCTCGTAACCGACAGTCGCCCGATGACGCGCATCACCGTCGTTGTGACGGCGAAGAAGGGTGGCGAGACCCAGACGGGCTACTCAAACATCGCCGCCCGCGAGGAATTCGCGTGGTACACCGAGGAGCGACTCGAGAAGATGATCGACGAAGCGGTCGATCGCACGATGATCCAGTTTGAGGCACGCAGGCCGCCAGCCGGCGAGATGCCTGTAATCCTGGCATCGGGAGCGAGTGGCATTCTCCTTCACGAGGCCATTGGTCACGGCATGGAGGCCGACTTCAACCGAAAGGGCACGAGCATCTACTCGGACATGATTGGCAAAAAGGTCGCCGAATCGTTTATCACGGTTGTCGACCAGGCGGACATTCCGCGCGAACGCGGAGCACTGAACTACGACGACGAAGGCAACAAGGCGGGCCGTACGACACTCGTCGAAAACGGCATCCTGAAGTCCTACCTGCACGACCAGATCAGTGCGAAGCAGTATGGCCTCAAGCCGACTGGTTCGGGTCGTCGTGAGTCCTACCAGTACGCGCCGATGCCGCGCATGAGCTGCACGTTCATGGAGGACGGTCCGCACACGAAGGAAGAAATTATCGAGGCCGTCGACCACGGCATCATCTGCGAGACCTACACGAATGGCCAGGTGCAGATTGGCGCGGGCGACTACACGTTCTACGTCAAGAACGGCTGGCTCGTTGAAGGTGGCAAGGTGACGGCGCCGATCAAGGACGTAAACATCATCGGCAACGGCCCCGAATCGCTGAAGCGCATCACGATGGTAGCGAACGACGCGCGCCTCGATACCGGCGGCTGGACCTGTGGCAAGAACGGCCAGAGCGTGCCGGTATCGCAGGGCATACCGACGGTGCTTGTCTCCAACATGACCGTGGGAGGCGAAAATGCGAGCTGATCTTATCAAGCAGGCAGGCGGCGCGGTCGAGCTGGGCAAGGCAGCCGGCGCCGATGAGGTCGTCGCGACGGTTTCGCAGAGTCGTAACGTCGAGTTCGAGTACCGCGACGGTGCGCTCGAGAAGGTCAAGGACACGACATCGCAGGCGCTCAGTATCCAGGTCTACGCGGCTGGCCGTTACTCGAGCCATTCAACGACGGACCTGAATGCAGACCGCCTCAAGGGCTTTGTCAACGAGGCCGTGGCGATTACACGCGCGATTGAGCCCGACGAATATCGGAAGATTACGTCGCCCGAGCTGTTCGCGAACCAGCCGACCGACGATCTCGACATCGTCGACGTGAGCGTTAACTCACTGGATCGCGATCAGCGCCTGGCATGGTGCAAGGAAATCGACGCGATCGTGCGTGATCACGACAAGGTGATATCAGCGACGACAGGTGTGTATGACGGCACCAGCCGCTCGGGTTCTGTCAGCAGCAACGGATTCTCGGGCGTCCGTGAGTCGACCTACTGCTGGTACGGATCCAATATCACGCTGAAGGATCAGGGCGACAAGCGCGCGTCAGGTGGTTACTACGCTGGCAGCCAGCATGTGGCAGCGCTGCCGCCGGCGGCCGACGTTGCCGCCGAAGCCCTGCAGCGTTCGCTGTTGCGGCTTGGCTCCGAGAAGGGGCCTACCGTGAAAGCGACGATGGTTGTCGATGCACAGGCCGCTGGATCGCTGATAAGCCGCCTGCTCGGTCCGGCCAACGCGCGTCGTGTGCAGCAGGGGCAGTCCTACTGGGCCGAGCTGGTTGGCTCGGAAGCGTTCAGCAGTAACCTTACGATCGTCGATGACCCACTGATCAAGCGTGGATTCGGTTCCCGGCATTTCGACAACGAAGGTATTTCAGCGAAACGGATTCCGATTGTTGAGAACGGAGTGGTGAAGAACCTGTACGTCGATACCTACTACGGCCGCAAGGCAGACATGGCACCGACGACGGGCTCTGCATCGAATCGCGTGATCGGCACGGGTAGCCAGTCGCTTGAGGAATTGCTGACCGACGTGAATGACGGTGTCTACGTTACCTCGTGGCTTGGCGGCAATGCCGACAACACGACCGGTGACTTCTCGCTGGGTATCCGTGGTCACATGATCGACAACGGCAAGATAGGCCGCCCGGTCGGGGAGATGAACGTCACTGGCAATCTTCGCAACCTGTTCAGCCGCCTCGCAGCGACCGGCAATGACGTCTACAAGTACTCATCGACACTGACCCCGTCACTGGTCTTCACCGACGTCGACTTCTCTGGCGCCTAGGGTCCAGTTCCGACCAGGGAGGTCCGGTTCCAAACAAGAAGGTCCGGTTCCGACGATTCGGAACCGGACCTTCTTGTTTGGAACCGGACCCTTCGGTCAGGCGGAGAGGCCGCCGTCGATCGGGATTGCGGTGCCGGTGATGTGCGACGCAGCGTCGCTGGCCAGGAACAGGATCAGGGCTGCTACGTCTTCGGGCGTCGCGATGCGGCCGTTCGGGCTCGAGGTCGCGACATCGTCGAGGAACTCTTCCGGGTCTACCCCGGCTTCATCGGCGCCGGCCGCAAGCATTGGCGTATCCACACCGCCAGGGCAGATCGCATTCACGCGTACGCCATCGGCAGCGCAATCTCGCGCTATCGCTTTGGTCAGCATGATGAGGCCGCCCTTGCTGGCTGCGTAGGCAACCGCGTTTTCCGCGAACAGTGCATGCTGCCCCCAGAATGACGAAATATTGATGATGCTGCCTTCGGTGCGTTGCAGGTAAGGCAACGCGGCGCGACTCAGGTAGAACGGTGCATCAAGATTAATGGCCATTGTGTCACGCCACTCATTGTCAGACGTGTCCGCGGTGTTCGCGCGGATAAGTACGCCGGCACAGTTCGCCACACAGTCGAGCGAACCGAATTCGTCGATCGTGTCGGCCACGAGCTCATCACAGTCATCGGATTCGGCAATGTCACCGGCCCACGTAGCGATGTTGTCGGACACGTCCGCAACTTCCTCCAGGCGTCCCTCATCCCGGCCCGCAGCCATAACCTCCCAGCCTGCTTCCGCAAACGCGATGGCAGCCGCTGCGCCTATGCCCGAACTTGCACCTGTCACCAAGGCAACGCCCATGATCTTCCCCACCAGCGAGTATCGTGTTATGCAGTGTATCCCATGACGCACCAGGAATCGTTACAGCAGCTTGGATGGCGCAGCCATTTCCAGGCGCAGGTCGACGTTGAGTCGATTGCCAGTCCCGCGCGGGTCACGGGCGTCCATCGCGGGCGCGTCGATGCACTCGGCGCAGACGGGGACCTGAGCCTGGATCTCGGCAGCAGCGCAGCTGCGATGCACCTTACTATCGGCGACTGGGTGCTGGTTGAAAACGATGCCGTTACCGAGAAACTCGAGCCGTTCTCGCTGTTTCGCCGCCGCGCTGCGGGCACCGGTGGAGAGGTGCAGTACATCGCCGCCAATGTAGATTCCCTGTTCATCGTTACTTCGGCAGACCGTGACTTCAACGTCGCTCGCCTGGAGCGTTACCTGGCAATCGCGCACGATGCCGGCGCCTTTCCGATCATTGTCATCACCAAGGCCGACCTCGCCGACAATACGGTAGAGTTCGCTGCCGAGGCGGCCCGCCTGTCGCCAGGAATTCTCGTGGAGACTCTCGACGCCCGCGACGCGGAGGCTGTCGATGTGCTGCGTTCCTGGTGTGGTCCCGGGCAGACGGTCGCACTGCTCGGCTCATCGGGGGTCGGCAAATCGACCCTGACCAACTCGCTGGCGGGTACAGACCAGGCGACCTCTGCTGTGCGCGAAGACGATCAGCGCGGCAGGCACACGACTACAAGTCGTTCGATGCATCCGTTGCCGGACGGAGGTTGGCTTATTGATACCCCCGGCATGCGAGAGCTGCAGCTTGTCGACGTGGGAGATGCGCTGGACGACGTGTTTGCCGAAATCGCCGAACTGGCGCACGGCTGCCGCTTCGGCGATTGTCAGCATGCCGAAGAACCAGGCTGTGCTGTGCAGGCCGCTATAGGGTCCGGTGATCTGGATGCCGATCGTCTGCGGCGTTACCGAAAATTACAGGCCGAAGATCGCTACAACACGCAGTCGCTGGCCGAGCGTCGCGCAAACGACAAGACACTTCACAAGTACTACAAAGCGGTTCAGAGCGAGAGCCGCAGAATGAAAGGCGATGGCTGATGGCGAACATCGATCTGAACGCTGATCTCGGCGAGGGCGAACCGACCGACGCGGAGATTCTTTCGGTCGTCAGCAGCTGCAACGTCGCCTGTGGTGGACATGCTGGTGACGAAGACACTGTGTCCAAGACGATTGCGCTGGCGCTGGCCAACGGCGTTGCTACCGGCGCGCATCCCTCTTATGCAGATCGCAAAAACTTCGGGCGCAGCTCCGGATTCGCAGTTGGCGACGAGCTTTACGATTCGCTTGTCTTACAGGTCGAACTCTTTGCCGACGTCGCAGCGAGGCTCGGTTCTGTCTTCACCCACGTAAAGCCGCACGGTGCCCTGTACAACGACGCAGTTCGCGACGCTGAGCTCGCTGACATCATCGCGCGCGTCACTGCGGAGGCGCCGGGGGAACCGGCGCTGGTCGGCATGGCGGATTCGGAGATGGAGTCAGCCGCGGCGCGACACGGGCTGCGATTTATCGCCGAGGGCTTCGTAGACCGCGCTTACGAGTCGGACGGCTCGCTGGTTTCCCGCACCGAACCGGGCGCCGTACACACTGACATTTCGGTCGTCACGTCACAGGCGGTCGGGCTGGCCGAGCGCGGGCGGGTCACCGCAAGAAACGGCGAAGTCATCAACGTCTCTGCCGACACCCTGTGTATTCACGGTGATACCCCCGGCGCCGAAACGGCCGCGCGAGCCGTCAGGGATGTGCTTGAGAGCAACGGAATCGAGATCCGTGCCTGTACAGATATCTGACGACCAGGTCCTGTGTGCCGCGCCGGGCAGCGCCGAGGCACAGTCGCTGGCGGAACAGCTGCGAGATGGCGGAAACTATCTCGAAGTTGTACCGGGCATTGACTCGGTTGTTGTTCGATTCGACCCGATTCGCTTTGATGTCGACGAGTTGATTGGACAGATCTCCGGCTTGGAACAACAGGGCGTCAAAGCTGCATCTGCAAAAGCACAGCTCGTTGAGATTCCGGTGATCTATGACGGCCCGGACCTGGAATCTCTCGCGGCCGCGACGGGGTTGAGCGTCAATGAAGTAATCAGCCTGCACACGGGCAGCGATTACCCGGTGGAGATGGTGGGCTTTACGCCGGGCTTCGCGTTCATCGGCGGGCTCGATGAAAAGCTTCGAGTACCACGAAGAGAAGAACCTCGCGCGCGAGTGCCGGCGGGTTCCATCGCCGTAGCAGACGGTCGAACCGGCCTGTACGCCATTTCGAGTCCGGGTGGCTGGAACCTGATCGGCCGCACGACCGAGCGCTTCTTCCGGCCGGAGGCCGAGGATCCTTTCCCGTTGAAGGCAGGCATGCGGGTGCGCTTCCTGGCGGTAGAGCAGGGATGACTATCGAAGTACTTCAGCCCGGCCTGCAAAGCTCGGTCCAGTCCGGGCCGCGTATCGGGATGCGGCATTGCGGCGTGCCGTCCTGTGGTGCGGCCGATCCGCTGTCTCTGGCTTTGGCGAATCGTCTCGTAGGCAACGAGTGGGATGCCGCTGCTATTGAAATGACACTAACCGGGGCAACGCTCAGATTCGAAAGGCGTTGCGGGCTGGCGCTTGCGGGCGCGCCCGCCGCGGTGCAACTCAATGGCCAGGCGCTGCCGATGTTCGAAACACGAGTTGCCGAGGCCGGTGATGTATTGAGCGTTGGCGCGATAACAGCCGGGGCGAGGGCGTATGTTGCGGTGGCCGGCGGCCTGCATGTGCCTTCCGTCATGGGTTCGACTGCAACCGATTTGCAGGCGGGTTTCGGTGGCCATGAAGGGCGTGCACTTGAAAGCGGCGATCGACTGCAAACCAACGAAGGCGATTTCGAATTGATACAGACGCCGAACGAATATCGTGCGCCGGTTTCACACAGCTGGGCGATACGTGCGTGTGAATCGGCAGAGACGGGGCTGCTCGACGCCGCGAGTCGCGAGTTGTTGTTCGAGTCCAGCTGGACAGTCAGCCGTCGTGCCGACCGCATGGGTATTCGACTGGAAGACGCGCATCTCGATATAGATTCCGACGGACGCATGCCAAGTTCCGCCGTTTTCCCCGGCGCCATTCAGTGCCCGGAGGATGGCGCGCCATACATCCTGTCGGTAGATGCCGGCACGGTTGGCGGTTACCCGCGAGTTGCCCAGGTAGCGCGCATGGATCGGCATGTCCTCGGGCAGTTGCGCCCCGGCGATCGGGTCCGATTGGCGCGACGCGACTACGACCAGGCGGTTGAGGAACTGAAAGCCAAGCACGACTACTGGCGGCCGTGGTTGCCGGCGATCGAATCGATCATCTGAAGATACGAGAAATTGGTGGGCCCGCCAGGACTCGAACCTGGGACCAAGGGATTCACTGTACCCATGCATTTCTGCACGGAGCGGACTATCTCATCACCCTCGACCGAATCGTTAGGGGCGGGACGCTCTAGCCTGTTATCAAGGACACTAAAGTCCCCAGGTAGTCTCTGCACCTTCCACGAGTGTACCCGCGGCTTGGCTCAGGATTGCCATCGGCCGAACCGTTAAGGTTTCCCTGAATTCATCCCGTTCATCTCGCCGCTTTCGCGGCAAGCGCACCTGATTTGATGAGTCCCCTGCTCTAACCAACTGAGCTACAGGCCCACGCAAGGTGCGCGATTCTAACAGATAGAGCGCTCATCCTGCGACAAGTGAAATTGAGCCGTTTACGGCTTGCCATAATCCTCGACCCAACGCACATTTTTCCCTGTGATCGCGTCGAACGATCCTTAAATATCAATAAGTTATATTGAATCCTCATGCATGTGCCGCGGTGCACAGATTGCGTCGCGCTGGACCGCGGATAATACGACTATGGGCAAAACGAACGGACTCGGGAGCCTCGGCGGATGAAAAAGCCATCCATCAGGTCCGCATTCGAGAAAGGTGTTGGCAAACGGATCTTCGAGCTGTTCATGCTCGCGGCAACGATCCCGCTCATCTTCACCGCCGGTCTCGCATTCTACGAATTCAGCCGTGGTCTGGAGCGCGAGTCCGAAAAAACGCTGACAAACGCTGCGAAGCAGTACGGCGTCGCTGTGCTTACTCGACTGGAAGCTGCTTCCTACAAAGCCGACGAATTGCTGCAGATTATTGAGCAGCGAGGCATAACTGCGGTCGTCGATCATGAGTACCTGCTCGACGACTTTGAGGCAGTTTGGATTCTCGGAGAGGCACTACCGCCGACGATGTCGCTGCACGAATCGGCCGGCGAGTTTACGGTTTCTGATGATGTGCTTGAGGCGGTTCGAGCCGGCAATCCGCGCCTCGTACTGAGTGGGCAAGGGCAACTGGTCCTGCTCAAGGCTGCCGGGAGCTATTCGTTCGGCTCACCTGTTGTGGCGCTACAGGTTTCGGCAAGAACGCTTTGGGGTCCACCCGAGAACCTGCCATTCAATACCGAGTTCTGCGTTTATCCGTCCAGCGGACCACAGCTCTATTGCACCACCGAAGTGCAGACCGACGTGCGCTCCGTTCTGCTTGCCGGTGATGCGTCCGGAACGGAAACCCGCTTCGGCGAGTGGCAGCAACAAGGCGAAGCGCAATTCGCTGCGCTTTGGCCGCTGGTACTCGAGCGACCCTTCGGCACGCAACGCTTTTACGTAGTTGCTACCCAGCCGAAGAGTTTCGCGCTGAAATCCGGTACCGATTTTCGACGCATCCTCGTGCCCGCGGTTGTCCTGATCCTGGTTCTTGTCGGTGGCCTGAGTATTTACGTCATTGCCCGGAGCCTGGGGCCTCTCCGCAATCTGACCTATGCGGCGGAACAGATCGCGACCGGCAATCTCGACGCGCGTGTCAGGGTACGGACTGGCGACGAGTTCGAATCACTAGCCACAGCGTTCAACAACATGGCCGATCGTCTCGGGCGCCAGATCGCGACTCTTGAGGCCATGTCCGGCATTGACCGACTGATTCTGACCGGCACCAAGCTTGACGAGGTGTCCCAGGACATTGTCGGCCACCTTATGATGCTGACGGGTTGTAACGCCGCCGGTGTCATCGCGCGTGACTCGAACAACTTGCGAACCGCAACGCTGATCTCCCTGCAGGGTGAACGGGAAACGCAGGAACGTATTGCGCTGCCCGAAGATGCGGAGGCACGCTGGTTTCATGCGCAGCAGGTGGACCTTCGTACGGTCAATCCCGTGTTGGCTCCCTACGCGAAGCGCTTCGCAGGATATGGCAATCAGTTTGTTGTCCTGATTCCTGTGTTGTTGCATGACAAGCTCATGGGCGCACTGTTGCTCGGCTTCGACGAACGCTTTGACATGTCACACTCGAGCCTGCCCAGGTGTATCGAGTTGGCCAGCCGATTTGCCGTCGCGCTATCCAGTGTTGAGCGCGAGGAAGCGCTATACCGCCAGGCGCATTTTGATCAATTGACGGGCTTGCCGAACCGTCAGCTCATGAAGGAGGAGCTCGCCGGGTTTCTCGCCAAGGCCCGTCGCAAGGACGAAGCTGGAGCGCTGCTCTTCCTCGACCTTGACCGTTTCAAGGAGATCAACGACGTCTTCGGGCACTCGGTTGGCGATGTGGTGTTGAACCAGGCGGCGCAACGTATTGTTTCGGTCGTGCGTGACCGGGATACGGTCGCACGCCTCGGTGGTGATGAGTTCGTCGTAATACTGCCCGATGTGCGAAACGATAAAACGGTTCGTGCGACCGCCGAGCGACTGCTCAACAAGCTCGCCGAAGCATTCACGGTCAGCGATATCGATCATTACGTGACGGCAAGTATCGGTATTGCGATGTTCCCGGAGGACGGCACCACTGTCGATACCGTGCTCAAGAATGCCGACGCCGCTATGTATCGCGCCAAGGATGCCGGGCGGAGTCGTTACGAGTTCTTTTCCAAGCAGCTGAATGCCGAGAGTCGTCGCAAGATCGGTATTGAGCGCGATCTGCGGACAGCCTTTAATACCGGCGAACTTGAGGTCTGGTATCAACCGCAGTTTGAAATCGAAACCGGACAGATGAGTGGCGCGGAAGCGTTACTACGCTGGATGCACCCGGTGCAGGGTGCTATCTCGCCCGGCGAGTTCATTCCGCTGGCCGAGGACTCCGAGCTGATCGTTGAGATTGGCTCCTGGGTCATTGAAAGAACCTGTGAGGATCTCAACAAGATCTACAAGAGCGGTTGGCACCCTGGACCAGTCTCGATCAACGTCTCCGCACGCCAGCTGGCCGACGAGCAGTTTACGCAAGCCGTCATGGAGCCGATACGTCGACTTGGATTCAGCCCGAGCTACATGCAGATCGAGGTTACCGAGACTACCGTTGCGCAGAATCGCGACGTCGCTATTGCCATCCTTGAGGAGCTGCGTAAGTTCGGCGTGCGGGTCGCGATTGATGACTTTGGTACCGGCTATTCTTCGCTGAGCTACCTGCAACAAATGCCGTTTGACTGCATAAAGATCGACAAGTCATTTGTGGACCGCGTCGGCAGGGGAGCTACCAGTGACAATATCTGCCGAACCATCATCAAGATGGCTGAACAGCTCGACAAGAAGTCGATCGCCGAAGGTGTCGAAAGCTGGTCACAACTCAACTTCCTGCGCGAGAGTGGCTGTGACTTTGCACAGGGTTACCTGTTCTCGACGCCGCTAAACGCGAAGGATTTCGCCTCGTTCGTCGAGAAGCAGGATTTCCATACCCGGCGGCGCAAGGCGCTGGAACTCGTCAAGTAAAAAAAAGCCGGGCGATGCCCGGCTTTTTTCTAATCTTCCAGCAAAAAGCTTCTTAGCTGGTCCGAGCGCGTCGGATGCCTGAGCTTCCTGAGTGCCTTGGCCTCAATCTGACGAATACGCTCACGCGTAACGTCGAACTGCTTGCCAACCTCCTCGAGCGTGTGATCGGTATTCATGTCGATACCGAAACGCATGCGCAGAACTTTCGCTTCGCGAGGCGTCAGCCCGGCAAGTACCGAGTGCGTCGTTTCCTTGAGACCGGACGTCGTCGCCGAATCGACTGGCGAATGCACGGTCGTGTCCTCGATGAAGTCGCCGAGATGTGAATCCTCGTCGTCGCCGATCGGCGTTTCCATCGAAATCGGCTCCTTCGCGATCTTGAGTACCTTGCGAACCTTGTCCTCGGGCATTTCCATGCGCTCGGCAAGTTCGTCAGGCAGTGGCTCGCGACCCATCTCCTGCAGCATCTGGCGAGAGATGCGGTTCAGCTTGTTGATCGTCTCGATCATATGTACCGGAATGCGAATCGTGCGTGCCTGGTCCGCGATCGAGCGCGTGATCGCCTGGCGAATCCACCAGGTTGCGTAGGTCGAGAACTTGTAACCGCGACGGTATTCGAACTTGTCGACGGCCTTCATCAGGCCGATGTTGCCTTCCTGGATCAGGTCGAGGAACTGCAGTCCGCGGTTGGTGTACTTCTTCGCAATCGAGATAACGAGACGCAGGTTTGCCTCCACCATTTCTTTCTTCGCACGGCGGGCCTTGGCCTCGCCGATCGACATCTGGCGGTTGATTTCCTTGATCTCTGCGATCGTCAGTTGCGTCGCTTCCTCGACGGCAATCAGTTTGCGTTGCGCGCGCGTGATGTCGTCTTTCAGCTTCGCAAGAATCGATGAATGCTTGCGCTTCGCCCGAATGTGCTTCTCGATCCAGTTAAGGTCGGTCTCGCTCTTCGGGAAGCTCGACAGGAAGTCCTTGCGAGGCATGCCGGCGTCACGCACACAGATCTGCATGACGAGGCGTTCCTGGGTACGAATGATCGATACGACATCGCGCAGGTTGCGGACGAGTGCGTCAAACAGTTTCGGCGCGAGTTTCAGCTCCATGATCTGGTCGGTCATGTCGGTCAGTGCCTTGACCGTACGCTTGTCCTTGTAGTTGTACTTGTCGAGATACTTCATCGCACGGTTGTAGTGGCGACGAATGACCTTGACTCGCGCCTTGACCTCGTCCGGATCCGGCCCGGTGTCGACGACTTCGTCGTCGTCGTCATCGTCGGTCTTCGGCGCCGGCGGCTTGATCTCGTCAGGCTCGTTCGGGTCGATGAAGCCAACGACAAAGTCCTGCATACGCGTTTCACCCGCGATGACCTTGTCGGCTACCTGCAGCAGGGCCTCGATCGTCGGCGGGAACTGGCACATATGCCACTTGACCTGGTTCAGACCGTCCTCGATACGCTTTGCGATCTCGATCTCGCCCTGGCGGGTCAGCAGTTCGACCGTACCCATCTCGCGCATGTACATACGCACCGGGTCGGTCGTACGGCCAAATTCCGCGTCAACGCTGGCGAGGGCTGCTTCGGCTTCCTCGGCAGCCTCGTCGTCGGTGGCCGTCGCGTCACTGAGCGTGATCGATTCAACATCGGGCGCCTTCTCGTGTACGGCGATACCCATGTCGTTAATCATGTTGACGATATCTTCGATCTGCTCGGGATCGACGATGTCGTTCGGCAGGTGATCGTTGACTTCTGCGTACGTCAGATAGCCTTGCTCCTTGCCGCGAGCAATCAGCTCTTTGAGCTGCTGAGCCTGCTTGCTCACATTTCCAACTGGACTTTTTTCGGTCAAGACAAAACCCCTACGGGTAAAAAATACAAACGATTAATTCTACTCTTCTGAAAGAGGCGAATCTACATGTTTTTCATTGGCTTATGCTCGTGTCAGTAGCTGCGGAGTTCTTCTTTTTCCGCGTCGCTGAGACCGCTAAGTTTCTGTTTTTCCATTAAAAAATAGCGGCGTTCCTTGCGTCCCTCGGCGGCCAGCTGGGCCAGGCACTCGCCAAGCTCGGCACCCGGGTCGAATTCGTCGTCGCTCGGTACATCCACCGCTGCCAGCTTGCCCAGGTGACGGCCTTTCTCATCGTGGCGCCAGCGCTCCAGCAATCCGGCGGTCGTTATGTTGGGCTCGGATTGCACGGTTTCAATAAGCGCAATCAGTAGATCCACGCCCGGGCGGTTTAGTTCTGCCACCTGCTCCGGATTGGCCTTTGTCGCCGCTTCCGGATGGTTGAGCAACAGCGTAATCGCGCGCCGAACGACCGACGGTTGTCCGCTGGCAGACGGTTGCCGGCGCGCTGAAGTCGCGGTTCGTGTCGCTACGACGCCGGTATCGCCCGCCGTACTCGAAAGCATCTGTTCCATCTTCTGCCCGCTGAGCCCGACCGCATCGGCCAGTCCGTCCACGAGCAATTCGCGATAAACCCCGGGCGGTATCCTGGTAACGAGCGGGCGCGCCAGTTCCGCCAGTTTGGCGCGACCATCAATCGTTTCCATATCCACCTGGCCGGCCAGTTCGTCGATCAGGAATTGTGACAGCGGCGATCCGGCGTCCAGCAATTCAACAAACGCCTGCGAGCCGTGCTCGTTGACATAGGTATCGGGGTCGTGGCCGTCGGGCAGGAACACGAAGCGAATCTGGCGTCCTTCGCGAACCTGCGGCAGCGCGTTTTCCAGCGCGCGCCAGGCGGCTTTGCGGCCGGCGCGATCACCATCAAACGCAAAGTAGACACTGTCGGTCAGTCGGAACAGCCGGTTCAGGTGTTCCGCGGTCGTTGCCGTACCGAGTGTAGCAGTAACGAACTCGATGCCGTTGCGGGCGAGGGCGACAGCGTCCATGTAGCCTTCGACGACGACGAGCCGGTCGATGTGACGCAGCGCCTGACGCGCCTCGTAAAGACCGTAGAGTTCGCGCCCCTTGTGGAACAAAACGGTCTCGGGCGAGTTCAGGTACTTCGGTTCGCCGTCGCCCATCGTGCGACCGCCAAACGCGATCGTGCGTCCACGCGCATCGCGGATCGGGAACATGATCCTGTCGCGGAATCGATCGTAGTGATTACCGTTGTCCTTGCGAATGATCAGTCCCGTTGCGAGCAGTCGCTCGATGGCCTCGTCAGACTGCCCGAACTTGTCGAGCACATTGGACCAGCCGTCGGGCGCGAAGCCGATACCGAAACGCTTCGCCGTGGCGCCATCGATCCCGCGGTTCTTGAGGTATTCCACGGCCGCCGGCGTTTCCTTGAGCGTGCTTTGCCAGTGGCGGCTGACAGTGTCCATCAGGGAAAACAGTTCGTCGTAACGGCGCGCGGGTTTGTCGCTCTCCGTTCGCGGCACGTCCACTCCCATCGAGTTAGCCAGTGCCTCGATCGCCTCGACAAAACTCATGTGGTCGTATTCCATCAGGAAGCCGACCGCTGTCCCGTGAGCGCCACAGCCGAAGCAGTGGTAGAAACCTTTGCCCGGGCTGACCGTGAACGACGGGGTCTTTTCGTCATGGAACGGACAGCAGGCCTTGAACTCGCGGCCGGCTTTCTTGAGCTGTACGCGGCGACCCACAACCTCGACGATATCGGCCCTGGCGACAAGGTCGTCGATAAAGTCCTGAGGGATCAATCCAGACATACACTCTCAAACGCAGCCCGGCTTTGGCCGGGTCTTGGGGATTTGTTCTTATTATTCGCGGGCCGGTTGTCGGCCTCGCTAGGTAGCATAGCTCAATATATGAGCTATGCCAGAAGTATTACAGGGCGCTAAGACGCTCTTTTACGGCGGCGCTGACGGTACCCATGTCGGCGCGTCCCGCGGCCTTGGCCTTGATCTGGCCCATAACCTTGCCCATGTCCCGGATGCTCTCGGCACCGGTGGTGGCGATGACTTCGTCGATCATCGCGGCGAGCTCGTCCGCGGACAGCTGCTCGGGCAGGTAGGTATCGAGGATTACGATTTCCGCGCGTTCGATCTCGGCGAGATCTTCGCGGCCGCCTTTCTCGTACTGCTCGATCGAATCGCGCCGCTGCTTGACCATTTTGGTGATCACGGCCAGCACGGCGGCATCGTCGAGTTCTTCCCGCGTATCGACCTCAACCTGCTTGATTGCGGCCATAGCCAGACGCACCACCTTGAGCCGGTCTTTTTCACCGGCCCGCATGGCGGACTTCATATCTTCTGTGATCTGGCCTTTGAGGGACATCGCGACGTCTCCGGGGACCCGGAGATTACTCGACTTAGTAAAGGCGCTTGCGCTTGGCTTCTTCGCGAGAAATGCGCTTCAGGTGGCGCTTGACGGCTGCGGCTTTCTTGCGTTTGCGTTCCTGGGTCGGCTTCTCGTAGTACTCACGACGACGCAGCTCGGTCAGGATTCCGGCCTTTTCACAGGCACGCTTGAAGCGACGCAGGGCAGCGTCAAAATACTCGTTCTCTTTTACACGAACGCTTGGCATTGTTCGGTCATTCCATCCAGACATAAATAAACCCGGCACATGGCCGGGACTGAGCCGCGCATTTTAACCCCCTAAATCCCCGTTTGCAAAGGGTCCAGTTCCGTTTTGGTGGGTCCGGTTCCGATGGGCAGGGTCCGGTTCCGCCGGAACCGGACCCTGCCCATCGGAACCGGACCCTCTGGTATGATCCGCCGCCATGAATGTCCTCGGCATAGAAACCAGCTGCGACGAGACTGGTGTGGCGCTGTACAGCACCGAATCGGGCCTGCTCGCGCATGCGCTGCACAGCCAGGTCGACCTGCATGCAGTCTATGGTGGCGTCGTGCCGGAGATCGCGTCACGTGACCATATCCGGATGCTTTTGCCTTTAATTCAACAGGTTATGAGTGAGGCGGGCGTCGAAAAGCCGGATGCCATCGCCTACACGGCCGGCCCGGGGCTGGTCGGCGCCCTGATGGTGGGCAGCGGCATGGCCAACGGCCTCGGGCTCGCCTGGGGTTGTCCCGTCGTCCCTGTGCATCACATGGAAGGCCATCTGGTTGCGCCGATGCTGGAGGACGAGCCGCCCCCGTTTCCGTTCCTGGCCCTGCTGGTTTCCGGCGGACATTCCATGCTGATCGCCGTTCGCGCGCTCGGTGACTATGAATTGCTCGGTACCACGGTCGACGACGCCGCGGGCGAGGCTTTTGACAAAACCGCGAAACTGCTAGGTCTCGGCTATCCGGGCGGGCCAGCGCTAGCGAAGCTGGCCGAGGACGGCGATGACAGCGCATTCCGCTTCCCGCGCCCGATGCTCAACAAACCGAATTTCGATTTCAGCTTTTCAGGCCTGAAGACCGCGGTAATGCTCGAGGTTCGTCGTAGTGAGGCGGCGGGCACGCTCGACGCGGATCGCGCGAATATCGCGGCATCATTCCAGCGAGCAGCAGTCGACACGCTGGTTGGCAAGTCCATAAAGGCCGCCAGGGCGCAAGGCCTGGAGCGCATCGTTGTGGCCGGAGGCGTCGGCGCCAATCGCCTGTTGCGCTCCGACCTGGCCGAGAAATTCGACGGGGAGGTGTTCTATCCGCGATTCGAATTCTGCACTGACAACGGCGCGATGATTGCCGTTGCCGGCGCACTGCGCCTCGCCGAGGCCGGCGAAGCAGGAGAAATTCGCGCGCAGGCACGCTGGGCTCTGGATACACTCGGCGTTCCCGGTACCACCTGACGGCGACATAATGGACATCATCTTCCTGCACGGACTCAAAATCGACACGGTCATCGGGCTGTGGGAATGGGAAAAGCGCATCCGGCAGACGGTCGTTATTGACCTCGATATGAGCGTCGATGTTGCGAAAGCCGCCGCAAGCGACAGCGTGGAAGACACGCTCAACTACAAGGCCGTGGCCAAACGCATCCAGCAGTTTGTCGCAGAGACCCAGTTCCAGCTCGTCGAAACCCTGGCCGAGCGCATCGCCGGGATCATTCGCGACGAGTTCGATGTCGCCTGGGTCCGCGTACGTGTCAACAAGCCGGGCGCCATTCGCGGGTCCAGCGATTCGGGCGTTCTCATCGAACGCGGCAACCCGCCCGGATAAGCACCATGAGTTCTGATCGGCCAGCCCGGGTTTACCTCGGCGTGGGAAGCAATATCGATCCCGAAGAGAATCTGCGGCTCGGCCTGAACGAGCTGCGCAGCCGATACGGCGATCTCGAACTTTCGGCCGTGTACCGCAGTGCCGCGGTCGGCTTCGATGGTGACGACTTTCTGAACCTCGTCGTCGGGCTGCAGTCTCATGACTCTGCGGCGGCGATCTGCTCCGAGATCGACGCGATACATAATCTCGCCGGCCGCCAGCGGAGTGGCAATAAATGGGAAGCACGTCCTCTCGATATCGACCTGCTTCTTTACAATGATGAAGTAATCGAAAAGCCGCGTGTGCCAAGGGACGACGTACTGAAGTACAGCTTCGTTCTGCGCCCACTGGCTGAGCTGGCTCCCGACCTGAAACACCCGGAAACGGGCCGGAGCATGCTGGAGCACTGGCAGGAATTTGATGCGGACAGTCATCCGCTCGAACTGATAGGCGTTATTCTGTGATGGATCATTTGATACGAAAAGTCTTCCTGATGACGGCCGTGGCCAGCCTGGTCGCAGCGTGCGGCGGTGGCGGCAGCGATGGCGGACCGTCGGCACTGCCGGGCAGCGGCTGCGACAACACCGCGCAGAAGCAGTTTGTCCTCGACAACCTTTACTACTGGTATCTCTGGAATAATCAGCTGCCGGCAGGAATCGATATCAATGATTACGCCTCGCCCGAAGAGCTGATCCAGCGGGTAACCGAAACATACGGACCGCAGAAAGCGGGCGGCGGACCCGTCGACGTATTCAGCTTTATCAATTCGGCACAGGCGGACCAGCAGTTTTTCGGAGAAGGCAAATTCGAAGGGTTTGGCTTCAGCTGGCGCTGGGCCGACCAGGCACGAACTGACTTCCGCATTACCCGCGTATTCGGTGGCAGCCCGATTGACCTCGCGGGCATTGGCCGTGGCGACCAGATCACGACGCTTGACGGACGTGCCGTCACCGAAGTGAAAGACAGCGAAGGTATCAGTGCATTCTTTGACGCCAACGACACCATCACGTTTGGTGGATTCGATCGCGCTGGCACGCCATTCAGCGAGGCGGCCACCAAGGCAATCGTCACCATCGACCCGATTCCACAGCACCGCATCATCGACATCGGTGGCGGAGTAAGCGTTGGCTACTTTGAACTCTCGACGTTTATCAGCACCGCCGACTCCGAGCTGGACACCATTTTCGGCGAGTTCGCGGCTGCCGGTGTCAACGATGTCATTATCGATCTTCGCTACAACGGCGGCGGCCTGGTAAGTACAGCCGAACTGCTGGGCGATTATCTCGGTGGTTTGGTTGCCGAGAACCTCACGTTCTCGAGCACTGAATTCAATGCCGACCGTGCTGCTGAAAACAACAGCACCGACTTCTTCTCTCGTCGCGGCAACTCCCTGACTTTGTCGCGCCTCGTCGTCATCGCAAGTCGAGGTACTGCCTCGGCCAGCGAGCTCGTAACGAACGGACTGATTCCTCATGCCGACGTTGCGATTGTCGGCGATCGCACGTTTGGCAAACCGGTCGGCCAGATCGGCCTCGAATTCTGCGACAAGATCATGCGTCCGACAGCCTTCCGCAAAGCCAATGCAGATGGCGACGGCGATTACTTCGATGGTCTGCCGCTGAGCCCGGGTTGTGCGGCCGCTGATGATCTGAGCGTCGATGTCGGTGCTGCGGCCGACCCGAACATGGTCAAGGCGATCGGCTACCTGCAGACCGGCGCATGTCCGGTGACCTCATCGCCCGGCGATGTGCAGAAAGCGGATACGTCATTCGGGGCGCCCTATATCGACCGGCGCGGCCCGCCGCATCGCGAGCTGATCGACGCCTACTGATTACCAGCCGATCGACCTGCCACCATCGACGGCCAATATCTGGCCGGTGATATAGGGCGCATTGCCCAGCAGAAACAGCACGCAGCCAGCGATATCGCCCGGTTCTCCCGGCCGCCCCATCGGCACCTGCTGCAGGATGGCCGACTTCACGTCGTCGCTCATGTTGTCCTCGGGCCACAGTATGGCACCGGGCGAGACTCCGTTTACCCGTACATCGGGCGCCAGGTCTTTGGCGAGCGAGCGTGTGAGCATCGCGAGCCCGGCTTTCGCCGACCCATAGACCGTGTGATTGCGCAGCGGTCTTTGCGCGTGAATGTCCACGATATTGACGATCGCCCCCTGCGTCTTCGCCAGGTGCGGTGCCGCTGCCTGGCTAAGGAACAACGGTGCCTTCAGGTTGCTGCCGATCAGTGCCTGCCAGTCGTCCTCGGTAATCGAACCGACCGGCGTCGGGTAAAAGCTCGACGCATTGTTGACCAGGCCATCGAGACGGCCACCCCAGTTGGCGGCCGCAGCAACCAGTTCTGGAAGTCCCGCCGTGTCGGTCAGATCTGCAGCAATCGTCATTGCGGAATCAGGTCGCGCTGCGTTCAGTGACTCCGCCAGTGTCCTGGCGTCGTCGGCGGATCCCCGATAATGAATAACGACACGCGCGCCGTTCTCATGTAGCCGTGTCACAATAGCCGCGCCGATTCGACGGGCGGCGCCGGTGACGAGGATTACCCGGTTGTTGAGCGTCTTTACGGTCATGAACGCATTCTTAAAGGCTTTACCAGGCACATGCAACCAACCCTGCCGAATCCTGACAGCGACAGCGCGGCACACGCGCAGCAGGTCGCCGACCACCTGCGCGGCATTATCGGCACAGGCAGCATCAGCTTTGCGCGCTTTATGCAGGAGGCATTGTATGCACCGGGTCTGGGCTATTACGCAGCGGGGTCCGCAAAATTCGGGCCAGCAGGGGACTTTGTAACGGCTCCGGAGGTATCCCCGGTATTCGGGCGAATCGTCGCGCGCCAGTGCGCCGAAGTCATTGCCGGCATCGAAGACGCCGATGTCCTCGAGTTCGGTGCCGGCAGCGGCCGGCTCGCCGCAGATGTGCTCTCTGCACTCGCGAAGCTCGAACAGTTGCCACGCCGCTACTACATTCTCGAAGTCTCGCCCGACCTGCGCGAACGACAGCAGCGGCTACTTGCCAGTGAGTTAGCGGATCTCGTTGATCGAGTCGAGTGGTTATCCGAGCTACCGCAGGGCTTTCGAGGGGTCGTGATTGCCAACGAGGTTCTCGACGCGATGCCGGTCGAGCGATTTGTAAAACGCGAAGGCGAGGTCGTGCGGCTGGCGGTTGCGACAGACGGCAACGAGTTCAACTGGGTCGAGGCCGAAGCGCCGCAATCCTTGCGTGCGGCGGTCGGGGGAGTCGAAGCGGATATCGGGTACGAACTTGCTGACGGTTACAAGTCGGAAATCAATCTTGCGGGACCCGCATGGATCTCCGATATCGCACAAACTGTCGAGCTCGGCGCAATCCTGCTGTTCGACTACGGCCTGCCACGACGCGAATACTATGCACCCGAACGCAGTGATGGCTGGCTCCGTTGTCACTTCAGGCACCACGCACACAACGATCCGCTGATCCTGACGGGTATCCAGGACCTCACGGCCTGGGTCGACTTCTCGGCGATTGCCGCGGCGGCTGTAGAAAGCGGCCTCGACATACTCGGCTACCAGCCGCAGGCGTCATTCCTGCTTGGCGGCGGGCTCGACGAGGAAATGCGCGGGTTCGCAAACCTGTCGATGCCCGAACAGGCGCAATTGTCCGGCCAGATCAAAACGCTTACTCTCCCGGGAGAGATGGGGGAGAACTTCAAGTGCATCGCGCTGGGCCGTGGTGATGTCGCCGTCCCCTCGGCCTTTCAATTTGCGGACAGGACGCAAACGCTTTGACCACTTTGCAGATCATTATTCTCGCCGTTGTGCAGGGACTGACAGAGTTCCTGCCCATTTCCAGCTCCGGGCACCTGGTACTGGTGCCGTTCTTCTTTGAGTGGGACGACCAGGGCCTCGCTTTCGACGTTGCCGTGCATTTCGGTTCGCTTGCAGCGGTCTGCATCTTCTTCCGCAAGGACATCGGCGCGCTGTTGGGCGGCGGTGTGCGGCTGCTGGGCGGAAAGTCGGATACACCGGGAGCACGCATGGCGCTGGTCATTGCCGTAGGGACAATTCCGGCGGCTATTGCGGGCTTGCTGTTCGCGTCCTGGATTGAGGCGAACCTGCGCGACCCGATGGTGATCGTATACACCCTTGCCGGCTACGGAATCCTGATGGCGATCGCCGACCTGAAGTGCCGTCGTGAGCGCAAGATCGACCAGATTGGCATCAAGGAAGGCCTGATCATCGGTTGTGCCCAGGCATTGGCGCTGGTTCCCGGGACATCGCGTTCGGGCATCACGATTACCGCGGCACGCTTCATGGGATTCGAACGGGCGGATGCCGCGCGCTTTTCATTCCTGTTGTCGGCACCGGTTATTTTTCTTGCGGCTGCCTACAAGCTGCTCGAACTCGTAACCGGCGATTCTGTTGTATTGTGGGGGGAGCTGGCGCTGGGTGCATTGGTTGCCTGCGTCGTCGCTTATCTTGCCATCGAGTTCTTTATGCGATTTGTAACCCGTACAGGTCTTGCGCCGTTTTCCCTGTACCGCGTCGCGCTGGCCGCAGTCATTGTCTATGCGATTGCGTAGCGCCGCATTAGTCGCCGCACTGCTCGCCGGCCCGGCTTCGGCCCTCGAGGGTTACGTAATTGCCGCCGGCTACCAGGGCGACTCGGCAGATGCCCAGGCGCTGGCAGTGGCAGCCGATCTACAGGTGACCGAGTCAACCTGGTGGTCGATATCAAGCGGCCACAATTCCGTGGACCTGCCGCGAGGCACGTCCCTCGATACCAACTACCTCGACATCGGGGTTGACCATTATTTCGATCCGATCGGAGCGCGCTTCGAGGTTGCCTACTGGGGCGACGCGGATCTACTCGATTCGGTCGACGCCCGCGCGTCGCTGTACTGGCGAAACGAGCGTGTGACCATTGGTGTGAACGGCGAGTACCGTGACTTCGAGTTCGAGCTGCCGACGACTCCCGTATTCGACGAGCGCGAAGTTCGGTTTCATGCGAAGGGCATCGGCATGGATGCGAGATTCGCGCTGACTGACACGGTCGATTTCAGGGTTTCGGGCATCCGCTACGACTACAGCGTGCCGCTGCAGATCGACGCGAATCGCGACATCGTGGATTTCCTCGGCATCTCCCGCCTGAGTCTCGTCAACAGCCTGGTCGACTATCGTGTGGGTGGCGGCTTCGGCATAGAGTTCGGCGATAAACGATTCACCGCCGACCACTACACCTGGCGAGGTGCGGTCGACGGCGGGCATACCGACTCCACGATGCTGCATCTGCTGCTGCCGGTCGGCAAACGTCTCGACCTTGAGCTTGGCATCGGTCGTGATGACGTCGAGTTATACGGAAAAGCGAATGTGTACTCGCTGTTCTTTTATTTCTATAGCGCCGACTAGCGACGCGTTTCTCGAATAGCCCGCTGACGGGCCCTGCGAATCGCTTCGGGAATGCGTTCCGGATGCTCAGCGTTGGCGTGCGCGATAGCGCCGGCATCGACCGCAGCGGCAGCACTGAACGCGGCACGAAGCAGATCAGCCTGCGGATATTCCCTGTCCTCCAGTCCGGTACGACCACGTGCGTCGCATTCGCAGGTGACGAGAAATTGCTCGAAACGTTCCGGACGCCGAAACGCGTCGGTACGTTCCAGCACTTTGAGAATGGTTTTGTCCTTTATTTCCTGCGCGCGATGGCAGTGGGTGTGAAACTCCGCCACGATCAGAGCAAGATCGCGGCAGGCTTTCGGTAGCGGCAGCCGCTTGTTCATGTCACGTATCAGGTCGCAGCCGCGTATCTCGTGGCCCGGATGGCTCGGCAGGTCGGCTTCGGCCGTGGTGCCTTTGCCAAGGTCGTGAGTCAAAGCCGCGAATCGCACTTCGAGATCCGTGCTGCGCTCCGTGGCCTGGTCCAGCACCATCATCGTGTGTATTCCCGTATCAATTTCCGGATGCCATTTTTCAGGCTGCGGGACACCAAACAGCGCCGCAACTTCCGGATACAGCCGCTCGAGCGCGCCGCACTCGCGAAGTACCTCGAAGAACGCCCGCGCCCGCGGACCACGCAGGGCTTCTTCGGTTTCTTTCCACACGCGGTCCGGTACCAGCGCATCAACTTCTCCGGCGGCAACCATGCTGCGCATAAGTTCAAGTGTTTCGTCGGCGATCGTGAAGCCAAGTCCATCGAAGCGCGCAGCGAACTTGGCAATACGGAGAATTCTCACGGGATCTTCCCTGAACGCATCAGACACATGCCTGAGGACTCGCTGCTCCAAATCGCGCATGCCGTCGCTGGGATCAACGACCGTACCGTCTTCGGCGATGGCAACAGCGTTAATGGTCAGGTCGCGACGCCGTAGGTCATCTTCGATACTGACATCGGCTGAGTAGTCGAATTCGAAGCCGTGATAGCCCGGCGCAGTCTTGCGCTCGGTACGGGCGAGCGCGTATTCCTCTCCGCTGTCGGGATGCAGGAAAACAGGAAAGTCCTTGCCGACCTGCTTGTATCCCATGCCGAGCAGGTCGTCGGGCGTTGCGCCGACAACACACCAGTCCTTTTCGACGACCGGGATGCCAAGTGCTTTGTCCCGAACCGCGCCACCAACGAGATAGATCTGCATCGTGCAATAGTACCCCGTGCGGTAGAGTGGGCGCATGCTACGACTACTGGTGCCGCTCGTCTGCCTGTCCCTCGGTGGCTGTTACTACATGCAGGCCGCGTCCGGACAGTTCGAAGTGCTGCGCAAACGCGAACCGATCGACGAGGTCATCGCAGACCCGGATACCGACCCGCAGCTCGCTGCAAGGCTGGCGCTGCTCGACGAAGCGCGGGACTTCTCGATATCCGAGCTGGGGCTGCCCGACAATCGCAGTTACCGCACCTATGCAGATCTCGAACGCGATTACGTCGTCTGGAACATATTTGCCGCACCGGAGTTTTCGCTACGCCCAAAAACCTGGTGCTTTCCCGTCGCCGGCTGCGTTGCGTATCGAGGCTACTTCAAAAGAGAGAGCGCGGACCGCGAGGCAGACCGATTGCGCGAGCAGGGATATGACGTCGCCGTCGGTGGCGTATCGGCTTACTCGACCCTGGGTAAGTTCAGCGACCCGGTGCTGTCGACCATGATGAGTCGAGACGACATCGAACTGGTGGGATTGCTGTTCCACGAACTGGCGCACCAGGTCATTTACGTAAAAGGAGACTCGGCGTTCAACGAATCCTTTGCGACCGCGGTGGAGGACTTCGGCGTGAAGCGATGGCTGACGATTAAGGGCAGGGCGGAGGAATTCGAAGCCTACGTCTCCGAACGAGAAGAGCAGCGGGCCGCGCTCGAGCTGGTTGTAAAGGCGCGCGGCGATCTCGAGTCGATTTACGACTCGGACCTTGATGACGGGCAGAAACGCAGTGCGAAGCGCGCGCGCCTGCAGCAGCTGTCAGATGACGTAGCCGCCAGTCTTGGCAATGAGGATAGCGAAGATCGCGGTTGGCTGTCGGTGGATATGAATAATGCGCACCTCGTACCGCTCGCGCTTTACGAAGGGCGATTGCCCGAATTTCAAAAGCTGCTTTCTGACTGCAACGACAACATCCGGTGTTTCTACGACGCCGCCCGCGCGCTCGCCAGGGAATCGCCCGGTGGCTAGCGTGAGGCGAGCTGCTCTTGCCGCGCACGGACCTCGGGCAGCAGGTCGGTCAGTCTCCGCACCTGGCCCGTCATGCGCCAGTGAAAAATCGTCTGGGCGGCGAGAACGCGTTTGACGTATTTGCGTGTTTCGTTGAACGGAATATTCTCAATCCAGATGCGCGCGTCTTCACTGCCGTGTTCCGGTAACCACGTATCGACCCGGTGAGGCCCCGCGTTGTAGGCGGCAGTCGCGGGAACGTAATTGCCGCCGTATCGTTCGGCCATCTGGCCGAGATAGGTTGTGCCAAGTCGTATGTTGTGTTCCGGATCGGTCAATGTTGCGAGTCCCGAGTAGGGCAGCTTGATCGATGCCGCGACCTCGCGTCCCGTTGCGGGCATCAGCTGCATGAGGCCGACAGCTCCGGCGTGCGAGCGCACGTCACGCATGAACAGGCTTTCACTCCGTGCGATACCGTAGGCCCAGGTCGTAGCGACGCTTGCCTGGGACGATGAGGCCTCGAACGTTTCCTTGAACGGCAGCGGGTAACGCAGCGCGAGATCATCGTACTGACCCAGGCTTGCGACCGCGGCAATCGCACGCGAATGCCACCCCCAGCGATGTGCGAGAATGGCGGCCTGCAGCTTGTCGTCATCACTCATGTAGCGTACGACTGCATCCCATTCGGACCTTCCGCGTCCATCCAGCCCGACCTCGAATAACTCACGTGCACGCCTGATTTCCAGGCGACCCGCAATTGCAGCCAGGCGGACTTCGTCAGCACCGAGTATGTCGGACCGCAGCGTGTAAGAGCGTTTGACCTTGTCGGCGGCCAGGAAACCGTAATAACTGCGTTCCTTGCTGAGATCAGTCAGGTCCGGGAGAGCGGCAGCGGCATCGCCGGTGCGAATACGTGCAATCGCTCGCCAGTAACGCCATTCCTCAGAGCTCCGTTCATCGTCGGCCATGACGTCGGTGTCAGCGAGCAGGTTTTTCCACTTCCCGTCCCGCAGGCTGACTCGTGCCCGCCAGCGCAGCACTTCATCGTTCTGCGCAGCGACCGGCAGCTTGGTGAGCGCTTTGTATGCCCCGGGCAGGTTGTCGCGTGCTATCCACAAGGCAATGTGTCGTGCCGTGCGAAGCTTCTGCGATTCGGAGAAGGCGTATCGTCGTACAGTTTTCGCCCACAATTGCTGTGCGACCAACGGGTCTTTGTAGGTAAGTTGTTCCGTGGCATACACGAGCTGATCACGCAGGGTGTCATTGTCCGAACCGCGTCGCCGCTTGCGCAGGAAAGCCTCCGGATCGGACTGCGCACGCAGCCACTCGGTTGCCGAATCGACATGCGCAGCGTCGATCTGTTTGCCGAGCCAGCGCGCCAGCGTAAAGTTACGTGCCTCAATTGCGAGCTCATAACGCTGCTGATACTGCAGCAGGCCGAGCAGGTTTTCTGTTTGCAGCCACTCGAATACCGGGTCGCATTCCTTTGCCTGGCTCTTGGCCACTGTCCACAATTCGATGGCTCTTGACCTGACACGCGATGTTCTGCCCGCCGCCAGTTCCGCCTGCAATGCCAGGCAGTCAAGTGTCGCGATGTCCTGGCCCTGGTAGAACTGCTGGTAAATATTCAGGTAGGCGGCGAGGTCGCCGTTTCGCACGAGTTCCATCGCGTGCCGGTAGCGCAGTTCGCGTGCCGGCTTGATTGCGCCGTGCTTGAGCAGGAATGCGTCGACCTCAATGTCGTCGACGGACCTGATGCTGGCTTTCAGCCACGTCGCGCGCAGGTCGGGCCACAGTACATAGTCCTCGATCAGCTGGCGCTCATCCTTGCCCAGCTGGTCTACAGGATTCCAGTTGCCACGCTCGGCTTCGGCATGAAGTGTGCGAAACAGCTCTCGTTGCTGCCGGAGGCTGGTTTCGTCTGCAGTTGCCGCAGGCTGCGCCGCCAGTGCGACGCAGCAGAGAAAAATGGCGGCATGCAGACGTTTCATGGGGCAGGCACGAACTTCGAAGGACGTGCCGCCCATGTTAGCGGATTTGGAACATCAGGTCCCTGTCGCCACGGCGCACCGTCAGGAACAGGATCCGGTAGCTGCCGGCTACCTGTTGCAGCTCGCCAAGGTTCGTTACGCGGGTTCGATTGATGTGCGTAACAAGGTCTCCCGGGCGCAGGCCGCGTTGGGCTGCGATAGAGCCTTCCTCGACATCGGCAATCTGTACACCCTCGAGGTCCTCAGCTGTCGCCGTTCCGAATACGGCACCCGCCAGGCCACGGTGAATGGCGCTGCCATTTGCCAGTTGCGCCTGCGCGTTGCCGAGTACCGCGACGGTCTGGAAACGTTCATTGTCGCGGTAGTAGGCAACTTTTACTTTGTCTCCAGAGCGCAGCAGGCCGATCTTGTTGCGGAGCTCGGAAAAGGTCATGACGCGTTCACCGTTCAGCTCCGTCACGATATCGCCCGCTCGCAGGCCGGCGTTTTCCGCCCCTGAGCCCGGGCTTACGCCGGTCAGCAGTACGCCGCCATCAACGTCGAGCTCCAGGGCCTCGGCTGCTTCGGCATCGATCGTCTCGATCGTGACACCGAGCAGGCCGCGGCGAATTTCGCCAAAGTCGAGGATCTGGCTCATGATCGAGCTGGCGATTTCTGTCGGTACGGCGAAGCCGATGCCGACATTGCCGCCGGTGCGACTGATGATGGCGGAGTTAATGCCGATCAGCTCACCATTCATATTGACGAGCGCGCCGCCGGAATTGCCAGGGTTGATCGAGGCGTCCGTCTGGATGAAGTCTTCGTAGCCGTCGCGGCTGATGCCGGTGCGGCCAAGTGCACTGATGATGCCCGAGGTTACGGTGTGGTCGAGACCAAACGGGTTGCCAATCGCAATCACGAAGTCGCCGACGCGTGCCGAAGTTGAGTCCCCGATGGGCATTTCCTTGAGGCCTTCGGCATCAACCTTGATAACCGCAATGTCTGTGCCCGGGTCCGAGCCAACCAGCTCGGCTTCGTACTCGGTGCCATTGAACAGCGAGATACGAATTTCATCGGCTTCGCCGACCACATGGTGATTGGTGAGAATCAGGCCATCCTCGGCATCTACGATGACACCGGAGCCGGCGCTCTGGACTTCCCGTGAGCCGCGACCACTGTCGGGCAGGCCAAAGAAGCGACGAAATGCCTCGTCGCCCAGCGGATTCCGGTTCTCTACCGTCTGGCGCACACGAATATTGACGACGGCCGGCGAAACTTCCTCTACAAGAGGCGCCAGGCTAGTTACCGGTTCACCCTTTACGAACTGCGGCAATTGTGCGTTCGCCGCCGTTGTTGCGAGCAGTACGAAAAGAAGTGCGGAAATCAGGTTTCGTGCTTTCGTCATCTTGTGTTGCCTCAATGCGGTACTTCGTTGATTGCAGATTAACGCGGCCAGCTGAATCTCGGGTGAACGCCGGCCTGACTGGAGTATAGGCCCTATGGGAGATGCCCGGACGCCACAGTTAGTCGCGTCCGGGCAGCAAGGGTTCCATACTTCAGGCAGCTTCGACCGTAATCCGGCGCGCCTGCACCTCAGGCTGCTTCGGGATCGAGAGCTCGAGAATGCCGTTCCGGCTGGTCGCCTTGATCCCTTCTGCGTCGGCCGTCTCCGGCAGCGAGAAGCGGCGATAGAAGCGGCCGGTCGTGCGTTCGGTACGCTGGAAGCCGGCACCTTCGTCTATCGTCTGGGCGTGGCGTGTGCCGCTGATCGACAGCACTCCCTTGTCCATCGCGACCTCAATGTCAGCCGGGTCTACCCCGGGCAGGTCCGCATGTACGACAAAGCGACTCTTTTCCTCGACAATGTCGACAGCCGGGACCCAGTCAGCAACGCCGTCACTGCTGGCCAGGCGGTTCAGGTCACGGTGCAGCAGGTCAGCCAGCGACCAGGGTTCGAAGCGTGTGATATTCATCGTTTTCTCCGTCAAAAACAGGTTGGTGATCGCTTATTTAGGGCCGCCAAAACCCATTTCAAGAGCTGTTTTTCCCGGGGAAAACGCGAAAAACGGCGACTTCTGGACGCTCTGATTGAACTTTTTTCGGGCCACAATATGTTGTGCTTTCGCGATTTCACAAGAGTGACATTTTTTTTCGCATATTTTTAAAGAACTTACTGCAGAGAGTTTTGTAAATAATTGATTTTAAATATAAATCAGCTGTACAAGAAAATACCGAAAACGCTTGACAGAAGTCGCTTACGGGCATAATCTAGTCGCCATTCAGACACAACATCTTGTGTCTACTCAACGAGGAAACGAGGCCGGAATCGGTCCTCGCCGCGCACTCTCTGGCAGCCGGCGAGCGGGATGCTTTTCCTCAAAAAAAGCGGGGTTTGAGCCCGCACATATAAAGCGGGCACTGCCCGTGCCTACATAACGCTAGTTGGGGTCTCCGTCAGGAGTTCAGGGGAGAAACAGGACCTATGAAGTCAGCCGTTAATTTGGATACGCATACGGTTACCGACATTGAATTTCAGCCCGCGTCCCTCGATATATGGGACGCGAAATACCGCCTGACCGCCAAGGACGGTGACAAGATCGACCAGAATCTGGATGACACCTACAAGCGTGTCGCGCAGGCTCTCGCCGACGTCGAGGTTGAATCCAAGCGCGAGCACTATCTGGAAGAGTTTGTCTGGGCGTTGCGCTCGGGCGCGATTCCGGCTGGCCGCATCATTTCGAATGCGGGTGCCGCGGAGCACAAGCCGGCAACATCGACGATCAACTGCACCGTGTCCGGGACGGTTGGTGACTCGATGGACAACATCCTTAACAAGGTGCACGAGGCCGGCCTGACCCTGAAGGCTGGTTGCGGCATCGGCTATGAGTTCTCGACGCTGCGGCCGAAAGGCGCCTATGTAACAGGTGCCGGCGCTTACACCTCCGGTCCGCTGTCGTTCATGGATATCTACGACAAGATGTGCTTCACGGTGTCCTCGGCCGGCGGTCGTCGCGGTGCCCAGATGGGGACCTTCGACGTCGGTCACCCGGATGTCATGGAGTTTATTCGTGCCAAGCGTGAAGACGGTCGCCTGCGACAGTTCAACCTGTCGCTGCTGGTTACCGACGAGTTCATGCAGGCCGTGATCAACGAAGAAGACTGGAAGCTTGCGTTCCCGGTCACGCCGAAGGAAGTCGAGGTAGACAAGCTCGACGTGAGCGACGATACGCAGTTCGTCTGGCGCGACTGGCCGGAAGCAGCCAACTACGTGACCAACAAGGAAGGCCTGGCAGCCTGCAAGATATACAAGACGCTGCCGGCACGTCGTGTCTGGGACATCATCATGGCGTCGACCTACGATTTCGCGGAGCCGGGCTTCGTGCTGATCGACAAGGTCAACGAAATGAACAACAACTGGTTCTGTGAAACGATTCGCGCGACCAACCCGTGCGGTGAGCAGCCTTTGCCGCCTTACGGCTCCTGCCTGCTGGGCTCCGTGAACCTGACGAAGTTTGTCGAGAAGCCGTTCACCGACGAGGCGCGCTTCGACTGGGAGTCGTTCCGCAAGGTTGTGAAGGTGTTCACGCGCATGCTCGACAACGTTGTCGAGATCAACGGCCTGCCACTGCCGCAGCAGCGCAACGAGATCCAGCGCAAGCGTCGCCATGGCATGGGCTTCCTGGGATTGGGCTCCACGACCACGATGCTGCGCATGAAATACGGTGAGCCGGCTGCAGTTGAGTTCACCGAAGAAGTTGCGCGCCAGCTGGCACTGGCCGGTTGGGAAGAGGCACTCGAGCTCTCGAAAGAGAAGGGTCCGGCCCCGATCATGAATGAGACCTTCGAAGTCACCGAAGAGATGCTCAGGAAGCGTCCGGAAATGCGTGACGATGGCTACCAGGTCGGCGACAAGGTCCCGGGCCGTATCCTGCACGCGAAGTACAGCCGTTACATGCAGCGTGTCGCAGAAGAAGCGCCGGAGCTTGTCGAAGCGCTGGCCGAGCAGGGCGCTCGCTTCACGCACCACAGCTCGATTGCGCCGACCGGCACGATTTCGCTGTCGCTTGCGAACAATGCCTCAAACGGCATCGAGCCGAGCTTCGCGCACCACTACTTCCGCAACGTCATCCGCCAGGGCAAAAAGACAAAGGAGAAGGTAGACGTCTTCTCGTTTGAGTTGCTCGCCTACCGCGCGATGATCGACGCTGACGCCATGCCGGCAGGTGCTGGCGACGACGCACCGGCCAACAGCCTGCCCGACTACTTCATCACGGCTGACGAGATCACGCCGAAGGAGCACGTCGACATCCAGGCTGCGGCGCAGAAGTGGATCGATTCGTCGATCTCGAAGACGGCCAATGTGCCGACCGATTACAAGTACGACGACTTCAAGGATATTTACCTGTACGCGTACAAGCAGGGCCTCAAGGGCTGCACGACCTTCCGCTTCAATCCGGAAGCGTTCCAGGGTGTGCTGGTCAAGGAGAAGGACCTCAAGAACACGACGTACACGTTCACGCTCGACGATGGTTCAATGGTAGAGCTCAAGGGCGACGAGGAAGTCGAATACGACGGCGAGACGCATACCGCCGCCAACCTGTTTGATGCCTTGAAAGAAGGCTACTACGGCAAGTTCTAGACATGATTAAAGTAGACAAGAAGATTGTCGGCTACGCGGTCAAGCAGCCCGAAGCCGAGACGAAACCCGAAGTTAAGGATTTTCCGCGTGAGGGCGGTGGCGATCGTGCGGAAGTTATTCGCATGCACGAGAAGCTCGAGCGCCCGGAAATGCTCATCGGCTCGACCTACAAGGTCAAGACGCCGGTTTCGGATCACGCGATGTACGTCACGATTAACGACATCATCCTGAACGAAGGCACCGAGCACGAGAAGCGTCGGCCGTTCGAGATCTTCATCAACTCGAAGAATCTCGATCACTACCAGTGGATCGTGGCACTGACGCGCATCATCTCGGCCGTGTTCCGCAAAGGCGGCGACGTCACCTTCCTGGTCGAAGAGCTCAAGGCTGTGTTCGATCCGCGCGGTGGTTACTGGCAGCCGGGCGGCAAGTTCATGCCGTCAATCATTGCCGAGCTTGGCCACATCGTTGAGAAGCACCTGATTTCGATTGGCATGATCGGCTCGCCGGAGCTCGACGATGCGCAGAAAGAACTGATCGCCATGAAGCGTGCCGAGTACGAAGAAGCACAGAAACAGACCGACGCATTCTCCGAGTCGGAGTACCCTGAAGGCGCGCAGCTCTGCGCCAAGTGCAATACGACCGCCGTCATCATGATGGACGGTTGTATGACCTGCCTGAGCTGCGGCGATTCGAAGTGCGGCTAGGCTGAACGCCTCGCTGCTCGATAAAGAGGGCCACCTGTCGAATCGACCGGTGGCCTTTTTGTTGCTCAAAGGACAGACGCGATGTCGCAGTTTGAGTTCATAGCTGTACTGCTTTCGATCATTTTCGCGCTGGCGATCGCAAACCTGCTCACAGGCATGCTGCAGTCGTTCCTGCGCCAGGAACTGACGGACACGCGACTGGCCTGGTCGATTCTCGTCGGCAACCTGCTGTTGCTGGACTGGTGGGTGTTTTTCGGCTGGAGTGACCACACCGACTGGCGTTTTCATGAATTCCTGTACATGGCGGTCTGGGCAACCGTTCACTACCTGATGGCAGTCTCGCTGTACCCGCACAAGTTCCTGACCGACTTCTCGGAAGAACGGCAGAAGAGGGCTGTGCTCGGCTGCCTGATCGGGCTTGGGCTCCTCGATATAGGCGAGAAGGCAGTGCGCGGCGATCTGTTCGATCCCTGGTATTACATGTTGATGATCGGTTTCGTCATCGTCATGGCGTCGCTGCCGCTGATCTTCAACCGGCCGTGGGTAACGCGCGCCTGCGGCTGGTTGCTCGCGGCGGTAATGCTGACCTGGTCCGTTATTGTCCGGGGCGTTCTGGCCGCCTGACGCCCGACTCAGGTAAGATTTCGCCCCGTGACTATTTCTATCCCAGATTTTTCCAGGACGCGTGTGGTCGTCGCCGGCGATGTCATGCTTGATCGTTACCTGTTTGGCTCCACCGGGCGCATTTCGCCCGAAGCGCCTGTACCGGTTGTGCATGTGCAGGAGACCGACGACCGTCCGGGCGGCGCCGCGAACGTTGCCGTTAACCTGGCGAGCCTCGGCGCATCCACGAGCCTCGTTGGCGTCGTCGGTTGCGACGAAGCGGCGGACTCGCTCACGGCGATCATGGCGGAGCGCGGAATCGAGTGCGATTTCCACGCGGTCGATGATCGTCCGACAATCACCAAGACGCGTGTGCAGAGCCGTGGCCAGCAATTGATTCGTCTCGACCAGGAGAATGCCGCACCGCTGAGTGACGGCGGCCTTGTTGGCGTGCTGGAAAAGTCTGTACAGGGAGCCGGTGCCGTCGTGCTGTCTGACTATGGCAAGGGTGCATTGTCAGACGTTTCCGCAATGATCAATGTCTGTCGCGAGGCCGGGGTCCCGGTTCTTGTTGATCCAAAGGGGACAGACTTTTCGAAGTACGCGGGGGCGTCCCTGATTACGCCCAACCAGTCCGAATTTGAGGCGGTAGCAGGCGTTAGCGACAGCGACGAGGAACTCGTGCGTCGCGGTTTGGCGATGGTCGACGAGCTGCGTCTGGACGCTCTGCTGATTACACGCAGCGAGAAAGGCATGCTGTTGCTCGAGAGCGGCCAGGAGCCGGTGTTCCTCTCGACCCAGGCCCGCGAGGTTTATGACGTCACGGGCGCCGGCGATACTGTGATCGGCACATTGGCGGGAGCACTGGCGGCCGGACAGGACCTGGCATCCGCCGCTGCACTCGCGAACGTCGCGGCAGGCCTCGTCGTGCGCAAGATCGGTGTGGCGACAGTTACACCGGGAGAAATCAGTATCGCCCTGCACCAGCGTGGCCAGGGTGGCCGCGGACTGGTTGGGCTCGAAGAGCTGAAACTCATGGTCGAGGAATCTCGCGGGCGCAACGAGCGCATCATCATGACGAATGGTTGCTTCGACGTGCTGCACGCGGGGCATGTTTCCTACCTGGAGGAGGCGAAAAGCCTTGGCGACCGCCTCATCGTTGCAGTCAACGATGACGATTCGGTGCGGCGCCTGAAGGGTGAGTCGCGGCCGATCAATGCGCTGGAAGACCGTCTCCTGGTACTGGCTGGCCTGGCCGCCGTCGACTGGGTGGTACCGTTCTCAGATGACACTCCTGCAGCGCTGATCGCGGAAGTTCTCCCCGATGTCCTGGTCAAGGGCGGCGATTACAAGCCGGATGAGATTGCCGGGGCCAGGGACGTTCTGGAAAACGGCGGCGAGGTTCGTGTCCTGGCGTTCCGAGACGGCCATTCGTCTACCCGGATCATCGACAAGCTCGGCGACTAGTGCGCCTTCTTTACAACCTCCTGACCTACCTGCTGCTGATTCCGTTCGCGGGATACTGGGTCGTGCGCGGGGTTGGCAACCGGACTTATCTGGACCGACTCGGACAACGATTCGGTTTCGGTTTTCCAAAAATTGACGACTGCATCTGGCTACATGCGGTTTCTGTCGGCGAAGTGCAGGCCGCTGTGCCTTTGGTTCGAGCGCTGCAGGCGAAGTCCCCGCGCCGCCGTATTCTCGTAACGACGGTTACACCCACGGGCGCTGCTCGCGTCGCGGCCATCTTCGGCGACAGCGTTTCGCATTGCTACCTGCCGTTCGAGTTTCCGCACGCCATCGCACGTTTCTTTTCGTCGGTGAATCCGCGCGCAGCCATGATCATGGAAACCGAGATCTGGCCGAATCTGTATCGCGGTTGTGGCATTCGGGACGTACCTCTGATCCTGGTCAGCGCGCGCATTTCGCCGAAATCGATTCCGGGCTACCGCCGGATGCTGGCGCTGATTCGCGAAACGCTTTCGCACGGCATCATCATCGCAGCACAAAGTGACGCAGATGCTGAGCGCTTTCTCGAGCTGGGCGCAAATCCGAACAGGACCAGGGTTACGGGCAACATCAAGTTCGATGTCGAGGTACACCCCGAAATAGTAGCCGAGGGCCGGGCCCTGCGTGCAGACCTGTTCGGTGATCGTCCGGCCTGGATCGCCGCCAGTACCCACGAAGGCGAGGAGGAGCAATTACTCGCCGCACATCGGAAACTGCAGGGACGGGTTCCGACCCTGTTGCTGGTGCTTGTGCCGCGGCACCCGGAGAGATTCGCCCAGGTCCGTGAACTGGTCCGCCGCGAGTCATTCAATGTCGTGGCACGGACGGACGGCGAGCCGTGCAGCGAGGATACCGAGGTATTTCTGGTCGACACCATGGGGGAAGTGCCGCTGTTTTATGCCGCTACCGACATCGCTTTCGTCGCCGGAAGCCTGATGCCGATCGGGGGCCACAATCTGCTGGAGCCTGCGGCACTTGGTCGGCCGATCATCACCGGGCCGCACGTATTCAATGCGATTGATATTGCAGAGAAGTTTATTGAGCTTGGCGCCTGCCGCATGGTTGCGAACGGTGGCGAGCTGGTCGATGTGATCGCGGGATTACTCGACGCGCCAGACGAAGCGGAGACGTTGGGAGACAATGCCCGCCGGGTTCTGGAGCAGAACCGGGGGGCGTTGCAGCGGCTCCTGGACCTGCTGGAGCCGCTGCTCGACTAGATTACGGAACCGCCGGTGCGGTCCGGTCCTCTTCGGCCAGCCGCTCTTCAGGCGTCGGACGATCCTTCAGCCACTGGTCGATTTCCTCGAGGTCCTGCACCTTCAGGTTGCCGGCGGCCTGCTTGAGCCGCAGCACGTTCAGAATGTAGTTGTAGCGACTCTGGTAGTAGTTCGTGATCGCGGCGTACAGCGCGAACTGCGTATTCAGCACCTCGACGATCGTTCGGGTACCAACCTCGTAGCCTGCCTGTGTTGCCTCGAGCGCAGTCTGTGACGAAGCCACGGCCTGTTTCAGTGCGTCGACGCGGCTGCGTTCGGAAAGTACGCCAAGATAGGCGTCACGCGCCTGGCGCTCGGTCTCGCGCGTAACGCGCTGCAATTGTTCGCGACTCGCGCGATGCAGATACACGGCTTCACGCACGCGCGAAGAGGTTCCACCACCCGCAAACAACGGCAGATTGAACTGGATTCCAATGCTGTCCTGTTTGCCGTCGCTGTCAGCCGGAATAAACGGGCTGTTGTTGAAACTGCGCGACCCCTTGATGTCCTGCTCGCCAGTGCTGGCGACGATATCGATACTCGGGTAATGGCCGGTGCGGCGGAATGAGATTTCATCGCGCGCCAATTGTTCATCCAGACGGCTGGCGACCAGGTTCAGGTTCTGCGCCATGGACAGGTTTACCCAGTCCATTTCGCTTTCCGTTGGCGGAGTCAGCGGAAAGTCATCGCCGGGAGCTTCGAGTTGCGCTACATATTCGCCAGTAATCTCGCGCAAAAACTCGCGCGCAGTTGCGAGACGGCGCTTGGCCGCAATCTCGTCGGCGATCGACAGGTCGTAGGCGGCCTGTGATTCCTGTACGTCGGTGATAGCGATAAGACCAACTTCGAAGCGTTGCTTCGCCTGTTCCAGGCGACGAGCAATTGCTCGTCGGTCGGCATTAATGGACGTCAGCTGATCTTCGGCCGCAAGTACGTCGAAGTAGCGCTGTGCGACACGTACGATCAGGTCCTGTTGGGCGGCTTCGCGCTGTGCTTCGGCACGAGCAACGATCTTGTCCGCCTGGCGCAGGCCGACGATCCGATCCCAGCGAAATACGGTCTGCGACAGACTGACCGACCAGCGGGACGTTTCCGACTGTGAGCGCGATTGCAGCACGCCAATCGAACCGTCCGAATCGGTCTCGACACTGGTGCCGCTCGTCTCGGAGTCCGTGTAGTCACCACCGAGAGAAAGCTGCGGCAGCAGCAGGCTGCGCGCCTGCGGCTTGGCCTCGAGCGCCGCCAGGCGCCGGGCCTCAGCCTCGTGAATCAGCGGATCACTTTGCAGCGCCTGCTGGTAAATCTCGAGCAGCGAGGAGGCGTGGGCTGGCGCGGCCGCGGCCAGCGTGCCGATCATAATGAATAACGCACTGTTATTTATAAGTTTTTTCATTCTGTCCCGTTCCATTCAGGAGGGCCGTAAGGCGAAAGGTGTTATAGTCTACTATATCACTAAACCAGTTTGAAACCCCGGTTTCAGACCTTAGATGCGGCAACCGCCCGACTGGTTTCGTCGGGCGATCATTTATTGTGTCAGAACGAAAACTGCGGTGGCAGTGCTCCGTTGGTCAGCGGTGCGAGATCGGTCTCGAAAACGACTTCGCCTTCCCAGCTGTTCTCACCTTTGCGTTCGACGAGTTTGGCTTCCATGGCTGGCGCGTCGCCAACGACGACGAACAGCTTGCCGCCATCGTTAAGCGCTTCTACATAGCGCGGATCGAACTTCTGGATCGAACCGGTAAGCACGATGGCGTCGAAGCGGCCCTCGGGCAGGCTTTGCGTTGCATCCATTTCCGCAAGCTCTACGTTTTCTATCTCGAGCTCGGCGAGCCGCCGTCTGGCCGCTTCGAGAAAATCGGCGTGGATGTCCACGCTCGTAACCTGTTTCGCGAGTTTCGCCAGGCAAGCCGTCAGGAAGCCGCTGCCGGTACCGATCTCAAGTACCGACTCGTCGCCGTTCAGTTCGAGAGTCTGCAGAACGCGCCCCTCGACTGTCGGCATCATCATGTACTCACCGTGCCCGATCGGGATCACCGCGTCGGCGAACGCCAGCGCCTCGAAGCCGTCCGGCACAAAAGCCTCTCGCGGAACGTCCTTGAAGACATTCAGCACACGTTCGTCGTAAACGTCCCAGGCGCGAACCTGCTGCTCGACCATCTGGCGACGCGCGAAATCTGTGTTCATGTTGCTGTTACCTGTAAATAGTTGAATTTATGTCGATATTCTTGACAAGCACCGCACCCGGCTCCACCTCGGTGTCGCATGGCAGAGCACACTTCCAGAATTATGGTGAATCGCCACGGCGGGCTCACGTTGCTGGGATATGCTTACAGGCGCTTGGTTTATGTAAGCTTTTTTGTACCTCAAATCTCCGCTGCTGGAGATACGTATTGAGCCCAATAATAACAAATGAATTTCCGTAACTTGGTTGTATCCGGCGAAATCCGATCGGGATCCGGGCTCTGAATGTCAACAACACTTCTCATCACCGCTTTAGCCATTGCCATCGGACTGACCGTGGCAATCGTTGCATGGCTGTGGACGTCACGAGCCGCGTTAATGCGACGCGTGCAGCGACTCAACGAGGAAGTGATTGAAGCGTCGAAGGATGCGTCCGTCGGCCGTCGACTGACCGTCCCGAACGACGCGACCACGGGCCAGATAGCGACTACCGTCAATCGCCTGTTCGACGCGCTTGGCGAGCGTGACGAGCGCATCCAGGGAAGGGACAGGTTGTTCCGGGATTTTGCGCAGACGCTGCCCGAGATCGTGCTGATTCACGACGAAAAGATCCTGCTCGCGAATGAGTCGGCGGCAGCCCTGATCGGGCTGGAGCCGGCACAGCTTGCGGGGCGCGAAGTCGCCGACCTCGTGAAGCCTGCCTACCGTGCCCTGTTCCGCAAGACGGTCGCGAAACGTCTGGCCGGTGAGGAGGCGCCGAGACGCATCGAGGTTCAACTGATCAACGGCAACCAGACTGGCCTCTGGGTCGAAGCGCAGAGTTCGACGATCGAATTTCGCGGGCACCCGGCGATCATTACCGTGGCGCGCGACGTCAGTTACCGCAAGAGTCTTGAAGTGTCCCTGTCGCGCAGCAAGCGCCAGGCGCAGTACACGCTGGAATCGATCTCCGAAGGTGTGATCACGACCGATAACAACGGCCGGATCGACTACATGAATCTTGCAGCAGAGACGCTGATCGGCTCGAATCGCGATGATGCTGCTGGCCATCGTGTCGGCGAATTGTTCACGCTGGTCGATGATGCTGACCGACGCCCGCTCGGTGACCCGGTGGAGCGCTGCCTGGCGATGCGCCGGCGTGTGAACATGGGGCGTCGTGCCGTGCTTGTGAGCGTCGACGGCGAGCACGAGCACTCGGTCGAGCTGACGGCGTCGCCGGTGCGGGGTCCGGGCAACAGCATTTCGGGTTCGGTCGTCGTAATTCACGACGTGAGCGAGCTGCGTGGCCTCACACGCCAGATGTCTTACCAGGCCACGCACGATCCGCTCACGGGGCTGATCAACCGTCGTGAGTTCGAGAGACGCCTGGATGAGGCCATGGATGCAGCGCACGCCGAGGAAGCCGTGCACATGCTGTTCTACATGGACCTCGACCGCTTCAAGGCGGTCAACGACACCTGCGGGCATCTCGCGGGTGACAACATGCTTCGAGAGGTCGCAGCACTGATCAAGGAGCAGGTGCGCGATTCGGATTACGTCGGACGCCTCGGTGGCGACGAGTTCGGCGCACTGCTGATCGGCTGTCCAATCGACAAGGCGCGCCAGATCGCGACGGATATCTGCACGGCAATCGCCGACTACCGTTTCGTCTGGAAAGACAAGATCTTCAATATCGGCGTTTCGATTGGTCTCGTGGAGATCAGCCACACGAGTGGCACCATCCAGGATGTCATGAGCGCCGCCGATTCGGCCTGCTACATGGCCAAGCAGTCGGGCAGGGGGCAGGTGCACGTCTACTCGGCACGTGACGAGGCGATTGCCCGCAAGCGCGGTGACATTCAATGGCTGCGGGAGCTGCAGACCGCGCTGCATGAGGACAGTTTCAGTCTCGCGGTGCAGCCGATCATCGCAATGAGCGGGCAGACCGATACCGGGCCGGCCGTCGAAGTGCTGATTCGGCTGCCGGACGAGCGTGGCCGCCCGACCAAGTCGGCCGAGTTCCTGCGGCCGGCCGAGCGTTACCAGATGATGCCGCAGATCGATCGCTGGGTGATCAATGCGACATTGACTGCGATTTCCAGCGGCGAGATCAAGCTGGCGGCGCATCGCAGCTGCGCTATCAACCTGTCGAGCCAGACGCTGGGCGATGAGTCATTCCTTGGCTTTGTTGTCGACGCGCTCGATCGATCGGGTGTCGCGCCGTCGGCCATCTGCTTCGAGGTTACAGAGACCGCGATTCTTTCGAACGTGCAGCATGCGCAGCGATTTATCGAGGTGCTGCACGGCATCGGCTGCGAGTTTTCTCTCGACGATTTCGGCAGCGGCCTGGGTTCGTTCTCCAGCCTAAAGCACCTGCCAATCGACTACCTGAAGATCGACGGTACCTATACGCGCAATCTGCAGACCGACCAGGTCAACCAGGAAATGGTGGGCGCCATGATCAAGCTGGCCCGCACCATGCAGTTCCGCGTCGTGGCGGAGCAGGTGGAACACCAGGAGGACTTCGACTGGCTGCGCGATGTCGGTGTCGACTTCGTGCAGGGGCATTTTGTAGAGCCGCCTGCGCCGCTTGGCTCGGCGGCAAATACCGGGACCTACCGAGTCCTGACTCCCTGACCGCTGCGCCGGTGCAGCATCAGGACACCGGTCAGGATCAAGGCCGTACCGACGTAGTCAGAAATGCCGATGTCTTCGCCGACAAGTACCGCCCCGATAAAGAGTGCGACAATCGGCGGCAGGTAGGTCACTGACGAAGCACGTATGGCCCCCAGTCTCTCGATCGTGAAGTAGTAGGCGAGAAACGCACCACCAGTCCCGAGGATGCCCAGTCCGACGATGAGTCCCCACAGGGCTACCTGGTCATCGAGAATGGCGGCCGCACCGTCAAGGTCCGTAAAGAGCCACTGGATCACAACTGCGAAGGCGAGCTGATATGTCGTCAACGCGCCCGCGCGAAGTTTGAGCGGCGTTATGAATCGCCGTGCATAGACGAACGACACGCCAAGACTGAGTGAGCCCGCGATCATGTAGAGGACGCCTTCGATTGACGTGTCGGCGAGCGATGCCTCGAACGGCCGCGACAACAGGATGACGCCCGAGAAACCTATCGCGATGGCAATGGCCTTGCGCCCGGTGATGCGTTCATCGGGCAGGAAGATGGCCGCGGCTATCAGTGCGGAGATTGGCACGACGCCGCTAAGTGCGCCTGCAATACCGGACGGCAGCAGCTCTGTACCGACCGTGAACAGCCAGTAATAGAGCGCCGAGGCCAGGCAGCCCATGACGATGAAGTGTCGCCAGTGACGCAGGTGCTCGGTCCGCAACTGCCTGGCGGCGAGCGCATACAAAAAGACAACAACGAAGCCGAGGATGAGCCGAAACAGAACCGTCTGGGCCGGCGTCAGGAATTCCACGGCCCACTTCATGAAGATGAAGTTGGCGCCCCAGACGAGGGCGAGAAATGCGACGACGACGGGCACCATGCCCGGAGTGTACATCGCAAAAAAAGCCCGGCATATAGCCGGGCTTTCTTGTTCCAAAGGTCGTGGTTCTTACATGAACTTCAGCAGGATGCCGCCGTACTGTACGAAGAACGGTACGAAGACCAGCGACAGAATCGCCGATAGCTTGATCAGGATGTTCAGCGACGGGCCTGACGTATCCTTGAGCGGATCGCCAACCGTATCGCCAACAACCGCAGCTTTATGGTTGTCGGTGCCTTTGCCGCCGAGGTTACCGGCTTCGATGAACTTCTTGGCGTTGTCCCAGGCGCCGCCCGAGTTGGACGCCGAGATCGCGAGGACGCCGCCTGCGACCAGCGAGCCTGCCAGCAGTCCGGCCGTAGCCTGGATGCCGAACAGGAAGCCCGTGACCAGCGGTGCACCCATGATCAGGATGCCCGGTGCAACCATTTCCTTGACCGCGGCCTGCGTGGAGATCGCGACACACTGCGCGTAATCAGGGTCGCTGGTGCCTTCCATGATGCCCGGGTCGTCGCGGAACTGACGACGCACTTCCTCGATCATCTTGAACGCAGCTGCACCAACCGACTTCATCGTCATGGCCGTGAACAGTGCCGGCAGAACGGCGCCGATGAACAGGCCGCTGAAGACCATCGGGTCGAGCAGGTTGATCGAGCCGAGCAGGTCCGAGGTCGGATCCTGTTCTTTCAGCAGCAGGTCAGCACGCGTCAGGAACGCGGCGAACAGTGCCAGCGACGTCAGGATTGCAGCGCCGATAGCGAAACCCTTGCCAATAGCGGCAGTGGTGTTGCCGGCTGAGTCGAGAACGTCCGTGCGGTCACGCACGTGCTCCGGCATACCTGCCATCTCGGCGATACCGCCAGCGTTGTCAGCAACGGGGCCGTAGGCGTCGATTGTCAGTGCAATGACCAGTGTGCCCAGCATGCCAAGTGAGGCGATGGCCACACCGTACATGCCGGCCAGCATCCATGGAATGTAGATGGCAAGGCCGATCGCGAGGTAAGGACCGACGGCACTCTTGTAACCCAGCGCGAGGCCGAAAATGATGTTGGTCGCGGTACCGGTCTGGCAGGACTCTGCCACTTCCTTAACGGGCTGGTACGCGTCTGACGTGTAGTACTCGGTGAGCAGACCCACTACGAGGCCGGCGATGAGACCGGTCAGGAAGCAGAAGTACACGCCGCTGGAAGTGTAATCAACGCCGTTGATCGCGAAATCCGCGGGCACCAGCATGTCGGTCACCGGATACATGAAAGCGGCCATGATCGCGCTCGAGATGATCAGCATGCGCTTCAGCGCCGGGCCCACCTGGGCTTCGGTGTTGACGCGGATAACCAGGATCGTGAGCAGGCTGACCGGGATGCCGATTGCCGAGATAGCGATCGGGTACAGCAGCGCGTCAACGTTGCCGGCGAACGCAATCGCGCTGATGACCATGGCGGCGCAGGTGCTTTCCGCACAGGAGCCGAACAGGTCAGCACCCATACCGGCGACGTCACCGACGTTGTCACCAACGTTGTCGGCAATTACGGCCGGGTTGCGTGGATCGTCTTCCGGAATGCCCGCTTCGACCTTACCGACAAGGTCGGCGCCGACGTCGGCTGCTTTCGTGAAGATGCCGCCGCCAACACGCGCGAACAGCGCGATAGCGGAACCACCGAGACCGAAGCCGGCGATGACTTCCATCAGTACGTGCGATGGCAGATCGGCAGGCAGTACGTATTTGAGGCCGAGGTAGATCAGCAGCATGCCAAGCGATGCCAGGCTGACCAGCGCGAAGCCCATAACGGCGCCCGAGTGCAGCGCGAGGTTAAAGGCACTGGAGAGCGACTGGTTCGCCGAGACCGTCGTACGCGCGTTGCCTGCGGTCGCGATCTTCATGCCAATGTAGCCACTCGCGATCGAGATGATCGCACCGAAAATGAACGCAACGGCCGTGTAGATGCCTTCGTTGACGTTCGCGGTGTGGTGATCATCGATGAGCAGGGCGATGACAAGGCCGAACAGGACCATGAAGATGGCCATGAACTTGTATTCCTGCTTGAGGAACGCCATCGCGCCTTCCGCGATCGCCGCATGGATCTTGCGCAGTTTACCGCGCGTGTCTTCGTCTTCGACACCCATGTCGACAGCAACGCGGCTGACCGAGCGCGAGTAGTAAAAGGCCACAGCGAGTCCGAAAAGGGACAGGGCCAGGATAATCGTAACTGACATACTGATTGTTACTCCGTCGTTTTATTCCGGTGACAGAGGACGCCGCACACAGGGCCGCAAGGTGCGATGGGTGGCACCTTATGCTCTATAAAGCGTGCTCGGGATCCCCTAACCGGTTGAAATCTGTCTTGTTTTTGCTTTTCGTCCGCAGACCGGTCTCGAAAGCGCGCGCATCATACCACAAAATCGGTGCCAGTCAGCGGCTTCACGAGGCGCATTTTCAGCTTTGCGACCTTGGGTAATCCCTTGAAATATGGCGGGTAATTTTCACCCCTGATCAGTGGCTCCAGGTAGCGACGTCCGGCCTCGGTGATACCGAAGCCGTCCTTGGTGATGTAGCGCCGCGGCAGCATTTTTTCCTTGTTGGCGATGCGGCCGAGAGGTGCGGATTCGATCGTCCACTTGTACGGCGATTCCGATACCCGCTTGATGACGGGCATGACGGCTGTCTTGCCGGCCAGGGCGAACTCGACGGCCTTCTTGCCGACCGCGTAGGCCTGCTTCACGTCCGTATCGGACGCAATGTGGCGCGCCGAACGCTGCAGGTAGTCGGCAATGGCGTAGTGGAACTTGTAGCCGAGACTCTGGCGGACCATGTTGGCAACGACCGGGGCGACACCGCCGAGCTGGGCGTGGCCAAACGCGTCGCGCGTACCCTGGTCGGCCAGGAATTTGCCGTTCGCGTACTGTGCCCCTTCCGAGACGACCACGACGCAGTAGCCGTAATCATTGACGCACTGGCGGACCTTTTTCAGGAACTCGCGCTTTTTGAACGGGATCTCCGGGAACAGGATGATGTGCGGGGCGTCGGCTGGTTGTTTGCCAGCCAGTCCGCCGGCCGCGGCTATCCAGCCCGCGTGGCGACCCATGACTTCGAGGATGAATACCTTCGTAGACGTTTCGGCCATCGACAGCACGTCGAGCGCGGCTTCCTGTGTCGAAACGGCGACGTATTTCGCGACCGAACCGAAGCCCGGGCAGTTGTCCGTAATCGGCAGATCATTGTCGACAGTCTTCGGTACGCCAAGACAGGTCACCGGGAAGCCCATTTTCTTCGAAATCTGCGAGACCTTGTGGGCGGTGTCCATGGAGTCATTGCCGCCGTTGTAAAAGAAATAGCCGATATTGTGTGCCTTGAAGACTTCGATCAGGCGCTCGTACTCGGCGCGATTCTCATCGATTCCCTTGAGCTTGTAGCGTGCCGAACCGAATGCGCCGCCCGGCGTATGCATGAGTGCCCTGATTGCCGCAGCCGATTCCTTGCTCGTGTCGATCATGTTTTCGGTCAGCGCGCCGATGATGCCGTTCTGCCCGGCGTATACGTTTGCAATTTTATTCGGGTGCTTGCGGGCGGTCTCGATGACGCCGCAGGCGCTTGCGTTGATGACAGCCGTGACACCGCCTGACTGGGCGTAAAAGGCGTTCATTGCGGGCATATGGGAAACTCCGGGCTCGAAGGGAAAGCGGGTGAGGATACCGCGCATTGACCTCTTTGTCCTTTCTCGGTAGCGTACCTCGCCCCGGATTCAGGCCGGGTATCAGCCACTGTTTTCAAGGAACAAACCGATGCGAATCGTACTGCTGGGCGCGCCAGGCTCAGGTAAGGGCACCCAGGCCAAGAAGCTCAAGGCCGAACGCAATATTCCACAGGTCTCAACCGGCGATATGCTCCGGGCAGCCGTTGCTGCGGGTACCCGCTTCGGGCTGCAGGCGAAGGAAATCATGGAGGCCGGCAACCTGGTTCCCGACGAAGTCGTACTTGGCATCATCAGTGAGCGCCTCGCTGAACCGGACGCCCAGGAAGGATTCATCCTTGACGGTTTTCCTCGCAACACGCAGCAGGCAGTCGATCTCGACAACCTGCTCGACGAGATGGGCACGCCGCTCGATACGGCAGTCCTCATGGACGTTGATTTCGATATCCTGATGCAGCGCCTGACCGGTCGCCGCACCTGCTCAAAGACGGGCAAGTTGCTGAACGTCTATTTCTCGTCCCAGGAAGAACTAGACGAAGTCACAGCGGCGGGCGGCGAGCTGATCCAGCGCGAGGACGACAATGAAGAGACGATTTCGAATCGCCTCGAGGTGTACCGCGAAAACACCGAACCGCTGATCGACTTTTACCGTGAGCGCGGCAAACTGGTAACGGTTGCGGCTGAGGGTGGCATCGATGAGGTGTATGGGCGCCTGATCGAGGCACTTTCGTAAGAAAGAGGCTGCCTCCGTTGCAGTACCACCCTGTCGAAAGAAGGTCAGGGTCCAGTTCCCAAGGGAACCGGACCCATTCTACTGACTGGCACTGGCGTAGATAGCAAGGGTCCGGTTTCTACGGAACCGGACCCATTCTTTATAGAAGTGCCAATAGATCGTTACCGATGACATCACGGCGCCAGCCGCGGAACACGCGCGAGTCGTGGTTGCCCGAGATAATCACGGCAGACAGCTCACGTTTCGACGCGATCGTTTCGGCCGCGAGGCCAAGTTCTTTTGCGCGCTCGGCGACCTGCGACTGCATTTCCTTGAGCAGCGCCTTCTGTGCTTCGTCGGGCGGTCGCGGCGGCTTGTAGCCATTCTGGTCGTTTTCCGACGCCGCAACTTCGCGCAATAACTGTTCGCCGATACGGTGCAGGATCTTTGGTGTCATGCCATCGATGTCTGCGAGTTGCTTCATTGACGTCGGCCCCTTGTAGGCGATGTCGAGCAAGATCGGGTCGCGCAGGATCCACTGACGCGGTCGGTCGCGGCCGATAGCCTCTTTTTCCCGCCACGCTGCGAGCCTTGCCGCCGCCGCGCGCCGGCCCCCGCGAAAGTTGCGTGCACCTTTAAGTCGATCGATGGCCTGGCCTCCGCCTGTCGAGTAAAGGTCAGGATCCAGCAGTGCAGCCGAATCTTCCCGCGCCCACTCCAGCCGACCTTTCGCCTGCAGTCGTTCGGTGAGTTCGGCGGCCGCCGGCAGCAGGTACTCGACGTCCTCGGCTGCGTACTGCAGAAATGCTTCGGGGAGCGGCCGCCGGGTCCAGTCGGCACGCGTGTGGGACTTGTCCATATCGGCGTCGAATAATTCCTTAACCAGCCCGGCGTAGCCAACCTGCGCAGGCAGGCCGACCAGTGCGGCTGCAACCTGGGTGTCGAAGAGTTCGCGCGGCATGCGCCGAGTCGACTGGTAGATCACCTCGATATCCTGGCGCGCAGAATGCACCACCCAACACTCGTCGAGCAGCGAAGACCAGAATTCGTCTCTTGGGTAATCGGACAACGGATCGACGCAGAAAATGTCGTCCGGCGTTGAGATCTGCACGAGGCAAAGTTGCGCGAAGTAGGTTTTTTCACGCATGAATTCGGTGTCTACGCCAACCTGCGTGAAGCCGTTCAGTTTTTCTTTTAAGTCGTCGGGTCGATCGACGAACAGGTATTCAGGCATCGGGGAGCGCCGGGGAGATTCAGTCGGGAAGAGTAACATGCGATGATCGGCCCCGTGTTAGCACTACTCAAGACCCTGCTGGAAGTTATCGCACTCGCGAGAGGTGCAGAAGCGTTACCGCGCTCGTCCGCGCTGTTCTCGTTGTTGTTGATTGCCTGGGTTCTGACGGGCTTGCCATTCGTCGTGCTGGTTGACGGGTTTGACCAGACGGATCTTGCGGTCGGGCTTGCAACCGGTTTTCTTGGCCTGCTGCTGTATACCGGCGTGCTGCAACTCTTCGGCAGGACCGCGCGGACGGTTCAGGTGCTTACCACGATTGTCGGCTGTGGTGCGGTGCTGCAGGTGATGTTCGTTGCTGTCTATGTATTCCTGACACCGTTTGTCGGTGCCAGCCTGGCTGGCCTGGTCGGATGGGTCATCCTGCTCTGGTCGATTCCGGTTGAAGGCCACGTGATCGCCGGCGCGATCGATCGAGACCGACTGACCGGTGTTCTCATAGCACTCGGTATAGCGCTGATCCAGATCCAGGTCGGTGCTATGGTTAGCCCCGAAACAGCAGCCTCACCCTAGATTTATGCACCTACACATCCTCGGAATTTGCGGAACCTTCATGGGTGGCGTTGCCGCGCTGGCGAAGGCCGCCGGGCATGAAGTCTCAGGTTGCGACCGCAACGTCTATCCGCCGATGAGTACCCAGCTCAGGAATCTCGGCATCGACATTCACGAAGGTGTCGACGCCGGTCAGCTCGATGTGAATCCGGATTGTGTCGTTGTTGGCAATGTCATGAGCCGTGGCGTTGAGGTGGTCGAAGCGCTCCTGAACGGGCCGTTGCGCTATACCTCGGGCCCGCAGTGGCTGGCGGAAAACGTTCTGCACGACCGGCACGTTATCGCGATCGCCGGCACCCACGGCAAGACGACGACGGCCAGCATGCTGGCATGGATTCTCGATGATGCCGGACTTGAACCGGGCTTCCTGATTGGCGGCATACCCGCAAACTTTGATACCTCGGCGCGCTTCGGCGGCTCGATGTATTTCGTTGTTGAAGCCGATGAGTACGACACGGCGTTTTTCGACAAGCGCGCGAAATTCGTCCACTACCGACCGACGACCGTTGTTCTTAACAACCTCGAGTTTGATCACGCCGATATCTACAAGGACCTCGACGCCATCAACTGGCAGTTCCACCAGTTGATGCGAATGATTCCGGGCGACGGCAAGGTGATCGTTAACGGAGCGGATGAAAACCTCAAAGCTGTGCTCGATATGGGGTGCTGGACACCTGTCGAGACATTCGGCAGCGACGACGATTGCGACTGGGTAGGGCGATTCGGCGACAAGACGGAGCGCCACATCGGTATACGCAGCCCGTCAGGCAAAGCGGCCGAAGCGCATTGGCAGGTGGGCGGCGAACACAATCTTGAAAATGCGACGGCCGCCATAGCAGCGGCGGTGGCCGTTGGCGTGCCTTTCGAAAAGGCCGTCGATGCGATGACCCGTTTCAAGGGTGTGAAGCGTCGCATGGAACGTACTGCGACGGTGGCCAATATCGCGATCTACGATGACTTTGCACACCACCCGACAGCGATCGAAAAGACGATTCGCTCCATGCGCCGTCGCTACCCGGGAAACCGTGTTGTTGTCGCGCTGGAGCCACGTTCCAACACGATGAAGCTGGGCGTGCACAATGACCGCCTGGCCGACTCACTGGCAGGCGCGGACCTGATCTGGATGTTCCGTCCTGAAGACATGGGTGAGGAGTTTGACGCGGCCATGACCAGCCTCGCCGGCAAGCTGAGGTCGTTCGATGACTACGACAAACTGGTGAATGACATGTCGACGCGGGTGCTGCCTGGCGATCAGGTCGTATTCATGTCGAACGGCGGGTTCGGCAATTCCAGGCAAACGCTGACGGCGCTGCTGCAGCGAACCCGGGGTTAGGCGTCTATAGTTGTAGCGTGAACGTTCCGATTTTCCCGCTCAATACCGTTCTTTTTCCCGGTGGCCCGCTACCGCTCAGGATTTTCGAGTCCCGTTACATCGATATGGTGAGTCACTGCATGAAAAGTGGCACACCGTTCGGGGTCATCCTGATTCGCGAAGGTCATGAGGCCGCGCCGGCTACCACGCATCCGGTTGGTACGCTGGCCACAATCACGGATTTTTACCAGGGCAGCGACGGCCTGCTCGGGATTACCGCGATCGGAGGGCAGCGGTTTCGCCTGTTGTCCTCGGAACGACAGCCCGACGGCCTTAACATCGGTGAAATCGAGCTGATCCCCGACGAAGAGCCGATGCTGCTGCCGCCGGACTACCATGCCTTGCCGCACATACTCGAGTCCATTCTCGACGATCTGGGCAGGCTCTATGAATCGCTGGAGCGCCGCTTCGATGACGCCGTATGGGTGGCCTACAGGTTTGTCGAGATCCTGCCGATCGACCTCGAGGAAAAACAGGTCTGCCTTGAGAGCAGCGACACCGAGGCCCGCCTGCGCCTGGTCGACAAGCTGATCGACAGTGTCAGGACGCCGGTCTCCGCTGCGCCCGACTAAATCGCCGGTCAGAGGCCGGACAGCACCCTGGCCGCAGCGGCGATCGTCGCGTCAATGTCGTCGTCAGTATGAGCGGACGACACAAATCCGGCTTCGAACGCAGATGGCGCCAGGTAAATGCCTTCGTCGAGCATGCCGTGGAAGAACTTCCTGAAACGCTCGACATCGCCCGCCGACACCTGCGCGAAACTGCGCACCGGGCCTGCATCTGTGAATACGAAACCGAACATGCCGCCCTCGTTCTCGACAGACATCGGGATTCCGGCGCCCTGGGCCTCCTTCGCCAGTCCTGCGACCAGGCGTTGCGTCTTGTCTGACAGCGACGACCAGAAGTCATCGTTGTCGATCAGTTCGAGCGTTTTCGATCCTGCTGCCATTGCCACCGGGTTTCCTGACAACGTGCCGGCCTGGTAAACCGGGCCATCCGGGGCGAGGCTCGCCATAATCTCGGCACGGCCGCAATAAGCGGCTGCAGGCATGCCGCCGCCGATTACTTTGCCGAGCGTTGTGATGTCCGGCTCAATGCCAAGAATCGACTGCGCGCAGCCCCTGGCTACACGAAAGCCAGTCATGACCTCGTCGAAGATCAGCAGTGCGCCGGCTTTCGTACACTCCTCGCGCAGCGTCTCGTGGAATCTATCCACCGGCGGCACCATGTTCATGTTGCCTGCAATCGGTTCAACGATAACGCCGGCAATCTGGTCACCCAGCTCGGCGAAGGCTGCCTTGACGCCTTCGATATCGTTAAACGACAGCGTAATCGTGTGTTCTGCCAGCCCGGCCGGGACGCCCGGGGAGCTCGGCACTCCGAGCGTCAGTGCGCCTGAGCCTGCCTTGATAAGCAGAGAGTCGGAATGACCGTGATAGCAGCCTTCAAACTTGATGATCTTGTCGCGGCCCGTGTAGCCGCGCGCAAGGCGAATGGCACTCATCGTCGCTTCGGTACCCGAGCTCACCATGCGTACTTTCTCGATCGACGGCACCATTGAGCAGATCTTTTCAGCGATCTGTGTCTCCAGAACGCAGGGTGCGCCGAAGCTGAGCCCGTCCCGGGCCGTTGCGACGACTGCGTCGATAACATCCGGGTGTGCATGACCCAGGATCATTGGCCCCCACGAACCGACATAGTCGATAAACTCGCGGCCGTCTTCAGCTGTGACACGGGCGCCGCTCGCGCTCCTGAAGAACACAGGTTCGCCACCGACACCGGCAAATGCTCGAACGGGTGAATTGACGCCGCCGGCAATGACCTGCTGCGCTTCGCTGAATAGACTCATGGATATCCTCCGCGGGGGGAGGGCGCATCCTACCGGAGCGTGGCGGACTCGCTCAACTGGTGGATTTCCGCACCTTGCTTTTCGAGCAGCTTCGGGACCCCGTCTTCGCCTGCAAGGTGGAGAGTGCCTACGACCACGAGATAATCGACATCGTCGTCGAGCAGCTCCACGATATCCTTGATCCAGCGCTCGTTGCGATGTTTCAGCAAGGCGTCGTACAGCTCGGGGTATTCGGCCAGGTCGGTGAGCAGGCTGTCCTCGAAGAATTTCATGTCGCCGCCGCGCCACGCGTCGATCATCAGGTCCATCATGACTTCGAGTTCGCCGGCATCTTCAAGTGTCGACAGCAGCATCTGCCGCTGCACATCGTCTGCCAGGCCATCGAGAAACTGAATCTGTTGTTCCATGGTTTCGAGCCCGATGATCGGTTTATTGTCCGCTGCGGCACGATTCGACAATGTCAGTTCGACGCCGAGCATCGGGTCGTAGCCGATGCGCTGCAGCGCCATGATCTCGATCGTAATCGCCGCATACCAGGGCTTGGTGCGCTCAAGCAGGTGCAGCGGCATGCCGAGAAGGTCTGCAGCCGCCTGTGCACGCTCGTAATCGGCGCCCATCAGCTCCGCGAGCGTGCGTCCATCACGCAGTACGCCGTAGCGCGTCAGCAGGGACTGCGCCTCAAGGGGATTCATGTCGTCCATGTCGAGTTCCATGACGAGGATCTCGGCATCGTCGTAGGCGGCATCGATAACAGCAGGCAGTGGATGATCGCGTTCGCGCAACAGGTGCACCGAGCCCAGCACGTAAACCCTGTTGTCATTGCCGTCAATCTGCCAGAGGGATACCGGGCGGTCGGCGGCTGTCGCAGCAGCCGAAACAAGCAAAAGGATGACCGCGAAGGTCAGCCGCATCATGTCTCCACCCAGACAAGCTCGCTGCCAACCGAGCCGTCTGTGTGCAGTGTCAGCTTCCGGTAGGCAGGCGGATTGTCGTCAACCGCAAAGTCCTTGCTGCCAGGTTTGAACTGCCGGCAGGTCGAAGGCGTGGCGATGATGCGAATGCCTTCATAGTCATCATCGTAGTCCTGGTGGACGTGGCCAAAAGCGACCAGCCGTATTTTTCCGAGCATCCTGAGTTTCTCGAGTACCGCGTCGCCGTTTTTGAGGCCAACGGTATCGAGCCACTCGCTGTTCATAGGCACGGGGGGATGATGCAGAAAGACGGCAACGTGTTTCGCATTCGATTCGGTGACCGCGGTCTCCAGCCGGTCGATCTCGGCGTCCGGCAGACTGCCGCCGGCATCGTCGCTGACACAGCTGTCGAGACCGATCAGCAGCCAGTCGCCGATCTTTTCACGGGCGCAGTAAGAAAATGGCGGCCGCATGCACGTACGTTTCATGAGTTCGCGGACGTCGTGATTGCCGGGCACGCAGTGCACCCGCAATTTGAGCGATGACAGCAGGTCACGGAACCGCCCGTAGGCTTCTTCGCTGTCGTCCTGGATCAGGTCGCCAGTGACGTAGGCACGATCGGCGCGCCATTCGGCAGCGGCGTAGTGATCGAGGACATTCATCAACGAATCGGCAGTCACCGTGCCCCGCAGTTCGCCGTCGAGATCGGCGAACAAATGCGGGTCGGTCAGGTGCAGGACCCGGATCGCGTCCTTGTCAGCCTCGTCTGCCGAAATAGTGCAGTCCTCTTAGTAGCGGTAATGCTCCGGCTTGAACGGACCGTCGACTTCAACGCCAATGTATTTGGCCTGCTCGTCGGTCAGTATCGTTACCTTGGCACCAATACGGTCGAGGTGCAAACGTGCGACCTTCTCATCGAGGTGTTTCGGCAGCACGTAGACTTCCTTTTCGTAGCTGTCGCCGTTCTGCCATAGTTCGATCTGTGCGAGCACCTGGTTCGTGAACGAATTCGACATGACAAAGCTTGGGTGGCCCGTGCCGCAGCCGAGGTTCACGAGGCGGCCTTCGGCCAGCAGGATGATGCGCTTGCCGTCAGGGAAAATAACGTGGTCAACCTGCGGTTTGATGTTCTCCCACTCGAACTGCTTGAGGTAGGCAACATCGATTTCATTGTCGAAGTGGCCGATGTTGCAGACGATGGCCTGGTCGCGCATGCGCTCCATTTGCGGGCCCGACAGGATGTTGTAGTTGCCGGTGGCGGTAACGACGATATCAACCTGGTCGATGACGTCATCGAGACGCACGACGCGATAGCCCTCCATCGCGGCCTGCAACGCGCAGATCGGGTCGATCTCTGTAACCCAGACCGTGGCACCCAGGCCGCGCAGTGACTGTGCCGAACCTTTGCCGACATCGCCGTAACCACAGACTACCGCAATCTTGCCGGCGACCATGACGTCGGTCGCACGCTTGATTGAGTCGACCAGCGACTCGCGGCAACCGTACAGGTTGTCAAACTTCGACTTCGTGACGGAATCATTGACGTTGAACGCCGGACACATCAGCGAACCGTCTTTCATCATCTCGTAGAGTCGCTTGACGCCCGTCGTGGTTTCTTCCGACAGACCTTTGACGTCTTTCATGATCTCCGGGTACTTGTCGTGCAGAACCTGCGTCAGGTCGCCGCCGTCGTCGAGAATCATGTTTGGCTGCCAGCCACCCGGACCGTTGATCGTCTGTTCAACGCACCACCAGTACTCTTCCTCGGTCTCGCCTTTCCAGGCGAAAACCGGGATGCCCTGGTCGGCAATCGCCGCTGCGGCATGATCCTGCGTTGAGAAGATGTTGCAGGAAGACCAGCGGATGTCCGCACCGAGCTCTGCCAGGGTCTCGATCAGTACGGCGGTCTGGATCGTCATGTGCAGACAACCCGTCAGGCGCACACCGTCGAGCGGCTTCTGGCCTGCGTACTCTTCACGGATGGCCATCAGGCCCGGCATTTCGGTCTCGGCGATCGCGATCTCGCGACGGCCCCATTCGGCCAGCGCGATATCGGCGACCTTGTAATCATTGGTTACGGCAACGGCTTCGCTGCTCATTGTTGGTCTCCTAAGGTAACTGTCCCCGGTTATTCCGGGGTCTAGGCGGAGGCTTTAAGTGCCTCTGCCTTGTCTGTGCGTTCCCAGCTCAGGTCGAGGTCTTCACGACCGAAGTGGCCGTAAGCGGCTGTCGGGCGGTAGATCGGCTGGATCAGGTCGAGCATCGTCAGGATGCCGTACGGCGTCAGGTCGAAGTGCTCGCGAATCAGTTTGTCGAGTTCACCGTCAGATACCTTGCCGGTGCCAAAGGTGTTGACGCTGATCGAGGTCGGCTCGGCGACACCAATGGCATAAGACACCTGGATCTCGCAACGATCGGCAAGACCGGCCGCGACGATGTTCTTCGCCACGTAGCGCGTCGCGTAAGCAGCCGAACGATCGACCTTTGACGGATCCTTGCCCGAGAATGCCCCGCCACCATGGCGGGCGGCGCCACCGTAGGTGTCGACGATGATCTTGCGGCCGGTCAGGCCGCAGTCGCCCATCGGGCCACCAATCTCGAATCGACCGGTCGGGTTGATGTGGTACTTCGTATCTGCAGACAGCAGTTCCGCGGGCAGGATCGGCTTGATAATCTCTTCCATGACGCCTTCGCGCAGATCGTCCATCGAAACGTCCGGGCTGTGCTGCGTCGAGAGCACGACGGCGTCAATGGAAACCGGTTTGTTGTCGACGTAGTTGAACGTGACCTGACTCTTGGAATCCGGGCGCAGGTAATCGAGTTTGCCGCTCTTGCGAACGTCTGCGTGCTGCTTCACCAACCGGTGTGAGTAGGTGATGGGCGCCGGCATCAGGACGTCAGTCTCGTTGCAGGCGTAGCCAAACATGAGGCCCTGGTCTCCGGCACCCTGTTTCTCCGCTGCTTCGCGGTCGACACCCATCGCGATATCCGGGGACTGTTTGCCGATTGCATTCAACACGGAGCACGAGGCGCCGTCGAAACCCTTGTCTGAGCTGTCGTAGCCGATCTCGAGTACCGTGTTGCGAACGATTTCTTCGATGTCGACCCACGCCGTGGTCGTGATTTCACCAGCGACAATCGCGACACCGGTTTTGACCATCGTCTCGCAGGCAACGCGCGCCGATTTGTCCTCGGCAAGGATGGCGTCGAGAATGGCGTCGGAAATCTGGTCGGAGATCTTGTCCGGGTGGCCTTCAGAGACTGATTCGGACGTAAACAGGAACGCGTCAGACATGGTTGTAAGTTTCCGGGGATTCAAAGGGGGCGCATTGTACCCTTGATGCGGTCCCCTATAACAGGGAAAATGCGCCGCTCGCGAAAGCGCGAATTCTATCCCCATTCAGCGGCCAAAAGGCCGTAAAAGACAGGTCAAAATGTCACATAACGTATCTGCCGCCGACGCGACCGCCCGGCGAGACCTCGCGAACGCGATTCGCGCCCTTTCCATGGATGCAGTGCAGGCCGCCAACTCGGGTCACCCGGGCGCCCCGATGGGCATGGCTGATATCGCCGAAGTGCTCTGGAACGACTACCTGAAGCACAACCCGGCAAACCCGGAGTGGGCTGACCGCGACCGCTTCGTGCTGTCGAATGGCCATGGTTCGATGCTGATCTACAGTCTGCTGCACCTGACGGGTTACGCGGACTTCCCGATAGAGCAGCTGAAGAATTTCCGGCAGATGGGCTACAAGACGGCCGGTCACCCCGAATACGAGCCCGGCGGACCGATCGAGACGACGACGGGACCGCTTGGCCAGGGCATTACCAATGCCGTCGGTATGGCGATGGCGGAAAAGATGCTGGCCGCGCAGTTCAACCGTCCGGGTCACGTCATCGTCGACCACAAGACATGGGTATTCCTCGGTGATGGCTGCCTCATGGAAGGTATCTCGCATGAGGCGTGCTCGCTGGCCGGCACTCTCAAGCTCGGCAAGCTGATCTGCCTGTACGACGACAACAACATTTCGATCGACGGCGAAGTCGACGGCTGGTTTACCGACGACACGGCGAAACGCTTTGAGTCCTACGGCTGGCAGGTCATCGACAACGTCGATGGCCACGATGCTGCTGCCGTTGCAGCCGCCATCGAGCAGGCCGCCGCGGAGACCGACAAGCCGTCGATGATCTGCTGCAAAACGATCATCGGATTTGGCGCTCCGAACAAGCAGGGCACGGCGTCGACGCACGGCGCACCACTCGGCGACGACGAAATCGCTGCTGCCCGCGAAGAACTCGGCTGGAGCCATGCGCCGTTTGAGGTTCCGGCAGACATAGCCGCGGCCTGGGACGGCCGTGAGCGCGGAGCCGCGGAAGAGAATGCCTGGAACGAGCGCTTTGCGGCTTACAACGCCGAACATCCTGAGCTTGCCGCCGAATTTGCCCGCCGCATGGCCGGCAAGATGCCGGACAACTGGGCCGAGATCGCCGAGCAGGGAATTGCCACGATTAACGGCGAAGCCGCCGATATGGCGACGCGCAAGGCATCGCTGCGGGCGTTGAATGCATTCGCGCCGGCGTTGCCTGAGATGGCGGGTGGCTCAGCTGACCTGACCGGCTCGAACCTGACCAAGCACGACAACTCGACGCCGATCTCGGGCACCGATGCCAACGGCAACTACATCTGGTTTGGTGTGCGTGAGTTTGGCATGACCGCGATCTGTAACGGCATGCGCCTGCACGGCGGCTTCATTCCATACTCGGGTACCTTCCTGACGTTCTCGGACTACTCGCGCAATGCATTGCGTATGGCCGCGTTGATGCGTATCCAGAACATCCTGGTCTTCACCCACGATTCAATTGGTCTTGGCGAAGACGGCCCGACGCACCAGCCGGTCGAGCACACGGCCAGCCTGCGACTGATGCCGAACATGAGCGTCTGGCGTCCCTGCGACACCGTCGAGACGGCGGTCGCCTGGAAAGCGGCGCTCGAAAACCAGACTGGACCGACCAGCCTCGTGCTGACCCGCCAGGGTCTGCCGCACATGGAACGCAGTGATACGCAGGTGGCAGACGTTGCCCGCGGTGGATACGTATTGCGTGACACCGACGGTTCGCCTGACATTATCCTTATTGCGACCGGTTCCGAAGTTGCGCTGGCAATGAACGCGGCAGATGCGCTGGCAGGCGAGGGCGTAAATGCTCGCGTCGTCTCGATGCCGTCAACCGACGCGTTTGATGCGCAGGACGCTGATTATCGTGAATCGGTCCTGCCGGCCGCGGTTACGGCACGAGTTGCCATTGAAGCCGGCGTAACCAACGGCTGGTGGCGCTACGTCGGCACAGCCGGCGCCGTTGTCGGACTCGACCGGTTTGGCGAGTCGGCACCCGCGGGTGAGCTGTTCGAGCACTTCGGTTTTACGACCGACAACGTTGTTGCAGTTGCAAAAGGACTGCTGAACTAAACCTGGAGCACTGAAGCATGGCAATCAGGATCGGCATCAACGGCTACGGCCGTATCGGTCGTTGTATCGTTCGCGCAATCCATGAAACGGGTCGCACCGATGAGTTTGATGTTGTTGCCCTGAATGATCTCGGTGACCCGGAGATGAATGCGCGGCTGACCAGCCGCGACACCGCGCAGGGTCCGTTCCCGGGTAGCGTCGAAGTCCAGGACGGCGACATCATCGTCAACGGCGATCGCATCACGGTGTTTTCCGAACGTGATCCGGCAAAGCTGCCGTGGGGAGACCTCGGTGTCGATGTCGTGCTGGAGTGCACCGGCCTGTTTCGCACAGCAGAAGACGCCGGCAAGCACATTGAAGGCGGTGCGAAGAAGGTCGTTATCTCCGCGCCCGGCCGCAGCGGCGTGGAGAAGACAATCGTATTCGGGGTCAACGACGATATCCTGACCGCCGACGACCAGATAATTTCGAACGCATCCTGCACAACCAATTGCCTCGCGCCACTGGTCAAGCCGCTGCACGATACGCTCGGTGTGGAGCACGGCATCATGACCTCGGTGCATGCTTACACGAATACCCAGGTGCTGACCGACGGCTACCACAAGGATCCGCGGCGTGCGCGTGCCGCCACGATGTCGCAGATTCCAACTTCAACCGGTGCTGCGAAAGCCGTCGGGCTGGTGCTGCCGGAGCTGAACGGCAAACTCGATGGCTTCGCGATTCGCGTGCCGACAATCAATGTCTCCTGTGTTGACCTTACATTCCTGGCGTCGCGTGACACGTCGGTAGAAGAAGTAAACGACATCATTCGGGCAGCTGCCGATGGGCCAATGAACGGCGTACTTGGCTACGCCGATGAGCCGCTTGTGTCGATTGATTTCAACCACGACGCGCGGTCATCGATCGTCGATACCGAGCTGACGAAGGTGATGCAGGGCAACCTGGTCAAGGTCCTGTCGTGGTACGACAACGAATGGGGCTTCTCCAACCGCATGCTCGACACCACTGTCGCACTTGTGAACGCATAAAGCCGGGGGCACACCATGGCCGTTATTCGGATGACAGACCTCGACCTGTCAGGCAAACGGGTCCTGATTCGTGAAGATCTCAATGTACCCATCGCCGACGGCACGGTGACTTCGGACGTGCGCATACGCGCGGCATTGCCAACGATTCGCGCAGCGCTTGACGCCGGTGCGGCTGTCATCCTCATGTCGCATCTCGGCCGACCGACAGAAGGCGAGCCGGACGAACAATTTTCACTGCAGCCGGTTGCGAACCACCTGTCGACGCTGCTTGAACGTGAAGTGCCGCTGGTGGCCGACTGGATTGACGGCGTGAATGTTGCGCCTGGCAATGTCGTGCTTTGCGAAAACGTTCGCTTCCTGGCCGGCGAGAAGGCCTGTGACGAGACGCTCGCGAAGAAAATGGCGGCCCTGTGCGATGTCTTCGTCATGGATGCGTTTGGTACCGCGCATCGGGCGCAGGCGAGTACATACGGAGTCGCCGAGCATGCACCGATTGCGTGCGCGGGGCCGTTGCTGGCAGCGGAGCTTGACGCACTCGCCAGGGCGATGGACAAGCCTGCACGACCGTTCGTCGCAATTGTCGGCGGCTCAAAAGTTTCAACCAAGCTGACAGTGCTCGACGCGCTGGCCGACAAGGTCGATACGCTGATCGTAGGCGGAGGCATAGCAAACACCTTTATCGCGGCGGAAGGGCATGGCGTTGGCAAGTCACTGTACGAAGCCGAGATGCTCGACACGGCACGCGAACTGGCAAACAAGAGTGATGCGGCAGAAATCCCGGTTCCGAACGATGTCGTTGTCGCGGAAGAATTCTCAGCGGACGCGACGGCCACGACCAAGGTCGTTGAGGCGGTTGCTGCCGACGAGTTGATTCTCGATATCGGGCCGGATACGGCTGCACGCTTTGCCGGGATACTCGCAACTGCGGGCACGGTCATCTGGAACGGGCCGGTCGGCGTCTTCGAGTTCGACCAGTTTGGTTCGGGCACCAGGGCTCTGGCCGAAGCAATAGCTGCGAGCCCGGCATTTTCGGTTGCCGGTGGTGGTGACACGCTGGCGGCGATCGACAAGTATGGCGTCGCCGACGATATCTCCTATATATCGACCGGCGGCGGTGCGTTTCTCGAATTTGTCGAGGGCAAGAAGCTGCCTGCCGTCGAGGTTCTGGAGCGTCGAGCTAGTTAGGCCAGGGGCCGGTTATCGCCAGCGTCATTCCCGGGTACTGGATATTCACGAACATCGTCCTGCCGTCGGGCGAGAAGCAGGCACCGGCAAGCTCCGATTTCGTGTAGGCGTTTAATGCAAAGCGATACAGGCTTCCGTCGGGCCTGATGCCCACCATCCCGGAGCCGAGTCCGCGGTCCTCACAACAGATCAGGTCGCCCCAGGGCGCCATGATGATGTTGTCGCAGCGCCGCATGATGGACCCTTCACCGACTTCGGCGATCAATTCCAGCTCGCCGCCATCCGCAGAATTCGGCCGATACGTGAAAACCTGGCCGACGTGGTCTGCGCCACCCTCTGTGCAGGCAAAAGCGACACGATCTCCGGCCCAGCACATACCTTCACTGCGTGCGAACAGTGCGGCACCCTTCGCTGCTCCCTCGTAGCGTACGGTGTTCTCTTCGGGATCGGGGTCCTCAATGTCGATCCAGTTACACGGCAGCGGATCGTTGAGCGACACCAGGCGTTCGTCCCAGTTCCCGGTCGGAAGTGCCGGTCTTCCGATGATCGCCAGTGCCTGTAACCGACCGCCCTCGCTGAGCTTGCCAGCCTCCTTCGGAATGTAGCGGTAGATGAGTCCGTCGCCCTTGTCCTCGGTGAGGTAGACGATGCCGGTGGCAGGGTCGACGGCTGCAGCTTCGTGTACGAAGCGCCCCATTTCCTTCAGGGGAACCGGATCGATGATGCTGTCGGCGGCCGCGGGCACTTCGAAAACGTAGCCATGGCGTTGGTCCCGGTGGATAGCGTTGCCGTTCTGGGTACCCGGCCCGGGCGAGCTGAATATCTCCTCGCAGGTCAGCCAGCTGCCCCAGGGCGTCGGTCCGCCAGCGCAGTTAACTTCAGTGCCGCCGAGGCTCATGAACTGCCGTTCCACTTCATTGCTTTGCGGATTCCAGATGGTTGTCGTCGTGCCGCCGAGCGCCGGGGTCGAATCGCCGCCGCGATCGTAAATCCGTTCGCGTATCGCGGCAGGTACCCGGGCATAGTCGTCGCCAAACGGACCTTCTTCAGGCCAGCCGGCCAAAGTCTCGTGATTGCAGACAATCGCAATGCGGCCGTCCGGTCGTGGAAACGCGGACATGCCGTCGTGAGCGCCCGGGCAGCGCAAGCCATCGTCCATCGGCGCTCCGTGACGGGACACAATCCGGTAGCTGAAGCCTTCGGGCAGATCGAGCAGATTTGCCGGGTCGCTCCGCAGCGGTCCGAGATCGCGTGCGGGTGCCGCACATGCGGGAGCGATTACCGGTGTCGCTGCTGCGGCAGCGATGCTCTGCAGAAAACGGCGTCTGTGCATTGCTCAATAACGGGTCCGGATCATTCAGCGGCGCAGAATAGCGCGGATATGTGACAGAACGGAAGACGTAGTATCCGCACTGTCACACAGAACCAGTCCAAGCTGTGTAATAATCCGCGCCATGCTACGTAGAACAAAGATTGTGGCGACGCTGGGACCGGCGTCGGACCACAAAAAAACGCTGCGCAAGATGATCATGGCCGGCATGGACGTTGCCCGCCTGAACTTCTCGCACGGCGAATCCGACGATCACCGCAAACGTGCGAAGCGACTCAGGAAAGTTGCCGAAGAGTGTGATCGCGACGTCGGCATCATGGGCGACTTGCAGGGACCGAAAATCCGTATCCGGCGGTTCAAGGACCACAGCGTAGCGCTGGCCGACGGCGACGCGTTCTTCCTCGACAGCTCGCTCGGCATGTTTGACGGCAACCTGGAGGGTGTCGGAGTCGCACTGGACACGCTGCACGAGGACGTCAAGCCGAAAGACATCCTGCTCCTCAACGACGGCCTTATCACGATGCAGGTCGAACGCATTGAGGGGACGCGCATTCACACGACCGTCGTCAATGGCGGCATCCTGTCAGACCACAAGGGCATCAATCTGAAGGGCGGCGGACTGTCGGCAGCGGCGCTGACCGACGTCGACAAGGAAAACATCAAGCTTGCCGCTGATATGAATCTCGATTATCTCGCAGTATCGTTTGTGCGCGACGGCAATGATGTTGAGGAGGCCAGGCGGCTGTTCCGCGAGGCCGGGGGGCACGGTCTGATCGTGGCCAAGGTCGAGCGCGCTGAGGCCGTTGTGAATATCGATTCCATTATCGAGGCAGCCGACGTCGTCATGGTTGCGAGGGGTGATCTTGGTGTCGAGATGGGCGTTGCCGAGCTGACGGGCATTCAGAAGAAGCTGATCCGCAAAACGCGCAAGGCTCACAAGATTGTCATCACGGCAACGCAGATGATGGAATCGATGATCCAGAATCCGATCCCGACCCGGGCCGAGGTTTCGGATGTGTCGAACGCCGTGATGGATGGCACCGACGCGGTCATGCTGTCGGGCGAGACGGCCGTCGGCGAATTCCCGGTCAAGGCCATTCGCGCAATGGCCGAAGTTGCTGTTGGCGCCGAGAAATATCCGTTGCCGGTCGGGCATACCACGCATCGGCTCGACGACAAGTTCGCGCTAGTCGATGAATCCATTGCCATGGCGACGATGTACACGGCCAATCATATGGACGTTAAAGCCATCATCGCACTGACCGAATCCGGGTCAACGACGCGCTGGATGTCGCGAATCAGGTCAGACATCCCGATTTACGCATTCACACCACATCGCGAAACCAGCCGCCGCGTCGCTATGTATCGCGGTGTATATCCCGTCAAGTTCAGCATCGACCCGTCGAAGCCGAGCGCGCTTTACCGGGATATTTTCGACACACTGCTCGAGAACGAGCTCGTCGAAGTCGGTGACCTGGCCATCCTGACCAAGGGTGACCTCGATGGCGTCTCGGGCAGCACCAACTCGATGACCATCATCCAGATTCGGGACCGTTCGTGAAGAAACTCGTTGTGCGCCTGGCGCTCGGCGCCGTCGGCCTCGTTGCGCTTGCAAGCTTTGCGGCGTGGCTTACGTTGCGCGCGAGCCTGCCGCAGCTTGAAGGCAGCTTCGAAGTGGACGGCCTGCTCGCAGCGGTGACGATCGAGCGCGACGCTGCCGGCATACCCGTCATTACCGCGAGCAATCGCCTCGACCTCGCGTATGCAACGGGTTTCGTGCACGGGCAGGACCGCTTCTTCCAGATGGATATGATTCGGCGCCAGGCAGCCGGTGAGCTGTCCGAGGTCGTCGGCGCGGCTGCGATTGATGTGGACAAGCGCTTCCGCCTGCACGATTTTCGTCGCCGTGCTCGCGCCGTACTGGCGAGCGCGACAGAGGAGGAGCGGGCTTTCCTGAGCCGCTACGCGGACGGCGTCAATGCCGGTCTCAATTCGCTCGGTTCCAGACCTTTTGAGTACTTCCTGCTGGGCTCCAGCCCTGCGCCGTGGACATCCGAAGATTCTCTGCTCGCTGTTTACGCAATGTTCGTGCAGCTCAACGATTCACGTGCCACACGCGAAATTCGACGGGGTCGCGTTGCCAGTATCCTGCCGTCGGAGGTATTCGACTGGATGTACCCTGACGGCACGCCATGGGACGCGCCGATCATGGGTGCTGCCCGTGAGGTTTCACCGGTACCCGGCGCTCACGTGATCTCGTTACGGGGAGTTGCGGACATTGCGCCGCCTGCGAACGAGGTGGGCAAGGCTCCGCTAAACGGCAGTAACAACTGGGCCGTGTCGGGCAGGTTGTCTGCCGATGGTCGTGCCATCGTTTCAAACGACATGCATCTCGGGCTGTCGACGCCAAATATTTACTACCGTGCGCGACTCGTGATGACGGGCCCCGATGCTCGCGATGTCAGCGGTGTGACGCTGCCCGGCTCGCCATTCGTCATTGCGGGCAGCAACACGTTTATGGGCTGGGGTTTTACGAACAGCTACGGCGACTATGCCGACGCGGTGATTGTACGTGCCGGCGAAAACGAAGGAACCTATCGGACTGCAGACGGTGACCTTGAGTTTGTACACCGGACGGACATTATCGAGGTGAAGGATAGCGATCCGGTCGAGGTATCGTTCCGGGAGACGATCTGGGGGCCGGTCCGTGAAGATGTCGAGTACCCGGACGGAGAGATCGCCGTGCGCTGGATCGCGCACGATGCTTTTGCCGTCAACCTGAACATGATTGGGCTCGAGACGGCGCGCTCGGTCGAGGAGGCCCTCGACATCGCCAATACCATGGGTATGCCACCGCAGAACTTCGTAACGGGTGACAGTGGCGGCAACATTGGCTGGACGATTGCCGGCAAGATTCCGGTACGGGTCGGATTCGATCCATCGATGCCGGCAGATTTCAGCGACGGGGCGGGCTGGCACGGTTACCTGGCAGCCCGGGATTATCCGCGCGTTGTTAACCCGGACAGCGGTCGCATCTGGACTGCGAACGCACGAGTCGCAAACGGCGACGCGTTGTTGAAGATTGGAGATGGCGGGTACGACCTTGGCGCCCGTGCAAAGCAGATTCGCGACGGTCTTTTTGCGAAAGAGACTTTCGAGCCGGCAGACATGCTGGCGATCCAGTATGACGACCGTGCGCTGTTCCTGGCGCCCTGGCGGGATGTTCTGCTCGAGCTGCTGACTGACGAAGTGGTCGCAGCGGACGAAGCGCTGCCTGAGTATCGCGAGCTTGTCGCAGACTGGATACCGCGCGCGGCACCCGAGTCTGCAGGCTATCGTCTCGTGCGCGCATTTCGTCTTGAGGTCGAACGACGGCTGTTCTACGCACTGACAGCTGAAGTGCGCGCGCAGTACGGCGACGATACGCCGCTGCGCATGAGCAACCAGTTCGAAGCGGCCGTCTGGACGCTGGTCACCGAAAGGCCGGAGCATATGCTGCCCGGCAAGTACCAGGACTGGAACGAATTCCTTATGGCCGCGGTGCAGCAGAATCTCGATTACTTCCGCGAGAATTACGAGGGCCCGTTGTCCGACCGTACCTGGGGCGAGGCCAACACGGCGAAAATCCAGCACCCGTTGAGCAGGGCGGTCCCGCTGCTGAGCGGATTTCTGGACATGCCAGCGGATCAGCTTAATGGCGACAGCAACCTGCCAAAGGCACAGGGCCCGTCGTTCGGCGCGTCGGAGCGCTTTTCGGTATCACCGGGTAACGAAGCCGCCGGCCTGATGCATATGCCGACCGGGCAAAGCGGCCACCCGCTGTCCGATTATTATGCCGATGGTCATGCTGACTGGGTCGAGGGGCGTGCGAGCCCGTTCCTGCCTGGCGAAGCCGTTCACACGCTGACGCTGAGCCCGGCAAGACGGTAAGATGGTCCATTCCCGGCTGCCGGCCGGTTTACGGAAAAAACACGAATGAGCAGTAAGCGATTCACGGGCACGAGCTCGTACATAGCGACCGACGACCTGACGATGGCCGTCAACGCGTCTGTCACGCTCGAGCGGCCGATTCTTGTCAAGGGTGAGCCCGGAACCGGCAAGACCCAGCTCGCGATCGAGGTCGCCGAAGCCCTCGGCAAGCCGCTGTATGAGTGGCACATCAAGTCAACGACCAAGGCACAGCAGGGACTGTACGAATACGATGCTGTCGCGCGTCTGCGGGACTCGCAGCTCGGCGATGATAAGGTCCACGATATCTCGAACTACATCGTGCGCGGCAAACTCTGGGAAGCGTTCGAGTCGGACGAGCAACCGATCCTGCTGATCGACGAGATCGACAAGGCCGACATTGAATTTCCAAACGACCTGCTGCAGGAACTCGATCGCATGGAGTTCTACGTTTACGAAACCAGGCAGCTGATAAAGGCGAAGCATCGCCCGATCATCGTGATCACCAGCAACAACGAGAAGGAGCTGCCCGATGCATTCCTGCGGCGCTGCTTCTTCCACTACATCAAGTTTCCGGATCAGGACACGATGGCCGAGATCGTCAATGTGCATTTTCCGGACCTCAAGAAGACCCTGCTAACCGAAGCACTGAACGCGTTCTACAAGGTGCGCGACGTTCGCGGCCTGAAGAAAAAGCCATCTACGTCGGAACTGCTCGACTGGATCAAGCTGCTGCTTGCCGAAGATATTCCGCCGGAAGCGCTGCGCGGTGAAAAGAGTGCGATCCCGCCGCTGTATGGTGCATTGCTCAAGAACGAGCAGGATGTACACCTGTTCGAGCAGCTCGTCTTCCTGGATCGGCGCACCAACCCGCAGTAAGCCATGCTGATTCCGTTCTTCTACATGCTTCGCGACGGCGGTATGAAGACGTCAATCACCGAGTTGCTGACGCTGCACGAAGCGATGCAGGCCGGCCTCGCGGGACAAAGCGTCGACGACTTCTACTTCCTGGCTCGTTCGACGCTGGTCAAGGACGAGGCGCATCTCGATCGCTTCGACCGTATATTCGGCGCTTATTTCAAGGGCGTTGACGACTCGCTGGCGGACCTGTTCCAGGAAATTCCCGAGGAGTGGTTGCAGCGGCAGGCGGAACTGGGACTGAGCGAGGAAGAGAAGAAGCTGATCGAGTCCATGGGCGGCTTCGAGGAGCTTATGAAGGCGCTGCAGGAACGGCTCGAGGAGCAGCAGGAACGCCACGAGGGCGGCAACAAATGGATCGGGACCGCAGGTACCTCGCCATTCGGCGCTTACGGCTATAACCCGGAAGGCGTGCGTATCGGCCAGGCAGGCTCGCGCAATCGCAGTGCCGTCAAAGTTTGGGACAAGCGTGAGTACCGCAATCTCGATGACTCCGTGGAGCTCGGGACTCGCAATATCAAGGTGGCGCTGCGCCGACTGCGCAAGTTCGCGCGCGAAGGCGCTGCCGATCAGCTCGACCTCGACGATACGATCGACAAGACGGCGCGCAATGCAGGGCTGCTGGATATCCGCATGGTTCCGGAGCGGCACAATGCCGTGAAGGTACTGCTGTGCCTCGATATCGGCGGTTCGATGGACGACCACGTGCGCATCTGCGAGGAGATGTTTTCGGCAGCGCGTACCGAGTTCAAGCATCTCGAATACTTCTACTTCCACAACTTCATTTACGAGTCGATGTGGAAGGACAACCGGCGCCGACATTCGGAGAAGACGCCGACACTGGATATCACGCACAAGTACGGCAATGACTACAAACTGATCTTTGTTGGTGATGCGACGATGAGCCCATACGAGATTGCGTACGCCGGTGGCAGTGTCGAACACTGGAACGAGGAGCCGGGCGCGGTCTGGATCAAGCGCCTGCTCAACGTCTATCCCAAAGCCATCTGGCTAAACCCAGAGCCGGAGCAGCGCTGGGATTACACACCATCGATCAAGATGATTCGCGAGCTCATGGACGATCGCATGTATCCGCTGACGATCCGCGGGCTCGACGACGGTATCAAGGCGTTGCAATGAGTACCGACTTTGTCTTGCAGCCGGTACTGACCGGGCCGCGCGTGACCGTGCGACCGGTCGAGGAGGGTGACTGGGACAGCATGTTTGCTGCGGCCTCGGACCCCGAGATCTGGATGCAGCACCCGGTACCGACGCGCTACCAGGAATCCGTGTTTCGCGGCTACTTCGATGACGCGGTCAGCTGCGGATCGGCTTTTTCATTTGTTGATAATGAATCAGGTGCCGTTATCGGTTCGAGCCGTTACCACGGGCTCGATAGCGAGAAGAGTGAAGTAGAGATTGGCTGGACGTTCCTGGCTCGGGCGTACTGGGGCGGCAGCTACAACGCCGAGATCAAGAAACTCATGGTCGAGCACGCGTTGCGTTTCGTCGATACCGTTATCTTCTGGGTCGGAGAGACCAACATGCGCTCGCGTCGGGCGATGGAAAAGATCGGTGGCGTATTGCGCGATGGCACCGTCACACGCCCCGAGGTTGGTGACGATCCCTACGTCGTTTACGAGATTACGCGAGCAACGACAGAACGGCTTTTCGAACTGGTCCCTGAGGACTAGGTTCCCGCGCCCAGCTCCTTTAGAGCGGCAAGCACGTTTTTCGAATGTTCGTTCACGTCAACCTTTTCATAGTGCTTGGCGACGTTGCCGTCCGGGCCGATGATGAACGTCTGTCGTTTGGCAACGGTCCAGCCGGCCATCCTGGTTTTCACGCCGTACGCAGTCGCAACATCGCCATCAATATCGGCGAGTAACGGGAATGGCAGGCTGTGGTTCTCAGCAAATGATTTGTGAGATGCGACGTCATCCAGGCTGACGCCGAGAATCTGGGCGTTAAGATCACGGAATGCGAAGATGTTGTCGCGGAATTCGCAGGCCTGGGTCGTACAGCCGGGGGTTTCGTCCTTCGGATAGAAGTACAAAACAACCCACTTGTCACGGTAGTCTTCAAGCGAATGCAGTTCGCCATCCTGGTCCTGAAGCTCGAACTCCGGTGCAGGCTGGCCGACCGCGATTTCGGCGTTGGCTATGCCGAGCGGGGAAAAGCTCCAGGCGGCGGCGATGGCCACGACGACAAAAGCCGACAAAGAAATGCTTCGTTTCATGATTTCGGTCCGTGTCCCGATTTGCTGTCGCAACTATAATACGCTCGCTTACGTTCTTCTGTAACAGTTTGTACGCGCCTTATGACGAATTCGTCGAACACAATCAGGACCGGACTTGTACTGCCTGGCGGCGGTGCGCGCGGTGCATTCCAGGTCGGCGTGCTGAAGGCGCTGGCGGAATTGCTGCCCAAGGGGCAGCCGAACCCGTTCCCGGTCATCAGCGGCACGTCGGCCGGTGCTGTTAACTCCATTGTGCTGGCGTCGCGCGCAGAGCGATTCAGAACTGCAATTGCAGAGCTCGAGCGCGTCTGGGGGCATTTCCGCTGTCACCAGGTCTACAAGACCGATCACTGGACCATGCTGAAGAGCAGCCTGCACTGGTTTGCCTCGATCGTAAGTGGCGGCCTGGCGATCAGCCCGCCGAAGTCGCTGCTCGACAATTCGCCGCTGCGAGATCTCCTGAGCGGCACGATGCATTTTCCGCGCATCGCCGATTCGATCGCGAGCGGTCATCTCGACGCTGTCGCAATAACTGCAGCCGGCTATAGTTCGGCCCGATCTCATGCCTTCTTTGAAGCACGGTCGGAGTTCGATGAGTGGGTCCGGACACGCCGCATCGGCAAGCGTGTTGAGCTGAACCTGGATCACCTGATGGGCAGTATCGCTGTGCCCATGGTGTTTCCGCCGCAGGCCATCGGTACCGAGTTCTTCGGCGACGGCGCGATGCGCCAGGCGACGCCACTGAGCCCGGCTGTACACCTTGGTGCGGACCGGATCCTGGTCATTGGTATCCGTGACGAAACGGGCGACATAGTACCGGACGAACTGGGCGCTGCGCCCAGCTTTGCGCAGATCGCAGGCTATATGCTGGACACCTTGTTCATGGACGGCCTGTATTCGGACCTTGAGCGCATCACACGTATCAATCAGCTGCTCGATGCAACCTGTCCCACCGATGAATCTTCACCGGTCGCAGGCATGCGGCCGATCGATACGATGCTTATCGTGCCAAGTGAAGACCTGCGCGTGATCGCCGAGCGGCATCGCAGTGAACTGCCTGCCGCAATTCGCGGCTTGTTGCGTGGCGTTGGTGGCCGCAGCCCGGGAGAGAACAAGTTGCTCAGCTTCCTGCTGTTCGAGCAGTCGTACACGCGCGAGCTGATCGCGCTTGGCTACCGCGACGCGATGGCCGTCAAGGACCAGTTGCTGGACTTTGTAAACGGGGCGGATGTGCCGCGACTGTTCGCACCGGACTGGATCCAGCGCGATCTCAGCGCATTCAGAAAGCCGGATAGCGACTAAAGCAGTAGCGAGGCTGCCAGGCCGAGGAATGCCAGGTAGCCGACGACGTCTGTTACCGTGGTCAGCACCACGCCGCCCGCAAGCGCCGGGTCGATATTCATCTTCTTCAGTGTCAGCGGAATCGCAAACCCGGCGAGTGCCGCAACGATCAGGTTGATGATCATTGCGCCACCGATGATGCCGCCTATGCGCCAATCCTCTAGCCACAGGAAGGTGAACAGTGAAACGACGACAGCCCAGAACAGGCCGTTAAAGACGCCGACCATGAGTTCCTTCCTGAGAATGCCCATGGCGTTGTCGCGATTGATCTGCCCGAGCGCAATTGCTCGAGTGATTATTACGAGCGACTGCGTGCCGGCGACGCCGCCCATACTCGGAACGACAGGCATGAGTACTGCGAGCAATACGAACTTGTCGATCGTCGTCTGAAACTGGTCGACGACTGCGGCGGCCAGAAACGCCGTAAACAGGTTAACGCCGAGCCAGACTGCGCGCCGGGTCGCACTCTTGATCACGGGCGCGAACATGTCTTCCTCTTCGTCGAGACCGGCCGCGCTCATCAACGAGTGTTCGGCCTCATCGCGAATGACATCAACGACGTCGTCGACCGTGATTCGGCCGAGCACGCGGAAATCATCATCGACTACAGGCGCGGATAGCAGGTCACGGTTCTCGAATTCCCAGACGACGTCCGATGAGGAGGTCTGCGCCGGAATTGGCATAACGTCGGTCGCCATGACGTTCGCTACCATTTCGTCGGGGTCGTTGGTCAGGAGTCGTGACAGGAACAGTGAGCCGATGTAGGTATTGTCGCGACTGACGACAAAAATCGAATCGGTACCATCCGACATCTCGCCGACCGCACGCAGGTAGCGCATGACGACTTCGAGCGTGACATCGGGACGCACGGTCACGATATCGACGTTCATCAGGCCGCCGGCCGTTTCCTCGTCGTACGCAAGTACCTGCTGAACGCGCTCCTGGTCCTGTTTGTCGAGAGACTGCAGGACCTCGGCGGTTACGGTTTCCGGAAGATCCACGAGAAGGTCGGCTAGGTCGTCAACCTCCATGCCCTCGGCCGCGAGCACCAGCTCTTCGGTCGGCATGCCTTCAATCAGGCCGTCGCGGACTTCCTCGGCAAGCTCGACGAGCACATCACCTTCAATCTCCGGGTCGACGAGCTCCCAGAGCATTGCACGCTTTTTTAGCGGCAGGGACTCAAGCAGTCGCGCGACCTCGGACGGATGCAGACTGTTGACCATGACGCGGGCAGCACGCATGCGGCCATCGTCCAGCTGCTCACGCAGCAGGTCGAGATTTGCCTTGATGTGGTCTCTCGCGTCCATGGTCGCGGAGTGTAGCAGCTTAAGGTATGCGGTTGGTTTTCAACGCGTTATGGCGAACCTGCACCGACTCGTGCCGTGCACGCAATTGGCCCGCGAGTTTTTCGGTCATGCAGACTGAACGGTGCTGGCCACCGGTGCAGCCAATGCCGATAGTCAGGTAGCCGCGTTGCGCATCCCTGAATCGGGGAATCCAGCGATACAGGAATGCGAGTACGTCTTCGTACATCTCGCCAAAGGCCGGTTCGGAGTCCAGAAATTCGATGACATCGGTGTCGAGCCCGGTCAGGCCGCGCAGCTTCACGGACCAGTACGGATTTGGCAGGCAACGCATGTCGAACACAAAGTCGACGTCGGCCGGGATGCCAAACTTGAAGCCGAACGATTCGATCAACACTGACAGCGTACCCGCGCCGCGCCGATCGACTCGCTCGCGAATCACGTCGGCGATTTCGTAGACGCTGGTGCCGGAGGTGTCGATGATCAGGTCGGCGGCGTTATGAATTTCGGCCAGGATATCGTGCTCGGCTTTGATGGCAGCACGTAATTCGGCACCGTGTTCGGCCAGTGGATGTCGCCGCCGCGTTTCGCCGTAGCGCTGCAGCAGTATTTCTTCGGATGCGTGCAGGAACAGGATGTCGGTCTGCACCCCATCCTCGCGCAGCTCGCGGACGAGACCTGGCAATGACTCGATGTCGGGTTTGCGATTGCGGGCATCAACGCCGACAGCGAGCAGTCCGGTCTGGCTGGTATCTCCTTTGCGAACTTCATCTACGGCGGCTTTCAGCAAAGCCGCGGGAATGTTATCGATGCAGTAGTAGCCCAGATCTTCGAGTGCGTGCAGTGCCACTGTCTTGCCCGAGCCGGACAAGCCACTGACGATAATCAGGCGCAGGTCATTCGACATGATTTGCCGCGCGCTGCCTCAGGCTCCCCGTACCGCCTGCGCGGGTTCGGGAACGACGAGCTCGGCACCATTGACAAGCGCGTTGTAAAGCTCAGAACTGCTGCTTGCCTCGCGCAGGCGTGAGCGCAGCGCTTTGTCAGACAGCGCCTTCGTGACCCGCTTGATTTCCTCACGGTGCGAGTCTTCAAGTTCTGTCGGCACCATCATGCCGAACACGAGATCGACGGGCTCACCGTCGTGAGCGTCAAAGTCGACGGGCTCGGATAGCTTGATCAATGCGGCGGTGCAATCGTCGATGCCGTCGATGCGGCAATGCGGAAATGCTGCGCCGTTGTCGAGACCGGTGCAGCCGAGACGTTCGCGATCGAACAGGCATTCAAAGGTGGTTTCGCTGGCGATTCCCGGTGTCGAGCGGACCAGTAGTTCGCTCAGAATTTCCAGGCAGTGCTTCTTGCTGCGAGCCGTGGCATTACAGAGGACGCCATCAGGCTTGATGATGTTTTCGAAGGGCATTAGCGGGCGTTAGCGAACTGAGGGCCGGTGCGGCCGCCTCGCCGCACCGGTCCGGTGTGGTTCAGGCGTACCTGATTTTATGCTTGTCTTTGGCGTGGTGGTCAACGAGCTTTTCTTTGTACTTTCTAACTCGTCTTTCCAGCCGGTCGACAAGTCCGTCAATCGCGGCGTACATATCCTCTTCGGTATGGTCGACGTAGATGTTACCACCGTTAACGTGGACGGTTGCTTCTGCCTTGTGACGGAGTTTTTCGACGGTCAGGATACAATGGACGTCAGACACGAGGTCAAAGTGTCGGCCAATCTTGGCAAACTTGGATTCGACGTAATCTCTCAGGGAATCGGTAACTTCGACGTGGTGGCCTGAAACATTCAATTGCATGGCTTTCTCCTGTTTTTATGGGTGTCGGTCCCTCTCAGAACCAAAGATAACAGTACTCACTACCTCCTGTAGTCGTGGTTTTTACCTGTTTTTCAACGTGCGTCGCGAACCCTGCGTTCGCTCGACGACGGAATGTTCATGGCTTCACGGTACTTCGCGACCGTTCTCCTCGCAACCGAAATGCCTTCCTCCTTCAGTAAGTTGGTGATCTTGCTATCGGAGAGCGGTTTGGCCGGGTTCTCGGCCGCGATCATCTTCTTGATTTTTGCGCGAACCGAGGTCGATGACTGGTCTTCCCCCGAGTCGGAGGACAGGTGCGACGAGAAGAAATACTTGAACTCAAATACGCCACGCGGCGTATGCATGTATTTGTTGGTGGTCACGCGTGAAATCGTCGATTCGTGCATGCCGATTTCCTCGGCAATGTCGCGCAGTACCATCGGCTTCATGGCTTCCTCGCCATGCTCGAGGAACTGCGACTGGCGCGACACGATGCTCGACGCCACCTTGAGCAGTGTTTCGTTGCGGATTTCGAGGCTGCGAATCAACCAGCGTGCTTCCTGCAGCTGTGACTTGAGAACGGCGTGTTCGGCGCTGCCACGCAATAGTCTTGCGTACTGCTGATTAACTGACAGTCGAGGAACGCCGGTCGGGCTGATTTCAACGATCCAGCGATTATCGACCTTGCGCACAAAGACGTCCGGAATGACGTACTCGGCAGCGCCTGAACTGACGGTCAGCCCGGGCTTCGGATTGCAGCTGCGTACCAGGGCAAGCGCCTCGTGCAGCAGCTCCTCCGAGGTACGCAGGCTGCGGCGCAGTTCGCCGTAGTCGCGGCTGGCAACAAGATCGAGATGCCCGTCGGCTATGTCCTGCGCGAGCTGAAAACCCGGGGTCGCGGGGTCGAGTTGTCGAATCTGCAGCTGGATACATTCGGCCAGCGAGCGTGCACCAACGCCGACCGGGTCAAGTCGCTGTACCTTGGCCAGTGCCTGTTCCACATCCTGCACGGTCACCGGCGGCTGTTCGTCGAGGCTGCCGACAATTTCCTCGAGGTCTGCCTTCAGGTAACCGTCGTCATCAATGGAGTCGACAATGGCTTCGCCGATAAGGGCTTCGCGATTGTTGAAGTTTTCCATCTCGATCTGCCAGTACAGGTGTTCGTGCAGAGACTCGCCTGATTCGTCAGCAAACTCGGTGATCGGCCGGCCTTCGCCATTCCAGCCCCCGTCACTGATGCGGTCGGATGACCGTGACTGCCAGAGCTCGTCGGCCTTGATGGTCTCGACCTCGGCGGTCGACTCGGCACTCGTGCGTGGCACATCCGGCAGATCTGCCATCTCGAGCATGATGTTTTCTTCGAGCGCCTCCTGGATCTGCGCATTCAGATCAAGCACAGGTAACTGCAACAGCCGGATAGCCTGTTGCAGTTGCGGTGTCATCGTTAATGACTGCCCAAGTTTGAGCTGCAGCGAAGGTTTTAACATTGCCCGTTGTTGCCCGGAGTAGGCGCGCCTCTCATACGCGACATCCTCAGAGTTTGAACTCCTGTCCGAGATAAACCTCCCGAACGTGCTGGTTCTCAAGTATTTCTTCCGGCGAGCCCGACGCGATAAGGCTGCCGTCACTAAGTATATAGGCGTGGCCACAGATACCCAGCGTTTCGCGGACATTATGGTCAGTAATCAGTACCCCGATGCCACGTTCGCACAGGTGGCGGATGATGCGCTGGATATCGAGAACCGAGATCGGGTCGACGCCGGCAAACGGCTCATCGAGCAGTACAAATGACGGGTCAGCCGCAAGCGCGCGCGCGATTTCGACGCGACGTCTTTCGCCGCCGGACAGGCTGATACCAAGGCTCGAGCGCACGTGGCCTATGTGCAGCTCATCGAGCAGGTTTTCGAGTTCCTTCTCGCGACCCGCTCTGTCCAGATCCTTGCGGTTTTCGAGAATCGCGAGAATGTTCTGTTCGACCGTAAGCTTGCGGAAGATCGATGCTTCCTGCGGCAGGTATCCCAGCCCGAGTTTGGAACGCTCGTGCATCGGTTTGGCCGTCAGGTCCTGACCATCGAGCAGGATGTTGCCGCCGTCGGCCGCAACCAGGCCGACGATCATGTAAAACGCCGTGGTTTTTCCGGCGCCGTTCGGACCCAGCAGGCCGACAACCTCGCCGCTCTTTATTTCCAGCGACAGAGTTTTGACAACCTTGCGGAGCTTGTAGCTCTTGGATATGTCCTGGACGCTCAGGATGCTCATTGGTTCTCGGCGTCCTCGCTGGCAGTGTCTTCCGCCGTATTGTCGCCGGCGCCGTTGGTTGGCGTATAGGTGATGCGGACGCGGTCATCTCCGGCCCCCGACGAATCTGCATCGATGCGTCGTTCATCAATGTTGTAGAGCAGGAAGTGCGATGCGATACGGTTGCCGCTCTCGGTGATTACGGCGTCGTCGGAAAATTCGATGATGCCGTTATGGACGTCATAGTCGAGCTTGCCGGCTTCGGCGTGCGTGACGTCGTCGGCATTGCTGCGTTTCAGTTCGAACGAAGCAGGAGAGCCCGTGACCGTCGCCCTGGTAAGAACGCTCTGCTCGAATACCAGGTGTGCCGAGTCACACTCAATCCGCCCGTTGTCAACAACGATGCTGACGTTGCCGGCAAACTGCCATTCGCCTTCCGCCTGGTCTCGAATCGTTGCACGACCTTCCTCGGCCTCGATCGAGATGTTTCCCTGCGTGAGCTGCAGGCCGCGATAGACAAACGTGCCGGACTTGCCGTCAAACGATGACTGCTCCGAAATGATCGAAATGGGCAGGCGCAAATCGAGGTTCGCGTCCTGCGCGAACGCGGCCGCAGGGTACAGCAGCGTGCAGCAGAGTACTGTCAGGTATATGCGCATCAGGGGGCGATCTTTCCTCGAACGTTGGCTTTGAGCTCAATCGTCTGGTCCTTGAGCGATGCTAGCATGCCCGTCGCTGTGAGACTGCGTTCGCCAACGCGAATCTGCACACGCTCTTCAGTCTCGGCAACATAACGCTCAGGATCGAGCTCCAGGTACTCGGTACGAATTTCGGTTTCCTCGTCGGCGGCTTCGCCCGGGCTCAGCGCAACGACGTGGCCGCGCAGCATGATGCCCTCGCGATTGTCATACAGCGTCGCCTGGTCTGCGCTCACCACCCAGGGGATGTCACTATCCGGTGAATACCTTACCCGCACATCGGTGAACTCGATGCGGTTGTCTTCCTGCTGCTCGGCGTGGTCGGCTTCGATTTCGAACAGCAGACTGCCGTCTTCGGCCGTGCCGAGAATACGGGCCTGCTTCAGGTAGTAACCGCGATGTACCGGGTCGATGGGCAGGGGTTCGTTGTACGACGGTGCGTTGGAGCGAGCAAGATACCAACTGCCGAGGGCACCTGCCGTCAGCACGACGATGAATCCCATGGTTCTGGGCGTCATGTCGTTTAACCGTCCCGGGCAGCGAGCACGAGCTCGCAGACTTCACGGACCGCTCCGCTGCCGCCGCTCGCCTCGGTCGAGTAATCGCAGGCATCGTGCAGGGCAGGCACGGCATTTGCCACGGCAAACGCGTAGCCGACGTGCCGTAACAGCGGCAGGTCCGGGATATCGTCACCGACGTAGGCGCAACTCTCCGGACCGATGCCGATGCCGGCAACGATTTCGTCAAGTGCTGCCACTTTGTCTTTACATCCCTGCACCACATGTTTGACGCCAAGTTCGGCCATTCGTTTCGCTACAGCGCCGGAAGATCTGCCACTGATGACAGCAACCTCGATGCCGGCGTTGAGTAACGCGCGGATGCCATAGCCGTCCTGGGTATGGAAAGCCTTGGACTCGATGCCTTCGTCGCTGAGGTAGAAGCGTCCGTCGGTGAATACACCGTCGACATCAAACGCAACGAGTCGAATGCTGTTCGGTACCGTGCTCACATCAGGCCCTCGCGGAACAGGTCGTGAATATTCAGTGCCCCGACCAGCCGATTATTGTCGTCGGCGACCAGCAGCGAGGTAATCTTGTTTTCTTCGAGCATGTGCAGGGCCTCGGCCGCGAGCACGTCCTCCGAGACTGTCTTGCAGTTGGTGTGCATGACATCCCGGATGCTTGTTGCATGAATATCCGCGCCGCTGTCGAGCGTGCGGCGCAGGTCGCCATCCGTAAAGATGCCGAGAATCTGATCATCGCCATCAACGATGGCTGTCATGCCAAGACCTTTGTCAGTCATTTCCATCAGGCCGTCGCGTAGTGATACGTCTGCCTGCACCGCCGGGACACGGTCACCGCTGCGCATCACGTCGGAGACGCGCAGCAGCAAGCGTTTGCCGAGACTGCCGCTTGGATGCGAGCGAGCAAAATCTTCGGCTGTAAATCCGCGGCTTTGCAGTAGCGCCACGGCCAGCGCGTCGCCCATCGCCAGCGTTGCCGTCGTGCTTGCGGTCGGCGCCAGGTTCAGCGGGCAGGCCTCCTCGGCAACGCTGATATCGAGGTGAACATCGGCCGCTTCGGCCATCGTGGACTTTGGATTGCCCGTGACCGATACCAGGTTGGCACCGATACGCTTGATGACCGGGAGGATCGTTACGACCTCGGCCGTCTCGCCTGAATAAGAGATTGCCAGCACCGTATCGCCGGACGTGATCATGCCGAGGTCACCGTGACTGGCTTCCGCCGGGTGCATGAAGAACGCGGGCGTTCCCGTCGATGCGAGCGTTGCGGCGATCTTGTTACTTACGTGACCGGACTTGCCCATGCCGGTAACGACGACACGGCCGGCTGTATCGAGCAGCAGCTCGCAGGCAGCCAGAAAGTTATCGTCGAGCCTGGATTTGAGGGCCTCGACCGCGCGCGCCTCAATGTCGATGACTTCGCCCGCCAGTGCGAGCAGCTCGTCCCTGCTTAGCTTGTCAGCCAAGGCGTGTCCCCGGAATTCGTCGAGTGACTATTCTATATGTTTTGAACGACGACGTAGGAGTCGTAGGCGATGTAGGCAACGAACAATGCGAGGCCTTCAAGCCGCGACAGCTGCGCTTTGCCGTCGTAGTCGTAGGTCATCGCGAATAGCACCAGCGTAAACGCGACCATGACAAAGATGTGCAGCGAGAGCACCGTCGGAGCAACGGCCGCGGGGCTGATCGCCGCGGCGACGCCGATGACAGCGAGCAGGTTGAAAATATTGGAACCGACGATGTTGCCGATGGCGAGGCCGTACTCTCCTTTGAGCGCGCTGACCAGCGACACGGCGAGTTCAGGCAGGCTGGTGCCGAACGCGACGATCGTAATACCGATTACGACCTCCGAAATTCCTAAGGTTCGGGCGACGCCGATGGAGCCGTCGACGAGCCAGTCGGCACCGACCATGAGCGTTGCGAGTCCGACCAGCAGCCAGACTATGGCCATCGGCATGCTGACATCGCTGGGAATCTCGGCCTCGTAGTCCTGTGCGATCGGGTCGTTCGCGGCAGAACGCAGGCCAAGCCTGGCCAGCCAGATCATGACGATCACGAGGCCCGTGAGCATGACGACACCGTCGATCTGACTCATATAAGTGTCGAGGAACAGAGAAACGGTCAGCAGCGATACGGCGAGCAGTGCCGGCATCTCGCGTCGCAGCGTGGCCGATTCGAGCGGGATCGGACGGATCATGGCCGTGACGCCGAGCACGAGGCCGATATTGACGATGTTGGAGCCAATGGCATTGCCGAACGCGAGGCCCGGCTCGCCGCGGACGGCAGCGACGATCGAAACGAGGATTTCCGGCGCGGAGGTCGCAAAAGCCACAACCGTAAGGCCGATGAGCAACGGCGCAATGCCCATGTTGCGAGCCGAAGCTGCAGCACCGTGCACAAACCGGTCAGCGCCCCAGATCAGGAGCACCAGACCGGCAATAATAAAACCAATATTGCCTAGCATCGATCGTACAAAGGGTGTGATTGGCTGCGCGCATCTGCCGCGCCGGGCCCACACGGGCCGGTTATGATACACAATCGCGGGCAGCCAATGTGAACAGGACGCTGAATGCGGGTACACTGCGCGCCCCGATGGCGAGGCGCGCCATGGCGCCTAACGGACCTGGAATGAACCCCGAAGAGATCAGCAAACTTATTGAAGCCGGCTTCGACGCAGCCGAGGTGCGTGTTGAGAGTGACGACAACACCCATTTCGCGGCACTGATCGTGGCTGACGAATTTGAAGGAAAACGGGCCATTGCCCGTCACCAGCTCGTCTACAAGACGCTGGGCACCCTGGTTGGGAATGAAATACACGCGCTGTCGATTACGGCGCTGACGCCCGCCGAATGGCGGGAACGGCAGGGCGGCTGAGCGTGGATAAACTCCTTATTGAAGGCGGAGCGACGCTCAACGGAAAAGTTCGTATCTCGGGGGCGAAGAACGCTGCGCTGCCGATTCTTGCCGGTACGCTGCTTGCCACCGAGCCGACCGTCGTACGCAACGTGCCGCACCTGAAGGACGTGACGACGATGTTGTCGTTACTGCAGATGATGGGCGTCGAGATCACGGTCGACGATCACCTGGTAGTTCAGGTCAACGCCGCAAGCGTTGATAACTGTGAGGCGCCCTACGAACTCGTCAAGACGATGCGGGCGTCGATCCTGGTACTCGGTCCGCTGGTCGCTCGCTTCGGTCGGGCTAATGTATCTCTGCCGGGCGGTTGCGCGATTGGCGCTCGTCCGGTGAATCTGCACGTGGCGGGCCTCGAAGCCATGGGTGCCGAGATCTCGGTCGAGGACGGCTTTATCAAGGCGCGTGCGGACCGGCTAAAGGGCGCGCACATCGTATTCGATACGGTGACCGTGACCGGTACGGAAAACCTGCTCATGGCCGCGGTGCTCGCGGATGGCGAAACCGTGCTCGAAAATGCGGCGCGCGAGCCCGAAGTGATCGATCTCGCGAACTTCCTGATCGGCATGGGCGCGAAAATCGAGGGTGCCGGCAGCAGCACGATCGTGGTGCAGGGCGTTGAGAAACTTGGCGGTACCGAGCACTCGGTGCTGCCCGACCGGATCGAGACGGGCACCTACCTGGTTGGTGCGGCCGTTACCGGCGGCAAGGTGCGCGCAGAAAACACGGCACCGGAGACGCTTGAGGCGGTTCTGATCAAATTGCGCGAAGCTGGCGCTGAGGTCCTGACGGGCGACGACTGGATCGAGGTCGACATGCAGGGCCGTCGACCGAAGGCGGTCGATATTCGTACTGCGCCGCACCCGGCATTTCCGACCGACATGCAGGCGCAGTTTTGCGCGATGAACGCGATCGCCGAAGGCGTTGGCACGGTGACCGAAACGGTATTCGAAAACCGCTTCCAGCACCTTCTGGAGCTGCAGCGCATGGGCGCCGACATTCGCATCGAGGGTCACACGGCCGTGTGTACCGGTGTCGAAAGACTGAATGCAGCGCCAGTCATGGCGACCGATCTTCGCGCATCGGCCGGGCTGGTGCTGGCCGGGCTGGCAGCTGAAGGCGAGACGCTCGTCGATCGTATCTACCACGTCGATCGAGGGTATGAGCGCATAGAGGAAAAATTACACCAACTTGGTGCAACCATTCGCAGAGTTAGTTAGTACGGGGGACACACTCTCGTGTGTCCCCGGTTCTACTGACGATCTTCGGGGCGCTCGACCGAGGTAACCGTCGTTTCGATCCGTTGCCCGTTGCGTAGCGCGAGTACGTCGAGCTCATCCCCGGGCTGTGTGCTTGCCGCGATCAGCAGCGCCTGGCGCTGCGAGTAGACAGGTTCGCCGTTCATTTCAAGAATAATGTCATTGACCTGCAGTCCCGCGGCAGCGGCCGGGCCGTCGTCGTAAACCTCGGTCAGCAGGATGCCGTTACCGGTTTCAATACCGGCCGCGAAGCGCTCCGCATTCGTCATGTCATCAGGCAGCAGACCCATGTAGCCGCGGACCACGCGGCCGTTCTCCTTGATCTGGTCTATGACGCCGCTGACCAGGTTGACCGGAATCGCGAAGCCGATGCCCTCGGTACCAGGATCCTGCGCGAGCACGGCCGTGTTTATGCCGACAAGCTGGCCGCGGCTGTTAATAAGCGCGCCGCCCGAATTGCCGGCATTGATCGCCGCGTCAGTCTGGATGAAATTCTCGAAAGTCACGAGGTTCAATAGCCCGCGACCGGTCGCGCTGACGATGCCCTGGGTTACCGATGTCGTGAGCCCGTACGGGTTGCCGATCGCCAGAACCACGTCCCCGATGCGCAGATCATCGGAGTCGCCAAAGTCGATCGCCGGCAGTTCGCCGAGATCCACCTTGAGTACGGCGAGGTCGGTTTCCGCATCTTCGCCGACCACCTGCGGCTCCGTAATGCGGCCGTCACTGAGTTGAACCCGGATCTCCGCTGCTGTCGCGGTTACGTGGTAATTGGTGACGAGGTAGCCCTCGGAATCGACGATGACAGCGGAGGCGAAGCTGGTATCGACGCGAAAACGGGCACGTGCGTCCGGTGACTCGGTGTCCTGGACCAGGCGCTTGGTATAGATATTCGCGACGGAAGGGGACGACAGATCGACCGCATCGGCGTAACTTGCGGGTCCCGCAGCCTGGTTTGCGCCCGGTATCAGGTCAGGACGCACGAGCACGACGAGGAACGCGACAGCGAGCCCGACGACGATCGATTGCAACAGGAAGACTAATGTCGACTTCAATGCCGCCAAAACTGCTTTCAAACCCCTCTCGTTTGTTGTCCGGCACCTAGCCAAGTTTGTTTGGCCACGTGTATAATGCGCCGTGGTTCCGCACCTGGAGCCGGTCTACCGTCATCCTGACGGCAAACCGGGTCTGCTGCAAATCTACCAGTTTCGAAACAAAGCAAAAACGCGCTGAAAAGAGGCCGCAAAAAAGAACGAAGCGATTCATGCCGGGGAAACCGAACCTGGACCGATTCCGGTGCAGGGCTGATGAGCGACATTCTTGGCCTTTCAGCCAGGCGTATGGGAGTGCCTGATGACCGAAGACGACCTTGATCGCAATAGGCGTCACTTTCTGACCGTAGCAACAGTGGTGACCGGCGCAGCCGGCGCTATCGCGGCTTCGATTCCGTTTATCTCGTCGCTGAAGCCCAGCGCACGGGCGCAGGCGCTCGGTGCGCCGGTAGAGGTGCCTATCGGCTCCATGCGTCCCGGCGAAATGGTTCGCGTGCTGTGGCGCGGCAAACTGATCTTCGTCCTGCGCCGGGATGAATCCATGATGGCGAAGCTGCCGATGGACGTCGACCAGCTGCGCGATCCGGATTCGACCGAGGCTCCGGACAACCAGCCGGACTACGCGGCCAACGAGACGCGTTCGGTCAAGCCGGAGTACCTGGTCATCGAAGGTTCGTGCACCCATCTCGGCTGCGCGCCTCTCGAGGATTTCAACGGCGAGCTGTCACCTGATTACTCAGGTGGTTTCTTCTGCCCGTGCCATGGTTCGCGCTTCGATTTCGCGGGTCGCGTGTTCAAGGGCGTACCGGCACCTTCCAACCTGCGGGTTCCGCCGCACCGATTCGTCAGGGATGACCTGATCCTGATCGGCCAGGATACGGGAGCAGCGTAATGGCGAGAATCGAAGCAGAAGTCGGAACGCCTAAAGGCGGATTCATGAAGTGGATTGACGATCGTTTCCCGTTCACAGAAACGATGGAATACCACGTCACCAAGTATTACGCGTCGAAGAACTTCAACTGGTGGTACATCTTCGGTGTACTCGCCATCGTCGTACTGGTCATCCAGCTGGTGACCGGCATCTTCCTGACGATGAACTACAAGCCGTCCGCTCAGGATGCATTCGCTTCGGTTGAATACATCATGCGTGACGTCGAGTGGGGCTGGCTGATTCGCTACATGCATTCGACCGGTGCCTCGTTCTTCTTCATCGTCGTATACCTGCATATGTTCCGCGCGATGCTGTACGGCTCCTACAAGAAGCCGCGCGAGCTGATCTGGTTGATCGGCATGCTGATCTTCTTCGTGCTGATGGCCGAAGGCTTTGCCGGATACCTGCTGCCGTGGGGCCAGATGTCCTACTGGGGCGCGCAGGTGATCATCTCGCTGTTCGGCGCGATCCCGGTTGTCGGTGATGCGCTCGTCGAGATCATCCGCGGTGACTACTCGATCTCGGATATCACGCTGAACCGCTTCTTCGCACTGCACGTGATCCTGCTGCCGCTGGCGCTGATCGCACTCGTGTTTGTTCACATCGTGGCGCTGCACGAGGTTGGTTCGAACAACCCGGATGGCATCGAGATCAAGGAAAACAAGGGTGCTGATGGCGTACCGCTTGACGGCGTTGCCTTCCACCCGTACCACACGTCAAAGGACCTCGTTGGCATCATCGTATTCCTGATGGTGTTCTCATCGGTCGTGTTCTTTGCGCCGGAGATGGGCGGCTACTTCCTGGAACACGCGAACTTTGAACCGGCCAATCCGACGGCGACGCCGGAGCACATCGCGCCGGTCTGGTACTACACGCCGTATTACGCGATTCTGCGCGCGGTCCCCGACAAGCTGTGGGGCTTCATCCTGTTCGGCATGTCGGTCGTGTTGCCGGTGTTCCTGCCGTGGCTGGATCGCTGCCGCGTCAAGTCGATTCGCTACCGCGGCTGGATGTACAAGACAGCGCTGGCGATCTTTGTCGTGTCATTCCTGATGCTGGGCTGGCTCGGTCTGCAGCCGGCCGAAGGCACCTACGTGCTGCTGGCCCGCATTTTCTCAGTGTTGTATTTCCTGTTCTTCCTGTTAATGCCGTTCTATACGGCGATGGACAAGACCAAGCCTGTGCCAGAGAGGGTCGTCTACCATGGATAAGATGAAACACGTAGCAGTCGCGCTGTTCCTCAGTGCATGTTTCATGGTGGCATCGCCTGCGCACGCAGCTGGCGGTGGCGTCGATCTGGAACCGTCGGGCATTGACCCTGACAACATCAAGTCGCTGCGCCGCGGTGCACGCAACTTCATGAACTATTGCTCGGGTTGCCACTCGGCCCAGTACGTGCGGTTCAAGACGATTGGCAAGCACCTCGAACTGTCCGAGGAAATGCTGATCGACAACCTCATGTTCAATGCCGAGAAGACCTTCGAGACGATCCAGACGGCCATGCCTGCCGATGATGCGGCTCGCTGGTATGGCACCGCACCGCCGGACCTGTCGCTGATGGCGCGTGCCAAGGGCGCGGATTACATCTACAACTTCCTAAAGGGTTTCTACGTTTCGGAGGCGAGTCCGACCGGCGTCGACAACCTGGTACTGGCAGGCACGAGCATGCCGCACGTACTGTGGGAGCTGCAGGGCTACCAGAAGGCTAACTTCGAAGTGCACCAGAACGACGACGGTTCCAAGACCAGCGAGTTCAAGGGCTTCGAGCAGGTGAAGGCCGGCAAGATGGACTCCGAAGACTTTGACGAGTTCGCCCGGGATACCACGAATTTCCTGAACTACATCGCCGAACCGATCCGTTCGGAGCGCCGCAAGCTGGGCGTTTGGGTGCTGATGTTCCTGATCTTCTTCTACATCCTGGCCGCGCAGCTTAAGAAACAGATCTGGAAGGACGTAGCATGACCGTAGTTGCAAACCGTCGTTCGGTTATGACGCTGTTCTCGCGGCCGACCGACATTCACAGTCATCGCACGCGTCTCGTGCTGGCCGAGAAAAACATCAATATCGAAATCGCGAATGTCGCGGGTCCGGACCTCCCCGAGGACCTCATGGACCTGAATCCGTACCACACGGTTCCGACGCTGGTCGATCGTGACCTGACGCTGTACGACTCACGCGTGATCGTTGAGTACCTGGATGAGCGTTTCCCGCACCCGCCGCTGATGCCGGTCGACCCGGTGACGCGCGCGCAGTTCAGGCTGGCGCTGTTCCGTATCGAGAAGGACTGGTACGCGATTGCGGAAGAGGCGGAATCGTCTGCTGATGGCAAGCTCGGCACGAAGTCACGCAAAATGTTGCGTGAGAGCATTCTGCAGAGCAACGAGTTGTTCGCAGCGCGCTCATACTTCCTGAGCGACGAGTTCTCGCTTGTGGACGCGACGATCGCACCGTTGCTGTGGCGCCTGCCTGTTTACGGCGTTGAGCTTGGCAGGGAAGCGGATCCGATCCACGACTACATGGATCGCGTGTTTGCTCGCCGTTCGTTCCAGCAGTCCTTGACGGAACTGGAGCAGGAGATGCGACTTTAGAACTTGCAGAGGCCACCCGGAGAATCGAAAACCGCTTCACTGAGAGGCGCAGTTTTCGACTCTCCGGGTGGCCTTAGTGTATCCGCCAATTACGTCAGAGTGACGTTACGTTAAGTCTCAAGCGTCGCGTGAAAGTCGTGGTAAAGTTACGCAACTCCTCTGGAAAGCAAGAACAACAGTGAATCACCGTACGCGTTCGAAACGCCCTTACCTGATACGTGCCATGCACGAATGGATGGGCGATAACGGTCATACACCTCATATCGTTGTCGACGTTTCTGTCGACGGTGTAAGCGTGCCCCTCGAGCACGCCAAAGACGGCAAGATCATTCTCAATATCAGCGAGTCGGCAGCGCATAACCTGAAGCTGACGAATGACGCGGTGAGTTTCCGCGCCCGATTCAGCGGTGTGCCGTTTGATGTGTGGGCGCCGATGCGAGCGGTTCTCGGCATCTACGCTCGCGAAACGGGGCAGGGGATGATCTTCTCGCAGGATGCGGAATCGGCCGACCGGGTCGAGCCGCCGGAACTGCATAGTGATGACGTCGAGCAGACGCGTTCACGACCGCACCTGACAATCGTCAAGTAGACGTACCAAACTCGAAAACCGAACGCCCTTCCGGTAAGTCCATTACGGAATGGGTAGACCGGCAACATCCTATTGCCGGCCCTTCGGGCGCACTTCGTGCGTCCGGAATTGCTCCTGCAATTCCGTGCTGCGCTGCGCGTGGGTTCTCGTAATGAACTCCCCGGAAGGGCGCGCAGTAGGTCACGTATTTCGTTACGGACCTAACGACCGACTCGGTTACGTCGAGCTGACGGCCGTAAGCCCGGTCGGGAATCACCTGTACGAGAAATAAAGCGCAGCGAGGCACAGCCGAGCGAGCCATTCCGTACAGGTGTTACCGGGCGGGCAAACAACTGTCGGGTTATGAGCCGAGCAGGGTAGTGTCGATCAGGTCGCACAGTGCATGAATAACAACGATGTGAACTTCCTGGATGCGCGCCGTGCGTTCCGCCGGCACCCGGATCTCAACGTCATCCGGCCCGAACATGCCGGCCATGCGGCCGCCATCCCTGCCGGTCAGTGCGACGACTTTCATGCCGCGCTCATGGGCCGCATCGATCGCGCGGATCACGTTTTCCGAATTGCCCGAGGTTGAGATACCGAGCAGCACATCCGGAGCTTTCCCCAGCGCGCGGACCTGTTTCGCGAAGATGTCTTCGTAGGAATAGTCGTTGCTGATCGACGTTACGGTTGATGCGTCCGTGGTCAGCGCAATGGCGGGCAGTCCGGGGCGTTCCATCTCAAACCGGTTCAGGAGCTCCGACGAAAAGTGCTGCGAGTCCGCAGCTGAGCCGCCGTTGCCGCAGCTCATGATCTTGCCGTCGTTAAGCAGCGAGTCGGCCATGATGCGACCGCCCGTGGCGATGGCCTCTGCGATGTGCTCGACGGCAGTTTGTTTCGTCGCGATGCTTTCTGCGAAGTGTTCTTGAACTCGAGTGACGGGGTCCATTCCGGCTCCGGTAAAAGGGTGTGCGCAGGATTCTACCAGTGATTGGCTACAGCGTTGAGTCCGCAGGCCGAAACGCGTCGCGGATCCAATCGATGTCAGGTTCAGGCGCTCCCGTGATCGCCACCACATCAAAGCGAACCGGCACATTGCCGAACTGCCGATGCCGTGCCATGAACATGGCGGCCGTGCGCACGAGCCTGGCCTGTTTGTGGCGATCGACGGTCAGAGCCGGATGCAGAAAGGCACTTGTTGCCCGGAAACGGACTTCGACAAATACCAGGCAGTCGTCGTCGAGCATGACGAGGTCGATCTCGCCCAGACGGCAGTGAAAATTCCTTGTTACCGGGCGCAGCCCGGCAGTTACCAGGTAATTGAACGCGGCCTGTTCGGCACTGGCGCCTACATTTCCTGTGTTCGCGGATCCCACGGCGCCTCGTCCGCAGCGCTTGGGTCTTGCGCTTCGCCGTCTTCGCTGATGTCCTGGATCGGGCCACCCGGAATCTCCGTATCCGGCAAGGCAACGGCTTCGCCGCGCTGGAATTGCGCCCACGCCAGCTTGCGATGCACGCGGCCATATTGATCGAGAAACAGTTTGCCCGTCGCGCCATCGATCTCCTCCATCGGACCGCCACGGTGTGCATACAGGGAGCCGATCAGGTTGTAGGCGTCATAGCCCATGGCATGCAGGCGCGCGAGGTTACGTTCTTCGGGCCAGTGGTGCTCGAAGGATGGCGGCAGGAACTGGATCCAGGGCTGCGGATCGATGAGCCATGGCACGTCGGCGAACATGATGCCGTTCATGTCGGAATTTGAACGCCCGTCGAGCGAGTTGACTGATGATGTTGCGAACGTCGGCAAGTCACCCGAATAGTGAAACTTGAGCTGCGATTTCAGCAGGCGACCATGGTTGGCGTCAGCCGCAAGAAATATGAAGTCGGCATCCTGGCGGCGGCGCGGATCGAACTGCAACGAGAAGTTGCCAATGTTTGCGCGTAGCCGACGATATCGGTTGACGCTGCCGGTAAGTCCCATCAGCGACTCAATGTCGGGTGAGAAGTCCTGCTTGTTCGGGGTGTAACTGCGGTAGTCGAGCAGCGTGCCGCCGAGCCCCTCGAACTCTGTCGCAAAGGCCTGCAGTACGCGCCGCCCCCAGGCATTGTTCGGAATGATTGCAACTGCGCGCTCGTGACCTTCCTCAAGCGCGCGTCTCGCTGCAGAGGCGGCCTCGTCTTCAGGCGCCAACGCAAACTGGTACAGGCCCGGCGGCGCCAGTGCATCTTCTTCGAGGTAATTCAGCGTCAATACCGGAACCGGTACGAGAATGTCATTGGCGAGTTCGTTGACGTCGGATTTCTGCAGCGGACCAACGACGAACTCCGCGCCATCCTGCACCGCAGCCTGGTAGGCCGCGCTCGCGCCGCCCTCGGCGTTGACGTCGTATATTTTCAGTGTCTGTCGATCATCAAGCGCGCCTGCGGTCGCGAAGTAAGCACCGAGAAAACCATTCTGGATTGCCGAGCCGAGTGCCTCGTAGCGTCCGGAGAGAGGCAGCAACAGTGCAATCTGGCGCGGGTAGTCGACCAGGCCTTCCGCCAGCGGGTCGCCTTCGCCGATTACGGCAAAAGCCGGATGACCCGGATTGGCTTCGCGCCAGCGCATGATGCCGTTGCTCCAGCCGATACCCTGCTGGCCAGTCGATGCTGCCAGCGAACCCAGCGTCAGCCAGCCGCGGGTCGTATCGTCGGTCGCCGCCTCGGCGGCCTCGCGCAAGGTGGTCGGGCTGCTGTACAACAGGCCGCGCCAGAGCCGATCGCGGTTCTGTTCAACACCGCGCCGACCATCTACCCAGTTTTCGCGCTGCATCATGAGTTCCACAGCACGTGCCGGATCGCCATTCTGGATCCAGCCGTCGGCGCGCAGCGCCTCAACGCGCAGTCGATCGCGATTGGACAGGGCACGGCGACTCATCGGTTCCAGTACTGCAAGGGCAGCCTCGGGATCGCCGCGATACAACGAGATCGCTGCCGAGTTTGTATTCCACAGAGCGGCATTCATGCTGCCGGCCGCGGGTCGCTGAACGCTCGTAAACGCGTTGGTTGCCCGCTCCAGATCGCCGGCGTCGAGCCAGTTCTCGACGGCCAGCAATGTCAACCGGTCACGTTCATGGCCGACTTCATTGCTGGCCAGGAAAATATATTGGGCGGCCGCCTCGGCAAACTGTCCTTCGTCGGCAAAGCGCTCGGCACGGCGTTCACCTGAACCGGACGGTGTGCCGAGGCCGGGCGCGGCACAGCCTGAGATGATCAACAGGATTGCCACTATCCAGCCGGTGCTTGCCAGTGAACGCGATTTCACTGCAGGATGTCGATGCATTGACGCCATTTATAGATTCTTGAATTGAAAGCTGAGCCCAACGCCCGATGAGCGGCACACTGTTTATTGTTGCAACGCCGATCGGCAATCTCGAAGACCTGACGCCGCGAGCCCGCCAGACGCTCGCCAGTGTGGGTCTTGTTGCCGCCGAGGATACCCGGCACACCGGACGATTGCTAATGCATATCGGCGCAAAACCGCGACAAATAGCGCTGCACGATCACAACGAGTCAAAGGCCGTCGAGAGCCTTATTAAAGCACTGGAAAGTGGCGAAGATGTGGCGCTGGTCAGTGATGCCGGTACGCCGCTCGTGAGTGACCCGGGCTATCGCCTGGTGCGGGCCGCACACGATCACTCTATTAATGTCGTTCCGGTCGTTGGGCCGAGCGCGGTAACAGCCGCGCTGTCGGCTGCGGGACTACCGACCGATCGCTTCAGCTTCGAGGGATTCCTGCCGGCGAAACAGGCCGCACGACGGACCGCGCTCGCAGAGCTGGCTGCAGAGCGGCGCACGATGGTGATGTTCGAGTCGGTACATCGTATAGAAGAGAGTATTGCAGACATGATCGAGGCGTTCGGTCCCGACAGGGATGCGTTTATCGGCCGCGAACTCAGCAAGCTGCACGAGCAGTGCGTGAACGGCACGCTCGGCGAGCTTCTGGCTCAACTGCAGGACGGCGGGATTACCCGAAAGGGTGAGTTTGTTGTCGTGGTAGCCGGAGACCGTCGCGATGCACCTCAATCCGTCGACGTCGAGCGATTGCTCGGCGCGCTCGCTGATGTCCTGTCTGCCAAGGACGCAGCACGGGTCGCTGCCGACGTGACCGGTCAGCGCAAAAACGACCTGTATGCACGCTTGCTGGAACTGAAGCGCTGAAATCCCCGGTTCCGCTGGTCGGAAGACAGGAGTAGACTCCCGCGCCTGAGAGAGCCGGAGTCGGCCAGGCAATCGCTGTGATTCGTCGCAGAGGAAAGTCCGGGCTCCTTCGGACAGGGCGCCAGGTAACGCCTGGAGGGCGCAAGCCCATGGAAAGTGCCACAGAAAATATACCGCCAGCTTATGCTTGGTAAGGGTGAAATGGTGCGGTAAGAGCGCACCGCGCGGCTGGTAACAGTCGTGGCAGGGTAAACCCCGCCCGGTGCAAGACCAAATAGGGGAGCAGCAGGGTTTCGGCCTTGCGCCGCCGGTTCCGAGCGGGCTCCCGGGTAGGTTGCTTGAGGCGGCCGGCGACGGTCGTCCCAGATGAATGATTGCCCCAGACAGAACCCGGCTTATTGCCGGCTTCGGCTCTCTCACCTTCGGAAGGGTCCAGTTACCTTTTACCGGGTCTAAACGACGCGTTTAGACCCGGTAAAAGGTAACTGGACCCTTTTGCGCAAGAGAGCCGATTTCTGTGCCCGAAACAGCTGCTGTCGCCAACTCGCGACCCAGTTTTCAAGGTTTCTCTAAGAAGTAGCTCTAAGCTGCTGATTTTGCTCGCGCGAGGGTTGCCATTTTTCGCCCGGATTCGGCCACCGGATCGCCTCTAAGTCCCTGTACAACAACAATTAATTCAAAAGTTAAGTTGACCGTCGTTACAGGGCGGACCTATAGTGTCGAAAAGTGGATAAAAGTGGGAGGAAATGGGCACCCAGCCCGGAATTCGTGCCAGAAGAGCGAAGCCCGGCAAACCCAGATCATCGTGTTTCGAGGGGCAACCAAAGTTTCACTCGACGCCAAGGGGCGTATGGCTATACCGACCCGGTACCGGGAGCGGCTGGCCGCCCGTTGTGATGGGCAAATCGTCGTCACTGTCGATAAGGATCACTGCCTCCTCGTTTATCCACTGCCCGACTGGGAAGAGCTCGAGCGCAAGCTTGTGCGGCTGCCCAGCATGAACAAGGCCGCACGCCGAATAGTGCGAATTATGGTCGGTTACGCGACCGAGGTCGACATGGACAAGTCCGGCCGCATCCTGGTCTCGAAAGAGCTGCGCGAGTTCGCGAGCCTCGAGAAACAGGGAATGCTGATCGGGCAGGGCAACAAATTCGAATTGTGGGATGAAGACACCTGGAACGAAAAACGCGATCTGTGGCTCGCGGAAGAGGACGACGGCGAACTGCCGGCCGACCTCGAGTCGATCGCCTTTTAGGCGGCTTCATTCATGAGCAGCAACGCGCATGTGCCGGTGCTGCTGGGGCCGGTCCTCGATGGGCTGGAAATAAAAACAGACGGTTGTTACGTCGATGGAACGTTCGGCCGCGGTGGACACAGCGGGGAAATACTGAAGCGACTTGGGAGCGAAGGAAAACTGATCAGCATTGATCGGGATCCCGACGCCATCGCCTCAGCACCGAAAGCCCTGACCAGTGACCCGCGTTTTGAACTGGTAAGGGGTGAATTTGCGCAACTTGAAACTATCCTGGAACAACGGCACCTCCTCGGTAGCGTCGACGGACTTCTCCTCGACCTGGGAGTCTCCTCACCACAACTGGATGAAGCCCGTCGCGGATTCAGTTTCCTCCGCGACGGCCCGCTCGACATGCGAATGGACCCGGAGTCAGGCACGTCCGCGAGTGATTGGCTTGGCGACGTGGAGGAACGGGAGCTGAGACGCGTGCTCAAGGTTTACGGCGAGGAACAGTTTGCGAATCGTATTGCGGCGGCGGTCTGCAATATGCGCGCGACTGTGCCCATCGAGACGACCGGCCAGTTGGCCGGCATCGTCGAGTCCGCCGTGCCTGCGAAAGCCCGCCACCAGAAAACCCACCCGGCTACGAAAACCTTCCAGGCCATTCGTATTGCGGTCAACCGTGAACTTGAGCAGCTGGAAACAGCGCTGGCCGCGACGCTCAATGTAATGGCGAAGGGCGGACGGCTTTGCGTTATCAGCTTTCACTCGCTTGAAGACCGGATCGTGAAGCGCTTCATGCGCGACGCGTCGCGTGAGCCCGAACAATATCGCGGCATGCCGGATATCCCCGAGGAATTTCAGCCGAAGCTGAAGCTGGTCGGCAAGGTCGTTACGGCAACTGACACCGAGATAGATGACAACCGCCGGGCGCGCAGTGCGCGACTCAGAATTGCGGAGCGCAACTGATGCAGGCACTGCAGAAACAACAGCCATTCCTGCTGGTGTTTGTGTTTGCGCTGGTCTGCGTACTCAGCGCAATGGCGCTCGTCTACACCAAGCACGAATCGAGAAAACTTTTCGTCGAGCTTGAGGGCTTAAGCCGCGAGCGCGACGAATTGAACATCGAATGGGGCCAGCTGCAGATTGAGCAGAGCACCTGGGCCACACACGCCCGCATCGAGCAGGTTGCGACTGACGACCTCGCGCTGGTGCGACCACAAACATCGGATATTTACGTCATTGAACGTCCATGACACGAGGCGCCGAGACAAAACAACAGACTGCACGGCGATTCGTCGGCAGGGTGACGCTGGTGATGGTGGCCTTCGCTATCTGCGCCTCGGCGCTGGTTGCGCGCGCCGTACACCTGCAGGTTCTTGATAAGGAGTTCCTGAACCGGCAGGCCGATACGCGTCACCTGCGTACCGAAAAAGTCTCAGCGCACCGCGGCGCCATAACCGATCGCAATGGCGAACCGCTCGCGATTTCGACGCCCGTCGACAGCATCTGGGTTAACCCGCAGGAATTTGCGCCTGCGGTCGACCGCATTCCGGAGCTCGCTCGCTTGCTGGACATCAAGGCCGAAACCCTGATGCGGCGCGTTACGCGCAGCATGGATAAGGAGTTCCTGTACGTTAAGCGCCACCTGAATCCGGCAGTTGCGCAGCAGGTTTTGTCGCTCAAGTTGCCGGGTGTCAACGTGCAGCGCGAATACCGTCGCTACTACCCGTCGCGAGACGTAACCGGTCACCTGGTCGGCTTTACGGACATCGATGATGCGGGCCAGGAAGGGCTCGAACTGGCGATGAACCACTGGCTCGAAGGCGAGCCAGGGGCCAAGCGCGTGCTCAAGGATCGCCTCGGTCGCTCAATCGAAAATGTCGCCAGCATTCGCCCGCCGCGTCACGGGCGCGACCTGCGCACGAGCATCGACCTGCGCCTGCAATACATCGCTTATCGCACGCTCAAGCAGGCCGTAAAGGCACACAATGCCCGCTCCGGTTCGGTAGTCATCCTCGACGTGAAGACGGGTGAAGTGCTGGCGATGGTGAACCAGCCGACTTACAACCCGAATGATCGCTCACAACTGATTCCGGAGCGCTACCGCAATCGCGCAATTACGGATATTTTTGAACCCGGTTCGAGCCTGAAGCCGATCATCGCGGCGGCGGCCATCGAGAGTGGTCAGTACCGACCGAGCAGCGTTATCGACACCGCGCCCGGCCGCGTAACGGTCGGTCCGAAGACGATTGAAGATACTCGCAATCTCGGTCGCGTCAGCCTGACCACGATTCTCGCGCGCTCTTCCAACGTTGGAATCACGAAGGTTGCGATGACGCTGCCTTCTGACCAGCTGTGGGACACGATGACACGTGTCGGGCTTGGTTCGATGACCACCAGCGGATTCCCGGGCGAATCGGCCGGCATGCTATCGCACTATCGCGACTGGCGCGAAGTCACCCAGGCGACGATTGCGTATGGATATGGTGTCTCGGTAACGCCCTTACAGCTCGCTCAGGCTTATGCCGCTATCGGCAACGACGGCGTCATGCTGCCGATTTCACTGCTGCTCTCGGATGAATTGCCGCGTGGTGAGCAGGTTCTTTCGCCCGATACGGCCGCAGACGTGCGTCGCATGATGGAGGAAGTCATCCGGCCGGGCGGCACGGGCAGCAAAGCTTCGGTCGATGGCTACCGCATTGCCGGCAAGACCGGCACAGCATGGAAGTCGGCGCCGGGCGGTTACTCAACGGACAAGTACTTCTCGATCTTCGCGGGACTCGCTCCCGCGAGCGATCCACGGCTCGCCACGATTGTTGTCATCGACGAACCGAGCGGCGAGCTCTACTACGGCAGTGACGTCGCAGCCCCGGTCTTTGCCGACGTGATGTCGGAGTCGCTGCGACTGCTCGCAGTACCGCCCGATGCGATGCCGGCGCGCGATGCGGGCAACGTCATGCAGGCCATGGCCGACCAGACGGTGAGTCAATGAGCATGCCTGCAGAGATCATGAATCCGGCACCGACGCTCGCGAACCTGCTGGACGGACTGGCAGACGCGCCGCCCGTGCCTGTGTCCGGAATCGCGAGCGACAGCCGTCTGCTCGGCGAGGGTTACCTGTTCCTGGCCTGCCAGGGCATCGGCAGCCACGGCATCGATTACCTCGGGCAGGCGCTCGAGAAAAACATCGCCGCGGTTGCCTACGATTCGGATACGGCTGCAGCCCCGACCGGACTGGAGATTCCGGCGGTCGGTGTGCCCGGCCTCGGTCAGCATCTTGGTGAGATCGCGAATCGCTTCTACGGCTCGCCGTCGGATTCGCTCGACGTGATCGGTGTGACTGGTACCAACGGCAAGACTACGGTTGCATGGATGATCGAGCAGTGTCTCGGCATCCTCGGCCACCGCAGTGCGTACATCGGCACGCTGGGCAGTGGTGCTGCAGAGCTGCGCATAAGCGAAGGCATGACGACGCCGGCGTGCATAGAGCTGCACGAGCAACTCGCAGGATTTGTCGAAGAAGGTGCGAGCCATGCTGCGATTGAAGTTTCGTCGCATGCGTTGTCGCAGGGCCGTATCGATGGCGTTCGAATCGCCGCGGCACTGTTTACCAACCTGTCGCGCGATCATCTCGACTACCACGACAGCATGCAGGACTACTTCGACACCAAGGCCAAGCTGTTCCTGGACTATGACGCACCGCTCAGGATCATCAACCTCGATACCGAGTACGGCACCGAGCTCGCCGCGCGTTGCGGCCAGGAAGTCGTCACCGTCTCGACCAACTTCGATCGCGTTGCTAACGGCCGCCCATACGTGTTTGTGCGGTCAGTCGTGGCGACGTCGACAGGATCGGAAGTCACGTTTGTCAGCAGCTGGGGCGACGGTCTGTATTTACTGCCGATTCCGGGTGACTTCAACGTTGCCAACGCGACGCTCGCACTTGCTTACCTGCTGGGCAGCGGTGTTGAGCTGGAAGACGCATGCGAGGCACTCGGAAATATCGAAGCACCACCAGGACGCATGCAACGCGTCGCGCGGTCGAGCGTTTATGTCGACTACGCACACACGCCTGACGCACTCGAATCGGCACTGCAGGCATTGCGCCCGCACTGCCGTGGCAAGTTGTGGTGCGTGTTCGGCGCAGGTGGTGATCGCGACGCCGGCAAGCGACCGGAGATGGGCGCAATCGTCGAGCGACGCGCGGATCGTGCAGTGGTCACGACCGACAATCCGCGCAGCGAGTCGCCGGCGGCGATTATTGACGACATTACGGCGGGCATGAAGGCACCGACGGTCATCGAAGACCGCGCTGCGGCGATCGCCTGGGCGATCAAAGAGATGGGTCCCGACGACGCGCTGTTGATAGCTGGCAAAGGCCATGAGAACTACCAGGAAGTTAATGGCGAGCGCCTGAGCTTCTCGGACTGGGGTGTCGCGTTTGGCGTACTAAGGGGGTTCCGGTCATGAACGGTTCCCTGGCTACGGCTGCAGCAAACATGAACGGAAAATTGCACGGCAACGACTGTGAGTTCGCGGGCATCAGCACCGATACGCGCTCGATTGCCGAAGGCGAGCTGTTCTTCGCACTCAGCGGCCCCAACTTTGACGGTCACGACTACGTCGGCAAGGCATCGGCTGCAGGCGCGGCAGGCGTGATTGTGAGTCGCCTCGTCGATGACGAGATCGCGCAGATCGAAGTCGATGACACGAAGCTGGCGCTGGGTCGCCTCGGCGCTGCGTGGCGTGCCGAGCGTCCTGCCACGGTCGTCGGAATTACCGGCAGCAACGGCAAGACGACACTCAAGGAAATGATTGCGGCGATCCTCGGTGCTACGGCTCCGACACTCGCTACTGCGGGTAACCTGAACAATGAAATCGGCATGCCGCTGATGCTTGCCCGCATCGAAGACAGTCACGAGTTCGCTGTCATCGAGATGGGCGCGAACCACGCCGGTGAGATCGCATACCTGGCAGCGCTGGCGCGCCCGGATGTGGTCACGATCACGAATGCTGGCGCCGCGCACCTCGAGGGCTTTGGTTCTATCGAGGGCGTCGCGAAGGCGAAAGGCGAGATCTTCGAGATCGAGCCGCGGCCGAAGACTGCGGTACTCAATGCTGACGATGATTACTTTGGCTACTGGCAGACGCTGGTAGCCGATATCGACAGCCTGACCTTCGGGCTTTCGGATAATGCCGACGTCTACGGGGACGCGATCGAGCCCCGTGCCGATGGCATCGACTTCACGCTGCACACGCCGTCGGGAGACGCGCGCGTGAGCCTGCCTCTGGTTGGCATCCATAACGTTAGAAATGCGTGCGCCGCGACCGCAGTTGCACTGTCGCTTGGGCTCGACATAGCAACGATCAAGGCTGCGCTCGAGAGCATGGCGCCCGTCAAAGGGCGCCTGCTCCCGTTACCCGGCCTGAACGGCTGCACGCTGTTCGACGACAGCTACAACGCAAACCCGCTGTCGGTAATCGCCGGCGCCGACGTCATTGGCGCATTGCGGGGTGAGGCCTGGCTGGTACTCGGCGACATGTTTGAACTCGGAGACGATGCAGAGGATCTGCATCGCGAGGTTGGGGCGTCAGTGCGGGCAAGTGGCGTATCGCGCTTGCTCGCGCTCGGCGACCTGTCGAAAGCCGCAGCCGAAGGTTTCGGTGACGGCGGGGCCTGGTTCGATTCGATCGAGTCGCTGCTTGACGAGGTCGTGCAGGTCGGAGCTGACACAACAGTCCTCGTCAAAGGGTCGCGCGGCATGCGCATGGAACGCGTTGTCGATGCACTGCGCGCGCCCGAAATGGCGAAGGAGGCCTGACGTGCTGCTGTATCTCACCAACTACCTCGCACAGTTCGAATCGGGCTTCAACGTATTCAATTACCTGACGATGCGCGCGATTCTCGGCGCGTTGACCGCGCTCGTGTTTTCCTTCGTGGTTGGTCCACGCATGATTCAGCGCCTGTCGGTCAACCAGCTCGGCCAGCCGGTGCGCGAAGACGGCCCGGAAACACATCTGCTCAAGGCAGGCACGCCGACCATGGGCGGTGCGCTGATTCTCGCTGCGATCTCGTTCGCAACGGTGCTGTGGGCCGATCTCGAGAACACGTACGTGTGGATCGTGCTGTTCGTAATGCTCTCTTTCGGAGTCATCGGCTACGTCGATGATTACAAGAAACTCGTGCTGCAGGATCCGGCAGGGATCTCGGCAAAACAAAAGCTCTTCTGGCAGTCCAGCGCGGCCATTGTCGCCGCCATTGCTCTGTACGTTACGGCAACCGACGACGTGCAAACGTCGTTGCTAATACCGTATTTCAAGGATCTCGCGATCCCGCTTGGCATGTTCCAGGTTGTCGTGACGTACTTTTTTATTGTCGGCTTCAGTAATGCAGTCAATCTTACTGACGGCCTCGACGGGCTGGCGATCATGCCTACGGTACTGGTCGGCGGCGCGCTCGGAATATTTGCCTACGTTACGGGTAACGTGAACTTCTCGGGCTACCTCGGTATTCCGTATGTTGCAGGTACCGGGGAAATCCTCGTGTTCTGCACGGCCCTCGCGGGCGCCGGTCTCGGATTCCTGTGGTTCAACACTTACCCGGCGCAGGTTTTCATGGGCGACATCGGCGCGCTGGCGCTCGGTGCTGCGCTTGGGGTTGTGGCAGTGGTCGTCCGCCAGGAAATCGTCCTCGCGATCATGGGTGGCGTATTCGTTGTCGAGACGCTGTCAGTCATGATCCAGGTGGCGTCGTTCAAGCTGACGGGCAAGCGCGTGTTCCGCATGGCACCGCTGCATCACCATTTCGAACTCAAAGGGTGGGCGGAGCCGAAAGTCATCGTCCGTTTCTGGATTATCACGGTCATCCTCGTGTTGATCGGTCTCGCGAGCCTGAAGATCCGATGAGCGGCAAGAAGAAATCACTTGTCGTCGGACTCGGCAAGAGCGGTCTCTCGATCGCCCGGTACCTCGAGCGCAACAAGGAAGACGCGATCTTCTTTGACAGCCGCGAGGAGGCGCCGGGGCTCGATGAGTTACAGGAACTGTTGCCCGAGGCAGAGGTTCTGGCGCACGACGCGAAGTTGCCGAAGAACATCGATCGCATTATCGCTTCGCCCGGCGTGCCGGACAGCCTGCCGATGATCGCAAGCGCCCTCAAGAAAAAGACCGAGGTCATATCGGACATCGAAGTGTTCGCGCGTGACGTCGACGTACCGTTCGTGGCTGTGACGGGCTCGAACGGCAAGAGCACGGTAACGACGCTGCTGTATCACATGTGCCGCGCAGACGGTCGAGACACGCTGGCCGGTGGCAACCTCGGCGTGCCGGCGCTCGACCTGCTCGCGGGAGAAACGCCCGACATCTACGTCCTCGAGCTTTCCAGCTTCCAGCTGCACCGAACCCTGAATCTGCCGGCACAGGTCGCCGTGCTACTCAACGTCACGCCGGATCACCTCGACTGGCACGCTGACGAGGACGAGTATCGCGCTGCGAAGTACCGGGTCTATCGCGAGGCAGAGATCGCAATTGCCAATCGCGCCGAGGAGCCCTCACTCGAGGCTGCCGCGGTATGCGGCACGGTCATTACATTCGGTTCAGATGCACCCGAGGACGGTCATTACGGGCTGCGAGAAGACGAAGGCGTCACTTATCTCGCGCGTGGCGAAACCCTGCTGATCTCTACTGCCGAGCTTGGCATGTATGGTCGTCACAACCAGCTTAATGCATTGGCAGCGCTGGCAGCCGGCGAGGCAATCGGTCTCGACATGGCGGCCATGCTGCAGGTGCTGACGGAATTTCCGGGCCTGCCGCATCGTATGCAGTTCGTCGCCCGCATTGGCGGTGTCAACTACATCAACGATTCCAAGGCGACCAATGTTGCAGCTGCAGTCGCTTCAATCGAGTCCGTCGAGTCAATGCTGGTTCTGATCGCCGGAGGCGATGGCAAGGGCGGCGAGTTTGATGAGCTCGGACCTGCGCTCGAAGAGAAACTTCGCGCCGCCGTTCTGATTGGAGCGGATGCTGAGAAGATCGCGGACGCACTCGACACGATGTTGCCGGTGCAGTTTGCCGAATCAATGGACTCGGCCGTAAAGATGGCGGCTTCCTGCGCCGAGGCCGACGACACGGTATTGCTGGCGCCCGCCTGCGCGAGCTTTGATCAGTTCAACAATTACATGGAACGTGGTGACGCATTCTGTACGGCGGTGGAAGGGCTCAAACGATGAGTAATGCCGCCACAATGCCGTTCCCGGCCCGGATGCGCACTGCGCTCAAGATCGACCCCGTGCTGTTGACGCTGGTCATGGCGCTGTTGCTCGGCGGATTCGTGATCCTCGCGTCCGCGTCAATCTCGATATCTGAGGGCGCTACGGAAAATCCGTTCTTCTACCTGCAGCGACAACTGCTCGCGGCGGCCATCGGTGCTGCAGCCGGTTTCGTATGCCTGTTTATCCCGATGCAGGTGTGGAGCAATCTCGGTCCACTGGTGTTGCTGCTCGGCATCATGTTGCTCGCCGTTGTGCTGGTGCCCGGGGTGGGCTACGAGGTAAATGGCGCAACCCGCTGGGTACGCGTTGGTGTCATGAACCTGCAGGTATCGGAACCGGCGCGCCTGTGCTTCCTGATTTACCTGGCTGGCTACCTGGTGCGGCGCAACAAGACGCTGCGAGAGCAGTTCACCGGTTTCCTGATGCCGATGATCGTGATCGCTGTTGCGAGCGTTCTGCTGCTTGCGGAGCCGGATTTTGGAGCTGCTGTCGTATTACTGACGACCGCACTCGCGATGATGTTCGTGGCCGGCGCACGTATTCGCGACTTCGTTGTATTTGTTGCACTCGGCATCCTCGCGATGGGTGCGCTTGCGATTGCTTCGACGTATCGCCTGAAGCGCCTGACCGGGTTCCTCGATCCATGGGCCGACCAGTTTGGCTCCGGTTTCCAGCTGACTCAGTCGCTGATCGCGATCGGCCGCGGCGAATGGTTCGGTGTTGGTCTCGGTGAGAGCGTGCAAAAGCTCTTCTACCTGCCGGAGGCCCATACCGACTTCATCTTCGCCGTGTACGCGGAAGAGTTTGGTCTCGTCGGGTCACTGGTCATGATTGCCGTATTCCTGGCGCTGATCTGGCGTGTCTTCGGGCTCGCCATGCGAGCAGCAGACGCCGAGCGTTTCTTCGAAGCCTATCTCGCCATCGGTATCGGTACCTGGCTCGGTATCCAGGCCTTCATCAACATCGGCGTCAATATGGGTTTGTTGCCGACCAAGGGCCTGACCCTGCCGCTGATCAGCTACGGACGATCTAGCCTGATCGTCATGATGATCTGCGTCTGCCTGCTGCTGCGTATTCACCATGAGCTCGCCGTCGACGCGAAGCCCGTGAATCGCAAACGTCGCTCGAGGAAGAATAAATGAGCGAGCGACCGATCCTTATCATGGCAGGCGGCACCGGCGGGCACGTGTACCCGGCGCTCGCGGTTGCTCGTGCGTTACAGGCCGCATCGCAGGACGTGGTCTGGCTCGGCACGCAACAGGGCATCGAGGCTCGTGTAATCCCTGCGGCCGGCATCGATATCGAATGGCTGAGCGTCAAGGGCCTGCGTCGCAAGGGTGCGCTGGCTCTTGTCATTGCTCCATTCCAGTTGTGCTGGGCGCTCATGCAGGCGCTCGGTGTGATTTTCCGTCGTCGTCCCAAAGCCGTGCTCGGCATGGGCGGATTTGCCAGTGGACCAGGTGGCCTTGCCGCCTGGCTGACAAGGCGGCCGCTCGTGATCCATGAGCAAAACGCGGCTGCGGGCATGACCAATCGTCTTCTGGCGCGTCTTGCCCGGGTTGTGCTGCAAGCCTTCCCGGGCAGTTTTAATTCCAGCGTGGTGGCCGAAACTGTCGGCAATCCCGTCCGCGAGGACATTGCGGCCATTGCGCCGCCGGCTGAGCGCTTCGAGCAGCGGCAAGGCGAACTGCGCCTGCTGGTGCTCGGCGGCAGCCAGGGTGCCCTCGCGTTGAATCGTACGGTCCCTGCGGCACTCGCGGAACTCGATCCCGAGGTGCGCCCGGTCGTCAAACACCAGTGCGGCGAGCGCACGCTCGACACTGCGAAAGCGGCATACGAGGAGCATTCCGTCGAAGTCGAGCTGTTGCCGTTTATAGAAGATATGGCTGCCGTCTATGCATGGGCCGATCTCGTCGTTTGCCGTGCCGGCGCGCTGACCGTAGCCGAACTTTGTGCGGCCGGATTGCCGGCGCTGTTCGTGCCGTATCCGGCGGCCGTAGACGATCACCAGACTGCGAATGCGCGGCCAATGGCTGACGCAGGTGCGGGCGTCATCGTGCAGGAGAGTGAGCTGACGCCTGCGCTTCTCGCCAACCTGCTGCGCGAGTGGCTGCAGTCGCGCGCCGAGCTTTGCGAACGCGCCAAGAAAGCGCGTGCGCTGGCGAAGCCCGATTCACTGTCTCGTATTTCAGAGGTCCTGCTGCAGCAGGCGGGAGTCGTCGCATGATTAATCGAATGCGCCGCATCCACACAGTTCACTTCGTCGGCATCGGCGGCTCGGGCATGTCGGGCATCGCCGAAGTGATGCTGAGCCTCGGCTATGCCGTGCAGGGCTCGGACATCAAGCCGAACAAACAGACTAAGCGCCTTGAAAAGCAGGGCGCGACCATCTTCATCGGCCACGCTGCCAACCACATTAGCGATGCTGACGCCGTAGTCGTTTCCAGCGCGGTCGATGAAACCAATCCCGAGGTCGCTGCTGCGCGTGATGCGCGCATGCCGGTTGTAAGCCGTGCAGAGATGCTCGCCGAGCTGATGCGTTTCCGCTATTCGATCGCGGTTGCCGGTACACACGGCAAGACAACCACGACCAGCCTCGTTGCGAGTGTGCTTGCCGAAGGCGGGCTCGACCCGACCTTCGTCATTGGCGGTCGCCTGAAAAGTGCAGACGCCAACGCACGTCTCGGCCAGGGCGATTACCTGGTTGCAGAAGCCGACGAGTCGGACGCCTCATTCGTGCATCTGAAACCGATGCTCGCGATCGTGACCAATATCGATGCAGACCATATGTCGACCTACGACGGCGACATCGAAAAGCTGAAAAGCGGATTCGTTGAATTCCTGCATAACCTGCCGTTCTACGGTCTTGCGGTTGTCTGCATCGACGATCCGGGCGTCAATGACGTGCTCGGCGATATCGGTCGCTCGGTTACGACCTACGGCACCCACGAAGATGCTGACGTGCGTGCGGAAAATGTCGTATTTGAGGCGGCTACAACATCCTTCGATGTTGTACGACGCGACGAAGAACCTGTGCGCGTGACGTTGCGCTTGCCTGGAATGCACAACGTCCGCAATGCGCTTGCTGCAATTGCGGTTGCGGACGAACTGCAAATCGGTACCGAGGCTGTAACGACTGCGCTGGACCAGTTCGAAGGCATCGATCGCCGTTTCCAGAATCTCGGTGACGTAAAGACAAAGAACGGCACGGTCACGATCGTGGATGACTACGGTCATCACCCGACCGAAGTGGCGGCGACGCTGGCCGCGGCAAAGGCCGGCTGGCCTGAGCGCCGTACCGTGCTCGTGTTCCAGCCGCACCGGTACACGCGCACTCGCGACCTGATGGACGACTTCTCCTCGGTCCTGTCGGAAGCCGATGTGCTCGTGTTGCTCGACGTGTATGCGGCCGGTGAAGAACCCATCGCCGGCGCTGATGGACGTGCCGTAGCGCGTGCTGTGCGTTCGCGTGGTGCGGTCGAACCCGTTTTTGTTGAGTCGCTCGACGACGTCAAAGCGACACTCGACGACCTGCTCGAAGATGGTGACCTGGTGCTGACTATGGGTGCCGGCGATATCGGCGCTTACGCCAACACGTTGCCTGAGCTGCTCGCCAACGGGCCGTCGCTGAAGGTGCAGTCATGATGGCCGCGGCAAATGACATTCAGGTGCAGGGCGAGCTCCGTTACAACGAGCCGATGTCGAAGCACACCTCGTGGCGCGCCGGTGGTGCAGCCGACGTGTTCTTCGTGCCGGCCGATATCGCCGACCTTGCCGCGTTCCTGGCGTCGCTGGACGCGGACACACCGATCTTCTGGCACGGCGTCGGCAGCAACCTGCTCGTTCGCGAGGGCGGTATTCGCGGAGTCACCATTTCCGCGACACGCATACTGCGCGATCTTGAGCGCGTCGATCACTACCTCGTATCAGCGGGCGCCGGCTTACCATGCACGCAACTTGCGCGGCAGTGCATTCGCTGGAAGCTTGGCCCGTCCGAATTTTTCGCGGGAATTCCGGGCACCGTCGGCGGAGCGCTTGCCATGAACGCGGGCGCCCACGGCGGTGAGACCTGGGAGCGCGTGGAGTCAGTTCGCACGATTGATCGTGATGGCGAGATTCATGAGCGCGCACCGGCCGAATACACCGTCGGCTATCGCAGCGTTACCGGCCCGGCGAACGAGTGGTTCCTCGGGGCCAGTTTCCGCTTCGAGCCAGATGTCACGCCGAGCATGGCAACGATGAACGCCATGCTTGAGCGTCGCAAGACAACACAACCATTGGGGTTACCAAGCTGCGGGTCGGTATTCCGCAACCCGCCCGGAGACCACTCGGCGCGCCTCATCGAGGCCGCCGGTCTCAAGGGCTTCCGGATTGGCGGCGCAGAGGTTTCGGAAAAGCACGCCAATTTCATTATCAATCGCGACAACGCGTCCGCCACTGATATCGAGGAATTGATCGAGCACGTACGCCAGACCGTTATCGATGTTCACGATGTCACGCTCGTTCACGAGGTGCGCATCATCGGGGAGGCTGCCAATGACTGAGTCGACCCGTCACGTCATCGAAAATGCCGCCGAGTTCGGCCGCGTCGCGCTGCTGCTGGGCGGCGACTCTGCGGAACGTGAGGTATCACTGGACACCGGCAAGGCCGTGCTCGAGGCGCTGCAAAGTCGCGGTATCGACGCGCACGCCTGGGATCCGGCCGAACGCGGCATCGCAGAACTCGCGACGGCCGGTTTCGATCGAGCATGGATCGCGCTGCATGGCACACGCGGTGAAGACGGTGCGTTGCAGGGCTGCCTCGAGTGGTTGGGCATTCCGTACACGGGCAGCGGGGTCATGGCCTCATCGCTTGCGATGGACAAGGTGCGCGCCAAGCACCTGTTCCGCGCTGCCGGTATCCCGACGCCCGAGTACGCGGCTGTACAGACACAGGCTGAAGCCTCTGTCGCCGCCGAACAACTCGGGTTTCCGCTGTTCATCAAGCCGGCGTGCCAGGGCTCAAGCGTTGGCATGTCGAAAGTATTCGAGCGGAACGAACTCAATGACGCAGTCGATCTTGCGCTGCAGTTCGACGACACCGCACTGATTGAGCCTTGCATCATCGGTGACGAATTCACCGTCGCGGTGTTGCACGGCCGTGCTTTGCCGAGCATCCGCATCGCCACACCGCGGGTTTTCTACGACTACCGCGCGAAGTACGAATCAGACCGGACCGAGTACATCTGTCCGGGTACCGACAGCGACGATGAGGAACGCCTTTATGGTGAGCTCGCGGAAGCCGCTTTCAACGAACTTGGCTGCAGTGGCTGGGGGCGGGTCGACTTCATGACGGGTGACGATGGCCAGCCTCTCGTACTCGAGGTCAATACGGTGCCTGGCATGACGAGCCACAGTCTCGTGCCCAAGGCGGCGAAAGAGACGGGTATCGACTTCGCGGAACTGTGCTGGCAGATCCTCGAAACCAGTTTTGTGTCACGCGGTGTGGAACCGCGTGAGGAGGTGCGTGCACATGGCACGTAAGCAGGCGAAGCGCCGCAAGCAGAAAAAAGCGGCACCAAAATTCAGTCTGCCGAAAATTCGCATCGGCCGACTGCTTGCGCCGCTGTTCGCGATCGCCGCAGTAGTGGCGACCTACGAGTTAAGCGTGCGTCTGCTGGACCGCGAGATTACTTCCATCGAGATCAGCGGGCCGTTCCAGCGCGTCACTGCATTGCAGATTGAAGAGGCAATCGCCCCGGAAATTGAAGCCGGCTTCATCGGTGCGGACATTGACCGAATCCAGGAAAGCATCGTCGCACTGCACTGGATTGACCAGGCGTACGTCGCACGTCGCTGGCCGAGCAGGCTGACCATCATGGTCACTGAGCAGGTGCCCGCCGCGGTGTGGGGCGAGGACGGGCTCCTTAACACACGTGGCGACCTGTTCGTCACGGGTATCCGGCGCGTGCCGCCCGAGCTGCCGCGCCTAAGTGGCCCCGATGACGAGTCAGCGACGGTTGCGCAGCGCTACCTGAATGTTCGTGAACAGCTGATCCCGGTCGGGCTCGACGTGCGCCGCGTACATCTGGATGCGCGCGGCTCCTGGGATATGACGCTTGGCAACGGTATCGAGGTCCGCCTCGGTCGTCGCGACGTCGCGGATCGCACCGACCTGTTTCTCGATGTCGTTGCAAACATCATCACGAGCCGTGCCGCGGATATCGATTACGTCGACATGCGTTACGGCAACGGATTCACCATCGGTTGGAAGGGTGGCTCGCAGACCCCGGTCAGCGAACCCGACGCAACCGAACGCGAAATGCTCGCAGCCAGAGGAGCGCAGTAAAGCAGATGTCTTCAAGGCGACCTGACAGAAACATGATTGTCGGACTCGATATCGGCACGTCGAAAGTCGTTGCAATCGTCGGCGAACTCAATGACGAGGGCAATATCGAGGTGGTCGGTATCGGCTCGCACCCGTCACGCGGCCTCAAGAAAGGCGTCGTCGTGAATATCGAGTCGACCGTGCACTCGATTCAGAGGGCTGTCGAAGAAGCCGAGCTCATGGCCGGCTGCGATATTCACTCGGTCTACACCGGCATTGCCGGCAGCCACGTCCGCAGCCTGAACTCGCACGGCATCGTGGCAATTCGCGATGCGGAAGTGAGTGCCAATGACGTTGACCGCGTCATCGATGCGGCGCGCGCGGTGGCGATCCCGGCGGACCAAAAGATCCTGCACATCCTGCCGCAGGAATTCATCATCGACAGCCAGGAAGGCATCCGCGAACCGATCGGCATGTCGGGCGTACGTCTCGAGGCAAAGGTGCACATGGTCACTGGTGCCGAGAGCGCGGCGCAGAACATCGTCAAGTGTGTGCAGCGTTGCGGTCTCGAAGTCGACGACATTGTCCTCGAACAACTGGCCTCGAGCTACGCGGTACTTACCGACGACGAAAAGGAGCTCGGCTCCTGCATCGTCGATATCGGTGGTGGTACTACTGATATTGCCGTATTTCTCGGCGGCGCGATCCAGCATACGGCCGTCATTCCGATCGCGGGCGACCAGGTAACCAACGACATCGCCGTATCGATGCGCACGCCGACGCAGTACGCCGAAGAGATCAAGATCAAGTACGCGTGTGCGTTGTCGCAGCTTGCCAATCCCGACGAAACAATCGAGGTGCCGAGTGTCGGCGATCGTCCGCCGCGCCGACTTGCCCGCCAGACGCTCGCCGAAATCGTCGAGCCTCGTTACGAAGAACTGTTCGGTCTTGTTCGGGACGAGCTGAGGCGTTCGGGCTTCGAAGAGCTGATCGCCGCAGGCGTCGTGATCACTGGCGGCAGCGCAAAGATGGAAGGTGCGGTCGAACTGGCTGAGGAAGTGTTCCACATGCCGGTACGACTTGGCGCACCACAGTACGTCGACGGACTCGTCGACGTAGTACGTAACCCCATTCACGCAACCGGCGTCGGCCTGTTGCTGTATGGATACGAGAACCTGGCACGCCGTGATCAGCGCAGTACCCCGATCGGCGGCAACCTGGGCGAAGTCTGGGAACGCATGAAGTCGTGGTTCCAGGGACAGTTTTAGTTAGCAACACATAAAAAGCGGAGGAAGACTCAATGTTTGAACTAATGGATGCGCACAGCCAAAGCGCTGTCATCAAGGTCATCGGTGTCGGTGGCGGCGGTGGTAACGCAGTCGCGCACATGGTGGAAACCGGCATCGAAGGTGTCGATTTCATCTGCGCGAACACCGATTCGCAGGCACTCAAGGGCTCGCGCGTGCGAACCTCACTGCAGATCGGCTGCAATATCACCAAGGGCCTCGGCGCCGGCGCCGATCCGGACATCGGCCGCCAGGCGGCGATGGAAGATCGTGACCGGATTCTTGAGGCCATCGAAGGTGCCGACATGCTGTTCATTACAGCCGGCATGGGCGGTGGTACCGGAACCGGAGCGGCCCCCATTGTCGCCCAGGTTGCCAAAGAACTTGGCATTCTGACCGTCGCGGTTGTGACCAAGCCTTTCCAGATGGAAGGCACGAAGCGTATGGCGATTGCGGACCAGGGTATCAACGAACTTGGCAAATACGTCGACTCGCTGATCACGATCCCGAACGAAAAGCTGCTGACGGTACTGGGTGGCGAAACCACGCTGCTCGACGCGTTCCGCTCGGCGAACCAGGTGCTGCAGGGTGCAGTGCAGGGTATTGCCGAACTGATTACGCGACCTGGCCTGATCAACGTCGACTTTGCCGACGTCCGCACCGTGATGTCCGAGATGGGCATGGCGATGATGGGCTCGGGTATGTCGTCCGGCGAAGACCGTGCTCGCGAAGCGGCGGAAGCAGCCGCATCGAGCCCGCTGCTCGAAGACATCAACCTCGCGGGCGCGAACGGCATCCTCGTCAACGTCACGGCGGGTATGGATCTCTCGATCGGCGAATTCCAGGAAGTGGGCAACACAGTCAAGGAATACGCATCCGACGATGCCACGGTAGTTGTCGGAACGGTTATCGATCCGGACATGACCGATCGCATCCGCGTCACGGTCGTCGCGACCGGCCTCGGCAAGCAGGCGGCCAACGCCGAATCGCCGATGCGCATCGTACGACGCGAAGCGCCGCAGACGGAGCCTAACTACCAGTCGCTCGACAAGCCGACGGTACAGCGGCAGCGTGCAGTCGGAGATGGCCTTGAAGGTGCGGGGCTGCAGGAAGAACTGCTGGATATTCCGGCATTCCTGAGGCGCCAGGCCGACTAAGCAGGACCCGGGTTAACGCCCGGGGCCAGGGTCACTCCGCTAGCCGGTCCGTGGAGACGGACCGGCGGTCCCTGCACCCCCGGGCGCTGACACCTGCTTCAGGTAGTAGTAAGATGCGCCAAGCTACTGAAAGACTTCATGTTTTCTTTTTCATGACGGTTTTGTGATACCCTTCCGCGCGAAATGCTCAGACAGCGAACTTTAAAAACCACGATCCGCGCTACCGGCGTCGGCCTGCACTCTGGCGAGAAGGTCTTCATGACACTGCGTCCGGCGGCCGAGAACTCCGGTATAACGTTCCGTCGTGTCGATCTCGAGGAACCCGTTGATGTTCCCGCAGACCCGAAGCTGGTCGGCGAGACGATGCTCGGTACAACTCTGATCAAGGACGGGGTCAAGGTCGCGACCGTCGAGCACCTGATGTCTGCGTTAGCCGGTCTTGGCATCGACAATGTTCATGTTGACCTGTCGGCATCCGAAGTACCGATCATGGACGGCAGCGCAGGACCTTTCGTGTTCCTGCTGCAGTCAGCGGGCATCGAAGAGCAGAATGCGCCCAAGAAGTTCATTCGTATCAAGAAGAAGGTACGGGTCGAAGAGGGCGACAAGTGGGCGGAACTCAATCCGTTCAACGGCTTTAAAGTGAATTTCGAGGTGTATTTCAATCACCCCGTATTCAACAAGCTTTCGCAGCACGCGACGATCGATTTTTCATCGACCTCATTCCTGAAGGAAGTGAGTCGTGCTCGCACTTTCTGCTTCCTTCGCGATGTCGAGGCGCTGCGTGAGCGCAACCTGACGCTCGGCGGCAGCATGGACAACGCGATCGTGCTGGACGACTACCGGATTCTCAATGAGGACGGACTGCGTTACTCAAACGAGTTCGTTATTCACAAGATTCTCGACGCCATCGGTGACGCCTACCTGCTGGGCCACAACCTGATCGGCGAACTCAAGGCCTACAAGTCGGGCCACGATCTCAACAACAAGCTGTTGCGCGCGATGCTCGACGACCCGTCGACGTACGAAGAGGTTACCTACAAGGACTCGAAGAAGGCGCCGATCTCGTACGCCACGCCAGCCTACGCTTAGACAAAGGTTTTTAGTACCGGGGACACTTTTCAAAGTGTCCCCTTTACTTGAGTATCGGTTGCTCCGGGGATTCTGGCGTTAGCCCTGACTTACTCTGATACGGCAGGTATGTGCCTTTACCCCTGCGTCACGCGCCGCGGCAAGCAATTGGTCAGTCTCATATCGCAGCCGTGAGGCCCACGCCGATGATGCGCAGATCACGACCAGTTCACCGTCTTCCCGGATATTGGCCGCGACGATCGCAGATCGCTGTTCTGCCGGCAGCGAGGCGGCGAGCACGTCTGTCAGCTCGCCAAGCGCCTGCGCGCGCTTCACGACATCTCCTAACTCCCCGTTATTATTGGGTTTTAACAGGTTTTTGAGTGTCCATGTGGGCATGAAAATGTGACGCAGTCGGCGCTTTTGTCCTCTATTTACCGCCCGATCCGTACATCCGGGGGCGCTACCTTGTAATGGATTCCGACATTATGCATAGTTTCGCTCACGATAAGGGCAAACCCGTTGAAAAGCGGGGGCGCAAAACCACCGGTCTAAGGGAGCGATCCTAGGACAGCGGGGCCACCGAATTGAGCAGGGACAGCAAGTTGAAAATAACGCGAACAAGCGATCTGGACGGGATAGACGGCCGATCGACAACTTGCTTCTTCGAAATGAGATCAATCAAGGCGCATCCGGGGCGTAACTGATGAATGTTGTAGTTTTTGGCAAGGGGTTTGGAAAACCCCGGCAACTGAGCCTGTCTGGCCTGGCGGTCAGCCTGTGTGCTCTTGTTGCCACCGGCGTGGTTATCAGCGCCGGCTTCGCCATTGGCGCCTGGCACGCCGAACGTAATGGTTCGGGCATCAGCAACCTCGAGCTCGCCAGCCTGATGCAGCAGCTGGAAGACCAGCGCAGCGAAATTTCCACGATCCGCCAGGAAAATGAAGACACGCTCGACGCACTGTCGATTCGCATCGCCCAGATGAATGCCCGCGTTATTCGTCTTGATGCGCTTGGCCGTCGTCTGACCGATATGGCTGACATCGAAGACGGCGAGTTTGATTTCGATTCCGACCCGGCGGTGGGTGGTCCGGAAGAGCGACTGTCACTGATCGCGACTGTTGCGCCGGGTGAGGTCGTCGACTCGATGACGCAGCTCGACCAGCAGCTGTCCGATCGCGAAGCGCAGCTGAACGTCCTCGAAGGCGTGCTGATGCACCAGAACCTCAAGGAACGTGTGTACCCGCAGGGTCGCCCGGTCAAGTCCGGCTGGCTGTCGTCTTACTTCGGCAAGCGTACTGACCCGTTCACGGGTAAGCCGGCGAATCACACCGGTGTCGATTTTGCTGGCAAGATCGGCGCGGAAATCTATGCAGTTGCCGACGGTGTTGTGACCTGGTCATCGAATCGCTACGGCTACGGCATCATGGTTGAGATCAACCATGGCAATGGTTACTCGACGCGTTACGCGCACAACTCAGAAAACCTGGTCGCGGTTGGCGACGAGGTCAAGAAGGGCCAGGTCGTGGCCCTGATGGGTGAGACCGGTCGTGCGACCGGCCCGAACCTGCATTTCGAAGTGCTCATGAACGGCAGCCGGGTGAATCCCGTCAAGTTCATCCGCGACTCCTCGAAGTAGCTTCGACCCCCGAATCAGCACCGATTTTCGGCGTGTGCCGGGTCGCTCCTTGTGATCCGCAAAATCGCCCTTAAATCGCGACATTACCTTCGTTGAGCCGTAGAATAGCGGCCTTTCACTGACCGGACCTGTAACGCCCGTGGCCAATTTCCTGACCCGAATTTTCGGCAGCCGCAACCAGCGCCTGCTGCGCCAGTACGGCAAGATCGTAAAACGCATTAATGCACTCGAAGAAGGGCTGCAGGCTCTGAGCGATGAGGAATTGCGGGCCAAGACCGATGAGTTCCGGAAGCGCTACCAGGACGGTGAGACGCTCGACGACCTGTTGCCCGAAGCCTTTGCCGTGGCACGTGAGGCCTCCATGCGGACGATGCAGATGCGGCCTTTCGACGTGCAGTTGATCGGCGGCATGGTGCTGCACGACGGCAACATTGCAGAAATGCGTACGGGTGAGGGTAAGACACTGATGGCGACGCTGCCGGCCTACCTGAACGCAATCAGCGGCGACGGCGTGCACATCGTTACGGTCAATGAATACCTGGCGGCACGTGACGCAAACTGGATGCGTCCAATCTACGAATTTCTCGGCCTGACGGTAGGGGTTTCCAAGAGTGGCCAGACAGCGGAAGAAAAGCGCGAGGCGTACCAGAGTGACATCACCTACGCGACCAATAACGAACTTGGCTTCGACTACCTGCGCGACAACCTCGCTTTTTCGACAGCCGACAAGTCGCAGCGGGCGCTGAATTTCGCGATCGTCGACGAGGTCGACTCGATCCTGATCGACGAGGCGCGTACACCGCTGATTATCTCGGGACCGGCCGAGGCCAGTACCGACCTGTACGCGCAGATCAACAAGCTGATACCGAAGCTGCGACCACACGAAGAAACCGAAGACCCTACGAACTACGACATTCCGGCCGATAAGGTACAGCTTGACGGCCAGGAAATGTCGCTCGAAGACGCCGTCGCCTACGCCGAGGAGCGCGACTCCGAAGTCGCGATGACCGATCTCAACAACAAGGTTGCTGAGTGCCGGTTGATCAGGATCGGCGACTACACGACCGACGAAAAGGCCAAGCAGGCACACGTCACCGAAGAGGGCCATTCGCGGGTCGAAAGTCTGATGGTGCAGGCCGGCTTGCTGTCCGAGGGCGAGAGCCTGTATGACGCCGGCAATATTCGACTGCTGCATCACCTGAACTCGGCGCTGCGTGCGCACGCGATCTACCAGCGCGATGTGGATTACATCGTCAAGGACGGTGAAGTCGTGATCGTCGATGAATTCACGGGCCGCACGATGCCGGGACGCCGCTGGGGTGACGGACTGCACCAGGCCGTGGAGGCCAAGGAAGGTGTCGCGATCAAGCAGGAAAACCAGACGATCGCGTCGATTACGTTCCAGAACTACTTCCGCCTGTACAACAACCTGTCGGGCATGACCGGTACTGCCGATACCGAAGCGTTTGAGTTCCAGCAGATCTATGGCCTTGAGGTCGTCGTAATCCCGACGCACAAGCCGATGATCCGTGACGACCAGCCTGACCTCGTTTACCTGACCGAGGACGACAAATACGAGGCAATTGTCGAGGACATCGTCGACTGCACTGAACGCGGTCAGCCGGCCCTCGTGGGTACGACCTCGATCGAGGCATCGGAACGCCTGTCGACGCACCTGAAGAAAAAGGGCATCAAGCACGAAGTCCTGAACGCCAAGCAACACGAGCGCGAAGCGCACATCGTGCAGAACGCCGGGCGTCCGGGCGCGATAACGATCGCTACCAACATGGCCGGTCGTGGTACCGATATCGTGCTAGGCGGCAGCCTTGATGCGGCGCTGGCAGATGCCGGCGAAAATGCAGATGAAGAGGCCGTCCGCACCGAATGGCAGGAGCGTCACAACGCCGTCGTAGAGGCGGGCGGTCTGCATATTGTCGGTACCGAACGCCACGAATCGAGGCGTATCGACAATCAGCTGCGCGGTCGCTCAGGCCGTCAGGGCGATGCCGGTTCGAGCCGCTTCTACCTGTCGATGGAAGATTCGCTGATGCGCATCTTCGGCGATCCCGAGCGCACCAAGGCGCTGCTGGCTCGTGCGGGAATGCGGCCCGGTGAAGCCATTGAAAGCAAGTTGTTGACCCGCCAGATCGAGCGCGCACAGCGCAAGGTCGAGGCACACAACTTCGATATCCGAAAGAACCTGCTCGAATACGACGACGTCGCGAACGACCAGCGCAAGGTGGTTTACTCGCAGCGTACGGAGCTGATGGACACGGATGATGTGTCCGAGTCGATCGTCAACATCCGCGAAGAAGTCGTTGGCATTACCGTTGAGCAGTACATTCCGCCAGGTAGCCTCGACGAGATGTGGGATGCCGACGGGTTGTCTCAGGCTCTCGAGTCGGAGTTCGGTGTAAGGGCCGATGTTTCTCGCTGGATTCGCGAAGACGACCAGCTTAATGCCGAAGATATTGCCGAGCGCTGTATCGCCGAGGTCGCGCAGGCCTATGAGAAGAAGGTCGGCGACATCGGTGCCGAGCTGATGCGGGGCGTTGAGAAGCAGGTAATGCTGCGGCAGCTCGATCACCACTGGAAAGAACACCTGGCCGGCATGGATGCGCTGCGTATGGGTATTGGTCTGCGCGCGTATGCTCAGAAAAATCCGAAGCAGGAATACAAACGCGAAGCGTTCGAGATGTTCGGCGCCATGCTGGAACAGGTGAAGCACGACACTGTCAGTATTCTTTCGCGGATCCGCATCCAGGGTGAGGAAGACGTTGCCGAAGTGAACGCGCGCCGCAAGGCAGCCGGCAACATGCAATTCCAGCATGCCGATGCCCCGGCACTGGGTGGCGGCCAGCAGGCCGCGCCGCCGCAGGGTGGGCAGACACCACCACCGCAACAGCCGGCAGAGCCGTTCGTACGCGATTCGCGCAAAGTCGGCCGTAACGAGCCATGCCCATGCGGATCCGGCAAGAAATTCAAGCAGTGCCACGGCAAGCTGAGCTAGGGAACAGACCTTGAATCACTTCGATGTCGCGGCCGGAATTCTTTGCGATACGGCCGGCCGCGTATTGATAGCCGAGAGACTCGGTGGCGGGCCGTTTCAGGGCCTGTGGGAATTCCCGGGCGGCAAGATCGTTCCCGGGGAAACCGCGCCGCAGGCTCTTTCGCGGGAGCTCGCCGAAGAGCTCGGCATCGAGGTGACCGCCTGCGCGCCGTTCATGAATCTGCGCCATGAGTACGACGATCGTGTCGTCACAATCGAGTTCTTCCTGGTCAGCGAATGGAACTCGGACCCGGTAGGCAGGGAAGGGCAGGAATTACGCTGGGTGCCGAAAGAGCAGCTCGACGCGAGTCAGTTATTGCCTGCCGACGTCCCTGTTATCGAGGCCCTAAAGACCAGCCACTAATTCGGTACCGGTTAGCAGATAGAGAGCTGGAACTCGACGTCGTGACCGGTCTGCACGGCGCGGCTTTCAACCGTACACCACTCCAGGAAGCGCACCGTGAAGCGGTGCTGGCTACCGCTGATTTCCGGGAACAGCTTCGAGCCGGACGGCAGTGATACGCGCAGCAAACGGCAACTGGCGTCTTTCTGCATGCTGTGCTGGTACATGCCGTTCATCGCGAGTTTTTCTTTTGGCTGCGAGCCTTCGCGAATCAGCCACAGCACTTCGCTGACGGCATCGCACAGCGGCCGTACTGCCTGGATCCACACTTTCATATCCTGCTGTCGACGCGCAATTGGCTGCCGCAGCCAGTGGCTGTACTCGGGCAGGTCAAATTCGCAGGTGCCGCCCGGAATTGCGCTGCGGTGCTTGATCGCATTCAGGAATTCGCTGTCCTTCAGCGGTTGCAGGTAGCCGGTGCCGATACGTACGAGCTCGTCACGGCTCTGCGAAATGTTGTGCATGATCGTATCGAGACGACCGCCGTCCACGCCCACATGGCTCTGGTATCGCTCCATAATGCCAGCCTGGTGGTCCAGTTCCTTGTGAACTTCGCTGCGTACGTCGCCACGCGACAGGATCGCAAGAATCTCGAGCAAGGTTGAGATCGTGGCACGGGTCGCCCAGTCGGTATCCGTGTCACAGTTGTAAAGCATCTGCTGGTAGAGAAATTCGAGCCGCATGAACGTACGCATGCGCTCGGATACGGGTTGCTCGTAGTGCGCCAGGCTGGTGGCCGACTGAGCAGCAATTTCTCCGGCGGGTTTGACCATACGGCTATTTTGCGCCAGTGCCACGAGACGCGCAAATCAAACCCCTCGGAAGGCGCATCAGGTTAGAATGCTTGGCTGATGCGGCTGGCACGGTGAACTAAGGGAATGTTGGGGGATAAAGGACAATCCAGGGGCTGGTACGCCGCCTGCTGGCTGCTTCTGCTGGCTGTGTGCGCGGCTGCTTACCTGCCCGGACTGAACGGTCCGTTCGTGTTTGACGATTTCGATTCGCTGGGGGCTCTGGGCGACTACGGCGGCGTCGTGGACTGGGCGTCATTCAAGGCCTACGTATTTGGCGGATCTGCAGGCCCGACGGGGCGGCCATTGGCATTGGTGACGTTTCTTGCCGATGCCAGCAACTGGCCGGCGGATGTTTACCCGTTCAAGCGCACCAATCTCCTGATCCATCTCCTGACCGGGCTGGTCCTGGGCGTGCTGATCCGGCGGCTGCTGCTGGCTCTCGACTACGACCATGACAAAGCGCGCTGGATTGCGCTGGTAGCGGCGGGCTGCTGGCTGCTGCACCCATTCCTTGTATCGACCACGCTGTACGTTGTGCAGCGCATGGCGCAGCTCGCAACGCTGTTTGTGCTGGCCGGGCTGGTTGGCTACCTGTACGGCCGGACTCGACTCCGGGAGCGACCGCCGCACGCATACGCCATCATGGCTGCGTCGCTGACAATCGGCACGATTCTGGCCGTCCTCTGCAAGGAAAACGGCGCACTGCTGCCCATGCTGGCAGGCGTGATCGAGCTCACGATCTTTTCCTCAGCAAATGCGCAGAAACCGGATCGCCGTTTTTCGGCCTTGTTCATCGCCGCACCGTCGATCCTCGTGTTCGCCTTCATTGCTTACCGAACCGTGTCGTACGGTGACTTCTTCGCCATCGTTCCACCACGAGACTTCAGCGTCTGGGAGCGAGTGCTGACGCAGTTCCGCGTGTTGTTCGACTACCTGCAAAACTGGTACGTACCGAAACTCTATACAACAGGCATCTTTCAGGACCACTTCCTGAAGTCGACCGGCTGGCTTGCGCCGGTCAGCACCGCTCTCACCGCACTGCTGCACATCGGCATCGTCGTTGCGATGTTTGTGTACCGACGTCGCTTGCCGTTGCTCGCCTGCGCCGTGCTTTTTTTCTATGCCGGGCACGTGATGGAGTCCACGACCATCAAGCTCGAGCTTTACTTCGAGCATCGCAATTACCTGCCTGCAGCTCTCCTGTTAGTGCCGGTCATCGCTTTCCTGCGCGATAAGGCGCGCACGCTGGTGTTCGCCTCGATTGCCGTTGCGTTGATGACTGTCCTCGGCGGATTTACTCGCTACTCCGCAACTGTCTGGGCGGACTACGGGACGATTACAGAAGCTTCGGCGGGCAAGGCTCCGACTTCGGCACGTGCGCAGGCCGAGTTCGCGAGAATGCTGTTTAACGCGGATCGCTACGAAGAGGCACTCGGCGTCATGGATCGCGCTATTGCCAATATTCCGGGGGCGACACCGCACCTGGACGTCAACCGCCTGACCATGCTCTGTCGCCTCTCCATCCTGGATACCGCAGAATTGAACAGGGTTGCGTCAGAAATGGCGGATACGGTTTACGACCCGCGACTGCTCGAGATCTACAGTGAATTCGCGGCATCAGTAGCCGCCGGGCAATGTCCGAATACATCGCTCGCCGCGGTGCATGCAATGTTCGCGGGTATGCTGCAACAGCCGTACAACGCGGACGTAACATCCATCCGCTATTCGCAGATTCACTATCTCCTTGGGTTCGTCGATACACATATCGGTAACGGTGATCGTGCGCTGCAGGAATTCCAGGCCTCCCTGGCGTCAGTCCCCAGCGCGACTGCGGCTATGAATATGGCAGCTCTGCTGGCCACAAATGGCCACAACGCGAATGCACTTGTCCTGGTGGATGCGGCGCGTGTGTATTACCGCGAGGAAAACAGCGGGGTGCAAGGGGCGCAGGGCTTCACAGAAGCCGACATGGACCGTATGGAATCGATTATCCGGGCGCAGATGAATCCTGTGCCTGTTGACGATACTGCGAATCCAGAGCCCTGACTCGCTCCCCGAGCTCGTTCAGGGTGCCATCGTTGGCGATGATATCGTCGGCAATCGCCAGCCTTTCGTCGCGGCTGGATTGAGCCGCGAGGATGCGGCGGGCCTGTTCTGTTGTTTCGGTGTCCCGGGCCAGCAGTCTCTCGATCTGGGTGTCTTCGCTGCAGTCGACGACAAGGATTCGGTCTACGAAGTCGCGCAGGGCTGAATTCACGAGCAATGGCACGACGATGACCTGGTACGGACCGTCCCGGTTTGCGGCCTGCTGTCTGACTTCATTGCCGATCCGCGGATGCAGGATGGCTTCGAGGTCGAGCCTCGCACCGTCGTCCGCAAAAATGATCTGCCGCAGGTGACGGCGGTCGAGATTGCCCGCGGCATCGATGACGCGTTCCCCAAACCTCTGCCGAATCTCGTCAAGCGCGGGCTGGCCCGGCTCAACGACGTCACGTGCAATGACGTCCGTATCGATGATCGGAACGCCAAGCTCTGCAAACCTGTCGGCCACGGCGGACTTGCCGGAGGCAATGCCGCCGGTCAGGCCAATGCGCATGGGTCGGTTATTCTCGTTACTCACTCAGAACATCGTATCAAGATACGCGTTCTTCAGTTGCTCGCCCCACAGCATCGCAATCCAGCCGGCAGCGGCGAGATAGGGACCGAACGGAATCGGTACGGTGCGGTCACGACCGCGAAACACGATCATGGCGATGTTGATGGCTGCGCCAACGACAGCGGACAGCAGGATGATCATTGGCAGTTGCTGCCAGCCGAGCCAGGCGCCGAGCGCCGCGAGCAGTTTGAAGTCGCCGTAGCCCATACCATCCTTGCCGGTCACGATCTTGAACACCCAGAACACGCTCCACAGTGTCAGGTAGCCAGCAATTGCGCCAACGATTGCATCCTTTGGTGCGATAAATAATGTGTCGGCGCCGGAGAGCGGGTGAAACAGGCTCATCGCAAGCCCGATCCAGAGTAACGGCAGTACGATCCGGTCCGGAATCAGCGTCGTGTCGGCATCGATCATGGCGATCGGGATCAACGTGACCGTCAGGACAATGGCCATGAGCGCTTCCCAGCCCGGCCCGAAATGCCATGCACAGACAGCGGCCATTGTCGCGGTCATCAGCTCGACCAGCGGGTAGCGCGCCGAGATCGAGGTCCCGCAATTGCCACATTTTCCACGCAGCAGCAGGTAGCTGATAACCGGAATATTCTGCGCCGCCGTAATCAGTGAGCCACAGCTTGGGCAACGCGACCTGGGTACGACGAGATCGAAACGACCCTCGGGCAGCTCGGTCTCCGTTGGAGTCTCCGCGAGCTCGGCAGCCTGTTCGCGCCACTCGCGCTCCATCATGATCGGCATGCGGTGAATAACGACATTCAGAAAGCTGCCGATCAGCAAGGTGAACGCAAACACGACGGCAATGAACACCGCGGCGGACTCGTTCATCAGTTCGAGCATGGACTATCTCCGTGAAGACCGCGTATACGAAAACGGCGTCCGGAGTGTCCTCCGAACGCCGTTTGTTTGCAAATGAGCCGGACGGCGTTAGACAACCGCACCGAGCTTGAAGATTGGCAGGTACATCGCGACAACGAGACCACCAACCAGAACACCGAGAATGGCCATGATCATCGGCTCCAGCAGGCTGGACAGGTTATCGACTGCGTTGTCGACATCTTCTTCGTAGAAGTCGGCGACCTTGGCGGACATGTCGTCGAGAGAACCCGATTCCTCACCAACCGCAATCATCTGGATAACCATGTTCGGGAACAGGTCAGTGTTCTCCATCGCAACCTGCAGACGCTGACCCGTGGCGACTTCGTCACGCATGGTCAATACGCCCTGCTCGTAAACGATATTACCGGTCGCGCCTGCGACGGACTCGAGAGCTTCAACCAGCGGTACACCGGCCGCGAACATTGTCGACAGCGTACGAGCGTAACGAGCGATTGAAGCCTTCTGCATGATCGGGCCGATAACCGGCATCTTCAGCATCAAGCGATCCAGAAAGTGGCGGAACTGGCGCGAGCGCTTCTTGAAATAGAAGAACGTGCCGATGGCACCACCGATCACAGCGACCAGGTACACGCCCTGAGTTCGCACAAACGCCGAAAGGTCGATGATCATGCGGGTAAACGTCGGCAGGTCGGCACCGAAGCCCTGGAACAGGTCTTCGAACGACGGAATCACGAAGATCAGCAGGATCGTCGTGACGATGAACGCAACGATAAGAACCGCCGCGGGATACGTCAGCGCCTTCTTGATCTTTTTCTTGATCGCCTCGGTCTTCTCCTTGTAGGTTGCAATCTTGTCGAGCAGTGTTTCGAGGGCACCAGCCTGTTCGCCTGACTCAACGAGATTCACAAACAGGTCATCGAAGTACAATGGATGCTTGGCAAGTGCCTCGGCCAGTGAGCTACCACCCTCGACGTCGGCCTTGATCGACAGGATCAGCTTCTGCATCGCCGCATTCTCGTGGCCGTTACCGACAATCTCGAATGCCTGTACGAGCGGAATGCCCGCAGCCAGCATCGTGGCGAGCTGGCGAGAGAAAATTGCGATATCGCCGGTCGTAATCTTGCCGCCGCCGGAGAACAGTCCTTTTGACTGTTTCTTGATACGCGTTGGCACGACACCCTGGCGCCGCAGATCGGCACGAACCTGGGCCTCGTCATTGGCCATGCTCTTGCCTTTAACTTTCTTGCCGTTCCTGTCAGTTCCTTCCCACAGGAATGGTGTGCTGCTTACTACTGCTGTCTCAGCCATCTCACTCGTCCGTCAGCGCAGGGTAATCCCTGAAATCATTACTCAATTGTAACCCGGTTGACCTCGTCAAGACTTGTAACCCCTTCCTTGACTTTGTTCAAACCGGCACGTCTCAAATCGATGACCCCCTCGGATGCCGCCTGGTCCGCGATCTGCATCGCGTTGCCACCTTCCATGATGATGCGACCCATGGCTTCGGACACTTCCATTACCTGGAAGATGCCCACGCGGCCCTTGTAACCCGCGTTGCACTGCTTGCAGCCCTTCGGAGCAAAGATCGTCAGGCCGTCTTCGAGTTCTTCTGCAGTAAATCCTTCTTTCTCGAGCGCTTCGCGCGGAATATCTTTGACTTCCTTGCAGTTATCGCAAAGTCGTCGCGCCAGGCGCTGCGCGATGATCAGGCTGACCGATGTCGCAATCGCGTAGGGCTTCACGCCCATATCGACCATACGGGTCAGCGTTTTCGGTGCGTCGTTGGTATGCAGCGTCGAGAGCACAAGGTGCCCGGTCTGGGCTGCCTTGATCGCGATCTCCGCCGTTTCGAGGTCACGAATCTCACCAACCATGATCACGTCCGGATCCTGGCGCAAAAACGCTTTCAGGGACGATGCGAACGTCAGGCCGACTTTCGGATTGACGTTGACCTGGTTGATGCCCGGGAGGTTGATTTCCGCCGGGTCTTCGGCCGTCGAGATGTTGCGGTCCTCGGTGTTCAGGATATTGAGGCCCGTGTAAAGCGAAACCGTCTTACCGGAACCCGTCGGTCCCGTGACGAGGATCATGCCGTACGGCTTCGACAGGTGTTTTTCGTAGAGCGCCCGCTGGTTCTCGTCGTAACCGAGCATTTCGATGCCAAGCTTCGCGCTCGACGGGTCGAGGATACGCAGTACGATCTTCTCTCCGAACAGCGTTGGGCACGTGTTGACACGAAAGTCGATCGCGCGGTTCTTCGACAGGCGCATCTTGATACGTCCGTCCTGTGGTACGCGGCGCTCCGCGATGTCCATGCGTGACATGACCTTGAGGCGTGCGCAAACCTTGGTTGCCAGCACGACGGGCGGTTGCGCGACTTCCGAAAGCACGCCGTCGAGCCGGGTACGGACGCGGAAGTACTTTTCGTACGGTTCAAAGTGAATATCCGAGGCGCCGCGCTTGATCGCATCAAGCAGGACCTTGTTGACGAAGCGTACGACCGGCGCGTCTTCGACGTCGCTGGCGATGTCGTTCTCGTCTTCTTCCTCTTCACCGGTGACGTCGAGGTTTTCGAGATCGAAGTCATCGTCCTCGAGACCACCCATGCTGGTGTCAACGGCTTCGATCGCCTTGGTAATGCGATCCTCAAGCTTGTCCTGCTCGACGACAACCGGATCAACACGCAGGCTCGTCGCAAAGCGAATATCGTCAATCGCCTGCAGGTTGGTCGGGTCGGCGATGCCGATAAACACACGCTGGCCGCGTTTCACGAGCGGCAGTACGCGATGCTTGTTGATCAGTTTCTGGTCGACCGAGCGAATGACGTCGAGGTCAACTTCGACGGCATCGAGATCGAGCAGGGGAACGCCGAATTCATGTGACGCGGCGACGGCAATAGCCCGCGCGTCAGCGACATCCTCATTGACCAGATGCGCAATCAGCGAGACACGCGCTTTCTTGGCCGCGTCAGTCGCTTCCTGAAGCTGTTCTTCAGAAACGATGCCGTCCTGAACGAGGCGGCGCGGAAGGCCCGCCAGGTTTGTTTGTGACGCCGTTGCAGCCATAAAAATCGGTCGTTTGGTGAGTCCGTGAGCATTACAGTCTCACTGATCCAAGTGCCCGATTCAACTGGATTTTGTGCGGTCGTTCACAGTTACGGAAATTGATTAAGTAAAACGCCGAAAAGAGACGTTTTGAGCACCGAATGGTGCCTTTTCCCGGCTAGTTGCGGCAGGTCGAGGGCAGGTAGCGGTTCTCGACCGTTGGCGCCACGTGAGCGGCAGAATTGCCGTTACCGTTCAGTAACACGGCGTTGGCAGCCGGAACGCCGGCGTTGCCACAGCGCCATACGATGCCGCCGGAGACCGTCAGGTACGGCGTGAATGAGACCGTGTCGCCGAAGATGTCGGCATGGACATCATTGCCGAAGGTGACTTCGACGCGGCCGTCGATAATCTCGACCTGGGAGACGTATTTACCGGAAGTATCGGTTGCAGTAGCGGTCATGCCGGCGTCGACGCGACCCGCGGGTGGTTCGCCGTTCATGTTGAATGCGTCGATGACAGGGGCCTTGGCGCCAGCGGCCATGTTGATGCCTTCGGCTACCTGGGCACGGACCGTATAGGTCTGGTAGGCGGAGATTGCGAGCGAGGCGAGGATCCCGATGATCGCTACAACGATCATGAGTTCGATGAGCGTAAATCCGTGTTCGCGTTGTGACTTCGTGCTGTTCATATTACGGCCCTTCGCACCCCCTGCTTGATCAGGCTTCTCTATTCTATCGCACTTTATTGCCCGACTATTCGATTCAGTATTCGCATGTTGTGGCAGTGTGACGTACGTCACATTTGGAGTATGAGCCTAAAAAAAAGCCCCGGCGAACCGGGGCTTTTTCAGACTCGAATCAAGTCTTAGCGGCAAGCAGCAGGAACGTGCTTGTTGTCGATGGAAGCGCTTGCGCACGTCCACTCGACGCTACCCGCGTTCGTGTTAGGCGTCATCGTCAGGGTATCACCTGAGATCAGCGCGTGAGCATCGCCACCGTAGGTGACCGTGATCACGCCGCTACCGCCAACTGCAACCTGCGATACGTACTTGCCGTTGATGTCAGCAGCAGCTGAAACACCAGCCGTCGAGTTCGACGTCGGGAAGTTACCCGTGTCCATCGTGTACTCGGTCACAGCAGCCTTCGCGCCAGCAGCGAGGTTCAGACCCTCAGATACTTGTGCACGAATCGTGTAGTCCTGGTAAGCCGGAATAGCGATAGCTGCCAGAATGCCGATGATCGCTACAACGATCATGAGTTCGATGAGCGTAAAACCCTGTTGCTTCTTCATCTCTAAATCTCCATGAGGTGAGTCGTTAAAGTAATACGGCGTAATTGCCTGTACGGGATATAAAGCAAGCGCCGTGCCAACTTTTGCAAGAAAGGGTTAAGTAATTGTTTAAAAAGACTTTATCGGGCCGACTTTACGATAAGGCCTGTCTTTGTTTGGTGACAAAGAGGGTGTCAGTTTGTCGGTCTTTGGTCACAAAGTGACAAAAATTGTCAGTAAGTGCCGCCCATCTACTCGATGCCGAGCTTCTTGATGCGATAACGCAGTTGCCGGAACGAAAGCCCCAGCAATTCCGCCGCTTTGGTCTTGTTGTAGCGGGTTTTCTCGAGCGCTTCGACAATCGCCTGGCGTTGCACATCCTCCACCTGGTCGCCGAGAGGGCCGGAAAGGCCGGTCGACGCGTCCTGGCCCGGCGCTTCGCGCATGGCAAGGTCAGCCGCGCCGATGGTGCCGCCGCTGCACAGCGTAACGGCCCGTTCCAGCATGTTTTCGAGTTCGCGCACATTGCCCGGGAATCGGTACTTCAGCAGTGCCGCCTTGGCCGAATCATCCAGAGTGATCCCGTCGTCAAGGCGACCCAGAATATGCGTCGCGAGGGCGAGAACGTCGTCGCCGCGATCCCGTAACGCCGGAACATGCAGGTCGATGACGTTGATGCGGTAGTAGAGGTCTTCGCGGAAGTCACCGTCCGCGACCATGCCAGCGAGATTCTTGTGTGTCGCCGAAAGAATGCGGACATCGACGACGTCCTCGTTTGCGGCGCCGACCGGCCGGACCCTTTTCTCCTGGATGACACGCAGCAGTTTTACCTGCATCGCCAGCGGCAGGTCGGCGATTTCATCGAGGAATAATGTGCCGTTCTGGGCGCACTGGAACAGGCCGGCCTTGTCGTTCACAGCACCCGTAAATGCGCCTTTGCGGTGGCCGAAGAACTCGCTTTCCATGAGTTCGGTCGGAATAGCGCCGCAGTTGACCGGTACGAATGGTCCACCGGCACGTGCGCCGCTGTCGTGAATGAGCCGCGCCACGAGTTCCTTGCCGGTTCCCGATTCACCCGAAATATGGACGGGAGCCTGCGAACGAGCGACTTTCTCAATCATGTCGCGCAGCTCGTGCATGCGCGGAGAGTCACCGAGAAGCGGTGAATCCTGCTGCTCGGCGCCGCCCAGCCTGAGCGCGTTCTCGACGATATTGCGCAGGTTGCCGAGGTCCAGCGGCTTCGATATGAAATCGAATGCGCCGAGTTTCAGCGCCTGAACGGCGGTTTCCACGTTGCCATGGGCGGTAATGACAGCAACCGGAACACCCGGTGAGTTGGTCTGCATCCACTCGACCAGTTCGAGTCCATCACCGTCCGGCAGGCGCATGTCGGTCAGGCAGATGTCGAAATTATGGCTTGAGAGCAGCTTTTTCGCGCCGGCCACGTCGACCGCCGACTCGGTCTTCACGTCCATGCGGCTTAAGGTCAGCGTCAGCAGTTCGCAGATATCCGGTTCATCATCGATGACCAGTGCGAGGGGTTGGTTCATGACTCTTCCTGTGAGTCCCAGCGATCGGGATCAGCAAACACGATACGGAAGATACTGCCTCCGCCGGGCCGGTCAAGGTATACGAGCGTCGCGCGATTCAACTCACACAGCTCGCGCGAGATATAAAGGCCGAGGCCCGTGCCACCGGAGCGCGCCGTGAAGAATGGCTCGAAGATCTTGTCAGCCGTCGCCTCGTCCACGCCGAGTCCGCAATCCAGAACCTCGATGTAAGGCCTGTCGTGCCCGGCCGTGCGGCCTCCCTGGATTTCAACCATGATGCCGCCCGTTTCGCTGGCATATTTGACGGCGTTGTCGCAGAGGTTCCATAGCACCTGCCGCAGGTGGCTGCGATCCATGCGTACCTTGAGAGCTTCGGGCACCTCGCCGATCGTGAATTCGCCTTCCTGCAATTCCAGCGTGCGCACGAATTCGTCGGCGAAGTCATCGAGCCAGTCGCGAATCTCAAGCAGTTCCGGGCGACTGGACTCCCTCCGTGACAGCTGCAGCACGTTGTCGATGATGTGGCTGACCCGACTTGAGTGCGTCTGGATGATTTCGGTGAGGCGCTTGTCATCTTCGGTCAGGCCTGCTGACTCGCCGAGCAGTTGGGCCGCGTGACTCATGGCACCGACCGGGTTGCGGATCTCGTGCGCGATGCTGGCGCTCAGTCTTCCCAGCGAAGCCAGCTTGGATTGCTGTACCCGGGCATTCATCAGGCTCACATCCTCGAGAAATATCAGGATCGGGCCGTTGCGTTCGCCATCCCTGCCCAGAGGTGCGAGATGCGCCGTCATACGGGTGTTTTCGCCGCCGCTGTCCAGGTTGAACTCCGGGTGCGAAGTGGCGTCCATATCGCCACGCCAGTCGGCCACGTATGCCGCCAGTGGCTCGAACAACGCGGCGAGCGGCGTGCCCGCGACGATTGCGCCGCTGTCCAGCAAGCGCATGGCCGAGCTGTTGAGCAGGCGAATCGTGTTGTCGGCATCGACAACGACAATGCTCTCGCGAAGGTGTTGCACGATGTACTGGTTCAGCTCAGACAGGTTCTTGAGATCGACGCCAAACTGTCGGGCCAGGGCCTCGGACGCCTGGATGCGTCGCGCCAGCGGCTGCACCGCGAAAGCAATTGCGAGCATGATGCCGGAAAGAATGCCTGCGGCGGGGTAGTTGACAGCGATGCTGTCACTCGTGAGCTGCGTGTAAAGCTGCTCGCCGAGTATCGCAAAAGTGGCCAGCACTGCGAGGCTGGCTGTCGAGCGGACCGGCAACACCAGCGCGCTGGCACCCATGAAAATCAGTAGCAGGGTTCCCAGGCCGCTCGTTATACCGCCGCTGCCATGCATCAGCAGCGTAATCGCGAGTACGTCGATGAACAGCTGAGCCGTGCCGATGGCTCGTTCCGGTACCCAGCGCTGGCGCAGCATGACGGCGGACAGAATCGCGAACACGAGGTAGCCCGCAGCCGTGGCTGCGAACAATGTTGGCTTGTGGTCGCCGAACAGGCGGGGATCGGTCTGTAGCGTGAATACCACCAGCAGCGCTGCAGCTATCAGCAGTCGGAAAGCGTTCAGCGTAATCAGCACTCTCGCGCCGAGCTGGGGCTCGTCGACAGCCTTCTGTATCAGTGCGTCCCGGCTGCCACGGAAGGTCCGTTTCAGCGGAGCATCGGTATCGGCCTGATTCATGCGCGAATTGTAGACCGAATATGGACATAGGTCGCGCAAACCTCCAAAATACGCCGTCTCCCACGCCGTCACCGCGGCGTTTTCTCTCGCCAGCATCGATCTGACAGAACATGAATCTTCACGAATACCAATCGAAACGATTGTTCGCCGACTACGGCATACCGGTTCCACGCGGTATCCCGGCTACGTCGGCAAACGATGCCGTTAAAGCGGCACAGGAACTCGGCGGCGACCTCTGGGTCGTCAAGGCACAGGCGCATACGGGCGGCCGCGGCAAGGCCGGTGGTGTAAAGCTCGCCAGGACGCTCGACGAAGTGCGAGCATTTGCCGACGAAATGATCGGCATGACGCTGGTCACTTATCAGACAGGACCCGAAGGCTTACCGGTCAACACCGTGTACATCGAGGAAGGCTCGCAGATTGATCGCGAGCTGTACCTGTCGATGCTGGTCGACCGCGAGGAATCACAGATTTCGTTTATTGCGTCGGCTGCCGGCGGCATGGACATTGAAAAGGTCGCGGCGGAGACGCCGGAGAAGATCTTTACGGTCTCAATCGCGCCGGATGCGGGCTTGCAGGACTACCAGGCGCGCCAGCTGGCGTTTGGCCTGGGCCTCGATAAGACGCAGATGCGCCAGTTCGGTGGACTCGTCAAGAAGCTCTACCAGCTGTACCTCGACTGCGATGCGAGCCTGATCGAGATCAACCCGCTTATCACCAACACGGCCGGCAACGTAATCGCGCTCGATGGCAAGATCAATGTCGATGGCAGTGCGATGTTCCGCCAGCCGAAGCTCGCCGAGCTGCGCGACCCGAGCCAGGAAGATGAGGCCGAGCGCAAGGCGGCAGAGCACGATCTCAACTACGTATCGCTCGACGGCAACATCGCCTGCATGGTGAATGGCGCCGGCCTCGCGATGGCGACGATGGACCTGATCAAACTGCATGGCGGTGAGCCGGCTAACTTTCTTGACGTTGGTGGCGGTGCGACGGCGGAACGCGTAGCGGCAGCTTTCAAGCTGATTCTTTCCAACGAGAGTGTCGAGGCGATCCTCGTCAATATCTTCGGTGGAATCGTCCGTTGCGACCTGATCGCCGAGGGCATTATCAGCGCGGTCAAGGAGGTGGGCGTAAGCGTTCCCGTTGTAGTCCGCCTCGAAGGCACCAACGTAGACAAGGGTCGTGAGCTGCTGGCAAACAGCGGGCTCGACATCATCGCGGCAGAAGACCTGACCGACGCGGCCAAGAAGGCCGTTTCCTCGGTTTCGTGACGGAATAGTTCAATGAGCGTTCTTGTAAACAAAGATTCGAAAATCCTGTGCCAGGGAATCACCGGCAACCAGGGTTCGTTCCACACCGAGCAGTGCATCGAGTACGGCACGCAGGTCGTCGGCGGTGTTACGCCGGGCCGCGGTGGTTCCGAGCATCTGGGTGTTCCGGTATTCAATACGATGCGCGAGGCGGTCGCCGAGACCGGTGCGGATGTCAGCATGATCTACGTGCCGCCGCCTTTCGCGGCTGATGCCATCCTCGAAGCAGCGGATTCCGGCGTGGGCCTGATCGTCGCGATCACGGAAGGCATTCCGGTGAATGACATGGTCAAGGTCAAGTCGGCGCTGAAGGACCACGACTGTCGTCTTATCGGTCCGAACTGCCCGGGCATTATCACGCCGGGTGAGGCCAAGATCGGCATCATGCCGGGCTTTATTCACAAGCCCGGACGTATCGGTGTCGTGTCCCGCTCGGGAACGCTCACCTACGAAGCGGTTTACCAGACCACGACGAACGGGCTCGGCCAGACGACCTGTATCGGTATCGGCGGCGACCCGGTTCGCGGCATGAACTTCATCGACTGCCTCGAGCTGTTCGAGGCAGATCCGGAGACCGACGGCATCATCATGGTTGGCGAGATCGGTGGCACGGACGAAGAAGCGGCGGCGGAGTTCATCCAGAGTAATGTCTCCAAGCCTGTCGTTGCGTACATCGCCGGCGTCACCGCGCCACCAGGTAAACGCATGGGTCACGCTGGCGCGATTATCGCCGGCGGCAAAGGTACGGCCGAAGACAAGTTCAAGGCGCTCGACGCCGCGGGCGTTGCAACAGTAAGGTCACCTGCCGAGCTGGGTTCGAAGATGATGGAGATCATCGGCGCCTGAGCCGCTCCCGACTGACAAGCAGATGACCGACTCCGTCAAAGTTGCAATTGCGCAGATCGACCTGGTCGTCGGCGATGTTGCAGGCAACGCGGATCGTATTATCGAGCACGCTCTGCGTGCACGTGATCGCGATGCTGCCGACATCGTCGTATTCCCCGAGCTTGCCATTTGCGGTTATCCACCCGAAGACCTGCTGTTTCATGCGGGGCTGCGTACGGATGTTGAGAATGCTGTTCGCAGGATCAGTGAGGAAGTCAACGGTATAGCGGTGCTGCTCGGCTTCCCCGAGTACGAAGACGATCACATCTTCAATGCGTGCGCCGTAATTCGTGACGGCAAGCTGCTGGCGCACTATCGCAAACAACTGCTGCCCAACTATGCGGTGTTTGACGAGGAGCGGTACTTCGCGCATGGCAAGGATGCAGCAGTATTTACTCTCAATGGCATTCGCATCGGCCTGAATATCTGCGAGGACGTCTGGAGTCCGGGTCCGATGGGTGCTGCTCGAACGGCCGGCGCCGAATGTATCCTGGTTCCCAACGGCTCCCCATTTGAGCGCGACAGTCAGCAGAACCGCGAGCAGGTGGTGCGGGAGCGAATTCTCGAGAACGGTATTCCGGTCGTCTACGTCAATCATGTCGGCGGGCAGGACGAGCTGGTTTTCGATGGCGGCTCGTTTGCCATGAACGCGGACGGCGAGGTCGCGTACCGGGCGACATCGTTTGAAGAAAGCACAGGGTGCATAGTGCTCGAGGGGACACCGACCGGCGTGAGCGTCAGGGCCGGGGAGGTTGCGGAGGTCGGCGACCAGGTGGCCCGCATCTATCGTGCGCTTGTGCTCGGTACCCGGGACTACGTTATGAATCACGGCTTCCCGGGCGTCATTATTGGATTGTCGGGAGGGATCGACTCCGCGATGGTGCTGGCCATCGCCTGCGATGCGCTGGGGCCTGACAAGGTGCGCGTAGTACAGATGCCGTTCCGCTATACCTCGACGATGAGCCAGGAAGACTCGGCCGAACAGGCGGCCACGCTGGGCGTTCGTTACGATGTAATCCCGATTGAGCCGATGTACGAAGCTACCGTGCAACAGCTGGCGCCGGTTCTCGGCGAGCGCGAACCCGACGCTACGGAAGAAAATATCCAGGCGCGTTGTCGCGGCATCCTGCTGATGGCGATCTCGAACAAGACCGGGCGCATGTTGCTGACGACCGGTAACAAGAGCGAGATGGCGGTGGGTTACGCAACCCTTTACGGCGACATGGCAGGCGGTTATGCGCCGATCAAGGATTGCAGCAAGTCGCTGGTCTACGAACTGGCGCGCTATCGCAATACGCTGGGTGCAGTGATTCCGGAGCGTGTTATCACGCGCGAGCCTTCAGCCGAGCTGCGGCCTGGGCAGAAGGACAGCGACTCGCTGCCGGACTACGGCGTACTCGACCCGATTCTGGAGTCATTCATAGAGCACGATCTCTCGGTGGCCGAGATTGTCGAGCAGGGATTCGATCGCGACATCGTGATTCGGACGCTCGAAATGGTGAAACGTAATGAATACAAGCGACGTCAGGCACCGCCGGGCGTGCGTATCTCAAGCAGGGCTTTCGGGCGAGACTGGCGCTACCCGATCACGTCGGGCTACCGGTTTCCCCGCTAGCTGGCGTCCGGGAAGTTTGCGGCCAGTACACGGCGCGCATCGGCAGCGAGGTCAGTCATGCCGAGCTTCTCGTAGGCTTCGGCCATGATCTCAAGCGCGCGCTGGTTGCCAGGGGCACCGTTGTATTCCTCAAGCGCATTCTTCGCACGGTTGATTGCAGCTACGTAGGCGCCGCGTCGCAGGTAGAAGTCGGCGACGTGATTGGCGTATTCGGACAGCCGGTTCTTTATGGCGATGATGCGCTGCTGTGCGTCGGCCGAGTACTGGCTCTCGGGGTAGCGTTCAACGAGGCGTCTCAAAGTTACGTAGGACAGTTCCACGTCCTTGGGCGGACGTTTCGTAAGGTCGCGCCTGAACCAGCGCTCGATGCGGCCGGAATCGCGTTCGTAATAGGCGAGACCCTTTATATAGAGTGCGTAATCGACTCGCGGATGGATCGGGTTTTCACGCATGAACGTGTCTGCGGCGTCGATTGCCTGCTCGGTCTGGTTGCTCTTGTAGTAGGCGTGCATGAGCTCGAGCTGGATCTGGCGGGACAGGTCACTGAACGGATAACGTGCCTGGATGGCCTCGAAAATCTGGATGCCGCGGCGGTAGTTTTGTCGCGCGATGGCATTCTGCGCGTCGTTATACGCCTCGGTCAGGTCCTGGACCAGGGTGCGCTGCTCATCGTTACCTGCGCAGCTCGCAAGCAGCAGGCCGGCCGCTGCGACAAGCAGTGATCGACGCACAATTCGTGCCGCAGCTTCAATTCGGGATTCAGATTGCATACTGTCTTCTATTGTCCAACACCCCAGCCGGGGCGCTCAAGGTCGGCGAGTATACCGTAAACTGCAGTACTTCCATGACTGAAGATCAATCAATTGTCGAACTGACCGCGGAGATCCCCGAGGAGCTCGCCGGTATGCGTTTGGACCGCGCGCTGGCGCAGTTGTTTCCGGATTATTCGCGCAGCCGCCTGAAGGAATGGCTGCTGGCCGGGGCGATTGTCGTCGACTCGGGCCTGAAACGGCCAAGGGACGCTGTAGCCGGCGGTGAATCGGTGGTATTGGCGCCGCCGCCCGAGGCTGTGGTCGAGGCCGCTCCGGAGCCAATGAGCCTCGATATCGTCCACGAGGACGAGGATGTGCTCGTCATCAACAAGCCCGCCGGGCTCGTGGTTCATCCCGGGGCGGGTAATCCGAACGGCACGCTGATGAATGGTCTGCTGCACCATGCGCCATCGCTCGAGGAGGTGCCGCGGGCCGGCATTATTCATCGCATCGACAAGGATACGACCGGCCTGTTGTTGATCGCCAAGACCTTGCCGGCGCACACGGCGCTGGTGCGCGCGCTGGCGGAGCGGGACATCTCGCGTGAATACCTTGCTGTCTGCAACGGCGTTCTGACGGGCGGCGGCACGATCGATGAACCGATTGGGCGGCACCCGACAGACCGGAAACGTATGAGCGTGCAGTCGAATGGCAAGCCGGCTGTGACGCATTACACGGTGAAAGAGCGGTTTCGTGCGTTCACGTTTGTCAGTGTCCGGCTGGAAACCGGTCGCACCCACCAGATACGCGTGCACTTCGCGTATCGGCGTCACGCACTGGTCGGTGATCCGGTTTACGGTGGGCGGCTCGCGCTGCCGAAAGGTGCCTCGGAGCCGTTAATCGACGAGTTGCGCGGCTTCAAGCGCCAGGCGCTGCACGCGACGCGGCTGGGCTTCGAGCACCCGGCCAGCGGCGAAGCCGTGGTATTCGAGGCTGATCTGCCGGCGGACTTCAAGAGGTTGCTGGACGTACTGCGTGAGGATGCGACCCTTGAATGACTGGCTCCGTGCAGACTGGCCGGCGCCGACCGGGATTATTGCCGGGACGACACTCAGAGTTTGGGGTGACGCGCCGCTACCGCTCGCGGGTGAGCCTTGCTGGCTGACGCAGGTGCACGGCAACGCGGTTGTGAAAGCCGCTGTTTACCCCGAACAGCCATCGGCAGATGCCTGTGTTGATGGCGGGTCCGGAACCATATGTGTGGTGAAGACCGCCGATTGCCTGCCGGTGCTGTTCTGCAGCCGCGACGGCCGGCGCTTTGCCGCTGCGCACGCTGGCTGGCGTGGTCTGGCCGCAGGTGTGCTGGAAAACACGGTTCGGGCACTGCAGGTACCAGTGGACGAGCTGCTTGCCTGGATGGGGCCGGCGATCTCGCAACCGGCATTTGAGGTCGGCGACGAAGTACGCGAGGCGTTTGTCAGCCACGATGCGGAGGCGGCAGCCTGCTTTCTGCAGAACGAACGTGGCCGCTGGCAGGCCGACCTCTTCGGCCTGGCCCGACAACGCCTTGCCGCCGCCGGCGTGACCGACATCCACGGCGGCGGCCTCTGCACCTACGCCGACCGAGACCGCTTCTACTCCTACCGCCGTAACCCCGACCGCGGCCGCCTCTTTTCCTTCATAGGGTCCAGTTCCGAGATTTAAGGTCCGGTTCCTAACTGCCTGGTCCGGTTCCGAAACCGGGGTTTCGGAACCGGACCTCTATGGGCGGAACCGGACCCTAGTCTTCGGAACCGGACCCTCTTGAAAAACGAAGGGGTGACGCCATTCTGGGGGGCAGTTAATGATTCAGGCGGGGATTCCCGATGCGATTGGACAAACTGACCAGCAAATTCCAGCTCGCGCTCGCTGATGCACAGTCCCTGGCGGTTGGCCAGGACCACCAGTTCATTGAGCCTGCGCATGTCATGGTGGCACTGCTTGACCAGCAGGGCGGCAGCGTGCGCGGCCTGCTTATGAAGGCGGGTGCCAACGCCAACCTGTTGCGCTCGCAGCTCGGTGACGCGATCGATCGTCTACCACGCGTAGAGGGCGCCGGAGGTGAGGTCCACATTGGTTCGGACCTGCAGAAACTCTTCAATATCACCGACAAGCTCGCCCAAAAGCGCGACGACCAGTACATCTCGAGCGAGTTGTTCGTGCTGGCCGCTCTCGACGATAAGTCGCCGCTCAAGTCAGTCATGGAGCAGGCCGGTATCGTCAAAGGTGCGATCGAAAAGGCCATCGATGACCTGCGTGGCGGCGCCCAGGTCAACGACCCGAACGCCGAGGACACGCGCCAGGCACTCGACAAGTTCACGATCGACCTGACTGAGCGCGCAGAGCAGGGCAAGCTCGACCCGATTATCGGTCGCGACGACGAGATCCGCCGCACGATCCAGATCCTGCAGCGCCGCACCAAGAACAACCCGGTGCTTATAGGCGAACCCGGCGTTGGCAAAACCGCGATTCTCGAAGGTCTCGCTCAACGCATCGTCAACAACGAAGTTCCTGAAGGTTTGCGCGGCAAACGCATCCTGTCGCTCGACATGGGTGCGCTGATCGCGGGCGCGAAATTCCGCGGCGAATTCGAGGAGCGCCTGAAGGCCGTCCTGAATGATCTCGCCAAGCAGGAAGGCCAGATCATTCTCTTTATAGATGAACTCCACACGATGGTCGGTGCCGGCAAGGCCGAAGGTTCGATGGATGCCGGCAACATGCTCAAGCCTGCGCTTGCGCGCGGCGAGCTGCATTGCGTTGGAGCTACCACACTCGACGAGTATCGCCAGTACGTCGAAAAGGACGCAGCGCTCGAGCGGCGCTTCCAGAAAGTCCTCGTCGACGAGCCAACTGTCGAGGACACGATCGCCATCCTGCGCGGACTCAAGGAGCGCTACGAGGTGCATCACGGTGTGGAAATCACTGACCCGGCAATCGTATCCGCGGCAACGCTGTCGCATCGGTACATCTCCGACCGGCAGCTGCCCGACAAGGCCATCGACCTGATCGATGAGGCCGCCTCCAGAATTCGTATCGAAATCGACTCGAAGCCCGAAGAGATGGACAAGCTTGAGCGCCGCGTTATCCAGCGCAAGATTGAGCGCGAGGCCCTCAAGAAGGAGTCCGACGAGGCGTCGCAGAAACGCCTCGAGGAGCTCGCCGAGGAGCTCGACAAGCTCGAGAAGGAGTTCGCGGACCTCGAGGAGATCTGGAAAGCCGAGAAAGCCGCCATGCAGGGCGCGACCCACATAAAGGAAGAGCTCGAGCGCGCAAAGCTCGAGCTTGAGACGGCGCATCGCGCCAACGACCTCGCGCGCATGTCGGAACTGCAGTACGGCAAGATTCCCGAGCTCGAGAAGCAGCTTGAGGACGCCATGGCTGCCGAGCAGACAGAGAACACGCTACTGCGTAACAACGTCACCGAGGAAGAGGTCGCCGAGGTGGTCTCGAAGTGGACCGGCATTCCAGTATCCAAAATGCTCGAGGGCGAAAAAGAAAAACTGCTGCAGATGGAATCCGTCGTGCAGCAGCGCGTCGTTGGCCAGGACGAAGCCGTCACGGTCGTTGCAAATGCTATTCGCCGCTCGCGCGCGGGTCTCTCAGATCCGAAGCGCCCGATCGGCTCATTCCTGTTCCTTGGCCCGACCGGCGTCGGCAAGACCGAGCTGACCAAGGCGCTCGCCAATTTCCTGTTTGATACCGACGACGCGATGGTGCGCCTCGACATGTCAGAGTTCATGGAGAAGCACTCGGTCGCTCGCCTGATCGGCGCGCCTCCGGGATACGTCGGCTACGAAGAAGGCGGCTACCTCACGGAAGCGGTCCGCCGTCGACCGTACTCGGTTATCCTGCTCGACGAAGTCGAGAAGGCACACCCGGACGTCTTCAACGTGCTGTTGCAGGTCCTCGATGACGGTCGTCTGACCGACGGCCAGGGCCGCACTGTCGACTTCCGCAATACGGTCATCGTCATGACATCCAACCTCGGCTCCAACCTGATCCAGGAGATGGCGGGCGAAGACAACTACGACACCATGAAGAACGCGATCATGGAAGTCGTCGGCAGCCACTTCCGACCGGAGTTCGTGAATCGCATCGACGACCTCGTGGTGTTCCATCCGCTCGCGAAGGAACACATCCGCATGATCGTCGACATTCAGCTGGGCTACCTGCACGAGCGCCTCGCCGAACGCGATCTCAAGGTCGAGCTCTCGGATGCAGCGCGTGACAAGCTGGCCGAGGCCGGCTTCGATCCGGTGTACGGTGCGCGGCCGCTCAAGCGGGCGATCCAGCAACAGGTCGAGAATCCGCTGGCGCAGGAGATCCTGCAGGGCAAATTCTCAGCCGGGGACACTATTTCTATCGATGTTTCCGACGATCGGCTGGATTTCCGCAATGCGGCTTAGGCTATAATTCGCCGCCCTCGGCAACAGATTCAACGGAGCACCAATGCCGATCTACGGATACCAGTGTCGCGCGTGTGAGCATGCTTTCGACGCGCTGCAAAAAATGAGCGACGATCCGCTCGTCGACTGCCCGGAGTGCGGCAAGCCCGAGCTGCGCAAGCTGCTCAGCGCGCCCAAGTTCCGCCTCAAGGGGCAGGGCTGGTACGAGACTGACTTCAAGACCGGCGAGAAGCGCAACCTTCACGGCGACTCCGGGTCGAAGACCGACAGCAAGAAAGACACCAGCAAAGACACGAAGAAGTCCGACAAGAAGTCGGACAAGTCGTCCACCAAGTCCACCACAGCCTGAGGGCCTGAGTTGAAACAGCTCCGTCGATATATCGTTGCAGGATTGCTGGTCTGGATTCCGATTGGCGTCACGGTTTTCCTGCTGCGCGTCGGCGTCAACCTGATGGACAAGACGCTCGCGATCCTGCCGCGCCAGTATCGCCCCGAAGAGTTGCTCGGCGTCCACATCCCGGGTCTTGGAGTCATCCTGACCTTCTTCGTGCTGGTCATCACCGGCGTGCTGGCCGCAAACTTTATCGGCCGCGCGTTCGTCGGCGGCTGGGAATCGCTCATGGACCGTATCCCGGTCGTACGCGCGATCTACTCGGCGGCCCGGAATTTCACCGAAATCGTATTCTCGGATTCGAGCCAGTCCTTCAAGAAGGTCCTGCTGATCGAATATCCGCGCAAGGGCTTGTACTGCCTCGCGTTCCAGACCTCAAGCGAGCTTGGCGAGGTGCAGGCACGCACGGGCGAGGACGTAATCTGCTGCTTCGTACCGACGACCCCGAACCCGACCTCCGGCTTTACGATCATCCTCCCGCGCGGGGACGCCATGGTCCTGGACATGGAGGTCGATGAGGCGCTCAAGATGGTGATCTCGCTGGGTGTCGTCGTGCCGACCTGGAAGCGCGATGAGATCGGCGAATTGCCGTTGGAAATGCCCAAGGAATAAGGCATTTGCGGCTTGCCTCGCCGCCCCCCAAAACGTACCATTCCGCCTCTTTTTTCAAGGGTTTTCCCCGGAATTAGCAATGCGTAGCCATTACTGCGGCGAGATCAACGAGACTCTCGACGGCGAAATCATTGAGGTCTGCGGCTGGGTACACCGGCGTCGCGACCACGGCGGTGTCATCTTCATCGATCTGCGCGATCGAGAAGGCCTGTTGCAGGTCGTGTTTGATCCGGATCGCCCGGAGATTTTCGCGGACGCCGAGCGCATCCGTTCCGAGTACGTGCTCAAGGTCAAAGGCCTTGTTCGCCCGCGTCCGGAAGGCACCGTGAACCCGAACATGACGACCGGTCAGATCGAGGTGCTCGCGCATGAACTCGAGATCCTGAACCGATCGGAAACGCCGCCGTTCCACCACGACGAGCAGGCGAACGAAGACATCCGTCTGCGTTACCGCTACCTCGACCTGCGTCGCGAGAACATGCTCGGTAACCTGATGCTGCGCCACAAGGTCACCAAGGCGATGCGCGACTTCCTCGACGCCAACGGTTTTGTCGATACCGAGACGCCGATGCTGACGCGCGCGACGCCGGAAGGTGCCCGTGACTACATCGTCCCGAGCCGCACGCACCCGGGCAAGTTTTTCGCGCTGCCGCAGTCGCCGCAGATCTTCAAGCAGCTGCTGATGATGTCGGGCCTCGACCGCTACTACCAGATCGTGCGTTGTTTCCGCGACGAGGACCTGCGCGCCGATCGCCAGCCTGAATTCACTCAGCTCGATATCGAGATGAGCTTCGTTGACGAAAACGTCGTCAACGACACGATGGAAGGCCTCGTTCGTCACCTCTTCAAGGAGACGATGGACGTCGATCTGCCAAACCCGTTCCCGCGCATGACCTATGCCGAGGCGATGGATCGCTTCGGTTCGGACAAGCCTGATCTTCGTATTGACCTCGAACTGATCGAGGTTGCCGATCTCATGGAGTCGGTCGACTTCAAGGTATTTGCCGGCCCGGCCGCCGACCCTGAAGGTCGCGTTGCTGCGCTGTGTGTACCCGGTGGCGCAGAGATGAGCCGCAAGGTCATCGACGACTACACCGCGTTCGTCGGTCGCTACGGCGCCAAGGGTCTCGCCTACATCAAGGTCAATGACATCGACGCCGGTGCCGAAGGCCTGCAGTCACCGATCCTCAAGTTCCTGCCCGAAGATGCCGTCACAGGCATTCTCGAGCGTACGGGCGCCAAGACCGGCGACCTGATCTTCTTCGGTGCCGACAAGGCACGCGTCGTCAACGACGCTCTGGGCGCACTGCGCGTCAAAGTCGGCGAAGACCGCGAACTCGTTGCCGAAGGCTGGGCACCGCTTTGGGTTGTCGACTTTCCGATGTTCGAGAAGGACGCTCAGACCAAGCGCTGGACCTCGCTGCATCACCCGTTCACGGCACCGTCGATCAACGATGCCGAGGCGCTCAAGGCCGATCCGGGCGCCGCACTGTCACGCGCCTACGACATGGTCCTGAACGGCTCCGAAATCGGTGGCGGCTCGATCCGTATCCACGACCAGGATATCCAGGCGGCTGTATTCGAGCTGCTGGACATCTCGGACGAAGAGGCGGAAGAGAAGTTTGGCTTCCTGCTGACGGCGCTGCAATACGGCTGCCCGCCGCACGGTGGTATCGCGTTCGGTCTCGATCGCATCGTGATGCTGATGGCCGGTGCCGACAGTATTCGCGACGTCATCGCGTTCCCGAAGACGCAGACGGCGGCCTGCCCGCTGACCAACGCGCCGGGCGAGGTCTCGGCCGAGCAGCTCAAGGAAACCGGTATCCGCCTGCGGGCGCCGCGCACTGAATAAATAGGTACCGGTCACCTTATTTCCAGTCTAAAGGTACCGGGTACCTTTAGACTGGAAATAAGGTGACCGGTACCCGTCTTATAAGTCTTTGAGTTTGTAAAGCGCGTCGAGCGCTTCGCGCGGTGACATCGAATCGGGGTCGAGGTCATCAACCGCGTCGCGCAACTCGTTATCTTCCGGCACAGCTTCCGCGACACTCAGGTCGAGCTGCCCCTGCGGATTCTGCGAGTGAGCCGCCTGTTGCGACTCGAGTGTCTTCAGGTAGCCGCGGGCCCGCTTGATCACTCCGGACGGGACTCCGGCCAGTGATGCGACCTGCAATCCATAGCTCTGGTTCGCCGGACCCGGCTTCACGGCGTGCAGGAACACGAGTTGTCCGTCGTGTTCGGTTGCATCCAGGTGCACGTTTTCGCACGCCGGCAGCTCTTGTGCGAGCGCCGTCAGCTCGAAGTAGTGGGTCGCGAACAGCGTGAACGCCTGCGACTTCTCACCCATATGATGTGCAGCGGCCCAAGCCAGCGAGAGACCGTCGAACGTACTCGTACCGCGGCCAATCTCGTCCATCAGCACGAGACTCTGGTCAGTCGCGTTGTTGAGGATCGTCGCCGTCTCGGTCATTTCGACCATGAAGGTCGAACGCCCCCCGGCCAGGTCATCGGATGCACCAATACGCGTGAAGATACGATCAATCGGGCCGACTCGCAGTCTGTCCGCCGGCACGAAACTGCCGACATGCGCGAGGATTACGATAAGCGCCGTCTGTCGCATGTAGGTCGATTTACCGCCCATGTTCGGGCCGGTGATCACGAGCAGGCGACTGTCGTCGCCCAATGACAGGTCATTCGCGATGAACGGCGTGTCGATCACCTGTTCAACGACAAGGTGGCGACCACCTTCAATCTCAATGCACGGCTCAGCGGCGATCTCGGGCTGAGTAAGTCCGAGCGCCTGGGCGCGTTCGGCGAAGCAGGCCAGAACATCAAGCTCCGATAATGCCGATGCCATGAGCTGCAGCGACCCGAGTACTTCGTGCAGCTGGTCGAGCAGGTCTTCGTAGAGCGCCTTTTCGCGACTCAGTGCACGTTCCCTTGCGCCGAGCACCTTGTCCTCGAACTCTTTAAGTTCCGGCGTGATGTAACGCTCGGCAGACTTCAGCGTCTGGCGCCGCACGTACTCGACCGGTGCCCTGTCGGCCTGTGCTTTCGAGATCTCTATGTAGTAACCGTGCACCCGGTTGTAGCCGAGCTTCAGCGTCGAGATTCCGGTTGCCTCGCGTTCACGCGTCTCGAGGTCGACGAGATACTGATCCGCATTCTGTGCAATCGCTCTCAGGTCATCGAGCTCTTCGTCGTAACCCTCTGCGATAACACCGCCGTCGCGGATCAGCATCGGCGGGTTGTCGATAATGGCTCTACCGAGCAGTCGTCGTTCGGCCCGATGTTCACCGGCCTGTTCGCCGAGATCGGCAAGCAACGGAGACTCGACTGCTGCAAGCTGCTTCTGCAGATCGGGCAGGCGGGTCAGCGCTTCGCCGAGCTGGCGCAGATCTCGCGGCCGTGCTGAGCGCAATGCCACGCGCGACAGTATGCGTTCGACGTCTCCGATGCCGTGCAGCAGTTCCTGCAAAGCATCGGTGGCAGCGCCGCTGATCAGTGCATCCAGAACCTGGAACCGCGCTTTCAGCACATTCGCGTCGCGCAAGGGGCGCTGCAGCCAGCGCCGCAGCAGGCGGCTGCCCATCGCGGTCTTGCAGCGATCCATGACACCCGCAAGCGTGTGTTCGTGATGCCCGGACAGTGATGAATCGAGCTCGAGATTGCGCCTCGTCGGGCCGTCCATGATGACGGCGTCGTCGCGCAGCTCCACGCCGATGGCGGACAGGTGCGGCAGTGCCGATTTCTGCGTATCTGTCACGTATTGCAGCAGAGCACCTGCCGCCGCGATACCGCTCGACATCTCTTCGCATCCGAAACCCGACAGGTCGCGCGTGCCGAACTGGTTGCACAGCAGTCGTTGCGCACTGTCGAGCTCGAAATGCCACGGCGGACGCCGCGTGACCCGAATGCGGTCGTCGAATGCCTCAGCAAATGACTGGTCTTCATCGACGATGATCTCAGCGGGCCGCAGACGTTCGACTTCGGCGAGCAATGATTCGGTGTCGGGTGCTTCCGTCAGACGGAATCGACCGGCGGAGAGATCGAGCCAGGCAATGCCAATGGACTCGCCGGCCGCGAACACGGCGGCCACGGCATTGTCGCGACGTTCGGAGAGCAATGCCTCGTCGGTCAGTGTGCCCGGCGTAACGATGCGCGTGACTTGTCGCTCAACGGGTCCCTTGCTGGTTGCCGGGTCGCCGATCTGTTCGCAGATGGCGACGGATTCACCCTTGCGCACCAGCTTCGCGAGGTAGCCCTCGACGGCATGGTAGGGGACGCCGGCCATCGGAATCGGGTTGCCGCCGGATTTGCCGCGCGCCGTCAGCGTGATGTCGAGCAGCGCCGCTGCGCGCTTCGCATCGTCGTAAAACAGTTCGTAGAAGTCGCCCATCCGGTAGAACACGAGCATGTCCGGGTAATCGGACTTGATCGCGAGATACTGACGCATCATCGGCGTGTGGACGGGGGTTACTTCGGCGCTCATTCTTGTTTTGGCGGTATTATCGACCCGTGAAAATACTGCATGTAGAAACCGGACGCCATTTTTTGGGCGGGCCTCAGCAGGTGATCTACCTGATCAATGCGTTACGCAAGGCCGGCCATGAAAACATCCTCGTGTGTCCGCCCGGATCGGGTATCGATCACGAAGCCCGTGCTGCCGGAATTCGGGTGCAGAACCTTTACTGCGCAGGCGATATCGACCTGCCGTTTGCCTACCGTCTGACCCAGTTCATCCGTGACGAACAGCCCGATGTCGTGCACTGCCACAGCCGTCGTGGCGCAGATGTTCTCGGCGGTTTGGCAGCCACTTTCGCGGATGTGCCGGCAGTCGTATCGCGTCGCGTTGACAACACGGAAATGTGGGTCATCGCCGCGATGCGCTACAAGCCTTTCCGCAAAGTCGTTGCCATATCCGAAGCGATCGCCGGCGTATTGCGCGAGAACGGTGTTGAAGACGAGCGTATTGAGGTGATTCGAAGCGCGGTCGATGTCGATGCGTTTGCACGTGCGCCGGATCGCGAGGCCTTCCGGCGCGAGTACGAACTCGACGAAGACGCGCTGACGATCGCGGCAGCCGGGCAGCTGATTCCGCGCAAAGGGCATCGCTTTCTGCTGGACGCGTTCGCCGACGTGCGTGTCAGCCATCCGAACGCACGTCTCTTTATATACGGTGACGGAGAACTCGCCAAAGAGCTGCGCACCCACGCCAACTCGCTGGACCTGGGTTTCTCGATCCAGTTCGAGGGCTTCCGGGACGACCTCGACGATTTCATTGGTTGTTTCGATGTCTTCGCGCATCCGGCGCTCGCCGAGGGCCTGGGCGTGGTGGCACTCAAAGCCGCGGCGGCCGGCGTCCCGGTGGTTGGTTTCGGAGCGGGCGGGCTGACCGAAGCCGTCGCCCACAGAAAGACGGGCCTGCTGGTGCCGCCGGAGGACGTGGTGGCTCTCGAAGGCGCCCTGACGGCATTGCTCGACGACCACCACATGCGTGAGGAAATGGGGCAGGCGGGCCGTGAACGGATGCAAAACGAGTTCTCGATCGCTACGATGGCAAAAAAACATATAAAAATGTACGAATCGATCCTCAATGGCTGACCACGACGCGCTCCGCACCCTGGCCGAAACACTCGTCAACGAATTGAACGCTGCGGGTCTCGCATGTGCGACTGCAGAGTCGTGCACGGGTGGTTGGGTCGCGAAAGCGATCACAGACGTACCGGGAAGTTCAGCTGTGTTCGGCTATGGCATCGTCAGCTACGCGAACAGCGCCAAGGAGACGGTCATCGGCGTGCAGAATGCGACGCTTGAGGAGCACGGCTCGGTCAGTGAGCCTGTTGTCGAAGAAATGGCGAAGGGCGTGCTGCGGCTGAGTGGAGCCGACCTGGCTGTTGCAGTCAGCGGGGTCGCGGGGCCGGACGGCGGTTCGGAGGAAAAGCCGGTGGGCACGGTCTGGTTTGCGTGGGCGGTGCGGGATGGCGCCGAAGCACTCATTGATACCAGCCTCGAGCATTTCAGCGGCGACCGAGAACTCATTCGAGAAGCGAGCGTGGCGCACGCGCTGCAGGGACTTCTGGAGCGCATCCCGTAATGGAAACGCGGCGCCTCTTTTTTGCACTTTGGCCGGATCTCCGACAACGCGATCGTCTGCGCGACGTTGTCAATTCGGTGGCGAAGACGGTCGAAGGCAAGCCCGTCGAGCGCGCCAACTGGCACGTGACACTTTCGTTCGTCGGCACGTTCCCGGAGCGCCGCATTCCAATTCTTTACGAGAAGGCTGCGACCATCCCGGTCGAACCATTCCGGCTCAGCTTTGATCGTCTCGAGTTCTGGCCGCGCCCGAAGGTCGGTGTGCTTGCTGCGGCCAACGTGCCGCGTGAGTTGCAGTGGCTGGTCGAGCGGCTGGACAATGTTCTGGCCGAGGTCGGTATCCGCAGTGAAGAGCGCAATTACCGCCCGCATATCACGGTCGTGCGCAATGCACGTCCGTTCACGACCGAGCGGCTGACGCAGCGCGCCAGCACCGAGTGGTCGAGTTTCGAGCTGATGGAGTCGGTCTCAAGCCCGCGCGGTGTCCAGTATCGCCCGCTGAAACAATAGCTTGGACCAACTTGTTCGCGAATCTCCACGAATTGCCCGAATTTGGCCCGTTCGAAACCTACTATTGACGCGGCGTCCGTGAAATAATACTGTGCAAATCCACAGTATCCTCCAGATCGCCTCCCAGGCGGCCTGAAACGACCAGAAATACGGACCAGAATAATGGATGACAATCGCAAAAAAGCACTCGCACAGGCCCTCGGGCAGATCGAAAAACAGTTCGGCAAGGGCTCCGTCATGCGCCTTGGCGACAATAATGCGGCCAAGGATATTGAGGCGGTTTCGACGGGTTCCATCGGCCTCGACGTCGCGCTCGGTATCGGCGGACTGCCGAAAGGTCGCGTCATCGAGATCTACGGTCCGGAGTCATCTGGTAAGACGACACTGACACTGCAGGTCGTTGCCGAAGCGCAGAAACTGGGCGGCACGGCGGCGTTCGTCGACGCAGAGCACGCGCTTGATCCGAGCTACGCAGAGAAGCTTGGCGTCAACGTCGATGAATTGCTGGTCTCGCAGCCGGACACGGGTGAGCAGGCGCTTGAAATTACCGACATGCTGGTGCGTTCCGGCGCTGTCGATATCGTCATCGTCGACTCGGTTGCGGCGCTGACGCCGAAGGCGGAAATCGAAGGTGAGATGGGTGACTCTCACATGGGTCTGCAGGCGCGCCTGATGTCGCAGGCACTCAGGAAGCTGACCGGCAACATCAAGCGTTCGAACACGATGGTCATCTTCATTAACCAGATTCGCATGAAGATCGGCGTCATGTTCGGCAGTCCGGAAACGACGACGGGCGGTAACGCACTCAAGTTCTACTCCTCGGTTCGTCTCGACATCCGCCGCATTGGTGCAATCAAGAAGGGTGACGAGGTCATCGGCAACCAGACCCGCGTCAAGGTGGTCAAGAACAAGGTATCGCCGCCGTTCAAGCAGGCTGAGTTCGAGATTCTGTACGGTCAGGGCATTTCCCGCCACGGCGAGATCATCGATCTTGGCGTCCAGCACGGCATCGTCGACAAGGCGGGCTCGTGGTACAGCTACGGCGAAGACCGCATCGGCCAGGGCAAGGAAAACGTCCGTGAGTTCCTGAAGCAGAACCCGCAAATCTCGGAAGAGATCGAAGGCAAGATCCGGGCGACGTTGCTGCCGACGAAGGAAGAAGCAGTCGTTGAAGCTCCGGCCGACGACGAGGCCGTTGAAGCCTGATTCGTGAATCCGGCGCGGTAATTACGCGCCGGACTTTCGGCCGAGAGGGGGAAACATCTTTTTCGTTGCGTGTCTCGCGCTGCGACGCACGACGCCAAAGCAAGCGAGGCCCGCAGCGAGTGAGGCAGGACGCCGAACGAGCGTACGGAAAAGATGTTTCCGCTTTTCGGCTCTGTTCTGAGATGAAATAACCTTGCAACCCGTTCACGAAGAAATCGAGGAACTCACCTCCGACGATCCGGATGACCGATTCCTGTGTCCGAAGGAGATTCGCAAGAAAGCGATGGATTTTCTCGCCCTTCGTGATTACGGGCAGGCCGAGCTGGTTCTGAAGCTTGCCAACAAGGGTTACAAGCGGTCCATTGTTGAGGACGAGGTACAGCGGCTCACCGATGAGGGCCTGCAAAGCGATACCCGGTTCGCCGAGAACTTCGTCCAGTCACGCATCAACCAGGGCAAAGGTCCGGCCCGGATTCGTCTCGAGCTGGGCCAGAAGGGCATTCCGGACGGGGTCGTTGAAGCGGCCATCGAGGACGCTCCGGTCGACTGGTACGAGCTGGCCGCCGAGGTTCGCGAGAAGAAGTTCGGCGCCGCGCAGCCCGAAGATTTCAAGGAAAAGGCCCGCCAGATGCGCTTCCTTCAGTACCGCGGATTCGAATCCGACCATCTGCAGGCCTCATTCGACGAATAACTCGGGTTTTGGGTGCACTTTTTGAGCCCTTGCCGCTACCATACGCCCGATGAAAACCATGACGAGCAACGAGCTGCGCCAGGCTTTCCTGGACTATTTCCGCGACAACGATCACGAGGTCGTTGCGAGCTCTCCGCTGGTGCCCGGAAATGATCCGACGCTGCTTTTCACGAACGCCGGCATGGTGCAGTTCAAGGACGTCTTCCTTGGCGATGACAAACGCAGCTACAGTCGTGCCGCGACCTCGCAGCGTTGCGTCCGCGCCGGCGGCAAACACAACGACCTCGAGAACGTCGGCTACACGGCTCGTCATCACACGTTCTTCGAGATGCTCGGCAACTTCTCGTTCGGTGACTACTTCAAGCGCGAGGCGATTGCGTACGGCTGGGAGTTCCTGACCAAGACGCTGGGCCTGCCCGAGGAACGTCTCTGGGTAACCGTTTTCGAGGACGACGACGAAGCCGCCGACATCTGGATCAAGGAAGTCGGCGTCGACCCGAACCGTTTCTCGCGCCTTGGTGAGAAAGACAACTTCTGGGCGATGGGTGACACCGGACCGTGCGGCCCGTGCAGCGAGATCTTTTTCGATCACGGCGAAGACGTACCGGGCGGTCCGCCGGGATCACCCGACGAAGACGGTGATCGCTATGTCGAGATCTGGAATCTCGTCTTCATGCAGTTCGACCGTGCCAAAGACGGAACACTGACACCATTACCGAAGCCATCAGTCGACACGGGGATGGGTCTCGAGCGTATCTCTGCAGTCATGCAGGGCGTTCACTCGAACTACGAGATCGACCTGTTTGCGAATCTGATCGACGCTGCGGCCAAAGTGCTCGGCGTGAAGAACGACGGTTCGAGTTCGCTGAACGTAATCGCCGACCACATTCGGGCGTGCTCATTTCTGATCGTCGATGGCGTACTGCCGGGCAATGAAGGTCGCGGTTACGTACTGCGTCGCATCATTCGTCGCGCTATTCGCCACGGCAAGAAACTCGGATCGGACGACATGTTCTTCCATCAGCTGGTTGGTCCGTTGGCCGAGCAGATGGGTGACGCCTACCCGGAGCTCGCCAAAGCGCAGGCGCACGTCGAGAAGGTGCTGAAGAAAGAAGAACAGCGCTTTGCAGAAACGCTCGACCAGGGCATGGAAATCCTCGAGTCGGCGATCGCCGGTCTCGACGGCAAGGAAATCCCCGGCGACGTTGTATTCAAGCTCTATGACACCTACGGCTTCCCGGTCGACCTGACGGCTGATGTTGCGCGCGAGCGTGAGCTCACAATCGACCAGCAGGGCTTTGAGTCTGCCATGCAGGGTCAGCGCGACAAGGCGAAAGCCGCCAGCAAGTTTGGAGCAGCGGACACCTCGGCGCTGAAGACTGATGCCAAGACCGAGTTCCTCGGTTACGACGGTACTGAAGGCGAAAGTAAAATCGTTACGCTGTTCAGGGACGGCGAATCTGTCGACTCGCTGGCTGCCGGCGATGACGGTGCCGTCATCCTGTCGGCTACTCCGTTCTACGCTGAATCGGGCGGCCAGATAGGTGACAAAGGCATCCTTGTTACTGATGGCAAGCTGTTCCGTGTAGATGATACGCAGAAGAGCGGCGACGCGAATATTCACTTCGGTGCCGTCGAACAGGGTGAGCTAAAGGTCGGCGATACACTTGATGCTGTCGTCGACGCCGATCGTCGCCAGGCGATTCGCCTGAACCACACGGCAACGCACCTGATGCATGCGGCGCTGCGCACCGTCCTCGGTGACCATGTGACGCAGAAGGGTTCGCTGGTCGCGCCGGACAGGCTGCGATTCGACTTCTCGCACTACGAGGCGGTTACGGCCGAGCAGTTGCAGGACATCGAGGATCTCGTTAATGATGAGATCCGCAAGAACACTGCGGCTGAAACGAGCCTGATGACGTATGACGACGCGATTGAGTCGGGTGCGATGGCGCTGTTCGGCGAGAAATACGGCGACAAGGTGCGGGTACTCACGCTTGGCGATTTCTCGGTCGAACTTTGCGGCGGCACACACGTGGAACGTACCGGCGATATCGGTGTGTTCAAGATCACCTCTGAGGGCGGTGTGGCATCGGGCGTACGGCGCATCGAGGCTGTAACAGGCAAGGGCGCAACAGACTGGATCGATGCGAACCAGAAAACGCTGGGCGACCTCGCCGGACTCCTGCGCAGCACGCCGGACCAGGCGGCGCAGAAAGTCGAGCAGCTGCTGAAACGAACCAAGGATCTTGAGAAAGAGCTGGCGGCTGCGAAGCAGGCGCTTGCCATGGGTCAGAGCACCGATCACTCGGACAGCGTGACGGAAATTGATGGCATCAAAGTACTCGCGACACGTATGGACGGCGCGGATGCCAAAACGCTTCGCGACGCGGTCGACAAGTTCAAGGACAAGCTGCAGAACGCGGTTGTTGTCCTCGGGTCAGTCGACGACGGCAAGGTCCGTCTTGCAGCCGGTGTTACCAAGAACAACGTCGACAAGATCCGCGCTGGTGATCTGATCAAGCCGGTTGCGGAGCAGGTCGGCGGCAAAGGCGGTGGTCGACCGGACTTTGCGCAGGCCGGTGGCTCGGACGCATCCTCACTGGATGCGGCGCTGGCTTCCGTCCCTGACTGGGTAAGAGCCAACCTGTGATGCCTGTAACGCGGTCGCTGCTCCTCATTGCCGCCGCGCTGATCGCGAACACAGCTTCGGCTGACACGCTCGACGACTACATGAATCTCGCCGTTGGCGAATTCAGTTCTGCGATCCAGGCAAAGAATGACTCGCGTTACGACGCAATCACCTGGCAGATCACCGAGATCTGGCCAGACGACCCGGAAGGTCATCGCTGGTTATATACCGAGAGCTGGATGGACGGTGCCGAGCGCCCGTATATGCAGCGCATCTCACGGATCTCTGCCAGGGAAGACGGATCACTGCAGTCCACGCGCTACCGGATTCCTGAGGCGAGCGAGTTCGTGTCGGCCTGGGAAGATCCCGAGCGTTTCGCGGCATTGGATCCCGAATCACTGATTGAGCTCAATGGCTGCGATGCAGTCCTGGTTCGCGCTGGCGCGGATCGCTTCGAAGGCGGGACGACCGGTAACCAGTGCAGGAACGCATACAAGGGCGCTGCCTACGCCATTTCCTACAACACGCTGACAGCTGACGGCATGATCAACTGGGACCGCGGGTTTTCGGCTGGCGGCGAGCATATCTGGGGCCCTGCTGTCGGCGGCTACCAGTTTGTTCGCAAGGGTGCCGATCTCTCCTGTCGATCGCCTGTCCGGATGCTCGTTTATGGCGAGATAACTGACCGCCAGAAGTTTGGTGCCTATGTCCGAGCGATTGCAGAGGCCGGCCTGTACCCGAAGACTGGCGGCTATTACGAGGCGTTTTCGCCCGCAATCGAGGTTCTTGAGGGCGAACCACCGGTTACCCGTGGCGTGGTTATTGCGCGTTTCCCCTGTGAGCAGGCGGCCCGGGATTTCTGGTATTCGGACGAATATGAGGCCATCAAGCCGCTTCGCGCCGGGATTTCCGAGTTCGAGGTGCTGCTGCTGCCGGTACCTCCTGTGGCCAAATGGGCCCAGTAAGCCCGGAGCGCGCAGGCAAGGCGCCCCAATATCAGCTAGAATTACAAGAGTTTAGGGACTGACACGCGTAAAAGAGCGGGGCAACACCCGCCAGGCAGGAGTAGGAAGTCATGCTGATTCTGACGCGACGAGCGGGCGAGACGGTCATGATCGGAAGCGATATCACGATCACCGTTCTCGGAGTGAAAGGAAACCAGGTCCGGATCGGGATTAATGCCCCGAAAGACGTGGCCGTCCACCGCGAAGAAATATTCGAGAGAATCCAGAGCGAAAAGGCCGGCGGCGACGCCGACGACAAGCCTGAATAAGCTCTTTACCCTGAGTATTCCGGACAGTAAGATGTGCGCCCCGCGCGGCTGCGTGGGTGCATTCGACGGAGAGATGGCTGAGTGGTCGAAAGCGCTCCCCTGCTAAGGGAGTATACGTTAATAGCGTATCGAGGGTTCGAATCCCTCTCTCTCCGCCACCTTTTCCGGTAGTCCCCTGAAAAATATAAAAAATAATCGGGGCGATACCGTAAACCCACAAGTCAACCAACAAATTGGTGCTGGCTGCATGCTTTCTGAGCGCAGCACATCAATCGACATAAGTCTTGCTGTTTCGCGCCCTCTCAACTGATGGCTGATTCGCACCTTTCTGCCACGGTTTAATCGTACTGTTCGAGTAGTCAGCTGTTCCGCGCAAAACGATTTTCATTCGATGCGGCGCGCCGAGGCGTCCAGCCGTTCGAAGTCCTTGAATAACTTCCGGAAATGGGCAAGAGTTCCCACGCTAGCACGATATCCTCCTGAATCCTGACTCGTGCTGGCAGAGGAGCCCCAACTTGGAAGAACAGAACATCCTCAACATGAAGGAACAGATTCGTAGGCGGGTAGAGGAGGGTAACGATCCCGAAACAGCGGCAGAACTTGTTCTGGAGGAATTCAGCTCCTACGGCTTGCAAGACGTTGAGGAAATAGTCCCTGTTGCGCTAGCGAGATACCAGGAGGAAATAAGCAGACAGGAATTTCTCCCCGTTGCGTCCATTCCCCGTCGCCGCCATGTCGAATGGTACGGTGGACCGTCGGTTAACGGCATCTGGGCCGGTCTGAAAAAATATCTCATCGAAGTTAAAGAGTGGGATGCCGACACGACAGTAAAGTCGATCGATCAGACTTCGACGAAGATCGTTTCGTTGTTGGACGCACCCGGGACGCCTAACTTCTCAACCAGAGCACTTGTTGTCGGTCACGTTCAAAGCGGAAAGACCGCCAACATGACAGCTGTGATGGCGAAAGCAGTCGACGCAAGATATACGTTTGTGATCGTCCTCGCCGGTATGACAGATGCACTGCGGGAGCAGACGCAGGAGCGGTTGGAGATAGACCTCGTTAGCCAGGATCCGGAACGATGGGCCCTTTTGACCTCTGTTGAAGAAGACTTCTCAGCTTCTCCAGACCAAGGATTTCCAAGACCTCACCCGTCCGAACGGCACTTGGCGGTTGTAAAGAAGAATAAGTTTGTCCTCGAGAGAATCCTCAAGAAGCTCGAAAACACCCCCGAACAGCGCCTTCGCAACATTGCATTCCTGATAATTGATGACGAGTGTGACCAAGCAAGTGTCAATGCCGCGCGATATAAGCAGCAGATGACTGCCATCAACAGTCTGGTCCGAAGAATTCTGCAGGCTGTACACAAGAGCGCATATATTGGCTATACGGCCACACCATTCGCCAACGTTCTCATAGATCCAGAGGTTAGCGTCGATCCCGACCACCCGGACGATCTCTATCCGAGGGACTTCATCGTCGCTTTACCACGCCCCGAGAACTATTTCGGGGCCGAGAGCTTGTTCGGCCGTGGACTGCTTGATGCCGACGACGACGTTCCGGATGCCGACGGTCTCGACATGATTCGAATCGTCGAAGATGATGAGACAGAAAGCCTTAGACCTGTCAGTTATCAGGATAGGGAGAGCTTTAGCCTAACGGTGACGCCTTCTCTGGACGAGTCTATCCGATATTATCTGTTGGCATCAGCAGCTCGAGTTGCACGGGGGCAAGGTAATGAGCATTCGTGCATGCTTATCCACACGACAGTCTACGTCGCCCCGCATTTCGACGCTCAACAGCAAATCGGCGGACATCTGAATCAACTGAAACTGCGGCTGGAATCCGGCGATTCGCAGCTGGACCATCAACTAAGAGAACTTTGGGATAGGGAGAAGGATAGTGTCGACTCGAGTCTGTTCGGCAATTCCGCAGTCGAGTTCGATGACCTTTCGGAGCATCTGTGCGATGTAGCAAACTCTGTTCAGATTGTCGTCGAGAACGGGATGAGCGACGAGCGCCTCAAGTACTCGGAGGACAAGGGTGATCGTTACATCGTCATCGGCGGCAGTGTACTCGCGAGAGGGCTGACAATAAACGGACTGATAGTCAGCTTCTTTCTGAGAACGTCGAGTCAATATGACTCCCTGATGCAAATGGGCAGGTGGTTTGGTTATCGGGGTGGGTACGAGGATCTGCCACGAGTCTGGATGACCCGAGACATGCGAGACGCTTTCAAGGAGCTTGCGACGGTTGAGGCAGAGATTCGAAATGACATCAGTCTTTATCACGAAGAGGAGAACATCACGCCGCTAGACTTCGCGGTAAGAATTCGCCAGATACCCGGCATGTCGATCACAGCCAAGAACAAGATGCTATCTGCCGAAACATGCAACATTTCGTATTCCGGGGAGCACATTCAGACCACTCGATTCAAGCACAATGATGAAGACTGGTTGAGCGAAAACTGGGATATCGGCGCTAGGCTTATCAGAGAAGCGACAGATCAGGTGGGACTCGGGACACCTACTTCGCGCGGAAGATTATTTGAAGGAGTTTCGGTCGGGAGCATCAAGAGGTTTTTGGCAGACTATCAGACTCACGATTCACATCGTGATTTTCAGTCGGACAAGATCATTGAATACATTGACGCTCAGAATGAAAAGAACGAATCGTACCTCGGGCAGTGGAATGTCGGGATCATCGAGCCAGAGAGGGGGACTCCCAGCGGATTCCCGCTTGGTCCCATTGGATCCGTTCGTACAGTTATCCGCTCGTTGCTTTGGGAGACGAAGGACAGCGACGCCGATATCAAAGCGCTTATGTCCCGTGGCGACATATTGATCGACGTACCGTCAGACGACCCGGTTGGAAACGACGGGTGGGACAAGTTGAAAAAGAGGCGGGCCGCGGCCCAAGTTACGCGGCCCTTGGTGCTCCTCTATCCAATCGAATCGGTGTCAACGCCACGTCAAGGAACCGGTACAAGAAAGGACGGCACTCCCACGCGCGAAGCCCTGAATGCGGTGCGAGATGTGTTGGGAGTCGGAATCCTATTTCCGGAATCACCATCAGCTATTCCCGAAAACTATGTCCGCGTTACATTGCCGCAGCAGGAGTATGAAGAAGCAGAGCTTCAGGAACTTGAAGACGAGGAGGCGGCCTGATGCAATCAGCAGAGATTCTGTCAGCCTGGAAGAGAATGCTCCGATCGGTCGCCGAGGAAGGTACCGAGTCGGCCGGATTTCTGACGGAGGCGACAGGAACGACGTTGTCCGCGGGTGCGGTCAGACTTGGAGTCTCGTCCGAGCATCAATCTGCAATGCTGATCCCGGCAAGCCGTACGGACAAGATCGATGAAGCTCAGAAGTCAGCTTTCATTTCACTTAGTAAGGTTTCGCTCGTTGTCGACGGTTCTCGAGCAGAGTTCATTAACGTCTCGTGTGATGAGCCCGAGCTTATTGAAGTATTTGCCAAAGTTGTAGGCGATATCCTCCAAAGAATTGAGCTTGGTCGATCAAGCATGACTGCAATTGACGAAGCGCTGAGAGAATTCCGGCGGCTTCTGCGGCTTCCGAGTGCGAAAGCTCCTGATATCACGGTTGTCGCTGGGCTTGTAGGCGAGTTAATTGTGCTGATCGAACTGCTCGAACAAGATGGCCGTGCTTGGTCCGGGTGGCACGGGCCTGCATCAGATCGCCACGATTTTCGAGCTGGCGGCGTATCTGTCGAAGTAAAAGCAAGCTTGGGCGCAGATGGTCGAAAGGTCCATATACATGGCATCAAGCAATTGGAAGATTCGCCTGATAGCACACTGATCTTGAAGCAGGTCAGACTCGAGCCGGATCCAGCCGGAAATCTCAACGTACCGGAGTTGGCGCGACGCGCAATGCAATTGGCATCCGAGCCAGAGTCAGTGCAAGCAAAGCTGCTGGATCTTGGTTTCAGTGAGGCTGTCGCCGAGGGTTGGGGCTACCACACGTTCAGGAAATTTGACGAAACTGCCTACCAGGTTTCGGAGGAGTTTCCGAGACTTGTGCCTGATCTTCTGAATCGACCGTGGCCCCTCGCTGGTGTAAGTGAAGTGTCGTACGAACTTGATCTCGGTGCGGCAAGTGATTTTGCGCTTTCTGAGGACGAGTGGATCCAAGCTGTTCGAGAGTACTGTGCATGCCTGTAGCAACTCTTGATCGGGAATCGGAACCCTATTCGCAGTACGGCAATATATCTGCGGAGGGTATTCAGAGATTGCTGGGGACGCCACATCTGGACGCGTTGCACGTCCTGATTCGTGAGACCGTTCAGAATTCCTGGGATGCCGGAAAGGACATTCCCGGGTCGGTGGATTATCGAATCAGGCTGCGAGAACTCACTGATGACGAACACGCTGTTCTTCGCAGTGCGGTATTTGGCGATCTCCCGGAATATGACAGAAACCCCGATCACTCAATCAGAGAAACGCTGGATCGCGAACGCATAACAGCTATAGAGATCTGCGATTTCGGAACAACCGGGCTTGGTGGTCCTACCAGCCCGGAAGATGTTCCGGAGGAAGGAGACAGTCCAGATTTCGTGGATTTCATGCGCAACATCGGATCTCCGAGAGACACTGTGTACGGTGGCGGGACGTATGGATATGGAAAGTCTTGTCTTTATGCATTCAGTCAATGTCGCGCGATTCTGGTGGACTCCGTAACTCAGGTTGCCGGTGCGACTGACCGCAGGTTCATGGCGTGTCGAGTCGCTTCGCGGTACGACATCACATCGGGATCAGAGCGAGGACGTTACACGGGCCGACACTGGTGGGGGAGGAAACAGGAGGATTCTGTTCTCGAGCCGCTCACAGGGACGGACGCAGAAGACCTCAGCCGTGCGCTGGGCATGTGCCCCAGGGGCCCGGATGATCTCGGTACATCAATTCTGATTCTCGAGCCGGAGCTGGACTGCGAGAACCTGGAAGAGGCGGCACAGAGGGCTATCCGGATTCTATTGTGGTACTGCTGGCCCAAGATGGTCGCTACAGAGGGCGCGGACTCGCCTCCAATGAAGTTCTCAGTCGAGGTGAATGGTGATGCCCTGGACGTTCCGCATCCGGATGACTGCCCGCCGCTAAATCTGTTTGCCAAGTCACTACGCGAGGTCAGATCCGGCGGTGAAGACGTAATTGAAATTCGATCTCAGCGTCCGAGACGGCATCTTGGAAATCTGCATATAGAACGAGGATTCAAGGGCGAACGGCTTCCCGGGTTCTCCAGTTCGGAAAACTCATTGTTCCCGCACGCCTCCAGTCATGTGGCCCTGATGCGGCCCGCCGAGCTTGTGGTCAAGTACGCGGTCGGCGAGCCTCTGCCGACGGACGATGTAGAGTGGGGTGGCGTATTCATCTGTAGTGATGAAGCCGAAGTCGAGCAGGCTTTCGCAGCTGCCGAGCCTCCGGCACACGACGACTGGGATCCGCAGTCGCTGCCGAAGGGCCACAAGAAGACATTCGTTCGAGTTGCCCTGAGGCGAATCAGGGAGAGGATGAACGAGATCTCCGCGCATCTGGCGGCCTCACCAACACGTGACGGCGCGAGGTCATCGCTCGGCCCTGTTGCAGATGTACTCGGAGCCATGTTGTCTTCGGCAGAAGGGCAACGTCTTGGAACGCGTCGAAGGGAACGCACTCAACGGCCTACCAGAAGAAGGTCGGGCATAACGGTCTCTACCCCGGAGTTTGTGGGGTATGAAATGCGAGAAGGACGCGAGTGCGCATTGTTCTCGGTCGGCGTGACCAGCAGCGAAGCCGCTGAAATCTCCCTTTCTGGCAAGGTCCGAATTCTCAAGGAAGGCGGCGGCGCCGACTTGAGCGACGCACGTGGCGAAGAAGCGCGCGTTATAGCGTGGAATCCTGAAAGTGGTGACGAAATGGCGGGATCTGCTGTCGATGTGAGTATCGATGGCGACCAGACCTGGATTGCTGTAGTCGCAATGCCAAAGGGGAAGGCTATAAGCGTCGTTGCGACTGCTGAGGTTCTGGAATGACTATTGCGTTTCCATTCAAAACGGCCAGCGAAGAGACCGTAAGTGTTAGTGGTTGGATGCTGCATGGGAACGGAGCAGAACCCGAGCCAATTTTGGGTTCGATCCCGGGGTGGGACTACGACACAGAGCTTGTGATCAGCAGAGAGGTCGAGCTGACGCCGTCGGGAATACTCGATGAAACGGGTTTGGCAGGACAAGAAGTCGAACTCATGCTAAATGTGATCGCGCTGACGGGCCCCAGTTGCTATCGAAAGATCGTATTCTCCGCGCAAATCCCTTCGAACGATAGCTGGACCTGTGACATAGATCTGACACTTGATTCGCGCGAACTTGCTGAATCGCTGACTCTCAAGACGGAAATCGTTCTTGGTGTGCCTGTCGACCACGAACTTCCGTTCGTCGCATCGGCGAGAGGAAGCCGGCTCTATCAAGACATTGAGAAGATTCAGCTCGAGGGAAGCTTGGGCCGATTCCCAATGGAACTTGTCGATTTCGGAGAGTCAATACCCGGACTACGTGCAGGGAATGCTATGTGGTACCTCGATTGGGATCCGGGACGGCCTGAGGCTCGTTTTCTTGGCGCAGTATTGCTCTACATAAACGCATCGCACCAGGAAATGGCTGAAAGGATCCGCAACATGGAGCCCGTAATTACTTCGGTCCTGCGATGCGATGTTATTCGAACGATGTGCGAAGGAATGCTGCGAAACGAGGAATTTGTTGCCGGTAGTGGCCATTTCGATGCTGACACTGTGGGGGGGCAGGTAAACGAGTGGTTGACTGAAGCATTCGAAGACATGAGCACGGAAGCGCTCAAGATAATGATGCAAAGTTCACCGGGTCGTTTCGAGGCACGGATACAGGAAGCGTTCAGCTAGGATCATTATCGAATGCTTTTGTATCCCCGATTAACAAAGGTCTTGGCGAAGCAGAAATGCGCTGCGATTCGCGAGCAGACTCTAGAAGCACTTGGTGAACAAGATTGTGAGTTGTCTGACGATGTTACGTTTGCCCAGACCGGGGGGCGCCGGGCAACCAGCCGGGATCTTAAGAGGATACGAGGGTTTGTCGAAGAGATTGCGGCTCGAAACGGATTTCCCAAAGATGTCTCCGACAAGGAGCGAGCAGCGTTTGATGCTTATTGCGCTGTCTGGTTGTATCGCGAGTCTGGAATCCCACCGGGAGAGGCGTTTCGAAACGAGGTGTGGTCATATCTGACGATTGAAGTGCTTCCCGATGTTGCCGCTTGGCGATATCCCGGAAGAGCGGAAGAGAGATTCCTCGGTGGTGTGAGGAACACTTTTCAGCGTCTGTGGCTGAGGGGGTTCTTGCTAGACGATCCCACAGATCGCACATTGCTCCTCAAGTACTTGAAGGCGCTAAAAGAAGATTCGTTCGTACAGATCTTTGAGCGTCCGGGCGCGTCGGCTAATCCTCATGTGGCGAGGTGTATCGCAGCCTCGTGGACTCGTGCCACAGAACGATTCGGTTCGGGACCCATGGAAGATATCCATCGAGACGTTATGAAGGAAGTAAAGCAGCAGGGGGCAGTAACGAGTTTTGATTCTGTGTCGCCAGAAGAGTTCGAGAGCTATCTGGACTCGCTGTATCTCTCGTTCGGAAGCCAGCCTAGCGACAAATAAGCTTGAATACGACTTCGGCTAGTTGTTTTGCCAGATATGGCGGAACCGCATTTCCTACCTGCTTGTATTGCTCGGTTCTTGGTCCAACGAAAAAGTAATCGTCCGGAAACGTTTGAACTCGAGCTGCTTCTCGAACTGTCAAGCTCCTGCACTGTAGCGGGTCATAGTGAATGAAGTAGTGGCCGTCCTTGGCAATGTGGCTCGTTATTGTTGTTGCTGTCTTCCTTCTCGCCTGAACACGAAATCTGTCGGCAAAAACTCCATGCTCCCAACTCTTGTGGTCCGGATAGAGTAGCTCGGGAAAATCGCCACGCTTTGGCGTGCATTTTCCTGCACTTTGTCGTGTGTTGCTGAAGCTGGAACAAAAGAGATACCTCTGAAGGTCGTCTGCTCTGTGTCCGCGCGTATCATGATTAACGACAATATTTGTACGACCAAAATTCGAGTACCAATTCTGCAGCTCGAGTGGGAGTCTGTCCGAGAACGATCGCCGTTTGGCCACAGCCCAATTTGATCCTCTATCAAGTGCGGATTGGGATATCTTCTCCGCAGCTGCCAGTATCTGGTTGGCGACATCCTGATTCCCGTTGTCCGCGACGGCCTTCGCTGTTCGGTGTGCTCCTGAGGAAATTGACGCAATCCATGATTGGAGGTTGTCTGTTTCTTTGGATAAGCCGCTGCGGCAGCTCGGAAGATCTCGTATCACATCCTCAATCGTCGGTGACGGTGCGGAAGACAAGGGTTGCAGTTTTCCACGATCGATTCGATCGGTCCGGATTCCCAGGATGATCACTCTATGCCGCGATTGGGGGATTCCGTATCGTTCAGACCGGATAACGTAGTCTGAGGGATTCGCCTTGCCGAAAAGATCCAGATTGCCGCTATTCAATCCCAGCGCGATTGTTTCGTACTCAACTCTCTTGTCTTTAGTTCGAAGCGCGCGGGCCGGGCACTCCAAGTCTTTCAGAATCTGGGCAAACATGTTCCGGCCGGCGACCTTCGCGGAAAGCATTCCTTTCACGTTTTCCATTACGAAAACGTCCGGTGAAAAACGTGCGAGGACCTTCAGATATTCCTTGTAAAGATAGTTCCTGTGGTCCTTTTCCGGCTTGTAGTCGACCACGCCCTTGTTTCGCGCTCGTCCGACGAGGGAATAGGCTTGGCAAGGTGGGCCGCCGATCAGAACCCATGGTGCTGGTCGGTTCCCGAGTACACCAGCAATAGCGGCGTTTATGGCGCGTGTATCTTTCCCGAGAGTAAGCAGTCGTGCTTCGGATCTGGCGGCTTCTGCTTGCTTCTGGTACTGGGTCAGACGGAGCAATCCGTCTTCCGGATGAGTCCCGAGGTGGCCTGCTAGGTAATCCATATATGCGGCGGGCAACTGATCGGCGGAGAACTGCCGGTAGAATGACCGAAGTGTAAGGGTCCCGTGGGCGTGTGGGTCATTCTCGATCGAAAGTCCGATCTTGAAGAGCGCAGATGCTGCAGATTCTCGGCAGGCGGAGAAGCCCTCCCCGAGTCCACCCGGCCCGGCGAATAGATCAATGATTTTTATCGGCTTTTGCATCTGCGACAATCTATCGGATATTGAGGTAAAGAGTACCAGGTGCCCACCTAAAATCCAGGCCCCGAATCGCGCAAAATGACGGATATTGTCGACAAAGAGACACGTTCAAGAATGATGTCCGGAATCCGGGGCAAAGACACAAAACCGGAGTTCATCATTCGGCGAGGACTGCACAAAGCCGGATTTAGATTTCGCCTTCATAGCTCGGGTCTGCCCGGGCGGCCTGACATAGTGCTCCGAAAACACGATGCATTGATCTTGGTCAATGGATGCTTCTGGCACGGGCACAAATGCCATCTCTTTAAATGGCCCGGCGGGCCTCGAGCGGAATTCTGGCGGGAAAAGATCTTGGGCAACGTGGAGCGCGATAAACGAAACCTGAAGGCGTACAGGGCCTCTGGATGGCGTGTCGCTGTTGTCTGGGAATGTGCAATGAAAGGAAAGCATCGATTGGATTCCGACCTGGTGATGGAAAAGCTAACTGACTGGATACGTGGCAGCGATGAATATCTTGAGATTTCGTCTCAAGATTGAAAAGCAGATCTATGAGATCGCAGGTCAGTTGGCATCCCCAGTTACGGCCCCGGACGCAGCGGTCCATCCGCCCCCCCTTTTTTCAATTTACCCCCCCAGGTGGGAGTTCACCCCCCCCGTCGATGTTAGCGTACTCGGATCATGTCTTGCGTGTGTGGTTGAGAAGTCTTGGTTGACGCAAAGACGCAGGTTTGTGGGTCGCCCTGTGGGTCAGAATGATGGCGCGTCAGCGTACAGCGCAGGGCACAGGGTACGGCACCATAGACGCGGAGCGAATCTCCGCCGGCTTCTACCACGCTCACGCAGCGGCATCGTCGATTGGCTTGGCAAGTATCCAAGTACAGCCGACAGATACGTCTGAGGTAGAATGACAGCTCCTGACCAAAAGGGGAGGGTCAGATCAGGTGCAGCCAAGCCCAGTGCGCACTATCGACGAGCCAAAACAGTTTGTGGCACCTAAATCCCACGAACAAAACCGAAAACGCAGCCTTGAACTCGGCCGCAATGCATGTCGATGATGCACGTTACGCTTATCGGTTCTTTGCTAAATATCTTCTGAAGTCTGTTCAGGTATGACAATTGTAGAAGGGCAAATAGAAACTCTAAAAAAGCTGAAAGAATCCTTGAGAAAAAACGGTATAGATAGATTTGGTTCTGTAGGCGAAATACGTCGTTTTCTTCGGGATTATGAGACTGAGAAGACTCGGCTGCCGCGTCGTATCGAAGTCGAAATAGATGCAGAAATACATGACATGCGGTCCACCCTTGCTAGTCATCAGCAGGCCTATGACGAGTCTCTATCCAGTGTTCGAAATCGGATTGGACAGGAGATACAAGAGCTCGAAGAAGAAATTAAGCGGGTAAGTGGCAGGCGCAACAAGAACATCTTCTACAAAGTTCTTTACTTCTCGAGGCTCTCATCTTTATCTCGCAAGGCATCGCGCCTCAAAAAAAACCTAGAAAAGACAGTCGAGAAGAAGACAAGCAACGCGAAAAAAACAATAGTCCGACTAGAGAATGAGATTGAAGACATTCTGAAAAATAAGAGTACTCTGGTATCAGAGCGCTGCAGAAGATCTCTGAATGATCTGACTAACACAAAGGAAGTTGTTGACGGGCTTTACACATTGGTTGCTGGGGCAATTGGAGAGACTTCCGTAGTCAGCGAACTTCGTCAATTGTCAGATCAGTACTATTTAATCAACGACTTCTCAATGGAATTTGATCCTCCCATATACAACAAGAAGGAAAACGACAGAATATTTAGTGTTCAGATAGACCATCTGCTTGTTTCTCCGTCGGGCGTATTTCTGCTTGAAACGAAGAATTGGAGTAAAGCATCAGTAGAGAGTCTCGACCTTAGGTCACCAGTGAAACAGATACTAAGAACCAGTTTTGCGCTATTTGTACTGCTCAATAGTGAATCAAGACTAAGCGATATCAGGCTTGAACAACATCATTGGGGAGCCAAGAGAATACCAATCAGAAATCTCATCGTTATGATCAGCCAAAAACCCAAAGAAGAATTCAAGCATGTAAAAGTGCTGTCGCTGAATGAACTAGTCGGCTACATACAGTACTTTGATCAATCGTTTGACGATGGAGAAGTCAAAGGTATTTTCGAGTACCTGAAGAACAAAATGCGGCAATAAGCCGAGAGGGCGTATCAAGACACTCCCCTTCTCAATTGAAAGACCGCTAATAGAGAGAAGTCGCTTGAACTCGTCCCAAATAAGGCCCTGCGACTTCTGATACAGGCTCTTCTACAACCCGTCCGGGATCTTCATCCCCAAATCTTCTAGAACCACTATGTTCCAAGGATATGGTTCAATCGCCAATGCGGCGCTATCGCCGAGAGAGCTCACTGTATGTCGCAGATCTTCGGAATGATGCTCGACCAGGGCATCGCGGAAAACTCGGTTTGGCACGACGACGGTTGTCGTATCCTGTGGCAAATGAAGAGCATCTGTCTTTATTCGCCACTCTCTTTCCCACGTAAGGTCGATCGGGTATGCAGGATTCGTAGGTTCAAATCGGACGTGGCGATATCGAATTTCCTCGTCAAGCTTCACAAAGTCTGAGTCAGGCTGATATATGACTGGGCGGGCTCCTTGATCAAACGCGTAATTCTTGTCGACCATGATTCCGAACGGACGATATCGCATCTTCTCCAGGTCAGGACTTGCGAATACGTGTCCGAGTTTGGCCAACGGGGTCTCTGTAAAGCACACACATTTGTAAGAACCCTTGATGTAGCCATCACCGCCTCTTAGGGCGCCCTCTTTGAGGATGCTCACAAATTTGTGAAAGGCTTCATCGACTGTTTCACCACGAACCAGGTGAATCAGTTTGTCGCTAAGGTCGTCACGAATCATTACTGTGGTATCCGTCCGTCATATTCTTAGGGCAATTTGGGGCGATTCCCTCACTCATTGTCTGTGTCGTCATCGGGTAGAGCTCTGCGTACAAGGCCCATCGCCTCCATTCGCAATCGATTTATGGTCGATCGACCGGAGATAATCTCGATAGCTTCTGTGATTGCGGCTCTAATCTGTAGGTCTTCTTCAGTATTCGCGTGTAGCGTCAGTCTGTAAAAGTTTCGAAGTTTTGTTGTGATGCTTGGAGTATCGTTGTTCAGCAAGAACTCGGCGACTTCTTCACCAGAGAACTCTGCCAGTCGGACTCTGTCCGGCTGTGAAATGAATTCGTCTTCCCAAGCGCTCTCAAGCACCTCGTTTAGCGATCGTTCATCTCGCTGTTCCTCCTCTCTCGATTGCTCAATGGCGTTCTTCATCAGACCGTACCGTATGGGTTCAGAGAAAGAGGACATCTCTTGATACTCGCGGTAATAGTCTGGGCGAGCCTCCATGAATGCACCGAAGAGTCTCTCAGCGTCCTTACCGTGTCCGAGCTTCTCGAGGACGTTGAGCACGGAGTCTATTTGCTCGACTGAACCGTACGGCAAGTACTTTTCTGTAGCTGTGATAAGTTCCCCACAGAAAACCTCAGAGTTGTCGCTGAGACTGCCATGAAAGTGTTCCTTCCATGTATTGCGAAACTGCTCTTCTAGGAGGCCTCGGCTAATCTTTTTTGAGTATTTCTCGTATTCCTCAATCAATGCGACCTCGTTTAAGACACCATTCTGCACAAAGTCGATCAGGATCAAGTCCAGATCATCTGTGAACTGATAGCCGTAACTTGAGAGTAACTTCTCAACTTCATCTTCTTCGTCGTCATCTTGACCAACACTTGCACGCGCATGGCGCTCCATAGAGCGACCAAGTACAGAATAGGTCTCCAAGTCACCAAATTGGACAGTCTTCTCTGGGCTAAACCTCATCCAGCTGAAGAGCAGTAGCGAATGCAATGCGGCATCGCAGAAAGACGCGTCGGCATTCTCAGGCAGCTTGCTCACTAGCTCATCAAAAAAGCGTATTGCCTTGCCAAGTATCCTAATATTCCGTAACCCGAGTATTTCGCATCTGCTCACAAGTTTCTTGTGCTCTTCACCGGAAGCGAGAAGCTCGTCGGGGGCGACAAGCTGTACGATTTCGCGTAGGTCAGGAATAAAGGGAACTTCTCGGTCAATGACCTTTTCCCGAAAACGCTCAAATGATTTGTCTTCCTGACCCTCGAACCAGTCGTCATTGAATATCAACACGACTCGGAGTTTATGTTCCTCACGAAGCTCATTGACGTACCCGAGGAACGTGTCCGTGCCAACTTTCTCGGAGAGTCTCTCAACATCATCTATGCAGATTATCCAGCCGTCTCGAAGTAGCGTGCTTTCCATGAGCTGATCAACCACGGAACTCGGAATCCCGATGACACCTGACCAGTGCTTGCCAATTCCTGCAAGGACGTGCCCGACTTGGCGGACCCACGGGAATCTGTCTTTCACGACGTCCGAGATGCTCTTTTCCCGAACATCGAATGCCTCGCCCGCAGCGACAAGAACCCGTTCACGAATTGCGCCGATGGACTCCGCGCCGAAGACCGATACGTACCCTGGTCTCTTGTCGGCATATTCGGGAACTATGTTCTCCTTCCAAAAGTAGGTCTTCCCTTCACCCCATCCACCAGTAATCGCTAGAACAATCGGATCGTCTTGTTCAAATATGTAGCGGTCTATTGTCTTCTTAACACGCTCCAGTGTTGGCCTATTCTTCATCGAGTATTACCTTACGACGGATGCGCTTGAGTGAACCTATGCAATATCAAAACACCTTGGAGTTTCATCTCCAGCGTACCCTTTCTTGGCACTCTCCTGCCCAATATCACGACAATTGTAGGTGGATTTGTTGGTTGCTGCCTGCATCCAAGGAACGGTGGCGGCAACAGTGTCACCCAGCATTTGCGAGGAGGAGTGGAACTCCGCCGTACTCTTCTCCAGGGTCTCATGAGGTCGCCTGAAAGCGCATCCACGACGTTCCCCTCGCGCGCGCGCGCGTACAGGTGTCACACAGCGGCCGCCCAATGCGGGTGGGGAGGGTATTTCCATCTTGCAGAAGATAGAAACGGGGACAAGTAGAAGCCCAAATAGGCGAAAGTCTCAAGATCATCACGCAACATTGATGCGGCAGGTGTACAAACTACCCCCCACGGCCAAGACTGAAACTTGCCTGAAAATCCCAATACATGTCCTTCAAAAAGTGACAATATTCAGGCGACCATACACAACTGCAGCTTGAACAGGCCGGAACTCAACCTACAAGTCCTTCACGATCGTGCTTGCATAGACAGAATGCGTTTCTGCGGAGTTCTACCGTAAGGTGTATGTCTAGACGATATCGCCTATCTAGAGCCGTTCTCTCGTGCGCCGCCGCTTTCGTGTCGATCTCACTGCCGCATCGCCGCCAAGATCTGGAACAATCTCAAATGGCGGTCGGTTCTTCAGGCTAAGCCCAATGTACGCCTCTGCGACCTTGTTATCGAATCTCTTTTGCCTGACTGGAAAGCCCAGCTGTTGCATTTCGTGCCTGATTTGCTGAGGCGTTGGCGTCCACCGGTTCTTCTGGTCGCTGTTGTAGACGTTCAGCTGATGCTGAAATTCTGTTCGTGCGACGTAGCGATCGTCGTCAACAGCGCAATGTTCTTCAATGAACTGCTTCAACGGATGCGCCATACAGATCGCACGATTCGTCGCTTTCTTGGCCGGATCAGGAATCTGAAAGTCGCCTCTCTTCTTGAGTCTGGCGTACGCGGCAATCAGCAGATTCAGTACGCTCGGCAGGTCATCGGCTAACTTCTCGAGCAGCGTGGGATCTGCGACATCATCCTGAAATCTTTGCCGCCCCGAGCGTGGCATGTCAGCAATCTGCTGCGGCGAATAGAACTGCCTGGGAAACTCGATGGCACGAATTCGGCGTAGTGTTCCATGTGACACGTCCATTAGCCTCGGATAGTTATTGGATAACAATACGACGGCGCAGCGATTCTCGAATGACACATCATTCGGGTTGTGCTTTACGTTCGCGGACAGCCGTTTTGCTTCACTGACCTTCTTAAGAAAGCCGTCTGGTAGAGTTATTCCTGTATCTAGGTCATCATCGATGAGAACAGTCTTGTCGCGCAATCGCGCCATCCCGAAATTGTCTTCGGAGATTGCGCGCAAGCGTTCATTGACGACCGCTTCGTCTGGGAGAAGTTTCTGCAAGACTTTCATCAGCAGCGTTTTGCCATTGCTGCCGTTGCCGATGAGCAGGAACCAGTTCGCCAGCCACCTGACGGGGACGAGGATGTACGCCATGATCTCGAGGATGTAGTTGGCCATCAGCCGAGCGTCCGAGAGAAACTTCGCCTGATCTTCTTCTGAGGCCTCGTCGAGGGCGTGGAAAGGGGGCAAGAACATCTGCTCGATGCTGTCGGCGAGCAACGTTGACGATGCATCCGGACAGTAGTCCACGGGCAGGACATACGTGAGCCCACTGTCTTGCGAATGCGCTCTCAGCTCAACGTCACCATTTTCGTCGAACCACAGCTCGCCGTTGCGGCAGTTAATGATCTGATTGGTCGCAGATCGAAACGGAGGTTGCAGGACAAACGATTGTTGCTTCAGCGACATGACCGAATCCTGCGCAGCGCGCGATGTACGTCCCTGGTTCTGCGCCCAACCGTTGCTTACAAGCACATTTAGCAGATCTCGAGCAGCCTCACCGTCGGGATATCGGCGCCAATGATTACCTGTAAATGTCCAGAGTTCGGGCCCACGAGACCCATGAGTCGATACGACCCTGTTCTGATTTCTAATCTTACGGGCGGCCCGGTACTCGATACTGTCGACATTTGGCGCATCACCCGACCCGTCATCAACTTCCTCTACGCGACTTGGTCGTTTACGGTTCTTGGCTAACGCGGCGCCGTAGTCTTTAGCCAACGCCAGTTTCGTTGTGTCTGTACGTTTGGCGATCTTCTTCATCGTGGCCTCGCCCTCGGCCGACGAACTCGTGTACAGCGAGCGCATCGATCGCGATAGAAAGTCAAAGTGCTGGGATGGGTCGACGGCGCTCAGCCCCTGGAGCAATGACTCGGAGTCGTGCATGAGTCGGTAGCTGGCTCCACCACCACGGTGGCTGAAGAGGATTGGCTCGTCGCGATCCAGATTGGCATAGACGATGGCCTTGTTTCGACCGTGGTCGAGGTCTGGTTCCAGCGGGTCTGCGCATGTCCGCTCGTCGTACTTTGCCGGATCGGCCAGAATCTCGGCGACCGTTACGGATTCACCATTGTCAAAGTGCACAATGTCTGGCGCGAGCAGTTGGCCGCGAAGTCTCCGATCCAGAATGTCATCAACTGCTTGCTCGCTAAGGCACGGCCTTCCGAGTTGCCTGATCTCCTTGCGCTTGGCTCGCTTCCAGTCTGACTCGGCTTGTCGCGCTTGTGGCTTGAGACGTTCGCGTTCGGTTGCCCAAAACGCATCATGACTCTCGACCTCCTCCGTAGTCGGATCGCGCAGCTGGTGCGAATCGATGCAAGCCTCTTTACCGCCGAGCATCAGCAAGCCCCGCTCAGACCTCAATCCCGGCCCACAGTAAGGTGGGGACATGAACGTAGGCTGATAGTGTCGGGCTGCAGCACAATCAAGAACACCTCGCCTCAGGAACGATCCTGAAGCGCTGATTCGACCAAAACATGAACCAGATAAAGTCAAATAGACATTCAGCGAGTCACGAAAGCGGTCAAGGTCACTGGAATCCTCAACCAGAAAGACCAGATGGCAACCTCCCTTGTCGTATCGGTAACCGTCCGATTCGCGAACGACGGATGAAGAGCTGCTTTTGTAGGCCATACACCGGGCGTTCGAGAGATCCAGCCCGCCGAGTTTGGCGGCGGCTACGATCCGGTCATGGAGTTCTCTAGCATCTGGGGTTTCATCCCAGGGACATCCTGCTGTATCAAAATCGACGACAAAGTAAGTGCCTACGCCAGGCTGCCCACTGATCCTCTCCTTGGTTCTCTGGATCGTGTTCTTCTTGGCTCTCGGGCTTGCATACTTGCTCGTTACCGGGACCGACTGGCCGTCGTCCGCAAGATCCTTCCAGTTCTCCGGAATTCCGCACGTGAAGAAAGCACCCTTGCCGGAATGCTCGTCGATGATCATCTGAAGCTCGGACAAGTCATCAAACGTGTCAACCGTCATCTCATTTGCCCAGACGCTCACCCGGCCCTTTACGAGGTTTCCATCCTCGTCAAGGTCGAATCTCTTGCCGACGGCGGACTCGCCATCAGGATTCGACTGACTCCAGATCGATAACGCGAATTTGCCGGTGTCCATCTCAAGCCACCGTGCGGTCGCAGTTCGGCCGTGAATCGATCCACTCGTAGACATCACTGCAGCGCCAGGCAACAGATTTCGGTCCGAGGATGACTGGGCTGGGAAAATCGCCGCGGGCGATCCAGTCATAGATCGTTGTTCGGGAAAGGCCAGTCAGATATGTGACTTCTCGCAGTCGCACCATGCGACGGGGGTTGTCTTGAGAGATTTTCATGTCGCCTACCTCCAAACGTATTGGGATTTAGGCGAATCGTCTCGGATAGAAGCGGACTAGATCACGGGAAAAACACTGCAAACTTTTCCCTTGACGTGCTGAGGGACTAGGACTCGAGGAAATCCTCAATCTTTTCGACGTAATCACCCGCTGTGGATATCAGGTGACGTTTCGATCCTCCGGCCAGCCCTGTGTTGGATGTGCTTGCCAGTTGATGTTCGATTCCTTTTCGGTAATCCCGCAAAGTGCGTTCGTCGATACCGAACTGTTGCTCGAGAATTTCGGCAGCTTCTTTCTCGGACATATCGGCAAAGCGCCGTAGCAATTGATCGACCGCGATCATCCGTATGGGATCCCACTTGGGCGGGCGTCCCTTGGTTCGCTCGGCTTCAACACACAGGGCACGAGCGGCTGGCACACCTTGCGTGATCTGCTCGAGCTTTTTCGCGTGCCAATGCAGGAGATCCGAATCCGATCGATATAGGTCGGTGATAATCGACTCAATGAGTTCGATGCCGGCCTCCGCATCACCCTTTTCGGCCTCGTCAATCAACTTCAGTAGGAGCTCGGAGGTTGGATCGCCTGGAGTGAATCGAGTCATTCCCTATTCCTGTTGTCAGCGTTGGTAGCAAAATGTGCCCATTGCTCCATGAGCTGGAGCCTCTTGTCGAGCAGATCAGAGCGAAGGTACGCAGCCTCTACTCGGTCGCGATTGACGTGGGCGAGGGCAGCTTCTGCGATCTCTCTGGGGAACGATGTCTGCTCGGCGCACCAGTCTCGAAATGTCGATCGGAATCCATGCACGGTGATGTCCCGCCGATTGAGGCGTCGTAGGACCCCTAGCATTCCGGACTCTGACAGTGGCTTGCCGGTGTGACTTTCGAATAGCAGTCCCGAATCAAACACAGGCAGGGAGTTCAGCAGTTCTACGACCGCTGCGGAAAGCGGAATTCTGTGCTCCCGCCCAGCCTTCATTCTCTCTGCTGGGATCGTCCACTGCGGGACGTCAGATTCCAGATCGAATTCGCTCCAGTTCGCCCTTCGAACTTCGCTAGTCCGGGCGGCGGTCAGGATTGTGAGCTGCAGTGCGGAACCTGCCAGACCGTTATATGAGAACAGCTCGGTCATGAAATCCGGAAGTTCCTGCCACGGTAAGGCTCGGTGATGGCGCACGTATTTTATGCGGGATATGGGAGGGAGCGAATGCTCAAGGTGCCCCTTCCACCTGGCTGGATTTTCTCCCTCGCGATAGCCAAGTGATTTCGCCCAATCGAGGATGCGTTCAATCCTTCCGCGGACGCGAGAGGCTGTTTCCGACTTGGCCTGCCAAATTGGTTGGAGAATCTCGATGACGTGTTCAGTAGCAATATCTGACACGGGCATGGAGCCAATGACCGGGTCGGCGTATGTCTCGAGCGTGTTCGTCCACTGACTCGCGTGTTTCGCGTTTCGCCAGCCCGGTTTCTGAGAGTCAATGTACTTGGCCGACGCCTCCGTGAAAGTCGGCGTTGCCGATTTGGCCTTTTCCCGTTGCCGGTGAGAGATTGGATCGACGCCGGAGCGCACCAGACGCCTGGCCGACAAAGCCTCGTCACGGGCATCGGCGAGAGTAACCAGATCCACAGGTCCCAAGCCCATCGTCCTGGACCTTTTGTTGATCATGTACCGAAAGACCCAGGACTTGCTATTCGGACGCACCTGAAGATATAGTCCGTTGCCGTCCGCGTACAGGCCTGTCTTTGACAGGCTTTTTACTCTGGCAGCAGTAAGTTTGTTTGCGGTTCGTGGCATCTCTAACCTACAAATGAACCTACACAAATAACCCGGTTTTCATCGTACGACAACGAACGAACCCGGACAAATAGATTAGAAATAATATTGAAAATTAAGAGGTTAACGGATAACCTCGAACAAGGTCGGACTAAGAGTCAGCGGACTCTCTCTCCGCCAGATCAAAAAGACGGGGTCGGATCCTTTACGGATCTGACCCCTTTTTTTTGATCTTCCGCCGAGAGAGGTCGGGATGCGAACCCTGTTCGACTCACGCGGGCGCGAAGCGCCAAGTGAGAACGCGCGGCCGAAGGCAAGCGTTTATCCCTCTCCCAAAGTTCCGCTCCAATCCGCAATCGCACACTCCGTGCTAAACCCGCTCAATCGCAACCAAACGCCTCTCCTCTGCATCTCAATCTAAGTAAGGGATACAAACAGACAGGAGAGAGCCATGAGTATGACTCCAGCTAAGCTGGTTAAGACCGCTGTTTGCGTATTCCTTCTGGCCTTCGGGGCCACAGCGTTTGCGGCAAACGGCTACTACGAGGAATCCATCCCCGGCGCAGCGATCTCATCGATCGACGTAAATACCGATTCAAGCCAGGTAGTTGTTAAGGGCGCAGATGTCGATGACATCAAGGTTATGGCGACGCTCAAAGTCGACAAGCGTTATTCACGGACTGACCCGATGGCTGCAGGTCGCCTGATCAAGGCATTCAAACAGTCACCTCCAGTTGAGGTTGAGGACGGACAACTGAAAATCAGCGATTTCGGGCGCCGATCATTTCAGCGCCACGTACACGTTAACTACGAAATCGTCGTACCACGCGACGCCAGCGTGAACGTCGCATCGGTCTCAGGAAACGTTGAAGTCATTGGCGTTGATGGTCCGGTTAAAGCGACCTCGGATGAAGGTGAAGTGAAGCTGGCCGACGCTGCTCAGTAGCCAATCGGCCGAGCTACGAACAGGGCGCTTTCGGCGCGAAAAAAGGCTTTACCGCAGGGGGGCAGATCAGTAAGATAGCCGCCCCTGTGAGGGTCCGCCCCGCAGACAGACATAGCGCCCGTAGCTCAGCTGGATAGAGTACCTGGCTACGAACCAGGCGGTCGGAGGTTCGAATCCTTCCGGGCGCGCCAATTTTTCGTAGAGAAATCAAGCAGTTAGTGCCTCAGGCGCTAGCTGCTTTTTTCTTTAGCACCACCAGTGCGGGACTTTTGCGTGACCCCTGTCCTGCAACCTTGTTGGCAGCCTCGATGAGGTTGCCTAATTCAGCCGCAGAATAGTGGCTCGTTATCCGTCCCGATTTGTGGCCTAGCAAGTCTTGCCTGTCCTCGAAAGAGACACCTGCGGCTCTAAGTCTCCGACCTAGCGTATGCTTCATGTCATGGACGCGAACCTGCGGTAACCCGACTTTCTTCCTGGCTCTCCGCCACGCCGAGTTGTTCATCCGTCTGAGGCGCCTGCCGCAGTACGTAAAGACGTAGGTGTCATGCTCGCCGCGTACGCTCTCAATGACAGATCGTGCGACCCGGTTGAGAACGACCAGGCGTTCCTCGCCGTTCTTTACCTTCTCTTCCGGGATCAGGAAGACCGAGGTTTCCAACTCTGGTACCTCGATCTCCCATTCCCAACGAAGACTGCAGACTTCTTGCTCGCGGCAACCGGTGTTGACCTTGAACAACGCCATCCTGGCGAGATGTCCGGGTAGCTTCTGAAAAAGCCGCGTCTGCTCATCCCACGAGAGGGGATAGGGCTTACGCGCATCGGTCACCTTCAAGAGCTTGATCTTCGGTGGATGCTCGAGCCAGGTGAGGCCCGTGTCATCCAGCCATTCCGAGGCCGCGACGTTCAGAATGTGCCGCACCACGCCCAGTGCCAAATTGATGGACTTCGTCTTGATGCCGCTTTTCAGCCGCATTTCGATGAACGGCTGCAACGTCCCGATGTGAACTGCCCGAAGCTCCAGATCGCCGATGAAGGGGTCTAACTGCTGCAGATGCAGCGCTTCATCGCTGATGCGTTTCTTGTGCTGGTTCTCGTTCAGGTACTTGGTGGCCGCCTGTCGAAAAGTGCGTATCGGTCGCTCCCCGTAGATCAGCGCCTTGCGTGTCTCTTCGATTCTCCTGGCTAAGTATTCCTCCGCTTTTTCGAGGTTGCTCTCGCCAGTGCTTTCGCAAAGGCGTCGACCTCGGACTCTCTTGTCGATGTGCCAGATCCCGCCGCGATTGACGAGTCCTGGCGTCTTTCTACGTCCCATGGCTTTCTCCTGTCTGCCGCGGGACGCCCGTTGCGGGACACATAGTCCTCCACCCAGGCGTCCAGTTCAAGGCGGTCGAAGGCGACGCCCTGTCGACCGATGCGGATATTGGTGAGGTGCCGGCGCACCTCGGCGTTGAAGCGGTTGCGGTCCATGCCGAGGTAGAACGGCGCATCCCGCAGCCGGATCAGACGCGGCAGCAATCCGGGTGTTGGCGGCGTGCTCCTTGTCTGGGCCTTGCGCGTCATGACACCGACTCCCAGTCCACCGGTGGACTCGGCAGGTTCGGCGGCCGCCCGGGCTTCAATGCACCGCGCTCGCCCGTCGGCCGGACCCAGGGTCCGTCGAGGCGCTCGATCCAGCCGTCCTTGTCCAGCGCCACGATCAACAGGCGCACGGTCAGCCAGTGGCGGTAGCGCGTACCGCTACCCAGATGGGCGGTACGCGCGATCAGGTACCAGCGCAGATGCTTCAGTCGCCACTGACCCGGTCCGACATGCCAGCGCCGCCAGATGAGCTCGGCGATGCGTTGTGACCGGGCCAGGTGCTGGCGCACGGTGCCCCGCCGGGAGCCGGGCAATCGCTTGGCGAGCAGCGACCTAGCCTGCAGACCCGCGATGCGGAGATTCGCCGGCCGCCTCATTTCGAACCCCCGATGTACGACGCGACGACATCGACCCGACCATGACCCAGTTCCACGGCGATTGTTTGGCGCGCCTGATTGTCGGCATGTCGATCCGCGATCCGTTTGCCCGCGACGACCGGCGCAGCATGGCCTGACAGTTCTTGATAGCGCCCACAGGCATAGGCCGCGCGCAGATCGTGGAACTTCTTCAGGCCGTGATCGCCCCGGACCGAGGTCCAGGCGTGACGTAATCGGCTGAACCACTGCTTGAGGGACAGCTCGGGCTCGATGAGGTTGCGCGCCTTGCCCTGGGCTTGTGCAGCCCGTCGTAGCACATTCATCGTGTATGGCGTGACCGGGACCCAGCGATCCACCCGATGGCCTCGGCCGCCCTTGGTGCCGGCCGTGATGTTGATCGCACCGCGTTCGTGAGCCTGACCCAGGGCGGCGCGCGCATTCAGCATCGAGGCCTCCCGGCGTCTCAGGCCAAAGGCGCGGGCGACCTCGATGGTTGCCGCAATGCGAGCATGGCCCTCCCGACGCAGTCGATCGGCACACTGGCGCACCTGGTGCTGGCGCAGGCCCGCCGGCGGATTGAGCCGGGTGCGGCTTCTTGACCCGACTTCCGCTGAGGGATTCACTCGCAGCGTGTCATCGCCGCGCAGGGAGCTGAGCGTGACGTTGACGCTCGATATCAGGTTGATCGCGTAAGAGACCTTGATGTTCTCGGCGTCCACCTGCTCCGCCAGGGATCGACAGTACGCCTCGACGTCCTCGCGAGTAATCTTTTCGGCGTCGCGAATTTGCTTCTCCGCTTTGCACCAGGTTGCAAAGTGTCGAAATCGCTCGGCATGACTCCCGACGGTGTTGTAGCGCCCGTCGCCGAAGTTCGCGCGCAGCGCCTGCTTGCCGGCCCAGGCCATTTGCTTGCCGTAACCGAAGTTACGATCGCTGTTCGGTTTCCTCATTGCTGTGACCTCCCAATAAATCCAAAAAAAGGTGTGCTCGAACGGTTAACCACGGACATTCCTGATGACGCGTGAGTGAAAAACCGCAGGGTTGCTGGCGGTCACAGCGTGGTTGGCCCTATCGGGCTCGGGTGCAGCGCTAGGCGTGCCGCTGCTTGAGTTGAACGCCTGACCCACCCGGAAACGACCTCCGCCGCGGAATGGGGTGGGGCTGCGCCAGTCAGTCCGTTGACGGGCCGCCGGTCAGGGCGTTTTGATGGCTATGTATCCGTGCCGCAGCACGGCCAAAGCCTGTTGGGACGCAGACTTGCGCCAGTTCAAAGAAGCCCGTCTCTGTGCGCCCGGGACGGGCTCACAAAGACGGGCAGACGGTGCAACAGGGCGTCAATCGCGAGGATTGCTGGGTCACGCATCCGGCGTGACGGCAGCAACGCCGCCATCGGCTGTTGCATTCAGCCAAGGGTTGCGCCAGGGGATGGCGCAATGAAGTGAAAGCCTGGCGCCGAAGCGTCAGGTTGGGGCGCGGCAACTCGCAGGGCGAGGCAAACCGCGTTGGGTCATTAAGAGGGGATTGTCGGCTCAGGCCGCGCGCTGGCTTTCACAATCCCTTTCAGCGCTTTGGGCGCTCCGAAATTTGGAGCAGGTGTCGTTGATATACCGCAACGACGACGGTGCTAATGCAAGTACTGACTCAACGGTTTTTCACGTTGATGCAGCAGACTCTATCGCCTGTGTGCCGAACAGGCTAGCGAAAAGCGGGGCACGCCGACTGCCCCACTTTTTGGGTGAAATCCCTGAAAATGGCGCTCGAAGCGTCGTCTCGGGTTTGTGGAGAAGTTCACTTCAGGCTATCGAAGCGATTGATCCGCCAACCCCAGTACTAAGCACTTGACTAAATATTCACTTGAAGCTATATTCCTCTAATGGAATATTCAATCTGCATCGACTCGCCAATCTTATGGCACACAACTTGTGTGGCGTAGCCGAGCCGCCGAGTAGTCACAGTGGCCTATGAGGTTGAATACACGAACGAGTTTGGCTACTGGTGGGAAGACCTGTCCGAAAGCGAACAGGATGCGGTCGATAGGTACGTTTTGATGCTTATAGAAGCAGGACCTCACCTGGGGTACCCGTACAGCTCGGGTATTGAGTCGTCGAGACACTCTCACATGCGAGAACTGAGGATTCAGCAAGGAGGGGAACCGTACCGGGTGTTCTATGCGTTTGATCCGCGCCGAGCCGCAATATTGCTCATCGGCGGCTGCAAAACCGGAGACAAGCGGTTCTACGAAAAGATGGTACCCATCGCTGATGATCTCTATGACACGCATCTGGAGGAACTGCGCCGGGAAGGAGAGTTGTAATGGCTACAAACTACAAAGTACTGCGCGACAAAATGTCGCCAGAACGCCGCGCCGCCAACGAGGCCGCTGCCAAGGAGATGCTGGCTGAGATGCCCGTATACGCGCTGCGTGACGCGCTGCAGTTTACGCAGCAACAGCTCGCTGAGGAACTCGGGGTCAAGCAAGGCTCTATCTCCAAGATGGAACGTCGCCCGGATCACCTGGTGTCGACCTTGCGCCGATTTGTCGAGGCCATGGGCGGTGAACTGGAGCTTCGTGCCCACTTCCCAACCGGCTCCGTGAGTATCACCGAGCTTGGTGAAGATGATGAGGAGAAAAAGACCGCATGAGCATACAGATCAACGCGCCGACATTGGCTACAGGTCGTGCCGTGGCGGATATTCAGGTGCACAGTGCGAAAATGCTGAGCGCCGTCAATGCCGCCAGAAGGAGCTTCGAATTGCCGCAAGGAATGGCGGAACAGCTTCGGCTACCAACAATTACAGTCCCGCAAGGCCTCGCCGAATCAATTTGGTCAGCGAAATCGCTCGCCGATTCGATTGCGCGGCGAAATCAGCAGATGCTCGAAATATCGAACCGATACCAGGATACGGTCCACAAGACCCAAGCCTTAGCGAGGCGCGTCGCTGCAGTCACCGCTCCGATCCTCGCTGAGCATCGACGCTTCGAGCGGGCCATGGCTGAGTTGGCTGAGCCCATTCGCAGTGCGGTGGTTGCCACAAACTTGTCCCTCTCTCTCCCCGCGGTCGGTTTCGGTGGCGGACGTCTCATGCCGAATGCTCCCATAGTGCGCGTAGCATCAAAAGCAGCCAGGATTGTTGAATGCGCGCTGCAGCGACTCCGAGATCGCCGCCGTCGTGACAGCGATGTGCGGCATGGGGTCGAATTGTTCGTCAACTTGCCAAACGGCGAGTTCCTCCATGTTGGCAAGATGTCGGCCACCGAAGATGGGATGATTCGGGTGATCGGAGCCGATATAGCCGGGTATCACCGCGAGCACTTCATTGCGCCTGACGTAATTCAGTACGAAATTGTCACTATCAAATTGCCCCCACCTGGTGCGGACCTGACTCTTGTTGAATAGCATTTGGATTGAGGATAAGGGTGTGCGCCTAATTTGCCTCTGAGCGCCCCACATTGAAGATCTGGTCAGTAATCAGGTGGTTAACCGACAGCAATCGCGATCGGTGATCCACAATCACTCGCCACACCAGCTCCGCATTCAAGAAAGTCAGGAACTTAGCTGATCGCGGAGGTACTACGGTCGCCAGTAAGTCGGCTAACAATCGGTTTAGGCGCTAATGCTCTGTCGATGGCGGCCTTGGACTCTGCCCCTACGAAGGCAGGGGTCCCAGGTTTGAATCTAGACGGGCGCGTCATTAAAACAAAGAGTTACTTCGGCCACCCCTTTTATCTGTCCAAACTATTGGAATTCTCACCGCTCCACGACATTTCCCGGTGCTGATTCTTGGCATGGTTGTACAGTGGGGGAAAATTCGTTCTGAATTGTCTCTATCTGGTTGAGGCCATTTTCTGCGAATTTGAGGGATATCAGCTCTAGTGAATAGCGATGACAAGTTAGCGAGCGTATTTCTGTCGATCAGAGGTGGCCTTGCGCGGGCAGTCAGCGGGATTGTGCCACCGAGAGAGATAGAGGACGTTGTGCAGGAAACTTACGTCCGCGTATGCCAGTCCCACACGACTGATGAAATACGGTCACCTCGGTCGTTCATGTTTCGAACCGCTCGCAACATTGCGCTGAACTACGTCAATCGAGCTGAGAGCCGGCTGTCCGACAGCCTTGATGACACTGGAGATGGCAGTGAATTGGCTCTGCCTGACCCTGGCGGAGACACCCTGTCGAGAGTCTGCAGTAATGAAGAATTCGCATTCTTTTGTGACGCTGTAAGGAGCTTGCCGCTGCAGTGTCGACGCGCGTTCGTTCTTCAAAAGGTCTACGGACATTCCTATCGGGAGATCGCAGAAAAACTGCAGATTAGCGAGAAGACGGTGGAGAAGCACATTTCGAAGGGCATTACTCGGTGTAGAACCTATTTGCTGACGCGAGCCGATCGACCAGGAACCGATCGGAGCCAGAAAAACAGCCCAGGAGGGCGGGCATGAGCAATATCAGTGAGTTTCCGTCGCGCAAGGATCGACGACTTGAAGAAGCTGGCGATTGGATCGCGGCGATCGGACGTGGCCTTACGGAGGAAGAGGAGCAGGAGCTTGGGGCCTGGTTATCGAGCAGCAGCGCCAATTACGACGTATTCATGGAACTGGCTTGTCTTTGGGATGATATGGACGGTCTTGGACGTCTGGCCGACCTGTTCCCGGAACCAGCGCCAAAGCGACGTTACCCCTCAAGTAGAGCGATTCTCGCTACGGCGGCCAGCGTCGTTGTAGCCTTGGCGCTGTTTGCAGTATTTCAGACACCGGATATCGCCGATCAGTCAATGGACGAGTCGGCATCGGTCGTCATGGCTGGATCCTACAGTACCGAAATTGGCGAGCAGTCAACGCACCAGCTGATCGACGGTTCGATCATCACGCTGAATACAAACAGCAGCGTTCGTGTGGACTTCACGGAGTCGAACCGATTGTTGATCCTGGAGCGTGGCGAATTACACGTTAAGGTGGCGCACGACCCCGACAGACGGTTAAGTGTCATCGTTGGCAATAGGGTTGTTCAAGCGGTCGGCACTGAATTCAACGTCGAGATCACCCAGGATCAGAGCATAGAGCTGGTAGTGACAGACGGCGTTGTAATGGTCGGCGTTGTAGATGCAACAGATGAGGATGCTTCACCGGATACGCCTCTACTGCTGACACAATCCTCGACAATTGTTGGCGCAGGCGAAGGTGCCTTGATTGCGGCCAATGACCAAAACGCGGAATCCGTTGATGCGGAACGCGTTGAAAGTGACGAGATCGCTGTAAAGCTGTCCTGGCGGGAGGGAAACCTGATCTTCCGCGGCGAGTCATTGGAGGAAGCTGTTACCGAAGTTGGACGATACACGGCGGTCGAGTTTGTATTTCTCGACGAAGATGCAAAGGCGGTTCGGGTCGCGGGCCTCTTCAAAGCGGGTGACGTTGAGGGACTGCTCTCCGCGTTGCGAAATCACTTCAATATTACTTACGAGTGGCAAGGTGAGGATCGAATCCTCCTCAGTGCAGAAGAATAGAGCACAGATTCTTGACTCTAAACCTAAAGAAGTTCATCGATTAGCCCAAGGACCAGAAACCAGTATGGGGGAAAATGCGTTTCACTTTGTCTATCCGACAGGTGCGTTTTTTGCACCTAGTTGAGGGTAGCCGAAGCATAGTTCTCTTGTTCGCTACCGTATGTCTGTTGTCCCTTTGGTCAACGGCGGCGGTCGCGGCTGGTCCAGATAACCAAGAAACGAAACGTTTCGACATTCCTCGGCAACGAGCGGACGTATCGCTCATAACGTTTGCTGAACAAGCCGATATCACGTTGATTTTCACGTTCGAGCTTGCGCGTGACAAGACAACAAATCGGTTAGTTGGTTCGTACCACCCGAATGAGGCGATTCAATTACTCCTTGACGGGACCGGTCTTGAACCAACCTTCAGCAGTGATGGCCACATCAACATTGCACTGGCGGAAGTGCCGGTTGCTGAGGGGGATGAAATGAAGGTAGAAGAGGAGAGAGGCGGCAAGGGAATATTTGCCGTCATTGCCGCATCATTTATTGCGGCCGGGGTCCCAGACAATGCTGAGGCACAGTCGGACGCTGAAGCTGCCAACGAGGTGGAGGAGATCGTAGTCACAGGCTCGAGGGTCACGCGATCTGGGTTCGATACACCGACACCTGTTGCCGTCTTGAGCCAAGAAGTGATTGAACGGTCGGGTATGGTGGATTTGGGCGAGGTGATTCGACAAGCACCGCAAATCGGTATTGGGCTCGGAAGCAACAACGATACATTTGAGCGTGATATCGGGTCGAGCTATGTCGATCTGAGGTCACTGGGTATCAGTAGAACATTGGTTCTCGTAGATGGCCGCCGCAGGGTAGCTGGTTCACGAGCCGGTTCTCAGGTGGACTTGTCAGCAATTCCCGCAGGGCTCGTGGAGCGCGTGGAAGTGATCACTGGCGGTGCATCGGCGGTATATGGGGCTGACGCCGTATCCGGGGTCGTAAACATTATTACGAAAAAAGATGTCGATGGTCTTATCATCGATGCTCAATTAGCAGAGACCGAACGAGGCGATGGCGAACTGAATAGCCTTTCTATTGCAGGTGGTGGTGAAATTGCAGGCGGCGCAGGATCATTCAGCTTCGGCGTCGTTGCCCAGGAAACAGGGGTCATTCGCAATGTTGACCGTAGCTACACCTGGCGGCCCAACGGAAATCTCTGGCGCGTACCAAACCCGGCGAATACCGGACCTTCAGATGGAATTCCAGACAACGTTGATTTTGCTGACCTGCTGATTCCAAGTATTCCGTTCGACCCAACAATTGTGGTGGGCGGTCAACGCTATATTGTCGAGAATGGCGCCGTTCGGTTACCGAATAACGAAAACTGTAACCCTATCGTAACGGTTTTCTGCCAAGGTGGTTCGGATGGTTACGATAGCAGTGACCGTAACTTGCGTACACCGAAGGACGTGTTCTCTGGAATGGCGAACATGCGCTTAGAGGTCGCACCGGACGTCGACTTCACGGCAAGTCTTCACGTTGCTCACAGCGAGACCAAGACCAATGGTCAGAGCTTCTTTGATGGTGGCTTGGTGTTTACTCGCGACAACCCAACGCTTCCATCGGAGGTGACAGCTCTCATGGACGCCAATGGGCTCACAAGTCTGTCAGTGGGCATCGTTCAGAATCAAACGCTCGGCACCAAAGAATTAGAAAATCGACGGTTCACTTTTACATCCAGTGTCGGCCTTGAGGGCCGGATCAGCGACCGATTCGATTGGGAGTTGTTTTACCAATACGGGCGCCGTGACCAGAATTACAGTATCGGGAATACTCGAATCGAGAGTCGGTTTTTCGAGGCGATTGATGTCATCAGCGACCCGGTTACAGGTGATCCTGTGTGCCGCAGCGATGCCGCCAGAGCCGCGGGATGCGTGCCATTGGACATTTGGAGCGGCCTAGTTTCAGACGCTGACAAAGCCTACTTCGAGTACCAAATGAATCGTAATGTGGTCACAGAGCAGAACATCGCAGGATTTCAGATCGTGGGTGACTTGTTCGAGCTGCCGGCCGGCAACATGACGGTCGCTGGAGGTGCCGAGTATCGCGAAGACTCTTTGCGTGGTGCTGACGACGGATTGGCTGCGCGAGGCGAATTGTATCGAACCGACAACGGTGGCGGTGCTGTAGAGGGTGAGGTAAGCGTTGCGGAAGTCTTTGTTGAGGCCGTTGCTCCAATTGCGTCCGATTTGCCAGGCATACATGACTTGGCGTTAGAGGGCGCCGTACGTTTCTCAGACTACGACACCATCGGCTCCACCACGGCATGGAAGACTGGGCTTAGTTGGTCTCCTGTGGATTCGGTTCGGTTTCGTGGAACAGTATCTCGCAGCGTCCGCGCTCCAAACCTATTCGAACTCTTCGCTCCAGGCACGCGCGGTACCTTGAATCTTGATTTTGATCCCTGTGACGTGAACTTTATTGATGACAACCCAAATAGAACGGCAAATTGTCGTGCAGTGGGGATTCCGGATGGGTGGATTGATCCTGTCAGTTTCGCCGCCTTGACAACCGTCCTGGGCGGAAATCCGAATCTCGATGAAGAGGAGTCGGACTCGTGGACAGTCGGTTTGGTGTTCGACTCTCTCTTGGTCGATGGTTTACGAATCGCCGTTGACTACTGGAATATCGAAATCACCGGAGCTGTGGAAACGATCGATGGGGATACCCTGGTACAGCGGTGCTACGATTCCGATTCGCCTGACAACGTATTCTGTCAATCGGTAACAAGAGGCGGTTTCGTAGGAGTTAGCGATCCATTTGCTATTTCGCAAATCGATCTGCGTCAAATCAATATTGGGTCACTAAATGCTGCAGGAATCGACTTTGCGGTCAACTACGTTGTTCCGCGACAGATTCTTGGTGGCGATGTCTCGTTCGCATTGAGCGGCGTCTATCTTGAAGAGTTCGAACAACAGGCTGACGCGTCGGACTCCGGCTCTCTGATTATTAGGGATGGCGAGGTTACGCACCCAACCTGGCGTGGCAACTACGACATTACTTACGATCGTGATCGCTGGCAGGGTCGCTGGCGCGGGCGCTACATCGGTTCGGTCATGAATGTTGGTGGAAATCAACAGTCGTCAGAGTTGTTTGAAACGAATACTGCATCTTCCAAGGTGTACCACGACTTGTTCGTGGGTTACGAGGCGACTGAGAGCTTGAGTTTGCGATTTGGTGTTAACAATGTTTTCGACACTCGGGCACCGCGAACCTGGTTTACCTACAGTGGAACATTTGATGCGGCACTACACGACAATGCGGGTCGGTCGTTCTTTGCTGGCGCGACAATGAGCTTCAAATAGAAACATCATGACTTCCTGCCGGCCACCATTCGGACGGCAGAAACTATCAACAGGATTGCGGCGCGGCTGTGCTAAGTGCATATGCCGCGTCGCTCCCGGTTCGGGCTAGCACCAAAATGTTCGGGATTTATGAGTATCCAGAATGTATAGACTAAGAAAGCTCTTGTTGGCGGCTGTGATGGCCGGCGTTTCTGCGGGATTTTCCGTCTACGCTGAAGAGTCTTACAAGACTCCACCGGAATCAGTGGTCGATAGCCTCAAGTCGGCCCCACCAGTGAACGCGGTCGTAAGCCCTGATACGGCTTGGCTGGTAGTCGAGCACAAACTATCAATGCCATCGATATCTTCTCGGGCAGTACCAAGCTTTCAACTTGCTGGCGTTAGTATCAATGGACTGACCAATGGCTTGTATGAAGAGTCTGAATGGTGGATGCCCTACCAGGCCGATACAGAGCGTCTTTCTCTATTACAGCTAAACTCTGGCCGAAGTGTAGACATTGGTCCGGTGCGTGGCCGATTGGGATCCGTCGCTTGGTCGCCGGATAGTCGGAAAATTCTGTTCCTTCAAACGGAGAACAGTGGAATATCGGCTTGGGTTTTCGAGGTCGAGTCGGAGCAGCTGACACTGATCTCAAAATCGAATGTGAACGGTGCGCGTAGCGCATTTCCGGTAGCTGATGCGCCTTGTATGTGGATGCCAAATAGTGAAGGCGTGTTGTGTCACTTGGTACCAGAGAATAGGGGCGTTGTACCTAGCCAGAGCCCCCCTGTGGGACCGTTCGTCGAGCGTTCGCAGAATAGCAGCGCGCCAATCCGCACTTATACAAACCTCTTGGAGTCAGAATACGAAGCGGAATTGTTCGACCACTTCATGGAGTCGGTGCCTACGGTCATAGACATCGAATCCGCCGATCAGCGATCGGTTGGAGATGTAGCAATCTACGAGAAGTTTAAGCCTTCGCCAGACGGGAGCCGCTTTCTGGCGATCAAGATCGTCAAGCCTTACTCATCCGCCGTACCTGTCGATCGGTTTCCGAAAATCGTTGAGATACTTAATGAGGTAGGCGAGACTGCATCGACCGTGGCGGAGATTGGCGAAGACCTTTCCAGCGAAAGCCTTCTCGGAGGTGCGCCAGAGGGATTTCGTGTATTTGACTGGGTTCCAGGATCCAAGGCTAGCCTAACCTTCATCGAATCGTTGGACGGTGGTAACCCTGATCTTGATGCTGAGTACAGAGACAGGCTGTTATTGGCACAACCACCATTCTACAACGAGCCCGTTGAGATCATTCGAACCAAGAGTCGAATTACCAACAACTATTGGGACAACGAATACACGAGGTATTTGAACAATGGCCGGCAAGCCCTAATCACGGAATTCAGCTGGGATAGCCGGACGCGCGGCGTATGGCTCGTTGACTTGATTGATTCCGAAGACAGGGCGGCGCCGAAGCAGCTATGGGAACACTCCACAGACGATTGGTACGGCCACCCAGGATGGCCCCTTGCGATTGATGACGGTTTGGGTAACCAAATCGTTCAGCAGGATGGCGAAAGGATGTTCGTGACATCGCCAGGAGGCTCTCCAAAGGGAGACTTCCCGCGCCTGTCAATGCTAGATCTTGTGACCGGGGAGACCGAAGAGGTGTTTCGATCACAAAGCGGACTTTATGAGGAAGTGTTAGCGGTGCTGGATGCGCGTGATATTGCACTATTGACTCGCTATCAGTCGAGTACCGTACCGCCGAATTATCGAGTTGTTGACGCTGAAAACAACGAACGTAGGCAGCTAGGCAGCGTTAGCACGAACTCAGCGGAGTCAGTAGTAATGCGCTCGACAAAAAAGCGCATCGAATACCAGAGAAGCGACGGACTTCCGCTTTCAGGTGACTTGTATCTGCCTCCGGGTTACGAGCCGGGAGACAAAGTACCTGTCCTCGTTTGGGCCTATCCAACCGAGTATGCTTCCACTAGCGGTGCTGGCCAGATCCGAGGGTCGCTCAACATATTCAGTGGCAGTACGACGTCATATACCGATCACCTGTTGCTTCTGGCGAATGGATACGCAGTTCTGGATTCCACAAGCATGCCGATTACTGGCGGAATTACGGCGAATGATTCATTTGTGGATCAGGTTGTCATGAACGCAGAAGCAGCTGTTTCTGCTCTTGTTGACCTGGGCGTAACCAGAAAAGAGTGGGTCGCTGTCGGTGGTCACAGTTACGGCGCGTTCATGGCGGCAAACCTGTTGGCACATAGCGATTTGTTTTTCGCAGGGGTTGCGCAAAGCGGTGCATACAACCGGACACTTACGCCGTTTGGTTTTCAGTACGAGCGCAGGACTTTCTGGGACAGCCCTGAAGTGTACTTCGAGATGTCGCCGTTTGTGCATGCCGACAAAATTGATGAGCCCTTGTTGCTGATTCACGGTGCGATGGACCCGAACTCAGGGACGTACCCAATACAGTCTGAGAGGCTATTTGATGCGATCAACGGTCTAGGCGGGCGTGTAAAATTAGTGAAAATGCCGTACGAGGTTCACTACTACATTGCAGAGGAATCAAGGCTCCATATCATTGCGGAGATGATCGAATGGTTTGATACTAACTTGCCGGCGACAAACTCACCGTCCAACTTGACGAATGGAGAATGATAATAAGATGGCCTTCTCACGAAGGAACTTCATTAGATCCATCTCAACAACGGCTGCTGCGTCGGCAACCGGTTTGTTGTTCCAAGAGTCAGCGCTCGCGGAGCCGAAAGCGGCTCAACTCGCAACGATCGCAAACACTGAGGAATTTCTTCTACCAGGACCAGGGGGGCGTACATTTAGAATTCAGGTGTCGCATCCGCACCCCGATGACCCCAGTCTTTCATTGCCGATTAAGGGGAGGAAGCCCGTACCGGTCTATGTACTGGATGGAGGTGGTACGTTCGGCCTGTTTTCGACTCTGACAAGATACATGCAATGGGGCGGCGAACTGCCGCCATGCCTCGTTGTTGGCGTCGGATACGAGAATGAACAAGAGGCATACGATAAAGACTATCGCCGATACGATTTGACGCCACCTGATCCCGACTGGGCCGGTTGGCCCGATGAAGAAGGGGGTCCCGAGCAGGTAGGCGGCGGTCCGGCGCTCAGGGAGTTCCTGACAGATATTCTTTGCCCTCTAATTGAGAAGCGATTCGATGTCGATTCGTCTGACTCAGTGTTGTACGGGCACTCGCTTGGCGGACTCTTCGCTCTGAATACAATGCTGGAGACGCCGGGTGCGTTTCGCAACATTCTGGCCCTTAGTCCGTCAATCTGGTTTGCTGATCGCCGGTTTTTGAAGGCATTTGAGGAGAGGCTTCAGAATTCCTTCAGTTTTCCTGGAGCAGTTGCAGTATATGTTGGAGAACGCGAGGAGCGAATTGCCGGTGCCCGGGCGAAAATGACTAGCAACGTACTAGACCTCGGGCGGGTTGTCGCCGAACATCGATCGAGTTTTGAGCGTGCCGCAGTGCGTGTGCTGCCAAACGAGTCTCACCATACCATCCTCGCTGTTGCAGTTACTCAGGGGTTGCAATTCCTCATCTCACCCGAGAGCAAGCGGGCCGAGACCTTCTGACGTACGGTCATGGAGCCGTTAGAGATCCGAACTGTCCGAGTGGTGTTTGAGCGTCTCGCCAGCGGTTCTGGTGAACCACAATGACCCATCCAAATTCGAATCTCCCTAGCGGTAACAACGTAGCCAGCCGCCTTGTCAGTTAACTAGGTCGTCAGAAAGTCGCACTCGGTTTGGTACCCATTCGCCTTTTGTAAGTTCCGATTGGTTCCCGCTGCGGGAGTTTTGCGTGAATCAGCTACACTCTGTGGTGCAAAGTAGGGCATTTGGTGCAACGGACGCCCCTGCGGTTTGTCAATGATTACAGATAGTTACGAGTTGGTGGGCTAACTACGAACCAGGCGGTCGGAGGTTCGAATCCTTCCGGGCGCGCCAATTTTTCGAAAGAAAATCAAAGGCTTGTACGCAATCTCGCGTTCAGGCCTTTTTTCTTTTCCGACGTTTTTCCGACAATTTCCGACAAATTCCGACAGAAATGTCCGATTCTGGCGATAATAGCATCAGATTCGGCGACTCGATTCCACCTCGATCCACTATTCGCTCCGCGGCTTGAATGAGTTCTTGAAGCTCTGCAGCGGAATAATGTGTTGTGATGTCACCGTTGGCATGTCCGAGTAGGGCTTTGCGTGTTTCCAAGGCCACACCGGCACTTCTCAGTCGTCTGCCAAACGTATGGCGCAAGTTGTGCACGCCACGTCGGACTGTTTTGTCGACAGGGAGTCCTGCTTCGCGCCAGGCGCGTTTCCAGGCCGTGTTATTGAGCTTCTTAACCGGACGTCCTTTGTAGCTGAAGACGTGGGTCGATGACTTACCGCGCCGCGACTGGACGAGCCGATACGCGATGGAGTTCAAGGCTACTACGCGTTCGGTCTCCGTCTTGGTCACGTGCGTCGGCAGGATAAACACCGACGTCTCCAAATCCGGAATCTCAATTTCCCACGACCACCGAAGCTGACAGATCTCTTGCTCGCGACATCCGGTGTTGATTGCGAACAAAACTGCGTCCGCCAGGTGCCTCGGCATCGATCGGATCAGGGCGTCTTGCTCGCTCCAAGACAACGGGTAGGAGCGGGCCTGGCGTCCTCTCACCGACAGTCGGCTGATGGTCGCAGGGGCCTGGGAGAGCCACGGTCGGCCATGCTCATCGCGCCACAGTTTCGCCGAACGGTTCAACACGGTGCCGACAATGGTTAGCACGTTGTTGATCGATTTCGGCGCCAATCCCCGTGTAAGCTCATGATCAATGAACGGTTGCACCGTTCCGTTGTGAACTTGAGCCAAAGGCAGCTTCCCGATGAAGGGAAAAAGCTGGTCTAAGTGGTAGGCGATGTCGTCGGCGGATGCCTTGTGGGCAACTTCCGACAAGTAGCGTAGCCCCGCTTCCTCAAACAGGTACTCTGCATTGTCGTGTCGTTCTACTACCTCCTCGATCTCCGCCAGGCGGCGGATCAACCGTTTTTCTGCCTCACGACGCGAAGATGTGCCCGTGCTTTCGCGGAGCCACCCTCCTGGCGCTGCTTGGCAGCGTTTCTCAATGTGCCAGATACCACCTTTCTGGCGGAGCCCCGGCATTTGGTTGGTTTTTGACATTTGTCGTCCTCCAGTACAGAGGCCTTCGGACGACGCTCGTTGCGAGATTTATATTGCTCCCACCAAGCGTCTAATTCAAGCCGGTCGAAGGCAACCCCTTGCCTGCCAATCCGGACTTCACTTACAAAAGGGCGTACCTCGGTGTTAAAGCGGTTGCGGTCCATTCCGAGATACCTCGGAGCATCTCGCAATCTAAGGACGCGTGAATTCAAAAATCTAGATTCGGTTTGCGATAAGGAAAATGAGGCTGTCGTCTTCATCACAGCAGACTGATGGGTGAGGGGGGTCCAGGCAATTGGATATCCAATCGGATTTCGACCGGATTCTGCCTGCTGTGCCTTTTTGTCGTGAGCAAGGTGGAGATTTTCATCAACTGGCCGAACTCGCGTCCGCCGACGCGCATTGCTACTGCGAATCTCGAATTTCGTCAGAGTCCGAAGAATCAAAAAAATGGGTCGGTTGGAACAGATTTGGTTATCATATCCGCATCGTTACCTGATAAACCGATTTGGGGATCGGTTCGGGACCGACACATGACATCAATTTTCGCTCGGGGAGTTTTGTTTTTAAGCGGCTACGCTCCGCTTTTCGCGATCTTTTCTATTCAGTACTACTCGCAATACGGAATCTGTGCACTGTTGCCCGGGTCGTTGGGCTTAATAGCGGTGCTGGGAATGTTTGCCTGGATCAGGTGGGTTCGCAGTGCTGCTCCTGTATCAGTCTCAATACAAAATGTCCGTCGCAAAGACGCCGAGGTCATCGCTTACATATTTGCGTACGTGTTCCCTTTTCTCGGGCTGGATCTAGACAACGACGCGAGCATCATCGGGCTTGGCGTGTTCTTCATCGTTCTGATGGTCTTAAATGTCAGTTCGAACATGATTCACATCAATCCAATGTTAAATCTGTTTGGTTATCACGTGTATGAAATTGAAACGGACTCAGACGAATGCCACACGATCATTACGGGTCGGAGCAGGTTGGTCCGAGGGACAACTCTCGATGCTGTGACCGTTGGTGATGAAATATGGATGGAGAAGTGAATTGACCGCCGAGATTCTGCAATCTGCTTTGGAGTTTATTGAGGGCGATAACCATGCGGTTAGTATTGCTCTCGCGCAGTATGGTTCTGATGACGATGGGCCGAGGTTTAGGCGCCTAAACATCTCAGATCAGGTTGCCAATGAACTGCGATTACTCGCTCAGCGCGCGGTGCGACCAATCGCCAATCAGCAACAGCGAGGCAATCTTCTCGTTCGTGAGTTTGACCATGAATACAACTCCGCACCACATGAAATCGAGTACATTGATACTACCGATAATCCTGTCGTTGACCTTGTTGATGTGCCGACCCCGGCGCACATACCGCTAATCGGGGATGGCGATGTAGATGTGTTCGTCGATAGTGTGAGATTTAATGTGCTCATATTGTCGGCCGGGCCAAACCGCATCGTTTTGTTTCGGCGCTATGGTCCGAATAAGGAGCTTTCGCGGTCGAACAAGTTGATTACTTTGCTGTTGGGAGATCGTCTGGAGAGTGTTGGAGAACCAACTTTTCAGTTCGACCCGAATTTCGACATGCTTCTATATCGGGACCACTTGTTTATCAGAAATCGAACTAACTTTGAGTACATCCTTAGATATTACGACCAGCTCGAAGCAACAGCACAAGAATCTCTCGAAGCTATCGGGGAAACTGTGCCTATAGCCAATTTCGATGAATTCAGCCAGTCTTGCCTAGGCCACCTACAGAAGTTAAAAAAGCTTCGAAACATTGCGCGAAAGCCGTACCTCGCGCAGATCACAGTAGACAATATTCGCGACACAATTGAGAACTACCATTTGGACGTTGAGCTAAATGAGAACGGTGAGCTTGTGTTTGACCCTGCTGATCGATGGGGGATTTTGCAGCTCTTGGACGATGCCTATTTGGGCTCCGAGATGACGGGCTTGCGATACGAGACAAACTCGAAACGGGAGCTGTAACCGGAATTGGCTTCAATCACCGCGCGCGAGTATGACAGATGCTTCACTCCGGCTTGAGAGTTTACTGTTGGCCAGTCCGAAATCAGAAAATAAGCGAGTTGAACCAGCCCGTATGGCCTGAGAAAGGAGATTGAGATATGTCGGGAAGTAGCAGTAGTAATCCGGGTTCGGATGGGGGGTATAGTCTTGACTGTGAGGCGGTCAGCTTCAGGACGCAGTTGCGATCGATTCCTCCTGAAGCCATTGGGCGCATCGACGTAGGAACGGTTCTCCCGGTGAAAAGTGACAATGGCAAGGTGGTGGCGGTTCATCCTGAGGACGGCGACTTTGTTGGCAGCATTGCGTATTCCAAGAACGTTGAACTGATACGCTGCATGGCGGAGGGATTCAAGTACGAGGCGACGATACTCGAAATTGACGATGGCCTTGTGACCGTTCAAGTTACGATCGCATAGGAAGCTCTCATGTCACTAACCGTCGTAGGAGGTATATACGTAGAAAAGTGTGTATGCCCCGCTGACGACGTTATTTTCGGTTCGGGTGGAAGAGCGGCGGCCACACTGAAGTCGCTGGATGCGGACGTGTCTTTGGTTAGCTTTGTAGGAAACGATGCAAAGGCCGCAATCGAGTACGAGGCCGAGTTTTCTTGGCGAATTCCCCTGCAACAGTATGAGATCGCTGAGACAGTTTCCTTCGAGTATTATCACGGCCTAGCAGTCCCCATAATTCGGCCACCCACATTACCGTTCGTTGACGCTCCGCAGATTCAAGTGAGCGCGGATGCAATCCTTCAGTTTGGCATGCTGGAGTCCGACGCGATAGTTCACGGTGAATACGTCGTTTTTGATCCACAGAATCCAAGTAGTCCTCATACGTTCTCCGAACACGGCTCTACTGCAGATCACCTTGCTTATGTACTGAATGCTCAAGAAGCTCGCGCTTTGGCAGGCGAGTCGGATTCGCTTGTGGCGGCAAAAAGGCTCCTGTCTGATGACGGCGCTGAGGTTGTCGTAGTAAAGTCAGGTGCTCGCGGTGCCCAAGTCGTAACTGGTGAGAGCGTCGAAATCGTCCCAGCGTTCGAAACGCCACGAACTTGGCCGATCGGGTCTGGCGACGTATTTGCGGCGGTGTTTGCCCACTATTGGGCGACAGGTAGGCTAGACCCAGTTGCGGCCACACGCTATGCATCTCGAGCGGCGGCCCTATATTGCTCAACTCGCGAGGTGCCCGTAAATGTCGATCGACTTACTGCGAGAATTTTTGAATATCCCGAGATCGAGCCAACAAGATATTCACATGATGCAACAATCTATCTTGCGGGACCATTTTTCACGATGGGGCAACTTTGGCTGGTTGATGAGGCCCGACAGGCGTTGCAGGCAGCCGGATTCAAAGTGTTTTCTCCGTTTCATGATGTAGGGGTTGGAGACGCGGAAGAAGTCGTTCCGCAAGATGTTGCGGCCATCGAAATCGCCGACGCAATGCTCGCACTTTGTGACGGTCTTGACTCCGGCACCCTTTTTGAGGTCGGGTACGCCGTCAAAAAGGGGCTTCCAGTTGTTGCATTTGCCGAGCAGACAAGCGATGAGGCCATGAAGATGCTTGTTGGTACCAATTGTAAAGTACTTCGAGATTTGACGTCTGCGATCTATCAGGTGCAGTGGGAAGCGCTACGGTGACCGCTTGATGTCAATCGCGATTCTCCTGTCTGGCGGAATGGATTCCTACGCCCTCACCTATGCGCTTAGACCAAGTATCGCCGTGACGGTTGACTACGGGCAAAAGCCCGCGGAAGCGGAGATTGCAGCGGCAACCATACTGACCGATCGATTGAATATCCGGCACGAGCTGATCAAAGTTGATTTGAGCCATCTTGGGTCGGGCGATCTAAACGGAGACGATGCGATTGACGTGGCGCCATCGAGTGACTGGTGGCCGTTTCGAAACCAGGCTCTGATCACGATCGCGGCGATGCGGCTAGTCGGGATTGGGGTAGATGAGCTCTTGGTTGCCGCAGTCGCTTCGGATTCGACACATACAGACGGTACACGCAGGTTTTTCGAGCTTTGCGATGAATTGCTCGCGTACCAGGAAGGTAAGATCCGCGTGCGAGCGCCCGCAATCAAAAAAACTACGGCTGAGTTGATACGTGAATCGGCGATCCCGATGTCATTGTTGGCGTGGTCGCATTCATGCCATACCTCCAACATTGCCTGCGGCCGATGTCGTGGATGCACCAAGAGCAGAGAGGTGGCAGAGGAGTTGGGACTTGCAGATCCTTAGGGACCCGGTTCGGACTGACCCGCAAAGTCCGTGCCACCGTATTGATAGTGCTGCGAGTAGTTGGCGCGAATTGCCGTTGCCTCGGTCGGATATCGGGCAAGAGTCGCTACTAGAGGTTTTGGCGGCTCGCAGATCCCGGCGCAGCTTTTCCGATATCGACGTAGAGTCGCTTGCGACATTGCTTTGGTACTGTCAGCGGCGGACGATGCGGCACAGTGTCAGTTCCGATGTCTGCAAGTGCCCAATACCGACAGCGGGTGGAATCGCCAGCGTACGCACTATCGTTGTTTCGGATAAGGAAATGCCGTGGATGTATGACGCTTATAGACATCGCCGCGGCATTCTTAGCGTTTCGCCCTATAGATGGAAAGCGGTGCTAGACGATGTCGAAAACTTCATGCCGATTGGCGGCGGCAGTTTGTTGCTGTTCGTAGCATTTCGAGAATACGTCGAACACTACTACGAAAATCCCGAATCACTGGTTTTGCGCGAGGCCGGAGTCTTGACTGGCGTAATGTCATTAGTTAGTGAGGTTCTCGATCTCGCGTTCTGTGCATTGGGAACGCAAGGGCATAGCTGGAGCGCGTCGATTCTCGGGGCAGATCCGGGCCAACTCATACCTGGAGGCGCTGCTTTAGTTGGCGCGAGGTAGTCCACATTTGTCGCCCGATTTCGCTCCTCTACTAATTAGCATTGTTCGTACGTGGAATGGGACTATTCGCATAATATTCCAGATCTGGTTGTCAAGAATGCCGGCCGGCACGTTCACGGCGTCTGCGAAATCCAAGAACGTCCTTTCCATCGCTCTATATCGGCGTGAGATGTCGTCGTTTGGCGCGTAGAACCCGGCGATGACCCCGGCCCGATGAATGTGAATGTCTAGTATCGCTACTTCATCCGAGTCGGACCAGTTGCGCACAATCCAGGCACCCGTTTTGAATCCAATACCGGGAATCTGTGTCAGCCACTCTCTTAACTCTCGAGCACCCGTCTCTGGAACTGGGTGAAGGTCAAGGAATCGCAATGCAGCAGCAATATACTTAGCCTTTTGCTTGGGAAACCTATATCGGATTGTTCGATCGTTGACCAACATTGGTTCTTGAAGGACAGCCTCAATCTCTAATTGAGACGGCTGAGATTGGTCAATTATTCCACAAGACCGTAGACGCTCGAAAGCCGCGAGCCCAATCTCTCCGACGATCCCGTGCCCTCCCAACAGGCACGCCACTACTTCTTCTCTTAGGGTATCCCCGAGTCGATAGTTTTTCCTTTCTCGAATCGAGTGATCGGTAATGTAACGGAACCGCCAGAACGCTGGCGTCAGTATCTCGGCGGCATTGCCCCACCTGACCTCGGGCATCAGCTCCACGTCTGGGTCAGGAATTGAGCAATGAAAACGCTCTCCATCGGCATAGTAGTTCTCAAGTTGCATCGGAAATCTCCCGCGTAACAAGCCACTCTTTGATGCACTCTTGTTCAACCACGGAGAGCGACGCTATGCGCGCCTTAAGACGTTCGATTCGACGTTTGATTACCTGTCTTTCGCGAAAGTCACGGCCGAGGTGCCGATAGTCATGGAGAACCGTCGGAGCATCAAAGTTGAACCAAACAAACTCTTCACGAACTCCACAATGCGTCTTGGCACTAAATTTGTGTGTATTCCAGTCGTGCAGCCAATGACGGTAGAGATCGCTGTCGTAGCCAGAGATTAGTACTCGTGCGTCGATGTCTGTAATTGCCTTCAACAGCATCTCGTGGTGGTTCTGGTCAACCTCGTGCCTATAGATCTTCCTTCGCTTTCGAGTTGACGGCAGGTATGGAGGATCGCAGTAGACGACCTCATGGCCTCGGAAGCGGTAGGTGTTCAAGAAATCCAAGGCATCAGCCTTTACCAGTTTCACGCCTCGCTTGAGAAGCTCCGGCTCAGCTAAAACTCGTACGTCAAGATCGATTCCGATTTCCGTATCCGACGGTTTTTTATTCCTAAGCACCGAGGCAAGTCCAAGGTACGGCTCGATATAGACACTGTGCGGGGGGACCAAGTTTAAAATCTGGTGAAATGACTTTGCTTTTCCACCGGGGTAGTGCATTCCGCAATCATCGTCAAATTTGACTATGGTGTCAATGACGATCAACGGGCGACCCATCGGCTTGCCAATTCCTCCTGTTGCGGGCTGCGTCGTAAAGTGAAGCGAAGTAGGGGTATCAGCGCCCGTCCGCTTTGTTCCAAATCAGCCAAAACTAGCTAGCTGAAGAATTCCGCCGAGATACGTAGAACGAGAGTGAATATGGACAACTTGGTCCGCCGCATTTTCTCGAAAACTGGGCACGCAACACCCGGATCGACCGCAGGTTGCACAGACGGCCAAGTTAATTCGATTTCAGTGGTGCGAAAAGTAGGTATCAGAGCGCTCACTGGCGAGGCGCCGCGCGCTCATGTTGGTAATCAGCGGAATCGTCAATCTCATTGCCGAGCCTGAATAAATAGCAGATTGGCAATCAGGTCACGCCGTATCCTCCGTCCTGTAAACTTGGCGGAAGAAAACTAGCTTCAAGGTAGAAACCGTTTGTGAGTAACGACGAAATTGTACGGCGTCGAGCGAGAAACTTTTATGTCTTCGGCGCGGCGGTAATCATCTACCTGTTGGCGGGCGCGGACTTGGATCAACTCTCCGTGCTCGGACTGAGAGTACCAGCAGACTACCCGGGTGTTTTCGGCGCAGCCGCTGTAATGGCAATGGTTTGGTTCTGGTGGCGTTACACTACGGCTTGGCTAGATCATGGCGCACGCTCACAATTTCGGAGCGACTATTTTTCCACGCTATATAAGAAAGATGCGTTTCATCGCTACATCGTCGACAGGATAGACCTACCAACCTTGGTGCAATGTGCGCAAGACAAAGACATCGATTTTCCCGATGAACCAGTTCTACACAAGGTATTGTACGGAGAATATAGACAGCTCTTGGTGACTATTCGCAGATTGGAGTTCTTGCCGGGCCCTATAGGCGGAAGCGTCTATTCAATCGACACGGATATGTTTCCCGGATCTGTTCCAATTCAAGTCAAGATTCCGTTCTGGATGCATTATCGGCTGGGGGTCCCGCACTACTGGAAGCGCGCCGTCAGACACGAGGCATTTTCAATCTACATACTTCCCCACATTTCTTTTGCTGTCGCAATAGCGTTGGTTGTGTGCAAGCTATGGTTTAAAGATCCTGCCGGGTTCTTTGGATGGTTTGAGCTGCATGAATCAGCGAGCCGTGCCGGAATAGAACATACTACCCATTAGCGTTTATTGCCTGTCGGCAGCCATCCGACCGCCTGGTTAGCAATCTGACCATGCCGCAATAATCTTACACAGCTCCACGGCGGCAACGACATCGAGACGCAGCCAATCGTTCACTGCACGTGAACGCTAAAGGTTCAGAACGACAAGAGTGAAGTTTGTGGCATCGACGGGCTCTCACACCTCGTCCAAACGGTCAGGTGCGTGTGGCTGCTACCTATGCAACCATATATGGTTCTTGAGGTACACTGAACAGTTCGTGCAGAGCGATCAATGGGAGGATTCGCATGGCTGGCAAATTTGGAAAGAAAAATACTGCTCGCAAGAAAGCAAAGAAGAAAGCTGCCTCCAAGACAGTGTCTAAGAAGGCGACCAACAATAAGGTCCCGAGGCGTTCTCGCGCGGCTCGCCCCTATCCAGCATCGTCATTCCCCGACGCATTGACGCTCGGCAAGGCCGCAATGAGGCATGGTGCAGGCCAGAAGATTCGGCGCCTAACGCTGCTAGAAAAAATGGATAGGGCACCGAACAGCAGCGCAACAAAAATGATGATTACGAATTCCGGGAAGTATGGAATTACGAAGGGGTCCTATTCAGCCGAGTACATCGAATTGACTCCAACCGGTCGACTTGTAGTCGACCCCGACACCAGTCCGACAAAGAAGCGCAAGGCATCGTTTGATCTGGCTATCGAAGGCGTAGCGCCGTTCAAGCTGCTCTACGAGCAATATTGCGGTAGCAGGCTCCCGGCTCGCGAAGTAATGAAAGACGTACTCAAAGACAGTGACATCGAGGTGCCAGATCTCGATGAGTGCGTAGATACATTCACTGTTAACGTAAAAGACCTAGACTTACTTCGTGCGATCGGGGGGGCTGAGCACCTAGTCTCCGTAGAGCAAGTTCTCGACGAGTTGCCTAGAGCCGCGTCGATGACCGCAGGGGACAGAGTTGTCGAACTGTCGGAGGAATCGACCGCTGAAAGTTCTTCAACAGTAGACTTCTCCAAAGTCTGTTTCTATATCACGCCTATTGGAGAGGAGGGTAGTGAGGAACGTCAGCACGCCGATCTGTTTATGGGATCACTCCTGGAACCAGCCTTGGATGAACTGGGGTTGACCGTAGTTCGTGCCGATAGTATTGGTGAGCCCGGAATGATCACCTCCCAAATCATGGAGTACATTCGCAAGTCTCGTCTGGCGATTGCGGACCTCTCGTACCTCAATCCAAATGTATTCTATGAAGTCGCACTTAGACACGCATGTAGACTTCCGACTGTTCAGATCATTCGAAAAACTGACCGACTCCCATTCGACGTCAATCAAGTCAGATCTATAGTTGTAGACACTACAGATATCTATTCGTTGGTGCCTCGGCTACCCACTTATCGAGCAGAGATTGCTACGCTTGCTCGTAAGGCAATTGATGACCCGGAAAGCGTAGGCAATCCTATAACTGTGTTTTATCCGGGCTTCTTCGCAGACTAGTAAAGACGTTTGCCGTAGCACAGCCGTAAGAAACGAAAAGGGTTAGCTGAGAACAGCTAACCCTTTGTTTCGTTTGGTACTCCCTAGGGGCTCGAACCCCTGTCGCCGCCGTGAGAGGGCAGCAATGCGTTTCATGCTGAGGGCCGGATGAATGTAGCGACTACCTGGTTAGCAACCAGTAAGTCGGAAACATGGTTTGCCTGCTCTTCTTCGAATCGGTAATTGGTCGAAATTCATGGTGACCGGCCGTTCTCGGCTGCGGTTTCAATAGATTGAAAGAATAACTCAATCCCGTAAGCCACGTCTGAGGCGGGTTTGGACTGCGGATTCAACTGGTGAGCGCAACACCTAGACTCTAACACTAGAGCAGGAGGTGTTGACCATGAACTACCCAACCCGGATCTACTACACCGAGAAAGATAAAGCGCTGATGTGGGATCGCTGGCAGAAGGGCGAGTCACTGAACGCGATTGCCAGGCACTTTGGACGTAGCCACTCGTCAGTCCAAGGGATTCTAAGCCGAACCGGTGGCATCCGACCTTCACCAAGACGGCGATCACGGTTGTCTTTGACGTTGGCAGAGCGCGAGGAGATCTCTCGAGGTCTTTCTGCAGGACGCTCGCTGCGATCGATTGCAGCTGCTTTGGGACGCTCGCCTTCGACGGTCAGCCGTGAGCTCAACCGCAACGGCGGCCGCCGCCGCTACCGTGCACACACGGCCGATGAAGCAGCGTGGGAACGATCGAAGCGGCCCAAGCCCTGTAAACTGGCGCTGAACCGCCCGCTGGCCATGACGGTGGCCAGGCTGCTACGGCAACAGTGGTCACCGTGGCAGATAGCCGGCCGGTTGAAGCGCGAGCATCCCTACGACGAGAGCTGCCGGGTGTCACACGAGACGATTTACAAGACGCTGTTCATCCAGGCCCGTGGCGCCTTGAAGAAGGAGCTGGTTCAGCATCTCCGACGTCGTCGCAGCATGCGCCGGTCTCGGCACCACACACAGAAGACACCCGACCACGGCCGCATCGTCGGCGCAGTATCGATTAGCGAGCGCCCAGCCGAGGTTGAGGACCGGGCCGTGCCCGGTCACTGGGAAGGTGATCTACTTTTCGGCAGTAACAACAGCCAGATCGCGACCCTGGTCGAACGTCACAGTCGCTACTGCATGCTTGTGCGAGTCGGCAGCAAGGACACGAAGACTGTCATCAATGCGCTCATCAAGCATGCTCACAAGTTACCAAGTGAGCTGTACAAGTCGCTGACCTGGGACCGCGGCAAGGAAATGGCCGATCACAAGCGCTTCTCACTGGCGACCGACATCGACGTGTACTTCTGCGATCCCCAGCATCCTTGGCAGCGTGGTTCCAACGAACAGATCAATGGACTGCTACGACAGTACTTCCCGAAAGGGATGGAGTTATCGAACGTGCATCAAAACAGACTGAATGCTGTTGCGAGAAGACTTAACGGACGACCCCGACAAACGTTAGACTTCGAAACACCGGCGGAACGTTTTGAACATTGTGTTGCGTCCACCAGTTGAATCAGCAACTAATACTCGCCGTTGGCGCCGAACGGCAACTCTTGTCAATACCACTCGCTCGAGCAGCGAGATTCAGACAACTACTAGACACTAGCAACCACTGATGGTTTCCTAGACAGTGTTTTGACTATTGTGACTTCGGAAATCTTATGCTCCAACTCGAGTCGCTCCTAATCTATCTATGCAACGTAGTTGGTGGCTATGAAAACGCCTGCCCGCGCCTGGTGTATTTGCCTCGATTGGTTCGGGCAGCCCGATTTGGGGCAAAGTCGTAACTCGTTATGAATACCTTGTCGTCCAAACGCCTCACGAAACTTGTCAGTTCGTTCAACGTAGAAGATGTTGCGATCTATCTATCAGTGGAAAGCGATTCCTTTAATACTGATTTGTCGATAAGCCCAAGGTCGGCATTGGTTCTTGTCGCGGCTAGCAACACTAAGCCGTTCTCCTACATACCCTATACTAGAGATTCTGAGGAAGCCCTAGCTAGATTGGAGTATTTTCCAGACTCGCTTGCGCGAGTATTCAAGGTATTTGTTTCAAACAGCGAGTTTGCTGTGATCGCTTTCGCGTCGCAAAAGTCATCATTCGGTTCCACCGAAGCAGCAGGAAAAAGACTAACAAAGAAAATTGGCCGCATTTTACGTGAGTACGATTCCGAGTCGAATTCGGACTTGACTGACTTGAACAATTTTGCACTATCGATGCGCGGTGAGCTCCCTTTGAACATGATGCAGAAGCTTCTTCACAGAGTCTCGAGCCAGCTTTGCATCGAAGGAATATCCTTCTTTGTGAGGAGCATCGCCAAGGCAAATCAAATTGATATCGCAGGTACGTATCCTAGGACGGATCGACGTGATGTATCGTATTCAAATGACGACCACCTGCTAACCTGTCATGCGTGGCATCACCCAAGCGCGGTAGTTGCGAACTACCAGATAGATGCACGCGAAACGATCACCGGACTTGGCCAGGTGCGGTTTCAGGACGTACAAGAGCCAAATAGGTCAGCTACTGTCTTGTTTGTCCCAGTCCAAGTAGATGGGCACGTCGAGGCTCTCTTGCGATGCACAAGGTGTGTACCAGAAAATGATGATCCCGTGTTCCACTTTAATCGACACGACATTCAACGTGCGGAGATTCTCGCCCCGCTATTGCTTACCTGGTTTTTCGCGCAACGCCGCCATTTTCGGTTCGAGAGCCGACTATCTGACATCAGCCATGAGATTGGACAGGGTCTCTCCGGCATCAGTTCGTGTGTGCGCTTCGTCGACTTTACAATTCGAAATGACCAGCGACTTGGCGAAACATACGAGGCGAGGCACAAACTCTCTCATGCGTTGAGTATTGCCGAGGACATTGGCTTCCTTCTCCCTGCTCTCGATACACCGACATCGTTGCAGGGGGAGAATCGCGACCACAAAGTTGAGTCGTTTGCACCTTATGGTGACCTATGTCGGCCGGCGATCGAACGCTATAGGCAAGACGCGGAGACAAAAAATCTCAAGTTCGACATTACGGGCCAGGACCAACTTGGCGCTGTATACGCCTCGGTGTCTGATTTTCACCATATATTAGATAACCTAATGACGAATGCATTGAAGTACACACCGTCAGGTGAAACCGTGTTCGTCAAACTTGAGCGAAGCACGGACAACGAGGACTTCCATCGAATACACGTCATGTCTCGAAGCATTCACATAGACCCTTCGGAGCACTCGAAGATCTTTTGGTCCGGTTATCGCGCGGAAAATGCGTCTTTGGTAGACTCGGGCGGTCGCGGGCGCGGCCTTGCAATAGCGAGAAGCTTCGCTCAGAAGTATGGGGGCGACATCATTCTTAACGTCGCCGACGAGTACAATATCTTCACTCTGTTGCTGGCGAAGCGAATCTTTCGTCCGTCATGAGTTACTGAACAGTAGATCCATGGATAGTTAGATGCCTATGAATATCTTGATGCTGGATGAGGACCGCGACAGTATGCCGCATTTTGCAGATCTGCTAGAAATGGAGGGCAATACTGTTTCGCAGGTTGCTACCCGGGCTGAGTTTCAGCAATCACTTTCCCAGAATTCCTACGATCTTCTGATTCTTGACCTTATGATTCCGGACCCGGAGCTCTCGGAGTCTGACACTGATTCGGGTTACACGGCGGGAGCATTCATTTATGAGTCAACCGATCGCGCTCAAACTCAGGGTATTCCTTTTCTTGTCTATTCAGCAGCGCCCCTGAATGCCTCGATCATATCGAAGCGATTGCGAATCCTTGAGTCGAATAGCCTATGTCGAGGAACATTTCGTAAGGGGCAGGATGATGGGAGAATTCTGGTTAAGATCAAATCAATAAGAAAAGAAATCTGAGCATGGAAACACTTATTTACGTTGTTATCTTAGGAATGGTCGCAAGTTTCGTCGAAAACATTAGGTCGCTTAACTCGATTCGCGATGCCGAAAGAGATGGCACTGTAGCCGTACTCTATCAATGCCTGAATTTTCACCTACCGATGAGCATTGGCGTCGCTGTCTACCTTTGGCAAAATTTACTTGGAAAGGGCAATGACGCGGCCATAATTATCCCTACCATACTTGTCATTTTTGGAGGCGCGATCTCGAAGGCGGTCGTTTCCGATGCCACACCAGAGCGGCTATTTCTTAATGACAAAGTGACTTTCTTGGGAATGTGGCTCCCCAATGCAATCGCGGGAAGTTTTCTCGCTTATGCAGCCTTCCGGGTCTAGGCTGCGATGAATATTTTTGTAGAGATATTTCTTTCTGCATTGGCTGGGTCGGCCATGTCATTTGCTGTTTACTTTGTCGCGTCAATGATTGCGAAGGCACGCATGAGTTCGCGAGAACGGGACGCAATTGAAAGTCTAGAGACGATTGAAAGGCTGTTAAAGCAGCACGACTCTACGCTTAATGAGGCGGACAAGCAGCTTCTTTGGTCTGAATTGATGACCTATGTTGCAACCGCACACTCCGAGTATTTCGTTCGTAAGTGTGTCGATCGCGCTGGCGATAGGTTGTTGGACTACTCGACCAACCTAAAGTCTCGTTCTTTGGAAATCATTGACTATCGTAAATCCCATGGCGAGCTTTGACCTGCGGATATCGATGTGGAGGTGCCAGGATTTTGTGGATTCTCAAGTCACTATCGTAACGCCGTAGCTTAGAACTCCTGAGGACTGGCTGTACCTCTGCGTAGTCATTGATCTGTACTTAGGACTGGTCGTCGGTTGGTCGATGAGTGCTGTCCAGGACCGCCAGCTTGTGTTTCAGGCGGTGCTCATGGCACTTTTGCAACGTCAGGATCGGTCACCACTGGTGCTGCATTCTGGTCGTGGCAGTCAGTTCACGAACGATGAGTATCAGCACTTCCTGCAAGGCCACAAGGTAACCTGCAGCATGAGCGGTATTGGCAGCTGCGCCGACAACGCTCTCGTCGAAGGGTTCTTTGGCACGCTCAAACGAGAGCGCGTCAATCGACGGCAGTACCGAACACGAGCGGAAGCTCGAGCAGACAACTTTGATTTCATCGAGAGCTTCTACATTCCGCGGATGCGCAATAGGCTCGAACAGGAAAAGAAAAACGAAACCAGGCTATTCCAGACCGTCCGGTGTATCGGGACCTAACCCTAGCATGATCTATGTACTCGGTCTGTTAGCCGATATTCATCTTCCTATTATGTTGCTTGCTAGATCCTATGCTCGTCGTCAGTTCGGCTGATAGCAAGGAGCATTTTTCTTCGCCCCTTCCCTTAACTAAATTGATTTGCTGGTCACTGTATAGGTAAGAGCCGGGTTTTCCGGCGTTTGCTGATACATGTGAGCTGGCCGGTCTGGGCAGCCACAGACAGGGGATAAGAGCGATGGTTGCGATGGTGTCGGGTAACGGTTTGGGCTTGCTGGACAGTTCGCTGGTCAACGTTGGCTTAGCGGGGATGCTGGGGCAGGCGGGCAACGGCGGCACGGTCAACATCGCGACCGGCAACCTGGTGTTGCAGATGACCGACGAGTCGATGTCGGGCACCGGTGCCGATCTCCGGCACACGCGGACCTACAACGCACAAGGCACGACCAACGACGGTGACGGCGACCAGTGGCGTTGGAACGGCGAGCGCAAGCTGGTCGTCAGCGGCACGATCAACACCGCGGGCAGCACCATTACCCGGACCACAGGCGACGGCCACGAGGCGGTGTACACGTGGAACGGCTCCAAGTACACCTCGAACACGGGCAGCGGCGCCCACGACGAGATCGTGCTAAGCGGCAGCGAGCTGGTCTGGACCGAGGGCAGCAGCCAGGTGGTGGAGCGCTACGACAGCACCTCGGGCTGGATCAAGAGTGTCCGTGACACCAACGGCAACGGCTTCGACTTCACGTTCACCAGTGGCCAGCTGACCAAGGTCAAGGACGTTGGCTCGGGCCAGACGCTGGAGCTGGTGTACGGCACCAGCGGCAACGGTAACGGCAAGCTGATCCGTCTGGACACGCGCACCACGGCCACGGGCTCATTGACCAGCCAGGTGCATTACGAGTACGACAGCAGCGGTCGCCTGGACAAGGTGAAGACGGACCTGACGCCGTCGGACAGCAGCATTACGGACGGGGCGGTCTACGAGACCAGCTACACGTACGACGGCAGCTCGTTCCGGGTGGCAAGCGTCACCCAGGGTGATGGCAGCACCGCGAGCTTCGGCTACCAGAACTTCAGCGGTACCTACCGGGTCACCAGTGTCACGGACCAGTCTGGCACCACCACGTTCAGCTACGACACGACCGCGAAGAAGACGACCGTCACCAACGGTGCGGGCGATGTGTGGACGTATTACTACGACAGCAACGATCAGCTGACCAAGGTGGAGTCGGAACTGATCGGCGGCGTACGCCAGAGCGTGGCGTTTACCTACGAGAACGGCGACGTCAAGACGATCACGGACGGTCTGGGTGAGGTGCTGACGTACACCTACGACAGCAACGGCAACCGCACCGAGGAGCAGGATGCGACCGATCATCGCATCACGCGCACGTTCAGCTCGACCAACCAGGTGCTGACCGAGACGCGCTACGAGACGGGCACCAGCAGTGACCCGGAGACGGTGCGCTACGCCTACGACAGCAACAACAACCTGCGCTACATCATCAGTGCCGAGGGGCGGGTCACCGAGCACAAGTACAACAGCGACGGCCAGGTTACGGACACCATCCGCTACGCCGGTGACCAGTACAACGTCAGCGGCTTATCGACGACCACGGCCCTGACGGAGAGCCAGCTTAATACCTGGGTCTCGAGTGCGGACAAGAGTGACGTTGAGCTCACCGAGCACACCTACGACTACCGCGGTAACCTGGACAAGACCACCGCGTTCGCGACGGTTAACTCCAGTGGTGTCGGGCAGCTGGATGATGCGGCCACGGTCACCAAGTACGTGTTCAGTGAGCACGGCCAGCTGTTGCAGACGATCAACGTCACGGGCAGTGCACGCACCACCGAGACGACGGTCAGCAGTGTGGCGTACGACGGTGCGGGTCGCGTCACCAGCGTGATCAACATGAACGGCACCACGACCACGAGCTATGACGCGAGTAATCGCAAGGTGACGGTGAGCAACAGTGGGACCGGTCTCTCGACGGTGAGCACCTACAACAGCTCGGGCCAGCTGACCAACGTGACCAGCAGTGGCGACAGCCAGAACCGGGTGATGCTGTACCGCTACGACTCGGCCGGTCGCCTGATCGAGGCCGAGGCCAGTGACGGCGGCATTGCGTACACCTACTACGATGCGGCAGGCCGGGTCGCGTTCAGCGTGGCTCCTGAGGGCAAGACGGTGGGCTATGCGTACAACGCCAACGGCCAGGTGACCACCGAGACGCACTACTGGAACGCGTTTAATCACGGCACCGAGACGGTGACGACGCACAGTTATGACCGTGCCACAACCTACGCGTACGACGATGCCGGTCGCCTGCTGAGCTCGACGCAGGAGTTTGGGGCAGCGGACGTGGTGGAGGAGCTGGCCTACGACAACACCGGGCGCGTCGCCGAGACGACCCTGGGTGGCGATCGTGTCACGCGGCACTTCTACGACGATGACGGCCTGCTGCAGGGCACGCTGAACGCCGAAGGGTACTTGAGCGAGTTTATCTACGACGGTGTGGGTCGACTGACGCAGGTGGTGCGTTACGAGACCGAGGTGACCGGGGCGACGTTCACCTCGGGCGACTTCGCGGCGGTGAAGGCGGCGGCGGACGACGACGACGAGCTTTATACCCATTACTGGTACGACAGCCAGGGCCGCCAGGTCGGTGTGGTCAGTGAGCTTGGGTTCCTGACCGAGACAGAGTATGACCCGGCGAACAAGCAGGTCCTGCACCACACCTACATGACCGCCGTCACGGTAACGGCCGGTGAGGCCCTATCAGCCGTGCGCGGCCGTGCCGATGATGACGGCACGCTCACGACCGAGCAGACCTACGACGATTACGGCCGCCTGATCCAGACCGAGCGTCACGACGGATCCAGTATGTACTACACCTACGACAGCGAGGGTCGGTTGGTACGGACGATCAACGAGGTCACGCTCGAGTACGGCGAGGCGCGCAGCAACAGCCTGACCTACATGCAGTACAACGCGTTCGGTGAGATGACCGGCATCGTCAGCGGCGAGGGTGCCTCCTCACTATCCGCAGGCACGTTGTCGAGCGACACCGCGGTACAGAGCGCGATCGATGACTACGGCGTGAAGGCCGACTTCGATGCGCTCGGTCGGAAGATCGCGGAGTACGGCGCTGATGGTCAGAAGACACTGTATTACTACGACACTGCCGGTCGCCTGAGCTACAGCGTCCGCTTAAGCGACAGTGCCAACGCGCTCGGTGACGTGGTGCGGGTGCGTTACCAGAACGACGGCTCACTGAAGGACACACGCGCCTACAGCACGCGCGTGAGCACCACGGGCCTCACCGGTGGCTCGGATGCGAGCACCCTGGAAAGCCGACTGACGGAAGTCAGTGACGACGAGTTCGTTCAGCATCTTAGTTACGTCGGCTCGACGGAGAAGATGCACCGGCTCAAGGACGGTCTTCTTTACCCGACGTACACGCACTTCGACAAGTACGGCGAGGCGTATCGCAAGGTCGACTACATCAACACCGAGTGGTGGCAGAGTGGTGTCACGATCTACAGCGACACGCGCTTTAAGTACGACAAGCTGGGCCGCCTGTATCGCTTGGACCAATACGACGGCACGGCCTGGCACTACACCGAGACCTTCTACGACGGCTTTAACCGGGTCACCCAGACGCAGGATGCCGAGGGTAACGACAGGTTCATCGACTACCAGAATAACGGCCGCACGGTGTTAACGACCGACCCGCTGGGTCGCACCGCGAAGGTGAGCTACGACGCGCTGGGCCGGGTGATCAGCACCAGGGACGGTTACGACCAGGAGACGACGTACGCGTTCAACGACAGCACCAACTCGGTGACGGTGACGAGTCCTGAGAACGTGACCATGACGACCTGGTCGAACGAGATGGGCCAGGTGCTGAAGGTCCAGGACGGCGAGGACAACGTCACCGAGTACATTTACGATCTTGATGGCAACCTGGTTGAGGTGATCGACGCCAACCTCAACAGCCGGACCACCGATTACGACGACAGTGGCCGGGTGTACGAGACGACGGATGCGAACGGCAACGTGGTGCGCTTTACGTACGATGCCGCGAACCGGGTTACCGAACGGGCTGTGGATCCGACCGGCCTGAACCTGCGCACGCACTACACCTACGACGGCCAGGGTCGCACGCTGACGGTGACCGAGGGTTATGGCACGTCGGATGCACAGAAGACAGAATACAAGTACGACGGTGCTGGCAACGTTAAACAGATCATCACGGATCCCGGTGGCCTGGATATCAGCACGAGCTTCGAATACGACGGTCTGGGCAATGTGACCGTCAAGGAAGAGGGCACGGTCAGTTCCCCCGCTGAGCGTCGCACTGAGTACAGCTACGACAAAAAGGGCCGCCTGACCACCGAGGTGGTGGATATGGGCACTGACCCGGATCTCACCACGGAGTACCGCTACAACAAGAACGATCAGCTGACGCGCCTGATCGACGCCGAGGGCAACAGCACCTGGTTCGTGTACAACGATGCCGGTCAGAAGAGCCATGAGATCAATGCCGAAGGCGCGGTGACGCGTTACGACTACGATCAGAACGGCAAGCTGTATCACACTTGGGCGTACGCCAACACGGTGAGCACGGTCGGGTTCGGTGACGTGGTGACGTCGGTGACGGTGACCGAGAACAGCGCGAACGATCGGCGCAGCTTCAACGTGTACGGCGATGATGGTCAGCTCACGTACGTGCTGACCGCGGTGGGCGAGGGCAAGTGGCGCGTCACCGAGAGTGTCTATGACGACAACTTTAACGTCGTTGAGCTGCACCAGCACGCCAAGCAGCTGAGCGATGCACAAGTCACGACGCTCGACGGGAATACAGGTGATGCCACCACGATGACGGTGGCGGCCGTGACCACGGCGATGGCCAGTGGTACGGGTAATGCCGCGGACACACGTGTCACCAAGTACGAGTATGACAACCTGAACCGCCAGGTGAAGACCATCCTGCCGGGCTGGTACGACACCACGGACCAGCACGTGTACGCGACCTCTGAGAGCCAGTCGGACCGGTTCCAGCGCACCATCGAGGTGACGTACGACGCGGCGGGCAACGCGGTCAAGAACGAGATCAAGACCGGGGTATCGACGAGCGTCATCGAGTACAAGTCCTACGATGCCGCGAACCGCCTGGTGCACAGCATCGATGGTAATGGGCACGTGACCGAGCACGGTTATGACGATGCCGGCAACGTAGAAACGATCACGCGCTATGAGAATACGGTGGGTACACCGCCGGCGCGTGGTTACTGGATCGGCAGTGAGAATCCGGTCACCGGTAACAGCCGTGTGCTGACCAATACCTACGATGCGGCCGGTCGCAAGACGGCCACGAAACAATCCAGCTCCAGTTACTACGCGACCAGCAGCACCACGGCGACGAGCAACAACGCCTCGGCCTCGAGCTACTCCGGCTCACCTGAGACGAAGTACGAGTACAACGCGATGGGCGAGGTGGTGAAGCAGCGGGTGAAGGTCGACAACAGCACCTGGGCGGACACGTACTTTTACTACGACAAGGCCGGTCGACAGACACTGGTGGTGGATGCCGAGAAACACGGCACCAAGATGGACTACGACGGTGTCGGCAATGTCACGAAAGTCACCGAGTACATCGATCCGACCACCGGTACGCCGACGACCACCACGGCGCCGAGCTTTACCGCGACCAACGAGGACCGCATCACGCGGTACGAGTACAACAACGTGGGCCAGGTGGAGTACACGTACCGTGACAACACCACCTACACCACCAGCCAGAACAGTGCGGCGAGCACCAACCAGGATAACCTGCTGGTTGCGAACGTCGTGTACAACGCGTTCGGTGAGGTCAAAGACAGCTACGACGTCCTGAACAATCACACTCAGTACGCGTACAACCGTGCCGGTCAGCTCAAGGAGCTGACTGAGCCTCAGCGTAATGTCTCTTCGCTCGAGGAAAGCTCGACCAAGAACTACTTCGACGACACCACCAATGCCTCACCGGTGACGACGATCACCTACAACGCGTTCGGCGAGGTGCTGTCCGAGGCACGCGATCCGGACGTGACCGGTATGGCCACAGTGACGACCAGCTTCGCTTACGATCATGTCGGTAACGTGATCACGGTGACCGATGCCGAGAGCAACGTGCACACGGCCGAGTACGATGTGGCGGGTCGCGTGATCGCGGAAGAAACCGCGATCACAGGCGGTGAGGACGTGCGTCGCGAGTACGTGTACGACAACGTCGGTCGTCAGACCGAGTCCTTGAGTGTCATTACGCTGGACAGCAACACGCACAAGTCCGGACAACGCACGGTCTACAACGCCTACGGGGACATCACCGAGGAGCGCCTGGTCTATGGCGTAAACGGTGGCAGCAGCCAGCTGCTCGCCTCGTACTGGTATAACAACGACGGCACGGTCTACAAAAAGGAAGACAACCAGGGCACGACCTTCTACTACCACAACCTGGCCGGTCAGCTGACGCGCCAGGAGGCGAGAGGCAACGAGAGCACGGCCGACGGTACCGATACCCGCGTCACGGAATGGGGTCGCGATCTCTTAGGTCGTGCGGTGATCGAGCGGCAGCCTGAGTTCTCTGGGTTGACCAATGCCATTACCAGTCAGACCAACGTGACGCTGACGCCGTATATCAAGCAGACCTACGATCGGTGGGGCAACGTTACCGAGATGCGTATCGCGGGTGGCACGGGTGCGAGCACCAACGACGAAGTGGTCAGCAACTACAGCTACGACCATGACAACCGGTTGATCCAGGAGGAGATGGCTGAGACCGACCGGATGAAGGAAGACGGCACGGTCGACCAGGTGCGCCTGGAACGAAACTACCACTACAACAAAGCCGGCCACATGCTGCGCCAGTCGGACGGCCTGAACGGCGCCGAAACGCACGTGCGCAAGGCCTACTACAACGAAGTCGGCCAGATGACCAAGCAGACGGACGCCACCGGCGTGAACACCGAGTATCGGTACGACGCGCACGGCAACCAGGTGGCGACCAAGGACGGTGTCGGCAACATCCGCATGAACGACTACGACAAGCTGAACCGACTGACGGATCAGGCCTTGTACCGCACCGGTGTGCAAGAGGTGACGGGATCGACTGTTGTTACCCACACGACCTACGTCGGTTATCCGATCTACCAGACGTTCACGTGGACCACCACGGTTGAGAGCTTCGGTACGGTGGATCGTCTGCGGCTCGCGCATTACGACTACGACGAGGCGGGACGGCGTACCGGTGACACGGTGTACAAGGACGACAACAACCGCAGTGGCGGCACCATCGGTTACGAGTACGACGGTCGCGGCAATGTTATCAAGATGACCGACCGGCTCGGGAACGACACCGACTACGAGTACAACTCCCAGGGTCAGAAGACCAGTGAGAGTTACGACGTCAATACGTCGCTGACGAACACCACAACCTGGACGTACAAGACCGGCAATTACGAGGGCGGCCAGTTCAACACCCGCACCGAGGCCGGTGGTCGAGTTACCACGTACACCTACAACGACTTTGGGCAGGTCAGCAAAGAGGCCTACACCAACGACGGCAACAGCGGGTTGACGGACAACGAGCGCAACTACAGCTATCACGACAACGGGTTGCTGAAAGAGGTCGAGGACCTGAAGAACTGGTCGTACGGCGCGTACTTCTCTGACGATGAACGTTTTACCAAGTACGACTACGACATCCGCGGTAACGTCGTTCGCGAGCAGGTGATCGACGATCAGAGTTGGAGTTACACGACGGTCTACGAGAACCACGGATATGGCAGCAGCACGTTCAGTACCACCTACACGACCTCCGGGTCGAAGGTCTCCACGGTGGAGACACGCTCGCTGTACGACGAGCACAACCGCCTGATCGAGGTGGCCTCACCGGAGGTCGGCAGCAACAATGGCCTGTGGGCCGATCGTGCTGAGCTGACCTCACTGACCTACGACTACGACGAGTACGGCAACCGGCGCAAGGTCAGTGCCACCTACATCCGGCCGAACAGCAACACGACCGAGCCGGTGCTAACCGGCTGGTACCGTTACGACGCCGAGGGTCGCACGCTGATCGAGCGCGGTACCTATAACAGCACGGTCGGTGAGATCGTACGTAGTGGCGTCGACTCGTACGCGTACAGCTACGATGCGGCTGGCCGGGTCGCGACGACGGAAGGGTTCTACGACGTACTCATGGTGACCTCGTCGACGTGGGGCTTTACCTGGCAGGTGCCGGTCGGCACACGAGATGAGAAACTCCGTCACGAGTACGATGACCTGGGCCGAGAGGACCTGGTGGCCCAGCAGTTACTGACCTATGACCTAAATGGCAACCTGACGAACACCGGTACCGAAAAAACCATCGAGACCAAGACCTACGACACGCGTGGGTTTATGGCACAGCACACCACCAACAACGGTGCCACGGTGCTGACGCGTACCGACAATGTCTACAACGACAACGGCGGGCTCACCAGTACCAGCAGTTACAACGGTAGTAATCAGCTGACCGGAAAGACGACGTACACGTACGACCTGGCTGGTAACACGACGCGCTACGAGTACAGCCATTACACCAATGGCAGTTACCAGTTTAAGTACACCTACGACAACGCCTATCGGTACGTCAGTAACGCTAACTTCCAGCAGTCGAAGACCACGGTCACGCGCAGCAACTCAGGCTGGAAGCCAGGCAACAGTTTTTACAACTACGACAATCGCGGCAACCTGGCGAAGATCAGCATCACCGGAGGCCAGACGGGTACCAAGTCGTTC
>CBDCZZ010000002.1:0-2015000 GCA_965224725.1 Woeseiaceae bacterium
TGCTCGCCTCGTACTGGTATAACAACGACGGCACGGTCTACAAAAAGGAAGACAACCAGGGCACGACCTTCTACTACCACAACCTGGCCGGTCAGCTGACGCGCCAGGAGGCGAGAGGCAACGAGAGCACGGCCGACGGTACCGATACCCGCGTCACGGAATGGGGTCGCGATCTCTTAGGTCGTGCGGTGATCGAGCGGCAGCCTGAGTTCTCTGGGTTGACCAATGCCATTACCAGTCAGACCAACGTGACGCTGACGCCGTATATCAAGCAGACCTACGATCGGTGGGGCAACGTTACCGAGATGCGTATCGCGGGTGGCACGGGTGCGAGCACCAACGACGAAGTGGTCAGCAACTACAGCTACGACCATGACAACCGGTTGATCCAGGAGGAGATGGCTGAGACCGACCGGATGAAGGAAGACGGCACGGTCGACCAGGTGCGCCTGGAACGAAACTACCACTACAACAAAGCCGGCCACATGCTGCGCCAGTCGGACGGCCTGAACGGCGCCGAAACGCACGTGCGCAAGGCCTACTACAACGAAGTCGGCCAGATGACCAAGCAGACGGACGCCACCGGCGTGAACACCGAGTATCGGTACGACGCGCACGGCAACCAGGTGGCGACCAAGGACGGTGTCGGCAACATCCGCATGAACGACTACGACAAGCTGAACCGACTGACGGATCAGGCCTTGTACCGCACCGGTGTGCAAGAGGTGACGGGATCGACTGTTGTTACCCACACGACCTACGTCGGTTATCCGATCTACCAGACGTTCACGTGGACCACCACGGTTGAGAGCTTCGGTACGGTGGATCGTCTGCGGCTCGCGCATTACGACTACGACGAGGCGGGACGGCGTACCGGTGACACGGTGTACAAGGACGACAACAACCGCAGTGGCGGCACCATCGGTTACGAGTACGACGGTCGCGGCAATGTTATCAAGATGACCGACCGGCTCGGGAACGACACCGACTACGAGTACAACTCCCAGGGTCAGAAGACCAGTGAGAGTTACGACGTCAATACGTCGCTGACGAACACCACAACCTGGACGTACAAGACCGGCAATTACGAGGGCGGCCAGTTCAACACCCGCACCGAGGCCGGTGGTCGAGTTACCACGTACACCTACAACGACTTTGGGCAGGTCAGCAAAGAGGCCTACACCAACGACGGCAACAGCGGGTTGACGGACAACGAGCGCAACTACAGCTATCACGACAACGGGTTGCTGAAAGAGGTCGAGGACCTGAAGAACTGGTCGTACGGCGCGTACTTCTCTGACGATGAACGTTTTACCAAGTACGACTACGACATCCGCGGTAACGTCGTTCGCGAGCAGGTGATCGACGATCAGAGTTGGAGTTACACGACGGTCTACGAGAACCACGGATATGGCAGCAGCACGTTCAGTACCACCTACACGACCTCCGGGTCGAAGGTCTCCACGGTGGAGACACGCTCGCTGTACGACGAGCACAACCGCCTGATCGAGGTGGCCTCACCGGAGGTCGGCAGCAACAATGGCCTGTGGGCCGATCGTGCTGAGCTGACCTCACTGACCTACGACTACGACGAGTACGGCAACCGGCGCAAGGTCAGTGCCACCTACATCCGGCCGAACAGCAACACGACCGAGCCGGTGCTAACCGGCTGGTACCGTTACGACGCCGAGGGTCGCACGCTGATCGAGCGCGGTACCTATAACAGCACGGTCGGTGAGATCGTACGTAGTGGCGTCGACTCGTACGCGTACAGCTACGATGCGGCTGGCCGGGTCGCGACGACGGAAGGGTTCTACGACGTACTCATGGTGACCTCGTCGACGTGGGGCTTTACCTGGCAGGTGCCGGTCGGCACACGAGATGAGAAACTCCGTCACGAGTACGATGACCTGGGCCGAGAGGACCTGGTGGCCCAGCAGTTACTGACCTATGACCTAAATGGCAACCTGACGAACACCGGTACCGAAAAAACCATCGAGACCAAGACCTACGACACGCGTGGGTTTATGGCACAGCACACCACCAACAACGGTGCCACGGTGCTGACGCGTACCGACAATGTCTACAACGACAACGGCGGGCTCACCAGTACCAGCAGTTACAACGGTAGTAATCAGCTGACCGGAAAGACGACGTACACGTACGACCTGGCTGGTAACACGACGCGCTACGAGTACAGCCATTACACCAATGGCAGTTACCAGTTTAAGTACACCTACGACAACGCCTATCGGTACGTCAGTAACGCTAACTTCCAGCAGTCGAAGACCACGGTCACGCGCAGCAACTCAGGCTGGAAGCCAGGCAACAGTTTTTACAACTACGACAATCGCGGCAACCTGGCGAAGATCAGCATCACCGGAGGCCAGACGGGTACCAAGTCGTTCATCCACGACAACGACGGCCGAATCCTGGCACGCAAAGAAGCGATTACCGGCGAGACGACGCGCTACGACTCGTACTTCTACCACAACGGCAAGGCGATCGGCTCGGTGGGTACGGGTACTGGCACCGACAACGTCAACCTGATGCCGTCGGTGCAGCACAAGGCAGGTGCGACACCGAACACGTACACGGTCATTGGCGGTGAGACGCTGGGCGACATCGCACAGACGCTCTATGGCGATGCGACGCTGTGGTACCTGATCGCGAACGAAAACGGCCTGAACTTAGGTCCGGGCACGCAGCTGACGGGAAGCTATGTCGGCACGAAGCTGACGATCCCGAACGTTGATACCAGCCTGCAGAACACCACCGACAACTTCAAGCCCTACAACCCGGGTGAGATCATCGGTGACAACAGTCCCAGCCCGGTGCCGCCACCGCCGCCGACGAAAAGCTGTAACCCGATCGCTACCATCATCATGGTCGTCGTTGCGGTCATCGTTACCATCTATACGGCCGGGGCCGCGGCACAATCATTGGGGCTCGTAGCTTCCAACGGAGCCAATACATTCGGTGCTGGACTTGCTGCATTGGGAGGCGGATCTGCAACCGTTGGTGGAACCACAATTACGCTGACCGCAACCGCTGGAACAACAGCTGCCGCGGCCGGCGTCGCAGCGACGTCTATCGGCAGCGCTGTTGTTGGTGGGTTCTTTGGCAGCGTCGCAAGTCAGTTTGTTGGTAAGGCGCTCGGAGAGGTTGAAAGTTTTTCCCTAAAGAGAGCATTGGCTTCCGGACTGACCGCTGGCGTCGGAGCCGGAGCCGGAGCATATCTTACCGGTTTAGGAGAGTCCGGGAAGATACTCGGACTGATCAAGAACACAAATAGTGCTCGGATTGCGACGCAGTCGGTCATCTCCTACGTCGGCAACTATGCGTCCAATAAGCTTGTTGGACTCGAAACCAGCTTCAGTTGGCAGGGTATGGCGGCCCAGGTGGCGGGCAGCTTTGCCGGCTACGCAGTCGGCGGCGCGCTAGAAGGCGCCCCTGAATTGGTAAGGGGTGCTGTTAGTGGGTTCGCGGCTGCAGGGACGACCGCATCCTTGAAAGGAAATGCCGACGTTAACTATGCGCAGATCGCGCTCGATGCCTTCGGAAATGCACTGGCGAACAGTCTGGCAAGTAGCTCCGCAAGCCACGCAGTTGAGAAGTGGGAGAACGAGCAACTCATCGCGCGTTTGGGAATGTATGACAGCATTTACGGCCGCCCGGACGTGCTGTCGACTGATATGGATGTCGGGTTTCAAAGGGCAGGCGGGACTATCGAAGAGTGGAACGAACTCGTCGAAAATTTCAAGGCTTTTCAGTTAGTCGAGGGCTTTACATTTGAAAAAGTTCCCGATGGATACATGACCGAAGAGGGCATCCAGATTGCAAATCGCAATATGGAACTAGTGCTTGCGAGTGACAGACGAGACATCTTCGACCTGATAGCAGCGACTCAGACGCCAGCCATGATGAAGCGTTGGATAGTTGAAAATAAGGATATCTTCGCGACTGCGTTTTCCGGAGAACTGAGTCTCGGCGAATTGGCATACCTAAGCGAATTTGTCCCTGTAGAAAATATGGTTATCCCTGGCCAGCTGTCAGATGGACAACTGGCTGAAGCGCGCGCCCTGTACGGAGAGGTTGAGAGCGGCGAGCAACTAGAAAAGAGCTACGCGAACTATAGAAATCGAGCGGCAATAGTAAACAAGATCACGTCTGGGGTCGCGCTAGGAGCGCTTCGCGGGACTTGGGATTTTATTAGGGATCTCAATCCCGTCTTGTTCGCATATGAACGGGGATACAGACTTGCATCAGGAAAGGATGCCTGGACAGGAGAAGAGGTAAGTAGACTGGAAGCCGCGGGGGAGTTTGCACTGGAACTCTTTGGTGCAGGGCTAGCCGATATATCTCGCGCTCAAAGGCAAATTCAGGTTTCTGGTCAAAGTGCTTCGAGCGGACTGCTAACGTCACTTTCACCATTTACCGCATCTGCCGTTGAGAGGTTTCTCGCAAGTACTGGTTTACACAGGCATCACATCAATGAAACCGGTGCATTTGGAACCGTAATAACAAGAGAGCTCGGGCTGTCGCTGATTCTTCGTGGTGCAGAGCCGGGACAAAGGGGCTTATTCGCCGGAACAGCGCACTACAAATACCATCAGGCAATGCGGCAGTTCTGGAACCAATATCGAGGAAATGCAAATACGATTCCAACTGTCCGTCAGTTTGGAGATGCTCAGCTGGCCGCATTAATGCATGCGGGCTATACTGCTTCCGAAGCTCGATTCTTGGCACATGCCGCTAGGGGTGAGAGGTTGGTCTACGGATTGACGGACGACCTTCCTGTTCCAAACATTCCAGACAGATAGAAAGGTTAAAAGGGTTGACGATTGGGTATCGGCGAACTAACACTGGGCGGCCTTTTCAGATCGAGAAGTCTGAGGAAGAATACGCAAGCATTTCTCGAAAGAACTTTCGACGGTGAGTGGTTTGGGAGTGTTGGTGAGCCAATCAACGGAGATGTTTGCGTGCTTGCTAGCTGGGAAGAGGCGGTTGAAACGATAGCTGAATCTGAAGGTTTTTTTGTTAGGCGTCGAAACGACCTGACGTCATTCTTGTTCGAGCATGCGCTTCGTAGGTACAAAGAATGGAATCATATCGCCGCACTGGTCGAGTCCGAAACCCGTACTGAGGTGAATCGTCGAATCGATTGTTTGACAGAGATTGACGAGGAACATAAAGACGCGATTCGCGCCCGCACGTATTGGTCAATCTCGAACGCATGTATGGAAGTTGAGTACGGCGATATTCTTGAGCCTGGATTCTACTTTTCTCTTGTTCAGGGTTTCTGTGATGGCCACTTTCCGTGTGGTTATGTCGGAGATTTCCCGAATGGGAGCGCTGTCCTTTACTAAGGAAATCGGTGCGCAGATGCGCAGATCAGACACGGCTTGGAAAACATGTCTGACTCTTGGGTCGCGAGAAAGAACTTTCACTCAAGTTCGCTCATGCTGCGTTCTTTCTGACGGACGAAAGGACTAAAATTGCAGAACAAAATTGACTCCAACGCTCGCACGTTGCGCAATCCTTCGTCAACTACACTGGTTCTTGGGGGGGTGACTCTTTTGGAAGGTCTTGCCGCTATTGTTTTTACGCCGAAGATGTTGGACTTCATTGCGCGCGTAGGCGTCGAGGCGTCTGGTGCAATTAGAATCGTGTCCGAATGGTATTGGGTGGGATGTGCGGTTGGTATGGCGGTAGCATTGTTGGCGGTCGGTTGGGTCTTGGCCAAGATTATGACGGATCGGCAGGTCGATTTTCGGCCGTGGTTATTGGTGTCCGCTGCCGCAGTGACTTGGACTACGATCTGGTCAGTATTCATATTCGTTGTTCTATACACCCCATTAATGCAGTTATCTGATCCTATCTGAATAGATCGGAATCTATTTCGACAATTGAGTCATCGATAGACCGCAAGCAACAGGATCCAATTCTAACGACTTTAGCGTACGCCTCTATAGAACGGAAGAGCCTGAACGTCGGGACTGATTCAACCCTGTTAGCGTGAGCGAGCTAGTCGGTAATCCTGATGTAGACGGCGTTCAGTCAGAATAGAAGCGCGCCGAGTAAGAGGGGGTAACGATACTGTCGAGGTTGGAGGCGGGATTCTATCGGTTCGTCGTTCATATTCCGTCCATTGAGTGTCAAACATGCGTCGCCAAGATTGGGCAATAATCTTGCCCAAGGATGCCCGCAGTCCGGCGAGATAGTAGCAGACTTCGAATCAATCTTGGAATTCCCAGAGTCTTGCGGACACTATCGGTCAATAGTCCCGAAGTTAGGGAGCGGCCAGTGTCGAATAAATACAACCCGGAGATAGAAATGGCACCAGAAAGCTTACCGATTCAGGTTATCGAGGCTATAGATACTGAGGACATAGACTCAATCAACCGTCTTTTCAATGAGAATCCAGAGCAAGTTGCGTTTGAGACGTTTTTCGCAGGGCAAACGTGGTTGGGGTACGCTGCTCGAAACGGAAAATTGAATGCGCTAAAGGCGCTGCAGCAGATCGGAATTGGAATTGATACACCGGATTCGACGTATGGTATTCGACCAATATGTGTTGCTTCAGGAAAGGGGCAATCTAATATCGTACTGTACCTTTTGGATCAGGGTGCGACTATGGATGTTGACCTGTCTGTCAGGAATCCACTTTTCGCAGCAATTGTCTGCGGTTCTAAAGAGGTAGTCGATATTCTCTTGGCGGCTGGCCTCGACAGTACAGTCCGATATGATAGTGAAACAATGACTGGAATGGACGCTGTGGCGTTCGCACTAATGCGCGGTGAAATTGAGATTGCTCATGTTATCGCATTGCACAATGCTAGCGGCGACGTGGACTCTGCTGAGGCAGCTGTAGCAAATGGCCTTGAAGTCGCAAAAGCAAATGCTGGCTAGTCTTAACTGTGATGTTCAATGAGCGTGCGTGCTCAAATTCTATCAGAGAAACTCAGGCCTCAAAATGAGCTCCAGTAGAATCCCAAATCTGGTGGAGGCCGATCTCCAAAAGTGACGTCGTAGGCCAGAATAAGGCTCGTCACTTAATGATTCAGCGTCTCGGCAGCTCATACATCGTTGAGTCGAGTAGCAATCTCTGTCTTCAATGTTTCCCGAAGCAACAGTCGCGTTGGTGCAGCTCTCCTGCGTCGCAAAACCAAACTTCTAGGTAATGAGGGGAGACCTTCAGGAGGCCAGCAAATCTCAGTCTAACTGGCTCAGCATAGGGGAGTCCTTCAAAAACACTCGACTGTGCAGTGTGAGTTTCCTGCATTGCTGATGATGATTCAGTAGGAATGTTATTCGCCAATCTACCGGAAACATCGGAGATTCTTCCTACCCACTCTTCTTCCAAACTGACCATAGTGAATTTCTGGACAGGTATTAGCTAATCTATCTATTGGCCAAGTTTGGACTATATTTGGGAGACAACAACTAATAAAGCATTTTCGACTCTATCGACGAGCTTGGAGCTGGCAATGGGTAAGGATTTCCTTCGCCGAACGCATACGAGGACTGGAAAGCCGGCTATCGCGAAGCATTGAACACATGTGACGGGTTGGGGGACAGGAGACTTCATAAGGAGGCGACATGACTGACGAACGCCCAAGGCTGCGGTTCTATCAAACGCTCGCCCAAGAGTTGCTGAGCATACGTAAAGCGCGCGGCGAGACGCCCAATCAAGGCGTTGATTCTAGCAATTCAAGTGAGTCTGAAGTTTACAAAGAGGCTGAGGACGCAGGTTTAGCTGGGATAGCGTTTTCTGGTGGCGGAATAAGAAGCGCTACGTTCAACCTAGGCGTCATCCAGGCTTTCTCGAAGAAGCAACGCCTTCACAAGTTCGACTACCTCTCGACTGTGTCTGGTGGTGGCTACATCGGTTCGTGGATGTCCGCACTCTTTCATCGGAACAAGAAGGATGACGTTGACGCCAAGTTCGTCAAGGAATTTCAGAACAGACTAACAACACACCCGTGTGCCGTAGGAAGTGATTGTTCTGAGACGTCAGGATATAGAAAGCCCAACTCGTCTGGCTTTCCACCTGTCGAACACGCTGCGGTTCGCTATCTGCGCGGATACAGCAATTACCTGACGCCGCGGCTTGGGCTTTCTGGGGATGTGCTAGCGCTGATCTCCTTGTTCTTGCGCAATGTAATCCTGGTGCAGATTGTTCTTGCGGTGATGATCGCGTTCGTACTTCTCGTCCCGTACATTGTGAACTCGATGTCGCATTTCGTCATTAGCAAACCCGGCGAGCTGCCATTCAAGGTCTCCACCGTTGCAATCATTGGTGTTGTCTTTCAGCTTGTTGGATTGTGGTTCTGCGGAGTGTTGCTGAACCGGGGTAAGCGGACCCTCGAAGATGACCTCCAACGCGAAGCCGATGATCACGAGGATCACGCTGCTTCAAAGGTCGTGATAGGAATACTGCTACCTGCATTTTTTGGTGCCTGGCTGGTCACCATTGCCATGGCAAGTTCAGCGGGGTTTGACGAACACATTCAATCCCGTGCCGCTTGGGTCGGCTACGGTGCGTTGATATTCAGCGGAATCTGGGCGGTAGCATTCATCTATAGCCGAGTACGGATCAGACACACCAAACAGGCGGAAGGCGAGCAGGAGACGCTGCTCCTGATCAGCGGTCCCGGCGGTCTCCAACCCTTAATCAGCCACAAGACGGTGAGATTGGTTGCCTGGTTGCTCGGAGCGGCGGCCGTGGCGGGGGCACTGTTTGGATTCCTTTTATTCGAAGGCGCGAGTTTCGCGAGTACATTCAGAAGCGGCCATACCGAGAGAACCCAGGAAATCGTGGCATTTGGACCGCCATTGTTCTTGCTGGCGTTATCTCTCGTCGAGGCCATTCATATTGGTGCATCACGTAACTGCTTTGATGAGCATGATCGTGAGTGGTGGGCAAGACTGGGCGGATTTGTGTTGCTCGGTACGGCAGTTTGGACCGTATTGTTTAGTCTGGTCCTGTATGCACCCCCAATTATCTACTGGTTAGGCAATGGCGGTTTTGCGGTTGCCGTAGCCTGGCTGGGTGGATCGGCCGCAGGAGCGGCCGCGGCGCGCCGCGGTAACGTTCTCAGCGAAGCGGCTTCAAAGTTCGGTGGCAAACTACTGGTCCGATTCGCGCCTTGGTTATTCCTTATTGGCTTGGTAGGCCTGCTGTCCTTCCTGGTCTTCCTTAGTCTCCTGCTGTTTGCCGGACTAAGTATTGATTGGACAGGCACCGAGAAGACACTCGTGGAGGCAATTCACTGGACGACCGCCCAGGAGTCTGAGCTGAAGCTCCGCCACCCCTTTCTGCTAGCAATTGGAGCAGGCGTAGTGGCTTTCGTCGCGACGCGGGTCTTCGATATCAATATTTTCTCGGCCCATTCACTGTACAAAAATCGCTTGGTGCGTGCGTATCTTGGCGCTTGTGCGACGGGCCAGAGACACGCGCACCCGTTTACAGGTTTTGACTCGAAAGACGATGTCGCTCTTAAAGATCTGGCGGGCCAGAGGCCGGTTCACATTCTCAATACCACGATCAACATGACCGGCGGTGACGACCTGGCCTGGCAGACACGTCGAGCTGCGTCTTTTTCAATTACACCCTATTTCGCCGGCTACGAGGCAAAGAGCACCCAGGGTCAGGACTTGGGAAGTTACCGGCCGATTTCTGAGTACGCCGGTGGTATGACGTTGGGAACAGCACTCGCCATATCGGGTGCGGCCGCGAGTCCGAACATGGGCTATCACACGGCTCCATCGATCGCCGCATTGCTGACAGCGTTCAATCTTCGCCTGGGCTATTGGGCAGGCAATCCGAAGGACGAGGAAACCTGGAAACGATCCGGACCAAAGTATGCGATGAGACCCATACTCCTAGAGCTGATGGGCTCCGCGAGAGCGAACTCACCGTGGATTAACCTCACTGATGGTGGGCACTTCGACAATCTCGGCGTCTACGAATTGGTCAGGCGCCGGTGCCGTCTGATTATCGTTACTGACGCTGGTTGCGATCCAAATCATGAATTCGAAGACCTCGCAAACTCGATAAGGAAATGCTGGACGGACTTCGGCGTCAATATCGTCATGCGTGGTCTGCAGAAGTTGAGACTGTCCGGATCTGATCGTAAGTACAGCCAGGTCCAGTCGGCGTGCGGCGAGATTTATTACCCGGGCAATACGCCGAGAGGCCGCATCATCTACATCAAGAATTCTCTGACTCGGGAGATTCGCGACAACATCCCGGACATTGGACAGTACGCGGACAGCCACGCGACGTTCCCGCACGAATCAACCGTGGATCAGTTCTTTGACGAAAGTCAGTTTGAGGCATATCGGCACCTCGGTTATGAGGCCGGCGAGGGCGCGCTCATACGATTCAAAGACGAGATAAACCGAGCTTTAAGTGATAGCGAGGGGGATGCCAACAATGATCGAGACTAAGAAGTTCACGAAACAGACCAGGGCTTCGGTGAGGCAGGGCGTCGTTCAGCAACGGCGAGTGAACCGAGCACTCGATAACGAAATCGATACTTACAGGGCGCAGGTTAAACAGAAGTTTGATTCGGCCCGTCGTTCGGAAAGGCCCAGGACGATGATTGCGGAGGGCGACTCCTGGTTCAGGTACATGGTCGGAAAGGCGTTGATCTTTTACATCGCGAAGCGCCCAAGAAACGAGATCCTGAATCTGGCGGCACCTGGTGACGAGGTCCGCGACATGCTCACGCCCAAACAGAAGAAGCGGCTTGTTCGCGAGCTGCGTCGAGGGCCAACGCGCAACCGCAAGTACGATGCCTTCCTGTTTTCGGGCGGAGGAAACGACCTGCTGGGGGAGGGTAGGTTCCGGCTATGGTTGAACGATTTCGTAGGTGGGATGAACGAGAAAGACCTGATTAACCGTACCGCGACAAACAGAATTTTGGCGTATGTCGCAGACCGGTACGAGGAAATCATTGGCATACGTGATCAGTTCAGTCCCAAAACCAGGATGTACTTTCACGGCTACGATATTGCGCAACCCCACGGCAAGGGTGTCTGTGGTATGGGCCCCTGGCTGGAGCCAGGCCTGATTGAGAGAAATATTCCGAAGCGACTTCATGTCGCTGTCGTTGAGGAGTTCTTGCGATTGTTCGCCGTGCGACTGCAGGGAATAGCAAATAAGCACAAGAACAACAGAGTTACATTCGTGAATACCCAGGGAACGCTGATGTTCGATGAGTGGGCAAACGAGATTCATCCAAAGAATTCGGGCTTCAAGAAAATCGCGGATCGAATTGCAACAGTGGTGGAGGCAGATCTGCCGTAGTAACGCCATGAATCGACCCGAGGTCAGCGGCAGTTGACCCCTGATTTCACGTCCGAGGGGATGCTCGGCGTGAATTCGACTGCGTACAGCGAAAGTCCCAACCAACTTTCCAAGGCTTAGGTGTCGCTTCGCCTGGGCGCCTATCTTTTGGCCGCCTTAGCGCGCCTTCTTTAAATAATGGGCAAAAATTACCAGATGTGGGCCGAGTTTATTGATTCCAGTATGTTTGATCTCGGGCATAAGAAACGCGAATCCTCAGTGCACCCCACTTTGGATTCCGGCAAAACAGAAGATTGCTCGACGAATCATCGTCACTGCGGTGGAGAGGGGCTAGACACTTATGAATGCACATTACAAAAAACGGGGCGATGCGCCGATTCGAAATCACGGGACCGGGGAAGTGGTCTGCATCGATGTCACTAACATCGATCTGTACGATAAGAATCCACGCCGTAGCCGGAACCCGGCATACGATCGTATCAAGGCGTCGATAGCCGCCAATGGTATCGATCAACCATTGATTGTCACGCAACGACCAGACGAGGAACGGTACGTCGTTCATGCCGGCGGCAACACCCGACTCAGAATACTGAAAGAGCTGTTCGCCGCCTCGAATGACCCGACGTTCGGCATGGTGAACTGCATTCTGGTTCCCTGGAACAGTGAGTCAACTGTGTTGCTGGCGCATCTTCGCGAGAACGATCTAAGGGGTGAGCTCAATTTCATCGATAAGGCGGTCGCGGTATGCGCGCTCGAAGAACTGCTCATCGAAGAAATGGACTGCGACAAGCTAACCGTTCGCAAGCTTCAGGATGTACTCAGGGAACGTGGCTACACGATCAGCATGTCCCTCATCTCCTATATGCGATACGCGGTCAACGTGCTGTTGCCCGTGATGCCGGTGTCGTTATCAGAAGGACTCGGGCGGCGCCAGATTCACAAGATTCGACAACTGCACAGTATTGCGGGTGATGTCTGGGTCGCCCAGGCGTTAGGCCCGGAGGAGGAGTTCGAGAGCATCTTTTCCGAGCTGTGCCGGAGAAACGATTCCGCTGATTGGCGAATCGATACGCTCAAGCAAGCCGTTGAGAATGAGATTGCCGAGGCGGCTGACATCAGTGTCCACGTAGTGCGCTTGCACCTCGAAATGGCGATGAGCGGCACGCCCATGATCGACGACATACCGCTCATTTCGGCTTCAGGATCCGGCTTGACGGATTCACGACAATCCGAAGGTAAGCACCAGCCAAAGATTAGAAACGTCGGCGCAACAGTCGTTGTCGACGTTGACGATGAACCGGTCGCAATGATGGTAGACAGCGGATCAAAGTCAAGCTCAAAAGAGACGGGTGAGTTTCGTCAACTAAGAGAACTAGCATTTCTCTTGGCCGAGCGTTTGGCACGACATTTCGGATTCGCCGAATCGATCATTCCGACCCCGGATACTGGTCTTGGATACTTGATAGCGGATCTTCCGAATGAATCGACGTTTATGCAGCTTGATCAAGAGCTCCGCATTATTGTCGGCACGATGTGGTGGCACTTGGTCGCTTTCTCAGAGCTCGTTCAGGCACCCGATGAGGTGACCGAAGAGAAGTTCTCAGATGAGAGTCCACTGCGCTCGATCCTCGTAGAAAGCCGACCACGAGATCTGCTTAGTGAGATACCAATCGTCGATGCGCCGGCATTCTCGAACGAGTTCTGGGCGCGACTAGGCGACGAAGACTCCGAAAATTGGATACGCCTTGCCAAAACAGTTCGACAGCTACATCAGCTTAGTATCGAGCACGAACGCCCCTTGTGGGAGGCAGCAGCATGATCGGTTCAAAGGAAGCAGAGCTGACGTCGGCAGTCATGATGTACGCACTCCGTTGCTTACAGGAGGGCGATCAGTCGGCACTTCGTGAGATGAACTTCGGCGCCGCCGAAGTGAAAGCGCTACAAGACATGAGCATGGGAGATCTCTGCCACCTGGAGTCGCTGCGCGCACACTGTCTAAAGGTTGCGCTGAATCGGGATGTCTACTGGCCGATGATGGCGCAACTCAAACGTCGACGTGAGTCTGAGGAATTGCAGCATGCGCTGATCGCCGCGGACGCCCCTCACGACATGATGCGTACTTTCTTTGGAATGAGTGGTCGCGAGTACGCACGGTTACGCAAGACGTTGATGGTACGGATTACAACAGGTCGACCGACGGAACCGAATGAGGATGAGATTGACCGTATCTGGTCGGCTTGGCGCGAAAGGGAAGACAAGGTGAAGGACGGTCTGCTGCCGCCCGAAGAGTACCTTGCGATTCACGAGCAATCACAGGTCGCATTACGTGCCATCTGGCGCCAGACACGCACCTGGCTCGACTACACTTAGCCACCGTCGTTTACACGGTGAACAGTGACACTTGTCCACATTCGAGGGGCGAGCAAAACCACGTCGAACCAAGAGCGCCCATTTCATAGAAGACCAAGCGGCGATCAGCGATACATACGGCTTAACTGGCTATTCCAGCTCACCGCCGTATGACACAACGACCCACCAAGGACCTTAACGGACACTCATTGGCACCAGGCTCATCGCCTGCACCGGTGACGCAACAGACCGTCATCCGTATGCCCGTTCGTACGCAGCAGGCTCGCAAGTTGTTACACGGTCGCGCAGGTGACGGCGACAAGCCTGCCATCATTGGGCTATTTGGTTTTGCTGTGCGGTTGCGACCTGTATGGGATGCCGCGCGACAAGACGATCCTTACGCGCGTTGGTGGTTGGTAAAGGTCGAGCAGTCTTACGCCAAAGTAATCGAACAAATAGACCGGGAGCGGTCCGTCCTTCAGGCAGAGATGCGTGCTGCAAACGGATTCGAGATTGAGGTGCCGGACGCCGATCCGATCTGCATCGTTGAGCTCAATTTCTCTTGCCCTTATGCCTATTGGGCGGCGAGCGCACTGCGGTCGTACGACGAACTGACGGTCGCAACGAGCACTGCCGAGAGGCTGGGTCTGCGCCGCCGGGAGCTGCCACGAATAGATCGGTTTCGGTGCGAACGCTCATTGCGCGGTCTTTTCTGTTCGGTGCTGGGCTTTCGATCGCTCGGAGTCACTCGAGCAGACGTAGAGAACAACTCCCAGTTGGCTGTAGACGCCAAAGCCCAGATGGGGGAGCTCCCAGCCGACATCCTCTCCGGTAACGAATTGCCGACTCTGATTTCAGCGACAAGGCCAACGGGCGTGTCCACCGGGGCGCAAACGCAATGAGCACTTCATCTACCGCAAAGAAAATACGCGTGGGTTTGCAGCTCTGTACCAGCGTACCAATGGAAGCCATGGTCGTTCTGCGATTACAACAGCTCGCAAAGCCACGCCGCAATGACTGGTTGCGCTCCCTCGTTGTAAGGGGCTTCGTCAATGAGTGCGAAGCGCTGCGACAGCTCAATGGCGAACCTGTAACACGCGACATGCCAACGTCTGCCAAATCGCCGTCGGCAGTGGTGACGCCGCTTCGTGCCGATCCAACTGAACCCAAAGAACACCCAACAACATCGACGGACTCGCCATTGACGCTGTCCGCGCTCAAGGCTGTCGTTGCATAGGAGGACTAATGAATCTACAGACGAACCAAATACAGGAGCCTGGTGCACCGCTTGAACCTGCGAGCATCGCCGACCGCGGAGAACGCCATATGTGCGTTGGTATCGACGATGGCTATGCCTGTACCAAGTTGGCGCTGCCAGATGGGCGGCTACTGACGACTCCATCCTGTGCTCGCATTGGGCGTTCCAAGGTGAGCTGGATACGGGAGGCCGAACAACTGGTGTTCGAGTATGAAACCGATGGCACGGTTTACAGTGTCGGCCATCTCGAAGCGGCACCAACCCGTTTTGACGGCTACGCATGCTCGGGCATGAATCGCGCCATCGTTCAGCACGCATTGCAGTGCGCCAATCTTGAAGGCATTGATGTGCACGCGATCTCCGGACTGCCGGTTAGCACCTTTTATCGAAACGGCGGTGGCCGTCGCGATTCAGCGATCGACGCCAAGCGCGCCAATCTGTTGGTTCCGGTGCAGCCGAAGAACGCGGCCCTGGCGGTCGATGTTTGCCGTCATGATGTTATCCCCGAAGCACTCGCTGCCTGGTACGACTACGTGATCCAGGAGCGAGATGGCCAAGCGAGTATCGACGAGCGCCGACTGAAAGTACCGATCGGTTTTATAGATATCGGCGGCCGAACCACCGATACAGTCGTTGTCCGTGATCAGGGCGTGCTGCACAAATCCTCGGGGTCATGCGATATTGGCTTGCTCGACGTGAAGCAATCGCTCGCCGATGCACTCGAAGAGCGCTTCGACCTCGACAGGATCAACGAACGCGACCTGAGGCGAGCGCTGGATACGTGCGTACTGCGGCTGTATGGCCGTGATCACGACGTAAGTCAGGAAGTGTTCAATGCCAAGCACGAGCTGGTTGAACGCCTATACAGCGAGGCGCGTCGTCAGTTAGGTCGTGCTGCAGATCTGGATCGTGTGTTGTTCGTCGGCGGTGGAACACTGGCGCTGGCGGATCACATCGTTGACTGGTTCCCGAATCAGATCGTGGCTGAGCAAGCAGCCTTTGCCAACGCTCGCGGCATGCTTAAGTACCTGCTGCACGTGTGCGACGGCGAGATCGGTCAATAACCGCATTTAACCGTGGTCACTGCGGACTCAGTGACAACCCAGTATCGGAGGATCTTGAAACGATACGGCGGCGTAGCCGCAGATCCATCTTCACGGTAGCCGATGGGCTGCTATTCACCCTGTCGGGCCAGCTCCCGCCAGGGAGGCTAGCACTTCGGTCTGACGATTTTCCCTAAGGAGCATACGTTATGAGCAATAGCGACAATGTGCGTTACTTTGACCTGCACACCACCGGTGTTGGGTACCTGAATCATGTTCGCGAAGTGGATTCGGACGACGGCTCGTCGTTTCTTGCGGCGACTGTTGCCGCCATCCATGGTAAGAGCACGGATGTCAGCCACACCTACTTTGAGTGCGCAGTCTACGGCGAGCAGGCACAAGCGATTGTGCGGCAGCTCGCCGATGCCGTAAACGCTGAGAAGAAGGTATTCATCGGATTCACCTTGAGTAGCCTCAAGCCCGATGCCTTTACGTTTCAACAAGGCGACAAGGCAGGTCAGCCGGGCGTCAATCTGAAGGCTCGGTTGATTCGGATTGCGTGGGCGAAGGTAGACGGTCAGAAGGTCGCCATCGACCAGAAACGCGTCGCGTAATTCAACCCAGGCCGGGCACCTAGCGGTCCCGGCCATCTTCCACCCAATGGGGATCCGTCCCCTTGGGGCTGATCCCCTTTTTCTATGGAGATCAGCCATGGCAACACCCAAAACCAAACCCACCCGATCAGCGCCGAACCGGCTCGAGGACATGACCCCAAAAACGATGAGCGAGGCAGAGAAAGACACCGTGATCATGCTTGCCATGGCCATGTTGTCCAGCCGTCACCATCGGGGTCGTCCAATCCGCAGTCCGGCCGACACTCAGGCTTACCTTCGCCTGAAACTTGCCGACGTAAAGACGGAGCGCTTCGGTTGTCTGTTCCTGGACAACCGCCACCGCATACTCGGCATGCGCGAGCTCTTTCAGGGCACCATCGACGGCACTTCGGTGTACCCCCGCGTCGTTGTGCAACAGGCCCTGGAAGTGAACGCGGCGGCTGTGATTCTGTATCACAACCACCCCTCCGGGGTGGCCGAGCCGAGCCAGGCCGACGAGCGCATCACGCGCCGACTCCAGTCGGCACTGGAGCTCGTCGACATACGCGTGCTGGACCATTTCGTGGTTGCTAGCAGCGACTGCGTATCACTGGCTGCTCGCGGACTTATCTAGGCGCTGATCTCAGGACCCACGTCTGGCCAGGAACACATTGTGTTCCTGGCCAGAAAGGAGGTGACTGTGGGTTTAGCTCGCTTGCCACTCCCAGTGGACAACGACGTGATCGATGGGATCAATCTCAAGCGTGTAAAGAACGCCGGGCAAACGTACTACAGCGCAAAGCAAGCGCCGCCCCTTGAACCGACTCAAGGCGGCACGGCGGACCGACAGCTGCTGCAAGTACTGCTCGTTATCGATCATGTCTTCAGGGCAAGCGGTGACGCTGTCAATTAGCGCTTCGTCAATCAGGCGTTCCGAAGAGTAGGTGATAGGAGCGGAACGCACCGCATCCGGCAGAGGCGATTGTTGCAGGATGGTACCGATATCGATCGGATCGTCGCTCGAGTGTCCCGCGCTGATGCCATTAAGTACTTCAATTGCCGCTCTTGCCACTTATCGCCCCTTAATTCTTGTTTACGTGCAAACTATCACAGCATGCTCAAGAATGGGCAGAAATACCCAAATATGGAAAAAATGCCCAGATTCTCGAGCCGGGCTCATGGTGGCGGCTGTCCACAAAGTCCACATCGCTGCGCCATCGGTGACGCGGCCCCTCAATAGGCCGCGGCCAGGGACCTCGAGATCAACTCTCAAGCGCTGTGGGCCCTTGTGGTCAGTCCGTGATGCGATAATACGGGCCTGCTGAACGCACCTGAAGCCTCCTGAAGCGACGCCCTCGTCACCCGTTGTGCACGGGTGACGAGGGCGTGCCGGCCAATAAGGCAGCAGGTTGCAGGCCGGATTTGGGGATGAGCGCCGGGTTATGCATACCTACACTGGCCATCCTCGATCAAATTCAGGCGCGGCCACTGCGCAACAAGTGGCAACAGGGCGCGACCGAACCGATAACGCGCGCCGGACTTTCTATCCACGGTTCATTCTCAAGTCAGGGCGACCGCCCATCCTCACAATCGACGAGTTGCGCAATGCACTCGTATTCTCATTCATTCACGCGGCAACGCCGCATATTCAAAGGAGGTGTTTCACCATGATCAATCCGCGTCCGTTACTGGACGCACACTAAGGTGTCGAACAGACCCCGTCGGGGAGCCTCGACACCGCCCGAGCCAGGCATCGTATGGCTCAACGGACTTGTGTCCCGTGACATTTGCGCGTTTGCGCACCCACGCGGTTCAGCCGCTGGCTGTCAGATTCACTTACCCGTGGAGATGCACAGTGAGAAAGCTGAATTACGAACTCAAGAAACTCGGCGAACGAAACCGAGACGGCAGCTATGCAACCCAGTCGAAGAGATCCTTCCTGCTGTCGCAGATTGCGAATCAGCTGAACGAACTCGGCTATCGCCGAATGTCGGTAACGTCATTAAAGCAAAAGCACGTCAGTGCCCTGGTCAATCACTGGCTGGAGCAAGGTCTGGCGCCAGGCACCATCAAGAATCGAATGGCAGCATTGCGATGGTGGGCCGAGAAGGTCAACAAACACAGCGTGGTGGCGGCCGACAACGACTACTACGGCATCGAGCGTCGCAGCTTCGTCTGCACCTCCAACCGGGCCTGCAACGTTTCTGCCATAGAGCTCAGCAAGATCAATGATCCCTACACCAAACTCAGCCTGCGGTTGCAGCGGGAGTTTGGTCTGAGACGCGAAGAATCGATCAAGTTCAACGTCGAATACGCCGATCGGGGCCAGCATCTGAGATTGAAGTCCAGCTGGACGAAGGGCGGCAAAGAACGCTTCGTACCCATACGCACTCACGCACAGCGCGAACTCCTGAACGAGATTCGGGCGTTCGTGGGTAGTGGGTCCCTTATTCCATCCGAAAAGAAGTTTATCCAACAGCTCCGAGTCTATGTGCGCCAGGTGATGAACGCCGGTTTGTCCCGCATGCATGGCCTGCGCCATCAGTACGCCCAGCGCCGTTTCCAGGAAATCGCCGGGTTCGCCTGCCCGGTCGCCGGCGGACCGACGCGGCATGCGTTGACGCCCGCGCAACGCAGTCTCGATCAAGAGGCTCGCAGGGTGATCAGCCAGGAACTCGGCCACGAGCGCGAGCAAATCACCGTTGCCTACCTGGGTCGCTAGGAAGTGACGCGGACGAAGCGCGGGATTCCTCTGTGTCAGAGGCAAGCTGCCATGCAATGTTCCGATCCTGACCTCTGAGGACGGATGCTGATGCACAAACTCATTCCATTGCTATTTTTAACTCAAGCCGTATTTGCCGAGCCCGGCGCAACTAACTCCCAGCCCAGCAGTACATCGACAACAAAGACGCAGTTGCTTGCCAGCGAACGGGCAGTCGCCGAGACCTGGGGCCTCGATGTCGAGGAGTGGCAGCGCTACCGACATCTGCAGCAAGGCATCCGTGGCAGCATCAGTCCGAGCACCTTATCACCCATCGAAGTGCTGGGGATCCACGCACGGGACGCCGCCGAGCGTCGCCACTACGCCGAGCTCTGGGCCCGCGCAATGCACGACGATGCTGAACGCGTACTGGCGTTTCAGCATGCCTATGACGCGGCATTCAAGCGTCTGTACAGCAACCAGCCGATGATCGATTTGGCAAAGCTGGCTAATCAGGAAGTACCACCTGCAAGATTCGGAGCGGCCGATCGATTGATTCTTATTACGTCTCTCAATTGTCCGTCTTGCGACACGGTATTCGAGAAGCTCAGAACTCATATAGATAAGGTTGAGGGAATCGACGTCTTTGTCGTCGGCGAGGGAGCGGAGCTCGCCGCGATTCGCGACTGGGTTCGTACGAACAACATCAATGCAAGCTGGCTCCGCTCGCGACGCCTTACGGTGAACAAAGGCACCGAGGGCATCGAACTTGCGGGTGGTGTTCCGACCCCACCGGCTATCTACCGCCTCACAAACGGCAGCATCGAGCAGGTGGCATATGCAGAACTTTAAGAGGATGCTGACCTGCCTGGCACTCATGGCGCCGGGCCTTTTGATCGCAAGCAGTGAGGCACCGATACCGCCTGCCTATGTCAGCATAGCCAGCACCTACGGTATCCCTGAGCAGATCTTGTACGCCGTTGCGCTGGCCGAAAGCGGTCGAAGCGTGCCAGGGATCACATTACGGCGACCTTGGCCTTGGAGTGCAAACTTTGGTGGAGAAGGCCGCTACTTTGATAGCCGGGCGGCGGCGTTCTCGGCGATACAGGCATACATCGATAGCGGTAAGCGATCAGTCGACATCGGCTTGATGCAGGTGAACTGGCGTTACCATCGATCAAGCTTGAAGAGTGTCTGGGACGCGCTCGACCCGTACCACAACCTTCACATAGCGGCTGGCATTCTCAATGATTGTTATGGACGTCACCGGGACTGGTGGCTCAGTGTCGGTTGTTATCACTCACCGTCCAATCAGAAACGGGCCGAGCAGTATCGTGCGCGAGTTCGAGCGCAGTGGGATCAATTGCAATGAGCTTGCAGCGAACTCTGCCGATCCTTTTGGCCATCACTATGATCGCGTATTCAATATCCGCCACTGCGGAACTGATCGTTATCTACGACAACGGCAATACACGACCGATCAGCGATTTCCTCGGACCGGCGAGCCAGCCCGCGCAGGTTCTGCGGCAATCACCCGTAGACCCTCCGGCCTTAGCCGACATTCGTGAGCAACTACCCATCGAGTCTCCCGGGCTCGAGCCAGGGGAGATTGAGTCACGCGAAATTGATCTGCCGTTCGCCGCCGCATTCTTTGTTATTGGCAGCGACGTAAACTCGCTTCAGTGGCTGGCCGAACACCGAGACCGACTTCTTAACCAGGGCGCATCCGGACTCCTGGTACAGGCTGATCGGCTTGAAGACCTGGAGGCGGTTGCCGCAATCGCAGGCGACCTGCCGATTGCGCCGGTGAGCGGTACCGAGATCGCCCAGCTTCTCGGCATTCGTTACTACCCATTCGCGGTGACCGAAGGTCAACTCTGGCAGTGAGCCGGCATGCTATCGACGCACTGCTGCGACCACCGATTGAACTTTGGTCAGCGATCGTCGCGCTGTTGGCAGCACTAACCGCCGCACTGGCGCCCTGGACTTTCTTGCTGCCAACCAAGCTGGGAATGATATTTGGCGCAGCATTGTTAGCGTTCGCTGTGCAGCGTACCCGTCAGGCCAGCCGCGTGATTCGTTATCAACGGCGTCTGAAGTTGTTGCCAACGTACCGTCTGAGCCGAACCCGCATCCCGCTGAGCAAGCAGAAGCTGTTTCTTGGCCGAGGATTCGAGTGGACCCAACGTCACTCGCAACGACTCCGGGATACACAACGCCCGGAGGTACAGCGATTCGTAACGGCTGGGCCGATAGAACGATGGCTTCGTGACTGGGCGGGGTCGGACGATTCTCATCATTTGGCGACACTCGCAAAGCGGGTTCTGAACAGCCCGATAAGTCCCTGCAAGACTGTGCCCAACCTTGGCGGCAATCCGGCGTTACACGCCGTGGGTCTCCATGAGCAAGATGTGTGGATGAACCTCGACGAGCGGGTCGGCCACACGCTGGTGCTCGGCACCACTCGCGTAGGCAAAACCCGACTGGCCGAACTATTGATCGCGCAGGATATTCGGCGCGGCGACGTGGTGATCGTAATTGATCCGAAGGGTGACGCAGGCTTATTAAAGCGAGTGTACGCTGAAGCCAGGAGTGCAGGGCGCGAGTCCGACCTGGCGATCTTTCACCTCGGATTTCCGGATGCCTCAGTACGCTACAACGCGATCGGCAATTTCTCGCGCATCACCGAGGTGGCAACCCGTATCGCTAATCAGCTGCCGAGCGAAGGCAACTCCGCAGCCTTCAAGGAGTTTGCCTGGCGTTTCGTCAACATTATTGCCCAGGCGTTGCTGGCCTTGGGGATTCGGCCCGACTACGAGCAGGTCAGACGCTACATTAATGACATTGAGCCCTTATTCGTTCGATACGCCGAGCAATACCTTGATAGAAGTGAGCAAGAAGATTGGCGAGAAGCCGTCGATGCGATCGTATCGAGCGCCCGCTCTGCGCCACCGTCCATGCGTGGCCGGCACCCACGAGCGGTCGCGCTGTACCAGTACCTGCATGATATTGATGCGTTTGAACCGGTGCTGGATGGACTCATGTCGACGCTTAAGTACGACCGCACCTATTTCGACAAGATCGTAAGTTCGCTCGGCCCACTGCTGGAGAAGCTCACCAGTGGCAGTGTCGCAACGCTGCTGTCCCCGCACGAAGACGACGATCGCCCGGTGCTTGAGTGGCTCGAAGTGGTACGCCGAGGTGGCATTGTCTATGTAGGACTGGACGCTTTATCGGACACTACCGTAGCCGCCGCAGTAGGCAACTCGATGTTCGCCGATCTGGTGTCAGTAGCAGGACACATCTATAAGCACGGTCTCGACGATCAGGCGACGACCCCGACCATCTGCCTGCACGCCGATGAATTCAATGAACTGATCGGCGATGAATTCGTGCCGCTACTGAACAAAGCCGGTGGCGCCGGCTTCCAGGTGACCGCCTACACGCAGACCTGGTCAGACGTCGAAGCACGGCTCGGTGATCGCGCCAAAGCCGGCCAGGTGGTCGGCAACTTCAACTCGATGCTGATGATGCGCGTGAAGGAACTTGCCACCGCGCGCATGCTGACCGATCAGCTACCGAACGTCGATATCCTGTCATTGATGAGTGTCTCGGGCGTGGATGATTCCTCAGATCCTGCATCCGGCATTGACTTCAAATCACGCAATGAAGACCGCATCAGCGTCTCCGAAGTACCACTGCTTGGTGTCTCCGACTTGGTGTCACTACCCAAAGGGCAGGGCTTCGCGATGTTGTCAGGTGGCAGGCTCTGGAAGCTGCGTGTGCCCTTGATCGAAGACATCGAGGATGACGCACTCCCCGAGAACCTGCGTCGCGTCGCTCGTGACATGGCTCGCAGTTACGTGACCAACGAACAGTGGTATCGGCAGCAGCACATCTGGTGGAGCGAGACCAACGTACTGGCAACAGACGAGGTGGATGATGCCGCGGCGGGAGACTGATCGTGAGCCAACCGCGAAGTCCGCCCAGAGCCTGGTATCGCGGACATTCGCCGCCCTCGGCCGCATCGTTCGGCTATTACTACTCTCGCTGTGCATCTCCATTCTGATCGAGTGGATCGGCATGCATTGGTGGTGGCCGGAGCAGGGCATCGCACACAGTCGCAACATGTTGCAGGACGAGCTCGCTTACCTGAAAACGCATGTCAGCGACAGTCTGATCAGCCGACAACCAACCCGGTTCGCAGCATCAGCTGCAAGCAACACAAGATTTCTACTGTTGGAGCGGTCGGGATTGCTCACTGGCTTAGAGATGATCACGCCGAGTGATCACGAGCTGCTCACCTGGTCGCCTACAACACGGCGCTTGTATCAACGCGTCATGCTACACGCGCAGGCAGCCGTCAACATTCTGCAGGTGTTCTGTGCGCGGCTCGCGGTACTAATCCTTGCCCTGCCGTTGATCCTGATGACCGCGCTGGTCGGTCTGGTGGACGGACTCGTGAAGCGCGACCTGCGAAGGTGGGGCGGCGGTCGGGAAAGTTCTTACCTGTATCACTACGCCAAGCGACTCAATGCTGGCTTGTTGATCGGTGCCTGGGTGCTTTACCTGGCGATTCCGGTCAGCGTGCCGCCGCCACTGATTATTCTGCCGTTCGCGATTCTCATCGCTATGACCATCAGCGTCACGGCCAGCATGTTTAAGAAGTATCTGTAGAAATAGCCACGACGATCGATCGGCTTAACGCTGTCATGTAAGGCGTCTGCGACAGAGCATCGGTACCCGAACACAACCTGGGAACCGAATCATGCCCATCCGCTTCGCACTTACTCTTATCTGTCTGCTGGCTCTGCCTGTTAGTGCCGATGAATTAGAAGAACGCGAGTACCTGGAGAAAGTGCAGGCGGAGCTGGCGGCGATACGCCTGCATCTGAAGTCCGCCGAAGCATCGGCCGATCCGGACGCACGGGTTCGGTTTCGCTACGACTGGCTACGCCGCGATCTCGCCAAGATTCAGCGCGGCGTACAGGCGCATATCGATGCCGCATCTATCGAACGAGATAACCGCACACCGGTTCGCGGCGACTATCGACGCTAGCACCATTGAACCCCTCTCAACACAGCGCCTTCGAGCTCGCCAGTGGTACCACCGCTGCAACTTTGCTATTGGCCGTCGCCGCGATCGTCATGACCTTGGCGCTGATCTGGGGTTTGTGGGTCACCTTCGGGGCGTTTCGCGCCTGGCAGGACGGCAACAGCAGCCTGTTTGACGTCGCGTGGAGCGCGCTACGCGTCAGCATCATCTTAATGGTTCTCGGCTTTTACCTGCGGTGAACCTCAGCTAACAAAAATGGAGAGAAATATGAAGACATGGGTTTTCCGAATCACCAAGCTTGCGATCGCCGCGTCGTTCGCCAACAGCGCCTCCGCGGACCTGCCGACCCCGGTGCCGCCCAGCACGGCACCCTCGGACGGTGACTGGATTGGCCTGATTGAGGGCTATATCCGTGATGGCGGCATCGTTCTCGGTCTGGCCATCGCTGTACTGGGATTCCTGTGGGTGTCCTATCTCGCCTTCGCCAAGTTCAACGAGGCCAGACAGGGCAAAGCCGAATGGGCTGAAGTCGGCGTGCTCGGCATTGTTGGTGCCATCGTATTGATCTTCGCCAGTTATCTGCTGACCGAAGCAGCCGGCGTCATCGTATGAGCGGCACTACGCAACTACTTGCAACCCGGCTCAACGCCGAGCCCTGCATATTCCGAGGATGCTCATCCTCGGAGCTTGGCTTCATCGTTATTGCGGCCGTGCTTTTCTGGTTGCCTGTCTGTTCGCTGTTTGCCTGGGCGATCGGCGCGATCGCTATGGGGATTGGACTCGCCGGCATCGCCATCGTACTGACGGTACTGATTGCGGCTGGCCTGATGCAACGCATGAAGCGAGGGCGTCCGGATGCTTACTACAAGCATGTCATCGCCTTGAAGCTGGACCGGCTTGGACTACGCCGATCCACTTACATCTGTCGCGAAGGTCACTGGAGTCTCGGTCGCACGCAAGGCTTGCGGGCCCGCTGATGCGTCGTTATCGCTACGAAATCGACAACGTTCGAGCGCACCTGCGTTCCTTGTGGGTGATTATCGCAATACAGCTGCTGGTCATTGCCGGGTTCTGGATTGCCTGGATGCGACTGCCGTCGAATATCACGGTGCACATTCCACCGGATCTTCGCGCCGGCGCGGAACTCGAGATCAACGAGGTACCACCGGCAAACGTCTACACCTTCGCTTTCTACATTCTGCAGCAGCTGAACCGCTGGCCCAGCAACGGCGCGACCGACTACGGCAAATCCATCTTTCGCTTGTCCGCCTATCTCACCCCGGGGTTTCGTAGAGACCTGATAGAGGACATGCAACGCAAGGCGCGGCTTGGCGAACTCGCCAATCGAACCCGCAGCCTGCAAGCGGTGGCCGGCGACGGCTACCAGTCGCAACGCGTAGAACGCGTGACCGCCGACGAGTGGGTGATCTGGTTGGATCTCGATCTCACCGAATCGGTTGAAGGCATGACTGTGAAGCGCACCCGCATTCGTTACCCGGTTCGAGTGGTGCGCTATGCAATCGATGCCGAAGCCAACCCATGGGGACTTGCGATCGACGGCTACGCCGGCGGCGGCCCCGAACGAATAACTACCCAAGAGGAAGACTCATGAAGCCCCTGATTTTGACGATCGGCTTGATGCTGGTATCGGCCAGCTTGTTTGCTGAAGACACCGAGCAGGTGCTTTGGGATAAAACACCGATTGCTTTAAGCCTTGCCGTGGGCGAGGAACGACGTGTCGACTTCCCCGCGGCTGTCACCATTGGCATGCCATCACAGCTGCAGTCGTCCCTGCATACCCAGTCGATTGGTGGCAGTGTGTACTTCACTGCACAGCGACCGTTTTCGCAGACGCGCGTCCTGATCAAGGAAGTCGACAGCGGTCGCGTGTACTTGCTCGATCTGACTGGCAGTACGGAGAAGACACCTTCTCACACGCTGGTCATTCAAAGCTCAGAGACTAGCGCGGCGGCATCGTTGCCTGACAGGACGTCGAACCTTCCGGACTTTGTGTCGCTGACCCGATTCGCAGCGCAGCAGTTGTACGCGCCAGTGCGCCTGCTCAAGGCAACGCCGGGCATCCGGCGCACAACCGTATCGACCAAAACGGTGATGTTGCTGCCCGGCGAAGCCGTTGAAGCAACTCCGCTGATGGCCTGGCGTGCCGGGCCGCTGTATGTCACTGCGGTCAAGCTGACGAACACGGGTCCGAGAGCGATTACCCTAGATCCACGTCGACTGCGCGGCCATTGGTTGAGTGCGACCTTCCAGCACGTACGCCTGCATCGTGCAGGCAGCGACGCTGACAGCACGGCGGTGTACTTGGTGTCGGCAGTGCCGTTTCCGGCGTCAATCTGATCATGCTACTGAGCCGACAGAATCGCTTGCTACCGATCCTGGCGATCGTTATGGGCCTGATTTTTCTGCTGGTACTGCAGCGAGCCTGCTCGCCAAGCGCCGATACCGAACCGTCATTTGAAGAGGTGCCACAGGTCGACTCGGTCGACGGCGACACGCCCAGCGATACCCTGAATACGTTGACGGCCACGGTCGCTGCGATGACCGCTGAGCTTGATGAACTGCAGCAGGATAATGCCAGCTTGCGCGCCGACAATGCGGCCCTGATGTCTCGCTACGAGAATCGTGCCTCGCAAATTCAGAGCGAAGTGAAAAGCGTACTTGCCGATCAAGCGCCGAACGATACAAACAAAGATGCATTGTCCGAGCTGGCGCGGCGAATGGATGCACTCAGTGAGCGACTTGGCCGTGAGGGCTACGACGACCTACCGATCGGGTTTGGACTAAAGCCCGGCGAGACGCCCTCCAGCACCGTTTGGATCGAACCGCTGGATGCAGACGCTGGTCGCCGAGCAAACGATGTGCGGAAGCCAGCCAGACAAAATCCACTCGACAGCGGCACCACCAAAGTTATGACCGTGCCACGAAATGCCACCTTGATGGGCTCCACTGCGCTCACAGCAATGCTGGGTCGGGTGCCGATTCGAGGTGAGGTCCGCGACCCGATGCCGTTCAAGGTAATCACGGGCCGAGACAACCTCGCCGCTAACGGCTTCACGATTCCTGGCATTGCCGGCATGGTGTGGAGCGGAACAGCAATTGGTGACTGGAACCTCTCCTGTGTTTCCGGTCAGTTGCACGCCGTTACCTTCATCTTCGAAGACGGCACCATACGGACGATCGCTTCTGACCAGGGATCCGAACATCGTGGCGGAGGGCCACAGCATCTGGGCTGGATATCGGATGAACGCGGAGTGCCGTGCGTCACTGGCGAGCGTAAGAGCAACGCTGCTGCCTTTTTAAGCCAGCGGGTCGGCAGCAAGCTGGTGGAGGCAGCAGCAGAGGCAGCAGCAGCGGCACAAACCACTACCGTGATTCGGGACAGCGGTGGCATTGCCAGCGGCGTGACCGGCAACACCGGCGACTATGTGCTGGGCAAAACCATCGCCGGGGGTGGTGCCGAAATCGCTGGGTGGCTGGCCGAGCGCCAGGCGCAGGCCTTTGATGCCGTGTTTGTCGAAGCCGGCGCATCACTTGTTATTCACGTTGATCGCGAGCTTGCGATCGACCTTAATGCCAATGGCAGGAAACTGGACTATGCAACGACCGTTATTGAGCCTTTTGATTCTCGCCACAATTAGCCTCGCTGCTTGCGCCGGCAATAAGGACACCGTCCTTCCATCAGGCGAAGCCGACATAAAGGACATCTACGAACGACACATGTCGGTAAGCGGAGTGTCTGACCGGGCGGCGGCCCGAGCCAAGCTGGGTAGTCGCCCGCTATCGACCGCGGACGCCGATCTCAATGGTTATGTGCGTGATGCGTTCAACGAGCTCGACACCCATTTCCCCAGGCTACCCAACCCCACATTGGTGCTGTACGTGTTTCCACATCTGGTCGGCAGTGAACGCGTGCCAGTACCTGGCTACTCGACGACTTTTCCGATGTATCGCCATATCGAGTACGCATTGCCGGGTGAGCTGCAGGAAGCCAGTCTACGTGCGCCGAGCAACTAGCCGATGATCGGTGCCGATAAACCTGTTACCCAGACTGCAATCGCCGAACGCTATCAGGAACCACCATCGTTCACCGATCTTCTGCCGTGGGTTGAGTACAACCCGGCGCACAAGAATCTTCTGCTGGATGATGGCATCAGCGTCGGTGCGTGGTTTGATCTGACCGCGGTCGGTACCGAAGCACGTTCTGATGAGTTCCTGGAGCGACTGCGCGACGGTGTACAAACAGTTCTCACCGACGCCATTCCCGAGGAAGACGACCCTTGGGTTGTGCAATTCTACGTCCAGGACGAAGCGGATCTGTCTGCCTTTGTTGAGACTGTCGCAAACTATCCGACGGACAAGTTGCGTCATACTGGATTTACGACGCATCAGTCCGAACTGATGAAACAGCACCTGGAGCGAATCTCAAGCGGAGACCAACAGTTTGTCGACTCGGCCGTCACCGGCGGCCCTTGGCGTGCCAAGCTGCGTCGAACTCGAGCCGTACTCTACCGGCGCCGGAAAGCGGACACACACAACGACATCGATGCTAGTGAAGAGCTCGATGACGTTGCCAGCAAATTCGTAGCGGCGCTTGCATCGGTTGGCGTCGTGGCGAAGCGAGCCGATGGTCAGGCGTTCTACGAGTGGTTGTTGAATTGGTTCAACCCGCAGGACGCTGAAACCTCTAACCCGACAGTCGCTGTGAAGGATTCCGCACCGTACCCAGGCGATGACGGGTTGCCGATCGGCTACGAGTTTGCCGAGCAACTGTGCCTGTCGACCCCGTATTCCAACGATGGCTGCTGGTGGTTCAACGGACAGCCGCATTGCGTAGTGACCGTGCAGGGACTGCGTCGGGCACCTGATGTTGGTCATATCACCGCGGAACGACCGCTGGGTGATCAGGCGTTTGCACTCTTCGATCGGCTTCCGGAAAACACCGTTATGGCATTGACCGTGACGGTGCGCCCGCAGCACGAGGTGCGCGAGCAAATCTCACTGGTACGCCGAGCCGCTGTCGGCGATTCCGCCGATGCCGTGATGACGCGGGAAGAGGGTACGGCCGCAGAACGCCAGATGGTCGGTGGCGACAAGCTCTATCCAGTGGACATCGCCTTCTACACCCGTGCCGCGAACGAGTCACTGTTACGCAACAACATCAATCGAATTAACGCGCTGCTGCTCCCCAATGGTCTACAGGCGATAACGCCGGCGAACGACCTGCTGAGACTGGATAGCTACATTCGGTATCTGCCAATGGTGTACGACGTGTCACTTGATAAGCGACGCCGTCGATCCCGATTGCTATTCACCAGCCATACTGCAAGTTTGCTGCCGGTCTACGGCCGATCCCGCGGCACCGGGCACCCCGGCCTGGTGTTCTTCAATCGCGGCGCAGAGCCGCTGGTCTTCGATCCTCTGAACGCAAAGGACCGAAAGAAAAACGCCCATGCGTTGATCCTGGGCCCGACGGGCGCCGGTAAGTCGGCTTTGCTGGTTTATCTGCTTCAGCAAATGCTCGCGGTATATCGACCGCGCGTTTTCATCATCGAGGCGGGCGGCTCGTTTGAGCTTCTGACCCAGCACCTAGAACACCACGGGCTCACCGTTAACTCGGTGACTCTCAGCCCCGGCGTCGACGTAAGCCTGCCGCCGTTCGCCGACGCGATTCATGTCTATGACGCTGGTACGCTTTCCGACGTCGAGGATGGCGCCGATGGCAATGAGCAAGAGCATCGCGATTTACTTGGCGAGATGGAGATTGCCGCCCGGGTGATGATCACGGGTGGCGACGAGCGTGAAGACGCTCGCATGACACGAGCTGACCGCCTGATGATCCGTCAGGCTATTTATCGGGCGGCGGTGTTGGTTCGGCAAAAACGCATGACAATGGTGCTCACTGAGGACGTTGTCGCCGCGTTGCGGCAGATCGGATCCAATCCCGATTTGCCGCCTGATCGATGCGCGCGTGCACTGGAAATGGCGGACGGCATGGAGTTGTTCTGCTCAGGCGTCGCCGGCCGTTTCTTTAATCGCGCTGGAACGCGCTGGCCCGACGTTGACGTGACGCTGCTGGACATGGGCCTCTTGGCCCGGGAAGGCTACGAGGACCAACTGACGGTCGCGTATCTCTCGATCATGAGCCACATCAATGGCCTCGTGGAACAGCACCAGCACGACGATCGTCCGACACTGGTCATCACCGACGAAGGCCACATTATCACGACCAATCCGCAGCTATCCCGCTACGTTGTGAAAATCACCAAGATGTGGCGAAAGCTCGGTGCCTGGTTCTGGATTGCAACGCAGAATCTCGAGGATTTCCCTGACGCCAGTCGCCGCATGCTGAACATGATGGAATGGTGGCTGTGCCTGGTCATGCCAAAGGAAGAGGTCGACCAGATTGCGCGCTTCAAAGACCTGAGCAGAGAGCAACGTAGATTGCTGTTATCGGCACGCAAAGAGCCCGGCAAGTACACCGAAGGCGTGGTGCTCGCCGACAGCATCGAGGCTCTGTTCCGGGTCGTACCACCGCCGCTTGCGCTGGCGCTCGCCATGACCGAAAAGCACGAAAAGGCTGAGCGCGCCAAACTCATGCGCGAGCTTGACTGCACTGAACTCGAGGCCTGCTACGTGATCGCCGAACGCATCGCTGGACAAAAGCACGACGCCGCCTGAGCGGTTAATCCCTGCTCATCTGGCCTTGGCCTATGCACCATCAGGGACATAGTTATTCCGGATTTGCCAATGTCTCACTTGACCCACTTCAACGTTGCGATACTCCTCACGTCGCTAGTTCAGCTCGTTGAAGCACAGACAGATACGAACCCGACACGTGTAGATATTTTCACAACGAGTTCCATTGCGGCCACTCTCACGACGGCATACGGATTGGGCCTGGCAGACACGGACATCCATTTGCACCGTCTTGATGGCATCGAAATCCTCGAAGCGCATCTTTCTGATGATCTCGGCGTTGATCCGGACATCGCAAAACGACGCGCGCTGCAGCGACTGAAACAACTCGACTCCGAACATAACGAACTCTTGAAGAGTTCGGCCACCTCAATCGGACTGGCCGTTTCCTACGGAGTCACACGCTATCCAGCCGTCGTCATCGACGCCCGTTGGGTCCTCTATGGAATCAGCGACATCATGCGAGCTCTGGAGATTTTCCGACTCTGGCAACGGAGGCAGTCACGGTGACGCGCAAAGCCGTCATTGTCTTAGTGCTCTCGTTGTTCTGTGGTCAACTAAGCCGCGCCTCAGATATCTCGACCTCGGAGATTGTCAGCCGCACTGCCGAGGCGGCGATCGCGTGTATGCAATGGACACCGGTCGGCCTTTGTTTCTGGCTGGACTGCGGTTGGTTTTCTTGCCGTATTGAGACGTCCCTCAAGATCGGCCATTACAACCCGGATCTTGTCGTAAGTAGCTACAACGAGCTTGGCAGGAATCCATGGCGAGAGATGCGAGGCATCCTGGGCCCGATTCAACAGCGCGCCGTTCGCAGTCTGCTCGGAAGACTGTCGAAGCTTCCAGTGGGCAGCGCCGGCAATCGTACGGAAGGACATGCTGGTCGCGGCGATCATGCCAACCTGGTGTTTCGGGAGACTGATGCTATTGGTCACCCGGGCGGTCTTTTTAGCTGGCCGGACAACCTGATCTGTGATTCGCAGGCCCGAGTAATGCAGCCGTATTTCCTTTCCGGCCTCGACGCATTGGCCTGGCGCCGGGCCCTGCCGGAAGCGCTGTACCCGGCAAGTAACATACCTGGACTACGCGAAGTCGGACGTTGGCCAATTCAGACTTGGGGCGGTGTGTTCCCGCGGACTGGCTGGACTATACAAGCAGAAGGACCCAAGGCGGCCGCACTGACCGCACAACGCGCTGGCGATATCGTCACGCGATCCAACCAGCCTCACATCTATCGCGCTCTCGGCGAACCCAATAATTCGGGGCAGCGGATTTGGGCGCCGGGCGAACTGCTCGAGAACGACGCCAGCACCGGCTATTGGCAAATGCTCTCGCCGGTCACCGATCGGGATTGCCAAGTATTTGGCAAAGACGATCTCGCAAGCATGAGTGGCTGGGGTGGTGGACGTGTAGACACCGGCGGCGATTACACCTGGAACCTGTGGCGCCCTTACCAGTGCTGCCAACGCGCCGGTCAGTTTTTCCTGTTCGATATCAATTGGGTCGACTACCCCAATCAGCCTTGAGCCTTCCTGGAGACCAACGCCGCATGACACCCCGAATTGCTGTACACCTTCTTTTGCTCCCACAATTGATTCCTGCCATAGCATTGGCTCAGACCGACGCACCGACCGAGGACAGTCATTGGTATTACGAGATCGGCGGCTCCGACCCGGTGTCGGTCCCGCCGTATACCAAACTGCAATCGCTAACGCTGGGCGGTTCAGTGCAGTTGGGGCTTGGCTACAGTTGCGGCGCGTTCGACCCGGTGGTCGCGGTCAGCAATCGCCTCAACGATATCGGCTCAGGTGCGGATGACATGATGGATGCTATGACCGCGGCAGCGAGCAGCGCCATTGCCGCACTACCGGCCCTCATTCTGCAGCGCGCCAACCCGGGCCTCTACGACCTCTTCCAGAATGCACTCCTAAAAGCCGAGGAGTCCGTTCAGATCGCGACCAAATCGTGCGAAGCAATGGAGGCCGAGATTGCTCGTGGTAAGAATCCGTACGCGGACCTCATAACGATATCGAAGGGCAGCGATTGGAAGCGCCAGATGGGCATCGGCGGTAATGACGCGGTCACCGCCAAAGAGGCCGTGGATACCAGCAACGGTGACAACGGTATCCCCTGGATCAAGCGTGACGCCGGTGGAAGAGGGCAGCCACCCATCGAAATGACGGCAGACATTGTTGAAGCCGGTTATCGAATAAACTTGAATCAAACCGCCAGTAACGCAGGTGGCCCACCATTGTTGCCGGATGCCCGCGTGCAGCAACTGTTCCCCAGCGTCGAGGAGGCCAGATCCTGGGTCGTCTCAGTCATTGGCGACAACATCGTCACGACCTGTGACGGCTGCGAAAAACGCAGTATTCCGGGTACCGGGCTGACGCCCAAGAAGTACGAAGAGCAACAGGCAGTCTCGCAGCAGCTTCTCACCCTCGTTAGCGGTGATGATCGACCGGACCGAAACAACCTTCAGCAGGTATCAGCGCCCGGCGTCGCCATCACCCGGGAAACCATCGAAGCCATCCAGGAATTGCCATTGGCCGATCAGCCGATGATCGCAAACCGCCTTGCCGCCGAGATCGCAACCGCAAGAACGGTAGAGAAATCCCTGCTGGCGCGTCGACTGCTGCTATCCGGACGGCAGGTTCCGGAGGTCTACGCAACTGAGGTCGCTCGAACGCACATAGACACCGCTGTCGCCGAACTCGACAAGGAAATTGAAAATCTTTTGTTCGAGACACGAGCCCGACGCGAGATCGTCTCCGACACGGTCGCCGTACTGTTGCGCCGGGCCGCCATGCAACGGCAGTCGTCAACCGGCGTTCCGCGCGTTTCACCCGGTGACCCAAATCCGCTTCGCAACGGCCGTGTTTCGGAGCAATAGGTGAGGGCACGACCTTGGTTCTGGCGGTTAACGCTGCTCGCATTGCTATTGGTGATCGGTATAGGCGTCACCCTGATGAATGCTGCGGCCCTGCAGAATCTGCAGCAGCTTCAGGAAAGTGTCACTACCTACGTTGGTCGACTGGCTCTTGTTCGCCTGAGTCTGATTGCCATCGCGGTTTGCGTCTGGCCTATGCTGGTTCGACTCGCTGACGAACACGGATTCATTAGTGAGCCGGCTATGCAGGAGCTCGAGTACGTCCGCTGGCGACTGGCCGCGGCGTTGCTGGCGTTCGAGCTCGCGGTCAGTGGCGGCGAACTTATGACGATGCTGACAGCCTCAAGGGCAGCGACGTGAGCGTCGACAGCTACCTGGAAATATTCACCACCCTGTTTGGATGGGCGTTCTACGGTGTGTTGTGGGACGTGCTGGTCGCAACCGGCATCGTGTATTTGCCGTTTCTGGGTATCCTGATCGACAACTGGCGTGACCCTGCCGAAGGTGGCGAGTTCGGAACCGTCACCGCACTGTCGCTACGACGTATGGAAATCGAACTGTACCTGGCGCTCACCGTTGTGGTGCTGGCCGGACAGCCGACGGCACTGACGGCCTTTGATGCCGGTGCGCTCTCGTATACACCGCCAGCAACGCTCACTGAGCCCGACCCGGTCTCAGCAACTGTCATGGCGCCACAAAGCAGCTATGGCTCGAGCGGATTTTCGGGTACTCCTGATACGGTGAACCTGCCTGTCTGGTGGTACGGCGTTCTTTCAGCAACTTCGGGCGTCAACCACGCTGTAATTGAAGGGCTGCCGAGCGCATCGGACTTGCGCAGTTATGAACAACAAGCACGGCTCGCGACTATCGCTGACCCGGAGCTGCGTGCTGAGGTCAGCCGGTTTTACTCAAACTGTTTCGTGCCGGCCCGATCGCGTTACCAGGCACATACGCCACTTTCGCCACAACTCGATCAAATTCTGGATGAGTACGGCGCCGATGATCCGGACTGGCTCGGGTCACACGTTTATCGCGAGGTCAGCGGGTTTTACGGCCGATATCGCGCGTCGTCTCCCATCGCCGGCTGGGACTTCGATGCCAGTCGAGATACCGAGTACGACATCACCGACCCGCCGAGCTGGGGGCGGCCGACCTGTGATGCGTGGTGGGGCGATACGACGATCGGCGTTCGCCAGAAGCTCGTCGACGAAGCTGATGCCACCTCTGGTGGTCTGTCAGGCCTGATCGTCGCAATAGCACCAGGCCTTGCGACAGAGAAGCAACTTGATGCGGTGGCCCGGGCCGTACTTGCCAACGCGCCAGCGACATGGTCCAACAACGATCTCACAAACCTGAATACCGGCAGCGGGGGAGTAGTTGGCGACTACCAACAATGGATTAAGGGCAGTGCCGCGACGGGTGGCGTCGTGGTGGCCTCGGCACTTTTCTCCGTCACAATGAGTGCCGTTATCCAGGGCCTGCCAATGGTTCAGGCGGTACTGCTACTCGGTATCTACGCGTTATTGCCGCTACTCGTCGTGCTGTCGCGGTACTCTTTATCGATGTTGATGGTAGGCGCGATGGCGATCTTTACGGTCAAGTTCTGGTCGGTGTTGTGGTATCTCGCTTTGTGGGTCGATCAGAACCTGATCCTGTCCATGTACCCGGACGTCAATGTCTTTCTGCAGATCTTTGCCAACCCAGGTGAGCATGACGCCAAGCGCCTTCTGCTGAATATGATCACCACCAGCCTCTACATCGGGCTACCGTTGTTATGGAGCGCAATGATGGCATGGGCTGGCGTTAACGTTGGTCGCTCACTGGCAACGGCGGCCTCGCCCCTTAGTCGAACGGCGGAAAGCGCAGGGCGAAAGGGCAGCCAGGTTTTGCAGGCCGCCGCGACGCGCATCGGGAAATAGAGCGCTAAAGGTCTTCCTCGTAGAAGCCACCTGCGTCGAGACCCAGGTCCATTTCATCGGTCCGAAAATTGAAGTCGCCGGACATTTCCGATCCATCATAGAGTGAGCGCTCACTTGGATCATCCGATTTGGCTGCGGAGAGGCTAGCAATTAGCCCACCAAGTAGTTCAGAGAGTGCGACTGTCAAAATTGTTTCTCCTTTGCTGTTCAGTTTGTGACTCGGATTTCAGCTCAACGATTCGAGTATCTGCGCGGCCTTTTTCGCAAGGCCGTTGAATACCGGTCCAGACACCTCTGATGGAAAGTCGGCGGGTAACATTGAAGCGACTCGATCGATTACAGCATCGGCATCCGTAGCGAGCTGAACTAGGTCCTCTTCGGCGGTCGCCGCCAACCCAATTCTGTTCGCGGTGGAAAGCCAGTGCCTGGGATGAATCTCGTTCCATCGGTAGTGTCGATTTTTGCCGACGGCTGCCATTGCCATCCTGGCCCGCTGCGGCGCGAGCTGGCCTGCGCCGCCACCCAATATGGGATAGGCCGACATCACGTCATACAATGGCGTGAGCTCGAAGCGACCATATGAGGCGATTCGAACACTGAAGTTTTTTGCATGGCCATCAATCGCGCAGAGCATCCAGAAAAGCACCTGTGCCTTGAAAAATGTACGCCGATCAGCCAAAGAATTCCTCGAACCGAGCAGAAGATCCGATATGGTCTCGATTCCCGGTCCTCCGTCCGATTCATACTTCAGGCCGGGTGGTGTTGCAGTTACCTGGCAGAAGTCTTCCTGTGGTTGGCGGATCCACCAGCTGCCATCACGCGACAGGTGTCGGTCGAATCTTTCGACGACTAGCACATGTTGGTCTTCAAAATCAGCGACGGCGCATGCGGCGATCGGCAGTCCGAACTCGTGAATGATCTGTCGACAGAGCCACTCGTTTTCAACCGAGGTTGAGAAATCTGCCCGCATGTTGCCGACGGCACCAAGAGGAAGCTTGAAAATGTGCGAAGTCGGGGTGGTGCCGTGTGGACGCTGCCATTGATCGTTGTGCCAGAGAAATGCCGACTTCTCTTGTGCACCGGCGATTGAGATCCGGAATGCGTCATCGTCGGGTTGTCCCAATGGTGGTCTTGCTACGGCGCTCCGTAGAGCCTCTGCTATCGCTCTCTCGTCGAGTGGTTCCGCCTGGATCTGCCTAACGTCTGTGACTTCTTGATCCAGCGAAGCGATCTGCAGTGCGCCAACGCAATCTCGGCCGATCTCAGTGAGGAGATCGAACGCGGTCGTTGAAGCTGCACCAAACTGTGCTTGTATGCGTTGGCGAATTTCGGTGCTGTCCGGGAGAAGGTTTTCAAAGAAGTTTCCGACATTCGCGCCGCGATGGGAGTCGCTAGCTGGGAGCAGTGGTAGCGAAAGAGATATCGGGCGTGCTCCCTCTCTTTCGAGCCATGATCGGTCGTACCTGAACGACTGACTGCCCTGGTTGGCAATTGTCCATTGACCGACGTGCAGTCCGTTCATAAGGACTGCAAGGCTTCGGGTTTGCGATGGTCTTGGCATTGGCTACCACTCTTGATCGTCAACAACTGACATTTTGCTTCTCACGACCAACTCTAGCTGTAGGGCAGAGAGGAGCTTGAAGAGGCTCTCAACGGTGGCTGTTTCAGGTTGGTTTTCAAGCTTGGAGACTGTCTTTCGAAGCAGTCCAACATTTTGAGCAGCATCTTTTTGCGTAAGCGTTTGTGCACGCCGTTGTCCGCGAAGGATCTTGCCAAGCTGTGCCGGAGTCGAAACGGTGTACATCGCATGTGTCCCTTACAAGGTGCAAAATTGAAATATACCCTATAGGGTACGTATCGTCAATGTACCCCTTAGGGGTCGGTTCGATAGGTTCGACCCTTAAAAAAGACAGCGCTTAGCGAATTACTTGCAATCTGTATCCCCAGAATCGCGCAAATATGGTAACCATGGCCCAATCGGCGTAACCTTGGTCGCACGAATTCTCAATCGCATTGGCACATATAAAAAAGAATCTGCGAGCCAGCGGTTTAATGACGGATTCTGGGGAGGACGGGCGAGAATGCGAAAACTTCTTGGCCATGAGAGCAAGAAGCTCTATCCCAAGCTGCGCATGGTGATGAATGGCAGCGCCCGCGTAAACGCCAAGCGCGCGGAGCTGGATCCGGCTGTGTGCGTGGTCAACGAAGACTTACTCGCGATTGCCTGCCAACGCGAACCTGAACATCGACCGCAGGCCAAGTCCCGCAAAAAGCGTCAGCGCGGCAGCATTCAAGCGCCTTCAGACAGCGTACTCGTGAATGTGTTCATCGAGTTGACTCATGGGTCAACGCTTGATGATTTGCCAAAAAGTGTTTCTGCTCGGCCGTCGCTCGGTCAATCAAACCTGATGATTGCGACGGTGACATTGGCAGCACTGGAAGAGCTCGCCGAATCCCCCGCGGTGCAACACGTCGATCAAGGCCAGGCGATCAAGTTCTCGCCGCCGGTGCCGGAAGGGGTCGCGAGTCGGCCGTCACTGGACAAACGACGGTACGGTGACGGTAGGGCGCACCAGTTTGGCCGAGGCGTCATCATCGGCATCATTGATGTGCAAGGCTTTGATTTTTCACACCCGGATTTCTTGGACGACAACGGCAACACCCGGTTTACTCATATCTGGGATCAGGGCGGCAATACCCGACAGAACCCTGTCGGCTTCGATTACGGCAGTGAGATCACGCAGGCACAGATGAATGCCGCGATAGCGGCGTCCAACGACCCCAACAATCCGCATCGTGCCGCCCCGTATCTGTTGGAACCGCAGTCACAACTGTCACTGTCGTCGCATGCCACCCATGTCGCCAGTATCGCGGCAGGCAACCGCGGCATTTGTCGCGAAGCCGACATCGCTGGCGTACTGATTTCCTTGCCGAGCGAAGACACTGACCGCCGCAAATCGTTCTATGACTCCACGAGAATATCGGACGCCGTCGAGTACTTGCTGCGCTTAGGCGAAGAGGCGGGACTGCCGGTATCCATCAACATCAGTCTTGGCACCAACGGTCATGCACATGATGCAAGCAGCGTTGTGAGTCGCTCATTGGATTTCTCACTGACCGAGCAGGGTCGCTGCATATCGGTTGCCGCGGGCAATGCTGGTCAGGAAGCACCGACCGGTCCGGGTGATAGTGGTTTCATCATGGGCCGTATTCATAGTAGTGGGCATCTGCCAAAGGCAGGTCTTACCAAGAATCTTGAGTGGATCGTCGTTGGCGACGGTATCGCTGATATTTCCGAGAACGAACTGGAGCTTTGGTACAGCTCTCAAGATCGGTTCGCGATCGAGATTATCGCGCCGGACGGAACCGGCAGCGGCATCGTTGAACCGCGGGAATACATCGAGAACCGACTGCTGCCGAACGGCAGCATCATCAGTATCTACAACGACGTCTATTCGTCCGTGAACGGCGACAATCACATTTCGGTGTACTTGAGTCCATTCTTCGGCGAGGATGAAGTCATTGGTGTTCAAGGTGGCACCTGGACGGTTCGAATCCATAGCCTCGAGGTTCGAAACGGTCACTTTCACGCCTGGATCGAACGCGATGATCCGCGCCGACTCGGCCGGGTAGGGGTGCGCGAGGCGTGGAGCTTTCCCTCATTTTTCTCGGCACGTTCCAACGTCGATAACTCCTCGATAAGTTCATTGGCGTGCGGTCAACGGATCTTGAGCGTCGGCAACCTCGATGACGTGCGAGAGAAAATCAACATCAGCAGCAGCCAAGGTCCGACTCGCGATGGCCGACAGAAACCGGAAATCTGCGCGCCTGGCACCGATATCCCCGCGGCCAACGGGTTCTCGCCCACCGATCGCTGGGTCAAGAAGACCGGTACCAGTATGGCAAGCCCATATGTGGCTGGTGTCGCCGGTCTGATGCTGGCGATAGAGCCCCGGCTTACCGCAGCACAGATTATCGGCATCATTCGGCGCACGGCGCGCCCGATTCCGGGACACGACTACGAGTGGCGCAATGACACCGGCTACGGCCGCATTGATCCAGACGCTTGCTTTGAGGAAGCGGCAACCGCGTTCACCTCACAGGACCGTACCGAATGAGGCTTCGCGTTTTCCAATCCGGTGCCGGTGATTGTGTGCTGCTGACCGCAGATTCCGGTGAGAACATGCTGGTCGATGGCGGCTTTCGGGGCACTTACAAGGATCATGTTCGCGACACCGTATCGCTGAATGCCGGCATGAACACGCTGGATCTCATCTGCGTGTCACACATCGATTCCGACCATATCTCCGGGATATTGCAGTTGCTCGATGACTCGATTGAGTGGCGCGTCTTCCGGCACCACCAGAATTCGCCGTCACCGACCAACGTCGTGCAACCGAATTTCCCTGAGCCACCGCCAATCAGTGAGATTTGGTACAACGGCTTTCGCGACACCGTCGACGAGGTGACTCCCATCGAAGACATGCTGTTGTTCAGCATGCGCTCTCTGGGCACAGTTCGAGAGCTCGAGCCCCACGCCGAGCATATGCAGTTCTTAGCAACAGGCATCAAGCAAGGTCTCGAACTGACCGCACGTATCAGTCCTGAGCAGCTCGGCATTGAACTGAACAGAGATTTCGGCGGCCAGTTGATGATTACCACTGAGCCGGCCTTTACCCGATCACTTGGCAGTATGGACCTGACCTTAGTGGGCCCGTTCGCTGAAGACCTTGAGGAACTTCGCGGTGACTGGAACGACTGGGTCGAAGACAACCGAACCACGATAGAGGCGCTGCATCGTAAAGCAGAGGAAGATCAGGCGCGCCTGCAGCAAGAAGAAGGGCAGTCCTTGATCGAACTGCTCAGTCGCTTCGCCTTTTCGGGGCAAGAACGCGGCTCGGTGACGGTGCCGAATCTAGCCTCTATCGTCTTACTGGTCGAAGAAGGCAACAACAGCATTCTGCTGACGGGCGACGCCAGGGACAACGAGATCCTCGACGGGCTGGACGTCGCGGGCAAGTTGAACGCCCAAGGACAGCTGCACGTGAATGCGTTGAAACTGCAGCATCATGGGTCCATCAACAACGTTAATCGTGAGTTTTGCAAAGCGATTACCGCCGACACATACGTGGTTTGTGGTGCGAGCGGCGGCAACCATGAGAATCCCGATATTCCGGTGCTAGATTTTATCGTTGAGTCACGACTGGGTGCGGCACAGCACCGCAGTCAGCACCCCTCGGCGGCGAATCCGTTTCGAATCGTCTTTAGTACGAATGAGCACGACGGCACGGACTCGACCAACGCGCATATGACACGAGTGCGCGCCCATGTCGAGGCCATTGCAAACGCGAATCCGCAACACGTCTCTGTGCAGTTCTTGGCGCAAGGCGACAGCTTCATTGACATCGATCTGCAACCGTAACGACGGAGAACACACTGTGCGGGCACTGATATCACTGTTGGTTTTGATTTTGAGTCTCGGTGCGAATGCCGATGAGTTCGTAGTCATGGGTTACAACGTCGAGTCCGACGATGACACCGATTGGCGACGGGTGGCCGAGGATATGGAGAGCCTGGGTGCTGTCGATATCTGGGGACTATCCGAAGTGCAGAGTCGTGCGGCCGTCCGCATATTCCGCAATGCGGCCAAAGACGGTTCTGATCACGCGACGCCGCGCTACTATTACCTGCTCGGTGAACACGGCCGCTCGGATCGACTGGCGATCATCTACAACGAGCATCGGTTTGAGCATCTCGACGTCTATGAACTCGTCGATGAAGTGGGCGGCGATCGCCCGCCATTGGTGGCGCACTTGCGGGACCTGGAGTCCGATCTGGAATTCCTATTTATGGTCAACCATCTCAATCGAGGGGACTCCAGCAAACGTCGGCGGCAGGCCGTGGGCCTGCAGAACTGGGTCGAGACCATTGATTTGCCCGTGATCGCAGTGGGCGATTACAACTTCGATTGGGACGTGCACCGTGAAAAAGGGAATCGCGCCTTCGACTACTTTATGGACGGCGGTCATTGGGACTGGATCGAACCCAACTGCGGCCTTGATGGCGAGTTTTCCGATTGCCAGCCGACCCAGTGCAACCCCAACTACACCTCTATTCTCGATTTTCTGTTTGTTGCAGGGGATGCGCGTTTATGGGATGTCGAGACCGAGATCATCGAGCCACGAGAGAACTACTGTGATTTCGACGGCGACGGCGGCGCTGATCATTTGCCCATCATCGGCAATGTGAAACCGAACTAAAACAACGTAAACCGCCAGCAACGGCGAAAGCTTCAATGGAGAGTGCGGTGCGCAGAACAATGACAATAGCAATCGCTGCAACCTTGGTGGGTTGCAGCAATCTGTACGAAATTAAGGGGGCGAACGACGAGAGCCTTCCCGGTGTTCCCTTCATTCCGGCCGTCCCTCGAGATTATGCGAAGGTCGTCTACCAAGAAGCTTGGTTGGTTTTGAAGTTTTCGGCGACGGTCAATCAATGCGCCCAGGTCGACGCGCAAAATAAATGTACCCAGCGCGCGACTGAGGACTCAGAGATTGTCGTGACACGGTATTTCACGCCGTACTGCGCCGAAGAGGTTATCGACAGCTACTACGCGGCGACCGGACCAAAGGCCGCCTATGAGAATGTTCGGCAAATCTTAATCCAGGGTGACACTTGGACGACTGAGGACGGCAAGCAGTGCCGGGGAAGCTCTACACCGGCTGCGTTTCAGTCTGTCAACGACATTGCGCCAGCAACGGGCAGTCGCAGCGTTGCCGATGAGCCGCACAAGCGACCAGTACTGCAGCTCACCAGCTCAACGATCGAAACTAAAATTGAGCACGCGGCCAGCGCCCACTATATCAACGTGGAAAAACCCTGGATCGGCAGCACCACGGCCACTGTGAAGCTAGATGCCAACGGTCGATTGACAGAAGCCACGGCAACCGTAGACGACGATACCTTCGAGACGATAACCGCATTGTTGCCGATCAAGGAGTTCATTACGTCGGATCTCGATATAAACGAGGCGGAAGATGAGCAATCGGCGACGGACACGCGGCTGTTTAAAAAGGCCAGTCTTTCGCAATCGTCAATGGTTTATGTCTATTCTCTCTCGGCACCTATTCAACGATTTAACACCGCTGGCGCGCCGCAAGTGGTTGCTGCACCGAAGAGCAATTCGCCAGGGGTGGCATTCTCCGCGGTCGCGCAATCCTCCGGGTCATCCAGCGACAAAAAGAAGTCGGACGGCATCAGTTTCTCGGGCTCAATTACCTTACCCGAGGGTGATAAGTCAGACGCCTCCAAGAAATAGGTTAGACGACGTTGCCAGCGCTGAGCCCTCATCGTGCTAAGCATCGCCCGGTGTTGGGCGGCGTATCGATGCAGAAGCTGGGTGTACCATCGCCTGCCACCATTGGCATTGCGGTCCATCATCCAACATGGGGCGAGGCACTCATCACCGTTGAGCACGCGCTGGATGACGGCAAGGTACTGCAGCCGGCCAATATTGATCTGGTCGACCGTGATCGGCCGAACGCCAGTGGGCCGAACTCCGCCGTTGTCGGCACGCATCGCTTGTCGCACATGGGAATTTCCTTGATTGCATTGGAAGCGGGTACGGAAGCTGACGTGGGGCGAATTGTCGAGCTGCCCAGTCGAGTGACGGGCATAGCGAGCCAGAATGAGTATACGTCGCTAAGTACCGGCGAACGTGTCGTGATGTTTGGGCGTAGCAGCGCGCGCGTTGACGGAGAAATCGTCCGATCGCCGGGGCGCTACGAACAAGTTAAGATTCGTCCAATTCCGAGACACGCCGGTGATGCGCTTGTCTCGACCGCGGTCGGTGATTCCGGCGCGCCCTGGATTGCCAACGAAACGACGAGTCCGACGATTATTGGCCTGCACAATCAAGCGGATTCGAACGAGGGCTATGCGTTTGCGCGGCCACTTTGGTCCGCGGTCAATCAATGGCGTTTTTCACTGTCACCTTGATGGACTCACATTTATGAATCCTGACGAGTTTTCTTACTGGAGTTCCATCGCGGTCGGATCCGGCATGCTGTCTGCCGCGATCATTAAGCTAGTCAAGCAACTTTCTGTGCTTCGCTGGCGATATCACGAATGGCGGTTTCGCGGTTGGCTGACCAATCGTTGGTACCTGCTTATCAAGAAATCGCCAAATCCACGTTTGTTCTCTGGGCAATGGGCACCGCCTGACGACGCGACCGAATCGGTACGAGGTAGCATGACCGCATACGTACAAAGTGTATTCCCGACAATTCCTGATGAGGACGCCAAAGCCGCTCGCGAGTATGTCGACGCGCGATTTGACGAGGTCATGAATCTGTCCGGCAACGACATCCCAGCGCTATTCGGCCAGCGCGCTGAGTCCTTGGTGCAGCACTTGCGCATGGTGGCGCATGTCGTCATATCGTTTCCTAAGAACTCCGAAAACAGGGAGCTCGCGTACCTATTCACCGGTGTGCCTGTAGACGATCAAGTTGAGGCTATCCAAACCGCACGCGACACGCCCGATAAGGTCGATGAACGGCTCGCCGAAATCCAACGCCGCACCAGTGTCCTCCTTGACGCAAACTTGAATGCCATCGAGGTATCGTTCTTACACTGGTGGGATCTAATGGTGAAGGCAGTCGCGGCCCTCGTCACGCTGTGCGTGGTACTGGCCATCGTTCCGCCGGGTCATTTTTGGTTGGCGATGGGCACCGGCTTGGTTGGTGGTTTCCTGTTGGCTCCAGTCACCAATGACCTTGTAAAGGCCGTATCCAAGCTGCGAGGCCGCGGATAACGACGCAAGAACTTTTCGCCATCGCTCATAGGGAGTGCGGACATGCCGAACGATAGTCAACGTCGACGTCGATCAATCTCATCGGTAATCGGTCTGGCCGCGGTGCTTGTGCTTGGAATGGCCTTCGGCTTCCAACTTGACTTGCTGCGTCGCCTTGGAGTTGCCACCGATCGTCTGGTACTTGCGATAGCACTGATCGCTGCAGCATTGCTGGTAGTGTCCGCAGTGGCTTGGCTGATCTTTCGTCACTATCGCGCCAGGCTCAGTTGGCCGACCTTGCCGGAAAACATCGAGCAGTTCAGAAGCGAGACGTTTTGGGATGAGCAGTTGCCCGCCATTCGCGATTCAGCCAAGGGGGTAGGGGGTTGGCTCGCAACGCTCGGTACAGTCACCTTCGCAACGATGCTGGTCGGCGAGTTGGCCTTGATCGGGACACTGGCGGTCGGCTATCTGCAAGCGCAGCGGCTTGAGCAGCAGAATGCACTGATTCAGCAACAGACCCTCATTGGTCGGCACAATGCGCTCGAGCGACAACAACAATCTAGAGCCGATGATCTTTTCGCCATTGTCTCAGCAGGACTAAGGGCGCCGGAAGAGTCTTCGGCACTGTCTGAAGCGCTCGCACTGGCACCGCGGGCGTTCGCAGTACCGGTACCGCGCCTGATCGATCCGCTGATCGAATCATCAAACCTTCAAAATACCAGTCAGACTGAAGGGTCGACGCTTGAGGTCGTGCTGGAATATCCGAACGCCGCGAAACTGCGGGTCGAGATGGCAAACCTCATGCGTCGGGACCGCGTCCCTGTCGACAGCTGGACCAATCGTCAACCGAACGAGTCATTGCTGGATGCCTGGACGCGTTGGCGCTCCAGCAGTTCGGCAGCCTATGAGGCGTACCTGGCGGAAACCAACAACCCGAGAACTTCAATGTACTTGTTGCGCGCTCTGACCGAGCTTGCGCTTCCGATGGAACGCCGCAGCAGAGTACCCATCTGGTCAATGTATCAGTCAGCCGGTGCAGTTGAGATCGGCGACTATGATGCGCCGGTGGGCTTTGACCAGGATGGCCGCTTCGTATACCGGCGTCCCGATTTGTCGCGATTACCGATGAATATTTTTCAGGAACTCTCTATGCCCGACCTCTACGATTCGGAGGGCATAACGTTCCCGTATGCTGTTGACCTAGGCGGTGCGCAGCTGTCGCGAGTCTACACCGAAGAACTGAATGCACATGCGGCGAGATTCCGCGAAGCGTTGCTGGTTCGTTTTTCGGCACATCGGTTTTGGTTGCCAGAGGCCGAGTTTTCCCACTCGCCAATGGATCGCTGCGAATTCAGAACCGGTACACTGAGTTTTGCGTCATTCACCAACGTTTCACTCCACGATTGTCTGTTCAATGACGTCGACATGATCGGTGCTGCTCTTGGGGACTTTGAAGATCGATTAAGAATTTCTAACGTCGATCTGAGCCTTGCCAGACTATCCAATCTCTCGTTGTTACCAGGCGGCAACCCGCATATCTTTCACCGAGATGCCAATCTATCGCACGTCAGACTACGAGGGGCCGATCTCTACGACATTCGCTTTGTCGACTTGGTTATGCGTGGCATCGACTTGCGGCATGCGACATTGAGCAATACGCTGATCGACGGCAGTACGATTCTCTCCGCGTCGTTCGATGGGGCCGACCTCTCCGGGCTGGTGATTCGCGATTCGACGATTCGAAACAGTACGTTTGACGCGTCCGAATTGCTAATGGCCGATCTTGGCGCCCAAAGAGACTGGGACGAGATAGCCACGACATTGAATCCGCGCTCGCCGTTTTCGTCGCTCTCGGCCGATTCGGATGACGATCGAGAACTCTTGCTTGCCTCGCGATTTCAGGAGGCGTTTATCAAGTACCCGTTCGAAAAAGACGATTTTGTCGATGTCGTATCAGGCGACGACAATAGGACTGTTGTAGCGACCAAGAAACGAACCGTTTTTGTAACAACTGCCGAAGATGACGATCAACCATTGATGCGTATGCAGCTGTCAAACGTTTCGATGGACGAAATGTCGAGAGACTCACTTTTGGGCGCAATAGAAGCACGCCTTCAAGAGCTGCGATTGAATCCGAGTGATACGCAAGAGATCTTGCCGTTAATTGCGCTCCGAGATGAAGTTTTGTCCGTGACAGTTGTGCCAGCACTGTTCGACGATCTTCAATAGCTGGGTAGGTCGTGGCACAGGACTAGGTTAGTTTCTGAGCGCTGCCGGGTAGCCCCCTACCTAGGATCGGTTCGACTCCAAATACACCACCCTATTTTCGGCCAAATCAATTTCGACTGTTATCGTTGTTCCTGGAAGCCGAATTAGCACGCACGTCAGCGACACACCGATATTCTCGCTCAGCGCCGCGCGCCTCTTGGCGGAAAGTTCGGCGAAGTCATGATTTGGGTTGGCGCTGTACGAATCTGCGCAAATCGCTTCGATCTCCACTCTGGTCATGGTTCGAGTTCGAACGACGGCCGGAGAAACTGCTTTAGCGAGCTTCGGCAGGTTTGACTCGGCGATGATCTCTTGGATGCCCGTATTGCCAGATCGGCGTCCGTCCGGAACGTCTTTCGCAATTTGTTGAGTTGATTCGTCTTTAAGCACCATTGTCGATATTTAAGGAAAATCGAAAAAGGGATGTTAATCGGAAGAAACAAGATTGCACCACAGGAACAGTGTGGAAAAATTGTGTTTCCCGAGCGTGCTTTCCAATTCTCGACAGGCGCACGATTCGCAATGTACTTACGGTTTCGGTCCCTGTTTCCATCAATCGTAGTCTCTCATGCACGATGAACCATGTAGTTGTTCGCCACATCCCTTACTATGGGGACCGCCGAAACTTCGCACGAAAAGACAATGATGGATCAACACAATATTCGGGTGCTGGGCCACACAAACAACACTAAAGGGGACTTGTTCAATAGCCTGGTTAAAGATTTGTTCTTTTCACTTGGGTATGAGGAGCTTAGGGAGAACGTCCACAAGTCAGGTCGCGAGATAGACATCGAAGGGGTGCATCGACTAGAGGCACGGCGATTGGTTGCGGAATGCAAGGCGATGTCTACTAAGTGTGGTGGCGATCTCCTAAACAAATTCTTTGGCGCATTGACTCGAGAGAGAGCGGTAGACCAAGCTGCTTCAGTTGTCGGATATTTCGTCTCGCTCAGTGGGTTTACGGAAACAGCCATCGAGCAAGAACGCAATACGCCGCCTGACACAAGGATGGTCTTGCTCAGCGGCTTCGATGTTGTCAGTGAGCTCACAAAGTCGGGAATTCTTGTGGACTATCCCACCGCCACTGAATTGGCGGGCCGCGAAATCGCCAGACTTCAGGTTGAGAACCTGGCATTGGTGGGTGCCGAAGTGCTCGGGCACTCCTCGGGGTATGTATGGGTTGCTTATTACTCAGAGGGCAGGTCTGCCAGCCACTACGTGCTCGTTCATGCGGACGGATCTATCGTTGACGAATCGCTGGCGCAGATAGTCGTTGAGGACGACAGTAAAGTTGGCGGAAACCTACACGCGCTAACTCGCATCGCGCGCGAATCCGGTGAACATCAACGAAATAAGCTCAACGAATCGAGCCTACAGAAGTACCGCGACTACGTAGCGCATGAATACGGCTACATTCAGTTGGATGGACTGCCCGCCGACGGCGAACTAAGTAGCAAGAGCCTTACGCTCGAAAAGTTGTTCGTACCGCTAAAAGTTGAGCGCTTTGGCGGCCAGCGGGAAAATGAAGCACCAGACAATTCGCCAGAGCTATTTGGGTCATTCTTCGCCCGCCATCGCCGAGTCGCGTTGGTTGCCAAACCAGGCGCTGGGAAGAGCACGCTGATCAAGCGACTGGCGACAGCCTATGCTCTTCATAAGGGGCTCCAAAATGTCGATGACGCGTTGCCGGATGAGACATTTTTACCATTGATCCTCCGCTGCAGGGACCTTCGGGGCCGCACCCGTCAACCGCTGAAGGCACTGTTGTCGGATCTTTCGCAACACGCAATGATGAGTAAACAAGAAATGGACGCTTTCGGGGAATCGATCGAGTCCGCACTACATCAAGGACGTGCACTCCTTATCGTTGACGGTTTCGATGAGATAACACAACAGAGCGATCGACTCGCGTTCGCGAAGAATGTTCGCACCTTTTTGGCGATGTTCCCTTCTGCGGCCATGGTGCTTACTTCAAGGGAAGCCGGGTTTCGCACCATCGGAAGAGCGTTGGCGAGTATCTGCACAATCGCAACCATTGCTCCTTTCGACCGCGAAGACGTTGTCAGTCTCACGACCAACTGGCACGTCGAATTGCTCGGCGATAACCCGGACGTACGTGAGAACTCTCTCGCACTCGCCTCGACGATTTGGACTTCAGAACGCATTCGGGCACTAGCCGAGAATCCGCTTATGTTGACGACGTTGTTGGTCGTCAAACGCTACGTCGGTGAGCTTCCGACGAAACGTGTCAAGTTATACAAAGCTGCAATAGATGTGCTCATAAGAACCTGGAACGTTGAGGGATATGATCCGCTAGACGAGGACGAAACGCTCGCACAACTTTCGTACATCGCTTGTGCAATGTTGGAGGCAGGTCAGGCTCAGGTGTCCAAAAAGCAGCTGGTCACAATTCTCCAGAATGCGGCAAATGAGCTGCAGGCAGAGTTGCTTTTCGCGCAAGCGAATCCGTCGGAACTGATCGACCGTATTGAGTATCGAAGCAGCCTGCTAATGCGGGTTGGCGTGGATGTGTTTGATGGGGTGGCTGAGCCGGTTTACGAGTTTCGGCATTTGACATTTCAAGAATACCTTGCCGCGCGTGGATTCGTCGAAGAGCAGTATCCTGGAAGAGACGAAGGGAAAACGCTTTTCGAAATTATTGAGCCGGAGTTGCCAAGTAGTTCCTGGCGAGAGGTCATTCCGCTTGCGGCGGTCATGGCGGGGCGTAGTGCGGACGAGCTGATCGCACATCTTACGGCACTGTGCGCCGGAATGAGGCGGGCGGTGCACGACAACAATGTTCGGTTGCTGCGGCAATGCATTATCGATGAGGTGCAAGTACCCTTGCCAACGCTTAAGGCGGCGTTGAGGCAACTTGCCCGCCACGGCGATGAACAGCAATTGAAGGGATCGGTATCTCAGTTGTTGCGAGGTAAGTTCGGTACCTTGTTCAAAGAGATTGCTCAGGACCAGTATCTCGAAGTCTAATTTCTCGAAGATAAATATTTGGCTAATCCAGAGGGCGAGCGATTCTGTCAACAGATAGCGTGGCCCGGTTTGGCAGACTTCTCCAATCTTGAATCCGTTAATACCCACAGGTAACGACCGCACGGGCCGCGAGTATTCGCCGGCATAGGCCCGGTTCGAGTGCTCGAACAGCCGTGAAGCTTGAGTCGTCGTTCGGACCTGGGTGCAGATAATCTCAAGAGGCCTTGTTCACAGTCTTTGAGACAGTTTCCACAAACAGAACCGTCCGCTTGACTTCCTCTCAACTACTCAGCAATTCGATTCTTGTCGATCTGCCCGAAAATTCTTGGCGGCACGGCTGACTAAATTGCTTAGTCAATTCATTACGCATCGCGGCCAATCTTTAACTTCGAATTGGTTGGCAATCATTCCTCGAGGGACATGTACTAGGTGCGCAGATTTGGAGTTTTGTTAAGCGCAATACTGAAAATAAATAAATTGAAAACTTCCAAAAGTAAGCCGATAGTGAGAGCTGACTTTTGTTGGCAAAAACAGGAACTAAGGGCGATCGAAATGACTGACTACACCGGGTTCACTCAGGACGAATTGATGGCACTGATCGAGATGGATATGCAGCGGGAAAACTACGAGTCTGCACTCCAGAAACTAAAGGTGGTCGCAGTTCGCGATGAGGTCCCAGAGGCCTTTAGTGCCACTCTCGGTCGGTTGTATGCGTCGATCGGATTACTAAAGAAGGCCCGCGCCGCTTTCGCGCGATGCGTCGATAAGAATCCCGGCGCGGTGCATGAGCGATTTCAGCTCGGCATGGTCGAGCGAGACTTGGGCAATGTAATTAAGGCTCAGCAGATTTGGGATGACCTTTTAGAAGATAGTCCAGACTATCCGCCAGCACTGTTCTATAAAGCGGTCGCTTACGTTGAGGTTAACGAGTATCGATCGGCTGTTCCGCTTCTTGAAAAGCTGAAGGAAACGGTAGACGAGAACAATGAGTACTTCCACAAAGGTCGAGAGCTTCTTGATAGCTTGAATTTGCAATAGCAGCCCTTTGTGACGTAAGTCGATGTCGTTCGAAAACCTTTTCGTAAGTGAACCGATTGGTGCAGCCGAGCTTAGTCTTTCGGAGAAAAGCAACCAGGATCTGTCGACCCTAGTTGATCGCCTTCTGTTGAAGCGCAACCCAAAGAGGGCAATTGAGCTCTGCGAAGAGCAATTGGATTCAGAGCCGAAAGACGGTGGGGCGCTGCTGTTACTTGCGAGCTGCTTTCGAGCAAAAGGGGATGCGGATCAGGAACTTAGGGTCCTGGCTGAATACTGTCAACAGTGGCCGCGAAACATTGCAGCCAGGTGCCATCGAGTGATGATCTTGGCCAGAGACGGACAGCAGGAGAGTGCCTACTCCGAATTCAATGCGCTGAAGCGAGAATTGGTAAATCCGAGTTCCGATGAATCGGATCGACTGTTGGCACTCGAGGCGAACCTTGCAATGGAGTCGGGTTTTTTCGAGGATGCGCTCGCCGCGACCGAGAGACAAATTCAGTCGAAGCCAGATGATTGGCGAATCTATTGTCGGTACGGGAGTTTGCTGCACACACTCGGCGATAAGTCTGGCGCGATCAAGGCTCTAAGAACAGCGATCAAGAACGAACCAGACAACGGCCTAATTTACTGGACGCTTGCAAACATCAAGTCGTACCAGCTTTCGGACGAAGAGACCGGTTATGCGCGAATTTTGTCGAAGACACGCGGCGGCCGACCGGAGGATCTAGCACACGTATGCTTCGCGTTGGGAAAGACCTACGAGGATAGAAAGGACTTCTCCGAGTCTTTTCGATTCTATGAAAAGGCAAATGACGTACAACGTCGAATGGTTCCGTTCGATGCGGGTAGCAAAAGGCACCTATTTGATTCATTGAAGGACACCTGTGACTCGGCATTTTTCAAAGCCAGACATGACTGGGGAGCGAAGTCTGACTCGCCAATCTTTATCGTCGGTTTGCCAAGAGTCGGATCCACCTTGGTTGAACAGATTCTTGGGTCGCACTCAGAGATTGATGCGACCAGTGAACTGTCAAACATCATAAACTACGCAAGAAAGATCGCCATGCACGCCGATGTGACAGCTGGAGATTTCTTCTCTAAGTACGCGTCTCAGCTAGCCGGCGTCACTGCAAAGCGAGCTACTTATTGGGGTGAGCGATACCTTGTCGAGACGAAAATAAGAAGAGGTTCGCTAAAGTTCTTCACAGACAAAATGCCTAGCAACTTCTGGCACATTCCTCTGATTCAATTGATTCTACCGAACGCCAAGGTTATCGATATCCGAAGGCACCCTATGTCCGCAGGTCTTGGGGTCTATAAGCAATGTCTACCCGCAGGGCACAGCTACAGCAACCATCTGGAATCGATCGGCGAAAACTATCGTCACTACGTCCAATGGATGGATCATATCGATGATGTGCTGCCAGGAAAAGTGCATCGAGTCTACTACGAAGATCTCGTGGCAGACACAAAATCAGCGATAGAAAGAATGCTCAAATACCTAGATCTTCCGTTCGATCCGAGTTGCATGGAGTTTCACAAGAACAGACGGTCAATTCGAACGCCGAGCGCAGAACAAGTAAGGCAACCGATCTATACAACAGCAATAAGTCAGTGGAGAAACTTTGAACCGTTTCTCGACCCACTCAAATCGGCTTTGGGAGGCGAGATCGCCCGGTATGAGCGCGAGTGCCCGAACAGCAGAACGGAAAAAACGCCGACGCGAGTTGTCGGCAATAGAGAGGCAGGCTGACTACACCAAGTAGAAGAGTAGTCGAATAAAGACAAGCTAGTCGTCGGATCTCCGACCACAACTTTGTGATTGAGCAGTCGCACGACCGCAACGAAAACGAGGTGCGTGGCGGTCGGATTACAGTGCGGTGTGAACAGCGCTGCTTGTCGGCACAAGCTTGCTTCGCGCAAACATCATGAATTGAGTCTTGAGGTCGTTGTAACAGCTTAGAGTGAGTCTAGAATTTAACATAAGTTGACAAAGATCCGTTTTCTGTTAGTTTTTTTGACCCGTGTGGGCTTTGGGGACCATTTATGGGGCAGGACATTGCACTGTCGCTCGTCAATAGCATGCTGCTAGTGGCCGCCAAGATCGTGGCGCCGGTCTTGCTTTCGAGCCTTTTTGTTGGTCTCGCCGTTAGCTTCGTCCAGGTTGTAACGCAGATTCAAGAGATGACCTTGACGTTTGTGCCGAAGATGATCGCGATCGTCGTCGTCGTACTGATCGCCGGCCCGTGGATGCTGAACGGCCTGGTCGAATTCACGCAATACTCGTTCCTGATGGCTGGGGCGGCGGCACCATGATCTCGGTCGCAACACTGCTTTTCTTCCGATTGATGCCAATCTTCGTTGTGTCGCCGATCGCATCGTTTCGCCGCTCGCCCGTCTTACTGCGGCTGGTTCTTTGCGGCGTACTTGCGATTCTCATGGCTGGGCCGATCTCTAGTAGCGCGACTTTCGAAGCAACAGCCGTCAATCCGGCGCTCGTCATTCAAGAGTTCGCAATAGGTGCGGTGCTCGCTTTTGGTTTTCACTCGGCGGTTGCCGCGATGCAAACATTCGGGCAGCTGATTGACTTTCAAATGGGGTTTGCGGCTGGCTCGGTGTTCGATCCGAGCTCCGAACAAGTTGCCAGCCTAACTGGCGAGCTCTTTGTTGTACTACTGCTTGTCGCATTCTTCACGCTGAATTTCCATCACCAAGTCCTGACGGGGCTGTTCGAACTAAATCGAATCCTTCCGCCTGGAACGCCATTGTCGTTAAAGGCGGACTGGATCTACGTATTCGGGTCTTTTTTTACAATCGGGTTCATTGTCGCCGCTCCAGTCGTTATCACGCTGTGGCTATTCGACATGGGGATATCATTTGTAGCGAGATCGTTGCCGCAAGCTCAAATCTACTTCGTCGCGCTCCCTATGAAAGTCATGGTCGGTATTCTGTCTCTCGCTTGGTTGTCATCGAATTTGGTCGAACCATCTCACAGACTGTTTAACGCCGCCCTGCAGTCTTGGAATGCATTCGTCGAAGCCTGAATCATGTCTGATCAATACGACAAGAGCGAAGATGCAACCCCATTCAAGCTTAAGGAAGCGCGAAAGAAAGGTCAGGTTGCCAAGAGCCCAGAGTTTCCCGCGTTCTTTAGCCTATTGATGATGGTCGGCTTCTTGGTCGTCAACTTCGATGAATTTGGTCGATTGATCGCCATAGAGCTGGGTGGATGGATAAGTAGCGCGTCGTTCTTGGCAGAAGACGTAGGTGCGCTATCGAATCATGCGACCAACTTCGTTTTTCGAATAGCAATGTTTCTGCTGAAAATGTCGTTGCTAGGCATGCTTGCGTTTATCGCTGTCAGTCTGGTCCATGCCGGCCCCGTATTTTCCGCCCATCCTATAAAGCCTGACTTCAGCCGGGTCAACCCTGCGAAGGGCTTTAAGCGTCTTTTTTCACGTAGAACATTGGTCGAGTTCGGCAAGCTCGTCGTCAAACTGGGACTGTTCAGCCTTGCATTTTGGGTGACGTTCTCAGGTGCTTACCAATGGATCCTAGATCCGAGCAAGGCTGCGTTGGGAAATGTGCTCTATAGCTGGGGCAGCGTTGCCGCTCGATTCGCATCATATCTTTTGGCGGTGTTTCTGTTGTCTGCTCTTTTTGATCTCTGGTTCAACAAGCGCGAGTTCGCACGGCAAATGAAAATGAGCAAGCGCGACGTGAAGGACGAGTACAAGCGCCGTGAAGGCAGCCCGGAGATCAAACAACGGCAAAAGCGAAATCAGCGCGAACTATTGGCGAAGCTAACAAGCTTGCACAACCTGAAAGACGCTGACGTCATCATTACCAATCCAACGAAATTTGCGATCGCATTGAAATATCGAGCCAACGAGATGGCACTGCCCGTGGTTGTTTCTAAAGGACGTGGATTCATCGCTCGGACGATAAGACGCAAAGCCAATCGTCGTTCGATACCCGTCACCAGAAACGCAAAACTGGCTAGGCACCTATTCTGGTCGGTTGATATAGGGCAACCGATTGACCTGGAAAGCCAAGACGAGGTTGCCAGGGTTTATCAGTGGATTCTGACTCTTCCGAATAACAAGGTGTTCAGTTGATCAAGGCGATCATGAAATCATCCGGAGGTGGATCCAACGACCTGTTTTTGGTCGCCGGCATGATCGGCGTACTGTTTATCTTGTTCGCGCCCATTCCGCCCGGGTTGCTCGATTTTCTGCTAATTCTCAATTTTACGCTGGCTCTCCTGATACTTCTGGTGACGTTCTACACGGAGAAGCCGCTCAAGTTCTCGACGTTTCCATCGTTGCTGTTGATGGCAACGCTGTTTCGGCTGGCCCTGAATATTTCGGCGACGCGCTTGATCTTGGGCGATGCAGACGCCGGCAAAGTTATCGGCGCCGTCGGTGAGCACGTCGTAGGCGGGAATTACGTAATCGGGCTTGTCGTCTTTTTGATTCTGATCGTCGTGCAGTACGTCGTCGTTACCACGGGGGCGCAACGAGTCGCAGAAGTAGCTGCTCGATTCACGCTTGATTCGATGCCGGGCAAGCAGATGAGCATCGACGCAGATCTGAATATGGGCATCATTGATCATGAGGAAGCGAAGGCTCGGCGAGGTGCATTGGAACGAGAAGCCAGCTTCTACGGCGCGATGGACGGAGCTTCGAAGTTTGTGAAAGGCGATGCGATCGCCGGCATTGTGATCATCTTGATCGACATCATTGGTGGGCTGTCGATTGGAATGGCTCAACATGGCATGCAATGGCGCGAGGCGCTCCACCAATATACGTTGCTAACGGTGGGCGATGGGATCGTTACGCAGATTCCATCGCTGGTGATAGCTGTCGCAACCGGCATAATCATAACCCGAGCCGCGACCGACTCACGTCTGGCCGATGAGATTGGGCGGCAGTTCTCATCACATCCAAAGGTATTCTTGATTGTAGCAGCGGCACTATCCGGACTGCTGCTACTTCCGAATATGCCGATACTTCCGGTGATAGTTGTCATTGGCGTGTTGGCCGGCATCCTGTTTCTGGCGCTGCGTTTCCGTGACGACGACGCGAATTCATCCGAGTCCTACGATCAGGCAGTAGACAAGTCGGGAGATGTCGATGCCGCGGATCATGAATCTTCGATCGCCCCGTTCGAGCTGGTATTGGCAAAAAACCTAGCGGACCGATATGCGGCAGACGATGCAGATCTTGAGTCGCGTATTGACGCGATTAGACGGAAGTTCTCGCAAGGGTTCGGTTTGAGCTTGCCGACGCTAACCATTCGTCCAGATGCAGAGCTGACATCCGACTCATACCAAGTTTTCGTAAATGGTCTTCAGGTGGGTCGTGGCCGTACCAGACCAGAATCCCTTCTGGCCATCAATCCGGGTACAGCAAAACTTGAACTTGACGGCGAAGAAACGAGGGAGCCGACATACGGGCTAAAAGCGAAATGGATCGACCCAGAAATTCGTTCTCAAGCAAAAGCGGCCGGCTACACCCTTGTCGAACCTGAGGTGGTCTTAACGACCCATGTACAGGAACTGTGTAAGCGAAACGCCGCGCAGTTTGTAACGCGCAGTCAAACAGAGGCGATTGTCGAGCGGCGACGCGATCACAACGGGTCACTGGTCGACGACTTGGTGCCTGGATTGCTGTCCTATTCCGACATTCAAGCCGTTTTGCAGGGGCTGCTCGAGGAGCAAGTATCAATAAGGAACATCGACTCGATTCTCGAGGTGCTGGTCGACCACGGCCGACAAGTCAAAGACCCGCCGCAGCTGATCGAAAAAGTGCGCGAACGGCTCGGGCCGGCGATTTGTGCCGAAGTCAGCGATGACGAAGGCCGGCTGAATACGCTCACTATATCCCCTGATCTTGAACAAAAACTCATCATGAGCGTGACCGAGCCAGGCGGCAACACAGGTGTCATGAAGCCGAATGAAATTGACCGCTTCTTGGCAAACGTCGCAAGGGAGAGCGAGCGCATGCTGAATCGCAATCTTCGCGCTGTCTTGTTGTGCGCTGCTCCAATTCGACGAGAGCTGAAACGTCTGCTGTCTCGGTCCGCGCCGTTTGTTAGCGTCATTTCGATGAATGAAGTTGTTGCAGTCCCGGAGATCCAGTCGACGGCCGTGATTGGGTTGGAACGATCGACAGAGCGGAGGCGACCGTATGAGTGATCTTATAGCCGGTATTGGGAAAATTATGCAGACAGAGGTTAACGCGCTGTCTCAGATTGCCCAGAACGCAACAAACGTAAATACACCAGGGTACAAGTCCGGGCGTGTTGTTGTAGACAGCGCTCGATTCGATTCGATATTCACCTCGCCGTCGGTAGAAGCAAGTCGTGCGTACGCACTCGATCTTTCTGTTGGCGGGGTATCGCAAACCGGTGTCGCGACTGACCTTGCGCTAGCGAATGCTGGCTGGTTCGTTGTTCAAATGGACGGCGATCTTCGACTGACGCGCAACGGATCGTTCCAGCTAAGTCAGCGCGGGGAGTTGACGACCAGTGACGGCTATCAAGTAATGGCTGTAGGAGAAAAGCCAATAGACCTGTCAACAGCAGAATATCAGGTCACGGGCAAGGGTGAGGTCGTCGTTGATGAAGCTGTCGTTGCCCAATTACTGATCGCTGATCCGTCCGGCATGACATCGCTCAGACCAATCGGTGGCGGGTTGTTCAGTTTCGAAGGCGGAATCACCGCGCATGAAGATCCACGTGTTTTGCAGGGTGCGTTGGAAGCGTCGAACGTCGATACGTCTTCTGAAATGGTGCGCCTGATCGAAAGAACCCGTTACATCGAGACGCTTCAAAGAGCGATTTCATCTCTGGATGAGCTGGTCAACATTGGGGTAAGTCAAATCGGCCAGTAAATGCAATCAAGGGGAGGAAGAACATGATTGATGCACTACAGATTTCGCAAAGCGGGCTTCGGGCTACGCAGCAATGGATAGATCTGATATCGAACAATGTCTCTAACAGTCAGACCGTAGGCTACAAAAAGTCTAGCATTCAATTTATCGAGTTGATCGGTGGTCAATCCGAATCTCTATCGGCCGTGAACAATCAGCAATTTGGTCGAGGGCTGGGAACCAGGGTTGGTTCGATTTCTCCGGTCTTCACGCTAGGGTCCGTTCAGCTGACCGAACGCCCCTTGGATCTTGCAATCAATGGCAATGGTTTTTTCGAGCTGGTGCTAGAAGATGGAACGCTCGCTTATAGCAAGGTCGGAAGATTTGTCGTCGACGAAGACGGTCGGCTTGGCCTGCAGTCTGGGGCGCTCTTGAGCGATGACATTCTCGTGCCGTCAGACACTACGCAACTATCGATTAGCGAAAACGGTGTGGTTGAAGCACTGGTTGAAGGCGAAGTAGAGCCGCTTCAACTCGGCGAGATTCAACTAGCCAACATCGTCAATGTTTCCGATATGCAGGCAATCGGTAACGGGCTGTATCAGATTCGAAATGCGGAGAGCGATGTTGTCTTGTATCGCCCAGGCGAAGGTGGGGTCGGCGCTTTGATGCAAGGCTACTTGGAGCTATCAAATGTCAATCTTATTGAAGAGATGACGAATCTGGTCCTGGCGCAGCGAACGTACCAGCTGAACGCAAGGATGATCCAGGTTGCAGATAGCATTCTGGAAACGGCAAACAACATTAGGCGTTAGCGAAGATGTTGGCCTCCATTCTCTCTTTATCGGCTGGTCTAGCTTGGATCGACTGCTCAACCATTGAGCCGTCGCACATCGCGGAAAATCGGCCGGAGGCACCGGTAGTCGAGACCGCCGATTTGCAGTATGCGCAGTGGCCGGTTTTCGCGTGCGGACAAATAGCGTCTTTGGGTTCTGCGGCGATGGTTCGGATGATTTCAGTCGGCCACCCTGATCGTGTCGATCACAGTTTACAAAGTTCGACCGGGACCTTCGTAGTGCGCAGTCTCAAGTCGGGTCGAATGCGCCTTGACTGGACTGATAGCACCTCTGCAACGACGTCATCTTGGGTTGCGTTTCGAGTTCACGCGGCGGCCTGGACTTACAGCCATAACGTGGAGCATGGACAAGTGCTTTCCGCGAATGACCTTGAGGTCCGTGTGAAAGATATCTCGAGATTCATAGGTTCTGAGCTCCTTGTGAATCGAGCGCCCATTGGCAGCAGCGTTGCCCGGTTCGTTCGGCGAGGCGACGTCGTGTTGTCGAAGGACATTCGAGCTGCGGCGATGGTGGGCCGTGGAGCGTCGGTCGACATTGTCGTTGTCAGCGGCGCGCTTCGTCTAACAACACGAGGGGTTGCGCAAGCAACAGGCTGGGCGGTTGGCGACGGCGTGCGGGTTCGGCTGGATGAGTCTAGGAAGGTAGTGCCCGGCATCGTCGCGGGAAGCGGGGTCGTTCATGTTGAGATGTAGTCTGGCAGTTGTCATTTGCATGGCTATTCAATTTGCAGGCGCCGATGAGGATATGCCGTTCGAGAGCTACCGGGCTCTAACCAGCGACATGCGTTCGTCTCGCCTTGGGGAGCCGGTCATTATCTTAGTGGCTGAAGCCACTGTAGCCGAGTCTTCTGCCGGTACTGAGTTTGGTAAGGGCGTGAGTCTTCGAGCTTCCTCCAATGACAACGGGGCGGAGAGAGGGTTTGGAGTAGGTCTTAGCGGTCAAGACAAAGGTGCCGGGCAGACGATCCGAAGAGGCCGGGCAGTGACTCAAATTAGCGCCACAATAACCGAGATTCTGGCTAGCGACATGCTGAGAATCGAGGGCAAAAAAGTACTCAACATCAACGGTGAAGACCAAGTAATTACGGTGGCCGGTGTTATTCGCCGGTCCGATATTGATAGCGACAATTCGATTGAGTCCAGCCGCATATCCGATGCCGCTATTGATATTCACGGCGAAGGCGAACTCAGCGAAGCGCAGCGTAAGAGCATCATTTTTCGAGTCTTGAGATGGTTAAGAATCCTCTAATACCTATGATGGGAGTATTGCTCCTGAGTTTGATACCGGCGGTCACGCAAGCCGATGACTCGAATGTTCGCCTAAAGGACATTGCTCGAGTGGAAGGTGCGCGAGACGTATCGGTTGTCGGATACGGGCTGGTTGTGGGGCTTTCAGGCAGTGGCGATTCGGCTCGCAACAAAGCCACTCTGCAATCGCTGGCCAATACGCTTCGTAACTTTGGATTGATGGTAGATAGTCATCAGCTGTCGAGTCGAAATGCGGCGAGCGTCATGATCACGGCAGATTTACCGCCGTATGGTGAGCCAGGGAGTCGAATTGACGTTACTGTTTCGGCATTGGGAGACGCGCGCAGCCTGAACGGCGGCACTTTGCTCTTGGCGCCGCTCTACGGCCCGGATCAAGAACTGTACGTTCTCAGCCAGGGGGCGGTAACGGTTGGCGGCTATGAGGTTGAATCCTTTAGTGATCTCAGGAAGAAGAATCACGTAACTGTTGGCAGTGTCTCAGAGGGCGGAACAATCGAGAGACGCTCGCCGATGGCGGCTGTTCCAAATGAGCGGATCAACATTTTGCTGAACCAGCCGGATTACACCACGGCGGAGCGCGTGGCCACTGCGATTCGTCAGACGATTGGCGACCGAGGCGTTCAGGCTATTCACCCTGGCAAAGTATCAGTCGAGATTCCCAACGGTGTGTCACCGGTCAGCTACGTTTCCAGACTTGAGCACGTCATTGTGTCGCCGGATTCGAGAGCGCGCGTGGTGGTGAGTGAACGAACGGGCACCATTGTTGCGGGCTCAAACGTTCTCGTCGGCGCTGTCAATATCGCGCACGGCAGTTTGCGCGTTGATATCGACACGAAATTCAATGCGTCGCAGCCTAGATTCGTCTATCGGGGTGGGTCGGGAGTACAGACTGTCGTGCTCCCCGATACCAATATCAATGTTGAAGAAGGCCAATCGGATGCGGTTCTGACGAGCGGTCAGACTACGGTTGGCGAGTTGGTACAAGCCTTGAATCGGATTCATGTTTCAACGCGCGACGTGATCACAATTCTGCAGTTGATCAAATCCGCTGGTGCGTTGCATGCGGAGCTAATTATTCAGTGATGGGGAGAATAGAGTGATTTCTGGGGACATTGCAATTGATGTATCAAGCTGGGCGATGACTCAACACATGACACAGGCACAGGTCGCGGCGGAGAACATCGTTCGAGCACGCTCTGTTGGAGGCACTGCCAACACAACCAATTTTAGTTCGATGATCTTGGCGGTCGACGCCGCGTTGGCAACCGGCGACAAGGCAGCCGTTCGTGCCGCGATCTCCGAATCGTCGAGCATCGTTGCAGCGGGAGTCGGCCGAGTAACCGTCGACAACGAGGTTGCCAACCTGGTGAGTGCTGAGGGTCGCTTCAAGGTTTTGGCACACGGTATCTCCAAGAAGCTCGGTTTGATGTCGCTCGCCGCCAATGGAGGAAGGTAGATAATGGAATTCGAATCGATTGCTGCTGCTGCTCGCGCCGGCATGAATCATGAACGTGGATCGCTTGAGTCGGCAGCTCTTCGATTGGCGCACATCGGGGTCACCTACTCGAGTCGAGCTGACGCTCTAACCGCGAGCCAGAAGCTTCTGGCGTTTTCCGAACAAGTGTTCGGGAGCGACAGTCGTGTTTCCGAAGAGGATTTGGTCCGACAGATCGGTGTCACGCATGACCCAACACATCCTCTGGCCAATGCGGACGGCAACGTCTATTCAATCAAGATCGATCACGTATCGGAGATGGTCAGGATGAGTACGGCTATCCGGGCGTACGAGGCGAACGTTCGGGCGTTTAATACCGGTGCGGAAATGAACGCCGCTGCACTTCGAATTGGAGAACGTTAATGCCAACGTCGATATTTGCGATTCAATCAACGACCGAAGTTGGCTCGTTGATTGGGACAAGGTTGGAACCCCGCCCGGTGGTGAATGAGCCCACATTCAATCTAATCGACCACATCGAGTCGTTGGATGACAAAGTCACAGCCGCTGGGGAGGCGTTGCTTGCCTATTCCCTCGAAAAGCCTGGCGCCTCCGTTCACGAAATGGTCATTGCTATGGAGGAAGCGCGGTTGTCACTGCAAGTTGCAGTCGAAGTTAGAAACAAGGTGGCGGAGGCTTATCGAGAAGTTACAACCATGCAGATCTAGGTTGGACTTGAAGAGGATACGCAATGTCTGAACAAGACTCGAAAAGCAAGGTGGTTCTATTTCTGTCAATCGGCGTCGTCATCGTGTTGTCAGTGCTAGCCGGCTGGTGGGTGCTGTCGCCGCGATGGCAGCCGCTCATGGGAGCGGATCAGCCGGAGGGCGTAAGGGCCGAAACCATTGCGATGTTGTCTCAATGGCAAGTGCCATTCCGGGAGGACGTATCCAGCGGCGAAATACTGATACGAGCGGCTGACGTTGCAACCGTCAGGCGCCGCCTAGGGGAGGTGGGGCTTCCGGCCCGAGACGCTGTTGGACTGGAGCTTTTTCAGGACGCTGGACTCGGCATGTCTGAGTTTGCTCAGCGGATAAACTACCAACGAGCACTTGAAGGAGAGATATCGAGAACACTTCGCTCTTTTCTCGATGTCAGGGCAGCTCGTGTACATCTGACGATGCCTAGAGAGTCGATCTTCAAAGATCGGCGCGAAGCTGCAAAAGCGTCCATCGTCGTCGCGATGCGCCCAGAGCAGGCTTTGACTGCAAACCAAGTTAGAGGGGTTCAGTCCCTTGTTTCGGCGGCAGTCGAAAACTTGTCCGCCGAAAACGTAATCGTTCTCGATGAGCAAGGAGCAGTGCTTTCACGGTCGACTCTTGACGGTGGGGTGAGCTCTGCGTCGGCTAATGGAGAGGCAATAGATGCCTATGAAAAAAAAGCACGGGAGCTGTTGTTTGGCTTGACAGGAGGCGTGGACTTCAGAGTCGCGATAAGCGTCCAAGTCAACAACGATAGGGTGCGGTCGGTTCAAGAGAAACTACTGACGCCGAGTGAGAGCGATAGTGGATACGTCGTCAAGCGAAAAGAGACGACTGCGATCAACGCAGAATCCAGCGCCGACGGGAGGGCGGTGGCGCCGGGTCAACGAACGACAGATGAAGAGTTTCTTTTTTCTAAGGAAACGTCCGAGATCGAATATGCGACGGGTGAAGTCGAAAGGGTAAGTGTTGGAATCGTTGTGATGTCGGTCTTGTCGGACGCTCGAGTAACCGAGATCGAAAAAGTGATAGCCGGTGGCTTGGGGTTGGACTTTCTGCGAGGCGATCGGGTCGAAGTCATCGGTATTGCCCCACCACCCGTTGAGGCAGAAGCGCAAACCGCCGGCATACCCGCAGTTGTTCAAGAGTCGTCAGAGGCGCCCGCGGCGTTGATCGGACGGTTGCTTGGAACCCAAAAAAGTGTCGCCGTTACCAGCGGGCTCGTCGGCTTGCTAGTCGGCGCAATGTTCACACTACTGTTGTTTGGCCGCCTACGCCGCTCGCCTAGATCGCAATCAGGCGAGAATCGCGTTTATTTGCTGGCTGAAGCGAAGGCTTGGTTGAACGAAAGTCACAGTGATGCCGGAAAAAGCGAGCGAGTCTTCGATGTCTAGGAGGATAGCGCTACGGATCGCGTGCTTGCCCCCAGCGGATAGAGCTTGGGTTATGAATCAGATGAGCGCTGAGGAGCGAGGCCATTTTGAGCCCATCGTGACCGAAGCTATAGAACTCGAGCTACACCGTGATGCGTCAGCCATATCCGAGTTGTTGTCTGACTCGACCGGAATCGATTTCGAACAGATTTCAAAGGAGCTCGGCGGCAACCTAGCAATGCTCCAAGACGTTGACCCTTTTTGGCAGGAGCTCATCCTTGCGGATACCGACGCAAGCACCAAGCTCGCGCTTGTCGAACGGCTGCAGTTGCAGAGGATGGTTTCGGTTGCTCCGAAAGCGTTGCCGCCTGCGCTCGGACGGGCTGTCCGAGAATCTGTTTTTGGAGGCAACGATGGCATCTAGGTTGATGAAGAGCGCGGTTGTATCTGAATCCCGCCGATTGGTGAGTTCCTCAATCGCGCAGCCCGACGAGCCCGATCATGGCGATGCTCCTACTGAGTTGTCACCGGATCTGCGCCTGCTATATGCGGACCAACTAAACGATCTTCAATTGGAAGCCAAAAAAAACGGGATATCAAGATGGAATCGACGAGGCGATTACGGTCGCTGAAGAAGGTCTACAGGCGCGAACACAGGAACTGGAGCAAGAATTCGGTGAAGAACAGGAGCGTTTGAAGAGTCAGATCGCTCTTGTAACAAGCTTACTTGAGGAGCTGGACGATCAAACACGTTCGCGCGCCGCAGAGCTTGAATCTAACGTAGTCGAATTGGTGCTGACATGCCTTTGCAAACTCTTGGCGAAGCCAGATCTCTACAAGAGTCTTGTACAAGATTTAGTGCGCACAACAGTTCAGAAGTTTGATGATGAAAGAACCGTACGGGTTCGAGTTGCACCATCGGACCTTCAAATCATTGAGTCGATCCCAACGGCGGCGACTCGTCGCATGACCGTTCAACCGGACTCCGGCATTGAGCCAGGAAGTTGTTCTGTTGAGTCGGGTTATTCGGTGCTGGACAACAGCATTGTAGATAAGTTCGACGCGATGAGAACGGCACTGGTTTCTACATTCCACGAGCGAGCGAAGTCGATTGAATAACGTTGACTACATTCGGTCGATAGAAGCCGTCGACATGAGCCCAGTTGGCGGCAAGCTAACAGCAATCTACGGGCTTGTGTTGCAGGCTAGCGGCTGTTCAGTCCGACAGGGTGAATTGGTTGAGATTGTTCATGCCGGCGGCCACCAAAGGGTTCTCGCTGAAGTGATCGGAATGCGGAAGGAACAGATTCTGCTGATGCCTTTCGAAGAGACTGTAGGCTTGTGCCTGGACAGTCGGGTCATCCCGCTCAGGCGCGCGCTCGAGATACCGGTCGGCCGCGGATTGCTCGGTCGCACGATAGACCCTATAGGACGACCGTTGGACATCGGGCCGCCGCTGGACGGTCTGCAGAAAACCGTCTGTTCAAGATTGCCAATTAACCCTCTGAGCCGTCTCCCCATTAGCCAACCTCTGGAAACCGGAGTTCGAGCGATTGACGCCTTCACACCCGTCGGGTTAGGGCAGCGCATGGGCATCATGGCCGGTAGTGGCGTCGGCAAAAGTACCTTGCTCAGCATGATCGCGCGCAATTCAGATGTTGACGTTGTCGTGATTGCATTGGTCGGCGAGCGTGGACGAGAGGTCGGTGAGTTTGTAGCGGAGCTAACTGAGATCGATAGGTTCAATCGCACGGTCGTGGTTGCCGCCAGTGCGGAACAGCCGGCGGTGGTGCGTCGACAAGCGGCATTCACAGCAACGTCGATCGCAGAGAGCTTTCGCGATGATGGCGACAACGTGTTGTTGATCATGGACTCGATAACTCGTTTCGCCATGGCGCAGCGTGAAATTGGATTGGCGACCGGCGAATCTGTTGGGTCGCGGGGGTACCCGGCGTCTGTGTTCGCACTGCTGCCACCTCTTTTGGAGCGCGTAGGCTGTGTCAATGATCGTGGGTCGATAACGGCTGTGTATACCGTATTGGTTGAAGGTGATGACATGAACGAGCCAGTCACCGACCACATGCGCTCGCTCCTTGACGGCCACGTTGTACTTAGTCGTGAGCTCGCCAACCGAGGGCAATATCCGGCAATTGATCTTTTGCAAAGTACGAGCCGGCTTTCCGCAAGACTGTTGAGCGCGAGGCAAAAGGACACCGTTACGCAACTACGAGCGCAACTGGCACTGTATGCGGCATCGCAAGACTTTGTTGAGTTAGGCGCCTACGAGAGCGGAAACAACAATGAGCTCGATGCGGCGATTAAGTCCAAGAACGCGCTGGAAGGCGTTATTCGGCAAGCGCCGAGCGAATCGTCCCAACGCCGGCTTACTTTTGAGCGCCTGCAGGGCCTTGTTCCGGAGGTGGCCGAATGAGCGTTTCGAAAGCAAGCGTTAGAAGACGGCGGCGCCTCGAACGTTTCCATCAACTTAGATTGACAGACGCCCATGGGCGGCACCAATCCGCGTCAATTAAGAATGCAGTTGAATCGGCCAAACTGGTCGATCTACAGAAGCAACTAGAGTCATCCGTGAACGAGTATCTTCAGTCAAATTCTGCATTCGACCCGATTCTACATCTCTATCGGATTTCCGAGATGGGCGATCTCGAAGCGTCAATCGGGCATCAACGACAGGTAGCCGACGACAGCGCACGCGATTTGGAACAATCCGATCGCAAGCTACAAAAAAATAGGAAGCGAGTACGAGCTGTCCAAGAGTTGCGCGACAGAGATGAGCGAGAATTAGTTAGATCAGGAAGCAGGATGGAGTGGCTATCGATGCCTCATTTTGAATCAGTGGCTGAGTGGGGTGAGGGCGGATGGTAGCTCAGTTGTGTGACCCGACACTTATTTGTACGGCGGCAGCGAAACTTGCCAAACATGAGCCCGTGACGGTGGATGACGGGTCTTTTCTCGCGCAGCTTCGTTCCGGGCTTGATTCATCCGGAGATTCTACAAGTCTCGACATCACACGATCGGACGACAAACGACAGATAGAGGCGCTTTCGCGAGATCAAGTGGCTCGCCCGGGACTAAAACATCAAAGCGAAATATCGTCCTCACGACCAACGACGGCCGAAGACCCGCAAAGGGAGACGCAGCGTTACGTTCGCGAAGCTGATACCGCACCTGCGCGCATCGAGTTTAAAGATGGCTATCGGCTGCGCCAGAGCCCCCTACGCTTACCTGCCGAGCGGTACGGGTTCTTTGGTTGGGCGATTCATAGACTTTCGTACGAGTCGCCGGAAAGCTCGGTAGGAATCATTTCTGAGCTAAGAGTCGATGCAGAAAAGCGATCGGTGGTTTTCAACGTGAACCCCACAATCACTATGGGCGACAAACCGGTTGCAACTAAATTGAATTCAACGTCTGTCGCCGAGGGGAACACCCTAATGCGGCAGAGAGGAACGATCCCCACTCATCCTTCGGCGCGAGACATTGGGGTCTTTCTACGTGGCTCTCCGCCGGCGTTCCTGAAGAACTCGTCAGAAATTCTTCGTAAGAGGCTGACGGTAATTGAGGCCGATGGAGAGATTCAGGTCATTGTCAGGGACTACACATGCCCCAACCCCAAGAGTCCAGACCAACTTAGTCGACTTTTCAGGGTTGGGGCACCGAGCCTATCAGTCAGTTCGATCACAATTAATGGCGTTACGAAACCTAAATTGGGCGCCTAAGGGGAGGAGAACACTTTGGATATTGATGCAATCGGGACGGCGTTGACGTCAAACCAAAACGGCGCGGCCAACTCAATTGACTTGGAGAGCTTCTTGCGCCTCTTCATCACACAGTTGACATACCAAGACCCGTTGGAGCCGACCAGCAATGAGGAGTTTTTGGCCCAAATGGCTCAGTTCGCCGGTCTGGAGCAGCAGCGCCAGTTATCTGAGGGCATGAGTGGAATGTTGACAATGAATTCGTCTTCGCAAGCCGTTGGGTTGCTGGGTCGGTCAGTTATGGTCGACCAAGGGCGCGGTCCTGCCGTAGGCGAGGTAACGGCGATTCGCTTCCTAGGCGATGGCCCGTCGTTGACGTTGACGCTTGGCAATGACCGTGGCGTTCTCACGAATGTTCGCCTATCGCAAATTCGACTAGTGCAATAAAGGGAGAAGAACAAATGATGCAGTCATTTTTTAATGGCCTGAATGGAATGTTGGGATTTTCCAGAAGCATTGATGCAGTCAGTCAGAACATTTCGAACATGAATACACCTGGATACATGTCTACCAATGCAATATTTCAGGAGCTGTCGGGCGGGCACGGATCTCGAGTCGTGGGGATGAGCCTTCAAACGCAGAGTGGCGAGTATGCCGATGCCGGAAGCCCAACGACAATAGCGATTGATGGTAACGGCTTCTTTGTTCTTCGGGATAAGGATGGCCAGTTGTTCTATACCCGGGCCGGCCAGTTTCGATTCGATGAAGACGGGATACTGGTGGACGAAGTGACCGGAAAACTGCAGGTAATGGCGATTGATGAGAACGGCAATCTTGTTCCGTTCAATATCGATCAACTACGCGTTCGCCCGCCTCAGGCGTCAACCTTGGTCCAAATGATCGGAAACTTGTCCTCCACGGAGGACTCCCACGAGATTCAGGACGTTGTGCTGTATGACAGCGCTGGCAACACCCATGAAATCGATCTGATCTTCGAAAGAACCAGCCCGGATGTCAGCGCGAATACATGGACGGTTGAATTCCGGGACCAAAATGGCGAGGTGCTTGGATCCGGCGAAGTCCGATTCGATGTGGACGGATCGCCTGCAGAGGGCTTTTCCGAAATCGAGTTGACCTTCACTCTGGGCGAGTCGGAAACGACAGTGACATTTTCGTTCGGAGAGCCGGGCTCCTTTTCCGGAGCAACTCAGTTTTCAAGCGCCGGTTCCAACCTGGGCGCTTCGGTGCAAGACGGATCAACGGCCGCCGGTTTCTCCTCGATTCAGTTTGACGTTGATGGAGTCTTGACGATCACCTACACCAATGGTGAGGAAGAGAATGGGCCGCAAATCGCGCTCGCGACTTTTGACGACCTGACGGCTTTGAACAGTACGGGCGGAAGTTTCTACCAGGCTCGTTCGGCGGTGGAGCCGCAGTACGGCCGGCCGGGAGACGGGATCGCAGGCAGCATCATCGGCAGCAAGCTTGAGCTATCGAATACTGAACTAACCGAGCAGTTTGCGCATCTGTTGATTGCGCAGCAAGGGTATTCAGCGAACTCGAGGGTTATGAGCGTCGCGAACCAGCTCATCGAGACGTTGTACGGAAACACCGGTGGTCGATAATTGTGGCTGAGCCAATCTTTCTTAAGAGCAGTGCCGTAGCAAAAGTCAATGTCGACATCGAAGATGCTCTTCGTGCATGTCTTTCCGATTGGCTGGTCGACTTTCGATCGTCAGATCTAAAGTTCGCCTGGCAGCAGACTCGCCCCGGAGCCGCGAGAGGGAAAAGTCGCGGTCAAGATCGGACGTTCAAACCACAGGTTGAGTGCTTTCCGTTGGGTCCATGGAGCGAGTTTCTGTTCGGTCAGGATAGCAATGTACCGGCAGACGAGGTTGGTCTCGAAGTCGTCGCTAGATTTAAGCGCGATCTAATCAAGTCAGTGTCCAGGGTTCTCGGAAGCCCAGAAGGGCTGGCGTCTGATAGTGACGGGCTTAGCGAAGTGTCGAGGGTACGATCTATACAGACATGTTCAGTGACGCATCGAGACGTGACGATTCGAATGATTGTCCCAGAGGTGTTGTACGCAGATCGATGCAGAGCAAGGACTGCACCCTCAAGTAACGGCGGAATGTGCACACGGAAATCAGCGCTACAGCACTTGCCGTGTTCGAGCGAGGTGGTCCTGCCATTCGGGGAGTTTGAGATTCGTGATCTCAAGCAATTGGCAATCGGGGATGTTCTTGTAAGTGATGTCAGCATTGGCAGTGCTTTCGCACTGCAAATGAATGGCCGCAATTCGCTCGGTGTACGAATCGGGCGACAACACAATAGAAAGGCGGCAGTTGTCGTCCAAGGGAGCTAGGTTATGAACGAAGCTGTAAACAGAATAGCGCTTGAAGAACTCGACACGATATCCAATACAAATGAGTCAAGCTTGCTCAAGCAAGATATGGACCTATTTGGTCACGTTAAGGTTGCTCTGACGGTGGAAGTAGGGCAGGTCGTGATGAATATTGACGAGCTGATGTCCGCAAAGAAAGGCGACGTTCTAAGGCTGGAGCAAGAAGTCGACGAACCGTTGACCTTATTGGTGGACAGAAAGCCAATCGCAAAAGCAAATCTTGTCGCCGTCGGTGACAACTTCGGCGTAGAGATTGTTGAGATATCGGAGTGAGTGCAGCTTTGAGCGCCGATTCTTCGAATACCTATCAGTTGGTCGCATCGACTCAATCAGCTGTTGCTCCGTTTAAAGACGAAACTCCAATAGTGGGAGATTTCTTGGGGAGCGCCATCCTATGGCTCGTGCTGCTTCTGGCCGTAGTTGCGGCCGGGCTTAAACTCTATAAGCGAAACGCCACGTCGGACAAGAGCGAGAGTCACGGCGGAAAACTGCGTGTAATTGAGCGAGTAAGGATTTCGGGGAAAAGCTTCGCTTACTTGCTCTCCGCTCAAGGTAGTCATTTCTTGGTTATCGAGTCCTCGCTGGCCACCAGTTGTACACGTATTTCAAGTAGCGATGAAGGAGCTACCGTACCGCGCTCGGACGAAAGATAGTCGACCACACGCGGGCGACGAATAGTATGAACGATTTTCTCTCGGCAATTGACGGGCTTCGACTCAACCAAGAGATCGAGGTCTTCCTTGTCATATCGCTGATATCTGTCGTTCCATTTCTGTTGGTTGCGACTACGACGTTCGCACGAAATGTCATTGTACTTTCGTTCTTACGCCACGCTCTTGGTCTCCAGCAGAGTCCACCGAATTTGGTGCTGATCACATTGGCGCTATTTCTGTCGATGTATGTCATGGCGCCGGTCTACAGGGTTTCGTATGACGCGGGAATCGCAGATTACCTAGACGGCAATCTCGCACTCTCTGAAGCTGTGGATCAAAGTTGGGGCCCTGTAGAACGGTTTATGATCTCTCAAACTTACGAGAAAGACCTCGCTCTGGTCTACAACCTGTCAAACGTCGACATTCCGGACAACACCAACGATGTTGGTGCGATGCACCTGATTCCCGCTTTTCTACTGAGCGAGCTCAAGACGGCGTTCAAGATAGGGTTCATTATTTTTCTGCCATTCTTGCTGGTAGATATCGCGTCAGCAGCAGTATTGATGTCGCTCGGCATGATCATGGTTCCCCCGATCACCATTTCTTTGCCACTGAAAATAATGCTTTTTGTCGTGGTCGACGGTTGGTCTTTGGTCGCGAGCACGTTGATTCAAAGTGTAGTTACTTAGGGCTATGCCCATACCTTGCCGAGACGATCTTGAATACCTGGGCGAGGGGTCTACCTTATGGCAGGAGTGGCTGGACGTCGGAGACATCGCTGCGCGCAACGAACTTTTTGAGTTCTACCTGCCTTGGTCAAAAAAAGTCGCAGGCGGGTTGTTTGTGAAATATCGAACGCCGGGATTGGAATGGGGGGACATCGTCAATTTCTGCGCGATCGGACTATTGGATGCGATTGATCGCTTCGATCCACATGTTGGTACGCCATTCGAAGCGTATGCCTATAAGTTTCTAAAAGGAGGAGTGTTGCGAGGCGGCAAATGCTTTATGGAGGAGAAGGTCGTTACGCCATCTCGCGCCAGGACCACCACAGAGCGAGTCGAATCCACCAGTGACACGAACGATTCATTCGACGCTATCGTGAATGCCGTGGTTGGCCTTGCCTTTGGGCACTTTCTCGAATCTGGCGTTGTCGACGGCGACCTACAGAAGCGCTCGGCGGCAGATCAGTATGCCCAGCAGCAAGATTTTGGGAAGATTGCCGCAAGTGTTTCGAGGCTGGAAGGTCCAACGCAGTTCGTGATCCGTTCACACTACTTTCATCAAATGAAGTTCACGGAGATCGCCGATGTCTTGCAGGTTAGTCGGGCCCGCGTGTCCCAACTGCATCACCGCGGATTGAGGCTGATCCGGCAGTTCTATGAGGAAGATGACCCGTGATTTACTCCACAAGGGGATTTGAGAATACGGTGTGTTGCGCGGACCGTGAAGCATCTGCGACAAGATGTTTCGGAGAAAAACCATGAGTACTAAGACTTTGAGCGATGCCGAAAGGAAGGCGAAGCTTGATCAAGCAGAACAATTATTAAGGCTCTTTGAGCTAGATCGTTCCAACTTGCGTCTCGCAAACGACGCCGCGGACGCAGCTATGGATTGTCAAGACTGGGACAACGCCCGAGCGATTCTGTCGATCGCGCTAGAAGAGCACCCAGAATCCGCAGACCTGATGGGTAAATACGGGTATTGGCTCCTGTGCCAAGGACGTCTTGAAGACGCCAAACAGCAATTGAGCTCGGCAGTTGATGCCGGCTTGGAGAGTGACGCCGTCCGCTACAATCTTGCCTACTGTGAACTCTTGCTGCAGAACTATGAATCGGCGCTCGATATCGCTGAGAACCTCGTTGATCCGACGCTTGATCGAGATGCCACGATGCTCAAAGCACGATGTCACCATCATTTGGGCGAACTCGACGTCGGCATTGCTTTGCTCGAAAGCCATCAACAGAAAGGCGAAAAGGACTGGGAATTGATCGGTCTGATGGCGTTGATGCAGTTGGACGATGGGCGTTTAGAAGACGCTCTTGAAAATGCGACGAACGTGCTCGCATCCGATGCCAAGTGCTCGGATGCGGCGCTGGCTTTCGCCGGCGCAAAATTGGCGAACGGGGATTATGCGGAAGCAGAATCTGCATATGATTCTGCAGTAGAACAGTTTCCGACATCCGGTCGGGCTTGGTCGGGCAAAGCACAGTTGGAGATGCGAAATTTTGAGCTAGAGCGCGCACTTCCGTCGATAAACAGAGCCGTCGAGCTGATGCCGGATCATGTTGGTAGTTGGCACGCCAAAGCCTGGTTGCACTTACTTCAAAACGATCTAGAGCATTCGCTGAATGCGTTTCTCGAAGCGCTAAATCTAGACAGGAATTTCGGAGAAACACACGGTGGTCTTGCGTCTGTATACGCTTTGCAAGGCAATATCCCGTCGTCAGAAAAGCATCTGACGATCGCGCGGCGTTTGTCGCCGGCAGGGCTGGCGAAGATCTATGCAGAAATAGTCTTGCTAAACCGGCAGGGCAAGTCATCTGATGCGAAGGCACTAATGGATACATTTTTGAAAAATGAGCATGAAACACTTGGCGTGGTGCCGGAGAGGTTAGTGCAGAAACGGCTTTTGGAGCTCGCGAATAAGGGCGACTCAAGCCTTCATTGATGGGAGAGATACAAGATGTTGGATGCGAAGGAATATCTTCACTTGGCCGTAAATGCCAGTGTCGAGAGTGATCATCTACGGGCCATGGAATGCTTGAAGAAGTGTTTGGAACTGGAATCGGACAACGCCTATGCGAACTACTTGCTGGGCGCCGAGTATGCAGAGGTCGGAATGCTTGATCGGGCCATCGAAAGCATGGAGGTGGCAGTTGGGCTAGACTCGGAGTTGGAGATGGCGACGTATCAACTCGGCATGCTCTACTTTCAGACTGGCAATGCCGAGCAGGCGAGAAAGCAGTTCGATTTGTTGGCGAAAGGCTCCGAGGTTAAGTGTCTCGAACCTTATGCGCGTGGGCTGTTGTTCATTCTGGACGGCGAATTGCAGCAAGCGAAAAGCGCGATTCAAGAAGGACAGAGCGTTGACGATCAAGGTTCAGCGTTGCAGCAATCTATGGCACAGATGCTGCAAGCGGTCGATCAGGCACTAGCCGGAGAGAGTGGTACAGAGAACGATGCCAAAGACGGGGATTCCGACTCCCTATATCTTGGGGCGTACAACGACGAGGATTAGCAACAGTAATGGATATTGGCAAGATTCGGCTGGGTTCCGTACTTCAGTCGCTGTCGTCTGATAGCACACAAAAAACTGACAAAAAAGCTCGGCTTCGAAGTGAGGAAGTCAGTCCGAGCGTGCATATGCCGAATCAGCAACGCCGTGACCCGCAAGAACTTAAATCTCGACTGCGAGAAAAATTGCAACGGTTGAGTCAAGAGTCATCGGATTTCACCCGCATTGCTCCAAGAGTCACGGTGAACGAGATATTGTTGTGGGAGTTCGGCGACGACGTGCTCAATCATCCTGAGTTCAAACGCATTGTCCAGTCTCTCGTTGATACCATCGAGGCTCGCGACGACTTAAGTAATCACATGACAAAGCTTGTCGACTCTCTACTTGACTAAGTCCGAAACTTCGCTTGTAGGCAAGCCTCGCGTCCGGTTCGCCGTTAAAGGTTTTGATCACAGGACCAATGTTGGCGCGGATCGCGTCGTAGAGTTGACGGATGTGCTTCCTCGATTTCACCTGGCCGGTCTAAAGAGCATCGTCTACGCGCCTGCGTGGCAGTTCCGCGCCATGGAAATTCCGATTGACAGTTCGACCAAGGGTGCCTTTTACGGCGAGTATCGGTCCGTCATTCTGCATTCTATCGATGATCCGAAAGCATTCGCGCATCTGTTGTATCACGAGATTGGTCATTATGTATTTCATGCGGTTATCGGCAGTAAGCTGAAGAAGCACTGGGTGACCGAGATCAGTTTAGGCCCCCCGTACGCGACACGTTACGCATCCACCGACCCTATCGAGGATTTCGCCGAGTGCTACGCTCTCTACGCTAGCCAGCAATTCGATCGCCTCGAGTGTGTGCCGCGTCGCCTCGATTTCATGAAAAGAAATGTGTTTCGTTCTCAACAGCGTCCTAGTTAGTTGCAAGTTCTGAATCGCCCCGGTTGGCCAGTCGCGGCAGCAAGAGTTATTTCTCCCTCGCATGTGATCATATATTTCCTCCGCCCCCTTAACTAAATCGATTTGCTTGTCACTGTATAGGTAAGAGCCGGGTTTTCCGGCGTTTGCTGATACATGTGAGCTGGCCGGTCTGGGCAGCCACAGACAGGGGATAAGAGCGATGGTTGCGATGGTGTCGGGTAACGGTTTGGGCTTGCTGGACAGTTCGCTGGTCAACGTTGGCTTAGCGGGGATGCTGGGGCAGGCGGGCAACGGCGGCACGGTCAACATCGCGACCGGCAACCTGGTGTTGCAGATGACCGACGAGTCGATGTCGGGCACCGGTGCCGATCTCCGGCACACGCGGACCTACAACGCACAAGGCACGACCAACGACGGTGACGGCGACCAGTGGCGTTGGAACGGCGAGCGCAAGCTGGTCGTCAGCGGCACGATCAACACCGCGGGCAGCACCATTACCCGGACCACAGGCGACGGCCACGAGGCGGTGTACACGTGGAACGGCTCCAAGTACACCTCGAACACGGGCAGCGGCGCCCACGACGAGATCGTGCTAAGCGGCAGCGAGCTGGTCTGGACCGAGGGCAGCAGCCAGGTGGTGGAGCGCTACGACAGCACCTCGGGCTGGATCAAGAGTGTCCGTGACACCAACGGCAACGGCTTCGACTTCACGTTCACCAGTGGCCAGCTGACCAAGGTCAAGGACGTTGGCTCGGGCCAGACGCTGGAGCTGGTGTACGGCACCAGCGGCAACGGTAACGGCAAGCTGATCCGTCTGGACACGCGCACCACGGCCACGGGCTCATTGACCAGCCAGGTGCATTACGAGTACGACAGCAGCGGTCGCCTGGACAAGGTGAAGACGGACCTGACGCCGTCGGACAGCAGCATTACGGACGGGGCGGTCTACGAGACCAGCTACACGTACGACGGCAGCTCGTTCCGGGTGGCAAGCGTCACCCAGGGTGATGGCAGCACCGCGAGCTTCGGCTACCAGAACTTCAGCGGTACCTACCGGGTCACCAGTGTCACGGACCAGTCTGGCACCACCACGTTCAGCTACGACACGACCGCGAAGAAGACGACCGTCACCAACGGTGCGGGCGATGTGTGGACGTATTACTACGACAGCAACGATCAGCTGACCAAGGTGGAGTCGGAACTGATCGGCGGCGTACGCCAGAGCGTGGCGTTTACCTACGAGAACGGCGACGTCAAGACGATCACGGACGGTCTGGGTGAGGTGCTGACGTACACCTACGACAGCAACGGCAACCGCACCGAGGAGCAGGATGCGACCGATCATCGCATCACGCGCACGTTCAGCTCGACCAACCAGGTGCTGACCGAGACGCGCTACGAGACGGGCACCAGCAGTGACCCGGAGACGGTGCGCTACGCCTACGACAGCAACAACAACCTGCGCTACATCATCAGTGCCGAGGGGCGGGTCACCGAGCACAAGTACAACAGCGACGGCCAGGTTACGGACACCATCCGCTACGCCGGTGACCAGTACAACGTCAGCGGCTTATCGACGACCACGGCCCTGACGGAGAGCCAGCTTAATACCTGGGTCTCGAGTGCGGACAAGAGTGACGTTGAGCTCACCGAGCACACCTACGACTACCGCGGTAACCTGGACAAGACCACCGCGTTCGCGACGGTTAACTCCAGTGGTGTCGGGCAGCTGGATGATGCGGCCACGGTCACCAAGTACGTGTTCAGTGAGCACGGCCAGCTGTTGCAGACGATCAACGTCACGGGCAGTGCACGCACCACCGAGACGACGGTCAGCAGTGTGGCGTACGACGGTGCGGGTCGCGTCACCAGCGTGATCAACATGAACGGCACCACGACCACGAGCTATGACGCGAGTAATCGCAAGGTGACGGTGAGCAACAGTGGGACCGGTCTCTCGACGGTGAGCACCTACAACAGCTCGGGCCAGCTGACCAACGTGACCAGCAGTGGCGACAGCCAGAACCGGGTGATGCTGTACCGCTACGACTCGGCCGGTCGCCTGATCGAGGCCGAGGCCAGTGACGGCGGCATTGCGTACACCTACTACGATGCGGCAGGCCGGGTCGCGTTCAGCGTGGCTCCTGAGGGCAAGACGGTGGGCTATGCGTACAACGCCAACGGCCAGGTGACCACCGAGACGCACTACTGGAACGCGTTTAATCACGGCACCGAGACGGTGACGACGCACAGTTATGACCGTGCCACAACCTACGCGTACGACGATGCCGGTCGCCTGCTGAGCTCGACGCAGGAGTTTGGGGCAGCGGACGTGGTGGAGGAGCTGGCCTACGACAACACCGGGCGCGTCGCCGAGACGACCCTGGGTGGCGATCGTGTCACGCGGCACTTCTACGACGATGACGGCCTGCTGCAGGGCACGCTGAACGCCGAAGGGTACTTGAGCGAGTTTATCTACGACGGTGTGGGTCGACTGACGCAGGTGGTGCGTTACGAGACCGAGGTGACCGGGGCGACGTTCACCTCGGGCGACTTCGCGGCGGTGAAGGCGGCGGCGGACGACGACGACGAGCTTTATACCCATTACTGGTACGACAGCCAGGGCCGCCAGGTCGGTGTGGTCAGTGAGCTTGGGTTCCTGACCGAGACAGAGTATGACCCGGCGAACAAGCAGGTCCTGCACCACACCTACATGACCGCCGTCACGGTAACGGCCGGTGAGGCCCTATCAGCCGTGCGCGGCCGTGCCGATGATGACGGCACGCTCACGACCGAGCAGACCTACGACGATTACGGCCGCCTGATCCAGACCGAGCGTCACGACGGATCCAGTATGTACTACACCTACGACAGCGAGGGTCGGTTGGTACGGACGATCAACGAGGTCACGCTCGAGTACGGCGAGGCGCGCAGCAACAGCCTGACCTACATGCAGTACAACGCGTTCGGTGAGATGACCGGCATCGTCAGCGGCGAGGGTGCCTCCTCACTATCCGCAGGCACGTTGTCGAGCGACACCGCGGTACAGAGCGCGATCGATGACTACGGCGTGAAGGCCGACTTCGATGCGCTCGGTCGGAAGATCGCGGAGTACGGCGCTGATGGTCAGAAGACACTGTATTACTACGACACTGCCGGTCGCCTGAGCTACAGCGTCCGCTTAAGCGACAGTGCCAACGCGCTCGGTGACGTGGTGCGGGTGCGTTACCAGAACGACGGCTCACTGAAGGACACACGCGCCTACAGCACGCGCGTGAGCACCACGGGCCTCACCGGTGGCTCGGATGCGAGCACCCTGGAAAGCCGACTGACGGAAGTCAGTGACGACGAGTTCGTTCAGCATCTTAGTTACGTCGGCTCGACGGAGAAGATGCACCGGCTCAAGGACGGTCTTCTTTACCCGACGTACACGCACTTCGACAAGTACGGCGAGGCGTATCGCAAGGTCGACTACATCAACACCGAGTGGTGGCAGAGTGGTGTCACGATCTACAGCGACACGCGCTTTAAGTACGACAAGCTGGGCCGCCTGTATCGCTTGGACCAATACGACGGCACGGCCTGGCACTACACCGAGACCTTCTACGACGGCTTTAACCGGGTCACCCAGACGCAGGATGCCGAGGGTAACGACAGGTTCATCGACTACCAGAATAACGGCCGCACGGTGTTAACGACCGACCCGCTGGGTCGCACCGCGAAGGTGAGCTACGACGCGCTGGGCCGGGTGATCAGCACCAGGGACGGTTACGACCAGGAGACGACGTACGCGTTCAACGACAGCACCAACTCGGTGACGGTGACGAGTCCTGAGAACGTGACCATGACGACCTGGTCGAACGAGATGGGCCAGGTGCTGAAGGTCCAGGACGGCGAGGACAACGTCACCGAGTACATTTACGATCTTGATGGCAACCTGGTTGAGGTGATCGACGCCAACCTCAACAGCCGGACCACCGATTACGACGACAGTGGCCGGGTGTACGAGACGACGGATGCGAACGGCAACGTGGTGCGCTTTACGTACGATGCCGCGAACCGGGTTACCGAACGGGCTGTGGATCCGACCGGCCTGAACCTGCGCACGCACTACACCTACGACGGCCAGGGTCGCACGCTGACGGTGACCGAGGGTTATGGCACGTCGGATGCACAGAAGACAGAATACAAGTACGACGGTGCTGGCAACGTTAAACAGATCATCACGGATCCCGGTGGCCTGGATATCAGCACGAGCTTCGAATACGACGGTCTGGGCAATGTGACCGTCAAGGAAGAGGGCACGGTCAGTTCCCCCGCTGAGCGTCGCACTGAGTACAGCTACGACAAAAAGGGCCGCCTGACCACCGAGGTGGTGGATATGGGCACTGACCCGGATCTCACCACGGAGTACCGCTACAACAAGAACGATCAGCTGACGCGCCTGATCGACGCCGAGGGCAACAGCACCTGGTTCGTGTACAACGATGCCGGTCAGAAGAGCCATGAGATCAATGCCGAAGGCGCGGTGACGCGTTACGACTACGATCAGAACGGCAAGCTGTATCACACTTGGGCGTACGCCAACACGGTGAGCACGGTCGGGTTCGGTGACGTGGTGACGTCGGTGACGGTGACCGAGAACAGCGCGAACGATCGGCGCAGCTTCAACGTGTACGGCGATGATGGTCAGCTCACGTACGTGCTGACCGCGGTGGGCGAGGGCAAGTGGCGCGTCACCGAGAGTGTCTATGACGACAACTTTAACGTCGTTGAGCTGCACCAGCACGCCAAGCAGCTGAGCGATGCACAAGTCACGACGCTCGACGGGAATACAGGTGATGCCACCACGATGACGGTGGCGGCCGTGACCACGGCGATGGCCAGTGGTACGGGTAATGCCGCGGACACACGTGTCACCAAGTACGAGTATGACAACCTGAACCGCCAGGTGAAGACCATCCTGCCGGGCTGGTACGACACCACGGACCAGCACGTGTACGCGACCTCTGAGAGCCAGTCGGACCGGTTCCAGCGCACCATCGAGGTGACGTACGACGCGGCGGGCAACGCGGTCAAGAACGAGATCAAGACCGGGGTATCGACGAGCGTCATCGAGTACAAGTCCTACGATGCCGCGAACCGCCTGGTGCACAGCATCGATGGTAATGGGCACGTGACCGAGCACGGTTATGACGATGCCGGCAACGTAGAAACGATCACGCGCTATGAGAATACGGTGGGTACACCGCCGGCGCGTGGTTACTGGATCGGCAGTGAGAATCCGGTCACCGGTAACAGCCGTGTGCTGACCAATACCTACGATGCGGCCGGTCGCAAGACGGCCACGAAACAATCCAGCTCCAGTTACTACGCGACCAGCAGCACCACGGCGACGAGCAACAACGCCTCGGCCTCGAGCTACTCCGGCTCACCTGAGACGAAGTACGAGTACAACGCGATGGGCGAGGTGGTGAAGCAGCGGGTGAAGGTCGACAACAGCACCTGGGCGGACACGTACTTTTACTACGACAAGGCCGGTCGACAGACACTGGTGGTGGATGCCGAGAAACACGGCACCAAGATGGACTACGACGGTGTCGGCAATGTCACGAAAGTCACCGAGTACATCGATCCGACCACCGGTACGCCGACGACCACCACGGCGCCGAGCTTTACCGCGACCAACGAGGACCGCATCACGCGGTACGAGTACAACAACGTGGGCCAGGTGGAGTACACGTACCGTGACAACACCACCTACACCACCAGCCAGAACAGTGCGGCGAGCACCAACCAGGATAACCTGCTGGTTGCGAACGTCGTGTACAACGCGTTCGGTGAGGTCAAAGACAGCTACGACGTCCTGAACAATCACACTCAGTACGCGTACAACCGTGCCGGTCAGCTCAAGGAGCTGACTGAGCCTCAGCGTAATGTCTCTTCGCTCGAGGAAAGCTCGACCAAGAACTACTTCGACGACACCACCAATGCCTCACCGGTGACGACGATCACCTACAACGCGTTCGGCGAGGTGCTGTCCGAGGCACGCGATCCGGACGTGACCGGTATGGCCACAGTGACGACCAGCTTCGCTTACGATCATGTCGGTAACGTGATCACGGTGACCGATGCCGAGAGCAACGTGCACACGGCCGAGTACGATGTGGCGGGTCGCGTGATCGCGGAAGAAACCGCGATCACAGGCGGTGAGGACGTGCGTCGCGAGTACGTGTACGACAACGTCGGTCGTCAGACCGAGTCCTTGAGTGTCATTACGCTGGACAGCAACACGCACAAGTCCGGACAACGCACGGTCTACAACGCCTACGGGGACATCACCGAGGAGCGCCTGGTCTATGGCGTAAACGGTGGCAGCAGCCAGCTGCTCGCCTCGTACTGGTATAACAACGACGGCACGGTCTACAAAAAGGAAGACAACCAGGGCACGACCTTCTACTACCACAACCTGGCCGGTCAGCTGACGCGCCAGGAGGCGAGAGGCAACGAGAGCACGGCCGACGGTACCGATACCCGCGTCACGGAATGGGGTCGCGATCTCTTAGGTCGTGCGGTGATCGAGCGGCAGCCTGAGTTCTCTGGGTTGACCAATGCCATTACCAGTCAGACCAACGTGACGCTGACGCCGTATATCAAGCAGACCTACGATCGGTGGGGCAACGTTACCGAGATGCGTATCGCGGGTGGCACGGGTGCGAGCACCAACGACGAAGTGGTCAGCAACTACAGCTACGACCATGACAACCGGTTGATCCAGGAGGAGATGGCTGAGACCGACCGGATGAAGGAAGACGGCACGGTCGACCAGGTGCGCCTGGAACGAAACTACCACTACAACAAAGCCGGCCACATGCTGCGCCAGTCGGACGGCCTGAACGGCGCCGAAACGCACGTGCGCAAGGCCTACTACAACGAAGTCGGCCAGATGACCAAGCAGACGGACGCCACCGGCGTGAACACCGAGTATCGGTACGACGCGCACGGCAACCAGGTGGCGACCAAGGACGGTGTCGGCAACATCCGCATGAACGACTACGACAAGCTGAACCGACTGACGGATCAGGCCTTGTACCGCACCGGTGTGCAAGAGGTGACGGGATCGACTGTTGTTACCCACACGACCTACGTCGGTTATCCGATCTACCAGACGTTCACGTGGACCACCACGGTTGAGAGCTTCGGTACGGTGGATCGTCTGCGGCTCGCGCATTACGACTACGACGAGGCGGGACGGCGTACCGGTGACACGGTGTACAAGGACGACAACAACCGCAGTGGCGGCACCATCGGTTACGAGTACGACGGTCGCGGCAATGTTATCAAGATGACCGACCGGCTCGGGAACGACACCGACTACGAGTACAACTCCCAGGGTCAGAAGACCAGTGAGAGTTACGACGTCAATACGTCGCTGACGAACACCACAACCTGGACGTACAAGACCGGCAATTACGAGGGCGGCCAGTTCAACACCCGCACCGAGGCCGGTGGTCGAGTTACCACGTACACCTACAACGACTTTGGGCAGGTCAGCAAAGAGGCCTACACCAACGACGGCAACAGCGGGTTGACGGACAACGAGCGCAACTACAGCTATCACGACAACGGGTTGCTGAAAGAGGTCGAGGACCTGAAGAACTGGTCGTACGGCGCGTACTTCTCTGACGATGAACGTTTTACCAAGTACGACTACGACATCCGCGGTAACGTCGTTCGCGAGCAGGTGATCGACGATCAGAGTTGGAGTTACACGACGGTCTACGAGAACCACGGATATGGCAGCAGCACGTTCAGTACCACCTACACGACCTCCGGGTCGAAGGTCTCCACGGTGGAGACACGCTCGCTGTACGACGAGCACAACCGCCTGATCGAGGTGGCCTCACCGGAGGTCGGCAGCAACAATGGCCTGTGGGCCGATCGTGCTGAGCTGACCTCACTGACCTACGACTACGACGAGTACGGCAACCGGCGCAAGATCAGCTCAGAATACATCCTGCCCGATAGCAGCACGACCAGAACGCTGACTGCCTGGTATCGCTACGACGCAGAGGGTCGCACGCTGGTCGAGCAGGGCGAGTACAACAGCACGAGCGGCGAGATCGAACGCATCAAGCAGGACGAAGACTCGATCGCCTACTCTTACGACGCGGCAGGTCGGCTTGCGACCACCGAGGTGTATCACGATATCGTGATGACCTACACGTACACGCGTACGACCTACACCACCGAAACGTCATCCTGGCCGATCGGGTATGAAGTCAGCAAGCTGCGCCATGAGTACGATGACTTGGGCCGAGAAGACCTGGTTGCCCAGCAGTTGATCGAGTACGACCTGTCGGACAACCTGGTCAGCACCGGGACCGAGAAGACTATCGAGACCCAGACCTACGACACACGTGGGTTTATGGCACAGCACACCACCAACAACGGTGCCACGGTGCTGACGCGTACCGACAATGTCTACAACGACAACGGCGGGCTCACCAGTACCAGCAGTTACAACGGTAGTAATCAGCTGACCGGAAAGACGACGTACACGTACGACCTGGCTGGTAACACGACGCGCTACGAGTACAGCCATTACACCAATGGCAGTTACCAGTTTAAGTACACCTACGACAACGCCTATCGGTACGTCAGTAACGCTAACTTCCAGCAGTCGAAGACCATGGTCACGCGCAGCAACTCAGGCTGGAAGCCAGGCAACAGTTTTTACAACTACGACAATCGCGGCAACCTGGCGAAGATCAGCATCACCGGAGGCCAGACGGGTACCAAGTCGTTCATCCACGACAACGACGGCCGGATCCTGGCGCGCAAGGAGGCCATCAACGGCAGTACGACCCGGTACACGTCCTACTTTTACGAGAACGGTCGTTCCATCGGCTCGATCGGTACTGGTAGTAACGGGGTCAACCTGTTGCCGTCGGTGCAGCATGAGGCAGGGCCGACACCGGGCACCTACAGTGTGGTCGGCGGTGAGACCCTGGGCGACATCGCGCAGGCGGTGTATGGCGATGCCAGCCTGTGGTACCTGATCGCGAACGAGAACGGCCTGAACTTAGGCCCGGGTACACAGCTGACGGGCAGCTACATCGGCACCCAGCTGACGATCCCGAACGTTGATACAGCGTTGCAGAACACCACCGACAACTTCAAGCCCTACAACCCGGGCGAGATCATCGGTGACAACAGCCCAAGCCCGGTGCCGCCACCGCCGCCGACGAAGAGCTGTAACCCGATCGCGACCATCATCATGGTGGTCGTCGCGGTCATCGTTACCATCTATACCGCGGGCGCAGCTTCTGGAGCCGCGGCTCAATTTGGCGGCTCAACTTGGCAAGCCGGACTAGCGGCGACAACTGGCGGGCTTGGTGCATCCGGCGCCGTCGCGGCCGGTGTCGGCGGGTTCGCGGGCAGTTTAGCCAGTCAGGCCGTGGGCAAGGCACTGGGCGTGGTGGATGAGATATCGATCAAGAGCGCGTTCGCGTCCGGTCTCACGGCCGGCATAAGTGCCGGCACGATGTCGTATCTGAGCGGACTGAAAGAAACCGACAAGATCTTCGGGATACTCAAAAACACCCGTTCCGCGCAGATCGCCACGCAGTCGGTCGTCTCCTACGTTGGCAACTACGCGGCCAACAAGCTCGTTGGGCTTGAGACCAGTTTTAGCTGGCGGGGCATGGCCGCCCAGGTGGCCGGTGGGTTCATGGGGGCTGCGGCCGGCAGCGTGTTAAGCAGCGCGCCGGATATCGTAAAGGGCACCATCAGCGGGTTCGTGGCCGGCGGGACCACTGCCGCTCTACGTGGTGATGCCGATGTCAACTATGCCCAAATCGCACTGGATGCGTTCGGGAATTCCGTTGCGAACAGCATGGTTTCCGCATTGGTTGATCACGATCACCATGAGTTTCAAATTGATCAGTTAGCCAAGAGATTCAATGCCGACCCGGCCAACGCTCAAGATCGTGAAGTGCTCGAAAGAGCCCTAATTATCCTAAGAAGTGATAGATCTTCGTTGGAAGTACGTCGAGAGACTGTGCGAGATCTCATCCAATTGGCAGGCGTCGACGATAAGCAATCCGCAGAAATCATGTCTGTCTACGACTCGACAGTGTTCGCAAGGGAGTCAGAACCGGGCACGATTTCAAGTGAGGAAGATCTCTTGAATCAACCACCATATCTTGGCGATGGGCCAATTCAGATCGTCGTGTACGGGACAATGGATGCGGCTTTTGGATGGCGCGCTGCCGATGACATGTTGATTGGGGCAGGCGAGTTCGCATCCTACGTATCGGAAAATATCGAAGAGCGTCCTTGGCTGAAGTATGGGCTGCTGGCCATTGATGTAGCTACAGGGCCAGCCGCATTTGCCGTTCGAGAGGCCTTGATGGCGTCGCCGGTCGGCGACTTGGTTGAAACCGGTTCGGCAAAGGTCATGGAGGAAGCTCAAGGTCGATTCGAAGAAACAGGCTACAGTGCTTCCGAGTCCATGCACGGGGGCGGTGGGGCGTTCGCAGTTCTGCTGGTCGCGGCGATGGGGGCCTTGGCTACGGTCAAGGCATTGAAGAATGCAGGATTCAAGGGCAAGTACGCGAACCGGGCGAACGTGAATCATAGGTCGGCGGATGACGTGAATGCTGAGCTGGGATATGATCATCCACCGTATATGTCAGGAACTAGAGTGACCGAATATACGAACATAGAGGCGGAGCGCTTTGTTAGAGTTCATGTGGAAGGAAATGCGGCTAGATCTTGGATGATAAAGAAGGAAGCCATCGAAGGGTTGACTCCTGAGCAGCTGCAGTTCAAGTACTCTTTGCCCACTGTTCCAACTATGATATCCGATATACATGTTCCGGCTGGTACGACTATTCGTACCGGTAGAGTTGCCCCAAATTTTGGTGGTGGTCAAGGAGCAACACAATATCAATGGGTTGGGCGTGTACCTCAAGAGGCAGTTACGAATACGCGCCCGTTAGGAGGGGGCGGTTAGCCATCCAATGAATGACAGAGTGCTGAAAATCTCTAATCAAGAAATCCTGTTTCCAGCTCCAGTCCAGGAAACGCTCAAGCACGACGGTGTAGTTGTAGTACGAGTCTATCCTTCCAGCGACGAGTTGGCCGAATATCCGCGATCGAAGCTAAATAGAAATGTATATGGATATGACGGCTCTGGTAGATACCTCTGGGAAATCCAAGAAGCACCTGAGGGCGGGGTGGATCAAGACAAGGCCTACATGGATATTTCGGTTAGAGATGGAAAACTTGTCGCCGGAAATTGGATAGGGGTGGACTACGTTGTTGATATGCGATCCGGAACCGTTTCGAGGGAAAACAAGCTCGCTAGGCCTTGGTAGGGAGTAATTACTAGGTCAATCAAGTTGCCGGTACTGACTGTGCCTCCTATAAATTCGTCCGCATTGATTTTTCTGGAGTTTTTCTCGGCTGCCGTTTAGCGTCGACGAATGACTAAATGGCTCTCAATTCTTCCGCATGTCTTTGTTTCGCTGATCCGGACTCGCCGAGATCTGGCATTTGAAAACCTCCTTCTTCGACAGCAACTGGCGGTGCTGAAGGAGACGGGTATTCGCCCGCAGCTTTCGCAGACCGACCGTTTTTTTTGGATGCTCGTCTCAAGGATTTGGCCTCGATGGCGAGAAGTGTTGCATATCGTGCGGCCTGAAACGGTGATCCGGTGGCATCGCGAGGGGTTTCGTCGCCATTGGACAGCGAAATGCCGGAAACGAGGACGGCCACCAATAGACCCGCAAATCCGTGCTCTGATTCGGCGCATGTGCGAGGCCAATTCCTTGTGGGGAGCGCCGAGGATTCACGGCGAGCTATTGAAGCTCGGCATCAATGTGTCCGAGGCAGTGGTGCCCAAGTACATGATCAAAGGCCGAAGACCGCCTTCACAGCGTTGGCGCACTTTCCTGGAGAATCACGCCAAGGACATCATCGCAACAGATTTCTTCACGGTGCCAACGGCAACGTTCCGAGTGCTATTCGTTCTTGTGATTCTCAGCCACGATCGCCGAGAAATCCTTCATACCAACGTGACTGAATCGCCGACTGCGGAGTGGACAGCCCGCCAGGTCATCGAAGCTGTTGGCCTTGATGAGGTGCCAATGTACCTGATTCGGGATCAGGATCGGAAGTTCAGCGCGAGCTTCAGCCGGAAAGTCGCATCCTCCGGTTTGAGGGAAGTCCTGACAGCACCAGCATCACCGTGGCAAAACGCGTACGCGGAGCGTGTTATCGGTACGTTTCGTCGAGAATGCCTGGATCACACGATCATCTTAGGTGAGAGGCATCTCCGGAGGACGGTTAAACGGTACGCCGACTATTACAACAGGGTGCGCACGCATCTTTCGTTGGAAAAGGACTCGCCGAAGGGTCGGCCCATCCAGTTCCCAGACCAAGGCTGTATCCTTGCGCGCCGACATTGTGGTGGACTACATCACGAGTACTTCCGACAGGCCGCGTAGGATGAATTTATAGGAGGCACAATTTTCGCCAGGCGGCCTAAGCTGCGAGCGTCCTCTGAACGAACTCGGGGTCAGCCTTGATCATGCGCAGGAAATTTGCAGCGGCCGCATCGGGTTTTCGTTTGCCTTGCTCCCATCCTTTGAGCGTATCGAGACTGAGGCGAAACGTGCTTGCAAATACAGATTGCGACATACCGACACTGGTGCGAATGGCCTTGATCTCGGTTGGTTTCAAGACGACATAGACGGACTTCGGCGCCTTGGTGCCCTTGGCAACCTTAACAGCCTCTTTCAAGTTAGCGTCGAGCTCATTGAAAAGTTTGTCGTCCACTATTCGTCTCCTAAGAAAACTCGTCGATTATGGCGTTGACGTGTTTCCTGAGTTGCGCCTTCTGCGCATCTGTCAGATTGTCCTGACCGGCCTTCGCATAAATCAGCAGCAAGAGAATCGGTTTGGTGTCGTTGTGGTAGTAGTAGATGACACGCGTTCCTCCACTCTTGCCTTTTCCCGGCCGCGCAAAACGGATCTTTCGCAATCCCCCAGTACCCTGGATAATTCTCCCGGCTTTTGGGCGCCTGGCAAGAAACTCGAGCATGTCGTCAAACCCGGCTTTGCCAAGCAGCTTCTGTGCCTTCTCTTCGAAGGTGCCTATCGGGACCAGTGTCTGCATCAGCTATGACCCAATGAGCCATAGTATAGTTCAATGAACCCCATCAATCAATTTCCCGCTGGAATTCGTACAAACTACATAATACCCTGATTATCAAAGAATAATAGCGTGTACAGAACAGTGGAAATATCTGAGACGAGGAATGTCTTTCGATTTCGGGTCGAACTGCGCAACATCGCGCCCCTGATCTGGCGTGAGATCGAGGTGCCTGGGAGCTACACGTTTTGGGACCTGCACGTCGCAATTCAGGACGCCATGGGATGGCTGGACTACCATCTGCATGTGTTCCTTCCGGTCGACAATCAAAACGACGATGCTCGTTGGGAAATTGGAATACCGGTTGACGACGAACTCGTTGGTGGCCGGGAGACGATGGCAGGCTGGGAGGTGCCTGTAACGAAGCACTTCCACAAGGTCGGGGACAGAATGGTCTACGTGTACGACTTTGGGGATGATTGGATTCACGATGTTGTCCTGACTGACGTCTTTTCCTGTGATTCCGACAGATCGGTTGTATGTGCCGGTGGGAAACGTGCCTGCCCTCCCGAAGATTGCGGTGGTCCGTGGGGTTACCAGACAATGTTGGAGGCTTTGGCAAATCCAAGTCATGATCAGCACGACGACATGAAACGCTGGATCGGTGACTCGTTTGACTCCGAGAATTTCGACCGAGAAGAGGTCAGATTTGATGACCCGAAAGAGCGTTGGAATCGGGCTTTCAGGGAAAGCTAATTCCGACAATTTTTCGACACAAGTTGTGCATTGTTGTGCAACGTACTGAAAGTTGGTCAACGAGCGCCGTCTCTTAGGCCTTATATTTCAGTAAGTTACAGCGCGCTGACTAGCTACGAACCAGGCGGTCGGAGGTTCGAATCCTTCCGGGCGCGCCAATTTTTCGAATGTAGGGTCTCAAGACCCCGGTGACACGACAGCTCTCGATTTTTCGACCAGTCGTTCATACGGGGTCCGGCCCTGCAGTCCCCCGTGAGGACGATGATAGTTGTAGTAGTCCTCCCATTCACGCAGTTTCTCGTTGAACAGATGGATGTCGTCTGAGACCCCCTCCTGATCGAGCATTTGGTAGAACTCCTGTTCGTCAATGCGGTGCGAGCGCTCCACCTTGCCATTCAGGTGAGGTGACGCTGGCCGGATATAAACATGCTTGATGTCGAGCGATTCGGCATGCCAATGGAAACGAGACTGGAACTCGGCGCCATTGTCGGTCTGCAGCACCAGAATGCGGAAGGGGAGGCGCCGTCGCACCTCATTCAGGAAGCGGATGGCAGTACGCTGGTTACAAGCATCGTAGACCTTCAGGACGCGTATTCTCGTGCAGTCATCGATGGCCGTAAACTGATAGAGGCGCTTACCCGTCCCCGGAATGCGCTCCAGGAACTTCACGTCCATCTGCAGGCGGTGTCCGGGCTGGGCCTTCTCATAGCGCTTCCAACGCTTGCTGTGGGGGCGATGCTTCTGGTTCGCCGGTAGCCGGCCCATACCGTTCCTGACCAGAATCCGATGCACGGTCGAGCGGGCGATCTCGATGTGGTGAAAACGCTGGAGGTAGGCCGCAATCCTGTAGGCACCAAAGTGATAGTTCTGCCTCAGGTACAGGATCTTGCTGACAACCGCCGGAGAAGTCGCTCGAGGAGAGTGATGCGGCGTTCTGGCCCGATCAGCCAGTCCTGCCTCGCCATGCTTGTCGTAGCGCTTCTTCCACCGGTAGAAGGCTGTTCTTGAGATCCCAAAGTAACGGCACGTCTGCGCTACGTGTCGGTGTTCACTTTCCGCGTGCTGAAGGATTCTCAGTCGCCAGGCGACTAATCGTTCTTGTTCTGCTTTTGTCATCTTGCTCTCCTCTCACTGAAGGAATGAGATAAGAGCTGAATGTGTCACGCATCTGTTGGGATTTCACAAAAGAAAATCAAAGGCTTGTACGTGATCTCACGTTCAGGCCTTTTTTCTTTTCCGACGTTTTTCCGACTATGTTGGCAATGATCCGGTGAATGGAATAGACCCGTCGGGAATGGCATGTCCAAACTGCGTGACAGGGCTCGCTGGGGCCGCAGGAGGCGTCGCAATAGAAGGAGTAATACAGACGTGGAATTATTTTGTGCATGACGAGGATTATAATGCTGAGGGATTCTATCGATCTGCTGCTGTCGGGTTTATGGTCGGACTCACAGGCGGCCTAGGCGGCTCAATTGCAACTGAGTTGGGAGCAGGGACCGTCGTAAAAGCTACTATGGTAGGAGGTGGGTCTATGATTGGTGCCGCATCGGCTCCCACAGTCGATCTGATTCTCACAGGTGATATGAAGTCCGGTGGATACAACGGCGAGATGGCGGGCGCATTTGTTGGCGGAACTCTTGGGCAGGTGGTAGATGACGTCGCAGCCCATGCAATCGACGAATTCTTCGGACCGACACTTGCAAACATCGGCATACCGGCGGGCCGGAAGCTCTCGACGGCCGCGGTGAATGCCGCCGATGCTGTATCAGCCAGCGAAACGCAGGACCTGGTAGATGGGGAAAGTCCCGAAAGCACTTTAGATAGCACTAGCCGTTGCGGAGATGCGGATTTCATGGTGCCTTGCAGGTGAAATCGGTCAAGCGACTTGCGGAAAGAGCACCGAGTTCGATGTCTGTTAAGACTTTTGCCATGCTTTATGTTTTTGAGTGCTTAGGAATATTCGTTTTGGCGTCTTGGGTAGTTGTTTGCGTAGTTGCCATCGTAGTTTCACTATCAGCATCGGGAGACTTCCTGTCCACTTTTCGTGCAGTAGTCTTATCGGATGATATGGTCGGTCTCTTGTTCGTTCCTGTACCATTGGGGCTAATTTATGGGATTGCGTCGATGATTGGTCTCCTTCGATTGTTGAAATCAAAGGGTGTGACGGTGGAGAGTTTTGTCACAATGCGCGGTTCAGACCGCATTGTGCTTTTGGAGCGCGAAAGATCGAACTAACCAACAGGCGGAGATATGCGAAAGACGACTGCTTAGTGTTCAATAATGGTTTGTTACGTCGGCCCGTTAGTGTGATAGCGAGAGAACCCAAAACGAGATTCAGCGTGACGGGCGGCTGTTGATTTGCGCTGAAGATTGACCCAATTTCGCCAAGTATTTGCACTGCCGCTTGATCCAGGTCGGACGGGAGAATGTGTTCGGCGTCGGGGGCTTACGATCGATAGCCCGGGCGAAATTCCAATACAAATCGCGGGTCAATGTTGGATGCAAATCAACATCGACGAGCCACTGCAGTATCTTCTATTCAATGAGTTTGCGCTGATTCTGGCGATAGGTTACGTATCGTTGCCATTGATGGTGATTGTCCCTCCCGTTTATTCGTCCGCATTGATATTGCTGGAGTTTTCGGGGCCGGCGGTTTAGCGTCGAGTAATGACTAAATGGCTCTCAGTGTTCCTGAATTTCTTTGTATCATTGTTCCGGACTCGCAGTGACCTGGCCTTCGAAAATCTCCTATTGCGGCAGCAACTGGCGGCATTGAAAGAGAAGGGCGCTCGGCCTCAACTTTCAACGACAGATCGGTTTTTCTGGGTACTGATTTCGAAGCTATGGTCAAGATGGCGAGATGCTTTGTATATCGTCAAACCGGATACGGTTATTCGTTGGCACCGGGAAGGATTTCGCCGCCGCTGGGCCCGAAAATGCAGGAAGAAAGGGCGACCAGGGCTCGACCCGAAGATCAAGCTGCTGATCAAGCGAATGAGCGAGGCAAATCCTCTTTGGGGCGCGCCGAGAATTCATGGGGAACTGTTGAAGCTGGGCATCGAAGTATCCGAGACGACTGTTTCCAAGTATTTGATTCGAGAGAGGAGGCCGCCGTCACAGACGTGGCGCACCTTCCTGGAAAATCACGCAGAAGAAATCATCGCCACTGACTTCTTCACGGTCCCGACCGCGACCTTTCGTGTGCTGTTCGTCTTGGTTGTGCCAAGTCACGATCGGCGAGAGATTTTGCACACCAATGTGACCGAAGCTCCAACAGCGGCATGGACAGCTCGGCAGATTATCGAGGCTGTTGGTGTGGACGTTGCGCCAAGATATCTGATCCGAGATCAGGATCGAAAATTCGGCGCGTATTTCAGTCGGCAAGTCGAATCTGCCGGATTAAGGGAAATTCTCACGGCACCGGCATCGCCTTGGCAGAACGCATATGCTGAGCGCGTCATTGGTACCTTCAGAAGAGAATGCTTGGATCACACGATCATTCTCAGCGAGCGGCATCTACGAAGGGTCGTCAGGCGATACGCCGATTACTACAACGGCGTTCGTACACATCTCGCTTTGGGTAAAGATGCGCCAGAGCCACGGTTGGTCCAGTTTCCAGATAACGGACCCATTCGCTCACGCCGACACTGTGGTGGTTTGCATCACGAATACTTCCGACAGGCTGCTTAGGATGAATAAACGGGAGGGACAATTACGCCTAATCTTCTATCAGGTTTACCGCTGCTGCCTTAATTTCGTTTTCAAGCACTGAGAGCTCCACCCCTTTCATTGCGGTCGGGTACTGACGTATTACGAAACCGTCGAGCAGTGCGAGCAAGAGCATCGCAATATTTCGAAGACGTTCTTCAGGATAGTGGGGCAATGAATGCCTTAAAGCGCTTTCCACAGAAGCCTGCATTGCCGCGTACGACTCGTCCTTAATCTTCCTGAAGCTGGGATCGTGAAAGGAACGTTCATACAGCGCCAGCCAAAGGTATAGCTCGGGCTGCGACCACGAATAGAGACATCGCTCGACGATAGTCAGCATCGTCGCCTTTGCGGTGGTAGCAGTTTGTACCGCGTGCGATATGTCTCCCATGTACTCATCGGCAAGTTGCATGCAAACCGCATGGAACAAATCGCTCTTGGTTTGATAGTAGTACTGGAGATTGCTCAGGCCGATTCCAGCAGCGTCCGCGACCTCCCGGAGCGTGATACCGTCGTAACCCTTCTCGATCAGAAGCTCTTTCGCCGCCAGCAGAATGCCGGCCCGGCGTTTTTTGCCCCTGATTTGCCCTTTCCTCATGCGGTTGATGTCGACGGGTTTTGTCGCAGATTGATATTCCCGCGCTTCTTTCTCGTTGATCGCCATAGGCCCTGAAATCATGTGAACGCCGACGATGCAGAGTGCCAGACCGTAAGGAGCTTGGCAACGTACGGCGCAATACTGGCATTTCAACAAAATTGGTCATTGACCTAATTTTGTTTGATGTGATAATGTCGATTATTAGCGGTTTCAGCTGACTTAAGAGCAGCTGAAACTGAAAAAAATGGTCAAAAACCAAGTTTTGGCAAGGGGGGATGACATGACTAACGGAATCACCGTGTACTCCAGGTTGGTTGGTGCTCTTTCCATTTTTTTGATGGCACCTAATGCATTTGCGGCGGACGCGACGCTTGAAGAAATTGTTGTAACTGCGCAGAAGCGTGAACAGAATATGCAGTCAGTCGGTGTGTCGGTGGCGGCGTTTTCGAATGAGCAACTGAAATCACTCGGTTTCACGAATACTGTCGACATTACTCAACATACGCCTGGACTTTCGGTGGGAGTTGTTGGGGGTACTGGTGCAATTAATCTCCTGTCTATCCGCGGCGTTGCCCAGAATGACTACAACCTGCACCAGGAGAGCCCCAACGCGATTTACGTTGATCAGGCTTACCTGAGTTTTCTCGGTGCTGCGAGTGGCCAGATGTTTGATCTCGAGCGTGTCGAGGTGTTGCGCGGTCCACAAGGAACGTTATTTGGACGAAATGCGACTGGAGGCCTCCTCCATTATGTCAGCCGGAAACCGACCGCTGATTTGAGTGGATACACCCAACTTCGAATCGCGGACCACAATCAGGTCCGCTTCGAAGGAGCCATCGGTGGTGGAATCTCGGACACCGTCTCGGGGCGCATTGCTGTTATGACCAACAACCACGATGGTATTACGGAAAATCGGGCCGGCCCGGATGCGCACGAAGCGGACTCTCTCGCCTTCAGGGCTCACTTGCAGACGGAACCCAGCGACGCATTCAGCGCGTTGATCAGTGCGTATCACTCCGTTAACGACAATGAAAAGGCGGCGGTCTACCAGCACGTTGCAGCGGGAATCGACGCCAATGGGCTAGGCTACGATCTGGCAGATGATGAAGACTTCTGGGGGACGTGTAGCGGTTGCGACTTTCTCGGTTATCGCGATAGCGACAACGACGTACACGCCGGTGCTTGGGATAGGGTTGGATTCATGGATCGACGTGTCTCCGGCGCTACAGCAACTCTGGATTGGCAACTTGGTGATCTGACGGTTACGGCCGTCAGCAACTACACTGATATTGACATCTATTACGGCGAGGAGTCGGATAGCTCTACAAACGCCCTGTTAACTGTCGATATTGATCAGGACGCCAGTCAGTTCAGCCAGGAACTGCGCATTTTCAAGGAAGCCGGGCGCACTAGCTGGGTGGCGGGGCTCTATTATCTCGACATTGACTCGTCGATGTTCCAGATGCTGGATGTACCCATCTTCTCTGGTACACCGTTTGGGTACAGATCACTAAGCTTTGCCGAATCGACGACGACATCTTGGGCCGCTTTCGGGCACGTTGAGTTCAACGTGACCGAAGAGTGGAAGCTCACGGCAGGTCTGCGTTGGACCGATGACGACAAGAACCACGAAAACTTCGTTGACGAGGTGGACGTCGGGTACGGACGAGTTCTGGATTTTACGCGTGCGACCGTAGGGGACCTGACACACTACAGTGAAGGAGACTGGGCTGGAAAACTGGCGCTCGACTGGAGGCCCACTGATGACACGCTTATATATGGCAGCATCACTCGTGGCCACAAGTCGGGTGGATTCAATGCGTCGATAGACGGCGCGATCCCAGTGTCTGAAATGCGCTTTGAGGCCGAGATCCTGACGAGTTACGAATTGGGGCTCAAGGCAACAATGTTTGACGGAAATGCGCGATTGAACTCCAGTGTGTTTTATTACGACTACAAGGATTATCAGGCTTTCGACCTTCGCGGACTTGCTGCTGTCATTTCGAACCAGGACGCTGAGGTTTCCGGAGCTGAAATTGAACTGACCACCGTTCCAGCTGAAGGCTGGCTACTAAACCTGGGCGCCAGTTTTTTGGACACGACAGTTAAGGACTTCGGGCTATCAACCGGACAGTTGGTCGACCGTAAGGCGCCAATGTCACCAGACTTTTCCTTGAACGGTCTGTTGCGCAAGGAGTGGCAATTGTCATCGGGAAAATTCGGTATACAGGTCGACATCTCGCATGTCGGAGAACAGTATTTCGCCGGATCAAATGCCCCAACAAGTCTCGGTGAGTCATATACGACCGTAGGAGCAAGGATTGCTTTCGCCAGTGACAACAACTGGGAGGTCGCCGTCTTCGGGCAAAATTTGACTGATGAAGACTACGTCGTTTATGTCTATGACATTAGTGCTTTCGGCTATAACTTGAAATCCTATGGCCCCCCGCGATGGGCGGGCGTCGAGTTCAGGTATGACTTCGGAAGCTAATGTTGCTGCACAAAAAATTGCGCCTCGACCTACGGTTCAGCGCACTTGGAATTGCATGTATCCTGTTATTTGCGGCGTGCTCAGGTGGTGACTCCGAGAGGGATCTTCACTTATTGACCTATGTCACGTTTGCACACCCCGATATCGTGCAGGACTGGGAGCAGAAAACCGGGTGCAATGTCAGGGCGACCCTGGTTGGCTCGAATGACGAAATTATCGCGAAGATCGCACTTGGTGCGAACTATGATCTCGTTAGTGCATCGTTCGATCTGTCCACTGTATTCTGGAAGATGGACAAGTTCGTTCCGCTAGAGCGGGAACGCTTGACCGAATTTGACGGGATTTTCGAGCGTTTCCAGACGCATCCGTCTGTCACGATGGGTGACGGGCAGATTCTGTCGCAGCCTGTTACCTGGGGCGCCATTCCCTACATGTACCGGTCTGACTTGGTGAGTCCTCCGCCAACATCAGTTGAGACGTTTTTCGACGGATCTTACAGCGGCAAGATCGCTATGTGGGACGACAAGACGACCATCTATATCGTTGCCCGGATGCTTTTTGGTAACGATGTAAATGTATTTGACCTCACCGATGAGCAGCTTGCGGCGGTGAAGGAAAAGCTGATTGAGCAGAAGAAGGATGTTCGCTCTTATTGGACACAACCGGGAGACCACATCAACCTGTTAGCTTCGGGTGAGGCGTGGCTGTCGAATACATGGAGCGGATACCAGGTTGCCGAACTTAACGCGCGTGGATTGCCATTTGTTGAATTTATTCCGGAGGAACGCGCCGACGGATTCGTTGATGCGTTCATGCTTATGAAAGGTGCGGAGAATATCGACTGTGCCTACGAGTATCTAAATTTCGTCGCCAGCCCAGATGGACAATGCAAGATCGTTAACTGGTCGGGTTTGTCAGGGGTGAATCCGTCCGGGCTTCGCGGATGCCTGGCTCCAGAGCGGTTCTCTGCGTTGCACCTCGATAATCCAGATTACTTGGACAATCTCGTACTGCACCGGGAGCCCGAGCGCCTGGACGCGCTGACGGATACCTGGAATGCGGTGAAGATATCAACTCCCGACTAACAGGGTGGGATTAGAATTTATGTCGGCAAGCCTTGAGCTCAGAGCAATCAGGAAGGTATTCAATGACGGCTACGTTGCGGTCGAGAATCTGAACCTGAGTGTACGAGAGGGTGAATTTCTAACAATTCTAGGTCCATCTGGGTGTGGCAAGAGCACAACACTACGAATGATCGGTGGCTTCGAGTATCCGACCGCTGGAAGAGTATTGATCGACGGCAACGACGTTACAGGCGCCCCGCCGAACAGGCGCCCGGTGAGAATGGTATTTCAGGATTATGCGCTATTTCCGCATCTGACGGCCGAACAGAACATTGCATTCGGCCTTCGCCTTGCCAACACGGGCCGGAGCGAGATTCGCGAAAGGGTAGATGCCGCACTGAAAATGGTTCATCTTTCGCATAAAGCAAGTCTAAAGCCTCACGAACTATCGATCGGTCAACGACAGCGCGTTGCGCTTATGAGGGCACTGGTTTTGAGGCCAAAACTCGTATTACTGGATGAACCCATGTCGGCGCTGGACCTCAAGCTTCGCGAGGCCATGCAGGTTGAGATTTGCCAGCTCCATCGAGAATTGGGTGTAACGTTCATAATGGTGACGCACGATCAATCCGAAGCGCTGTCAATGTCCGATCGTGTCATGGTCATGCAAGACGGCAAATTGGTGCAGCTCGATACGCCGGCGCGGCTTTATGATAATCCGGCCACGCCGTACGTGGCGGACTTCGTCGGCTCCTCGAACCTGATCGCCGCCAAGGTGCTGGGCGAATCAGACGGACTGGTTCAACTAAAGATTGGCAAAGATCAGGTTTTTGTACCGGCCGCAGGCGAGCAGCATCAGCTCGGAGATGACGTCGTAGTTGCAATACGACCGGAGCGAATCTCAGTAATAGATGCTGACGACACCGTAACTCCTGGAAACACGGTCATTGTCGGAGAGTTTCTGGAATTAATGTACAGGGGCAATTCCGCTCACGTTTTGTTCGATATTGGAGGCGATGCTCCGTTATCAGTATCGATACCCTTGTCATCTTCATTTGACTCGTCAATCCTGCCGAGCTCTGGCCAGCGCGCAAAGCTCTCACTGGATACCGATAGTGTCACGATCTTTTCGGAGCGCGAACGAACGAAGGACTAGATTTGTGAATCGGACGACAAATCATTGGCGAAATTTCTTTTTGTTGATTTCACCCTCTGCAGTGTTCTGGGCTACCGTCGCTGTCGTCCCATTGATCGCATTACTGATATTGAGCTTTTACTCGCGGGACTTTCCGGGCCATCATCCGGACTTTCAGTTCGGAAACTACATCAGGCTCTTTACCGAGCCTGAGTTCGCCAGCGTATTGATTCGGACAGTGCGGGTAACCCTGTTGGCATGCCTGCTGTGTCTAGTTGTCGGATTTCCTCTGGCCTACTTTATTGCATACAAGCTGACATCGGCCCGGCTGCGAATGCTCATTTATATGGCGGTCCTGATACCGATGTGGGTTTCATACTTGCTAAGGGTGTTTGCATGGAGAAACATCCTGGGCAGCGAGGGGGCGCTAAATTCGCTTCTTTTGTGGTTTGGCATGATCGACGAGCCACTGCAGTATCTTCTATTCAATGAGTTTGCGCTGATTCTGGCGATAGGTTACGTATCGTTGCCATTGATGGTGATACCGATTGTCGCGATTCTCGAAAAAATTCCCGCAAGTGTTCGTGAAGCGGCAAAAGATCTCGGAGCAAGTCCCGTGGTCACTTTCCGAAAGGTCACGTTGCCATTGGCTACTCCTGGGATCGTCGCAGGATTTACCTTGTGTTTTTGTCACGCGGCGGGCGACTTCGTCTCACCGATTTTAGTCGGTGGCCCGAGCTCAACAATGGCAGCCAATGTCATATTGACGCAATTCGGATCGGCGCTTAATTGGCCGTTAGGGGCGGCTCTTACGGTACTTCTGCTGATCATGTTCATTAGTTTAATTGCGATTTCAAATCGCATAGAAGCGTCAAGAGACCTGAAAGTTGAGTGAATCTTCGAGCACGTCTAACAATCGCGGGCCCGCACAAGGTGGCACAAGAAAGAACCGTGCTGGCCCATCTGCGTCGACGATACTCGTAACGTCGCTCGCCGCAGTCTCGCTGTTATTTATCTATGTTCCGCTCGTTATCTTAATAGTATTCAGCTTTAACTCGAATGACATTACCACCTTCCCTCTAACATCATGGACATTGGACTGGTACAGCAGAGCGTTTCAAAACGAGCTGCTGATTGAGGCGCTTGTAAACAGTGTCAAAGTTGCAATCGGCGCTATCGTCGTGTCGCAACTTATAGGCGTACCGATCGGGCTGGCGCTGTCACGATGGAACTTTCATGGGAAGAGGGCGCTGCGGAGTTTCTTTGTGATGCCTGCATCATTGCCTGCGATGATTCTTGGAATTGCAATCCTGAATATGCTCAATTCGGCGAATGTGAGGATGGGTTTGACAACCATAATGATTTCGCACGGTGCATTCATGTCAGCAATTGTACTAAGCAACGTATTTGCGCGAATGCAACTTTATTCCAAAAATATTGACGAGGCGGCAATGGACCTGGGTGCTACGCCGATTCAAACGTTTTTTCTGGTCACGCTGCCAAATATCCGATCTACATTGGTAGGCTCCGCTTTGCTGACATTTACAATGTCATTCGACGACCTCGGGATCGCCTATTTTGTTGGCGGACGAGAGAACACGCTCCCAATGTATATTTGGTCCGTGATGAGGACCGGGATTACGCCGGAGATCAATGCAATTGCGACCTGTGTGGTGCTGATTTCAATTCTTATTGTGACAGCAGGGATAATGCTCATTCGTCGAAACTGAGGGCTTTCACCAATACCGATGCAGGAGCTTTAGGCAGCTGAATTAAGTACGTAAGTGAGAAGAAGGGTAGCGGAAAGCGGCAGATCTACGCTGCTGCGACCGCTGCAGGTTGTTTAGGATGAACCTATGGAAGAGATGATGATTCGAGGCTTGTAACTGCTGACTGCTGCTGAACTGAACTCGGTCGATTAGGTTGCTGACCGAACGTATAGTGTTCCGACAATTTTCCGACACAAGTTGTGCATTGTTGTGCAACGTACTGAAAGTTGGTCAACGAGCGCCGCCTCTTAGGCCTTATATTTCAGTAAGTTACAGCGCGCTGACTGGCTACGAACCAGGCGGTCGGAGGTTCGAATCCTTCCGGGCGCGCCAAACGGAATAAAGGGGTCCCTTCATGGGACCCCTTTTTTCGTTTTGTGTGTCCGGACTGAGATGAGAACCTCTGGTTCGAGCCGAGGAGCGAAGCGACGACGCGCCGAGCGTAGCGAGGCCATCCTTCCGGGCGCGCTATCTCAAACGGGCGAAGACTGGTCAAATGGTTTACACATTCAGCACATTAGATCGAGACAATGTGTTCCCGAATCCAGGGAAGGATCTTCTCAAATGAACACTCATTGGCCTCGAGCATGCCGACGATAAATCGCTCACCAGCGTCGGCAGTTACGACGAGCTTCCACCCGTTCAGACGCAGGAAAACATCAGTAGCAAAGAACGCGACTCTCTTGTTTCCATCGACGAAGGCGTGATTGATAAGCAGCGACTCAAACATCGCTGCCGCCATTTCGTCAATGTGTGCGTAGTAACCGGTCTGCGGCCTAAAGAGGGCGCTTTCGAGAAGTCCTTGATCGCGAATACCGTGGTCACCGCCGAATCGTTCGATCAGCCTTTCCTGGATAGTGAGTACTTCATCGAGCGACAGAAATTGAACTGAGCTAACGGGCAAGTCGATGACCCAGCTCTTCGTTCTCCTGCATTGATTCTTCCAGATGATCCATTACAGCAGGGCGCAGTCGGCGCTTACGAACGTAGTCGCCAATTGCTTCAGTGAGCAAGCCGGAAATGCTCTGATGCGACTCTCTTGCGAGATTCTGCAGTGCTTTCCATTCGGCTTGTTCGACTTTGGAACTTATCTTGATGCTGGCCATAGAGTGCACCCTATCAAGCAATGTCATGAAACGTCAAGACACTCATGATTCACTGTCCCACCAAACACTCTCGAATCACCAATAATCAGAGGCTTGCGCGCCAAGATTGGAGATTCTATGGGACGAACTTCCATCGCAAAATATTGATTTGTAAGAGAAATATAGAGAAAGAGCTGCTGGCTACGAACCGTACACCCTGAGAGGCTGGGCAACCGAATGGCACGGCAGTTCTTTCGGACCGGTCGGAGGTTCTTTCCGACGAGCGAAGCGAGGACAGGCCGCGGGCCCATCCTTCCGGGCGCGCCAAAAAAGCAAAAAGGGTCAGTTACTTACGAGTGACTGACCCTTTTTCCTTCCAGTCCCCATCGTAGCTTTCTGACTCCACCGGATCCTTTGATGATGTCTCCTGCATCGGGCCGGTCCATCAGGTAGAGCTGCAGCATATGGAACTGCGAGTCATCGAAGTAGTTTTCTCTAATACTTGAAAACCCTGTTGTGTCGATGAACTCCATGAACAGACACTGCCCCAATGGGGCACTAATGGCAAGGCCGTTTCTGTCCCATAGTGGGGCGGACCAGCACACTAAATCAGTGGCATACATCGCTGTGCGAGTCACTCAATTGATTCAGGCCTGCAGCAAGCGCCAGGCCGCGTAGCCAAAGTACGTGGCCACGAACATCAGACCGGTAATCCGTCCGAGATAAGCCTTGCCGATCCAGAAGATTGGAATCAGGACTGCTGCCAGCAACCAGGAGATAGCGAGATCGGCGAATCCGCCCTGGGGGATCGGGATCTGCGCCACCATGCCGCCGGCGGGTAGTACGACAAGCGAATTGAAGATGTTGGAACCGATCACGTTGCCCAGCGCGAGGTCGGATTCCTTGCGCATGGCGGCAATAATCGATGTGACGAGTTCCGGCATGCTGGTACCAATGGCCACGACGAACAAGCCAATTACCGTTGCCGATACTCCGAACTGCTCGGCCAGGCTTACCCCGTTGTTTACGGTCAACTCGCCACCGACGAACAGCAATCCGAAGCCGGCGAGCACCATGAGCCACGAGAAGCGTGCCGTATCCGTCGTATGCAGCAATGCGCTGTGGTCGATGTTGTCGAGCAGAGCGTCCTTTTGGCGTGTCCGTATAAAGTCGAGCGCGGTGATATAGACGAAGACGCAAAACAGGAGAATTAACACCACTGAATCGGCGCGGCCCAGCATTGCAGGGCGGCCTTCCAGCGGGCCGTCAAGTGCCAGCACCGTCATCATGGTTGTGGCCAACAGCAGAAGCGGCAGCTCGCGTCTCACGACGCCACCCTGAATTGCAATAGGGCTAAGCATCGCCGCGACTCCAAGTACGAGTCCGAGGTTGCTGATGTTGGAGCCGAGGACGTTACCGAACGCGAGGTCGGTTGCACCCTGCGTTGCACCGATCAGGTTGACGACCAGCTCAGGTGAGCTCGTGCCGAGGCCGACCACGGTGAGACCGATAACCATCGGCGAGACGCCGTGTTTGGCCGCGATTTCAGATGCACCGCGGACCAGCAGCGCGCCGCCGCCGATCAGCACGATAATGCCCAGCACCACGCCCAGAAGCGACATCATGAGACTGGAACGCCTGAGTCAGTGGTCATGGGCATGTCAGTCGAGAGTGACAAATCGCTCCAGGTAAACGACCTCTTCAGCGCTGACGTATTTCGACATCTCACGGCTGAACTGCTCCATCGAATCATAGGGGCGGTACTCCTCGAATTCGTGTGCGAGGTGTCCAGGGCGAAGTGACGATGGGATCAGCTTGTAGTCGTCTTCCGCGCCGGTGTTGAGGCCGACCTTGATGAATACTCGCGCGTAAACCGATTTGCGGCCCTCATCGTCCAGCGCGTCGCCGATCGCGGCATCCATGTCAGTTGGTGTGGCGAACGGGCGGCCTGCAATAATTGCGTCTGCCGCAGCTTCGGACATGCCCGGAACAGCGGCGAGGTCTTCCTCGGACGCGGAGTTGGGATCAACCAGAGCGGCCGTCGGGAATGCGGATGCTTCGACTTCGGCCGGTGCTGCTTCTTCGATCGCCTCAGCAATGGCTTCGGGCGCAGCTTCCTCGGGCGCGACTGCAGCTTCCTCCGGCGCCTTCTCACCGCCACACCCAGCGAGCAGGGCAAGTGCGGCGATCAGGGAAAAAGTGTTCTTTGAATCTGGTATTGGCATTGCGGCGATTCCGAATTGATTAAAAGAATGATTTCCGGGCATGCTAGCACGCTCCGCGCAGCTGCAAGTCCATATCCCCATTGAAAATCGACACCGCGAAATTCTTTGTCTGGATACTTCTCACAATTCCATTTGTATGGATCTGCGTGCGCTTCGCTGATGACACGATCACTTACGGGCAGGTGCTTCATCAGACCGGACTCTGGAGCGCGGGGCTGCTGCTGGCCGCCTTGGCCGTTACTCCATTGCGACGGTTTCTCCGGATTGCTCGTTTTCGTCGCGCTCTCGGAGTTGCGAGCTTTGCGTATGCCGCACTGCACACTGGCGTTTATCTGGAACGGAAGTGGGGGGCGGACCTTATCCTCAAGGAGGGGCTGGAGGCTGACCTTGCAACTGGTTGGATTGCTCTCGGGATCTACGCGGTGCTCGCGATCACCAGCAACGACGCGTCGGTTCGTGCGATGGGTCGATCATGGAAGAAGTTACATCGCTGGGTCTATACGGCGACGGCCCTGATCCTGGCGCACTGGGTGTTGGCGGTGTTTGATCGCACGTGGGCCTACGTGTTTATCGTGGCGCTTATTGCTGTGCAGCTGCCGAGACCGATTGCCCGGATTCGCCAATAAGAAAGGGCCCCATTCGGGGCCCTTTCTCTTATTCGGCATCGCGAATCAGACTACGACGATGTTCTCAGCCTGCGGGCCCTTCTGACCCTGCGTGACTTTGAACTCGACCTTCTGGCCTTCAGCCAGCGTCTTGAATCCTTCGCCCTGGATTGCGCTGAAGTGCGCGAATACGTCGGGGCCTGATTCCTGTTCGATGAATCCGAAGCCTTTCTCTTCGTTGAACCACTTTACGGTTCCGGTAACTGTTGACATTGTCTTGTCCTTCCTAATGCGTTCAAAAAATCCCGTTAGTCGGGAAAACGTGACTGAAAGCTTTGCTGTTCTTTATGAAAATCAGGACGAGGGACTACGGAAGATACTTCTGGAGCTTCGAAATGGAGTGCATAGATAAACGCGCACTAACAGTGCGGGACGAAGTATAGGGTATTTCTACGGGCAGGCAAGCAATCCTTGCCCTCTCGGCGCTACCGCTTCGTAATCGCCTCGCGGCTGCGCTGCAGGCTTTCGGTCGCCTCAGTGCCCATCTCCAACGCCAGTACAACCTGTAGCGCATCCAGCAGTGCGAGATGCGCGAGGCGTGAGCTCATTGGCGTGTAGATACTCCTGTCCTCGATTGTTTCGCAGAGGAACAGGATGGTCGCGACTTCGGCCAGCGGTGAGCCGCGATCCGTCAGTGCTATGACGGTTGCTCCCTGGTCGGCCGCGAGCTTGGCGGCACGCCCGAGTTCGGGCCATTTACCTCCGTGAGACGTAATGACCAGGACATCTTCTTTGCGCGCTATTCCGGCGAACTGCAAGAGGTCCGGTGTATTGGTCAGAGAGCAGCACGGGATCCCCAGCCGAAAAAACTTCTGGCAGGCATCGGCAGCGACGTGGCCGGACGCGCCCAGTCCGGCGAATGCAATCTGACGTGCGTCCTTGAGCGCGGCAATAGCGTCGGTGACCGGCAGCTCCGCCGATAGCGAGCGTATATCCGTCAACGAGCGAATCGACGCATCCAGAACTTTGGTGACGGCCTCGGCCGCAGTGTCGTCAACGTGCACGTCGCTGTGGACCGTGCTTACCGGTCGGCTCAGTTCCTCAGCCAGCTGAATAGTGAAGTCGCGAAAGCCTTCCGACCCCACCCGCCTGCAGAATCGAACGATTGTGGGCTCGGAAACGTCGCAGGCAGCCGAGATGGCGGCCAATGTCGAGCGGGATGCCTGTCGCGGGTGCTGTACGACCCAGCGTGCGACGCGTTGTTCTGCGCGGCTAAGCTCGGGAATAGCTTGTTTGATCTTTTCCAGCATGTAGTGAAACTACATTTTTGTAGCGGAAAAAGCTATAGAAATGGTTATTTTTCGCAAAAAATGTAGCAAAATTTCATCAAATCGAAGATGGAGTAGTAGTCATGGGAATCAAAATCGGTATCAACGGCTACGGCCGTATCGGACGCAACATTGTTCGTGCAATCCACGAATCCGGACGTTCGGGCGAATTTGATGTAGTCGCGATCAACGACCTCGGCGATCCCGAGACCAACGCGCACCTGACGCGCTTCGACACGGCGCATGGCCACTTCAACGGCACCGTCGAAGTCGACGGCGGTGACATCGTTATCAATGGCGATCGTATTAAGGTGTTCGCAGAACGTGATCCGGCGAAGCTGCCCTGGGGTGAGCTTGGCGTCGACGTCGTTTTCGAATGCACGGGCCTGTTCCGTACTGCCGAGACTGCCGGCGCGCACATTGCCGGTGGCGCGAAGAAAGTCATTATTTCAGCGCCGGGCGGCGAGGGCGTTGACAAGACGATCGTCTACGGCGTTAACCATGACACGCTTGAGGCGTCGGACCAGATTATCTCGAATGCATCCTGCACGACCAACTGCCTCGCACCGTTGGTCAAACCGCTGCATGAGAAGATCGGCGTCAAGCACGGCATCATGACAACGATTCACGCCTACACGAACGACCAGGTGCTGACCGACGTCTTCCACAAGGACCTGCGCCGTGCACGTTCCGGCACGATGTCGCAGATTCCGACCAGCACGGGTGCTGCAAAAGCGGTTGGCCTGGTGTTGCCGGAACTCAACGGCAAGCTTGATGGTTTCTCGATGCGCGTTCCGACGATAAATGTCTCGGCCGTCGACCTGACCTTTATCGCAGAACGCGAGACGTCAGTCGAAGAAATCAACAGCATCCTGCGCGAAGCCAGCGAAGGTGCGCTGAAGGGTGTGCTGGCCTGCAACGACGCACCGCTCGTATCTGTCGACTTCAATCACAACCCGGCATCGTCGATCTACGACTCCACATTGACCAAGGTAATGGATGGCACCTGCGTCAAGGTGATCTCGTGGTACGACAATGAGTGGGGCTTCTCCAACCGCATGCTCGACACGACGGTCGCGCTGATGGAAGCGGACAAGGCAGTTCAGGCAAGCAGCAAGGCCGCCTGATCTTAATTCGCTAGGTGAGACTGCGCAGGTGTTTCGCCATGCGCTTTCTCATCGACTCATCAGGTAACCGACCGAAGCCCGCGCCGAGATTGTCCAGCGCGTGCTTCGGATTAGCGGTCTCCGTGAGCACACAGGTCACCGCCGGATGCGACAGAATGTACTTCAGCGAAAACTGTGCCCAGGTGGCGCAATCGAATTCGCTCGCCCATTCCGGCAATTCATGACCGCGCACTACAGAAAAGTAGTTGCCGTTGATGAACGGTCGTGAGATCGCGACTCCTATGCCCTTGTTCCGCGCGAGCGGCAGCAGTGTTTCTCCGGCGTTCGGTTCGAGAATCGAATAGTTGACCTGGATGAAGTCGACGAGGCCTGCCTCTACCAGTTCGACAATCGCTGCGTGCGTGTCTGCGTCGCCGGTCCGCGCAATTCCGATGCTGCGTGTGAGCCCCGTATCTTTCATTGCACGGTAGGTGCCATGTTGAGACTTGTAGCCTTGCAGGTCCCGGGTATGCACCAGGTCCAGTGCCGCTTTGCCCTGCGCCTGCGCAATCGTTTTTGCCGTTTCTTTCATCGTCGCCGGATCCGCCGGATCGATGTAGTTGCCAAAGAAAGCCTGCTCACTGGCATTCATTTTCCCGGCTAATTCGCCAACGAACGTCGCGCTGGAACCGCCGACATCGATGTAGTTGCCGCCATGGTCGAAGTACAGCTCGAGGAGGTTTTTTGAAACTTCCACATCGCCATTTCGAAATGCGTTCGAGTTACCGAGTCCGATGATCGCGAGTGATTCGTCTGACCCGGCGATCGAGCGTCTTGGGAGTACGGATGCTCCTGACGCGAGCGCCGGAAAACTGCTCGCCAGCATCGACGCGCCCGAGAGCTTCATGAAATTTCTTCGATCCATCATCGTTTTCCTTCGGGCGTGGAGTTGGCGGTAATACAGCAATATAGCTAATACCTCGCCAATTTGTAGCGCCATGTGATGGCGCGTAAAGTCCATCGCATGGACAGACGACATTTCCTGACGGCAGCAGTATCTGCCGCGCTTGTTAGTGCTTGCTCCAGATCTGGTGCACCGGCCGCGATTGCTGAAACGGCAGCTTCGCCGAAGATCATCATCGATGGCCTGGGTGGGATCGGTAACCCTAACCTGATGCTCGATGCGGAGGGTCCGCCCGAAGGGATGCCTCCACCGGCCGAGATTGATCCGCGCGCATTAGCCGATACGAAAGCGTCCGGAGTGTCGGCAATCAATGTCACACTCGGCTATGTGGCCGGCCCCTACGAACCGTTCGAGCACAGCGTTAAGGAAGTTGCGTGGTGGGACGAACGCATCCGTACGAACCCGGAGCATCTGCTCAAAGTGCTGTCCGGCGACGACATTCTGCTGGCTGCCGAAACAGGCCGGGTTGGCATCATCTACGGCTTTCAGAACGCGGCGATGATGGGCGACGACGCGAGTCGCGTCGAAATCTTTGCGCGGCTGGGTGTACGTGTTATCCAGTTGACCTACAACACGCCGAACCAGCTCGGTGACGGTTCTATGTCCGCTGAGAACCGCGGGCTTTCCCAGTTCGGTCGCGAGGTGGTTGCGGAGTTGAATGCGAACAATGTCCTCGTCGACCTGAGCCACAGTGGCGAACAGACCTGCCTCGATGCATTGGCCACTTCGACGTCGCCAATTACGATTTCACATTCAGGTTGTCGCGCGCTCGCCGACCTGCCACGCAACAAAACGAATGAGGAACTGCGCCTGCTGGCCGACAGGGGCGGCGTGGTTGGCATCTACTTCATGCCGTTCCTGAAAGTTGGTGAACAGCCGTATGCCGAAGACGTCGTCGCGCATATCGAGCACGCCATCAACGTGTGTGGCGAGGATCACGTTGGCATCGGGACAGACGGCTCATTGACCGCCATCGACGATTTGGACCGTTACCAGGCATTTATCGCCAAAGAAGTTGAGCGCCGACGGGCGGCAGGCATTGGCGCGACAGGGGAGAGCGCCACCACGGTGCCGTTCATCCCGGACATGCGCGGCCCCGATCAGTTCAGGAAACTCGAAGGCCTGCTAAAACAACGTGGCTACAGCGACTTGCGCATCGAGAAGATTCTCGGCGGCAATTTCCTGCGTCTTATGAGCGACGTCTGGAGTGGTGCTCAGCGATAAACGATGACCCTGGTGCCCGCAATCAGGTCATGACCGCAGCGCCGGCTGGCGCCAAAGATCAGAAGGATATTGATGATCGCCAGCAGCCCGCCAATCATGGGGATCAGCACAACCACGTAGAGCGGCAAAATTCTCATGCCGACGATGTTGAGCAGTGAGGTCGGTCTGTTATTGCGCACCGAAACAATCTGCGTCCCGACGAGTTTCTTGCCAATTGTCTGACCTCGCGTGTGCAGCAGGTAGCCGTGCAGAACGACGAAAGCGACGACGCCGAACAGCAACGAGAAAATGTAGTAACCGGTACCGAGACTGGCGCTGACCTCCGGGTCGGTGTAAATATTCACGCCGTAAATCATGATGAACACCGGCACGGTCACGATAAGCCCGATGATTCCGTCGATGAGCGCGGCACCCAGCCGCGCGCCGAGACTTGCGAGCTCCGGCTCGTCAGGATCCGGTACTGCCGTTACATCAGATTCAGGGCTGGAGTAGGGGTTGCTGTTGTCCTGTTCCATGGACTTTCTCCTGACAGTCCGTACTTCTGCTCAGGACTTTAGCGCATTCCTCTGGAACGCACCTGGACTCAATCCAGTCCAGCGCTTGAACGCCCGCGCAAAATTGCTCTGGTCGCCAAAGCCCGTCATAAACGCAATCTGTGCGTGAGTATGCACGCCCTCGCGCAGGTAGCTTTCTGCCAGTGACTGGCGTACGCCGTCCGAGACCTCGCGGTAAGTCGTTCCTTCGGCCTTGAGCTGTCTCTGTAGCGTGCTGGCGCTGCGATACAACTGGCCGGCAACCGTGTCCTGGCTCGCTGTTCCAGACGGCAACAGGCGGATCAGCGATTCACGCACCTGGTGAGTGACCTTCGAACGATCGATCGACTGAGTCTGCCGCTCCGCGATGCGCGACATGGCGTCGGCAACGTCGGCGTCAGCACCGGGCAGCCGCTGTTCGAGATCTGCAGCGGCGAAATACAGTGCGTTGTGCTTCTCGCTGCGTGTTACAGCGCCTTCGACTGTCTCTCCGTAGATATCGAGATGATCGTCTGGTCCGAGCAGGAATTCCGCGCGCAGAGCCTTGATCGGACGGTCCGTAGCGACCCTGCACAATGCGATGACGGCCGCGAAACCCATATCAGCGCCCAGCTTGCCGTGGTAATCGGCCGGGTTCGGGTAGGCCTCGCTGAGTACGTATTCGTCACCCTGTTTTTCGAAGGTAATGTCTGTGACGCCCGAATCGAGCAGCTCTTCGTAGCGAACGAGTCGTTCGAGCGCATCCGCCAGGGTCGCACTCGACAGCCAGGCGTGGCCGACAACGCCGAGGTGTTTCGCGAGCGTTCTTAAGCCTGCTTTTACACCGAGCGCTGGATCTTCGCAGAGTTGTCCTGCCGCGTCCCACATCGCGTGGTAGGTCGAGTTACCGATGCGCCTCGATACATCCATGAGGTCGGACCGTTCGAGACCGATCGCCTTGAATATAGGCGCAGGATCGACGCCATAGTCTTCTTCCAGGGTCCTTGCGACCAGCTCCAGTCCATATCCAAGGGAAGTCGGTTCCTGTAACACGCTGAATCACGCTCCGATACGATATTCGCGCTCAGATTGCCCGAAGGGCTGGACGGAGTCCAGACACATCTGGTGTCGTGCAAACCCCGGTTTCCCGATAAAATGCCGGTCCGTAGTGCTGACCGGGGATACCCGTCATGACCAGACTGTCCGCCTTCGATTTCCAGGCGTGGATCGACGAACATCGCCACCTGCTGAAACCGCCCGTCGGTAACAAGCAGATCTGGGAGGACGCCGACATGATGGCGTTTGTCGTCGGCGGCCCGAACAAGCGCACTGACTACCACGACGATCCGGTCGAGGAATTCTTCTACCAGCTCGAAGGCGACATGGTGCTCAAGGTGTTCGACCAGGACGAGTTTTACGACGTCGTGATCCGCGAAGGCGAGATATTCATGTTGCCACCGCACGTGCGGCATTCGCCGCAGCGCCCGATGGAGGGCAGTGTAGGGCTGGTTATCGAACCGAAACGCCCTGAAGGCGCCAAGGATGCGTTCGAGTGGTACTGCTTCGAATGCGGCAGTCTCGTGCATCGCGTCGAAGTGCTGCTGAACTCGATCGTCGACGACCTGCCGCCGCTGTACCAGGCGTTCTACGCAGACGAAGACGCACGTACCTGTCCGGACTGCGGCACGTTGCATCCGGGCAAGGAGCCACCCGAAGGCTGGGTCGAGCTGCCAGCGAGCAACTGACATGCAGTTCGAAATGACGATCGATTATGCGCGTGCGCAGGACGCGGCGGATCCGTTGGCCGGATTCCGCGAGCGTTTTCATTTTCCGTCGCTTGGCACCGATGAGCTGGTCTACTTCACGGGTCACTCGCTGGGCCTGCAACCAACGACTGTACGCGAAGCCGTAAATCTCGAGCTCGACGAGTGGGCGAAGTACGGCGTCGAGGGACATTTCCATTCAACCAACCCGTGGTACAGCTTTCACGAGTTGCTGACGCCACCGATGGCCGAGCTGGTCGGCGCGAAGGAGTCGGAAGTCGTCTGCATGAACTCGCTGACGACCAACATCCACCTGCTGTTTGTGTCGTTTTACCGGCCGACCAATGAGCGTTACAAGATCATCTCCGAAGCCAAGATGTTTCCGTCGGACCGCTACCTGCTCGAGACGCAGGCGCAGTTCCACGGCTTCGAACCGGATGACGCCATTATCGAAGTCGCACCGCGCGACGGTGAATGGCTGATTCGTCATGAGGACATTCTCGCGGCGATCGAAGAACACGGCAACGAAGTCGCGATGGTGTTCTTTGGCGGCGTGAATTACTTCACGGGGCAGTTCTTCGATGTTCCCGGCCTGACCGAAGCAGCCCACGCAGTTGGTGCGATTGCCGGGTTCGACTTTGCTCATGCCGCAGGGAACATTCCTCTTGAGCTGCATGACTGGGATGTCGACTTTGCCGCGTGGTGCTCCTACAAGTACCTGAACTCAAGCCCGGGCAACGTCGGTGCAATCTTTGTGCACGAACGGCACGGTGAAAACCTCGATCTGCCACGTTTTGGCGGATGGTGGGGCCACAACAAGGATACGCGCTTCCAAATGAAGAACGGCTTCCAGCCAATGGCGGGCGCCGAGGGCTGGCAATTGAGCAACGTGCCGATTCTCGGCATGTCCGCGATGAAGGCCTCGCTCGACGTATTCGTCGAGGCTGGCATGGCTGCCTTGCGTGACAAGAGCGAAAAGCTTACCGGTTACCTCGAGTACACGGTTGATCAACTCGCGGCCGAGTTCCCAGATGCCGAGATCAGCGTCATTACACCGCGCGATCCGGCGCGCCGCGGTTGCCAGCTGTCAATCGATATCGCCGGACGTGAACGCAAGCTGTTCGACGACATGATCGCGGCCGGTGTTATCGCCGATTTCCGCGAGCCGTGCATCATCCGCATGGCGCCGGTGCCGCTCTATAACTCGTTCGAGGACGTCTACACGTTTGGCCAGGTCATGCGCCGACTTCTGGCTGCGGGAGACGCATCGTGACGCAAAAGACATTTACCGTTGTTGGCGGCGGGCCGGTCGGGACTCTATGCGCGATCGTGCTTGCGCGACACGGATACAAGGTCGGTCTCTACGAGGGCAGGCCCGATTCACGGACGACCAATATCTACCAGGGCAAGTCGATCAATATCGCGCTGTCGGATCGTGGCTGGACTTCGCTGGAGAAGATCGGCATTAGCGCAGAAGCAAAAGCGCAGGCGATCCCGATGCAGCATCGGGCCGTGCACGACATTGATGGTGAGATCACGGCGCTGCCATACGGCAAGGAAGGCGACGCCATCTGGTCGGTGTCGCGTGGTGGCATCAACGAGCAGTTGCTCGATATTGCCGATGCTGAAGACAACATCACGACGCATTTCGAACATCGCCTGGTCGATATCGATTTTGATTCGGGCCGCACCACGTTCCGCGTTGAGAACGAGCGTGAACTCGTGGTGGATGCCGACTACGTTTTTGGCGCTGACGGTGCCAACTCAAAGGTTCGACGGCTCGCGCACAACGTGCCGCGTTTCAGTTACAGCCAGACCTACATGCCGCAGTGCTACATTGAGCTGCACATTCCGGCCAACCCGGATTGTTCGCACCAGCTTGAGAAGAACGCGTTGCACATCTGGCCGCGCAAGGACTACATGCTGATCGCGCTGCCGAATCCGGACGGCACGTTTACCTGCACACTGTTCCTGAACTACGAGGGCGAGCCTTCGTTCGAATCGCTCAAGGAAAGGGCGGACGTCGAGGCTTTCTTCGAGTCCAGCTTCCCGGATGCGATGCCGTACCTCGAACAGCCAGTAGACACATTTCTTGAGAAGACGGCGTCGCCGCTGTTTCTCGTGCACATATTCCCGTGGTCAATTAATCGCAGGATCGGTCTGATCGGTGATGCCGCGCATGCGATCGTGCCGTTCTACGGGCAGGGCATGAACTGTGGCTTCGAGGACTGTGCCGAGCTGAATGCGTTGATCAGCGAGCACGATCACGACTGGGACAAAATCTTCCCAGCTTACGAAAACGCACGTAAACCGAACAGCGATGCCATTGCGGAGCTGTCCAAGCGCAACTTCATCGAGATGAGCGATCTGTCCGGCGACCCCGCATTCCAGCTGCAGAAAAAGATAGAGGCGAAGTTCAGCAGCCAGCATCCGGAGCTGTGGACGCCGCTATATTCGATGGTGACATTTTCACCCGACGTGCCGTATTCCGATGCCCTGCGCGTCGGCGACGAACAGAAGAAGATCATGCAAAAAATCATGGACCTGCCGAACATCGACAGCGACTGGGACGAGCAATTCGTCATGGATCAGCTGCACGGCATGGCCACCGAGACCTTCGGAGAACGGCAGTGACTGAGACACCGAAAAACTACCGCGCTCTCGAGGAGAGCATTCATACCGATCTCAAGGATCAGATGACCTATGGCAAATACCTGCACTTGCCCGAGGTTTTGACGGCCCAGCACCCGCAATCAGCGGAGCACGACGAAATGTTGTTCATCGTGATTCACCAGGCAAGCGAGCTGTGGCTGAAGCTGGCCGGGCACGAGGTTGAGGCGGCAATTCGGAATGTCGAGGAAGATGATTTCCGGCATGCGTTCAAGGTCATTGCGCGCGTCAAGATGATCCTCGCGCAGCTCACCCAGTCCTGGTCGATCCTGTCGACGATGACGCCGGTCGACTACCTGAAGTTCCGAGACTCACTGGGTCCGGCTTCCGGGTTCCAGTCCTACTGTTACCGCAAGCTGGAATTCCTGCTTGGCAACAAGAACAAGGCGTTGGTCGAAGTGCACAAGCATGATGAAGAGGTGTACGAGGACCTGACGCGGGTGCTGAATTCGCCGAGCCTTTATGACGTCGTGCTGCGCAAGTTGTCGCATGTTGGATTCGACATCGACGCTGAAAAACTCGAGCGCGACTTCAGTCGGCCGTACGAACCCAACGACAGTGTGCAAGCGGCCTGGTTCGCGATCTACAACGATCCGGACAAATACTTCGAACTCTACGAACTCGCGGAAAAACTGGTCGACATCGAAGATGCGTTCCAGCTGTGGCGCTTCAAGCACATGTACACGGTGCAGCGGATCATCGGCAGTCGCCAGGGCACCGGTGGCTCGTCAGGCGTGCCTTTCCTAAAGCGCGCGATCGAGACGAGCTTCTTTCCCGAGCTGTTCGCGATCCGGACGGATCTCTAAGGTGGCCGGAGAAGTGGCCTAGCGGCCCGCGAGAGCAGCCTTTACTTCAGCGGGCAATTTCGGGTTGAAGCGAATCTGCGAAAACTCCTGGTCGGTGGCGCCATAGCGCTCGAGATACTCCTGCCAGCGTGGGTCCGACTTGATCGGCTCGTACAAGTCGGTGCGAACTGTCCGGGCGATTGATGGACCGTATTCCTCGACGGCTAGTTCCAGGTATTCGAAGGCGAGATCGTTTTGTCCAGTCCAGGCCGCGACCCTGGCAATTCCCTCCGGGGCTACCATTTCAGAAATCATCTTCGAGTATTGAGCCTCAAACTCGTCCTGACGTCCCAGGTCGTGGAGCGCCATTAAGCGTCCCATGTCTCGATTGCCGGGCGGCCCCTGCTCGAAATACTCCAATGCTTTTCCCGGATCACCTGTGACAAGCCATGCAACGCCCAGCTGCCAGTATAGGTATGGCGATAAATCGTCGCGCCATTCGAGCATTTTTTCCATGGCGTGAGCTGCCTCAAGGTGTTTGCCAGCGGGCCGAAATACCTGTAGGACAGTCTCAATGCAGGCGCGACAGGCTGGATCGCGATCTACCACATAAAGCGCCAATACAGCAGCTTCTTCGAATCTCCCAAGCCGCCCGAGGAACCGGGCAGCCACAGTCTGCATGATGTAAAGGTGCGAATCATTGGCAGCGGCAAGGGCTCGTTCACGGTACAGGGCGGCTTCCTGCAGGTTACCGGCCTCAGCTGCGAAAAAACCCAGCCACTGGTTCGCATAGCTCGAGTCCGGTGCGAGTTCAACCAACCGATCTGTCAGCTCGCGGATCGTCGCTTCCTTCGCCTCAACGTCGTCCGGAGATCCCGTGCTTCGGCTGTAGTAGATTGCTCGTGCCAGATCCCAGATTGCCGGCACGTAATCGGGTGCCAGCTCAACTGATCGGGACAACAACTCAACGGCCTCGTCCAGAACCTCTGCAGTGCGGATCGAATGAACAAGATGTCGGCCTCGCAGGTACAGGTCGTAAGCGACGGGATCGATCTCCTCAGCGCTCGGCGGTCCCGCGAGCAGCTCCAGCTTCAGCTGAGACACTACTTCGGCGGAGATTTCGTCCTGTATCGCGAAGATGTCATCCAGCCCGCGGTCCCAGCTCTCCGACCAGACGTTGCCGTACGTGCGTGTATCGATGAGCTGCGCTGTAATTCGTACCTGGTTGCCGGCCTTGCGCACCGATCCCTCGAGAATGTGGGATACGCCCAGTTTGTCGCTGAGTTCGGCGACGTCGATCTGCTTGCCTTTGAGGGTCCACGACGTCGCGCGCGGGATCACCCGCAATTCCTCGATCTTCGTGAGCAGGTTCAGGAGTTCTTCTGCGATACCGTCGGCAAAGTATTCCTGTTCGGGATCCGGGCTGATATTGCGAAACGGCAATACAAGCACTGAGCGATGAGCGTACCGTTCGAGCAGCTCGCCCGTTAGCGCATCTTCAACGGCTTCTGTCGTTGCCGCCTGAATCTGTTCCCGATCGCGCACCGGATCGAGCACAAACTTGTCCACGGCGAAATAGGCCACGGCAAGCACGAGAATCGCGATGATTGCCGCATCGAAGCGCCGCGTGTACGCAGGAGATGCGGGAGAAGTGACTTCGCTGTCGCGCCGCAATCCCTCCGGCGTCCATTCGAAAACCCAGGACAGGATAACCGCGGGTACAAATCCGACCGCAAGAATTGTTACTACCGCTCTGATCGCGGCGTCGGAAAAACCGTAGATCGGAAACAGCGTTTCGACGACCTGGATAAGCAGCCACGCGGCCGCCACGTAGGCAATGGCTACGCGGTGAACATTGCGACGCCGAATTTCACCCCATAAGTGCATGCGCCTATTCTACAGGCCAAGCCTGCGTAATATTGCCCGAACCGGGCTCGCGTCGGCCTTTTCAATACGCAAGGGCAGGGCGATCAGTTCGTATTCGCCAGGCTCGACATGGTTGAGTACCAGTCCCTCAAGAATGGCCATGCCATGTTTGTGTACTGAGTGATGAGCTTCCAGCGACTTGGACGTTTCCGGATCAATGGACGGCGCGTCGGTGCCGATCAGTACACAGCCACGTTCTGCCAGAGCCTCGATCAGCTGTGCGCTGATCGCCCGGAACGGCTTCGGCCATGTGTCGTGCGGGAATTCCGCAAACGTTCGCAACAGAACGCGTTCAGGCGCTTGGCCCAGCGCGTCTAGTGACGGCAACACCTCATCTGGCTGAACCGTCTCATCCACGCCATTAACTTCTACGACAACACAGTGACCGATATATGGCGAAAGTTCACGACCGGCCGTATCGACGCCGTCGACTGAATAGTGCGAATGTGCATCGGCATGGGTGCCGGTGTGCGTTGACATCGTGATGCGCGACACCCGCACGGGACACTGCTCATCGATCGTCCAGGTTTCCTCGATGCTGAACGGCGTATCGCCGGGCCATACCGGGATGCCGTCGCGAACCGGCTGGCTGATGTCGATCAGGTCATCGGCCATCAGACGATTTTCAGGCTGTGCGAGGCGTTCTTGACGATCATGTAGTTGTGCAGCCCTTCGGTGCCGCCCTCGCGACCGTAGCCGCTCGACTTAACACCGCCGAATGGCGTCTCAGGTAGCGACGCCTCGAGCGTGTTGATCGACACGTTGCCGGCTTCGAGGCCTTCAACAAGCTGGTCCGCGTAGTCGGCGCGATTGGTAAAACCGTAGGCCGCGAGTCCGTAAGGCACCGAGTTAGCATTTTCGATGCCTTCCTCAATCGAGGCGACCGGATTGACAATCGCGAGAGGTCCGAATGGTTCTTCCTGCATGACTCGAGCGTTATCGGGAACGTTGGCGAGTACGGTCGGTTCAAAGAAGTAACCCTTGTCGCCTATCCTGTTGCCACCAGTCATCACGTCGGCACCGCACTCGCGTGCGTCGGCGACAAACTCGCTCAGCGCCGTAATGCGGCGGTCATTGGCGAGCGGACCCATCTCGACACCATCATCGAAGCCGTTACCAACCACGGTCGCGGCAGCGCGTTTGACGAATGTGTCGAGATACTCGTCGAAGATACTTTCGTGGACGAAGAAGCGTGTCGGGGAGGTGCAGACCTGGCCGGCATTGCGCATCTTGCGAACGGCGCCACTGACAGCGGCCGCCTGTACGTCTGTGTCCTCGCACACGACGACGGGCGCGTGGCCACCCAATTCCATGAGGACTGGCGTCATGTGCTCGGATGCATAGGTCGTAAGATGACGACCAACGGCGGTTGAGCCAGTAAACGCGACGAGTCGCACTCCTTCGTTCGCGATCAGGTGGTCCGAGATTTGTGAAGGCGTGCCGAACACAAGATTCAATACGCCGGGCGGTAATCCTGCGTCGTGCAGCGCACGTGCGATGTGCAGTGCACCGGCGGGTGTCTCCTCGGCTGCCTTGAGAATAATTGAACAACCGGAAGCGATTGCGCCGGCCACCTTGCGGCACGGCTGGCTCATCGGGAAGTTCCACGGCGAGAAACCGGCAACGATGCCAATCGGCTGGTGGTGCACGATGTAGCGCACGCCCGGCGCGCTTGGAATGACGCGGCCGTAGGTACGCGTTGCCTCGCCGGCGTCCCATTCGAAGAATTCGCACCCGCGGATAACTTCGAGGCGCGCCTGCGGCAACGGTTTGCCGTGTTCAGCGGTAATCGAAACGGCGATCTCTTCCTGGCGTTCGCGCATCAGCGCGGCGGCTTTCAGGAGGACGTTCGCACGCGCAACCGGCGGGGTCTTGCTCCAGATTCGGAACCCGTGCGCCGCCGCTGCAAGCGCATCATCGAGATCGCTCTCGTCCGCGTGCGGGAGCCGGCCGATTTCCTCTTCGGTCGCGGGATTTACGACGGGCAGGTCGCTGGCGGCTTTGCGCCATTCGCCATTGATGTAGAGATGGAGTTCGGGGTACTCACTCATCGGGGTAACTCACTGGTCTGATGCGCGCAGATTGCCATATTCAGGCCCTGTTTACAGGCCACCCGTGATACGGCGGCTGCGCGCATCCAGGTGGCTGATGACGCTCATGGCGGCCAGCGCCGAGCTCTTCGGGTTGTCGGGCAGGGCCCGGCCTTCGATACGGAATTCGAAGCTGCCGAAGTCACCTGAGCAGCGGACTTCGTGGATATTCGCGCTCACACCAGGGTCGGCAATCAGGCGTACCGACGTTGCGTCGAAGCCGACTCCCGCAATTGCCACGGCGGCGGCCACGTTCGCGTTCTTCGGGTAACGGGTTGCGGCTTCGCGCGCCGTGCCATCGAAATGCACAGCGGCGGATTCGAGATTGTCGAGGTCAAGCTTTTCTTCTGCCGGCGATCCCCTCCATCCGCGCGGCGGCTTGCGGCCCGTGTAAGTGACGTTTTCGATTGCACCAACATTGGCTGCAGCAAGGCAATCGAGAGCACCGATCGCGCCGCTGACAAGGTGCAGGCGAGTGTCACCATCGTCGGCTGCCTCTTCGAGTTCGGCGGCAAGCCCGGCATCTGCCAGTGCACCGACCGAAACTGTTAGCACGTCCGTGCCGCTCCGCAGCGCCTCGGGGCCGTGCTGGCGCAATGCCTGGTGACCGGCACAGTCGACAAACAGGTCGACGTCGTCTGGCAGCGCGGCAACTGAGTCGACGCAAGCGATCCCGGAATCGTTGTCCCTGATCTCTTCGGGCAGCAATACCAGGGCACAGATCTCGTGCCCCCGTTGTGCCGCGTGTTCGCGCACGAAGCGGCCGATCGCGCCGTCGCCGATGATCGCAAGTCGCATGTTGTCCTCCCTGTACGATGATCTATTATCGCAGGATCAAACCCGGAGATGGACACGCATGGCCAGCAAGTATTCGAAGAACGATGCCAAGGACTACGCACGCGAGAACATGCGTGGCATCTGGGCGGCGGCCCTGAACCCGTTCAACGAGGACCTGTCGCTCAACGAGGCAGGCCTTAGGTCCAATATTCGTCACTGGATCGACGACCTCGATATCAAGGGCCTGTTCATTGCCGGCAAGCAGGGTGAGTTTTTCTCGATGAGTCTTGCTGAGCGCAAACGCAACTTCGAGATCGCGGTAGAGGAGTGCGACGGCAACGCAGGCGTTATCGTGTCGGTCTCCGACCAGAATCTCGACACGGCACTGGACCTCGCGCAGCATGCGCAGGATTGCGGCGCTGATTACATCGTCGTGCACGCGCCGGTCCTTAGCTTCGTCCACGACAAGGGCGAGGTGCTGTACCAGTACTACAAGGCCTTCTGCGATCGCCTCGATATTGGCATCGCCATGTGGAGTCACCCGGATTCCGGTTACCTGATGCAGCCCGAAGAGTGCGCACGTATCGCCGAACTGCCGAACATTGTTGCGATCAAGTACTCGGTACCGCGCGACATGTACGTGAAGCTGACGCACATGGTCGGCGACAAGATCCAGGTGTCGACGTCGGCCGAAGACGACTGGCTCGATAACATTGAAGAACTCGGCTGGCAGCTGTACCTGTGCTCGTCGCCGCCGTACCACCTGCAGACGAAGAACGACAGGCGTATGCACGACTACACCGAGCTCGCGTTCGCCGGCAAGTTCGAGGAAGCGCGCAGGGTGCGCGATAGCCTGAACCCTGTGCGCGAGGCGATGGTTCGTTCGAAGCCTGCCGACAAGCCTCAGGCGTTCGGTAAGTACTGGCAGGAGTTACTGGGGCAGGTTGGCGGTCATGTGCGTCCGCCAATGCTGGAGCTGACGGATGCCGAGAAAGCAACGATTCGCGAGGCGTTTGCGGGCTGCGGCCTAAAGCCCTGATACAAGCGGGCGTTCGCGCCGGAACGGGTGCACGTCACTCTCAAGTTCACGACCACATTCGTGGCCCGAATACACAGCATGGGCAATGATGCCGGGCGCGTGGCAGTCACCGACGGTTCTTATCGATGGACGGTCATCCCTCGTCATCAGGTCGTCGTACAACTGCGATTGTCGTTCGCGAACGCCGACGATGATCACCGATCCGCATACGACAGAACCGGATTTCGATTCATCGTGGATGTCGACGATCTGAAGTTTGCTGCCATCGAAGTCGACCGCCCGTCGTTCGAAAACCAACTGCACGCCAATGTCCATCAGGCGGCGGCGAATATCGTCCGACTCATTGTTCATGAACGTCCACGCCGCGGCACCAGCGGCGGGAGTGACAAGTGTCACCTCTTCGTCACGACTGCGCAGCAGTTCGGCAAGGCAGCTGCCCATGTAGTAGTGATTGAAGTCGTAGATGACGACCGGCCCGTCAGGATCGGCGCCATCGAGAATGTCGTCGGGCGTGTAGATGTTCTCAGCAGAGAAACCGGGCTCCGGATAAGCTCGTGACCCGAGTACCTGGGTTGTCCATCGTGCGCCCGTTGCAATCACCGCGTGATCGCAGCCGAACTCGATTACGTCATCGGCGGATACTTCACTGCCGCGGTAGACCTCGACGTTGGCCATGGTCTGCAGTCGACCGACCCGGTAATCGCGCACGCGGGCCCAGGTCGAAAGGCCGGGAAGCGTGGACTCGCGGCTGACTCGGCCGCCGAGTTCTTCGGACGCTTCCACGAGCGTTACTTCGAAACCGCGCTCGCCCAGAACCCTTGAGCATTCCAGTCCGGCGGGTCCGGCGCCGACGACAAGTACGCTCTTCACGTCGGCGACTTTGTCGACGCGCTCCGGGTGCCAGCTGCGGCGCCATTCTTCACCCATCGTCGGATTCTGTGTGCAGCGAACCGGCACGGCGTCGTGGTAGCCCGAGACGCAGATGTTGCAGCCAATGCATTCGCGGATTTCGTCTTCTCGGCCCTCGTCAATTTTCTTGGGCAGGAACGGGTCCGCAATCGACGGTCGCGCGGCACCAATCAGGTCGACCACGCCGCGTTTAATCTGGCTGACCATTTCGTCAGGCGAGGTGAAGCGCCCGACACCGACAACGGGTTTATCGGTGAGTGGTTTGACGAAACTGGTCCAGGGCTCCTGTGCGCCCGAATCGCAGAAACGAGCTGACTGCGTTTCGGTCGTCCAGCTTGATGACTTGATGTCCCAGAGGTCAGGTAGATCCGACAACATCGAGATAACTTCGTGAGCTTCGGTCTCCAGGTTCTCACCGGGAACGTCGAGCAGGTACTCGCTGCTAAAGCGCAGCGCGACCGCACACTGGTCGCCGACCGCTTCCTTCAGGTCCTCAAGGATTTCGCGCGTCAGGCGAATGCGGTTTTCAAGACTGCCGCCATACTCGTCGGTGCGATTGTTGAGCCACGGCAACAGGAACTGGTATGGACCGAAGCTCATGCCGGTATACATGTAGATGATGTCGAAGCCGGCCCGCATTGCGCGCTTCGCGGCGTCGACATGCCACTGGCGGAACGCGCGGATATCGTCCTTGTCCATCGGCCGCGATTGCGACAGGTTGATCCATCCCGGGTAGCTGGTGTTGCCGTCAATGCCGGAAGCCGAGATCAGCGGCATGCGTGTGTAGCGATTGCCGGTGCCGCTGCCGCCGTGCCACAACTCTACGCCAGCGAGAGCGCCATGCCTGTGCACAGCCTCGACCATCGGTTCGTAGCTGCGAATATCTTCGTCGTCCCAAAGGCGGCCATTATTGAGTGGCGAATCGTCGGAACTCGGATGGATCGAGCAGTAGCCAGTGTTGACGACACCCCAGCCACCTTCGGCACGAACCTCGCGAATCCCTGCGCGCGTGTGCGGTCTTTCGTTGCCGGCACCCACCGCATGAGGCGTGCAGTAGAATCGATTCGGCGCCGTGACCGGGCCGATTTCGAGAGGCTCAAACAGGATGTCGTAGCGCGGGTTTCTCGCCATGGAACAGGAGCTTAGCCGGTTTTCGGGTGTGGCGCGAAGCGCGGTTTACGATGTGAAGCTGCAACTAACGCGGTATTTAAGTTGTAAGGCTTTGGTGGCATTATCGCGCCGCCTTCCACAGGGGATCCCGATGAACAAACTCGACCAGCTCCGCGAAATGACCGACGTCGTTGCCGATACCGGCGACATCGAAGCGATCGCAAAGTACAAACCTGTCGACGCCACGACAAATCCGTCGCTGCTGCTGAAGGCGGCCGCACTGCCGCAGTACTCGGATCTTATCGACGAGACAGCGGCTGCCGTTAAGGCATCGGGTGTCGCCGAAGAAGCGCTCGTCGACGAACTGGCTGATCGTTACGCGGTTGCCATCGGCCTCGAGATACTCAAAATTGTCCCGGGTCGCATTTCGACCGAGGTCGATGCACGACTCTCGTTCGACCGTGACGCATCGGTCGCGAAGGCTCGCCGGCTCATGGAAATCTACGCCGAGAACGGCATTGGTCCGGAGCGCGTGTTGATCAAGCTTGCGTCGACCTGGGAAGGCATCGAGGCAGCACGAATCCTCGAAGCCGAAGGCATCAACTGCAACCTGACGCTGCTGTTCTGCGATGTGCAGGCCGTTGGCGCCGCCAAGGCAGGCGCATTCCTGATTTCGCCATTCGTTGGTCGCATTCTCGACTGGTACAAAAAGAGCGAGGGCGTCGACGGTTACCCTGCCGACGAAGACCCGGGCGTTGTATCGGTGCGCAACATTTACAAGCTGTTCAAGGCGAAGGGCTACGAGACCGTCGTCATGGGCGCGAGCTTCCGCAACGCGGGCGAGATCGAAGCACTCGCGGGTTGCGATCGCCTGACCATCGGCCCGAACTTCCTGGAAGAGCTGTCGGCCGACGAGGGCGATCTGCCGCAAAAGCTTTCGGCCGACGACACCGACGGCTATGTCGACTGCGACTTCGCTGACGAAGCGGATTTTCGGTTGCAGCTAAACGCCAGTGCAATGGCGACCGAAAAACTGGCCGAGGGTATTCGCGGCTTTATCGCTGACCAGGAAAAACTGGAAGCACTGCTGGCGGATCGCCTGGCTGCCAATCAGGCGGCGTGACGTTTGGCCAGGTCGGCTTCGATCTGCTTAACCGTCGCTGCGTCGATGCGATAGAAGTAGATCGCAACGGCGCTCAGGACGGCAAAGATGGACGGCAGGATGCTGAACAGAAAGCGAATGCCCATGAGCGAGCCCTCGGACTGGACCTCGTTGGCAACAAAGCCGAACCATCCGAGGATGATGCCGGCCATGCCGGCGCCAAATGCGAGGCCTAGCTTCTGGGCGAACTGCAGGCTGGAGAATACGAGGCCGGTAGTGCGACGCCCGGTTTTCCATTCACCGTAGTCTGCCGTGTCGGCGTACATCGCCCATACCAGCGCAGGCGTTGGCCCAATGATGAATGCACCGACGCAGTTGATCGCGACCATCAGCCAGAACTGGTCGGGTGGCGTCACGTAAAACGCGGCCATCGAAATGGCATTCACTGTCGTGAGCACCATCAGCAACATGCGTTTGTCAAAGTGTTCACAAAGTTTCTTTGTCAAGGCGATGCCGGCGAGCATCGTCGCCAGGCCGAGCGACATGAATACGGCTACCGTATCCAGCACCCAGAAAATCGGCGTGTCATCAGCGCCAACGTAGTACTTGAAGTAGTAGAGGGTCGTCGCACCTCGAATCGCGACATTCGACAACGTGAAAACAGCGGCGACAAAGAGCACGATCCAGGGGCCGTTGCTCATTACGGCTTTAAAGTCCTTGCGAACATCGGTGTCGCTCTGCACCGGTGTAACGCGCTCGCGCGTGGTTGCAAACGTGATCCAGAACAGTCCGACGGACACAATTGCGAATAGGGCCATCGTCATGCGAAATCCATCCGCCTCATTGCCGCCGCCCAGAATGGTTTTGAGCGGTGTCACGAACGTGCCTATCAGCCAGGCCGCAGAGAACGCACAAAAGAACCGGTAGCTGGCGACTTTGGTGCGTTCGATCGATACTGGTGAGATGACGCCCATCAATGCCGAGTACGGCACGTTGATAGCAGTGTAGGCGAGCATCATCAGCGTATAGGTCGCGTAGGCATAGATGAGCTTGCCCGAATCGCTGAGCTCCGGCCCCGCGAACATCGCGTAACCAAACAATCCGTAGGGTATCGCGGCGAACAGCAGGTAAGGGCGGAACTTGCCCCACCTCGAATTCGTGCGGTCGGCGATCAGCCCCATCACGGGATCGCTGATCGCGTCGATGATCTTGGTCACCAACAGCATGGTGCCGACCGCCGCGGCCGACAGCCCGAAGACGTCGGTGTAGTAGAACAGCAGGAAGATATTGAAAACCTGGAAGAAAAAATTGGAAGCGGCGTCGCCGAGGCCGTAGCCAAGCTTTTCCGTAAATGACAGGCGTTGTTCTTGTGTTGTCAAACCCTGTTCCCCCACTACTGCCTATGGCACGGTATCGACGAATCCTCCGACAAATTGACAGCGTTGTCAAATGTGCTCGATAATCCGCAAATGGACTGCAATCATGAAGCACAAAGTCGGCGGCAATGGCAAAAGCTTGTGGCTGCGGCTTGTTTGATCGTTTTGGGGACTTACATGGACACATTGAAAGCCGAGGCTTTTGATAACGACGACCACGTCGAACAGCGCATTTACGAGCTGCTGGAACAGATGACGCTGGCCGAGAAGATCGGCCAGATGAACCAGCGACATGCGGGTGTCCCTGATCCGCTGGGAGATCTGGCCGACGACCTGCGTGCCGGAGGTGTCGGAGCCGTTCTCAATATTGTGGACGTCGAACTGGTCAATGAGCTGCAGCGTATTGCCGTCGAGGAATCACGCCTCGGCATTCCACTGCTGGTCGGTCGCGACGTCATTCACGGCTTCAGGACAATCATGCCGATACCACTGGGACAGGCTGCGACGTTTAATCCTGACGTGGTGGAAACCGGGGCCAGGGTCGCGGCATTGGAGGCAGCGACGACCGGTGTGAACTGGACGTTTGCGCCGATGATCGATATTTCCCGCGATGCGCGTTGGGGCCGTATCGCCGAAAGCCTCGGCGAGGATCCCTACCTGACGGCGACACTTGGTGCCGCGATGGTCGAGGGCTTCCAGGGTGAAGATCTCTCAGCCAGCGGCACAATCGCTGCCTGCGCCAAACATTTCGCAGGCTACGGCGCTGCCGAAGCCGGTCGCGATTATTCGACGACAAATATTCCCGAGAATGAATTGCGGAACGTCTACCTGACGCCATTCCATGCGGCCGCTGACGCAGGTGCGCTGACCTTCATGGCTTCGTTCAGTGATATCGACGGCGTTCCGGCGTCGGCCAATCGTTTCATCATGACCGATGTCCTGCGCGGCGAGTGGGGCTTTGACGGATTTGTCGTGAGCGACTGGGACTCAATACGGCAGCTGGAAATCCACGGGCTGACCGCTGACGAGCGCGGCTCTGCCTACGAGGCGGTGTCCGCGGGCGTAGACATGGAAATGGCCGGGACCGCGTATTCCGGCCACCTCGCCGGGCTGGTGGAGGATGGCAAGGTCGACGTATCTGCCGTTGACAAGGCGGTCGCCAATATCCTGCGAGCCAAATTCCGACTGGGACTGTTTGAAAATCCGTACACGGATCCTTCGACCTTGCCTCCGCTCGGCAGTGAGGCGGCGCTTGATGCGGCCTACCAGGCGGCGCTGCAAAGTGCCGTCCTGCTCAAGAATGACGACCGGGTATTGCCACTGTCAGCGGAATCGCTGAACTCGGTAGCGGTCATTGGTCCGCTGGCCGACGCGCCTTACGAACAGCTCGGTACCTGGATTTTCGATGGTGAATCATCGATGAGTATCACACCGAAGACGGCGATTGAATCGCTGGTCGGCGATGATATCGATGTCCGCTTCGTCAGGGCCATGGAAATCAGCCGCAGCAAAGATACCGCGCCGTTCGACGAAGCGGTTGCCGTAGCCAGTGAATCAGACGTCGCGATTCTGTTCCTCGGAGAGGAAGCAATACTCTCGGGCGAAGCCCACTCGCGCGCCGATATCGATCTCCCCGGCGCACAGAAAGAGCTGGTGCGCCGCATTCGGGAGGCGGGCAAGCCCGTTGTCGCAGTCGTTCTCGCTGGCCGGCCGCTGACGCTTGGCAGCGTTGTCGATGATCTCGACGCCATTCTGTTCGCCTGGCACCCGGGAACGATGGGCGGTCCCGCGATCGCGGATCTCCTGTTCGGTAATGCATCGCCGTCCGGCAAGTTGCCCGCAACTTTCCCGTCCGTCGTCGGCCAGATCCCGATCTACTACAACCACAAGAACACCGGTAAGCCGCCGAAGGATGGTGAAATCGTTCATATTGATGACATCGACCAGCATGCGCCGCAGACGTCGCTTGGCATGTCGGCATTCCATCTCGACGCCGGATTCCGGCCCTTGTTCCCGTTTGGCCACGGACTGTCGTATGGCGATTTCGAGTATTCGGATCTGCAGGTCAGTGCCGCGGATATCGAACCGGGAAGCGCCGTGACAATCAGCGCCAGGCTCGAAAACGCAGGTCCGCATGGTGCCGAGGAAGTCGTGCAGCTGTACGTGCGTGATCCCGTCGCCAACGTCACTCGTCCTGTCAGGGAACTGAAGGGCTACCAGCGCGTCAGGCTGCAGCCGGGCGAGTCAACTCGCGTGGAATTCGAGCTGCACACGGATGACCTTAAATTTTATGGCCGCAACAACACCCTGATTCTCGAGCCTGGCGATTTCCATGTCTGGATTGGCGGCAGCTCTACAACGGAATTGCGCGGCGAATTCAGGGTCACTGATGGCGTAACGCAATAAATGAAAACCCTGGTACGAGTTACGATTTTGACGTTTATGACCGCAGCCTGTACCTCGGGCGACAAGGCTGATCCTCCGGCGGCCGGCTACTCACAGACACCCGATGCGCTCCTCGAAGGTGAGGTGATGGCGATGTCCTACTCGGGATTTCGCAAAGGCCAGAAGCCGGCGCGCGGCGATGAGGCCATCAATCCGACTGAAGAACAGATTCTTGAGGATCTTGAGATCCTGGTGGCGAATGGCTTTCGCCTGATTCGCATGTACGACAGTCGCCAGAATACGGCCGACACGCTGGCATTGATTCGCGAGCACAATCTGCCGATCAGGGTTTTGCTGGGTATCTGGCTCGACGCAGAGTTCAGCAATCACGAAGGATGCCCTTGGCTGCACGAGCCTATTCCTGACGAAGAACTCGCGGAAAACGCCGTGGCGAACGGCGTCGAAGTTCAGGACGGGATCAGGCTGGCGAACGAATACAGCGATATCGTCGTTGCAATCAATGTTGGCAATGAGGCGCTCGTCGACTGGAACGATCATATGGTTCCGCTGGAAAATGTCATCGCCTACGTCGAGCAGGTAAAAGCGGCCACCGAACAACCGGTAACCGTCGCCGACAACTATGTCTGGTGGGCCGAGGACGGCGCGCCGCTGGCCGAAGTCGTGGACTTCCTGGGCGTGCACACGTATCCGGTGTGGGAGAGCAAGACGATCGATGAAGGATTGTCGTATACGATCGAAAACATCGAGCGCGTTCGCGCGGCGTTGCCGGGCAAGCCCATCGTAATTCTGGAAGCAGGGTGGGCGACGACAGCTGTCGAATTCCCGGAACAGGCCGGCCAGGAAAACCAGGCACGGTATTACCGCGAGATACTGGAGTGGGGGACGGCGACGAACACGACGATATTCTGGTTCGAAGCCTTCGACGAACCGTGGAAAGGCGATCCGGATAATCCCGACGGGGCCGAAAAGCATTGGGGGATCTTCTTCGAAGACAGAACGCCCAAGCTCATAATGCAGCCCGCCGAAGCGGCAGTCCGATAAGTGCCGATGAAGAAACTGAAAGCGACGACTGCAGGATTTCTGCTGGGCGCCCTGGCAATGCCTCTCGTTCTTGGTGCCTGTTCGGGCGGCGGCGGTGCGGCGCCACTTGACGACCCCGGTACGCCGCCTCCCGCTACGGGCGGTACCGTGCAAAACAACGTCAATATTGTGAATCCAGTGCTGACGGTCGCCGATAACCAGGCGGTAACAGCGGGTGGAACCCTGTCGCTTGTCTGGAGTGATGAGTTCGACGCGTCCGCGCTGGACCCCGAAACGTGGTACTTCGAGTCGGGCGACGGCAGCCAGTACGGCATTCCCGGTTGGGGCAACAACGAGCTTCAGTACTACCAGCCAAACAACGCCCAGCTCGACGATGGCTTACTGAAGATAGAAGCACGTGCGGAAGCAGCGGACGGTTATCGCTACACGTCGGCCCGACTGCACACGCGTGACCGCTTTGCATTTCGTTACGGGCGAATTGAGGCGCGCATAAAGTTGCCGGGAGGGCAGGGCTTGTGGCCAGCGTTCTGGTTGCTTCCACAGGACAATACCTACGGCGGTTGGGCCGCATCCGGAGAGATCGATATCGTGGAAGCCGTCAACCTGGGTGGCTCCGGCGGCAACGAGATTCACGGCACAATCCACTACGGTGGAGAATCACCGGCAAACCAGTCAAGCGGCGTTGCCTATAGCGTTTCGTCGGACGCGCGGAACGAGTTTCATACCTACGCGGTGGAATGGGACAGCGACGAAATCCGCTGGTATGTCGATGACGTGCCGTATGCGATGAACAACAGCTGGTCGTCGGACGGCGGGGCGTTCCCGGCGCCGTTCGATCAACCTTTCTACATTCTCTTTAATGTTGCGGTCGGAGGTAACTGGCCCGGGGCGCCGGACTCCAGCACCGCATTTCCCGTCACCATGGAAGTGGACTGGGTACGTGTGTACTCGGGTGCGCCATAACCGTCGGAGTCTGACCGTGAAACGAAAGCTCATTCCAATGCTCGCAGCCCTGGCACTCTTCCCGGCCGCATGTTCTGAGGATTCCGCAGATCCGGTAGCTGTCGAACTCCGCGAAACGGAGCAGGGCTGGCAACTCTACCGTCACGGCGAGCCGTATTTCATTCGCGGGGCCGGCGGTGGCGCATCGCTGCAAAGACTGGCCGGCGCGGGTGCCAATTCAATCCGGATGTGGAATGTGGACGGCGCAGAAAAGGTGCTTGACGAAGCGCATGCCCTGGGCATGACCGTTACGCTGGGAATCTGGCTGGAACACGAACGCCACGGATTTGACTACGAAGATCCTGAGCAGGTCGCCGAGCAGTTCGAAATGGCGAAAGAGGCTGTCCTGAGGTTTCGTGATCATCCGGCGCTCCTGATCTGGGGCGTCGGCAACGAGGTCGAAGGTTTCGGCTCCGGTGACGATCCCGCGGTCTGGAAGGCGCTGAATGACGTCGCCGCGATGGTCAAGGAGCTGGACCCGAATCATCCGACGATGACAGTGACCGCCGAGCTTGGCGGTGGCCGCATTCCGAGCCTGCATCACGGTTCGCCGGCCATCGATATTCATGGCGTCAACGCCTACGGCGGCGCTGCGTCCGTCGCAGAACGCCTGCGTGAGGGCGGCGCTACGAAGCCGTTCATCATCACGGAGTTCGGTCCCGTCGGACCCTGGGAGTCGCCCAAGACAGAGTGGGGCGCCCCGATTGAGCAGACCAGTACTGAGAAGGCCGCGTACTACAGCGATTCCTACACGAATTCGATTCTCGAAGCTGAAGGCCAGGCACTGGGCGCCTATGCGTTCCTGTGGGGTCACAAGATGGAGGGCACGGCGACCTGGTTTGGCATGTTGCTTGATGATGGTTCGAAGCTTGCGCAGGCCGACGTGATGAGCGAATTCTGGTCAGGGAAAGCGCCATCCGACAGGGCGCCGGATATCGAACCCATTGTTGTTGACGGCGAGACTGCCGTTGCACCGGGCGCAACGGTGACTGCAAGTGTCGGTGTTGTGGACCCGGAGGGCGGCGAAGTGTCTATTCAGTGGGCGCTTCGAGCGGAATCGGGCGACTACAATACCGGTGGTGACTTTCGCGAGCCGATCGCCGATATCGAGGGCGCTATCGTTGACCCTGATGGTGCGACCGTGACGGTGCGGATGCCTGATGACCCTGGTCCTTACCGACTGTTCGCGTATGCATTCGATGAAAGCGGCCATGCCGCAACGGCAAATATTCCGTTGTTGGTAGCGGACTCTCCCTGACCTTACTCGGCGGCAGCGGGTGGTGCCGTAGAGCCTCTAATTTCCAACGATGCGGGGATAACAACGAGCTCTGGTTCGCGGGGCCGGCCGCGAGCGCATTCAATCAACGCGTCAACCGCGGTTTCAGCCATGCGGTTTAGCGGCTGGCGTATGGTTGTCAGTTCGGGGTGCAGCAATTGACACAGCGTAATGTCATCGCAGCCGGCGATTGACAGATCTTCAGGGACTCGGACGCCCAGTCTGGTGGCAGCCCTCAATACCCCGGCCGCCATGTCATCGTTCGCACAGAAGATGGCCGAAGGTACGGGCTTGCTCTGCAGCAACGCCGCCGCGCACGCTTCGCCGGACTCAAACGAAAGATCACCTTGCGCGACAAGCTCTTCGCGAAATGCGATGCCGGCTCTTTCAAGTCCGTCGCGGTAGCCGTCAAATCGATTGCTAACCGCTTTCGCCACTGTATCGCCCTTGATAAAGGCGATGCGTTCGTGGCCAAGCGATGCGAGATACTCGGTCATCTCAGCGCTGAACTCGCGGTCGTTGGTCGCGATCGAGTACTCGGAACCATTGCTGCCACCGTGCGAAAGTCGAATACACGGGGTGCCGGTTTCCTTAATCGGACGGACGATTTTCGGCATGTTCGACAGCGGCGGCGCGATGATGGTGCCGGACGGTCGAGTCTGTTCGATGAGTTCCCGAAGTTCTCTGCCGACATGCTTGTTGCGGTAGTTGCACGGGTGAATCAGCAGTTCGAAGCCGGCTTTGCGGCAAGCCTGGAGTGCACCCTGTTGCATGCGGATGATGTACTGCGAGTTTGTCAGTTCATAGGCGCCCGGATCGTCGTAGATCAGCACGATCATGTGCGCCCGGTGGCTGGCCAGATTTTGTGCAGACGGGTTGGGACGGTACTTCAGCTCGGCAATGGCTGCTTCGACTTTCGCACGGGTCGTTTCCCGTACATTCGGCTCGCGATTGACGACGCGCGAAACGGTCTTGATTGAAACGCCTGCCAACTTGGCGACGTCGTCTATTGTAGGTCTGGGCATTGCAGCACTTATTCTTGTTCCGGGCGCCACCCTAGTTGCCGTGCAGCGCAGCTGTCAAACGAGCTTACCAGTACTTGGGATTACCGTCTGTATCCCAGAGTCCCCAGTACGCACCAACATCTCCTTCAGCAGCCACTTTCCACGCTTCGTCAAACGATGAAAAATAGAATATCTCGACATCGTCCTGTTCGGCCCAACGGAAGGTATCGACGAAATACTTGATGGCGTTCTCATAGGAAGGCACCGCGCCTTCTTCCGCAGTACCGACATTTGGCCAGCCGGTTTCGCTCACGATAACGCGCTTGCCCGGGGCCGCTGCCTGCGCCTTGCGGTACATCTCCTTCATGTAAAGCAGCGCATGTTCGGCGGGGCAACCCTCCCAGAAGGGATAGCAATTCGCGAGGATGACATCGCAGGCCGCGGCGATTCTCGGATGATCCGCGAATTCGAAATAGGCGTCGACGTAACCGACTTCGATGCCGGGCAGTGCATCCTTCGCACGCCGAATATAGTCCAGCAACTCATCTTCGCTCAGGTCGCCGCGCAGCAGGACCTCGTTGCCGACGCCGAGAATGTCGACGTGGCCGTCGCGAGCGACGCGAATGGCGTTTTCCAGTTCGGCTTCATTGTTTTCGTGATCGTCGTCCAGCCAGACACCGACCAGCGTCTGCAGCCCTTTTTCTTTCGCTATCGCCGGAATCAGTTCCTGCCCGCGGGTGCAGGAGAACGTCCTGATCCAGCGCACATAAGGCTCGATAATGGCGAGACGCGCTCGGACCTGGTCTGCACTGACCTCGGTGTCCGGGCCCTGGCCCTCGGTGTATGGGCTGAACGACAGGCCGTGAATCTTCGCATCGAGGACCTGCAGCACCAGGCGGCGCAGTTCCTCGGTGCCCATTGTCGCGACGTCGATGCCGGCGAGCGACATCTTGCGCTTGTAATGCTTGCTCATAGATTTATCCGATTGCGTCAGTCACCGAACAACTGATCGGTGTTCAGGGTTACCGTTACCCGGCGGACGCGACCGTTGCGCTGAAAGATGTTTGCACTGACATCGCCCGGCAGGGACATTCCCGAGTATTGCGTCGATTCGCCGTCGTCAGTCTCGACCGTAATTCCGGGTTCAGCGCGATCATCGATGTGATAGATGAACGGCAGCTGGCACCACGTGAATGCAAGACTGTCGGCAGCCAGCTCAGTGGCTTGCCATTGGTTGTCAACGTCCAGGAAACTGAACGAACGCGTCGACTCAGAAAACTCCCGGCGTCTGAGCAGGGACGGCTCGATCGAGATCGAACCACGTCTTACCCGAGCGCCGAGTTCGAGAAACCGCGCAATGATTTCCTCTTTGACCTGGCCGGTCATGCCGGGCTGTCGTGCACCCGCGTGCATCGGGGTATGCGAGTAGGGATCGACAGGGAATGCACCGTATTCCGAAGGGCTCTTGTTGAATCCGATACCTTCGCGCACGCGGTAGTAAAACTCACCGAGGCTGCGCACCGTGCCCTGGTCTTCATTCCGTTCGACAGCAGTAGCAAAATTCTCGGCGACGGCAAGCAGCAGTTTCGCCACCATGTGCCAGTAGATAGAGCCGAGCCCTTCGTAGCCAAACATCGTTCCGGATCGGCCCGTAAAACTCTTGTGATCAAACACCGATTCGTAGAGATCGAGAATAGCGACACGGTGTGCGGCGACGCTGTCGCTCAGCGCCGGGCCAACGCCATCGAGCGCAGCCTGCAGGTCTCCCGCATTTCTGAAGTCGGCGTTGAAGCGAATGCTGCCTTCCGCGTCTCGCAATACGATGCGCCGGTCATTGTCCTTCAACATGTCGGCGAGCAGCGGAATCGCCAGCGCTTGTTCGTCCGGAATGCGGTTGCGCTCGAGGAAGCCGGGCAACGCACGATCAGGATAGAGCATGAAACTGTCCTGGTCGGCGCGGTAGATATCGCTCTCGTAAAGTGCCTCGAGCACTTCGACAGCCTCGCTCGCTGGCATGACGCCGGAACTGAGTGCCGCGACCTGACCCTCGAGCATCGGATACAGGTTTCCGACCGAAACCTCGTCGCTGTTAAAGCCCGCAATGTTGTACGCGTGATAGAGCCCGTCGGTTCGCTTGTTGTTCTGAATGCTGTGGTCGATGACGACCAGCGCATCGGCCAGCATGTTTCGAATTTCAGAGCCAGGCAATTCGGCAGCTGCATCGAGGTTGCCGCGTGAATACAGGGATTCCCGGTATGCCGAAGCGACACGGCCCAGCGAGTTCAGGGATTGCCGCCGCGTTTCGTCTGAGACAGCGTCGCGATCTATGGTTTCGCGCAGTTTCTGTAATGCCTTGGCGGTACCCCGATGCCACTCGATGACAATCGACGTGATGTCGAAGTCTTCGTCGCAATCGGCAACAAGCTCCTGCAGAAACTGTATGTAGCGGCGCAGGTAGTACAGCGTCACCATCGACAGTCCCTGCCCGACCAGCGCATTGTTTGCGTCGTTCCATTCCGGCCGCTGCGTATTGAGCCAGATACCACCGTCGACTACAAGGTTGCCGAGCTTGGCAAGCATTGGCACCAGCAATTTCTCAAGCAGGCTGACCAACCGGACTTCGCCTTTCATGTCCAGCAACAACTTGCCGTCAGCGCCCATTGCCGTCACACGGTCATCTATCGTTTCGGCAAGGTCATTGTCAAAGACGACTGTATCTTTCGGGTTTTCGACCAGGAGTTCGTAGGGTTTGATCTGGTAGGGCACGTTGGCGTAACAGAACAGCTGACGGCGCAGCAGGTTCTGTAATTTATCCGGGTGAAAGCTGCGCGACAGTTCCAGCAATTTCAGCAGGTAAATGATCTGGTGATCGCCCCAGTAGCCGATGTAACTCCAGGGGTCGTCAAGTTCCTCGACTTCCCAGTCAATGCCCTCTTTGGTGATTCGATAGGGGTTGTAACCATCCGCCGTTGACGCGTTCACGAACTTGGCGATCATGCTTTCGACGAACGACGGATAACTTAGCGCCAACGCCTCCCAGTTCTGGAAGATGTCGCGCCAATTGCCCTGGTACGAGAGCAGGTCATTGCCTTCCTCGTCTTTGAGCACGATAGCGAACTGGTTCCAGGGGCGACTCGGGTCACCGTGCCGGCGTCCGAACGTGATCGGCAGATACTCGAGCGCGAGGCGCTGCAGCTGTGTGTCTCCCGATGCTTCCACACAGGCCAGCAGCTCCGGGTAATGAAGTCGCTCGGGCAGATCCGCGAGAAGCTGCCTGTTGTTTTTTGCGACCTGCGAGTTGAACTGCTCCACTGTCTGCCGGAAGTCGTGCGCGGATATCAGGTATCCGTCGTCAAAAATGCCGCCGCGAAGTACATTGAAAAGAACATTCGCATAATGGTGTGCCGCGACGTTCTCCTCAGGCGTCGCCTGGAATCCGTCGGCAGAGGCCATGATTCGCGCAAGTGTATCGCTGCCGGCAGCAATCGACGCGTCCACGTCCCTGGTAAGTTGTTCAGGGTCGCGGAGGCGGTTACGGAGCTCGACAAGGTCAGACTGGCTTTGCTCTACGCCGAGTACAAAACGCCAGGTATCGGATTCGCCTGGTTTGAGCTGCTTGCTCTGCGCACAAAGATAGCCGCAGCGCTCGCCACGCTTCCATGTCTCGCTTGATACATCCGCGCCGCGGCAAAACGCATCGAGTTGTGCCGATGAAACGATGTAAGTCGGGTTCTCTGCGCCCAGGCAATAGGCGCCGGTTGCCTTCAGTGATTCGCAGGGTTCCGCGCGATCCGTGATGCCTGAATACAGGGTGATAAATGCCAGCCCGGTCTGTTCATCGACCTCGGTCCACTTGTAGGCGTTGACGAGATTGCTCGAAAACGTTTGCGTGAATCGCGGTGTTCCGGCCGGCAGGATGTTCTGCAGGCCATCAACAACATCCAGTTGTGCAGACTCAGGCCCCAGGTTCTGCAGTTCACAATCGCGGACGAAACCGAATTCGGCACTCGTCGACCATGTGTATCGAAATGCGAGACCCAGGTCCTCGTTGATCTCTTCAAAGCAGAGCTTGTCGCCAAGAAGGTTCTTGTAAAGGTTCCGACGAATCCTGTAGCGGTGCAGGTGTTGAGTGTTGAACGGTTCCCAGTAAAGCGGCGCGCCGGGCCGATTGATCCTGACAATTGTCTTCGGGCCGGTATCGTTGCTCGATAAGTGCAGCTTGTCGACAGTCTCGTAAGGAAAGAGGGCGGTTTCGGGAGATACCCGACCGGCAGTCAGACCACCTGTGGAAGAGACGAACAACCAATGGTCGTCTGCCGACACAACGCTGATGAAGAACGCCGGCATCTCATGAACGTTACGGATAACGTAGAAACGCTCTCCGCGCAGGTCGAGAAATCCGCCATCCACGACGTCACGCGGCGCGTCGGATGGGAATTCACTGGATGACATGGCAGTACTCAAAGTGCGCTTCTCTTGTTAGCCGGTTACGAATGATTGATGCGAATTGTTGCCAGACTGACAACGCTGTCAATAGTGTATCAAAGGTTGGCGCTCCTGCGTCAATGGTCTGATCGCTGAAAAGTTGACAACGCTGTCGGAAATGTTTTATAAAAACGTGACAGCGTTGTCAAATTGTGACGCCTCTGCTGGTCAGATTCTCACAATAGATTGAAATTAAAGTAAAAAAGGGCCGGGGGGCCAGTTAAGATGAAAAAACGTTCGTTCAACAGGTCGCCGCTTGCTGCGGGTGTTGCTATCGCTTTGGGTATGTCGACGGTTACGTCGGTTTCGGCCCAGGAAAACGGTGACGAAACAGCACTTGAGGAGATCGTGGTCACTGGTATTCGTGGCTCTCTGTCTTCCGCGCAGGCAATGAAAGAGAACGCCGATACATTTGTCGATGGCGTCACAGCGCAGGATATTGGTGCTCTGCCAGACCGCTCCGTTGCAGAAGCGTTGCAGCGTCTACCCGGCGTCAATATTGGTCGATTTAAGAAGACCACCGATCCCGACCGCTTCTCGGTTGAGGGCGCGGACGTAATCATTCGTGGTTTGCCGTTTGTTCGTTCAGAGCTCAACGGTCGCGACGTATTTTCCGCGACGGGCGGAACGGTACTGAGCTTTAACGATGTCTCCCCGGAATTGCTCGGCAGCGTGCTCGTCTACAAGAATTCGACGGCCGACATGATTGACGGCGGTATCGCCGGCACGGTCAACCTGGTAACCCGCAAACCGCTGGACACGGACGGTATGCGATTCGCGGGATCCGCCGAAATGAACTACGGCGATCTCGAGGAGAAGGCTTCTCCCACAGTTTCGTTCCTCGGTTCAAACAGCTGGGAAACGGCCGGCGGCCGATTCGGCATCCAGGCCGGTTATGCCCAGTCCGAGCTGAACACCCGCTCTAACGCTTCTCAGGTAACTGACCCGTGCTACCGCGACGCATCCCTGACAGGCGGATGTATCCGCGTCGCCCCGGTTGATTCCGGAGGTGTTGGTGGTGCACTGAATTTTACGCCGGAGACGTTCCCGCCTGATAACACAGTCATCGTGCCGAAGGGTGCCGGCGTCCGCACGACCGGTTACGACCGCAAGCGAGAGGCGTTGTCACTGGTCGGTCAGTGGGAAAGCAATGACGGCAACCTCCTGGTGACCGCCGAGTACCTGCGAGCCAAAGCGGACCTGTTTGTTGATGAATACGCAATGCTGGCCCTTGTCAATGATGACAATCTGTTCCCGTCGCCAGCGCCGGGCACGGACTGGACGTTTAGCAGTGACGGCTCGTTCGAAACCGGTACGCTTTCTCAGAATGAGTGGCGTGGTCTTGATAACTGCCTGCCTGGGTCCCTGAATCCGCCTGATGGCCTGACTCGTCCTTGCAACGTGCAGCTCGGCGTCCCCACAGAACTGTTGCGATTCCAGCGTCAGGATGATTCGACGACTGAGGACTTGTCTCTTGCGCTGAACTGGCGCCCGTCAGACAACCTTGAGCTCAACTTCGAGGCACAGCACCTTAAGTCGGAGCGTTCGGAAGACGGCATTATCAGTGCGATGGCAACCTACGCTGACATTTTCCTGGACGTAAGGGGCGAAACTCCAAACGTACAGTTCCGCACCCCGATAACGACCGACGGCTCAACGGACCCGAACTATTTCACCAACCCCGACCGGACCTTCTACTCGTTCCTGCTGGACAGCCAGATCGAGAACGATGCGGATATGTCGACGTTGCGCGCTGACCTTGATTACTACTTCAGTGAAGATTCATTCGTACGTGGCGTAAAGTTTGGTGCTCGCTGGTCAGATCGCGATCGCGTCACACGTGACAACCGCTTCGCCAACTGGGGCGTTCTCTCCGCACCGTGGACCGGCGATATCAGCTGGCTGGGTGAAGGTTGGGAGCAGATCCAGGCGGCCACGTATGCCAGTGACACGACCGGTGATATTGCCTCATACTCCAATGTGTACAACCCGTTTGAAGACTTCCAGCGTGGTAACGCGTTTGTGCCGGTCGCTGATGGCGCAGGTATCTTCTTCGGCGGTCAGGATATGTTGGCTGAGTACTTCAGCGGCCAGACACTGGACCAGGCCAACGCCATCCACGCGATCAACGTTTTCGACTTGTGGGGCGGGCTCTCGTGGCGACCTGTGTCAACTCGTAACGGCTTGGTTGAAGGCACACCGTTCCTGCCGGGCGAGATTTCCGACGTCAATGAGAAGACTCAAGCGGCATATGCCCGTCTCGATTTCGGTACTGATGGTTCGATGCCAATCACGGGTAATGTGGGTGTCCGGTACGTCAAGACGACCATCAAGTCAGGTGGTGAGGTGCAATTCCCTGTACCGCCAGCTCCGGACGCTACCTTGTGCGATAACCCTCCTCCGGGCGGGGCACCTGGATATTGCTCCCTGTCACCAGCGCGTTCGGCAGATTTCCTCGCGGCATTCACCGGCGAGCTGATCGCTGACAACGCAGACATTGAGTACGAGGAAATTCTCCCAAGTCTTAACGTCAAGATGCAGGTAACCGACGACTTGCTGGTCCGTTTTGCAGCGTCGAAAGCGATTTCCAGACCCGACCTGGCGGCCTACGCAACGGGTGGTGTGCTCGGCGACAACACGAACACTCTGCGTGATGCAGGTACCCTTGAGACAGGTCCGATGTTCGCGATATCCACAGGTAACCGTCTCCTGAAGCCGATTACGGCCTGGAACTACGACCTGTCCGCGGAATGGTACTTCGACAATGTCGGCTCGTTGACTTTCTCGCTGTTCCAGAAGGACTTTGAAGGGTTGATTACCCAGGGTGCGACGATTCGAACCTTCGAATCGGACACAGGGGTGATGGCCACTGCCGAAGTGCGTGGACCGAGTAATGTGGAGAAGGCTACTCTGAAGGGCTATGAGCTGGCCTACCAGCAGACCTTCGACTTCCTGCCGGGACTGTTCAGTGGCCTGGGTGCGCAGGCGACCTACACCTACGTTGACGGCAGTGAACTCACGGCTGCTGCAAACGATGTACAGCGTCAGCCGTTCGCGGCAGGATTGCCATACGTCGGAATTTCGGATGACACCGTCAACCTGGCGGCGTTCTACGAGACGGACAGGTTGTCGGCTCGCCTGGCTTGGAACTGGAGGTCTGAGTTCCTGCTTACGCCGCGCGACGACATCTTCCCGTTCTCACCGATCGTTGGCGAGTCAACCGGCCAGCTGGACGGATCATTCTTCTATAACTTCAATGACTTCTACGGCATTGAGACGATGAAGGTCGGTCTGCAGGTGGTTAACATCCTCGACGAGGTAACGAAGACGTCGCAGATTATCGACTTCGACGGAACGCGTTACCCGAGGACGGCATTCCGAAATGATCGCCGATTTACGCTGGCTGTACGATTCGAATTCTGACGACTGGCCAGTGCTAAACGACAAAGCCGGGCCTCCTGAACATAGGAGCCCGGCTTTTTCTATATGGGCCGCATATGTAATTACCGGGTTGGCAAGCCGCCCCTCTTAGGGATTAGACTGTTGATGCCGGCCATACAGCGCCTATCGTGCTAAGGGATAAGTGAACCTGTGAGTATCAAGAATATTGTAATCGTCGGTGGTGGAACCGCCGGATGGATGACAGCGGCGGCATTCAGCCGTTTCGCGAGTATCGGTCTGGCCAACGTCACACTGGTCGAATCCAAAGATATAGGGATCGTTGGTGTCGGCGAGGCGACGATTCCGCCGTTTATTGGTTTCAACAAACTGATTGGCGTCGATGAAGCGGAAATGATAGCCGCGGTAGGTGGCACATTCAAACTTGGTATCCAGTTTGTTAACTGGGGTAAACAGGGAGACAGTTATTTCCATCCGTTCGGCAGCTACGGATACGAGTTCGACGGCGTCGCCTTCTACCAGATCTGGCACAAACTGCGGAAGCAGGGCGACCCCCGGCCGCTGTACCTGTTCAATGTTGAGACGCTTGCAGCGCAGTATGAAAAGTTCGCAATAACCAATCCAAACGCTCGTACCGACCTGCCGCCCGTCAACTACGCGTACCATATCGACGCCGTTAAGTACGGTCAGTACCTGCGCACATTCTCTGAGGCTCGCGGCGTAAAGCGGATCGAGGGCCTCGTCGAAGAGACTAACCTGAACGCGGAAACCGGATTCGTCGAATCGGTGACGCTAAAGGACGGCCAGACGGTCGAAGGTGATTTCTTTATCGATTGCTCGGGGTTCCGTGGGTTACTAATCGAACAGGCGCTGAAGACGGGGTATGAAGACTGGACGCACTGGCTGCCTTGCGATCGAGCCTGGGCGGTGCAGTCGGAGCAGCCGTCTAATCCATTGCCCTACACCCGGGCGACGGCACATTCGGCGGGTTGGCAGTGGCGCGTACCGCTGCAACACAGGCTCGGCAATGGTCATGTCTTTTGTTCGAAATACATGTCCGACGACGAAGCCCTGGACATCCTCCTGAATAATCTGGACGGCGAACCCACGGTCGACCCGCGATTGTTGAGATTTGTAACCGGACACCGCAAGAAATTCTGGAACAAGAACGTCGTGTCTATTGGTTTGTCGTCCGGCTTCATGGAGCCGCTGGAGTCGACGTCGATTCACCTGATTCATTCCGCGATCAACAAGCTCATGCTGATTTTCTCGCTGGAGGGAATCGAGCCCGAACAGGAAAAGATCTACAACCGCCTGGCACTCAAAGAATTCAACAAGATCCGCGACTTCCTGATTCTGCATTACAACGCAACAACGCGCGACGACAGCGAATTCTGGAACTACTGTCGAACCATGGATGTGCCGGACAGCCTGACCGAGAAAATTGAGCTGTTCAAATTCAATGGGCAGTTCTTCCGTGAGGAGGATGAGTTGTTTACCGCAACGAGCTGGGCTGCGGTAATGCTCGGCCAAGGCATTCAACCGGGTAGCTACAGCCCTCTCGTGGATGCGTTGGACCCGGACCAGCTGTCCAAGGAAGTGAACGAAATGGAGAAATCGATCAAGTACGTTCTCTACCACATGCCGAGCCACAAGGAATTCCTGGAGAAGTACTGCCCGGCTGAAATTCCGGCTTAAACCGGCATTCCGCGGGTGTCTGATACCACCTGTGCTATTTTGGATGGGTGAAGAAGACCATTGTCCAGATGCTGGCCGCCGCGTTCGTCGGCGGCCTGCTGGCCTGGCTGCTGTTCGGCCGGGCAGATACCGCTCCCAGACTGTCTGTTGAGCCGACGCTTTCGAGCGAGGCGGTCGAGGAGCAGCGCGAAAAATACTTCGTCGACCTGACCACTCTTGAAGATGTCCTGACATTACCGACGCCGTTCGCGCGTCGCGAAGCTGCCTACGCCCTGGCCGGTCGGTCCGGACCGACCGAAATCAACGAGCATATTTCCGTTGCGGTGCGAATCGCCGATCCTGACGAACGTATCGCCATTCTCGGCATCCTCGTCGCACGACTGACCGAAATGAGCCCGCGAGGTGCGCTGGAGCTCGCCTCGTCGGGCGAGCTTGGTGACGGGAGTCGTTTCGAAGAACTGGTCTGGATGGAATGGGCAAAGATTGACCTCGAAGCCGCAATTTTCGAGGCGCGCCTGCAACCTTCCAGCGTGCGCCAGCAACACGCTGCCCAAGCGCTGTTCCGCGCACACGGCAACTATGATAACGACATCGTCGACTACATCGCCGCCGAACTCGGCATCGAGCCAGACGACAGCAATCGCTACGCATTAATCAGGCGGCTGGCTGAGGAGTCGGTCGAATCGGCCATTGCCTATGTCAATGCCATGCCGCCCGGCAGCAAGCGTCGTGCTATGGCGAATTCTCTGGGCAGTTATCTTGCGAGGAACGACCCGTATGCAGCTGAGCAATACGTGGAGCAATTCAATGATGGCGCGATTCGCAGTGTGGTGCAGCGCATCGTCAGTTCACGACTGGCGGCGCTGAATCCGCGCGCAGTCGTTGATCAACTGCTGGCGTCAGGACGGGAGGGAATCGATCGGTATGAATTGAGCGCTGCGTTGAGGAGCTTCGCGGAACAGGATATCGAATCGGCGATGGCCTATTTCTCGGAGCTCGCCGGCATGGAAGAGCGCAATATGCTGGCCCAGCATATTGCTACGGAGCTCGCCGCACGTGACGTGGACGCGGCACTGGAGTGGGCGCGCGCGAATGAGCGCGGCACCTTTCCGGTCGCAGAGATGATGGCGCTTAATGCAATTGCCTCGCTGGATCCTGAACGAGCGATAGCGGAGGCCATGGCCAACCCGAACAGTCAGCACCGTCGGATGCTGATTTCCAACGTTATGGGTCGTGCGGCGCTTGCAGACCCGCAGCTGGCGCTGACCCTCGTCGATCAGATTCCACCAGGCCGACAGCGTACGGACGCCATTGGTTCAGTTCTCATGTCTGTGGGTCAACGGGATCCCGATGCGGCAATAGACTGGCTGCTCAGGATCGGTGCGGAAGATGCCGGCGACTACATCATGCAGTTTGGAGCAGGACTGGCAGCGTCAAATCCGCAGGCAATTGCACGCCTGATGCCGGCGCTCGACGAGCAGCAACAGGTCAGACTTGCGCAACAGGTTGTCAGGCAGATGGCAGTTACCCGCTCAGCCGATGACACGCTGGCATACGTCGAACAGTTCGCCGGCCGCCCCGGTTACGATAGTCTGCGTGCAACCGTCATTTCGTCGATTTCGGAGTCCGATCCGGATCGTGCTCTGCAGCTGGTCGGGTCGCTGCCGGAGGGTCGTGAGAGAGACCAGGTATTGAGCTCGATCATAGGCAACGTCGCAAGTCGTTCGCCGAATCAGGCCATGCTGTTGCTGGATTCGATTTCCAACGACAACCAGCGGCATAACGCGACGATGCAGCTTGCGATGTACTGGTACCACAATGATCCTGGGGGCGCCTTGCAATGGGTACGTGACATGGCGCCTGGCAAAACCCGTGACGAGTCGGTTCTTCGCATCGCACACTCATGGGACGGTTCTTCGATGGAGATCCGTTCGCTACTCGACACCATTCAGAGCAGTCACACGCGTGGGCAGGCCAAGGCAACGATCATCATGCGCATGCTGAGGACCGATCGCGCAGCGGCGCTCGACATGCTGGAAGATCCCGATATCCCGGCTGAATCCCGCGCCCAGATCAATCAGATGATTGACAGCAGTCGATTCTGAAACGGAGTAGGGGTATCTGCGAATTGCCGCCAGATCGTCGGCAGCGGACTATACTGAGGTCGGGACTCCGAACGTTGTTCGAAGGAGGATCTCATGCGCAATACCCACGTGCTGATGACCGCTGTTGTTGTCATGTTTTCTTACGCCGCCCTGGCCGACGAATACGACAAGGGCCTTGCAGCCTACAATTCCGCCGATTATGAAACCGCGCTCGCTGCCTGGCAGCCGCTCGCTGAAGCCGGCAATGCCGATGCGCAGTTCGGGCTGGGCCAGATGTATGGCAACGGATTTGGCGTCATGATGGACGATGCCGCCGCGCTGAAGTGGTACGGGCTGGCAGCCGCCCAGGAGCACGGTCCGGCACTAAGTAATCTCGCCGTCATGCACCAGAACGGTTGGGGGGTGCCGATGGATGAGACTACGGCCATGCAGCTGTTCGAGCGTGCGGCCAACGTCGGCGTTGCCGACGCGATGGTCGCGCTGGGTCGCTACTATGCGATGGATTTTTCCGACAGCTATGACCCGGTACAGGCCTACAAGTGGTTCAGTCTTGCGGCTCTGCTCGGGGATTTCGACGCGAACAGCAGGCGTGAATCTATCGCGGCGAAGCTGACCGCCGAGCAGGTCGCGGACGGCAATGCGCTGGTCGATGTCTGGACGGACTCGAACGAGTCGATGCTGGCTCAGTCAGCGTCGGACTGATTCTCCGGTGCGGCGTCGATAAACGCGCCGAGTTCGTTGCAGCGGTCGGCGACGGCGACGAGCTTCGGGTAGTCGTCGAGCGGAATTTTAAAGCGCCGCGCGTTGTAGATCTGCGGAACCAGCACGCAGTCGGCGAGCGTAATGTTCTCGCCGAAGAAGTACGGACCATCTGAGACGAATTCCTCGAGCGCGGAAAATCCCGTTGCGATCCAGTGGTGGTACCACTCCGCCGCTGGGTCGGCATTGTAGTTTTCACGCACGAAGTTCAGGACGCGCAGGTTCATGAGCGGGTGCATGTCGCAGGCCACCATGTTGCATACGGCACGGACCTGGCTACGCAGCGGGTTTTCCGTGGGCAGCAACGACACTTCGGGGTAGGCTTCCTCGAGATATTCGAGCATCGCCATCGACTGGCCGATTGAAAAATCGCCGTCTTCGAGAAACGGCACCAGCATCTGCGGATTCTTTGCACGGTAAGCATCGCCGCGGTGCTCGGCAACACCGGGCGCGAGTGATACGGGCACGATCTCGTGCTCGAGCCCTTTCAGGTTCAACGCGATGCGTACGCGATAGGCCGCGGACGAACGCCAGTAGCTAAAGAGTCGAATCAGGGCCTAACCCTCGTACTGTTCTACGACCTGGTCGATCGTACCGAAAATCGACGCGCCATTGGCGTCGTTCATCTCGATGCGAATGCGATCACCGAACTGCATGAATGAAGTCGACGGCTTGCCGTCATTAATCGTCTCGATCGTGCGAATTTCCGCGATACAGGAGTAACCGACTCCGCCGTCGGCGATCGGCTTACCGGGTCCGTCGTCGAGCTTGTTCGAGATCGTGCCGGATCCGATGATCGTGCCGGCACAAAGCGGGCGCGACTTGGCAGCGTGTGCGACGAGCCGGCCGAAGTGAAAGGTCATATCGACACCGGCGTCGGGTTTGCCGAACGCCTCACCGTTGAGCTCCGAGAGCAGCGGCAGGTGCAGTTTTCCTCCGCGCCAGGCGTCGCCGAGTTCGTCTGCTGTTACAGCGACAGGAGAGAATGCACTGGACGGTTTCGACTGGAAGAAGCCAAAGCCCTTGGCCAGCTCGCCCGGGATCAGGTTGCGCAGTGATACGTCGTTGACGAGCATGATCAACTGGATGTGATTGAGCGCGTCCTCGGCCGAAACGCCCATCGGTACGTCGTCGGTAACGACCGCGATCTCGGCTTCGAAATCAATGCCCCAGTCGGTGCTTGCCATCGGGATGTTGTCGCGCGGGCCCAGGAATGAATCGGATCCGCCCTGGTACATGAGCGGATCAGTCCAGAAACTCTCTGGCATTTCCGCACCGCGCGCCTTGCGGACGAGTTCGACATGGTTGACGTACGCGGAGCCGTCGGCCCACTGGAACGCTCGCGGCAGCGGCGATGCGCAATCCGCCTGGTTGAAAGCGTCGCCTTCGCCGGCGTTGACGCGATCCGACAGTGCCTCGAGGGCAGGTCGCGCGTTGGCCCAGTCGTCCAAAGCCGCCTGTAATGTTGGAGCGACATCAGTCGCGACCAGGCACCGCTGGAGATCAGCCGATACGACTACAAGGCGACCATCGCGGCCGCTTTTCAAAGAAGCGAGTTTCATTTATTTCCCCGTGAATTCGAGTTCGTGCAGCCACGCTGCATGGCGCGGTGCTTTCTTGGTCTGGCTCCATTCTTCGAGCATCGCAGGCGCAACACGCTTGAGCTCGTCGATCTGCTCCTGCGTATGCGTGTTTGCAACGAGCTCCAGGCGATGGCCGTTCGGGTCGAAGAAGTAGATTGACTGGAAAATGCCGTGGTTGGTCGGACCGATCACGTCGAGACCTTCGGCTTCGATACGGTCCTTTGCCGCAAGCAGCGCGTCGTAGTCTTCGACTTCAAACGCGATGTGCTGTACCCATTCGGGTGTGTTCTGGTCGCGGTCCATATCGGGCCGCGTCGGCAGTTCGAAGAATGCGAGTACGTTGCCCATGCCGCAGTCGAGGAATACGTGCATGTACGGGTCCGGTTCCTTGGTCGAGGGCACGCGGTCTTCGGCGAACGCAACCGTGAACTCCATGTTCAGTACACGCTGGTAAAAGTCGACGGTTTCCTTCGCATCGCGACAGCGATAGGCGACGTGATGAATGCGCTTCAGTTCCATGAGGGTTTCCTCAGCCGTTTGCGTTAACTACGCCGCGCGCGACCTGGTCGCGCTCAATGGATTCGAACAGTGCCTTGAAATTGCCTTCGCCGAAGCCTTCGTCTTCCTTGCGCTGGATAAACTCAAAGAACGTCGGCCCGATCATGTTCGCCGAAAAGATCTGCAGCAACAAGCGCGGCTCGCCGCCATCTGTCGTGCCGTCCAGCAGGATGCCGCGGGTCTGCAGCTCTTCGGTCGGTTCGCCGTGTCCCGGCAGGCGCTCTTCGAGCATCTCGTAGTATGCGGCCGGTGGCGCCGTCATGAACTCGATACCCTGCTTCTGCAGCCGGTCCCAGCATTCGATCAGGTTGTCGCAGGAGAACGCAATGTGCTGGATGCCTTCGCCGTTGAACTCCATCAGGTACTCCTCGATCTGACCGGTGCCGGCCGAGGCTTCCTCGTTGAGCGGAATGCGGATCTTGCCGTCCGGTGCCGTCATGGCCTTCGACAGCAGCCCGGTGTACTCGCCCTTGATGTCGAAGTAACGAATCTCGCGGAAGTTGAACAGCTTCTCGTAGTACTCGGCCCAGTACTCCATGCGGCCGCGATACACGTTGTGCGTCAGGTGGTCGATGACATCAAAGCCGCAGCCTTCCGGATGCCGGTCGACACCGTCGAAGAAGTTGAAGTCGATGTCGTAGATCGATGAGCCATCTTCGTAACGGTCGATCAGGTAGACAGTCGCGCCACCGATACCCTTGATGGCAGGGAGTCTCAGTTCCATAGGCCCGGCCGCGATCTCGACAGGCTCGGCGCCCTGCTCGAGAGCACGGTTGTAGGCAATGTGTGAATCCTTGACCCGGAACGCCATGCCGCAGGCACAGGGGCCGTGCTCGCGTGCGAAGTAATAGGCGTGGCTCTTTGGCTCGTTGTTGATGATGAAGTTGATGCCGCCCTGGCGCCACAGCGTGACGTCCTTGGAGCGATGCTTTGCAACTTCAGTGAATCCGAGCAGCGTGAACGCTTCTTCGAGCACTTTCGGATCGGGTGCGGCGAATTCAACGAATTCGAAGCCGTCGAGGCCCATCGGGTTTTCAAAGAGATCAGCCATTGTCTTGTCATCCTGGGAAGTGCAGAGATTTTCGACAGTATGCGCGCATCAGCGGAAACAGGGGTTCAATTTGAGTTACAATTTGGAGAATCGTGCAACAAATGTTTCAAAAGATAAGGAATTATGCGCAATGGATTCGCCCAAGCTGACTCGTCAGGACCGCCTGCTTCTCAATGAGTTGCAGCGCGATTCGAGCCGAAATCAAAGCGAGCTGGCCGAAATCGTTGGCATGTCACGCTCGTCCTGCTGGCGGCGCATTCGCGACTTCGAAGAGATGGGGCTGATCAGCGGGCAGGTGACACTGTTGGACCCAAAGAAGGCCGGCTTCAACATCCAGGTGCTGCTGCTCGTCGCGATGACCGAGCACACGGACGAAAACCGCCATAATTTCGAACGACACGTGGCTTTGCTGCCCGAAGTGACCGAATGCTACTCGGTGTCAGGTGATCGTGATTACGTGCTGCACGTCGTCGTAGAAGACATGGACTCGTACACGAACTTCCTGAACGGGCAGATTCTCAAGCACCCGGCCGTTCGCTCGGCCAGTTCGACGTTTGTTTTGCGCCGCATCAAGTACACGACGGCAACACCCTTCGCCGTGTAGGTAGACGCAAAAAAAAGTGTGACGCTCGTCACCTTCTTTCAAATTCCACGCTTGTTTACATAAAACTGAGGACTCGGTCAGCGCGGCTTTTCGCCGGCAGGAGTATCACTGAAGTCGTCATTCGGCGCGGGGAGCGTGGAGGGACGAACGATGAAAGCAGTAGTGATTGCAGTACTGGCCCTTGTTCTGACCGCCTGCAGCGGATTGTCGACGCTCGAGAAGCTCGAAAACGAGGCGATGCTGACCGGCGACTGGAGCAAGGTTGAGCGGCACGAACGCATACTGGCGAAGCGTGCAGCAGAACGCGGTCCAAGCTGTCCCGGATCACAGATACCAATCTGCGTATCCTGGGGCAACGAACTGCGTTGCCAATGTAACGGCATGGGACCGGTCTTCCGGATCAGGAAGCGCTAGCCTCGCTGCAGCGCATCCTTACTGCGGCGCAGCCTGTCGCTGGCTGCCTCGCCGCGTCGCAACGCCAGCGCCACGTGCAGAGCGTCCAGCAGCGCCAGCTGAGCGAGGCGCGAACTCATCGGCGTGTACACGCTGGTATCTTCGATTACCTTGCACGGAAACACGATCGACGCTGCTGCTGCGAGATCAGCGTCCGGGCTCGTAATAGCAATCACTGTCGCACCGCGTGCCCGCGCGGTTTTCGCGGCTTCGGCAAACTCCCGCCAGCGCCCTGAATGCGACAGCAGTACCAGCACGTCCTCAGGTTCGGCTATCGCAGCGAACTGCAGAATCATCGGTGTGTCGAGCAGCGATGTGCACGGAATACCGAGCCTGAAGAATTTGTGGCAAGCATCCCTGGCTACGTGTCCCGACGCGCCGAGCCCGGCGAACGCGATCTGCCGCGCACTGTTCATGGCTGCGGCCGCAGCGTCAAACGGCAGACCGGACAGGTCGGCCCGCATCTCAAGCAGTGACTGGATCGATGCATCAACGACCTTGGTGACCGCATCCGCTGTCGAGTCATCGGCACTGACATCGCGATGCACATAGCCCTGCGGCGCACTCAGACTTTCAGTCAGGCGCCTGCCGAGTTCCCGGAATCCGCTCAGGCCAACGCTGCGACAGAACCGCACGACGGTCGGCTCGCTGGTCGCGCACTCGCGCGCAACGTAGGCAAGCGTGGCGTCGGCGGCCTCGCGCGGATGCATAAGCACCCATTCCGCGACCCGCTTTTCGGTGCGGCTCAGGGTAGGCAGGGCAGTGCTGATGGTCGATAACATGTAGTAAAATTACAAAAAGATCGATGGAATTGCCAGATTTTCGGGCTATAATTCTCAGAATTGTAGTAAAACTTCAGAAAATACTCTCATGGCGAAACTGGTACCGGTCGATACATTCGACCTGATCATCTTTGGTGGCACTGGCGATCTGGCAATGCGCAAACTGCTGCCTGCTTTGTATCACCGCGATCGCGACGGGCAGGTCACGGCAGAGAGCCGCATCCTAGCGGCGAGCCGTTCGGAGATGACGCGCGAGGCATTTCTGGATGTTGTTCGCGAGGCGTTGCATGACAACCTCGCTGAAGGTGAGTTCGAAGATGCGAGCTGGGAACGATTCTCGAACCGTATCCACTATGCGCAGGCCGACGCGTTCGACCACGATCAGTGGCAGGACCTCACGGAGTTGCTCGAAGGTTTCGAGGACCGCACCCGGGTCGCCTATCTCGCCACTGCGCCGAGCCTGTTCGGGCCGATTGCGGCCGGGTTGAAGAGCAACGGTCTCGTCACTGCAGACAGCCGCATCGTTCTCGAGAAACCCCTTGGCCGCGATCTCGAATCTGCGCAGGAGATCAACGCGGCAGTTGGCGCAAGCTTTTCTGAAGACCAGATCTACCGAATCGACCACTACCTCGGCAAGGAAACGGTACAGAACCTGCTCGCGTTGCGCTTCGCGAATTCCCTGTTCGAGCCGCTGTGGCGACGTGGCGCGATCGACAACGTACAGATCACGGTTGCCGAAGATCTCGGCGTTGGTAATCGCGTCGAGTTTTACGATCGTACCGGCGCTCTTCGTGACATGGTCCAGAACCACCTGCTGCAGCTGGTCTGCCTGTTCGCGATGGAAGCGCCGTCCAGCCTTGACCAGAACGCGGTTCGCGACGAGAAGATCAAGGTGCTGCGCTCGCTCAAGGCGCTCACTCCGGAGACCGCCAAATCCAATTCGGTTCGCGCGCAGTATGCGGCCGGTGCGGTCGGCGGCGAACCGGTGCCGGGATACCTCGATGAACTTGATGGCGATGAGAGCGACAACGAGACGTTCGTCGCCCTGAAGATGCAGATTGAAAACTGGCGTTGGTCCGGTGTGCCGTTTTACGTTCGCACAGGCAAGCGCCTCAAGGCCAAGCACTCCGAAATCGTTGTCGAATTCCAGGACGTGCCGCATTCGATTTTCCCGGAGCAGCAATTCAACGTTTCGCCGAACCTGCTGCGGATCCGGCTGCAGCCGGACGAAGGCGTGCAGCTCTCGATTATGGCCAAGGAGCCGGGTCCCGGTGGCTTCGACCTGCGCCCTGTTGCTCTCGACCTGAGTTTCGCCGAGACCTTTGGCGTGCGCTATCCGGACGCGTACGAACGACTTCTCATGGAAGTACTGCGCGGCAATTCCGCGCTGTTCATGCGCCGCGATGAAGTGGAAGCTGCCTGGGAGTGGATCGACGGCATCATTGCCGCTTGGCAGACCTCACGCCAGCCCGTCGAATCCTATGTCGCCGGATCCTGGGGACCCAGCGCTTCGTCCACGCTGCTCGACCGCGATAACCGCGCCTGGCACGAGGCAGAGTAATGGCTGCAGAGTTCGAATTTGCGACTCGTGACGAGGCGTCCGCCGCTGCAGCTGCGCGTATTGCAGAGCTGGTTCGTGACGACATCGATGCCGACGGACGTGCAAACCTTGTGGTCAGCGGTGGTACTACGCCGGCCGCCTGTTTCGGCGAGCTTGCCGGCACCGAACTCGACTGGAAACGTGTCACGGTGTTTCTCTCGGATGAGCGCTGGGTGCCGAGCGACCATGCAGACTCGAATGAAGCCATGATCCGCGAGACCTTGCTGCAGCAGCGCGCAACGGACGCCCGACTGGTGCCGCTGTTTAATTTCGGGCTGAGCGCGGACGAGCAGGTCGCTGCTCTGCAGCGTGATTTACCACAGGGCGGTTTCGCCAGCGCGCTGGTTGGTATGGGCGCAGACGGTCACTTTGCGTCACTATTTCCTGACGCCGACACTCTCGACGAAGGACTCGATCCGGACGGGTCGCACTTCTACCTGCCAGTACGCACCGCGGCCAGCCCACACCCGCGCATCAGCATGACGCTTGCTGCGTTGCAGAACAGTCGCGAGATCGTCCTGTTGTTTTTCGGCGATGAAAAGCGTGCCGTTTATGAACAAGCCAAGGCCGGGGACGATTCGTTCCCGGTATCCGCACTCCTGTCGCAAGCGAAAGCGCCGGTGAGTCTTTACTTTGCACCCTGACGGGAATCAGCATGCATTCCGTAATCGAAGAAGTTACCGCTCGAATCGTTGAGAAAAGCGCCGCAAGCCGGGCCGCTTATCTCGATCGCATCGCGGCTGCCGGAAACAACGGCCCGGCCCGCGGCAATCTTTCCTGCAGCAATGTTGCACACGCCATTGCCGCGAGCAGCGCGATTGAAAAAGATGCGCTGTCCGGTGACAGCGTGCAGAACATCGCTATCGTTTCGGCTTACAACGACATGCTCAGCGCGCACCAGCCGTTCGAAAATTACCCGGCGCGCATCAAGCAGGCCGCTGCGAACCGCGGCGCCGTTGCACAGTTCGCCGGCGGCGTGCCAGCCATGTGCGACGGGGTAACGCAGGGCCAGGACGGCATGGACCTGTCGCTGTTCAGCCGTGACGTCATCGCGCTGTCGACGGCAGTCGCGCTCTCGCACAACATGTTTGACGCCACGTTGTGCCTGGGCATCTGCGACAAGATCGTTCCGGGACTATTGATTGGCTCGCTCTCGTTCGGCCATCTGCCGACGGTATTTGTGCCGGCAGGCCCGATGGTGTCGGGACTCAGCAACAAGGAGAAGGCGCGCGTTCGTGAGGACTATGCCGCGGGTCGCGTCGGTCGCGACGAATTGCTGGCGGCTGAGTCTGCCGCGTACCATGCCCCCGGCACCTGCACGTTCTACGGCACGGCCAACTCCAACCAGATGCTGATGGAGTTTCTCGGCCTGCAATTGCCCGGTGGTTCGTTCGTTAATCCGGGAACGGAATTGCGCGATCTCCTGACCGACGAGGCCGTAGCAGCGGTCCTCAAGTCACCACCACTCGCCGAAGTTGTCAGCGAGAAATCGATCGTAAACGCGATGATCGGCCTGCTCGCGACGGGCGGGTCCACGAACCATACGCTGCATCTCGTGGCGATCGCCGCGGCTGCAGGTGTTCGCATTGACTGGCAGGACTTCGCAGACCTGTCCGAAGCAGTGCCGCTGATGGCGCGCGTGTACCCGAACGGTATGGCCGATGTAAATCACTTCCATGCCGCAGGTGGTCTCGGCTTCATCATGCGCGACATGCTCGAGAACGGCTTGCTGCACGATGACGTACAGACGATGCTCGGCGACGGGCTCGGCAATTTCTGCCAGGAGCCACATGTTGTCAACGGCAAGCTGGCGTGGCGCAGCGCGCAGCAGCAGTCCCTGGATACGGAAATCGTACGATCCAGTACTGAGCCGTTTGCCGCGGAAGGCGGCATGAAGCTGGTTTGTGGCAATCTCGGCCGGGCCGTGGTCAAAGTCTCGGCCGTCGACGCCGAGCACCACTCAGTCACGGCACCGGCGCGGGTATTTCAGTCGCAACAGGCATTCGTTGACGCATTTAACGACGGCGACCTGGAGCAGGATTTTGTGGCCGTCCTGACGTGCCAGGGGCCGCGTGCCAATGGCATGCCAGAGCTGCACAAACTCACACCGTATCTTGGCGTTCTGCAGAACCGCGGCTTCAAGGTTGCACTACTGACAGATGGTCGCATGTCGGGTGCCTCCGGCAAGGTACTTGCTGCCATTCATGTAACTCCCGAGGCCAGCGACGACGGCCTTATCGCGAAGCTACGTGACGGCGACATGATCACGATTGATGCCACAAACGGCATCATGTCGGTCGAGTCTGACGAGATAGAATCGCGCGAACCGCTCATTGTTGCGGCCGCGACGACGGGCATGGGACGTGAACTCTTCGGTGCATTTCGCGACCGCGCAGGTCGCGCCGAAAGTGGCGGCAGCCTGTTCGACCTGCTTGATGAAATGCCGCACAATGCGGCGTCATGAGCGCATCCACACTGCTAATTGGCGACATCGGCGGCACCAATGCGCGCTTCGCATTGGCCGATCCTTCGACCCCGGGTTTTCGTGATGCGCTGACGCTGAAGTGCGCCGAGTTCGCGTCGGTCGAAGAGGCGCTCAGCAATTACCTTGCAGAAGTTGGTGAGAGCGATCCGGGCGTTATTTGCCTGGCGTCGGCGGGTCCACTGATCGGTGATTCGATCAACGTTACCAATAACCACTGGAATATCGTGCCGTCCGACCTGCGTTCGGAATTCGGAACGGACCGCGTGAAGTTGCTGAATGATTTCGAGGCCGTTGCGTTCTCGATTCCGTTCCTCGGTGACGACGGCCACGTGCCGGTCGGCCTGCCTGAAGCAGGGCCGTTGCCCAATGAGTTTAATCTCGCAATCGTTGGCCCCGGTACGGGTCTTGGCACTGCGGGACTGGTGCGCCGTGCTGGCCAGTTGTTGCCGATATCGGGCGAGGGAGGTCATATGGGCTTTGCACCGGAGTCCCAGGTGCAAATTGAAATCCTGCGCGTTCTGCATGACCGATTCGAACGGGTGTCAGCAGAACGGCTGCTGTCCGGATCCGGGATTGAGAACATCTACCTGGCGCTGTGCGTGATTCACGGCGAAAAACGCACGCCACTCGCAGCGGCCGACGTATTTGCCAGCACCGCCGAAGACGCGCGCGCTGCGGAAACGGCTGCAATGTTCTTCGACGTCCTCGGCCAGGTAGCAGGCGACGTCGCACTTGTACTCGACGCCCGCGACGGAGTGTATATCGCCGGCGGAATCTCGAAGCGTTATCCCGAACTGCTGCACAACAGTGGTTTCCGCAATGCGTTCGAAAATAAAGGCCGGCACCGCTCGTTAATGGAGCGGATCCCAACACAGTTGATTACTTACGATGAGCCTGGGCTGCTCGGTGCAGCTTACTGTGCGCTGTCCCTGTCAGCCGGTTCGGCGTAGTTATCCAGGGTCGCAGGGCGCGGTACCGCGGTTATCCCAACTTCATGACGCGGAAATGCCGACGCATCAATGGTGTCGAGGTAGCCATGCCATGCCGCGTATCCGATAACCGGAACGATTACGACCAGCCCGATAAACGCGGTTGCAACCCCGAGCAGCAGCGCCAGCACGATCAGCGTGAGCCAGACTACCATCGCCCGCTTGTTGCGCAGCACCGCGTTTACGGACGTGACGATCGCCGTAATGCTGTCAACGTCTCGATGCATGATCATGGGCAGGGAAAATGCGCTTGCGGAAAAGGTGACCGCGGCAAATATGCTGCCTACCAGCGTGCCAAAGCCCAGGTAGGGCAGCAGCTCGGTAAATGTGGGGTTGCCGTCCTGCGGGAAGAACACGCCGACCATGACGGCCGCACGTGCCCAGACCAGGAAAATCACCAGCAATACGAGCGCGAAAATCATCTCGTTGCCGAAGTGGCGTTTGAACGCGGCACGAATGCTGCGTGTCATGAGCGGCGGTTGCCCGCGCTCCAGCTGCGCGCTGATTGCGTACAGGCCGATACAGGTTAATGGCGCGAGAAACACGAAGCCGCCGAGCATGGCGAACATGAACCACTGGCTGCCACGCATCCAGGCGAGCAACGAAACTATCCCGATCATGATGGCGACCGAGAGGCCGTAAGCCAGGCTCTGCTGCGGGGCATGCAACAGGTCGGCGATTCCGGAACGAATCCAGCGGAATGGCGCCCACGGTGACAGTTTGCGGCAGGGTGCAGCAAAGGGGAGTTCGTCGCGATTGATATCCGCTTCGTTGCTCATTGGCGCCTACCCCAAATAGAAGATTGCCTGCGGCTGATCATCGTGTATTTTCGCCGCTCTGGCAATTCAGTAATGCAAAGGAAACCCGGATGAAACTAAGAAATTCCGTCGTCGCCATAACCGGCGGTGCCCGTGGCCTCGGCGCCGCGATGGCCCTGCGACTTGCCACCAGTGGCGCGAAACTCGCGCTCGTCGATCTTGATCCGGCGGCACTCGAAGCCACGGCGGCAAAGTGCCGCGAAGCTGGTTCATCCGAAGTTCGTGTTTACTCGGCAAATGTCGCCGAAGAGGACGCTGTCGAACAGCTGTTTGCCGCAATAGTTGCCGATTTCGGTGCGCTGCACGGCCTGGTCAATAATGCCGGCATTACCCGTGACGGGTTGCTCCTGAAGTACAAGGATGGCGAGCAGGTGTCAAAGATGTCGCTGGAGCAGTGGCAGACGGTTATCGACGTTAACCTGACCGGTGTATTCCTGTGCGGGCGCGAGGCTGCTGCCGCGATGATCGAGTCGGGCAACAAGGGATGTATCATCAATATTTCCTCGATCTCCCGGGCCGGCAATATGGGGCAGACAAACTATTCCGCGGCGAAAGCCGGCGTGCAGGCAATGGCCGTTGCCTGGTCGAAGGAGCTCGCCCGATTCGGAATCCGCGCCGCCTCGATTGCACCGGGATTCATTGGTACCGAAATGGTTATGGCAATGAAACCCGAAGTCCGCGACAAGCTTGCTGGCGGTATTCCGGCAGGACGCATCGGTGACCCTGACGAGATCGCATCGACTGTGCAGTTCATTTTCGAGAATGACTACGTCAGCGGGCGTTGCTTTGATATCGACGGGGGATTGCGTCTCTGAGGAGGCTCACAACAGCGGCGTTCGCCCCGTTTCTGCTGCTTGCTGCCACAGCCGGCAATGCAGTCGAGGTTGGTCTCGCCGTCGTCGACATAGAACCTGAAATCGGAATCCCGCTCGCCGGTTATGGTGCGCGCGTTCGTCGCCAGGCGGGGCTGATCGACTGGGGTAACCAGGACGAACACGGTTCGCTGTTCCGGCCCTCGACCGGCAGACACTCGGCCATCGAGAGCAAGGCGATGGTATTGCGCTCGGACGACACACATATCGTGTTCGTCAGCGTCGATTTCGTCGGCGTCGAGAAACGTATGGTTGCCGACATCGCAGAGCGCGTCGCGCGGCACGGTATTCGAGAGCACGAGCTCGTCGTCGGCGCGACGCACACTCACTCCGGGCCCGGTACGATTTCGCGGCGGCCCTCGCTTGCACTAGTGGCTGTTGACCGCTTTCGCCGTGAAAACTACGAAGCCGTCCTCGACAGGATTGTCGAGAGTATCGATCTTGCCGTTGCCGATCTGCAGCCCGCCGAACTCGTCACCGGCGAGTTCGAGACAGAAGGCCTGCAGCGCAACAAGTTCCGACGCCAGGACGAGCAGCATTTCGACCGGCGTGCGCGCTTCCTGCTTGCGCGTGAGCCTGCGACCGGCAGGCTGCGAGGCGGCCTGTTGAACTACGCATTGCACGGCAACGGCATGCCGGTCAGTGACCTGCGATTCAGCTCCGATACGCTCGGCTCGATTGCAAATAACGTCGAAGCCGCCTTGGCGGAAGCCGCAGGTTCGGAGATAGAGCCTGTCATGTTGTACCTGAACGGGGCTGAAGGCGATGTCGGCAATCGTGAACGCAGCGTCGAGGCAGTTGCCGCCGATGGGGAGACTTTCGCGGCACAGTTGTTGTCTTCAGGGGTGCTTGACCGGCTGGAGCCGGTAGCCCCGGTTATCGGCATCGAGCGAGCTCGTGTATGGCTCGGTCTGCCCGGCTATTCGCTGCGAAACTGTTTTGGTAATCCGGCCGGCAAGCCCGGTCTCGATGTTCGCCTGCCCCTGTGGCTGATGCAGCAGCGCACCTGGGTTTCGGTACTGCATGTCGGCGAAATATCGATGCTGACGTGGCCCGGCGAACCCTCGGTCCAGGTAGGTTACAATACGCAGGCGCAAGCCGAGGACGCCGGATACCCGGATAGCTGGATCCTCGGATTGACGAACGACTACCAGTCGTATTTTACGACGCGCGACGAGTATTACGAGGGAGCGTACGATTCGTGCAGTTCGTTGTTTCGCTGGAGGGGAGGTCAGCGAATCCAGAAAGCACTGATGGGCTTGATGAAGGGTACGAATAATGAAGTACAACAGGAAACTGTCGGCCATACTGATTCTGCTGTGCGCAACGGGGATCGTGCAGGCGGAAGATGATCCGCCCGACGCGCCGGGCTGGTACTTCGAACAGGTTGGCAAGATTTCCCACAAGGAACGTGAGCTGCCGTGGCTGGTAGGTGACTTCAACCTGTACAGCGGTCTCGCCGCCGCACTAATCGCCGGCGTCGCGATCGATCATGCCGACCGTGACCCGTCGGTCGGCGGGCTGGGCGGCGTGATCGGGACGGAAGGCGATTTCGTCAAGCTTGGTGATGACATCTATACCGCCATCCCGGGTACAGGCTACCTGACCTCGCTGCTGGCGAAAGACTACCGCGGCTTCGTATACATGGGCATCCACAACGCGGTTTCGTCCGCTGTTATGTCGTCGCTCAAGACTGGCGTCGGGCAACGGCGTCCCGGCGATCAAAGCAATACGACCTTTCCATCCGGACATACAAATACAGCGTTTCTGGGCGCGGCCTTCATGCAGCAGCGCTATGGCTCGAAGTGGGGTATACCGTCGTATGTTTCGGCCGTTATCGTTGCGTGGAGCCGGGTGCATGGCAACAAGCACTTCGTCAATGACACGGTTGCCGGTGCTTCAATCGCAATGATGAGCTCCTGGGCACTGGTGCCGCCTTATGATCGCGAGCGTCGCGACCACTGGCTCGACATGGAGCGCGAGCGTCCGTTGAGCTACGAGTTTGAGATGACGCTCAACGATATCGATCGAAATACGATTCAGGCGCCACGCGGAAGTGGTGATCGCTTCGCGATGCCCTACGATCGCCAGACCAACGAGCCGTGGGCCAATTCGCACATCGAGGTTGAATATCGGGCCAACGATCGACAGGCCTGGTCGGCACGCTTTTCGCCCTGGGAAGTTCGTTCGTTCGGACAGTTCAGCCAGCCGACGACTTTCGCCGGCCAGACCTTCCAGGCGAACCAGCAGCTGCGGCTCGCGCACTTCCTGTGGGCGTACGGCGCGCAGTATCGCCATACGCTGGTGAAGAATGAGCGCCTGCGGTTTCGTCTCGGCGCCGGCCTGACCGGACAGGAGGCAGAAGTAGATATTTTCGTGGTTGACGATACGCAGCCAGAGAAACGCGGCCAGACTGCGAAGGCGAGTGCAGACCTCTTCTACGCAGTCGCACACGCCGATGTCGAGTTCCGTCTCGGCGGAAAATTCTTGGTTACCGGCGAACTCGATTACGGTTATTCAGGCAATGGCGACTTTTCAGACCTGAGTGCTGCCCTGACCTGGCGTATCAATCCGAAGTGGGATGCCAGTGTCGGTTGGCGCAACTACACGAGCAAGATCGACAAGGATGGCCTGTTCAACGATTTCGAGCGCAGTGGTCCGGCGTTCAACTTTGTCTACAGCTTCTAGGGGTTTGGCACGAGCTCTTCGTAGAGCGCGATAGTTTTCGTCACCGTATCTTCGTTGCGGAAGTCTGTCGCAATGCGCTGGCGGGCAGCATCGCCCATGCGTTGCCGTAACTCCGGGTCGCGGAACAGTTTCTCAAACGCCTCGGCGAGTGCCGCCGCATCGCGCGGTGGCACGACGTAGCCGCACTCACCATCGACGACCAGCTCAGGGCTGCCGCCGGCATTCGTGACAACCGGTGCTACGCGATAGACCATCGCTTCGATGATTGCGCGCGCGAGACCCTCTCGCTTGGTCGACGGCATACAGAATACGTCGCAGGCGGCGCTAACCGCGGGTGCATCGGTTCGAAACCCGGTGCGATGGATGCGATCGCCAATCGGGCTCGCTGCAATACGCTTGGTGAGATTGTCGTCGTCCATGCGTCCCACGAGCAGCAGTCGTACCGGAATGTCGCGCGGCAATTGTTCTACAGCGTCGATCAGGAAGTCGATGCCCTTGCGCGGACGGTAGTTGGCGGTGCAGCCAATGACGAAGTCGCCGTCAATGACACCAAATTCCGACAGGTCGGCCGGCTCATCGGTGTACCACTCGAGCTTGTGTCCCTTGTGAATGGTCACCGGACGCGTTGCAGGCATGCGCAGGAAGGCCGGCTGCATTTCCAGGAAATGGCGACGGATTGCATCGGCAACACAGATGATGCGATCGATACGCGGGTTCAGGTAACGCATCCATGACATCGGGTCGAGGAAACCGACCGCGCCGACGATGCCGCGGTAGCAAACAATCTTTATCGGCAATCCCTTGCACGCGCGCAGCCCGTTCGTCACAGCCTTGTTATTGAAGGTGTGCATGATGTGGTACTTGCCGCGAACCAGTTCCTCGCGCAGCGCCGCGATACCTTCCTTGTCGAAGTTCTTCGGCAGTCGAATATCGACCGTCGGCACACCGGCGGCAGTGAGCGTTTCGTTGTTCGGATGATCCGCCGGGCATACCACGGTGACATTGACACCCCGTTGTCGCATGCCGATAAACGTATGTACGGTTGGCAGGTCGGCGCTTTCGGTAACGCAGAGAGTGCGAATCGCCATATCTAATTCCTGAAGGTCGGGTTTTCGAGCACCCGAACAGCGACTTGCTGGCCCGTCACTGAAAAAGCGATGTACTCGTAGGTCAGACCCGAGGCAGCAACAAACTCCTGGAAGCCCTTGAATTCGTGCTGTTTCCAACGATGAAAATTGTAGTACTCGTCGAACAGGATGATGGCGCCGGGTTGCAGACGGTCGCCAAGGCTCTCGAAGATCGTCACGGTCGACGAATACAGGTCGCAATCAACGTGCAGGAACGCGATGGGGTCGCTGTGTTTCTCGAGGAAGCCGGGGAGCGTCGCATCGAAGTAACCCTTTACAAACTCGACGTTGTCGGGAACTTTCGGCAGTTTGCTCTGCGCGAAAGAACCGATCGGGTTGCCGTTCCAGTGTTCCTGGATGCCTTCAAACGAGTCGAACCCGTACACGGTTCCCGCAACTCTCGGCGCAATCATGCGCATCGACTTGCCGCGGCCGACCCCGAATTCGAGATTCAGGCCCGGTTTGGCGACCTGGTCGAGTGTGTATTTGACCAGTGCTGGATGCTTCTCGAAGTAGGGCGCATCGACCATATTTTCGCGGATGTAATCGAGCGTTTCGCGTTTCGCTTCGAGGTTCATGTCCACAAGCAGGTTCGACGCGTAATGCTTGAGCATGAAACGGCGGAACAGGAATTCACTGAGGGTGCGTTTGAATAGTGGCATCGATCGGCTGGTCGGGCTGCGGAAGCCGCGTAAGTTACCACAACATCACATAATTCGCCGGTTTAGTGGACTGCGTCACGCTCCGAAATGCGCATGAATCATAGTATTTGCCGACTGTAAGAATTATGCGGCGAGAGTGACCCGCTTATGTCAAATGCACGTGCAACCATGCCTCTGCAGCACAAGGTGTCCATGACACTGATGGTGCTGGTTGCAGCGTTCATTCTCGTGAGCTACGGCATCCTTCGCGGTGTAATCGCGCCGGCGTTCGATGACCTGGAACTGACCTCGGCCGAGGCTGACCTGAAGCGCGCCGAGCAGGCCATTCAACGCGACCTTGAACAGCTGCAGGCAGTGACCGCCGACTGGGCGCCGTGGGACGACATGTGGAACTACGCCACGGGCCGGTACCCGGGCTTCGTCAAGTCCAACCTGGACCGGCCGACGCTGGAGAACCTCGGCCTGGATGTGCTGGTTATCTATGATGCGCAACGCCGCATGCTTTGGGGACAGTTGCTGGTCGACGGTGAAGAGCAGGTCGTAGAGCAACTCGACGCTTTCAACCCGGCCCATGTTGACTCGCTGCCGCTGTCCACGCACACGGACCCTGACGCCGGCACCGCCGGCATTCTGGCGACGACCGCTGGCCCGATGATAATCAGTTCGTCGCCGATTCTGATGTCCGATGACTCCGGCCCGATTGCAGGTGCCGTCGTCATGGGGCAGCGCCTGACAGATGAGCGCCTTGCACGACTGCGGGAACGCACAGGCGTAGAGATCAATTGGAGCTTCGACGGCGGCAAGTTCGAGATCGCCCGATTCGCGGTTGACGAACAGGCGGTAACAGGCAGCATGTCCATTCGTGACATCCATGGTCGCCCGTTGATGCGGCTTGAAACGCGCACGCCGCGACGCATCTCCGCACTCGGTTCCCAAACGATCAATGCCGCGCTGCTGTTCCTGATGCTCGCTGGTGTACTGGTCACGGCATTTGTCTGGCTCATGCTGCGCGGGTCGATTCTTGCGCCGATCGAAGCGTTGTCGGCGCATGTTGCAGAGCTGCGCAAGAGCGGCGACCTGTCGCGCCGTCTCAAGATGCGTCGTCGTGACGAGATCGGTGCGTTAGCCGGCGAGTTCGACGGCCTGACAGACGCATTGATTGATGCCAGGAAGGCGCTGCTCGACCAATCGTTCAAGGCCGGCAAGGCAGATACCGCAGCCGAAGTGCTGCACAACATCCGCAACGCAATGACGCCGATGATCAACGGCGTCGAACGCCTCCGGAAATCAGCGCGAAGCGCAGACCGGCTACACGTCACAGAGGCGACTGAACAGCTTGCCGACCCGGAAGTTACGCCGGAGCGACGTGAGAAACTCCTGGCGTACATCGACGCATCATTCGAGCACCTCGCCCGCGTCGGCGATGACGCACAGGATGACCTGAATATCGTCGCCTCGCAGGCACGTCAGATCGAAGGGATTCTCTCGGATCAGGAAAAATTCTCGAACGCCCGGCCGGTTGTGGAAACCCTCGAGATCGAGGAGCTGCTCGGTGAAGCGGCCAACGTCATTCCCAAGGAAGACGCTGAGCACGTTGACCTGACACTGGATCAGAGTCTTCGCGATGTCCGTGTGGCGGCTCATCGTATCGGCCTGCTGCAGGTCATGGGAAACCTGATCCTGAATGCCTATGAGTCGATCAAACGTCACGGTGAGAACGAAGGACACATCGCCCTCGCAGCAAGCAGCGAGCTTGTCGACGACAAGAATATGGTGCGCCTGTCCGTCCGCGACAACGGTACGGGTTTCGACAGCGAAACAGGGCGACAGATATTCCAGCGCGGCTTCACGTCGAAGACGAAAGACGAAACGACCGGGCTCGGATTGCACTGGTGCGCCAATGCCGTCGCCGGTATGGGCGGAAGAATTATTGCGGATAGCGGCGGCGAGGGCCGCGGTGCCGAGTTTCATGTGCTGCTGCCGGCAGCGCAGGGAGGCTGACGATGTACGACACACATGAATCAATCAGGATTCTTGTCGCCGACGACGACGAGCACGTTCTGGATTGCTACCGGGACGCGTTCGGCGAGGATGACGGGACCACGGAGGCAAGGGAGCTCGACGCGCTGGCCGCCGAGCTTTTCGATACCGATGCGGCGATCGAGGACCAGCCAACCTTTGACGTGGTTGCCTGTAACCAGGGCGATGCTGCCATTCGCGCCGCAGAAAAAGCACAACAATGTGGCGAGCCCTTCGATGTTGTCATTCTCGATATTCGCATGCCGCCGGGCATAGATGGAGTTGAGGCCGGCAGTCGTATCCGCGAACTCGATCCGGATGTCGAAATCGTCTTTGTCAGCGGCTACTCCGACGTGCCGCTGGAAGAATTGCAGCGCCGTGTGCCGCCGCCAATGCGGCTGCATTACTTCAGCAAGCCGTTGTCGTTTTCGCAGTTGGCAACGGATGTCGTAACGATGGTCAAAGAGCACTGAGACATGGTCGATCTTCACGAAACTACCACCAATCGCGTGCTGGTCGTCGACGACGACGTAACGCTGATTAATGAATACCTGAAATGTCTCGGTGACGACTTCGAACCCGACATAGCAACCCAGACCCTGGGGGACCTGGAAAAAGTCCTGTTTGGCGAGGAGACCGACGAACATGGTGCCGCTCGCTTCGACGTGCAGACCAGGAACCAGGGCGAAGCTGCTGTGGAAGCCGTCGAGAAAGCGGTCGCCGCAGGCAAGCCTTACTCGATTGTCTTTATCGATATTCGCATGCCTCCCGGCATGGACGGTATTGAGTCGGCGAGGCGTATTCGGCAACTCGACCGGAACGTAAATATCGTGATTGTGACCGGTTCGGCGATGTCGGAGCCAGAGAACCTGGGATCGCTGGTGCCACCAGCCGACAAGATCTTCTTCTTCAGGAAGCCTTTCCAGGGCCTTGAATGCCGACAGCTGGCAGCTGCTCTGTGCGGCAAGTGGCACGCGGACATGGCGTTGCGTCAGGCCAATGAAGATCTCGAAAAGCGCGTTGAAGAACGTACCGCGGCTCTGCAGAAGCTCGCGTACTTCGATCCTGTAACCCGCTTGCCCAACCAGTTGTTGCTGCTCGAGGAGCTCAAGGCACTTATCGAGCAGGGCGAGAACCGCGCCGGCGACACCGTTACGATCCTGCTCGATATTGATCGATTCAGCTTCATCAACGAGACGATGGGCTTCGACGCCGGTACGGAATTGTTGCGCTCTATCGGCAATCGCCTGACACGCACGTTCTGCGAAGAGGGTGGCCGTAAGGGTGTCATTGTGGGCCGTTTTGGCGCAGATGAGTTCGGATTGCTGATTCCGGGCGTCGAATCCGAAGATGACATTACGAAGCTCGCCGAGGCCGTCAAGCAAACGGTCGAAGAGCCGTTCCTCATAAACGGCCGTGACCTGTTCCTCAAGGTTGCGGTCGGTGCTGCCTGGCATCCCGTACACGGACGCGATGCCAAGTCTGTATTCCGCTGCGCCGAAGCTGCACTGCATCGTTCGATTCGCAGCCTCGATCACGCCATCACGTATTACCACAACGAGATGCGTTACCGGGCACGCTACAAGTTCGATCTCGAGGCTGAGCTTCGCGGCGCTATCGACGGCGGCCAGATCGTACCGTGGTACCAGCCACAGCAATGCACACGCACCGGTGAAATGGCCGGCATCGAGGCGCTGGCCCGCTGGACACGGCCGGATGGTTCGATCGTACCGCCGTCGGACTTCATTCCGCTCAGTGAGGAAATGGGTATCTCCGATGTCCTGTTCGAGTCGGTCATGGCCAGTGTCTGCGATGACGTCGCTGAATGGCGTAAACTCGGTCGCTGGGAAACACCCGTCAGCGTCAACCTCTCGGCGCACCAGTTGCGTAACCGTGACCTGGTTGCCCTGATCAAGGGAATCATGACGAGCCGCAACGTCGACAAGAACCTGATCAATCTCGAACTGACGGAAACGGTGTTACTCGAGGACCTGACGATCGCGCAGCCGGTCCTCGATGACCTTGCGGGATTCGGCGTCGGCATTCACATTGACGACTTCGGCACCGGCTACTCGTCGTTGAGTTACCTCGCGCAATTACCGGTGCAGACGCTGAAGATCGACCAGGCTTTCGTCGGCAAGCTTACTGAAGACAACGCCAATCACCGGGTGGTTGAGGCGATCGTCGCGCTTGGCAAGGCGATGAAACTGGATGTCGTCGCGGAAGGTGTCGAAACGGACCAGCAATACGCGATCATTCGCAAGCTCGGTTGCGATCTCGCGCAGGGTTTCTTCATCGCGCGGCCGATGCCGGCACCGAACCTGATGAACTGGGTGCGCGGCCACGAGGACACACAAAGTCTCAGGAAGCGTGCAGCCATCGTCGATCTCGACACAAAACGTGGCGCATAAAAAAAACGCGCGGCCGAAGCTGCGCGTTTTCTGTATTGCCTTAAAGCAGGGCCTAGCGTTCGATGATACGCAGGACCACACGGCGGTTTTCAGCTTTGCCAGCGGCCGTCGAGTTGTCGGCAACCGGCTGTGATTCACCGTAACCGCGAACGGACATGCGATCCTCCGCGATGCCATTTGCCGCCAGGTAGTCGTAAACGGTCTGAGCACGACGGGCCGACAGGCCTTCGTTGTACTCAGCTGCGCCGTCACTGTCCGTATGTCCGGCAACCTCAACTGTGATGCTGGGGTTCTTTGCCAGCGTTGCAGCAGCGTCGCTGAGCACACTTTCCGCACCAGGCAGCAAGCGGTCCGAGTTCGACTCGAAGTTAACGCCACGCAGTGTTATCTCTTCCTTGATCTCGCAACCCTTGATGTCGACCTGCACGCCTTCAGCTGTTCCCGGGCATTCGTCGAGTCGGTCAACAACACCGTCACCATCGCTGTCGACTTCGCAGCCATCAGCATCGACTGTGGCGCCAGCCGGCGTACCCGGGCACTTGTCCTTGTCATCGGTCACGCCGTCGCCGTCAGAGTCGACCGGGCAACCGTTCGCATCGACGCGAACGCCGGCCGGCGTATTCGGGCACTGGTCCTTCGAGTCCGCAACACCATCGCCGTCTGAATCGACTTCACAGCCGTAAGCGTCAACGGTGACGCCAGCCGGAGTATTCGGGCAGCGGTCGAGGCCGTCAGCAACACCGTCGCCGTCAGAGTCGACGACTTTCGGCGTTGCCGCGCCAAACGGGATGTGCAGACCGAGACTGAACAGGTTGTCATTCAGGTTTTCGGGGCCGGCCGTGTCCATTCGGTGCCGCCACTCGCCACGCAGCGCGACGTTTGAAGAAAACAGGTCGAGGTGGAATCCAAGGCCGGCGCTGAACATGCCGCCTTCCTGCTTGGGACTTGTTCCGACGGGGTCGTTGATGAAGTAGCCAACACCTGCGTGCAGGTAGGGACTGAATCTCTCCGGGCGCATGAAGACGTACTGGACATCAACGCCAAGACCGAGGTGTTCCTGGGAATTGCCCGCGAACGGACCGGCTACCGGCGCTTCCGGTGAACCCGCCGAAATGATGCCTTCTATATTCAGCCGCTCGCTGAAGGCGTAACCCAGACCGATCTGGAAGGCGTTGATGCCGTCTTCGACACCACGTGCCTTGTCATCGTCAACGTAGGAGCCCATTGCCGAAAAGTAACCCTGTCCGGCCTCCGCTTCCGCGAATGCGTCTCCGGCCCCCGACAACGCGACGATTGCCGCCGCGAAAACGCAAAATTTAGTCCTCATTGATTCCACTCCGTTATTGTGTGGTCATTATGACGTGTGAGAGACCCGCTCTGTCACATCCCCATTATGTCGAGCCCGCGATGTTTCGGAAACATTGTGACTTCGGTGCTCAATCAGCCGTCTGTCTCGGACATCATTCTTAATTAGAGTTCAACGGCTTGCGGCGATTCTACCATCTGGAAAGCAGACATGCGTAACGAACAGGACATCCGCCGCCTCATGCAGGCGGGGCTGGACGAAGAAGCCAGCCCGACGCGTACCCGGCTCGCCGTCAGCCGGGCCCGGCGCCAGGTCGGCCAGCGGGACACGCTGGCATTCGCGCTGGTGCGAATCTGGGCGGCACTGGCGCGCCTGCTGGCACCGCTGTTCGCGCGCCTGCACGAGAAGCAGGCGTCGGCAATGCATGCGCGCAGTCGTGAAGCTGCAGGGCAATCAGACGGGCAAAACAAGAATCAGTAGGTGTGGCCGGGGGCCTCACCGTCCCCGGTCGCGTTTGTTAGCAAAGGGGAAAGACAATGATTGATGAAATGCAGGAATCGGTATGGCAACCGATGGTAGGCCTGTGGACGAAAGTCGCAGAGTTCCTGCCGAATATTGCTGCAGCCATAGCGCTGCTCATCTTCGGCTGGCTGTTGGCCAAGCTTATCGGCGTAGGTATCGCCAAACTTCTCGAGAAACTGGGTCTCGACAAGCTGACCGAACGCTCCGGCGTCGCTAACGCTGTCCAGAGTACGGGCATCCAGACTTCCGCGTCCGCCATCATCGGCAAGATCGTCTACTGGCTGATCTTCCTGCTGTTCATGATCGCGGCTGCCGACAGTCTCGGCTTGCCGCGGGTATCGGACACCATCAATGGCTTCGTGCAGTACCTGCCGAAACTCGTCGGTGCGCTGCTCGTGACGATCATCGGCCTGTTTGCCGCACATCTGGTACGCACGGCGATCGAAACAGCCTCGCAGGGCATGAATCTCGACTATGGCAAGCCGCTCGCCACCCTGATCTATGCACTGATGGTCATCGTCATCGTCTCGCTGGCGATCGGCCAGCTGGAGATCGAAACCGAGCTCCTTAACCAGGTCGTCTCGATCATCCTGTTTGCGATCGCGGCGGCTGTCGCGCTGTCACTTGGGATGGGCACAAGGTCGACGGCGGGCAACATCATCGCGGGACTGTATGCCCGTGACCTGTTTCCGCCAGGGGACAAGATCACGGTCGGTGAAATCACCGGCCGGGTCATAGAAGTAAGTACGACCAACACGCTGCTGGAGCTCGATGACGGGACGACCTATACGGTTCCGAACAGCGTACTGGTCGAAAACCAGGTTCACACGACCGACCGACTCTGAGCGACGGCGTCGTCACCCTGTAACCGGGGTGCCTGATGTTGTCGAGGAGACTCGATTGCTGAACCGGGTTTGCAACTTGGCCGGAGTGCGTTCGTGACGCGCCGTCGCCGACATCCCTTGCCGAAGGAGTACAAGACTCTCTCGGACGAGGCGCTGGTCGCGTGTGCGTGTGACGAGTTGCCCTACCGGACGCGCGCTTACGAAGAGCTCATGTCGCGCCACGAACGCTTGATGTTCGGGGTGTGCCTGAGACTCGTCGGCAGCCGCGCGGACGCCGAAGACATCACCCAGGACGTGATGCTCAAGGTGTTCTCCAAGCTCGGCAGCTTTGAAGGGCGCTCGTCCTTCAAAACCTGGCTGGTGCGGGTCACGCGAAATGCGTGCAAGGACTGGCTGAAGAAGAGGGCGATATCGAGGCAATACTCGGAGTCCCTTGCAAACGAACCACAGGAACAGTCAACGATTGCATACGAAGAAAATCGATTGCTCGGCTTGCTCAAGGAGCTTTCCCCGGCCGACCGCGAAATTCTGACATTGCGATTCGTTGCGGACCTGAGTTTGCAGGAGATCTCCGAGACCTCCGACATCGGGCTCAGCGCAACAAAGATGCGTCTGTATCGGGCCATTGAGCGACTGCAGAAGCTCGCGACCGATACCTACGGCGACGAACTTTTTTGACAGAGGAGAATTAAGGAAATGAGCGTTGCAAAGACATCGGAAATTACGGCGTCGTCATCGAAGAGTTTCGAGGACGCAATTCGCAAGGGCATCAAGAAAATGGGCGATACCGTCGACAACATTGAGGGTGCCTGGATCAAAGAGCAGAAGGTCGTCGTCGATGACGGCGAAGTAACTGCATATCGCGTGACGATGAAAGTCACGTTCATCGTCAAGTAGTTAATACCAAGGAGATCCAAATGGCAGCAAAGTTTGAAGTGTACAAAGACAAGGCCGGTGAATTCCGCTTTCGCCTGAAAGCTGCAAACGGCCAGAACATCCTCGGAAGCGAAGGCTATACGGCGAAAGCCAGCTGCATGAACGGTATCGAATCGGTTCGCAAGAATTCGCAGGATCCCGACCGCTATGTCTGCAAGACCTCGGCATCCGGCAAGAGTTCGTTCAGCCTGACGTCGACGAATGGCCAGGTGATCGGTACGAGCCAGTCCTATGAGTCAGATTCGGGTTGCAAGAACGGCATGAAGAGCGTTGCGGAAAGCGCGCCGGGCGCCAGCGTCGACGACCAGACCTAGGAAAAATTGGCCGGGCTTTTGGCCCGGCCGATCGGGCGACCGGCGGTGACGGCAGACATACCCGGATTAGCTGTCGCCGTCGGTCCCCACCTTTCTCTCATACATCAGGTGGGTGTCAACGCCCCACTGGGTCACGGCTGATACCGTATCAGCCATCGAAGCGTCCAGTGCCACGATTCTATTCTCAGGCACTATGAACGTATTGCCAATCGTTGCCACCGGCGCCGACGGCATGAAAACCACGCAGCGACCATCCGGCAGTTCCTCGATCAGGAATGCAATGACTCGGGTGTCATTGCCGTAGAGATCAACCTCGACCGGCGCAAATTGCCTGCCTTCGACCCCGACAAAGCGCCTCGTCAGATTCGAGATGGCATTGAACATCGGGATCCGGCGGCCAACGTTGCGACCGAACCATCCCTGCAGCCAGCCGCCGAAGCGCGTTTGTACGAGCAGGCCGGTCAGGAAACAGATGCCGATCAGCACAACCAGCGTGAGGCCAAGAATGACTAAAGCCTCGCCCGTCTCGATATTCAGCTTTCCGACGATGTTCTCGGACATCGAATACAACCCGTAGGCCACCTGCGCAACGACAAACAGGATGATGGCGACAGGCACGATCACCAGCAGTCCGCCGATCGCTGTCGTTTTGATGAAATTCACGAATCCGCGCATAGGTTTTGCCTCAGGCGGCGTTGCGCAGGTAGTGTGCAACGCCGTTCTTGGTTTCCCGGGTTACCTGGCCTGCTTCAACCAGGTAGTTCAGGTGCGACAAAGTCTCGCCCGTCGCCATCATGCGATTGCCGTCGTTGATGGCGGATCGGAACAGCGGCTCGAACAGGTCGACGACGCGCTTTGGTTCGGAGAGATTATCCAGCAGCGTGTCCAGCCGCTGTCCATGTTCCGCAACCAATGCATCTATGCGCGCATGAGCGCCCCGAAAGGGCTTGCCGTGAGCCGGCAACACCAGCACGTCTTCGGGAACGTGCTTCTTGAGGTGCTCAAAAGATGCGAACCAGTCCTTGAGCGGGTTGGCTTTCGGCTCTGTCGGCCACACGCCAACATTGGGCGAAATCGTCGGCAGTAACTGGTCGCCCGCGATCAGTGTATTGATGTCGGCGTTGTAGAGGCACGCATGTTCGGGCGAGTGGCCGCCACCTGTAATGATTCTCCAGGTCGCGCCGGCAAATGCGACCTCATCACCATCGCTGAGGCGCTTGTAGGCCTCGGGTAGTGGCGTAACCATCTTGCCGAAGAAACCGAATTCCCGCCGGTACTTCTCGATCTGCTCTTCGTTGTAGCCTGCGGCGCGATAAAAACGCACGCCTTCATCGGGAGCGTCTCGTCCAGTGTCGGCAACGAGGATTCGACACAGCATGTACTCATCACGGGCCATCCAGAAGTCGACATCGAAATGCCGCACGAGGAAGCCCGCGCAGCCGACATGGTCAGGGTGCAGGTGGGTGGCAACGACGTGAGTTGCCGGGTCGCCCTGCATGTCGTTCTGAAAGACCGAGTGCCAGCTTTCCTGCGTCGCCCTGTCGCCGAGCCCTGAGTCCACGATGACCCAGCCCGCGTTGTCTCGCAGCAGCCACAGATTGATGTGATTGAGGGAAAACGGCAGCGGCATGCGCAGCCAGCGAATGCCGTCGGCGACGGCCATGGTCTCGCCGTCGTCAGGCCGCGTCTGGAACTCGTACTCGATACTCATTGAGACGAGAGGCTACCACCTTCCGGATACGGTTTGCGGCTTCTTCCTTGACCGGACCGTAGCCGCGGATCTCCTGGTACAGCGTGACGATCTCGACGAGGCCGTCGATATTGTCGACATCCAGTGCATCCAGACCGTCCGCAAGCAGCTGTTCAAACTCATCGATTAACTCGCGCTCCATGCGTCGCTCTGCCGTCTTGCCAAAAAGGTCGAAGGCCGTGCCGCGCAGACCCTTGAGCTTCGCGAGCACCCGGAAGACCGGCATCATCCAGCCACCCAGTTCGATTTTACGTGGTCGCCCGCGCGCATCCTTGCGGCGCGACAGCAGTGGCGGCGCCAGGTGGAATCGGAAGCGCGCCGACTTGCCATGCTGTTTGCGCAGCTCGTCGAAGTTTGCCACGTGCAGTCTGGCGACCTCGTATTCATCCTTGTAGGCGAACAGTCGGAAAGCAGTCTGCGCGACGGCGCGTGTGAGTGCGTCTCCGTCACCAAGTGCAGATTCCGCGTCGCGAGTACGCTCTACGAGTGATATGTAGCGCGCAGCGAGTTCGACGTCCTGGTATTCGGTGAGATAAATACGGCGGCGTTCGACCATTGTTGCCAGCGAGTCGTCGTCCTGGCTGTCGCCGAGAAGGGCGCGCGCGAGGCGCTCAGGATGCGCGGCCGCGAACCGGCCCCACGCAATCGCCTGCTTGTTGTTTTCCACTGCGACGCCGTTCAGCTCAATTGCACGCATCAGGGCGTCGAATGACACAGGCACCAGGCCTTTCTGCCAGGCAAAGCCCAGCAGCAACACGTTCGCGTAAATCGTGTCGCCAAGCAGCTCTCGAGCAAGATTGTTGGCGTCGATCGTCGACAGGTTGCCGTCACCGACCGCCGCGTTGATCGCAGCCACGCGCTGCGGCGCTCGCAGGCTGGCGTCTCGATGCTGCACGAAATCGCCGGTCAACATCTCCGCCGTGTTCAGGACCGCATTGGTATGACCGTGGCTGTACGTAACCGACGCTTTGGGCGACGAACTGACAACCAGGTCGCAGCCGATCAACGCGTCGGCACGCGCCGGCTCGATGCGCACCTGGTTGATGTCCCGCGGTTCCGCGCCAATGCGGATGTAGCTGAGCACCGGGCCAAACTTCTGCGCGAATCCCATAAAATCCAGCACGCTGGCGCCTTTGCCTTCGAGGTGTGCAGCCATCGTAATCAGTGCGCCGACTGTAACCACGCCTGTGCCGCCGACGCCGGTGACCAGCAGGTCGAAGCAATCTCCTGTTTCAGGCACGTTTGGCTCGGGCAATTCCTCGTCGAGCGTCAACGCCTCTCGTGCTGCGGGTCCGGAACTGCCTTTAACCGTAATGAAACTCGGGCAGAAGCCGTTCAGGCAGGAAAAGTCCTTGTTGCAGGTGTTCTGGTCGATCTGTCGCTTGCGACCGAACGGTGTCTCCTTCGGGATCACCGACAGGCAGTTCGACTCGACCGAGCAATCGCCGCAGCCTTCACACACGAGTTCGTTTATGACGACGGTCTTGTCGGGTGTAGCGAGTTTGCCGCGCTTGCGGCGCCGGCGTTTCTCGGTTGCGCAGGCCTGTACGTAGATCAGCACGGTTACTCCCGGGATCTCGCGCAACTCGCGCTGTACGGCATCCATCTCGCGACGGTGCGACAGCGTCATACCGGCCGGGAATTCCGAGGTGTTGATCAACTCCGGCTCGTCAGTAACCAGCGCGATACGATCCACGCCTTCAGCGCGAACAGCGTGCGCCACGGATTGGACTGACAATGGCCCGTCGACCGGCTGACCACCGGTCATCGCGACAGCGTCGTTAAACAGGATCTTGTAGGTGATATTGGTCCCGGCCGCGATCGCCTGGCGAATTGCGAGCGAGCCCGAATGGTAAAACGTGCCATCGCCGAGATTCTGGAAGATGTGTTTGCCGCCATTGAATTTCGAGCGCGTTATCCAGTTGACGCCTTCGCCGCCCATCTGGATCAGGCCATCGGTATCACGATCCATCCAGCTCGCCATGAAGTGGCAGCCGATGCCGGCCAGCGCCTTCGAGCCTTCCGGCACCTTCGTCGACGAGTTGTGCGGGCAGCCTGAGCAGAAGTAGGGCATGCGTTTTGCGCCACCGATCTCGATCGGTTCGCCTTTGTCGGCGAGCAATGCGTCGGCTCGCTTCGAAAAGCGATCACTGCCGAACTCGCGGTCGAGACGCATGGCGACTATGCGCGCCAGCTGCAGCGGGGACAGCTCGCCGACCCACGGTACGAGACGTCTGCCAGTCTCGTCTTCCTTGCCGACCATGCGCTTCGGTTTGCGACCCGGGTAATCGTAGAAGTATTCCTTGAACTGGCTTTCGATGATGCCGCGTTTTTCTTCGACGACGAGCACCTCGTGCTTGTTTTTCACAAACTCAAGTGCGCCGTGTGGCTCGAGCGGCCACACCATGCCGACCTTGTAAATGTCGATGCCGATGTCCGCAGCGTTGTCTTTCGTGATGCCGAGCAGCCGCAGTGCTTCCATCAGGTCGAGATGACCTTTGCCGGTCGTTACGATGCCAAAGCGGGCGTCGGGCACATTGAAAATGCGTCGATCAATCGGATTTGCTGCAGCGAACGCCAGCGTCGCCGCCTTTTTGGTTTCGAGTCGTTCCTCGATTTGCGGGCCCGGGAAATCCGGCCAACGGTAGTGCAGGCCACCCGGTGGCATCTCAAACTCGGGAATGACGAACTGCGGGTAGGGCGGCAACTCTACTGACATTGCCGACTCGACCGTTTCGGAGATCGCCTTGAAGCCGACCCACATTCCGGAGAATCGCGACAGCGCGATGCCGTACAAACCGTACTCGAGATACTCGGCAACGCTCGCCGGGTTCAGCCACGGCATCATGAAAGTCAGGAATGCTACGTCTGACTGGTGCGGCATCGACGATGACACGCAACCATGATCGTCGCCGGCTACAACCAGAACACCACCAGTCGGTGAACTGCCGTAGGCATTGCCGTGTTTCAGCGCGTCGCCCGAGCGATCCACGCCCGGACCTTTGCCATACCAGACGCCGAATACACCGTCGTACTCACCATCCGGATCCGTTTCGACCTGCTGCGAACCGAGCACTGCGGTCGCCGCAAGGTCTTCGTTAACCGCTGGCAGGAATTCGATGTGTTGTTCATCGAGAAAAGACTTTGCGCGCCACAGCTCCTGGTCATAGCCACCGAGCGGGGAACCCCGGTAGCCACTGATGAAGCCCGCAGTGTTCAGGCCCGCGGCCTCGTCCATCGTTCGCTGCATCAATGGGATGCGAACGAGTGCCTGGGTGCCGGTGAGGAAGACGCGTCCCGACTCGCGGCGATAGCGGTCGTCGAGTTCGTAATTATCGAGAGGTAAGCGCATCGCTGCAGTGTCTCAGGGATCGTCTGAAAAGGGGTGCCTATCATTCCGATTAAAAGCGGTTTAACGAAAAATAGTCCCGAAAATTAGAAAAATCTGGCAAAATTACCCTATGAAGCTTGATAAACGGGATCGACGAATACTTTCAGAGCTGCAGCGAGACAGCCGACTGACGATGCAGGAGCTGGCCGACAGGGTCGGTACTTCGTCGTCCGCCTGCTGGCGCCGGGTCAAGGCGCTGGAGGAGGCCGGGGTCATCGATCGCTATGCCGCGATCGTTGATACCCGCAAAGCCGGCTTCGAATTGTCTTCTATCGTGCACGTCTCATTGGCCCGCCACGAGCAGCAAAACGTCGACAACTTCGTCCGTGAAATTTCACGACATCCTGAGGTCCTCGAGTGTTTCTCAACAAGTGGCGAGGCCGACTTTCATCTGCGCGTCGTTGTCGAAAACATGGACGCCTACAATCGATTTCTCGATGACTTCATTTTCCGTCTGCCTGGCGTGTCCCAGGTGCGTTCGAACATCGTTCTGAAAGAGATCAAGGTCGATACGGCATTGCCGTTGGGGTAGCTGCGCAGGAAAGATACATGCGAGTCGTGAGAGTGCTGACTAATGCCGATAAGTCGGCGGAGGCGGCTCGTTAACCACTTTTTCCAGTGCGCCCAACAATCCGCCACGTGGCGGATTTGAGTTCTCGCCGCAGTCCTCATCGAGCATGTCATTCGAGTAATAGCCGACCGTTGGAACTGCGGTGCCATCCGGGCGCTTAAATACCCAGCTGTCAGTAAAGTCCTTCTCGATTCGGAAACCGCCCTCGTGAACCAGGGTGTGATGCTTCGTGCACAGCAACAACAGGTTTTCCAATGACGTTTCGCCGCCGTTCGACCAGTGTTTGACGTGATGACAGTCGAGGAACCGATGGTGGTGACAGCCCGGGAAGGTGCAGCGGTTCTTGTCACGCGCGCGTACCGCGCGTTCTAATCCAGCCGGCACCGTTCTCGACTTGCGACCAATGGCCAGTGGCTCGCCCTCTGACGACTCCACCATCGTCACTGTCGATCCGTCGCAACATAGGCGTCGAGCTGTCTCGATCGGTACCGAGGATCGTCCTGCCTCACCGGCTAACGCCGATTCATCGACATGAATCATGACCAGGTGATTGTCCGGCGTAGAACCTCGCTGGCTCTTCTCTCCATTGAGGTAGTCGCGGAGCATCGCAACAAACGCATCCGCCTGTCGCTTGCTCCACGACGTATCGACGACATCGGCCAACTCGAGCACGGCGTCGTCCCGTGCTTTATCGAGCGCCTTGTCGATCAGTTCGCCAACCTCGATCGGCAGATCGACGGTCATTGAGATAACGCCGCGCTCGGAGTTGCGACGTAGTCGAAGATTGCGATTGGCAAACGCGCGTTCGGCAACGGAAACAGATGACACATCGCCCATGCGAAGTTCACGACATCGCTCGGCGACGAACGACGTTGTATTACGCAACGCAAATGCGACGAGTTCTTCTTCGTTCGCAGGCGTTGCCACTCGTGTCAGTTCGCGCACTTTCGAGTAAGACAACTCGCCCGTCGAAAATGCCGCGGAAGTCACAGCCAGCCCTTTGATTGCGTGAGCGACCCGGACTTTCTCCCGCGCGGTTGCCATCGTGAGATCACAACGCCAGGCCAGCCACTCGGCACAGGACTGCGACCCCCACTTGAGCCATCCAACCCGTTCATCGAACTCCCGAATCATCGTCAGCAGCTCAAACGTCGCTGCGTTGATGCGAGTGCAAAGATTGAGAATATTCTTGTCGAGTTCCTCGATGGGAACGAGGTCGGGAACGGCGGAATCGGCAGGTCTCATGGTGCCTCCAGAGAGCGAAATTGGAGCAGAAAAGAGACCTGTTATTATATACAGTAATTAGATGAAAGTCATTTTAAAAACAGGTATTTACGTTCAGTTTCGTGACGCCATACGCTGTTCTCGGCACCACCGCTGGAACGGATTCGGGTGCGCCATCATCGCCCAGTGCGACAAACGTGAAATAAGCGGACAACACGTGCCGTGACTCGCGCGCATGGCTGTTCTCGGCCATCACGCGCACCCCGATCTCCATCGAGCTGCGCCAGGCACGATTTATGGCAGCACTCATTACGAGTCCACCGAATACCGTGTACTTCGAGTTCAGGTCGTTAGGGAATACTTTGTAGACATTGTGGTCTATTGCCGATTCTGACGGCGCTTTTCCCTGTTCGCTCATTGCCCTGTCCCTTCTTAGTATCGTTCCGAGAAGCATTAGCATAATCCATAGCGATATACTTGATTGATACGACGAACCAACCAGGCGACAAAAATGAAAACTAAGACGCGATTCCTGCTACCTGTTCTTGTATTGCTGGCGATGCCCGCGTTTGCAGCGGACATTACCTATGTCACCGCCGGAAAACTGATCGATACGCTCGAAGGCAACACAATCGACAACCCGGTCGTCGAAGTCAGTGGGGACCGCATCGTCTCAGTGTCGTCGGGCGGCGAAGTTCCTGACGGCGCGAAGGTCATCGACCTCGGTAACGACGCGACGATCCTGCCAGGCCTCGCCGATATGCATACGCACCTGACGTTCGACATGGGTGACTTCGGTTACGAGTCTCTTGCCATCTCTCACACCGACGAGGCGATTCGCGGTGTCGCGAATGCCCGCATCACGCTGATGGCGGGCTTCACAGCGGGAAGAAACCTGGGTGCGTTCGGCTACAGCGATGTCTCACTTCGCAATGCGATCGATGAAGGCCGCGTTCCTGGGCCGCGTCTGCAGGTATCGGGCCCGTCGATGGGCGCAACCGGCGGTCATTGTGACAAGAAGCTGTTGCCGGCCGAATACGATGACAAGTCCGACGGCGTCGCCGACGGTCCGTGGGCTGCGCGGGCGGTCGTACGCAGGAATTTCAAATATGGCGCCGACGTAATCAAGATCTGCGCGACGGGCGGCGTGCTTAGCAAAGGCACGAACCCGGGCGCTCGGCAGTACACGAAGGAAGAAATCGAAGCGATCGTCGATGAAGCTCATATGCTCGGCATGCCGGTTGCTGCACATGCGCACGGTACCGAAGGCATCTTGTTCGCGATTCAGGCCGGCGTCGACTCCATTGAGCACAACAGCCTGATGAGCGACGAGGCACTGAAGCTTGCGAAGAAGAACGGCACATTCCTGTCGCTCAATGCTTACACGCCCAAGTACATGCTCGCCGTGGGTCTCGAGAATGGGATTCTTCCGGAGTCATTGGAGAAGGCGCGCAAGCTGGCGGTGAATCGCTTCGATACCTATCGCAAGGTGATTCGCGAAGGCGGAACAGTGGTCTTCGGCTCCGACTCCGCGACGATTCCGCACGGCGACAACGCGAAGCAATTCGCGGTTTATGTAGAGCTAGGCATGACGCCGATGCAGGCGATTCAGTCTGCTACGACTGTTGCGGCCGAGTCGCTCGGGTGGGTTGGTGATACGGGTGCCGTGGCGGAGGGTTACTACGCGGACATTATTGCGGTGTCCGGAGACCCGCTTGAGGATGTCAGCCTGCTGGAAAACGTGACCTTCGTGATGAAGGGCGGAAAAGTCTACAAGTCGCCCTGAAGCGCTCGCGCCAGCGGTTCAAGTTCGTCTTCGAAATTGCGCCAGTAGCCAACGCCCTTCTTGTAGATAGGCTGCCGAACCTGTTCGCTGCTTGCGGTGCGGACCGGGCGCTTGTTTTCGAAGAAGTTCAGGCAGCTTTCCTCAAACTCGACGCCGCAATGCGCGAGCAGGCGCCGCACCGCGCCTTCGGTGTCGGCGATCGTGTCTTCGTACTGAGCCAGTAGTACCTTGCCGGGTAACACTGCATCCCAGTGCTGCATGATGTGTTCATAGCTGCGGTAGTACGCGGCTATGTGTTCCAGGTCATAGCTGAACAAATGGCCGCCGGCGAAATGTTGTTTAAAGCAGCTGAAGCCGCAGTCCATCGGGTCACGGCGGGCGTCGATGATGATCGCCTGCGGCAGGATCTTGTGGATCAGCCCGATCTTGTCGAAGTTAGTCGGCAGCTTGTCGATGAAGAAGTCTGCACCGGTCCGGTACATCGCCGTTTCGTCGATGTAGCGCTGGCCGAATGCGCTTAGCTCGGCGGGCGAAAATGCCGACATTGAAGCAGGGTAATCGAGCTTCTGCTTACCACCCTCGATGGTTATGTGACGAACCAGGTTCGGCAGGTTGGCGAGTTCCATCGTGCCTTCGATTCGGGAATGACTCGCGAGAATCTGCTCGAGCAGCGTCGAGCCGGAGCGGGGCAGGCCGAGGATGAAAATCGGCGTCGGGCCCTCGGGAAGCGGTTTGGCCTGAACGGCAAGGACTTCTTCAGAGCAAGCATCGATGATCGAGTTGATGCCTTTGCGTTGCGTCTCGGGGTCAAACGACACGCCGCTGCGCAGCGCATTGCCTTCGGCGTACCAGCGAAACGCGTCGCTGAATTCCTGGTTGTCCTCAGCTGCTTTGCCAAGCGCAAATGCCGCCTGCGCGCGCTGGTCAGGTTTCAGGCTTTCATCATTCGCGACAGCGGTCATCGCCGCAACATCTTCTTCGCCGAAGCGGAAGGTCTTCATATCGGCGAGTCCCCACCACGCCGCGCCATTGCCTGCGATCAGCTCAGCGCTGCGACGATAGGCGGCGATGCCGTCATCGTAGCGGCCGAGAATCTTGAGAATATGGCCGCGCAGCAGTTCGGTATTGCCGATCTCTGCGTCGTTATTGCTAAGTTCGAGGGCCCGGTCATAGGTTTCGAGGCATTCATCGTAGTTGCCGCAGTGACCGTGAATTCGCCCGAGTACGAGCCACGACACGCTGTTGGTCTGCGTCAGCGTGACAAGCTGCCGGGCCGCTTCCAGTGCGGCCGCGTATTCGCCGCCTTCTTCGTAACTGGTAACGAGGGCCGAATAAAGGTTTGCATCGGCCGGGTAATAGCGCAGAGCCTGGGCAAGGATTCGGCTTGCTTCCTCGAATGCACCGACCTGCGAAGCCAGTTGGGCCAACGTGTACGCAGCACGCGGGTACCCGGGTTGCTGTTGCAGCAGTTGCCGACACATTTTCTCGGCTTCGGCATAGCGCTCGTTCTGCATGCATCGCTGAACATCGGCAAAACGGCCGAGCAGCGGATCGCAATTATCGGCGTTCCTGAACGCGGCGACAGAAGCCTCGTGGTCTCCCGACTCGAATTTTAGCCTGCTGAGGAAGACCCAGCCCTGATAGAACTGCTCGTTGTGCGACGTGGCTTGCTCGAGTGCACCAGTTGCCGCAGTGGCGTCGCCCGTTTGCATCAGTGCAAACCCCAGGTCGCCCCAGGCCGCCGCTGATGCCGGGTGTGCGGCGGTCGCGCGTTTGAATGCATTGAGCGCGTCCGCAACTCTATCTGACCGCAGCAACGCTGAGCCGTACAGGCTGAGTCCGATTTCGTCGTCGGCGTGTTCCGCTAGCCAGTCCTCCAGGGCCGCTATCGCATCATCACTTCGGCCGCTGCGCAGCAATTCGCTGGCTTGCTGGTAAAACGCGTTCGCTTCCATCAATACTTGTGCCCCAAATAAAGACGGCGGACCCAAGGGCCCGCCGTCGTGTCACGTAGACAGTTGCCTCAGAAGCTGAAATCGAGGCGAACCGACACGGTCCGTTCTGCGCCATAGTAATGGTACAGATCACCCAGTGACCAGCCGCCACGGTAGCGGCTGCGCTTGTAGGTGATGATTTCGTCATTCAGGACGTTATCGATGTACAGGCCAACTCGGGCATTCTCGCTGACCTGGATATTGCCCGACAGGTTCGCCACTTCATACGCCGGCGATACGTCTTCCGGCTTGGTGTTGAAGTGCGACTTGTACTCGCCGTACCCGGAGTAGTCGAGGCGAACCGACGCGTCGCGGTCCCAGGCAACGAACGCCTGGTCGAGTGCAACGTAGAAGTTGTACTCGGGGACCATTGTCATGCTGTCGCCGTTCGAAGCGCCAAGGCTCGGTACGTCAGATGTCATGCGCGAGTCGGTGTAGGCTGCATTGACCTGCAGCTGCAGCGAGTCGGTCAGCATCGTCGTACTTTCGAACTCGACGCCTTCCGAGACAGCTGATGCCGCGTTGGCTACGTAGCTGAAGCCACACGTTGGCATGTAGACGCTGGCCTGAACGCCGGTCCAGTCGATGCGGTAGACGGCTGAAGAGAACTGGAAGCGGCGGTCGAAGGCGAGGCCCTTGATGCCGATTTCGTAGTTCTCGATCTGATCCGACTTGTAACGGTCGACGTAGGAGCCAACATTCGGGTCACCGAGGCAATCGTTTGGCGGGTTCGGGCCGTTGTTGCCGCCCGGACGGTAGCCCTCGGAGTAGACGAAGAACACCGACAGAGAGTCATTCGGCATGTAGCTTGCCGAGAACTTGTAGCGGTTGCCGTCTTCGCTGCCCTGAGAGATGTCTTCCTGGGCCGTCGGGCCGATCCAGATACCGGATACAACCGTGTGGATGTCATTCTCCAGTTTGTAATTGCGGAGACCACCCGTCAGCTCGAGGCTCTGTCCACCGGCAAACTCAAACGTGTAACCAACTTCACCGAAGAATGCGCGTTCCTTCTCGTTGTACTTGCGCTGGTCGTAGTTGTAGTTCTTGGTGCCGTCGCCGTACAGGTCGATGCCGATCTGGGTCGGGTCACCCAGACCCCAGTAGTATCCCCACAGGTATTCCGCGATGGCACGGCTGCGATCGTCGGACGCGTGATACTGCCACTGGCCGTTCGGCGTGGATTTCCAGTCAACCTCGTCAAAGAACGCGCCAACCGTCCATTGCAGCGGACCGTCCGTGTTGGACTGCAGGCGCAGCTCATGTGAATACCGGTCGTAGCCGTCGTCGTTGATGATCCAGGTGCGGAACATGTCGTTGGCATCATTACGTGACCAGTTGTCGAGCGACGCGTGGTCGTACTTTTGGTACGAACCGGCGTAGGTCAGGTCACCGATGCCACCGATGTCGTCACCTTCAACACGCAGTGCAAAGACTGAGATCTCGTCGTCATCCCACGGATCGAGTGTTTCCCAGACGGAGAATTTCGGATCGTGGCCATTGGCGATCGGCCCGCCGGTACGGCATGCAGGACGCTCGTCAGTCGCGTTCGGGCAACTCGGGAAGTTGAGCGAAACATCGTAGCCGTACGGGGCGAGAGGGTTTTCAGTCAGGATGGCTTCGTAGTAATAGCCGGGCTGTGAGCGGTCAGCGTACGGGTATCCTGAGCTCTCTTCCTTGTCGTTGATCAACGTCAGGTTGATGTCCCAGTCATCGTTCGGCTGGATAGCGAGCTGCGCACGGACAAAATAGTCTTTTTCCTTGCCGCTCGAACCAGTGAACGTGTTCATGATCTTGCCGTCACGGTTGCCGTAGCTGCCGATAACTCGAGCCGCAACCTTGTCGCTGAATGGCACGTTGATGCCGGCGTACATACGCGTTTCGGTACCCGGGCGATTCACTTCATCGCCAACAACCGTTGCGCCGAAGACGCTGACGTCATTGAAGTCCGGCTTGTTCGTGATGATGCGGACGGTACCGCCGATCGCGTTCGAACCGTACAGCGTACCCTGCGGACCGCGCAGTACTTCCACGCGAGCCACGTCGAACAGGTCGCTCGAGTCGTACGGAATGTCGTCCGTCCAGGCGCTGGTCGTATTCGGCGTCGAATCGTTACCACCTGAAAGGCCGCGCAGAATCAGCTCACCGCGTGGGCTCGCACCACCTGCAACCGTTCGATACATCTCTTCTTTCTTGAAGAGGTTACGAGCGAGGATCTCCTCGGCGTTTACGGTAGCGATGTTCATCGGAACTTCGATCAGTGTTTCCTCGCGCTTGCGTGAGGTAACGACGATCTCGTCCATCGCTATTTCGGCGCTGTTGTCGTCGTCCTGTGCGAAGACGACTGCGCCTGGTGTTGCGGTCAGAAGCGCAACCTGGACGGCTGCACTGACCGGGTTCCGGACTCGCCGGAATGGTCGCTTACTCATTTTTTCTCCCCTATGCTGTTTTCCGGACTCCGCCGGGACTAATTCATAGTGTCTGTATTGCAATACGCAGCATTTCTGCCGTGGCTGAAGTCTAGCAACTTCTTTCAGACGTAGCGAATAAGACACAGGCTAAGAGTCGAGAAAACGCTCAAAGTTCCTGATAGATAAGGGAGACACGCACAAAACGTGCAATCCGTTGCAAAAAAGCAACGATTTTCAGGGGCTACTGCACACTGGCCCAGTGTGCGTCGGTCGCAACCATCGTCAGTACGTCGTACTGTGCCACCACCGCATCATCCTGGTTGGTCACTTCGGCATCCCAGCGCACCTCTCCGTAGCCGGAATCGCCGCGCAGTGTCTTCTGTTTGCAGGCCAGTCGCACCTTCAGCGAGTCACCGTAATTTACGGGTTCAAGGAAACGCAGGTCGTCGACGCCGTAGTTGGCGAGCACAGGCCCGAAGTCAGGATCGACGAACAGGCCGGCAGCAAACGACACGATAAGGTAGCCGTGAGCGACGCGGCCCTCGAAGAACGGGTTCTTTGCCGCGGCTTCCTCGTCGGTGTGTGCATAAAAGGTATCGCCCGTGAATTCGGCGAAGTGCTGGATATCGTCCAGCGAAATCTCACGTGACTTGCTAAGGAACGTGTCGCCAATCTCGAGCTGGTCAAAGGTCTTGCGGAAAACGTGCACGCCTGGATCGTTTTGCTCCGCACCGCGCACCCAGCGTCCGCCGATCGCGGTAAGCGTCTCCGGCGAGCCCTGTATAGCCGTACGCTGCATGTAATGTTTGACGCCGCGTACGCCGCCCATTTCTTCGCCACCACCGGCGCGACCCGGACCGCCGTGTACGAGGTGTGGCAGTGGCGATCCGTGACCGGTCGACTCTGCGGCACAATGACGATCCAGGACGAGCATGCGACCGTGATACGCGGCGGTCCCGAGCACCAGTTCCCGCGCAACATTGTTGTCGTTGGTGACGATGGAGCCGGCCAGGCTGCCTTCGCCGAGACGCGAAAGTTCGATCGCTTCTTCAAGCGAGCCGTACGGCAATACCGTGCTGACCGGGCCGAATGCTTCGACGGAATGCACGGCTGGAGATGACAGCGGTTTGTCGCAGTGCAAAAGCGTTGGGATAAAGAAGGCGCCCTTGCCGGCATCGGCGTCAACGACGTCAAAGTCTTCGGAATTGCCGAACACGACATCCGCTTCCTTCGACAGGTCTGTAATCCGCTCGCGAACTTCATCGCGCTGCCCGTGGCTTGCGAGCGCACCCATGTCAACTTCCTTGCTGCCCGGATTGCCGACGCGGACTTCAGCGAGAGCTTTGGATAAGGCATCGACGACATCGCCGGCTATGCTGGCCGGAACAATGCTGCGACGAATGGCGGTGCACTTCTGGCCCGCCTTGACCGTCATTTCCTTGACGACCTCTTTTATATAGAGATCAAATTCCGGCGTACCGGGCACTGCGTCGGGCCCCAGGATTGACGAGTTCAGTGAATCCGTTTCGGCCGTGAAGGCCACCGACTCGGAAACAACACGCGGGTGTTGCTGCAGGTATTCCGCCGTGTTCTTGGAGCCAGTGAACGCGATGGTGTCCTGGCAATTCAGGTGCTCGAACAGGTCGCCGACACCGCCGCAAATCAGTTGCAGCGCGCCGTTCGGCAGAATCCCGCTGGCATGGATGCGTCGGACCATCTGTTCGGTCAGGTAAGCCGTACTCGACGCGGGCTTTACGATCGCAGGTACGCCGGCCAGCAGGGCTGGCGCCAGTTTCTCGAGCATTCCCCAACACGGAAAGTTAAAGGCGTTGATATGGACCGCCGCGCCGAGCTTGGGCGTGTAGATATGTTGTGCACTGAAAGTGCCATTCTTCGAAAGCACCTCCGGTGGCCCGTCGAGGTAGACGTGGCTGTTCGGCATTTCCCGCCGACCCTTGCTTGAGAATACGAACAGCGTGGAAATACCACCGTCGATATCAATCCAGCTGTCCGATCGTGTCGCGCCGGTACTCGTCGACAGCGCGTAAAACTCTTTCTTGTGCTCCATCAGGTATTTCGCGAGTGCCTTGAGCATCTCGCCGCGCTCGTGGAACGTGAGCTCGCGCAGGTTGCTGCCACCCACGTTGCGGGCGTGCGAGAGGATGTCGCCGAAGTCGAGTCCGTCACTCGAAATGCTGGCAACCGGAGATCCGTCGACGGCGCTCGTCAGGAGCTTGCCTTCGCCGCCGCCTTCTACCCAGCGATCAAGTGCCAGGTTTCCCAGTTTGTTCGTCATACAGACTCCGGCCATATTTGAAAAAAAGTGTATCGGATTGTACGGTCGGCGCGTGTTTAAGCAAGTGAGTTGCCGATGAAGGTCGAAACGGCGTGCCGCAAACTCGTGGATGAGTTTCGTTCGCGACCGACGTTGCGTGCCGGCTCGCTGATCACGACGGTATTCGGTGACGCGATCGCGCCGCGTGGCGGTACGGTCTGGCTCGGCAGCCTGATTAATGCGATGTCGGACTTCGGCATCAGTGAGCGCCTCGTCCGAACATCGGTGTTTCGTCTCGTAAAAGATGGCTGGCTGCAATCCGAACAGGTCGGGCGGCGTTCCTACTACAGCCTGACCGACGAGGGGCGCGGGCGCTTCGACCAGGCAACTCACAGGATCTACGGTGACCCCGCTGTTGATTGGGATGGCAAGTGGTGCCTGCTGCTGCTTTCCGGGCTGGATACTGCTGACAAGGAAGAACTGCGCCGGGAATTCGGCTGGCTCGGGTTCGGCTCGCTGTCAGCGAATGTACTCGCGCACCCGACCCCGGATCTGGTCGACCTTGACGTAACGATTCAGCGGCTCGGGGTCGGCGATAATCTCGTCGTTCTAACCGGCCAGGTCGTCCGCAATGAGGCCGGTCTGCGGCATCTCGCGCATGCCAGCTGGAACCTGGCTGAACTTGATTCGCGCTACACCGATTTCGTCAGCATGTTTCGGCCTGCATTGCGCGCCGCAACTGATACGCGGGAAATCCCGCCGAGAACTGCGTTCATTCTCAGGACACTGCTAATCCAGGAATACCGCAAGGTGTTACTCAGGGATCCGCTGCTGCCCGCAGATCTCCTGCCGGCGAGCTGGCAGGGCGGGGCGGCTTACCAGCTGTGCCGCAATCTGTACCTGGCTGTCCACGAAGCGGGCGACAGCTACCTGGGCGATATGCTCGAAACGGCCGACGGTCCACTGCCACCGCCGATGGGCAGTTTTCACAAACGATTTGGAGGGCTCGACGCATGAACGACGTCGCGAAACGCTGTGCCGACGCCATGTATGCAAATGACAGCGCATCGAAGGCACTTGGCATCGAAGTCGAGGTGACCGAGGCGGGCAGCGCGACCGCTCGCATGATGGTGCGCGAAGATATGGTCAATGGCTTCGACGTCATCCATGGCGGCCTGACCTTCGCGCTGGCGGACACTGCTTTCGCATTCGCCTGCAACGGCTACGACGACCAGTCGTTCGCGGCCTCGGCACAAATAGAGTTCCTGCGCCCCGCTGTGCAGGGCGACGAACTTACAGCGACGGCTGCTGAAGATCATCGCGGGCGTCGTTCCGGCCACTACACTGTGAAAGTACGCAACCAGCGCGATGAGCTGGTCGCGATTTTCCGCGGCCGTTCGGCCAGCAACGGGCAGCAATTGCTGACTGATTAAACCGATACAGAAATTATTGAAAATCGGGAAAATCCGTGACACATTGAGCCGAATCTGACGGAGCGCTCACGATGTACACACAAGGTCTTGACCAGAAAGGCAAGGATCAGGGGCCGGGTCCGGAAACGCCTGAGCAGCTGGCTGCCTTTCAGCAACGCATTGATGCCGAAGAAAAAATTGAGGCCAAAGACTGGATGCCCGAGGCGTATCGCAAGACGCTCGTTCGGCAGATTTCCCAGCACGCGCACTCTGAGATCATCGGCATGCAGCCCGAGGGGAACTGGCTGACCCGCGCGCCCAGCCTCAAGCGCAAGGCGATCCTGCTTGCCAAGATCCAGGACGAGGGTGGTCACGGCCTTTACCTCTACAGCGCTGCCGAGACGCTAGGCATCTCCCGCGACCAGATGGTTGAGGGATTGCTGTCGGGTAAGGCGAAGTACTCAAGCATCTTCAACTACCCGAGCGTGACCTGGGCCGATATCGGCACGATTGGCTGGCTCGTCGACGGTGCGGCGATCATGAACCAGATTCCGTTGTGCCGTTGCTCGTACGGACCTTATGCACGGGCCATGGTGCGTATCTGCAAGGAAGAGAGTTTTCACCAGCGCCAGGGCTACGACATTCTCGTTGAGCTGTGTAACGGCACCGCCGAGCAAAAAGCCATGGCGCAGGATGCATTGAACCGGTGGTGGTGGCCGTCACTGATGATGTTCGGTCCGTCGGACAAAGAGTCGAAACACTCGGCGCAGTCGATGACCTGGAAGATCAAGCGCTTCACGAACGATGAGCTGCGCCAGAAGTTCATCGACGTCACGGTGCCACAGGCCGAATTCCTTGGTCTCACGGTGCCGGACCCGGACCTCGAGCTGGACAAGGAAACCGGGCACTACAGGCACGGCGAAATCGACTGGCAGGAATTTCTCGATGTGCTCGCCGGCAACGGGCCGTGCAATCGGCAGCGCATGGAGAAACGCCGCAAAGCCCACGACGATGGTGCGTGGGTACGTGAGGCGGCTCGCGCTTACGCCGACAAACACGCGACGAAAGACGCTGCGTAGGAAATCGATATGACTGACAAAGAATGGCCTCTCTACGAGGTTTTCATCCGCTCAAAGAACGGCCTGAGCCACCGCCACGCCGGCAGCATTCACGCCGCCGACGACCAGATGGCACTCGACGCCGCGCGCGATACCTACACGCGCCGCACCGAGGGTGTGAGTATCTGGGTAGTGCCATCGAGCCGTATCATCGCGTCCGACCCTTCCGAGAATGCCGCGTTCTTCGAGCCGGCCGAAGACAAGATCTACCGGCATCCGACGTTCTACGAGATCCCGGACGGAGTCGAAAACCTGTGAATCGCGACGAAGCCCTTTTCAGATACACGTGTCGACTCGGTGACAACGCGCTGATTCTCGGTCAGCGCATGGTCGAGCTCGTCGCGGGCATGGCCGACCTCGAGGAAGAACTCGCGAACGCGAACTTTGCACTCGACTACATTGGGCAGGCACGTCACTTTTACTCGTACGCAGCAGAACTTGAAGGCAAGGGCAGGAGCGAGGATGACTTCGCTTTTCTGCGCGACGAGCGTGAGTTCGAGAATCTGTTGCTGCTTGAACAGGAAACCCGGCATTTCGGCGACAGCATCGCGAAGCTGGTGATGTTCGACATTTTTTATCTCGCACAGCTCGGAGCGTTGCTCGAGTGCGGCGACCAGCGTCTCGCCGAGATCGCCGCACGCGGCGAAAAAGAGATTCGTTACCACTTGCGCCACAATTCGCAATGGCTCGTACGCCTCGGTGACGGCACCGAAGAAAGTAGCGCGCGCGTGCAGGAATCTATCGACGATCTGTGGCGCTATACGGGCGAGATATTTGCTGCTGACGACGTCGACCAGGCATTCTCCGAGGAATTTGGCGGTCCCGACCTGAGTGCAATTCGAGAGCGATGGGATGGCGAGATTGCGGCGCTGCTCAAGGAAGCAACGCTGACCCGGCCCGAGGACGGCTGGATGGCATTGGGTGGCAAACAGGGCCGCCACACGGAGCAGATGGGCTACCTGCTCGCGGAGATGCAGCACCTGCCGCGCTCACACCCGGGGGCAACTTGGTAGCCGTAACCGAATCGCAGGTTTGGGACTGGCTGGCCGATGTGCCGGACCCGGAAATCCCGGTCGTTACGATTGTCGATCTCGGCATCGTGCGCGACGTTGCGGTGAACGACACGGTGACGGTCACGCTGACGCCGACATATTCGGGCTGCCCGGCGACTGAGGTCATAGAGTCACAGGTACGCGATGCGCTGGTACGCCACGGTGTGGTTGCTCCCGATATTCGTCAGTCGCTGTCGCCGCCCTGGACAACCGACTGGATCAGTGAAGACGGTAAACGCAAGTTGCTCGATTACGGAATTGCGCCGCCACAGGCATCCCGCGAGATCGCCTGCCCGCGTTGCTCGTCGCTGAAGACCGAGCGCATCAGTGAGTTTGGTTCGACGGCCTGCAAGGCATCCTGGCGCTGTCTCGATTGCCTCGAACCTTTCGAATACTTCAAGTGCCTGTAGACGGAACCCGATGAAGCAATTCCACGACCTCAAAGTTGAGAAGCTTGAACGCGAAACAAAAGACTCGCTGCGCATCGCGCTCTCGGTGCCCGAGGAATTCGCCGCAGAATACGAGTTTCTTCCGGGCCAGCACCTGCCTTTCCAGATAATGGTCGATGGCAAGAAGCTGCGTCGCACATACAGTATCTGTTCCGGGATTCACGAACGGCCACTGGAGATTGGCGTGCGGGTGCAGCCGGGCGGTGCGTTCTCCGAGTTTGCGAACAGTGACCTCAAGGTGGGCGACACGCTCGAGGCGATGCCGCCGTCGGGACAGTTTCATGTCAACCTGGAGCCGGAAAAGTCGCGCGACTATGTCGGTTTTGCAGCGGGCAGCGGTATCACACCGATTCTGTCGATGATGAAGTCGATACTCGAGCACGAGCCGGGCAGCCGCTTCATCCTGTTCTACGGTAATCGCAAGCAGTCCACGACGATGTTTATCGAGGACCTGTACGCATTGAAAAACCGTTTTCCCGAGCGCGTGCAACTGAACTTCGTGTTCTCACAGGAAGAGCAGGAGTTTGAGCCGATGGCCGGCCGCCTGGATGGCGACAAGGTCCGTGAGCTCTACAAACACTTTGGTGCAGGCCTGCGTACGACGGATGCATTTGTCTGCGGGCCTGACTCGATGATCAAGGATGTGACGGAAGCTCTAGTCGACCTGGGCATGAAGCCTGAGCGGGTGCATGCGGAGCGCTTTGGCGTGCCGCGCGGTAAAGCGCGCAAGGTGGTTCCCGGCAGCAGCGACTCGACATCCGAAATCACCGTCATCATCGACGGTCACAAACAAAGCTTCGACATGCCGCAGCAGGGCGCCAACATCGTCGATGCGGCGGCCGAGCATGGCCTCGACTTGCCGTACTCCTGCAAGGGCGGGGTCTGCGCAACGTGCCGGACGCATGTGCGGGAAGGCGACGTCGAAATGGCCGTCAATTACGGGCTGGAGCCGTGGGAAGTCGAGAAGGGCTTCGTGCTGGCCTGCCAGTGCGTGCCGGTCAGCGACAAGGTGGTCCTGGACTACGACAAGACGTGACCGCGCGGGCGCCAAATGGCGCAATTTCGAAACTGCCCGGTACTGCCCAGGCGTAAAATCCGCAAGGTACGTATGCCTGATTCGGGCATAACCCATTGATTTCGCCCGGAGGGCGTATGGCCAGCAACCCAGTTTCATCAGCCGAGGCAGTAGCTGCCAGGCAAAATTCGTTCACCTACGAGGAGCTCTTGAAGAGCAGTCGCGGTGAACTGTTCGGGCCGGAAAACGGCCGACTGCCGGCGCCGCCGATGCTGATGATCGATCGCATTCCGATGATCAACGATGACGGTGGATCGCACGGCAAGGGTGAGCTCGTCGCCGAGCTCGACATTAAGCCCGATCTCTGGTTTTTCGACTGCCACTTCGAAGGCGATCCGGTCATGCCGGGCTGCCTCGGCCTCGACGCGCTCTGGCAATTGGTGGGTTTCCACCTGGTGTGGGCCGGACATCCCGGCCGCGGTCGCGCACTTGGCTGCGGCAAGGTCAAGTTCACGGGGCAAATCCTGCCGAATGCGAACCTTGTTACATTCAAGCTTGACATCAAGCGCGTCATTACGCGCAAGCTGATCATGGCCATTGCGGACGGTTCAGTATCCGTCGATGGTCGTGAAATTTACACGGCCGAGGACCTGCGGGTCGGCCTGTTTACGTCAACCGACAACTTCTAGGATAAAAGCATGCGGCGTGCAGTTATCACCGGTCTCGGTGTGGTCTCCTGTCTTGGCAACAGCAAGGAAGACGTCACGGCTTCACTGAAAGCCGGTCGTTCCGGAATCAAGAAGAATGAAAGCTACGAAGAGATGGGGCTACGCAGCCAGGTCTCGGGCAGCGCTGAGATCGATATAGCCGAGCACATCGATCGCAAGGTGCGTCGCTTCATGGGTGATGCAGCTGCATTCGCTTACATTTCGATGGCGCAGGCCATTGAAGATGCCGGCCTCGAAGACAGTGACGTTTCCAACCCGATGACTGGCATCATCGCTGCGTCGGGTGGTGCGTCGAGCGAGAACATCGTCGAGAGTGCCGACATCCTGCGCTCGCGCGGCGTGCGCAAGGTCGGACCGTATCGCGTACCCCGCACGATGGGCAGCTCGGTGTCTGCATGTCTCGCGACGCCGTTCAAGATCAAGGGCGTTAACTACTCGCTGACATCGGCGTGCGCGACGAGCGCGCACTGCATAGGTGCTGCGGCAGAGCAGATCCAGCTCGGAAAACAGGACGTCGTATTTGCCGGTGGCGGTGAAGAAGACCACTGGTCGCTGGTCGGGCTGTTCGATGCGATGGGCGCTTTGTCCTCGTCGTATAACGATGCGCCCGAGACGGCATCCCGTCCTTATGACGCTACGCGCGACGGATTTGTTGCGGCGTCGGGCGGTGGCATGGTCGTGGTCGAAGAGTACGAACACGCGAAAGCGCGCGGCGCAAAGATCTACGCTGAGCTGGTTGGCTTCGGCGCCAACTCGGACGGCTTCGACATGGTCGCTCCGTCGGGCGAAGGCGCGATCCGCTGCATGGAAATTGCACGTGCGACGGTCGAGGGCGATATCGACTACATCAATACCCACGGTACGAGCACGCCGGTCGGCGATGTGAAAGAAGTCGAGGCCATGCGCACCTTGTTCGGCGACAACATGCCACGTTTCGGTTCGTCGAAGTCAATGTGTGGTCACTCGCTCGGCGCAACAGGTGTGCAGGAAGCAATTCACTGCCTGCTCATGCTCGAGCACGACTTTATTGCGCCGTCGATCAACGTCAACGAGCCGGATGAAGCCGTCAGGGGAACGCCGCTCGTTACCGAACTCATCGAAAACGCCGGTCTCAGGACTGCCATGTCGAACAGCTTTGGCTTCGGTGGCACGAACGGCACGCTGGTATTCCAGAAGCTCTAACAGTTTCTCTGCCAGTCGGCCATAATTGGCCGCTATGACTATCGAAACCCTTAGTGAAACCGGCTGCTTCGGTGGCCGGATCGGCTTCTACAAGCACACGTCCTCGGTCAACAACTGCGATATGCAATTTTCCGTATTCGTCCCGCCGAAAGCTGCGGACGGACCGGTTCCCGTCGTGACATTCCTGTCCGGCCTGACCTGTACCGAAGAAAACTTCATGACCAAGGCGGGCGCGCAGCGTGTTGCTGCCGAGCTCGGCCTGATGCTGGTCGCGCCGGACACGAGCCCGCGCGGCGATGACGTTCCCGACGACGCTGATGGCGCTTACGACTTCGGTCTCGGCGCTGGTATGTACGTCAATGCGACTGAAGAGCCGTGGTCGAAGCATTACCACATGTACGACTACATAACGCAGGAATTGCCGAACATCATCTTCGCCAACTTCGCGGGCGATCGTGAACGCCACGGCCTGACCGGGCACTCGATGGGTGGTCATGGCGCGCTGACGATCGGGCTCGCCAACATGGACAAGTATCGTTCGCTGTCCGCGTTCGCGCCGATCTCGACGACGCTCAACAGCCCCTGGGGACAGAAGTCGCTCGGCAATTACCTTGGCAAAGATACGTCTGCATGGTTGCCACACGATGCGAGTGAGGTCGCGCGTAATGTCGAAAACAACACCCACTTCCGTCGCATCCTCGTTGACCAGGGTGCCGACGACCCGTTCCTCGAGGAACAGCTGAAGCCCGAACTGTTGCAGGCGGCCTGTGCCGAAAGTGGCCTGAATCTCGAGCTCCGGATTCACGAGGGTTACGACCATGGCTACTACTTCATCTCGACATTTATCGAGGATCACCTGCGTTTCCACGCGGCAGAGCTCGGCGCCTGACCTGTGGCCGAGTGGCTGATACTCGGCCTCGCCATGCTGGCGACCGGATGTGTCGCGGGAGTGCTCGCAGGACTGTTTGGCATTGGCGGCGGCATTGTCATCGTACCCGTGCTCGAGCTTGCGCTTGGGTTTCTCGGTGTCGACCCGGCCATTCGCATGCACATCGCGGTTGCGACGTCGCTGGCGGTAATCATTCCTACGTCAATTTCATCGGCGCGTGCACATGCCGCGAAGGGCGCCGTCGATTTCGAGATTGTGAAGCGCTGGGCGTTATTCGTCTTGATCGGATCACTGGCTGGTGCATGGATCGCGTCGCAGTTCGACAGCCGTGTGCTTGCCGCCGTATTTGCAACGCTGGCGCTGCTCGTTGCACTGAAAATGGTGCTGTTCCCGGAAAGTCGTAACCTGACAGATGACGTACCGCGCAATCCGTTCGTCTACACGATCCCGGTTTCGATTGGCGGCCTGTCGGCGATGATGGGAATTGGCGGTGGAACGTTTTCAGTCATGACACTGACCCTGTTCAACCAGCCGATTCATCGCGCGGTAGGCACGGCGGCATTGTTCGGCCTCGTCATTGCGCTACCCGGAACGATTGGCTTCGTCTGGACGGGGTGGGGGCACTCGTCTTTGCCTGCGGGCAGCCTGGGTTTCGTTAACCTGATCGGTCTCGCGTGTATTGCACCGATGACCGTCTTGTGTGCGCCGTTAGGTGCAAAGCTGGCACACTCGTTTGCGGCGAGAAAATTGTCGATGCTGTTCGGGGCTTTTCTCGTCGTAGCAGCAGTTCGAATGTTTTACAGGGCCTACGCATGAATCGAATCATTCTCGTCGCATTTCTTTTCACACTTGCCGCCTGTGGGCCACGTGAACTGCACCCTGACGAGGACTTCGAGTGCAGTAACTGTGAAGAGTGGAACGAATCGATCGAGCCGTTCCGGGTCTTCGGCAACACGTGGTTTGTCGGTGTCGACGGACTGACGGCCCTGTTGATTGAGACCAGCGACGGTCTGGTTCTTGTCGACGGCGGCCTGCCGCAGTCAGCAGCGAAGATTGACGAGAACATTCGCAGTCTCGGCTTTGACCCGCAAAACATTCGCGCGATCCTGGTGTCACATACGCACTTCGATCATGCGGGCGGCGTCAACGCGTTACAGCGACTATCAGGCGCTGTTGTATATACGAGCGAGCGTGGCGTGGAGTCGCTGCAGACGGGAACTTTGCCGGAGGACGACCCGCAGTTTGGCTACGGCCCGGAGAAAACCAGCTTCCCGGCGTCGCGAAATGTCGAAGCTTTAGCTGATGGTGCGGCAGTTACTGTCGGCGATGTGGAAATAACAGCCGTCTACACGCCCGGCCATACGCCTGGCAGTGTTTCGTGGACCTGGGAGTCATGTGCGCTCGGCACCTGCAACGACATTGTCTACGCGGACAGCCTGACGCCGGTTTCGGCGCCGGGGTTTCGTTACAGCGATGGCGCGGCAGCCGACATCATCGAGAGCGCCGGCAAGGTCTCCGCGCTCGACTGCGACATCCTGCTGTCGCCGCATCCGTTCTTCTTCGGCATGCACGAGAAACTTGAGCTGCGTGACGACGGCAATCCGTTCGTCAACGATGTGGCATGCATGATTTACGGCGAGAATACGCTCGACTGGCTGCAGCAGCGCCTCGACTCCGAAGGCAACTAGACGACCCGATAATTCCGGCGCCACTCTGCAGCTGCACATACGCTATCACGTCGTCGAGATATCACTTGTAATAGTCGTAGGTCAGTTGCTCGTCGGGTGCGAGAACGCTGCGGTCATAAGTGTCGAGCGCGTCCCGAGCCACCTGGAAGATTGCAAACGTCTCTCGTACATGATGGCTTCGAAGGAGACGTCGTAATACTCGCCGAGGGACAATCCCGCGAGGTCCTGTTGAAGTTTCTCGGACGCAGATGGTTCCGGTGGTGGCGGAGGAGGCGGGGGTTGGATGGCTACGTCACCAGAGCCACCACCGCCGCCGCAGGCAACGAGAACAGCACAAACAGCAAAGACAGGAAGCGCTCGCTTCATGTTGGACCCCCAATTGCTTGTTGTTATCAGTTATGTGACCGGCTGGACAATAGACGGTTCAATGGATTTTGCTCAATGATGATGGGGTGACTCGGCGCCTTCAGTTGCGGTCATCGTCATTACGGGCATCGCCAGTGTCGCGAGACCAAGGACTACGATGAGAAGTCCTGCGGCTACCCGGTTACGGCTGACGAAGCCGGCCAGTTTTGCCGCGCCAAGGCCGGTCAGCACCATGGCCGGCATCGTTCCAATGCCGAAGGCCATCATCGCGATGGCGCCGCCGGTTATGCTGGCGGTACTTGCTGCGACGAGCAGCGCGCTGTACACCAACCCGCAGGGCAGCCATCCCCAGACTATGCCCAGCGCAAATGCCCTGGGAATCGAGCTTGCCGGAATCAGTCCTTTCGCCAGTGGCGCGATACGCGACCATAGCTTTGCGCCCATTTTCTCGAGCGGTGCCAGCACGCGCCAGGTGAACGCCACCTGCAGCCCGATCAGTACGATCAACAATCCGCTGAACAGTCTTACCGGCCCTGCAAGTGTCGGCATGCCGCCGACGAACGCGCTGCCGATCGCTGCTACCACGGCGCCGAGAAACGCGTAGCTTGCAACACGTCCGGCGTTATACGCGAGGGCGAAAGGGAATTGGTTTGATTGCTCGGTCGGGCCCGCAGCGAACAAGCCCGAAATTCCTGCACACATGCCGAGACAGTGCGCGCTGCCGAGCAGTCCGGCGACTAACGCCGCCGCGATAACCGGGAGGGATTCGATCACTCGTCTGCGCCTTCGCGCGGCGCCGTGTCGTCGTCCATGATCACGCGCATCGCGGGCGTATCCATATCGTCAAACTGCCCGCTGCCGACCGCCCAGAAAAATGCCCAGACGGCGAGGCCGAGGACGATCAGCGCTAGTGGAATCAGGACGTAGAGAATCGACATTGGCTAATTGTATCGATTCAGGCGCAGCGCGTTGAGTACCACGACAAGCGAACTCGCGCTCATGCCGATCGCAGCCGCCCAGGGAGGTACCAGGCCTGCAGCAGCGGCGGGCAGCGCGAGCAGGTTATACGCGATTGCCCAGCTGAGGTTCTGGCGTACGACGCGCATTGTCTGCCGTGCCATACCGACGGCTGTCGTCAGTGGTTGTAACGACTCGCCAAGCATAATGACGTCCGCACTTGTCTGAGCAAGCAGTGAGCCATGCGCCAATGCAATTGACGCATCGGCCCCGGCGAGTACCGGCGCATCATTGATACCGTCGCCGACCATGACAACGCGCTCGCCGGCATCCTGGTATGCCTGGATCAGCGCGAGTTTTTCATCCGGCGTGCAGCCGGCACGCACATCGTCGATGCGGAGTTGATCAGCCACGTTTTGCACTGCGCTCGCGGTGTCACCGCTCGCGAGCGAAACACCGATGCCGGAATGACGCAGCGCTGCCAGTGTCTCGATCACGTCAGGTCGCAGTTCGTCTTCAAGTTCGAAGCTGGCAACGTGTTTCCCATCAGCCGACAGATGAACGGTTGTTCTCGTCGAATCGATTGCGTCCGTGACTCCGGCGAAGTCCGCAGATCCGAGACGCCAGTTTTGTCCATCAATAGTGCCACTGACGCCAGCGGCAACATGCACTTGTGCTTTCTCTACCGCTGCCAACTCGACATCGCTCGCGAACGCGTGGGCAATCGGATGTGAGGAGATCTGCTCGAGTGCCACGGCAATATTCCTGCAGGCAGGCTCGTCATAGAGATCGTCGACAACTATGGTCTTTGCAACAAGTGGGCGGCCGGTCGTCAGTGTTCCGGTCTTGTCGAAGATGACATGCGTCGCGCGCGCCAGCGCTTCGATCGCGTTGCCATTGGTCAGCAGCAACTGCAGTTGTGACAGTCGACTGCCTGCTGTCGCGAACGCAGCGGGTGTTGCCAGGGCGAGGGCACAGGGACAGGTGACTACGAGCACCGACAGCGTAATCTCGAATGCACGAGTCGGGTCGAGCGATGACCAGACGACGGCAACCGCCGCTGCGACCGCCAGCAGGGCAACAACGATGTAACTCGAAATGCGATCGGCGACCTGCACAAAGCTCGGTCGCGCGTAGCGTGCACGCTGGCTCATGCGACTGATAGCGCCCAGAGCTGTATCATTGCCCGTCAACTCGACGCGCATCTCTACAGTGCCTTCGACCAGTACGGATCCGGCTGCGAGACGGTCGCCCGGGTTTCTGCGTTGCGGGTCTGATTCTCCGGTGAGCAAAGACTCGTCGACGCTAGCGGTACCTTTCACCAGGATGCCGTCGGCGGGTATCGAGTCGCCGCCACGAATCTGCAGTACGTCACCTGCAAGCAACTGGCTCACTGGAACAATTGATGGCTTGCCGTCCTCTACTCGCGTCGCGGTATTCGGCAGCACTTGCGCCAGGGCAACGCTGCGATCGATGGATCGATGCCGTGCCCGCATCTCGAGGAAGCGTCCAAGCGTCAGGAAGAACACGAACATGGTCACCGAGTCGAACCAGACTGCTGGTCCGTTCGTGAACGTCGCATATACGGACGCAGCATAAGCGGCTCCGATCGCGATCGATACCGGCAGGTCCATGCCCGGAATCCGCGCAGCGAGCCCACGGTACGCGCTCGCGAAAAAAGGCTTTGCTGAATAGAGCACGACCGGTGTCGTGACGAAGAAACTCACGAAACGCAGGAAACGCTGCATGTCGGCGTCCATTCCCTGGAAGTCGCCGGCATACAGCCCGACGGCGAACATCATGACCTGCATCATGCCCAGCGATGCAACAAGCAAGCGCTTGAGCGCTGTGCGCTGTTCTGCAACTTCGGGTCGAGCCGTATCGTCGGGTGTCAGCGGCTGTGGCTGGTAGCCAAGACCGGACAGTGTTGCGAGCAGGTCGCCCAGTCCAAGCGTGTCGGTATCAAACGAAACGCGAACCCGGTGCGTCATCGGGTTTACATCGACGTTGTTTACGCCGTCCAGCCTGGTCAGCGTGTTGTCGATCAGCCAGCTGCAGGCAGAACAGTACATGCCGCCTGCATATATCGTCGCCTCGACGCCCTCCGCTTCGCGCGTTGTGAATCCCTCGAGCATATCGGCCGTATTGAAGACCTGCCATTGCTCGGCTTCGTCAGGTGGTCGGCCGGTACCGGGCGAGGGCGCATCTCGCATCGAGTAATAGGTCGACATGCCGCTTTCGCGGATGAGTTCGGCGACCGCTTTGCAGCCGGGGCAGCACACGGGGAGCTGCTCGCCGTCGAGATGAACTGTCAGGTCGCAGTCATCGGGTACCGGGAGCGCGCAGTGAAAACAGGTGTCAGTCACCGCTGCTGTCAAGCGCGAGGCGAGTTTCGCCCGACCATTCGCCCGAGAGGCGCCATTGGTCGCCGTCCGAGATCACGATGTAGTAGCGACCTTCCGGAACGCTGACGAGATGGCCGACCCAGACCGGCTGGCCGTCGGCGTCGGGCATGGCAGCATGCAATTCGGCGCTGGCATCACGGGCGACGAGCGTCGGGTGCGAAAGCTCGAGGCTCAACTGCGGCGGAAATTCGTATGGTGTCTTCGAGTTGAGTGACAGCCTGATCACGCCGGTCGCTGCATCGATCGCGATGTCCGCAGCGAGCCCGATGTCTTCGGCAATGCCTTCAGCGGTTGCGATCCGTTGCGCCGCCACCTGCGTGTCTTCATCGGACTTGATTACGAGTGAGTCGCTGGTCTGCATTGCGATAAATACGGTCGAAACACCGGCTACGACCGTAGCGGCCGGAATGGAGATGATGAACCACGGCCAGAATTGCCGGTACCAGGGTATTGTGTCTTCGCGTTGCATCAGGGTGTCGGTCCGAGAAAGCGACTGTCTTCGATCATGATGTCCTCGTCGCCGTCCAGTGTACGTGCGGTAAATTCGATTTTGGAAATACCGTAAGCGTTATCACGATGCACACGTGCGCGCACCGGGATGGACAACACGCCGCCGCCGTCAATCATGATTTCATCAGCGACACCATCCAGCGCAATTCCCTCAACGCCGCTCACGGACAGGCTGAACGGTCTAGCCTCGTTGCTCTGGTTGATCAGCTTGATCGTGTAGATATTCTCAATGAGGTCGTTCGGCAGCTCGCGATACAAAGAGTTTCGATCACGAATGACGTCCAGAATGATCGGTGTGCGCACGGCCATCGCGGTGACCAATCCGGAAATCAGGACGAGCAACAATACTGCGTAGACGATCATCCGCGGCCGCACGACGTGCGTCTCTTCGTGCTGCATCGCATGCTCGGTCGTATAGCGAACCAGCCCGCGCGGGTAGTTCATCTTGTCCATGACCGAGTCACACGCATCAATGCAGGCTGCACACGCAATACATTCGTACTGCAGGCCGTTGCGAATATCGATGCCGGTCGGGCAGACCTGCACGCACAACGTGCAGTCGATGCAGTCGCCGAGTCCGGCTTCCTTCGGATCGACGGAACGTTTGCGGCCGCCACGGGGCTCACCCCGCTCGGCGTCGTAGGAAATGATCAGCGTGTCCTTGTCGAACATGGCGCTCTGGAAGCGCGCATACGGACACATGTACTTGCACACCTGCTCGCGCATGTAGCCTGCGTTGCCATAGGTCGCGAAGCCGTAGAACAGGCCCCAGAACAATGTCCAGCCACCGACGTTCAACGCAATAATGTCGGCGCCCAGTTCGCGGATCGGCGTGAAGTAGCCGACGAACGTGAAGCCGGTCCACATCGAAAATGTGATCCACAAGAACTGTTTCGAGAATTTGCGACGAAACTTGTTCCAGGACCAGGGTGCCTTATCGAGTTTCATGCGCTGCGAGCGCGTGCCCTCGGTCAGCTGCTCCATCCAGATGAAGATTTCAGTCCAGACAGTCTGTGGGCAGGCGAACCCGCACCACAGCCGGCCGGCCAGCGCCGTAAAGAAGAACAGTGTTAGCGCTGCAATAATCAGCAGCAGGGCGAGGAACGGAAAGTCCTGCGGCCACAGTGTCAGTCCCAGCAGATAGAATTTGCGCGCGGGCAGATCAAAAAGAAAAGCCTGTCGATCGTCCCACAACAGCCACGGAACAGCGTAGAACAGACCCAGCAGCAAAATCGTCGCAAGTCGCGACAGGCGCTCGAATCGCCCCTCGATCTCGCGCGGATAGATCTTCTTCTCGCTCTCATACATTGAGGCGGCTTGTGGTTTGGACATCGGGCTTATTCCGCGTGCGCGGACTCGTTGGCGGCGGCCTCGTCAGCCGCACGATGTGCCGCATCGCGCTTCGGCGCAGTGCGGACCAGGAAAGCGGTAATGCCGGAGCAGACCAGGGTCAGTATCCAGAAGAAAAAGAAGCCAGCCGCGTAGCCGGCTTCCCTGCCAATTTCGAGGTCTTCGTCGAAAATGCCGGTCAGGTCGACCGGGTCGAACAGCGCGAAGAACACCATGGTGCCAACCGAGGCACACAGGAACGAAATCCAGATAACCGTGAACTTCGCCTGCTTGTCACGGCTCCACTGTTTGGCGCCCCTGTATTCCTTGCTGATCACTGCGTTTGCGAGAGACTCGCGACGTAGGCGGCCAGGATCTTCGTTCGTGCGTCACCGAGCAGTTCGCCGTGCGCCGGCATGATGCCGTTGCGCCCGTTCGCAATTGTCTCGCTGACGTCTTCGATCGAAGAACCGTACAGCCACGCGTCGTCGGTCAGGTTCGGTGCACCCAGGATCTTGTTGCCCGTGCCGTCCGGCATATGGCAGGCCGCGCAGAAGGTCGTGAACTGGGTCTGCATGGCAAGCGCTGCATCGTCAGCCTGGATAAGTCCCGACAGACTGCGAACGTAGTTCGCCATGTTTTTCACGCCTTCGTCGCCACCGAGGATCTGTGCCCACGGCGTCATGACGGCCGTGCGGCCCTTGCCTATCGACGTGATGAGATCAGCCTCGGTGTTGCCCCAAAGCCAGGCATCGTCGGTCAGGTTCGGGTAACCCTTCGCACCGCGTGCGTCAGAGCCGTGACAGGTCGTGCAATAGCTGGCGAACAGGCTGCCACCCAGCGCGATTGCTTCCTCATCCTGCTTGAGATCGTCGAAATTCATCGCGGCGAACCGCTCGTAGATGGGCTCGTAAGTCTCAGCGGCGTATTGCATCTCCGCCTCGTACTGACCTTCCTGCGACCAGCCGAGCATGCCCTCGTAACTGCCAAGGCCCGGGTAGGCGATCATATAGCCTATGCCCCAGAACAGCGTGATGAAGTACAGGTACAGCCACCACTTCGGGGCCGGGTAGTTCCACTCTTCAAGGTCGCCGTCCCAGACGTGTCCCACGACATCGTCGTCAGAAACATTGGCGGGGCCCTGTTTGGCCGACCAGCTGACCAGCCAGATACACCAGATAACGAATGCGATCGTGCCTATTGCGACGAACCAGTGCCAGAATGCAGGCATCAGACGTTCTCCCGATCATTATTGATTGTTGTGTCGTCTTCCAACGGCATCGCCGCGGAAGCATCAAAGTCAGGCTTGCGGCGGGCGGACCATGCCCAGACCCAGATCCCGACGAAGGCGATGAAAATCACCGCCGTCAGGACGCCGCGTAGCGTGTTGATATCCATTTAACGGCGATTCCTGCGATTGGTGCCGAGTTCCTGCAGATAGGCGATGATCGCGTCCATCTCGGTCTTGCCCTCGACTTCTGCCGCCGCTCCTGCAATCTGCTCATCCGTGTACGGATCGCCGAGGAACTGCAAGGTCTCCATCTTCGCCGTTACCAGCGCCGGATCAATGAGCCTGTCCTCGAGCCACGGATACGCAGGCATGTTCGACTCGGGTACCAGGGCACGCGGATCGATCAAGTGCAGGCGCTGCCAGTCATCCGAGTAACGGCCGCCGACGCGGGCCAGATCCGGACCCGTTCGCTTGGAGCCGAACTGGAACGGGCGGTCGTAGACCGTCTCGCCGGCAGTCGTGTATGGACCATAGCGCTCGGTCTCCGAACGGAACGGACGAATCATTTGCGAATGGCAGTTGTAACAGCCTTCACGAACATAGACGTCACGTCCCGCAAGCCGCAGTGCCGAGTAGGGCGCAATGCCTTCATCGGGCTCCGTGGCGTCGGAGCTCATCATGAGCGGGATAATCTCAACGAGGCCGCCGATGCTGATCGCGATCACGATCAGCACCATCATGAGATTCATGCTTTTCTCGATAGTGTCGTGACGCATTATTCGTCTCCCTCGTCTTGCCGGATACTCCTGTTGTCCTTGGGATCAAGAACGGCGTTATCAGACGGCGGCTGCGCGGTAATCGTCTTCCAGACGTTGTAGGCCATGACCAGCATGCCGGCGAAGAACAGCGTTCCGCCAACCAGCCGCAAGCCGTAGTACGGATAGGTCGCCTTGAGCGACTCGACGAACGAGTAAGTGAGCGTGCCGTCATCATTTACCGCGCGCCACATCAGGCCCTGCGTAATGCCCGCGACCCACAGCGCGACGGCGTACAGTACGACGCCAATTGTCGACATCCAGAAATGCACATCGATGAGCTTGGTCGAGAACATACCGTCGCGGCCATACAGGCGCGGCAACAGGCAGTAAGTCGTACCAATGGTCATCATTGCGACCCAGCCAAGTGCGCCGGAGTGAACGTGGCCGATAGTCCAGTCAGTGTAGTGCGACAGCGCGTTGACGGTCTTGATCGACATCATCGGGCCTTCGAAGGTCGACATGCCGTAGAACGATAAAGCCACGATCATGAACTTGAGGATCGGGTCGGAGCGCAACTTATACCAGGCGCCCGACAAGGTCATCATGCCGTTGATCATGCCGCCCCAGCTTGGAGCCAGCAGGACAATCGAGAACACCATGCCGAGCGTCTGCGCCCAGTCGGGCAGCGACGTGTAGTGCAGGTGATGCGGTCCGGCCCACATGTAGACGGCGATCAGCGACCAGAAGTGCACGACCGACAGGCGGTAGGAGTACACGGGTCGGCCAGCCTGTTTCGGCACGAAGTAGTACATCATGCCGAGGAAGCCTGCCGTCAGGAAGAAACCGACCGCATTGTGGCCGTACCACCACTGCATCATCGCATCGACGACACCGGTATATATGATGTACGACTTTGTGAGCGTGACCGGTACGGCCAGGTTGTTGAAAATATGCAGTACGGCAACCGTGATGATGAACGCGCCGTAGAACCAGTTCGCAACATAGATGTGCTTGATGCGCCGCTGGTAGATCGTGCCGAAGAACACGATGGCATACGCAACCCAGACGATAGCGATCAGCAGATCGATCGGCCATTCCAGTTCAGCGTATTCCTTGCTCTGCGTAATGCCGAGCGGCAACGTGATTGCCGCAAGCACGATGATCAGCTGCCATCCCCAGAACGTAAATGCCGCGAGCTTGCCGAACGCGAGACGCACATGACTTGTTCGCTGCACGACGTAGTACGAGGTCGCGAACAACGCCGAGCCACCGAACGCGAATATCACTGCGTTGGTATGCAGTGGCCGGAGGCGGCTGTAGGTAAGGAAGGACAGGTCGAAGTTGAGCGCCGGCCAGATAAGCTGTGCGGCGATGATGACGCCGACTAGCATGCCGACGATACCCCAGACCACGATCATGATCGTGAACTGACGCACAACCTTGTCGTTATACGATGCTGCTGTGTCCAAGGGACGACCCCCTGCAGTTTGTGTTGAATTTATTGTTGGCCGCCGGGAACGGCGACGCTTTGCTTCTACGGCACGCAGTATACCGCGTGAAGCGGAGCGTAATGTAACAGTTGCGCATTTGGCCGAAAGTACGGGTCCATACGTATGGCGCGCCGGGGCGGAGTTTGGTCCAAATTGCGGTCTGAGCTCACCTATAATCAGGTTCTTACGTCCGTGCTCCAGGAATTAATGAACAAAAATCCGCTTCCCCTCGATATCGTATTGGAGATCCTGCGCGGGTCGCCCGGTGCGACAATCGCCTCCGACCGCGACGGCATCATCGTGCTTGCCAATCGCGCGGCGGAACTCCTGTTCGGCTATGACAAGGGCGAGCTGATCGGGCAGTCGATCAAGGTTCTGATTCCCGAAGAGCATCGGGATCGGCACGACAAACTGTCCGACTCCTATCATGAGGCACCGAGATCCCGACCGATGATTTCGGGCCTCGATCTGCGTGGACGGCGCAAGGACGGTACGCTGTTCGGCGCCGATATTGCGCTGGCGCCGTTTAATACTGACAGTGGCGTGATCGTGACCAGCATTGTCCGCGAGGTGAGTGGTCGCGGTGATACCGATATCTATTTCAAAAACCTGCTCGAGTCGGCGCCGGACGCGATGATCATCGTCGACGAAGAGGGCCGCATGACAATCGTTAACGGCCAGACCGAGAGCATGTTCGGCTACGCGCGCGAAGAACTGCTCGGGCGGCCGATCGAGATGCTGCTCCCCAAGTCGGTTCGCGGGGTCCACGTGTCGCATCGTGAAGGCTATTCGGGCGACCCGCGGCTGCGGCCGATGGGCGAAGGCCTGGACCTGGTCGGTCGTCGCAAGGACGGCAGTGAATTTCCGGTAGAGATCAGCCTGAGTCCCGTCGAAACCGACGGCGGTCGGTTCATCTCCAGCGTTATCCGTGACGTGACAGTCCGCAAACAGATGGAGCACGACATTATTGCAGCGCAACAGGCGGCTGAGCGTGCCAACAAGGCGAACAGCGCGTTTCTTGCCGCGGCAAGCCATGACCTTCGGCAGCCCGTGCAGGCGTTGAGCCTGCTGAACGGTGCATTGCGGCGGACTGTGAAAGATGAACGTGCGCTGCAGATGATCGAGAACCAGGATGCGTCATTGACGGCAATGACGAACCTGTTGAATTCGCTGCTCGATATCAGTCGCCTGGACGCCGGCGCGGTGACTCCCGAATTCGAAGAGTTCCCGATGCAGCGCCTGATCGACCGGTTATCGGATGAGTTCGCCCGGCAGGCGAATCACAAAGGACTCGAGTTCGTGTCGGAGTCGTGTACGGCCGTGGTCCGCAGCGATCCGAACCTGCTGGCAGAAGTGATTACCAATCTTGTATCGAATGCGATCCGCTATACCGACAAAGGTACTGTGAAGCTCGAGTGCATCGAACGTAGTGGCGAGTGCCATCTGGAAGTTACCGATACCGGTATCGGCATCGCTGATGACCAGCTTGAGGAAATTTTCCGCGAGTTTCACCAGGTCAAATCGCCGGGGTCTAGTAAGGAAGGCTTTGGTCTGGGGCTGGCGATCGTGCGCCGCCTGATTGATCTTCTCGATCACCGCATTGATGTTGAGTCGGACGTTGGTCGCGGTTCGCGATTTACGGTGTCGGTGCCGGTAACCGGGGACGGTGCTCAGCACGAGGAAGAGCAGGCCGACGAGAGCGGTGAGACGGAAGCCTCTGGCAGCGGACTGGTGATCCTGATCGAGGACGACGTAAACGTGGCAGATGCGTGGGGATTGTTGCTCGAAGCCGAAGGCTTTCGGGTTGCAACGGCAGCATCAGCCAAGGAAGCGCACGCTGTAGTCAACCACCTTGATGAAGTGCCGACGTTGATCGTCTCGGACTTCCATCTGCTGGATGGCTCGACGGGTGTAGAGGCAGTCGCTGCGATCCGCGAATTCTACGGGGTAGAGATCCCGGCCTTCATTGTCAGCGGGGACACCTCCAAGGTTGTGAAGGATGCTCGCTTGCTCGATAACTGCACGCTGATGAGCAAGCCCGTCGATACCAACCGCCTGTTATCAGCGGCAAGAATAGCCATTAAAACCGGCGAGGTGCCGGAGGACTAGAGTTAGCCGCCAAACTTGAAGTGGTTACCAGGAAATCCGCCACGTGGCGGATCTGAATGGCCGCTACCCGCCAATTCCGGAAATCGCAAAGTGCTCAGTTCTGGTTCGAGTGGAGAATGCGACTCGCTTACTCATTGTCCATTCTCCATTTTCCGATCTTGAATCCGTCGTCCTCGCCCAGGTCGCCGCGCAGCGGCATCGTGGCCCAAAAGCGACCGTCGGCAGTGCTATTGCCACTGACGTAGCACCGAAGAACAATCCTGTCGTATATATCCGGACCCGAGGGCGGCGCAGAGGCGCCACGCTCTTCGCCATAGTGAGCGAAGAACCTCCACACCGTCTTTGTCACATTGATGCGCCACATACGCAGCACCTCACGACAACCGGCCTCCATCTGCTCCTCGGACGACCGCTCGTCCATGAAGCCAGCTGCTACACGGATCATGTCGTCGCGGACGCTGTACGAGACGGAGGCCCAACTCGCTATCGGGTCGGCCTGCGCGTGTCGCGAGTAGAGCCATTCGACCGATTCCTGCGCGTGGGCAATCGAAAGCTCCAGTCGGAGCATGCCGAGATCGAACAGCGTTGCCGGCTCGTCCTTAAGTGACTGAACTATGGGGCTAGCTTGTGCGGTTGCAGCGGCGAGTAACAAGAATAATGGGATAGACGTCTTCATTTTCCTACCTCCTTCCTGTATTGGCAGAACTTATACCCTGAAATCTTTGGCCGCTATCGAACAATTCTCGATTGCCACCTAACCCGCAAACATCTTCAGCCAGCTTGCGGGTGACTTCGCGATTGCGACGCCGATGATGTAGGCGAAAACAGCAATTGCGGCGATGAATGCAATGATTCGTATTTGCAGGGTAGGCCCGCGTTTGATCGCGATCGTGCCGAGTACGATGTAGACGATCAGCCCGACGAATTTAAACAGCAGCCAGGGTTGCGTAATCACGTTCAGGTTCAGCATCCAGACGAGCGCGATGCCGGCCAGGAAAAACACCGTGTCGACAACATGCGGAGCGATCTTTGTTACCCGGCGTTGCAGTAGCGGGTTGCCCTTGATCATCCATGCGCCACGCAGGATGAATCCCGAGATGGTCAGCAGGGCGGTCAGCGAATGCAGGTACTTGACGATCAGGTAGGTCACGAAGTGCTCCGATGCGGCAGAAAGTCGCCGCCATTCTAGTCGATTGGCCCCCGAAAACCCGAATAACACCCCACCAATAGGCATCGACCGGTGCCGGATACGGGTACCTACCTATAGCTCCTGAGGCTGGCTTTGGCAATGTACGCGGTGGGTAGGAATCTTGGGAACAGAGACAACAAAAATGCGCTCACAAACTATGTTTTGGCGAGCACCTGTGGCCTTGGCGGTCGCAGGTGCTTTTTTGTGCCCGGGGCAAACGCTCCTTGCACAGGATGAAACCGAAAACGAAACGATCGACCAGATCGTTGTCGTTGCTCATAAGGACGAACGATCGATTCGCGATATCGCGGCCAACGTCACGGTCCTGAACCGGGCTGACCTGACCGACAATCTTGCCGTGTCGATGGGAGACATCTTCCGCTACGTGCCCGGCGTCGATTACGAGGCCGCCGGTACCCGGTTTGGTACCGAGGGCATCAACATTCGTGGCATCGGCGGTAATCGCGTTGCGATTCTCGTCGACGGCGTGCCGCTTGCAGACCAGTTTGATACCGGCAGTTTTTCGAACGCCACACGCGACTTCATTGACGCCGGCCTGGTGCAGAACATCGAAGTCCTGCATGGCCCGGCATCGGCACTGTATGGCAGCTCCGCCATTGGCGGCGTCGTGGCCGTGCGTACGCCGGATCCGTCGGACATTATTCGCGGCGAGGGCCTGAGCGGCGACGTTCTTGCTACCTGGCGTGGGGCAGACGACAGCCTGCAGGGTCAGGCGCTGTTCGCGACCGGCAGTGATTCGCTGGGTGTGGTTGCCGGCCTTAGTTGGCGCGAAGGCTCGGAGCTCAAGTCATCGGCGGGCCCCGAAAACGTCGATACCCGCGACTATGATCGTCAGACGGCGCTGCTCAAATTCGTTGCCGATGACAGTCGCGGCAACACCTGGCGCGCGAGCCTCGTGCACCAGGAGTCGGATGTATTTTCCGATCTGAACTCGATGCTGGGCGCTGGGCGCTACCGCTCGACCACGGCACTCGAAGGCGATGACCGCGCCGAACTCGACGTCGTTAACGTCGCCTGGGAATTCGGTTCGCCGGAAGGCTGGATCGATTCGGGCATCGTACGGGCCTTCTGGGAGGACTCGCAAGTTCACCAGCTGACGCTCGATGAGCGTGGCAACGCTCGCACACCGGTTTCAATCGACCGCTTCTTCTCCTACGAACAGGAGATTCGCGGTATTGAGATGAATCTCTGGAAGGACTTCTCGGAACTTCGACCGATCATCGACTTGGTTTCGGCATTGAGTATCGCGACCGGGTCACCGAGGAGTATCGCGACGGTCTGTCGACAAACCTGTCGACCGGTGACCAGACGAATGTCCTGCTCGGCGAGGTGTTCCCGCTGCGCGACTTCCCGATTTCGAAGACCAAGGAACTTGCAGCTTTTGTCGAAGATACGATCAGCTTCGGCGACTGGAAATTGATCGCGGCGCTTCGTGCCGACCGGTTCGATCTCTCTCCGCGGGTTGACTCGATGTACCTCGAGGACTACCCGACTTACGAACCGATCAGCATGCGCGAATCTGACCTGTCGCCGAAGCTGGGACTGATCTACAACATCACGCCCGGCATTGATGTGTACGCACAGTACTCCGCCGGATTCCGTGCCCCGCCGTATTCCGATGCCAACGTCAGTCTCGATATCCCGTTCTTCGCGTATCGTGCGATTCCGAACCCGGACCTCAAGTCCGAGTCGTCGGATGGTTTCGAACTCGGGCTGCGCTGGCAGGGCGTACAGGCGCAGGCACACCTGTCGCTGTTCCATACGGCATATGACGACTTTATCGAGACCAAGGTACGGCTTGGCCTGGATCCGGACAGCGGTTACACGCTGTTCCAGTCGCAGAACATCGCCGACACGGAGATCCAGGGTGTTGAAGCAGGCTGGGCGGCGCGCTTTGGTGAAGGCGAGCGCTTCGGCTTTGATGGCTCTGCTTACTACGCGCGCGGCGACAATAACGTCACCGGCCAGCCGCTGAATTCCGTTGGGCCGGCGCAGGGTGTCCTCGGATTCAGCTGGCATTCGCGCAATGAGCAACGCCAGCTGCGATTGAAAGGTACGTTTACGGCAGCCTACGACCGGCGCGACGAATCGACCGGCGAGGTCTTCAAGCCTGCGGGTTACGCGATTCTTGATCTGTTCTTCACGCAGAAGCTCGGCAACAACGCCGTCGTGCGTGCAGGCCTGCACAACCTGGCCGACCGGACTTACTGGAACTGGTCGGATGTCCGCGGCCTGAGACCAACCGATCCCATTCTTCCATTCCTCGCACAGGCAGGGCGCAGCGCTTCCGTCAGCCTGAACGTGGTGTGGTGATTACTTGTAAAAGCAAAATGACAGGGGAGTGCGTGTCATGAAATTAAGAAAGCTGAGCCTGGTGCTGGCTGTCCCGTTCCTGGGATTGTCGCTCACGGCTTGTTCACAGGATTCGTCCAGCGAATCCGCCGCGTCCGACGACACGGTGGTGCATAACGCCGAGGTTGCATCGGGCAGTATCGGCGACCTGGTTGCGAAGGGTCGCGAGGTTTACCTCGCGAACTGTGCAGCCTGCCACCAGCCCGGTGGTGAAGGTCTGACCGGCGCGTTTCCGCCGCTCAAGGGTTCTGACTACCTGGCTGGCGACCGCAAAGCCGTTATGTCTGCGGCCGTGTTTGGTCTGTCGGGTCCGATCACCGTCAATGGTGTCGACTACAACGGCGTAATGCCCTCGCTCGGACACCTTCCGGATGAAGACCTTGCAGCTGTGCTGACCTACGTCTTCTCCGAGTGGGGTGACGGCGCCGCGGTAAGCGTCGAGGAAGTCGCCGCTCTGCGTGTTGAGCTGGGCCAGACTGATCGCGCCGCCGGTGAGCGTCACCAGGGCGCCACCGAAGGTGAGCTCTCGTACCAGGGCGCGCCGTCGGCAATTTCGCCGGATGACACCCGCCAGATCTCTGCCGCAGGTGGACCGGTGCTGTCCGAAGCCGAGTTTGCAACGGCCACGCAGCTCTACTTCGAGCGTTGCGCAGGTTGCCATGGCGTACTCCGCAAGGGTGCGACGGGTAAAGCACTGACACCGGACATCACGAAAGAGAAGGGCACGGACTACCTGAAAGCCCTGATTACCTATGGTTCGCCGGCCGGTATGCCGAACTGGGGTACCTCGGGTGAGATGACCGACGAGCAGATCGACATCATGGCTCGCTTCCTGCAGCAGGAACCGCCTGCGCCGCCGGAGTTCGGCATGGCCGAGATGAAGGACACCTGGAAAGTACTGGTTGCGCCTGAAGACCGTCCGTCCAGCCCGCAGCACGATCGCAATATCGAGAACTTCTTCTCGGTTACGCTGCGTGACTCGGGCCAGGTTGCCATCATCGACGGCGACACCAAGGAAATCGTGAGCATCGTTGAGACCGGCTACGCGGTACACATCTCGCGGGTGTCTGCTTCCGGCCGCTACGTGTTCACGATCGGTCGTGACGCCCTGATCAACATGATCGACCTGTACATGGATCCGCCGCAGAACGTGGCACAGATCAAGGTTGGCCTCGAAGCCCGCTCCGTCGAGACCTCAAAGTACAAAGGCTACGAGGACAAGTACGCGATCGCGGGCTCTTACTGGCCGCCGCAGTACACGATCATGGATGGTGACACGCTCGAGCCGCTGAAGATCGTTTCGACGCGCGGTATGACGGTAGACACGCAGGAATACCATCCGGAACCGCGTGTTGCTGCAATTGTCGCCTCGCACGAGCATCCTGACTTCATCGTCAACGTGAAGGAAACGGGCCACATCCTGCTGGTCGACTACAGCGATATCGAAAACATCGCGGTAACCGACATCGGCGCGGCCAAGTTCCTGCACGACGGGGGTTGGGACAGGTCCAAGCGTTACTTCCTGACAGCTGCGAACCAGTCTGACAAGATCGCCGTTGTCGACTCCCGCGAACGCAAGCTCGTTGCCCTGACTGACGTCTACAAAACGCCGCACCCGGGCCGTGGAGCGAACCTCGAAGATCCTGAATACGGACCGGTCTGGGTAACGTCTGCTCTTGGTAATGCCGACGTGACGTTCCTCGGCACGGACCCTGAAGGCCATCCTGACAATGCATGGAAGACGGTTCGCGTCATCCAGGGCATGGGTGGTGGTTCACTGTTTGTGAAGTCGCATCCGGAATCCTCGAACCTGTGGGTCGATGCGCCGCTTAACCCGGACGAGTCGTTCAGCCAGTCGATTGCGGTATTTGACGTGAACAATGTCGAAGCCGGTTTCGAAGTGCTGCCGATCGGCGAGTGGGCGGACCTTGGCGAAGGACCGAAACGCGTCGTACAGCCTGAGTACAACATGGCTGGCGACGAGGTCTGGTTCTCAGTCTGGTCAGGCCAGGAACAGGAATCAGCAATTGTGGTCGTAGACGACAAGACGCGTACGCTCAAGGCCGTTATCAAGGAGCCGGAGATGATCACGCCGACTGGCAAGTTCAACATCCACAACACGTTGCACGATATCTACTAACCAATAAGGACAGGAACCATGAATCGCTTCATTCCTGGACTCCTTTCAGCGGCAGCGCTGACGATCTCCCCGGCGATTTTCGCCGGGGAGGCCGACAGCCTGGGGGAGGCACTCACCTCAGGCAAGGCAGGAGTCAACATCAGGGCACGTTACGAGGGTGTCGATCAGGCCAACATCGCGGACAAGGCAGATGCCGTTACCACTCGGCTGCGTCTCAACTACAAGTCGGGACAGTGGGGCAAGCTATCTGCGTTCGCCGAGTTCGATCACGTATTCCATCTGTTGAGCGACTTCAATAGTGGTGGTGGAACGAGTCCCGGCAAGGGCAAATTCCCGGTGATTGCCGACCCGAAGGGATCGGACCTGAATCAGCTGTACTTCGACGTCGCGTTTACTGACAACTCGAATTTCCGAGTCGGTCGTCAGCGTATCCTGCTGGACAATCAGCGTTTCGTCGGCGGGGTCGGCTGGCGCCAGAATGAGCAGACTTACGATGGCGTAACTGTAACAACCTCGGCGATTCCGAAGACCAAGCTGCATTACAGTTATATCGGCCAGGTTCGCCGCATTTTCGGTGAGCGCGTATCAGCCGGTCGCAACAATGTTGATACGCATCTGCTCAACGCGAAGGTTGGCCTGACCGATGACTGGTCGCTGACGCCTTACTACTACCGGATCGATAACAAGGATGTCGCTGCGTTCTCGACGGAAACTCTCGGCCTCAGGGTCGTGGGTAACGTCAAGGCGGGCGAGGGCAAGATCACGCTGGTCGGCGAATTCGCCAGCCAGGGCGATATTGCCAACAATCCGGTCAGCTACACGGCGGACTATCTGAACCTGGGTGCGACCTGGGCGCTGGGCAATGGCCTGACGCTTGGGCTGGCACATGAGGTCCTGGGCGGTGACGCTGTTGATGCGGGCAAGATGTTCCGCACCCCGTTGGCGACGCTGCACGCGTTCCAGGGCTGGGCAGACCGATTCCTGACGACGCCGGCCGCCGGCATCACGGATACGTTTGCCACGGTTGGGTACAAGGCCGGTAAGTGGAACTTGAAGGGCGTGTATCACGACTTCTCGGCGGAAGCCGGCAGTGGTGATTACGGCAAGGAGTTCGATGTGTCGGCGGGCACCAAGCTCAGCGACAACTACAGCATCCTGTTCAAGGGCGCGTTCTTCTCGAGCGACAACCCGGCGTTTCCGGACACGGACAAGTTCTGGATCATGTTCACGGCCAACTACTAGAGCGCGGTAGCTGGCTGTAACAGCGGGGCCTTACTTCGGTGGGGCCCCGTTTTTTTGCATCCAGGGGCGGTCAATTGTCGCATGAACCTCTGCCAGGGTCTGCGCAACGTAGATTTCCCGCTCCTTTTTGAGCGCAACATAGTCCGGGTGTTGCAGGTAATCACCCAGCCAAGGGTGCAAATGGTCTGAGACATCCCAGACGCCAACCTGGTGAATCTGCGAACGCATCTTTCTCAACGTTTCGTCGATAACGGTGTCGTCGCCGACCAGCGTCGCGACGTGAAATGCCGACATGCCCTGATCCGCGAAGTTGTTAGATCTCGATTGTTGATCCAGCATCGCCTCCGCAATGAGCTTGCCACGCGTGTCGTCTTTCGATTGGATTAATGCGAACGCGACACGCGAGCCCATAGCGGCATAGCTGTCGGAGGGGATTTCGGGTTCCGGCGGCAGAAATGCCGGATAGGATTCCTCTACCCAGCCCAGGAATTCAGAAAAATCACCGCTGCGCTGTCCTTCCAAGAACAGCATGTCGATACAAATAGAGCGCGAACCCTTGCGATCATCGATGTTTGCTGCCAATGCGGCGCGTGCGACCGCAACGGCGTCTTCGAAATTTGTCTGCTGCATCATGTAGAGATACATCATGGATGTCTTGGACAGCGGATGCGTCGGGTCGATCTCGATCCCGCGGCGATACCAGTATTCGGCAGCCTCGGAATCACCCAGGTCGAGATAAATGTCGCCGATTTCCACGGGAATCTCGGGGTCCTGCGGGTCAACTTGCATCGCCCGCAGATACCAGGCGATGCTCGAGCCAGGGTTGCCGTCTGTTGAGTCAATCTGGGCGGCGATGTAATAGCCCGAAGGTGCGGCGGGGTCGATTTGCCGCATCAATGCAGCGGCTTCGCGAGCAGCTGGATAATTGCCCTGGCGGTTATGAATCCGCGCCACCCGCGCCTGCAACCTTAGTGACAACGGATCAATGCGAAGAGCTTCCTTGACAACTTCGAGTGCTTCCTCTGCACGTCCCGTACTTGCTAACAATCTGGACAAGTTGGCACGCGGGCCGATTTCATTGGGCGCAATCTTGATGGCCTGCCTGAACATTGTCTCGGCAGAAGTGTTATCACCGTCAATGGCCAGCGTAACGCCGCGCAATATGATTGCTGCCGCATTGTCCGGTTCGATTGCCAGTGCTCGTTCAATTGCCGGCATCACTCGCTCAATGTACTCGTCATACGTGATCAGGCCAGTGTCAAACATTTCGACTGCGACGCGGCCGATCTGGGCGTGTGCTGCGGCGTACTCAGGGTCGATCTGGACCGCGCGTCGAAAGTGCATTTCGGCACGTGGCAACGACTCGAAGCTGAATTGCTCAGCTGCGTCCAGACCGAGCATGTATTCAGTATAGGCGTCAACGTTGTCTGTCCGTCGCTTTGTCAGGCGAACCGCTTCGTCGCCGAGTAATGAAACCTGCAACGCGTCGACGACTTCGCGGGCGATCTCGTCCTGAATCGCGAATACGTCGTCGAGTTCGCGATCGAAATTGCCGGACCAGAGATGATGTCCACCTTCGGCATCAATGAGCTGCGCGGTGATGCGAATCTTGTTGCCGGCTTTCTGGACGCTGCCCTCCAGTACCGATGAAACTTCGAGCTGGCTCGCGATCGAGCGTATGTCCATGGTGGGATCGCGAAACTGGAACGATGATGTACGCGCCGCAACCCTGAGGTCGCCAATCTGCGCCAGCATGTGCAGCAGGGTATCCGCAAGACCGTCGGAAAAATAGCCGCTCGATGGGTCGGCGCTCATGTTCGTGAACGGCAATACCGCGATCGACGGTTTGTCGGCGCTGGTCGCAGGCGCCTCGGCATCAGTGACTGCAGGCTGCGGAGCGTCCAGCATATACTTGTCGATCAACAGGAAGCCGACAGCCGCCGCCAGTACGACCATGGTCAGCAGGTTCAGGCGTTTACCCGTCTCTCCGGTAATTGACTGCGAACGATCGACATCTACCTCACGCTTGATGCCCTCGGGCGTCATTTCGTAGACCCACGCGAAGATCAGCGCCAGTACGAAGCCCACGGAAAGGACGACGAGAAAGAACTTTGGAACCCAGCCGGGCAGCTCGAGGATATCGCTCAGGACATCGATGATCTGCAGCAGGAGCCACGAGGAAATGGCATAGGCAATGCCGACGCGCCAGACATTGCGCCGACTTAATTCAGAGAAAAGCGAGCGGTTGTCTTCCGCCAAGAGAGCTCCCTGCACCTTGAAGGTACAGGGAGAATAACATCATCAGGCGGCTTCAGGACTGTCCTGCTCGACCGGCGTCTTGAACCAGTCGGGTTTGACGATCAGCAGGTCGCAGGGCAGGTGCTCCAGCGTGCGCTCGGCCGTCGCACCAATAAACAGACGCTTCCAGCGATTGCGTGCGACGGCGCCCATGACGACAACGTCGGCTCTGATCTCCTCGGCTTTTGCGGGTAGTTCCTCGTGGGTCAGACCCGCGACCAGGTGAGCTTTGTCTTCGTCCACCTTGTGGAACTCGGCGATCTCGCGGAAGCGCTTCTGATGATCCTCGTGCATCTGCTGTTCGATTTCGTCGAACGGCAGCGATACGGGGATGTAAGCGTTGGCCGTCGCAGTAGCAACAGCAATGCGCGGATCGTAGGAGTGAAACGCATGTACGTCACCGCCGGTCGCGCCTGCGAAGTAGTTCGCGAGGTGCAGGATCTCATCGTCGAGTGCGGCCGGTTTATCATGCTGGTTCATCGGGTCGATCGCCGCGACGAACTGAGGCGCATCACCGACGTCATTCGGTTTGACGAGCCAAAGCGGTACCGGGCAGGTCCGGATCAGATTCCAGTCGGTGTTTGACAGCAGTGCTCGCGTAACCGCCGAATGATGATGTGTGTCTTTCACGACCAGGTCGACGCCGGATCCGACCGCATGCCTCACGATGCCTTCGTAAAGCGGGTGATCCCAGACGGCGGACACGCTTACATCCAGCCCGTCGGTCCTCAGCGGCGACGCAATCTTCTCGAGGTGCGCCGTCTGGTTTTCTATGACTTCGCTACGCGCTTTTTCGAGCGATGGCGAATCGAACAGGCGATCTCCGCTCAGGTATTCGTTGTAGTAACAGACCAGCAGCTCGAGCTGTGCGTCACATTTCTTCGCAAGCCACGCGGCACGATGCAGCGCCGGCTGCTCCTCGGTTGTCGGGTCAATGACCGCGAGAATTTTGCTGATGTTATGCATTTTCGGCTCTTTTCCAGTTAGCAGGAAAATTACGGGTTCAGCACGAGCATACGCCCGGTAGGGATGCAAACCATTAGGCGAGATGCTTAAAAGTTGTCGGTTTTTACGTACTGCGCGGTACGTGAATCTACGGATTCGGGACAAATGTCGCGGAGCTACTATATTTGCAGTTATGAACTGCAGGAGTGGGCCGATGGGCGGTACACCGTACGCGGCGCTGCGCGCCGATTTGCTCGAGAAAAAAGCGCTGCTGGACGCCAGGCTCGAGCGCATCAATGCCAACCTCCGCCGTGGCTTCGAGGCGGATTCCAAGGAAATGGCGAAACAGCTCGAGGACACCGAGGTCGTCGACGCGCTCGGCAACGAGGCTCGCGACGAGCTGCTGAAGATCAGTACGACACTGCAGCGAATCGATGATGGTGTTTACGGGACCTGCGTGGTCTGCGAGGAAGACATCAGCGCGGCGCGGCTGCAGGCGTACCCGTACGCCGATGAGTGCATCGAGTGCGCACGCGACGACGAGCATCGCCTGGCGCACTCCTGAACGTCAGACGCTCATATGCATTTTGACGAGGTCCGCGAGTGACCTTGCCTGCATCTTCTCCATAACCCGCGCACGGTGAATCTCGACCGTACGCTGACTGACGCCCAGCTCGTAAGCGATTACCTTGTTGGGCTTGCCGGTGACCACAAGGTCGAACACCTCGCGTTCGCGATTTGTCAGCTTGTCGAGGCGCGCGGCTACCTTGTCGTGTTTTTCGCGCGCTTCGCGACGTTCCTCGTCGGTTTCCAGCGCATCGCGAATTCGGTCCAGCAACTCCTGATCGCGGAACGGCTTCTGGATGAAGTCCACGGCACCTTTCTGCATTGCCTCGACCGCCATCGGCACGTCGCCGTGACCCGTGATGAAGATGATCGGTAGCGTATTGCCGCGCTTGATGAGTTCTTCCTGCAACTCGAGGCCGCCGAGACCCGGCATCCGGATGTCGAGAACCAGGCAGCCGGGACGCTGCTCGGTAACCTGCTCAAGGAATTCGTCGGCCGATTCGAAGATTTCGTGCGGCAGGTTCACCGAGTCCATCAGTGCCTGCATGGCGAAGCGGATTGCGGCATCGTCGTCGACGATGAAAACCGTCGGCTTTGGTTCACTTTGAGGATTCATCGGCGCTGATTGGACCAAAATTGCCGCCTTATTGCGAGCCCTTTTAGGGGTTTGGTCGTGACTACGGATCAGATCGCGCGCTACCATGAGGCTCCGTAGTGAACGGACCGGTCGATGTCGCTTTTTGCTGAATTGCAACGCCGTAACGTCCTGCGCGTAGCCGCTGCCTACGTCGCCGGGGCCTGGCTGCTGATCCAGGTGCTCGATACGCTGCTGCCGATATTCGGCGCGGACGAAGCGTCAGCCCGCATTGTCGTGATTGTTCTTGCGATCGGATTTGTCCCTGCGCTGATCGGCGCCTGGGTCTTCGAGTGGACTTCGGAAGGCGTCAAGCGCGACGAGGAAGTCGATCACGCCGCGCCTGCCCGTGTTGGCGCAGCACGCAAACTCGATCGCGCAATTATCGGCATTCTTGCTGTTGCGGTGGTGTTCTTCGCGTTCGACAAGTTCGTGCTGGACCCCGTTCGCGATACCGCAATCGCCGAACAGGCTGCCGAGCTTGCGCGCGATGCTGCTTTGATCAGCTCTTACGGTGAGCACTCCATTGCCGTCATGCCATTCGCTGACCTGTCGCCGGCCAACGACCAGGAGTATTTCTCTGACGGCATCGCCGAGGAGATCATCAATCTCCTCTCCAGGATCCGCGATCTGCGCGTCATTGCCCGTTCATCCGCGTTTGCCTTCAAAGGCCAAAACCTTGCCGCCAGCGTTGTCGCCGAGCGGCTCAATGTTCGATACATCATGGAAGGGTCCGTGCGCCGCGCGGGAGAACGGCTCCGGATCACGACCACGGTTATCGACGCCAGCACCGATACGCAGCTCTGGTCCGAGAATTTCGATCGCGATTTCGGTGACGTGTTCGCGATTCAGGACGAGATTGCAGGGGAGGTCGTTGACCGACTCGAAATGCAGATCGCGGGCAAGCTACCGGAAGCCGAACGCGTTGATCCGGAGGCATTTTCTTTACTGTTACAGGCACGCCACCTGATCCTGCAGCAAAACAGTAACGCAGCTGGTCAGGCGCATGAGATGCTGGAACGTGCGCTGGCAATTGATCCCGACTACATAGCCGCACTGGTCCTCTCAATCCGCAAGAACAACATGCTGCGTTACTGGGGAGTAATGACCCGGGATGAGCAGATCGAGAAAGGCAGGGCAATAGTTGCCAGGATTCTGGAGCTGGACCCGGACAACCCGGATGGCCTCGCGATCAACAGGCTTTTCTCCCAGCCTGCACTCGATACGCTGGTCGGACAGCTGGATGGAGCGACTTACGGATTGCAGATAGCACCGACCAATCCGGAAGGAAATCGGTTCGCAGCGGCCATGTTGGGTGGACTCATGCACTTTGAGCGCTCGCTGGCCTATTACGAATACATACTGGGCAAGGATCCTCTCTGTTCGGGCTGCCTGCGTGGTCTTATGTTGACGCTCATGGGGATGGGGGACTACGAGCGGGCGACTGAAGTCTGCAACCGTTACCGCGCCATGACCGGCGGGTCGGGTACCTACAACCTCGGGCTTCTGCAGTTATTGCAGGGCGACCCGGAGACGGCGCTGGCAACCATGGAGTCCACCGAGATTTTCCCGTTCGTCAAACTGCAGGGACGCGCCATCACAAACTGGGAAATGGGCCGCACGGAAGAGTTCGAAAAGGCGCTTTCTGAACTCGAGGTCGAGATTCATCATGAGCGGTACGCGAATATAGCGATCAATCCTCAGGACTATCTCGCCGGTACCTACGCGTGGGTGGGACGGAAAGATGACGCGTTCGAAATTCTATTTCGACGTCTTGGAGAATCACCGAATGGGGGGCCGTCCCGGTGGCTGACGGATCCGATATTCAGGAACCTGCGCGATGATCCGCGATGGTTTGAGTTGCTTGAGCTGACAAAGATGACACCGCGTCATATTGAGAACTTACAGCTTGAAAAGCGTTTCCCCGGACCAGGCCTGATACCGACCTACGAGGTCCCGGAAGTCTAGTCGAGCCGCTTTGTGAACCTGAGCGCGGCGATCGTCATTGCGACGAGTGTGAAGCCGACCAGGTAGAGCAGGGGATTCAACAACTCACCGATTGGCGCTTCGCGCAGCATGATGCCGCGCGTAAGGCGTATGAAGTGCGTCGTTGGCAGGGCCTCGCCGATGTACTGCGCGACAACCGGCATACCGTCAAACGGGAACATGAAGCCCGACAACAGAATTGACGGCATCAAAATGAACACCGTCATCTGCATCGCCTGGAACTGGGTGTGCGCGGCCGTCGACAACAGCAGGCCCAGCGAGAGCTTCGCCGCGATAAACGCTGCGCCGGCAATGTAAAGATCTACGATGCTGCCGCGAATCGGCACGTCGAACAGCAACTGCCCGACACCCATGATCAATGCGAGCTGGAACAGGCCAATCGCAACGTACGGTGTAACCTTGCCGATCATCAGTTCGGCCGAGTTTACGGGTGTGTTGATCAGCAACTCGAGGTTGCCGCGTTCCTTTTCGCGCACGATCGCGACGGCAGTGAACAGCATCATTGTCATCATCAGGATGACGCCCATCAGGCCGGGCACGATATTGACCGGCGAGCGTCGTTCGGGGTTGTAGTAGGGCCGGGTTTCAATGAGTTCAACCTGTTTATTCGATCGTCCCTCTACGTCGAACTGCAGCGGAATCTGTCGCAATTGGTTGGCGACACCAAGGATGGTCGGGTCGCTGCCGTCGACCAGTATCTGGACGGCCGGACGGTTGGCGTCTGCTACGCGCCGGTCGAAGTCGGGCGGCAGTACTATGCCAATCGATATTTCACCTCGTCGTAACTGGTCTTCAAGGTCCTGCGGTGTATTCACGTAGTCGATTATGTTGACGATCTGGGTCGCCGCGACGTTGGCCATGAATTCGCGCGACAGATGCGTTTCCGCCTGGTTGGCGACAGCCGTTCGCAGGTTTCGAACATCGGTGTTGATTGCATAGCCGAACAACAGGATCTGGATGACTGGCAGGCCGAACACAAGCGCAAATGTCAGCCTGTCGCGACTCAGCTGGCGCGCTTCCTTCTTGATGATTGCCTTGAGGCGCGACAGCGACTTCATGTTGCCGTGCCCTCCGGCTTCATGGTCACGGCGACAAAGACGTCTTCCAGCGTCGCACCGGACAGGCGCAGCTCTGCCTCGACTCCAGATGCCGCCAGCCGCCCGCGCACAATGGTTTCCGGTTCGCGGTGTCGCTCAGGAATCAGCACGCGCAGTCTTACCCCGAGCTGGGTGACGCTCGCGATTTGATTGGTATCGGCAAGGGCGGCCTGCGCTGCATAGGGGTCGTCGGCAGTGACCTCGACAATGTGCATGCCGGTAGCTGCCTGTAATTCCTGTGGCGTGCCGTCGGCAACTTTCACGCCGCGGTCGAGAATCGCCAGCCGGTGGCAGCGTTCGGCTTCATCCATATAATGCGTCGAAACCATGATGGTCGTGCCGCCTTCAGCCAGCCGGAACAGGTTGGCCCAGAAGTCGCGACGGCTCTGCGGGTCGACTGCGCTGGTCGGTTCATCGAGCAGTAACAGCTGTGGGTGATGCAGTACCGCGCAGGCGAGGGCCAGGCGCTGCTTCTGGCCACCACTCATCGTGCCGGCGAGTTGTCTGCGTTGTTCGAAAAGATCGTATTTCTCGAGCAGTTCTTCGATGCGGCGACTGCGATCGGCCGACGGGTAAGAGTAGATCTCGCTGATGAATTGCAGGTTTTCGGCGACCGTCATGTCGCCGAACAGGGAAAACTTCTGCGTCATGTAGCCGATGCGCGGTTTCAGCGAGTGTGCTTTGCCCGGGATTGCGGTGCCGAGCACGTTGGCACTGCCCTCGGTCGGTGTAAGCAGTCCGCAGAGCATACGAATGGTCGTGGACTTGCCGGATCCGTTGGGCCCAAGAAAGCCGTAGATCTCTCCGCGCGGTACGTTGAGATCAAGTTCGCTGACAGCCTTCAGTTTGCCGAAGTGCTTCGACAGGCCGTGCGCTTCGATGGCGAACCCATTTGCCATGGTCAGTCCAGGTTGAATTCTACTTCGACGGGGACACCGTCGGGGAGACGCCTCGCGTAATCGACGACGTCTATTTTCGCGGTAAAGCTCAGGCGACCGCGGTCCCTTTCAGTCAGCGCGTAATAGGGCGTGAATGCAGCTTCGCTGGCAACCCAGCGAACCTTGCCGGCGATCCCCTCGGACAGGCCGTCGACGTAGATGGTCGCCGCATCGCCCGGCGCGATCCGGACCCGCAGCTGTTCCGGGATGAAGACTCGCGCATATGGCTGTTCGCCACCGAGCACGATGAATACCGGCTGACCGGGCGAGGGTCGTTCTCCGAGCTGAAACAGGCGCGTATCTGCAACGCCGTCGACCGGGGCGCGAAGCGTATGTCGTTCAACGTCGACCAGCGCCGAATCCCGTCTTGCGGCGGCTTGCTTGACCATCTGTTCAGCCTGGGCAAGTTCTTCAACCGTCGTGCCGGCAAGCATTTCCTCGAGCTGCGCCAGTCTTAGCTTGCTGTTGGCCTGTGCCGCATCAAGCGCCGCGCCTGCCTTGTCGAGTGCATCCGCCGAAGCGAGTCCACGGCCGTGCAATTCCCGGATTCGCTCGAGTTCTGTTTGCCGGAAGCTGAGGTCCTGGCCAGCACCTTCGACATTGGCCTGGGCTGCGCGAATCTGCTCTTCGCGCGGACCACGCACGAGTTCATCAAGGCGAGCCTGTGCCTGCGCAAGACCTGCCTCGGCCTCGGCCAGGCGGGCCTTCGCCCGGCTGTTGTCCTGGCGTATCAGTACCTGGTTCCTGCTGACTGTCTCCCCCTCGGCGACGGCAATCTCGACCACAGGTTCGTTGAATTCCGCGGTTAGCTCGATGCGGTCGGAGGCAAGCTCACCGACGACGCGGTCCCGATCGGGTTCTTCGCCACAGGCGTTGACAACAATCAGGCTTGAGAGAATGAGAATCCTGGTTTTCATGCTGCTACTCCACTCACGCTTTCAACTGCGCAAGCAACAGGTCTACCTGGGACTCCATCAGCTGATCTGTATCGAGTCCCTTGTCCGTGAAGATGAGGCGCCAGATCATCGACAGCATCATCGGCGCGAGAAAAAGATGTGGCTGCACGTCGAGCGCTTCGGATCTGAATTCACCGCGTTCGACGCCGCGTTTTACGAAGCGGTCGATTGCCGCGAGGCCGCGTGCCACGACGTTGTCGTAGTAGTAGTCGACGAGATCAGGATGCCTTGGCCCCTCGGCGATCAGCAGGCGAATGACAATCGCGATAGGTGAGCCCGGCACGCGTTTCATGAACGAGAGCAGGGGGCCGCGCATGAACTCCTCCGCTGTCAGCTCCGTCGAGTCGACATCGTCAATCAGCGCATCAACGCGCCTGACGACGACGTTCCTGACCACGGCCTTGAACAGGTCTTCCTTGGTCTTGTAGTAAAGATAGGTAAGTCCCTTCGATACGCCCGCGCGCTTCGCGACTTCGTCGATGCGGGTCGCGGCGTAACCTTTCTCCGCAAACGCTGCGAACGCCGCATCCGCAATCTCCTGCGGGCGGTCTTCTTTGCGGCGCTGATATCTCGGTTCGGCCATGACGGCTCTCTTACTGACTCGTTGGTCAGTAACTATACTTGCTGACCAGAGGGTCAGCAAGTGATTTGCGTCGCAAAATTCGCCAAAATCGGGATAATCCGCGGCATGTTCACGTATATCGACCCGACTGTCAGGGAACGACTGACCGGGCAGGGCACCCTGTTCCAGATTGACCGCGACGGCCAGCGCCTCGAACCCGGCAGCACGGCGGCCGGCGGCCATACGATCAGTATCCTCGGCCCGATTCCGCTGCCGCTGCACCTCTGTGGATCCGGGATCCAGGTACGCTGGTATGCCTGTGTCCGCAACACTGAACTCGGCAAGATCGAGGAACTTGCGGACGACCTGCGGGCACAGAACGGTCAGCAGTCGTTCGCGACGCTGGCGTCATACATGGCCGTAAACAGCGTCATGGTCGTCGGTAACCCGGAAAAACACGAAAACCCGCTTGTAAGAGTGCACTCGAGCTGTCTGACCGGGGACGTATTCGGTTCGCAGCGCTGCGAGTGCGGACCGCAGATGCACAGTGCACTCAACCGCATCCAGTCGGACGAAACCGGCGGGTACCTGATTTATATGGCCGGACATGAAGGTCGTGGCATCGGTTTGTGGGCGAAGGCAGCAACCTACCTGTTGCAGGATGCCGGCGAGGATACCTACCAGGCGAATCGCTCGCTGGGATTGCCTGACGATTCGCGCGACTTCAGCGACGCAGCGTCGCTGCTCAAGCATTTCGTTGCCGGCGAGCCGTTCCGGCTGCTCACCAACAATCCGAAGAAGGTTAACGACCTGTCGCAGTATGGTGTTGCAGGGATCACCCGCGTGAAACATGTCACGGGTGTCACCGACAGCAATCGTCGCTATCTTGCGGCCAAGCAGGACTGGGGCCACGAATTGTCCGAGGACGACATCCAGTCCGACTAGTGACCGGTCTCGATCATGTTTGTCGAGCGCAGCAGATCTACGAACGGTTCGGCGAGCATCTTCGAACCCAGTGAATTGAAGTGGTCACGATCCCGGTACAGGTAACTGTCGCCGTCGTCGGGATAGCAACGGTTATGCCCGGTCGGACATACGGCATCGAACATCTCGAAAACAGCCAGGTTGTCGTGTCTGGTCTCAAGCCCGCGCAGCAATACCTCGACTTCGTGAACCAGCGGTGCGAATGAGGATCGTTCCAGGCTGCAGTTGTCGCGCTCATCCAGCCTGCACTCGCGTACATCCTTGAACGGGAATATCGGCGGCGGACCCGTAACGACAAGATGGACGCCTTTCGCCTCGAGCTCCGTTGCCAGGCGCGAAACGTTGTATGCCCAGGGTCGCAGTTCAAGCACTTCGTAAGGTTCGGCTCGAGTCAGGTAGATCCGTGAAATCAGTACTATGTCGCCAGGCGCAAGCCGGCGCGAGACTTCCTGCCAGACCAATGCACGCGGTTCGAAGTGCTTGCCGGCCGGGAACGGAAAACTCCAGCCGGGTGTTTCGACGAGGTGTACTCCGACTCCGAGCCTGTCGTGCAGTTCGTACAGCATCCCCTGCAGGTGTCCGGAGTGGCTGTCGCCCATCGTCCAGATCGTAGGTTGTCCCGGGTTGCCCGGTACCGTGCAGTTGTCGACGGTATCTTCCCTGAATACGCGGCTGCCGCCGTCGAGCGCACAGGTCAACTGGTGAGATTTGCCGTTGCCGAGGACCGCGACGTACGGTGGCGGATGCAGCACACCGCCGGACGATTCGGCCGTGAGGCTGGTGCCGATCAGGGCCGTCATGACGACCCCTGCCACGACTGCATTGCCGGCTACTCCGATACCAATGTCATGCAGGCGCCTGGTCGTCCATGGCCGGAATCGCAGCGGCTGCTCGACAAGGTGATATGAAAGCACGGCGGCGATCGACATCGCGACGACATAGATTGCCGATGACTGCCAGGATGCTGCGAGTACGATCGGTCCGAGCGCGATGATCGGCCAGTGCCACAGGTACAGCGAGTACGAAATCTTGCCGACGTAGACAACCGGGCGAAGTTGCAGCAGGCGAGTGGCAGGGGACCGGCTGCTGTTTGCCATGATGAGCCCGGTCAGCGTGACTGCTGCGATTGTGGCAGGCATTGCATCGTGTTCGGGCACCAGAAAGCACAATCCAAGAGCCGCAAGCGCGAGCGGCGACAGGCGTCGCAGCCACCCGCGAATACGTTCTGAGCGCAGCCGACTGCTGCCGAGATAAACCAGTGCGCCGACGCCGAGCTCCCAGATGCGCATCGGCATCAGGAAGAAGGCAGCCGGCCGGTGGCTGCCATACAGAGCCGCGAACATTGTGACCGATACGAGGCCGCCGCTGATCATCGCGATTGCGAGTGGCTTGAACGAGTCATCGTTGCGCCGGAAAAAGAACAGCCACGCGAACATCGGGAATACGACGTAGAACTGCTCTTCGACGCCGAGGGACCAGGTGTGCGTAAAAGCGTTGAACAACGACGACGGCGAGAAGTAGTCCAGCTCAAAGAAAAACAGCAGGATGTTAGCGAAGCCGAACAGCGATGCCAGCCCCGTCTGCACGGAGTGGCTTGGAAACGGGTCGGTTAGCAGCACGACTGTGCAGGTGACAGCGACCAGCAACAGCAGCGCCGGCAGCAGGCGCTTCACACGTCGCGCGAGAAAGCCGATATAAAGCTGCGGTAACTCGGTGCGGCGCTGGTTCATCAGCGATGCGGTAACCACGAATCCCGAGATGGCGAAAAAGACGTCGACGCCGAGAAAGCCCGACGGCAGGAATTTCTCGGGGAGGTGGCTCGCGATCACGGCAAGTACCGCGACGGCACGAAGGCCGTCGATATCGGCGCGATACTTGAGTTTCCCGACCATCAAGCGGTCGAGTCTAGCGGCGGGCGCCGCCGGAATCAGTCAGGGAGTACCCGTATAGCTACTGCCGCCAGAGTCGCGGGTTTGCAGCAACATCTCCGCAATTTGTGCGGAACGGGTTGATATCAATGCCACCGCGTCGCTGGTAGCGTGCACTCACCGTCAGTGCCTCGGGTCCGCAGCGCTCGAGGATGTCGGCGAACATGCGTTCGACGCAGGCTTCATGAAAATCATTGTGCTCACGGAACGACACGACGTACTGCAGCAGGCCGGCCGGATCCAGCCTGGGGCCGCGGTAAGCCACAAGCAGGCTGCCCATATCCGGCTGTTCCGTAACCGGGCACAAGCTTCTCAGCAGATGGGTATGCAGCGACTCCTCGACGATCTCCGAGTCGTCGGCCCGCAGGAATGCCGGTTCAACCTCCCAGGTGTCGCAGCCGACGGCGACCGTGTCGATGCACTGGCCGTTGAGCCGGGCAATGCCGCTGTCGACGTCCAGGCTGACCTCGACGTTGCCCGCGGTGCATTTCGAGAGGTCTTTTGCAATCGTCGCAGCAAGCTCCTCACGACTTTCGAAACGCGTCATCGCAAAAGAGCCGAGATACAGCTTCAGCGACTTCGACTCGACGAGGTTCTCCGAGTCTGCCGGGACCCGGATCTCTGCCGTAGCGATGGCGGGGCAGCCGTTGCCGTCCAGCCACGTCAGCTCCCAGGCATTCCAGATATCGACACCTGAAAATGGCAGGTCCGGACCAATGCCGGAGGCGCCTCGGGCATCGGCTCTCGATATTGCAAACAGGACCGACGGATCGTATTCGCGCGGATACGAGGCGCCTTGCCCCAGTAGTGATTCATTGACTGTCATAGACCGCTATTTTCGCGCAAATAATGTGTAAAATACCCGCCTTTTTTCGCCCCCTGACCCTTGCCATGAGCCCAGCAAACAACGTTGCCGGCACCGACCGCGGGTACATTATCCCCATCGGCGGTGCTGAAGAAAAACTGCACAACCCCGAGATTCTCGATCGCTTCATCGACCTGTGCGGTGGCAAGGAGTCGCGTATCGGCATCATCCCGACCGCGTCAGAACTCGAGGATACCGGTCGCAATTACGAAAAGCTGTTCCGCAAGATCGGGGTTAAGCACGCTCGCGTACTGCCGTTTGTTACACGCGAAGACTGCCAGAACGGCGCCGACGTCGACTACATCGAAAATTGCGATGGTGTCTTCATGACCGGCGGCAACCAGCTGCGGCTGTCGACTACTCTCGGCGGGACACGCGTCGCTCAGCTGATTCGGCGGCGTAATGCTTCAGGGATGCATGTTGCCGGCACATCAGCCGGCGCCGCATTCATGCCCGAGCACATGATCGCCGGGGGCTCGGAGGGCAGTACGCCGCGGCCGGACATGGTCAACATGGCGCCGGGCCTCGGACTGACCAATGCGTTCATCATTGACCAGCATTTCCGCCAGCGCGATCGCCTCGGCCGCCTGCTGACGGCGCTGGCATACAACCCGTTCGCGATGGGGCTGGGCCTCGACGAAGATACGGCTGCCTTCATCCAGCCGGGCGACAACTTCGAGGTTGTCGGATCGGGTGGTATCACACTGGTCGACCCAACCGACCTGACTTATTCATCCATGGATCGGGCACGGCGCGGCGAACCCGTGAGCCTGCTCGGCATAAAACTGCATATACTGGTATCCGGTGGTCGTTTTGACATCGCGACAAGAGAGCCGCGAGCCGAATAACGCCACCAAAAAACCAGAGTGGGATAACAATGAAAATCGAATCCACCAATGTCTTCGTAGGCCCGAACACCTGGGCTCACTTTCCCGTCATCCGGCACGTCATTGACCTGCAGGAACTCGAGCACTGGCCGAGCGGCAAGCTCGGCGAGGCATTCATCGAGCCACTGCTCGAGGCGCTGCCCGGCCTGCATGAGCATGGCTGTTCCTACAAGGAGCCCGGCGGCTTCGTGCGGCGCCTGCGCGAAGGCGATGGCACCTGGATGGGACACATCATGGAACATGTCGCGATCGAATTGCAAAACGTTGCAGGCTCTGCCGTGACATTTGGACGCACGCGCTCGGTCGAAGGGCGCGAGGGCGTTTACAACATGGTGTTCCAGTACAAGGATCGCGCGGTCGGACTGGCGGCCAGCGAACTTGCACTTGAGTTGCTGCAAAGCCTGCTGCCTGAGGATATTCGTTCGAAAGATGCGCCTGGCGACGACTGGGACTTCAAAGAGGAGCGCGATCGCTTTATTCGCTCGGCACAGAGACGTGCGCTGGGCCCAAGTACGGCGTCACTGGTAAATGCAGCCGAAGACCGTGGCATCCCGTGGCTGCGTCTGAATGACTACAGTCTCGTGCAGTTCGGGCATGGCCGCTTCCAGCAGCGCATCCAGGCGACGACGACAGGCAACACGAGCAACATCGCCGTTGAACTCGCTTCGGACAAGGAAGAGACCAACGGAATCCTGCGCGACCTGGGACTGCCGGTTCCGAAACAATACATCGTACGACGCGCATCGCAAGCGGTGCGTGCGGCTGAGCGCATTGGCTTCCCGGTCGTCCTGAAACCGCTGGCGGGCAATCACGGTCGTGGCGTGTCGATCAACCTGAAGACAAAGGAAGAAGTCGAGGTCGCATTCGACAAGGCGGCCGAACACGGGCGGTCGATTGTTGTGGAGAGCTACATCGAAGGATTTGACCATCGTCTGCTGGTCATCAATGGCGAGCTTGTCGCGGCCGCAAAGCGCGTCCCCGGTCACGTCGTTGGTGATGGCGAGCATACGATCGAGCAGCTCGTGGACATCGTCAACGACGACCCGCGCCGCGGCGTGGGCCACGAAAAGGTTCTTACTCGTCTCGAGTTCGATCACCAGGCAGAGCGGCTGCTCGGCAAGCTTGGCTATACAAAGGATACGGTGCCGGAGAAAGACGAGATCGTGTACCTGCGTTCGACGGCCAACCTGTCAACGGGTGGTACGGCGATTGACGTTACCGACACGATTCACCCTGACAATCGCGAGATGGCAGTCCGTTCGATCAAGGCAATCGGCCTCGATATCGGCGGCGTTGATTTCCTGTGCAAGGACATCACGGAGTCCTACCGCGAAGCGGGCGGTGGCATCTGCGAAGTTAACGCCGGTCCGGGTTTCCGCATGCACGTCGCACCCAGCGAAGGTACGCCGCGGGATGTCGGCGGCGCCGTTGTCGACATGCTGTTCCCTCCGGACTCGCCAAGTCGTATCCCGATAGCGGCGGTAACCGGTACCAACGGCAAGACCACGACATCGCGCATGCTTGCGCACATCCTGAAGCTTTCCGGCAAGACCGTTGGCCAGACCTCCACGGATGGCGTTTACATCGACGGCAAGCTCAGTGTACCGGGCGATATGACCGGTCCGGTTGCGGCACAGATGATCCTGCGTGATCCGTCGGTTGACGCAGCGGTCATGGAAGTTGCTCGCGGTGGCATGCTGCGCGCGGGCCTCGGCTTCCAGACCGCCAATGTTGCCTGCTGCCTCAACGTGACGGCGGACCATCTCGGGCTGCGTGGTATCGATACGCTGGAGCAGCTGGCCGAGGTCAAGCGCGTTCCGGTGGAAATTGCGACCGACGCAGCCGTCCTGAACGCCGACGATCCGCTGTGCCTGAACATGGCCGACTACACGCAGGCGGAGAAGCTCTGCTACGTCACGATGAACCCGGCGCACCCGCTGGTGAAGAAACACATCCAGGCGGGCGGCCAGGCATTCGTGCTCGAGCAGGGCATGAACGGCCACATGATCACGATTTACGACAACGAGTCATCGACGCAGTTGCTGTGGACCCACCTGATTCCGGCAACAGTCGAGGGTCGTGCCATGCACAACGTGCAGAACGCAATGTTTGCAGCCGCGCTCGCATACAACATGGATGTCAGTCTCGAAGATGTACGCCATGGCCTGCGTACTTTCGATTCGTCATTCTTCCAGGCACCGGGCCGCATGAATATCTATAACGAGCACCCGTTCAAGGTAATCCTCGATTACGCTCATAACCCGGCCGCCGTGAAAGCCGTGTGCGATACCGTGGACCGTTTCGAGGTCGACGGCCGCAAGATCATCGTTCTGGCAGCACCCGGCGATCGTCGTGATGAGGATATCCGCGAGATTGCGGGTATCGCGTCCGGGCACTTCGATCACTTTATCTGCCGTCGCGATGATCATCTGCGAGGGCGTGGTGAAGACGAGGTCGCGGTCATGCTGAAGAACAAACTGCTCGAAGACGGCGTGTCGGCAGACAGCATTGAAGTCATCCCCGATGAGCAGGAAGCGACTGCGCGCGCGCTGGAAATGGCGGAGGTCGGTGACCTTGTGCTGATTCTCGGCGATCACATCAAACGGACCTGGAAGCAGATCATCTATTTCAACTCGGGCGCCAAGGTAGAGGACGCGAAAGCCGGATCAACGATGTCGATTGAGCTGCCGGAAACCGACGGCTTCTCCTTCAGCGATGATATCGAGATCATCAGCGACGAACGCGGTGTGCGCATCGCGCGCGGTGAAGACAGCGACTAGGTCCGGCACGTGGAGTTTCTTGACGCACGCCGACTGACCGGGCCGAGCATCATCGCCGATGGTCCCGGCGCTATTCTGGATGTGCGTTGCACGCAGGACGAGGTTGAGCCATTTGCGCGCGCGTGGAAGGCCAATGTCCGCAACATGCACGAGGTGCTGGGCTGGAAGAAGCCTGTATGCGTTGCCCGTCGTCTGCTTGGCGGCGTCAGCGTCGCATTCTCGTCACCGATCGACCGCCTGTATGCTGCCTCGGAACTCAACGAATGGGCCTACGCTGCAACTGCCGCCGAGCTGGGTGTTGAGGTCGAGGTTCCGAATTTCGACGAGACTGTCAGCGCACTGCAGGCGTCTGCGGCTGACGAGGCCAACCCGGACCTGATGGCACTGATTGATGCCGCCCGCGACCACGGCAAAACACTGCTCTGGGACGATGACTTCGTGAGTATCGGGCTCGGCAGTGGCTCGCAGACCTGGACGGTTCGTGAGCTGCCCGAAGAAGTCGACTGGAACAGACACCATGACGTGCCGATCGGACTCGTTACCGGCACCAACGGCAAGACAACGACGGTACGGCTCGCTACCCACATCGTTCGGGCAGCCGGCAAGAACGTCGGGCTCAGTTCAACTGACTGGATCGCGGTCAATGACCGGGTGCTCGATAGGGGTGACTGGTCCGGGCCCGGGGGTGCGCGCACCGTACTGCGTGAGCAGGATGTCGATCTCGCGATTCTCGAGTCAGCGCGCGGCGGTCTGCTGCGTCGTGGACTCGGTGTGGATCGCGCCGATGCGGCCCTGATCACGAATATTGCCGAAGATCACCTGGGCGATTTTGGTTCGCAGGACCTCAACGAGCTGCTGAATATCAAGTGGGTAGTGAGCCGGGCCGTGCGCAGTTCCGGGACACTTGTGCTGAACGCCGAAGACGAACTACTCGTGGCGAAGTCCGCCGAGCATCGCGGCAATATCAGCTGGTTCAGTCTCAATGCCGAAAATGAGGTAGTACGCGAATGCACTGCGGCTGGTGGTACGGCTTTTGTACTGGACGATGGAGTCTTGAATAAGGTGACCGGTACCTCGACAGAGGCGATCTGCCGCGCCGACGAAATTCCGATAACGCTGGGCGGGGCAGCGCGCCACAACACCGCGAACGCGCTGGCTGCCGCCGCGCTGACGCACGCACTCGGGATTTCAATGGACTCGATTCGCGATGGCCTGCGGACCATGGTGCAGGACGAGAATCCGGGTCGCTGCAATGTCTACAATGTTGACGGCGTGAAAGTGCTCGTAGACTTTGCCCACAATCCGGCGGCAATGGGCGCGCTGTTTGATATGGCAAGCGCCCTGCCGGCCTCCCGACGCGCGTTGTGCTTTGGTCAGGCGGGTGACCGTCCTGATGACCTGATTCGTGAGATGACGAAGGATGCCGCTGCGATCGGTCTCGATCGCGTACACGTTGCGGAGCTGGCTGCCTATCACCGCGGGCGTGAACACGGCGACGTGTACAAGGTTATCCGCAACGAGCTGACCGACGGCGGCATGGATGGCGACGCGATTGCGCACTTCGAAGAAGAGCTGGATTCCTTCAATGCGGCGCTCGAATGGGCTGAAAACGGCGATCTCGTCATCATGCTCGCGCTCGGCGGTGCGGCGCCGGTCCAGGAGCGTCTCAGGGAACTGGGCGCCGTATAAACTCGACGATAGTCGTCACAACCTCGTCGGTCGTCGCTGGAGACATGATGTCACCGGCCAGGATGTGGTGGCTGGCATCGCCCGCGCTGTCCATCTCGACGAGTTGTTCGTCTCGTCCTTCGATCATATCCATGACGGCCGGCACCGCTGCCGGGTGGATTACCGTGTCTTTCTCCGAATAGAACATCAGCCAGCGCTGCGGGGTTGGGCCGCCCAGCTTGGTCTCGGCCAGGTCGAGTGCGCGCACCATCTCGATCAGCGCCGATGACGGGTAACTCGTGCTCCAGTAGCGCGCCTGGGCTTCGTTCTGCGGTTCCCAGCTGCGGGTTTCACCGATTAACAGGCGGGTCAGGATCCTGCCTGCCGGGCCGGTCGTGCGGCGCGCAGCTGAGTCGCGCAATCCGAAGTTGGGTGACAGGAACACCAGTGCATCGACTGGTTTCATCAGTTCGTGATCGAGCAGGGCGGTCGCCAGCGTCGCACCGGTACTTGTTGCAATGACGATGATCCTGTCGCCCAGGGCAGCCCCCGCGGCCAGCGCTTCCGCAGTGCCGTCGAGCCAGTCTTCGGCGGTAACCCCAACCAGCGCATTCGATTCGAGTCCATGACCCGCAAGTCGGGTTTCAAACAGGTTGGCGCCGAGCGCCGTTGCGACCTGCTCGGCAACCGGGGCTACCTCCTGGCGTGTTGCCGAAAACCCGGGGATGTAGACGACTGACCACTCGGTCCGTTGCTTATCCTCAAACCAGGTTACGCGCTTCTCGGTGCCGGGAATGATTCCAGGGCCATTATCGGCAGCAGGTAGTACCGCTTCATGATTCGGGGGCGCATAACGGATGGGGTCCGCAGTGCCAAGCCAGGCAATAAGTCCAAGCGCGGCAACGACCCCTGCGAGAATTAGCCGCGTCCGTTTCACTCGAGCGTCAGTATTTTATTCCAGTGCTTCTTCGATACCGGCATGATCGACAGCCGATTGCCCTTGCGTAGCAGGATCATGTCCTCAAGGGTCTTCTGCTCGCGCAGTTCCGACAGCGTGATATTGCGCTTCAGTTTCCGCTTGTACTTGACGTCGACCAGCAGCCAGCGCGGATTGTCCTTCGGGCTCTTCGCGTCGTAGTGCTTGTCTTTCCTGTCGAACTGAGTTGGATCCGGGTATGCCTCACTTGCGATCGTCATGACGCCGACAATGCCCGGCTCCTTGCAATTCGACTGGTAAAAGAAGACTTCGTCCCCGATTTTCATCTCGTCGCGCATGAAATTGCGCGCCTGGTAATTGCGAATGCCGTCCCACGGCTCGCGCTTGTCGCGCTTCAGGTCGTCGATGCTGTAGTCATCGGGTTCGGACTTCATGAGCCAGTAAGCCATCGGATTTTCGTTCCTCGTCAGGGGTCGCAAAGGCGCGCAGTTTAGCACGCGCTGTGTGTTAGGATTGCCGCTTCGGATACCCCCCGGGGATATAACAAGAGGGACGCCCCGCATGACCAACGTGCTGGCTAATATTTTCGGCAGCTCACCCGTTCAGCCGCTCGAAAAACACATCGAGATCGCTTATCGATGCGCCAAGAAACTCAATGGATTCTTTGCTGCAGTTGTCGCCGGCGACTGGGACACCGCGCAGCAACATCGTGACAGCATCGAACAGCTTGAGCACGACGCGGATAACCTGAAAAAGGAAATCCGACTACGCTTGCCGAAGAGCCTGTTCATGCCGGTGCCGCGTGAGGACCTGCTCGAATTGCTGCTGGTGCAGGACAAGATTGCGAATCGAACCAAGGATGTTTCCGGCCTCGTACTCGGACGCAAGATGCAGATTCCGGCCCAGATCGCCGATCAGTTTCTCGAGTTTGTGGAACGCAATGTCGACGCCGCCAAGCAGGCTCGAAAGAGTGTTCGCGAACTGGACGAGCTGTTTACTGCCGGCTTCCGTGGTGCCGAGGTTGAGCTGGTTGAGGGGCTGATCGAAGAACTCGACCAGATCGAAACCGATACCGACGACAAGCAGGCTGCGCTCAGGGCGGCGCTGTTCGAGATCGAGAAATCACTCGACCCGATTGACGCGATATTCATGTACCAGGTCATCGAGCTGACCGGTGAAGTTGCGGACATGGCCGAACGTGTCGGCCGCCGTCTGGAATTGCTGCTCTCCCACTAACCCAACAACAAGAAGAATATGGACGCGCTTTATATCTATATCGGCCTTGCGGCCGCATTCGGCCTTTTCATGGCCTGGGGTATCGGTGCCAATGACGTAGCCAACGCGATGGCGACGTCGGTGGGTTCGAAGGCACTGACGATCAAGCAGGCGATCCTCGTCGCCGCGGTATTCGAGTTCGCCGGCGCCGTGCTGGCGGGCGGCGAAGTGACCTCGACGATTCGCAAGGGCATCGTTGATGCCAGCCTGCTGACGAACAATCCCGAATACCTGATCTACGGCATGCTCGCCGCGTTGCTGGCGGCTGGTACCTGGCTGCTGATTGCATCGCGCAACGGCTGGCCGGTTTCAACGACCCATTCGATTGTCGGCGCAATCGTCGGTTTTGCCGCAGTCGGCATCGGCATCGATGCCGTGCAGTGGGGCAAGGTCGGTACGATCGTCATGAGCTGGGTGGTCTCGCCACTGACCGCAGGTTTTATCGCGTTCCTGATTTATTCATCGGTGCAGAAGCTGATCCTGTTTCAGGACGACCCGCTGACGAAAGCAAAACGCTATGTGCCCGTTTACATGTTCTTCGCGGCGTTTACGATCACGCTTGTGACGATTCTCAAGGGCCTCAAGCATGTCGGACTTGAGATCAGCATCCGCGATTCTTACCTGCTCGCCATCGCAATTGCCGTCGGCATAGCGATCATCGGTGCGATTCTCATTAACCGTATCCAGCCGGATCCGAAGGCAGAGAAGAATGCGCACTTTGTGACCGTCGAACGCGTGTTCGGAGTGCTCATGGTTATTACGGCCTGCGGCATGGCATTCGCGCACGGTTCGAATGACGTCGCCAACGCGATCGGACCGGTCGCCGCTGTCATCAGTGTTGCCCAGAGCGGCGAAATTGCATCCAAATCGGCGCTGCCGTTGTGGGTCCTGTTTGTCGGCGGTGGCGGTATTGTCATCGGTCTCGCAACCTTCGGCCGGCATGTCATTGCTACGGTCGGCAAAAAGATCACGCAACTCACGCCGAGCCGCGGTTTTGCGGCTGAGCTCGCAGCGGCTACGACTATCGTCGTTGCCTCGGGAACGGGTATTCCGATCTCGACGACGCATACGCTGGTTGGCGCAGTCCTTGGTGTAGGTCTTGCGCGCGGCATCGAGGCTATCGACCTGCGGGTCGTATCAAGAATCCTTGTTTCCTGGGTGGTTACGATCCCGGCTGGCGCGATACTGGCGATCATTTTCTTCTTCATCTTCAAGGCAACGTTGCCACTTGTTGCATAAGGTTTCGTTACCCGTGATGCGTTCGATCACCTGCACGGCGGTAGCTCTGCTGCTGCCGCTGGTCGCCTGCGGCCAGCAATCTACCGCGCCGATTCATCGTTACGGCGACAGCGTGCATTCGGAAAAATCCTCGACCGGCATGGTCGCGGCCCAGAATCGCCTGTCTGCACGCGTCGGTGCCGATATCCTGGCGGCCGGTGGTAATGCCTACGACGCAGCCGTCGCGGTCGGCTTCTCCCTGGCAGTTACGCTGCCGCGAGCCGGCAATATCGGTGGTGGTGGTTTCATGCTGATCCACGATGCTGGCAGCGACAGCCAGCTTGCCATCGACTATCGCGAGATGGCGCCAGTCAAGGCGACACGCGATATGTATCTCGACGAGGACGGCGAGATCGTCAAGAACCTGTCGCGATTTTCGCATCTGGCGTCCGGCGTTCCGGGAACAGTCGCGGGATTCTGGCATGTGCACAGCAAGTACGGTCGCCTGAGCTGGAAGGAAGTGCTTGAGCCGGCGATTCGCCAGGCCCGTGAGGGTATTCCGGTCAGCTACGACATGGCGCTGCTGTTCGCAGCCCGACAGGAGCACCTGTGCAAGCACGAGGCGAGCTGCGGCTACTTCTACAAGGATGACGGCTCGACTTATGCGCCTGGCGACCTGTTTGTGCAGGCCGACCTGGCCCGTACGTTGCAGCTGATCGCCGACGAAGGCGCAAGCGCATTTTACGAGGGCGAGATCGCAGACCTGATCGTTGCCGAGATGGAACGCGGCGGCGGACTCATAGACCATGAGTCGCTGGCGGCTTACAAAGTCTTCGAGCGCGAACCGGTTCGCGGCGAGTACCGCGGTTATGAAATCGTCTCGATGCCGCCGCCAAGTTCCGGCGGCATCCATATCCTGCAAATGCTGAACATGCTCGAGCACTTCCCGGTTGGCGAACTGGGCGCAGGCGGCAGTGATTCAGTGCACCTGCTGGCCGAAGTGGCGCGGCTGGCTTATGCCGATCGATCGAAGCATCTCGCCGATCCGGATTTCTACGAGGTGCCGGGCGAGTGGCTGATGAGCAAGGACTACGGCAGGAAACTGGCCGACACTATCGATCTTGCCCAGGCAATGAAGTCCACCGATGTGGCTCCCGGGGTACCTCCGGCGTACGAGAGTGAGGACACAACGCATTTTTCGGTCATCGACGCGGAAGGCAATGTCGTCGCCAATACCTACACGGTGAATTTCTCGTTCGGTTCCGGGGTGGCCGTCGCCGGTGCCGGCTTCGTGCTCAATAACGAGATGGACGATTTTGTTTCGAAGCCCGGTGTACCAAATGCATTCGGCATGATGGGCGGCGAAGCCAATGCGATCGAGGCGCAGAAACGTCCGTTGAGTTCGATGACACCGACCATGGTCTTCAACGACGGCGAGATCTGGTTCGCGACCGGTGGTCCTGGTGGCAGCGTCATAATTACGTCGGTCCTGCAGATGATCGTAAACGTCATCGACCACGGCATGAACCTGGCCGAAGCCATCAATGCGCCACGCATGCACCACCAGTGGTATCCGGACACGCTGTTCCTTGAGGACGGCTTCAGCCCGGACACGATCAAGGCACTCGAAGCAAAGGGACATTCGCTTTCCGCCTTCCGTTCGATGATGTCGAGCTTGCAGTCGGTCGGGTATGTCGACGGTTCATTCCGCGGCGCAGCCGATCCGAGGCGACCTAACGCGGGTGCCGTTGCACCGGGTAACACGCAGTCCCAGTGACAAGCGAGGCAAATACGATTTCCGATGGCGCGCGTCGCTACGCGCTGTTCATCCTTGCCGTCGTCTACATGTTCAATTTTGTCGACCGGCAGATCCTTGCGATCCTGCTGCCAGCCATTCGCGCCGAGTTCCAGGTCAGTGACGCGTGGCTCGGCTTTCTCGTCGGCCCCGCATTCGCGATGTTCTACATCATTCTCGGGATCCCGGTCGCGCGCTACGCAGACCGACACAATCGCCGCAACCTGATAGCGGCGGCCGTTGCTCTGTGGAGTGCAATGACAGCATTGTCGGGGCTCGCGGCCAACTTTGTGCAACTCGCACTCGCGCGAGTCGGCGTGGGCATCGGTGAGGCAGGTTGCAGCCCGCCGGCACACTCGATGATCTCCGACTACTTTCCGCCGGAACAGCGCTCCACGGCGATGGGCGTTTACACGATCGGAATTTCGGCCGGCATCATGCTTGCGTATCTCGCCGGCGGTTGGGTCGTGCAGAACATCGGCTGGCGCGAGGCACTGCTGATTGTCGGTATTCCGGGCATCGTGCTGGCATTGATCGTACGGTTCACAATCATTGAGCCGAAGCGCGGACATTCAGAAGGCAGGCAGGCACAGGCGGAGCGTCCCGCAATGCTGGCGGTACTCGATGTCCTGCTCGCGCGTCGGTCGTTCATTCACATGACGGTTGCAGCCGGCCTGTCGTCTTTTGTGGGTTACTCGGTCATCAATTTCATGCCGAGTTTCATGCAGCGCTCGTTCGGCATCGGCATGGCCCAACTCGGCGTCTGGCTCGGCTTGATTCTCGGCATCGCGGGTGGCGCGAGTTTTTTCCTCGGTGGGTATATCTCGGATCGCCTCGGCCGCAACGGCTACCGCCGGGCACTGCGCTTTATTGGAATGGCTGTGCTGCTGTCAGGAGCTCTTCTTGCTGCAACCTTTCTCGCCAATTCCTGGCAGCTGGTTCTCGTGTTGTTTGTCCTGCCCAGCCTGACGATGAACGTCTATCTTGCGCCTGTTCTTGCGCAGGTACAGGGCATTGTCGCGCTGAGGATGCGCGCGATCGCATCGGCGCTTGCGTTGCTCGTGATCAATGTCATCGGCTTGCTGCTCGGACCCTGGATGACGGGAATTCTTTCGACACAGCTCGAACCGCAATTCGGCGAGCAGGCTATCCGTTACAGCCTGTTACTGATATCGGTGGTGATCCTGCCGTGGGCGACACTGCATTACTGGCTTGCCGGCAAGCATATTGACGGTGACCTTGCCCGCGCCGCAGAACTCGACTAGACGTTTCTCAGGTACCAGTCGTAGTCCAGTTGCGAAATCGCATTGTGGAATTTCTCCGCTTCCGCACGCCGGTTCATCGCGTAGTACCTGCAGTAGTCCTTGCCGAGATACTCAGGTAGCACCTTGCTCTTCGCAAAGCGGTCGATCGCAGCTTCCCAGCGATTCGGGATTTTCAGTTTCGGCACGATGTGCGCACCGAGTTCGACCATCTTGCCGGGATCAATCTTGTTCCTGACGCCGTGCGTCGCTCCCGCGACAACGGCGGCCATCACGAGGTACGGATTCGCGTCGGCGCCGGCCGTGCGGTGTTCGAAGCGCAGGTTTTTCTCGTCCGACTCGGGAATACGAACTGACACGACACGATGATTCACGCCCCAGTTCGGTTCGACCGGTGCAAACATGTCCGGACGCAGGCGGCGGTAAGAGTTCGCATTTGGCGCGCAGATGGCTGTCGATTCGGGCATCAACTTGAGAAGCCCGCCGACGGCGTGCCGAAGTCGCGCGGAGAAGGGCGGATTCGCCGCATTCCTGCGGCCCTGAGAAAACCAGTTCTTGCCGTTCCTGCCGACGAAGCTCATGTGAATATGCAGGCCGCTGCCGGCTTCTTCCTCGAATGGCTTGGCCATGAAGCAGGCGGTGTAGCCATGCTTGCGCGCCGCGGCCTTGACGATGCGTTTCAGCAGCACGGCATGGTCGCAGGCCAGTACAGGATCATCGACGTGATTCAGGTTAATTTCGAACTGACCCGGCGCGTATTCGGAGATGGCGGCTTCCGCAGGTACGTTCTGCGCGTCGCACCATGCGTAGACGTCGTCGAGAAATGCTTCAACCTCAAACAGGTCATCGGGGTGGTAAACCTGGGTGCCCGGTTGCAGCCGATCGGTTCCGGGCACTTTCGGAGCACCGATACGCACATCTCCTGCATTGGCGTCGAGCAGGTAGAACTCGAGCTCGGTCGCTACGACAGGTCGGACGCCCATTTTCTGCAGTGGTCGCAGCGCATTCTCAAGAACCGTTCGCGAATCGGCAAAAAAGTCGCCGCCGTCTTCGGCGACAACGCGGAACAGTGCCTGCCCCATGGGCCGATTCGCCCAGGGCACCGGCGCGAACGAACCGGGTATCAGCTTCGCCGGAAGATCCGGGTCACCGTCATCTTCGCCGTACGGGATTCCCGACACGGTCTCGCCAAGCGCGGTCAGTAAAGTTACGCCAGCGCAGAATACGAAGCCGCCGTCGCAGCTCTTTTCAAAATCGCCGCTGCGGATCCGCTTGCCTTTGAGGAACCCGTTCAGGTCGGGAACCAGTAACTCCATCGAATCGAACTTGCCATGCTTGCGCTGCACGGCGCGCAGCTCAGTGATCAGCGGGTTTTGCTTCGCCATTAACCGGTCTCGTTATTGTTGACGTGCGCCAGCATCCGCGATTTCCGCTGCCGCCGCAACAGCTCGCGTGATATTATATTGTGAAAGCATAGTTCACATTGTGGTATCTCCGATGTCGAGACAGGCACCTCCTCAAGGGGCGCAGGCAGCACTGCGCGCGATTCGATTACTGAAGCTGTTCAGCAGTGAAGCGCCGGAATTGCATCTTGCGGAGATCAGCTCGCGTTCGGGTCTCAACAAGACAACCACGCACCGACTGCTGCAGGCACTGGCCTGTGAGGAGCTGCTGGAGCGCAATCCGGCGTCCGGAGCCTACCGCCTCGGACGTGGCATGATGGCGCTCGGCGTACAGGCGCTTTCCAACAACGACCTGCGACTGCGCGCACGTCCATTCCTCAGAAAGCTCGCCGAGGAAACCGGCGAAACTGCAACGCTTGAAGTCCCGGTTGACGACACGATGCTGATTCTCGATGAGATCAGTGGTCGTCATTTTGTCGGTGCTGCCGGTCATGTCGGAACTCGCTGGCCGATCCACGCAACGTCGACCGGCAAGGCATTCATGGCGTTCGAGCAGGACGGCATCGAGCGCCTGAAAAGTGGGCTGCATTCAATCACGCCGAAGACGATTACGACAGTTGATCTGCTCGAGAAACAGCTCGGCGAGATTCGGCGGCGAGGATTTGCCGAGACCGTCGACGAACTGGAAGACGGGTTCTCAGGCGTCGGCGCTGTCGTTCGCGGCGGCATGGGGGAAGTGCTGGGCGCGCTGTCAGTCTGTGGTCCGACGCAACGTCTGTCGGAGGCACGCAGGGCGCAACTTGGCACGACATTGCTGGCCGCCGCACAGCAGCTGCAGCCGCGCTACTAATCGTATTCGGCGTGTTACTATGCGGCCGTCATCGAGCGGCAGGAAAATAACATCAATACTCGAACATACCGCCTGATCATCGCTGCGTTGTTGCTGGCACTGCTGCCGCAGTTCGCATCCGCCCTTGAAATCGAATCACCTTCCGTCGGTCTTGCCGGCGTCGCGATGGACTATGCCGTAACCGGGGCAGAACCGGGTTCGGTGGTGTCTTTCACGATCGGTGAAGAATTCTGGGCCGTGTTTGCCGATGAGAACGGGCGCGCCGAATTTACCGACAAAGTTATCGCGGACAGTGGCAGCCTGCAGTTGCTCGCTACTGCCGACAACGTATCGATCAGCAAGGATTTCCGCGTAATCCCGGGCTGGGTCTCGATTCTTCCCGCGCTGCTGGCGATCGGTGTAGCGCTGACGATTCGCAACGTCATACCAGCCCTGTTGCTGGGCCTCTGGCTCGGCGCGACCGCGCTGGCGTCGTTCTCAATCAGTGGCGCCGGGCAGGGCCTACTCGACAGCTTCCAGGTATATGTTCGCGGGGCGATCGCGGACTCGGACAGGGCCTCTATCATCCTGTTTACGATGATGATTGGCGGCATGGTCGGCATCATCACGCGTAACGGCGGTATGGCCAGTATCGTGCGAACCATCGTCAGCAAAGCCAGGACCGCGATCGGCGGACAGGTCGCTGTATGGCTCATGGGCCTGATGATCTTCTTCGACGACTACAGCAACACGCTGGTCGTCGGCAATACGGCACGCTCGCTGACCGATCACCTCAAGATCTCGCGCGAGAAGCTTGCTTACATCGTCGACTCGACCGCCGCGCCGGTCGCCTGTATCGCGCTGATAACAACGTGGATCGGCTACCAGATCGGACTGGTCGATACGGAGCTCAAGAAGATCGCCGAACTGTCGGACGTATCGGCTTACTCGGTCTTCATCCAGTCGATTCCGTACAGCTTCTACCCGATTCTCGCCATCATCTTTGTATTCCTCGTCTCGTACACGGGACGCGATTTTGGCCCCATGTATGCGGCCGAGGTCCGGGCGCGTGGCGGACAGGTCAAGCCGGAGATTGGCGAGGCGCTGCCGGCGATCGAGGGCGACGACCTCACGGCGAAAGAAGAGATTCCGATGCGCGCGTTCAACGCGTTCGTACCTATCATCGTGCTGATCGTCGCACTGGCGGTCAGTCTGTGGATGCAGGGCGAGGGCGACAGTCTGACCGAAATCCTCGGGACAACGGATCCGTACAAGGCAATGATGTACTCGTCATTTGTCGGAGTCATCGTCGCTGCGGCCATGTCCATCGGTCAACGCATTCTTTCGGTCCACGAAACCGTCGATGCCTGGTACGGCGGGTTGCGTGCAACGCTGTTCGGCATGATCGTACTGGTGCTCGCGTGGTCGCTTTCGGACGTGACCTCCGAACTCGAAACCGCGAAGTTCCTGGTCACGCTGCTGGCGGATTCGCTGCCGGTAGCGATCATCCCGGCGCTGGTCTTCATTCTCGCCGCGATCACGGCGTTCACGACGGGCACAAGCTGGGGAACGATGGCCATCCTGATGCCGCTCGTTATTCCGCTGTCGTGGGCCGTCATGGGTATGAATGGTATGGCCGACCCGTCCGGCATGCATATCCTGTACTCGTCGGTCGCATGCTGCCTGGGTGGTGCCGTTTGGGGCGATCACTGTTCACCAATTTCCGACACGACGGTACTGTCGTCGGTGGCCAGCGGATGTAATCACATTGAACACGTTCGCACGCAGCTGCCGTACGCGTTGCTCGTCGGCACTGTTGGACTGTTTGTCGGGACCATTCCGGGTGGCTTCGGACTGTCGCCGTTGATTTCGCTGGTCCTGGGTATCGGTATTCTCGTCGTGGTATTGAGGACGTTCGGCAAGCAGGCACGTGCATGAGTAACACCCGCAAAGCGCTGGTCGGCGTCTCTGCCGACCGCCGCATGCTTCCGCCGCATCCATCGCATGTCAGTGGTGAAAAGTACGTCCGCGCAGTCATCGCTGGAGCCGACGCGATACCGATGATCGTGCCGGCGCTTCCCGGTGAGTTGGACACAGACGATGTGCTGGCTGCGGTCGACGGCATCCTGCTGACTGGCAGTTACAGCAACATAGAGCCGCATCACTACGGTGCCGATCCGGATACGCATCGCGGCGACCGTGATCCGCACCGGGATGAAATGATGTTGCCGCTCGCGATCAGAGCGCTTGAAACCGGCGTGCCGCTAATGGCGGTCTGCCGCGGTTTTCAGGAGCTCATCGTCGCACTGGGTGGAACAATACTTCGCGATGTTGCGGCAGTAGACGGCTATCATGATCACCTCGAGAACAAGGAAGACCCGCTCGACGTACAGTACGGGCCGTCCCACCCGGTAGACCTGACACCCGGCGGTCTGCTAAACGATCTGGCAGGCAGTGATTCGGTCATGGTGAATTCACTGCATGGTCAGGGTGTCGATCGTTTGCCGGAAGGCGTGACGGTCGAAGCAACAGCCGATGACGGTCTGGTCGAGGCGTTTCGCGTCGCTGACGCAAAAGGCTTCAATCTTGCCGTGCAGTGGCATCCGGAATGGAAAGTTACAGAAAACGAGTTTTCGATGGCGATGTTTGGCGCATTTGGCGATGCATGCCGGGTACGAGCCGCAGACCGACAGGTGTAGTGTGAGTGAACAGAACGTATTCGATGCTTTCTTTAGCGAGAACGGCACCGACGATGTAGAAGCGATCGTGCCGGACATGGCCGGCGCCGCACGGGGCAAGGTGGTTCCTGCAGCCAAGTTTGGCGACGGGCGTATGAAGATGCCCGAGGGCGTTTTCGCCCAGACCATCTCCGGCGACTATGTCGACAACCCCGACAATGTCGAGGATCGTGACATGTGGCTGGTCGCCGATCCGAACACGTTGCGCCCGGTGCCGTGGGCTGCCGAGCCCGCGGCTGCGGTGTTCATGGACTGCTACGACAGGCATGGCAATCCGGTAGGTACCTCGCCTCGCGGCATCCTGCGCAAGGTCCTGTCACGCTATGAAGCAAAAGGCTGGGTACCGGTTGTCGCGCCCGAGGTTGAGTTCTATCTGCTGAGCCCGCACTCGGATCCGAACGAGGAAGCCGAGCCGCCCGAAGGTCGGCTTGGCTGGACGGAGGGCGCCAATCAGCCGTACAGCATTGACACAATGAACGATTTCGATCCGTTCATTAACCAGGTCTACGAGTACTGCGAAACGCAGCGCATCCGGATCGACACGATTTCCCAGGAAATGGGGCCGGCGCAGTTTGAGTTGAACTTCCTGCACGGGCACCCGATCGATCTCGCCGACCAGGTTTTTCTGTTCAAGCGTACGGTGCGCGAGGCAGCTATCAACCACAACATGCATGCGACGTTTCTCGCGAAGCCGCTGTCGGAGCAGGCGGGCAGTGCATTGCACGTCCACCAGAGCATCGTCGACAAGGATGGCAAGAACATCTTTTCGGACGCGAACGGCGATCCGACTGACCTGTTCGACGGTTTTCTTGGTGGCCTGCAGAAATACATGAACGAGGCGCTGCTGGTATTTGCGCCCTACGTGAATTCGTTCCGCCGGCTCGCAAACCCGTGGTCGTCACCGACAAATCTCGCCTGGGCCATCGACAATCGCACGGTCGGTCTGCGGGTGCCCGATTCGCCACCCGAGGCGCGCCGCATTGAGAACCGGCTCGCTGGTTCCGACGTCAATCCCTACCTCGTCATCGCGGCGTCGCTGGCCTGCGGTTATCTTGGCATGGTTGAGGGTCTCAAGCCGACCGAACCGATCGAGGGTAGTGCCTACGGCGATGATCACAGGCTGCACCGGCATATCACGGCGGCCATCGACGCGATGCAGACCAGTGAGGCGATGCAGGACATGCTGGGCGCCGAGTTCATCAAGCTATATACGGCACTCAAAGACGAGGAATACCGCGAATTTCAGGAAATCATCACGCCGTACGAGCGTGAAATCCTGATGTTCAACGTATAGGTGTCATATTCTGGACACCGGTTCCATACTGTGAACCGATTCGGATGATGCCCGAAACTCGCCGATAGAATGTCGCCTCCACACCGGAGACCTCCCATGGCAGCTATTGAGAACCGTTCGGCAGAGGAGTGGCAGGACCTCGACCGCGAAGCACACCTGCACCCGTTCACTGATCACAAGGACCTGCACGAGAAACGCTCGCGAATCGTGACGCGCGCCGACGGCGTGTACATCTACGAGGCAGACGGCCACAAGATCCTCGATGGCATGTCCGGCTTGTGGTGCGTTAATGCTGGCTATGGCCGCGAGGAACTCGTTGATGCTGCCGCCGCGCAGATGCGTGAGCTGCCGTACTACAACAACTTTTTCCAGTGCGCGCATCCGCCATCGATCGAACTCGCTGCGATGTTGCGAGAGCTGAGCCAGTCGCACCTGAACCGGCTGTTCTTCACGGGCTCCGGGTCTGAATCGAACGATACGATCGTGCGCATGGTGCGAACCTACTGGGACCTGATGGGCCAGCCCGAGCGCAAGACCATCATCAGCCGCAACAACGCTTACCACGGTTCCACGGTTGCTGCGGCGAGCCTCGGTGGCATGAAGCCGATGCACAAGCAAAGCGGCCTGCCGATTCCGGGAATCGAACACGTCGAACAGCCTTACTGGTTCGGTTCTGACCGCAGCCTGTCACCGGATGAGTTCGGGCTGCTGGCGGCGAAGTCGCTGGAGGACAAGATCCTTGAGCTCGGCGCCGACAAGGTCGCGGCATTTATCGGCGAACCGATCCAGGGTGCCGGTGGCGTGATCATCCCGCCAGATTCCTACTGGCCGGAAGTTCAGCGCATTTGTGATAAATACGGCATCCTGCTGATCTCGGACGAGGTCATCACGGGCTTCGGACGTCTCGGCGAATGGTTCGGTGCCGATTACTACGGCACGAAGCCGGACTTCATGCCGTTTGCGAAAGGTGTCACATCGGGCTACCTGCCACTTGGCGGTGTCTACATCAGCGACCGCGTTGCCGATGTCATCATCGACAAGGCCGGCGAGTTCGCACACGGCTACACCTACTCAGGTCACCCGGCCGCCTGCGCTGTCGCAATTGCCAACCTGAAGCTGATCCAGCGCGAGAATCTCGTCGAGCGCATCAAGACCGACATAGGACCGTACCTGCAAAATCGCTGGGCCGAGCTGGCCGAGCATCCGCTGGTTGGTGAGACTCGCATGGTCGGCCTGATGGGTGCGTTTGAGATCGTGAAAGACAAGAGCACGATGGAGCGCTTTGAGGAAAAACAGGGTGCGGGTGGAATTTACCGCGACCACGTGACAGCACTCGGACTGTGCCTGCGGGCCTCAGGTGACACGATCATCTGCGCGCCGCCATTTACGCTGACGCATAAGCAGGCAGACGAGCTGATCGAAACCGCAAAGAAGGCGCTGGATAAAACTCGGGAAACGCTGCAGTCTTGAACGATGGACAAGCACGAGACTGACCACGCGATCTCCCGCGACAGCCTCTATGGCACGTCGCCTGAACCGACCTATGGCGGTGTCACGTCGTTCATGCGGCGCAAGTACACCAAGGACCTGGCGGGAGCCGATGTCGCCGTTCTGGGCATCCCGTTTGATATCGGAACCACGGGTCGATCAGGCACGCGATTTGGCCCTCGTGCCGTGCGGACAGCCTCCACAATGATGGCGTGGGAGAAACCCTATGGCATGGAGTTCGATCCGTTCGACAAGCTGGCTGTTGTCGATACCGGTGATTGTTTCTTTGATTTCGGTCGGGCTGAAAACGCCCCTGACGAGATTGAAAGGGCCGCAAGCGAGATCATCGGGCAGGATGTCGCATTGTTGTCGATCGGTGGCGATCATTTCGTCACCTACCCGTTACTGAAAGCTCACGCGAGGAAACACGGTGCGCCGCTGTCCCTGTTGCATTTCGACGCGCATACCGACACCTGGGCGGACGAAAACGACCGTATCGATCATGGCACCATGTTCTGGTGGGCAGCGAAGCAGGGGATTCTCGATCCTGCGACCTCGGCGCAGATTGGTATCCGTACCGAGAATCCGGACACGATGGGCTTTGGCATCATCGATGCGCCGCAGGTGCACGAGCAGTCGATCGCTGCAACGATCGAGCAGATTCGTGAACGCATTGGCGACAATCCCGTTTACGTCACCTTCGATATCGACTGCCTTGACCCTTGCTACGCGCCGGGCACCGGCACGCCGGTCTGCGGCGGCCTGACAACGCACCAGGCCTTAAGCATCCTGCGCGGGCTTGCCGGCATCAACGTCGTTGGGATGGATGTTGTGGAAGTCGCGCCGCAGTACGATGTCGGCGAAATCACGTCACTTGCGGCAACCGCAATCGCTATGGAAATGCTGTACCTGTACGCCTGCCGCTAGTCGTTTGCTGCCGCCGGCCGGAATTCACCCGGCAGGAATACACGCACGATCATGTCGGCAATCTCATCGAGCGTCTCGGGCGAATCGACGTCAATGCCTGACGACTCCTTCAGTTCATTACCGAGCGCCAGCAGGCCGCCGGAAGATAGCCGAATCATGTTAAACAGCAGCGCGGGATTTCCGGCGGGTGCGACACCGGCTTCCTGCAGTTTCTCGAGCATGCCGAAGGTTGCTTCGAAGAATGGCTTCAGGTGTTCCTCGATCAGCCAGTCGAGACGTTCATTCGGGTAGCTGGCTTCCTGCACCATGACCTTGTGCAGGGCCGGGTTGTTCCTGGCGTGATGTACGTAGGCACGGATCAGCAGCGCCATCCGCTTTTTCGGGTCAGGTTCCTCGGTCTCTGCATAAATGCTCGCCAGTGAACGCGTGAAATCACTGAACACCCGGTCGGCTGCTGCACGCCACAGCTGGTCCTTGTTCTTGAAGTGGTAGGTGATGAGCGGATGGTGGACGCCGGCGCGCTCCGCGATGTCGCGAGTCGAGGTTCCTTTGAAGCCGTTCTCCGAAAATGCCTCAATCGCCGCGTCCAGCAGCTTCTGCTGGGTGACAATACTGCGCTTCTGCTGTTTGCGGCCCTGCGGTTCGCTAGCCGCGGCTGTTTCGTCTGACACTATTTTGTCCAAACTGGAAGAATCCCGCTCACCATAGCGGGATTCCGTTTATTGATCCAGTCTGGAAACGTTTACCGTGTTGAAAAGTTACGCTCGACTCACTCGAGCGCGAACATCATGCGCACACCGACGCGTTTTTCGACCAGTGAGCCGTCTTCGATCACGGGTTCGAACTCCCATTTCTCAACAGCCTTGATCGCCGAGTTGACGAAGGTTTCGCCAGGTTCGGAATTGCGCACGTCGATATCCTTGACCGTGCCGTCGAAGGTGACCGTAAAGACGACGTCAACCCAGCCAGACAGGTTGCGACGCTGCGCGGAGCGCGGGTACTTCGGAGCCACGTAACGCGTTCGATTCAGCGTACTGACGGCAGCCGGAGTCTGTTCGGAAACCGGAATCGACGCGTTCTCGACCGGTTCGGGCGTCGTGGTCGCTTCGGCGACCTGTTCGCCCTTGCTTTCGTCTGCGGCAGCGGGCTCGGCTTCAGACGCATCGTCGGTGATCACGGGTTCCTCGGCAGCTGCTGCGTCTTCCTGGGCCTGCTGTTCAGCCGCCACTCGTTCCTGCTCGCGCTGTGCCGCAGCTTCGCGCTCGGCCCGCAGCCTCGCAGCTTCGCGCCGTTCCGCATCAGCACGCTGTGCAGCCGCGATTGCATCGCGGCGATTGCTGATCGCGTTGGCGACATTCAGCATGTCAACATTGTTCGGGTCGATGCTGCGGGCATCGGCTACCCGGTCGGCAGCCACGTCAAGGTCGTCGCCGTCGAGTGCTTCGCGGGCTTGCAGAACGAGCGTCGTAACGATCGTGTTCAATCCGGCCTCTGCAGCGGCATTGCCGGGGTCATTGGACAACGCCAGTTCGTAGTAGAAGCGGGCGTTATCGTTGGCCGGTTCCAGCAGGTTGCCGGAGTCAAGGCGTGCACTGGCGCGTTCCAGTACTTCATCGACTTGCTGTTCGCTTCGTGCAGCCTGCAGTTCTGCAGACACGGCAGCGATTTCGCCCGAGTCCTCGACTCCGAGGTTGCGTGCCGCCGTCAATGCGGTACCGGCATCTTCGAAGCGTCCTTCGCGAACCGCGACGCGGGCCTCGTCGAGACGACCGCGCAGTTGCATCTGGCCAAGTTGCGCGCCCAGGAATGGCAGGCGCTGGTTCGTCGCGTCCGCCAGTGCGACGCGATCAAGAGCGGCAGCAGCATCATCGAGCCGCGATTCAAGCATTGCCGTCTCGGCCATCGTGAGGGCCTCGCTTATAACGGCGTCGAGTTCGGCCGTGATGCCTGCATTCTGCGGGTCAGCTGCCTGGGCGGCCAGGAACAGCTCGATCGCGTTGCCGCCAGCCGGGTTAAAGACCTGACCGGCGTCGCGCGCAAGGCGTGCTTCGTCCAGCAGCGCGTCTGCGTCGGAGCTGCTTGGTCCGAGTGGCGCTTCGTCGAATACACCCCTCGTCGTATCCTGGGCCTGTGACGGGGTCTCGACCGGCTGAGCTGGTGTCGAATCGCTCGAGCCACTGAAGAACCAGAACAGTCCGGCAGCAGCAACCACGATGACCGCGGCGCCAATGCCAATGAGTTTCACATTCAGCGAGCCGCCACCTGAACCCGTCGGGGGCGACATCTCCAGTGCAGGAGATGCCTGCGGCTCGGGTGCGGGGTCCTTCTTGCGCTTGCCACCGACTGAGCTGATCAGCCCGGTAACCGTTTCCGTAAAACTGGTGTCGTCAGCGCCAAATGCATTGGCCAGGCCATCTTCAATCGGTGAGCCACCTTGCGGTGCTTCGGTTGAACCCAGCGGGGGATCGACCGGCGTATCCGCTTTCGACTGAGGTGCTGCCTGCGGAGCCGGCGCCGGCTTTTTCTGCGGCGGCGGTGCCTTGGCCTGCGGGGCCGGTCTGGCGGCCGGTTTTGGCGCGGGCTTTGGGGCCGCCCGCGGAGCCGCTTTCGGGGCGGGCTTGGGAGCTGGATTCGCAGCAGCCTTGGCCGCACCGCCGGAGATCTTGAACGCCGAGTCGGGGGCTTCAAGATGATGTTTGACTGATGCCTCTACAGCAAGACGAGCGCGACCCGGCGATACCGGCTTCAGCAGGAAGCGATACACCTTGCCGCGGTTGATCAGGTCCATCAGCATGTCGCCGTCGTCGCGACGACCGGCAACGATCGACACCAGTCGCGGCGAAGACTTGCGCAGGTGTTGAGTCAGCTGCTCGACTTTCTCGCCGACCATTGCGGCATCGACAACCGCGACGCCAACCTTGTGTGAGCGAATCGCCTTGTCGGCTTCCGACAGCGTCGTTGCGTAGTGAACTTCGTGCATGCCACGCGACGATTCCTTGATCGTCTCGAGAAAATCCTGGTCCTTGGTCAGCACCAGAACGTCTACAGCCTGCGAACCGACTGTTGCGGCCGGTGAAACTTTCTTGGGATCCAGAATAGGCAGTCGGCCGGTACCATCGCTGATGATCGTCGAGCCGTTGTCGGCCGTTTCCATGATGATGTGCTCGGTCACCGGCTCGTCCGGATTGGCGGCGTGATCATTAGCAGACTGAGCGAGCGCCATCAGGCGAATCTGGCGGGTCGCGTTGTCGACGAGCTGCAACAGACCATCGCTGGTCACATTTCCGTGAACGACCTGGAAAACTTCCTCGGACCCGACGATAGCCTCGTCATTGCCGGCCAGCAGAATACCGATCGTATCCGGTGAACGTTTCTTGGCTTCGCGGAGTGCGTCCAGGCCACTCATGCCCGGCAGCTCCTGCGCCGAGATGAGTACATTGATCGGTGTTTCGACCAACGTGTTCAATGCTTCGCTGCCGCTGGTTGCACAATGCACCGTATAACGATCACTGAATCCCGAACTCAGGGTGTCCAGTGTCGTCTGCTCGCTGTGCAGCAGCAAAACCTGTGTTTTGAACTCGTCGATAGGCACTTTCTGTGACCTCCAAAGCCTTATGTCTAATTCGAACGGCAATCCTTGCGTCGAAAAAGTATAGCCTTGGCCTTGTCGCAGAAAGCCGTCAGGACGCTACCTTGTACTTAATCTGTGACGTTCTTCACAGTGAAAGTGCAGGTTACGTCACGTTTGCCCTTTGATCCGCCATCGAAAAACGCGACAAGCGTTGTCACATGCGGGCTTGCGGCACGCTCGCGTGCCGTATTGGAAACGTGACCCGGTCGGTTTATTCGCGGTTTTCGATCTCGGATTCGAGAGCAGCGATGGCGTCGTCGAGTGACATAACTTCCTGCTTCTTTGACCCCAGTCGGCGGATGGCGACAGTACGATTCTCGAGTTCGCGTTGTCCGACTGCTAACTGCACCGGAACCTTCGCGACACTGTGCTCGCGAACCTTGTAGGAGATCTTCTCGTTGCGCAGGTCGGCTTCCGCACGCATGCCCTTCGCGCGTAGCAGGTCGACGACTTCGTTCGCATATTCGTCGGCATCCGAGGTAATCGTCAGTACCTTGACCTGGGTCGGCGCCAGCCACAGCGGCAGATTACCGGCGTGATGCTCAAGCAGGATACCCATGAAGCGTTCGAGCGAACCGAACATCGCGCGGTGCAACATCACCGGCGTGTGCTTCTCGCCGTCTTCGCCAACAAATGTTGCGCCAAGCCGGCCCGGCATATTGAGATCTACCTGCAGCGTGCCGCACTGCCAGTCACGGCCGATTGCGTCGCGCAACACGAACTCAAGCTTCGGTCCGTAGAACGCACCTTCGCCCGGGTTGTGAGCATATTCGTAGCCGCCGGCCTCAAGAGCTGCGAGCAGTGCCGCTTCTGCCTGGTCCCAGACAGCGTCTTCGCCGACACGTACTTCCGGTCGGTCGGCGAACTTGATCTTCACGTCTTCGAAGCCGAACTCTTTGTAGAGTTGCAGGATCAGTTTGCAGACCGCGATCGACTCATCGGTGATCTGCTCGGCTGTACAGAAGATATGCGCGTCGTCCTGCGTAAACGCACGCACGCGCATCATGCCGTGCAGTGCACCCGACGGCTCGTAGCGATGGCACTTGCCGAACTCGGCGAACCTGAGTGGCAGGTCGCGGTAGCTGCGAATGCCCTGGTTGAATACCTGGATGTGGCCCGGGCAATTCATCGGCTTGATCGCGTAGGTGCGGTCATCCGGCGTCACCGATGTGAACATGTTCTCGCCGAACGAATCCCAGTGACCCGATTTCTCCCACAGGGCCCGAGCGACCATCTCGGGAGTATTCACTTCCTGGTAGCCGGCGTCAGTATTCGTTCTGCGCATGTGGCTGATCAGTGACTGGAATACCGACCATCCTTTCGGATGCCAGAATACGGCGCCCGGCGCCTCCTCCTGGAAGTGGAACAGGTCCATGACTTTCGCGAGCTTGCGATGATCGCGTTTCTCCGCTTCCTCGAGCATGTGCAGGTATTTGCGCAGCTGCTTGTCGGACGACCACGCCGTGCCGTAGATACGCTGCAGCATTTCGTTGTTCGAATCGCCGCGCCAGTAGGCTCCCGACACGTGCGTCAACTTGAATGCCTTGCCGAGCTTGCCCGTGGAGGGCAGGTGCGGGCCACGGCACAGGTCGATGAACTCGCCCTGGCGGTACAGCGTTACGTCTTCGTCCGACGGAATGCTGTCGATGATCTCGGCCTTGTACTCCTCGCCCATGTCGCGGAAGAACGCGACCGCCTTGTCGCGCTCCCAGACTTCGCGCTCGATAAGTTCGTCGCGATCGACGATTTCCTTCATGCGCGCCTCGATCGTCTCGAGGTCGGCCTCGGTAAACGGCTCCTCGCGAGCGAAGTCGTAATAGAAGCCATTTTCGATCGCCGGACCGATCGTCACCTGGGTCTCGGGCCACAGCTCCTTGACCGCTTCTGCGAGCACGTGCGCAGCGTCGTGGCGCAGCAGCTCGAGGCCGTCGTCCGACTCCCGCGTCACGATCGCAACCGTCGCATCAGCCTCGATTGGCCGGGCAAGGTCCCACTCCGCACCGTCGACCTTTACGGCCACGGCAGCACGGGCGAGTCCCTCACCGATAGCGGCAGCAACTTCGGCGCCGCTGGTCGCGTTGTCGTATTCCTGGGTGGAGCCGTCAGGCAGCGTAATAATGGGCATCGGTCTGGCTTTGATTGCTCTCTGAAAACAGCGCGCAATTGTACGCGAAATGCCCCCGATATGAACAAGTTCGCGTACAATACCGGCCCTTTGAAATCGACCGACACCCCATGAGCGACACTGAAACGCGGGACTTCATCCGCCAGATCATCCACGACGACCTCGAGTCCGGAAAGCATGACGAAATCGTCACGCGCTTCCCGCCCGAGCCGAACGGCTATCTGCACATCGGCCACGTCATGTCGATCTGCCTTAATTTTGGCGTCGCCGCCGAGACAGCCGGGCGTACATTCTTGCGTCTCGACGACACCAACCCGGGCAAGGAGAGCCCCGAGTTTGTCGAGGCCATCAAGAATGACGTGCAGTGGCTCGGTTTCAACTGGGACGATCGGCTCACTCATGCGTCCGACTATTTCGAGAATCTGTACGAGTCAGCGATTGCGCTGATTGACAAGGGCGTCGCCTACGTCGACTCGCTGTCCGCGGAGGAGATCCGCGAGTACCGTGGCACCCTGACCGAGCCCGGCAGGAACAGCCCGCACCGCGATCGCTCGGTCGAAGAGAACCTCGACCTGTTCCGGCGCATGCACGATGGGGAGTTCGGAGACGGCGAGCATGTCCTGCGTGCGAAGATCGACATGGCGTCGCCGAACATGAACATGCGCGACCCGACGATCTACCGCATTCGTCACATCCCACACCAGAACGCCGGCGATAAGTGGTGCATCTACCCGATGTACGACTACGCACACGGCATGTCCGATGCCTACGAAGGCATCACACATTCACTGTGTACGCTGGAGTTCGAAGATCACCGTCCGCTGTACGACTGGTTCCTTGACCAACTGCAGCCTGAGCATCGCCCGCGGCAGATCGAGTTCTCGCGCCTGAATCTCGCCTACGCGATCACCAGCAAGCGCAAGCTTTCCGCGCTTGTCGATGAGGGTATCGTCTCTGGGTGGGACGACCCCCGTATGCCGACCATTGCCGGCATGCGTCGTCGCGGCTATCCGCCGATGGCCCTGCGCGAGTTTGTAAAACGCGGTGGAGTTACGAAGAAAGACAAGCTTATCGAGATGGGCGTGCTCGAGAACTGCGTGCGCGAACAGCTCGGTGACGTGGCTCCTCGCCGTATGGCCGTGCTGAAGCCGCTCAAGGTCGTTCTTACGAACTATCCTGAGGACAAGGTTGAGCACATGGAGGCGATGAACCATCCGGGGAATCCCGAGATGGGCACTCGCGAGCTGCCGTTTTCGCGCGAGCTGTGGATCGAACAGGACGACTTCATGGAAGACGCGCCGCGCAAGTTCTTCCGCCTGAAGCCTGAAGGCGAAGTGCGCCTGCGCTTCGGATACATCATCAAGTGCGAGGAAGTGATCAAGGACGACGACGGCAATGTCGTCGAACTGCGTTGTACGTTTGATGAAGAAACGCGCAGCGGAACCGGTACTTCAGATCGCAAGGTGAAGGGTACGATTCACTGGGTCTCGGCCGCGCATGCGCTGGATGCCGAAGTACGTCTTTACGACCGGCTGTTCACTGAGGCGAACCCGAATACTGCTGAGGACTTCCATTCGGTGTTGAACCCGAACTCGCTGGAGACGGTTGCTGCGAAGCTCGAGCCTTCACTGGCCAATGTGAACGAGCCTGTTCAGTTCGAGCGGCTCGGGTATTTCACGCATGACTCGGTCGATCATGCCGACAGCGCACCGGTGTTCAACCGGATTGTTACGCTGCGCGACTCCTGGGCGAAGCTCGAAAAGCAGGCGATGCAGCAGCAGGGCTAGAGACAGTCGCCTGCCAGGCCGCAGGCCAGTACCACGCCGACAACAATCATGGGTGTCGTCAGAATAATGCACAGGCCAAAGCTGATCGCGTAGATAGTTTTTGTTGGCCATTCCATCCCGCGCAGGATCAGCATTGCGATTGCCGTCAGCAAGATCGGATAGCCAAAGGTCAGTAGCCCGGCTACGAACGTCCCGAAGGCATTCGAGATGCTCCAGTAGTATCCGCCAGTGAATGCGGCAACGGCAGCTGTCAGTCCGACGACGAGGGCGGTCGCGATCAGCAGAATCATTTTGTTGCTCGATGGGCGATTGCGATGCATCGCCAGGTAGAGCAGCAGGCCAGTCCCAATCAGCTCGAATGCCGCGAGCCACCATGGCGGTAATAAACTTGGCTAGTTGCCCGGAGTCAGGAATGCGACGAAAAGCACCATTGTCGCAACGGCCAGATTAGCCAACACCAGTGCAGTGAATCGCGGAAGTGTTGTCTGCCACTGTTTCATGCAGACGAGTCTGGACTATCCGGCCCCGGGTTTCCTGATGTGAAGCTTAGAGATTGCTGAGTTTTGGCGGCGGTCAGTGCAAATACAGCGGCGGCGGTGGCTCTTTCACCTGTAGACGGACAGGATCCGAAAATCCTCCCGCGGGAGGATCTGGAATTCGATAACCGTTGTCCGGAATTGCCACACCATCTGGCCGAACAAAGATCCACTGGTCCATGAAGTCCTTGTCGATGCGGTAGCCACCTTCGTGTACCAGCGTGTGATGCTTCTCGCAAAGCAGAATAAGGTTGTTTGCTGACGTCTCACCGCCATTTGACCAGTGCTCAACGTGATGCAAGTCAACGAAGCGCTTGTTGCGGCAGCCCGGGAACGTGCAGCAGTGGTGGTCTCTGGCTTTTACGGCCCTCGCGATGCCGGTTGGAACCGTGCGAGTCTTCCTGCCAATCGATAACGGCTCACCTTCACTGGTCTCGGTCATGACAACAACCGAACTGTCACAGCAGAGTCGTTTAACCGTCTCGATCGGTAACGAAGAACGACCTTCACCGCCGGCCAGCGCAGACTGATCAACGTGAATCGTCACAAGGTGATTGTCCGCGCCGCATCCCTCGCTGCGTTCACCCGACAGGTACTCACTCACCATCGTCGTGAACGCATCCGCCTGCCGAGATGACCAGGAGGTGTCATTCAAATCGGGGGCCCTAAGACACTCATCATCACGCGCCTTATCGAGTGCCTTCTCAAACAGCTCACCTTTCTCAAGCGGTACTTCGATGCAGATAGTCATCGTGCCGCGCTCGGAATCGCGGCGGACTCGCAAAGAACTACTAGCCATCGCTTGCTGCGCAATACTTAAGGATTCCTCCGAACCAAACCGAAGTTCCCGGCAGCGTTCAGCGACGACGCTCGCGGAGTGTCGAAGTGCGAACGCCACCAACAGATCCTCATTCTGCCTGTCTGCAACGCGCGTCAACGCACGCACCTTTGAGTAGGACAGCTTGCCGGCCGCAAACTCTTTGCAAACGAGCGGTAGCGTTTTCAGGGCTCGCGCTACGCGTACCTTCTCAAGCGCAGTAGTCATTGAATAATCACAGCGCCAGGCCAGCCATTCGGCGGTATTTTCCTGCCCCCACTTGAGAAAGCCACCACGTTCCTCGAACTCCCTGATCAGGACGAGCAGCTCGTAAGTGGCCCTATTAATGCGGGATGCGAGGGCGAGTATGCGGTGTTCAAGATCGTCGATTTCAGCGCTCATCTTCGACTCCGGAGTTGCAGGAAAAAGAGACTGTTATTATATACAGTTAAGCGCCGAAAATCATTCTTAATTCTCTGTTTTAAAAGGAAAAAAGTGCTATTGAAGTTCCTGTTCGAGGATGGCGATGGTCGCCTCGAGTCGTTCGGGTAATTGCGGGTCGCGACCGAGGGCAATGATCTCCTGCAGCAGGCCAAGACGGTCCAGAAGAATGTTCTGCAGCTCCCTGTTCTGCAGTAGTTCCAGCGGCACCGATGAATCAACCCCGTCAAAATCGTCGGACTGCCAGACGTATGAGGGTGTACCAGGCCTCGGTGCATCGCTGGTTGAGAAAGCAATCATTGGCACATGCTCGTAATAGAACGGCATCACGTAAGAGCGGTGAATATTGAAATCATCCTGCAATGATTCCTCGATCCATTTAAACCTTGCGGGCCAGTCGGTAAGGTCTCGACGAATCTCCAGGTTCGTAATCAACGCGAGATCGCCACGAGAAATTACCGAGTTCAGAACCGGAGCCGCGAAATTGGAAGGCGACGAGAACCACAACTGAGTCTTCAGTTGCTCCCGCAATTCTTCTTCGGTCGCGATCTCCGGAGTGATGGTCATTTGGATCAACTTGCGAGTCGAGTCGAGGATGGCCACCTGGTAAGCCTCGATGTCATCGATGTTCTCCCGGATTTTCCGAAACTCGGCAAGCAGTGACGTAAGTACCAGGTGCTCGTTCTGCCGATCCTGCCGACCTTCCCACCAGGCGTCGATCCAGAATGCCAGCAGGATACTGACGACGATGAAGGCACCTTCTATTGTCAGCTTCTTCCAGGGAATGTCCCAGCTATCAGCCATTGGCGCCATCCGTAATGACAATCGGCGCACCACGCTCAATACCCAGGCTCTCGGATGCGTTTCCCTCGGACTTCGCGATTTCGATAACGTCAAAGGAATTGACCAGCGACAGGTAATCCCCTGGCTTTGCTCGGCCGTAGGTGGTCAGCATAGGTACCTCATGCCCGGCGACCTGGGCTACCGGTTCGCGGAATTCTGTAACGAGCGAAGCATCGATATTGCTGATCAGGTTGCCGAATGCATCGATCGTAATCACTGTACCGGTAATCTTGCCGTTGCTCACTTCAGGGTCATCGAGCCATCCCGGTGTCCAGGAGTTGACCGGTTCACCGATCGCAGTAATCGAGAGACGACCGGCAGCCAGCTCGGCAGCGACGGGCGCGAGAATGTCGCGGCCGTGGAACGTGTTGCTCGGCGTGGCGAGCTCCAGGCTTTCGAGGTGCCCAATGTTGAGCTTCCAGACGTCGCAGGCTTCGCACCGATCGAGTATCGGTGCGAGGAGACCATTGTCGGGCGCAAGGAAGACATGACCGTCGTGTTCGACGACGAGAATGTCGCGTTCGGTGCCGACGCCCGGATCGACGATACCCATGTGCACGGTTCCGCGCGGGAAGAAGCGATAGGAACGACAGATCCAGAAGCCGGCCTCGGGTGGCCACTGCGGCGGAATATCGTGCGCAAGGTCTATGACCGTTGCCTGTGGAAATCTCGAGATGATGACGCCATGCATGACGGCCGCAAACGGCCCCTTGTGACCGAAGTCGGTCGTCATCGTGATTACGCCGGACCAGTGCATCGATCAGGCGGCTGCGGCGTTACGGGTGACGTGGCTGACGAACAGGTAGAGCGGCAACGCGAATGACAGACCGATGACCAGGTTCAGGAACGCAAATGGCCACATGGAAGGTCCTTTGCCGCGCCGGTGCATCTCCCAGCAGTAAACCCAGAACGCGACCGACGTGATCAGCAGGTCGGCACTGAAGCCACCGGCTGCGCCGTTCACGAACAGGCTGGAAACAAACAGATTGAGATCCACACCGTGTTCTACGAAGAACGTAAAAAAGAAAATGAATGGTACGAGCGCGCCGAGGATCGCGAGCAGCAGGTAGACATGGCTGATTTTCATTATTGGGGTCTCCTGTCGGTTTCAGGAATTCTATCAGGCGATCAGGTGAGTTGATCGAGGTGCCAGTCGGCGTTGCCAAGCGTCTGGTCAATGGCGATCAGGCGCTTGAAGTAATGCGCGACGTCGAGTTCCCACGTGACGCCCATGCCGCCGTGCAGCTGCACAGACTCCTCGGCAACGTAGCGGCCCGCGGTGCCGATCTGGTACTTGAGGGCATTGATGGCACGGGCGCTGTCTGCGCCGCCTTCAGCCACGGTCATGGTCGCCCACATCAGTAAAGAGCGCGTCTGCTCGCAGGCTGTGTACATGTCTACCATACGGTGCTGCAGGGCCTGGAAGCTGGAGATCGGCACGCCGAACTGTTCGCGGCTCTTGGTGTATTCGATCGTCTTCTGCGTCAGGGCATTCATAATGCCAAGTGCCTCGGCGCTGATTGCCAGGGTCGCATCGTCCACAGCCGCGGCAAGTGCGGCGAGGCCCTCATCCGCAGAGCCGATAAGTTCGCCGGGGGTATTGTCGAGCGTGACCTCGGCGGCGCGCAGGCCGTCGACGGTCGGGTAGTCCTTTACTGATGTTGCTGACGCTTCAACCGCAAAAATCGAAATCCTGCCACCTTTGACCGCAGGTACGAGAATGACATCGGCAGTACCGCCATTCAGTACGTGTGCCTTGGTGCCGTTGAGCAACCAGGAATCGCCATCGGCGGCCGCTGTCGTTTGCACATTCTCGATGTCGTAACGTGACTGCGGTTCAGCGAATGCGAGCGTCAACTGGGTTTCGCCGGCCATCATCGGGTGCAGCCAGCGCGCCTTCTGATCGTCGCTGGCGATACGCTTCAGGATGCCGCCCGCGAGAATGACATTGGCAAGATACGGCTCGACAATGAGGCCCTGTCCGAAGCGCTCCATGACAACCGCAATGTCGATCGGGCCACCGTCGAAGCCGCCATCGTCTTCACTGAACGGTACGGCGGTCCAGCCAAGTTCCGCAAACTGCTTCCAGACCGTATCGCTGAAGCCGGTTTCGCTGGCGGCGAGCGACTGGCGTGTGTCGAAGTCGTAGTCATTGGCAATGAATTTCTCGATGCTGTCGGCGAGCATTGCCTGGATTTCGTTGAGAGAGAAGTCCATGGCTACAGTCCCAGCACGCGCTTGGCGATGATGTTTTTCTGGATCTCGTTGGAGCCGGCAAAAATCGTGTGTTTGCGATTATTGAAGTACTTCAGCGCCGTTGAGGATTCGTTGCCATCGCCGAAGCGTTCATCGTCCGGAACGTTGTCCTCGAAATGCTCGCGAACATAGGGCAGGGCGTAGTAACCGGCGGCCTCCATGTAGAGCGCGTCAATCGTCTGCAGTATCTCGGTGCCAACGAGCTTGAGGATTGAGGATTCCGGACCCGGAGCCTTGCCTGACGCGACAGAAGCCAGCGTTCTGAGTTCGGTGTATTCGAGCGCCTTCAGCTGCACTTCGGCCGCTGCCAACTTGCGCATGAAATTGCGGTCATTGGCCAGCGGTTCCGCACCCCGGACGGAATTTCCGGCTTGCGCACGCAGTCGCTGCAACCGGTACTTGGAGCGCGCCATGTTCGACGCATTGGTGCGTTCGTGTTGCAGGAGGACCTTGCCGTAGGTCCAGCCTTTGCCCTCTTCGCCGACGAGGTTCTCGACCGGTACACGCACGTTATCGAAGAAGATCTGGTTAACCTCGTGTTCGCCATCCAGCAGAATGATCGGCTCGACCGAAATGCCCGGTGTGTTCATGTCGATGAGCAGGAAACTGATGCCTTCCTGGCGACGCGCAACATCCGTCGAGGTGCGCACCAGGCAGAAGATCCAGTCGGCAAACTGGCCAAGCGTGGTCCAGGTCTTGGTGCCGTTGACGACGAAGTGGTCGCCGTCGAGGTCGGCGCGGGTCTTCAGTGACGCGAGATCGGAGCCGGCGCCTGGTTCGGAGTAACCCTGGCACCACCAGGTGTTGAATTCGAGAATGTCCGGCAGGAAGCGCTGCTTCTGCTCTTCATTGCCATAGGTGTAAATGACCGGCCCGACCATCGAGACACCGAAGGCGAGTGCGGGTGGCGCATTTGCGCGCGCCTGCTCGTCTGCGAAGATGTACTTCTGCACGGTCGACCAGCCCGTGCCGCCGTACTCGGCAGGCCAGTTCGGAGCGGCCCAGCCCTTTTCGAACATGGCTTTGTGCCAGCGCGTAACGTCCTCAGGCGTCAGCGTTATGGCCCGGTTCTGCTTGTCCAGGATGTCCTGCGGGAACTCGTTCGCAAAGAAATGCCGGACTTCCTGTCGAAATGCCAGTTCATCATCCGTAAAGGTCACATTCATCCTGCGGGGCTCCGTATGGCTGGACACCCGAGCTTAGTGCAAAATGCGCCTATGGTCACCGACCCTGAAGAACTGCAACAGAAGTCCGCAACGACAGTGGCGGATGCGCTCGGGCGGCCGTTACATGATCTTCGGATCTCGGTGCTGGATCAGTGCAATTTTCGTTGTCCGTATTGCATGCCCGAAGCCGAGTTTCATGCTGAGTACGAGTTCCTGAAGCGTGACCAGCGGCTGAGCTACGACGAGATCGTGCGGATTGCCTCGGCGGCGGCTCGCCTCGGTGTTTCAAAGCTCCGGCTGACGGGTGGCGAACCCCTGCTCGACAAACGCCTGCCCGAGTTGATCGAGCGTCTGGCCGTTCTGCCGGGTGTTGAGGACCTGGCGCTGACAACCAATGGCATGTTGCTCGACCGGTACGCCGAGCGGCTGGTGGATGCGGGCCTGCATCGCGTCACGATCAGTCTCGACAGTATTGACCCGGATGTTTTCCATCGCATGAGCGGCGGTCGCGGCGATCTGGAAAAGGTCCTGGGCGGGATCGAGGCGGCGGAAAAGGCCGGACTCGGGCCGATCAAGATCAATGTTGTCGTGCAGAAGGGAGTAAACGATGACGGCGTGCTTGACGTGCTCGGTCACTTTCGCGGTACCGGGCACATCGTGCGGTTGATCGAATTCATGGATGTGGGAAACCGTAATGGCTGGCGTATGGACCAGGTAGTACCTTCCCGCGACTTGCTGGCAGAGGTGCAGAAGCGCTGGCCGGTGCGGGCGATGGATCGCAACTACCCCGGTGAAGTCGCTCGCCGCTATTCTTACGTGGATGGCCAGGGAGAGATCGGTTTTATCTCGTCCGTGACGGACGCATTCTGTGGCGACTGCAGCAGGGCAAGACTATCGGCCGATGGCAGGCTATACACCTGCCTGTTTGCAAACCAGGGCACTGACCTCAGGCAGTCGCTGCGAGCCGGGGCCGATGACGAGGAAATTGAAGGCATCCTGTCCAGCATATGGCTGCAGCGCGCGGATCGTTACAGCGAATTGCGGCAGCCGGAAATGGCGGAACACCATGTTCTGAAGAAAGTCGAAATGTATCGAATTGGCGGATAGCTTGAGCAAACTCACTCACATAGACGAGCAGAATCGACCAACGATGGTTGATGTCAGCGACAAGGATACGACCCTGCGCGAGGCGCACGCACGTACCGAGGTGGTGCTGCCGCCCGAAGTGCTGGAGCAGGTTGCGGGCGACGAGATTACAACAAAGAAAGGACCCGTGTTTGCGACCGCGATCATTGCGGGAGTGATGGCGGCGAAGAAGACGCACGAGCTGATTCCGTTCTGCCATCCGCTCGGACTGACAAGTTGCAAGGTATCGATCGAGGTCGCGGGTGACAGGGCGCTTATCGATTGTCGCTGCAAGGTCGATCACAAGACCGGCGTGGAGATGGAAGCGCTCACGGGCGCCAGTGTCGCCGCGCTGACCGTCTACGACATGCTGAAGGCGCTTTCGCACGACATACTGATTACCGACACGCGCCTGATGGCGAAGACCGGTGGCAAGAGAGATTTTGAACGTGACTGAAACTTACGGACTGGTGCTCGCAGGCGGCAAGAGCCGCCGCATGGGGCGCGACAAGGCCTTGCTGGAGCGCGATGGACAGTCGCAGCTAGCGTGGATGAACGCGCTGCTGGCGCGCCACGTCGACCGCGTCTTCATATCAACGCGCAATGAGCAGGCTGAGGATGCCGAGCGCGCGCGCTTCGAAAGGATTGTGGATCGGGATGGCCTCGAAGGACCGGCTGCGGGAATCCTGTCTGCGATCGGAGAGCATCCCGATGTCGACTGGGTTGTGGTTGCGTGTGATCTGCCGAATATTGACGACGATACTCTCGCTTTCCTGCTGGAGAATCGCGCCACTGGACAGCCGTTTACGGCTTACACGAGCTCGCACGACGGTCTGCCGGAACCGCTCTGCGCGATCTACCACCAGGGCTGCGGAGATATCGTGCAGAGCTTTGTTGACGAGGGCATCAATTGTCCGAGAAAGATCCTGATTCGCTCCGATACCAGGTTGCTCGAGCAGCCGAACCCGGCGTCGCTCGACAATGTGAATACACCTGACGATCTTGAACAGAGCGTTCTGAAGGCCAGCGCATGAAATCAATCACCGTGAAGTATTTCGCGATGTTTCGCGAACAGGCCGGCATGGCCGAAGAGCAGGTGAAACTGGACGCCGAGACGGCGCAGGATGTGTTTGAGCAGACCGCTCACCGGCATGGCTCGAGCGAGCCGCTCGGGCACTGCAAGGTAGCGATCAATGACGAGATGGCGGACTGGAGTTCGCCGGTCGCTGACGGCGATACGGTCCTGCTGTTTCCGCCTGTAGCCGGAGGCTGACGTGTTCGCTGTCTCCGAAAAACCCATCGACATCGCGGCATTGCGGGTTTCACTCGGCAATCACGGCGCGGGCGGTTTCTGCGTGTTCGAAGGCTGGGTGCGCAACGAGAACGAGGGCCGTCAAGTTGAGCGACTCGAATACGAGGCTTACGCGCCACTGGCCACAAAAGAAGGCGAGAAGGTAATGGCCGAAGCGCGCGAGAAGTTCCCGTACCTCGAAGCTGCCTGCGTGCATCGCGCGGGCCTGCTCGAACTGGGTGACTGCGCCGTCTGGGTTGGTGTCGCCGCACCGCACCGCGATGAGGCTTTCAAGGCATGCCGCTATATCATCGACGAGATCAAGGTGCGCTTGCCGATCTGGAAGAAAGAGCACTACGTCGACGGTGATTCCGGCTGGGTGAACTGCGAACGCTGCGCCGCTCACGGTCACTGATTGCGAAAAGACCCCGGTTCAGGTATCACTTGTCCGGGCAATCAGGGAACGCCGGGGAGGCAGATAGTGACCATCGCAATCGAATCCGTTGCAGACGCAAAGGCTCTGGAAGGACAGGAGGTCGGTGTATCCGACTGGACGGTCATCGATCAGCATCGTATCGACCAGTTCGCCGAATCGACAGCCGATCACCAGTGGCTCCACGTTGATGTCGAACGAGCCGCAAAAGAGTTGCCTGGTGGCAAGACAATTGCGCACGGCTATCTCACACTGTCACTGATTCCCGGTCTGACAGGCGACTTTATTGATTTCAGGAACCTGACCCGAGTCATCAATTTCGGGCTCAATAAAGTGAGGTTTCTGAACATGGTTCCGGTAGGATCCCGGCTGCGCGCGCGAGCTACGATCTCGAAGGTGCGGGAGCGCGGTGGCGGCGTCCTCCTGACCTCCGATGTTACGATCGAAATCGAAGGTCAGGAAAAGCCCGCCTGCATCGCCGAAACTCTGGGGCTGTATTTCTTCGGCGAAGACTAGCGCGAATGTAGCCAGCCTGGCAGGAACGAGTAGGGGTCCTTGTCGAGTTCGCTGGCCCATTGCACGCTGTTCTCTTCGAGCAGTTTCGCCATCGAGCCGTCTTTCGCGGCGTCGAACAGCTCGGTCGCACCGCCGACATGATTGCCGCCGATGTATATTTGCGGAATTGTCTTCAGGCCTGTCTGTTCCTGAATCGCGGCGCGGATTTTGCCGCCCTTGTTATCTTCCTGGTATGCGACTGAGTCGAGATCGACAGAGCGGTACGGGATGTCGTAATGCGCGAACATCTTGCGCACGGACCAGCAGAACTCACACCACTCAAGTGCGAACAGGACGACCGGGTTTTCCGCGTCGTGGGTGGCGGACTGCAGAAAGTCACGAGCGGAATCCTCGACCACCAGCGGCGCCTCCTCAACTTCGTCATCGTCAGCGGGCGGGGCAGGCGGCGGCGAGTCAAAGCAGTAATTCGGTGTCGAGTGTGCGATGTCCTGCTCTTCGGCGGTCATATCCTCGGGGATGCCCTCGAACAGCGGCGTCGACATGTAGCGCTCGCCAGTGTCAGGCAGCATGCAGAGCACGTTGGAGCCGGGCTCAGCTTTCTCGGCAACAGCCAGCGCGCCGGCCAGGGTTGCACCAGCCGAGGTACCGACAAAGATACCTTCTTTCTGCGCGAGGTCTTTTGAAAGCTGCAACGCAGCGTTACCGTCGATCGGGATGATATCGTCGAACAGCTCTTCTTTCACGGCATCCTCGACAAGATGTGGAATGAAGTCCGGCGCCCATCCCTGCATGAGGTGAGGCCGGAACAGCGGGTGGCTGTCGACGTGATTGCCGTCGGCATCGCGCTCCTGCGGAATGCCGCTGCCGAGCATCTGCGAGTTGTCCGGTTCACAAACGATGATCTTCGTGTCGGGGCTCTTTTCCTTCAGCACGCGTGAGACGCCTTTCAGCGTGCCGCCGGTGCCGAAACCGGAAACCCAGTAATCGAGTTTCTGCTCGCCGAACGATTCGAGAATTTCGGGCGCCGTCGTTTTTGAGTGCGCGTCGGCATTGGCTTCGTTCTCGAACTGGCGAACGAGGAACCAGTCGTGCTTTTCCGCGAGTTCAATGGCCTTGGCCAGCATGCCACTGCCCTTGAGTGCGGCCGGTGTCAGTATGACCTTGGCGCCGAGGAATCGCATCATCTTGCGGCGCTCGATCGAGAAACTCTCGGCCATGGTGACGACGAGCGGGTAGCCCTTCTGCGCGCAGACCATGGCCAGTCCGATTCCCGTGTTGCCGCTGGTGGCCTCGATGACGGTCTGGCCGGGCTTCAGGGTGCCGTCTTTTTCAGCCTGTTCGATGCAGTTCAGGGCCAGGCGGTCTTTGACCGAACCCATAGGGTTGAAGGACTCGACCTTGACGTACACATTGACGTCTTTCGGGCCGATCTTGTTGAGTTTGACGATCGGCGTGTTGCCGACGGTTTCAAGAATGTTGTTGTAAAGCATCACGTGTCACCTTGTCAGTTTTTTTCGATGGTGAGATCGTATGGAGGTGCGCGTCAAACGGCTTGACCAGTTTAGTCCCAACTCGTGACTATTTCCTGACTTCGGCCGTCAATACGCCCGAAAGCACCTAAAAACAACGACATAGGGGAAGATCAATGGGAAATATGGGTTTCTGGCCACTCGTTCACCTGGCGCTGGTTATCTACGCCGCGATCCAGATATTCAACAGTTCCGCCGACACGATGAAGAAGATCATCTGGCTCGTGATCGTCGCGCTATTTCCGCTGGTAGGGCTGATCGTCTGGTTCTTCATCGGCCCGGGAACGCCGAAGAAATAGTCAGTCGTCGAATTCGGCCGTCGCCTGCCGCTTGCGGTTGACGACGAGCCGGGTGACGTCGGGCCGCGAATAGTGGCCCGAGATATCGAGGCTCTGGCGCGCCTCGAGTACCCGCGCGTGATCGAGCTCGACGATGTACAGCGCTTCCTCGCCGGCCTGTGGCTCAAGTAGCCACTCGCCGTCGGGTGCCGCCACACAGGAACCACCGTTCGCCATGACGTCATCGGCGGCGGCGACCAGCACATCGGCGTGCGGCAGGTCTTCGCCAATATCTTTTTTCCGCATCAGGCCGGACACCGACACGACCCACGAACGTCCTTCGAGCGCCATAAATCGGGTGATTTCCTCGGTATTGCGAACGTTGCCGGGCCAAACGGCGATGTGCAGGTCCTCGCCGAGTCCGTGCAGGGATGCCCTTGCGAGCGGCAACCAGTTTTCCCAGCAGTTGAGCCCGCCTACCGTGAATGCACCGAGTGAGTGCGTACGCAGGCCATGGCCGTCGCCCGTGGCCCAGACGAGGCGTTCCTCGTAGGTTGGCATCAACTTGCGATGCACGGACTGAATCTCGCCGTTGCCGTCGATGTAAATCAGGGAGGCGTAATTGCTGTGGCCACCACGATTGTCGGCCCGTTCGATCGTTCCGACGTAGACGGCAATGCCATGTTCCTTCGCAACAGTGCAGAGCGGATCAAGGTCACCACCTTCGACGGAAACTGCCTGGCTGACGTAGTGAGCGTAGAATGATTTCTGTAAATCGGACTCGAAGCGGGCGCCATCGGTACGCTCTACCCAGAACGGGTAGCCGGGTACCAGTGCTTCACCAAATACGACCAGTTCACAACCATCGGCAGCGGCTTTTTTTACCCAGTCCGCAACCTTGGCAACGGTTGCCTCACGATCGAGCCAGACCGGTGCGATCTGGGCGAGGCCCACTGTCAGATGTTTATCCGGCATCAGACTTCCCAATCTAAAAGGGGCAGCCGAAGCTGCCCCTCAGGTTCCTGCTTAATCGCAGAATTAGTCCCAGTTCTTGCGGAACGTGATGCCGTAAGTGGCAGGTTCCGACGGGTAGGAGTTCATGCGACCAATATCGAGCAGTGGCGGATCGTACGAACCGGTGTAGTAACGCTCATCCGTGATGTTGCGTCCCCACAGCGTGATAGTCGAATTCCAGCTATCGATGTTAAGTCCGATACGAGCATTCAGGATGCCGAACGAGTCCTGCATGGTCAGCGGGTCGTTGTCGCCGTCAGTCGTGAATTCAGACTGGTGTGAGTACTCGATGCGCAGCGTGAGGTCATTGTTGCCCATCGGGATCGTTTGCGTAAGGCCAATGTTGAAACGATCTTCCGGGTTATACGGAATCTTCTCGCCGCTGCGATTACAGGTTTCCGTAACCGGATCGAAGTCTTCGAGGATATCGACCGGAATGCCCACGTGGAACGGTGTTGCGTCCCAGCATGTGCCCTGCAGGAAGCTCTTGAACTCGCCATTGTTGCGTGCGTAGTAGCCAGACAGTTCGGTGTTATCGAACAGGGACAGGCCCCACTCGAGTTCCACACCGTCGATTTCCATATCACCCGCATTTTGCAGGTTGAAGCCGGTTCCGGTGAACGAGTTCGCCTGGAAGTCTTCGAACTCAGTCTGGTAGTAAGCGAGAGCAAAGCGCAGACGATCGCCCACCGTACCTTTCAGTCCGAACTCAAGCGATTTCGACTTTTCTGCGTCGAACAGCTGGCTGAACAACGGGAAGATGCGGTCGGCGTTGGTGCCGCCGGCCTTGAAGCCCGTGGCGTATGAGCCGTAAACCATCAGGTTATCTGTCATATCCCAGCTCAGCTTGATATTGCCGGTGACCTGGTCGTCCTTGAGGGTTTCCATGACGTTCGAACGAGGCGAGAACGCAGCGATTGTCCATGCCGCCCAGCCTTCGTTTGGCTGCGCTACGGCGAGCAGCGGCGTCAGATCCGGCGGGACCGGGATCAATCCATCGAGATAGGCGAAGAACAGGCCGATCGTCTGACCAATGGCGGCCGTATCCGGAATCATTGTGCCAGGGTTGGTCTGTGTGTAAATCGAATTGATGTCCTTGGTCTCGTCTGTAAAACGGGCGCCGAGCGACAGGATCAAGCGGTCATTCAGCGACCAGTCAACCTGGCCGAACAGCGCGTAGCCGTCGTGATCCTGCTTGACATCATCATTCGCGAAAGCACCTGCAGGGAAGCCCTCCGCCCCTGGCGGGATCGCAAAGCCGGTCAGGAATGAGATCAGGCTGACTGCGTTGGTAATGTCGGTCATCGAGAACGGGCTGCCGCTTGCCAGCAGTCCAAGATCCGAGAACGTCTGCAGGTCTTCACCGGCAACCGTGATTGTGTTGCTCTTGATCTCCTGACCAAAGTAGTAAGCACCGGCAACCCAGTTGCTGCCATTGCCAAATTCACCAGACAGGCGCAGCTCCTGCGAGACTGACTGCTGTTCCGCTTCATTTGTGCGGTACGCGATATCGGTATCGGTGAAATCGGCGTCGATGAAATCGTAGGTATCAAACGCGCGATACGCCGTGATGGAAGTCAATGTAATGTTATTGCCAAAGGTCTTGTTGACCTCCAGCGATACACCGCGGTCCTCGTTTCTTGACTCAGGCAGCGCATTTACAGACGTGCGGTAGTCCTCCCAGCTCACGTTCTGGTGAACGTTCGGTGGGTTACCGATAAGCGAGCTGTAGTCCTGGTCCGTGTATACGTTGCGCCCCATTTGCATCAGGATTGCGTCGAGGCCCGGGACAGCAACGCCCTGCGCAAGCAGTCCGCGCGAGAACAGGCTGTCAACGCGGGTCGTTCCTACGCAGCACACCTCGTCAATCTCGGAGTGATCGACAATGAATCGCATGGTCAGGTCATCGCCGTTGTCATAGCCGACCTGGGCGCGAATGCCCAGCCGATCTCGATCGTTATAAATGTCCTTGACAGGACCAGCCTGCGATGAAATCTGCTGCCGGAAGTTGTCATCCTGGACGAATCCGTCGCGCTGTGACGAGAAGATCGTGCCGCGGAACGCGAGATTGTCGGTCAGCCGAATATTCGTTGCCGCGCTGATGCGCTGCAGGTTGTAATCGCCGGCGGTGACGTCAATAAACGCGTCGGTGCTGTCGGTGTGCGGTGCAACCGTACGAATGCTGACAGCGCCCGAAGCCGTGTTCTTGCCGAACAGCGTGCCCTGGGGACCACGCCAGACTTCGACGGTCTCAACATCAACCAGTTCGTTAATCAGTGAGCTTTGGCGAGAACGGTAAACGCCGTCAACGTACAGGCCGACTGAAGACTCGACGCCGAAGTTGTTGGAGGTACTGCCAACGCCGCGAATCGAGAAGTTTGACGTCGTGGCGGTCTGGCTTCGACCGACGGTGAGTCCGGGAACCAGCTCCTGGATCTCGTTCATGTCAAATACGCCCGACTCCTCGAGTTGAGCGCCGCCGATAGCGGTAATTGCTGTTGGTAGTGAAAGAGGGTCAACTTCGCCCCTGACCTTGTCGGCAACGACGACAATTTCCTCGATCGGCCCATCCTGGGCGATTGCCGGTGCGGCAACTGCGAACCCCATCGCTGTGCAGACGAGCAGGTGGCCGAATTTGTGAAAGCTTGAGCCAGTCGGTTTCATAGTTCCCCCTTATCTGGAAAGCTTGGTTTTTGGAATGATTTTAATACCCCGAATATTGACCAAGCATATCATGGTTTCCTCCGTTAAAATCCAGTGCCAAGCTTATGAAAAACTGATGGTTTGGCGACTTTCTTACCTGAACGATAATCAATCTCGAATAAGGAATTCGAATGGGCGATCCCGCTAGGCTGTACGGCCTGAAAGCAGTTGTGTTTTCCGGTGGCAGCGGCATTGGCGAGGCCAATGCACGCACGCTGATGAAGCACGGCGCAACCGTGCTCGCGGTAGACACGAAAAACAGCGGTGCCGAGCAGCACTTCGCTCGTGTTCGTGGCATTACGGGCATGTCTGCGAATTTGCTCGATCCTGAGCAGTTGGCGCAGGTCATTGCAGAGGCCGTCGATTTGCTGGGCGGCGTCGATATCCTGGTCAACGAGTTTCCGCTACCGCAGGATGCCCCCCTTAAAAATGGTGACGACCGGCTGGCCACGCTGCTCAAACAGCGTGCAACGCTCATCATGGCCTCCTGCCGGGCGGCATTGCCGCATCTCAAGAAAAGCCCGCAGGGTCGCATCATCAACATGGGTATGTTGCGCAGCTGTTTTGCGGCAGACGCCGGCGAAGCCTGTCGCAAGTCCGAGCAGGACCTCGCCAACCTGACGCGCGCGCTCGGTGTCGAGACCGGCGAATTCGGCATCAATGCAAACTACGTGCAGCCGGGCGGTGTCATGACGCCGGATAGCCGCGAAATGTTTCGCAAGACGCCGGAGCTTCGCGATCATTGCATCCGCTCATCTGCAGCGCGCCGCCTTGGAGAGCCTGTCGACGTTTCGAAGGTCGTGCTTTTCCTGGCCAGTGATGACTCGGTGTTTGTCAGTGGAACCGGTATTGCCGCTGATGGCGGACGTGCGCAGGACTGATGCACCCGGTACTTGAAGACCTGATAGGCCTGCTGGGTCTCGAACGCATCGAAGACAACATCTTCCGTGGCGACAGTCGCGATATAGGTTCGCCGCAGGTGTTCGGCGGGCAGGTGCTGGGGCAGGCGTTATCCGCCGCGCAGCACACGGTTGAGGGACGAGTTGCTCACTCGTTGCATGCCTATTTCCTGCGTCGCGGCGACATGCGAGCGCCGATTGTTTACGAAGTAGACCGTTCGCGAGACGGTGGCAGCTTTTCGAATCGCCGCGTCGTCGCGATTCAGCATGGCAGACCGATATTGAACCTTGCCGCCTCGTTCCAAAACCCGGAGGAAGGCCTCGAACATCAGTTCGAGATGCCGGATGTACCCGGGCCGGACGGTCTCAAGGACCTGACTGACGTTGCGAAGGATATGCTCGAGCATATTCCTTCGAAGATGCGGCGATTCCTGACCGACAAGCGGGCCTTTGAATTCCGCCACGTCGAGCCTATCGATTTCTCGCGCCATGAACCGCTACCGCCAAAGAAACACGTCTGGATTCGTGCCGTCGACAAGCTGCCTGATGACCAGAAACTGCATCAGAATCTGCTGGCCTACGTGTCCGATTACGAACTCATCGCGACCGCGACCAACCCGCACGAACTCTCGTTCAACAGGGGCAACGTCATCATGGCCAGTCTCGATCATGGCCTCTGGTTCCACCGCGAATTCCGTGTAGACGACTGGTTCCTGTACGCGATCGACAGCCCGTCGTCGTCGGGTGCACGTGCTTATGCACGTGGCCAGATCTATTCAAAGGATGGCGCGCTGGTAGCCTCGTCGGCCCAGGAAGGATTGATGCGGGTCATTGACCCGGGCGTCTGATTACTTCGATTTGCCCTGCGCGGCAACCGCTGCGGCGGCCGCGGCAATTGCGTCAGCGTCACCGAGAAACTCACGACCGAGCGGTTTGAGGTCGTCATCGAGCTCGTAGGCGAGCGGTACACCCGTCGGGATGTTGAAGCCCGTAATCTCCTCGTCGGAAACCTCGTCCAACATCTTGACCAGGGCGCGCAGGCTGTTGCCGTGCGCTGCTATCAGTATGTTCTTGCCCGCTTTCAATTCCGGTGCGATTACGTCATCCCAGCATGGGCGCACGCGGTCGAGGGTAAGCTTCAACGACTCGCCGCCTGGCAGGTCATCAATGCCGGCATAGCGCGGATCATTAGACGGGTGGCGTTCGTCGCCGGCCTCAAGCAATGGCGGCGGGATGTCGTAGCTGCGGCGCCAGATGTGCACCTGTTCATCGCCGTATTTCTCGGCCGTTTCTGCCTTGTTCAGGCCGGTTAGCGCACCGTAATGGCGCTCGTTCAGGCGGTAGTCACGGACGACGGGCATCCACATGCGATCCATCTGGTCCTGGATATGCCAGAGCGTGCGGATCGCGCGCTTCAGTACCGACGTGTACGCGATATCGAATTCGTAACCGAGCTCGGACAGCAACTTGCCGGCCGCAATGGCTTCTTCGTTACCCTGTTCGGTCAGGTCAACGTCGTGCCAGCCCGTAAACAGGTTCTTGAGATTCCATTCGCTCTGCCCGTGACGGCAGAGTACGAGCTTGCCAGCCATCGCTACTCCGGTATCAGTTCGAAATCAGGTCGCGCAGCTCCTGCGCGGCGACCGAGAGAGTAGCAAAATCGACGCGATCGCGGAGCTTCATTTCCTCGATCATTGCTTTGAAGCGCTCGACCGACGCTGCGTTTCGCGACAGCCATTCATTGGCGATATCGCCCGGGTCCTTCTTGCTGCGTTTCTTGAGCAGGCGGAAAGCCAGGTCGCGCCGCAGTCGGTAGAACTCATCGCGCAGGTTGCCGCGCGCGATGGCCTGCCAGCGTCCGCGAACCGTCAGGTCTTCGGCACGGTTATGCAGCCAGTAAAGCCCGAGCGCGTCATTGAATGTCGAGTAGAGTCGCGCTGCGTCGATGACATCGCGCTTGCGGTCGGCAGCGAGGTCCGACATGTCGAGCGCCGGTCGCGTCAGCAACAGCACCGACATGCGATTGGCGAGCTTCTCGGGAACACCCATTGCCGCATAACGCTGTTCGGCCTGCTCGTGACGCGTGCGACTCGCCCGCGACAGGTAAGTCGCCGAGCGCGAGTAGATGCGCGCCATGTTTTCCTTGAGGCGACCAACGGCTTCGACGATATCGAGATCGTCGCCGTACTGTTCAATGAGCCAGTAACAGGTATGCCGAAGCGTGCGGCTGACCTCGAACATCATCTGCATCTGCGCCTCGGCCGGAATCTCGTAGTCCAGAGATTCAATCTTGCGCAGCAGCGGTCCGGCACGACAGATAATGCGGGCCGTCTCGTAGGCGCGCGCGACCGTGACGATGTTGGCACCCGTATCCGCCTGCACCCGTTTCACAAACGCGGGGCCCATGCGATTGACGAGATCGTTCGAAACCAGCGTTGCGAGAATTTCTCGGCGCAGGCGGTGCTTCGGAATCAGGTCGGCATAGCGTTTGCGCAGTACGCCCGGGAAGTAGCGCAGCGGATCGATAGCGAGGAAGTCGACCAGCGACTCACCTGAATCGATCAGGCCGTTGTACAGGTCGATCTTTGCGTAGCTCAGGACGACCGAAAGCTCGGGTCGTGTCAGACCCTGTTTGCGATTGCGGCGTTCCTCGATTTCCACGTCGTCGGGCAGGAACTCGATTTCGCGATCGAGCAGGCCCGAGTGTTCGAGCACGGCGATCAGGCGCGCGTGTTCATCAATGCGGTCCGCCGCCAGCTTCTCGCTCATGCTGATCGACTGGGTCTGCAGGTAGTTGTTGCGCAGCACGAGTTCCGCGACCTCGTCGGTCATGGACTCGAGCAGCTCGTTGCGCTTGTTGCGCGACATGTTCTTCTGCTGCCGCACGTCACTCATCAGGATCTTGATGTTGACCTCGAGGTCCGAGCTGTTCACGCCGGCAGAATTGTCAATCGCGTCAGTATTGATGCGGCCGCCGCGCTGACTGAACTCAACGCGTGCGAGCTGCGTCAGGCCGAGGTTGCCGCCTTCGCCGATAACCTTGCAGCGCAATTCGTCCGCATCTACACGTACAGCGTCGTTACTGCGGTCACCCGCATCAGCGTGGCCTTCATGACTCGCCTTGACGTAGGTGCCAATTCCGCCGTTCCATAGCAGGTCGACCGACATCTTGAGAATGGCATTGATCAGCTGATCCGGCTGCAGCGAAGTGGCTTCAATGCCAAGCAATTTGCGCGCTTCGTTGGAGAGACGAATCGTCTTGGCCTGGCGCGAGTAGACGCCGCCGCCTTTCGAGATCAACTCTTCGTTGTAGTCGTCCCAGCCGGTGCGCGGTGTCTTGAACAAACGCTGACGCTCACGGTAGCTGGATGCCGGGTTCGGGTCCGGGTCGATGAAGATGTGCCGATGGTTGAAGGCTGCGACGAGTTTGATCTTGCGTGACAGCAACATGCCGTTGCCGAATACGTCGCCGGCCATGTCGCCGATGCCGGCGACCGTGAACGGATCCTTCTGCGTGTTGACGCCCATCTCGCGGAAGTGGCGCTTGACCGCTTCCCAGGCACCGCGCGCCGTAATGCCCATCTTCTTGTGGTCATAGCCGGCCGAGCCGCCCGATGCGAAAGCATCGTCGAGCCAGAAGCCGTAGTCGGCTGCCAGACCGTTCGCTATGTCGGAAAACGTCGCCGTGCCTTTATCGGCAGCTACAACAAGATACGGGTCCTCGCCATCCCGCCGCACGATGCCATCCGGCGTTACGACTTTGCCGTCGATGACATTGTCAGTAATGTCGAGCAGTCCACTGATGAATGTCTTGTAGCAACTGATGCCGTTCTGCAGGATCGCATCGCGATCGCCGGCCGGCGCCTTCTTCGGGAAGAAGCCGCCTTTTGAGCCGGTGGGCACGATGACAGTGTTCTTGACGACCTGCGCCTTCATCAGGCCCAGCACTTCAGTACGGAAATCTTCACGCCGGTCCGACCAGCGCAGGCCGCCGCGGGCGATGTCGCCGCTGCGCAGATGTACGCCTTCGACCTCGGGTGAGTAAACGAAGATTTCGTATTTAGGCAGCGGTAACGGGGCCTCCGGAAGCTTCTGCGGATCCATCTTGATCGAGATGTAACGCTTCGGCGCACCGTCGTCTGCAGTCAGGTAGTAATTGGTCCGCAGCGTTGCCGCAATGCCACCCGCAAAGGCGGTGAGAATGCGGTCCTCGTCGACGTTCTTCGCTTTCGCAACGCCGCGTTGGACGGCAGCGCATACTCGCTCCAGTTCACTGGCTCGCTTCGTCGGCGAAACCAGCGGATCAAACTGCAGAGCGAACTGATCGACCAGCAGCCGTACCAGCCCGGCGTGCGCAACCAGCACATCTTCCATGTACGTCTGCGAGAACGGCAGGCCGAGCTGCAGGATGTGCTTGGTATAGCACCGCAGCAGCGCAACTTCGCGCCAGTTCAGGCCGGCGCTGATCACGAGGCGATTCAGTCCGTCATTTTCTGCGTGGCCTTCAAACACCGCGAGGAAGCATTCTTCAAAACGTTCATCGATCGCGTCGATGTCGATTGACTCCGCCTTTTCGTGGCGCAGCTGGAAATCCTGGATCCAGAATTCCGCGCCGTCATCGAGTTCGGCAGCATAAGGGCGCTCGGTGTAGACCTCGACGCCCATCTTCTCGACAACCGGAAGCGCGTCCGAGAGCGCAAGCGGTTTGCCATGCGAGTAGATAACGAAGTTCAGGTAGCTGCGCTCGGTACTCTTGGGAACGTAGAGATCTACCGTTCGTTTAACGCCATTGCGCAACATGTTGTCGATGCGCTGGATATCGGAGCAGGCTTCAGATGGCAACGTGTCTTCTTCGTAACCTGCCGGAAAAACGCCGCCGTAAGTCTGGAACAGCCGGCGACTTTCTTCCTCGTCGAACCGTTGTTCGAGTTCGTCGCGAAGCTTGTCCTGCCAGGTGACAACAAGTTCGGCAATGCGATGCTCAATCTTCTGCAGGCTGACGCGCGGTCGGGTACCGTCCGCCGTGCGTACGATTATGTGGACGCGTGCGAGGGCCGAATCGGAAATCTGCACGGCGGAGTCGACGGCAAGACCTTCGAACGCATCCTTCAGCAGTGCTTCAATCCTGCGGCGAATGGCCGTTGTGTATTTTTCACGCGGGACATAGACGAGGCATGAGAAGAAGCGCCGGAACGTGTCGCGCCGTACGAAGAACTTGACGCGCTTGCGGTCCTGCAGGTTCAGGATACCGGTGGTCGTGCGTGTCAGGTCCTGGACTGTGCTCTGGAACAGTTCTTCGCGCGGATAGGTTTCAATGATATGTGCCAGCGCTTTGCCGCGATGTCCGGCCGGATCAACGTGTGCGCGCTCAAATACTTTCTGGATCTTGTGGCGCAGCAGCGGGATGTTCTTCGGACTTTCGTTGTATGCGACCGACGTCAAAAGCCCGATAAAGCGGCGCTCGCCGACGGCGTTACCCTCTGCGTCATAGATCTTGACGCCGATGTAGTCGAGAAACGCAGAGCGATGCACCGTTGAACGCGAGTTTGCCTTGGTCAGAATGAGCCAGTCACGGCTGCGGGTCAGGCGCCGCATTTCGGCAGTCAGTTCAACGCGTTTGGAGCCGCGATCGTCGCGACTCAGAACACCCAGCCCTGTGCCGTCGACCGAATTCAGGAAGTAGCGGTCGCCGTTCTTCGACATGCGGTATTCGCGATAGCCGAGGAACGTGAAATGGTCGTCGGCCATCCACCGCAGCAAAGCCTGGCTTTCTTCGCGCAGCTGCGGGTCGACGCCCTTTGGACCGTTCTCAAGCAGGTCGCAGGTTTCGACCATGCGCTCACGCATTTTCTGCCAGTCCCGAACAGCGACCTTTACGTCGCCGAGGACTTTGCGAATTTCCTGTTCCAGGATCTTGAGCGCCGCAGGATCCGATTCGCGATCTATGGCGAATCGGACAAAAGACTCCTTGCGCGACTGTTTGCTGCCGGGCGCCGCGATGCCGGTCAGGTTGCCCTTGCTGTCACGTATTACCGTTATGATCGGGTGCACCGTGATGTGTACGGCCAGGTTGTGCCGGTTTATCGCAGCGGCGACCGAATCCACCAGGAACGGCATGTCCGTGTTGATCATTTCGATAAACGAGAACTTCGACTTGTAGCCGTGTTCCTGTTCGGTCGGATTGAAGATGCGCAACAGCGCCTGGCTGCGACGGCGTTTCGCACCAAACTCGAGGTGATCGAGCGCCGCGCGCGCCATGGTGGCCTCGTCACGACCTGTCAGGTCGTCAACCGGCACATCGGCGAAATATTGCTTGAGGAACTTGCGTTTGTCGGCCGCGTTCTTGAGAACTTTGCTGCTTACCCGCGACGCGATGATTTTGTCGACGATGACTTGCTTCATGTCACCTATCCGACGCTGTTCTTTTGCTGCCACTTGGATGCTCCGGCCGGCGGCGCCGACCACAGTAAATTTTGGCCCGGTCAGGCGGCCCGGATTATACAGTAATTACAAAAGAAACCATCCCGGTTTGCGCGCTGTTTCAGGGGTTCCCGATCAGGCGCGCACGAGCGAGAAGCCGCTCCATCGTGCGGTTGAGCTCGCCGAGTTCTTCGTCCGAAAAACCCTGTAGCAGGTCCTTCTCAAATTGCAGTGCCAGCCGCGCGATCTCGTCATGCAACTGTCGCCCTTCTTCGGACAGGTTGAGGATCGAGCGGCGCTTATCGGCATCGGCGAATTCGCGGTCGATGCGGCCCGCCTTGATGAGTTTCGTGACAGCGCGGCTGACGGCAACCTTGTCCATCATGGTGCGTTGCGCGACTTCAACTGCTGACAGACCCGGGAAACGGCCGAGTACGGCAATGACCCGCCATTCCGGAATCGAAACATTGAAGCGCTGGTCGTAGGCACGCGCCACGGTCGTCGACACCGTGTTTGAAAGTACAGCGAGTCGGTAGGGCAGGAAGTCTTCAAGAATCAGGTCGTCGTCCATGACGACAATCTATCACGCGAGGTGTGGCAGGGCGAGATACTCGGTGGACTGCATCTCCGTCAGACGACTGACAGTTCGCTCGAATTCGAAATTCAGCTTTTCGCCTTCATAGACAGCGTTCGGCGAGTCCGCGGCGGAGACGATCAGCTTGACGTTGCGATCGTAAAACTCGTCGACCAGCGCGACAAAGCGGCGCGCCTGGTCCTCGGTAAGCCTGGTCATCACCGGGACGCCTGACACGATGACAGTCGGGAACCAGCGCGCAAGTTCGATGAAGTCGGACTGGCTGCGCGGTCCGTCACAGAGTGCTTTGAAGTCGAACCAGGCAATTCCCTTGGCCGAGCGCTCAACCGGGATATCGCGGCCATTGACCTCGAGCGTGTTGTGTTCGTGGATATCGCTCGATGCGGATTCGCCGAAGAAAAAATCGAGTTTCTGACGGGCGGCGCCGTCGTCCGGCACCAGCCACGTGCCAGCCTTCTGCAACAGCCGCAATCGATAGTCGGTACCGCCATCCATGTTGACGACGTCGGTGTAGGTGTTCAGCAGGTCGATCGCGGGCTGGAAGCGTTGCCGCTGGAGACCGTTACGGTACAGGTCGTCGGGTTTCGAGTTGGAGGTGGTGACGAGAGTTACATTGCGCCGGAACAGGCCGTCGAGCAGGCGACCGAGAATCATGGCATCCCCGATATCCGAGACAAAGAACTCGTCGAAACACAGAACCTGTGTCTCGGCCGCTATGTCAGCTGCGACAATGTCGAGCGGGTCTTCGACGTCCTGCAACCTGCCAAGCCGGTCGTGCACATCGCGCATGATTCGGTGGAAATGAATACGTCTTTTTTTTTCGACGTCGAGGCTGTCGAAAAACAGGTCCATGAGGAAGGTCTTGCCGCGGCCGACGCCGCCCCAGAGGTACAGGCCGCGAACGCCGCTGTACTCATGGTCGCTGCTGCCGGTAAGGCGACTGAGCAAGCCACGACGCGGCGCTTGCCAGGCCGACAGGCGACTCTGCAAATCCTCAAGCCGCGCAACGACCTCGAATTGCGCCGGGTCCCGGACGTGACCCTCTCGCTCGAGGCTGGCATTAAAGCTGTCGCGAATATTCAATCTACCCCTTACGACGTATTCCGACTGCTGCCGGTGAGCGGCAAGATACCATCGTCATTAGCGCGCGTCGCCATACACGGTAGAATTGGCGACGACATTATTGGGGACCTGAGAACATGAGCGAAGCAGAAGAACGCGAATCGATGGAATTCGATGTGGTCATCGTCGGCGGCGGGCCGGCCGGCCTCGCGGCTGCGTGCCGACTGCTGCAATTGGACGACAGCCTGTCTGTGGTCGTGGTTGAGAAGGGATCCGAGATCGGCGCCCATATTTTGTCAGGCAACGTGTTCGAACCTACCGGCCTCAACGAACTGTTCCCGAACTGGAAGGAGCAGGGTGCTCCGGTGAAGACCGGCGTATCCGGTGACCGCGTGCATTACCTGACGAGTGAAAAGGGTGCGATGCCGGTACCCGGCCTGTTCCTGCCGCGCCCGATGCACAACAAGGGCAACTACATTATTAGTCTCGGGCAGCTCTGCCAGTGGATGGGTGAGCAGGCGGAAGGCCTTGGCGTCAACGTATTCCCGGGATTTGCGGCCAGCGAAGTGCTGTACGACGAGAATGGCGCGGTGCGCGGTGTCGCGACGAGCGACATGGGTATCGGCAAGGACGGTGAGAAGAAGTCATCGTACACCCCGGGTTATGAGCTGCTCGGCAAATACACGATTTTCTGTGAGGGCGTGCGCGGCAACCTGAGCGAGCTGCTCATGGACAAGTTCGACCTGCGCAGCGACTGCGATCCGCAGCACTATGGCATCGGTATCAAGGAAGTCTGGGAGATCGACCCGGAGCTCCACGAGGAGGGGCTCGTCGTGCACACGGCTGGTTGGCCTCTCGACTCACACACCGAAGGCGGTGGTTTCCTCTATCACGCCGCCGGTAACAAGGTGTTCGCAGGCTTGATCGTTGCGCTCAATTATCGCAACCCGCACCTGTCTCCGTTCGAAGAATTCCAGCGCTGGAAGACGCATCCGAAAGTGCGACGCTATCTCGAGGGCGGCAAGCGTATCGCCTACGGCGCGCGGGCCGTTAACAAGGGCGGCCTGCAGTCATTGCCCAAACTTACATTCCCGGGCGGCATGCTGACGGGTTGTGCCGCGGGTTTCCTGAACGGGGTGAAGATCAAGGGCGCGCACACGGCAATCAAGACCGGCATGCTCGCGGCCGAGGCGATTCAAGCAGCGTTCGCGGCCGGTGACGAAGGCCAGTCGGATCTTGTCGCATTCGAAGAATCGGTCAAGGGGTCCTGGGTCCACAAGGAACTCCACACAGGGCGCAACTTCGGTCCGGCGCAGCACAAGCTCGGATCATTCTGGGGGTCTGCGTTTGCGTTCATCGACCAGAACATCTTCTTCGGCAAGCTGCCATTTACCTGGCGAAACCAGACGCCCGATCACGAATGCATCGACAAGGCAGCTGACGCGAAGCCAATCGACTACCCGAAGCCAGACGGTGAGCTGACGTTTGACCGCCTGTCGTCGGTGTTCCTGTCCAGCACGAATCACGAAGAAGACCAGCCGTCACACCTGACGCTGAAGGACGAGAGTGTGCCGCTCGCGCACAACCTGCCGGAGTTCGACGAGCCAGCGCAGCGTTACTGCCCGGCCGGTGTCTACGAAGTCGTCGAAGAGGGTGGTGAAAAGGTCTTCAAGATCAACGCTGCAAACTGCGTACACTGCAAAACCTGTGACATCAAGGATCCCACCCAGAATATTGTCTGGAAAGTACCTGAAGGTGGTGGCGGCCCGAATTATTCGGGGATGTAATCGCCGCTCAATATCTGTCCTACTTGGGCTGCATCCTGATCGCGCCGTCGCAACGAATCGTCTCTGAATTCACGTAGGTCGTGTTGTAAATGTATGCGACCGTGTCCGCGTATTCCTCGGGCTTGCCGAGGCGTTTCGGGAACGGTACCTGCAGGGCAAGTGAGTCCTGAACGTCCTCCGGCATTCCCGCCATCATCGGTGTGAGCATGATGCCCGGGGCGATCGTGTTGACACGAATACCGAACTGGGCGAACTCACGTGCCAGCGGCAGCATCATCGCGTGCACGCCACCTTTCGAGGCCGAGTAAGCGGCCTGGCCGATCTGGCCTTCGAATGCAGCGATTGAAGCCGTCGAAATGATTACGCCTCGCTCGCCGTCTTCCGTCGGGTCGTTCATCGCCATGACAGCAGCGGCTTCCTTGGTGACGTTGTAGGTGCCGACCAGGTTCACCTGGATGACCTTGTTGAAATTGGCAGACGCCCATGGTCCGTCGCGACCGAGTGTGCGGCCGGCGTCTGCGATGCCAGCGCAGTTCACGGCAAGCGTAATCCCGCCCATGAATTCTTTCGCGGCCGCAATCGACGTCTTGACGTTGTCTTCATTCGAAACGTCGGTGCGCACGAACGTCGCGCGTTCGCCGAGCTTTTCGATTGCGGCGGCGCCCTGTTCCTCGTTCACGTCGAAAACAGCGACCATACCGCCGGCGGCAATGACTTTTTCAGCCGTGGCAAAACCCAGACCCGATGCACCGCCCGTGATGACGGCTTTGGCGTCAGTAAGATTCAATGTGTTGCTCCTAGAGAATTTCGTACGCGACGGCCGTGGCTTCACCACCGCCAATGCACTGCGAGGCGATGCCGCGTTTCAGGCCGCGCGCTTTCATCGCGTGCAGCAGGGTCACCGAGATTCGTGCACCGGTGGCGCCGATCGGGTGACCGAGAGCTACGGCACCGCCGTTAACGTTGACCTTGTCGTGTGAGATGCCAAGGTCCGCCAGGGCCGCCATTGTTACGCAGGCGAACGCTTCATTGATTTCGTAAAGATCGACGTCGTCCGGAGTCCAGCCGAGCGTCTCGTGCAATTTCCTGAGCGCGAATACAGGTGCGGTCGTAAACCACGCAGGCTCATGAGCGTGGGCAGAGTGGCCGAGGATGCGCGCGATCGGTTTCAGGCCGCGCTTGTCGGCTTCCTCGGCAGTCATCATGACGACTGCAGCCGCGCCATCAGAGATTGAAGACGAGGTTGCCGCCGTTACCGTGCCGTCCTTACGGAAGGCAGGGCGCAGCGTCGGGATTTTCTCGACACTGACCGTGCCTGGCGTTTCGTCCTGTTCAACAGTTACGTCGCCACGTCGCGAGCTGATCGTGACTGGCGTGATTTCCTCGGTGAACGAGCCGTCTTCGACCGCCCGCTGCGCGCGCTGCACAGATTCGATGGAGTAGTTATCCATGTCTTCACGCGAGAACTCGTATTTGTCGGCGGTCTCCTGCGCAAAGTGGCCCATCATGTTGCCTGATGCCGTGTCCTGGAGTCCGTCGTAAAACATGTGGTCAAGCGTCTGCTGGTGCCCCATGCGGTAGCCGCTGCGGGCTTTCGGCAGGAGATACGGAGCATTGCTCATCGACTCGAGGCCGCCGGCAACGACTACACCGGCGCTGCCGGCCTTGATCGCGTCATGCGCCATGATGATCGCTTCCATGCCCGAGCCACACATCTTGTTAATGGTCACGCACGGAACGCCTTCGGGCAGACCGCCGCGGAGCGCGGCCTGGCGTGCCGGTGCCTGGCCGAGACCAGCTGGCAGCACACAACCCATGAACACGCGATCTACGTCAGCCCCGTCCACACCACTGGCGGCAACGGCTCCTTCTACGGCCGCAGCGCCCAGCGCTGTAGCAGTAGCGCCCGAAAGCGCACCCTGGAAAGCGCCGATTGGCGTGCGTTTCGCGGCAACGATGACGACATCACTGGAACTCATTTCGGATTGCCTCCATAGGGCAAAAATCGTGAAGGGGCGCTACTTTCCGCCTTTTCGTGGTAGAGCGCAATAAACCAGATCAGGTAGTGGGGTCGGACTCTTCTCAATCAAGCAGGTCGGGCTCGCCGCAGGCAGCGATAATGCGCTGGCGCGCTGCCTCACCAAGCGTTTTGGCATCGGTGTACTCGTCGTCGCCCGGGGCAATGGCGGGCAGGACGCGAATGGTCAGTTCCGCCGGTCGCGGGATAATGCTGCCCGACGGCATCATCTTGCGGGTGCCGCGAATCGCGATGGGAACGACCGGCATTTCACCCTTGATCGCGGCCACGAAGGCCCCGCCGCGAAAGCGACCGACACCAATTTCCGGGCGGAACGTACCTTCCGGGAAAAAGCCCAGCGATTCGCCGGACAGAGCAGCTTTGACGATTTCGCGAGCATCCCGGGCGCTGCCGTTGTGTTCATTGCGTTCCACAAACTTTGAACCCGATCGTCGCAGCAGGAAATGCGCGACAGGTATATTGCGCATCTCGCCCTTGATGACAAAGCCAAATCGCGGGGGCAGGTAGGCTTTCAGCAACACGCCATCGACATAGCTGACGTGATTGGCGACAACCACGGAATTGTCGGCGGGCAGGTGGTCGAGGCCTTCAACGCGGACTCTGGTGCCGGACAGAATGAACACCATCCGTGCTGACCAGGTGGCAATTTTCTGACGGCGTTCGATACCTGGCACGAAGATAGCGGCCAGCAGCGAGACGAGGCAGGCGAGAATGAAGGCGATCCAGGCCCAGATACCCCACAGGGCGCCGGCCGCGCGTGTGACCCAGTTCACTTTATGTTAATGCCTTCCCCAATCTGTGACAGCGGTCACGCACCCCAAACGCCATGGTCCCCATACTCTAAACCCTTGAAAAATCCGTCGCTTGGCGATTTCCGAGGCGTATGCTACCAGTCTGGCAGCGTCTCTGCAGATATCGCCGCAAAGGATTGCGCGACTAGAGATGATGGACGTTATGGGTAGTAGCCGAAAACCAGAAAAGCCGGAATCCGTTGTTGTTGCCCGCTCGGAAGAGCTGGTCGACAAGTTTCTTGATGCCATCTGGATGGAACGTGGCCTGTCGCAGAACACGCTGGGCGCGTACCGTGCCGACCTGATGACGCTGGGCCGTGGCCTGGCAGAGTCCGACACGCCCATCGACAAGGCAGAGAAGGCCGACTTGCTCGACTTTATCGCCAAGCGCGTTGAGAGCGGCGCCAAGCCGCGTTCGACAGCAAGACAGCTGTCGAGCTTCCGCCGTTTCTTCCGTTACATCATGCGTGAAGGCATGCGTGACACGGACCCGACTGCCGACATCGAAATGCCGCGCATTGGCCGTTCGCTGCCGAAGACGCTGTCCGAGGAAGAAGTGGATGCACTGCTGAACGCACCGAACACTGATGAGCCGCTGGGTCACCGCGACCGTGCGATGCTCGAGCTGCTATATGCGACCGGTCTCAGGGTAACCGAGCTGATCAACCTCAAGCAGTCACAGATCAACTTCAACCAGGGTGTCCTGCGTATCGTCGGCAAGGGCGATCGCGAGCGCCTGATCCCGCTCGGCGACGAGTCGGTTCGCTGGCTGAAAGAGTTCATCAACGGCCCGCGCATGGAAATCCTGCTCGAGCGCCAGACGGACTACCTGTTCCCGACGCGCCGCGGCAATCGCATGACGCGCCAGGCTTTCTGGCACATCATCAAGCGCTACGCCGACAAAGCTGGTGTTCGTAAGAAGATGTCACCGCACAGCCTGCGTCACGCGTTCGCGACGCACCTGCTGAATCGTGGCGCTGACCTGCGCGTCGTACAGATGCTGCTGGGTCACAGTGACCTGTCAACCACGCAGATCTACACGCATGTCGCGCGTGAGCGCCTGAAGGACCTGCACGGCGAGCATCACCCGCGCGGTTAATAGCGGGCTCTGATACACTCGCGCCGGGAACGGAACCGCCGGCAGTTGCCGGAGTCCAAATTCCCGTTGGAATCACGCGAAGGTATTGAACGTTGAAGCGAATCGCTCTCCTTATTTCCCTTGTTCTCGCTGCCCCGGCTTTCGCCGCGGACGAGAAGCTCGAAGCCGTGCGCGCCAAGATGGCCGCCATGTTCGATCAGATCGAGCCACAGCATGTCGACTACGGTCCGATTGACGGCTGGTACAAAGTTCAGAAGGGTTCAATTCTTGCTTACGTATCCGAGGACGGTCGTTACCTGATGCAGGGTGACATGATTGATCTCGACCGCAGCATCAACCTCAGCGAGATTGCGCGTGACGAGGCTCGCCGCGACATGCTAGCCAACCTCGCCGACGACCAGGTCATCGCGTTTACGCCCGAAGACGTGACTCACAGCGTTACCATTTTTACTGACGTTGATTGCACCTTCTGTCGTCGTCTGCACGCCCAGATCGATCAGTACAACGGCCTCGGCATCGAGGTGCGTTACGTGCTGTACCCGCGCGGTGGCCCGGCATCGAAGTCGTGGAATGTGTCCGAAGACATCTGGTGCGCGAGCGACCGTCAGGGCGCGTTGACTGCTGCCAAGCTGGATCGCACTTTCGCTACGCACAAGTGTGATGCGTCGATTGTTTCCAAGCACTACATCATGGGGCAGGAGTCGGGCCTGACCGGCACGCCGGCAATCGTCTTTCCGGATGGATCGCTGATGAGCGGCTGGCTGCAGCCGGCAGAGCTCAAGCAGCATCTCGACCGCATGGCTGCGCTGAACACCGCAAACTAGTCCTCAGGACCTGGAGCGCCTCAGCTCGTGAAAATGCACGCCATTGTTGGCGCCGCGGTCCTCAAAATAGGTCTTCAAAGCGAATCGCCCGCTGTGGAACGCGAGATCGTCCCACGGGATTTCATCTTCGCTGAATAACGCCGATTCCAGGCTTTCCTCGCCGACGCCATAGTCGCCCGTGAGTTTCCCTGTAAAGAAAATGTGTACCTGGCCAGCGTCGACGACATCGACTGACGCGAACTGGTGACCAATTTCGACTTCGGCGAGCGCTTCTTCCAGCGTTTCGCGGGCCGCACCCTGCGCGAGTGTTTCGCCGAGCTCCATGAACCCGGCGGGTACGGTCCAGTAGCCGTAGCGCGGCTCAATGGCACGCTTGCACAGCAGCACCTTGCCGTCTTTCTCGGCGACGCAACCAACAACGATCAGCGGATTGCGGTAGTGAATCGTGCCGCAGGAGGTACAGATAGCCCGCTCGCGGTTGTCGTCGGCGGGAATGCGGTAGTCGACCGTGCCGCCGCACTTGGAGCAGAACTTCATCAGAAACAACGGAAGGAATCTCCGTCAGGTTCGCAGCCATTCGGCCAACCATACTTGCGCCAGTAGGCAGGCAGGCCGGTCTTGTTCAGGAGTTCGACAAATCTTGGGTCCGAGCGAAATTTGGAGGCGTCTTCACGATTTGAGAAGATCGGCGACCACGCCAGATTGTATCCGTGGAACCCACTTGCACCGGCGATACCGTCCAGCATCTCCAGCACAAGGTCGAATTCATGCAGCCTGATAGCCATGGCGATCATCCAATAGATGTAGTCGTTACTATTGAAATCCGGGTTCTCGTTCCAGAGTTCCCAGAGGCGCGCGACAGTGTCGGGCCGCAATGGATGTGATTCATCCCACATGGACTCGATAAGTTCCCGCTTCGGGAGCCCCATGATTGCGTGTGGATCGTCCAGACCAAATTCGACAAGCATTTCTGTGGCGTCAATAACACCGTCGACGTCCTGCGCGGAATGCGCACAATTTAGCTTGATACTGGCACTGGGTTGACCGCCCAGCGCTTCGGCTTCCTCGGCGAGCTCGATGGCTCTTTCGCAGTCACCGGCCTTCATAAGCGCATGCGCAAACTGTGCAGGAATCATCGCTGTAAGAGGCTCAACCGCGTAGGCGCGCTGCATGGTTTCGACGCCTTCGTCGATCATGCCGGCGTTCATCAGGTGGTAGAAGTACTGGCGCAATGAGTGTGCATCGTTCGGGTCCATTGCCAACGCATCGCGCCATTGCATTTCGTGGTCGATGATTTCGTTTTCGGCGGCTGCATACGATGGAACAACAGCCTTGAAAGCCATGCCAATAGTGGGACAGATTTCGTACGCGCGCCGAAACGCCGTCATGGCCACTTGTTGTTTCAACGCGGCTTCCTGGCGGTCCCCGAATCGCCGATGCTGGCCAGCGGCGTACCAGTTTCCTGAGCCGACTTCATTCCAGCCACGCCCGAAGTACGGGTCCTTTTCTACCGCCTGCTTCGCCAGGTCGACACCGGCGAGTGCATCTTCGAGATTGCGTTGGCCAATCAGCTGACGAGCCCGGTATTGCAGTTCCATTGCGTCCAGGTCCGTGGTCTCGCCGCAATAGGCGGGCGCGTCAAGCGTCGTCCCCAGCGTGCGACTAACCTCGCCGCTAATGCGCCTCTGCATGGAAGTAATGTTTTCCGCTGTATAGCCTTCCCGCAAAATGTCGGACCAGAGTACCTGGCCACTGAGATCCTGCAGATTGGCCGTGACCTCGATCGACCCGCCTTCTCGCAGGACCTTGCCCTGAACAATGTAGTCAGCGCGAAGCGTCGATGCCTGCGCTACCGGAATCAGGTCGAACAGGAGCGGCGAGTTCACCGAATCTTCCTGGATGATCGCGAGATCCGGGTGTTTGGATAGTCGGCCGATCAGTTCGCTGGTAAAGCCATTCACGAGGTAATCAAAGGCCTCGTCGCCAGTGGCGTTTTCAAACGGCAGAACCGCAACCGTGGCAATCGCCGGATTGATGGGGTCGAGCGCGGCCGGCCTGGTCTGATCGACCGGGTCCGTAGACAAAGTCAGCCATAGAGCGATACCCGCGGCCAGTACAGCAGCGCCCGCCATGGCGACCCGCGCCGCACGGCTTTCGACGTCACGGCGCCAGGCCAGAATGATCGCTATGGGGAATCCGACCACAAACAGCCGTGTGGCCCAGGTGGAGATTGCATCGGGCCAACCCAGCTGGTCCTGCAGCGTAATCAGGATCTCGAGCGCGCCCCAGGCTACCGCAACGTAGATCGCCGCCGACTGTATGACGTGGCGCTTGATCAGGCGAGCGAAGAAGGGAGCCTGCTCGTTGTCCCTGGTGTCATCACCCATGGCCGTTCTCCCCGTATTTTTATTGGTGCCGGGGGCGGGAATCGAACCCGCACTTCCGAAGAAACCGGATTTTGAATCCGGCGCGTCTACCAGTTCCGCCACCCCGGCAAGCGTGGAGGGCGCACAGTATATAAAGCCTTGAAAAAAATGCGACCCTTTCGGCGTCGCGGGCATCTAACATGGCAGATATGAGCAAGTTTGCCGACATCGAGATCGATAGCGGGATTATCAAGCGTGCAGTGGCGGGCGATGTGCGCGCGCACGAGATCATCTATCGGGCGTTTTCGGCGCCGGTTTACTCGATTTGCCTGCGCTTCACGAAATCGCCGGCGAATGCCGAGGACCTGGTCCAGGAGACGTTCATCGAGATCATGCGCTCGATAGGCCAATTCCGCGGTGAAGCGGCCATTGGCAGCTGGATCCGGCGCATCGCGGTCAGCAAGTCACTGATGTTCCTGAGAGCGGCCTGGAACAAGCGCGGCCAGTCGCTCGGCGATGATTTCGAGGACATGACGGCTGGCGAACCGGTCAGCCACGGCATCTCGAGCCACCCAGATGAGGCGATGGACCTGGATCGGGCGCTTGCGAACTTGCCGGATGTGAGTCGCGCCGTGGTCTGGCTGCACGATGTTGAAGGATTCACGCACAAGGAAATCGCGGAATTCATGGGCAAGACCGAGAGTTTTTCAAAATCGCAGTTGTCGCGGGCGTACCAGAAACTTCGACCACTGCTCGCGAGCGACGAGGCTCGCGAACCCGGCGGAATGACCGTGGGGCTGTATTAGTGAAGAGGTTGACTGCATGAGCAGCAATGAGAAGGACGAAGAGATGATCTGTGCACTGGCAGCGGAAGAACATGCCGCATTGCAAAAGGGGCTCCGGGCACTGCCTGAGACGATGCCGCCGCGCGATGTCTGGCTGCGTATCCGTGAGCAGGCGGAGGCCGAGGGGCTGGTACATCACCCGGCGAACAAGCGTCGCTGGTATGCAGGAGTCGGACTTGCTGCAGCCGCAGCGATGGTAGCCGTCGTCATGACAATGCAGCCGACGCCGACCAGTGATGTCGTTCCGCAGGGCGACCCGTCCAATACCGTGAATCTCGACAACCTGCGCGCCCTGCAGGTCGAATCCGCGCAGCTTGAGCGGGACCTCAGGTCGCTGCCGGCGCAGCCTGGAGTCGGCCGCGCAGGCACCGTCGCGACGATCGCTGATATTGAAGAGCGTATCGCCGCCATTGATTACCAGTTGAATGACCCCGAGGAGCAGATGAGCGCCCGGGATCGCGAAGTTTTCTGGGGCGAACGCGTCAGATTGATGAAGTTACTGCTGCAGTTGCGCTATGCGCAGGCGCAACGAGCGGCGTTTTAGGCGAGGAGTAAGCAAGACATGAACAAGTGGAAGCATCTTTTGCCGGTGGCCGCGTTTCTGATCGCGGGGCTGGCCTATGCGCAGACCGAAGAAGAGGAACAGGTGCGCGAGTTTGAAGCTCGTGAAGCCGAGTTCGCGGAAAGGCTGCGGGAAGCCGAGAAACGTATGGCCGAGGCGGCCGCCGAGATCGCGGAGCTGACCTCGGATCGATTGCCGCAGATGGTTGAGCTGCGGCAGTCGCTGGCAAGGCTCAACAAGCCTCGTATTGGCATCAATATTGAGAGCAGCGACGCATCGGGCGCTGTCGATGGCGTCGAGATCAAGGGTATTACGCCTAATGGTCCGGCTGATGATGCCGGACTTAGATCGAAGGACGTGATTACCGCCGTGAACGGCGAGTCACTGGCCGCCGAGAACAGCATGCTTGCAAACAAGAAGCTGTTCGAATTCATGGAGGCCGTGGAAGAGGGCGATGAACTCAAGCTCGACTACGTGCGCAATGGCAATAGCGGCAGCGTCGAGCTGAATGTCCGCGTCATCGAAGACCCGACGTTCGCCTGGGTGCCTGACATCGAGCGCAAGGTGCACATCGAACGCATTCCGGGTGTACCACATGTGAAGCCGTTCAACTTCTCAATGCAATTCTTCGGTAACAGCTTCGGCAGCATGGAACTGATCGAGCTCAGCGAGGGCCTCGGCAAGTACTTCGGCACCAGCGAAGGCTTGCTGGTTGTAAAAGCGCCGTCCCCCGATTCGATGGGCTTTGAGGATGGCGATGTCATCCTGAAAATCGGCGATCGCGAGCCGGGTAGCGTTCGCCAGGCGCTCAAGATATTTGGTACCTATGAGCCCGGCGAGTCGCTGGACGTCGTGGTCATGCGTGACAAGCGACAGCGCACGATCGACGTGAAAATTCCTGACGACGAGCGCAGCGGCATGCTGATGGAATTCCTGGGTGCACCCGAGCCCGCCAAACCTGTTCGCGCGCCGGTCCCCCCAAAGGCGGCGCACGACAGCGGCTCAACCTGACCTGACAGGTTGAACAACATGGGCGCGCATGGCTTTGTTACCATGCGCGCCCATGTTTATTTCCGACTTCGACTACGAGCTTCCTGACGAGCTGATTGCGCGCTTCCCGGCGCCCGAACGCTCGGGTAGTCGGTTGCTTGAACTGGGCGACGAAGTGCGGAATTTGCAGTTCACCGATCTGCCGTCACTGCTGCGCGAAGGAGACCTGCTGGTCTTCAACGATTCGCGCGTCATCAAGGCGCGCCTGCCCGCCACCAAGGAAACCGGCGGCAAGGCCGAAATCCTGATCGAACGAATTTATGGAGACAGGGAGGCGCTGGCGCATGTCCGCGCGAGCAAGACGCCGAGGCCGGGGTCGCGACTGCTGCTGGCGAACGGCAGCGAGGTCGAAGTTGTGGGCCGCGAGGAGAGCCTGTTCGAGCTGCGATTCGCTGAGGACGTGTTGCCGCTCCTTGACGCCTGCGGCGAAGTGCCGCTGCCACCATACCTGGGCCGCGATGCTGACGAAGATGACATCGACCGTTACCAGACCGTGTACGCGAAAGACCCCGGCGCAGTAGCTGCGCCGACCGCCGGCCTGCACTTCGATGATGACCTGCTGCAGGCGACGCTGGATGCAGGTGCGAAGCATGCATGGGTCACGTTGCATGTTGGTGCCGGTACGTTTCAGAACCTGCGTGAGGAGCATATCGCGGAGAATCGCCTGCACAGCGAACGTGTGCAGGTTGATGAGGCATGCTGCGAATCGGTGCGCGCCACGAAGGCCGCGGGGGGTCGCGTTATCGCGGTCGGTACGACCTCGGTGCGCTCACTGGAATGTGCTTCCGCCAGCGGTGCGATCGAGCCCTTCTCCGGCGAGACCGACATGTTCATATTGCCTGGTTACGAGTTCCGGACTGTCGACGCGATGATCACCAATTTTCACCTGCCGCAGTCTTCACTGCTGATGCTGGTCTCGGCGTTCTGCGGCAGGGAGCGGGTCCTGGACGCATACCGTCACGCAGTGCGTGAGAAGTACCGCTTCTTCAGTTACGGTGATGCGATGTTCCTGACACCCGGCAGCGACGCGTGAAGTTCGAAATCAGCACAACCTGTGGCGCCGCACGGCGCGGCAAGCTGACGTTTCGTCGTGGCACGATTGAGACGCCAGTATTCATGCCGGTCGGCACCTACGGCACGGTCAAGAGCGTGACGCCCGAGGAAGTCGAGAAGGATGGTGCTGAGATTATTCTCGGCAACACCTTCCACCTGATGAATCGGCCTGGTACCGAGATCATCCGCAAGCATGGTGGTTTGCACGAGTTCATGAACTGGCACAAGCCGATCCTGACCGACTCGGGCGGTTTCCAGGTGTTCTCGCTTGCCGCGATGCGCAAGCTGTCCGAGGAGGGCGTCAAATTCCAGTCGCCGGTCAATGGCGACGAGATATTCCTGACGCCGGAAAAGTCGATGGAGGTGCAGCACGACCTGAATGCCGACGTCACGATGATCTTCGATGAGTGCACGCCGTACCCGGCGAGCGAAAAGGAAGCGCGCGAGTCGATGGAGCTGTCGCTGCGCTGGGCGGAGCGGAGTCGACGCCGCTTTGACGAACTCAAGAACGAGGAACCTGAACGCGGCGAGGCGCTGTTCGGCATCGTACAGGGCGGCATGTACGACGATCTTCGCGAGGAGTCGCGCGCGGGCCTGGTCGATATCGGTTTTGATGGTTATGCAGTCGGCGGCCTGGCCGTTGGCGAGCCCGAGGACGAACGCCATGCGGTGCTCGATGCGCTGATGCCGAATATGCCGACCGATGCGCCGCGCTACCTGATGGGAGTCGGCACTCCGGTGGATATCGCCGAGGCGGTGCTGCGCGGCATCGACATGTTCGACTGCGTCATCCCGACACGGCACGCACGTAACGGGCAGATGTTCACGTCCCGCGGGCACGTGAAATTCAGGCATGCGACGTATCGCGACGACACGTCGCCACCGGATCCCGAGTGCGACTGCTATACCTGCAGCAATTACTCGATGGCGTACCTGCGACACCTGCACAAGTGCGGCGAGATCCTCGGGCCGCGCCTCGCGACCATTCATAACCTTCATTATTATCAGAAGCTTATGTCGAATATTCGCGCGTCGATCGAGGCGGGCAAGCTGGATGATTTCGCGGCCGAGTTGCGCAAAACATACGGAAAATAGCCGTGCGACACTTGCGATGCAGGAACTCGCCCCCACGTGACAGGCTTGTGCCATAATACCGCGCGTTTTTTCGGGGCCTCCCCAGACTCATAACAAAGATCGAAAAATCCTATGGACTTCTTTATTCAAACCGCGCACGCACAGGGTGCGCAGGCTCAGGGCGATTCAACCAGTTTCCTCATCATGATGGGACTGATGTTTGTCGCGTTTTACTTCCTCCTGATTCGTCCGCAGCAGAAGAAACAGAAGCAGCACCAGGCTCTCGTTTCGAACCTCAGTGTCGGTGACGAAGTTCTGACGGCCGGCGGTATTCTCGGCAAGATCACGGGCGTCAGCGACCACTACGCGGTGATCCAGATTTCGGATAACACCGAGATCAAGATCCAGAAAGCGAGCGTCTCGATGGTCGTCCCCAAGGGCACCTACGACGAAGCCTGATCAATGAACAAATACCCCGCCTGGCTAAATTTTCTCGTTCTCGCCATTCTCGCGGCAGGTTGTCTGCTGGCCGTACCGAATCTGTACGGCAGCGTTCCGGCAATCCAGGTCGCACAGTCCAGTGGCGAGCCTTACGAAGAATCGCGACTTGAAAGGTTCGTTGAAATCGCGGAAGCGACCGGGCACACGCCTGATGCCGTATTTATCGAAGACGGCCGGGCGATACTGCGATTCGCAGCGGGTACCGAGACCGGCCCGATTGCTGAGGAGTTCAACGACCGGCTGGGCCGCCGCGCGAACGTCGCGCAGACAATCGCGCCGAACCTTCCCGATTGGGTACGCGCCCTCGGGTTAAATACCATGAGTCTTGGGCTCGACCTGCGCGGCGGCGTGTACGTCCTGCTTGAGGTCGACATGGACACGGCCGTCGAGAAGCGACTGGTGTCCTACCAGGAAGACCTGTCCGAGCGGCTTCGCGAAGCGGCGGGTCGTCATCGCGTGGATCTCAACGGTACGGTTCTGACAGTTCGGCTGTCTGTAGATGCAGACTTGGCCGAGACTCGCAACATCGTGCGCCAGGCGGACCAGGACCTGCTTATCAGTGATGCGAGTGACGGTCGATCGCTGACGATTCGCATGAGTGAGGCGCAGATCAAGGCGCGCCAGGATTTCGCGATTGAGCAGAACATCACGACGCTCCGCAATCGCGTCAACCAGCTCGGCGTTGCCGAGCCTATCGTGCAGCGCCAGGGTGCCGACCGCATCGTCGTGCAGCTGCCGGGCGTGCAGGACCCCAACCGGGTCAAGGAAATCCTCAAAGCGACAGCAACGGTCGAGTTCCGACTGGTTGACCTGTCGGGTGATGAGCCGGGCTCACGCCGTTACATCGGTCGCGACAATGAGCCGTCACAGGTTCTGAAGCGCCGCGTCATCGCATCCGGTGACCAGATTATTGATGCGGCTGCCGGCTACGACCAGGGTTCGCCAATCGTGTCGATTACGCTGGACTCTGCGGGTGGCGAGCGCATGCTCGAAACGACGATGAACAACCTCAACAAGCCGATGTCGACGGTGTTCATCGAGACCGAGCGCGAAGAGATCATCGTTGATGGTGAGCAGAACTACCGCGAAATCCGAACCGAGGAAATTATTAACACGGCAACGATTCGCGGCGTGTTCAAGGACCGCTTCCAGATCAGTGGATTGCGCCAGGACGAGGCTACCTCGCTGGCATTGCTGCTGCGCGCCGGTGCTCTCGCAGCCCCCGTATACATCGTTGACGAACGCACCATTGGTCCAACGCTGGGTGCGGACAATATTGAGAAGGGCTTTCTCGCGATCCAGATTGGCTTTATCGCGGTGATCGTGTTCATGGCGATCTACTATCGTGGATTCGGCCTGATCGCCAACCTGGCGCTGTTCTCCAATCTCGTATTTATCGTCGCCATGTTATCGGTGCTGCAGGCGTCGCTGACGCTACCGGGCATCGCCGGTATCGTCCTGACGGTTGGTATGGCCGTCGATGCGAACGTGCTTATCTTTGAGCGAATACGCGAGGAGCTTGCGGCTGGAGCGTCACCGCAGCACGCGATCAATTCCGGTTACGAGAAAGCCTTGTCGTCCATTGCGGATGCGAACATCACAACGCTGATTGCGGCAGTTGTTCTGTTCATGCTCGGCACGGGTCCGATCAAGGGCTTCGCGATCACGCTGATGCTCGGCATCATCACTTCCATGTTTACGGCGATCGTCGGCACGCGTTCGGTCGTTAATCTCATCTTCGGCGGGCGCAAGCTCACGTCGCTGCCGGTTTAGGACATCCCATGATTCGACTGATCAAGGAAAAAACCAGCATCGACTTTCTCAGCCAGGGACGTCGCCGCGTTGCGCTGGCGATTTCGGTGCTGTTTGTTGTTGTATCGCTCGTTTCTCTCGCGACGCGCGGCCTGGAGTTTGGCATCGACTTCACGGGCGGTATGGCCCTTGAGGTTGGCTACTCGCAAGCTGCCGACATCGAGGGTATTCGCAATGACCTGACCGGCGCCGGATATCCGGATGCCATGGTCCAGGAGTTTGGCTCGGAGAGCGTCGTCCTGGTACGCCTGCCGCCGCAGGAAGGTGAAATCGACGATATTCGTGAGGGCCTGCAGGCCACGCTGCAGCAGAGCGGCGAAGGAATGGAACTGCGCCGCGTCGAGTCGGTGAGTCCGCAGGTCGGCGCAGAGCTGGCCGAGACGGGCGCACTCGCGATGGTTATCGCTCTAATGATGATCTTTTTCTACGTCATGATCCGCTTCCAGTGGAAGTTCTCGGCAGGCGCTGTTGCAGCCCTGGCGCATGATGCGATCGTGACGGTCGGGTTTTTCTCGATCTTCGGATTGCCGTTCGACCTTACGGTTGTGGCAGCGGTACTGGCGGTTATCGGTTACTCGCTCAACGACACCGTCGTCGCGTTCGACCGTATTCGTGAGAACTTCTTTGCGCTGCGCGGCAAGACGGCGGAAGAGGCCATGAATATCTCGATAAACGAGATGCTGGCCCGAACCTTGATCACGGGTCTGACGACATTGCTTGTACTTGCTGCCCTGCTGACGCTCGGTGGTGAGTCGATCGCGCCATTCTCGATCGCGCTGATCGTCGGCATCATCGTCGGTACGTACTCGTCGATCTACACGGCGAGCGCGACCGCGCTGGCGCTGGAAGTGAGTCCGCAGGATCTGCTTGAGAAAGCGAAAGACCCCGAGTTAATCGACGACCTCCCGTAACTAAGCCAAAAGCCCTTTTATCTCCCGGGCGCAGGTCTTCGCCAGCGCCGCGTAGATTTTCGGCGTGCCCGTCAGTACGTGGCCCGTTTCCAGGTAATTCTCGCCGCCGTCGAGTGCGCTGACGATGCCGCCGGCTTCACGGACGATCAGTCCGCCAGCCGCGAGATCCCAGGAGTGCAGCCCCGTTTCAAAGTAGGCGTCGAGGCGACCGGCCGCGACGTAGCACATATCGAGCGCTGCCGCGCCGGCACGACGAACGCCATGCGTGTTGCGCAGGACTTTCTCGAGCATGGTCATGTAAGGCGCCAGGTCGGCGTCTTTGTCGCGGAACGGGAAACCCGTGCCGATCAGCGAATTTTCTAGATCGGCGAGACCGGTCACACGGATGCGACGTCCGTCCATCGTTGCACCGTCACCCTTGGAAGCTGTGAACAGCTCCTCGCGCATGACGTCATAGACGACGGCGTGCTCGACACGTCCTTTGACCTGTACTGCGATCGAAACCGCGAAGGTCGGGAAGCCGTGCAGGAAGTTGGTGGTACCATCGAGCGGATCGATGATCCAGACATGATCAGAATCGCCGTCGACGCCGGATTCTTCGGCGAGGATGGCATGGTCGGGATAGTGCTTGCGGATAACTTCGATGATCGCCTCTTCGGCGGCGCGATCCGCATCACTGACGAAATCGTTGTGACCTTTCTTCTCTATTTTGAGTTTGTCGCGCTGGTTGTAACGGCGGCCAATCTGGGCGCCCGCGCGACGTGCCGCCATTACGGCGACATTCAGTAGTGCGTGCATAACGATTCCATCAATGTCAAAGAACTGGGCCACAGGCGTTCAGCCGGGGCCACGGGGGCGGTAGAATACCGGACTTTTCGAGATCTGTCCCATGTCTGTACGCATTGTTTTGGTTGGCACGACCCACCCTGGAAACATCGGGGCGGTCGCGCGTGCCATGAAGAACATGGGCCTCACCGACCTCGTGCTTGTAAATCCGAAGGTGTTCCCGCACGCCGATGCCACAGCGCGTGCGTCGGGTGCTTCCGACATCCTGGAGTCGACGCGCGTCGTCAAGTCGCTGGCCGAGGCGGTCGATGGCTGCGTCTACGTGGCAGGCGCCAGCGCCCGCTCCCGCACCATTAACTGGCCGACGATGGAGCCGCGCGACTGCGCCGAACGGATGATTGCCGAGAACAGGACCGGGGATGTGGCGGCGGTATTCGGTCCCGAGAAGACCGGGCTGCATAACGACGATCTGGATCTGTGCCAAACGCTGCTGACGATTCCGACCAACCCGGAGTTCAGTTCGCTGAACCTGGCCATGGCGGTACAGGTACTGACCTACGAGCTGCGAGTTGCGGGTTCCCTGGGCAATGCTCCTGCATTTGAGAGCGAAGCACCGCCGGCGACTGCCGATGAGATGGAGCATTTCTACACCCACCTCGAGCAGGTGTTGCGCGACATTCGCTTTCTGGACCCGGAAAACCCTCGGCACCTGATGCGGCGCCTGCGGCGCCTGTTCATTCGTGCGCGGCCGGACAAGAACGAGGTGAATATCCTGCGCGGCATCCTGACGGCCATCGACAGGACCCGAAAGGATCCGGAATGACGGCCGTCTACCTTGACTATGCAGCGACGACGCCGCTCGACCCGCAGGTGGCCGAGCGTATGCGCGAGGTGCAATCCTCGGCATGGGCGAACCCGGCGTCAACGCACGTGCTTGGGCGCGCAGCGGCCGATATCGTCGATCACGCGGAGGCGCAGGTCAGGTCGCTGTTGAACGCGGCTGACTACTCAGTGCTCTGGACCTCGGGCGCGACTGAGTCGAACAACCTCGCGATCGTCGGCGCCGCGAAGCAACGCGCGCATCGCGGCAAGCATCTCATCACGACACGCACGGAACACAAGGCTGTTGTCGACGTATTCCGAGCCCTTGAGAAACAGGGTTTCGAAGTCACCTGGCTGCCGGCCGGTGTAGACGGTGAATTGCAGCCCCAGACGCTGCGGGAAGCGCTGCGCGAGGACACGACGCTCGTCTCGCTGATGTACGTCAACAATGAGACGGGGCTAATTCACGATGTCGCTGCATTCGGTGAAATCTGCCGCGAGCATGGTGCTTTGTTGCATGTCGACGCAGCCCAGGCCGCGGGCAAGATTCCCGTGGATCTGGCAGCGCTGCCGATCGACCTGCTGTCCCTGACGGCCCACAAGTACTACGGTCCAAAGGGGGTTGGCGCGTTGCTAGTTGCCCCGAACGTACACCTTGAACCGCTGCTGTTTGGCGGTGGGCAACAACGCCGGTTGCGTCCCGGCACGGTACCAGTGGACCTTGTAGCCGGACTCGGCGAAGCGGCAGCCGTTGCCGAGGCAAGGATCGAGTCGGATCTCGAACACCTCGAAGGCCTGCGGGCGGCCCTTTTTACCGGCATCTCCGCAATCGACGGCATCCGGGTAAATGGGCCCGAAACGGGTGGCTATCCCGGCATTCTCAATGTCAGCGCTGCGGGCATCGAAGGCGAGAGCCTGCTGCTGGCACTTGAGCCTCTTTGTGTTGCTGCCGGTTCGGCGTGCAATGCGCAGTCGCGTGAACCTTCGCAGGTGCTGCGGGCGATCGGGTTGTCAGACAGCGATGCTCAAAGTGCCATTCGTTTCAGCCTCGGTCGCCCAACAACGGCTGAAGACATCCGGTTTGCCGTGGACCATTACCGCGCGGCGGTCGCGAAGCTGCGGGAGCTGGCCCCATGAACGCCGATCCATACAACGACCTGGTCCGCCGGTTCTTTGCTCAGCCAGACCACGCCGGCGAGGTGGACGGCGGCGCGGTCGGTTTCTTCGAAGACCAGGGGCTGCGGATCAGGCTGACCGCCGAGGTCAGAGACGAAGCGCTGTCACAGCTCCGGTTTCGCGCCTATGGCTGTCCTCACGTAATTGCGGCCTGCGAGTGGACCTGCCGGGAATTCGAGGGCAGGGCGGCCAGTGCCCTTGAAGCCTTCGATTCTGCCCGGATTATGGAGGATCTGGCTGTACCTCCCGAGAAGACCGGTCGTATACTTGTCGTCGAAGACACGGTCCGTTCGCTTTGGGCAGCCATGCGAGACCGATAATCCAGGACTGATTTATGGCAATTTCACTGACGGATTCCGCGGCCACGCGGGTTCTTAGCTACCTTGAAAAACGCGGCACGGGCGTGGGCCTGAGGCTCGGAGTGACCGAGACCGGCTGCTCGGGCTATTCCTATGTCATCGGCTATGCCGAAGAAATCGAAGACGGCGACGTCGTGTTCGAGGACAAGGGCGTCACGGTTGTCGTCGACCCCGAAGCGCTGCAGCTGATTGACGGCACCGAGGTGGATTTCCGCAAGCAGGGGCTGAACGAGGCGTTCAGCTTCCGGAATCCCAACATTTCGGGCGAATGCGGTTGCGGCGAAAGCTTCAACGTCTGAAAAAACCAGCGTAAAATTACCCGTTTGTATTCATAGCCCGGCAGACAGCCGGGCTGATCTTTTTAGTCACATTCAATTTCATAAAGGAAACACACATGGCCGTTGAGCAGACGCTCTCCATCATCAAGCCGGATGGCGTACAGAAGAACCTGATCGGCGAGATCTACAGCCGCTTTGAGAAAGCAGGCCTCGAAATCGTTGGCGCCCGCATGTTGCACCTGTCGAAAGAGCAGGCTGAGGGCTTTTACGCCGTTCACGCCGAACGTCCTTTCTACAACGACCTTGTCAGCTACATGACGTCGGGCCCGGTTGTGGTCTCGGCACTGAGCGGCGAAGGCGCGATCCTGAAACATCGCGAGATCATGGGTGCCACGAACCCGGCGGAAGCCGATCCGGGTACGATCCGTGCGGACTTTGCGGAAAGCATCGAAGAGAACATCTGCCACGGCTCCGATGCAGCCGAAACGGCAGCTGTCGAGATTGCGTTTTTCTTCGGTGACGACGGCATCTGCCCGCGCACCCGATAAACGATTCGGCCATGGCCGCTAATCCCGACAAAATCAATCTGCTCGGGCTGTCGCAAGGCAGCCTCGAGCAGTTTTTTGTTGAGCGTGGCGAAAAGCCGTTCCGCGCGCGGCAGGTCATGCAATGGATTTACCAGCGCGACGTCGATTCATTCGACGAAATGACGGATCTCTCCAAAAAGCTTCGCGAGATGCTGAACGCCGAAGCCGAGATTCGCATGCCCGAGACCCAGGCGCGCTTTGACGCGGCAGACGGCTGCGTGAAGTGGTTGTTCTCAAGTGGTTCCGGCCAGGCGGTCGAGACCGTGTTTATTCCTGAGGCTGACCGCGGCACTTTGTGCATTTCGTCGCAGGTTGGCTGCGCCCTGGATTGCACGTTCTGTGCGACGGGTGCGCAGGGCTTTAACCGTAACCTGACGAGTGCCGAGATTATCGGCCAGGTGCGGTATGCGATTCGCGAGCTGCCGCGGCGTGCCAACGGTGAGCCGGCCGTCACGAACGTTGTCCTGATGGGCATGGGCGAGCCACTCGCCAACTACCGGTCGGTCGTACCCGTCCTGGAACTCATGATTTCCGACTGGGCCTATGGCCTGTCGCGTCGCAAGGTAACCGTGAGTACCTCGGGTATCGTGCCGCAGATCGACAAGCTCGGTGATGACTGCAATGTATCGCTGGCGGTCTCGCTGCACGCGCCAAATGATGAGCTGCGCGACGAGATTGTGCCGATCAACAAAATGCATCCGATCAAGACCTTGCTGGATGCCTGCTGGGCTTACGCCGCCAAGCATTCAAACCGGTTTATCACCTTCGAATATGTCATGCTTCGGGATGTGAACGATTCATTCGGGCATGCCGATGAGCTGGCCCGGCTGCTGAAGGGGAATCCGGCGAAAATCAATCTGATTCCGTTCAATCCGTTCCCGGGCACTCGCTACGAGCGATCCTCGGCGGAGACGATCAGGCAGTTCCAGAATCGGTTACGCCAGAAGGGGCTGGTTGTAACCACACGCAAGACGCGGGGCGACGATATCAATGCCGCCTGCGGACAGCTGGCAGGGAAGGTCAGTGATCGCGTCACGAGGCGCCTGGGCGAGAAAAAACGCTCGGGGCAGAAGGGCAATGACGGGGACAATGTGAAGGTGGCATCAGTATGAATATGGGCAAGCTGATTGCATCGGGGGCGATATGCTGTTTCCTGCTGGCTGGTTGCGTAACGTCGACAACGACGGGCGACCTGGAACGGCAGCCGAACAATGACGATGCTGCAAAACTGAACTACTCATTGGGCGTGAAGTATTACGACGCCGGTTCCTACGAACTGGCCCGCGACAGGCTCATCCAGGCGACAGAAATCGATCCGAGATTCGCCGAAGCGCACGCAACGCTCGGGCGCACTTACCTTGCGCTTGAGAATCCGCGGCTTGCCAGGATCCACTACGAGAAGTCGGTCAGTATCGCGCCGCGCAATTTCAATATTCGTAATGCGTATGCCGTGTTCCTCTGCGAGCAGCGGGACTACGACGGAGCTGCCGAGCAGTTCGATCGAGCGATCGAACACCCGGAAAACGACAACGCGGAAATCACGATGACGAATGCCGGCATGTGCATGTTGCAGCAGCCGGACAATGCAAAAGCCGAAGCCTACTTTCGCGCAGCGCTGGATGCGAAGGCCAACTATGGTGACGCGTTGCTGCAGTTGTGCCTGATGAAGTACCTCGAAAAGGACTATCTCGGTGCTCGCGCATTCGTGGAACGTTACATATCGAGCAATGTGTCGACGGCCGGCGTCCTTTACCTGGCTGCGCGCATCGAGGATATGCTGGGCAACGATAAAGGTCGTACGGACTACGAGAACGAACTGTTGCGGAGTTTTCCGAACTCCGAAGAAGCGCGCAGGATACTTGGCTCAGGCTAGATGACGGACGAGAAGGACAACATCGAGTCGTCGAACGACGACGAGCAGGCAGAGGGGCCCGTCTGTGGCGAGCGCCTGGCCCAGGCGCGCCGTGAGCAACAGATAGCCGTCCTTGAAATAGCCAAGGAATTGCATCTCGACGAACCGAAGGTGCGTGCGCTTGAACGCAATGAATTCGAGGTCCTCGGTGCTCCGGTATTCGCGAAAGGTCACCTTCGCAAGTACGCACAGCTGGTCGGCGTTAGCGAAGCAGATGTCCTTGATGACTACTACGTCCTGAATCGCGCTACAGCTTCGCCGCCGCCCGTAGTCTCGGTCCGGCCACGCCCGCGGCAGGAGATGTCGCCAGTGCCCTGGCTGGTTGCGATCGTGATCATCATCATTGCCGCTGCGGCCTACTGGTGGTTCGCGATGCGCGTACCCCCTGCCACTGTCACCGAGCCAGAAGCCGAAGAACCGGCCGCCGCAGTCGAAGCGTATGAACCGGCGGAAGAGCAAGCGGCCGTCGAGCTGCCGCAGGAGGAGGTCGACAGCACCGCGGCCGAAACCGAGCCTGAGGTAATCGAACCGGCAGCCGCGGAACCGGAGCCCGAGCCTGCTCCAGGCCAGATGCGCCTTAGCGTGACCTACAACGGCGATTGCTGGACCGAGATCACCGATGCCGGCGGTCGGCGCCTGTTTTTTGATCTCGGACGCGCAGGCCGCACCGTGAATCTCTCGGGCGATGCTCCTTTCAACGTATTGTTCGGCGACGCCGACAATGTCTCTCTCGAAGTAAATGGCGAGCCGTACGTGATACCGGCTGCCAACCGCCGCGGCCAGACCGCCAGGCTAACGATCGCAGGACCATGAGCACCAAGCCCACACCAGTTCGCGGGATGAATGACATCCTGCCCGATACGTCTGCCACGTGGCAGTACCTTGAGGAGGTTGTCGAAGGAATTATCGAGTCCTACGGCTACAAGCATGTGCGGCTGCCGATCCTCGAACATACCGAGCTGTTCAAGCGCTCGATCGGCGAGGTCACCGACATCGTCGAGAAGGAGATGTACACATTCGAGAGCCGCAAGGGCCGCAGCCTGACGCTGCGTCCGGAAGCCACGGCCGGCATGGTGCGGGCCGGGATCACTCACGGCCTGTTCCATAACCAGAAGCAGAAGCTCTGGACGATTGGGCCGATGTTCCGCTACGAGGCGCCGCAAGCGGGACGCTACCGGCAGTTCTACCAGTTCGACGTTGAGGCCATGGGTTATGAAGGTCCGGACATCGACGCGGAGCTGATTATCATGAGCGCCCGCATGTGGCAGAAGCTTGGTATCGACCGGGTGCGCCTCGAGATCAACTCACTGGGCACGGCCGCGTCCCGCGGCGCTTACCGCGCAGCTCTCGTCGAGTACTTTTCCGGCGTGAAAAATCAGCTGGATGAGGATAGTATTCGCCGCCTCGATTCGAACCCGCTCAGGATTCTGGACAGCAAGAATCCCGAGATGCAGGAGATCATCGCCGGAGCCCCGCTGATGCTGGGCCACCTCGATGAGGAATCGGAGCGGCATTTCGAGGGCCTGAAGGCATTACTCGATGCCGCAGGGGTTGAATACACAGTGAATCCGCGCCTCGTTCGCGGTCTCGATTACTACTCGAGGACCGTGTTCGAATGGGTGACGGATGCGCTGGGATCGCAGAATGCGGTCTGTGCAGGCGGGCGTTATGACGGGCTGGTTGAAAAGCTCGGTGGTCGTGCGACGCCGGCAATTGGCTGGGCCATGGGCGTAGAGCGGTTTGTCGCCCTGTACGAGGCCTGCGGCGGGAAAGCGCCGTCAAGAGATGCCGACGTGTATGTCGCGGCACTTGGTGATGGCACGCTGGAGCGGGCATTCGCGCTGGCCGAGGAATTGCGGGATAGGATCGCCGGAATCGGGGTCGAAGTAAATCTCGGCGGTGGCAGCTTCAAGTCGCAGATGAAGCGGGCCGACAAGAGCGGCGCCGCGTATGCATTGATTCTCGGTGAGCAGGAGCTCGCCGATGAAAAAGTTGGGTTGAAACCTCTGCGCAGCGATGACGAGCAGGTCAGCGTGGCGCTTGGGGAGCTGGCCGAAGTGCTGGCAGAAAAATTGAGTAAAAGGTAGGACCGTGGAAGATTTATCCGAGAAAGAACAGATTGAAGAGATCCGCCGTTGGTGGGGTGAGTATGGCGCCTATGTCATGGGTGGCATCATCCTCGGTGTTGGCGGGCTCACAGGGTACAACTGGTATTCGGCCAGTCAGTACGACAAGCAGCTCGAAGCGTCGACGCAGTTCATGGCGCTCACCGATCACGTGGTCGCGGGCGATGCCGAAGAAGCAGAAGCCCTGGCCGCAGGAATTGCCGCCGATTACGGTGACACGATTTACGCGGCGCAGACCGGTCTCGCAATGGCGCGCCTGTACATGGAGGGCAATCGTGACGAGGATGCTGCGAACGCACTGCGTGGCGTTATTGCGGGCTCCGCCGGCGAAGAGCTGAAAAACATTGCAAGGCTGCGGCTCGCGCGCATTTACCTCTACCAGGAGAAAGCGCAAGAAGCTGTCGACTTGCTCGAGCCGATCGAGGACGAGGCTTTCGCCGCGCCGATGGGCGAGGTACTTGGTGACGCCTACGCGGCGCTCGGCCAGTACGCTGAGGCCGAAGCTGCATACCAGACCGTCCTTACGACACCGTCCGCGGGCCAGCTCGTTGACGAATCTATGGTTCGCTGGAAGCTGCTTGACCTGCCGGTTGCTGCGGCCGCTGCCGATGACTCGGCGCCCGAGGAAGCCGAGTGAAGCACCTTACCCGCACGCTGGGTCTTCTGACCGCGACGATGCTGCTGGCGTCGTGCGGTATTTTCGGCGACAAGGATGAAGAGCTGGAGCCGAAGGAGCTCGTCGATTTCGACTCGACGATCAAGGTCAAGCGACTCTGGACTTCGAAGATCGGCGGCAAGTCCGATTACCTGCTGGTGGGCCTGCAGCCGCAGAGCGACGGCAACCGGGTTTATGCGGCCAGCCAGGACGGAAAAGTTGCAGCACTCGACCCGGCCACCGGCAAAGCTGCCTGGAAGGTCGACATTGATGCCGAAATTTCAGCGGGCCCCGCTGCCAACGAAGGTGGCGTGGCTGTTGCGACCAAGGACGGCTATCTCGTGCTGCTTGATGCTGCCGATGGCAGCGAGCAGTGGCGGGCATTCGTCGGTGGCGAGACGCTCGCACATCCGCTGATCAAGGATGACGCCGTTATCGTGCAGACCATCGATAACCGGCTGCAGTCGTTCTCGCGTTTCGACGGACGCCAGCGCTGGGCAATCGAGCAGTCGATGCCGGCACTGACCATGCGTGGTGCGACGTCGCCGCTGCTGGTCGATTCCTATGTCGTGGCGGGTTTTGACAACGGTCGCGTGCTTGCGGTCCAGGTCGAGACCGGTGACATTGAGTGGGACTCGTTCCTTGCCATTCCGACCGGCCGTTCAGACCTCGAGCGCCTGTCCGACATCGATGGCGCACTCGCGGTTGTTGGCCAGGACCTGTATGCCGCCGGGTACCAGGGTCGCATTGCGGCGATTGCATCCGAGTCCGGGCAGGTACTGTGGCAGCGCGAGATCTCGAGCTACACCGGCGTAGCAGCCGACTGGAACAATATTTACACGTCGCGTGACGATGGCGAGGTTATCGCGCTAACCCGATCTTCGGGACAGGAGGTCTGGCGCAACGACGATCTGCTGCGCCGTGATCCGACGCTGCCAGTGCCGTTCGGCCAGACGGTCGTCGTCGGAGATTTCGAAGGCTACGTACATTTCTTCAGCACCTTTACCGGTGAGATCGCGGCTCGCGTTCGTCTCGGTAAGTCGGCGATTTCGCACAACCCGGTTGTTTTCGGCAATCGTGTCTACGTCCAGAGCGACGACGGCACGGTGGGCTGTTATGAAATCGTCCAGGATCGCCCACAGCGTACGGCGCCTGACGTCGCCGACGAAAGCTGACCGGGCGCGGTGAAGGTAACGAATCGTGCTACCCGTCATCGCGCTCATCGGTCGACCCAATGTTGGCAAGTCGACCCTGTTCAATCGCCTTACGCGTTCGCGTGATGCGCTCGTTGCTGACTACCCGGGGCTGACCCGCGACCGCAAGTACGGTTTCGGCAAGCTCGGCCCGATCCCTTATCTCGTCATTGATACCGGCGGTGTTGCCGGAGGCGAGGAGGGCATCGATGAGGCCATGGTCGAGCAGACCGTGCGCGCACTGCAGGAAGCCGACGCCGCGATCATCATGGTCGACGGGCGCAGCGGACTGACGGGCGCCGACGAGCATGTCGCGGAGCTCGCCCGCAAACATGCGAAAAAGACCTGGCTTGCCGTCAACAAGGCGGAAGGGCTGGAATCCGCGATCGCCAACAGCGAGTTCTACGGACTCGGGTTAGGCGATCCAGTCGCAGTATCGGCCGCGCACGGCGATCGAATCTCGGCGCTCATGGATCGGGTTCTCGAAGACTTCGATGTCGGTGAGGAACCTGAAGAGACGGTCGAGGACGACCAGGAACTGCGTATCGCAATTGTCGGGCGACCGAACGTCGGCAAGTCGACGCTCTGCAATCGCTTGCTCGGCGAAGACCGGCTCGTGGTCTTTGACCAACCGGGTACGACACGCGATAGCGTTGCGGTTTCATTCGAGCGCAATGATCGCAAGTACCAGTTGATCGATACGGCCGGCATCCGGCGCAAGGCGCGAGTACATGAGGCGATCGAGAAGTTCTCGATCGTCAAGGCATTGCAGGCGATCGAGCGTGCCGAGGTAGTCATCGCAGTACTCGACGCGCAGGAAGGTGTGACCGAGCAGGACGTGAGCCTTCTCGGCCTGGTCCTGGAGCGCGGTCGCGCTCTGGTAGTCGTTACAAACAAGTGGGACGGTCTTGAAGCCGATAAACGCAAGAAGGTGCGAGACGACCTCGAGCGACGTCTGCCGTTCCTGGATTTCGCTGAGCGCATCACGATCTCGGCGCTGCATGGCACAGCTGTAGGCGATCTGCTGCCGGCCGTCGAACGCGCGCACAAAGCCGCGTTCCGCGATATGTCGACGACGGAGCTGTCGCAGGAGCTGGAAGCTGCTGTCATGGCGCATCCGCCGCCGCTTGTCCGGGGTCGTCGCATCAAGCTGCGCTATGCACACCAGGGTGGCCGCAATCCGCCGGTTATCGTTATTCACGGCAACCAGACGGACCGTCTGCCCGAAGCGTATCGCCGTTACCTGATCAATCGCTTCCGGAAAGCGTTTAAACTCAAGGGCACGCCCGTGCGGCTCTCTTTCAAGACGAGCGATAATCCGTACAAGGGCCGCCGCAACAAACTGACACCGAGGCAGGAGCGCAAGCGCAAACGCTTGATGAAAAAGGTCAGGAAATGAGTTCAGCCAGAAAGCTGTATCAGCACGAAGGGGAGTTCCGCATGCATCGCGGCGGACGCCTGACGTCGCCGGTACTGGCTTACGAGACCTGGGGCGAACTCAATGAGAAGAAAGACAACGCCGTCCTGATATTCACGGGACTGTCCCCCTCCGCGCATGCTTCGTCTTCCCGCGAAGACCAGTCTCCGGGCTGGTGGGAAGACATGATCGGATCCGGTCTGCCGATTGATACCGATCGCCTTTACGTAATTTGCGTGAACTCGCTGGGCAGCTGTTTTGGTTCTACGGGACCGGCTTCGACCAACCCTGATACCGGCGAGAAATACCGCCTATCATTCCCGGTGCTCACGCTTGAGGACGTTGCCGACTCGGCGCATCTGGTCGTGCAGCATCTCGGTGTCGAAGAACTGCATACCGTTGTGGGCTGTTCGATGGGTGGTATGACGGGCATGGCGTACTGCGTCCGGCACCCGGACAGCGTAAAGCGATTCCTGACAATTTCTTCTGCTGCGCGTGCGATGCCGTTCTCGATTGCGGTGCGTTCACTGCAACGAGAGATGATTCGTTCGGACCCGAAATGGATGAAGGGCGACTACGATTCCGGTGATCCGCCGATAACCGGGCAGCGACTCGCTCGCAAGCTCGGCATGATCACCTATCGATCTGCCGAGGAGTGGGTCGGTCGTTTCGGCAGGGAGCGCGCAACGGACCCGGTTCGCGTTGATGCACAGTTCGTCGCGGAGTTTTCCGTGGAGTCGTACCTCGAAAGTCACGCCAATAAGTTCTCGGGAGCATTCGATGCGAACTGCTATTTGTACCTGTCACACGCGTCGGACCTGTTCGATCTCGCGGAATACGGTGGCTCGCTGGCAAGTGGATTCAAGCGCCTCAAGCTTGATCGTGCACTCGTGATCGGCGTGCGCACGGACATCCTGTTCCCGCTGGAGCAGCAGCGTGAGCTTGCCGACGGGATTTCTTCGGTGTGCAAAGACACGCGTCTTGCCGAGCTCGACTGCATTCGGGGGCACGATTCATTCCTCGTCGAAATGGATGCGTTCCGGCCTGTGATCTGCGAGTTCTTTGAGTCTTGCTAATCGCGTATGTCGTCGCTCGATAAGCTTCACAAGTACGTTGAAATTACTGCCGCTATCGCGGTGATCATTTCATTGATCTTTGTGGGTCTCGAAGTCCGCCAGAATACGGCAGCGGTGCAGTCTGCGGCCGCACAGGCCGTGCACGAAAATTTTGCGGCGTGGTACACATCATTGCAGAGCGATGCGGATCTGCTCATCGTAACAACGAAAGGAATGCGCGACTACGAGAGTCTGACCGCCTCCGAGAAAGCCCAGTTTATCGCTACTTTCATGAGTCTTTCGTCGCATACGCAGAATGCGTTTTACAAGTGGCGGGAGGGATCCCTGGCGCCTGAGCTTTGGCGCGGCTGGGAATTCGTTTCTATGAACTTCTTCTCGACGCCCGGCGGCCGCGCTTTCTGGGAAGAGCGCGACTACCTGTTTGCCGAAGCATTTCAGCGTTACATCAGGGAAGATCTGATGACTCGTGAGCCGCACCCGAAAGCGAGACCCTGGGGCGCATTCGAGATCAACGACGCCCCCGAGTAAATCGTGCTAGCCTCAGGAGGCAACTGCACCGGGGATTTGGGGTCACCACATGATAAGAATAACGTTGTGGGCCACGGTCGTATTCAACCTCGTGGCCGCGTATATCCTGCTCTATCCGGCTGGTCTTGCCGGTGATCTGCTCGCGATGCCCCTGCAAGCACCGGCAGTCTACCGGGTATTTTCGGCTTATCTCGTCTTTGCATTCGGATGTGCTTACGCCTGGATGGCGCTGCAGCCAGAAATCTGTAAACCGCTGCTCAGATTCGCGGCTTACGTCAAGGCCGGTGCATTTGCGGTTATCTGGTCGATGTGGTTTGCTGGCGCTGCCAGTACGGGTGTGGCACTGCTGGCGATCGGCGACATCATCTTTGCGGCGATCTGGTTCAACTGGTTGCGGGATCAGGCTAAATGAAGATTTATCCTGTACCGATCCTGTTGTCAGCGCAGAGCCTCAGAGGCTAGCCTCTTGGCAGCCCAGTCCGGTTCGCGATTGCAGGTTACGGCACAAGCATGTGCCGTGTACGTTGCATTCGGGGTGGCAGTATGGGGTGTCGTCGATCTGACGGTCGAGGCCTTTTCCCTTTCGCCGAGTCTGCTTCGGATCGCAATGATAGCGTCAGTGATTGGATTGCCAGTCGTTGCCGTTGCCTCCTGGATCCTGACCGGCAGGCAGAAAGCGGCCAATGTCCCTGCGCAATGGGGTGGCGTCGTCACCGGCTGTATCTGCGCCAGCGTTATTTTTCTCTCGCTATTTTTGACGCAGCCGGAAGAACAGCCTGTAACTGGAGATCGCAGGGGAAGTATTGAATACCTGGCGGCTATAGCCGTCATGCCATTCGAAAATCTGTCCAGCGACGGCGCGAACGAACATTTCGCAATCGGTATTGCCGACGGCATTGTCACGAATCTGCAGGGCTGGGGCGCATTTCCCGTGATCGGGCGCAACGCGACAGAATCCTACCGCGGTTCATCGCCAGACCTGATGCAAGTTGCCTCCTCGCTAAAGGTTCGATACCTGCTCACCGGTAGTGTCGTCGCGGCCCAGGACGGACTTCGAGTGACCGCCGCGCTGATTGACGGGCGCAATCATTCAACAATTAAGGCACTTGGACCCTTCGACAGGCCGCGTCTTGACGTATTCGATATCCAGGACGAGATCAGTGACGCTATCGTCACAGAGATCGTTCCCGAGATGGTGCGGCGAGAGATGCGCCCGGCCGCACAGGAGAGGCCTGCGCAGCTTTCATCATGGGAGCTGGTGATGCGGGCCCAGGGGCTCACGATCAGAGGCGAGTATGAGGCCGCCCGTGAGGCGGAGGAATTACTTCAGATTGCGGTCGAGCGTGAGCCGGGATACGCAGCAGCTTATGCACGTCTGGCCGAGCTCGGCCACAACTTCAGTTCAACTAACTACGCGAGCATTATTGGTGACGATGCTGCCTCGAAAGCCCTGGACGACGCGCTCGAGAATGCTCGCATGGCCGTCGACCTTAATCCGTCATTGGTGGACGCGCGTATCTGGTACGGGCATCTGCTCCTGCACCACCGCGAAATAGAGCGCGGCGTCAGCGAACTGCGTGAGGCGGTCAGACTCGGTCCGAGCCACGGTCAGGCGCACGCAGAGCTGGGGTTTGCGTACGCGCTTCTGGGAAACCTGGAAAAGGCTTTCGAAGAGTTCGCTGCGTCTTCGAAGCTCAGCCCCAATGATCCTCGCAACGTTCGAATTCGTACGTTTGAGGCGCTCGCGTACCTGTACGCAGGCAAAAATCAGGAGGCTTTTGATTCTGCCAGCAGCCTTCTCGAAACCAATCGAGGGCTTGCGAGCAGTTTCTATCCGAATCTCGTGGCGGTGGCCGCATTGGTTCGCCTGGGGCGTGCCGATGATGCGCGACGACAGGCAGCTGAGTTTCGCGAGTCTCTCGGCGAACTGGATTGGGCATCGGTTGAGCGGGGAGCATGGACTGAAGCACAGCTTGAATTACTAAGGGCCGATTTTGAGTCCGTTGGCATGTTGTAACCATGACAGTAAGTGAAACAAACCGAGAGAAATTGAACTGGCTCTTTGAGGAAACGATTGCGCAACTTGAGGTTGCTCTATCGCAATGAAGAAGAGCGATTCAGCAATGAGTCGGTCAGGGACTCATTCGAATTCTGCTGCCGGCCTCATCTTCGATTATTTTGATAGGCGACTGTATTTCAGCTGTCAGGCCCTTGGTGCGCAGATTCAGGCCGTTGTGCGACGCGCCGACTTTCTTCAATTCGACGAGCTCGACTGGTTCAAAGGGCAGGACAAATGTCAGCGTTACCCACTCGTAGTGCCTGCTTCCCGAAACTCAAATGTCAGGCGATAGCCTTCGAGTTCGTTGAATTGGGCCAACGGGTCTCGGAGGACGAGGTAAGTGGCGGCTGTTGCCGTAGCCAGCATGATTGCGGTGATTGTGACTATCTCGGGCAACCTTGGCTTCTGTGGCCCGGCCTCTCCGTGAAACCAGGCTATGACTGCCGTCACCATGCCGCCGCCAAATGCGACGAGGACGGAAACGTCCAGCAGTAATCGACTGAAGCCGTATTTGCTAACGGCGAAATCGACAACCTCTATTGATGCCCAAGCCGCCGCCGCGTAGATTGCTACGGACTTGAAAACTGTGCGCCAGACGTCTGACATGTCTATCCCGAAGGCAGGTTTCCGCGCGAAGAAGACTGGTTGAGAAAATAGCACAGCCGAAACTTCCGTCCGTCCCGAAAAAAATTTTGCGCGACAAAAGTTCGTTAACTCTCCCGCGGGCCAGGTGCCCTTGGGGTAAGAGTCCCGTAAGTTATTGATTCAATCTAGAAATAGCGCAGGATCGACAGCAGTACCGTTGAGATAGGTACCGAAGTGCAGGTGCGGGCCTGTAACCCGTCCAGTGGAACCGACAGCGCCAATCGACTCACCGGTCGTGACCGACTGGCCCTCTTCGACTGCAATTTCGCTCATGTGACAGTACATCGTCACGAAGCCCTGGCCGTGGTCGACGATTACGGTATTTCCGTTGAAGAAGTAGTCACCGACCGCGGTCACGATGCCTGGGCGTGGTGCCAGGATCGGCTCACCCTCGGGCGCCGCGATGTCCATTCCTTTGTGCGGTGAACGCGGTTGGTCATTGAAGAAGCGCCGCAGGCCGAAGCTCGAGCTTCGTGGCCCCTCAACCGGCGCAGCAAGATCTACGCCCTCAACTGGCACATCGCGGAAATTGGTCAGTGCAGCATCAATGATCTTGCGTTCGGCCCAGATTCGATCGAGCTGTTTCTGGTCCGGTGTCACGTGGCTCTGGTTCTTCACGGTCAGGCGTTGTTCACGATAGCTGTGCGCGGTGACAGCAAGATTTCTTTCGTCACCGTTAATTGTAATTGTGAGATCGCCGGGCTCTGTATCGAGCGGAATGCCTATGACCGCGATCCAGTGATCAGGTCGCTGCGTGATGAGAACGGGTTTGTCCTGGAAACGCACTTCGTAAGGCTGCATCTTCATCGTGCCCGCGTCGACAATCGCAATGCCGCCCGGTCGCAGTGATTCTTCCGTCGCAATCGCGGCGGTTGTGATGAAGAGCAACAATGTGGCGATCAGTCTCATTCGCCGGATACCTCGGTTACCTTTGCGCGGAGCTCGCCGTTCGCAAGCTTCGCCGTGATGTCGTCACCCTGTTTGACCGCTTTCGCATCGGTTAGTGCTTTACCGGTTGCGTCCGACGTGACGATTGCGTAGCCGCGGTCGAGAGTCGCCAGCGGGCTGACTGTGTGCAGAGCGCGGCCGAGCAGGGCGAGGCGATGATTGGCGTTGGATATTCGGTCCTGGCCGGAACGAATCAAGTCACTTTTGGCGTGCGCGAGACGATGGCTCACATCTATGGTCAGGCTGCGACCATTCAGTAGTAACTGTTGGCGCAGGCTCGTCAGTCTTTCGGCCGAGCGTTCGAGCGATGCCATCGGGCTGCTCACGGACAAGCGGCGGCTCAACCAATCGAGTGCCTGAGCCTTGTCTTCGATCGTGCGTTCGCCGAAGCGGGCGACCCGGCCTGAAAGTACCTGCAAGCGATGCAGCCACTCCGCCTGGTCTGGCACGACGATCTCGGCAGCGCCTGAAGGTGTCGGTGCGCGAACGTCCGCAACAAAGTCAGCGATAGTGAAATCGACCTCGTGCCCGACGGCGCTGACGATCGGCAGTGGGCTATCTGCTATCGCTCGGGCCAGTGCCTCGTCGTTGAATGCCCAAAGATCCTCAAGCGAGCCACCGCCGCGGCCCATGATCAGGACGTCACACTCGTCGCGCTCGATCGCTTTGTCCAGCGCCGCGATGAGTTCGCCCGGTGCTGCGTCCCCTTGAACGGCAGCCGGGTAGATGATGACCGGTGCCGATGGGAATCTGCGTCGGAGTACGGTCAGCATGTCGCGCAGCGCCGCTCCGGTCGGCGACGTGATAATGCCAATACGCGACGGCAGCCTCGGCAGAGTCCGCTTTCGGTCCTCGTCGAACAGGCCCTCGGCGAGCAGTTTTTTCTTGAGGGCATCAAAGCGCTGCTTCAGTACGCCTTCGCCGGCCGGTTCGAGCTGCTCGATGATGAGCTGGAAGCCGCCGCGAGCTTCGTACAGGCTGATCTTGCCGAAGGCGAGTACCTTGTCGCCGTTCTTGTAGCCGGCGGCGGGCCCGCGCTGCCGCTGGCGGAACCACGCGGCGCTGACCTGCGCCGTGTCGTCCTTCAGGGTCAGGTAGATATGCCCCGACCCGGGTCGCGCAATGTTGGAGATTTCGCCCTCGACCCAGATGCGGCCGATGCCCTGTTCCAGCAGTGTTCGGGCCTTTCGATTGAGCTGGCTGACAGAAAGGGCGGGTTCGCGGTCCATCGGGCGAGTATAGCCGTTTACCCGCAATACGCACGCGCGTACAATCGCCCGCTACCCGACAGCCAGCGAAGCCCGAAATCATGCGAATCGCCAAGGAAGCCCTCACTTTTGACGACGTCCTCCTGCAACCCGGCTACTCGGAGGTGCTGCCCCGCGAAGTCGATCTGAGCACCGACCTCACAAAAGAGATTCGCCTGAATATCCCGCTGCTGTCCGCCGCCATGGACACGGTTACTGAGTCCCGCCTGGCCATCGCGCTGGCGCAGGAAGGCGGCATCGGTATCGTCCACAAGAACATGTCCGTCGACCAGCAGGCCGCCGAAGTGCTGGCCGTCAAGAAGTTCGAGTCGGGCATGGTGCGCAACCCGATCACGGTTACTCCCGACATGACGATCCGCGAGGTCATCGACCTGACGCGAGCGATGGGTATCTCGGGCGTACCGGTTGTCGACGGTAATCGCACCGCCGGCATCGTCACCAACCGTGACCTGCGTTTTGAGACCAAGCTCGATGCGCCGGTCTCGACGGTCATGACGCCGGACGATCGCCTGGTGACGGTTCGCGAGGGTGCTTCGGACGAAGAGGTCCTCGGCCTGCTGCACAAGCACCGCATTGAGAAGGTGCTCGTAGTTGGTGAGAACTTCGAGTTGCTGGGCATGATCACAGCCAAGGATTTCCAGAAGGCGGTCGACTTCCCGAACGCCTGCAAGGACTCGAGCGGAGCGCTGCGCGTTGGTGCTGCCGTAGGCACGGGCGGCGACACCGAAGATCGTGTCGATGCGCTGGTTAAAGCCGGCGTCGACGTCATCGTCGTAGATACGGCGCACGGACATTCAAAAGGTGTCCTGGACCGGATCTCCGCCGTCAAGGCAGCACACCCGGACCTGCAGGTCATCGGCGGCAACATCGCTACGGGCGATGCGGCCAAGGCACTGGTCAAAGCTGGCGCCGACGGCGTCAAGGTTGGTATCGGCCCGGGTTCGATCTGCACCACGCGAGTCGTTGCCGGTGTTGGCGTACCGCAGGTTTCGGCGGTTGCCGAGGTTGCCGAAGCGCTGGCCAAATCCGGCGTACCACTGATCGCGGACGGCGGTATTCGTTACTCCGGTGACATCGCCAAGGCACTGGTTGCCGGCGCGTACTCGGTCATGATCGGCGGACTGCTCGCCGGTACCGAAGAATCGCCGGGCGAAGTCGAGCTGTACCAGGGTCGTTCCTACAAGGCGTACCGCGGTATGGGCTCGGTCGGTGCCATGGGTGGCTCGCACGGATCCTCGGATCGTTACTTTCAGGACACGACCGAAGAGATCAACAAGCTCGTACCCGAAGGCATCGAAGGCCGCGTTGCTTACAAGGGTGGCATGGTCGCGATCGTTCACCAGCTCGTCGGCGGCGTCCGCGCGTCGATGGGTTACACGGGCTGCGCGAACATCGGAGAGATGCGCACCAAGCCGCAGTTCGTACGCATGACCGGCGCGGGCATGGCAGAGAGCCACGTCCACGACGTCACGATTACCAAAGAAGCCCCTAACTACCGATCCAAGAACTGATGTCAGTTGATATCCATGCTCACCGGCTGCTGATCCTAGACTTCGGCAGCCAGTACACCCAGTTAATTGCCAGGCGCGTGCGCGAGTGCGGCGTCTACTCCGAGATCCACCCGTGGGACATGTCCGCCAAGGACATCAAGGCCTTCGGCGCCAATGGCGTGATCCTGTCGGGCAGCCCGGAGTCGGTTCATTTCGATGACGGACCGCGTGTCGATCACGTCGTGTTCGAACTTGGCGTGCCGGTACTGGGCATCTGCTACGGCATGCAGACCATGGCCTCTGAACTCGGCGGCGCCGTCGAGTCTTCTTCGCATCGCGAGTTTGGCTACGCGGAAGTAACGCCGATCGAGTCGACGCTGTTCGGCGACCTGACCGACGTCGAGGGCGAATCGGTCCTCAAGGTCTGGATGAGTCACGGCGATCGGGTCGCGGAGATTCCGCCCGGGTTCAAGGCGACCGGCAAGAGCCCGAACTCGCCGCTTGCCGCGATGGAAGACGCGGAACGCAAGTTCTACGGCGTGCAGTTCCACCCCGAGGTGACGCACACGCTGCAGGGCATGAAGATCCTGGGCCGCTTCGTGCACGATATCTGCGGCTGCCCGGGCGACTGGACACCAGGTAACATCGTTGCTGACGCTATCGAGAAGGTTCGCGAGCAGGTGGGCGACGGCAAGGTACTGCTCGGCCTGTCTGGCGGTGTCGATTCCTCGGTCGTAGCCGCGCTGCTGCACGAGGCGATCGGCGACCAGCTCGTCTGCGTGTTTGTCGACCATGGCCTGCTGCGCCACAACGAAGGCGACCAGGTCATGGAGACTTTCGCCGAGCACATGCACATCAACGTCATTCGCGTGAATGCGGCGGATCGCTTCTTCGCAGCGCTCGAGGGTGTCCAGGATCCCGAAGAGAAGCGCAAGATCATCGGTGGTCTGTTCATCGAGGTGTTCGACGAAGAGGCGCACAAGCTCGAGGGTATCGAGTGGCTGGCACAGGGCACGATTTACCCCGACGTGATCGAGTCGGCCGGCGCCAAAACCGGAAAGGCCCACGTGATCAAGTCACACCACAACGTGGGTGGCCTGCCCGAAACGATGCGCATGAAGCTCGTTGAGCCGCTGCGCGAGCTGTTCAAGGACGAGGTCCGCAAGATCGGCGTCGAACTCGGCCTGCCGGAGAAAATGGTGTATCGCCATCCGTTCCCGGGGCCGGGTCTTGGTGTTCGCATCCTCGGCGAGGTCAAGCCTGAGTACGCGTCGCTGCTGCAGCTGGCCGACGATATCTTCATCGAAGAGCTGCACAAGAACGATCTGTACGACAAGACCAGCCAGGCGTTCGCGGTATTCCTGCCGGTGAAGTCGGTTGGTGTCATGGGCGACGGCCGTCGCTATGACTACGTGGTTGCGCTGCGTGCAGTCGAGACGATCGACTTTATGACGGCGCGCTGGGCGCATCTGCCGTACGAGTTCCTCGAGCACGTATCCTTGCGCATCATCAACGAGGTCGATGGCATCTCCCGTGTGACGTACGACATCAGCGGCAAGCCGCCGGCTACCATTGAGTGGGAATAGGGTGCTTGAGGTTAGGATGATTAATTAGTATCATTAGTGATACCAAATAGCTTAAATAAGCATATTTAGTATCAAAAGTGATACCATGAAAATCATAGACCTGACACCTGAATCCGAGGCTCTGATCGAGCTGGGACGGCGCCTCGCAACGCTGCGCAAGCAACAGGGATTCTCACAGGCGCGCCTCGCAGAGGAGGCCGGCGTCGGTGTTGCGACGATAAAACGCATAGAGGCTGGCCAGGACAGCCAGCTCGAAACCTGGATCAAGCTTCTCAAGGCGATTGGGCTGGTATCGTCGATCGACTCACTGCTGCCCGAGGACTTCGCCTCGCCGATGGCCGAGGTCCTCGCTGAACGTGGCAAGCGCCGCATACGGACGACAAAGCCGGCCGAGTTCGTCTGGGGTGACGAAGAGTCGTGACGACGGCAACCGTAAACCTGTGGGGCACGACGATCGGTTACGTCGCCATGGACGCGGGCGAGCGCCATGCACGTTTCCAGTACGACCCCGATTTCGTTGCCAGCGGCATCGACCTGGCACCCCTGCAGATGCCGCTGCGCGAGAATTTCATTTACCGATTTCCGGATCTGCACACTCGTTCATTTCACGGCCTGCCGGGCCTTCTCGCGGACAGTCTTCCGGACAAGTACGGTAACCGCCTGATCAATGTCTGGCTGGCGCAGACAGGCCGACGCGCCGAAGATTTCAACGCCGTTGACCGGCTTTGCTATACCGGCAGGCGTGGTATGGGTGCACTCGAATTCGAACCGTCGCTCGGCACATCCACTGACGAAGACAAGCACCTTGAACTGGACGAGCTGATCAAGCTCGCATCCATGGCATTCGCTGACAAGGCGACGCTGGACACGCGCTTGACTGAGAGGGAGGGCGAGCGCGCCTTGCTCGACATACTCAGCGTTGGTACCTCGGCAGGTGGCGCACGGGCGAAGGCCGTCATCGCGTTTGATCCGGAGACGAAAAGCGTACGGTCGGGACAACTTGACCTGCGCGAAGGCTACGAACACTGGCTGATCAAGTTTGATGGCGTGGAGTCGAGCGGCGACTGGGGTATCGCCGATCCCGAAGGCTACGGTCTCCTTGAGTACAGTTATTACCAGTTGGCGCGGCGCCTCGGGATCGAGATGATGGAAAGCCGCCTGTTCTCGGAAAACGGCCGAAACCACTTCATGACACGTCGCTTCGATCGTACCGACTCGGGTGGCAAGATCTTCGTGCAGACGTTTGCGGCATTGCAGCACTTCGATTATTACGAAAGCGGTCAGTACGCTTATGAGCAGGTGATCATGACGATGCGCCAGCTGGAGATGCCACGCGCGGACATTGAACAACAGGTACGGCGTACGATTTTCAATCTCGTGGCCTGCAACCAGGATGACCACGTAAAGAACATCTCGTTCACGATGGACAGGCAAGGTCACTGGCGTCTTTCGCCGGCCTATGATGTTTGTCATGCGGAGGGCAGCGAATACACGCGAGCCCACCAGCTCAGCCTCAACCAGAAGACCTCGGACTTCACCGTCGACGATATCAATCACCTCGAACAGTACGCAGGATTGCCACGCGGGCGGGGCAAGCGCATTCTTGAGGAGGTGCTGGACGCATTTTCGGGCTGGTCGAAGTTGGCGCGTGAGCTCGATATTCCGCCGGAGTTACAGCAGCACGTGACGTCAACGTTGAGGATGAAATGGTGAGTAACGGCCAGTGGCAGGACAGTGACTTCGATGCGATGCGCGCGGCCCTCGGCGAAGCCGAGGCGGCAGCGGCAGCAGGCGAAGTGCCGGTCGGTGCCGTGGTCGTGGTCAATGACGAGATCGTCACTCGTGCTCACAATCGGCCTGTTGCCGATCATGATGCGAGCGCGCACGCCGAAATCCTCGCTATCAGGCAGGCCGGTGCCGGCACCGGCAACTACCGCCTTAACGACGCAACTCTGTACGTGACACTTGAGCCCTGTGTCATGTGCGCCGGCGCTATTGCGCAGGCGCGCATCGGCCGCGTCGTGTTTGGCGCGTATGACAAGAAAGCGGGAGCGCTCGGCAGTGTTGAAGACCTGTCAGATTCGCGCGCGCTGAATCACCGCTTCGAAGTTAATGGCGGTCTGCTGGCCGATGAGTCTCAGGAACTGCTACGTAGCTTCTTCGCTCTCCGCCGCTAGACCCAGGGGGTCTTCTTCTACAGGAACCTCTTCGTTCTCGGTGAGCCACTTCAGGATATTGTAGTAGGCGCGGATGTTGTTGACGTACAGGACCGGTTCCCAACCGCGCGCGTAACCGTACGGTACCCGCGAATACCACTTGCGCTGTGACAGCAGCGGCAGCGCTTCGGAGATGTCCACCCACTTGTCGGGGTCGCCGCCTTGCCACTCGACAATCATGCGGGCGTCCTTGATGTGATTGAAGCCGACGTTGTATGCGGCCAGCGCCATCCAGGTGCGATCGGGTTCGGCGACCGTATCCGCCACGCGTTCCGTCTGGCGCACGAAGTACTGCGCGCCGCCGAAAATGCTGCTCTTAGGATCAAGCCGATCCTCGACGTTCAGGTACGCTGCCGTGTCGAGTGTCAGCATCATGATGCCTCGTACGCCGGTTGGTGATACGGCCTGCGAGCGCCAATGCGATTCCTGATAGCCGATTGCTGCCAGCAGCCGCCAGTCGACACCCCATTGCCGTCCTGCTTCCTCGAACCAATCGCGATAACGCGGAAGGCGGTTTTCGAAATGGCGGATGAAGTTGCGGGTGCCCACATAATCGAATTTCTTGGTGTAGCCGTAGTAGCGGTCATGCACCTGCGCGAGCATCCCTGAGCGATCCGACTTGATGATGAAATCGTCGGCTCGAGCCAGTAGTGAGTCACCGGTGCCCTTAGGAAATGCCCAGGCGATAGGGTCATTGATATCGAGGTCGAGGGCTACGCGGAGGTCTGGGTAGAAGTGGCGCTGGATGTTGAAGTCAGGGCTGTCGGCAATCGTGAAGTCGACTTCGCCCATGGCGACCTTGGTCAGCAGCTCGGCGACCTCGATATCAGCGTTCTCGGTCCACTCGAGGGCAGGGTAGGACTCCCTGATCTGGTTCAAAAGGTCGACATGACTGGTACCGGCCATGACCTCGATGGGCCGCCCGATGACGTCGTCGAGCGAACGTGGCTTACCGGTACCGAGCTTGTAGATCAGGTGTACATCGACCGATTCGTAAGGGTGTCCGAAGTTCAGGTAGTCCTGCCGTGACTCAGTAATCGAGAGTACAGCGGCTGCCATATGTGCTTTGCCGGACAGGAGCATCGGCAGGATTTCGGAGACGCTGTCCACGGGATGGATTTCGAGCGCGACGCCGAGATCGTCGGCGAACGCCTGCACGAGATCGAACTCGGGGCCTGACGGTCCGTCCGGGCTGATCGTATAGGCAGTCGGGCTGTCGCGCGTGACGACGCGAAGCACGCCCGTCTCAAGGACCTGCTCCAGGATGGGCGGCGGGCTCGAGCAGGTACCGATCAGTGCGGCGACAATGATGATGATCAATGGACGCAAGTTCAGTCCCCTGAAACGACCGCGACATTATCGCATTCTGCTGCCGCCAATACGTACTTGACAATTCACCTTTTGCTCACCAATATCGCGGCCCCGACCGCCACGGAGAGGTGCCGGAGTGGTCGAACGGGCTTGACTCGAAATCAAGTGTACGCTCACGCGTACCGTGGGTTCGAATCCCACCCTCTCCGCCAAATTACAAATCGTAAAACCCCCGCTCACCCCCCGGAGCCCCTTGAACACAAGGGGCTCCACCCGGCCTTAGAAAATCAAGCGACCGCCCCACAGGTCTTGAAAGGGCCGAAAAGGGCCTTGGTTCGTCACAGGGCGGTCACAAGCCTCGTGACGCCGAATCTGGCGAGTATCGATTTTGCTCGAGGCGCGCCAACAGTGGCGCCACGGTCCGCACCGACGGGGCCGGCGCGGGGATCCGCGTGAGTGGGTCTCTGCGAAGACATCATCGCGACCGACCCTGTGCTGCAGCGGGTGTTTTTCGACGGCCGCCGATTTGCTCCTATGCCCGGCCACGATGCGATCGTGAATTGTGCTTTAGGCGATATTTCCGAACTAAAGGTCCGGCTACTGAAGTGCGCCGACCTGGATCACGCCGATCGACTGATCCACGGCTACCGGCTGCCGCACGGCAAGTACGTGCCGGGCATTCGCTCACTTTACCTAAAGGTCCGTCGCAACTCCGACGGCTACTACCTGGACGACGTGACTCCGGCCGACGGCTGCGAGCATGTTGTGATGTTCGAACACGATAGTGGCGACCAGGTATTCCAGCCTGACCGTCGAGCCCGGGCCGCATTGCGGCATCGGTACGCGCGGCCGACCGTTCAACGTCGACACCGATCCGCGCGCACTGGAGCCGCTGGAAACTTGGCCACTCAGTGACGAGCTCGACGATGGCGACAGCGTCAACAAATGGCACGACGCCCGCGACTGCGCAGCACGTTTCGAGGCCGAGCAAACCCGACTGTTCGATGAACTACTGCCAAAGTCGACCGCCCTGGGCGATGAGGTTGACGACGACGGCAAAGTGCATCGCTGGCACAAGCACCGCGTCGCAGAAGCCGCGGTCGCTCGCGCCATCCTGGAACGCGCTGTCCCGCATGCCCGGCAGAAGGGCATGCACGAAGATGCCGACCGTTTATTCCGCAAGGCCAAAAAGATGCTCGCATGCCGGCAGCAGGGCCCGGTCGGCTTCAATTCCGACGGCAAGGTTGTCGTCGAATGGGAAGATAAATGCGGGCAATCGAAGTACTGCCCCGATGAAGCGCTGAAAGAGGCCCGCCGTCTGGCCGAGGTCTACCTCCCCGAAGTCCAGGCACACGCAAACCAGGGTGGCCGAGTTTACAAGGGGGTACTGACGATCCCGAACTGCAAACCCGGCATGTTGCAATCGGAGATTGATTTCATCTTCAAGCGGTTCCGCAACAACATCCTGCGCGCGCAGTTGAATAATGACAAACGGTTTCCGATCACCGGCGCTCTGGTCATCCTTGAAACGCCACTGTCACGCGACCGCTATTGGAATATCCATCTCAACTTTCTGATCCTTACCGACCGCTGGCTCGACTACCGAGCCTTTCAGGAAGCCTGGGGCTTTGGCCTTCACATTCGTCAGCACCAGGATTTTTCCGACGCCGGCATGAACGCCCTGTTTAACGAGCTCATCAAGTACGCGACGCGCGCGCTCCCCGAGAAGTCTACCGACGGCCGTCACGATGCGCCGGCGATGTGCGAATGGACCGGCGCGGAGCTCCACGAGTGGGACTCCGCAATGCATGGACTACGCCGCACGCGCGGCTATGGCACGCTGTATGGGCTCGGCCGGCCCGAAGGGGGCAACCCGAGGGTGCGGCGCTGGCTTGCTTACCTGAGCCACCAGGAGGGCGGTTATCGCATCCAGAGACGCGCTCACGATCTGCCTCTGCACACGGACATGTTGCTCAGACATGAGCACTTCGACCTTTTCTTGATACGGGGGAATAAGTCGACAACCAAAATGTGCCTCCGAGGTCCTCCATGACGACAATGATTAACGCCGCTAGCTTAGATGAAAGAACCCCAAGTGAGCGGCAATCGAATTACCTTCGCAAACCAGCAAATTCGTCAGCTATGAAGTCCGGCGAGGACGCCATTCGCCTAGCCGGAAAATCACGCGCGGAACATTTCTTCACTCAATTGGAGTCGGATATGAATTCAGAAAACGTCACGCATATAGGTCAGGCCACCCGGGCGAGAACAAGAAGACAGCATGATTATTCGAGAGTCGCCGGCAAGTTGTTTGCCATCTTCGAGTTGCTTTGCACTGTAGTTCGAGAAACTCAGGAATATGCCGAAGACCACAAAGAGCCAATCATGAGAGAGATCGGCGGAACAGACATTGTCGGCGACAACGGCTTGCTGAAGGAAGCGTTAAGCGGTGTCGCTGCAGCCGCCGGCCGAGCGCTGGACGCGGCCGACCCGGAAGAGGCGGAGCGCATCAAATTGCTGAGTAACCGATCATGATGATCGCAGGCGTTTGGTTGACCCACCAGATGGTGCCGGACCTTAGCCGCGACCTTGGCGTACACCCCACGACTGTACGCCGTTGGCTAAACAATCGAGCACTCCCAAGGCCGGTAGAGGCCCTCCTGGACATCACACACAACGGCAATCTTGGTCGAATTCATCCAGATTGGCGCGGCTGGAATATCAATATCAAAGACGGCGAGCTAGTTACCCCGATTATTCACCGGGGCGGCCGACGAACCTACCGGCACAAGGACATATTCTTAATGCAAATTACTCACCAGCAACTCAGCACCGTGAGGCATGAAAATGCAGACCTCTCCGCCAAGGTCGAAGGCCAGAAAAAGACAATTCAAGATCTTCGTTCCCAGATTGTCGAGCAGCAGCAGTTGATCGAGAAGCTTGAGGCCCGTCTAGGAGAGCTCACGAGTGGCAATGTCGCGATTGTAGGTTGTGCCAACCGCGTGCCGAGTTCACGGGATCGCCATTGACTGCGCAGAAGGGCTGACGAGTTATGACGGCAGCGATGGAGCGTAATTTGAATGGACAAGATCGGTGTGACGCGGTTACGGCTCACCAGTCGTATATGCTCTGAGCGCCTTGACGATCACCGACGAGACGACATCGACTCCGGCCTTCACAATTCCTTTTCCGGCCTCCTTGATGGCTTTGGAGAACCATTCGCCCGTCCGTCCCTCATCAACACTAGGTTCCTTGCCCGCATCCTGGTCCTGCTGCACAGCTTCACGCAATTCAAGAAGCACTGGCTGTTGGAACCCAAGCTGCCCGATTGCATTGACCAGCCCCTCTAGGTCGTCCTTCTGATTGTTGATCGATTGAAAGGCATGACTACCAACAATGATGGTGTTGCCAGATCCGTAGACCGCAGTTGTGAACATTTTCTCGGTATCCACATTGGCAATTTTTTTGACTAGTTCTTCTTGCGGAGTATCAGTTCCAACAATGTCACGAAGCTCTAGCGCGAAGTCGAGCAGTCGTGAGCGAACTTCGGTCAAGATCTCCTCCACTTCAATCATATTTAGTTCACACCACGCCGAAATGACATTGACTCCACTCTGCATCGCCTTTTTGAACAGCGCGCCCGTTTCTGGGGGGAGTCTTCTGATCAGTCTATGACCGCTCTCTTTCTGGCGCACCCGCACTGACTCTTCGATGCTAGATATGGACATTGTGCATCCCATCGAAGTGAGGTTATTCTGCTGCTCCTCGTTCAGGTGCATGATTGGGAGCTCTGTATCGGCCATCTGCCACGCAATACTGGTAACGTGGCCATGCACCTCAGCTCCAATACGACGGTATTCTGGAACACTGTCTTCGTCGGGATAGCCTTTGAGTTCATAGTTAACCCAGGCTGCTAGATCCTTTTTGCCGATCATGTGCAAAAGAACCTTGGTCTTCAGAAGTGCGCTATTGAGCGTGCGCTCTTCATCACTGAGGATCGCAATAATTTCGTCAAGCAGCACAGAAATCCCCTTCAGTCTGGTTTGTTATTTGAATCCGGCGGGATGTCAGTTGTTACCGGGGGTTGTGCGCCCTGTGGGAGTATCCCATTAACCCGTTCGGGCAGGGTGGTAATGAGCTCATTGAATTTATCGAAGTCTCCCTGGGCGAATACTTCAGCAAGCGGCCGGACTTCCTCTATGAACAGTGCCATCTGGTCGAGTTCGTCAGCCCTGAAATATTTAGATGACATTGAGGTCACCAGGTGCGTAATGGCAATCTGATCGTTGACGGGCAATCTTCGGAATCCCAATGCGGCGCGTATGAGGCTGGGAATGTGAAGCGCCCAGCCGAATTCCAGGTCGGCCGCCTCATCTGTTTCGAATCGTAGTGGACCGTCGTCGCCATAGATCAGCTCGTTCGGTGACCTATCGAGCGCTTCGCACAAACGCCTTAGTTCTTTTGCCCCAGGAAACCTTTCCCCTGACTCGTAATGCTTAAGTGTGGCTCGGTGAATTTGAGCGACGCGCGCGAGCTCAGCGGCTTTCATACCTTTGTTTTCTCGAGCTTCACGAATTCTCTGCCCAATGCCGCTTTCTGGGCCTACTTTGCCGACTGTCGTCCTATCGTTGGTCATGTCGTAATACTACAGCCGTTGATTTTCCATCCGCGAAATGGGAGTATGCAACTGTGTGTTGCGAAAAAAGCCAATTAGTACATATATGCAACGTCTTTGTTTCCAAGTTTCGACAAGCGGTTGAAGGATACGAGAAATGAGCGCAAATCTCTTGCCCAGTCAGGTAATTAACGCACGTACTGAGAACAACAACATGTCCCAAGCGGCGCTGGCTCGTGAGGTTGGGTTGAATCGGAATATTCTCAGTGCCTTCGAACAGGGCAAGCTGCTCTTGGGCCCAGAAATGCAGGCGAGCATCGTCGATTTCTTTGAGGGAGTCGGCGTCTCGATAGCACCGGCGACCCAACATCGAGACTCAAATGGGAGTGAGTCTGCGGTGGATCGTCTGGTATGCGTAGATCGATTTCAATCGCCGGCGAGCATGGACGAGGATCTGCGCCAGCGCCTTGTTGGAGAGATCGTGATCCTCGAGTCTGTAATCAGCGAAAGTCTTTGCGCCCCTGTCGAACTCGGTTTTTTTGGCGGGATCTCAGAAGAGTCATCAGGCCAACACGATCAACTGCTGGTCTGTATTGCGGCATGGTTCGACCGGGTAAGGACGCTACAAGGCTGGTCGTCTTTTTCGGCCGACGCATCTAATGAGGTGAGTCAGAAACCAGCTTCTCACGCAGAGTGGCTGGGAGCGCAGGTTGCGAAAATCATGACGGACGTGAACGCAGAAGGCGAGGGGGCGACGCTCTTCGGCTGATTCCACAAAAGAGCCCCAGGTGCGGCACACCTGAGGCTCGTAAATAAATCTCACATTGAAAAGGAATGCGAGACCAGTGAAAAATTCTAAGCAAGACCGCACGCACGGTCAAATTTCGCACGAAGAGTTCGCTCGATTCGAGTCGCTCCAGACGCAAGCGAATCTTTCTGATTATGTGTTCATTGATGGGGAGCTGATCCACTGGCCGTCGTCAACCGTAATGGATCTGTACTTCGATCCTGTCGTGTTGAATCTCGAACACGACTATTCCGAATTGTTAAAGGCCGTAAAGCGGTATCGCCGAACGCTCGAGCGCATTCGTCCGGGCAAGACCCCGGACCAACGGCGTCAGATTGTCGCATGTGCCGCTATCCAACGGTCCTTTGAGGTGGCGGCATGAAATGGGTAAGAGACAACATCATCGCAAAAGAGTCTGGACTTACTGTCGAGGCAATTCGCTGCAAGAAAAAGAAAGGTATTTGGGTTGAAGGCGAACACTGGGTGAAAGGCCCGGATGGTCGTACCTGGTACAACAAGGAGGCCATCGAGGAATGGGTAGTAAGCCAAGCGGCGTAAGGCCCCACGGCAAGGGCATCCAGATCGACTTTAGTTACGGTGGCCAACGATGCCGGGAGACTCTGCGCATCAAAGCGACAGCGTCAAATATGAAATACGCGGCGAGGATGAGGGAGTCGATCCTCTTCGATATTGCCAATAAAACATTCGAATATGCCAAGTATTTCCCCGACAGCAAGCGCGCGACAAAGCTTGGTATGCAGCGTATTCCTACTGTAAAACAACAGCTTACGGATTGGTTGAACAGCAAGTATCGCAGCTGCGAGTTGAGCACCTACAAGTCCTACAACAGCGCTGTGACGCACCACCTGATACCCGAATTCGGCGACCTACTGCTAACTGAGCTAACCACTACGGGCATTAGGACCTGGCGGGACGGGTTGACCGTGAGTAACAAGATGGCCAACAACATCTTGATCCCGCTCCGCGGCATTTTGGCCGATGCGCACGCTGACGGATTGATTGAACGCAATCCAATGGACCGCATCAAGAATCTGAAGATCGACACCCGCGAGCCAATCCCGTTCAGTCCCGATGAGGTGGAAGCGATACTAGACGCCTGCCAGGGGCAGGTTCGCAACCTCTTCGAGTTCGCGTTCTGGACCGGCCTCAGAACGTCCGAGCTAATCGCGCTTGAGTGGGGCGATGTGGATTGGCGTAAGCAGTGCATCTTCGTTCGTCGTGCCAGTGTCGCCAAGAAAACAAAGGGCACGAAGACAAAATCGGGTGAACGGACCGTAAAGCTGTTCCCGCCGGCGCTCGCTGCCCTGAAAGCCCAGAAACAACACACGCGCCTACACGGGGCCCAGGTATTCCACTGTCCGCTCACCGATGCGCCGTGGATTGACGATCAGCAGATTCGTAAGACGGCCTGGATACCGGCGCTGACACGCGCTGGCGTCGCTTACCGGACGCCATACCAGACCCGCCACACCTACGCGTCAAGGATGCTCATGGCGGGGGGGACACCGATGTGGGTAGCACAGCAGATGGGCCATGCGAACTGCAGCACGATCTTTCGAAACTACGCGCGATGGATTCCCGACGTCGACGGTTCTGGTGGGGACAAAATCATGGCCCTTTGGTCACAGGACGGTCACACGGAGAAAGCAAGTGATTGATTTATTATGGGGATACCGAAAGTTCGAATCCCACCCTCTCCGCCAGACATTCATTGATGACAAGGGGTTACCGCCAGGTAGCCCCTTTCGTCATACCCTCGTCATACTTTCCAGCCAGAAAATCGCCGAAAAACGCGCCTGGCTATCTGGTGCTGAACGAGGAACCGGCAAGCTCATGATTCTGGGGGCAGTGATGCGGGAACAGCTTTCAGGGATTCCGGTTTGATTCCGGGGGATCGTACGTCGGGTCCGACTACTCCAGCCAGTAAATCTCTCGCCCCTTCGTCGCCTGGCCGTCCTCGACCTTAAACGCAAAACCGCAATTCGTGTCGTACAGATGGAACTCGCCTTCTTCATCGTCGAACGCTAAGTCTGGCTTTGACCTGTAACCATCGAAGTAACGAATGCGACAGGTCTCGTTGGCAACGACGAAGACGGACTTAGCAGCGTCGATGTCCTCCGTGCCGAGGAGCCTCATCGAGCGAGCCAATTCCCCATCGTGAACGTATAGCGTGTCGGCACCCTGATCGCAGGTCCACTGGTGCCTTCCCGTCCGCTCGCACCGTGCTGTCCAGATACGGAACTGACTGTCCGTAACAGAATGTGGCCCCCAGCTAACCTCCGCGAATGGTGGCCTGCCCTTGAAGGCTCGCAGCTCGGGATTGGTTAGGCCGAGAGGGTTCGACTGCGCCGCAGCAGCGAGAACTGCTGCCTCGTCTTTGTCACTTAGCCGAAGCGGTGTGACTACGATGATCTCGGAGATCGCTGCGGACGATATGGCAACTAGAATTAATGCTGCGAGAGATTTCACGGCGATGAGTGAGGCACTATCCTGTGTACTTGGAGACCAGCTCCTGGTCCAGGACCTGATCGGCGGGAACCTGTGAGATTTCGCGCGATTCGGGTTCCAGGTCGCAGAAAAATTCTGTGACCCCGTCCGGTCGATGGTCGTACTTTGGAAGATACGCGCCGTCGACTTCGCTGAAGTGCTCGTCAACCAGAGGCCTGACTGCGCTCCACGGCAAAAGATTGGTTGTTGTTTGCTTCTTGAAGAATCGTCTCGGGGCGAGTTCGTCCCTAAATGCGATCACGTCACCTCCCGGAAACAACGCTGTTGGGATTCCATCGGGCCACAGTACCGCTGCGGAAACCTCTCCATCGGCTTCCATGAACATAACTCTAGGAACAAAGACCCCTTCCCCAAGCCGTTCCTGCAACTCGTTGCGCCCGAGATTCCATCGCCAGATTCTCTCAAGCTCCGCGCTCGGTAATGACCGGCACTCTTGCTGGTCCTTTAGGAAAGACGCGTATCCAGCCTCGTTTCCCTTGTTCCATCCAGATAGGAATTTCGGAGCGTCGTACTTGTCAGTCTCCATGCCGTCAAATTGAGGATCGAAAACTGACATCTCGAATTTCTCGACCGTAGCCGTTAGCTCAGGCTCAGCCTCGATGGCGAAATAGGTCGGCCTGAAGAAGTTCATGTTAAACAAGATAGGGAAACGAGCTGCCGGGTCCTCTTCGTCCTGGTCATCAGTCGCCGAGTTGTCTTCGAAAACGAAGTAAACGCCGGTTTCCTCGTTCTGATACCAGACCTGCGATTCCGCGACCTCATAATTTGTACGGCCTTCAAAGTAGTCGGCAAATTCGCGCCACGAGAGCGCCGGGTCTTTTGGATTTAGGTAAAGGTCGTAACTCAAGACATCACCAGTCGGTAATTAGCTTCGGCCCGGAGAATACCACCTGATAGGCTGAATTTGAGCCGTTATTCGCCAGAATAACGCTCAGCTTCCAGTGTGCGGACCAGGATCAAAATCTCATTGATGATGTTGCACACGAATCTCGCCTCGGCGGTTCCCAGCAACTCGTTGTCGTGCGCAAGTGACCGATTATTCCGCAGGTCGTTGTAACTCTCGAACAGAGAGATACCGACCTTTAGCGTCCTGTCCGTGAATTCGTGCAGGTCCCGCTCCGCGATCAGGGCTTTCCGATACTTGCCGAACCGGGAATGTAGCGGCTCGTCCTCCGTGCACTCGATGCCGCGTACGGACAGCAGATGCGTGATCTTCTTGACGCAGTATGTGTGCAGATGGTCGAGCGCAGCTTCCGGCTTGTTCGCGTCAAGCGTTCGCCGAATACTGGATACTAGTTCCTCAAGGGTCCGTTCCGGCAGGAATTCGTCCACACCGTCGCTCTGCACCTGGTCCGGTGAGTTCTCTAGAGCTTCGATGACCCTCTTGAACCGAGGCGTGACGGCAGTAGCCTCCCTCGCAGCGTGACTGTCGCGTGCAGCCGCCAGGAGACCTTCACGACGATCCCATAGCGCCCTCAGGACACGCAGCGCCGTGTGCGTGCCCGTGTTAGTCAGAAAACAGGAAAGGTGATTACGCTTTGACGTGCCGAACTCGGAGTACTGCTCTGCGTAGATGTCTATCCCGAACTCGTCCTCAAAATACTCACCCATCGTTCTGTCCGAGAAATCGAGCACGTAGCCGAATCCGTTCGGGAAGGCCATCGCTTCCTCAATATCGCGAATCTGGGTGCGGGTAAGGTCGGGCATCAGACCATCGTAGCAGCCGTGGGGCCGCGTGTGGGCGTGCTCCCGTTACTGGGCTATGATCCCATCATGAGCGAAGATCAAAAGACTGGCGATCATGTAATCGAGGTTCCGGTCGGTGCGCTGCGGATCGAGACGTTTCGGGCCGGTATCCAGCAGCGTTTCCGGAAACCCAACAAGCGGAGGTACATCATCGAGCGCCGCTGGGGAGATGATTGGTACGCAGATGGCGAACGCTGGGTCACGTTCGAGCGAATCATCGACCACAGCCAAGACCTATACAGCAAGCGATACGTCGATCAGGAGACTGGCGAGATTATCTACGAGTGCGAGGAGCCGTTGTCGGAGCACACTGGCCGAGGTTCCGCCAAGCAGAAGTAATTATCGTTCGGGCATGCCCCGCTGCGCTCTGATCAGGTCCATGACGCCTCGCGCCCCCAAACCCGGACTTGGAATACTGGTTACCTGTCCGCCCAGCGGAGCGTGAGCCACGGCAGCGGCGTACCCGGCACCATCGACCTCGCCGACAAGCTGCCACGCCGGGACCTTCGACAGCCGGTACACGCAACCAGCCAGCGCGTCCGCCACATCCTTCGATTGACCAGGCGGATGGTCGATCCGGTTCCGGCGATGATCCATTTCAAGGGCCAGCAGCTCCTCGATGACGACCTGGTGACGCGGGAACTTGACTCGCCCCTCGACCACGGTAAGGCGCAGGACTTCGTACGCGTCGCAGGGGTTATCGTGGCTGGTCATATCGACACTGACACGGGAGACCGCCACTCCCAACCGGGCGACACGCTGCTGTAGATCGCTCGACTGAAACTGGTCAGACGTGAAGTACTTCAGGTTCACGCCGTGGGCCTTCCATGCCGAGACCAGGCGGAAGAACGAGTCGATGCTGATCTGCGAATGCCGAGGCGGAATGACACGCGCCAGACCGTCGATTCGGTAGACCGGTCTCCCTTCACCGTCGAAGGACTCAATACAGCCGATGGCGATGCTGCTGCAATCGTTGCTTAGGCTCAGGTCAAGGTGACACGCTCGCGGACTGTCCGGACACGGCAGCTCGACCAGGCCGGGAAACAACTGCATCGCGTCCCCGGTCACGTCGTCAGTGCGGACAAGGGTGTTGTCGAGACAGGCCGCATCGTGCAGTGCTCCTCGGTCCGTGAAGAACCCGCCGATGCGTTCCACGGCAACACCGGCAAGGTCCTGGATTGATCGCACGATGTTGCGTTTGAACTGTCGTCGGAATTTCGTAGGAACCTGAACGATCAGGTCCCTGTCTCCGGGGTGCACTTCCTCGTCGTCGCCGAGAATCCGAGGCTGTCGCTGCTGGTCGCCGGTAAACACATTGAAGGTTGCCGAGCCGCCGTAGGCTTCCTGGTTGATGCTCCAGCATGTTTCGTTGAAAAAGTACGTGCGCGGATCGTCGGCCAGTTCATCTTCGAGACGCGACAGGAACTCGCCACGATACCGGCGGGACGAACTGATGATGATCAGGCCGGACTTTTCGTCGAGGCGAGACAGCACTCGACGGTCGAGGCCTTCCCACGTCTCCTGCGCCTGGTCGTATCGCCGGTCCGGAGACACGCTGCGGTTCGACCTCTCGATAACGTCCCGGTAGTTGGCTTCGTCAATCGAGGCACTATGCACAGTCATGCCCAGCACGTCGCCGTCGCTTGACGTAGGCCAGAACTCGACCGGGCATTTCAGGAACACGATGCGCGTCTTCAATCGCTGGTCGGTCGGGAACAGTGCCTGAAACTTGGGGCGCTGCACGAGTTTCCGAGCCAATGAGAAGCCGTTGCGCTCGGCCAGCGTCTTGGTCTTGTTCTCGATGGCGAATACGATCTTCGTGCCCTTATCGAGGCCCAGCGCGGCGTGTGGGTCGTCCTCGGACATCAGCTTCGCTGCCTGGTACAGCAGCGAGTACGTGGCGATTGTCGTTTTGCCGCTACCGATGCCGCCGCCAAGCAGCACACGGCTGTAGCTGCCGCTGTTGATCTCGACCAGGTGCTGCCAGACTTTCGGGTAGATGGTCCCGCCAGGATCGACCCCCTTTACGCCGACCTCCAGGATGTCCCGCAGAAACCGCTCGACGGTCAGCGTGCCGTCAATACCGACACGACCTTCCCGTGCATCGCGGATCGCCTCGTCGAACTCTGGCTCGCGCTTGCGGGCTTTCCTGAGCGTTGATTCGTGGACCCCGGCCCACTTCGCGAGCGATGCGAAGCTCGCTGTCGGCACCTGAGCGGCGTCAGCAATGACCTGTTGCTGCCACGCCTTCACTTGAATACGTTCGTCGCGTCCGGGCCGAATGCGTCCAGCTCAGAGAGTGCCGCGTCTTGCGGCTGTATAACGGTGACGATCCCGCCACCAGACGAGGAGACCGCTTGGCGTGCTGCTGCCGCACGACCTTCAGGGGATTCTCGGAACGCCGCCTGCTGAGCTGCCTTCGCATGGCGCTCAAGTGCAGCAGCGTGTCGTGCTTCCTGATCCTGTTGTCGTTCCCACTGTTGTAGCTGAGCTTCCGCCGTGACCTCGACGGCAACGACGTTTTTCTCGATAACCAGGCGGCCCACTTCGGCGACGTCGAAGTACTTTTCGCCGTTCACCAGCCAGTGCGTTTCAAAGACAGGCCGCGTCACTTCCTTCGAGCCTTGCGTTGCAACCAGGAGCCTTCGTCCTCGACGCCCGGCATCATCTGTTCACCGTACAGCGGAGCGCGATAGGCCGAGTTCGCCAGCTGCTCGCGCTCGATGCGCTTCGACTCCATCTCCTGCACGAGATACGCGGACTCCGGGATGGTGCTGAGGTCGGGTTTGTCAGCCATCACAGCACCAGGCAGTTCTCGACTTCGACCGCGTCTTCCTCGCTCTTGGATACACGATTCTGGACGCCGAGGACGGAGTCGAGTGACGAGACCGACGCCACGAGGAAATTGGACGTGCCGCCACGCTGGTAGAAGGCCGAGTTCGAGTCCAGTCCGGCTCGGCGATCCTCGTGACCGTATGCGTAGAGGTCGTCCTCGACACGCTGTAGCGCCTTGCAGATTTCGCGCTCCGCATCATCGTCGAACATATCCGGACGTTCCACAATCGACTCGAAGCGATCCTGCAATCGCTGCCGTTTACGGAGCAACCGGGACACGTCTGGGTCTTGGTGCGGGGTGACTGACTTGCGGACCCGGCCATGAACACGAGCCGACAGTTGGTCGATCTTCGCCTGGTTGTCGGCCAGGCGCGTTTCCAGGCCTTCTGCAAGTTTCCCAATCTTGGTCGTCAGCGACTCGAATTGCTCCGTGATCGCCGCGAGGCTGTTATCGCTCTTTGTCATTACAAATGGTCTCCGGTTGGCTGGTCGATCAACAATGCTGATCGTGTGAATGTCGAGGTCGATCATCTCCGTAGCTTTCTTGCCGTTGAGGTCCGCTGTACGACGATTGCCTCGACCCTCGAAGCTCACGCCCTTGAGCGCACCGTCTTCGATGGCCTGCCACACGTCTGGGTCTCTGACCTTGAGGACGGCGACCCACGTTCCCGATTTGAACAGTGGGTCCTTCGGCTTGGCGATGTAGGTCTCGACGACCGAGGCATCAATGCGCTTGCCGTCGTGCATGATGCTCACGTTGTTGTGATTGCCCCCGGCAGCGAACTTGTGCGCCGCCTTTTCGAGTGTGTCGGGCGATGCGAACTCGCCCTGAGCGTCAACAACATCTGGCACGAACACCTCGCACAAGACGAGCTGCTGCTTGCTGTCGTGTTTCGCGATGTTGGCCACATTCCTCATTCGTCATCGTCCTTTTCGTCGTAAATCGCGTCGAAGATTTCCCGGCTCGGCTCCGTCGGCCTCCGTACCTTCGACTGGTGCTTGAAGGAGATGAACGCCCGGAATGATGTGCAAGCCAGTGCCTGCTCTTTGCACCGTCGGCGGTTCGGGCAGGCGTACTTCTCGCACGGTGACTTGTAGCGATACGCGTACTCGGCAACCCGAAGGTTCCCAGCTTCCGGCGCGTTGCCGCTCGGCAGCTCCGAGACAATCATCTGATCGTCATACAGCGTCACGACAGCCCCCTGAAGTAACGCACAGGGCAGGCCTTCGACTGGCCCAGCCGCACGAATCGCGGACCAGTCTGCTGGCAGCGCCATCGCGCCAGCGTGGACTCGCTCACCTTCAGTTCTGCCGCCTTTTCCTTCGGCGTCAGCAGCTCGGGCGTCAAGTTCGTGTTCGTCATCACGTCTTCCGAATCGTTATCACCTCGACCCAAGTTACAACCTCCAATCGAACCAGATGCAGATTTCACGACGAATGTTTTTAACGATTTAAACGTTGAAATTGCTTGCAACGTGGAAGTAGATGAGCTGGCGGCAGATGTACACCAGCGCATCGGCGTCGCTGGGAAACTCCCCGACAATGTCCAGTGCATCCCTGACGCACTCGTACTGATCCGGGAACAACTTGACCAGCCATCGGTTGCTGCCAGCGGCGGGGATGCCGTCGTGTGCGACGGCAGGGGCTCCGGCGAGGCTGTTCATCGCCACTGCATCGAGGGCCGCACCCGTATCGGAGTACCCGGTCAGGGACAGGGCATCCGAGACGACACCATACGCATCGTCCGACAACCTGAATCGCAGACGATACTGTCCTGTCCGTTTCATCAGTCTGGTATCTACTTTGTGTCTCTCCACATACAGCTCCTTAGCCACACCGGGGGCCCCGATCCCCGGTGATTTAGGAAATGCGGGTACCCGAACCCCTCCCTTACGAGACGGTCTGCACTGGCCCGGCGGCAGCAACCTAGTCCGCGTCCCGCGTCTTTCCAGCGGTCGGGGGGCACGGCTCCCCAGTTCCGAATCACCCGTGATTTGAGGTATCTACGGTCGGCGACTTATTACGTGCTCGCCGAATCTGCCGAGGCAGATGCACCCACACGAAACCTAGTTGTCGGGAACGGGGACCAGCACGGCTTGTGCTACGATGTGACCGTTCCTTACTAAACCCGCCGATATGGGCTGCAACCCTCGGCGGGTTTTTCAATTCATTGTTGCGCGGCTCCTGGCGGAGTCACGGCGCAGGCCTCGATCCACTCGTCGAGGTCTTTCACGGCGTAGTAGTACCGCGAGCCGAAACGGAAGTACGCCGGACCGATGCCCTGCTTGCGCCAGATGCACAGGCAGGCGTTCGTCACGCCGAGGTATTCAGCTGCCTTCGCTGAGCCGATCCTCGGCGGATTTCTGCGCTCGATCTTGATCAATTGCCTACTCCCATTACGAAAAAAGAGACCCGGCTCTCGCCGTGGTCTCCTCCATGTACAACCAGTACACAACCTCCAATTCGATCTGTAAACCCCCTTATCGAAATTAATTTTGACCGTGATTGCAGGTTGTATGCTGGGGAGATGAATGCGACCGATGACAACCTGCGCTGCTCGGATGTTCCGGCGTTCGTGTCGTTCCGGGAATACTGCCAACTGCGCGACCAGGACGAACTGATCCTGCGCGAGGGCAAGTACTACTTGGTCCGCAACCGGCAGTTGCGGCCCGTACATATCCGCTGGCGTCACTGAAGACGCGGCGTAGAGAGAGTAAGGCCGACCGGGTTCATACTCGCGGCCTTGAATTGATCCAGTCCTGAATCTCGTCGCTGTACCAGGCGACCGTTCGGGCCGCGAGCCGCACCGGGCGGGGGAAATTGATGTCGGCGTGGCGGTCTTCCCTGAGCCATTCGTAGATCGTACTAGCCGGGACGCCCGTGACTTCGCTTACCTGCCTGATGCGGAGAGTTCGTCTGTCTTTCATTTCGCTTGCTCATGGTTAACCCTCCGTGACGTGGATAAAAAAAGGGCGACCCGTTTCCGAGTCACCCTCCGTGTGCGGGGCAAATTAGGCTATGAGGAGGCACTAGTCAAGGGATAGCCCGCGAATCTGGTGTTCGCCGTAATCCAGCGCCTGGCGTCATCAGCAGAGATTTCCTCGGTGCTGGCCTCGAACTCGACCGTATTGAACAGCCTGGCGTGCCGGACCCAGCAACCGCCGACCTTATCGAGGTATTCGTAACTTCCGCCGTGGACTCTGGCGAGACCGAGGCCGTCGTATAACGAGTAGTACCTCATGCGGTTGCCTTCAACTCCGTGACGTTCTCAGCAGCTGGCGGCGTGTCGATGAACTGCGCCCAGCGGTCCATGACCTCGACGCGCCGCTCCAGGAAGTCGGTCTCGCCATCGTGATCGCCACCCGCCATGTACGCCGCCTCGACTTCGTTGCGTATCGTATGGCTGAGCGCGGCCTCGACGACGAGTCGCGGGAACGGCGTCTTTTCGGCGGTCCAGGTCTTGAAGCTGGCGCGGAACCCGTGAACCGTCACCGCCTCCCTCATGCCGCGCAGCTGTTCCAACATTGCCATGTTGCTCAGGGGCCGGTTATGCCGTGCTCCGGGAAATACGAGCTTGTCGTGCTGTCCTAGCTGGCCTTCGAGTACGGCTATCGCCGCATCACTGAGCGGAACCCGGTGTGGGCGTTCCGTTTTCATGCGATGCGATGGCACGACCCACAACTGGCGATCAAGATCGACCTCGGACCATTCCATCATTCGTACTTCGTTTGTCCGAGCGGCGGTCAGTACCAGGAACTCCAGTGCCCTTGCCGACGTGGAATCGACCGTCCGCAGCTCCGTCATGAACTCGTGCATTTGCGAGTACGGCAACGCGGGGTGATGCCGGAACCGCTTCCGCTTGAGCTTCGTTGGACTCGCCAGCTCGTGTTCCAAGTTACCTTCCCACGCGGCGGGGTTTGGACCCGACCGATACCTGCGGGTCGGCGACGCGGCCCAGTCCAGAATCTTTCCGATCCGGCAGCGTACGCGGGTCATGGTCTCGGTCTTCTCGTGCCAGTGCGGTTGCAATGCAGCCAGAACGTGCTCAGCCGTCACTTCGTTTACGGCGACATCGCCGAACACCGGCTCGACGTATGTCCTCAACGTCGAGGTCCACTGCGCCTGGTGCTTCGCGTTTTTCCAGTCCGCCTGGCGGATGTCGATGTACTGCTTGCGGCACTCGGCGAACGTAGGCACAGCCTTCGTACCGGACTGCTGTTCCCGCAGCGCCTCCAGCGCCACCTCGAACTCGTGCTTGGGGTCGGCGACCAGGCGATACGTGCGGGCCTGCTTCCGTGCTTCGGCAATCGACAGCTTGCCGTCACGCGCCTTGCCGAACTCGCCCAGGTCGAACTGCTTGAGCTTGCCATCGACCCGGCTCCGATAGCGGTATACCCAGCGTCGTCTGCCGGACTTGTTTGCTTGAATGTAGAGGCACTTATCGACACGATGGAGCTTGGTGTCGTCGATGGCTTTGATCTTGCTCTCTGTCCAGTTCGTCATGAATCGGTCTCCGAATCAGGTCATACTGTCGTCATACTTTTCAGCCAGATTTTCTCATAGCGAGTCATGGCTGTACAGAGACAAAATTGTATAACTAATTGAAGTAAAAAGAGGTTTTCATAACCCCTCAGAACTTCTCAGAGACTAACTAGGCGGACACCCTCTCCGCCAGAACAAGAAAGACGGGGTCGGATCCTTCATGGATCTGACCCCTTTTTTTGTTCGGGCCGAGTGAGGTTGAGGATGAGAACCCTGTTCGACTCACGCAGGAGCGAAGCGCCCAGTGAGGCCGCGAAGCGGCTATCCCACCCTCCACCGCCAGACCAAAGAACGGACAGTGACCCTAGCTTGTAGAGTTTGGGTGACTGTCATTTCTTTCAGGCGGCGTATGGGCAGCGAATCGACTATATTTGTCCGTATTGCCTGCAGCAGTAACCCTCACTCAGGAAACCGTATGGACATTTCGCCTCGCTTGGGCGTTCTACTAGTTTTTTCGACACTACTTGTGCCTGGCGTCCGGGCGGAGTGTGTCGGTGATCAGAAGGCGGTCCTCATTACAGGGGCAAGCAGTGGTATCGGCCGCAAGATAGCCGAGACACTGGCCGACAACTGTTATTTCGTTTATGCCGGCGCCAGAAAGCAGCAGGATCTCGACGCGCTCGACGCCATCGACAACATTCAGTCCGTCCGACTGGATGTCACGGTGCAGAAAGAAATTGACAGAGCCGTCCAGGAGATCCGGGCGGAAGGGCGTGGCCTCTATGCTCTCGTCAACAATGCAGGTGTGCTGATTACCGGCCCGTCAGCGGAAATTAGCGTTGAGCGGGTGCAGTGGCTATTCGATGTCAACGTGTTCGGGGTGTATCGGGTCACGCAGGCGTTTACACCGCTCATCATCGAGAACCGGGGTCGGATCCTGAACATTGGCTCGATCGCGGGTAATATCGGCATCAAATTCCTCGGCCCCTACAGCATGAGTAAGCACGCAATCGAAGCCTACACAGACGCGCTGGCAGCGGAACTGGCGCCATTCGGTGTGCGCGTCAGCGTTATTGCTCCGGGAGACTATTCCTCCAACATCTGGGCAAACGACATTGCGAACGCGAAAGTATCCGCGATCGTGAGTGCAGATTCACCCTACGCAAAGGACTATCGAGACTGGATCGACATCGTTGCCAACATGGAGGTCGAGGAACCCGATGACGTAGCTGGCACAGTACTTGAAGCCCTGTCGACTGGCGCACCGGCACGCCGATATCTGGTCGTACCGAACGAAGGCGAAATGGCGTGGGTTATGGGCAGTGCTGTTGATCGCCTGGCAGAACTAAATGGAAATCACGCCTACTCGTACTCTGAAGCCGAGCTCACGCGGATGCTGCGAGAAGCCCTTGGCGATGAATCGCCGCCTGGTGAATAAAGCATCGTCCGCCGAAGACTCGCTCCACCGCCAAAACCAAAAAGACGGGGTCGGATCCTTTTTGGATCTGACCTCTTTTTTTGTTCGGGCCGAGTGCGGCCGCAAAGCGGCATGAGCACGCCGGGTTAGCTGGAACAGCTGGACTTGCCTGGAATGCCAAGCTGTGAAATCGTCGTCTCTTGAATGACCCTGCTCCAGTTCTTGCACCCGCGATTCGGTCCTATCGCGGGTCGATCACCGATCCTTTGCGTTGGGCGACCTGGAGCCCAAGAAAGGGTGACATCCTTGTGTGCACGCCACCCAAATGTGGCACGACCTGGACACAGACAATGCTTGCGATGCTTGTCAATGGCGGTTCGGATCTGCCGGAAAAGGTACCGGTACTGTCTCCCTGGGTTGACGCGGACCTTGGTGTTTCTGCCGATGCAGTTGCGGCGGCACTGGCGGCACAACAGGGGCGGCGTGTGGTGAAGACGCATACACCGGCAGATGGGTTTCCGATTTGGGACGGGGTGACGGTCATTGCTGTCTATCGACACCCACTGGACGTCTTCTTTTCCCTGCGCAAGCACGAGGCCAACAAGAAAGTAGTCGATCCGGATCATCCGATGAGCTTGCCGGTCCCGGATTCCGTCCGTCGATTTGTCAACGAACCAGCCGACCCGGACAATTTTGACAAAGACACATTGGCGTCCTTGGTCCTTCACTATTCCGAAACGGTGCTTTCCGGACGCTATCCGCGCCTTAACGTCCTTCACTACTCGGACATGTTGCGAGACGGTCGCCGCGCCGTGCAGAACCTGGCCAGGGCAGCTGGCCTCGAGGCCAGCGCAGAACTGATTGATCAAGTTGCGGCAGCCACGGATTTCGGGGCTATGAAGGCGAGGGCGGTCGACTATGCTCCCGTGGGCGGTACCGGCTACTGGAAATCCGACGCCGGGTTTTTCGACTCCGCCAGCTCTGGTAAGTGGGAAGGTAAGCTTTCGCCAGCCGAGATCGACCTTTTCAATACCCGCCTTGCTGAGCTTGTGCCGGACGAAAAGGCGCGAACCTGGCTGCTGGCGGGCGACTGCTGAGGCCGCGAAGCGGCTATCCCGCCTTTACGCTTCTACCGGATAAGCAGGCAACGTCGAGTTCGTGACCTGACGCAGGATGCGCACGACCTGGGCGGTGTAGCCATACTCGTTGTCGTACCACACGTAGAGCACGCAGCGCTTGCCAGCCGTCTTCGTCGCCAGCGCGTCGAACACGCCCGCAGCCCTTGAACCAACGAAGTCCGTGGACACGGCATCCGGCGCGTTGCTGTAGCCAATCTGCTTTTGCAGGTCCGAGTGGAACGCCATGTAACGCATGTGATCGTTGATCTCATCCGTTGTGGCCTCGGTTTCCAGGTTGAAACTCAGGATCGCCATCGAAACGTTCGGCGTCGGAACACGCACGGAGCTGCCCGTCAGCTTGCCCGCCATTTCCGGCAGTGCTTTCGCGACGGCCGTTGCCGCGCCGGTTTCGGTCAGAACCATGTTCAGCGGGGCGCTGCGTCCGCGACGGTCACCCTTGTGGTAGTTGTCGATCAGGTTCTGGTCGTTGGTATACGCGTGTACGGTTTCCATGTGGCCGTCGATAACGCCGAACTTGTCATTGATCGCCTTGATGACTGGCGCGATCGCGTTCGTCGTACATGACGCCGCAGACAGAATCGTGTCGTCGTCCGTGATCATGTCGTGGTTCAGGCCGTGCACGACATTCTTGATGTCGCCCTTGCCCGGCGCCGTCAGCAGCGCGTGCGTAGCGCCGTTGGCGTTGGTGTGCTGTGACAGGCCGGCTTCGTCGCGCCACACGCCCGTGTTGTCTACGACGACGGCATTCTCGATGCCGTACCTGGTGTAATCGACCTCCGACGGGTCGTTCGCGTAAATGACGCGAACCCGCTGGCCGTTGATGATCAGCGTCGAGTTCTCGTGATCGGTCGCAACGATACCCTCAAACGGGCCGTGTACCGAGTCCATGCGCAGCAGGCTGGCCCGCTTCGAAAGGTCATCGCCCTTGCCCTTGCGTACAACGATTGCCCGGAGGCGCATGACGCGGCCGCGGTCCGGTCGGTGGCACAGCATACGTGCCAGCAGGCGACCGATACGGCCGAAGCCGTACAGGACGACATCTTTCTGCGGTTTCCGCTGAGGGTCGTCGGACTCGCCCGGGAATGCCGAGGCCAGCTCTTCGTTCAGGAATTCTTCAGTAGTTTTGTCGTCGGAGACGCCGCGGTACTTGACGTACAACTTGCCAATATCGATATGCGCGAATTCGACCGGCATTTCGCTGATCTGCTGCACGATTCGTCCGGTCTCGACTGGCGTCAGGTCGTAGTCCTCGATGTGGTGAACCGCATCGTGCGCCTTCAGGATGTCATTGACCGTGCGCTTTACAAGCAGTTGACCGAAAACGGAAATTTCAACCGAGCGCTCACGGTAAAGCTGGCCGATGATCGGGATCATCGCCTCTGCAGCCCGTTCGCTGTTGATCCAGTCGTCCAGAATCAGGTTTTTGTTCGCTTCCGACATCGCAAAGCCTCCTTCGGGAAGGCGCGCATTCTAAGCGAAATCGGCTAGTCAGGGTATCTCAATCTCTACCATAATTTCGTTACGCCGCATCAGTGGCAGGGAGAACGGACTGTTGTAGCGGGCATGCTCGGTCGCACCGAGAGTAGCCACGCCGTCAGCGTCCAGTGCGGCGAGCAGGGTGTCTTCGTGGCGCTCGAAATTTTTCTCGCTCCAGCGTCCTGAGAATCGCCTTACGGCGACGTAGCGCTCAGGCCTGGTGACGATACGAATCCTGTCGTCGTTCGGCACCGGCAGCGTGTCGAGCAAATACTTGCGCTCCATCACGAACGCATAGGTGTAGGCCTGCTGCTCGCCTGACGAAATCACCGGAGCCGTCATGGCCATCTTTTCTGACTTCACCGGCTGTGATTGCACAGGCGCGGTCATCGCCATCTCGGTGTTGCTGCGGTTGTCGCCGAATATGTACCCGGCCAGGATACGGAACGCCTGGTTTCCGGCGCTCCGGCGGCTGCCCTCGACATCGACCTCGGCGACCACGAACGGTTCATAACGACGCACCTCGTACTCGTCAGTGGTGTGGACGACTTCGTAGTTCGGTTCTTCCAGCGCTGAGGCGGTCTGGCTCATGGCGATTGACGCAAGTGCAATGGTCAGTATGCTGCGTAGTTTCATAAGTGGAACCTACGCGGATTGCGGCTGTCGGTGGTGACAGAACTGTGCGCAGTTGTTTCCCGATGTATCAACAGCCAATCCGGAGGATTCCATGGCCAGCATTGCAAGTAAATTCTTTTCCGTTACCGCCATTCTGGCATTTGGCGCTGTAGCGCTTGCTGCCGACGACCCGGCTGCAGAACGCAGCGAGACGATGAAGGGCGTGCGCGAAGAGGCAAAGACGTTAGGCGCGATGCTGAAGGGCGAAAAGGAATTCAGCAACGAAGACGTTATGAAGTCGCTCGAAGTCTGGGCGGCGGCCGGCGATAAGTTCGGCGGCCTGTTCCCTGAGGGCAGCGAAGGTGGCGAGGCGGCCCCGGCGATCTGGTCGGACCGTGAAGGATTCGATGCGGCACTCGCGAAGTGGCGTGATGCGACGGCTGCAGCAATTGCGGCCAATCCGGCGACACTCGATGACGCGAAGCCTCTCCTGGGCGCTGCGTTCAACGGCTGCAAGAATTGCCACGACAACTACCGGATTGAAAAAGACTAAGCCCGTCCTGCTGACGCTGCTGGTGGCACTGCCACTGGCAGCGATCTGGTTCACGGCGCCGCAAACGATTTCGGCGCTGCCGGACCACACGCCCGATGCAAGCGCCGGGGAGCAGGTATTCCTCGCCGGTGGCTGCGCCTCCTGCCACGCGACACCGGTGGACGGCCGACGTGCGAAAGGTGCGGCCAAGCTGGTTCTGGGTGGCGGCCTTGAACTGCACACGCCGTTCGGGCTTTTTCGCGTACCGAATATTTCGCCACACGCGGACGACGGTATAGGCAACTGGTCGATGCTCGAGTTCGTCAACGCGATGCAAAGCGGCGTGTCTCCTGATGGCCGCCATTACTACCCGTCGTTCCCTTACACCTCGTACGCGAAGATGCGCGCCGAAGACGTCATGGACCTCAAGGCTTATCTCGACACGTTGGCTCCAGCCGAAGGAGTCGTAGCTGGTCACGAACTGGGCTTCCCGTACTCGGTAAGGCGCGGGCTCGGCGCCTGGAAACGCCTGTACCTGTCGGATCAGCCCGTGCGTGCCGCCAGCGACCCCGATATTGAAAGGGGCCGCTATCTCGTCGAAGGTGCAGGACATTGCGGCGAGTGCCACACGCCGCGCGACCGGTTTGGTGGCCTTGATACTGCCGCCTGGCTGTCCGGGGCGCCGAATCTGGACGGTGAGGGGCGCATTCCGGGTATCACGTCGGGTGGCAAGAACACGGCCGACTGGTCCGCCAACGACATCGCGTATTATCTCGAATCCGGCTTCACACCTGACTTCGACGTGGTCGGCGGCTCAATGGTCGCGGTACAGGAAAACATGGCCGGGCTGACGGATGGTGACCGCAAGGCTATTGCGGCCTACCTGAAAACGGTCCCGGCGGCCAAATAACTGCGACGGTATCGGCGGCCGGCGCATCCTGAGAAGCATGACTAACGCCAAACAAGGGGACGCTCCAATGAGATTTCTGGCAATTGCTCTGTTCGGTACGCTGATGGCATCCGGTATCGCCTCAGCGGGAGACAAGGAACATAAAATTCACGTCGAGGTAATCGGCGATGGTGATCACGCGGTCCACTGGGTCGGTGACGGCGCGGACTTCAAAGATCTCGAGGTCGGCGAGACCAAAACCATCGAGACCGAAGGTGGACCGACCGTCACGGTAACCCGGACGGAAGACGGTCTGGACGTTGAAGTCGACGGTGACAGCATCGCGATTCCGCACGCACCGGACGGCGAAACGATGGCCTTCATGATGAAGGACGGCAAACACGAAAATGTCGATATCAAGGTCATGAGAGCGCCGCACGCCATGGCGACGCGCATTCACGCACCGGACGGCATCACGATCATCTCCAAAGGCGCGATCGACGAGTCAACGCAGGAGACGATTCGCTCTGTACTGGCGACGGCAGGTCACGCAGACGAAGTGCGCTTTGTCGACAGCAGCAGCATGGAACGCCGCGTCAAGGTCGTTAAGAAGGTCGAGGTAATCGCCGAAGAAGACTAAGCCAGTCCGGCTTTCCTCCAGGCGACGCTCATCATTGCGATCGCCAGGACGACAAACAGGATAGCGATGGCGCGCCGCATGGTATGCGGCGCGACTCGTCCCTGCAGCAGCGGCCCGATCTGGCCGCCGATCAAAACACCAGGAATGTCATAGACCAGCAGGTCCCAGGGTACGGCCGTCCAGCCGCCGTCCCTGATCAGTTGCACCGCCAGCGTCGTCGACGCAAATGCCACCGTGACGATAACCACGAGTACCGAGGTTGCTGCTGCGATGGCGATCGGCAGACCCTTGCGAGTCAGCTTTGAAATAGTTACTTCGCCGATACCGACCGAAACCATGCCCGTCAGAAATGCACCGAGGCCGGTCAGGACATAGCTGCCAGCTCCGAAGTGCGGCACTTTATAGGTGTAGGTGTGGCCGCGCGAGTCGGTAATCGAATGTGCGTCGCCGCTTTCGCTGAGTCCCTGGAAATGCGGTGCGTGTGTCTGCCACATGAAGAAAGCGAGTACGGCGACGAGAATTGCGTATCCCGCCAGCAGGATGCTGTCGTGAACCAGTGCCGCGGTCAGTGCGCCGGCAACAGCAACGGGCACCGCGACCAGCAGCAAGCGCCGTGCCAGCGCGTAGTCGATCAGGCCACGCCGGTAGTAACCAATGAATCCCGAGAGAAAGCCGAAGGTCTGCGTGATCAGCGCTGCGGTGATAGCCGCTGTCGTGGAAGACAGCACGTACTCAGGCCCCAGCAGCGGGAAGATCAGGATGAAGATCGGCGTAAACAGGGCGGCGCCGCCAATGCCGCTTAGCATCGCGCAGGTCGCAACGCCGATCGATACCGGGAACATGAACCAGTAAAGCGTGAAATCCATGTTCGCAAGGCTACGTTGTCAGGTCGGCAATTGCGACTCGAACGGTTAGTGTATAGTTCGCTCTTTTCGCAGGCCCAAACCATGCGCATAGACGCGATCGCCATCGGCAAGAACCCGCCCGAAGATATCAACGTCATTGTTGAGGTACCGCTCGGCGGGCAGCCGATCAAGTACGAAATGGACAAGGACGCGGGCACGCTCGTCGTTGATCGATTTCTCTATACGCCGATGTCGTATCCGGGCAATTACGGCTTCGTGCCGCACACCCTGTCTGACGATGGCGACCCGATCGACGTGCTGGTTGTGAACACGCGCGAACTGGTCCCGGGTTGTGTCATCAACGTGCGCCCTGTCGGCGTCCTGATCATGGAAGACAATGCCGGCCAGGATGAGAAGGTGATTGCCGTTCCGTCACACGACCTGACAAAGCGTTACGATCATGTAATCGAGCACACTGATCTGCCGGATATCACAATGCAGCAGGTCGAGCACTTCTTCGAGCACTACAAGGACCTCGAGCCGGGCAAGTGGGTACGCATCGGCGACTGGTACGGTTCCGAAGACGCGAAGAAGATGATCGTTGAGTCGATCGAACGCGCCGAGCGCGTCAAGGCGCGCAGCTAGCCCCAAACCCTATACGCATCGATTTTGCGTGTGACTGTCATGAAGTCCACGACGCTGGCACAATGACTGGCCTTACGCAGACGTGGGAATTTGCGATGCCGGGTTTGTATTTCGAGGAATTTTCGGTCGGCCAGACGTTCGATCATCCGATTCGACGCACGATCACCGAAGCTGACAATGTGCTGATCACGACAATGACGCACAACCCGGCTGCGCTGCACCTCGATGCCGATTACATGAAGAACACAGAGTATGGCAAGCCGCTGGTTAACAGCTGCCTTACGTTGTCGATGATGGTCGGAATATCGGTCAACGACACGACGCACATGACCGCAGTCGCAAACCTTGGCTGGGATGAGGTCAAGTTTCCGAAGCCTGTGTTCTGCGGCGATACCCTGCGAATAGAATCGGAGGTACTCGAGTTGCGAGACAGCAAGTCGCGACCCGATAACGGTATCGTTGTTTTTGCCCATCGCGCTTACAACCAGGATGGTGAGCTCGTCGGTGAGTGCAAACGTTCAGCGCTGATGTTGAGAAAGCCACAGTGACAAGGAGCTTCCTGTTCGTCCCGGCCGATAGCGAGCGCAAGCTGGCGAAATCGGTAGACGTTAATGCAGATGCACTGATACTCGACCTTGAGGATGCGGTCAGGGCGGAGGCGCGGCCGGCTGCCCGCGAGCTGGCGCGCGAATTCCTGGATGGCAAGGACGACGTCTGGGTCCGAATCAACCCGATGGAAAGTGACGATGCGCTCGCGGACCTTGAGGGAATCATGGCGGGTGCCCCGGCCGGTATCGTGCTGCCGAAGCCGCGCAGCGGTGATTCAGGCGTCTGGCTCGCAGACGAACTTGACCGGCTCGAACAGGCTCACGGAATTGCCGCCGGGACGACGAAGATCCTCGCGCTCTGCACCGAGCATCCGGAGGCATTGTTCACATTGAATTCGTGGATCGGCGCGACGGACCGACTGTACGGCTTGTCCTGGGGTGCCGAGGACCTGAGCGCGGCGGTCGGCGGATCAACAAATCGTGACGAGGACGGCAACTGGTTGCCGCTCTATGAGATGGCGCGCTCGTACTGCCTGCTTGCGGCTGCGGCCGCGGGGGTTGCCGCTGTCGATACGGTTTACACGGATTTTCGCAACATGGATGGATTGCGAGACTATGCGAGCAATGCGCGACGAGACGGGTTCAGCGGCATGCTGGCAATTCATCCGGCGCAGGTCGACGTTATTAATGACGCCTTTACGCCTAGCGCCGACGAGCTTGAACACGCGCGTCGCATCGTCGAACTGTTCGAGGCCAACCCGACCGCAGGCACGGTTGGGCTCGACGGCAAGATGATCGACCGGCCACATCTCGTACAGGCGCGACGACTGCTCGAAAACGAAAACAGCGAATAACAAGGAACAGCACAATGGATATCCAGACTTACCCGGTACCGGAGTCGGCGAAGGAGCGTGCACTGATAGACGAAGCGCGTTACAACGAGATGTACCGCCGTTCTGTCGAGGACAACGAAGGATTCTGGGCTGAGCAGGCACAGCGAATCGATTGGATAAAGCCGTTCACGAAAATCAAGGATGTCAGCTACGCAAAAGACGACTTGCATATTCGCTGGTACGAGGACGGCACGCTCAACGCCTGTTACAACTGTGTCGACCGTCACCTCGAGACCAAGGGTGACGATGTCGCGATCATCTGGGAAGGCGATGAACCGGATCGTGACCTTACGATTACCTACCGCGAACTGCACGAGCGCGTCTGCAAGTTTGCGAACGCGCTAAAGGCGCTCGGGGCAAAGAAGGGCGACCGGATTACGATCTACATGCCGATGATTCCGGAGGCCGCAATCTCGATGCTGGCGTGCGCACGTATCGGTGCGGTGCATTCGGTCGTGTTTGGCGGCTTCTCGCCTGATGCGCTTGCAGGCCGGATCCACGATTGCGAGTCGAATATCGTTATCACCGCCGACGAGGGGGTCCGTGGCGGCAAGGGTGTGCCGCTCAAGGCAAACGTCGACGCGGCCGCGGAGCGTGATGAGGTAACGACGCTCGAGAAGGTGCTCGTCGTGCGCAACACGGGCACCGACATCAAGTGGGTGGATGGTCGCGACGCCTGGCTGCACGACCTCGAGACGCAAGTTGACGCTGAATGTCCCTGCGAAGAGATGGGCGCCGAGGACCCGTTGTTCATCCTGTACACCTCCGGTTCGACCGGGAAACCGAAAGGTGTCCTCCATACGACGGGCGGCTACCTCGTCTACGCGTCACTGACCCACGAGATTGTTTTCGACTACCACCCGGGTGATATCTACTGGTGCACGGCCGACGTTGGCTGGGTAACCGGGCACAGCTACATCGTGTACGGACCGCTCGCGAACGGTGCGGTGACGCTGATGTTTGAAGGTGTGCCGAACTACCCGACCTCGTCGCGATTCTGGGAAGTCTGCGACAAGCACGACGTGAATATCTGCTACACGGCGCCGACAGCGATTCGTGCACTGATGCGAGAGGGTGACGGGCCGGTAAAGAGCACCTCGCGAGCAAGTCTGCGCCTGCTGGGTTCGGTGGGTGAACCGATTAACCCCGAAGCGTGGGAGTGGTACTACCAGGTCGTCGGTGACAGCCGTTGCCCGATCGTCGACACGTGGTGGCAAACCGAGACCGGCGGTGTCCTGATCAGCCCGCTGCCGGGTGCGACGGCACTGAAGCCGGGCTCGGCCACGAAGCCGTTGTTCGGCATTCAGCCGGCCGTGGTCGATGCCGACGGCAACGTGCTTGAGGGCGAGGTCGAAGGCAACCTGATCATCACCGACAGCTGGCCGGGGCAGATGCGCACGGTGTATGGCGATCATCAACGATTTGTAGATACCTACTTCTCGACCTACGAAGGCAATTACTTCACAGGTGACGGCGTTCATCGCGATGCCGATGGTTACTACTGGATTACCGGGCGCGTAGATGACGTCCTGAACGTGTCAGGACATCGCATGGGCACGGCCGAAGTCGAGAGCGCACTGGTGTCACACAAGGATGTTGCCGAAGCGGCTGTTGTGGGCTACCCACACGACATCAAGGGGCAGGGCATCTACGCGTATGTCACCTTGATGGAAGGCGTCGAGTCAACCGATGAACTGCTTGGTGAACTGGAACAGTGGGTTCGCAAGGAGATCGGACCAATTGCCAAGCCAGACCTGATCCAGTGGGCGCCCGGATTGCCGAAGACGCGTTCGGGCAAGATCATGCGCCGTATCCTGCGCAAGGTTGCCGCGAACGATTATGGCGAGCTCGGCGATACGTCAACGCTCGCCGATCCGTCGGTTGTCGAGGATCTTATCGAGAACCGGCGAAATCGCTAGACTCGCTTTGTCGAACACCGAAGCAATCACAATCGCCTGTAGAAAATTACCCATGACAAGAAAATGGATCGCCAGCCTGTACTTGTTGGCCTTGAATGCGCACGCGCAGGACGTTGCCGAGATTCCCGAGACCGTACGGGAAAACGTGGAGCTGTTGATTCAATACGGTCTGGACGACACCGTTGGCTATGGCTTCGTGCGCGACCTCACGACCGAGGTGGGCCCGCGGCTGGCCGGCTCGGAAGCGGAGGAGCGGGCACGAAGCTGGTCAGCGCAGGAACTCGCTGAACTCGGCTTCGCCAACATTCGCACCGAGCCTTTCATGATTCCGTACTGGTCGCGACACGTGGACCGGGCCAGCATCGTTACGCCTGCACCGCAGAATATGGTGATCACGGCCCTCGGCGGCTCGACGTCGACACCTCCGGGTGGTGTCGAGGCTGAAGTGATCCGTTTCGAAAGCATGGCCGAACTGCAAGCCGCGAGCACTGACATTGTCGCCGGTAAGATTGTCTTCATCGATGAAAAGATGATGCGCACGCAGGACGGCACAGGCTACGGCATGGCCGTACGCAAGCGCCGTAACTGCGCAAAGACAACGAGCGAGAAGGACGGAGTTGCCTGTCTGATTCGTTCGGTAGGCACCCAGGACCGGCGTTTCGCCCACACAGGCATGATGTCGCGCAGCGAGGCCGTCGGTGATGGACCGGCCGCTGCAGTATCGCCACCCGATGCGGAGCAGCTGACCCGGTTGCTCGAGAACGGCCCAGTGCGGGTGCGGCTGGATATCCAGGTTGAGGCGCTGCCCGAGGCGCCTTCCGGGAACGTTATCGCAGAAGTCGTGGGTCGTGAGCGGCCGGAAGAGGTCGTGCTGATTGGTTGCCACCTCGACAGCTGGGATCTTGGAACCGGCGCCGTGGACGACGGAGCGGGTTGCGGCATCGTGGTTGGCGCTGCTCATCTCATTATGTCTTTAGATAAAGCGCCACGACGCACAATCCGAGTCGTCTTGTTCGGTGCCGAGGAAGTCGGCCTGCACGGCGGCAAAGCTTACGCGGCTCGGCATGCGGACGAAATGGACCTGCATATCCTTGCGTCCGAAAGCGATTTCGGTGCCGACAAGATCTGGCGCTTCGACACGGGCTTTGGTGATGGTGCTCTACCTTACGCTCGCGCCATACAGCAGGTACTCGAACCGCTCGGTATTGCGCCCGGCCATAATCGTGCCGGCGGTGGGCCGGATATTTCCATGCTTCCCGCGTTGGGCGTGCCGGTGGTTTCGCCGAGACAAAACGGTTGGGACTATTTTGACCTGCACCACACTCCGGACGATACGTTCGACAAGATTGACCGCGACAACCTGAATCAGAATGTCGCCGCCTACGCTGCGTTCGTCTACCTTGCCGCGGAGATGGATTGGGATTTTCGCCAGTCAGACGAATAGGGAATTGAACGAATCCGATCACTTATGAAACGCTTGACCGTGAAGGATTCGCAGCCCTGGTCCATTACCCGTTTTCGGTGCTGCGACAGAAGGGGTGCTGCCAGTCTGAGGTCGTCGATACGATCGAAGACAGCACAGAGTTTGTTGAGAAATTCGACCAGATTGTTACTCCCGACGTTATCGCGGTGATTCACGAGCAGGAATTCGAGGACATGATGCTTAACTGGGAAGGATTGGCGTTTCGCCACGGAGCAGTCTGGATCATCGGTTACTGCAGCCGCGAGGACGACGCAAACCCTTGCGCAGAAACGGTTGTAGGGATAAAGACCATCAACTCGATCGCTCTCCCCGACACGTCAGAGTGACCGTCGGCAGCCGGTTTCCGCAACCGGCGTTCGTGCCGCCTATACTTGTTGAACAGCGACCGTTTACCTGGCGGGCGCATCTATGATCAACGGGGCCGGGAATTCTCCCGGTACGGTGAGAGATGGGATATGGCGGAACACTGATTTTCGATTCTGTGTCGAAGCCGCACCACCGTCGCCTCTACATGGCGATGGCCATTTCATCGTGCGTGATCATTCTTCTGCTGGCAGCGCTCGGCCGATTCTTCAGCCTGATAAACAATGCCCGAGGACCGGGCATCTCCCAGCAGGAAATCGATGTCTTCATAACGCCGGAGCGTAGCGAGCCGGAACCCGTGACTGCCGCACCGCCGGTTGAACAACTCGAGGAGCCCGAAGTACAGCCTGAGGAGATTCCGGTTGTGCAAGAGGTTGAGGTCCCGCCGGAGTCGCCGGAAAAGCCGACGGAGAATGAGTCCCCGATAGATTGGCAGGCCTCGATCACCGAGGCCGCCGCGGCTGTCAGTAACGAGAGAATGCAATCTCAGGATGCCCGTGCCGAGCTGTTCCGGCAGAACTATTCGATGATGTTCCAGCCGGCCGAAACCTGGGCGGTCAGTGAAAAGGATCCGGTCGTTGACGAATTCCGCTTCAAACCTGAAATCCACGTCGGCGGAATCGGGGTAACAATCGGGTCGTGCTTTATCGGGCTGCCGCTGGTCGGAGTGCCGGTCGAGGATCGACAGGTCGCGATTACGTTATGGGTCTGCGCAAAGGACTCGGGCTAGGCTTTCAGCTGGTCCTGCTTGATTTCCTGCGCCATCGAGTCTTCGAGTTCGTCGATAAAGCTCTGGTCAATCTCGAGTGCGCCACTCTGGGTCATCGCCGCGACAGCGTCATCTTCTTCGAATGCGCTTTCCGCTGACTGGTCCTCAGGCGGAGTCGTATCGAGATCCAGCTTCTGTGTTTCCATCAGGCCGGGATCTTCCCGAGGTTCGGCGCCGCCGCCGGACAGGACGGTTCCGTCACGGTCATGGCGACGGTACTCGGCCACCTGGCGTTCGTAGGCATTGACAAACTCCTCGCCAAACATCTGCGGGAAACGGCCGCCACCTTTTTCGGTAACGATCGGGTACAGATCGCAGTACAGGCCCCAGTACTTGGACTGGTTCATGAACTTGAACAGGCCTTTGCCAAGCGTACGGTCGAAACCTTCCTGGAGTTCGGTCGGTTCGAAGCGATCGGCGAAGTCTATGAACGCACTGTTCATCGCGTCGAGGAATGCATTCTGGTGGTGCAGCAGGTCGCGTGAAACTTCACGTACCGAGTCACGCGCGCCCAGGTAGTCACCCTCGGACCCGGTCAGCAGCTGCTTCAGCAGGTCGTTCGTGTTTTCCGAGAACTTCATCGGGTTGTTGTGGCGCGGCAGCAAGGTTGTCTGATCGAGTCGGAACGCGTTCTTCAGGTTCGCACGGCTTGCCAGCAGGTCGATGTAACCGGCAATCATCTCGCGTAGTACCTGACCCGCCGTCTGCATCATCTCGGCGTGGTCGGTGTTCGGGTGCAGCTCGGCGCGGCTGATCTCGAGACCATCGAGAAATGAGTCGAACAGGTCCTCGGCGGTTACTTCGACGTTGCCCGACTTCCTGGCCGGCAAATCAAATTCATCTTCGATGACGATATCCGGCTCAGGCTCCGGTGCCGGCTCCTCGCTACCGAATAGCGCATTCTGGAACTCGTCATCGCCGGTAATCTCGTCCTCGTCCAACAGGTTCATGCCGGTCTTGATCGGGTCCTCTTCGACCATCTGCTCGATGTCCTCGGACACGACGTTGCCGGTGTCGTCGGGATCGAGCGGCATCGCAATGCTCTCACCATGGTCGATTGATACCTCGAAGATGAAATCGCCCATGCGCAGGCGGTCGCCGTTGAACAGCCGACGCGGATTGCCCTTGCCGATCGGCTCGTACTCTTCGTTGACGTAAACGCCGTTCGAGCTGGTGTCCGCGAGGTAGTAAATGCCGCCCTTGAAGTCGATGGTGGCGTGCCGGCCCGAGATGTAGCGATCCGGGTCCGGAAGGATCCAGTCGTTTTGCAGCGACCGACCAATCGTGCCGCCTTCCTCGTGATATTCGCGCACAAAATCCTCACCAACGAGGTCTGCGTGTTCACTGACAATTTTCAGTTCCAGGGGCATTGCGTGTATCCGGCTTGAGGTTGTCGGGAAATTTTGCGCGGATTCAAGGAGATAGGCTGCCAAGCAGTTCACATAATCAGGAATTCACAAGGCCCATAATTGAGAAAAATCGACCAAATACGGGTATTTTCGATTCGATTGTCGAAAATCGGCCGATTCGCGCACTTTTGGGTACACTACGCGCCCCGCGGCAGGTGGCCGCTTTGTTCGTCGGATTTATGAGCCAGGAAAGTTTGTTCAAGGTCGTCTTCATGAACCAGGGCCAGGTGTACGAGGTGTACGCCCGCAGCGTTGGTCTTGGAGACATGTTCGGTTTTGTCGAAGTCGAGGAGCTCGTGTTCGGATCGAAAACGACGCTCGTCGTGGATCCGTCCGAGGAGAAGATCAAGACCGAATTCGAGAACGTCAAGCGGACCTACCTGCCGATGCACTCGATCATTCGCATCGACGAGGTCGACAAGCAGGGCACGAGCAAGATTTCGAAGCTTGAGGGCGGCAATGTCGCGCAGTTCCCGATGCCGGTCTACACCCCCGGGGACAGCAAATAATCGGGTAGGACGCGCACGCTTTCTGTATCATCCCGTTTTCCAAACCTGACCCCATCCGTCCATGCTTGAACTTCCCGGGCAACCGGCGCTTTCCGATTTCCGAATTGCCAAGCTGACGCGCGCCCTGAAACGGGCCGACGAGCGCCTCGACAAGGTGCAGGCGCGCTTTTCCTACTTCGTCGAAACCACCGGCGACCTCTCGAAAGAAGACCAGGCACGGCTTGACGCATTGTTGCTGTCAGACGAGGCGGTTGAGAAGTTACCGAAAGCCGCGAAAACGCTGTTTGTCGTGCCGCGGCCAGGCACGATTTCTCCCTGGTCATCGAAAGCTACCGATATCGTCCTTGCCTGCGACGTTGCGAATGTCGAGCGAGTCGAGCGCGGTATCTGTTACGGCCTGAGTTTCAACGCAAAGGTCAGCGACGATGAGGCGATGGCGCTGGCACCGCTATTGTTCGATCGCATGACCGAAGCGGTGTTCGCAAGCAGTGATGAAGCTGCCGCCCTGTTTGAGCACCACGAGCCGGCGCCGATCGTGACCGTGCCGTTGACGGCCGAGGGCAAAGACGCACTGGTGGCGGCCAACACCGAGTTTGGCCTGGCGCTGTCCGACGACGAGATCGACTACCTCGTCGCCAGTTACGCGGATCTGAACCGCGATCCGACCGATGCCGAGCTCATGATGTTCGCGCAGGCAAACTCCGAGCATTGCCGGCACAAGATCTTCAACGCGAGCTGGACGATCGATGGCGAGGCGCAGGACAAGCGTCTGTTCGGCATGATCAAGTCGACAACCGAGAAGACGCCCGATGGTGTTATCTCGGCGTACAGCGACAACGCGGCAGTCATCGAGGGCTGGAATGGCCCAAGGCTGATGCCGTCGTCCGACGACCGGCAGTTCACCTACGTCGACGAGCCGATTCACATCCTGATGAAGGTTGAGACGCACAATCACCCGACCGCGATTTCGCCGTTCCCCGGTGCTGCAACCGGTTCGGGCGGTGAGATCCGTGACGAAGGTGCGACCGGACTGGGCGCCAAGCCAAAAGCCGGCCTGACCGGATTCACGGTATCGCACCTGCGCATTCCCGGGCTATCGGAGCCCTGGGAGACGGATTTCCCGCACCCCGAGCATCTCGCGACACCACTCGACATCATGATCGAAGGGCCAATTGGCGGTGCTGCGTTCAATAACGAGTTTGGTCGACCTAATCTCGCCGGTTATTTCCGCACATTTGAATCCGCGTACCCGGGCCTGCCCGAGAGCGAGATTCGCGGCTATCACAAGCCGATCATGATCGCGGGTGGCGTCGGCAACGTCCGCGAGGAGCACGCGAACAAGATCGACGTACCGGTCGGTGCGAAAGTTGTCGTACTCGGTGGCCCGGCAATGTTGATCGGCCTCGGCGGCGGTGCTGCATCGTCGCTGGCGAGCGGCACATCGAGTGCTGAGCTGGATTTTGCGTCGGTGCAGCGCGGCAACCCGGAGATTGAACGTCGCGCGCAGGAGGTCATTGACCGCTGCTGGGCGATGGGCAACGACAACCCGATCCTGCTGATCCACGACGTAGGCGCCGGCGGACTTTCCAACGCCGTACCTGAAGCGGTTGATCATTCCGGTCATGGCGCCGATATCGAGTTGCGTGAAGTCGACAACGCCGAACCGGGCATGTCGCCGATGGAAATCTGGTGCAACGAGGCGCAGGAGCGCTACGTCCTGATCGTGGGCGACGACCGTATCGAAGAATTCAGGGCATTATGCGAGCGCGAGCGCTGCCCGGTTTCGGTCATCGGCACCCTGACCGACGACGGCAATCTTGTCGTCAACGACCGCGACTTCGACAACAAGGTTGTCGATATGCCGATGCAGATGTTGCTCGGCAATCCGCCGAAGATGGAGCGCAACGTAAAGCGTGCACCGGTCGATGGTGGCGAACTTGATCTCGATGGCATTGAACTCGAGGAAGCGGCGCTGCGTGTGCTGCGTTTCCCGGCCGTCGCGGACAAGTCGTTCCTGATTCACATTGGCGACCGCACCGTTGGTGGTCTGTCGGCTCGCGACCAGCTCATCGGACCGTGGCAGGTGCCGGTCAGCGACGTAGCGATCACGTCTTCCGGTTTCGACAGCAAGACCGGCGAAGCGATGGCCATGGGCGAACGCACGCCGCTCGCCGTGACAAATGCGCCTGCATCCGGTCGCATGGCTGTTGCCGAGGCGATCACGAATATCGCCGCTGCGCCGATCGAGAACATCAGCAAGATCCGACTGTCAGCGAACTGGATGGCGGCGGCCGGGCACCCGGGTGAAGACGCCAACCTGTTCGATACGGTTAAGGCCGTCGGTGACGAGCTGTGCCGTGACATCGGCGTTGCGATTCCGGTCGGCAAGGACTCCATGTCGATGCGCACGCGCTGGGATGATGGCGATGGTGAGCACCAGGTTGTTGCTCCTGTTTCCCTGATCGTTTCGGCATTCGCGCCGGTCACCGACGTCACACGTCATGTCACGCCGCAGCTGCAGAAGACCGAAGATACGAGTTACCTGCTGTCGTTCGATCTTGGCAACGGCGCCAATCGCATGGGTGGCTCCTGCCTGATGCAGACCTACGGGCGAACGGGTGGACGTACGCCGGATCTCGACGATCCGATGCGCCTGACCGGGCTGTTCGCCGCGATCCAGGAAATGAACGAGCGTGGCATGCTGCTCGCCTATCACGATCGCAGTGACGGCGGTCTGCTCGCAACGGTCGCGGAGATGATTTTCGCGAGTCGCCTCGGCGTGACGCTGACATTGAGCGGCACACGCGTCGATATTCTGCGCCAGCTGTTCACTGAAGAGCTTGGCGCCGTCGTACAGGTTGAGAAGAACAAGCTGACCCAGGTGCAGATGATTCTCGACCGGCACGGGATCCAGGCCGATGCGATCGGTCGCGTTGATAACGAGGCGAAGCTGGTCGTGCGTAACGACGAAGATGTAGTCCTCGATCTCGACCGCGCGACCATGCAACGCGCATGGTCAAAAGTCAGCTACCGTATCCAGGCATTGCGCGACAACCCGGCGACGGCGAAGGAAGAGCATGATCGCATTCTCGACGACAACGACCCGGGGCTGAACGTCAGCCTGAGTTTCGATCCGTCAGACGACATCGTTCGTGGTCTGCGCGGCACAGACAAGCCGACCGTGGCGATCCTGCGTGAGCAGGGGGTCAACAGTCAGTACGAAATGGCGGCAGCATTCATGCGCGCCGGATTTGACGCTGTTGATGTGCACATGAGCGACCTGCTTGACGGACGGGATACGCTCGACAAATACCAGGGCGTTGTTGCCTGCGGTGGCTTCTCGTTTGGTGACGTGCTCGGCGCCGGTGGCGGCTGGGCGAAGTCAATTCTGTATCACTCGCGTACACGTGATCAGTTCGCGGCGTTCTTTGAGCGCAGCGACACTTTCGCGCTTGGCGTCTGTAATGGCTGCCAGATGTTGTCGCACCTGAAGGAGCTTATTCCGGGTGCCGAGAACTGGCCGCGCTTCCTGCGCAATCGTTCGGAGCAGTTCGAAGCGCGCCTGAGCCTGGTCGAGGTGGTCGAGAGCCCGTCGTTGTTCCTTAACGGCATGGCCGGTTCGCGTATGCCGATCGCGACCTCGCATGGCGAGGGCAGGGCAGTGTTCGCAGATGACACGGCGCGGTACACGTCGTCGTACACAGTTGCAATGCGTTACGTCGACAACTACGGCGAAGTAGCAGACACGTACCCTGCGAACCCGAACGGATCGACCGACGGCATCTGCGGCCTGTCGAATGATGACGGCCGTGTAACGATCATGATGCCGCATCCCGAACGCGTAGCGATGACGCGCCAGAATTCCTGGCATCCCGAGGACTGGGGTGACGACGGCCCGTGGATGCGGATGTTCCGCAACGCCCGCATCGCAATCGGTTGATAGGGTACTGCCGCTGATTCAGGCGGACTGAAGGCTGCCGCCGGTCGCTTCCTCAACAAAGAATTGCCGCACCTTGAGCGCGCGCGTCAGTTTGCCGTGGCGCACGAAGCACTGGTACAGCATGTCCTTCATGATTTCGAGCAGGATGCCGGCCTGGGCGCGATTCAGGAGTGGCAGGTCTTCGTGCTGGCCGGATCCGAACAGAACCGTCTTGATCGGCGCGAACGAGTCATCGTCGATTCCGGCAATGTCCTGTGCCGCGAGTACTTCCTCGAAGGCACGAAGTTTGCCGCCTTCGCCCAGCGCGTTATACGCACTGATGCCGGTGCGCCGGCACATCGACGCGAATGCGTTGAAGTTGTTATTTGAGTAGCAGCTCAGTGCTTCGCGGAACAGCACCTCGGTGTGTTTCGGCAGGTAGGAGAACGGGAAGCGCTCCTTGGGTCGTTCGAGCTCAACGTAGTTGCGCAGCAGCTCGACACGATTGTCCTTGTACTCGCGGACCGGGAAGCGCAGGAAGACGGGCGCACGGCAGGCATCGCACTGGTATACGAGGCCGACATGCTTCGGTCGGTCGCGCATAAGCGCGGCGGGGTCGGGAACGGACTGAGGCGTCATGTGCGCATGCACGCCGCAGTAAGGGCACTCGAGGTCTATGCGCAACTCGAGTGAGTTTTCGATCCCCTGATCCTTGTCTAAAACAATAGACATTTCGCCCTGATTCTCTCACTGTGCCTGTCGCTCTTTGGCGACAGTTTTTTCTAGGTTATTCAGTGACTTCCAGTATGCACCAAGAATGCTTCGATACCAGCGAAGCTTGACATAATCCAGTAAAACCAATCGCTACCATTCGCCGACTGCCGCCTCGGCCGCATCGTTAAGCGGCCTGGCAATCAAGCCTGTCCGTGTCATTCTGACCTCGTAAAGGGCGCCGTGTGCCATCGGCAGGAATGTTGCCGTGCCGTAGTGTGCGTCGACGCCCGGCAGCAACGACGGGTAATCCTGTGCGAACTGCCAGAGATCGAGCGTGCCGGGTTCTGACAAAGAGTGCACGGTTCGGTCGCCGACCATCTCGTCATCCACATCTGAATAACGGCCTGACAGCCGGTCGAGCTGGTAGATCGGATCGAGGCCGAGGATTGTCGCGGGTGGCTTCCAGGTAACGACCCTGGCGTCGAGCTGCCACTCGTCGCCCGTGAGCGTCATGATCTTGTCGCGTTCGCCGTTATCGAGCATCAATCGGGCTTCGTACTCGGTCAGCGATGAACGCTCGAACTGAATGCGCCCGACTACCTGCTCGTCGACAAGCTGCGCGTAGCCGAAGTAGCTGAATATGACCATGAACGACGCGCCGCCCATGGCGCCGGTGGCAGCGCCGCCGACCAGCGACCGGGTAGCCCGAATCGGGCGACCACGGCGCGCGTGGCGTCCCATCGAGAACAGGAAGTACAACGTCAGTAATGCAAAAACAGCGCATGCTGTCAGCAACATTGTCATCGTCGCACTTCCTATTTGCTAAGCCTCCAGCTTTTTATACTTGATTCGGTGCGGGTTTGCCGCATCCGAACCGAGTCGGCGCTTGCGATCTTCTTCGTAGTCGGCGTAGTTGCCGGCAAACCAGACAACCTCGGAGTTGCCTTCGAACGCGAGAATGTGGGTCGCAATACGGTCGAGGAACCAGCGATCATGCGAGATGACAACGGCCGAGCCCGGGTACTCGAGCAGTGCTTCTTCGAGTGCGCGCAGGGTTTCGACGTCAAGGTCGTTGGTTGGCTCGTCAAGCAGCAACAGGTTGCCACCGGACTTGAGCGTCTTCGCGAGATGCACGCGATTGCGTTCACCGCCCGAAAGCAGCCCGATCTTCTTCTGCTGGTCCTGGCCGCGGAAGTTGAAGCGCCCGACATAGGCGCGCGAAGATGTCTCGTAGTTGCCGACCGTAATCAGGTCGAGGCCGTCGGAGATTTCTTCCCAGACTGTCTTGTCGTCGTTGAGGCTGTCGCGCGACTGGTCGACGGCAGCAACCTGCACAGTCGAGCCGAGACGCAGTGTGCCTTCGTCGGGCTGTTCTTCGCCCGTGATCATGCGGAAGAAGGTTGTTTTGCCCGCGCCGTTCGGCCCGATGACGCCGACGATGCCGCCCGGCGGCAGCTGGAAGCTCAGGCCGTCAATGAGCAGCTTGTCGCCGAAGCCTTTCTTGAGGTTCTCAACTTCGATCACGACGTCGCCGAGGCGAGGCCCGGGCGGGATGTAAATCTCGTTGGTCTCGTTGCGCTTCTGGTAATCGGCCGATGACAGTTCTTCGAACTGCTTGAGTCGTGCCTTCGACTTCGCCTGGCGCCCCTTTGGATTGGTGCGCACCCACTCGAGTTCGTGCTGCATTGCCTTCTGACGAGCCTTCTCGGTCGCTTCCTCGGTCTTCAGGCGAGCTTCTTTCTGCTCGAGCCACGATGAGTAATTACCTTCCCACGGGATGCCGTGGCCGCGGTCGAGTTCGAGAATCCAGCCGGCGACATTGTCGAGGAAATAACGATCATGGGTTACCGCGATGACGGTGCTCGGGTACTCGTCCAGGAAACGTTCGAGCCACGCGACGGACTCGGCATCGAGGTGGTTGGTCGGTTCGTCGAGCAGCAGCATGTCGGGTTGTGACAGCAGCAGTCGGCACAGCGCTACGCGGCGGCGTTCACCACCCGAGAGTTTGGTGACGTCGGCGTCCCACGGCGGCAGGCGCAGTGCGTCGGCCGCGACTTCGAGTTTGCGGTCGACTTCCCAACCGCCTGCCGCGTCGATCGCGTTTTGCAGGTTGCCTTGCTCCTCAAGCAGGGCATTCATCTCGTCGTCGTCCATCGGCTCGGCGAACTTCTCGGAGATCTCGTTGAAGCGGTTCAGGAGATCGATCGTCTCGCCGAGACCTTCCTCGACATTGCCACGTACGTCCTTGTTCTCATCCAGCTCCGGTTCCTGGGGCAGGTAGCCAATCTTGATGCCGGGCTGCGGACGAGCTTCACCGTCGATCTCGGTATCGAGGCCGGCCATGATGCGCATTAAGGTCGATTTGCCCGAGCCGTTCAGGCCGAGCACACCGATTTTGGCGCCCGGGAAGAAAGAAAGCGAAATGTCGCGGATCAGGTAGCGCTTCGGGGGCACGACCTTGGCGACGCGGTTCATGGTGTAGATGTACTGGGCCATGGGGGTACCGTCGGTTGAGAAGCGCGCATTATCCGGTATGCTGCCCGACATTAAAACAACGTGTCGCGTTAATGAGCGAAACCGTTCTGGTTTATCGGGGAGATGAGATCGCCGCCTACGGCTTTGGTGATCCACACCCGTTCGGCATCGACCGCCATGATGTCTTCCATGCCGAGCTCGAAAGGGCCGGCCTTGCCGAGCACATCGACTATGGCCATCCGCGACCTGCGCTCGTCGATGAGCTGGCGTTATTCCACACCGCCGAATACATCGACAAGGTCTCCCGAATGTCGGCGCAGGGAAAAGGCTGGCTGGACGAGGGTGATACGCCGGCCGTACCCGGAATTTACGATGCTGCCTCCGCTGTTGTCGGCGCCGTGCTCTGTGCCGTCGACGAAGTCATGCACGGCAACTACAAACGCGCGTTTATCCCTATCGCCGGTCTGCATCACGCGGCACGCGACAAGGCCGCCGGGTTTTGTGTTTTCAACGACTGCGGCATTGCCGCCGAATACCTGCGCAAGGAATTCGGGCTGAAGCGGATCGCCTACATCGATATCGATGCTCACCATGGCGACGGCGTGTTCTACGGATTCGAGGATGATCCCGACCTGATCTTTGCCGACCTGCATGAAGATGGACGCTACCTGTACCCGGGCACCGGGCACGCACATGAGACCGGCACGGGCCGGGCGCGTGGTACGAAGTTGAACATCCCGTTGCCGCCGGGCTGTGAAGACAATGAGTTCTACCCGGCCTGGGAGCGCGTCGAGGCCTACCTCGAGGCAGCCAGGCCAGAGTTCATCCTGATGCAGTGTGGTGCGGACTCACTGGAGGGTGATCCGATCACCCACATGTGCTGGACCGAGGAGCCACACGCGCACGCGGCTGCAGCCTTGTGCCGGCTGGCTGACAAACACTGCGAGGGACGCATCATCGGCACCGGTGGTGGCGGATATAACCGGCAGAACCTGGCACGTGCGTGGACGCGGGTTGTGCAGTCCTTCGTAGAGACCTAATATCGCCGCTTTCGCCCAGCCCCTCCCCGGAGATCCCATGTTCGATGTCACCAAGCCGCTCGCCGACCACGATCCTGAAATCGCGAAGGCCATTGACGCCGAGAGCCAGCGCCAGGAAGACCATATCGAGCTGATCGCCTCGGAAAACTACACGAGCCCGCAGGTCATGGCTGCGCAGGGCTCGAAGCTGACCAACAAGTACGCCGAGGGCTATCCGGGCAGGCGTTATTACGGCGGTTGCGAATTCGTCGACGATGCTGAGATGCTCGCGATCGAGCGCGCCAAGCAGCTGTTCGGCGCTGACTATGCCAACGTTCAGCCGCACTCGGGTTCGCAGGCCAACGGCGCTGTCTACCACGCGCTGGTCGAGCCCGGTGACACGATCATGGGTATGAACCTGAACGCCGGCGGTCACCTGACGCATGGTTCACCGGTTAACTTCTCGGGCAAGCTGTTCAACGTTGTCCCGTACGGCCTCGACACCGACACCGGCCTGATCAATTACGACGAAGTGCAGGCCCTCGCGACCGAGCACAAGCCGAAGATGATCGTCGCCGGATTCTCGGCCTACTCGCAGGTTGTTGACTGGGCACGCTTCCGCAAGATTGCCGACAGCGTCGGTGCCTACCTGTTCGTTGATATGGCACATGTTGCCGGTCTCGTCGCAACAGGTCATTACCCGAGCCCGATTCCGCACGCCGATGTCTGCACGACGACGACCCACAAAACGCTGCGCGGTCCGCGTGGTGGCCTGATTGTGGCGCGCAAGAACGATGACCTGACAAAGCGTTTCAACTCGCTGGTGTTCCCGGGTACGCAGGGTGGCCCGCTGATGCATGTCATCGCTGCCAAGGCTGTCGCGTTCAAGGAAGCCCTGGAGCCGACCTTCAAGGACTACCAGGCGCAGGTTTGCGCCAACGCCAAGGTTATGGCCGAGGTGCTCGCCGAGCGCGGCTATCCGATCATCTCGGGTGGTACCGAGAATCACCTGATGCTGGTCAGCCTGATTGAGCAGGGCATCACGGGTAAGGACGCCGATGCGGCGCTGGGTCGAGCTTACATAACGGTCAACAAGAACTCGGTTCCGAACGATCCACAGTCACCATTTGTCACGAGCGGTCTGCGACTTGGTACTCCGGCAATCACGACGCGCGGCTTCAAAGAGGCTGAAACCCACGAACTCACGGGCTGGATTGCGGATATACTGGACGACCTTGAAAACGAGGAGACGATCGAGCGCGTCCGCGGCCAGGTTCTCGAGCTTTGTGCGAAGTTCCCGGTATACGGCGGCTGATCGAAAGGACTCATGCACTGTCCGTTCTGCGGTCACGACGAAACCAAGGTCATCGACTCCCGTCTCGCGGGTGAAGGGCGCCAGATTCGCAGGCGTCGGCAGTGCCTCGCCTGTAACGAACGCTTCACGACGTTTGAATCGGCCGAGCTGGTCATGCCGCGGCTGGTCAAGAACGACAACAGCCGCCAGCCTTTTGACGAGCAAAAACTCCGCAACAGCATGATCCGTGCGCTGGAGAAGCGCCCGGTGCCCAGTGATGCGCTCGAGCAGGCAATTGGCCGGCTCGTCCACAAGCTGCGCACGATGGGCGAACGCGAAGTGCCGTCGCGACTGGTTGGCGAGCTCGTCATGGAAGAGCTGCATGAACTCGACGAAGTGGCCTATGTACGCTTCGCGTCGGTTTATCGCCGGTTCCAGGACATCACCGAATTCGAAGACGAGATCAAACGCCTGCAACGTATTTCCGAGACCGCAGCCAGCCGCGAGCAGATGTCGCTGCTTCCTGAGTTGCTGGGCAAGAAAAACAAGTAGCCCATGACCGAGTTCACCGTTACCGATTGCGCCCACATGGCGCGTGCGCTGCATCTTGCAGAGCGCGGCCGCTACAGCGCGCATCCGAACCCGGTCGTCGGCTGCGTTATTGCAAAGGGCGACGATGTCCTTGGCGAAGGCTGGCACGTCAAGGCTGGTGAGGGCCATGCCGAGGTCAACGCGCTGGAGGCGGCAGGCGAAGCGTCAGACGGGGCGACGGCATACGTCACGCTTGAACCCTGCTCGCACCAGGGCAGGACGGCACCTTGTGCCGACGCGTTGATAAAAGCCGGCGTCTCGCGAGTCGTGGCAGCAATGCAGGATCCGAATCCGCAGGTCGCAGGGCAAGGACTGGAACGACTGCGGGAGGCGGGCATTGCTGTCGACGTCGGCCTGATGGCGAGTGTCGCCGGTTCTCTCAATCCGGGTTTTATCAAGAGGGTTTCGGACGGACAGCCGTTCGTACGGCTGAAACTCGCCGCGAGCATCGATGGTGCGATAGCGATGTCGAGCGGGGAGAGCCAGTGGATAACCGGAGCTGCCGCTCGAGCCGATGTGCAGCGTCTACGGGCGCGATCGGGCGCCGTGCTGACTGGTATCGGTACTGTCCTGGCCGACGATCCCTCGCTGAACGTACGCGCCTGCGAAATCAATACCAGGAATCTGCAGCCGTTACGGGTAGTGCTCGACAGTGATCTGCGCATGCCACTCGCCGCTGGTATGCTGGCTCTCCCGGGCGAAACCCTGGTCTGTTGTTGTCGAGGTGACAGCGCCGAGGCATTGCAGAAAGCCGGTGCCGAGGTGCAGGCCTTTTCCGATGCGGACGGACGCGTTGACGTCGAGGAAGTGCTCGCCGAGCTGGGACGTCGCCAGGTTAACGAAGTTCTCGTCGAGGCCGGGCCGCAACTGGCCGGCTACCTGCTGCAAAAAAAGCTCGTGGACGAGCTTGTGATTTACCGGGCGCCCCATATCATGGGTAGCCAGACGCTGGGGCTGGCGGAAACGCCCAACTGGAACCGGCTGATCGACCGTGCGGAACTCAACATTGTTGACGAACGCTATGTCGGATCCGACCTGCGTATCACGGCGCGAATCAATGACTGATGTTTACCGGAATCATTAAAGCCAAGGGCTCGATAAGCGCGATGGAATCTCGCGGCGGCGACGTGCGCCTGACCGTGCGATCCGACGGCCTGCCGTGGGCAGACTACGAGCTGGGCGAGAGTATTGCCGTCAATGGAGTCTGCCTGACGGCAGTTGCATACCATGACGACGGATTCGATACGGACGTATCCACCGAGACGCTCGATGTAACCGCACTGAAGACGCTGGCAACGGGCTCGGAGGTAAACCTCGAACCGGCAATCAGCCTGGGCGAGCGCCTTGGTGGCCATCTTGTCAGCGGCCATGTTGACTGTGTGGGTACCGTGACCTCGCGTACGTCAGATGCGCGCTCCATCCGGATCTCTATCGAGATTCCAGACGAATACGCGCGCTACGTGGCAAAAAAAGGCTCGGTTTGCGTCGATGGCGTGAGCCTTACCATCAACGAAGTATCCGGCAATGTGTTCGAGTTGAATATCATTCCTCACACGGCCGAAGTAACGATCATTGACCGCTACGCGGTCGGCACCGTCGTCAATATTGAAGTGGATCTGCTGGCTCGCTATCTCGAGCGCCTGATCAGCAGCGACGATGACGGCATCTCGCTCGATTTTCTCAAGGCGCATGGCTATGCCTGACAACACCACCACGCACCCAACTGCGGTAGACACACCGTTCGCGGATATTCGCGACATCATCGCCGATATCGAAGCGGGCAAGATGGTCATCATGGTCGATGACGAGAACCGCGAGAACGAAGGCGACCTGATCATGGCGGCCGAAAAGGTACGCCCGGAAGACGTCAACTACATGGCAACTCATGGTCGTGGCCTGATTTGCCTTACGCTCTCACGTGATCGCTGCAAGCAGCTGCGTTTGCCGCTCATGGTCAGCGAAACCGACCAGCATCACGCGACGAACTTCACGATCTCGATCGAAGCGGCCGAAGGCATTACGACCGGCATTTCGGCGCACGATCGCGCCCGCACAATCCAGGCTGCTGTGGCGCCGAATGCGAAACCGGAACACCTGAGCCAGCCCGGCCACATCTTCCCGGTCATGGCACAGCCCGGCGGTGTATTGTCCCGTGCGGGACATACCGAGGCAGGCTGTGACCTTGCGCGCCTGGCGGGTCTCGAGCCGGCTGCGGCGATCGTCGAGATCCTGAACGAAGACGGCAGCATGGCGCGACGTCCGGACCTCGAGCGGTTCGCGCAAGCCCATGACATCAAGATCGGCACGATTGCCGACCTGATTCGCTACCGTCTTGAAACCGAGCGCAATGTCGAGCGTATTGCCGAGGAAGTGGTCGAAACACCGCATGGCGAATTCACGATGTTCTGCTACGACGATCACGTGAATCGCTCGGTGCACGTTGCACTCGTGAAGGGCGATCCGACCAGTGTCGATTCGCCGCTGGTTCGCGTGCATCTGCAGGACACGCTTGGCGACGTCATCGGCGTACAAAGCCGTTCGCTGGGCTGGCCGTTGTCGAGCGCAATTGAGCGTATTGCAAAAGAAGATACGGGCGTCATCGTGTTGCTGCGCGACCAGGAAAATTCGCGCACCTTCATGGATGCAGTGGAGTCGCTGCACCAGGAAAGGGATGAGCTCGAAGAGCAACGCAGCGGCGATTCAGTGCTGCGCACCTATGGTGTCGGCGCGCAGATTCTGCGCGACCTCGGTCTCAGCAAAATCCGTGTATTATCAGCGCCTAAACACATGTACGCGATCTCCGGATTCGATCTCGAGATTACGGAATACGTCTGACGGCGACGGATAAATAATGGACAACATCAAGACAACGGAAGGCGATGTCATCGTTCGCGACGGACGTTTCGCAATCGTTGCGTCACGCTTCAACGAGTTCATTGTCGAATCGCTCATCAAGGGTGCGGTGCACTGCCTGACGCAGCATGGTGCGTCCGAAAAAGATATCGAGATCGTTCGCTGCCCGGGTGCATTCGAAATGCCACTGGCCGTCGAGAAGGTCGCGGCAACGCGCCGCTTCGAAGGCATCATCGCACTGGGCGCTGTCATTCGTGGCGGTACGCCGCACTTCGACTACGTTGCCGGTGAGTGTGTCAAAGGTGTTACCGCTGTCTCGCAGAAATACGGCATTCCGATCGGTAACGGTGTCCTGACCGTCGACACGATTGAACAGGCCATCGAGCGTGCCGGCACCAAGGCCGGCAACAAGGGCGAAGAGGCGACACTGGCCGTTATCGAAATGGTCAATCTGCTGCGACGAATCGACTGATGAGCAAAGCAGAATCCAAAGCAGCGGGCGCCCGTACGCGCGCACGCGAACTCATGGTGCAGGCCTTGTACCAGAAGCAGATCGCAGGCCATTCGACGGCCGAACTGGTCTCGCAGTACGCCGAAGACGGCAACTATGCACGCGTCGACCAGGAATTCTTCGACGAGGCGTTCCCGGCAATCAGCAATGGGCAGCCGGAACTCGAAGCAAAGATCGGAGGTCTTATCGACAGGCCACTCGAGCAACTCGATCCGATCGAGCTGTCGATCCTGCTGATCGGTGTCTATGAGCTCGAGCAGCGCATCGATATCCCGTACCGCGTCGTTATCAACGAGAGCGTGAACCTCGCCAAGCGATTTGGCGCCGTTGACGGTCACAAATACATCAATGCCTGCCTCGATGCGGCGGCACAGAGCCTGCGTGAGGTCGAGGTAAAGGCCAAAGCCTGATCGGCTGCTAATGGACGAGTTCCGCATTATTCGCCGCTTCTTCGACCGGCAGCAGGAATGCACCGGACTGACTCTCGGAATCGGCGACGACGGCGCCGTTACTGAACCCTCGCCGCACAAGCAGGTTCACGTCATCGACACATTGGTCGAAGGTGTGCATTTCCAGCATGACATGCCCGCCAGCGACGTCGGCTGGCGAACCGTTGCCGTCAATCTTTCCGATATCGCGGCGATGGGCGCGACGCCGCGCTGGATGACGCTCGGCCTGACGCTGCCGAAGGCCGACCCGCAATGGCTTACGCAGTTTGCCGACGGCCTGTTCGAAGCGGCAGACACCTACGGGGTAAAGCTGATTGGCGGTGACACGACGCGCGGCCCCGTCACGGTTGCGACGATCGCAATGATTGGCGAAACCGACCAGCCCATAGTGCGTTCGGGTGCGCAGGTCGGCGACTCCATCTACGTGACCGGGACATTTGGCGACGCGGCGGCCGGCCTCGTGATGTTCAACGACGGAGAGCCCTGCGAATACCTGTTGGGCCGGTTCTCGCGGCCGACACCAAGGCTGGATACGGGCAGGGCATTGCAGGGCATAGCGACTGCAGCGATTGATGTGTCCGATGGACTCGTCGGCGATCTCGACAAGCTGGTGGACGCGAGCGGGGTCGGTGCCGAGCTCTACATCGAGCGAGTGCCGATGTCAGAGCAGCTTCGGGCGCGGTTTGAGGATGACGAGTGTCGATATTTCGCACTGCTGGGTGGCGACGACTACGAGCTGTGTTTTACGGCACCGGCCGGCGTTGATCTTCCCGGAATCACCGAGATCGGTCGTGTTACCGACTCGGGGGAACTTGTTTGCCTGCTCGACGGCAACGTTGTCGAAGTGGATCAAAGCGGCTACCGTCATTTCGATGAGTAACGCACCCGAGAATCTGCCACGGGCGGTCCTGACCGATCCCGTCAACTTCCTGGCCTTCGGCTTCGGTACCGGGCTTGCGCCGTTCGCACCTGGAACATTCGGCTCGATTCCGGGTGTCCTGTTGTTCTGGCTGACCCTCGATTTCGGACTTTATGTTCAATTGGGGGTGGCTGCGGCGCTGGTCCTGGCCGGTATCTGGATCTGCGGAGAGAGCGCGCGGCGCATAGGTGTACACGACCACGGCGGCATCGTCTGGGACGAGATCGCCGGGATGTACATCACACTTTTCGCAGCACCCGTGACCATATACGGATTCATCGCGGCATTCGTGCTGTTCCGGGTTATGGATATTGTTAAACCGTGGCCGATTCGGGACCTGGATCACAGAATCCACGGGGGGCTGGGAATTATGCTGGACGACCTCGTAGCCGCGCTGTACGCCGCAGTTTTACTGGGTTTGTACGGGTGGCTCATGACTTAGACAGATGAGACGAAATGGCCAGCAAGGTTTCTGAAATCAAGCGCCCGGCAGACGTACCCGAGAAAATCGGTAAGTACGTCATTATCAACAAGATCGGCAAGGGCAGCACCGGCACCGTCTACCTGTCACACGACCCCTATTATCGTCGCGACGTTGCGATCAAGGTTTACAACCTCGAGGAAGACGTCGACGCCGAACGCGCGCGTGTCTCGCGCAAGATGTTCTTTAACGAAGCGCACATGGTCGGGATGCTGCAGCACCCGAACATCATGCCGATTTACGACGCCGGCGAAGAAGACGGCTCGTACTACGTTGTTACCGAACACATCCAGGGTGCTCGCACACTGGCTGCATACTGTCGCCCGGACAACTTGCTGCGTGTCGATGACGTTGTAGAGATCATCTACAAGTGCGCAAAAGCGCTGCACTATGCTCACGGCCGAGGTGTTATTCACCGCGATATCAAGCCGTCGAATGTCATGCTCACGATCGATAACGACGTGCGCATCATCGACTTTGGTATCGCAATCGTCAGCGACTCGGAAGTCTCTCGTATCGAAGGCATCGCCGGCAGCCCGAGCTACATGTCACCAGAACAGGTTCAGTCTGAAGAACTGACGCCGCGTTCGGACCTGTATTCTCTCGGCGCGGTCATGTACGAACTGCTGACGGGTTTCCGCCCGTTCCGTGCCGACAACCTGTCGAAGCTGCTGCACCAGATCGTCTACGCGACTCCGCCACCGATTCACACCTATCGCGATGACCTGCCGGAAGAACTTGAGCACGTCGTTATGACGACGATGCAGAAGGAACCCAACAAGCGCCTGAATACCGGCAACGCGATGGCGGCCGAACTGACGCGTGTCTACAAGGATCTGCGTCAGAAGTACGACTCGCTCGACAACCAGGAACACTTTGACCTGCTGCGCACGCTGCATTTCTTCCACGAGTTTTCGCATGCCGAGATCTGGGAAGTACTACGCGCCTCTGACTGGCACGAATACCAGGACGGCGAGGACATCGTTCGCGAGGGCGAGGTCGACGACCGTTTCTACATTATCGTAGCCGGCAAGGTGACGGTGTTCGCCAACGAGGCCGAGATCGGCAAGCTCTCGAACGGCGACTGCTTTGGCGAGACCAGCTACGTACGCGGCGCACGCCGCCAGGCGTCTATCAAGGCGGATGGCCAGGTCACGATTCTGCGTGTGTCATCTACGCTTATGGAGCAGGTTTCTTCGGCTTGCCAGCTGCGCTTCAACAAGGTATTCCTGCGCTCGCTGATCACGCGCCTGCAGGGCAACGGCGGCGCGAACACCTGATCATTCGATCAGCCAGATATCACTCTCGATCTTTTCCCGCGTAAAGAAGAATCGCGTTCCGTCAGACGACAGGTTCGTGTGATCGATGTGTTCGCCGAGGTCGAAAACCGGCTTGTGTTGGTCTTCTTCGAAGGGTGTTACATGCACCGTGCGGTGATCCGACAGGTAATAAACGAACTTGCCGTCATGTGACCAAAGGGGGTGCGCGTCCTGCGTCGGCGAAAACGTAATCTGTCGCAAACCGGAGCCGTCGCTCCGCACCGTCCAGATGTCCCGGTTGCCACTGCTTGTTGACGTGAACAACAGCCATTCTCCATCCGGCGAGAAAATCGCTGTGTGACCCAGAACACCAATGTCCGTCAGCTGTTTTGCCTCCCCGCCGCCAGCGTCCATGATCCAGATCTCGCTGGTGCCGCCGCGATCGCTGGTGAACACAATTCGGCGACCATCCGGGGACCAGTAGGAATTCTGATCGTCCGATTCTTCAGGCGTTATGACGACAGCCGGGCCACCATCGACACTCTGGACCCAGATATCGTTCCTGCCTCGCTCATTGGAGTAAAACGTTACCTTCGAGCTGTCGGGTGACCACGATGCCTGCAGGTCGGTGCCGTCCCAGCTCGTTAGTTGCCGCGGCTCCGTCGCTCCATCCTCCAGCAACCAGATGTCATATTTGCCGTCGCGATCCGAGCTGAAAGCGAGAGTTCTACCGTCGGGAGAAATTCGTGGCGCGATGTCGTTCCAAGATGCGGAAAGCACGCGTTCCGGCTCGGCGCCGAATTCGTGAGTCTCCGGGTCAACGTCGATCGTCCAGAGGTTTTCCAGGCGTCGCATTGATCCCCAGGCAAGCGTGCCGTCGGGCGCCACCGCCGGGTAGTGATCTTCTCCCGCACCGAGGGTGATCTGTACCGGCTCGTTCGTGGTGCGCTTGTCGTCGAAGTCGAGATTGACCTGCCAGAGGTTCATCGCGCCGTTTCGATCCGAAGAGAAAATGAGGCTGGATGGACCGGCCCACGCAGGTGACATGTTGCGCTGATCGTCGCCGGTAACGTCGAACGCATGCTCGCCGTCGAGAGACACGACCCGGATTGAACTCGTGCCCGCCTGGCTGCCGACCTGGCGTTCGTAGGCAACCCAGTTGCCGTCCGGAGACACGGCGGGTCGAATGTGCACCGCGAGCTCGGAGTCCTGTATCGAAACCTGCCGCTCACCACTGCCATCGACGGATGCAATCCAGATACGATGGGCGCCGTCGCGCGGGCCATCGTACGCGAATGTTTCGCCGTCCGGTGACCAGTCCGGGTTATACGCATCTTCGATCAGCAGTTGTGGTTCGCCGCCGAATGCGGCGACCGACCAGATATCGCCATTAATGGTGTAGCCGTAGTAAACGCTGCGGTCCAGCTTGGCGCCATGACTGCGCGATGATACGAACAGGATAGTGTTGCCATCAGGTGACCAGGCTGGTTGCGCGTCTTCCGCAGGGTGATCAGTAAGTTGCGTTGTGTCGCCGTCACGTTGCTGTATCCATAAATCGCTGTTGCCGGAGCGCTGTGATGCAAACACGAAGTTGCGCGAATCCGGCGACCACGAGGGACCGGCTTCGTACGCGGGATCGGCTGTGGCGCGCTTGCTGGCCTTTCCGGCGAACAAGTTGTCCGGCACGTTGCTGCCGCCGGTACCAAAGTCTGAACGCACGACAGTGACTACGGCGAGACCGACAACGGCAAGAATGATGACAAGCTCGGGAACACTGAAGCGCTGCTGGCCTTTCTCGCCATGAAACCAGGCAAGCGTGACGGCGATGAAAAAGCCGAATACGAGGAGGACCGTAAGAATCTGCAACCAGCTGTTCGGCCAGCCGAAAATGTCGGACAGCAACTCGGCAGCCTGCAGAGCCACCCAGGCGCCGGCGATGTACGCGAGCGACCAGCGGATGACATGTCGCTGCCGCAAACGTCCGATTAAAGAGTTTTCGTCCATAAGCACCCCACAATTCTGCGACAGTATAGGTCACATCCCGGATGCGCTACACTACTGCACTGATTTCGAAGGGGAATTCGATGTACAAGCGCATTATTGCGGCAGCCGCCGTGCTGCTGACGGGTACGGTTTCTGCCCAGGATCTGTCGGCCATCGTCAAATCCGACTACGACGAGCATCTCGCCGGCCTGTTCGATTACTTCCATCGCAACCCGGAGCTGTCGACAGTCGAGCATGAAACCGCACGCCGCATGGCGCTGGAACTGAGCCTCGCCGGCTTTGAAGTCACTGAGGGCGTTGGCGGCACCGGCGTCGTCGCGATGCTGTCGAATGGCGACGGTCCGCTCGTCATGATGCGCGCAGACATGGATGGCCTGCCGGTCGAAGAGAAATCAGGTCTTGAGAATGCCTCGGTTGCGCAGCAGAAAGACCCGATCACTGGCAACATGGTTTACACGATGCATGCCTGCGGCCACGACGTGCACATCACGAGCCTGGTCGGCACGGCTCGCTACATGGCGAACAACAAGGATAAATGGGCCGGCACGCTGATGCTGGTTGTGCAGCCGGCGGAGGAGCGCGTGCTCGGTGCCCGCGCCATGCGTGACGACGACATCTGGGGCCGCTTCGGCCGTCCGGATTACGCCCTGGCATTCCACGTCAGCGCCCAGGGTGTTGCTGGCCAGGTGAATGTCTCCGACGGCAGCCCGTATGCGGGAGCCGATACTGTCGACATCATCATTCACGGTGTCGGTGCCCATGGTGCGCATCCACACGCGGGCAAGGACCCGATCGTGATCGGCAGTCACATTGTGGTTGCACTGCAGACGCTGGTCGCACGCGAACTGCCACCGCGCAGCCCCGGCGTCGTAACCGTTGGTTCATTCCACTCGGGCACGAAGCACAACATCATCTCCGACCGCGCTCACCTGCAGCTGACGGTGCGCAACACGAGCGAGGAGACCCGCAAGATCCTGCTCGAAGGCATTACTCGTATCGCCGAGAACATGGGACGCGTTGCGGGTTTGCCCGACGACAAACTGCCTGAGGTCATCATTTCGAACGAGAGCGTACCGCCGACGATCAATAACCCGGGTCTCGCGCGACGTCTGCGTGCTGCGTGGATCGAAGACCTTGGCGAAGACCGCGTCGTAAACGAAGAGTCGAAAGGCATGGGCGCGGAGGACTTCCCGTTTTTCACCGTCGATCCGGACATCATGTCGGTTTACTGGTCGATTGGTGGCACTCCGCAGGAAGCGTTCGATGCGGCGGAAGCCGGAGGCCCACCGGTACCGAGTCATCACTCACCGCTGTTCAAGATTGAACCGGAGTCGTCAGTGACGGCAGGAACAGAGTCGACAATTGTTGCCCTGATCGAACTGATGGGCGACCGCTAGCGCGTTATTCGTCTTCGACTTCGAAGTCTTCGAGGGCGTCTTCGCCGGCTGACTCGAGCAGGATCTGGACTTTCTGTTCGGCTTCCTTGAGTGCCGCCTGGCAATCGCGCGTCAGCTTGATGCCGTCCTCGAATTTCTTCATCGCTTTTTCAAGCGGCAGGTCGCCGGACTCCAGTTCCTCGACGAGTTCCTCGAGCTTAACGAGCGATTTTTCGAGATCGATTTTTTTCGTTGCGGCCATGTGTTGAATCCGTCAAAGTCTGCGTCGCTACGCTACTAGCGGCGCAGGTGCTCGTCAACGCCCACACTATGGTGAGCGGGTTGACGCAAACCGGGGTGCGTTCTAGAGTTGGCGGGCTATTAGAACGGCTCTAATAAGATCTATTCTCACTTGAGAGGAATCCGACGTGTCATTGAAAGACAGCAAAACCGAACAGAATCTGAAAGACGCATTTGCCGGCGAATCACAGGCTAACCGCCGCTACCTCTACTTCGCAGCGAAGGCTGACGTGGAAGGCTACAACGACGTTGCCGCTGTGTTCCGTTCGACGGCTGAGGGCGAGACCGGCCACGCGCATGGTCACCTTGAATACCTCGAGGAAACCGGCGACCCGGCGACGGGCTTGCCGATCGGTTCGACGGCCGACAACCTGGCTGCCGCAATTGCCGGCGAGACTCACGAGTACACCGACATGTACCCGGGCATGGCCAAGACGGCGCGCGATGAAGGTTTCGACGAGATTGCCGACTGGTTCGAGACACTGGCGAAAGCTGAGCGTTCGCACGCGAACCGTTTCCAGAAAGCCCTGGACAACCTCGACGACTGAGTTGAGCAATCGCGAAGGCAGTCTGGAGGCGCCGACACGGCACCCGATTGACTGGCAATCCGATGAGTTCTATGACGAAGGCGCGCTCGAGGCTGAACTCGAGCGCGTTTTCGACATTTGTCACGGTTGCCGTCGTTGCTTCAACCTGTGTAATTCGTTTCCAACCTTATTCGACCTCGTCGACGAGTCGGACACGATGGAAGTCGACGGTGTTGCCAGGGAAGACTACTGGCAGGTCGTTGATCACTGCTACCTGTGCGACATGTGTTACATGTCGAAATGCCCTTACGTGCCGCCGCACGAATGGAACATTGATTTTCCGCACCTGATGCTGCGCGCCAAGGCGGCGCGTTTCAAAAAGCAGGGCGCGACGATGCGCGAGAAGGTACTGACGGCTACCGATACTGTTGGCAAGCTGGCGGGCATTCCGGTCGTGGTCGATGTGGTCAATGCGGTAAACCGCAGCGACACTGGCCGCAAGGTCCTAGAGAGCACACTGGGTGTGCACCGGCACGCGCCGGTTCCCGAGTATCACTCGAAGACGGCGAGAAAGCGGTTGGCGCGGCTGGCCGATGCAGTTGATGTTGAGGCGAATCCGTCGGGGAACACCCGCGGCAAGGTCGTTCTGTACACGACATGCTACGGCAATCACAACCACCCGGCGATCGATGAAGACCTGGTCGCCGTATTTGAGCACAACAACATTCCGATGGCGCTGGCAGAGAAAGAAGTGTGCTGCGGTATGCCCAAACTCGACCTCGGCGATCTCGAAGCCGTCGCGAAGGCCAAGGACATCAATATTCCGGTACTTGCGGCGATGGTTGATGCCGGCTGGGACATCGTGACGCCAATCCCGTCGTGCACGCTGATGTTCAAACAGGAACTGCCGCTGATGTTCCCGGACGATGCGGATGTCGCGAAAGTGCAGGCGGCCATGTACGACCCGTTTGAGTACCTGATGCAACGGCATCGCGACGGCGTGTTGAAGACCGATTTCCAGGTTCCGCTCGGCAAGGTGTCCTACCAGGTGCCGTGCCACACACGCGTGCAGAATATCGGGCTGAAGACGCGCGACGTGCTGCAGCTGGTACCCGATACCTCGGTTGAAGCAATCGAACGTTGCTCGGGCCACGATGGCACCTACGCCGTGAAGAAAGAAATGCACGATATCTCGAAGAAGATCGCGCGGCCGGTCGTCAACAAGGTGAAACGCTCGGAGTCAGATCATTTCATCAGCGACTGCCCGATGGCCGCAGAACAGATTGCGCAGGATCTCGATGACCATGACGCGAATCACCCGATGAGCCTGCTTCGGAAAGCATACGGAATATGAACAAACTCTCGCGTGAAGACCTGATGAGTCTCGAGCAATACGCCGAGGAGCGCGCAGCGTTTCGCGAGCGTGTGCTTGAGCACAAGAAACATCGCCGCCTCGATCTCGGCACCAATGCGGCGCTGTACTTTGAGGATCGTCTGACCATGCAGTACCAGGTGCAGGAAATGCTGCGCATAGAACGCATCTTTGAAGCTGACGGCATCAACGAAGAGCTTGAGGCATACAACCCGTTGATTCCCGACGGCTCGAACTGGAAGGCGACCTTCATGATCGAATTCCCGGAAGTCGAGGTGCGCCAGCAGATGCTGACGCAGCTGGTCGGTATCGAGGACCGGGTTTACGTCCAGGTTGCGGACTTTGATCGGGTTTACGCAATTGCGGACGAAGACCTCGACCGGGCCGACGAAGAAAAAACGTCAGCGGTTCACTTCCTGCGTTTTGAGCTGTCCGCGGAAATGGCTGCGGCTCTGAAGTCCGGTAATTCGCTCATCGCGGGCATTGACCACGAAAACTACCAGGTAGAAGTCTGCCCGGTTGACAGCAATATTCGCGGATCACTCGTCAACGACCTCGACTGAGCAGCGATATGGAATAGGGATGGGCGCGCTCCCATCTTCTTCGCCATGTACGCGAAGGTGCTCCATCAGTGCCGGGTGGGCGCTCGGATCAAACGCCCCGTAGTCGAGGAATCCCGAGAAAGCTGCGACTTCCATGTCGTCCAGTGGTGCCAGCGCGGCGATGGCGAGCTCATCGTGACCCATGATTTTATGCCCAAGCCACGATATCGACGCGTCGTCTGCGTATCGAGCATCGCCATCGGCCCGCAGTTGCGCCGCACGTCCGACATTGCCTTCGGCGCAAGCCTGGCGAAGTCGCGCGAGATACTTGTTCCGGCCCTGCATGTCGCTGGCTTCGATAATCCGTAGCGTCTCCCGTGCCTGATCGAGTTCACCCAGCCATAGCAGTGCCCGATGTTCCTGATATTTCGCGACCACGCTGTCATTCGATCGGGACTGAAAGCGGGACAATAGTTGTCGGATAGCATGTTCATCCATGCTGTACAGAACAGTGTGCATCGCGCGCGAATTGACGACAGGGTTGTTGGTGTCCAAAGCCATGTACTTTGTCGCGGCAACAATCAGTTCATCGTATCGGTTCAGTGCGCTAAGAATGTTCAGGTGCCTGGCCTGTGCGCGCCAGTCGTTCGGGCGTAGTTCAAGGTAGCGGAGCGTCAGGTCCAGTGCGCTACGCAGCTCCAGGTTGAAGTAAGCATCGTCGGCCTGAAGATAAAGTTTGCGGGCCGGGTCTTCCGATAGATGAATCGCCAGTTGCTTGGCTTCGTCGTAGCGTTTTCGTATCTCGTCTCTCGGGAGACTTACCTGTCTCGTTGCGATACCGACCATTGCGAGTTGCGAAGACCAGTAGTCGGCGATCTCGGAGTAGGCCAATGCGAATTCCGGATCGATCGACACGGCACGAACATAGGAATCGATAGATTCCGTGTATTCGTCCACGTTTCCTGATCGAACCATCCCGTCATAGCCGGCGAGTCCCTCGAGGTAGGCCTCAAATGCCTCAACCGACCGAGTTCCTGACGACAGCATGCGTTGCAGTGCCTCGGGGTCCATGGTGGTTTCGAGTGCGTTCGCTATTGCGAGCGCAATTCGCTCCTGGGTTTCAATGAGGTTGTCCAGTTCCTCATCGTAAGTTTCCGACCAGACGTGAAATCCGTCTTTCGCACGGATCAACTGAGCGGTGACCCGAATACGCCGGGAATCTCGGCGCACGGAGCCCTCGACGATATGCGCAACGCCGAGATTGTCTGCGATCTCGCGTATATCGCTGTTTGAATCGCGGTACGCAAATGACGACGTGCGAGACGCCACCAGCAGGTCCGGGGTACGGGCGAGGGCATTCAACAGCTCTTCGGCGAGTCCGCTCGCAAACCAGGCCTGGTCCTGAGCTTCGCTCATGTCGTCGAAAGGGAGTACGGCGACCGATTTGAGGTCGGATGATACCGCTGTTGTATCCGGCCCGCGGTTCAGCAACAGGTAGGCTGTGACAGAAACGACAGCTATCGCTGCTGCCGCCAGCGCCGCCGCCCGGGAAAAGCCACCGCCTGGGCCAATAACGGTCTCGTCGGCCGTGTCCTGATCTTCACGAATGACGATCGCATGGAACTTGTAACCGAACCGCGGGACGGTCTTGATAATGGATTCGTCGGAATCCCCGAGAGCCTTGCGCAGTTTCATGATGCTGCGCGTAACGGCACTTTCTGAAACGATCGTCTTCCAGACCTCGTCCTGCAGTTCGTCCTTGCTCACCGCATCGTTGCGGTGTTCGAGCAGGTATACGAGCAACTCGTAGGTTCTGGGTTCCAGCGGGATCATCGACTCGCCAGATGACAGCTCGCGCGCGCCAGTATCCAGTACGAATTTGTCGAATCGGTATTTCACGTGGTCGCAGTATACGGGATAGATAAATCGGGCTAGAATGCCGCCGGGCAAATTTTCACAATCCGGATTTCTGGCTAAGGATTGAATGAGTAAACGATACGACGCTGCGGACATCGAAGTCCTGAGCGGGCTGGAGCCTGTCCGACGACGGCCCGGCATGTACACAGACACGTCGCGACCGAATCACCTCGCGCACGAAGTCATCGATAACAGCATTGACGAGGCGCTCGCCGGTCACTGCAGGAAACTCGACGTCACGATTTATAAAGACGGCTCGCTGGAGGTCACCGATGACGGTCGCGGCATGCCCGTCGACAAGCACCCGAAAGAGAAGATTCCGGGCGTTGAGCTGATCCTCACGCGCCTGCACGCGGGCGGCAAGTTCTCGAACAAGAACTACCAGTACTCGGGCGGCCTGCACGGAGTCGGTGTTTCTGTTGTGAACGCGCTGTCGAAGAACCTCGAAGTCTGGATTCGTCGCGGCGGCAAGGAATACAACATGAGCTTTGCCGGCGGCAAGAAGCGCGGCAAGCTCGATGTCGTCGGAACGGTCGGCAAGGCGAACACGGGTACTACGATTCGCTTCTGGCCTGATCCGCAGTACTTCGATTCCGAGAAGTTCTCGGTCAAGCGCCTCAAGCATGCGTTACGCGCCAAGGCTGTGCTTTGTCCTGGCGTGCGCGTCCGGCTCAAGGTTGAAAAGCCCAAGGAAAAACACGAGTGGCTCTACCAGGGCGGTCTTGAGGAGTACCTGCTTGAGGAGCTCGGCGGTGCCGAAACCCTGCCGACCGAACCGTTTTCGGGCAACGTGTCTGGCAATAACGAAGCGGTCGAGTGGGCGCTGGTCTGGACAACGGACGGCGGCCAGAGCGTCACCGAGAGCTACGTCAACCTGATTCCGACCGCGCAGGGCGGCACACACGTTAACGGACTGCGTACCGGGCTCACCAATTCGCTGCGCGAGTTCTGCGAGTTCCGCAATCTGCTGCCGCGCGGTGTCTCGATTTCGCCCGAAGATGTCTGGGACGGCCTCAGCTTTGTGCTCAGCGCCAAGCTCGAGGACCCGCAGTTCTCCGGGCAGACCAAAGAGCGGCTGTCGTCGCGCGAATCAGCGGCGTTCGTGGCAGGCGTCATCAAGGACAACTTTTCGCTGTGGCTGAACCAGCACCCGGAGACGGGTGACGCGATCGCGCAGCTCGCGATCACGAAAGCACAGAAACGCCTGAAGGCGGCGAAGAAGGTTGTTCGCAAGAAGGTCGTTTCAGGTCCGGCACTGCCGGGCAAGCTTGCAGACTGCACGTCTCAGGAACCGGAGCTTTGCGAACTGTTCCTCGTTGAGGGTGATTCTGCCGGCGGTTCTGCCAAGCAGGCCCGGGATCGCAACACGCAGGCGATCATGCCGCTCAGGGGCAAGATCCTGAACACCTGGGAAGTCGAGACGGAGCAGATTCTCGCATCCGCAGAGGTCCATGACATCTCGGTAGCTCTGGGTGTCGACCCGGGAAGTGACGACATCAGCAACCTGCGTTACCACAAGATCTGCATCCTCGCGGATGCTGACTCTGATGGCCTGCATATCGCGACCTTGTTGTGCGCGCTGTTCCTGCGCCATTTCCGCGAACTGATACTTGCCGGCCACGTGTACGTCGCGATGCCACCTCTGTACCGCATCGATTGCGGTAAAGAGGTCTACTACGCGCTCGATGAAGGTGAACGCAAAGGCATTCTTGATCGCATCGAGGCCGAGAAGAAGAAAGCGAAGGTCACGGTCACGCGCTTCAAGGGCCTCGGCGAAATGGATCCCGAACAGCTGCGCGAAACCACGATGAACCGCGACACCCGCCGCCTCGTACAGCTGACGATCAGCGGCCGCGACAAGACCGACCAGCTCATGGACATGCTGCTCGCGAAGAAACGTTCCAAGGACCGGCGCACCTGGCTGGAGACCAAGGGCAACCTGGCAGAAATCTGATATGCAGAATTCATTGAATCTCGAAGGCGTCGAACAACAGCCGCTCAAGGAATACACTGAGCAGGCCTACCTCGATTACTCGATGTACGTCATCCTCGATCGCGCGTTACCGCAGATCGGCGACGGATTGAAACCGGTACAGCGCCGCATCATCTACGCGATGAGCGAGCTTGGACTTTCGGCTACGTCGAAGCCGAAGAAATCGGCGCGTACCGTCGGCGACGTCATCGGTAAATTCCATCCGCACGGCGACTCCGCGTGTTACGAAGCCATGGTGCTCATGGCGCAGGACTTCTCGTACCGTTACCCGATCGTGATCGGGCAGGGCAATTGGGGTTCGACCGACGATCCCAAGTCCTTCGCCGCAATGCGTTACACGGAATCGCGTCTCGCGCCTTACGCAAAATCGCTGCTGCAGGAGCTTGGGCAGGGCACGGTCGACTGGGTGCCCAACTTCGACGGCACGATGAAGGAGCCGGTCGTACTGCCGGCACGCCTGCCAAACCTGTTGCTCAACGGTACGACCGGTATCGCCGTCGGTATGTCGACCGACGTGCCGCCGCACAACCTCAAAGAGGTCGCGAGCGCACTCGTGCACCTGATCGAGAATCCGAAAGCCACTGTCGCGCAGCTTATGAAGCACGTAAAGGGTCCGGATTTCCCGACCGGCGGTGAACTGGTTTCGCCGACTGAGGACATCAGGGACATCTACACGACGGGCAGCGGTACCCTGCGCCTGCGTGCGTCCTACAAGGTCGAAGGCTCCGACATCATCATCACGTCGCTGCCGTACCAGATCTCCGGTGCCAAAGTGCAGGAGCAGATCGCGACGCAGATGCGCGCGAAGAAGCTGCCGCAGGTCGACGACCTGCGTGACGAGTCGGATCACGAAGAACCAACGCGCATCGTCATCAGCAAGAAACGCGGTGTCGATATTGACCAGCTGATGTCGCACCTGTTCTCGACGACTTCGCTCGAACGCACGCTGCGCGTAAACATGAACATCATCGGTCTCGACGGTCGTCCGCGCATGTTCGACCTCGTCGAGATGCTCAAGGAGTGGCTCAAGTTCAGGAAGGAGACGGTCAGGAATCGTCTCGGCCATCGCCTGCAGATCGTCAAGGATCGCCTGCACATACTCGATGGCCTGCTCGTGGCCTACCTGAACATTGACGAGGTCATCCGGATCATTCGCGAAGAGGACGAGCCGAAGCCCGTCCTGATGAAACGCTTCAAACTCAGCGACATTCAGGCTGAAGCGATCCTCAACCTGCGCCTGCGCAATCTCGCCAAACTCGAAGAGTTCAAGATCAAGGGCGAACAGGAAGAGCTCGAAGCCGAACGCGACCTGCTCGAAAAGACATTGAATTCAGCAGCGCGCCTGAAGACGCTGATCAAGAAAGAGATTCTCGAAGACACCGAAGCCTACGGCGATGAACGGCGTACCGAGATTGTCGAGCGCGAAGCCGCGCAGGCTCTCGACGAAACGCAGCTGGTAGCGAGCGAACCCGTAACGGTCGTGCTTTCGCAGGCTGGCTACGCGCGTGCAGCCAAGGGCCACGAGATTGATCCGACCACGCTGAACTACCGCTCGGGTGATTCCTACCTGGCGTCGGCGCAGGGGCGCAGCAATCAGCTCGCGATGTTCGTCGACAGTACCGGCCGGGTTTACAGCGTCATGGCGGGCACCCTGCCGTCAGCGCGCGGTCAGGGCGAACCCCTGTCGAGTCGTTTCAAGCCGCCTGACGGTGCGGCATTCTGCGGCGCGATGATCGGCCCGGAAGGGCAGCGCTACCTGCTGGCGAGCGATGCCGGCTACGGCTTCGTTGCCACGCTCGACGACCTAGTATCGCGCAACAAGGCCGGCAAGGCGATCCTGCGAGTACCGCCGGGTGGCAAGGCCGTGGTTCCGGCGCCGGTGCCCGCGGAGAAGGAATGCCTGATTGCGGCTGTAAGTTCGATTGGCCGCCTGCTGCTGTTCGAGATGGATGAACTGCCCGAGCTTGCGAAGGGTAAGGGCAACAAGCTGATCAATATTCCGGGTCCGAAATACAAGTCGGGAGACGAGAAGATGGTGGCGGCCGCGGTAGTACCAGAGGAGGGCAGCCTTGAGGTCTTCACCGCAACGCGCAAGATGACGCTGAAGTGGAACGACCTGGACGACTATTACGGTGACCGGGCGTTGCGCGGCTCGATGCTGCCGAAAGGCTGGCGAAAGGTAGAACGTTTAGCGGGCGTCGAATAATGCGGGCACAAAAAAGCCCATCCCGATAAAGAACGATTTGCTTCCCCATCAGGCGCAAATCGTTCTTTATCGGGATGGGCTTTTCTGCGTCTGGATTATCCGCGCTTGCCGGACTCAATCTGCATCTGAGCAGTTTCGTCGTCGTCGCTTTCGTCCGTGTCGACGGGGATCTCAGCCGTTGCATCAAGTTCAACGACTTCGTCGTTGTTGGCGGCCGGCATCTCTGCTGTGACGTCGAGCTCCGTGACTGAAGCCATCGGCAGGATGGCCGTCTCGCCGGAGATATCGTCATCGTCCGTGGCAGTTTCGGTCAGGTCCTCTTCGAGCTCCGTTGCAGCGCGCGCAATTTCCTCATTGAGACGCTGCGTTGCCGTCATTTCGTCCAGGTAGTCCTGTTCGAGGATCTGGTAGTCGGCTTCCTTGTTGATCGTGTACTGCTCGGCAACCATCGTTTCGTCATCGACTTCGACGGCCATGAGGTCGCGTTCGGTTACGTCTTCCGGCTGCGGCATCTTTGTGGCATCGACGATGACCGACATGTCGTATTCGTCATCCGCTTCCTCGGGCAGTACCTCACTCTCGAGAATCGATTCGATGTCGTCGCTGTGCAACGGCGGCAGGATATCGGTCTCCTGCGTGACTGCAGGTTCGGGCTCGAAAGGCAGCTCAACGTCGAGCTTGGTGGTTTCGGCAAATCCGAAATCCTGGGCATCGGCGCTGGATTCGCCGCCCTCAAGGCCCGAGCCCGTGATCAGGTCGGCATCCAGTACGAGGTTTTCCTCGGTCGGTGAATCATCGTCGAGATCGTATTCCTCGTCGACTTCGTAGGAATCACTGAGAACCTCAACCGTGCGTGAACTATCGTCACGGCGAGCCATTTCGCCGACCGGTTCGAGGGGCGCACCATCGACTTTGCGGCGACGGCCAAATGCGAAGAATCCGGCAAACAGTGCCATGGCACCGCCAGCGACCCACCAGAACCAGGCAGGGGTTGCGGTCGATGCTGCTTCCGTTGTCACAATGTCATTGCTGACTGCCGCTGTTTCCGGCTCGACAGCCGCGCTGCCCGGGATCACTGTCGCGGTGTCTTCAACAACAACGTCGCCCGGCTTCAGATCGGCGGTCGTGTCGCCGAGCATTTCTGTCACGGCCGGCTCTGACGGCGATTCGACCGGAGGTTCTTCGATGACCGTTGCCTCCACAGGCGCGGACTCGACTGGCTTCGATGCCAACTGTTGAGGGGCGCTTTCGGTAATCGAGCTGCCGATTGCGGTTGGAATAACAAGCCACGTGCCCGCTTTGAGCTGATTCGGGTCACCATTTTCGAATGCAGCCGGATTGGCATCGACAAGTGCGTATACGGCGGGCCACAAGCGCATGCTGCGGTCTTCTATGCGTTGCACGATGCGCGAGGCTGAATCACCGGGCTGCACCTGGTAACGAGCGCCGATCGTAATATCCGGCGTTAGCTTTGCTGTGGCACGAGGCGCCTGTGCAACAGGAGCGGCTGCAACGGGCGCCGCTGCCGCTGGCTTCGCTGCGGCAGCGGGGACCTCGGCAACCGGGTTAACAAACAATGTGTATTCACGAACCAGTCTGACCGTGTAGGGGCAGTTGATCGCTACGCGCGCCGAAACCATGGGCTCGCGCAGTGGTTTTTCGCCGATCAGCGAAATCACTCCGTTGGAGACGTTCAGCGTTGCCTTGCCGATTCCGGGCAGGCCACTCGCGGTGCCGGCGGTAACCGAGACGCAGCCGGAGTTCAGGGATTCATTCGGGGAAAGCGCGTATGCGATGCTCGCTCGCAGCGGCTGCCCAAGGCCTGACTGGACATTCATCTCGCCAAGTTCGAGCGCGCTCGCCGGAAATGCAGCAAGACTGCCACTGACAGCCAGCAGTGCCGGCAGTCGGGAAAGTCCCGCGTTCTGGTTCTTTGAAGTCACTGACAACTACCCCGCAAATGTATTTTCCAGCCACCGCCAGTGTAGTAATTACATGCCTCTGCCGGTTAGCGGGTGAGTCCACAATCGAAGTGTGATCAGCGTCACACTTCGCTTCCAGGCGATCTTATTGTTAACTGCCGTTAGCTGCGGCGAGTTCTTCCAGCGTCTTCGACTCCGCTGTGTTCTGCTGTTCGAGAACCACCTCGGGCTCGTGAACATAGTGGCCCTGCATGAAGTCGAGTCCGAGCTGGAACAGTACCGCCATGGCGTTGGCGTTCTCGACGCGCTCGGCAATTGTCTTGATCCGGCGCTCCTGCGCGGCCTTGACGATCTTCGTCACGGATTTCTGCATGTCCGCATCAGTCATCAGCGAGTGCATGATTTCGCCATCGATCTTGATGTAGTCGGGCTTCAGGATGTCGAGGATCTGGAAGCGGTCCTGGTCGATGCCGTAGTGCTCAATCGCGAAGCCGATACCAAGCTTGCGGGCGTGCTTCATCAGGTCGCGGGTCTGCTTGATGTGCTTGGCGGCGTCGCGCTCAGGAATCTGCACCACGATGCGCGAGCAGTCGAAGCCTTCCTCGTCGAGCTTCTGCTGCATCCACGCAGCAGTCGTTGTGTCGGTTATAGACTGTCGTGACAGCCTCACGAACACGCGATCGGCATCGTGCTCTTCGCAGAAGCGAACCGCTGCCTGCAGCATCCAGCGGTCGATGTTCTTCATCATCTTGTTGCGTTCGGCGGCGGGCAGGAACTCGGACGGCAGCACGGACTGGCCCTGCTCGTCGATCATGCGCACCAGCAGGTCGTACATGCGGATCGAATCGCTGCGTAGCCCGGCAATTGGCAGCTGCGCGAGTCGGAAGCGGTCTTCCATCAACGCTGATTTCAGATGCTTGATCCAGATCTTGTCGAATTCCTGTCGTTTCGAATCCTGGTCGCTGCTTTCATCGAGGAATGAGGTGTTGCCGCCGGCTTCGACACCAAGACGGTGTGCGTCGACGGTTGCCGAAATGAACTCTTCGAGGCTCTTGAAATGTGCGCCGACCGGGCACGAACCAACTGTGCAGGTCAGGTGTGTCGACACGTCACCGGCTTCGAACGTTACCTTCTCGATGTGCTTGCATAGCTGCTGGCCCCAGACCTGGGCATCACGAGCCGATCCGCGTTCGAGCAGCACCATGATCGAGGTGCCTTCGAAGCGGCCTGCAACATCACGCGGATGCATGCGCTTGCGAACTTCCTCGGCGAATTGCGCGAGAATTTCTTCGGAATTAAGGATGCCGACCTTGTCGCGCACCTTGCCGAACTTGTCGGGCTTGATATAAACGAGGCAGTGCGTGCCCTGCGCGGGCTTCTTGCGCAGCCGCTTCTGCAGCCGTTCAAGGAACTGGGCGCGGTGGAAGAACAGCATGGTCGGGTCGCGCTTCAGCGCGTCGTGCACCAGCTTGGTCGGTTCTTCGGCAACCTTGAGTTGCGGTGCGATTCTAATCTGCACGCAGGGGCCGTCGTCGAGGACGATCTTGTTGAACTCAAAGTGCAGTTCTTCATTCTCGGCTTCGACAGTGTCCGCCTTGACGATGAGTTTCTCGCCCGCCTGCCACTTGCCGGCGACACTCGCAACGAGCGCACCCTTCAGCGCGGCACGGCTGTCCTCATCGACAACATCCATGAGGGGCAATCCGACGACCTCGTCTTTTTCCCTGATGCCAAAGGTCTGCATCCAGGCGTCGTTGACGTCAGTGAAGATGCCTTCCTGTACAAGAGCGATTGAGCTGGAGGACTGCTCCATATGGTGCTTGAGTTGTCGTTTCCATTCAGTCGCAGACTGGATGGTTGAGTTCAATGCACGTTCGACACGGGCAGCGCGAAGTTCGCGGGAGATCACCGACTGCAGGCGCTCCTTTGCAGACGAGGAAACCAGGTCGCAGGCGCCGGCCTGCATCGCCTTCTGGATAGCAACCTCGTCGGCTGATTCCTGGATGGCAATGACCGGGACCTCCGGGATGTAGCGGTCTTTCTGCTTGATGACGACGCGAATCGAATCCTTGAATTTGTCGCAGTTCAGGATCAGCAGTTCGATCATTTCGTCAGACAGCAGGTCCGCGAGCTCGCTGGATGACGGGGCCCAGTGACAATGCGCGGCATGGCCGGCATCACGTAGCGTGCGGTTGATAGTCTCGACGTCGTCCTGATCCGAAGTCAGGACGGCGATTCCAATGGAGTTGCGCCCGTTCAAATTCTCGTCCCTGGAGACCGTGAAGGTCCCTGCGATGTCCATATTTTGTTAAGCAGATGTGCAGTTTAGACAGTGCACCGCGGGCTGTCCCGTACCGGGACTGAAAACCGTGACCTGCATCAAATTTCGGCCCCGATCCCGGCCGATCAGGACCACAAATGGCGCTGGAACCACGCCGGAAAACGCGTATCATAGCGCCTCGCCGCGGGCCGCCCGCGCGCATTCAGCACGGCTAAAGCAGGGAAATCCGATGGCCAGTTACAGCACCAATGAATTCCGCTCGGGATTGCGCATCATTATTGACGACAATCCGTGCATCATCGTCGAGAACGAGTTCGTCAAGCCAGGCAAGGGCCAGGCGTTCAACCGCGTTCGCATCAAGAACCTGAAAACCGGCAAGACAGTCGACAAGACCTTCAAATCCGGCGATTCAGTCGAAGCTGCTGACGTCCTCGATACGGAAATGCAGTTCCTCTATGCGGACGGAGAGTTCTGGCACTTCATGGATCCCGAGTCCTTCGAGCAGGTTGGCGCCGACACGGCAGCAGTTGGTGAAGCGAAAGACTGGATTACCGATGGCGACATGTGCGGAATCACGCTGTGGAATGGTGCGCCGATCATCGTTACCGCGCCGAACTTCGTTGAGCTTGAGATCGTGGAGACGGATCCGGGCGTTAAAGGCGATACGGCGAGTGGTGGTGTGAAGCCGGCAACGCTCTCGACGGGTGCCGTCGTTCGTGTGCCCTTATTCGTCGATCAGAACGAGGTGATCAAGGTCGACACCCGCTCGCGCGAATACGTATCACGCGTCAAATAAAAGCGCCCCTGCGGGCCTGTTGTTCGCAAAACGTACGACACAACATTTCGACACCCTCCTGGTCGGCTGCATCGAAGCGATCAGTATTCGGGCTGTCAATGTCGAGAACGCCAACAACGTCGTCGTCGACGATAAGCGGAACGACAATCTCGGAACGTGAATCGGGATCGCAAGCAATGTGACCTGCAAACGCGTGCACGTCGGCGACGCGCTGAGTTTCCCTGGACTCCGCCGCAGTGCCGCAGACGCCGGCTCCCATATCGATGTGGACGCACGCCGGTTTGCCCTGAAACGGGCCAAGTACCAGCTCATTGCCGCGCCGGACGTAAATGCCCAGCCAGTTGATGTCCGGAATAGCGTTGTACAGCAGCGCAACGAAGTTGCTGGCGGCAGCGAGTGCGTCGGGTTCGTCGTCAAGCAGGGCACGTGCCTGGGCGTCTAGCAGAGCGTAGTCAGTCATTTTCAAAGCCGAATGTGATCACGTCGCGGATATCGTCGGTCCCATCGAGGACCATTTGCAAGCGTTCGATGCCGAGCGCCACTCCTGCACATGGCGGCAGGCCCTGGCGCAGTGCGTCGACAAGCTGTGTATCCAGTGGCCGTTGGACCTTGCCGCGCCGCTCGCGTTCCTGCTGGTCACCATCGAATCGCGCGGCCTGTTCCGAAGGATCTGTAAGTTCAACGTAGCCGTTCGCGAGCTCATGTCGGCCGACAAATGCTTCGAAACGGTCGGCAAGCGCGGGATCGTCGGGACAGATACGCGCCAGTGCGGCCTGGTCGGCCGGGAAATGCGCGACGATGGAAATTCGGTCACGCGGGAAAGACGCAGCGACACGAGTCGCGAATAACAGGTCCAGCCAGTCATTTCGTGCGTCGCCAAGTGTTGCTCGCAGGGCCTCGTCGGCATCGGCGGCATCGGCAAGTTCCGGCACAGTCGCTGTGAACGGATCGACGTTGCAGGCATCGATAAAGGCCTCCCTGAAATCAATGCGACTGACGGGCAGCTCACCAAGCGCTGCTCGAATCACGGCAGCTGTGTCTTCGATAATTTCACTGAGGTCGAAGTTATGCCGGTACCACTCGAGCATGGTGAACTCGGGTTGGTGACGCGAGCCCGCTTCGCCGTCCCGGTAAACACGTGCGATCGACCAGATGTCCGGGTAGCCGGCGGCAAGCAGGCGTTTCATCGCAAATTCCGGCGAGGTATGCAGGTACAGTGGCTCCCGGCTCAGGGTGCTGGCAACCTCAAGACTTTCGATATGCGGGTCGCTGACCGCTGCGCGACTCAGAGAAGGCGTGTCGACTTCGAGCGCGTCAGTTGCTTCAAAGTAGTTGCGAATCGTGCGCAGCAGCGCCGCTCGTCGTTGCGCTGCTGCGGGTCCCGACGACGGGCGCCAGTCAGGCATCCGACAGCCGGCCGATCGCTTCACCCATCTGCAAGGTCTCGCCGGGCGTCATTTCCTCGTCCCATTCACAGACGCCGTTCGGCAGCAACAGGATGACGGTAGAGCCCATATTGAACCAGCCAAGCAGGTCACCCTTGTTGATGTCGGTCGGCGCCGACGACAGGTCGAGGTCTTCGACCACGCCGGTCATCTGCGGTCGGATCTCGCCGGTCCACGGGGTCGACATACTGCCGACATTGAGTGCGCCCACGAAAATGAGCACAGCAGGCCCGCGCCGGGTATCGAAATGCATGATCAGTCGCTCGTTGCGACGGAACAGGCCATTTACACGAGCCACCGTAGCCTCGTTCACGCTGAACAGGTCGCCCGGCACGTAGCGCGCGGCGACCAGCTTGCCGTCGAGCGGGGCGTGAATGCGGTGGTAGTTGTACGGCGCGAGGTAAATCGTCGCAAATTGTCCGTCGATGTACGCCCGCGCTTCCTCGAGGTCAGTCGCGAGCAGGTCGTCGAGCGAATAGTCGATGCCCTTGGCCTGAAGAATCGTATCGTCGAGGATCGGTCCGGCAACACTGACGGTTCCGTCAACAGGTGACACGATAATGTCGTTGTCATTATCGATCGGACGCTCGCCGGGAGCGAGTTCGCGGGTGAAGAACTCATTGAAGTTTGCGAAGCCGTCCGGCACGTCCAGAAGAACCTCCTCAAGATCGACCTTGTACAGTGATGCAAACCTCGTGATCAGGAAGTTCTTGACCGTCTTGTTGCGAATGCGGGCGATGCGCCAGATAACGGCTGTCAGCCAGTGCTTCGGCAGCAGGTACTGGAGTCCGACGAAAAGTCCGTCCATCACGGCGACCTCCTCTTGATGGCAGCTTCCAGTTCCAGCAAAGGCGTCTCGCCGGACATGAACGTCAGCGAGATTGTGTCAGGATTACCTGTGGCCTCCATCAGCATCAGGTGCAGTCCGCCACGCTCCAGCGTCACGCTGGCATTGGCCGGTACGACAAGCTCCTCGATCTCGCGCATGCGTGCGACGCCGTCCTCGATCGAAGACTCGTGAATTTCAATGTCGCCGTAGGCGGGGCTTGTGACGGTGCTTATGCGAATCTCCGAATCGGAGTTGTTAGTGAGCAACATGAATCCGGCGCTCATGTTGCGGCCGGGCATCGGTTCGGTGATCTCGACGTCACTGGCGACCAGCGCGGGGCCATCCTGGCTGCAGGCAGCGAGTGCCAGCAGCAAACCGGTTATGACGAAACGCATCAGTACTGCTCCATGATAATCGGCAGGTCGTGGACCAGGTCATCAGCCGACTGACCGCCTGAGAACCCGGCGTGGTATTGACCTTCCGGGTTGATCACCAGAACAGCGGGCGAGTGATCGACTGTGTAGTTGTCGCCGTCGAGCGGCACTTTCTCAAAATATATATAGAGTGCTTTGGTCAATGCGCGAATGTCTTCAAGCTCGCCCGTGACACCGACAATGCCGGCCCTGAAATAGTCGACGTACCTGCCAAGCAGCTCTGGCGTATCCCGTTCCGGGTCGACGCTGACCAGGATGATACGAGGTGGTGTAACTCCCCGGGCTTCGAGTTCGCGGTTGACGCCAGCGAGCTTCTGCAACGTGGCCGGGCAGATGTCCGGGCAGAAAGTAAAACCGAAAAACACGAGGTCCCACTGGCCGCGCAGGGAAGCGGCCGTGAATGCAGCGGAGTGCTGGTCGAGCAGTGAGAACTCCGGCAGCTGCTCTGCCTGTGGCAGCACGAAAGCGGTTCTAGGTTCGGCAGGAACCTGCAGGCGGGCTGCCATGAAAATGCCCACGGACAGGGCGACGCCAGCAACCACGGCCACAAAGAGGTTTTTCGGTTTCATGTTCCTCAATCGGTCAGGAAAACGGGCCGGCAATTGTACAGGCAGTTGCTGCCTGTGCGTGATAGATTCGCGACCGAATGAACGTGGAACAGCTAATTCGGGACGTTGCCGCTCGTTTCCAGCAGGCGGAGCTCGCCTTCGGTCATGGCACAGACAATGCCGTGGACGAAGCCGCGTGGCTGGTGTTCGCGACGCTCGGTCTCGATCATGCCGATGCGCCGGATGTATATGGGCAAGATGTTGCTGTTGAACAGGCTGAGCAGATCAATGCTCTTGCTGCCCGGCGAGTCGACGAACGAATCCCGCTCGCATACCTCGTCAACGAAGCATGGTTCGCAGGTATGCCTTTCTATGTCGACGAGCGGGTCCTGGTGCCGCGCTCGCCATTTGCCGAACTGATCCACGAGCAGTTCGTACCGTGGATCGACCCGCAACGTGTCAGGCGGATTGTCGACCTTGGCACCGGCAGCGGCTGTATAGCAATCGCGCTTGCGCATGCGTTTCCCGAGGCGAACGTAGATGCCGTTGATATTTCGGACGATGCGCTGGATGTGACGCGCATAAATATTGAGCAACACGGGCTCGGGGATCGCGTGAACGCAATCAAGTCGGATTTCTTTGCCCAGCTCGCGCCGGTCGAATACGACCTGATCGTCTCGAATCCGCCTTATGTCGACGCCGAAGACATTTCGAGCATGCCTGACGAGTTTCGACACGAGCCCGAACTGGGTCTGGCGTCAGGGAATGATGGCCTTGACGCTACTCGACTTATTCTTAAAGATGCCTCGCGATTTCTGGCAGACGGTGGAATACTCGTCTGCGAAGTAGGTAACAGCCAGCCGGCGCTCGAAGCTGCATTTCCCGACATGCCATTCATTTGGCTGGAATTCGCGCAGGGCGGGACGGGCGTGTTCCTGCTGAACAAAGACGACTTGCAGGAATAGACGGACGTGTCAGGCAATACATTCGGGCGAATTTTCACGGTTACGACGTTTGGCGAGAGTCACGGCGTGGCACTTGGTTGTGTCGTCGACGGCTGCCCGCCAGGCATGGAACTCAGCGAAGCTGATATCCAGGGCGACCTGGACCGGCGCCGACCGGGGCGCAACAAACACACGACGCAGCGCAACGAGCCGGACCAGGTGAAGATCCTGTCGGGCGTATTTGAAGGTAAGACGACCGGCACGCCGATCGGTCTGCTGGTCGAAAACACGGATCAGCGTTCCAAAGACTACGGCGACATCAAGGACAAGTTCCGTCCGGGGCACGCCGATTACACCTACCAGCAGAAATATGGCATTCGCGATTACCGCGGTGGCGGTCGCTCGTCGGCCCGCGAGACGACCATGCGGGTTGCCGCTGGCGCGATTGCGAAAAAGTACCTGCGTGAAAGACTCGGCATCGAGGTTCGCGGCTACCTGTCGCAACTCGGTTCGATCGAACTCGACGCAACAGACCTGGACGCGATTGATGACAACGCGTTCTTTTGCGCGGACCCGGCTCGGATCGGGGAACTCGATGCCTTCATGACCGAGCTGCGTGAGCAGGGCGATTCAATTGGCGCGAAGATCAGCGTACTTGCCAGCAATGTTCCGCCCGGTCTGGGAGAGCCCGTCTTTGACAAGCTCGAAGCAGATATTGCGCATGGGCTGATGAGCATCAACGCCGTCAAAGGCGTCGAGATCGGCGCCGGATTTGCCGCGATCAGCCAGCGTGGCAGCGAGCATCGTGACGAGATGTCGAAGGACGGATTCGCCAAGAATGACTCCGGTGGCACGCTGGGCGGTATTTCCTCCGGCCAGGACTTGCTCGCGAGTATCGCGCTGAAACCAACCTCGAGCGTATCGGTTCCAGGTAAAACCGTTGACAAGCAGGGTCAGGAAACCGAAATTGTCACCAAGGGTCGTCACGACCCCTGCGTTGGCTTGCGTGCAACGCCGATAGCAGAGGCCATGGTGGCACTGACACTCATGGATCACTACCTCAGGCATCGCGCGCAGAACGCCGACGTCACTTCGGAAACACCCAACATCTCGTAGGAGCGGCTTCAGCCGCGGATAAACAATGTCACAACAATTTGATATCGCTGTCGTCGGCGCCACGGGCGTCGTCGGCGAATCCATGCTCGAAATTCTTGCAGAGCGGAATTTCCCGGTCGGCACTATCCATGCCCTGGCCAGCGAACGCTCGGTCGGCAAGAAAGTTGAGTTCGGCAATCGTGAACTGGTCGTTGAGAACCTCGCAGACTTCGATTTCTCGAAAGTGCAGATCGGCTTGTTTTCGGCTGGCGGTTCAATTTCGGCCGAGTACGCTCCGAAAGCCGCTGAGGCCGGCTGTGTCGTCATCGATAACACTTCGCATTTTCGCTACGACGACGATATTCCGCTCGTCGTGCCCGAGGTTAACGGCGAAGCGATTGCCGATTACACGGCGCGTGGAATCATTGCGAATCCGAACTGTTCGACGATCCAGATGGTCGTCGCCCTGAAGCCTATTTACGATGCCGTTGGCATCAGTCGCATCAACGTCTGCACCTACCAGGCGGTTTCGGGCGCCGGCCGCAGCGCGGTCGAGGAGCTGGTTCGCCAGACCACGACACTGCTTAATGGCCGTCCACTCGAGATCGAAGGCGACGCCAAGCAAATCGCGTTCAATGCCGTCCCGCACATCGATGTCTTCCAGGACAACCGCTATACCAAGGAAGAGATGAAGATGGTCTGGGAGACCCGCAAGATAATGGGCGACGAGGACATCCTCGTGAACCCGACTGCGGTGCGAATCCCGGCGTTTTACGGACATTCCGAGGCTGTTCACATCGAAACCCGGGAAAAGCTCAGCGCCGAAAAAGCGACAGCATTGCTGGCCGCGGCACCCGGCGTCGAGGTGCTCGATGGGCTCGCCACGGGGGAGTATCCGACGGCCGTTACCGAGAGTTCTGGCAATGATCCGGTGTACGTCGGACGTATTCGTGAAGACATCTCTCACGGATGCGGACTCAACCTCTGGGTAGTCGCAGACAACATACGTAAGGGCGCGGCTCTAAATAGCGTCCAAATTGCTGAAATATTGGCAAAAAACTATCTTTAGGCTATAGTTCGCAGGCAGTTTGCCGCCCCTGACTGGATGTCATTAAAGGGGCTTTTTAGGGGTTTGGAGTAAAACATTATGTCGCGTCGTTTTGTGCGTTTATCGCTCATTGTCAGCATGTTGCTCGCGAGCGAGGTCTGGGCGATAGGTCTTGGCGACATCAATCTCGACTCGGCACTGAACGAACCGTTGCGCGCGGAAATAATCCTGCTCTCTGCAACCCCTGAAGAACTGAACGGCCTGCGGGTCGCCCTGGCATCTGCCGACGATTTCGAGCGCTATGGCATCGAGCGTCCTTTCTACCTGCAGGAACTCGAATTCAATGTGGTGCGCGCTGGCGAGAACAACAGCGTGGTGCAAATTCGTTCGCGTTCACCGATTACCGAGCCGTTCCTGACATTCCTCGTTGAAGCGACCTGGTCAAGTGGCCGTCTGCTGCGTGAATACACGGTATTGCTGGATCCGCCTACTTACGCGCCGCCGGCAGTTCAGCAAACGCCGGCAGTAACTGCGCCGCAGCGCACGCAACCGTCCGACAGCGCTCGCATCGACCGCCGTCCGGAACCGCAGCCGCAGCCGACTGTTTCGGCACCGGCCCGGACACAGCCAGCACCGCAGCCGGCACAGCCGCCGCGTGCAGTCGAGCCCGAACCGGATCCGGAACCCGCTTACACCCCGCCGCCAGCCGCGTCACGTCCGGCTGACTCAGACTCGGGCTATGCGACGAGTTCGGCGGGCGATGTCTATGTAGAACGTGGCGACACGCTGTGGGGAATTGCGCGCCGCATGCGGCCTGATTCGCGGCTGTCCATGAACCAGACGATGCTCGCGATTTACGAGTCGAATCGCGAAGCGTTCGGCAATAACATAAATATATTGCGCGCCGGTGCGACACTGCGCATTCCGAGCGCCGACGATATCTTCCAGATCAGTCGTGCGGATGCGACCTCGGAAGTTCGACGCCAGAACAACGACTGGGGCTACGTCGACAGCAGCTCTGCCGACGTTTCAACAGATACGTCTTTCGCCGACTCAACGGATACGGACACGAGCTACGCCGATCTCGAGCCCACCTATGCAGATCCGGAGCCCGACTACGTCGAGCCCGTAGCCGAGCCGCAGCCGAGCCTGGTACTTGTGCCGCCCGACGAGGAACCGGCCGGTTCAGTCTATGACGACGATGCGACTTCCAATGCACCGCTGACGCGCGAACAGGAAATTGAAAACCGCATCGCCGAGCTTGAAGCTGCCGACGTACCGAACCAGCAGTCGCTAATCGAGATTCGTGACAGCGAGCTCGCCGCATTGCGCCAGGAGCTGGCCGAGATTCGCGGTGAGACGCTGGCCGATGATGCTGCGACCGAGCCGATGGACGAACTGGTCGCCGACGATGCAGCGACCACGGACGATACGCTTGTTGAGGATCCTGTCGAAGAGCCGGTCGATACGACGCCGACCGAAATTGTTTCGACGCAGCCGGCTGACGATGAAAGCATCGTCGACACCATTCTCGGCTACTTGAGTAACACTTTTGTCTGGATCGGGGCAGCCGTTGTCGTAGTTCTTGGACTCCTGTTCGCATTCATGCGGCGTCGCGGCGATAACGACGAATACGACAACGATCGTCCGTGGGAAACGCTGGACGACGATGAGATGGCTGCCGGCGCGTTCGCCGGTGCGGAGACCATTTCGACCCCGGCACCTTCGCACGAAGATTCGATTGTCGTAGTCGAACAGGACTCGGGTGTGCACCCGATCCTCGACGAGGACGCAAACGAAACGGTCGAGGCGCCGGCTCCCGAATTGCCGGCGGCAGACGAAGACAGCCAGTCAGGGCAGTTTGGTTCCCTTGAGGACACGTTCTCCAGTGAGACGGCCGTCAATCTCGACCAGACCGACCCGATCGCCGAAGCCGATTTCCACATGGCTTACGGTCTTTATGACCAGGCGGCGGACCTGATTACAGGTGCCCTCGAAACGGATCCGTCCGACAAGACGCTGATGTCGAAGCTCTGCGAGATCTACTTTGTGTGGGGCAATCGCGATGCGTTCATTGATGCTGCGTCCCGCCTCAACATGGCCTCCGGCGATGGCGACACGGCAGAGTGGAACAAGATCGTCATCATGGGGCAGCAGATCGCTGCAGACCATGAGCTGTTTGCCGGCGCCGAAGTAGCCGGTGCAACCGAGGCTGTCGACCTGTCCTTTGACGAAGGCGGCGATGATGCCGGTGCCCTCGACATGGACTTCGGAGCCGAAGATGCCGGTGCTTCCGATATCGTTGATCTTGGTGCCGACGAAGATACCGCGGCGGCAAGTTCAATCGACTTCGCATTCGACGATGAAGGTACGGCAGAGACGCCAACGATTGAAGCCGATCCGGTCGACAAGACCGCGGAAATGCCTGCACCAACAGTGGAAACACCGACCATTGAGGAGCAGTTCTCCGGGTTTGGCGGCAATACCTCCGAGCTGCCGTCACTGGACGAGTCGCTTGGCCAGGCCATTTCGGAGAGCGGCCAGGACGCCGACGAAACCGCCGAGATCAACCTCGACGAACTCGACCTGAATATCGACAGCAATGCCGAAACGGAGCTGGCGTCCCTCGACGATCTCGATATCACCGGTACCAATGAAGCGCTCGACGATACGGGTATTAACGAAGCGCTGGATCCGCTGGAGGCAACCGGCAAGAATCCTGAAGTCGATCCGGATGAGACCGGCATACGCGAGGCGCTGGATACATCGGAAACGTCAATAAGCGAGGCACTGGATCTCGATGAACTCGCTGGTTTGACCGGCGATTCCGGACTGAACCTGGCGGTTGACGAGACGGGACAGAGCCCCGCACTGTCAGTCGCGGACGAGGATGAAGCTACCGATGTCGGTCTCGATGACAGCCTGCTCGATGCGACCGGCATGACGCAAGTCCTGACAGAAGATATGGCGGTGGCAACCGGCACGATATCCGGTGAGGATGCCACCTTGCTGGCACCCGCTGACGATGAGTCAGCCGAGGCGCTGGCCGACGATGCCGAGACGATGCTCGCATCGCTTGACGATGACGAAGAAGACTTCGATTTCGCCAAGACCGAGGCGTTGCCGTCGGAAGCTTTCGATGGCGGCGATCTTGATGCGACGGCAGAGTCGCCGGCGATTGCCGAAACCGATGTTGATCTCGATCTCGACGACCTGACTGCGGCTCTGCAGGTCAGCGAAGTTGGCGACACGATTGAGCAGCCACGGGATGATGCGACAGTAGAGCAACCGCGTCCGGTCGTTCCTGAAGACACGGCCGAGGTTCCGACGATGTCAATTTCCCCGGAAGACTTGAGTGACGATCTCAACGAGGCACGCACGATGACCGAGGTCGGCACCAAGCTGGATCTTGCGCGTGCGTATGTCGACATGGGTGACCCGGCAGGTGCACGCAGCATCCTCGAGGAAGTGCTCGACGAAGGCGATGACGGGCAGAAACAGCAGGCGCAGCAACTGCTGGACTCACTGCCGAGCTGATCGCCCCCAACATCACTCCGATGGAGTAATCCGATCCGTATCGCACTCGGCATTGAGTACGACGGTACCGCTTACAATGGCTGGCAACGCCAGAAGAGCGGTCTCGGCGTGCAGCAGCGGCTCGAAGAGGCCATTGCCGTTGTCGCCGACGAATCCGTAGAAGTCGTTTGCGCCGGTCGAACCGACACCGGCGTTCACGCCTCGGGCCAGGTCGTACATTTCGATACGACGGCAGAGCGCAGTGACCGCGGCTGGTTGCTCGGCATCAACAGCAACCTGCCGGGCGACGTCAGCGTCACATGGGTACTGCCTGTCAATGACGATTTCCACGCGCGTTTCTCGGCGACAGCCCGGCACTACCGTTACCGCATTCTCAATCGCCTGAATCGCTCGGCGCTGCATCGGCACCGTGCGTGGTGGGTTCACCAGCCACTCGACGACGCGTTAATGCACGAGGCTGCACAATCGCTCGTTGGCGAACATGACTTCTCGGCGTTTCGCGCAGCCGGCTGCCAGGCGAGCGGGCCGAACCGCAATATCACGGCTATTGCCGTATCCCGCGAACGTGACTGGGTCACACTGACCGTGTCCGCCAACGCCTTCCTGCAGCACATGGTGCGCAATATCACCGGCACGCTGGCGCGTGTCGGCACCGGCGAGGAAGCGGTGGGCTGGATCGCCAAGGTCCTCGAAAGCCGCGATCGTAAACAGGGTGGTATCGCCGCACCGCCGCACGGACTCACCCTGGTTGGGGTCGATTACCCTGATGAGCTGGGCATCCCGGCACCCGTCGACGTCGACTAGCTGTACCGAATCTATACGGATATCATGTCGCCATGAGTTGGTTTGAAAAACTGATGCCATCGCGCATCAACACGGAAAAGCGCAGCAAGTCTGTACCGGAAGGCGTGTGGATCAAGTGTGTCCGGTGCGACGCGCAGCTGTATCGCAACGAACTGGAGCGCAACCTGCAGGTATGCCCCAAGTGCGATAACCACATGCGTATTGGCGCGCGTACGCGTATCGGCTATTTCCTCGATTCCGACTCCGTGCAGGAGCTGGCAGCTGGTCTTGAGCCCGAGGATCCACTGAAGTTTCGCGACAGCAAGAAGTATCGCGATCGCATCGTTGCCGCACAGAAGAAGACCGGCGAGAAAGACGCGCTGGTCTGCGTTACGGGTACGCTGCATGGCCGCCCGGTAGTTGTCTGTGCGTTCGAGTTTTCCTTTATGGGTGGCTCGATGGGCTCGGTCGTCGGTGAGCGCTTTGCGCGCGGTGCGCGACACGCAGCCGAAAACGGTATGCCGCTGATCTCATTCTCGGCAAGTGGCGGTGCCCGAATGCAGGAGGCGCTGTTCTCGCTGCTGCAGATGGCGAAGACGTCATCGGCTCTGGCGATTCTCGGCAAGAAAGGCGTCCCGTACGTTTCAGTTCTGACTGACCCGACGACCGGCGGTGTTTCGGCGAGCCTGGCGATGCTCGGCGATGTCAATATTGCGGAGCCAGGCGCGCTGATCGGTTTCGCCGGGCCGCGAGTTATCGAGCAGACTGTTCGTGAGCGACTTCCGGAAGGCTTCCAGCGCAGCGAATTCTTGCTTGATCACGGTGCGATCGACATGATCGTTGATCGTCGCAAGATGCGCGATGAGGTCGCCGAGCTGCTGTCGAAGTTCGAAGGCCGCCCGAGTCCTGTCGCTGCCTGAACCTCCTGTGTTGAACGCCGCTACGCCGCTGGAAGAATGGCTCCGGTGGCTGGAATCGTTGTCTCCCCATGAAATCGACCTCGGCCTCGACAGGGTCCGGGAGGTACTCGATCGTCTGGATCTCGAGCAACCGCCGCTTGTGTTGCTGATCGGCGGCACCAACGGCAAGGGCACGAGCGTCGCGATGACCGAGGCGTTGTTGCTGGCTGCCGGTTATCGCGTGGGCGCATACACCTCGCCACACCTTGTGCGTTACAACGAGCGTATCCGTATCGACGGTATTGAGGCAGGCGACCAGGAAATTGCCGCGGCACTGGCGGAGGTCGAAGCAGCGCGGGGAGACCTGCCGTTAACTTATTTTGAATTCGGCACGCTGGCCGCGCTCGTGCAGTTTGCGCGCGAGTCAGTCGATGCCTGGGTGCTCGAGGTTGGTCTCGGTGGTCGGCTCGACGCGACCAATGCCGTTGAACCGACGGCGAGCCTGATCACCAACGTTACCCTCGACCACATGGACTGGCTCGGTGACGACGTGGAGACCATTGCTGCGGAGAAGGCCGGTATCATGCGCGCTGCTCGTCCCGTAGTCTTTGGTTCGAACGATGTGCCGGATGCCATCCGCGATCACGCTGCTGAAGTCGGCGCGCATCTCGTCCTTCCGGAGATCCCGGCTGACGCGACGCTGCGATATCGCAATGCAGGCAATGTGCGTGCATTGCTCGATGCCGTTGGTGTGATGATCGAGGATGACCTTGCAGCCGGCGCATTGGCCGGATTAAACATTGCCGGTCGCTGTCAGCGACATGAAGAGGACGGCATCGAGTGGCTGCTCGATGTAGGACACAATCCTGCGGCGGCGCAGGCGTTTGCAGGTCAACTCGAACAGACGCCGACCGCAGGTGCGACCACAGCAATCATTGGCATGCTCGACGACAAGGATGCCGAGGGCGTAGTCGAGGCCCTGGCGGGACAGGTGTCGCAGTGGATAGCGGTAACGCCCGCGAGTCATCGTGCTGTCCAAGCCCGCGAACTCGCTCGCCGCATCGCCAACCTGACTGGCAGTTTCTGCCTTGTCGCCGAGGATTTCGAACATGCACGGGAATTCGCGCGACGTCATGCCGCGGAAAATGACAGAATACTGGTCACGGGCTCGTTCTTTACGGTCGGGCCGTTTCTCGAACTCTTTGGACTCGCCGGAACCAGGCCGGAATGATGGAACGAGCATTGAAAGAACGCATTATCGGAGCCGTGGTCCTCGTGATCTTCGCGGTTCTCGTAGTACCGATATTTCTCGACGGTCCGCCCGAAGAGGGTGAGTCGGTCACGCAGCAGATTGTGCTGCCGGGCCAGGACGAGCAGGAGACCCGAACAGTTGTCCTGGACCGCGAACGCACTGTGCCGATTCCGGCTCCCAGCTCGACGAGCGAGCGCGTGGAGCAAGTGGCCGAGCCTGAGCCAGCGGAAACCCGGGTTGCCGAGCGTCGCGAAGAGCCGGCACCGGTTGAGTCATCGCCGCCGCCTGAGCGTGACCCGGAACCCGAGCCCGAACCGACGCCACAGCCGCCGCCTTCCCAGACTTCGACAACGGGCATGTTTGCAGTTCAGATGGGCAGCTTTTCGAGCAGGGAGAACGCCGGTCGCCTGGCCGACGATCTGCAGCGCCAGGGCTACGCCGCATTTGTCAGCCAGGTGACAACAGCTGGCGGCACGATGCATCGGGTTCGTATCGGGCCGCAGAAAGATCGAGCCGCCGCCGAGCAGATGGCAGCACGGCTCCTGAAGGTCGGACACAAGGGACAGGTGGTTCCGCATCCGTAACGATCTGCTAGAATCCGGTTTCCTCATCCGGGTGCCGACCTGAGACGACATCTTCGATGCCGATCATCGACATTATCATTGCAATCGCGCTCCTCATTTCCATTGCCGTAGGCTTCTATCGCGGCTTTGTGAAAGAGGCGATCTCGATTGCCACGCTGGTCATTGCGATCTGGGCGTCGTTGTATTTCGGCCCCGCGATGGGCAACGTGTTCGAAAGTTCGATCGGTGCGGCCGAGTTGCGCATGTGGGTCGGCCGGATCATCGTTTTCGCAGTCATCCTGTCGATCGGCGGCCTGCTCGGTTGGGGTATTTCCAAGCTGATTCGTTTGTCGGTTTTGAGCGGCGTTGATCGCCTGCTCGGTTCCCTGTTCGGCGTGCTGCGCGGTGTCCTGTTCGTGGCGCTGGCGGTTATCGGCGGGCAGGCTGTCGGCTTCGACAATGACGGCTGGTGGGAGGAGTCGAGATCTCTCCCGTATTTCGCTGAAGTGGCGGAATGGATCAAGGTGATGGCGCCGCAGGGCTACGATTTAATCATTCCGGACGAGACCGCCGAGGAATTGCCGGTCGAGTTACCGACGGAGCTGTAGGGACAAAACAATGTGTGGTGTGGTCGGAATAGTCAGCAACCAGCCGGTTAACCAGGGGCTGTATGACGCCTTGACTGTCATGCAGCATCGCGGCCAGGACGCCGCGGGAATCGTAACCTGGAGTGATGAATACGGTCTGAAGAAGCGCAAGTCCAATGGCCTGGTGCGCGATGTGTTTCGCAGCCGCCACATGATGCGCCTGAAGGGCGACATCGGTATCGGGCACGTTCGCTACCCGACTGCTGGTGGCTCCAAGTCGTCGGAAGCACAGCCGTTCTACGTGAACTCGCCGTACGGTATCTGCCTGGCTCACAACGGCAACCTGACTAATCATGAAGAGTTGGCGGACCTCCTGATTCGTGAGGATCGTCGCCACCTGAGCACGAACTCTGACTCCGAGGTGCTGCTGAATGTGCTTGCGCACGAGCTGCAGACCCGGGTTAACGGTAAGCCGACGGCACAGAATGTGTTTGATTCGGTAGAGGCTTTGCACCAGCGCTGTCGCGGCGGTTATGCGGTCGTAGCGCTGATCGTCGGCTTTGGCATCGTCGCGTTCCGTGACCCCAACGGCATTCGACCGCTGGTGCTCGGCAAGCGCGGCGATGACGAACACATGGTGGCATCGGAAAGTGTTGCGCTTGACGTGCTGCAGTTTGACCGGGTTCGCGATGTAAGGCCGGGCGAGTGCCTGTTCATCGAGGTCGATGGAACCCTGCACAGCCGTGAATATTCCGGTGGCATTCGCCACACGCCTTGCATTTTCGAGTACGTCTACTTTGCGCGGCCGGACTCGATTCTGGACGACCTGTCGGTCTACAAGGCGCGCCTGAGAATGGGTGAGGAACTCGCCGGCAAGATCGTGCGTGACTTCCCGGAACATGACATTGATGTTGTGATCCCGATTCCCGATACGAGTCGGACGTCGGCACTGCAGGTGGCCTATCACCTGGGTGTGAAGTACCGCGAGGGCTTCATCAAGAACCGCTATATCGGACGTACCTTCATCATGCCGGGGCAAGCGGAGCGTAAGAAGTCGGTGCGCCGCAAACTGAATGCCATCGACCTTGAATTCCGCGGCAAAAATGTCCTGCTGGTCGACGACTCGATCGTACGTGGAACAACCTCGAAACAGATCATCAAGCTGGCGCGCGAGGCAGGGGCCAACAAGGTCTACTTTGCATCAGCAGCACCGCCGGTCTGTTACCCGAACGTCTATGGCATCGATATGCCTGCGGCCTCCGAGCTGATCGCGAATGATCGCTCTATCGAGGAGATCCAGGAGCTGATCGGCGCGGACCGTCTTATCTACCAGGACCTGCACGGCCTTATTCGGTCGGTGCGCCACGACAACTCGGGCATTACCGAGTTTGATACTTCCTGTTTCTCAGGTGAGTACGTGACCGGTGACGTTACTCCCGAATACCTTTCCGAGCTCGAAGCCCGCCGCAACGACGCGGCCAAACAGGCGCGCGAATCCAAGCCAACCAAAGGGCCGAGCGCGATCGCTGTGTGATGCGCTCATCGCCTGAGGGCTGGCCCCGGTGAGCATCAAGGTCATGATCATCGACGAGCAGGCGGACTTCCGCTCGCTGCTCATGCATCACGTCACGACACACTGGCCCGACGCAATTATTTCCGCCTACGATCCGACCGCGGCGGGCCACCTGCCGGACGAGTTCTCGGGCGCCGGCAATGACCTGGTCCTGCTTGGCAGCATGCACGGCGAGGACCGTGACGGTGTGGAGGTGCTTGAGCGCTTCATAAAGCGCGACAACTTTCCGCCGGTGGTCTACTTCGGTACAGCAGACGATGAAAAAGAGGCGGCAAAGCTCGGGCCTGATGCGCATTTCATGCGCAATCACATCAGCCACGATTCCCTGATTATCGGTTTGTCCGACGTGTTGCGTTCCAATGAGCGGATTGCGTCAACCGGGTCGCTGTTCGTTGGCGATATGCGCACGGGCATCCACCCGCTGATCAAGGGCTACCGTTTCATGCGCAAGCTTGGTTCGACCGAGCATTCCGGCGTCTACCTTGCGGAACGCCAGTCGACGCACCTGCAGGTAGTGCTGAAAGTGTTGCGCCAGATGCCGGAGTACGGCGACAGCATCGGCGCGTTCGACCGCTTTCTGCAAGAATACGAAACGATCGCAGAGATGGACCATCCGAATATCGTTCGTATCTACGACCTCGGTGTCGGCGATGACCATGCACATATCGCAATGGAATACCTGGATGGTGGCGACCTGCGGCAGAAAATCGAGGACGGGGTTCGGGTCGGGCAGGCGATTGATTACCTGCGACAGATTGCGAGTGCGTTGTCGGCTATCCACGAGAAGGGCGTACTGCATCGTGATCTCAAACCCGGCAATATCATGCTGCGCAAGGACGGTACGATTGCATTGATCGATTTCGGGCTGGCCAAACAGGCGAAAATCGAAACTGCGATTACCGGCAAAGGTGAGATCTTCGGTACGCCGTATTACATGAGTCCGGAGCAGGGGCATGGTAACGGTGTTGATGCTCGCAGTGATATCTACAGTCTGGGTGTGATCTTCTACGAGATGCTGACCGGGCAGAAACCCTTCCGCGCAGGCACGGCGATGGGCATCATTTACAAACACGCCCAGGCTGCGATTCCGTTGTTGCCTCCCAGGCTGTCGCAGTACCAGGCCCTGCTGAACATGCTGCTTGCCAAGCTGCCTGAAGACCGACTGCAGTCGGCAGATGAGGTCGCGGAATGGCTGTAAACGTCGACGTGCCGCAGAATATCGTCGAGTTCTTCGAGACAGAGACGCCGGAAGCCTGGCTGTCGGCTGCCGAGGATCGATTGCCGGAGATGCTGCTGGACCACGCGAACTGTGAGCTTAAGGCCGCATCGACTGCCTTAGGGTTCCTGTATCGTTATCCGGACCGAACGGCGCTCGCACAGCGTATGTCGCGTCTCGCGCGCGAGGAACTGCGCCACTTCGAGCAGGTGCGAGCGATCATGGACGAAATGGGAATTCCGTTTGAGCGGCTGAGCGCGTCTCGCTATGCAGGCGGACTGCGCGACGCGGTACGCCAGCATGAACCCTACAAGCTGCTCGACCTGCTGTTGGTGGGGGCGTTGATCGAGGCTCGTTCTTGCGAACGATTTGCGAAGATTGCGCCGCGGTTGCCCGAGAAGCTCGGCAAGTTCTACGGCGGGCTGCTGGCTTCGGAGGCCCGCCACTTTGAACATTACATCGCGTTCGCAAAATCGGAATGTGATGTGCCGGCGGACGAGATCGATGCTCGGCTCGAGGAGTTGAAGGCGATAGAATCGGAACTGATTTCGTCACCGGATGACGATTTCCGCTTCCACTCAGGACTGCCTAGCGCTGCATGACATCCAGGCTGTAGCCGGACTCATCCCAACGCACGACCGAACCCTGTTCGTACCAATCGCCGAGCACGATTCGCTTTGCCGCACGGTCACCGAGGTCGACCTCGTGAATATCCGGGCGGTGAGTGTGGCCGTGTAACAGGATGTCGACATCGTGCTCACGGATCGTCGCTATTACCGCGTCGTCATTCACATCCATGATCTCATCGGCGAGCGTCGCATTGCGCTCCGAGCTCTGCTGGCGCGCCTGCATCGCGAACTGGATACGTTCTTCGATCGACTTGGCGCGCATCATTGCCTGCCATTCCGGGTTGCGTGTCATGGCGCGCACCTGTTGGTACTCAACGTCGTCTGTGCAAAGCGCGTCACCGTGCGAAAGCAGGACAGTCTGGCCATAAAGTTCGACTGTGATCGGGTCGGGTAGCATCGTGACGCCGGTTTCTGCCGCAAAGTCCTCGCCGATCATGAAGTCGCGATTGCCGTGCATGAAACTGACCGGGACTCCGGCATCAACGAGATCGCGGATCGCGGTTTTCATCTGCGCGTAATAAGGGTTCGGATCGTCGTCGCCGAGCCAGGCTTCGAACAGATCGCCAAGGATATACAGCGCTTCGGCGTCACGGGCTTCGCCCGCCAGAAAGGCCAGAAACTGTTCGCCGATTTCAGGGCGACCCGCTTCAAGGTGCAGGTCCGAGATGAAAAGCGTTGTCATCAGCGGTCGACGCGCGTCATTTTCTCAATGACGACCGGGATGATCGGTGCCGGTGCGCCGCCCGGACCGTTTGGCTCGGTCTCATACTGGGCAATGAGGTCGATAACATCCATGCCATCTACGACGTAGCCGAAGACGGTGTAGCCCCAGCGGCCCTGGGCCGTGTGCTTGACCGGGTCGAGGTTGGCCGTGGTTGGGTCCTCGGCGACGTTGTTCACAACGTTGATGAAGAACTGCGTGTTGGCCGAATGCGGATCGCCGGTACGGGCCATCGCGATTGTGGAGCGCAGGTTTGCCAGGCCATTGCCCGATTCGTTCGGTATTGTCTCGTTCGACTCGCGCAGCGTCATATCCTTGTCGTAGCCACCGCCCTGAATCATGAACCCCGGAATAATGCGGTGGAACACGGTGCCGACGTAAAAGCCTGAATCGACGTTCTTCAGGAAATGCCCGACTGTCAGCGGCGCGTCGCGGCCATTCAGCTGCAGCGTGAATGTGCCGGCCGTCGTCTGGACCTCAACGAATGCAATGGCCGGAGCCGAAGATTCCGTAATCAGAGTGGTCTCGGTGGGCGGCGGAGCCTCGCCGGACTGGCAGGCGGAAAACAGGAAAAGTGAGGCTACAACGGCAAGGCGGGCGAGATTCATCGAGTTTCCCCGGGGAAGGCTGGAAAAAACGGCAATATACCGCGTGCAAATGCTTGATTGCCATGGGCGCCGCCCGTATTATCGCGTCCCGCGCGATATCGGCTTCGATGTCACGCGGTTTCCGGCAGCGGGGTGTAGCGCAGCCTGGTAGCGCAACTGCTTTGGGAGCAGTGGGTCGGCGGTTCGAATCCGTCCACCCCGACCACCGGAAACTGGTTAGACTATGAATGTGCGCCCGTAGCTCAACTGGATAGAGCATCGGCCTTTGAGTGAGGAGCCTGGATCGGGAAACAGAACCGGTTCAGTGGACTGCACTGTAACGGGGAAACCTTAACAGGTCATGCTGATGGCAATCCCGTGGAAACCTCCAAAGGCGAGATGTTGGAGGGATCCGTAGAGACTATACGTGCAGCGCCTGTGATGGCGAAGAGATAGTCCAGACCACAAACACGGTCAGGTGATCGTGGCCGCGAAAGCGGTAGTTGGTAAGCTAAGCCGAGGGTTGCAGGTTCGAGTCCTGCCGGGCGCGCCAGGTTTACCCAGGCTGTAGGAGCGGCTTTAGCCGCGACTGTTAGCGCGTTACAATTCAATTACCGTGGTGGGCGTAGCTCAGTTGGTAGAGCCCCGGGTTGTGATCCCGGTCGTCGTGGGTTCGAGTCCCATCGTCCACCCCACCTTCTTTTAGTGTGGGCCTCTAGCTCAGTTGGTAGAGCATCGGACTCTTAATCCGCTGGTCCGGGGTTCGAGCCCCCGGGGGCCCACCAATTTTCTTCCCCGAATTCAGTGTTCTTCGATTGTCACGAATCGAACGCCGCCCTGTGCATTGGTGACGCAGGACACCCTTGCAGTTGCACCACGTGACAGCGTTACAGCGATCTTGACGACGTAGCCATTCTCCGACTTCCTGGTGCTGTGAACGTTGGCCCGGCTCGTGTCGTACTTGGAACGGGTGGCGTCGAGGCAGGATTCGCCGGCGAAAGTCGCAATCTGATCCCCGGATCCGGACCCTGCATGCCAGTTCCACGCGAACCAGCCGCAGGCTGCCAATGCCGCCAGCTTCACAAGACTTCCCGCTGCCTGAGAAATACTCATTCGGCCATTATTCCAGAGTCAAAAGTCCCGCTCCGGGCATTGGTTCACATCCTGTTGCACTGCTGACACCCCTGATTTGGCGGGGTATCTTCGTGCAATTCCGCAGCTGACAGGAACAACAACAATGCGCCGTGGACGCAAAGCCCGCCAGGCAGCACCGCCAAAAGCATCGGCCGTAAAGCCCGGCATGACCGGTGGCCGCTTCAAACCGCTAACCGATGCCGAAGTTGAGGCCGTGCATCAGGCGACGCTCGACGTACTCGAAAAGATCGGCGTTGCCGATCCAATTCCTATTGTTCGGGAGCATGCCGAAGCCCGCGGTTGCTGGGTTGATGACGATAACCGGCTGCACTTCCCGCGCACCCTCGTCGAAGAGATGATCGATGAGGCACCGGGCGACCTGATGTTCATGGGGCGCGAGGCAAAATACGATCTCGACCTGCGTGACGAAAGAGTCCATACCTACGGCGGCGGTGAAGCCGTCACGATGCTGGACGTTGGCGCGAAAGACTTTCGTCCCTCGACCCTGCTCGACGTCTACGACGCCGCTCGCGTTGTCGACAAGATGGACAACATCCACGCTTTTTCCCGACTGGTCGTAGCAACCGAGATGACGGGCCGACTCGCGACCGACCTGAACACCGCCTACGCGAGTGTGGCTGGAACGGCGAAACACACGGCTCTGACGTTTGGCGCGGCCAAATGCATCGATCCGGTCGTCGAGATGATGCACATGATTGCGGGGGGTGAGGACAAGTTCCGCGAACGGCCATTTGTGCATGGCGGTGGCATCCCGGTTATTTCACCGTTGCGTTTCGATGCCAACAACTGCGAAGTCTGTATCGAATCGGTCAAGTTTGGCGCGCCGGTCTGGGTGCTATCCGCACCGCAGGCGGGAGCTACCGCACCTGCTGCGCTGGCAGGCACTCTGGTGCAGGTCATGGCCGAAGCGTTGGCCTGCATGATGGTCGTCAACCTCGTGCATCCGGGTTACCCGGTAATCGTCGGCCCGTGGCCGTTCGTCTCCGACCTGCGCACGGGCAGCTTTACTGGTGGTGGTGGTGAGGAAGCAATCGTCAGCGCAGCGGCTGCGCAGATGACGAATCATTACGGTCTTGTCAGCTCGGTATCGGCAGGTATGAGTGACGCGAAGATCCCGGACAACCAGGCGGGCTACGAGAAGGGCATCACGATTGCGCTGTCTGCGCTGACCGGTTGCAACAATGTGTCCGAGTCGGCGGGCATGGTCGGCAGCCTGATGGCGTTGTCTCTTGAGGCACTGGTCATCGACAACGATATGTTGGGTTCAATACTGCGCACGGTGCGTGGCATCGAGATCAACGAAGAGACGCTGTCCGTCGATGTCATCGAGAATGCTGTGAAAGGCGAGGGCCACTTCCTGCGCGAAGAACAAACGCTCGCGATGATGCGCACCGAATTCGAGTATCCCGACCTGGGTGACAGGCTCGCCCCGGGGGAATGGGTCGCGGGGGGCTCGATGGATATTCGTGAGAAGGCTGGCGAGAAGGTCAAGCAGATCCTGTCGTCGCACTATCCCGAATACATCGATCCGGCCGTCGACGCGAAGATACGCGAGCGATTCGATATCGCGCTGCCCGCAGAGGTGATGCGACCCGGGAACGGCCGCTGGTAAGTCGCTGAGCTCACAGTGAAAACTGTGCATAGCATGAAACGCGGTTCCACATCGTGGCATCGCCGCTGGCTCCGCAATCCCGCGATCGGCTAAAATTTCCAGTCTATTCAATAGGTAATGACCATGTCCCGATCCGCGAAGCGCAGTTCGCGCAGCCGTCGCGGCGGCAGCGCAGCACGTCGCCGAGCGCAGGTGCAAGCACCTGCGTCGCGGCCCGTTGTGCCGGGACAGGTTGGCGGCCAGTATCGGCCGCTTTCCGAGAGTGATATCGAGCGCATCTACCAGACTGCCCTCGATGTCCTCGAGAACATGGGGATCGGCGATCCGATTCCCGAGATTCTCGACTACGCATTGCCGAAAGGCTGCACGCTCGATGACGATGGCCGCCTGCGGTTTCCGCGTGCCCTCGTTGAGGACATGATCGCGCTGTCACCCCGCGAGTACGAGCTGTTTGCGCCGAATCCCGAGAAGGACCTGATGGTTCGCGGTGAGGAAGTGCTGTTCTGTACCTCGGGCGAGGCTGTCTGCGTACTCGATTATGAGTCGCAGCGTTATCGGGCGACGAAACTCGTTGATCTTTACGATGCTGCGCGGCTCGGTGACCAGCTCGAGCACATTCACAACTTCGGCCAGCCTTTCATCGCGGCCGAGTACAGCCATGATGTTTATGTGCACGACATGAACATCGCCTATGCCGAACTGGCCGGTACCGACAAGTCGTTCGCACTTGGCATCTCCGTACGCGATCACCTCGAACCGATCATCGAGATGTTCGACATGTATCTCGGCGAGGAGGGCGGTTTCCTCAAGCGGCCATTCTGCACATTCGGCGGATGTCCGATCGTTTCGCCACTGCGCTTTGGTGAAGAAGGCGCGCAAGTGCTGGTCAAGGTCGCCGAACTCGGACTCGTTGCCGACATCGCCGTTGCTCCGCAGGCCGGGGCGACAGCGCCAGCGGCGCTGGCTGGCGCTCTGGTGCAGTGTTTTGCTGAGACGCTGGCTTGTCTCTGTGTGGTCAACATGGTGCGCCCGGGTACGCCGATCAATTTTGGCATGTGGCCGTTCATCTCCGACCTGCGTACCGGTTCGTTCTCGGGCGGCAGTGGCGAAGAGGCACTCATAACGGCCGCAACGGTGCAGCTCTGCAATCACTTCGGATTCACGACGAGTGTTGGCGCCGGCATGACCGATGCGAAGACCATGGACGTGCAGGCCGGTTACGAAAAGGCGATTACGATCGCGACCGCCGCATTGTCCGGCGCAAACCTGGTAGCCGCCTACCCGGGCATCGTCGGCAGTCTCGTTGCGCAGTCGTTCGAAGGCATGCTCATTGACAACGACCTGATCGGCAACGTGCAGCGCGTGCTGCGCGGCATCGAGGTTACTGAGGAGACCCTGTCATACGATGTAATCCGTGAGACCGTCTACGGGCAGGGGCACTTCCTCGGCAACAAGCAGACGCTTGAACTCATGAACAGCGAGTACCTGTACCCCGAGATCGCGGATCGCAACACACCAGGGGCCTGGGGCGAGATGGGTCGCAAGACGTTGTACGAACAGGCGCACGAACGCGTTGGCGAGATGCTCGCCGACTACTACCCGCAATACATCAGTCCGGAAGCCGACGAACGCATCCGGGCGAAATTCCCGATCAAACTTGATCCCAAAGATATGCAGCCGGGCAACGGCCGCTGGTAACTGAACGGAGCTGAACGCTTATGTCGCAGGACTCAGAAGAAGATATCGTACTTTCGGAACTTCCCGACGACGAACTCAAGGAACAGATGTGGGACGACCTCTACGATGGTCTCGCCGACGAAATTGCCGAAGGCACGCAGATCTTCCTGGATCGCGGCTGGGGGGCGAAGAAGGTCCTCGACGAGGCGCTCGTCGGTGGTATGAATATCGTTGGTGAGGATTTCCGCGACGGCATCCTGTTTGTTCCAGAGGTTCTGCTCGCCGCTAATGCGATGAAAGCTGGCATGGCGATCCTGCAGCCGATTCTCTCGCAGACCGGCGCGGAACCGGTAGGCAAGCTTGTCATCGGCACGGTCAAGGGCGACATCCATGACATCGGCAAGAACCTTGTCGGCATGATGATGGAAGGCGCCGGGTTCGAGGTTGTCGATCTGGGTATCAACACCGATGTCGAGGCCTACATCGAGGCGCTCAAGGAACATCGCCCGAATATCCTCGGTATGTCGGCACTGCTGACTACGACGATGCCGTACATGAAGGTCGTGATCGACGAACTCGTCGAGCAGGGCATTCGCGACGATTACATCGTCATGGTTGGCGGTGCACCGTTAAACGAGGAGTTCGGCGATGCGATCGGTGCGGACGCCTATTGCCGCGATGCAGCGACAGCGGTTGAGGTTGCCAAGCAGCTCGTAGCGGAACGCCGCGCCTCCTGATGCGGGAGCGCGTCCTCGTCATCGCCTGTGGTGCGCTCGCCCGGGAGATTGTCGAGCTGACGAAGCTGAACGGCTGGTCGCACGTAGACGTCCAGTGCCTGCCTGCCGAGCTGCACAACAGGCCGGACCGAATTCCGGAGGCAGTCGAGGCGGGTATTGCACGCTACAGCGACGGCTATGACAGGGTTTTCCTGGCGTATGCCGACTGCGGTACCGGCGGCTTGCTTGATCCGGTTATCGAAAAGCACGGCATCGAAAGACTCGAAGGTGCGCACTGTTACGAGTTTTTCGCCGGCGGTGATGCATTCGCAGAGCTGACCGAGCAGGAAATCGGCACGTATTACCTGACCGATTTCCTGACCCGGCATTTCGACAGGCTCGTTAAGCAGGGCCTCGGACTGGATAAGCACCCGGAGCTCATGGAGAGCTATTTCGGGAACTACAAGAGGCTCGTCTACCTCGCGCAGACGGACTCGGACGAACTGCGGGCCAGGGCGCGCGACTGCGCCGACTACCTTGGTCTGGAGTTCGTGCAACATGACACCGGCCTGGGGCACCTGGGCCGACAACTGGAGGAGCACGTCGTCACATGGCGAAGCTGATCTGTATTTACTGGCGCGATATTCCGGCACAGGTACTGGCGCGGCAGGGCCGCAGGACCAGTATCAAGAAGGAATTGCCGCAACGTTTTGCCACTGCGATTGATCGCGCGGCAATGCGCGCTGGTCGCGGTTCAAGTGACGCGTATCTCGAGGACTGGCGTCGCGTCGCGGAAGAAGTCAACGGCGATCTCGAAGCTGCCGTCAACGAACGAGTTGCGGCATTCGAGAGCGAATTCGACGATGAGTTTCTTGAAAAGGTTGTCAAAGCCGGCGGCCTGGTCGCCGAGGTAAAGAATTGAGCGACGCGCGTGAAAAACTGGCGTACACGGTCCGGGAAGCCTACATGGAGATTTTCCCGACCGACTCGATCGAAGCGAAGCTCGAAGTGCTAGAGCCGGGCTCGTACATCGCGGTCACGTGCTCACCGTCGAAGGGCGTAGAAGAAACGCTCGATATGAGCGAACGCCTTGCAGCGCGTGGCTTCAAAATCGTGCCGCACGTCGCCGCCAAGATGGTGCGCAACAAGCAGCACCTGCGCGAAATTGTTGCACGCATTAGTGACATGCCGATCATCAGCGTGTTCGTGCCCGGAGGCGATGCACCGGAGCCTGCCGGGGACTACCCGGACGCTCTTGCGCTGCTGCGCGACCTTGCCGAGATGGACCACAACTTCGAAGAAATCGGCATCGGCGCACACCCGGAAGGGCATCCCGATGTTGATGACGAGACGCTGCTGCAGGCGTTGCTCGACAAGCAGGAAATTTCGAACTACCTGGTGACGCAAATGTGCTTCGATCCTGAGGCCATCGAGCGCTGGATCGTAGCGGTGCGCGACGCCGGACTGCACTTGCCAATGTGGCTGGGCATTCCCGGTGTCTCGAATCTCGCAACATTGATCAAGACGTCGCTGCGTATCGGCGTCGGTGACTCGGTTCGCTACCTGAAGAAGAACACGAAGATCGTTGGCCAGTTGCTCGGCGCCGGCGCGTACACACCCAGCGACCTGATGTACGACCTCGAAGAGATGATCGCGAAGCCGGAGTACGGCATCGAAGGCCATCATCTGTTCTGTTTCAACCAGGTCGAGAAGACGGAAGCATGGCGACTCGAATTCCTTGAGGAGTTGAGCAATGCCGCGGCGTAGGCATCGCGAAAAGCGGGTCGCGAACGCGATCCAGCAATTGCCGTGGCAGGCGATAAGCAACCCGTATTCGCCGACGGAAGTACTGTCTGCCGAACAGGTCGAGGAGATTCTCGACGGCGCCTACCGCGTACTCGAAACCTACGGCATGCGTTTTCTTGATGCGGAATCGAGAGCGACATTAAAGGCAGCTGGCGCGGATGTCGACGAGGATTCGATGATGGTGCGCTTCGGGCGCGACATGGTCGAGCAATATCTCGCTCACGTGCCGGCGGGTTTTTCGCTGCAGGCGCGCAATCCGGCATACTCAATTGAAGTCGGCGGCACGAACATCGTGTTCGGCTCGATCGGTGGTCCCGCTTTCGTCAGCGACCTCGACAACGGGCGGCGCCCCGGCAATTACGCCGAGATGTGTGACTACCTGAAGCTCGTTCAAAGCCTGAACATCATTCACCAGGAAGGTGGTGGGCCGTTCGAGGCGATGGACCTGCCGGCTTCGACGCGACATCTCGATTTGTATCTCGCCCAGATACGCTACACCGACAAGAACTGGCAGTCTTACGCACTCGGCGGCTTACGCGCCCGTGACTCGGTTGAGATGGCCTGTATTGCACTGGGTACCGATCGAGAAGGGCTCGCCGAATCACCGGCACTGCTTGGCATTATCAATACAAATTCGCCACTGCAGCTCGATATTCCTATGACGGAGGCCGTGCGCGAGCTGGCCGGCTCCGGGCAGGTCTGCTGCATCACGCCGTTCACATTGGCCGGATCAATGAGTCCTGCGACGCTTGCCGGAACTGTAGTGCAACAAACGGCCGAAGTGCTTGCCGTGGCCGTTTATTCGCAGATCGTCCGGCCAGGGGCGCCTATAATGTACGGCAGCTTCTCGTCCAATGTAGATATGCGCAGCGGTTCGCCCGCGCTTGGGACACCCGAATACACCAAAGCTGCACTCGCAAGCGGTCAGGTTGCCCGGCGCCTCAACATGCCGTGGCGATCGAGCAATACGACGGTTTCGAATTGCGTCGATGCACAGGCTGCTTACGAAAGCGAGATGTCGCTGTGGGGCGCAGTCATGGGCGGTGCGCATCTCGTGAATCATGCTGCCGGCTGGCTCGAAGGTGGTCTCACGGCGTCGTTCGAGAAACTGATTCTCGATGCGGAAATGCTGCAGATGATGGCTGAGTATCTGAAGCCGTTCGAAGTGAATGACGACGAACTCGCACTCGACGCGATTACCGAGGTTGGTCCGGGTGGGCATCACTTCGGGACCGCGCACACGCTGGCGCGTTACGAAACTGCGTTCTACGCACCGATTCTGTCTGAGCGGACGAACTTTGAATCCTGGCAGGAGGCGGGCAGCGAAGACGCGGCAGTGCGTGCCAACAGGATCTGGAAAGAACTGCTTAACAATTACGAACAACCGGCACTGGATCCCGCCATTGATGAAGCGCTTGTCGACTATACCGACCGGCGCAAGGTGGAAATCGAGGCTGCACTGAAGGACAACGGATAAAGCGATGCGACCAACACTGAATGTCGTCTCAGACGACCTGATCAAGAAAATTCTCGATGAAGCCAAGCGCATCATGGCCGAGACTGGCATGGAGATTCGTGGCGCGGAGCTGAAACAACGGCTGCTTGATCACGGCCTCAAGACCGATGAAAGCGGCAAGCGAATCCTGTTCGCGCCGGACGTCGTCGACGCGGCGATCGAGAGTGCACCGAAGTCTTTCACGCTCTACAACCGCGATGGCGATCCGTATACCGAGATCGGCGGCAACAACGTGCACTACGTGCCGGGCTCAAGTGGCCTGAAAATACAGGACCATCGCACCGGTGAGACGCGTCTGTCGGATTCGAACGACTTCATCGAGTACGCCCGTCTTTGTGACGGTCTCGACAACATCGCGTACCTGGCAACTGCGTTCTCAACCAACAAGGACATTGAGTCGCAAGTCTCAGATGCCTGGCGCCTTTACATGACACTGACGACATCGAAGAAGCCGGTTGTGTCGGGCGCATTCAGTGAGCACGGCACGCCGCGCATGGTTGAGATGATGCAGATGTTCCGTGCCGATCACGCCGATCTCGTCGCGAAACCGATGTCGATCTTCACGATTACAGCTACCGGTAACTTCCGCTACGGCGAGGACTCGTGCCAGAACCTGCTGGACTGCGCAGAAGCGGGAATCCCGATGGAGATTGTCCCGGTCACGCTGATGGGATTGATAGCGCCCGTGACGCTGGTCGGCGCGCTCGTGTTCCACTGTGTTGACGTCCTGACCGGCCTGACGATGGCGCAAATCGTGCGACCGGGCACACCGATCCTGTTTGGCGGCGCGCCCGCGACTTTCCACATGAAGGCCGCGAGTTCGCCGATGGCCGCGATCGAAGCCCAGCACCTGAACGTCGCCTATGTACAGATTGCGAAGTCGATGAACCTGCCAACGCAGGCCTACATGGCACTGTCAGATGGCAAGTTCCTGGATGCGCAGGCGGGTGGCGAAACTTTCTCCAGCGCGTTGCTCGCGGCAATCGCGGGGGTGAACTCGGTCTCGGGTCCCGGCATGCTCGACTTCGTACTGACCTTCAGTCTGCCGAAGCTGGTTTTCGATAACGAGGTCTGCGGCCAGGCATTGCACTTCTGTCGCGAGCTCAAGGTGGTCGACGACCTGCCGACGCAGGAGCTTGTCGATGGACTGATGCAGGAAGATCACCTGATTACCGCGCCACATACGCTGGCAAACTGGCCCAACGAGCTCTACCTGACCGAACCCGTCGTCGACCGCCATAATCGCGAGACATGGATGGAGGGCGGTTCGATGGAGCTGTGGGACCGCGCCTGTGCCGAGGTTGAAACACGCCTTGCGAACTACACGCCGATCGAGACCGACCCGGCTGTCGACAAGGCGATGCGCGAACTCGTTATCGACGGGCTGGTCGATCAGACTGCGCTGCCGGAACTGCCGCCGTTGCCGGACAAGCCGGCACCGGCGCCGGAGCAGGGACGTCGTGGTCGTCGGCGGCGGCGCAGCAGGTAGTTCTTTGCCTCGGCTGCTGATAATTCTGCTGTTGCTGCCGGTCGCCGGAATCGCCGACGACAGCGATTTCCTGGGTACCTGGTCTTATATCGTCAATGAATTTCCGGCCGACGACGACTGTGGCGAGCAGGAGAGCGAGGGCGTCCTGCATGTCCTGTACCGCCTGCCGAAGATGAAAACTCAGGCGTACGCCGCAGCGCTTACCGGCCGCATCCACAGCGAATACTGTGAGTTGCGTTACCAGCAGGTGCAGGTCGTCCTGCGTGTTGATGGTGATGCAGTGAAGGTCGTGTATCTCGATTCGAACTGGGCACCGGACATCCTCACGCGCGACGGTGATTCGATGCAGGGCGCGGACCGCAACGGTATCGAGACCACCTGGTCGCACCGCCCCGATCCGGAGCTCGAGACGCGGCAGCTGGAACTGGCTGAGAACCTGCGCGACTGGTTTTCCATCGATTCAAAGGAAGACTTCGACTACTACGCATCTGAAAGCGGCTTTGCGCATTCCGACTGGCGGACCGCGAGCGACGAGTACGCGAGCAATGCAGCCGCCTGCGTCATCAATTACGGGCTTGCGACTTCCGAGCAGTCACAGATTCCGAAAGACCAGGTGCTGAATGCGCTGGACCCGTACTCCGTCGAAGTCATCGCGCCGGAATTCCGGGACGCATTCGGCCCTCAGGATCTCTACGCGCGTACGGAGTACTGTCGTGATGAGGCCTGGCAGCAGCTGGCTGCCGACTAGGGCGCGAGTCTCTCGATCGACCAGCCATCTTCGGTACGCGAGTACTGGAAGCGATCGTGCAGGCGATTGCGACGCCCCTGCCAGAACTCGACCTCTTCCGGCACGACCCGGTATCCACCCCAGAAAGACGGCAGCGGAATCTCCTTGTTGGAAAACTTCTGCTTCATTTCCTGGAATTTGTTTTCGAGTAGCGAGCGTGAGGAAACGACGCTCGACTGTGCCGATACCCAGGCACCGATCTGGCTGCCTCGCGGTCGCGATGCGAAATACTTGAGCGACTCGCTGGTCGGGATGCGCTCGGCCTTGCCACGGATCTTCACCTGGCGGGCGGCGTCGGACCAGAAGAACAACATGGAAACCCACGGGTTCTCGTCTATCTGCTGTGCCTTGCGGCTCTCGTAGTTGGTGTAAAAGACGAAGCCATTTTCGTCGAAGTACTTGAGCAGCACGGTGCGGCTGGAAGGGCGTCCTTCCGCATCGACCGTCGAGACCGTTACGGCGTTCGGATCCATCGGCACCGTCTCGCAGGCGTAGCGAAACCAGTCCTCAAATTGCTCGATCGGATCGTCATGCAGGTCCTCACGATCCAGCACGAAACCGGTCGCCGAGCGCCGCAGTGAGCCGACATTCATGCCGTGATGTTCTGTCTTGTCCTCCGCCATGCGCGCAGTTTAGCGAAACTGCCGGGGACGGTAACCCCCAGGGACGGTAACCGTCCCTGGGGGTTACCGTCCCCGGAAAAACCGAGATATAATACCCGGCTGGACACGATGTGCGGGCGTCAACCTCGCGCTTTGGAAACGCGAAAGTGGCGGAATTGGTAGACGCGCTGGATTTAGGTTCCAGTGGGGCAACCCGTGGGAGTTCGAGTCTCCCCTTTCGCACCAGGTCTTTCATACTGTAACAACATAATTTTTAAGAGATTTTTCAAATGGACGTCACTGTCGAATCGACAAGTACGCTCGAACGCCGCATGCGCGTCGAGCTGCCGATCGAGCCCATTGAACAGCAAGTGAATTCACGTCTTCAGTCGGTCGGCAAGACCGCGAAGATCAAGGGCTTTCGCCCGGGCAAGGTCCCGGCGAAGGTCGTGCGCCAGCGTTACGGCAAGCAGGTCCGCGAGGAAGTGCTGTCGGAAGTGCTGCAGCGCAGTTACTCCGAGGCAGTTACGCAGGAGCAGCTGAACCCGGCCGGCGGCCCGAAGATCGAGACCGAGGACGACAACGGCAAGACATTCGTTTACACCGCGGTGTTCGAAATCATGCCCGAGGTCGAGCTCAAGGATCTGGAGAAGATCAAGGTTGAGACGCCGGACGTCACGATTGGCGACGATGATATCGACGACATGCTCATGAACCTGCGCCGCCAGAAGGCCACCTGGTCGGAAGTCGCGCGCAAGGCGAAGGACGAGGACCGCGTTGTCGTCGACTTCACAGGCCGCCTCGACGGCGAAGTGTTCCAGGGCGGCGAAGCAACCGAGTACCCGGTCGTGCTCGGCGCGGGGCAGATGCTGCCTGACTTCGAGAAGGGCCTGAAAGGCGTTGCCGCGGGTGATGAGAAGAGCTTCAAGGTCAAGTTCCCGAAGGACTACCACGCCGAAGATCTCGCCGGCAAGAAAGCCGACTTCGAGATCAAGGTGCACCGCGTCGAAGAACAGATCCTGCCGGAAGTTGACGACGAATTTGCTGCGGCATTCAACGTGACCGATGGCGGTCTTGAGAAGTTCATGCAGGACGTGCGTGAAAACATGGAGCGCGAAGCCGACACCAAGATAAAGGCGACGGTTCGCGAACAGGTCATGGAAGGCCTGCTCGAAGCCAACCCGATCGATATCCCGAATACGCTCAAGCACCAGGAGATGCACTCGCTGCAGCATGAGGCGATGCAACGCCTTGGCATCGAGGACCACGACCAGGCGCCGCCGCTCGAGAACTTCGCGGAAACGGCCGAGAAACGCGTCGCGCTTGGCCTGCTGCTCCGCCAGCTGATCGAAGACAAGGAGCTCAAGGTTGACGAGGCGGCTATCCGCGCGCGCGTTGAGGAAATGTGTGCCGGATACGAGCAGTCCGATGAGATGGTTGAGATGTACATGTCGAACCCGCAGGTGCTGCAGCAAATCGAGCCGATGGTTGTCGAACAGATGGCAATCGACTGGATCATCGAGAACGGCAAGGCGAAAACCAAAAAAGTCGCGTTCAAGGAGTTCATGAACGCACCCGGATCGTGAGACAATCCCGACGAAATGGCTGGAGACCGACACTGATATGAGTGCTACTGCATTGAATCTCGTGCCGATGGTCGTCGAACAGACGGCGCGCGGCGAACGTGCTTACGACATCTATTCACGTCTGCTGAAAGATCGGCTCGTGTTTGTCGTCGGTCCGGTCGAAGACCAGATGGCGAACCTGATTGTCGCGCAGCTGTTGTTCCTCGAGTCGGAAAACCCGAACAAGGACATCCATGTCTACATCAACTCGCCGGGTGGTGTTGTCTCCTCCGGTCTGTCGATTTACGACACGATGCAGTTCATCAACTGCGACGTTTCAACGATCTGCATGGGGCAGGCGGCGTCGATGGGCGCCTTGCTGCTTGCCGGCGGTACCAAGGGCAAGCGGTACGCGTTGCCGCATTCGCGGGTCATGGTGCACCAGCCGAGCGCCGGCTATTCGGGCCAGGTCACGGATATCAGTATCCACGCCGAAGAGGTTATCGAGCTGAAGCGACGCCTGAACGAGATCATGGCGCAGCACACGGGCCAGCCGGTCGAGAAAATCGAAGCTGACCTCGAGCGCGACAACTTCATGAGCGCCTCGGAGGCCGTCGAGTACGGCCTGATCGACACGGTGCTGGCGCGGCGCAAGGAAATGGGCAGCCCGTCAGACGACTGATCCCTTTAAGATCAATTGGTTATATAGCCGTGGCTGGATTATGGCAGCTGCGGCTATGAACCATGTTTGTGCCCATGTAAACTACGCACCCAAGTCCTAACGGACTGATTTTTCAGCAACACAGGCCTGTATTTATGAGCGATGACTCCCGCGGCAAGAACGAGGACGGCAAGCTCCTCTACTGTTCTTTTTGCGGCAAATCCCAGCACGAAGTTCGCAAGCTGATTGCAGGCCCTTCGGTCTTCATCTGCGACGAATGTGTTGAGCTTTGTAATGACATCATTCGCGAAGAGCTCGAGGATACGGGCGAGGCAGGTCACGACAAGCTGCCTAAGCCGGTTGAGATCAACGAGGTCCTCGACGAATACGTCATCGGTCAGTCACGCGCCAAGAAAGTCCTCTCGGTTGCCGTCTACAACCACTACAAGCGCCTCAATGATCGCCTGGACGAACGTTCCAAGGACGACATCGAGCTCGCCAAGTCCAACATCCTCCTGATCGGCCCGACGGGCTGCGGTAAAACGCTGCTCGCCGAGACGCTCGCGCGTCTCCTGAACGTGCCGTTCACGATTGCCGACGCCACGACGTTGACCGAAGCCGGTTACGTGGGTGAGGACGTCGAGAATATTATCCAGAAGCTGTTGCAGAAGTGTGACTACGACGTCGACAAGGCCCAGACCGGCATTGTCTACATCGACGAGATCGACAAGATCTCGCGCAAGTCTGACAACCCGTCGATCACGCGTGACGTGTCGGGCGAGGGCGTGCAGCAGGCGCTGCTCAAGCTCATCGAGGGCACGATTGCCTCGGTACCGCCGCAGGGCGGGCGCAAGCACCCGCAGCAGGAGTTCCTGCAGGTCGACACGGGCAACATCCTGTTCATCTGTGGCGGCGCCTTCGCAGGCCTCGAAAAGATCATCCAGAACCGTTCGACCAAGTCGGGCATCGGCTTCGTGGCCGACGTGCGCACCGACGAGGAAGAGCAGTCGATCGGTGAGCTGCTGCACGATGTTGAGCCTGAAGACCTGATTCGCTTCGGCCTTATCCCTGAGTTCGTTGGCCGTATGCCGGTCGTCGCGACACTCGAGGAGCTGGACGAGGACGCGCTTGTGCAGATCCTGCTCGAGCCGAAGAATGCGCTGACCAAGCAGTACCGCAAGCTGTTCGAGATGGAAGGCGTGGAACTCGAATTCCGCGAAGACGCGCTGCGCGCCGTTGCCAAGAAGGCCATGGAACGCAAGACGGGTGCCCGCGGGTTGCGCACGATCCTCGAGAACGTGCTGCTCGATACGATGTACGACCTGCCGTCTTCGGACAGCGCCAGGAAGGTCGTCGTTGACGAGGCTGTCGTTACCGGGGAGAACGAGCCATACGTCATCCACGAGTCGGATGAAACGCCAACCGTGAACATAGAACAGCCGCCGAGACCGACAGGGTCAGACGGCGCCTGATCTTCGACTTGAAATGCGGCCTACTGGCCGCATTTTCACGTGCACCCCGTGAAAGGCGGGCGTCACTATTGGGCAAAACTTCGCAAGGGGCTACCAGGTGTCTGAAAACGACCAGCCAGAGAAAGACCTTATTTCCGAAATCGATGAGAACGTGATCGACGAAACGTCGGGCGTGCCGGTGCTGCCGCTGCGCGATGTTGTCGTGTATCCGCACATGGTTATCCCGCTGTTCGTGGGCCGCGAGAAATCGATCGTGGCACTCGACAAGGCCATGAGTGCGGGCAAGCGCATCCTGCTCGTCGCACAGAAAGCGGCAGACCTCGATGATCCACAACCTGCTGATTTATATGAAGTTGGTACGCTCGCGACGATCCTGCAGCTCTTAAAACTGCCGGACGGTACCGTCAAGGTGCTGGTCGAAGGCGGTGAGCGGGCACTCGTCGACCGCATCGTGGTCGGCGACCATTTCTCGGCTGACATCACGCTGCTGGCCGAAGACGATCGCCACGACGAGCGCGAAATTGATGTTCTCGTCCGCTCGATCATTTCGCAGTTCGAACACTACGTAAAACTGAACAAGAAGGTACCGCCGGAGGTTCTGACTTCGCTCAGCGGCATCGATGAGCCGGGCCGGCTGGCCGACACGGTTGCCGCCCACATGGCGCTCAAGCTGTCCGAGAAGCAGCGCGTCCTGGAAATCCAGGACGTCAAGACTCGCCTTGAGCAGGTTCTCGGCGTCATCGAGGGCGAAATCGACGTACTGCAGATCGAGAAACGCATCCGCGGCCGCGTCAAGAATCAGATGGAGAAGAGCCAGCGCGAGTACTACCTGAATGAGCAGATGAAGGCCATTCAGAAAGAACTCGGCGAGATGGAAGACGCCCCGAACGAGCTGGCGGACCTTGAGCAGAAGATCGAGAAGGCCGGCATGCCGGAAGAGGCGAAGGAAAAAGCCACCTCCGAGCTCAACAAACTCAAACTCATGTCGCCGATGTCAGCCGAGGCGACCGTGGTACGCAACTACGTCGACTGGCTGGTCAAGGCGCCGTGGAAGAAGCGTTCGAAGGTCCTGAAGGATCTCAAGAAGGCCGAGGAAGTGCTCGAGGCCGATCACTACGGTCTTGAGAAGGTCAAGGAACGCATTCTCGAGTATCTCGCCGTGCAGCAGCGCGTGAAGAAGCTCAAGGGCCCGATCCTGTGCCTCGTCGGACCTCCGGGTGTCGGCAAGACTTCGCTGGGTCAGTCGATCGCACGTTCGGTGAATCGCAAGTTCGTGCGCATGTCACTGGGTGGCGTACGCGACGAGGCAGAGATTCGCGGTCACCGCCGCACCTACATCGGCTCGATGCCGGGCAAGATCATCCAGAACCTGGCCAAGACCGGCGTTCGCAATCCGCTGTTCCTGCTCGACGAGATCGACAAGATGGCGATGGACTTCCGTGGCGATCCGTCGTCGGCGTTGCTCGAGGTGCTCGACCCGGAGCAGAACTCGACGTTTGCCGACCACTACCTGGAGGTCGATTTCGACCTGTCTGACACGATGTTCGTCTGCACGGCCAACAGCCTGAATATTCCGGCGCCGTTGCTGGACCGCATGGAGGTCATTCGCATCCCGGGTTACACCGAGGACGAGAAGACCAATATCGCGCTCCGCTACCTCGTGCCGAAGCAGATGAAGCAAAACGGCCTCAAGGACGAGGAACTCAAGATTACCGAGAGCGCAGTACGCGACATCATTCGCCATTACACGCGCGAATCGGGCGTGCGCAATCTCGAGCGGGAAATTTCGAAAATCTGCCGCAAGGTTGTCAAATCCCTGCTCCTTAAACCGCGCGACAAGAAGGTCATGGTCACGCCAAAGAGCATGGAAAAGTACCTCGGCGTGCGTCGCTTCCGCTACGGAGTCGCCGAGGACAAGGACCAGGTCGGCCAGGTTACGGGCCTCGCCTGGACCGAGGTCGGTGGCGAGCTTCTGACGATCGAGGCGGCCGTCGTTCCGGGCAACGGCAAGCACTCCCAGACGGGTCAGCTTGGCGATGTCATGAAGGAATCTATCGAGGCCGCGATGACGGTTGTTCGCAGTCGGGCAGGGGTTCTTGGCGTCGAGGAAGACTTCTACCAGAAGGTCGATGTGCACATTCACGTGCCTGAAGGAGCCACGCCAAAGGACGGTCCGTCTGCGGGAGTTGGCATGTGTACTGCGCTGGTGTCGGCATTAACCGACATTCCGGTGAAGAGCGATGTGGCCATGACCGGCGAGATCACGCTGCGCGGCGAAGTACTGCCGATTGGAGGCTTGAAAGAGAAGCTTCTGGCGGCCCATCGCGGTGGTATTTCGAAGGTTCTGATCCCTGAAGAGAACGAGAAGGACCTGGCGGAAATTCCGAAGAACATCAAGGACAAGCTGACGATAGTTCCAGTGAAATGGATCGATGAGGTGATCGAGCATGCACTCGCTCGCCAGCCGCTTCCGGAGGCCTCGGAAAAGGGTGCCGAATCGGGCTCGAAAAAGCCCTCTGAGGAGTCAAAATCGGACGAGGTTGTCCGCCCGCACTAAAACGCTGAAACCCGCGTGGTTAAAGGATATTTGACCGATTCTGGGGCAGTTGGTATATACAACGCAGCTGTTTGTGGTTGCACGGAGACGCAAACGGTCATTCAGCGGATTGCACCACAGGGGGAGCACGCTGGATTGATATAACTTTTCCATTTATTTGGTCTAATCAATCTGCAAAGGTGAAAGCATGAACAAAGGGGAACTTATAGACGCGGTAGCAGGTGCAGCTGGTCTTTCGAGAGCGGATGCCACCAAGGCCGTTGACGCAGTGCTCGACAGCATCACCGGCACGCTCTCGAATGGCGGCTCGGTATCGCTGGTTGGCTTCGGAACCTTCTCGGTGAAGGCTCGCGCGGCACGCGCCGGACGGAATCCGCGCACCGGTGAGACCATCCAGATCCCGGCTTCAAATGTTCCTGGATTTAAGGCTGGCAAAGGCCTGAAGGATGCCGTAAACTAGCGCGCCCTTCTCGAGGGCAGGCTAAGAAAAAGCCCGTTCCGACGGGCTTTTTTTATGGCTCTTGCATCGAGGGAAGGAAGCGTTTATAAAGCGCGCCTGAGAGGGCTCTGGGTGCTTAGCTCAGCTGGTAGAGCATCGCCCTTACAAGGCGAGGGTCGGCGGTTCGATCCCGTCAGCACCCACCAGAATTCGGAGCGGTAGTTCAGTTGGTTAGAATACCGGCCTGTCACGCCGGGGGTCGCGGGTTCGAGTCCCGTCCGCTCCGCCACTGATTGAGGCCCCGGGTCTTTGGACCCGGGGCCTTTTTCTTATAGAATCCCGTGCCTTTGATCGCGCCGCCGGTCGGCGGTAACAAAAGTAGAAAACAGTATGCTCGAATACTTTCGCCAAAACCTTCTGGGTAAGGTAGGTCTCGCACTCCTCGGACTGATTGCACTGTCGTTCGTCTTTGTCGGTCTGAACTACAACCTGACCGGTAACGCGTATGCCGCGAAGGTAGACGGCGCCACGATCGGCATCGCGGCATTCGAAACCGAATACCGCTCTATCGTGCAGCAGAACCCGCAGATCGCGGCCATGCCGGCCGAGTTCCGCGCCCAGGTCCGCCGCAGCATTCTCGACCAGCTGGTTCTGCAGCAGGTCGTCGATAACTACCTGGTCGACGCCGGTATCCAGATTACTGACGCTGACCTTACTGCTGCGATTCGCAACCAGGAAGCGTTCCAGCTCGACGGCGTATTCGACATGGATACTTACCTGAATGCGCTGGCAATCCAGGGACTCGATCCGGATCGTTACGAAGCCGGTGTTCGCCTGCAGTTGCGCCAGCGCCAGCTCGAAGCTGCTATTCGCGGTTCGGCGATCCTGTCGCCGGGCGGCTACCGCCGCATTCTCAACCTGATGCTCGAAGAGCGCCTCGTGACCACGGCGACGCTGGATGCCGAGACCGTTGCAGCCGAGATCGACGTGACCGAAGAGCAGGTCGCTGCCTATTACGAAAACAATCCGACGCTCTACCAGTTGCCGGAAACCGCCGACGTCGAATACCTCGAGATTCGCCGCTCGGAAGTCGCCGGCACCGTCAGCATCGATGAGGCCGACCTGGCTGACTACTACGAGCGCAACAAGGATCGTTTCGAGCAGGACGAACGCCGCCAGGCACGTCACATCCTGATCCTCGACGAGGATGGTGCCGAAGCGCGCGCAAATGACCTCGCTGCGCGTATCAATGCCGGTGAGTCGTTCGAAGAACTGGCGGCTGAGAATTCAGCCGACACGATTACGGCCTCCATGGGTGGTGACCTCGGCGCGCTGACCGAGGAGATGTTCCCGGAAGCGATCGCAGGCGATATTTTCGCGATGGAGCCGGGCGAAGTACGCGGGCCGATTCAGGGTGATTTCGGTTACCATATCGTGCGCCTCGACGAGGTGCTCGAGTCTGGACCGCTGCCGTTTGAGCAGGTCCGCCCCACACTGATGACCGAAATGCAGGACGAGCAGGCTGAAGGCCTGTTCCTGTCGCTCGAGCGCAGGCTTTCTGACGCGCTGTTCGATGCTACGGATATCGCAGGCCTTGCAGCCGCAAGCGGCCTGGACGTAAAGACCGCGGCTGGTATTACCCGTGAGGGCGGTGAGCCGTTTACGGGCGCACAGGCGGCGCTTGACGCGATTTTCGACCCTGCAATGCTGGCATCGGGAACGGTTTCTGACATGATCGAGATTGATGCCGACCGTACGGTTGTCATCGCGGTGACGAACCATCAGCCGGCCACGCGCCAGGCGCTCGATGATGTTCGTGAAACGATCCTCTCGACCGTGACGCAGCAGCAGTCCGAAGCACTGATGGCAGAACGTGCGCAGCAGATGCAGGACGCGGTCGCAGGTGGCGAGGACTTCGCTACGGCAGCCGCTGCGATTGGCGCCACGGTGTCTGCACCGACGTCTCTGAAGCGCGAGCAGGAGGATGCTGACCAGTTCCTGCTTGCAGCCGTGTTTGCGGCGGCCAAGCCGGCGACCGATGCGCCGACGCTTGGCTCGGTTCGTAACGGTGTGGGTGGCTACACGATCTATCGTCTGGATGCTGTGCTGCCGGGCCGTCCGGAATCGGTGCCCCTGGCAGAACGCGACATGGGCAAACTGCAGATGGCAGATACTTACGGTCTCGGCGAGCTGGGTGCCTTTGTACAGTCGCTGCGTGGCAGTGCTGACGTCGTTATCAATGAGGACGCGCTGGCCGCGCCAGACCTCTTACAGTAAGCTTGAGCGCAATCCAATAAGAACACCAGTACGGCCGTGAGCCGTAACGGGGGGGATATGCGCAAGCTTGCTCTGCACTGGCAGATTCTGATCGCCATTGGCCTGGCGTTTTCCGTCGGCCTGTGGATTTTCTACACGACGAAATCGACCGGCGAGCAGCCGTTCGGCGTCAACTTCATTGCCGGTTTCGACTATATCGGCACGCTGTTCCTGAACGCGTTGAAGATGATTATCGTGCCGCTGATTACGTCGTCGATCATCGTCGGTGTCGCGGGTATCGGCTCGGGCGGCAATCTCGGCAAGCTGGGCGGCAAGACGCTGCTGTTCTATGCGACCACCACGCTCGCGGCGATCATGGTCGGCCTGATCGTGATCAACGCGGTTGGCCCGGGCTACATCGATGGCGAGCCGGCCAAGGACGCGCTGTCGCTGTCTGCTTCGGTTGAAGAGGTCGAGGCAAAAGTAGGCGGCAAGGGCGTCGGCGACGTCGCAGAAGTTTTCCTGCGCATGATTCCACCCAACATCGTTGAGGCGGCCGTAGAGGGCAACATGCTCGGGCTGATCTTCTTCGCGATCCTGTTCGGCTACTTCATGACGCACCTCGCGCATCAATATGCCGAGCCGCTGTTCAATTTCTGGAACGGCGTGTTCCACACGATGATGAGTCTGACCGAGTTCATCATGAAGTTTGCGCCTATTGGTGTGTTCGGACTTGTGGCGTCGGTGATAGCCGAAGCAGGACTCGCCGCGACCGGGCCGCTGGCGCTGTTCGCGATCTGTGTGCTTATTGCGCTGGGACTGCACGCATTCGGTACGTTGCTGGTGCTGCTCCGCTTCGTCGGCAAGGCGAAGCCATTCAAGACGCTCGCTGGCGCCTCTCAGGCGATGCTGACGGCGTTCTCGACCGCGTCCTCATCGGCGACCCTGCCGATCACGATGGAGTCTCTCGAGGACAAGATTGGCGTTTCGAACAAGGTCTCGAGCTTTGTGCTGCCGTTGGGTGCGACTGTGAATATGAACGGCACCGCGCTGTATGAATGTGCGGCGGCGCTGTTCCTGGCGCAGGCCTACGGCCTCGACCTGACCTTCGGCGTGCAATTCGCGATCGTCGCGATCGCGCTGATGACGTCTATCGGTGTGGCGGGCGTACCGTCGGCCTCGCTGGTCGCGATTGCGATCATTCTGGGCGCGATCGGTATCCCGATCGAAGCGATCGGCGTGCTGATGGTGTTCGACCGCATCCTCGACATGTGCCGCACCAGTATCAACGTCTGGGGCGACGCCTGCTGCGCGACCATCGTCGCGCGCCTCGAAGGCGAAAAAACCAACGTCGCCATCGACGCCGAACCCGAAGGGTCCGGTTCCGCCGCCTAGGGTCCGGTTCCGACCGGCTAGGTCCGGTTCCAAACAAAGAGGTCCGGTTCCACGAGGAACCGGACCTCTTTGTTTGGAACCGGACCTTTTTGTCAGGCGTCGTCGAGATCCGGCGGCATGGCCATGATGTTGGCGCCGGCATCGACGAACGTGATCTCGCCAGTAATGCCTGAAGCCAGGTCAGAGCACAGGAACGCGGCAGTATTGCCGACTTCCTCGATCGTGACCGTGCGGCGCAGCGGCGAAGCCTTCTCGGCATGGCCGAGCATCTTGCGGAAGCCGCCAATGCCAGCCGCAGCGAGCGTCTTGATAGCGCCCGCAGAGATTGCGTTGACACGAATGCCCTTGGCGCCTACGTCTGCTGCCAGGAAGCGCACACAGGCCTCCAGAGAGGCTTTGGCGAGGCCCATGACGTTGTACATCGGTACGGCCTTTTCAGCAGCGTAGTAGGTCAGGGCAAGCACAGAGCCGTTCCTGCCTTCCATCATCGGCAGACCAGCTTTCACGAGGGCTGCGAGGCTGTAGGCCGAGATGTCGTGCGAGATCGCGTAGCCTTCGCGCGTTACCGATTCGACAAAGCCCCCGGCCAGCTGGTCGCGCGGTGCGAAGCCGACTGAGTGGACGATGATATCGAGACCGTCCCAGGACTTGCCCAGTTCTTCGAACACAGCCGCGATTTCGTCGTCTGACGATACGTCGCACTGGTAGAGGAGGTTGGTGTCCTGACCGAGACGCTCCGAGAGCTTCTCAACCCGTCCGCGGAGTTTTTCGGTCTGGTAGGTGAATGCGATTTCGCAGCCTTCGCGAGCAAACGCTTCGGCGATTCCGGTTGCGATGGAACGATCACTGGCGACGCCGACGATCAGCGCCTTTTTGCCGGCCATAAAGCCCATAGGTGTATCCCGTGTGGATTCGAAAGGCGGCTATTCTACCGATGGGTCCGGTTCCAAGCCACAGGGTCCGGTTCCAAACAGGTAGGTCCGGTTCCGTTCGGAACCGGACCTACCTGTTTGGAACCGGACCTTTTGTCAGGAAGATTGGGCCGTGACGTCGACGTACATCGTCAGTTTCTGGCCCGGGCGCAGGATCTTGTTCTTGTCGAGCCCGTTCCAGCGCACGATCTGGTCGATGCCAACGCGGAACTTGCGCGCGATCAGGTACAGCGAATCGCCGTTGCGCACCGTGTAGCGCACCTTGCGCGTCGTGTTGCCCAGGGCCTGGGTCGGCGACATGCGCGGTGACTCGGTAACACTCGTCGTCCAGACCACGAGTTTCTTGCCGATCGACAGCGGGTCGCCCGGTGCCATGCCGTTCCATGCCGCAAGTTGTCGATGCGTCACACCGTAACGACGACTGATCGTCCAGAACGATTCGCCACTCGACACGACGTGCGTCACTTTGTCGCCGGAGCGTTTGCGATTCTGCTTGCGCGCCAGTCGCTCATCCGCGCTCTGGCTATAAGCACTCAGCGGCTTGGTCGCGACCGGGATCATCAGGTGATGACCCGCCCGAATCGTGTTGCCGCGCAAGTTGTTCGCCGCTCTGAGCGCCGACACGGTCGTGTTGTAGCGTTCCGCGATCTGCGAGATCGCTTCGCCGCTCTTCACCTTGTGTCGCTTCCAGCGCACGCGGTCGGCAACCGGCACTTCTTCCAGCGTCTTTGCAAATATCTCCGAGGCTTCAACCGGCATCACCAGTCGGTGCGGACCTGATGGATCCGTCGACCAGCGGTTGTAGCCCGGGTTGTACTGATACACGGTGTCGACATCGACGCCGGCAATCTCCGCGGCCAGCGCCAGATCCAGCTGCGAGCCAATGTCATGGACAACGAACTGCGGTTCGTCGACAACGACCGGCAGTGTCACGCCGTGTGCCTTGGGATCCGCAACAATCTCAACCAGCGCCAGCAATTTCGGCACATACATGCTGGTTTCTTTCGGCAGTTTCAGGTTCCAGAAGTCAGTCGGCTTGCCCGCGTTGCGGTTCCGTCGCGCCGAGCGCAGCACATTGCCTTCACCCGAGTTGTAGGAAGCGATCGCATTGAGCCAGTCGCCCTTGTTCAATCCATGCAGGTACTCGAGGTAGTCGAGCGCGGCGCGCGTCGAATCGACAACGTCACGGCGACCGTCGTACCACCAGTTCTGCTCAATGCCGAAGCGCTTCGCGGTACCCGGAATCATCTGCCAGAGACCGGCAGCCCGACCGTGTGAGTATGCGAACGGATCGTAGGCACTCTCGACGATGGGCAGCAGGGCCAGCTCCAGCGGTAGTCCGCGGCGTTCCAGCTCGGCGACGATGTACGGCATGTAGCGCTGCGAACGATTGAAAACGCGCGTCAGGTAATCCTGGTGGCGCACGAACCACTTCTTCTCCGCGGCCGTACGGTTGTTATCGACGTAGGTGAGGTGGAAATTGCGGCGCAGTTTATCGAGAACATCTGGCGGGCCGGCGGGCGTCGAATCGAGCTCGAGTCCCTGCACCGGCGAGTACAGCGTCAGCGACGGCGCTACTTCATCAGTGGCGGCGTTACGAATCTCGGCAATTTCGGCTGCCGCCGTGGCCGGGAAGGCCATCAGCAGAACAGAAATTAGTCCAGAATGGTGCGATAATCGCTTGAAAAGCGGCGATATTAGGTTAAGCATCGGGCTATCGTACTGACGCAAAGATCTTGTGCAAGTGGATCGTTCACACAACACCAGTGATTGGCTCGCAACGCCCCTCGGCGAGGCCCTGCTGCGCCAGGAAGCTCGCATTGTCGAGGAAGCGCTCGACGGCGTGTTCGGCGAGCAGTGCCTGCAACTCGGCATCTGGGGCGAAACCCGCAATTTCCTGCGTTACTCGCGCACCCAGCGCTGCGCGCTGCTGGCTGAGACGTCCGCAGGCGGCCCGTGTGCCATCGGCGACTTCCACCGCCTGCCAATTGAATCCGATTCAATAGACGCGATCCTGCTGCCGCATACGCTCGACTTTGCCGAGCGCCCGCACGCGATCCTGCGCGAAGTCGACCGGGTGCTGCGCCGCGATGGTCGCGTCGTGATCCTGGGCTTCAAACCGGGCGGCCTCTGGGGCGTACGGCGGTTTGTCCCGGGCGCGGGTATGCCACCGGGTGCCGAGCACCTGATCTCGGATCGTCGTCTCAAAGACTGGCTCAAGCTGCTCGACATGCGAATCGATGCGGCGCAGCGTTATTTCTTCCGCTGGCCGCTGCCCGGCAACAAGGCGCGCGGCGCGCAAAAGTGGGAGCGGCGCGGCAAGGCCTGGTGGCCGGAACTGGCGGCTTGCTATATGCTCTCGGCGCAGAAACGGGTCAGCACATTGACGCCGGTGCGCCCCGTCTGGCGGCGCAAGCCGAAAGTCGTCGCCGGGCTGGCCGAACCGTCCACCCGAGTATCCAGAATCCGCTTTGACCCGAAGTAAACGTCCCTCCGGTCGCACAATCGAGATCTACACAGACGGCGCCTGCCGCGGCAACCCGGGCCCGGGCGGCTGGGGCGTCGTATTGCAGGCCGGCAAGCATTACAGGGAAATGCACGGCGGCGAGCACGAGACGACCAACAACCGCATGGAACTGATGGCCGCGATCGAGGCGCTGAACGCGCTGAAGGGCGCGAGTGACGTCGTACTGCACACCGATTCGAAGTACGTGATGAACGGTATCACCGACTGGATCGAGAACTGGAAGAAACGCGGTTGGAAAACGGCCTCGAAGAAACCCGTCAAGAACCAGGACTTGTGGCAGGCGCTCGACGAGGCGCGCGAACGGCACACGGTCGACTGGCGCTGGGTGAAGGGGCATGATGGTGACCCCGGCAATGAGCGCGCCGATGAACTGGCCAACCTCGGGATCGACGAACTATGAGACAGGTAGTACTGGATACCGAGACCACGGGTCTCTCGACCGCACAGGGTCACCGGGTTATTGAAATCGGCTGCGTTGAGCTGGTGAATCGACGCATCACGGGGCGTGATTTCCACCGCTTCCTTAACCCGGACCGCGATATCGACGAAGGCGCCGAGGCAGTGCACGGCATCAGCCGGGCGGATCTTGAGACGGCGCCGCGCTTTCCCGAGGTCGTCGAGGAATTCCTCGCGTTTATCGAAGGCGCCGAGCTGATCATCCATAACGCCGATTTCGACGTGGGCTTTCTGGAGCATGAGCTGAAGCTCATGAAGCACGCGAAGCCGAAAATTCGTCAGCACGCGCGGGTACTCGATACGCTGACGATGGCGCGCGAAAAGCACCCGGGGCAACGCAACAGCCTGGACGCGCTCTGCAAGCGCTACGAGGTCGACGCGACCAAGCGTGATGTCCACGGGGCGCTCATTGACTCCGAGCTGCTGGCAAACGTCTATCTCGCGATGACGGGTGGCCAGACGGCGATGCTGCTGGACGACGAAGAGGAGGCCGGAAGCGGTCCGTTCGCGGCCGAAAACGCGGCCGAAGCCGCTCCTGCGGTGACTTCCGGCGACATCATCGATTTGCCGGTCGTCCAACCCAGCCCCGCGGAACAGGCTGCCCACAAGGCCATGCTCGACAAAATCCGCGAATCCGGTGCGTGCGTCTGGGATTTTGATAAGGGCCTGTGACGCCGTCAGGCAAAGGCACTGTTCCGCCTGAATTCGCGTTGAGCAAGGCGCGAGGAACGTGGTTTGGTTCTTCAATCGAGTGACGAGCAACGCCGATCAGCGCGAATTCAGGCGGAACCTCTTGAGGCCAGGTCCATTTTCCGCCCAACTTCGTTGTTACTCGCTGGCGTAGACGCGTTACGCGTCGCTCGTTGCGCCTCGTTGGGCGGAAAATGTTTCCTGGCAGTGCCATTGCCTGACGGCGTCACAGGCCCTAAAATTTCGCGTTCGCTCCGGGGGGAGTGATAGCAATCCAAGGATAAGAACTCTATGGCCCGCACCATGGCAGCCGCCCTGCGCCAGAATTTTCTCGGCAATTCACCCGACTGGTACAAGCAAACCATCATCGGATTCCTGATCCTGAACCCGATCCTGGTGCTCTATGATCCATTCATCGCGGGCTGGGTCATTGTCATCGAGTTCATTTTCACGCTGGCCATGGCGCTCAAGTGCTACCCGCTCCAGCCGGGTGGCCTGATCGCGGTCGAAGCGATCCTGATGGGGCTCGCAAGCCCGGCACACGTATTCCACGAGGCCGAGGTCAACTTCCCGGTCATCATGCTGCTGATGTTCATGGTTGCGGGTATCTACTTCCTGCGCGAGATGCTGCTGTTCACGTTTACGAAGATCCTGCTCGGCGTGCGCTCGAAGATCGTACTTAGCCTGCTGTTCTCGTTTACGGCGGCATTCCTGTCGGCGTTTCTTGATGCGTTGACGGTAACGGCCGTCATCATCACGGTCGCTGTCGGCTTCTACGGCGTTTACCACAAGGTCGCGTCCGGCAAGAAGTTCCACCACGACCATAACCATGGTGATGACGACGAAGTCATCGAGCTGCACCGCAATGACCTCGAAGGCTTCCGTGCGTTCCTGCGCAACCTGATGATGCATGCCGCGGTCGGCACCGCTCTTGGTGGCGTAACGACGCTCGTCGGCGAGCCGCAAAATCTGCTGATTGCCGAAGTTATGGACTGGGAGTTCCAGGAATTCTTTATCCGCATGGCGCATATCTCGATGCCGGTGCTGGTTGTCGGCCTGGTCACGTGCTTGTTGCTGGAAGTCACGAAGACCTTCGGCTACGGCGCGCAGCTTTCGGACAAGGTTCGCGAAGTGCTCGAGGAATACGATCGCGAGATGGCGGCCAACCGCACGCTGTCGGACAAGGCCATCATCGCGGCACAGGCCGTCGTAGGCGTCATCCTGGTGATCTGTCTCGCAAACCACGTCGCCGAGCCCGGGATTATCGGTCTGCTGGTCATCGTGCTGGCCACGGCGCTGAACGGTGTCACCGAAGAACACCGTATCGGTCACGCGTTTGAAGAGGCGCTTCCGTTTACCGCACTTCTCTGCGTATTCTTCGCAATCGTCGCGGTCATCGACCATCAGAACCTGTTCGCGCCGGTTACGAACTACGTCATGCAGTACGACGGCAAGCAACAGGAAGCGTTGTTCTTCATCGCGAACGGTCTGTTGTCGATGATCTCGGACAACGTCTTTGTTGCGACGGTCTACATCGGCGAAGTTGCGGAGATGTACGAGAACGGCGTATTTGACCGCGCTCACTTTGACCATCTTGCCGTTGCGATCAACACGGGTACCAACATCCCGTCGGTTGCGACGCCAAATGGCCAGGCAGCGTTCCTGTTCCTGCTGACGTCTGCGCTGGCGCCGCTGATTCGCTTGTCCTACGGCCGCATGGTGATCATGGCGCTGCCGTACACGATCACGATGAGCATCACGGGCCTGCTGGCGCTTTGGTACGTGCCGCCGTTCATTACCGGTTAGGTCAGGACGGCAAGGAAATCCCAAATACGGTAGACTCGCGAGGCCGCCGCAAGGCGGCCTTGCTTTATTTGGGGAGTTCAACCTGGCGGATATCTGCCACCTAAACCTTGCGCCACATTTTCGTGGCGGTGAGCGGCAAACAGTCTTGCTCGCCGGAGAGCTCGCGCGGCGCGGTTATTCGCAGCGGCTCGTAGTCCGTCGCGGCAGCAAGATGACAGCAACTGCATCTGGCATAGAGGGGCTGGAGGTTGTAGAGGTCGCGTCAAATCTTTTCGCGGCGGGCGCGGCGATTCGCGGATGTCGGGTGGCGCATTCGCATGAGGGGAGAACAACCTACTCCGGCCTGTACGGAAAGTTGTTCTTCGATATCCCATACGTGATTACACGACGTGTGGTTGCGCCTCAGTCCAGGTCTTTCTTCCGGACTATGGTGTATCGAAGGGCAAGCGAGGTCGCGGCGGTTTCAGACGCTGCCAGGGAAACTCTGCAAGTGCGTCACCCGGATATTTCGGTTTCGATCGTGCCCGACGCTGTTACTGGCTTCGTGGTTAACGAGGACGAGGTTCGCAGAATAAGTTCGAAGTATGTTGGCAAGAAAGTTATCGGTCATGTCGGCGCGCTGGATCATTCGCACAAAGGGCAGCTGACGATTATCGAAGCCGCGCGCATAGCGAGAGAGCAACATCCGGACTGGCAGTTCGTGCTGTGCGGAGAGGGGCGCGACGAGGGGCTCTTCCGGCGCGAGATTGGTGACCTGGGCAATATCGACCTTGTTGGCTGGGTGGACAATGTCGGCGACTATCTTGCAGCGTTCGATGTATTCGTTTACCCGTCATTGCACGAGGCACTCGGTTCGGTATTGCTCGATGCGATGCAATTCGGGCTGCCCATTGTGGCAACCAGTGTCGGAGGGATTCCTGGAATTGTCAGGGATGGCGTCAATGGCTTGCTGATTTCCCCCGAACAGCCGCAGGAAATTGTGAATGGAGTCGACGTCTTGTTGAGCGACCCGCAACGACTGGCTGCGTTGCAAAAAGTAAATCGGGAAACGGCGGCCAGGTACAGTGCCTCCGCTATGGCAGATCGATACGTCGATCTCTACAACCTGGACGGTTGATCGTCACAATAGCGTCTGCGACGCACGCCCGGATTTAGACTACCCAAATATGCTATGAATGCGCTGAATTTCTTGAGAGGAAAGCTGTGAATTTTGATATCAACAACATCCGGATTGGAGTCGTAGGGCTCGGATATGTTGGTTTGCCGCTGGCCGTTGAGTTCGGTCGAAAGTACCCGACGGTTGGCTTCGACCTCAAGGAGGAACGGGTCACCGAATTGCAGGCAGGCAACGACTCGACGCTCGAGTGCTCAAGCGAGGAGCTGGCTTCGGCGGACCAGCTCGTCTATACCACCGAAGCCGCCGGTATCGCGGACTGCAATTTCTACGTGGTTACGGTACCGACGCCGATCGGTTCCGGCAACCGTCCGTTGTTGACACCGCTCAAGGGTGCAAGTGCGGCACTCGGCAAGATCATCAAGAAAGGCGACATCGTCGTCTTTGAATCGACGGTTTACCCTGGCTGTACCGAAGAATTCTGCGTTCCGATTATCGAGAAAGAATCCGGGTTGAAAATGAACGAGGACTTCTTTGTCGGCTACAGTCCCGAGCGCATCAATCCTGGTGACAAGGAGCACCGGCTGCCGTCAATTCTCAAGGTGACCGCCGGTTCGACCGACGAGGTGGCCGAGTACATCGACAGCGTGTATGCGTCGATTATTACGGCTGGTACCTACAAGGCGTCGAGCATCAAGGTCGCTGAGGCGGCCAAGGTGATCGAGAACACGCAGCGTGACGTCAATATTGCGCTGATAAACGAGTTGGCGATGATCTTCGAGCGCGTTGATATCGATACAGAGGAAGTGTTGCTCGCGGCCGGAACAAAGTGGAACTTCCTGCCATTCCGCCCGGGGTTGGTCGGTGGCCACTGCATCGGTGTGGATCCGTACTACCTGACCTACAAGGCGCAGCAGCTTGGCTACCACCCGCAGATGATTCTGGCGGGCCGGCGCATCAACGACAACATGGCGCTGTACGTTGTGTCACAAATTGTCAAGCAGATGCTCGCGAAGGGTATTCAACCGAATGGCGCGAGGGCGCTTGTGCTCGGCCTTGCGTTCAAGGAGAACTGTCCGGATGTGCGTAACACGAAAGTGGTCGATGTTGTCACCGAGCTGCAATCCTATGGCACGGCTGTTGATGTCTACGATCCATGGTGCGATGCCGAGGAAGCGCGCTACGAATATGAAATCGATCTCGTCGCCGAGCCCGAGCAGGGGGCGTATGATGTCGTTGTGATCGCCGTGGCGCATGATCAGTTCAAGGCGCTCGGCGGCGATGGTGTGCGTGCGTTCGGTAAGGACAACAGCGTGGTTTACGACATTAAGTACCTGCTGCCAGCGGAAGACACAGACGATCGACTGTAAATGAAGATTTTAGTAACAGGTGCTGCCGGTTTCATCGGCTTTCATACTGCGCAGCAGTTACTCGCGCGTGGTGACACCGTTGTGGGTCTGGATAACTTCAACGATTACTACGACGTCTCATTGAAGCAAGCGCGAGCGGCGATTCTCGAAGATCACGACAATTTTTCGATGGCCCGTATCGATCTCGCCGATCGCGAAGCGATGGAAGCACTATTCGCTAACGAAGGCTTCGAAAAAGTTATCCATCTTGCTGCACAGGCAGGCGTTCGTTACTCGATCGAGAACCCGCATTCGTACATCGATTCAAACATTGTCGGGACGTTGCATATTCTCGAGGGTTGCCGGCACCACAGGGTTGAGCACCTGACCTACGCGTCATCGAGTTCAGTCTACGGCGCGAATACGACGATGCCGTTCTCGATTCACCAAAACGTTGACCATCCGCTGGCTCTTTACGGTGCGACCAAGAAAGCCAACGAACTGATGTGTCACACGTATTCGAATCTGTATGAGCTGCCGACCACGGGCCTGCGGTTCTTCACGGTATATGGTCCCTGGGGCCGGCCTGACATGGCCCTGTTCCTGTTCACGAAGAACATCCTCGAAGGCAAGCCAATCGATGTCTTCAACTATGGCAATCACAGGCGCGACTTTACGTTTGTCGATGACATAGTCGAGGGAGTGATTCGTACGTCGGATAACACGGCGACACCGAACGAGGAATGGGATGCCGCCAAGCCGGACCCAGGTACGAGCCGTGCGCCGTACAGAATCTACAACATCGGCAATCAGCAACCGGTCGAGCTCATGGATTACATCGGTGCAATCGAGAAGCACCTTGGCCGCGAAGCAGAAAAGAACATGTTGCCGATGCAGCCGGGTGATGTGCCTGATACCTGGGCGGATACCGAGGATCTCGCGAACGATGTCGGCTACCAGCCATCAACGCCGGTCGAAGAGGGGGTAGCCCGATTCGTCGATTGGTATCTCGACTTCTACAAGATCGATGCCTGACAAATACCTTGATCGCAAACTGTCGGCGAAGTACCCGACAGACCTCGCTGCATGGGACAAGCTGAAAACCCACAAGAAAGACATCGCGAGGAAAACGCTGACCGACCTGCACGACAAGAAGCGCGCAGCAGAATATCGGATGTCGAGCGGTGACCTGACGCTCGATTTCTCAAAGACACACGTCAACAAGACAACGTTTAAGCTGTTCACGCAGCTTGCAAGGCAAGCAGATGTGCCAGCTGCCATTGATGCGATGTTTGCGGGTGAGCAGATCAACAAGACTGAAGATCGCTCCGTGTTGCATGTCGCTCTGCGCGCGAAGATTGCCGACCAGGTCGCGCACAGTACGCAAGGTGTGCAAGAGGTCTGGGAAGTCCTGACGAAAATGGAAGAGTTTGTCGACGACGTTCAGGCGGGACGCATTGGCGGTTCGACAGGCAAACGATTCACTGACATCGTGAATATTGGCATTGGCGGATCGGATCTCGGTCCGGTCATGGCGAGCAGGGCGCTGAGACCATACTGGGCTGGCGGGATACGCTTTCATGCGGTATCGAACGTTGACGGCACCCAGCTCGAGGATCTGAAGCAGGAACTGGATCCCGAGACAACGCTGTTCGTCGTGTGTTCGAAGACATTTACGACGCAGGAAACGATGACAAACGCGCGGGCCGCCCGCGCGTGGATTGTTGAACGGCTGGACGAACTGTCAGTGCAATATCACTTTGTGGCGGCGTCTACGAATCACGAGGCGATGGACGCGTTTGGCATTCGCGCAGATTTCCGCTTCGGCTTCTGGGACTGGGTTGGCGGTCGTTACTCAATGTGGTCAGCGGTCGGTTTATCGCTGGCGCTAGTCATTGGGATGGATAACTTCAAGGCGATCCTCGCGGGCGGTCGTCGCATGGACCAGCATTTCCGGCAGGCGTCACTCGACGAGAACCTGCCTGTCCTGCTCGCGATGCTTGGCATCTGGTACAACAATTTCTTCGGCGCCGAGTCCCACGCAATTTTGCCGTACGACAATCGTCTCGATCGCTTGCCTGCCTACCTGCAACAGCTGCAGATGGAGTCCAGTGGCAAGGGCGTGCGTATGGACGGTAAGCCGGTCAAGTGCGATACGGGTATGGTGATCTGGGGCGAGGCTGGCAATAACGCGCAGCATTCGTTTTACCAGTTGCTGCACCAGGGAACACGACTGATCCCGGTGGATTTTCTCTTGTCGGAGTCTTCAAAACTCGCGACTGCGAATTGTCTCGCTCAAGCCGAGGCGCTGGCATTCGGGACGGGCAAGGAAAAGGTAGAGCTATATCGAGTGCACAAGGGCAATCGCCCGAGCACGACGATTCATTACGAGTCGCTCACACCCGAGGTGCTTGGGCAGCTTGTCGCGCTGTATGAGCACAAGGTGTTTGTCGAAGGCGTCGTCTGGGGCATCGATTCGTTCGACCAGTGGGGCGTAGAGTTGGGCAAGAAATTGGCAGTTCGGTACCTGGACGGCTAAATCGGGTCTAATCTCTTGTGTCTGATTGTTCGTACGGTCAGAATTCGCGGATGTTCCCCCGCTCCCACATACGGGTTGCCCTGACAGTGGGCGCTCTGACCGTGCTTCCAACTTTTGCGGAGCCGGTTTTGTCCCCGGGAGATATTCAACTTCGACACGATATCCAGCTGCTCAATGATAGCGACGTAATCGATGTTCCTTTGACAGCGTGGCCGATTTCGATAGCTGATTTGCGTGCTGGCCTGGAGGATCGTGTGGATTTCCAGTCGGTTGAAGCTTTGATGGCTGCTGTTGACCGAGTGAAGGGCCGGCTGCGGTCCGAGTTGCATCAGTCGTACGTTCATACAGGACTGTCAGTCTCCGCAAGCGAAAACCCCAGGTTCATTCGCTCGTTTGAGGATACGCCGCGCGACGCCGGCGAGATCAAGGGCACGCTTAGCTGGATGAGCGATTGGTTCACGATCAATCTTGCGGTAACAGCGGTAGCAGATCCGCTGGATGGGAATGAGGTCCGACCGGATGGTACGTACGTTGGCGTGGCCGGGGGAAACTGGATGATATCGGCTGGCTGGCAGGAACGATGGTGGGGGCCCGGCAACGACGGTAGTTTAATCCTGTCCACTAACGCACGTCCGAGCCCTGGCATCAGCGTATCGCGGCTATCCAGCGCCCCTTTCGAAACGAAATGGCTATCGTGGATCGGCCCGTGGACGTTGACGGCAATCATGAACGAACTCGATGACGATCGTTTGATTCGAAATGCGTGGCTATTTGGCGTACGGGGCAGTTTTCGGCCGCCGCGTACCGGTCTCGAAATCGGAATTTCAAGAACGGCGCAATGGTGTGGCGATTCACGTCCGTGCGATCTCAGCACTTTTGGTGACCTGCTTGTTGGAAACGACAATCGTGGCGTCAATGTGAGTATCGAGGAAGAACCCGGCAATCAACTTGGTGGCTTCGATATTCGATGGAAGTTGCCGGGTCGAGTGCCGGTGGCCCTGTATATGCAGTGGATCGGAGAAGACGGCCGCGGTGGCGGCGGCGCCATCGGATCCTGGTTACGTCAAGGTGGAGCAGAATTCTGGGGGGAGTTCGGCGCGGTCAGCCATCGAACATTTATCGAGTACTCTGATACTACGTGCCAAAAAGGTGGCTTTGGATTTAGCGGACCGGTCTCAAACTGTGCCTACAATCACTTCAATATCTATAAATCGGGATACCGGTACCAACGCCGGAGCCTCGGGCACGGCATAGATGGCGACGGTCGCTCATACTCATTCGGGTCTACGCTGGTACAATCCGCCGGTACTACCTGGGGAATCTCGCTGCGTTATATGGAAATCAATCGAATCGGGCCGCTGGATATAGAGCATTCGATATCACCGACACCGGCCGAGCTGCTGGATGCGCAAGTGACCTACTCACGACAAACCCGCTTGGGCCGCATTTACGCGGGCATTGGTTTCTCGCGATGGGATCTCGCCATTACCGCGGAGCAAACATCAGACGCTTCCGCATTTCTTCGCTGGAGTAATCACTAAATGCGTCGATTCGTTACGCTAGCATTCGCACTGATGGTGCCACTTGCGACCATGGCGCAAGGCATTCAACTGACGGCTGAACAGCAACGCATGCTGGATCAATTGCCGCCGGCGCAAAAACAACAGGCGCTGAACGCCATACGGCAGATGCAGGCGGGTCAGTCGTCCTTGCCGGCGCAGACACTGAATGAACCGGTAGCTGAAACCGCTGCTCCTGCAGGCGCAGCAGACATCGACGCACTGTTGGCGTCACTCGAGATTACAGCGCAGGCGCGAAGTCGCGTTGTCATCAACTTCGCACCGCGCGGATCGTTGTCTTCTGCCGAGTCACGGATACTAAATACCGACCCGGCCTTGCAACAGCTGCTCGGCAGTCACCTGTTTGTTCTGGACGACAATGGCGTCCTATCGCTCCAAGGTCTTGAGCAAATTCCACTGCTAGGCCTCTCGGAAAGTGACATTAACCGACGACTTCAGGCCGAGCCTAACCTTTCGCTATTCGCGATAGACGCTAGCATTCTCGGCCAGGATCCGATTGGTGCCGAGGCGTTAGAGCCATTCGGTTACGATGTTTTTGTACCTGACGGTCCGGGACTTGCGGCGCCGAGCAGCGGTCCGGTTCCATCGGATTACGTGCTGGGGCCCGGCGACTCGATTCGAGTTCAGCTGTTCGGCAATGTGAACGGCATCTACGAATACGAAGTTACCCGCGATGGCATTCTGAACTTACCGGAAATCGGTCCTGTGACCGTCGCAGGCATTCCGTTCTCGGAATTCAGGGACGACCTGGACCACCGTGTGCAACAAATGCTCATCGGTACGCAGGTAAGCGTAACAATGGGGCAGCTCAGGACGATTCGAGTATTCGTCCTTGGCGACGTCAATCGGCCAGGTTCATACGTCGTGAGCGGTCTGGAAACAATGACCGGTGCGTTGTATCAGAGTGGCGGCATCAGCCCTGTGGGATCGCTGCGCTCAATTCAGCTCAAGCGCAATGGAGAACTCGTCTCTACGCTCGATGCATACGACATGCTAATTCGTGGTGACACGACTGGCGACAGACGGTTGCAGCCAGGAGATGTGATTTTCGTACCGCCGGTGGGCAAGACAGTCGCTATTTCCGGTGCGGTAAATCGGCCTGCCATTTATGAAGTAAAACGACTGACGACCGCTGCTGATATGGTCAAGCTGGCCGGCGGTCTAACCGCAGAGGCTTTTGCGAAGGGCGCCCGAATCGAGCGGGTATCTGAGTCCGATGAGCGAACGGTGCTGGCTGTCGATCTGTCGAGCGACAGCGCGAATGAAGTTAGAGTTCTAAAAGGCGATACGCTGCTTGTTCCGGAGGTACTTCCTGAGTTCGGGAACGCAGTGACACTTGCCGGTCACGTTCATCGGCCCGGCAGTTACCCATGGCGGCCAGGCATGAAGCTTTCAGACCTGTTGCCGACGCGGCAGGCACTTATGCAAGGCGTCGATATGGAGTACCTGCTGATTCGCCGTGAGACGGAGCGCGGTGGATCTATCGAGGCAGTGTCCGCAAACCTTGCACGAGCATTGGCAGAGCCCGGATCTACCGACGACCTCACGCTCGAAGCCGGTGATACGGTTAATGTCTTTGCCCTCAGTCTTGGACGGAGTCGTGTCGTCAATCCGCTGCTGGACGAGCTCGATTCGCAATCGACAGTCGATGCGCCGGCGAGACGAGTCCAAGTATCAGGCAGCGTACGAGTGCCGGGTGTCTATCCTCTCGAAGATGGCATGCGAATCAGCGACCTGCTCCGCGCAGGCGGAAACCTGTCGGAGGACGCATTTGCACTTGAGGCAGAACTGACTCGATACAGCGTGTCTCCGTCAGGTAGCCGAACGTCCGAAAATCAAAAGGTCGACTTGTTCGCAGTTCGTAACGGCGATTCGGTCGCTGACCTGGAGCTACAGGAGCACGATTACCTGATCGTAAATCGAGTTCCGGAGTGGAATGCCGTTTGGACAGTACGACTCGAAGGCGAGGTAATGTTCCCCGGCGAGTACCGCGTGCAGCGCGGAGAGACGCTCGATGCCGTGGTTCGTCGTGCGGGCGGTCTGACCGATTCCGCATTTGCAGCGGGAGCCGTGTTTCTTCGCGAAAGCCTGCGCGAGTCGGAACAAGAACAGATTGAACTCTTGGCTCGCCGCATGGAGGCGGACTTGACGCAGCTGTCACTCCAGAATTCGCAAGCTGGAAGTGGAGATTCGCTGGCCACAGGACAGGAGTTGCTTGCTCAACTTCGTAATGCAGAAGCGGTCGGACGACTTGTTATTGATGTATCGCATATTTATGGCACAGGCGAAAAAGTCGAACTGAGGGACGGCGATGAACTCTTGATCCCGTCGAGGACACAGGTGGTATCTGTGATTGGGGAGACTCAACAGAACACTTCTCATCTTTTCGAGGCAGGTCTGTCACGCGATGATTACATCGCTCTTAGCGGCGGACTCACACGCCGAGCGGATAAGCGACAGATCTATATTGTTAGAGCGAACGGTGCCGTTCTTGCCCCCTCCGGTTCTCGATTCTTAGGCCGCCGCAAGTCTGTGGAAATTCAGCCTGGCGATACAATTGTCGTTCCATTGGATGCGGATAAGATGCGTCCCCTGACTTTCTGGACGAACGTAACTCAGATTCTGTACCAAAGCGCGATAGCAGTGGCTGCTATACGATCTTTTAACAACTAGCCGGCGCACGCAACCTGTTAGGCGCTCAAGCGGAACAAAGTGAATTCTGAAAGTAAATCGCTGGACTCGATTGACATATTTGCTGTTGTCAGAAAATTGTGGGGTGGCAGAGTAGCGCTAGTAATAAGTCTATTCGTGTCTTTGGGTGCCACCGGGCTGCTCTATCTCATTCTGCCGCCAGTTTACGAAGCGTCGATTACGCTGCAAACGGTTGACCGACTAGGTGGTGCGCGTCGAATATCGCCCCAACTGGGTGGACTGGCTTCTCTCGCTGGCATCAACTTGGGATCGGGAGGTGCCCCTGAGCAAGTCGAAGCAATCGAGACTTTGCGATCAAGAGAGCTCATCGTCGACTTTATCGCAGAAAATGATTTGTTAATTGAGCTGTTTGCTTCTAAATGGAATGCGGACAATGGTTCATGGGATGTCAGTTCCGACAAAGTGCCTACTCTTTGGGATGGCCAGAAACTATTTTTCAAGAAAATCCTCACTGTAGAGGAATCGATCGATACATCTTTGGTTAGCCTTCGTATCGAGTGGAGAGATCCAGAAATCGCCGTTGCATGGGCACACGAGATTGTCAGGCGCGCCAATGAAAAACTCAGGGCACGCGCACAAAAGGATGCAGAACGAAATCTGATATTCCTGAGAGAGCAGATGCAGTCAACCGAAGTCGCAGAACTTCGATCGTCGATAGCAGACATGATAAAAATCGAAATGGAAACGGCGATGCTCGCGGATGTAAGTGATGAGTACGCCTTCCGAACGCTAGATCCTGCGATGGTTCCCGATCTTGATGACGTCGTCAGGCCCCGCCTATTTATTATGCTGGGGTTTGGTGCCGTGCTTGGATTGCTTGTAGGCAGTTGCTTCGTCTTATTGCAATCCGTAGCAAGCGGGATCGATGATTAGCCGATTGCTCCCGTTCGGCTTAAATAGAGGTCAGTTCGGGGAAATCATTGCAAAAAGTTCAAGCGCTTTCGCAGTAAAGCTGCTGTCTGCGGTTGCTGCGTTCGGTTTTGCTGTGGCAATGGCCAGGTTAGTGGGAGCAGAGCATACCGGGGTGTATTTTCTGACGCTTTCTCTGATCAATATTGCGGCAATAGTCGGTCATGTCGGGCAAGACCGTACTGCTTTGAGATTTACAGCGTCTGCGCTGGGTAGTTCGAATTGGGCTGGAGTCAAAGGAGTAATTCGAAATTCTTTGGCTATCGTAGTTATCGTGTCAACTGCTGTAGCAGCAACTCTCTGGCTCGTGGCACCTTTCCTGGCGCATAGCGTATTTAAGAGTTCGGAACTAACAGGTTCGTTAAGAATAATGTGTTTGGGAATTCCGGCCTTTAGCATTCTGTTCGTGGGTGCGGAAATCTTGAAGGCACTGCGGGCAACTGCTCGAGGTGTGGTGATTCAGTCATTACTGGGTCCTCTGTTTAGTCTGCTGCTAGTTGGAATTCTTGTCCCGTATTACGGAAATTTGGGACCACAGATAAGTTTCGTCACCGCATCTTTTTTCACCGCGATGGTGATGTTTCTATTTTTGCGCGCTGCAACAAATAATGGCTTCAATGGCGTTTCCGCCCAGTTTCCAATTGGAAGACTGATTAAGGTAGGGCTACCGATATTGTGGATGACACTATTGTCGAATCTGGCCACTGCCTCAAATGTCTTCATCATTGGTGCTTGGTACGAGGAGACGGAGGTCGCCGTGTTCGGTGCAGCGATGCGAATTGCGTTACTGCTGAACTTCTTCTTGTTTTCTGTCGCGAGTATTGCAGCTCCGATTTTTGCTAATCTGTTTGAGAAGAGAGAAATATCGAATATTTTTGCTCTCGCGAAAAAGTCGATTTTGCTCCTGTCAGTCTTGGGAGGGCCTGTTGCGATTGCGATGCTGTTATTCCCCGAGCTGTTGCTTGGAGCATTTGGCGACGAATTTACGCGCGGAAAAACGACTCTTAGGCTTCTGGTAATTGGTCAGATTTCGAACATGGTATTTGGCCTGTTCGGGTACCTGTTAACTGTGACAGGGCACGAGAAAATCACAAGCGTGATTGTTTTCGTCGCGTCTGCAATTAGCGTCGGCGGAGCTCTTGCCATGGTCCCCGCGTATGGATTTGTTGGTGCAGCGATAACCTTCGCTGTCACTGAAACCGCGAAAAACCTCTCCTTGTTTGGTTTTGCTGTATGGCGTTTGCGTTCACAGGCAACCTGAGTGGCAACAACATCCGCAACAACAAAAGATGCTTGCTCACCAAGAACACTGGCGAGACAACGGTCTTTGAATCTTCCGCTCGCATATGTCGTAGGCTTAGCTCTGATCGCAAAACCATTCTATTTTTTTTCGAGCGGTTTGCCTCAACCAAGCGACTTGTTGCTTTTGTTCGCTGCATTTCTGGTGATTTGGGTTGTTCGCCCGTTGCCTTGTCCGGATAGAACCGTCGTCATCGCACTAGCGGCGTTTTTTGTCTGGGTAGCTGTTGTTAATACGGCATGGGCAACCATATACGGAAGCCTCGATATCTTTCGGTACTCGATTTTCTACGCTTTTAATTTCTTTGCATTCCTCGCAATGCTCGGTGTCTGCCAGGATCGCAGAGCACTGAAGGTCATAATGGCCTGCCTGGCGATCGGGCTAGCCACCCAGATTGTTCTATTTCTTCTGACCGGAGGGGCGAGTGGTAGGGAGTATGGGGGGGCAGATGCGGCGCGGCAGATTATTTTCTTCAATAACCCTAATCAGCTTGGGCTCTGGGCGTTGGCCAGCGCCTGTATGTTCGGCTTAATTGCCGAACGGATAGGCTGCTCAAAATTACTTATGCTGATAGTTATGGGTTGCGCGTTGATCGCCACTATTCTTTCTTTGTCGAGAGCCGCGATGATTGCAATCGTCGCTTTGTTCGTCGCAATGAACCTGCAGCGTCCGTTTCTTATCGCAATTGTAGGAGCGGGCGGTATGCTTCTCGTCGCTTCTGTGGACTTGCAACTAATCGGATTTGTTCTTGAAAGACTAGAGAGCATTATCAACAATCCTGATAGGGACTATAGTCGATTGCAGGATCTCGCCCAGTATATGTTTTTAGGGGCCGGTGAAGGCGCGCTTGATAGATTTCATTCTGAACATCAGCAAGAGATTCACTCGATCTATGGGACACTATTTTTTAGCTACGGTATCCTTGGCGCATTGCTTTTCTCTTTTCTCTTGTGGCGTGTATTTCGTTTAGCACCTATGTGTTTTCTGGTTTTTGTCGGTCCGATACTTATTCACGGCCTGGTGCACAACGACCTCAGGTTGTCTTTCTTTTGGATGCTACTGGCGCTCGTTATTTCTAAGCCGCAGGCTGATTTTCGTACTGCGGCTTTGTCTCAGCATCGGACTTGATTACAAATGACTGATCCTATTTGGTTTTACTGCGTAGGCGCGCCGCGCAGTGGCACAACATGGCTGTTTAAAGCGCTTTCCGAGCATCCTGAAGTCTGTGTTCCCGCGGGCAAGTATTCTGGTTTTTTCGGCGAAAACTATCGGCGTGGCTTGAATTGGTACAAGAGATTATTCAAGTCCAAAAAGGATACGGTACGTGCGTTCGGAGACTTCGGCGTCACAGATATGTGCGACAGAACTGCGCTCAAGCGAATTAAGGATCAGTTTCCAAACATAAAGATTCTGTTTTGCGCGCGAGATCCTTCGGACAGAGATCGGTCCAACTTTCTGTTCTTGAAGCGTAACCAAGACAATTATCGTGATGGGATCATCGATGAGTTGCGAGTAGGAGACCCACAGATTTCAGAGGCAAGCTTCTATGGACGAAACTTGAGCAGGGTTTATGAATATTTTAACCCTGAAAATGTGATGATCATCATCTACGATGATCTGAAGAAAGACCCGGATCATACGTTTGTTTCCGTGTGTAAGTTTCTCGGTATTCAGGAAAATTTCAAGGTCGAGAATATTCGTGGTCGAGTGTACGGTGCTGCTCTGGCACGGAATAAAGTTGCAGCTAGCCTTGTAAAGGCTGGCGCAAGACTTGTAAGAAAAATTGGATTGCCGGGTCTTGTAGGTTTCATAAAGAATAGGTCACCGGTTGTAATGAATGCGCTGTACAAGCAAGTCGATTCGACGACCTATGAGTTGTCTGACGAAGAAAGAAAGTACATTCGCGATCGCTACCGGGAGGATCTCAAATTATTCAGTAGGATGGTCGACCGTGATTTCACGCATTGGAATCGTTAGCCAACAAGGATATCTTGATTCTGCCGAATCCACTGCTGCAGCATCAACAGCGTCCAAAGACGTCGGATATTATTTTGCCGTCCAGTTACGTGTTGAGACCACAATGAGTTGACGGCACCTTGGTTAAGGAATTCTCGATTTCCCATCGAGTTGGTCGTCAGCAGTTCATCTGCCCAATCGCGCAGATCCGATCTTATCCAGTCACCCATCGGAATTGCGAATCCTGACTTGGGTCTGTCAAACAAGTGACTCGGCACAAATCGTTCCAGTAGTCGCCGTAGAATCCACTTGCCTTCGCCATCGCGATATTTGAGGTGCTTTGGTATCCGCCATACGAATTCGATCACATTCTTGTCGAGAAGCGGAGCTCTCGCCTCCAGACCAACTGCCATCGAAGTTCTATCGACCTTGACGAGAATGTCATCGGGTAGATAGTTCTTCTGATCCCAATACATCATTAATGTCACTGGATCTGATGACGCTACTGTTTGATCGAGTTGTTCGCAATTGGACGAAAATTGGTCTGCTAAAATCGACTCCGGGTTATCAAATGTCGCGACCAAAAGGTCGTAGAATTCGGACAATGTTCTGGCATTCATAGCGCGTGCTGATTTATGCAGCTTGATCGATATTTGCCGCGGGACAGAGACCCCCGGTACTGCGTTGAGTAGGTTGGCGCCTCCGTCAATTACATTTGGAGGAACGCGTTGCAATATCGACCCGGCGATACTTCGCAAACTCGGAGGAACGGATTGAAGCCTGTGCCAAAGTTTGGAGCCCCAGACATATCGGTTATACCCGCAAAACAGCTCGTCGCCTCCGTCACCCGAGAGCGCTACGGTGACGGAATTTCTTGCGAGCTTGCTAACCAAGAAAGTTGGTACTTGAGACGCATCTGCAAAAGGCTCGTCAAAGACTGATGCCATGTCCGGTATGACCGCCATAGCTTCCGAAGGGGTTACAATCATCTCTGTATGGTCGGTCCCGATATGTGCGGCGACAGCGGACGCATATTCTGATTCGTCATAGTCGTGCTCAGAAAAACCGATTGAGAATGTCTTTACTTTGTTTATTGATGCTTGCTGCATTAGCGAGACGACAAGCGACGAGTCAATTCCGCCTGACAAAAACGCACCGATTGGCACGTCGCCCAGCAGTCGCTCGCGGACCGCGGTACTCAAAACCCGTTCAAGATCTTCCAAAACATCGGCGTCTGTTGCCTCAATTTCATTATGCTGGCCTTGGAATATAGTGGCCTCCAGTGACCACCACGGAACAGTCGCCGGAAGATTGCCAGACGAAAGTTCCCTCTTTGAGAACGTGATTCGGTGTCCCGGCTGCAGTTTAAAGAACCCCTTTAATATGCTTAGTGGTGCCGGAACGTACGAGAGGCGCAAGTATTCCGCGATTGCCTCACGGCTGAGCGATGCGCGAAATTCAGGCATACCGCGAAAAGCCCGAATCTCAGAAGAAAAAATTAGCTCCCCTCGATGCAAGCCATAGTAAAGCGGCTTTTTGCCTATGCGGTCACGAATCAACGTGAGTTTCAACTCTTCGCGATCCCATAATGCTATTGCGAACATGCCACGGATTTTTTGCAGGGTTTTGTCTATTCCCCACTGCTCAAATGCCTCGACCAGGATTTCAGTATCGGAGTGCCCTCGCCAGTTGATATTGGTGGACTCCAGGTCTTTTCGAATCGCCATGCAATTGTAGATTTCGCCGTTATAAGCGATTACATACCGACCCGAATGCGAAACCATTGGCTGGTGACCTGCTTCGCTCAAGTCAATTATCGACAACCTTCTGTGACCGAGGCCGATTCCGGCCTGGAGGTCCGTCCATACACCCTTGTCGTCTGGTCCTCTATGAGCGAGAAACGACGCCATGTGCTTGATGTAAGCCGATGCTTCCGGATCAAGAGATTTACCAGAAAAAATTCCAACTAGTCCACACATCTCGAGAATTGAGTAGTTCTTGGTTAACCAGAAATTGAAACGAGTTTTGCGGAATTAACGAGACGGCAGTGATTCCCGGCGGTAGAATCTCGCGCCGGAATCAGTTCATGGAAAGCAGAATCTGAAATGAAGCTCATTTTTGTTTCTAATACAGCCGAATTTGTTGTGAGTCACAGGATCGACCTGATCAAAGCCGCTATCGCGTCAGGTTTCGACGTTGGGATAGCAGTGCCTGCCGGGCCGGGCGCGGTAAAGTTACGCGAAGAAGGTTTTGCAGTCCACGAAATTTCATTATCGCGTAGTGGGCTTAATCCAGTAGCTGAGATTAAGAGTCTGGTAATGCTTACACGTTACTTCAAGGCCGAAAAGCCCGACGTAGTACATCTATTAACTATCAAGCCAGTAATTTACGGAAGCATTGCGGCGACATTGAGTAGTACACCCCGTGTTATCTGCGCCGTCACAGGATTAGGTCACATTTTCTCGAATCAAGCATTTGCGACGAGGGTTCTTCGAGCGTTTGTCAAAGCGCTGTACCGATTCGCTTTTCGGCACCAAAATCTGGTCGCGATTTTTCAGAATTCTGAGGATATGGAGCTGTTTCACAAAGAACGAATCATCGGCGTCGAAAGAACTGTTTTGATTCGCGGGTCCGGTGTAGATCCTGTCCAGTATCGGCTGCTGCCCCTTCCTTCTAGCGAACCGACCTTGGTGCTAGCATCCCGGATGCTGTGGAGCAAAGGAATAGATACGTTTGTGGCGGCTGCAAAGCTCTTACGTGAACGAGGGATAAATGCGAGGTTCGTTTTAGTTGGCGGTGTGGATCGTGGCAATCCAGACGGCGTACCTGAAGAGCAATTACGCGAATGGGCTGACAATGGAGTCGTAGAGTGGTGGGGCTTTAGATCGGACATGATCGGGGTTTTCGAGGAAGCGACAATCGTTTGTTTACCAACCTACTATCGCGAAGGTGTTCCAAAGGTGCTGATTGAGGCGGCGTCTTGCGGTCGGCCGATAGTAACTACCAGTTCACCGGGGTGTAGCGATATAGTGCGTCATGGTGAGACCGGGCTAACTATCCCAATGAAAGATGTAGGAAAACTTGCCGAAGCGTGCGAGATTCTGATCTGCAATCGAGAACTCTGCCAAGCATACGGACGAGCTGGCAGGGAGCGAGTCATTGAACTCTTTTCTCTGGAAAGAGTAATTAGCGAAACTCTTGCGCTGTATTCCGGCGAGCGGAACGATCCCTCTGGGGCGAGCTCATTCTGAACCTAGATTCAGTCTATATATGGGGAAAATGCACCAATTCATGTGTGCATCTGTATAATATCAACCATTCGTAAACTTTCTTGTCTCTTTGTCCGTTGATATAGAGGTCCCTTCGCTGACTGGCCAACGACCAGAGAGACGAGCCTTAAAATGGAATTACAAGTATTGCCTGCCGCGGTTATCGCTTTTGCGGTGACCGTGGCTTTTTTGATTGTGTTGAGGCCTGTAGCGCTTGCCTCTCGACTAGTCGATCGACCGGGAGGGCGAAAGCATCACTCGGGGCACGTACCGATCATCGGCGGCATCGCGATGTACCTTGGTGTGCTGGCCGGGATGCTAGTAATCGGGGTCGTCAGCACGTTGACCATCGGTATCGCTTTTTCTTTCTTCCTGCTCGTATTTGCCGGGTCGATCGATGATGCGTACGGGGTTCCACCGCTCGTTCGAATCGCCGTGCAGATTTCTTGTGTAGCAATAATGGTGTTTTCTGCAGACCTAATGCTCTATAGCCTGGGCAACCCGTTCGGCCTGGGTGAAATCCAGTTGGGTCCGTTCGCGTTTCTTGGCACTTTGTTGGTGTCGTTGACGGTTATCAATGCATACAACCTTGTTGATGGTGTCGATGGGCTGGCCGGCATTCTGGCACTTATTGCGTTAATTGGAATCGCGCTAATTGGGCCTGCTCAGAGCGCGTCAACGATAATGTCGCTGATCACCGCCGCATCTATCGTCGCGTTCTTGATATTCAACTTTCCGGTGATCGCCAACCGGCCGGTGCGCACCTTCATGGGTGATGCCGGTAGCACGGTAATAGGCTTTACCATTTTTTGGGCGATGCTCGGCATAAGTCAGGGGGGCGAAGCGCTGATTTCGCCCGTAGCAGGGCTCTGGTTCGCCTCAATACCGATATACGACACGTTGACTTGCTTTGTTCGTAGAATCGCGGCAGGCAAGTCGCCGTTTACTCCCGGTCGTGATCATTTTCATCATACGTTGCGACGCGGCGGCTTCGGTGTACGACAAAAGCTGGCGATTCTCGGCGGACTGCAAGCGACGTACGCGTTGATTGGTGGACTGGGCTACAAGTTTGGTGTGCCTGACGTTGCGCTATTTACAGCCTGGTCTGTTCTCGGCTTGACACAGCGACTGGTAATTCGAACCGTTTCGCGACGTCACCGCCTGTACCTAATGAAGCAGCTCCGTGCGGGCAAGCTCAGTCCGTATCGGCGTGCAAAAGCCGAAGCGCTGCGCTAACGGATAGACTCAAACCAGAGCTTGTCCGCAAGAACCCGGCGAGCGACAATTCGTTCATGATTTTCAAGATCCTGATTCGGCGGCTGACGCTTGTTGCCGCCTTTGCGCTCCCTTTTTCCGCCGTCGCAGGTCCCGTCGCCGAACCCGGCGACATTGCGTTACGCCACGATATTCAAGTCCTGGCCGATTACGGGGCGATCAGTGGCCCTGTTACGACGTGGCCAATCTCCTGGGATGCTGTGCTGCACGATCTTGAAGCAGTCGAAGCGAACGACGTCGTTCTGCCAAATAAGATTCTCACGATCTATAACAGGGTACTTGAGAGGGCACGTTACGAAACGACGCCTTCATTGGGCGTGCGCGTCATGGCATCCGGAGCCGAAAAACCCACGGTGATTCGGGGCTTCGCTGGTACTCCGCGCGAAGATGCCGAGGTCCGCGGCCAGGTTACCTGGAATACAGATCGTGTAAACGCTGTGTTTTCGGCTGGGGTGGTAGATGCCCCGATTGATGGTGACGAATTTCGGCTCGATCATAGCCGCATCGCTTTCGATATTGGTAACTGGTCGCTGGCCGCAAGCACAATGGATCGGTGGTGGGGGCCAGGTTGGGACGGCAGCCTGATCCTTTCAAACAATGCTCGCCCGGTTCCGGCGCTGACGCTCGGTCGACGTGTTTCACGGCCGTTCGAGACGAAGTGGCTGAGCTGGATTGGTCCGTGGAGCGTTACGGCTTTCATCGGGCAGTTGGAGAAAGAAAGAGCAGTTCCCGATGCCCGGCTGATGGGTGCGCGAGTTGCCTTTAGGCCAGTTCCGTCGCTCGAGATCGGTCTATCTCGAACCGCAATCTGGTGTGGAGAAACTCGACCTTGCGATCTTGAGACGTTTGGCAGGATCTTGATCGGCCGAGATAACCTGGGTGACGAAGGGACAACTTTCGAGAATGAGCCTAGCAATCAGCTGGCGGGGTTCGACGTGCGCTGGACAAACTTCTGGTTCCGAAACCCGGTGTCTGTTTATGCGCAGATGATTGGTGAAGATGAGGCTGGGGGGTTGCCGAGCCAATATCTTGCCCAGTTCGGTATTGAGGGAAGCGGTATTACTCGTAACCAGTCTTCATTCCGATGGTTTGCCGAGGCTGCCGGCACAACGTGCGATATTCTGAAAAGCCCCATTAGATATGGGTGTGGATATCGACATGGTATCTATCGGTCTGGTTACTCCTATAAAGGACGGATCATCGGTCATGGACTGGATAACGATGCCTTGGTTGTGAGCGCGGGCGTAGTTGTCGTATCTGATGCCGGAAATAGTTGGCACATTCTCGCCCGCAATGGCGATGTCAATCGAGTTGGCCCTGAGTTGGCTCACTCAGTGGCTCCGTTGCCTCAGGAACTGGCAAGCATAGACATACAGCACGTGCGAATGACCGCGCTGGGCGAATTTTCGTTGGGCGTCGGCTTCGAACGTCGACAGGACATATCAACCGGCGAAAATACTCGAGAATCTCGAGCTTTTATTCGTTGGTCGAGCCCTGCCTGGGGCCAATAGACAAAAATCAATAGCTTGTGCGATATTATGTCCAAACTGCTTAAGCTAGTTTCTGCTCAGTCCTGAATTAACTGCGATGATCCGGAGAATTCTGGTTGTGTGCATCGGCAATGTGTGTCGAAGTCCGATGGCAGAGTCCCTGTTCAAACGTGAGTTTGAAGCCGATGCCCAGATGAGTATCGAGTCGGCGGGTCTGGGCGCCCCGGTCGGTCGACCCGCGTCTGACCATTCAAGGCAGCTTATGAGCGAAATTGGCGTTGACATTAGTGAACACCGGGCGAGACAGATTCACCCGCTAATGGTAGATGCGGCCGACCTTGTACTGGTAATGGACAAGAGGCAAAAGCGCTCCATTGTCGATGCCGATCCGGTGGCGCGCGGCAAAGTGTTTCGACTGGGGAAGTGGCAAGACATAGATATCGACGATCCTTACCAGAAGCCGATTGAAGATTACAGGAAGGCTTTGATGCGGATTCAGGCGGGCGTTGCAAGTTGGACGGAAAAGATCAGGGCGTGAACGAGTGAGAATTGGCGGTAACCAATTTGCGACGATAGTGCTGTTGTCCGGCCTTGCAGGCTGTGCAGCTGCACCCGGAATGACTATGAATGAGCCGGCGGAATTGCCGTCCGGACAGGTTGTCCGTGTACAGCCAATTACGATGTCGTTGCTGGCGACAGTCGAATCGAAACGAGAGGCTCTGGCTCGGCAGTTGGTTGACGAGTTTTCGACGGAACACAAGCCGTATCGCATAGGACCTGGCGATGTTGTTCAAGTAACGGTCTGGGACCATCCGGAACTCACGATTCCAGCGGGATCGTTTCGGGATGCGGCAACGTCCGGGCAGCAGGTAGACGACCGCGGTCGAATGTTCTACCCCTACGTCGGAGTCGTCATGGCCGCAGGAATGACGTCCAGTGAACTCCGGGTTCTGCTTACGGGCGAACTGAGCAAGTATATCCAGAACCCTCAACTGGACGTTCGCGTTGTCGCGTACCGGAGCAAAAAGGTCTACGTTGTTGGCGAGGTAAACGATCCCGGCGTCATTCCTGTAGAAGATACGCCGCTAATGATCGCGGATGCAATTAGCCTCGCAGGGGGGCTGACCGACGAGGCCCATAAGATGGGCGTCAACGTTTCACGAGACGGAGTGGTTCATAAGATCGACCTTAGAGCGTTGTTCGATTTCGCCGACCAGAGCCAGAACCTGATGCTCAAAGCCGGAGACATCGTCAATGTGCCTGATCGAAGCCAGCAAAAGGTATTTGTGATGGGCGAGGTGAGAACACCGAAATCGGTAGACATCGTGAATGGTCGCCTTACGCTTTCTGCCGCGCTCGGGGAATCGGGCGGAATCAACCAGACGACGGCCGATCCGGCTGGAATTTACGTAATTCGAGGCAGCGATGAAGCCAATCCGCAGATATTTCACCTGAACGTTGGGTATGCAGCCGGCATGCTGCTTGCCGAACGATTTCCGCTCAGTGCTCAGGACGTCGTGTTTGTGGACACGGCGGGTATTTCCCAGTGGAATCGTGTCATTTCTCAGTTGCTGCCATCGATATCTGTAGTTGGTATTGCCGACAACGTCGCCCGCTAGGCGAAGTCGCTGCGAAGGGATCGAATCGTGGATGAAGCATCAAATCTTGACAGGGACCCCGGGATGCCGCTTGAAGCGGACGACGTCAGTTTGCAGGATCTCCTTGATGTTCTCGTCGACAACCGATGGATCATTGTCTCGTTCGCGATCGCCGGTCTGCTGATAGGGTCCCTTAAGGCGTTGACTGCAACACCTATTTACAGGGCAGATGGGTTGCTGCAGGTTGAAGAACGGCGATCGCAGCTTCACGACCTCGGCTTGTCGAATCCTTTTGGTAGAGACACGTCGGTAAACGCCGAGATCGAAATCATCCGCTCCCGTTCGGTTCTGGGTGAGGTCGTAGATACTGTCGGACTCGATGTAGTCGTGGTTCCGGTCCTGTCTCCGATAATTGGCGAGATATTGATGCGACGGCGCCCGTTATCCGAACAGCCGCTAATCGACTTGCAGAAGTTTACCGTTGCCCCCGGGGATATAGGCAGGGAGTTCCGACTCGTCTCCGAGGGGAATGGTGTATATAGCGTTTACGATGAAAACGGTGACGATCTCGGGCGGGGGATTGTCGGCTCCGAAAGCATACTGGAAACTCCGGAAGGACCGATCGAAGCCTGGGTTTCGGAACTGCAGTCCGAGAAAGGACAGGTGTTTCTGATTAGAAAGCGCGCGCGTACCGCGGCTGTCCAGTCGTTGCGCAACAGCCTCGAGATCATAGACAAGGGCGAAGGATCCGGAATTCTGGCGTTGATGATTGAGGGCCCGGATCCGCGCAAAGCCTACCAAACTATTGACGCTGTAGCTGACAGCTACGTTCGAGAGAATGTGGAAAGAAAGTCGCTTGAGGCCAAGAGCACGCTGGACTTTCTCGAGAATCAGCTACCGGATGTCAGGCTGCGAATGCAGAACGCCGAGTCGGCACTTAATCAGTTTCGACTGGAAAAGGGGTCGGTCGACCTGTCGCTTGAGACGCAGGGAGTTCTGCAGAATATCGTTTCTTTGGAGGGCGAACAAAGTGAGTTGCGGCGCGAGCGGGAATCCGTTCTGCAGGCGTTTACAGTAGCGCATCCTACAGTGATTGCGCTCGATAACCAGATTGCCAGGATCGCCGAGCGCTTGGCAGAGCTAAATGCTGAGGTGCGTGATCTTCCAAACACTCAACAGGAAATTCTGCGCTTGATGCGTGAGGTTGAGGTAAGTACCGCGCTTTACACCTCTTTGCTGAATACGACCCAGGAACTGCAAGTCGTCAAGGCTGGAACGGTGGGAAATGTCAGGGTCATCGACTATGCAGTGATGCCAGACTCACCCGTGAAACCGAATCGAATGATGCTTGTATTCTTTGCCCTCGCAGCCGGGTTGGTTGCCGGTGTTATCGCTGCATTCGTCCGCAATCTTCTTCAGTCCGGCGTTGAAGACCCGGATAGAGTTGAACGGAGAATCAAAGTTCCGGTCTACGCGACCATCGCGCACAGCAAGAGACAGGATGAAATTCAGCGGGAGCGGAGTGACGGCAAGCCGGCTGTAAAAGTGCTCGCAATTGATAGCCCGGACGATGTGGCCATTGAAAGTCTACGAAACCTGCAGACGGCTTTGTACTTCGGAACCATGGAAGCCAAAAACAACTGCATCATGATCACCGGACCAAGTCCGGGCGTTGGTAAGTCGTTTGTCAGCGTGAATCTTGCAGCGGTTCTAACAGGCAACAACAGGAAGGTATTGCTTGTCGATGGCGACCTTCGGCGGGGCCACCTGCATAAGTTTCTTGGCGTAGATAGAGGAGTGGGATTGTCCGACGTGATTGGTCGCCGTGCTCAGATCGACGATGCTCTGCATCGATCAATTATCGGAAATTTGAGTTTTCTTTCCGCTGGACAGCGTCCGCCGAATCCAACTGAATTGCTGTTGCATGATCGATTCAGTCAGAGCCTTGCACATCTGTCGCCACAATACGATCACGTCATTATTGACGCTCCACCGATCCTCGCCGCAACAGATGCAAGTATCATTGGGCAGTTCGCAGGCGCTACGTTAATGGTGGTCAAGGCGGGTGAGACTCCGCTACGCGAAATCGACGAAGGTGCAAAGCGACTTGATCGTACCGGTGTCAATCTTCGAGGCATCCTGATGAACCATATGAAGCACAACAAGCGTTACGGCATGGGCAAATACAGCTACCAGTACGCGTACAGCAATGATCAGTGATTCTTTCGGACTCGGAGCGCCTGCTGACTCCGGGGCCCTGCTAGGGTAGAGAAGACCATTTCGCTGCTAGCCAGACTCTCGGCGCAAGGGGCTGTGCGGTCCGTCATGCTGCTGGCCGGGAGCACCGCATTCGCCCGCGGCCTGATGCTGTTAGCGCTTCCCATACTGACGAGAATTTACTCGCCGATCGACTTCGAAGTGTTGGCGATATTCGTGGCTTTGACCGGAGTCTTTTCAGCCGCGGCCTGCTTGCGCTTTGAGTTGGCCGTACCGCTGCCCGAAAGCGACAACGTCGCGGCAAATCTCTTGGTAACTGCTCTCGGCATTGCTCTCTTGGTATCGGTGTCGGCACTTATCAGTGTCGTTTGCATGCTCGCTATGTTTCCAGAGGCTCGTTGGCTCGAGAAACTTGGGTATCTCATTTGGCTGTGGCCGGCAGCAGTTCTGGTCTGCGGGCTTTACAACGCGCTGCAATACTGGGCGACCAGAAGAAAGTGGTTCGAGTCGGTCGCCAAAACTCGCGTGGTACAAGGAGTCGGAGGGGCCGGGTCTCAGTTGTTGCTCGGTTTTGGGGGCGTTGGGCCCGTCGGATTGATAGCAGGATACATAGTCAGTGTTGGAGCGGGTATTGCAGGGCTCTACAACCGTATTCGGCGTGAAGATCGGGTGCTGTTCCAAAATTTGCGGTCGAGTGAGCTTTTAAGTTCCGCCCGGGAGTACTCCCGATTTCCGACCTGGTCGAGCACGGAGGCGCTTGCAAATGGTATTGGTAATGGCCTTCCGATCATTCTGATCGCGTCTCTGGTGCTGGGGCCGGAGGCGGGATTCGTATTCCTGGCGATGCGCATGCTCGGAGTTCCAATGGCGTTGATCGGCACGTCGGTTGGACAGGTGTACCTCTCGGAAGCTGCTGCAAAGCATCGGTCTGGTCAGTTGGGACTTTTCTCTGCGAAGGTATTTAATGGCCTGATTCGAACTGGCGTCGGGCCGCTGATTTTCGCCGGAATTACCGTCGGACCATTCTCGGAAATACTGTTCGGTCGTGACTGGGGGCGAGTCGGGGAGCTCATCCTCTGGATGACGCCCTGGTTTGTGATGCAGCTTTTGGGATCACCTGTTTCTATGGTGATGCAGGTTAAACAACGACAGAAGCTGATGCTTGGGGTCGTCGTTGCGGGTGTGTTGCTAAGAGCCGGATCGATTTTCGCGGCAAACTATTTCTTGTCTGATGCGATTGGCGAATCTTTTGCAGTAGCGTCGGCGGTTTATTACTTGCTCGTCTGCTTGGTTGTTTATCGGGTTGCGGATGTGAGTTCCAACGAACTGTTCAGAGGAGTACTCGACAATACCGGTGTCTTGGCGGCATGGTTTGCTGGAGGCCTTGCCCTTCGGTTATTTACGACGGCGATACTCTGAATTGCATTAACTTATGAATGATCTCTCGACAGTAATCGGACCCGCCCGACTGGCAGCGACGCGGCGTATACTCGACCGTCTGGTTCACGATGAATCTGTCGTGCTCGAAGTCGGCGCAACCGACGCCAGTTTCAGGGATATTTACCCCGGTACCGACTGGACGACTGTGGATAAGCATGGTCGGCCCGACATAGTCGCTGATCTGGATGGCCCGGATTGCTCCATTCCAGTTGAGTCCGGCACGGTTGACGCAATCATCTGCACTGAAGTGCTTGAACACCTGGTTATGGGCACACCCTTGATAAGGGAAATGGCGAGATTGCTGCGGCCGACAGGCACTGCGATCATCAGCGTACCCAATATCGTTTCACTCAAATCGCGTGTAAAAGTCCTGGCTGGCCGTTTACCGAATCTCGCCGCTTGCGGTGACTCCGGGCACGATCTCGGAGGCGTCGGAGTCAATATCGATGGCAATATCGTTGGCGGGCATGTTATCGATTACAACGAAAGACGCCTGGTCGGCCATTTGCGGCGTGGAGGTCTGGAAGTTAGTCGATTCGCAAAGGTTCCGGTCACTGTGCCGTTGCCAAAGCTGGTCGGTAGCGGTCGAATATCAATTCCTGGATGGATGTATCCCAGGTCGTTCGCCGATTTTATTCTCGTCGAAGCTCGACTGACTCACCCGCGCCATCAAGACGCTAGTGGCGATTAGGCTTTGCTGCATCTGATTTCCTACAGTTTTCCACCCGACAACGTTCCGGCTTCGCACCGGCCGCACGAGTTGGCGAAGTTGTTGCGAGATTCCGGTATCGGGTTTCGAGCGTATACCCGCAACGGCTTGGTGACGGAAGATTGGCTCGATGAAGTTGATTCGAAGTCGACGGTCTCAAAGCCGACCAAGACGAAAAAAAAGGTGGCCACCAAGCGGATTGTTTCCGGTCTCTTTGGCTGGTTGCTGGAGGTGGACAAAGGTCTGGTTTGGGCACTCTTTACGGTGCCGCGTGTCTGGATTGACTTGCTCGTCGCATGGATCCGGGTTCGGAAGCGCCCGGTTGTCTGGGCGACAGCACCATTGCCATCGAATATTCTTGTTGCGGCTATCGCAGCGTTTTTTTCCGGTAGTCGTCTGAGCATCGACTTTCGTGACCTTCTTGACGGCATGGACGGACAAACTCGAATGCCGCTCCTGACCAGGTTTGCGATTGCCTATTCAAGCTCGGTGAGCGTCGTATCGCCGCCATTTCAAGATGTGTTGCGTGCTCGATTTCCCGATATCAATCCCCGCTTGGTTTATAACGGGATTTCCTCGTCTCAAGCCGGTGCGCTCCCTACACGAGAATTCTCCAGAGGAGATACGATTCAGATTACATACGCGGGAGCACTGTACGGCGGACATAGACCAATTGAGCATGCGATTTCATTGTTGCAGTGCGCCCTGGGTGAGGAGTCGCTGAATTCGTGCCGCATATCATTGAATGTCGCAGGCAGAAATGACATGCCTGATCTGGCAGAGGGGTTTTCTGAGAATCGTTTCAACATGAGCTTATTAGGTGAGGTGGATCAGAACACCGCATTTGGACTGGCATCATCGAGCAATGTGAACCTACTTCTGGTAGGAAGCGGGATTCGACATAGAAACGCGATTCCCAAGAAGTTGTTCGACTTGATGGATGCAGGACGCCCGTTACTCTACGTCGGTCCGCGCGATTCGGCAGCAGACAAGTGCGCTGTAGAATTCATAGTTGCCCCGTACCACGCAGTTTACGTGGACGCGGGGTTGGACGAGTCGGTGAAGGGACTGTCTGATTGGCTCGACAAACATGCTTTTTCGCGGTCTCGACCAACGGAGCACCCGCAGGCTGCCGAAGAATGCGGCAAGATCGTATCGATGCTGGGCTTGAAAAGTGCATCAGGCGGAAAGGGGTTGTAGGGCAGTGCCCGAGTCCGTTGTTCGCATTTGTTGCTTTCTGTTCTTTGTTGCCGCGGGAGTTACGTGGGTATCGGGCGAAGTGGGGCAAGGACTTGCTGGGCGGATAGCAATTGGCGACGTGCTTGGCGCGGTGCTTATTTTCATTGTCTTTGCGAGAGTGTCACTCACGCACAAACACTCGGTAGCGGTGCCCCCATTGTACCGTTCGTACGTACCTTTCTTGGCCGTGGTGACGCTTGGTGTTCTGCTGTCCGACAAGCCAGACGTCGGCGGTATCGAGTTGCTGATCCACATGTTCATTTTTGTGGTTTCACTCGCGCTCTATAATTTGCTTGAGTCCAGTGCCTATGAGAACAAGTTTTCGAAACTCATTGGCGACGTCCTACTTGCGGGAGGATTGTTGGCAATATTCGGACTGGCACATTTTTTTCTATTTCCGGATTTGTTGGAGGGATCTGCAGGAGGGTTGTCCGGGTCGTTTCGCAACACCGGGCAGGCTGGTTCTTTCTTTGGCGTGATGCTGGCCATTGTTCTTCCTGGGTTTATCGCCGGACTAATCAAGCCAAAGCCGCTCAATCTGATGTTGCTGGTTGCCATAGCGCTCGCGCTTCTTTTTACGTTCAAACGTGCTGCAATCATTGGTGCAACAGTTGGTCTCGTACTGCTGTCAATTCGGATGATTTCAGGAGGAGGGCGGAGGACCAAGGGCCAGAGTGTAATCATCATTAGTGGAACGGCTGTTGTTCTTTCGATTTTCTACCTGTTGTACGGTTGGGGCGTTGAGAACATCACCAGCTTCGAATGGCGTGTCGACCAGAAGTTCGGTGAAGATGCAGCCGAGGAGTTCTCAGAGGGGTTTTTCTGGGAAAACCTGGAGTCGGGTGTCCGTGCGTTTACGGACAGCCCGTTGTTCGGGGTTGGCATGGGGGCGATTGCAGGCATCTATACGTCGAAGTATGAGATTCACAGCACATATATAAAAGTGCTGGGCAGCACTGGTATCGCGGGTGTAGTTACCTATCTCTGGTTCCTAACGACTGGAATTCGGTCGCTGGTCAGAGCGCGAATCGGCGAAATTCGACGACGCTATATTGTTTACGCCGTACCACTACTGATTGGCCTGACTATTTCGTGGTCATACACTTATCACCTGCGTAAGAGAGAATTCTGGATATTGATTCTGGTTTTGGCGGTCTGTATGAGTTCAAAACATCGGCGCGCACTGTCGAAGGGAGTCACGGGCGATACGAGGCTGCGTACGTGAAAGGGAGCACTCGTTTGATACGCGATCTTACGCCCGGAGTCGCTGGGGACCTTGTGGTTACTGCTGTCAATCACTCCTTATATTCGGAACGACACGCCGGTTTGTATTCCAATTGGCGATCTTACTTCGACAGGTTTGCGACGGCGACGTCAGCTGAGCGTGTCGGAGAGCAACTTGGCAGACTGCGCGCGTTTCTGGCGCACTGCAAGACGAAGTCTCCCTATTATCGAGAAGTATTGGGGAATATCGACCCGACCGTGGCCACAGTTGAATCACTCGTCGAGCTTCCGACCCTTGAGAAAGGCACACTTCTGAGTGAGCTCACGCAGATTGCGACAATTAGCAAAGAGTCTGCGATTGTATCCAGAACAGGCGGTACGACTGGAAGCTCAATGGAGGTATTCTATGACCCGCAGGACGTGCAGGAAAGGTTTGCTTTTATTGACCAATTTCGAGCTGGATTTGGGTACCAACTAGGTGAGCGAATTGCATGGTTTACGGGGAAAGAACTTATTTCACCCGCTGACCAGATGCTGGGTCGTGTATTCAAGCATGATTACCGCAACCGGATTCGTTTCTTTTCCACATTCCATCTGTCCGACAGCACCTTTGATCGCTACTGGTCTGCTTTGCAGAAACTACGCCCAAGGTTTCTTCTCGGATTTCCATCATTCGTACTGGATCTCTGTGTAAAGGCAAGAGATCGAGGCCTGTCTATGGATGGAGTAACTGCGTACTTTCCAACCGCCGAAACGGTAACGGATATGCATCGTGAAGCTGTTCAGAGTGTATTTGGATGCAGTACGTATGACCAATATGCCGCTAGCGAAGGTGCGCCGTTTATCATTCAATGTCGTGCCGGTCGATATCATATCCAGGAGCACACCGGTGTTTTTGAAGTCGTGGATGAAAATCTCCAGCCCGCGCGGACAGGGGAACTGCTATTGACGTCGTTTTCTACCCGCGGCACTCCGTTGGTCAGGTACCGAATCGGCGATTGCATAACACTGGGACCGGATGGTGCCAAGTGTGACTGTGGCGATGGTGGAAGAATAGTTGAGACCATCGACGGCCGGCGAGACGACTACCTGATCACTCCGGATGGCGCAAAGATTTCGGGGTCGAATCTGGGCAATTCAACAAAGGATGCTGACGGCATCGTGATGTTCCAGGTTCAGCAGACCGCGGCGGATTCGATTTTGGTTCTCGTTGTCGCAAACGAGAGATTTGATCAACAGCAACAGGAAAACTTCTCGCGTGCATTAATGCAGCGTATCGGCAATAGAATGAAAATCTCGATCCGGCGTGTCGCGAAGATTGATCGCGAACCAAGTGGAAAGTTCAGATTGGTCAAGAAAGCAAATTGACTGTCGGTCGCCGAATTCTGTTGCTTGCAAGCATTCCTGACTCACTGATCAGTTTCCGTGGTCACCTGATATCGGCATTCATCAGATCCGGGCTCGAGGTTCATGTCGCAGTTCCAGATCTGAAGCTTCGTTCGGATATTCGTGAGCGGTTGGAGGCTCGCGGAGTGGTAATGCATGATGTTTTATTGAGCAGGGCGCGCGTGAGCCCACTGGGTGATCTGGCATATGGCCTGCGCCTAATTCGATTGATGCGGCGGATTCGCCCGGATTATCTGCTGTCGTACACGGCGAAGCCGGTCATTTACGGCACGATTGCAGGGTGGGCGTCCGGAGTCAGGAATCGCTTTGCATTGATTACTGGCCTCGGTTATGCGTTCGGTAATCGCGAGGATCGCAGAGTTGTGTCCACGATTGTGCCGACGCTTTATCGACTGGCCCTGGCGAGAGCAGCTGGGGTCTTCTTTCAGAATCCCGATGATCTGTCTCTTTTCTTAGAACGGCAGCTGATCAATGCTGAGGTTAAGTCAGTAGTACTTAAGGGATCCGGGGTCGATCTCGACGAATTTTCTGAGACGCCGGTCGTCCGCAGACCAATCACGTTCCTGATGATTGCTCGTCTGCTTCGTGACAAAGGTGTTCGCGAATACGTTCAAGCAGCGCAAGTTGTCAAAAGACGACACCCCGAAGTTAAATGCTGTCTCGTTGGTTGGATCGACGATAGTCCCAATGCAATAGATGATTCAGAATTGGAGGGCTGGTTGGCGTCCGGGGCAATCGAGTTCCTGGGGCGAGTTAACGACGTGCGTCCGGCAATCGCAGCAAGCTCTGTGTATGTCTTGCCGTCCTATCGGGAAGGAACCCCCCGAACTGTACTCGAAGCGATGGCGATGGGCAGGCCTATTATCACCACCGATGTGCCCGGCTGCCGCGAAACCGTTGCTAATGGTGTCAATGGTTGCCTGGTTCCACCGATGTCGAGCGATTCGCTGGCCACTGCGATGCTGAGTTTTGTTGACGACCCAGACGCCATATCTCGCATGGGGCGGAAGTCCAGAGAAAGTGCGGAACAGAATTACGACGTTCACCAGGTTAATTCGGTCATACTCGAATCCATGGGTATCGTATCGAAATGACAAAGAGAGCTTTCGATCTCCTGGTATCAACTATTGCCCTGATGCTACTGAGCCCGATTCTCGTGCTAATAGCGGCGTCGATAAAGATCTTTCTTGGCAGTCCGGTGTTATTCAGGCAGAAAAGGCCGGGACTCAACGGAAGAATCTTTGAGCTAATCAAGTTTCGCACCATGACTGCGGAGATCGATAGTGCCGGAGAATTACTGCCTGATGAGAGGCGCATGACTCGATTCGGTCGTTGGCTTAGATCATCAAGTCTGGACGAGCTGCCGGAGCTTTGGAATATAGTGACCGGAGACATGAGCCTGGTAGGGCCCCGACCGCTGTTGCCCGAATACCTTGATGTTTACTCCGATGAGCAGAATAGGCGGCATGAAGTGCGTCCCGGTATTACAGGCTGGGCACAGGTGAATGGGCGGAATGCGCTGACCTGGGAACAGAAGTTTGAGATGGATGTATGGTATGTCGACAACAAATCGTTCTGGCTGGACCTGCATATTATCGTCATGACGTTTCGTGAGGTTCTTTTCCGGCGCGGAATTTCTCATGAAAGCGAGGCAACAATGTCGAAGTTTACGGGGAGTGATAGACAACGTCAGGCGGATTCGGAATGACGCGCCGGGTCGCTATATATGGGAGTGGCGGCTTCGCCCGGGAAGTCGCCCCGATCTTGCGCGGAGTCGTCGCACAAGAATCTTCGATCGTTTTTCTGGATGATGAGCCGGCTCGCCAAGGCTCGATTGTTAATGGTTATCCCGTTTTGTCGTTCGAGCAGTTTGCAGGGGAGCAGGCCGATTCGAAGGAGATTGTAATTGCGGCTGCAAATCCGAAGGTCAGGAAACTATTGACTGATCGTTGTGAAGAGCAAGGGCTGCATTTTCTGTCTCTATTTGATCCCACTCATAAGCGATTCGATGATGTGATGGTGGGTGAGGGCGCAATATTCTGTGCGAATACGGTTGTAACCAGCAACGTTACGATAGGCAGGCAGTTTCAATGCAATCTATTCTCGTACATTGCGCACGATTGCAGGATCGGCGATTTTGTCACATTCGCGCCTCGTGTCTGCTGCAATGGCAACGTGCATATAGAGGACGAAGTTTATGTCGGTACCGGCGCCACGATTCGTCAGGGGAACCTCGACAGGCCGACGCGTATTGGCAAAGGAGCCGTCATAGGGATGGGCGCGGTCGTCCTGAATGATGTAGGACCGGGCGAGGTTGTCGTCGGAAACCCGGCAAAGGTAATTAGGCGAGCTGATGTCAGCAGCGATTAAGGGTCAATGGCCGGTTTACAGTGACGAGGAAGTTGGTGCTGTCGCCCAGGTGCTTCACAAAGGAGCTGGGAATTACTGGACTGGCAATCTCGGGAGACGTTTCGAACAACAGTACGCAGCGCACTGCGGAGTAAGGCATGGCATAGCCCTCGCAAACGGCTCTTTGGCATTGGAGCTTGCGTTGGAAGCGGCAGGGATCGGTCCGGGTGACGACGTCATTGTTACTCCACGATCATTTATCGCTTCGGCGAGTTGCGTAATCAGGGTCGGCGCACGCCCGGTATTCGCCGATGTATGCCCAGATTCGCAAAATATCACTCCGGAAACAGTCAGCGAGGCATTGACAGAAGCCACGCGCGCAATTGTCGCTGTACATCACGCAGGCTGGCCGTGCGATATGGACGGTTTCATGAAGCTTGCCGACCAGAATGATTTGATCGTAATTGAGGATTGTGCTCAGGCTCATGGTGCAAAGTACAAGTCAAAGCCAGTGGGTGGGCTCGGCCACATCGGCGTGTTCTCGTTTTGTCAGGACAAGGTAATCAGTACCGGCGGAGAAGGTGGCATGCTCGTAACCGACGATGCCGATATCTGGAATAGAGCATGGTCAATAAAAGATCACGGCAAGCGACATGAACGGTCGACGACAACGCCGTCACAGCCTGGGTTTCGATGGCTGCATGATTCTTTCGGGACCAACATGCGGATGACTGAAATGCAGGCGGCTATCGGCCTTTTGCAACTTGAGAAACTAAGCGAGTGGAATAAAAAGCGTGCGAGTAACGCGCATCGAATTGCGCAAACCCTGTCTGATTTCCAGTCGGTAAGGATGCCGATGCCGCCCCCGGAAATTGTGCATGCGTTCTACCGGTTGTATGCCTTCGTAGAAGATCAACACCTGGCAGATGGATGGAACAGAGATCGGATTCTTGCCGAACTTGAACAACGGGGCGTCCCCGGGTTAAGCGGCACCTGTCCAGAGATATACAGGGAAAAAGCCTTTACGGGCACAGATATGCAGCCATTGGGACGTCTTCGTGCAGCAGCCGAACTTGGTGCTACGAGCCTGGCTTTTCTTGTTCATCCCTCGCTCACAGACGAGGACCTGAGTTTCATATGTGACACCTTGGATGAGGTATTTGGCGAGGCAACCGTCTGATAGAGGGACCTGACGATTCTTGGAATGATATCGCGCATATAGTAAGTTTCTCCCACGTCTGGCGCAAAAGCTTCAAATCTCTAATGGGCAAGAGATTGTGATTTCCGCAATAGATTCCGCAGTACGTTCGGTTCGCGCAGCCGTTATTGGACTGCCACGCTTCGCAAAATCCTCAATCGCGTTTTCGACTGACGTGTTCGGGTTTGCGTTCAGCGCGGTGGCGGCCCTGTGGCTTGTTCATCTGGTTCCGCATGTTGTGGAATCGCTATTCGTAACTGTGGTCACAGCGATGTCGTCCGTATTCCTGGCCTGGTGGCAAGGAATGTATCGTTCGGTGGTGCGGTATATGGGGTTGGATCTGTTTGTATCCGGCGCCCGCACCGCGGTCGGCTCGGCCATAGTCGGGGCAGGTCTTCTGCAAATCTTTGTTTTCAGTGCTACGCCCTATCGCTGGGCGACTGCCTACGCCGCCTTTTCATTCATATATATGTGCGGCAGTCGCGTGCTCGCCCGCGCAGTACTTGTCGAGCGACGGGCGCAGCAGCATAGGCAGCGGGTTATTATCTACGGCGCTGGATCCGCCGGCGCGGAATTGGTCGCCAGCTTGCAAGGCGGTGACGAGTATCTGCCTGTTGCCTTGGTCGACGATGACAGCAGACTGCAAGGCAACAGAGTGCGCGGACTCGAGATTTATCCGCCAGCCGAGATCGAAGAACTATGTCGCCGCTTCAAGTGCGATCGAATATTGCTTGCTGTTCCAAGTGCCAAACACTCGATTCGTAGACGCATTCTCGAGCATCTCTCGGAATTCCCGGTACACGTTCAGACAATTCCGGGATTCGGCGACATAGTGGCGGGCAGGGCGCGTGTTGATGAATTGCGAGATGTAGATGTAGAAGACCTGTTGGGTCGCGATCCGGTGCCGCCTAATAAGAAACTGCTTGGAGCCGGGATCAGTGGCAAGAGCGTCATGGTCACAGGTGCCGGCGGATCGATAGGCTCCGAACTGTGCCGCCAGATTCTCGCCCAAAATCCGAAACGACTTGTACTTCTGGAACTTAGCGAGCCGGCACTCTACAGAATCCACAGCGAACTGGTCCGGCAGACGGGAGAAGCCGGTTGCGACGTGCATCCGCTGCTTGGTTCAGTCACTGACGAGAAGCGAATTGCGGAGGCGATTCGGTCTTTTGGCGTACAAACAATCTTTCACGCCGCGGCATTCAAGCACGTGCCGCTAGTCGAACAGAACATTTTTGCCGGCATCAAGAATAACGTGCTCGGCACACTGCGTGCGGCGAGGGCGGCGGCAGCAGCGGGGGTTGAATCGTTCGTGCTTGTGTCGACGGACAAAGCAGTGAATCCGACCAGCGTAATGGGTGCGACCAAGCGATTTGCCGAGCTTGTGCTGCAGTCGGAGCAGGTTAGAAGCACGAAGACTCGGTTCAGCATTGTGCGGTTCGGAAACGTGCTGGAGTCGTCTGGCTCGGTCGTTCCGCTGTTTCGTGAACAGATTCGTAACGGCGGTCCCATCACGGTTACGCACCCTTCGATCATCCGTTACTTCATGACAATTCCTGAAGCGGCCGAGCTGGTTATTCAGGCTGGTGCGATGGCGAGAGGTGGCGACGTGTTTGTTCTCGATATGGGAGAACCAGTGCGAATTCGGGACCTCGCTTGTCGCATGGTTAGCCTGATGGGCCTGACGATGCAGGACGAGACGAATCCAGACGGTGATATTCCTATCGAGTACATCGGTCTTCGACCGGCTGAGAAGCTCTATGAGGAACTCCTGATTGGTGAGAATGTTTCGGGAACAGATCATCCCAGGATCATGAGGGCGGACGAGTCTGCACTCGAGTCTGAGCTGCTTGAAGAATTGCTGGGAAGGCTCGTCAGTGCGTTGGAGGATGCAAACCACGACGTGGCCCGGTCGTTGCTTGCAGAAGCTGTGGTCGAGTACACGCCGAGCAATGAAATTGACGACCCAGTCTGGCTTGCGAAGGCCGCTGGCGATAACGTTCGCCAAGACGCGACAGTCGTCGCGTTTCCATCCGGGGAGGGGAACGGTGGAGGTGAAGGTGGCTGATGTAATTCGTCATTTTATAGACCGATTCCTCGTCATATCGGTGCGTTTACTGCAAAATACGCCTGCTTGTGGTTCCACGGAGACAATCTCGCTTGATTCCAGTTTTTGACAACAAACGCATGCCTATCGCTGTCGATTCAGCCGTTAAGCGTATTGTGGCTGATACGGCGATTGTTCTGCTCACGTGGAATCAGTGCGCCCAGACCAAACGTTGCCTGAATAGTATTTTAGAGAGCGGGTTTCCACTGTCGCGCGTGGTGCTCTGGGATAATGGCTCGATCGACGGGACTGACGAGGTCATAGCGCGCGCTTTCCCTGAGGTCGTCTATTACCGTCACTCTGTAAACAAAGGAGTTGCGTCAGGTCGCAATTCGGCCGCGTTGCTCGCTGCCCGGGCTCTTGCGCCAGAGTATCTTCTGTTTCTCGACAACGACATGGTTGTAACTCCGGGTTTCGTGGAGGCACTGTGTAAGCCTTTCGTTGACAATCCCGAGCTGGCACAGAGCACTGCTAAAATTCGTCTCTTGCAGGACCCCGCCAGACTGCAGTCGGCAGGTGGGCAACGAGTCTGCTTCGGGCTCGGATACAAGTCCGGCATTGGTTACAACCAGCTTGATCGTGGTCAGTATGATCAGCGACGGGATTGCCTGCCGAGTGGTGGTGCTACCCTGGTTTCAAATTCCGTGTTTTCAGAACTTGGCGGGTTTGACCCCGCATTTGATCCCTTCGGTGCAGAGGACCTGGATTTTTCTCTGCGGGTTCGCGACGCCGGATACCGGGCGAGTTATGAGCCAGAAGCCATCGTTTTCCACGACTACATTCGCAAGTCTCCGACGAATAGTGGCGGATCTTCGTTTATTGCAAAACGGGTGAATGACTGGTTCCGTCTCTTTAATCGTCACGCAAGCCCGGCTGAGAAAATCGCATTCGTATGTGGTGGTGGTCTGATAGGACTGTTGCGAGTTGTTTTTCGACAGATCCGAAGACGTGATCTCGCGCCACTCGCCGGCATCGCGACTGGCGAAAGTAAGGCGAAACTAACCGCCCGCCAGCATGAAGCGCCTGAGCTGGATTGACTGCACGAGCTGGTGTCATGCGCCGCCTCTGGCGCTTCTTAAGAAAACTAACTCGAATTCCGCCTGTTGGCGCCGTCGATCTTGGGTCTCTGGACTGCACGAGCCCGGTCAGTCGGAACTGGGGGTTTGACCGAGGCACACCGGTTGACAGGGTCTATATAGAGGCGTTTCTCGAATCGCATCGCAGGGACGTCAAGGGCCGAGTACTCGAGGTAGCGAACAACGAGTACACGAACCGTTTCGGTGGCGACGCCGTCGAAATCAGCGACATTCTCGAGAATGAGGGCATTCCCGAGAATGATCGCGCAACGCTCGTTCTGGATCTTGAGAATGTCGACGCGGCGCCAAAGGATTGCTACGACTGCATTATCTGTACCCAGACCCTTCACCTGATTTACGATCATCGTGCGGCATTGCAATCGCTCTATACCATGCTGAAGCCGGGTGGCGTGCTTCTATTGACGGCACCTGCAATCACGCAGATCTCGCGGTGGGATGCGGATCGTCATGGTGACAACTGGCGTTACACGTCAATGTCATTACAGCGGCTCTGCAGCGAAACTTTTGACGTTGGGTCTGTACGCGTCCAGTCTTACGGCAATGTGTACGCAGCAGTCGCATTCCTGCACGGCCTGGCGAGAGAAGACCTGGATGTCCGGAAACTGGACGTTTTTGACGCGGACTACGAGATGTTATTGGGTGTTCGCGCGGTGAAGGCGGGATGAGGATCCGCGGGCTTGGTACGGCCCGGCGCGTCGCAGGTTGGGCCCGAAGTCGCGTGATGGGTGGCCCAATGATCCTCGGCTACCACCAGGTGCATGACTCAAAGTGGGATCCGCAACGACTGTGCGTTAGTCCAAAGCATTTCGCCGAACAGCTGGCCGTGTTGACCGATGCCGCCAAACCGGTTCGTGTTTGCGATATTGCAACGGGGGGAGGGCAGCGGACCGGTGATGTTTTCGCCGTTACACTCGATGACGGCTACCGGGATACGCTCGAATGCGCACTGCCGATTCTGGAGCGGTTTGGGGTGCCCGCAACTGTTTACGTTTCGACCGGCATTATCGGCGAGTCTTTCTGGTGGTGCGAAATTCAGACGATGGCGGAACGATTGAGTACGCCTTTTCCGAAGATTGAATTTGAAGTCGCGGGCTACCGCCTCAGATTTCACACAAAGTTGAGTGGACGACGTGGCCGTACCGAGTTCGTTCGCGCGGTCGGCGATTACTTTCGCGATCTTCCGTTTCGTCATCAATCTGAAGCGCTGGAAGTGCTCGCTGATGTACTCGGAGTCGAAAAACCTTCGTCTGGGATCGGTGCGTTGTCCGTAGCAGACATCGAGACTCTGGCGAGTCACGAACTCATCGATGTCGGTTCGCACTGCGTTACGCATACGTCGCTTAATCTGCTATCCGCGGATGAACAACACGTCGAACTTGAGACAAGCAAATCGCGCCTCGAGTCGATAACTGGTGCCACTGTTTCTTCCTGTTCATATCCTAATGGCCGTATTTCGCAAGAGACTGCGTCGATTGCGGCGGCGGTTGGGTACACATCTGCGTGCGGCAGTCATGAGGAAAGAGTGCTTCCGAAAAGTGATCCCATGAACTTGCCGCGTATCTGGGTTCGTGATCAGGGTGAGCGTGCGTTTTCCCGTTGGCTGCGGTGGTGGTTGTGAACGAACCACCAAGGCGAGAAGGCCGGGTATCGGTGCTGATGCCGTTTTACGATCCCCCGATTAACTTTTTTCACGAGGCGATCGCAAGCGTTGCCGCGCAGACGTATCTGGACTGGGAGCTCATTCTGGTCAACGATGGGTCCGGAACTGACGCCATGTCGGTTGCTCGGCAGGCGGTGGAGGGTGACCCAAACAGAATCAAGCTTGTTGAGCATCCGCAAGGTGCTCGCAATGGAATAAGCGCCAGTCGAACGCTGGGGCTGCAAAACTGTTGCGGTGAGTTCGTGGCGTTTCTGGACGCCGATGACGTCTGGGACAGTGACCAGTTGTCACAACAGGTATACCAGCTTGGTGCCAATTCGCGAGCGGCCATGGTGTATGGCAATACGATTTATTGGTATAGCTGGCAGTCGCCATCAGCTGATGACCGTGTATACGAGCTCGGGCTACAGGCAGGCCAACTTTATGATCCGCCGGAAATTCTCTCGTCGATCCTGCGCCGACATGCGATTTCGCCGTGCATGACAAGTATCCTTGTCCGTTACTCGGTATTCGAGGACGGCGTCAAATTTGTGGATAGCTTCAAGGTGCATTACGAGGACCAGGTATTTCTTGCGCAGGTGTTCTGCAACTACCCGGTGTTCGTGGCTGCCGATACCTGGGGACGGTATCGACAACATGAGAATTCGACGACCGGTGACGGCGATGACAGCGAACGCGCAAGGCGTTGGCGCCGTCGCTATCTCGAGTGGCTCGAACAGTATCTTGCTGATACAGGCAGGGCAGAAACAGATGTGGCTCGCTCGCTGCGTACTGAACTGTGGATGTTTCGCAATCCGGTGGCCGAGCGCATTGTCGAATGGCTCCGTTTGTGGCGTCGACGGCTCCGGCGCATACTGGGTCGCTAGGCCATGATTGGAATCGACGAAACGCATAGGCTGCGAAGAATGCTTCGACCTTACCGGCGTCATACTGCTTTCGTCGTATTTCTGGGCCTCCTGGCGGTCCTGTCGGAGGGCGTCGGTCTCTCCCTGTTTCTCCCTTTCCTGCAGTCGTTCGAATCGTTCGAGAGCTCGAATGGAAGCAGTTTCATCGGTCTTGTCGAGCAGCTGTTCAAAGACTTTGATTCAGAGCAGCGTGCACTTGTTATTGCGCTGGTGATCGTCCTTGTCGCACTAACGAAGGCGATCCTGTCGTTCTCGGCCCGATGCCAATCGGCACGGCTGAGCGTGCGAATAGGGCATGACCTGAGGCGGCAAACTCTCGACGCCGCTCATCGAGCAGACTTTCGCCGGATTGTTTCCCGCGGCACCGGCGATGTCCTGAATATCCTGAGTAATGAGAGTTGGCGGGCGACCGATGCGATGCTGTCGGCGACGCAACTCGTGACAAGCGCTTTGAGTTTGCTGGTGTATACGAGCCTGCTTGTCCTTATTGACTGGCGATTAACGTTGATCGCCATAGCAGCGCTGGGGGTGGCTGGATTGCTCGTGCGGCATATAACCAGTCGAGCAGCGAGTCACGGTCGGACAATGACGGCGGCCAATTCCGAAGTCGCCAGGGCGATGGTGGAAAACATCGACGGAATTGAGATTGTGCGCGCTTTCGGTGGTGAGGATCGCGAGTCCAGTCGATTTGACGTTGCGTCTGAGCGCTTGAAGAAGGCGTCGTTGCGAACTGAGGTGCTGTCCGCGGCCGTTCACCCAACATTTGAACTGCTTGCCGCTGCGATACTTGTCGGGGTGCTTTTGTACTCGGTTGTGCTGGGCGGGCTACTGCAGACTATGGTATTTGCGCTCGTTCTGTATCGACTGGTTCCTGTAGTCAGAGGTCTTGAAGACTTGCGAGTGGACGTCAATAGTAAGCTGGCGGCAGTTCGCGCCGTGGCAGAATTTCTGGATCTGAATATTGACGATCGATCGGTGGAACGAGGAACGACCGTTACGGACATACGAGATTCTATACGGCTTAAAAACGTTTCATTTGCATACGATGAAGATGCTCGTCCGGTACTGGATAGCGTATGTGCTGAAATTCCGTCGCGAGGAATTACATTGCTGACGGGCCCTTCGGGCGCAGGGAAATCGACACTCGCGCGGCTGCTGATGCGGTTCTACGAACCATCGTCAGGGGTGATTCTCGTCGATGGGATGTCACTCGCAACGGCAGATATCAAGAGCTGGCGAAACTGTGTGGCGCTAGTACCTCAGTCGCCGTTCCTGTTTAACGCGTCGGTTAGCGACAACATCGGTTACGGCTCGCCTGGTTGTTCCGCCGCAGAAATTCGGCGAGCTGCAGAAACTGCTGGTGTTGCGAACGTTATCGAATCGATGCCGAAAGGATATGACACTGTAGCTGGGGACGAGGGTTTTGGGGTCTCGGTCGGCGAAGCCCAACGGATCTGCCTGGCTCGCGCATTGGTTCGGGAGCCATCGCTGTTGATTCTTGATGAAGCGACCAATGCGTTGGACGAGGAGTCAGAACACAGTATTACGGCGGCGCTTATGAAACTTAGACGTCAGTGCGCCATTTTGGTCATTGCTCATCGCGGGGCAACGATTGAAAATTCTGACAGTGTAATTCGACTGCCGTCTGGCCTTACTCAGACCTGACAACCCGTAATTCTACGCGGCGATTCTCCGCTCGGCCTTCAGCCGTCGCATTGTCCGCGATAGGTGCCATGTCCCCGTAGCCCCTGAATGACAGTCTCGCCGGGTCAACACCAAAGCTGACCAGGTAATCCAGTACGGTCTTGGCGCGGCGGTCCGACAGGCCCAGGTTCTGGTTCGGGTTACCGACATTGTCGGTGTGACCGGCTACCTCAATGTTCAGGTCAGGGTTTCGCATCAGGGTTTCTGCAACATCCCGGAGGAGCAATTCCGCACCACCCAGAAGCTGATCCGATCCGGTCGAGAAATTAACACCGGGCAGCCTGATTACGTCCGATATTTCGCATCCGTATATGTCGACGGGCGCGTTTCGCCGCGTATTGGGGCAGCGGTCGTCGTCGTCCAGAACTCCGTCGCCGTCATCGTCTGCGTGACAGCCAAACGCGTTGACCAGAGTGCCGGGCGGTGTAGCGGGGCAGCGGTCCTGATCGGTCGGGACACCGTCGCCATCGCTATCGAGCGCACAACCCCTGTTGTCCACCGCTGAGCCCACCGGTGTATCAGGACACATGTCACGGTAGTCCGGTACGCGGTCGCCGTCGTCGTCTCGGTCAATATTCTTGATCTCGCAGCCTTTCGAGGTGACGTCGACTCCGGCAGGTGTGTCAGGGCACTCATCCCACATGTCCAAAACGCCATCGCCATCGGTATCTTTCGGTCTGTCAGGTTGTTGTACTCGCGGTGTCTCTGCTCGACCGAATGAATACTGCAGACCGACCGATGCAATGATGTCGTTCAACCCGCCGCGCCCACCAAGGGCAATGTCACCTTCGAAAGTGTGTCGCAGGCGAAGATCGAATCGGAGCGAAAGTGGGCGATCGCCAAATCTTTGCCAGAATCCGGCGCCGATCGATGCAGTCGGGCCGTTGTCGCTGCCTCCGGTTTCGTAATTAGAGACTAGATAACCGGCTCCAACTTGCAGATAGGGGGCAAACGAGCGCGTGCGGTCGTAGAAGAACAGTGCATTTGCCGTAAAGTCGATGTGTTCTTGAGCGGGAAAGAAATTTATGTACACGTAGCCGGTTATGTCCGAGTAGCTCAGCAGTCCGTCAATCGTGACGTGATCGTTGAGGTGCCAACCGGCATTTAGCTGTACACCGGACAGGGAGTCGGCAATTGCGCGATCCGGGTCGTCATCGTTGTAAACAATCGAACCCGACACATACCAGTCGTCCGATTGGGCTAGCGCCGCCGGGGAGCAAGCTGCAGCCAGAAAAAGCAGTCCCAGTCGAAATCCTCTACACGTCACCGTACAGTCCCGAATTGTGGCCCAAGTCGCTGATTTGGAGAATGATAGCAGGTCATGGCAGCAAAAATCTGCTTGCCGAATCCGGGTCACGCTTTTCTTTCTACGCGCCTGTATAATCGCGGCACTTTAGATTTCGTCGGGTTCCAGAACACATGCAACTAACCATTTTCGGATCAGGATATGTTGGCCTTGTAACAGGCGCCTGCATGGCCGAGATGGGCAATCACGTTGTCTGCTACGACATCGATGAGGCCAAAATTGATCGCCTGAACAATGGTGATGTACCAATATACGAGCCCGGGCTGGACGCCTACATCGCGAGAAACATGGAGGCGGGCCGGCTTGAGTTCATCACCGACGTCGAGAAAGCTGTCGCCCATGGTCTTTTTCAGTTTATAGCGGTTGGTACACCGCCAGACGAGGATGGATCGGCCGATCTGAAGCACGTGCTTGCTGTTGCTCGTTCTATCGGTGAGAACATGAGCGAGTACCGAATTGTTGTCGACAAGTCGACGGTTCCGGTCGGAACTGCGGATAAAGTCAAGGCAGAGATTCAGAAAACGTTGGATGACCGCGGCGCCACTGTCGAATTCGACGTTGTATCAAATCCCGAATTCCTGAAAGAGGGCGCCGCGATTGGCGACTTCATGAAGCCGGATCGAATCATCGTAGGTACCGACAATCCCCGCACGACCGAGTTACTCAAGTCGCTCTATGAACCGTTCAATCGAAATCATGATCGTCTCATCAGCATGGACATTCGTTCCGCCGAGCTAACCAAGTACGCGGCCAACGCAATGCTCGCGACAAAAATCAGTTTCATGAACGAGCTTGCCAATCTTGCTGAACGCTTCGGTGCAGATATTGAACAGGTACGTGTTGGTATCGGTTCGGATCCACGCATCGGTTATCACTTTATCTATCCTGGCGCAGGTTACGGCGGCTCCTGCTTTCCGAAAGACGTGCAGGCGTTGGCAAGATCGGCCTCGGACGTCGGCTACGACGCGGCGCTACTCAATGCCGTCGAAGACGTTAACGGCAGGCAGAAACGCAGAGTTTTTGAAAAGCTGCACTCGCACTACGGTGGAAATCTTGCCGGTAAGACAATTGCGTTGTGGGGACTGTCGTTTAAGCCGCATACGGATGATATGCGCGAGGCCCCGAGCCGCGTGATAATGGAAGCACTCTGGGATGCTGGCGCTAAGGTTCGGGCCTACGACCCGGAGGCGATGGAGGAAGCTGCGAGGATCTATCCCAACCAGACGGGGCTCGAGTTCTCTGACACTGCATACGGTGCCGTTGATGGTGCTGACGCGCTCGTAATCATCACCGAATGGCAGGAGTTCCGGAGCCCGGACTTCCCGCTACTCAAAGAGAAGCTGGCCGACGGCGTTGTCTTCGATGGACGCAACCTGTACGAACCCGAGATTGTTGAAGCCCTTGGGCTGAAATACTTCGCAATTGGGCGCGGACGCACCTGATATGCCCATCGAGATCACGTGCTTCAAAGCCTATGATGTTCGCGGGCAGATTCCGAATGAGCTAAATGCCGACGTTGCGTTTCGAATTGCAAACGCTTCTGCCGAATACTTGTCGGCCAAGACTGCCGTAATTGGTCGCGATATCAGGCTTTCCAGCCCTGAATTTGCCGAGGCTGTACGTAATGGTCTTACCTCGGCCGGCGTTAAAGTATTGGATATTGGCCTTTGCGGAACCGAGATGGTCTATCACGCTACGTCCGAAACTCGTGCGGACCTCGGGATTATGGTCACCGCAAGCCACAATCCGGCGGACTATAACGGCCTCAAGATCGTTCGCGAGGATGCGAAACCCGTTAGCGGTGATTCTGGCTTGGAAGTAATCAGGAAGTTGGCGGAGGCTGACCAGCGAATCTCCAGGCCTGGCGGGCGGCATATCGAGCACGAGGCGATGAGAAGCTATGTAGATCACCTTCTCACTTACGTAGATGTTTCCTCGCTGAATCCGCTAAAGATCGTCGCAAATCCCGGAAACGGAGGTGCGGGAATCGTTATGGAACAGCTGGAACGGCGCTTGCCGTTTCGGATTCATCGGCTGAATTTTGATCCTGACGGCCGATTTCCCAACGGTATACCCAATCCTATGCTGATCGAAAACCAGGAGGTGACTTCAATTGAAGTCGTGGCGCAAAGTGCGGATATGGGCATCGCGTGGGATGGGGATTTCGATCGTTGCTTCTTCTTCGACGAGACCGGCACATTCATTGACGGATATTACATTGTTGGATTACTGGCAGAGAGTATTCTGGCCGGTCGCAGGAATGGAAGAATCGTTTATGACCCTAGAATGACCTGGAATACGATCGAGATCGTCGAGGACGCCGGCGGCGAACCCGTGCAAAGTAAATCCGGTCACTCATTCATTAAGGAAAAAATGCGCGACGTTGATGCCGTTTATGGTGGCGAAATGAGTGCGCATCATTATTTCAGGAACTTCTCTTACGCGGACAGCGGCATGATTCCATGGTTACTGGTCGCACAACTCGTGTCGACATCCGGTAAATCGTTGGGTGAGTTAGTGCGCGATCGAATGGCACGATATCCGGCCAGTGGCGAGATCAATCGCAAAGTAGAAGACGCTACCGCGACGTTGGAAAAAATGCGTTCAGAATACTCGGACTCCGCAAATCGGGTCGACAATACGGATGGCTATAGCTTCGAGTTCGACGAGTGGCGCTTCAATATTCGAATGTCAAATACGGAGCCTGTCGTAAGGCTCAATGTCGAAACGCGAGGCGACAAAGCGCTTCTGCGTGAGAAAACTGAAGAAGTGCTCGCGCTTATGGAAGCAGCTGGCTGATATTTACTTTCAACTGCAGGAACAGGATTCCCGAGAGAGTAGGATCGACGACGTTTGCGTTTGTCATTTCCTCGACAGCCTTGCGCGGTAGATAAGTAAGGTTCAATCCCAGATTCCCGTTTCCTACGGTGATACTCGGTAATACGCCGGGAAACGGGTTACCGCCGTTGATATCCTCCCTGGTCATCAGGAATGCGTTTAGTCCCGCGTAAACGTGAAAACCGTTCCACCTGTCTGTTTCGATTAGTCGCCGATGCAGTCCGCCACCGGCCATCCAGGATGTCGCGTCCATACTATCCTGGAAGGCGTTGACCATGACGATCTTCTTCCACGCGCTTCGTTGCTCAAATTCGTACTCAATTCCTAGTCCGAAATTGTCTTCGTTCCAGTCATGGCTGGAATCGAAATGGTGAGATTTACCATTGACGATGGCGTGAATGACACCTTCGTCAGCATTGGCAGGTAGCGCCGTCCCGAACAGGAGTGTCGCGACGATGAGTACAAAGAGTCCTTTCTTCATGCCCAGAACAGTACAAACTGGACCGATTCCTCGCGACCGACGCGGTCGCCGGACAAAGTGTGATCTACGTCACATTGCAATACCGGGTTCATTATTCCAGTTGGAAGTCGTCGACCAGCAGCGTGGCACCGCTGCCGGGGCTGTCTGCGCTCAGTGTGATCGATTCAATTGCCGACAGGTTCAGTTTGGAGGGCAGTTCGATCGTTACACGTCGAGGTACGAGCCCGATAGGCTCGGCTGTGTAAAACCGACTCCCGTCCATGTCCCTGAGGCCGATGCCCAGTGTGAACGGATGATTCGTTGACGCAGCCCAGAATGTCAGGCTCGAATAGCCACGCCAGTCGGGCGCAGGCTTGATACTGATAAAAATTCCCCAGCGTCCGCTTTCTTCAGACCATGCGACATGTTCGCCATCAACAGGCCAGTCTTCGGGTGCGTCGACCACTGAAGGTCGACTGGATGCCGTCTGACCGAATGTGCTGCGCTCCCAAAGCGATTCAAATGTCAGCACCTGCGGAAAATCGAGTTGCTGCCGGAACATCGCATAACTGAGCCAAAGCGTGGGCAAGCAGGCTACGGAAAGAGCGATTAACGCTGTGGCGAAAAGAGAGACTCGCAGCGCAGGACGCAGGTCCCTGCTAACGCCTGCATTAATGGCGGCGAGCAAGCCAATTGCGCCGAAAATACCCAAGCTGTCAACGAACAGGTCCTTCAGTTGAGCATCTCTCGGACCGGGAATCTGAGCAGCCTCCGAAATCAGGCCGAAGACGAATGTCACCAGGCCGGCTGCCAGGTAGTTTCGACGTCCAGGAAACTGCCACCGGAGAACCAGGTAAACCAGAATCGCAAGAATCGCGAAGCCCGTGCCATGCAATGAATGCAGGATGTCTATCGCCAGCGCCGGCCAATGGTCTGGTTGAAATTGATGTATTGCGATCGCGCCAGCCAGTATCAGGACCAGCACCGCTCCAGCCTGGAGTAACCGTTTTATAATCTCTCCTTGAGCGCTGCGACCGCACGCTCTGCAGTCTTGCCGTCCCACTTGTCGGGGCAGCTGCCTGAGTGCCATTGCCCGGACAGCACGGCCTCAACGTTCTTCATCAGTGTCTTGGCCTTTACGAGCTTGTTGGTGCCCTGGCTGATCGTAATGGGACGTTCCGTATTCTCGCGTAGCGTAAGGCACGGGATATTGAGGTAGGTGGTTTCTTCCTGCAGGCCGCCGGAGTCAGTGATCACCATTCGTGCCCCTGTGACGATGCTCATGAAGCGAATATACGGAACCGGTTCGAGCAGCGTAACGCCGGGCACGGCTTCGAAGTCATCCTTCATTCCATGCGCGTCAAGATTCTTGATCGTGCGCGGGTGGGCGATGAACACAACGGGCAACTTTGCCGCTGTTGCGGTAAGCGCATCAATAATCGGTTTCAGCGTTTCTCGCGAGTCAACATTGGACGGGCGGTGCAATGTGACAAGCGCGTACGACCCGTGCTCGAGACCAAGCTCCCGTCTGGCGTTCGACGCCTCGATCTTGTCGCGCAGCATTTCGAAGGAATCGATCATGATGTTGCCGATCAGGTCGATACGGTCCTTGTCGACGCCCTCCGAAATCAGGTTCTCATCGGCATCCGGCGACGGCGTCCAAAGTACGTCCGCGATTGCATCAGTAACCAGTCGGTTAATCTCTTCGGGCATCTGGCGGTCCCTGCTACGCAGGCCAGCTTCGAGATGCACTACCGGTATCCAGAGTTTAGCGCCGACCATCGCGCAAGCGGCGGTTGAGTTGACGTCTCCGACCACGACAATCCAGTCCGGCCGATGTTCCATGCAGACTTTCTCGTACGCGATCATGACATTGCCGGTCTGCGCGGCATGCGAGCCGCTGCCGACGCCGAGGTGAAAATCGGGTGCCGGAACCCGCAGATCTTCGAGAATTGCATCTGACATATTGCGGTCGTAGTGCTGGCCGGTGTGGACGAGAACGGGAGTTGCCCACCCGGAAGCTTTCAAAGCATGGTAGAGCGGAGCGACCTTCATGAAGTTGGGGCGGGCAGCGGCGATGAGATGTACGGTGACAGTCATGTTTATTCAATCATCCCTGTTAGCAGTCGGCATTCTAGCCGTGAATGGAGTATTCTTCATCGCATTCGTGGCTTGGGCATAGTCTACGTTGTTTAACGATCAGGTCTCACTAATCGGATACGGTCTCGCGGCGGTTGCGTTCGCGTTGCTGACCGCTTTGATGGTTACGCGGTGGCGACAACGGGTGCGCGGGAGCCTGGTCATAGTCGCGGGCTTTGCGACCGTGGGATGGGCTGTCGTCCTTGCCTGGGCAAGTCAGTCACTTCAGTTCATACCGACAAATCTGCTCGTGTTTGAAATGGGGTTGGATTTCGCGTGGTTGCTGTTCCTGTCGTCGTTGCTTAGCGGCGCCGTGGCTACCGAGAGCAACTGGCTGGTCCGCCGAGGCGGCGTATATCTCGGCGCCATCCTGGTCTGCCTTGCCTTAGTGCTGAATATATCGGTATTGAGCAGCCTGTTTCCACGACTCGAGGGCAATCTGCTGGTCATGGGGTCGATCGCGACGAGCCTGTACGCGTTGGTCGGGATTGAGCAAATTTACCGGAATGCACGTCCGTCGCAGCAGAACGGACTCAAGTTCCTGTGCCTGGGGCTCGCAGCAATTTTTGCGTTCGACTTGTTTCTGTATACGAGCGCCGTGGTCGACGCGCAGATTCGACCGGGATTGTGGGCTGCGCGTGGATACGTGGTTGTGATGGGCGCTCCGTTGATCGCAATCTCGGTCAACAGGGTGGCGAACTGGAACCGGGGAATTTTCGCGTCGCGTCAGATCGTCTTCTACACGACAACGCTATTTGCGGCCGGTGCGTATCTGACCCTGGTTGGATTCGCGGGTTACTACATCCAGCAACTTGGAACGGGTTGGAGTGATGTCCTTAATCCGGTCTTCTGGGGTGCCGCACTGATCGGCTTCGTAGTCCTGCTGATGTCGGACCAAGTTCGAGCGCGGGTTCGGGTTTGGGTCGCAAAACATTTTTTTGAGCGTAAGTACGACTATCGGGAAGAATGGCTGCGCTTGATCCGAACGCTTACCGATGCAGAAGAAGGCCTGCCGCTAAAGAAGCGCGCGATTCGAGCGCTCGCGCAGATCCTCGACTCCTCTTCCGGCGTGCTCTGGTTAAGGGATTCAGCATCCGGTTCGCTTCGAACGGTCGCGGGATGGAATATGCACGAAGATCCAGGCAAGGTGAGTAGTGACTCAGCACTTGCCAGGTTTCTGGGCGAGCGGGTTTGGATCATCGACAACGCTGAGCTTCAGCAAGAGCCTGACAGGTACGCCCCGCTGACGCCTGGCGACCTCCCGGAGCAGGCGGATGAGAATGGCTTTATTATTCCGCTGCAACATGATGAAGACCTGCTGGGCTTTGTCTCGTTATCGAAACCCAAGACCCCTTTCACGTTGACCTTTGAAGATCATGATCTTTTGAAAACGGCGGGGCAGCAGATTGCGAGTTATCTCGCGCAGGAAATGGCGACTGAAGACCTGGCCGAGAGCCGTCAGTTTGAAGCGTTCAACCGATTGACCGCGTTCATCATGCACGACCTGAAGAATGCGATCGCGCAGCAGTCCATGGTGGTCGAGAACGCGGACAAGCATAAGCGTAATCCGGCGTTCATTGACGACGCGATCGAAACGATCAAAGGCAGTGTTGAGCGGATGCGCAAGGTTCTCGGACATCTGCGACAGGGCGCAGCGGAGCACGCCGTGGAGACAGTCGATGTAGCGCGGTTGATTGAGCACGTCGAGACTCAATGTGCAGATCGGATGCCGGTGCCACTGGTCACTTTGTCTGCCAAGCCAGTGGCTGTGCGTGTGAATCGCGAGCGACTCACAGCGGCTCTTACACATGCGGTGAGAAACGCTCAGGACGCGTGCGACACCGATGGCAGCGTCGAACTTACCCTGACCCAGGATAAGAACCAGTGCTCAATAGAAATTTCCGACAATGGGGCTGGCATGACACCGGAGTTCATTCGCCATCGATTGTTTCGGCCGTTTGACAGCACAAAAGGCGCAGAGGGTATGGGAATCGGTGCCTACCAGATCCGGGAGACGATTCGCGCAGCAGCCGGCGACATCCAGGTCGAAAGTACTGTTGGCGCGGGAACGACAATCACAATATTGCTCCCGATAGCCGAGACAGGTGCGCCGGCGTGAGGTTATCTGAGAGCGGCTCATTTCTGCGGCGCGGCGAAGATCTGCCCTTGCTTGTTCTCAGCCAGGATTACGAACTGTTTTTTGGCGACAGCGGAAGCGTCGAAAAGTGTCTCTTCGAACCGAGTGACCTTCTGGCCGCGTGGTCGCGGGAGCACGACGTACCGATTACCTGGTACGTCGACGCCGGCATGCTGTGCGCTATGGCGCGCGAGTCGGAATCCGATCCGAAACTCGTGGGGACTTTGTCGCGGGTGAAATCTCATATCGAGTCGCTCGCGCTTTCCGGACATGAAATCGGGCTACATATTCATCCGCATTGGGAAGAAACACGCTGGTCTGACGGCAATTGGGATTTCTCAGGTACGAGATACAAGCTCGGTGATTTTTCGGATGCCGAGATTGGCGATATCGTTTCTCGTTATGCAGCGGTCCTTAATGATCTATGTGACGGAGCGGTTACTTCGTACCGAGCGGGTGGTTTCTGCGTTGAACCGTTTTCAAAGCTGAGCCGCCACCTGAAGAGTGCAGGTATCAGTGTCGACAGTAGTGTCGTCCCGGGCCTGCATATCGATGACCCCGACAAGGGCATTCGTTTTCCCGGTGAATTCAGCCGGGAATGGTGGCGTTTCTCCGATTCGCCAGGCGTTCCCGACGCCGCCGGGGACTTCCTCGAGATACCGATAACCTCGCAGCGCCTGCCAGTTACGCATTACTGGCGGCGAGCAATTGCGCGGGCGGCAGGTCGCAAGTCGGACCAGATGTATGGTGACGGATCCTCCAAACGCATCGGCCGCAATGAAATCCTGCGCAGGCTTGCCGGTGCAGGACGAGTTTCTGAATTGTCCGTCGATGCGCCCAAGGCCGGGCGGCTGAGTTCTGGACACGTTCTAAGCCAAAGACGAGCAATCTGGCACGTAATGGGGCACCCAAAACTGCTCGGCCGGAACTCGCTTGCGGAGCTTCAAAAGTTTATCGAATGTAAAGATATTTCGAGTTTCGCGACCGTCTCGGAACTTGCTGCTGTGATTCGCGCGCAACACCAGTAGCTGCGCGGTCGTCAGTGCCGTTTTGTGGCCCGGATGCACATGCCTTCTGTGACTCACATCACAATTTTCCGGACGTCTGTCGGGGCTTGGCGACAGCCGTCGAAAGCTGCTGTAACATGCTGGAATAAGTGAATTTTTGGTCCGCCGGTGATCGACATTTGTCGCATTAATTGACAAATTTCAGACATCGGCCGCGTTCGTATCGCTCATTGGTTGGCATGGCATGGTAGCTAGGGCAGAGCAGGCATCCGGGCAGGAATTGGCCGGGAGAGAGGGGGGGGTCGCATCCATCGCGGTGGGGCTGGGACTTCTGTTGCTTGTGTTCACCGTTGCCTATTTCCCCAGCTTGAAATGGATGGCTGGTGAGTGGTCGAGCTCCTCGGGAGCATTGAGTCATGGCTATCTAGTGGCGGGTATTTCGCTGTTCCTGTTCGTCCGAGCGATTTTCCAGGTCGACGCGGCCGAGGTCCGGCCTTGCTGGTGGTTTGCGGTAGTCGTGGCAGGCCTGTCGTTGGTCTGGTTGCTCGGGTACGCGGCAACAGTCGTTGCCGTTCAAACCGTCGTTCTTCCAGCGCTCTTTCTCGGCGTGGCGGTGCTCATGATGGGTTGGAGCGCCAGCAGACATTTTGTATTTCCGATCCTGTATTTCGGATTTTCGCTCCCGGCCTGGGAGCACCTGCAGTTTGTCTTCCAGGATATTACGGTTCTTGCCGTCGGGATCCTGATCAGAATCGCAGACGTTCCCGCCGTTGTTGAGGGTAATTACGTGCAGATTCCTCAAGGGCTGTTTCGAATTGCCGGTGGCTGTAGTGGTCTGAATTTTGTGGTTGCCGGTTTGTCCCTGTCGGCTCTCTACAGTTATCTCTTTTACAACAGGTCAAGGCAGATCGCGCTGCTGACGGTCTTGACACTTTCCATTGCCATGGTCGGCAACTGGGTTCGGGTTTTTGTCATCATCTGGATCGGTTACACGTCGGACATGCAAAGCCCGATGGTGGATGACCACCTGACTTTCGGGTGGCTGATCTTCGCAGGGCTCCTGGTGCCGGTATTTTTTGTCGCACGAAAACTGGAAGACACGCAGCCTTCCGATGTGCCTGAAGCAGTCGGAGGGCAGAGATCCGGGCTGCCAAAAATGGCCTGGCTGGCCGGTGTATCAGGCATTCTGTTGATGTCGGTCGGCCCGGCCTGGGCAAGGTTCTACATTGAACAGGGTATCACCGGTGAGACGATGGAGGTGAGGTTTGAGCCTGTGCAGGGCGGCTGGTCCGGGCCTCATGAGAGCAGCTGGGGATGGCGGCCCAAATTTACCGGCCCGCACGGTGAAGCTCTGTCAGAGTTTCGGCATGGCGACAACGTCGTCCTTGCCTATGAAAACATCTACCTTGGCCAGGCGCAGGACCGGGAATTGATCTATTTCAACAACGACATTCGTGGTAGCTGGCGTGTCCCCGAGCACCTGTCGAGCGACCTCGGCGTTGTAGCAGTTGCTACGGACACGAAATATTCGCAGGAGATCGCGACGAGTTACCTGGGCGACTGGTTGATCTGGTACCGGTATCGGCACGGAACTCGCTGGGACACGGACCCCGCGGCTGCCAAATTGAGCCAGGCCCTGGAAACGCTGGCTGGCAGACCCGACGCCGGCGTGGTTGCTTTTGCGGCGCTTTGCGCCACTGATTGTTCGGACGCTGCGGCACTGCTCGAACGATTTGTAACGGATGCTGGTCTTTCGGCCAGCTACAAACAACTTATGGGTGCGAAATGAACGGCTACGCGATGAGAAACATATTTTGGATACTGACTGTCTCAGTATTGTTGAGCGGCTGCGGTCTCGCTACCAGCAGCGCCGATCGAATTGCGCGTGCAGAGGAGCGTATCGAATCGGGCAGGTATCGCGAAGCATCGATCGAACTGAAAAACGCGCTTGCATCGGATGCTGATAACGCGAGGGCGCGCTATCTGCTCGCGCTAGTTTCCCACGGACTAGGGGATATTCTCGCTGCCGAAAAAGAGCTACAGCGCGCTGCCGAGCTAGGCGCACCGGAGGAGGAGGTGCAGGCATTACATCTCGAGATATTGCTAGGTTCGCAGCGATTTACGGATATCCTGGCGTACCTGGGGACCGTCTCGGTAGAAGACCAGGACCAGTTGCGATACTTCCGCGGGAATGCACTCCTTGGTGTAGGTAGCCTGGATGCCGCTCGCGAGACATTCAACGAATGGGCGAGTGAATCGCCTGATTCGGTAGACGCGCGCGTCGGCCTGGCAGGCGTCGAAATGCGTGCGGGAAATCCGGACGCAGCTATCGAGATCCTGAGCCAGGTTGTGAGCGACGCTGCCGAAAACTCTGAAGCCTGGCAGGCACTAGCGACGGCGCAGGTTCGAGTTGGTGACTACGCGGCGGCCGAACGGTCTCTGGTCAGTGCGGAGCAGCACATCGCACCGGAAACGGATATCCAGCGATATGCAAGCCTGCTAGGGCAGCTGGTCGAAGCCCGGTTGGCGTTGCAGAAAAACGATGAAGCCAGGCTAAGTCTCAATCGCCTGAGCGGAGTTATGCCGCAATCTCCCGCTACATTTTTCCTGTCCGCGCGGTTGGCGCGTTCAGACGGGGACTATTCGTTGGCGGCGCGCCACCTTCAGGAGTTGCTGAATCTCACACCGGACAACGTCAACGCCCAGCTGTTTCTCGCCAACGTGCAAATGATGCAGCGAAATTTTGCGCAGGCGGAAAGGTTGCTGCACCGCGTCGTTGCGCTGGCACCAGACAATCTGCAGGCGCGTAAGCTCCTCGCCCGGGTGCAGTTGCACCAGGCCGAGCCGTCAGACGCGGCAGAGGCGCTGGCGCCGGTTCTGGAGCGACACGAGGATGATCCCGACTTATTCGAAATTCTCGCGGAAGCAAGTATTCAGCAGGGCGACGTCGAGTCCGCAATTCGGCGGCTGCGGTCGGCCGTTGAATTGGCGCCGACCGACATGGACGCGCAATTGAACCTGGCGGCGGCGTATCTTGCCGCCGATCAGTCGGAGCTCTCACTGGAAGTGCTTTCTTCGGTGCCGGAGGGCGCGGGTCCGCCGTTGCGACGAGAACGATTGCTGCTTCTCGCATTGGACGCGCAAGGTGATACAGAGGCAGCGGATCGGCTCGCCAACGAGCTTAGCGCTGACGCGAATGGCGACGAAATGGCGGTATCAATCGTCGCCGAATACTATCTGCAGTCGGAACGCGATGCGATGGCGATTGATGTGCTGCGACGTGCCATCGCGCAAAATGGCTCGTCTGTGATCGCGCGCAACATGCTGGCAAGAATTCAGATGTCTCAAGGAGACCTGGACGCGGCAAACATCACGCTAGGTGACGTTCTGCAGGTTGAACCAAGCGACCTCGGTGCACTGCTGGGGCTTGCTCAAATCGCCGAAGCGGCCGGCGAAGACGAGGAAGCCTTGCAGCTGTTGTTACAGGCCGCAGAGGCGCATCCCGACGCTATCCCGCCGAAGGTCATGCTGGCCACCCGGTATCTTCGCAACGGTGATGGTGCTTCTGCTGAACCGCTGGCCGACGAGCTGGTAACGATCGGATTCGCGAACGCCTACGTGAGCCAGACGGTCGCCCGGGTGTTCGAGGCGAACGGACGCGTGGAAGAAGCGCTCAACCAGTTTGAGCGTGCGGCGAAGCTGGATCCGCAGTCGGCGGTGGCGCAGTTTGGCATGGCCCGCGCATTTGCAGCCTTGGATCGCTCAGTGGACGCGCGCGAAGCGCTGCAGCGGGCACTGCAACTGCGCCCGGGATGGATGCCGGCCATGGCGATGTTGGTGCTGGTTGAATTTCGACAGGGTGATTTAAACGATGCAGCCAACGTCATTGCTGAAATGCGCACGCTCGACCCCGACAGCCCGGTTGGCATGATTCTCGAGGGTGACCTGCAGCTGCGGCGCGAGAACTACAAACTCGCTGCTGAATCGTACGGCATGGCGGTAGGCAGCGGTGGCGGTCGATCTGCCGTACTGCGTCAATACCGGGCCCTGGTGGAGGCAGACGGCGGAAACGCCGACCGGGTTCTGCAATCCTGGTTGTCATCACAGCCGGAGGACAACCTAGTGCGACGTCAACTGGCTGAGCATTTGCTCCTGAATGGTCAGGGTGACCGGGCAATTGCCGAATACGAAAGAGTGTTGCAGTCGCAGCCGAATGACGCTGCGGTCCTGAATAATATCGCCTGGCAGCATCGGGAAAGCGGCAGGCTGGATATTGCGCTCGAGTTCGCCGAGCGAGCCCGAAGTATTCGGCCGGATTCCGGCTCTGTCATCGATACGCTTGCCTGGATACATCGGGACCTGGGCGAACTGGACAAGAGTCTTGAGTTGTTGACAGAGGCGGCAGAGATATCCCCCGGTAACGGGGAGATTCAATTTCATCTTGCAAAGGTGCTTATTGAGACGGGCGACAACGAACGAGCACGAAGGATCTTGCAGGATCTCGTCGACAATGACGCCCGATTCCCGTCTCGCCGCGAGGCCGATCAATTGTTGGGGCAACTATGAAACTGAAATATTGCATGCTGTTCCTGTCCGTCTTGTTGTTGTCTGGCTGTGCGTCGACCGGACCATCGGACTTTGATGCTGAGGCTTGCCCGGTTCCACAGGATCGTTCCGTGGAGTACCTGATCGGTGCCGGCGATGTGCTCAATATCGTCGTCTGGGAGAACGCAGAACTCTCCGTAACGGTGCCGGTACGCCCGGATGGAAAGATATCCACACCGCTTGTCGACGATATCCAGGCTTCCGGAAAGACTCCTTCGGAGTTGGGGGCCGACATGGAGTCGGTACTGGCTGAGTACCTCCGAACTCCGGAGGTCAGCGTTATCGTTATCGGACAGGGTCCGGCGAACCAGATTCAGGTTGTCGGCGAAGTCGCCAATCCGCAGTCACTGTCGTTCAGGGCCGGACTCAAGGTTCTCGACGTCGTAGTGGCGGTCGGCGGGATGACGGAATTTGCTGCCGGCAATCGTGCCAACCTGGTGCGGCCAAACGAAGGCAGCCAGATTGAGTGCCGTATTCGGTTGAAAGACTTGATGGGCGGTGACATGACTCAAAACATAGACGTCTACCCGGGTGATGTCCTTGTCGTGCCGGAGACGCGCTTCTAATGAATGAACTTTTTCAACTGGTTCGGACCGAGCTACGCGGTTCCTGGCGATATCGCTGGGCTGCCATCGTCGTCGCGTGGACTGTTTGCCTGCTCGGCTGGATTGGCGTGTTTTCGATGCCGGATATTTACGAAGCGCGCGCGCAGGTCTACGTCGACGCCGATTCACGCCTGGCCGACGTGATGGGTTCTGTTGGTGTCGCGCCCGGTGTCGGATCGCGAGTTTTCGTTGTCAGGCAGGCCATGCTCGGTCGACCCCAGTTGGAAAAGGTCGCACGTGACACCGATCTCGACCTGCGTGCACGTACGGCGGAGGAGAAAGAACAACTGATCGAATCGCTTCGCGAAAAAATTGGTGTTGGATCCGGGCGATCGAGGCAGGCACAGAATCTGTACACGATTACGTTCGAGGATCGCGATCGCGAGATGGCGGTCGCCGTTGTCCAGACTTTGCTGGATACGTTTGTCGAAGACGTGCTGGAGCTCAAGGAGCAGGGGTCTGAGGAAGTTACCGGATATCTCGAGGATCAGCTTAATCATTATTCCGGCTTGTTGTCCGAGGCTGAAGCATCACTCGCAGATTTCAAGAAACAATACGTGGGCCTCTTGCCTGGAGAGAGCGGCGGTATTTTTGAACGCCTGCAAGGCGAAATGGAACAATTGCAGACTCTCCGGACGAATCTGCAGATTCAGCAGGACCGCCGCACGGAGCTGCGACGCCAGTTGTCCTCGGAAACGCCCTATCTGCCCGAAGGAAGCGATGAGTTGTCGGGTGGTGCGGCGATACCGGGCTCGACGACAGAACGTACCATCGACGATCTGGAATCCCAGCGTTCGGCACTCTTGTTGAAATACACGGAAAAACACCCGGACGTTGTTGCGATCACCGAGCAACTGGAGAGGCTGTACGCGAAACGGGAGGAAGACCGGGCAGCGCTCGCTGCGCAAGGCAATGGCATTGAGGGAATCGCCAACGCAACCAACCCGGTCTACCAGAGCGTTCAGATTGCGTTGAACGAGACGGGTGTCCGAATCGCCGGTTTGCAGAGCCAGGTATCCCAGGCTGAGTCCCGGGTGCGGCAGCTAAACGATCAGATCAACACGATCCCCGAAGTCGAAGCCAAGTTCGCGGAGCTGACGCGTAACTACGATCAGTACAAGGCACTTTACGACGAACTCCTGGAGCGAAAAGAGCGTGAGCGGATGGGTACGGTTGGCGAGGACCGGGACGTCGTCAGTTTTAACGTGATCGATCCGCCTGCCGCAACCTTAGAGCCGGTGGCGCCCAAGCGGGTCATCTTGCTGTTCGGTGTCTTGATTCTCGGTCTCGGCGTCGGCGGCGCCGTCGCGTTCGTCATTCACGAGCTAAACCCCGTTTTCCACGACGTGCGCTCTCTTCGCGCGATCATCGGTCGCCCGGTGCTTGGAGTGGTCAGCATGACGTGGCTGGAACGGCATGCAACCGGTCGTCGTGTCGATTTTTCGTCATTTGCGCTGGCTTGCGCGTCATTATTGGGTGTTTTCATAGTTGTGGTGGCTTTGAAGGACCAGCTTTCGTTGGCCATGCAGTTATTGATGTTCCAGGCTTCAGGTTGAGGAAAGGGCCGTTATGAGCAAAATTCAGGACGCGTTGGGCAAGATTCAGGGACGTCGCGAGTCGGATCGGAAGGAACCGGTGGGGTCGTCGAGCGATTCGATGATTCTGGCGCAGCTGGTCGACAATGGTTCGGCCAGCCAGGGTGACGGTCGCTACAACGACAAGTGCCTGCACGTCGATAGCGATGCGCTGCGCGACGCGGGACTAATGGCCCCGGAATACCACGAAGAGCTTCTCGCTGATCAGTATCGTGAAATCAAGCGACCGTTAATTGCGCACGCGTTCGGCAAGCGCGCAACCAAGGTCGAGAGCGGCAATCTGATCATGGTTACCAGTGCCGTTTCAGGCGAGGGAAAGACGTTTACGAGTATCAACCTGGCACTCAGCATGGCGAAGGAGCGGGACCACTCTGTCGTCCTGGTCGATGCAGATGTCGCCAAGCCGCACACCAGCGACATGTTTGGTGCAGCCGATGAACCGGGCCTGCTCGATTTTCTGGAAAATGATTCTCTGCCGCTTCGGTCACTGATAATCCCGACGGATGTCGAGAACCTGAGCATTCTGCCGGCAGGGGCACCGCGCCCGCATGCTACGGAACTACTTGCGAGTGCGGCAATGTCAACGTTTTGTCAGGCGATGTCGGGATTGACGGACTCGCAACTGGTCGTTTTCGATACGCCGCCGATCTTGCAAACCAGCGAGGCGAAAGTGCTGACCGGCTTTGCCGGGCAGGTTGTCGTCGTCGTGCGGGCCGAGGAAACCTCGCAGGATGCCGTGGCAGCCGCGGTATCGACCCTGGACGAAGACAAGGCAGTCAGTCTCGTGTTGAACCAGATGCGTTCGAAAGCCAGAGATTACCAGTACGGGTATGGATACGGCTATGGATATGGTTCTCGCAGCGGACCGGAGTCAAGGGCAGATGCGCCTGGTTAGGGCGAGTTCTACCAATCAGAAGGTGGACTAATCATGAATACATCCAGATCTTTTATCCTCGTCGCAATGACGGTAGCTGCATATCCTGCTGCCGTATTTGCGGCTGAAATAGACGCTCTCGTACGGGGCGGGGTTGGCGTGAGCGACAATGTGGCTCGGCTTCCTGCCCTGGAAGTCGACGAGACCATCGCGACAGTGGGGTTTGACGTTTCCGTCGCAGAAGAGACCCGCAGGATCGAGGCGGACATACGAGCCAATGTTGACTATTTCGACTATCTGGATGGCACTTTCGAAGGTGAGTGGGTCGGGGGTATCAATGGGTTTGCGAGGTTCACATTGGTCGAGGAGGTTTTTGACTGGGACATTCGCAACAATTTTGGTCAGCAACTCGCCGACCCTCTTTCGCCGTCACGACCGGGGAATCGCGAGAACGTCAATTTCCTGTCAACCGGTCCGACATTGCGGCTACTCGCCAGTACACGCAATGCCATTGTGCTCGATGCTCGTTACTCGAGATTGGATTACGAGGAGAGACCGTTCGACAACGATCGAATGACAGGCGGAATCTCGGTGCAACGCGATACGAGTCGTAATTCAACCATTTCGTTGAACCTGATCGGTGAGCGGACGGAATTCGATAACGATGGACTCACTCCTCCTATTGATAGGCGAGAAGGATTCCTGAGAATTGAGACTGGCGGATCTGTAAGTACCGTTTCATTGGATGTTGGCTACAACGAAGTCGAATTCGACGGGCGAGTGGGAGATGGTTTCCTTGCCCGGATCGACTGGACGAGACAGGTCTCTGCGAACTCAGAGCTCAGACTAAGTGCCGGATCGCGATATTCTGACCAGGGAAACATATTCCGTCTCTACCAGGACATAACAGGCGACCTCAGGGATACCGTTGACGGAGCGAATTCTCCCGCCCCATTCCAGAACGACTTTGCCGCCGTCAACTATTCATTGGAGGCCGATCGGTATTCCATTTCATTGTCGGCGGATTTCAATATGGAAGACTATCAGGGCCGTACTGGACTGAACAGAGAAGTGGGTCGGTTCAGTGCACGCTTCCGCCGAGACCTCACGCGCACCGTTTTCGCCAGCGTCGACCTGAGATTCCTAAACAGGAAGTTCACCGACATAGACCTGTCCGACGATGACTTGATGTTTGGCGTTGCGTTCGGCTACCGGTTCTCACCGGGCTTCTCTGCATCGTTTGATTACCGGCACTCAAGAAGGAAAAGCAGCCAGCCAGGTGGGGATTACACGGAAAACCGTGCGTTCTTGCGGTTCAATTACGTGCCGGTCTGGAGCCGGTAAGAGTTACCCATGCCATCATTTGACAGCAAAACTGAATACCTAAGCAAGCTGCTGCTGGTGCTCGACCTGCTCGTCGTATCGGGCATATACATCGCGGCGGTAGAGACCTACATTGCCATTGCCGGCCCCGGCACTCTTGACAGAACTTCGCACCTGGGACTATTGCCCGTGATCCTGGTGTTCTTCACGCTGGCCCGTTTGACTCTGGTTCGGGAGGATGAGACCAGCGTTCGGCCGATATTCCTGCAGATGCTGTCTGTCGTCAAAGTGGTCGGCGCGACGCTTGCCAGTGCCGTGTTCGTCCTGTTTCTGCTCGATCTGGAGTATTTCAGTCGTGCCGTATTGCTTGGATTCGGGTTGTCGGTCCTGCTTGCACTGATCCTTATCAGACAGTTCGTATTGTGGTTTTACCTCACGAGAAGTGCGGATCTGAAGGATCGCCGGTTGCATGTGCTGATTGTCGGCTCGGGACGCAGAGCTCGCATGCTCGCAGATCAGCTGCGGAAGGCCTCGGACTGGGGTGTCGAAATCGTCGGCTTTCTGGATCCGATGGGAGAATCGGCGGGCCGGCGTGCAACGGACGAGATTCTTGGTCACGTTGATGAAATCAGTAGCGTACTGCAAAACAACGTCGTCGAAGATGTTGTCGTTGCCGTACCCCGCAATCTTCTGGGTAACGTTCAGTCAATCATCGACGCGTGCCAGGAAGAGGGCGTCAGGTTGCGCTTCATGGCGGATTTCTACGATTTCGAAGCCGCGAGGATACGGTTGACTCAGGTTAATGGTATTCCGCTGCTGAGTTTCGAGCCGGTCGCTCGTGAAGAAGGCGCGCTCTTGGCAAAAAGAATTTTCGATCTTGTCGTTACGTTGGCTGCCATGCCGATTATCCTGCCCTTCATGGCGATTGTCGCCGTAGCGATAAAACTCGATTCAAAGGGTCCGATTCTCTTTACCCAGGACAGAATCGGATTACATAAACGGCCTTTCAAGATGTTCAAGTTCAGGAGCATGGTTCCTGATGCCGAACAACGGATGGCGGAAATCGAACATATGAACGAGGCGGACGGCCCCAATTTCAAGATTGAGAATGACCCTCGAATTACACGTCTCGGCAGGTTCATTCGCAAGACCAGCATTGACGAACTACCTCAATTATTCAATGTCATCGTAGGTGACATGAGCCTGGTAGGACCCAGGCCGATGTCCAAAAGGGACGTCAACTTGTTCGATAGAGGGTTGCAGCGAAAACGATTCAGTGTCCGGCCCGGTATTACCTGTCTTTGGCAGATTTCCGGAAGAAGCGATCTGAGTTTCGACGACTGGCTGAAGCTGGATATCAAGTACATAGACAACTGGTCATTCTGGTTGGACCTGAAGATCCTGATTATGACCATACCCACTGTCTTAAAGGGAAGCGGGGCAGTTTAATGAGTGCAGTTATGGAAGACAGTTCGCCAATAGACAAGCCGCGACGCGTCGAGACCGTCGAGCTTTTTGGGGTGCCAATACGATCGGTCACGATGAATCAGGTTGTCGAGTGTGTGCATGCATCGTCTCTGTCACGGCGGTCAATGAATATTGGCGTAGTCAACGCGGCCAAGATCGTGAATATGAGAAAGGACCCGGAGCTTTCCGAGGCCGTGCTCAGCTCCGACGATATCTATGCCGACGGCATGTCCGTCGTCTGGGCGAGTCGCATTCTCGGCCATCCTTTGCCGGAGAGAATCGCCGGCATCGACCTGATGCACGAGATCATGGCACTGGCAAGCGCCAACAAGCTGCGTGTTTTTTGCCTTGGCGCAAAGCAGGAAATCCTGGACAAAGTTATTGCCGAGTTTACGGGGCTTTATCCCGGTGCAGTTATCGCCGGGTCTCATCATGGCTACTTTAACGAGGATGGAGAGGCGTTGGTGGCAGATAAGATTCGCGAAGCGAATGCCGACATCCTGTTCGTTGCAATAACGTCGCCCAAGAAAGAACGATTTATGGCGAAATGGTCTGCACATATGAGAGTGCCGGTCGTACACGGCGTCGGTGGGTCGTTCGACGTCGTTGCGGGCCTCGTCGAACGTGCGCCGGAAAGCTGGCAGCGACTGGGACTGGAATGGCTGTATCGCGTGAAGCAGGAGCCGCGACGGCTATGGAAGCGGTACTTTGTCACCAACTCGGTTTTTATCGGCATGATCGTAAAACAGTTAATCTCGCCGAAGTAGATTGCTGCGAGTCTGAACTGTGATTCGGCTTTCGTTACTCTGGATGTTCGTCGGGTTTCTTGCGGTCTATGCGTGGCGTGACTGGTTCAAAGCGCTGTGTGGGCTGATCCTGCTGATGGCGGTAATTCAGCATCCCGATTTTCCAAAATCCATAATGGGTATCCAGGGAATGAATCCCTGGAACATATTGCTGTTTTTTGTCGGCCTGGCGTGGCTGGCTTCACGTCGCCGTGAGGGTCTGAAATGGGATGTGCCCCGCGAAGTTAACTGGCTGCTGTTCTTCTATTTCTTCGTTATCGTAATCGCTTTTGTCAGGGCGGCAGTTCATATCGACGAAATCATAGCGTTTTACCGATTGCGTGGATTGGAATCCACGTCCTACGCGTCACTGTTCAGCGAACAAATCATCAATTGTTTCAAGTGGGTGGTCCCCGGACTTATGCTGTTTGATGGCTGCCGCACAGAAAAGCGATTTCGAATAGCAGTATTCGTAGTACTTGCGGTGTACGTCCTACTGGCAGTTCAGGTCATTCGTTGGATGCCTATTTCTGGCCTTACCGGAGGAGAAGCTTTGACCGAGCGCTCCCTAAAAATTCTGGTGAATGAAGTTGGCTATCACCGGGTGAATATGTCCATGCTGCTGGCTGGTGCAAGCTGGGCGATCTTCTCCGCCAGAGATCTCGTCGACTCTCGAAAATTGAAGCTCGCTATTATGGTTCTCGTCTTTATGGTGCTATTCGCGCAAGCGCTTACCGGTGGCCGAATGGGGTACGCGACCTGGTTCATGATTGCGATCATGTTCGGCGTCTTGAAGTGGCGCAAGATACTCGTTATTGCGCCAATTGCGGCTGCATTGGTTATTGCACTCGTGCCCGCGGTGAAGGACCGGTTGACCCAGGGATTCGATCAGAGTTCGATGGCGACTAACTCACGAATTGAAGCCCATCAGTTTCGGGAAGGAGACCAGGCTGATCTATACACAGTTACGTCGGGCAGGACATTTGCGTGGGGGTTTGTAGTTCCGGAAATTGCAAAAGCGCCACTAGTCGGCCACGGACGCCAGGGCATGGTGACAACCGGGGTCGCACCATTCCTGCTACTAGAATACGGAGAGTCGTTTCCACACCCGCACAATGCGTATCTTCAGTGGTTACTCGATAACGGACTATTGGGCACGATTCCTGTTTTCTTTTTCTTCCTACTGGTATTTCGCCGCTCCCTAAGTTTGTTTCGAGAACCCTCGTGTCGCGACTGCGTTGTAATTGGTGGAGTTACATTATCGCTAGTCGCGGCTTTGCTGATCGCCGGAATGGGCAGCCAGTCATTTTACCCGCGTGAAGGCGCCGTTGGGATGTGGTGCGCGATCGGGTTGATGTTGCGGGTATATGTTCAGCATGCACGAAGGGCATCTTCACATGAACCGCTTTGGCGCTCGGCTGGCAGAGTGCAACAGTAATGGCACAGAAAGAATCCAATCCTGCGCTGATTTATATTCTTGCGCCGAGCCATTCCGGCTCAACCCTGACAGCCATGCTACTCAACGCACATCCCGAAATTTGCACAGCCGGCGAGCTGAAAATCGGTAGCCTCGGCGATCCCGGGAATTATCGCTGTTCGTGTCGGAACCTACTTCGGAAATGTGAATTCTGGGACAAGGTGCGTCAGAGTATGGCCGATCGGGGCATTGACTTCGATGTGACCAATTCGAAGACGGGATTCCAGAGCATTCAAGGTCGTTTTCATCAACGATTGCTCAGACCGTTACACAGGGGGAAGTTTCTGGAGCTGTGCCGCGACGCGGGCCTCATGCTTTCTCCATGTTGGCGAGCTGTGTTCTCAGACTGGTCACACCGAAACCGTGCTCTGATCGAGTCCATCAGGTGTGCAAGCGCTGCGAAGTTTGTCGTTGATTCGTCCAAAACGGCAGTCAGGCTCAAGTTCTTGCGTCGAATTGACGACCTGGAAATCAAAGTCGTCAGGCTTCGACGGGACGGCAGAGCGACCGCTCTGACATACATTGATTCCGACAACTTTGCAGATGCGCGCGACCCATGCTTGCGTGGTGGCGGAACCGGCAATGTCCGAACGGACAACTTGAACATGACGGAGGCCGCAAAGCGTTGGCTCGAGAGCAATCGGGAAGCAGATCGGGTTCTGGCAACTATTCCTGCGACGAATAAGATTGAAATATCGTATGAAGGCTTGTGTGAGAGGACGGACCACGTAATGGATTCCGTGCATCGGTTTCTTGGTATTGAAAAAAGCACCGCTCACCGCAAGTTTCGCGACGCAGAGCACCACGTCATTGGAAATGGCATGCGATTGGATAATTCGAGTGAAGTCAAACTTGATGATCGCTGGAAGGCCGTTCTCACTGCAAATGAGCTTGCCGAGTTTGACCGCGTTGCGGGTCACCTGAATCGACAATATGGTTACGAGTGATGGAGCGCCCAGTGTCGTCCAGTGACCCGACCGGCCGCAATCGTCTCGCGAAAAACGTAGGGGCGAGTTTCCTGGGACACATCGTGTTTGTCGTCCTTGGATTTGTGATGCCGAGGATGATCGATACGCATGTCGGTCAGGCGGGCCTGGGCGTTTGGGACTTTTCCTGGTCATTTGTCAGTTACCTGGGTTTGTCGATGGTCGGAATTGGCTCGGCCGTGAATCGATACGTAGCGAAGTTCCGCGCAGCCGGAGACGTCGAGAATCTCAGCAACCTTGTGTCGTCGGTTGTCGCTATCCAGGTAACGATTGCCGTGACGGTCCTCGCCGTGAGCATCGGGCTGGCGAAGTCAATTCCGCTAATCTTCGCAGCCCGGCTCGGCGAATTTTCAAGTGAGGCCGGCTGGGTGATTGGATTACTTGGAGCCTCCCTTTCGGTACAGATGGCCTTTGATGCCTGGCGCGGTGTCATCAGCGGGTGTCATCGTTGGGACTACTACAACGCGATAAACGCAGGCGGCTATGCGGCCGCGGCGACATTGATGCTGCTCACCCTAAGTTACGGCGGTGGACTGCGGGATATTGCTGCCGCCTACCTGGCGATGACGATTTTGACGGAGCTTATTCGATTCTGGGTCGCAAAGACGGTTTGCCCGGAAATCAACCTGGCGCCGCGACGAATCAACAGGAAGGACGCGAAACGAGCTGTAAGTTTTGGATTGAAAACGATTGTTTTGGCAGTGCCCAGCGTGCTGATCGTGCAAACGGTGTACCTCTTGTTGGTGGCAAGCCTTGGCCCGTCGGTTCTGGCCGTGCTGGCGCGGCCGATTTCGCTGATTCAGCAGGTCACCACATTGATGAATAAATACTCCTTTATTCTTACGCCAATGGCCGGATCTATTCAGAGTAAGGAAAGCCTCGAGGAGATTCGGGCATTTGCGTTGAAGCACGCTCGGGCAGGTTGGATACTGGCAGTTCCACCAATGACGTTTTTTCTGGTTCTGGGAGACGTAGTACTTGAAATCTGGATGGGCCCGGATTATGCGATTTGGGCAATGACCGCAGTATTGTCGTTGGGATACATGCTGCCCGTTTCGCAGAGTACCGTCATGCGGGTTCTGATCGGCCTGGATGCCCACGGACCTGTGGCGCGCTCGGGAATTGTTGTGGCCGCGATCACACTGAGTGTCGGACTGATAGTTGCTTTCAACGTAGGCTGGAGCCTGGAACTGGCAGCAATGATCGTTGCCGGCGCAGCCGGTGCCGGTTCGGGTTTGAACGTGCTCTACCATACGGTGCGCTACTTCAATATCGGTCTTTCGAGTTACCTGTTCAAAGTTGCTCGCGAGGCATTCCTCGTGTTCGTCGTCCTCGGCGCCAGTTTGTGGGCGGTTCGAGTCATGTTCGGAGCCGAACCAGTCTGGGTCATCGCGATCGGTGGTGTTGTGACGGTTGTCGTTTTCGCATTACTGCAGAAGTCAGATTTGTCCGCAGCGTTACACGCGATACGTTCATCGTCCGGGAGCGGACGTTGATATGACGGGTAGCCCGGACAGGCGCAACGATGTCGTCACGCTTCTCAAGAACCCTTATCCGTATAAGGCTATGCTTGCCATATGCAGTGACCTCGATGAGACGAGTTCGGCCGACGTGTATTTCAATACAATCGATTACCTAAACTCGGACGCCACAACTGCGTTTGGAAAGGGTGTCAACCTCGAAGTTGGAAATACTATGTATTTCTACATGCCTGAGCGTGACTTTGCTTACTGGAATGCCACCGACAGAGAAAAGGAGCGAATTCGCGAACTGATCAGGGTAGGGCTCATCGACTGTTTCCATTCGTTCGGTGATCTGGCGACAACCCGTGAACAGGCTGCAAGGGTTCTCGAGCACCTCGCGGCACACGATTGCTACATTCGTACCTGGGTCGATCACGCGACCGCGAGAACAAATTTTGGTAGTGACATCATGCAGGGATTCGGGGATCAGCCGGAAAGCGATGCTTATCACGCTGATCTGACGTTGGCGTACGGCGTGAGGCATGCCTGGACGGGCCGGGTAACGAGCATACCCGGGCAAGACTCAGCGGCAAACGTCCTGGATGTCGTGGATCTTGATTCGATTCCTCGTAGCACCATTACCGCCGGGAAGGAAGCGACAAAAATCTTGCTGGGTCGCTGCGGTCATCGTAAGTATGGCATGCACCGCCTTAACGGCCTTACCAGAAAAACGTTACTGAGAGATGGCGCAACAATACGAGAATTCATCCGGTCTAATCCAAATCCTGGCGGCGTGTCCTGCGGAGATAATGCCGTAGGAATAGGTCAAGCGCTTCGGAAGTCCGTCCTTAAGACCCTGGTCGACACGCAGTCACGGTCAATTTTCTATACTCATTTGGGCAAGAAAATCGATGCCAGGACGGGTTTTTGCCAGGAAACGCGAGAGGCATTTGAGCGACTTGCGGACCTTTTCGCTTCCGGAGATGTACTGGTGACCACTACCACTCGGCTGCTCGAATACGCGGAAGCGCAAGATTCGATCGAATGGACGACTGAGCAAATCGATGATGACCTGGAAATTCGCATTGTTCAGGGTCGAACTAATATTGCGCTCGACGGACTCAGTTTCGCGGTTCCAAAAGGTATTGATGTACGTATCGTTTTGGGTGAACAGGACCTGGAAACTTCCCGAATCGATGACGAAAACACTGGGTTGTCGATAGTGATGATTCCGTGGCCAAGGATAGCTAATGCGGCCTGACACGAACAACAATCCTGGCGCTTCCTTGAAACCAACGATCAAGAACAGGTTTCGGAAAATTGCCTACTGGCTATTGTGGGCCACCGGCATCGTTGCCTACCTCAGATACCGGAACCGACATAGGGTGACGATTATTACTTTTCACGGGGTGATGGATGATTCCCAACCGGCCGAATGGGTACCACTCAGGCATCGAACTCAGATTAGTGACTTCAGAAATTGCCTGACCTGGATGTCCCAGCACTATCAATTCGTGAGCATGAACACGGCCGCTGACATCCTGGAGGGCATGATCGACCCAATTGAAAACGCGGCAGTCATTACGTTTGATGATGGTTATCTGAACAATTTCACGATTGCGCTTCCAATCATGAAAGAGCTGAACATTCCTGGAATATTTTACGTAGCGACCGGCATCGTCGAGGATGGCGGACCGTTTTGGTTTGACCGGCTGGACTATGCCGTGCAAATGGCGAATGCAACCAGGGCACGACACGAGTATGAAAATGGTTCCGGCAGGGCAGATCTAGCTGAAAGTTTCGGCTTGCTCAGAGATGAGCTAAAGGACCAGGATATTTCAGAGCATGAATTTCGAAAGACCATTGAGGCAGAAGCAGGGAGGTTGGAGGAGATTGCCGGGTGCTCTCTCGTCGGCTGCAGAGCAGACCCGTGGGCAGGCATTGCCGACTGGAACGTGCTCGCCGAGGCAGTGAAAAGCAGTTGCGCCGAGATCGGCAGTCACAGCGTCAACCACTCTAGGCTATCACACGAAACTTCGCAAAGAGTGATGGAAGAGGCGCGATTATCGAAGATGGCCATTGAAAACAACATTGCTCAAGAATGCTTACATTTTGCTTACCCCAATGGCGCCCATAATAATCATACGCGGTCGTGTATTTCACAGTCCGGCTATCGAACTGCTGTCACGTCGGACGTCGGAACAAACGAGGTGGGCGCCGATCTTTTCGCATTGAAGAGAGTGTATCCGCCAACAGACATGTGCAAGTATGAACTTCTGGCTCGAATAGCTGGCGTTCGATCTGGACTAAGGTCTTTGTGCCGCGCCATGTTCCGGGCGTAACCGAAAGGTACAGTAGTGGCCAATATTTGCTTGATATCTCAGAACGCTGCTGGTGCGTTTTCAGGTGGTCCTTCGGGGCATATTGGAGGTGTCGAACGCCAAACTGTACTTTTGGCTAACTGGTTGGTAGCCGCTGGGCATTCGGTGAGCGTAATAGTTTGGTCTGACCGAGTTGGGCAAAACGAATACGATTCAGGCGGCGTGAGAATCATTCCATTTTGCTTGCGAGATAGCGGGCTTCCGATCCTGAGGTTCTTCTGGCCCAGATGGTGGAAATTGTTGGTCGCGTTAAGAAGTGCCAATGCAGATATATACGTGCACAATGCCGCGGAAGCTGTGACCGGCCAAATCGCACTATGGGCCAAGTTGAATGCACGCAGATTCGTCGTGTCGGTTGCAAGTGAACCTGCATGCCTCAAGCGTTTGCCTACGCTCAAGTCACTCAGAGAGCGAATCCTGTACAGCATTGGAATTCGGCATGCGGCCGGGATTGTTGTGCAAACAACCACGCAGTACGAATTGCTCAAAAAAGAGTGGGGTCTGGATTCAACAATTCTCCCCATGCCTTGTCAGGTCCCGGACTCCGTATCACGCGCAAGTCACGTTGGGTTGTCCGGCCAGATACTATGGGTTGGGAGGCTCGTTCCGCTCAAACGTTTCGAGTTGTTTCTAGAGGTTGTCGAGTCGCGTCCAGATTTGGAGTTTGCGGCGGTAATAGCAACTGGTCTTTCCGATCAATATTCAAGGACCCTCATTTCACAAGCCGAGTCTTTACCAAACCTGACACTTCAGCTAAACGTTTCATTTGGCGAAATTTGGAATATTTATCGGCGCAGTTCGATATTAGTTTGTACGTCAGATTATGAGGGTTTTCCGAATTCCTTTCTCGAGGCAATGTTTTTCGGGATTCCAATCGTAAGTACATTTGATCCTGGAAATGTAATCGCTGAGCGAGGCCTGGGTTTTGCATGTACCAACACTCAAGAAGTTGAATCGGCGGTTAAAGTACTCAAGGAAAACCAGCACACATACAAGACTTACGCTAATAACACGCGTGCGTACTTTGACAAGAATCATGCGCTACCAGAATCAGTTCGAAGATTTGAACTGCATCTCTTAGGTGCTGCATCGCGATCAAGAGCAACGGGTCAATGAGTCCGATTTCCGAGAGTGCAGTGACTAACTTGAGAGTGATGCTCGTTATAAGCAATCTTGAGTTTGGAGGTGCACAGAGGCAAGTCATCGAACTGGCAAACGAACTATCTAGGCAAAATGTAGATGTGTTTATATGCTCTCTATCTGAATATATTCCTTTGGCCGCCCACTGCGAGCTCTCAGCAGAAAAAGTTGTCGTGCTTCGGAAACGCACGAAATACGATTCAACGGTCCCTATTCGGCTTGCAAAAAAACTTTTAGCGCTAAAGATTGATGTTGTTCATGGCTACCTTTTTGATGCGGAGATTGCTGTGCGAATTGCTGGAGCATTGGCACGTACCCCGTTGGTAATTGGATCAGAACGTAATAGCGATTATCATATTAAACGCAATCAACAAATTGCGTACTCTCTTACCAAAAGATTTCGACACGCGTGTGTCGCAAATTCTCAACGAGGTGCAGAGTTCAATGCGGCGGCACTAGGGTATCTGCCTGATCACTACGACGTTGTCTTAAACGGAGTTAGCACTTCCAGATTTCGGCAAATGGATCGTCAAGAATGCCGAAAACGGATTGGAGTGCGAGGCGACACCTTTTTGATCGGAATGTTCGCGAGTTTTAAGCCACAAAAAAATCATCCGATGCTCTTGAAGGCTCTCGCAAAAATTGGACATGCAACCAGTAATGCACATGCGTTACTCGTCGGAGACATGCTGTTTGGCGCCGCGCAGGAAACAGATCAGTATCGACAACAGATATTGGACATGATTCGTGACCTGGGGCTTGAGAACGCCACCCACATATCGGGAAATGTTGATAACGTAGAAAGTTACTATGCTGCCTGTGATGTGACAGTCCTTCCATCTTGGTTCGAAGGAACGCCGAACGTCGTATTAGAGTCCATGGCATGCGGCGTACCGGTGATAGCAACGGACGTTTCTAGCAATGACCAGATCATTGCAAATGGCGAAGATGGATATCTAATACCTCTCTCGGACGATAGAGAGTTCGTTGATCGAATCGTCGAGCTACATAACGACCCAGAAAAGCGGCGTAATTTTGGTACTGCTGCACGTAAGAAGATTGAAGAAAAATTCAGCACCAAAGTCATGGCCGATAACATGTTGAGCGTTTACTTAAGGCGTCTCGGTCGGACGTCGCAATAGCGTATTGCTGGTTATCAAGTCGGTAATGAGAATTTTGAGAGTCTGGTTGTATAAGAGTTTTCTGATGCTTGTCATTTCCTGCATCGGTGCAGTAATGCGCATTGGTATCTGGCTAAGTAGGACGCCTGGAGAAAAGTCGGAAGGACTAGTACTTCTAGCGACTGGGACATTTTACTCGGACAACTGGATTCTGACTCATCTGGATCCCATCGCATCCTCGAGACCAGTGTCCAGGGTGATTATGGTCTCTTCGGCGAGGCAGCCAAAGATAGACGGTGTTGAGCCAAGGTATCCCTCGACGAAGCTATCCAGGTTGATCGGAAAGTCCGGTGCCAGATTGCTCACGTTTACTGCGCTCGCATTCAGGTATCGACCGGACTATCTAGTCGGATTTCATTTCCTGCTCAATGGAATCATAGCCGTTTCTATCGCGAAATTGATTGGTGTTCGATCCGTAGTTATCTGTGGAGGCGGCCCGCGAGAGATAGAAGGGGGCGGCTGGATGACGGAGAATGCTTTGTTCAGACGACTTAGACACCCTAGCGCATACATTGAAAAGAGACTTAAGAGATTTGCGTCGGGTGCGGACGTCATTGCGGTAATGGGAAGCTCAGCGAAAACGTATTTTGAGAGTTGTGGGATTACGAGTTCTGTACATGTCTTACCAGGCGGAGTTGACAGCAATGTGTTTCGCTCAAGGGATGAAGAAAAGAATTTTGACATCATTACCGTTGGTAGAATTTCGAGCGTAAAGCGCGTCGATCGTCTGTTGCGGTCAATATTGATTTCTAAATCGCGGGGCAAGACCCTAACGGTGGCCATAGTTGGTGATGGGCCAGATCGTTCGGCAATGGAGGAGCTCGCACGGGAACTCGGAATCGCTAATCAAATTGAATTCGTCGGTTGGGCTGATGATGTTTCTAGATACCTACGCGTTTCCAGTCTGTTTACGCTTACTTCGGACTCTGAGGGGCTGTCACAAGCTCTGATTCAGGCACAGATGTGCGGGCTGCCATCTGTAGTTTCGAATGTCGGAGACCTCGCCGACCTTGTCCATGATGGAGTGAACGGATTCTTGGTAAGCGATTTAGACCCGAAAAGCTTTTCGAATGCATTCGATCGTTTGCTAGGAAATGAAGAGCTTTACGTACAGCTGTCCAAGTCCGCTCAGAGACTATCCCAAAAGTACTCGATAGAGAATTCGGCGAATGATTGGGCAGCGGCGTTATTAAATCGAGATCAAGTCTGACGATGTAGTGATGTTATGGTATCCCAATCAGCTAATAGACAAAGTTCTGCTCAATTTTCGTGGGATCCAGGCGCAGGGGCTTGAAAACTTGAGAGTATGATATTTGCGAGATGTTCCCCAAGTAGCCTATGCGTATTTGCTGATATGTGTTGGTGGCCATTGGGAACGTGCAGTTCATCGCCATTTTGAATAATTGTGCTAAGAATTGCCTCTGAGTCGACAACTTGAATATTCCTGGCACTCAGTAACTGGCTTATTTCATCGGGAATGGAGCTGCGAAATTGCGCACTCTTTGTTGGTACTGGAATGTCGAGGACTATCAACCTTGCGCCGATGTTATGGCAAAAATCATCAACGGCGAGGAGTAGTGCGGCGCCCAGTTCTATTTCGTACGATCCGGTTTCTTCCGTCTCGACAGGTATCGCGTACTCGGTAGGTACATTGTCTGTTGATGATCGATTCAATATTCCCTTTGCGATTTCGTACACGGTGTTAAAGCCGAAAGAGAAAAAATAGGAGTTCTCGCTTAGCCATCGTATTACTCGAAACTGGTACAACGTGTCCTGAATCTCTACGCCAGGGAGGTGTTCCGTTTTCGCAGTAATAAGAGTTCCATTCTCGAATTTGTACAATCCCGCCTTTAGGTTGTCCTGAAGGTCATTTGCATAGAATGCAACAACGACAAAATGTGGATTGTACTTGTACCCTTCGCTAGATAGATATGCGAGTTGTTCTGAAGTTCCAAAGCCCGAGATTCCAGTATTTAGAACCTGGGCAATCAAGTCATTCTTGATCAGAGTGGCCTCTAGAACCGCGGAAAAGGTTTCAGATTGTCCAACTTCGTATCCCGCAGTATGCGAATCACCCAGCGCCAGAATTCGCGGCCCGTCCGTATACGGCCCGTAGTCATAATCGTGATTGTCCCGGAAACCCTGCGCGTTAATGGTAAATTGCCACTCGCCGTCAACACTCGAATGGCGGAAGCTGCTGTTGGGTCGAAACCGCCGAATGCTGAAGTCTCCGTACTCAGCCTTGGTGTGATATCGCGGAAACATGACAATCTGATCTTTAATTGTCATGCGAACCAACATTTCGCAGATCAGACCTGCAACCGCGACAGAAATGGCGAAAAGCAAGAACGACTTAATGAAGGCTCGTACCCTTTCATGTGCCGAGAGCGTTTTTTCTTGTTTCCTATTCAACAGAATTTACTTAGATCGTTTTGCTCGTTTAGAACAGCGTGTAGATAAATGGGGCCAACGCCGATCCTTGCGCAAAAACTATGAGTGCTCCGAGTAACAGGAGAATAAGAATGATCGGGGCAAGCCAAAGTTTCTTGCGTTCTCGCATAAACGCCCAAAGGTCCTTAATCAATTCAAACATCAATATGGCCTTTCTAAATTGTCCGGCGAGAGTTTTTTAGACGATATCTTGTAAGTTCTTGCCTGACTGTCTATTTTTCTAGTCATCGGATCGCGCCCAATTATTTTCATTGCTAAGGCGACTGGGAAGAAGACGCCGAAAAAAAGTATTCCAAGAATTATCGGAGTTGTAATCTTGCCCAATGCGATTGCGAACTTCATCCATCCTAAATAAATGGGTCGCAGCGACTTGGGTGCAATAAGGGCCCAGGAGCTTAGTATCCCAAGCGTTATCCATGGCCATATTGGATACGTCAAGTCGAATAGCCAAGGTAGCAGTCCTCCGAATATCGCAAGGATTGCCAGTCCAGTTGAGATTGCAAATCGCCGCAGGCCATTCACATCCAGTTCGGGTATTTTTACGTCTGACATCTCTAGTCCAATTCGAATTCTTGCATCCAGGACTCGTCTTTCTGCAGTTCTGGTTGTTGGTCCTTGTACATGACAAAGTTCTCGACGACCAAAATATCCATATCAGTTCGCATAAAGCACCTATACGCGTCCTCGGGAGTACAAACGATTGGTTCACCACGAACATTAAATGATGTGTTAATTACGACTCCACAGTCCGTTTTCTTCTTGAACGCGGATATCAAATCGTGATACCGGGGGTTAGTTTCCTTGTGCACGGTTTGAACTCGGGCGGAATAGTCTACATGCGTGATCGCCGGGAGGTCAGAACGAATAACCTTCAGTTTGTCAATACCGAATAAGTCCTCATTCAGGCTGTCCAATTCCTTTCTAATTGACTTCTGCACGGGTGCAACGATCAACATGTACGGGCTTTCTGAATATTGCTCAAAATAGGTTGCGACATCATCCGATAGAACAGATGGAGCAAATGGCCGAAACGATTCTCGATACTTGATTTTCAAGTTCATTATCGACTGCATTTTCTCACTTCGAGGGTCGCCAAGTATAGATCTTCCACCAAGCGCACGTGGGCCGAATTCCATTCGTCCTTGAAACCAACCAACTACCTTTTCATTCGCAAGAGCGTCGGCGACATTACCAAAAAGATCTTCGTCATCCAGCCGTTGATATACCGCATTCTGAGCTTGAAGAATCTGTTGCACTTCACTATTGGAAAACCTCGGTCCAAGATATGCGCCGTGCATCTTGTCTGGAAGTTCGACAGTTCTCTGCTGACCTGCGTAACTGTGCCAAGCAACGGCGGCAGCACCCAGCGCTCCACCAGCATCGCCAGCAGCGGGCTGAATCCAGATTTTCTCAAAAGGCCCCTCACGCAAAATTCGGCCATTCGAAACACAATTTAGTGCCACGCCGCCCGCAAGACACAAATTCTTTGATCCGGTTTCGGCATGCAATCCGGTCGCTAATCGCAAAACGATTTCTTCCGTTACTTTCTGGATTGACGCCGCAATATCCATCTCGCGCTGTGTGACCTGTGATTCTGGTTTCCTTGCGGGCCCGTCAAATAAAGCCGCGAACTTGTCGTTCGTCATTCGCAAGCCAGTGCAGTAATCAAAAAATTGCATGTCGAGCCGAAAAGATCCGTCTTCTTTCAGATCGAGTAAATTGTCGAGAATACGATCGATGTACTTCGGCGTACCATAAGGCGCAAGCCCCATCAATTTGTACTCGCCGGAATTGACGCGAAACCCGGTGAAGTACGTAAACGCGGAATACAGCATGCCTAGGGAATGTGGAAACTCGATTTCCCATAACGGCTCTAAATTGTTCTCCGCGCCAAGCCAAGCCGAAGTTGTCGTCCACTCGCCGACCCCGTCCAGACAAAGAACTGCTGAATGGTTGAACGGACTAGGATAAAAGGCCGACGCAGCATGAGACTGATGATGGTTTGAAAACAGGAGTTTCGGCAATTGTTGAACCGGCAGGGCACCCAATTCCGAAAGCTCTCGTCTCAATGTCTCTTTGAGGAATAATTTTTCCTTCAGCCAAACAGGCATTGCCTTCGCAAATGAGATGAATCCTCTCGGCGCGAACCCAAAGTATGTTTCGAGCAAACGATCAAACTTTAAGAGAGGCTTGTCATAGAAGACCACGGCATCAATATCTGAAAGGCTGAGATTTCCTTCGGCGAGGCAATAGTTGATCGCATGCCTGGGGAAGCTTGGGTCGTGCTTCTTGCGCGTAAATCGCTCTTCTTGTGCGGCCGCAAGAATTTTTCCTTCATCGAGAATGACCGCAGCACTGTCATGATAGAACGCCGATATTCCCAGGATCTTATTGATCGTGGCAGTTGACTCCGACTTCGGCATTAGCAAGACCCTTTGGATTGCCGTTCAATTCGAGGTACGCAGACCAGTCCAAAAGTGCTGCGTTGGTGAACTCCAATATTACCAAATACTGGCCATCTAATCACTAAAAACATTATAAAATCCAACGGGTTACTAAGAATATGTCATGTACATACGACATAAGGTAAGCATACCAATTACGTAACCGTCAGGTAGCGCTGATGTGAGCTGTCGGCGGAAACAGACAGTGCGATTGAACCATTACCCTGACGAGATACGTTCGCCTGGACCTTTATGGATCGAAGGTCTTGGGCGTGTTGCGTCGTAACTTATTGACTTCCAACTACAAACGGATTGCAAGCATTCGAACCCGAATGCGAGTGCTACAAACTGTGCATTGCCCGGTTGAAAATTTCGACAAATACAAGCGATAGTAGCGACTACTTTCAAATCTGTTCGAAACGTACATGCGCGCGATGTCAGTTTCGTTTCAATGACGAATTTCTCCGCCAGCAACTAAAGAAACCTATGGTATTCCCTATGACGATTCGATTGCTTGTCGCCATTTTACTTATCCCAGCATCTGGATTTGCGCTTGAGATACCAGTTGGTATTCCCGAGCCAGAGTTCGGGGTTCATGAGGCTCCGCCGCAGATACCGACGGCATGGCCTGCGGCGGCCGAGGCCGGCTATTACTATATTGATAATAGTCATCCAAATGCGACCGACAGTAGCAACGAGTTCGGCTATCCCGATCGCCCGAGGTTAACCATCCCGACCTCGTTTCGAAATTGGGGAGAAGGAACCTACATCGAAATTCATGGCGGACCTTATGAGGTTAGTGGCAATCAATGGCGTATTTCGGCTAACGGAAGCGCAGAAAACCCGACTTGGTTAGTCGGTGATACGGCAGTTCCACCGATTCTACGGTTTGAATTAGTGGTAGAAGACTCGAGCTACCTTATCATTGAAAATCTGAAGTTTGACACGCATCGACGATGGATCAGAACATCGGGTACATCGAGATTTGTCGCAATCCGTAATTGTGAACTAACGGGAGATCCTGCGATCATCGATCGTACGAGCATGATCAGTATCGTTGGACAGGCGTCCGGTAGAACTACAGACATCGTTTTGCTCCGAAACATCATACATTCTTCCGGCGATCGGTCAGGTCAGAACGAAGTTGACATTAATGGAATTACAAACTCTGCTTACACTGATAGGGTCTGGATTCTAGAAAATCACATTTACAATTTGGGTGGCGACTCTGTTCGTACAGGTCAAAACGAAGCTCGAATGCCCGAGCCGAGCGCAATTCCCCGACACACATATATTGGAGGCAATCGCTTCCATGATAATGGGGAAAACGCTATCGACGTTAAGCATTCTGCAGATGTAGTTATTAGCGGTAATGTCATGCACGGTTTCTTGCCGTCAACTTCGTCAGCGGGAGAAGCAATTGTCGTACATGAAAATGCGCAAAACATTTGGATCATAGGTAACCAGGTATCCGATTCAGCCATTGGACTCATAAACACTGGAGGCTTGGGAGTGTGGTACGTAGGTAATGAGATTTTCAGGATTCACTCGCGTGGCAGTTTCGACCCCAATTCAAGTTACGGTTCAGGTGTGGCGATGCATTTTCGGGGGGCGAGTAGCGGTGGAGCGATAAACAATACAATCTTCGACGTTGACAAGGGGCTCCAACTTACTGGTGGCAACGATTATGAAGTTGTGAACAACATATTTGCTAGCAGGGCGCAAGATGCGTCATTTGACATCATTTTCGCTAACTCGTCCGTCGCAGCAACAACAGCGTTTCACAATAACCTTTTTACACAGTTTCGTGGTGGCATCGGTTCAACAGAATACTCAAATGTGGAAAACTTTCAGGCAGGTCTTGAACAGGCAACCGGAAACGTCGAGGGTGAACCACTATTTGTGAACTCGGCGGCGGCAAACTTTTCGATTCAGAGTGCTTCAGATGCGCTCGATAAGGGCATTGAGGCAAGGGCCTACGAATTGTTTCAGAGTCTCTACGGGATCAATATACGTCGCGATGCTCTGGGCCGAAGTAGACCGCTATTGAACGGATGGGATATTGGCTCGAGAGAATTGGTCGACGGAAAGATACCAAAGAGCCCTGGCGAACTAAACTGATCCCACTATTGTTGCCTTTTTCTTGGCAATTGGTATCGGCGCCACCATCGTCACGATATCTTTTCCGCGAATATTACGCGGTCTCGAAAAAGTCTGTACAAAAGGCTGGCGAAACGGGATTCCGCGAGTTTGGCCATGATTGGAGTTCCGGCAAACCGGTGCGCCAAAAAATGTTGCTCCGCATTGCCGGCACGCCCAAAAGTCTCGAACATTAGTCGATCTACCTCCGCGTGTGTCCTGTAGCATGTGCTGGTACGCAAATACTTGAGGTTCTGAGTCACAATATCGGCGTTTGTATGGGCTCCGGCGCGGCGACCAATTCCAAGGGTATGCCAAAATTTTAGCCACGCTCGGTTTTGAATAATTGTCGCGAATGGAACGCCAATGTGGGGCTCAAGCGGCGTATATCGAGAAGGGAAAATATGTAAGCAGATTCCGCCATTCTTTAGAACTCGAGCGATTTCCTTGTTTGTTTCGCGTAGATCTATCACGTGCTCTATTACTTGGTCGGAAATAACTACATCAACAGATTCATCTGCATAAGGCAGTGTGTAAGGTGTTCCGCTGATTTGCGACAGATAGGATTCAGTGAACAGTTGCTCGACGTACGGCCCATCTTTGAATTGGAAATCACATCCATGTGCATCTATGTCCAAACTCCTTAGCCAATAAACAAGCTCTCCACTTCCGCAGCCCAAGTCGACAACTTTATTCGAATCAGTCGGAGACTTACCTCCATGTAGTCTCGCGATTAGTTCGCGGAACGAGTGCGCGCGTTTCTGCTCAGAATTCATTAGTGACTCCAGTGAGATTGTTTTTGTTCGAATATGTCTTTGAACGTCCTGCAGTCCTTATGTTCATAATACATAGTATCTGGTTCGCACGGCGACTACTCCCAAACTAATCGGAGATGTAGATCTCTATGCAATCAGTGTTCTGCATGCTAATAATCAGCGAGGACATGCGTATTGTGAATCCATGAAGATCCATGAAATTCGGTTCCTCGATTCGATCGGTGGTTGTCGTTCGGCAATTGGCAAGGTTGACGAATATCAGATGCCGCTGCGAGGCGTCGAACTAGAGAATGCTGCGAACATGGTGCCTGGCCGATTGCGGGAGTATGTTGCTGGACGGACTCTGGCTCGATCCTTATTGGCCGAGTTATCTGGCAACGAACATGAAATTCCGGCATCCCCGGATCGATATCCAATCTGGCCTGAAGGGTTTTGCGGCAGCATCAGTCATTCGGGCAACGTCGTCGCTGCGACAGTTGCGCGATCGTTGGATTATCCGGCCATTGGAATTGATCTTGAGGCAAAAGAGTCGGTTACGCCCGATATTGCAGATGTTGTCCTGACGTCGGGAGAGAAGGACATATCCGCGAATACTGGCGACAAATTGGATCCAACAGTATTTTTCAGTTGCAAGGAGTCCTTTTACAAGGCCGTGTATCCATTGACCCATGATCGATTGGAGTTTCAAGATGTCTCGGTCTCGCTACAGGGCACGGACCGGTTCTCGGTTGATGTGCTGCCCGATTGCCGTTCGAAGGAACTTGCCAAATCTGGTTACGGAGTTTTTGGTGTGATCGATGGGTATGTCGTTACGGCATTCCTTGTTCGAAACCCGGCCGCCTCAACCTGACCGCGAATCGCCATCAATACGTTCGATCGTCGTTATGATGTGCTGGCCCGGATTAACCATACCAGACACTTTCATACACGTTGACTCCTCCTTTTGATGATACCCGGTGCTTACCCAGCCAGTTCCGGCACAGTTATTCGACTCGATCAGCTCAATCTGCCCAAAATTGCATAGCAGAGCAATTGCAGCGCCACCGGAATGTGACGCTGTTACTCGGCGATCATTGAGGCGGACTTTACAGTGCGGTGAAAAATGAAAGTATATCGAAGCACTGTGAGGCTCAGAGCAATTCAAAACATCGGTGATAGTCATCGAATTTGCAGACTTCTTGAGTACAAACTGCCGACGGTGTGTGACGGGATCGGCAAGCCGCTCATACCCGGAATGCTCTCCGATCAAAACGGATTCGTCGTCGTTGTCTTGCCAGTCAACTAACGTTGGCTCGGCACGGTTCGATGTCCACATGAACGGTCCGGAGATTTCGGACTGGGACAGATCATCGACGACCAACGTGTTGTGTGCCTCGGTCTCCCGGAAGTGCCGGCGAAGTGAGGGATGCGAGAAATAGTCATACGTTCCGGAGTCAACGATCAGAGGCAGTCCGTTCGCGCTCAGACAGAAGCTGAGGCAATCAGCATGTCCATGCGCATAAAGTGGTGGCAGTCCAAGTTGGGCGATATCCACAAAGACGCTGAGGCAGTCTTCCGGCCGGTCCGTTGCCGACGAAGATCGGAGTATGTGGTAACCGGATTCGGGGAAAGAGACCGATCTTGCGACTCGATCGCTATTCGATTCAGTTGATGACAGCTCTTTTCCAAGTAACCAACAAACGGTCTCTGTTCCGGGTTCGAACATTAGAGTCGGGTCGTGGAATAGCGTTGCACCTAAAGACGTCATCGCTTTCGTACGTCCGGGTGGATCGCCAAGGTCAAGTACATATCCATCATCCGCGTCTCCCGAATTCGGCGGGTGACCAGTGTCGGTTGCTATCTCGCTCAGAAAGGCGTACATCCTGTGCAGCCGGTCCCGGTATCGTTCGGAAAATTCATCGGAGGCGCGCCGGCCGGCCAGCAGGCAAACGGAGAAAAACTGCATGACGAATACCTGGTAACCGAACGCGTGTTCACGAGTGCAGCCATCTTCGTGGGACTGCAGAACAATCTCGCGCTCCAGAATTTCCTTTGCCGCTTTCTGCCACTTTTCCGTTCCAGGAAAGCTGGGGAAGTAAGCGCACCCGATATATACGCCGGCGGCCTCGCCAATAAGATGATTGTTTGATGAGCTACCCCGTGAGAATTTGCGTTGAGTGTCCCAAATCATCAAATACAGGGTCTGTGTGATTTGCTCCCACGAATCCTGATCAAATACGTCGGCGTCCCTGATCAGGTCTAACGCCCAAACCCAGTTGATTATGCGCACACCCAGTTCCAACGGGCTCTTCCAGTTCATCCCGTAACCGAACGGATTTTGTTGAATCCAGGACACCATCAGTTCGGCCACTTTTTGCGCGTACTCTATTCTTCCCGTCGCGACATAGGCCCGCGCCAGTACCACAAACTGATGATGGCGGTTCGGTTCCCAGACCAGCTTACAGTCACCAAACGTCTCAAAGTCGCGGTAGTCCGTGAATAGAACAGGGCGCACCGGGGACTGTATGCCCGCCGAATGGTCTTTATGCCAGTTGAACGGATCGCCGTGGTCGATCTTCTCCAGATTGAAATAGCTCAGACGATTTTTAAGGATCAGATTGGCCGCTTCCACCAGGCGGCTAAGGTGGCTTGGATTCTCGGAAAAATGGCGGTCGATCGCCGGGCGGTATTCTGGCGGGAAGCATTGAAAGCCTGGGTCGTGCGTGGATGCGCAGGCGTAGTCTCTCGCTGGGAGTTTCGGGTAGAGTCCAGCGGCAAATCGCGGGAGATCAACCTGGTCGCGTATCAATGACCGAACACGCCAAACGAGTTCGGCAAGTGACATTGAGCGAATGCGGCGCAGGTACCAACCGGGCGACTGCACTAGCGGAACCAGCGCGACAGCACATGACGCTTCCTGGGTTTCTCGTCAACCGGTGAGCTGCTTGCCGTCTCGCCATCGACAATGCGCGCAATTTCGGCGAGGTTTTCCATCACCAATAAACGCGGAGCAGGGCGATACCCGGTCTTGGCTTCAATTTCACCGACGCTGCGGATTGCGAGCAACGAGTGACCGCCCAGGTCGAAGAAATTGTCGTGGCGTCCTACCTTGTCTGTGCCAATGGTCTCTCTCCAAATAGAGGCGATCGTAACTTCGGTGTCCGTAATCGGATCTTCGTAGTTGTCGCCAGCATACGCGTCAGTTGGAAGTGGCAGGCTGCGTCGGTCTGTCTTGCCGTTCGGCGTAAGCGGAATTGCTTCTATCGTTTCGAAATACTGCGGCACCATATAATCGGGCAGCGAGACGCGCAGGTGTTTTCGGATTTCGATTGAACTAACAGATTGATCCGGCTCGAATACCAGGTAGGCGACCAGGCGCTGATCTTCCGGAGAAACAGGCCACACATTACAAGCGGCCGCCTTGATCGCAGGATGATTGACCAAAACCGATTCGATTTCGCCGAGTTCGATCCGGAATCCTCGAATTTTCACCTGGTTTCCGATTCGACCAAGGTGCTCCAGGGTGCCGTCGCCAAGCCATCGAACGCGATCGCCGGTGCGATACATTTTTGCACTCGGATTGCCATCAAATGGATCAGGCAGAAAGACCGAGTCGGTCAACTCGGGTTGATTCACGTAACCCAAAGCCAACCCTTTTCCTGAGATAAAGAGTTCGCCTGCGACACCGACAGGTACCGGGTACTGGTTCTTGCCGAGCACGTGAACGCGGGTGTTGGCGATGGGTTGGCCAATGACGATTGGCGAGTCGGCGTCGGTAATCCGGGCGCATGTGGACCAGATTGTCGTCTCGGTAGGACCGTACATATTCCAAAGTTCCGAACATGCTGAGAGGAGATCTGACGCCAGGTTGGCTGGCAACGATTCACCGCCACAAAGTACCTTGAAATTCTTGCGACTTCGCCAACCGGAGTCCAGCAGCATGCGCCAAGTTGATGGCGTTGCTTGCATGGCTGTGACGTCTTCGGCCTCCAGAAGCGACCGCAATCTTTCTCCATCTGAGGATTCGTCGTAGGTGGCGACTACAACTGTCGCGTCCACGGACAACGGTAAAAAGATCTCGAGCACAGATATGTCAAATGAAGTTGTTGTGACGGCGGCAAAGGTATCCGCTTCGGTAAGGCCTGGTTTTGCGGCCATCGACTCGAGAAAATTCGTCACGCACCGGTGCGGGACCTTGACTCCTTTCGGCCGGCCTGTTGAGCCCGATGTGTACAGTACGTAGGCGAGTGCATCGTCACTGGTCTCTATACCAGGCAATTCGGTGCTGCACGCCTCAATTTCTGTTGACTGGACGTCCAGGTCGATCGCCTGGCCTTTGAATGCAGCGAGTTGACGACCTAGTTTGTGCTCTGTGATCAGCGCGGTTGCGCCGGAGTCGGTCAACATGTACGTCAGGCGGTCTTGCGGAAACAGGGGATCCAGCGGTAAGTACGCGCACCCGGCTTTCATCACCGCCAGCATGGCGACAATCATGTCGCTGGATCGATGCATGTAAATCCCGACCGTACTCTCGGGCCGGATATTCCGGTCTGCCAGGTAATTTGCCAGCTGGTTTGATCGTCGTTGTAATTCACGATACGAGATCGACTCGGATTTGCATTTAATCGCAATTCGGTTTGAGTCCGTGGTGAATTGTCCGACTAATTTGTCGACGCGCCGCGGCCAGCGCAGGACGGTATCCGTCGCATTCGATTTTCGGATAGTCTCGAGTTCCTTGTCCGCCGCGATAACCAGCTCTTGAATTTCCAGGTCGCTACCCGAGCAGATGTCGCCAAGCAGCGTTTCGAATCCGGCAAGCCGGTTCGAAATGGTTTCGAGGTCGAACAGCGATCTGTTGAACGTGCATTCAATCTTGAGGCCCGGTCCGGTGTCGACGATATTGAAAAAGATATCGAATATTTCGAATTGCCTCGGCGCCGACCCGACTTGCGCAGAAAGTTCACCAAAGTTGATTCCGAGCGCGGATGGATCGAGGTTGAACGCAGTGTTGATTAGTGGCGGCTGGCCAATGGTGCGGTCGAGCTGCAACGAAGGCAACAGCTCACCGTAAGTACAGTCCTGGTGGTCGAAAGCATTCAGAATGTTCTTCTTGACCCGTGTCAGATGCTGTCCAACAGTGGAGGCGAAATCCACGTCAAACTTGACCGGCAACATGCTAATGCAATGGGCGACAAGGTCCGGCATATTGTTGACCGCTTGTTGTGCGGCTGAAACACCAATGACAAAGCTGGATTGGTTCGATAAACGAGCGAGAAATGCGACGTAGGCTGCAAGAAGCGTTTGAAACAGCGTGTATTGTTTCGTCCGGCTAAACTCGCGAAGTTGCTCGCATAGCTCGTCTGGCAGCTGGAGATCTATCCGGGAGGCGCAGTAAGACCGTACCGCAGGCCGCTCTCTGTCGGTCGGCAATAACAGGTAATCCGTATCGCCGGAAAGATGCTGGATCCAATATTTGCGCGCGCTTGCTTGCCGGACTCTGTACTCATCGGAATCACACAGCCGAATCAGGTCGCTCAACTGGCTCGGATTCCCAAGACTTGGCGCCCGCCCCGCAGCCAACTGCGTATAGATGGAGCCGAGCTCACGCATGAGGTTGCCAGTCGACCAACCGTCGCAAATAATGTGATGCACAGTCATCGATACGACGGTCTCGAGCTTCGAAAGCCTAATAATCTGAGGGTGAAATAAAGGTGCGCTCGTCAGATCCATCGGGGATTCTGAAGCGATTGTCAGGATTGTATTTAGCGAATCCTCCGCGGCACTCGCATCTTGCGCTGACAGATCGTGAATGGGAACGTCGACCTCAATACAGTCGTGAATCTCCTGGCTACTGCCATCCTCTGCAAAGCTGGTCCGCAGAGACTCGTGCCGGTCGACCAGGAGTTGCAAGGCTGCAACCATGCGATCCAGTTCCACGACGCCATGCAGACGTATCGAACACGTCAGGTTGAATGCGCAGTTGGCATCGTCGTCAAAGGCAGCACCCAGCCAGATTTCGCTCTGGCCGGCTGTCAATGGCAAGTGCGTAGCGTTGTCGGTCTGGGCTCGGCGTGCAACCGTCGCGCTGGTTGACGGCAGAAAACCGCCTTCCTGCAATGCCAGAACACTTTCCTTGAATGCGCCCTTGAAGTGTTCGAAGTGCGCGGCAGAGTGTGCCGTTGACAGAAATGCTGCGCGACCTTCCGTGAGATGGATGCCGCGATCACGCAAGTGTGCATAAAGCAGGCTCGAGATTTCCTGGTGGTCCCTGAATCTAATGAGAAAGAATGACGAGAAGCACTCAATATGTATGGGAACGTCGATGTCCGACAGGAACTCATTCAGGTCATCAACCAGCGCCTCGGTGTCCCGATTCAGTGTTGATTGCAGCCCGCTGCCTTTCGCCTGGTAGTGATCCAGGGTTGCATTGGCGGCTGCTAGCGCGACCGGGTGACGCACGAACGTACCGGCAAACCAGGTAACGCCGACTTCGGGAAATGAATCGTCACCGTACGTCCAGTATCCTCCGTCGAGAGCGTCCATGTACTTTCGCTTTCCTGCGACGACCGAAATTGGGAATCCGCCACCAACCGCCTTTCCGTAAGTCGCGATATCGGCTTCAATTCCCCACAACGCCTGCACACCACCCGGGTGGCACCGGAATCCCGTGATGATTTCGTCCAGCACAAATGGAATGTCGAGCTCAGTGGCCAACGAGCGCAACTTGCGAACGAACTCGATCGGTTGCAGCTCCGGGCGACGACTTTGCACCGGTTCGACGATAATGGCGGCAATGTCGGACGCATAATCTCGTATGGTATCGAGAGACCGGTCGTCCCCGTACTCGAGCACGAGAGTCTGTTCGACAGACCAGTTGGGAATCCCCGGAGAAACCGGCACAGACCTCGAGCCGGATTCGCTGTCGTTGCGCGTTGCCAGGACCTCGTCGAAGATGCCGTGATAGTCGCCGGCAAACACGACGATGCGGTTTTTGCCGGTAATTGTGCGCGACATTCGGATTGCCGCGAGCACGGCTTCGGAACCGGTGTTGCAGAACGCTGCTCTTTCCATGTTCGTTAGGTCACAGATTTTTTTCGCGACTTCACCTGCGAGCGGGTGCTGTGGCCCGATCTCGACACCCTTTTCAAGTTGCTTGTGAATCGCTTCCATGACGAATGGAGGGTTGTGGCCAAGGAAGCCGACGCCAAAGCCCATCGTCATGTCCGTGTACTTGTTTCCGTCAAGGTCCCAGACCTCGGCACCTTTTGAACGGTCCACAACGACCGGGTAAACCATTTCCTTCCATATGCGTCGAAAGCCGGCAATCGTTCGGGGATCGGCCAGATGTGCACGGTGTTTTTGAGTGTAGTCCCTGGATTGCCTGGTTTTTTCCACCAGACGCTCGATCAGCGTGGCAAGGTGCCGCTGCTGTATCGTCGACAGTTGCCCAAAATCGCCGGTCGCAATTGGCCGCCACGGACCTACAGGCTTGGCATCCGCGCTGCTTTCGCCGTCAAAAAATGGTGTCCTGTAGGTCATTGCGCGTTGCGCGCCACCGTCCACGTGCGCTGAGCGAATGTCGGCCAGTTGTGCCTGGATTGAATCGAGTTGATGCAAAATCGGATCGCCCAGGTTCGAAGTGTGCGCCGAGCGCTCCGATGAGGTCGTGCCCGGCATTGAAGAACTCGGTGCTTCGAAGAGCGTGGAATCGGCCGGGAGTTCGCGGTCAACGTAAGCTGCCAACAACTCCAGTGTTGGCGCCTCATCAAACAACTGCTTGAATCCGATATCAATGCCGCACAGTTTTTTGAACTCTGTGTTGGCACGAGTAAGAAAAAGTGAGTCGAATCCAAGCTCGACGAAACTCTTTCGCGGGTCCAGTTCGGAAGGTGCGAAACCGCTCATGTCGCTCAACGTTTGAAGGAGTGCGGCAAGAATTCGATCGGGACGAGACTTTCCATCATCGGGTGTGTCGCAAACGCCGGTTGCGCGACTACTTGTCGCTGCGACCGCAGGCGCCATGGTGGCAGTCGCAGAAAGCCAGTACCGCTTTCGTTCGAACGCGTAGGTTGGAAGGCTTACACGACGTTGTTCTTCTGGCGAGTTCAGCTCGTTGAGATCGATATCCAGACCACAACACCAAGCCTGTCCTAAAGAGAGCCGGAAAAAGGCACTGTCTTCAATGTCGTCGTCGGGCTGGCGAATACTCGGGATGGTGTGTTGAGTCGCTCTCTTATCGGGGTGCTGGATGGCGAACGAAGACAGCGATTTTCCCGGTCCTGTTTCTATCAGGATCGCGTCTTCCGATTTCAACAGGCAACCGATACTGTCCATCATGCGAACCGGCTTGATCACCTGGTTCGCCCAGTAGGAAGGATCCGACGCCTCGTTGTCAGAAAGGATTTGCCCTGTGACGCTCGAGATTACCGGTATGCGCGGCTGACTCATTGATTGGGCTGCGATGACTTGCGTGAACTCGTCGACGATGCAATTCATCATGCTTGAGTGGAAGCCATTGGAGACTTTCAAGAGCGAATTCGCGACATCCTGCGCCTGGAGTTTTTCCTGCAAATCCCGGATCGAGTCGATGGGACCCGAGACAACGCATGCCGCGGGTGTATTTACGGTAGCAATATCAATGCCGCCAGGCAGCGTCTCCAGGAGATCGTCTTCGCCCAGCCCGACCGCCAGCATCGCACCCGGAGGCGCAGAGTGGGTCAGCCGACCCCGCTCGGCCACGATATGAACGGCACCGGGGAGCGTGAAAATCCCGGCAATACAGCCAGCCGCGATCTCACCAAATGAATGACCGGCCAGGAAGTCTGGCTCGATTCCGAACGATTGCCAAAGTCGTGCGAGGGCGTACTCGACAGCGAAAACGGCGGGTTGTGTGATCCAGGTCTGGTCGAGCAACAGGTCTTCGTTGCAATCGTCAATGTTACGGCAGATGGCGTCCCAGATATCCATCTCAAGATACTGGCGAAAATGATGGCGGCACTCGTCCATCGCGTCGCGGAAGGCAGGTTCACGTTCGTAAAGACCTTGGCCCATGGAAGGATACTGGCCACCCTGCCCGGGGAACATGAAAGCGATCGAACATCTTGCGCCTGATGCTGAACCGAACCTGGAAAACAGGCCGTTGTCCGATGCAACGATCTCTCGTAACTCGTCGACGGATCGCGCCGCGGTCACTCGTCGGACGGGAAACTGCTTGCGACCAGTTACAAGGGTGTGGCAAACCGCATCAATTGATGTTCCGGGAGTGATCGCAGTCTCCGCGGCATACTTGCCAGCGACGTCGGTAAGACTGCCACTGGTCTTTGCCGACAGTGGTACGAGCTTCCAGTCGCCGGAGTCGGCGACCTGGTCCTCAACGCCGGGAGCTTCTTCGAGAATGGCATGAAAGTTTGTGCCGCCGAGCCCGAAGGAGCTGACCGCAGCCCGTCTTGGTGTCGAGCCGGCAGGCCACGGTGCAGTCTCTGTAGCCACGTAGAACGGGCTGTTCGCGAAATCTATTTGTGGATTGGGCTCAGAATAGTTGATGCTCGGCACCAGCATCTTGTGGTGCAACATGAGACTGGCCTTGATCAATCCAGCAACTCCGGCGCCGGCATCAAGGTGCCCAATGTTGGACTTCAGGGATCCAATCGCGCAATAGCCCGCGCGATCCGTGTGCGATCTGTATGCTTTCGTCAGTGCAGAAATCTCGATCGGGTCCCCCAGCAACGTGCCCGTTCCGTGCGCTTCTACATAGCCGATTTGGTCCGCCGAAACGTCGGCAATGTCCAGGGCATTCTTGATAGCTGCGGCCTGCCCGGACGGGCTTGGCGCGGTGAAGCCAGCCTTTTCCGATCCGTCATTGTTCAGGGTGGATCCCAGAATGACGCTGTATATATTGTCTCCGTCTGCAACGGCATCTTCATACCGCTTGAGGACGACGACGCCGACACCGCTTCCATAGACGGTGCCCGCTGCCTGTTTATCGAATGGCCGACAATGTCCGTCGGGTGAAGGTATTCCTCCTTCCATCCAGAGGTAGCCGCCGGTTTCCGGCACCTGGATTCGTGCACCGCCGGCCATCGCCATATCGCATTCGCCATTCAGCAGCGACTGGCACGCCATGTGGATTGCCACCCCGGAGGTTGAACATGCTGTCTGGACGCTCATCGCGGGGCCGTGCAGGTTCATCTGGTAGGCGACTCGCGTTGCTGGATAATCCTTATCGGTGCCCAGGATTACGTCGTAGGTGGCGCCCTTGTCCATTAACTCTTTGTAGGTCGCCGCATTCTGCAGCAGGTATGTACTTCTTGCTACGCCACCGAAAACGCCGATATCGCCATCAAATCGCGCTGCGTCATGCCCGGCATCTTCCATTGCCGCCCATGCGCATTCCAGGAAGACCCGCTGCTGAGGATCCATGAGTTCTGCTTCACGCGGGTTGTAGCCGAAAAAAGCCGCGTCGAAACAGTCGGCGCCCGGCATGGGTGCGCCGGCGTTCACGAAATTGGGGTCCCGCAGGACGTCTTCGCTTACGCCGCTATTTTTCAGTTCGTCTTCCGTAAAAGAACGTATCGACTCTACGCCGCCTTGCAAATTAGACCAAAACTCCCGCACATCGTTGGCACCAGGAAATTTTCCGGCCATGCCAATTACGGCGATGGCGTCTGACCTGTCGTGATTCTCATCATGCATTCTGATTGTGCCTCGTTCTGATAGCTTTTCGCTTCGCCCTGCGAGTTGCCGCGCTGCGTTTGAATTGCTGCTTTTCTCGCGAGTCCAATGACTCGACATCCTCGTATCCAAGCGCTTTCGCAATTGTTACAGACGGGCTCGCCAGAAAGTCGTGCTCGTGTTCGCATTTCCAGGCAGTAGCAACCGCGGGATCAATTGTTCGACGCTCGAGCAGGCGCGTATCTCCCATTGGCGTGGATTCGGCATGTACGCCATCGACCATCTTCGACTCAAGGTTCACGTAAGGGGTTGTCAGGCCACTGTCAAAGGCAATTCCGAATCTATTGCACATAGTGCGCATTTCTGTCTCGGGACTCTTGACCAGGTCTTCAAATTTGAGGCGGAACTGACGTTCCTGTGGTATCTCTTCGAGAAAGGATAGGATAGTCCGGTGACTGGTCGTCCAGACAAGTTCGGCGAGTTGTTGGCCCGCGTATGGCGAATCCGGCAGGTACAAGACCTGCTCAATGCGGTAGTTCACGAATGATCGGGCCATCCCGTAAGGATGACGGACCAGGTGAATATACAAGGGGTCCTGAAAATCTTGCTCGGCCTTTTCTAGAGCGGCACGGTCAGTCGCGTATGACGGCGACTTGTCGACGAGAAGCCGCGGACCGATTTGATCCTGGAGCCACTTGTAACAGTCCTTGGTCGTAAGAGAGTCTCGCTCCATAGCTGCTACGATCTCGGTTGCCTCATCGAGGCTGCAACTCCTGACCTCCATGACACACCTCAACAGACCTTCCAGCCACAGCGAGTATTTGCCGGCATATGCCTCTCGGCGGCTGCGCATTGTTTCGAAGCCCAGTAGCTGCAATTCCGATGCGGCGAAAATATCCTTGTGTCCGGCCAGCATTACTCGCAGTAATGTTGTTCCCGAACGTGGCGGGGCCAGCACAAAAATAGCGGGTGGATTTTTTTCGCCGGTCGCTGAGTTCGATGCACAAAGTTTCGGAACAGCATTTTCGAACGTGTCGAAATCCTCGTCGCTCAGACGACCGATGGCGTCCTGTGGGCGTTGTCGCGCGACATTTATCTTTAGCACTCGTGCCAGGGCGTCAGGGTATTCGTTGCGAAGAAATCCCGCATACTCTCTGACTGTCGGCGCGTCGAACATCGACACCACGTAGATAAATTCGCCAAGCTCTTTCTGTAGCCTGGCTACAATTCTGGCAGCGCCCAAAGAAGTTCCACCAACTTCAAAAAATCGTTGCTCGATGCCCAGCGACGGTAAGCGAAGTTCCTGGCGCCAGATTTCGGCCACGTAGGCTTCGACGGGATCGTCAATTGAAATTCCAGCGTCAGTCCCGGCCGGCAACCTCGGGTCGGGTAAGAGCTTTCGATCGAGTTTGCCGTTCGGCGAAATCGGCATATTCTTAAGATTTACGAAGTATTGGGGCAGCATGTACTCGGGCAGCGTCCGAGCCAGTGATTGCCTCAAGGCTGTATCGTCGAGGTCGGCACTGCCGGGGCCGCAATAGTAAGCGACGAGGTGCGTATCGTCGGCTTCGAACTGCCTGGCCAGTACTGCAGCCTGCTGAATCTCGTTGATTGACTCAAGCGCGGCTTCAATTTCCCCCAGTTCGATTCGTTGTCCGCGGATTTTTACCTGGAAATCCATGCGACCGAGAAATTCGATCGCGCCGTCCTGTCGGCGCCGGGCGAGATCGCCTGTCTTGTACAGGCGTGCTCCCGCACGCGTAGAAAACGGGTCCTCGATGAATCGCTCCGCGGTAAGCTCCGGCCTTCGCCAGTATCCCATCCCAACCTGTATGCCGCCGATGTGTAACTCGCCGTGTTGCCCGTCGGCGACTCTATTCAGTCGGTCGTCGAGAATGTGAATCTGGGTGTTTGAAACAGGCCAACCAATTGGTACGACACTCTCTTCGCGTCTTGCGTTGCAGTGCCAGTAGGTTACCTGGATCGCCGCTTCGGCGGGACCATACAGATTGTACAGCTGAGCATCGATGCGCTCGAGGCAGCGATCCTGCAAGTCGACTGACAAAGCTTCGCCAATGCAAATAATCGTTCGTAACGATCGGCACCGGCGGCGGAGATCGGGCTGCTCCAGGAAGGCTTGTAGCATCGAGGGAACAAAGGTCACTGTTGTGACCTGATGTTGTTCTATTAAATTAGCGAGATATCCAGGGTCGAGATGACCGCGTGGTTTTGCGAAAACCAAAGGCGTGCCGGTCATGATTGGCCAGAAAAATTCCCAAGCTGACACATCGAAGCTGAAAGGCGTTTTTTGAATAACTACATCGCCGTCACCGAGCTGAAACTTCTGTTGCATCCATAGAAGGCTGTTACACACGGCTTCATGGTTATTCATCGCGCCCTTGGGTTGCCCCGTTGACCCCGATGTGTAGATAACATACGCCAGGTCGGTATCCTGCAGCGCAATCGTCGGCGCCTGTTCTGATTCGCTCTCGACGAGGTGCCAGTCGGTATCCAGGCAAAAGTATCGGGTACCGTCTCGGGTCGCCGAATCCGCTAGATCGCTGCGCGTAAGCAGGATTGGGCATTCGGAGTCGGCTATCAGAAACTGGCGGCGTTCCGCCGGGTAATCGGGATCTATCGGAACATATGCGGCGCCGGACTTGAGGATCGCAAGAAGCCCGATCATCATATCAATCGAGCGCTCCGTGCAAATACCGACCAGCGTATTGGGCTTGGCGCCGCAACGTATCAGGTAATGGGCGAGTTTGTTGGACGCTTCGTCCAGTTCGGCGCTCGAAATCCAGCGATCGTCCGCCCACACACAGCGTTCGAGCGGGTTTCTTTGCAAGCCATCGACAAGCTGTCCGGTGAGGTTCATTCCCCGACTCAATATTGCTCCCAATTATCTAATTTTAAAGCAATTATTTCGGAAAAGGCGGTTTCGAAGGAGCCGGTCTCGTGAAATGATCAGGATGGTGACCGGCACACCGGTAAGAGTGTGATATGCATCACACTTTGGTGACGACGGGCCGTACGTCCAGGACGGCGCGCTTACTCGACGACTTTGACGGCTTCATTCGAATACGGGCTTTCGACACCGGCCGTGTTGATCGCTGTTGCGACTACATAATAGGTATCCGGCACCAGGTTTTCGATGACGACCGTCGAGAGTCCGGGGTTTTCGAATTCGGCGACTTTGGGGTAGTTTCCTGCCGTCGTCCCGTAGTAGAAACGATATCCAGCGAGATCCGTCAGCGCCGAACCGTCAGTATTTTCGGTCGGCGGCGTCCAGGACAGGGTCATGGATCCGAGTGCCACCTGTGAAACCTCGATTTCAAAAGCTGCGAGGCTGGCCTGATCGGTCCCGTCGGAGACGGTGATTTGAATATTCGAATATACACCGACATCAGCGAGCGACGGTTGGCCCTGTAATGTTCCGGTCTGTTCGTCGAATGACGCCCATGGCGGCCGGTTCGAAATGCTGAAGTTTAACGCGTCTCCGTCCGGATCACTGGCGTCGGGGGTGAACGTATAAAAATCACCCATATTGATCGCACCCTGCGGGTTTCCGGAAATCACGGGGGCGTTGTTGATTGCGCTTGTGTCCTCGTTATCCTCGGCGCCCGACGCAGGTTCCTCGTCACTCAGGCAACCTGTTAATAGAAACATCGCAACCATTCCGACAATGGTGCAACGATGCTGTGCAATCCTACTCATATTCCAAGACCTGCCGCCGAAACACTATCGGCAATTTGCGTTTACACAATCCGGTCTTGGATGCAGCCACAAAGCTGAACAGGAGCATTATCCTGTCTGGAACCGGAAGCGGATTCCGGTTCGGATTCTGGCGGCCCCGCTGTCTTAGGAAAATCCCGTAGACCGGAAGCTTTGCGTCCCCACCTTTCGATGGGTTTGCCTTTTTCAGTTGCGCTCTAAACTAGCAAACAACGAACAAAGGACAAGCGTTTTCAGTTACCGATACGTGTATTCAAGCGCCGCTGCCGGCAAAAGCCCGGCCAACAGCACCGAATAAGTAAAGTTGGAGGGTGCATCGCGGTTTCTTGCTTAACGAAGGTAACGTCACATCGTCCGAAGCAGTTTGCATGCCAACTGAGGGAAATAGCTTTACAGACAATGATTTATGAGGTTTTTCGGCCAGTTGTGTCGAGCCGGATCCCGACAAGACTGTCGTGATAGAGAGACAAGGGATCTGCAGGCGTGTGAGGTAGTTCACATAACTGGATGTTCGATAAGAAAAATGTCGAATGTCGCCAATTACAGACGCCCATTTTCAAAGGGAAAAATGGATTCTGCGCAGCCCCGGTGCCCAGCGTAAGCAAATTGATCGAGCTGCGACGCTGGGATTGTGCACCGAATTCTGTAGAATTCCGCGTTTTCCGGTTGAAGCTCGAACTCCATGGCAGTCCGAACCCGATTTGCGCCGAGCCCTACGGGCGTTTTACATCTAGGCAGTGTGCGTACTGCGCTGTTTTGCTGGCTGTATGCCCGTCACCTTAAAGGTGAATTCGTACTGCGGATTGAGGACACGGATCGCGAGCGTTCGACGCCCGAGAATGTTGAAGCAATCACGGATGGAATGCAGTGGCTGGGGTTAGACGCTGATGAAGGACCATACTTCCAGACGGAGCGTTTTGACCGGTACCGCGAGGTAATCGACGCTTGGCTCCAGGACGGCAGGGCCTATCATTGCTACTGTAGCAAAGAGGAACTGGAACGGATGCGCTCAGCGCAGATGGAGCGGGGTGAAAAAACCCGTTATGACGGCCGCTGCCGGGATCGCAGCAGTCCACAGGAAGGAATCGATCCGGTTGTCCGGTTTCGCAATCCAAAGGACGGCGAGGTCATCGTCGACGACATTGTCCGTGGACAAGTCGTTTTCCAGAACTCGGAACTCGACGATCTGATCATCGCACGCTCGGATGGTACGCCAACGTACAATTTTACGGTGATCGTCGATGACCACGACATGCGGATAAGCCACGTGATTCGCGGTGATGATCACCTCAATAATACCCCGCGGCAAATGAATATGCTGGCTGCCTTGGGTGCCGAGCCGCCGAAATACGCACACTTGCCGATGATTCTCGGTCCGGACGGTGCCAAGCTATCAAAACGCCACGGCGCGGTGGACATCAGGGATTACCGGGACCAGGGCTTTCTTCCCAGTGCCATGCTCAACTACCTGGTTCGGCTTGGATGGTCACATGGGGACCAGGAGATTTTTGCCATCGATGAAATGGTCGAGTTGTTCGATATTGCGGCCGTCAACCAGTCCGCGTCGTCATTCAATCCTGAAAAGCTTCGGTGGCTCAACCAGCAGCACATCATAGAGGCGCCTTCGGAGGAGGTCGGTAAGGCACTCGTGCCGTTCCTGGAGCGCCTCGGTCTTGATGTGCAGAGCGGGCCGGATCCGGTAGACGTCGCTTACGGGTTCCGCGAGCGCGCCGAGACTTTGCAAATGATGGCAGAGGGTGCACGGTATTGTTACGAGGAATTCGAGGACTTCGACGAGAAGGCGGCGAAGAAGAATCTAAGGCCGGCAATTCTCGAGCCGCTGAGAGCAGTTCGTAGGGCGATTGCCACGCTGGAGTCCTGGTCGCCGGAATCAATTGCTGCGGCAATTGAGGGTGTTGCGGCTGAGTTCGAGCTCAATATGGGCAAGGTGGGCCAACCAGTTCGAGTGGCGGTAACCGGCGGGCCGGTTTCTCCGCCAATCGACGTGACCGTCTGGTTGGTGGGTCGGGAGCGGTCGATAGTCCGCTTGGACCGTGCGATCGGATTGGTCGAGCAACGAGCCCAAGCTGCTGGAAACTAGGTAAATTTTCGGCGCTTGACACACCGGCTAAGCCTCCCTATAGTGCGCGGCTCCGTGGGGCTATAGCTCAGCTGGGAGAGCGCTTGCATGGCATGCAAGAGGTCGGCGGTTCGATCCCGCCTAGCTCCACCAATATCCTTACGGATCAATGTCCTATGTCCCCATCGTCTAGAGGCCCAGGACTCCGCCCTTTCACGGCGGCAACAGGGGTTCGAATCCCCTTGGGGACGCCAGTCAAGATTAAACGGGCCCGCCTTGAGCGGGCCCGTTTTTGTTTGCGGATGCTATTTCTCAGCGAGCGGCGCACGGGCGTCACCGCTGCAGCTTGAACTGTTCGGCCCAATCTGAAATCAGGTTAATCAGCGCTTTTCGATGAGTGTGAATTGGGTAGGTATGGTTCGCACTTGCGAAGAAATGTTCCTGGATGATTCCGGAGCGTTCGTCCAGCCTCAAGCTATCAGCTAACTGCCCCTCATAGTTGTAATAGTAATCGACACCGCCGGTAAATACGCACAGGGAATTTCCACCACGCGACGCGACTTTGCCAAACGCCGAATTTGCCAAGGAGCTTTCGGGAAAATTTCGTACATCAACCAGGTCCGCGGCCTCATCAGACGCATCGCCTTGTACAAGTCTAGTGCCGAGCACGCGTTTAGCTATACGAACGGCAAATCTCTTGCAGCCCGATGCCAGCTCCCTGAAGCTGGTGAAACGCTTTGTGATCGATCTGGTTATGAACCGCCGGGTTTTTCCGCAATAGCCGTCGAGCAGTACTAACCCCACGACACTGGATCTGCAGTCAGCTAACTGGATTGCATCGTCGGCGCCGGAACAAAGGCCCACGAGTATCAGTTCATTGATTCCGAGAGTCCGTTCAAACCATTCGGCGACAGAATCGAATTCCGTCAACAGGCACTCTTCTGCAGACATGCCACGACCGCGGCCGCTGTCGCCGCGTCCACTTTGATCGATGCGCAGCACGTTGAAACCCAAGCTGCCCAATCGCCTGGCCAGGTCGACGTGTAGTCGAAACGGGCCCGGCCGGTGTAACAACCCGGCGCTGAGGATCAGCACCCCAACACTGCTTTTGTGCTCGGAAGCCGGATCAGCTTCAGTCGAGACTCCGACGACGCAAGGATTTTCGCCAACGAGGTGAGTCGTCTCCATCGCCGCTATACCAGGCATTCTTCTATGCGCGCAACGACGTCCGGAACTTGCAAGGCGTTGCCACTGCGGCTGTCCCAGTCACATTCAACGTCCAGTTCGATGGACTCAACTGTAACGCCTGCAGACATACAATTGTTTGTAAATGTCGATTGCGCCGGATGCGGTGATTGTGTCAGAACGATGTCGATGTGTTCGAGCGTATGAACACTTGTAGAACTCAGCTCCGTGAATCTGAACTCATCGTCAAACCAGGCGCATCTTTCGAATCCGCAAATTTCTGATTTCGCACTCTCGGCTTCACTGGCTGAGAGGATTTTCTGTGAATCCACGTAGTGAGCTTGGGAGAGTTCCATCTGCCTCAGGTACTCGTCACCGAGCCAGATTGGATCCCACATGATCATTGATTCCACATTTTCCAGTTCTTCTACGGCCGCGGCGGCCAGGAGAGCACCATATCTGATACCCAGCATCGAGACCTGGTCGGCACCGGAGATTTCAGAAAGCTCTTTCATGGCGGCAGAAATATCGCTGACCCATCTCGCAGGTCCGGCGTGCTGTAAATCTCCTGATGAGTCGCCAGTGCCGTAATAGTCGAAACGAAGTACGTGGTATCCCTTTTGCGACCAGCGGTCCGCCATATTTGAAAACATGCGATAAGTTCGATGATATTCCTGGAATATCGGCGAACAGATAATTGCAGATTTCCTTGACATCATGTCATTAGCCGGGTGATACGCGCCGAACAAGTCGTCGTCACCCGATTTAAAATAGTACGGTTCCATCCTGATGAATCTTCTCGCCCATGAGTTCTGGTACCGGGATCGATTGTAAACTCGCTGAGGTCTGAATGACACAGGTTGCGCGAAACGTACGCGTTTGCCGACGGCTTTCAGCGACGGATGGCATACCGTGAAGCACATCACGGTTTTCAGTGCGAGATCGACCTTGAAACGGTGACAATCGGTAGCTGAGGAACGTGCTTCGTGCCAGAATAATGACCGCTCGCGATACATCAAATCTGGTCTGCGATGTTAAGTGATGGTCACTTGGTGGAGTCGCAGATCCCCCGGGGAAGTGGTCGGACGGCAGGCATCAAATTCTGTTTTCTGGGCGATGGAACTGTTCATAAGAATTACTACGCCATACCGGCAGGCGACAAATGTCAGACACTGCAGATCAGGAAGAGCTTGACGGACGCATAGCGATAATCGGAATGTCGTGCCGTGCTCCCGGTGCGAACAGCGTCGCCGAGTTCTGGGAAAATATCCGGCAAGGCCGGGAGTCATTGACGGAGCTGACCGATGACGAACTGGTGGCCGCAGGCGTGCCGGAATCCCTTATCCGCAATCCGGACTACGTGAAAGCTGGAATGTTTCTGCAGGACCCAGGCGGGTTCGACGCCGGATTCTTCGGATTCAGCCCGCGCGATGCGCAAATTCTCGACCCTCAACATCGCCACTTCCTGGAAGTTTGCTGGGAGGCGCTGGAGGACGGAGGGTACAACCCGTTCGAATACGAAGGTCCGATCGGTGTGTTCGCTGGTTCGGGCCACAACTCATACATGCCGTTCAATCTGCTATCCAATGCAGACCTGGTAGAGGAGGTGGGGCTGTTCCTGATGCGCCATACCGGGAACGACAAGGACTTCCTGACCACGAGAGTGTCATACAACTTCAATCTTCGTGGGCCCAGCCTGAATATTCAGACCGCTTGCTCAACTTCACTCGTCGCCATTCATACCGCCGTCCAGTCGTTGATCAATTTCGAGTGCGACATGGCACTGGCGGGAGGAATATCGATTCTGCTCCCGCGAAATCACGGTTATCTTCACGAGGACGGCGGAATTGCGAGCAAGGACGGGCATTGCCGGGCATTTGACGCAAGTTCGACCGGGACGATCATCAGCAGCGGTGCCGGTGTCGTGTTGCTCAAGAGGCTTGACGAGGCTATCCGCGATCGCGACCAGATTCACGGTGTCGTAATCGGCAGCGCCGTCAACAACGATGGCTCGGTCAAGGTGAATTATCTCGCGCCCAGCGTTGACGGGCAGGCTGCGGCCATTTCGGAGGCAATCGAGATCAGCGGTGTCGATCCCGATAGCGTTGAGTTCATCGAGTGCCACGGTACCGGAACCAAGATTGGCGATCCAATCGAAGTTGCCGCACTTACCCAGGCATACGGTCGTGACAATCCCAGACGAGGGTATTGCGCGATCGGATCCGTGAAGTCAAATATCGGTCACACCGATACGGCGGCGGGCGTACTCGGTCTTATCAAGGCCGTTATGTCCATGAAGTCGGCGGAGATTGCGCCGACAGTTCATTTCAGCAGACCAAATCCCGAGATTGATTTTGAGGATTCGCCTTTCTACGTCAACAACAGGTTGCGAGCTTGGCCATCGTCTGTTCCAAGACGCTCCGCGGTGAGTTCGCTCGGGGTTGGTGGAACCAATGCGCATGTCGTCCTGGAGGAGGCGCCGCTGCGCGAATCGGGCGAGGCAATTCAAGACGATTGGTACTTGCTGCCGTTGTCCGCGCGAACTCCGTCGGCGCTGGCTCGGCAAATGGACAGGATGAAAGCCTATCTTGAGCAATATCCTGAAACCGCCCTTCGGGATGCACAATTTACTCTGCTGCGGGGACGACAGGCCATGCAGCACCGAGCTTATGCGACTGTCGAAGGTGTCGCGGATGCCTTGACGTTGCTGGGTGATCCGAAATCAGACCGCTGGAACAGAACCACGGCTCCGGACGCTGACGCCGGCGTAGTCTTCATGTACGCGGGTGGAGGCGCGCAATACCCTGGAATGGGGCGCGATCTCTACGCTTCGCAAACGGTGTTTCGCGAGGCGTTGGACGAGTGCGCGAGCATTCTTGCCAGATACGTCGATTTTTCACTTCTCGACTTGCTGTATCCGGAAAACGAGGGCCTGGAAACAGCTACGCGAGAAATGGAAAGACCCTCGCGATCGCTGCCTTGTCTTTTCGCCATGCAGTATGCACAGACGCAGCTTTGGCTGTCCCTCGGTGTCAAACCGGTCGCGCTGATCGGACATTCGATGGGGGAGAATACCGCCCTGTGCATTGCCGGGGGCATAAGCCTCGAGGAGGGGATTTCGCTGGTCGCAATGCGAGGGGTTCTTCAGGAAAAAGCTCCCGAGGGAGGCATGGTCAGTGTGATGGCGTCTCCGGAGGAACTGGAAGGCCACCTATTTGGGGACCTCTCAATAGCTGTGATCAATAGTCCGGGAATGTGTGTTGCTTCGGGGCCGATCGATCAGATTGACCGACTGCAAGAACTTCTTGACCAAAAAGAAATCCAGAACGTGCGAATTCGAATCAACGTCGCCGCACATTCGCCGTTATTGGACCCGATTCTTCCTGAATTCCAGGCACACCTGGATACCTTCGGTTTCAAGAATCCTGAGATTCCAATTGCTTCGACATTTTCGGGTACCTGGCTGACGGCCGATCAGGCTTGCAGTTCCAGTTACTGGACTGACCAGTTACGAAATCCGGTAAAGTTTTCAGATGCCGCCCGGGTACTTCTTGAGCACAATGAAGACAATGCATTTCTCGAAGTCGGGCCATCGAATGTGCTGTCGTCACTGGTCAGGCAACACCCGGAAGCGAAGGGACGCCGCATTATCAACTCGACAAGGCATCGTGGTGATGACTCCAACGACAATGCATTCATGCTGGAGGCAATGGGCGCTCTGTGGGCGGCCGCCGCAAAAATTGACTGGGACAAGTTCTTCGCTGATAAGAAACCGAAGCGAATAGGGCTTCCAACGTATCCGTTCGAGCACCGTGAATACTGGATTGAACCTGGCAAGAATGTGCTGGGCACGTCAACTCTTTCCAAGGATAGAAACCCGCCTGGTCGCTGGTTTTTCCAGCCAAGCTGGAAGTCGGCTTCTGACCTAAGCGGCAAGGAAATTGAAGTTCCGGACGAAACAGGCGTTCTCTTGATTGGCGGGCCCGGGCCTGTTTCTGCAATGTTCGAAGAACAGTTCCGAAATGCCGGTGGTAACGTTGAAGCGGTCGATCACTGGCAGGATCGTGATGAACTGCAGTCGACCCTGGAGAAGGCGGCTTCGCGTTATCCCAGAGGGTTGGTGCTGATTCATCTGGCAGCTGCGACGCCGCCCGAGTTGAGCCGCACAGGACTGGCGGTATCCTATTTTTCGCTATGGGACGTGGCAAAAGCCGTTGCTGAGTTGCACGAAACAAAGGTGCGTCTCTCAGTAGTGGCCGCAAATTCGTTGCAAAGCTATCCGGGAGAGCTGGTTCCCGGCGCGATGTCGTCGTCGATGAGCGCCATGCTGCGCGTTATACCCTCGGAAATTTCTCATTGTTCGACGCGGTATATCGATACTGACCTGGAGCGGCTGCAAGGCCAGCCGCTTCTGGAGTTTAGCATCAGGACGATTGCCGCCGAAGCCGTCGAGAACTTCGGGCTCGAGGTCAGCGGCGCGCCGTTGACCACGGCGGAGGACTACCGCAGGTCGGGTGTCATGTGCTTCCGACAGGGACATCGCTTCGAGGAGGAATTCGCTCCGATTGATTCTGCAGCACTGGCCAGCGATGTTCCGCGGCACTTGAATGGCAAGCACGTCATTATTAGTGGTGGCCTGGGAGGACTTGGTCTGGCTGCGGCGCGCCATTTCGCTGAGCTGGGGTGTTCCCACATTACATTGATCGGTCGATCGGGACTGCCGGACCGGAAGGAATGGAAGTCCCATTGTAATGGGGATACGAGACTGGCTCGCAGAATTGCAGCAATACGAGAGCTGGAATCGGCAGGAGTAGATGTGCAGATTGAGGTCGCAGATATAGTGGACGAAGGCCAGGTTGCTACTGCCGTCGAACATGCGATTGAGGTTAATGGGCGGATAGCGGGAGTTCTGCACACTGCCGGAATACTCGACGATCAGTTGCTGCAACTCAAATCAAGAGGCGCGGCATCTGCAGTGCTCGAGCCGAAAATTCTGGGCGCGGTCAATCTGGTCCAAGCTGTTAAAGGCGAGCCGCTGGAATTCATTCTTTTCTATTCATCTGTGAGCGCATACCTAGGCACATTGGGTCAAACGGACTATGCGGCTGCGAACGCATTTCTGGACTCCTATGCGCGTGAGTTGCGTGCCAACGGGTTGCCCGCGGTGTCCGTAAACTGGCCTATCTGGAAGGATGTCGGTATGGCCGCGGACCTGGCGGCGGGTCGGAAGTCCAAAGGAGCTGGATTTTCGGATTTTTCGCCTCATGTTCGCAATGGTGTTTATCAGCAATGCCTCGGAACGGCGGACTGGAGGATGAATGAGCACCGCACCGCAGATGGACGTGCCGTGCTTCCGGGCACAGGGCTCATACAGCTTGCCTATTCCGCGTATCAGGCGCTTGCCGGAGATGGCGTGGGAGATGCGCTAACGATAGAAGACATGTCGCTCTTTGCACCGCTGGCTATTCGTGATGGTGACCAGATAGTCGCCGCAGTCAAGATGGCGGGCACCGCAGGGCAATCGGAGTTCGAAATCCTGAGCGCCGAGAGTCCGGACGCCGCCACGGCAGACGAATGGTCGGGCGAGCACGTGCAAGGAAGAATAGTGGGAGCGATCGGTGCGCTGCCTGAATCCGTAGATATCGAGCAGATCACTCGGGGCATGAAGCCGGCTTCCGACCTGCCTGCGTTGTCAGACTCGCCATTTATGAAGTTCGGGCAGCGTTGGGACTGTTTGCGGAAATCCTGGATTGGTTCGAATGAACTATTCGGTAGAATGGCGCTAAGTGATGCCTTCGCAAAGGATCTCGCTACGAATCCCTTGCATCCGGCACTTCTCGATAATGCAGTCGCCGGACTCCAAACGGTGTATTTCAGCCGTATCAACAGTGAAGAATTCCTGGTGCCGATGTCGTACCAGAGCATTGAAGTTTACAGAGCACTACCCAAGGAGATCTACAGCCATGTCAGGTTTGTAGATTCGGAAAACGACGACGACAGGGTATTCGATGTTGACGTCTACGACCTCGTGGGGCAGCCGCTCCTGGCCGTTCGACAATTTCGCATGAAGAAAATGGATCGCGCTTCTTTGGATCTATCGAACGCGCAGCCCAGCGGCGAAGGTCTCGATCTGGATTTTACGAACGGGATCTCCCCAGAAGACGGTATTAAAGTTTTGGATGTGGTCCTGGGGCAACCGGTTCATTCGCAGGTGATCGTGTCGCCGGTCGATTTTCGATACGTATTGAACGAGTCTTGCGTGGCGTCGAATGCGAGCGACGAAGCGGTCGAACTATCAGAAGTCGGCGAGTTATCGAGCGAGTTTGTCGCGCCGGAAACAGAGGTCCAAAAGATCGTGGCTGACATCTGGAAAAAAGGGTTGGGTTTGGATCGCATTGGCATTCACGACAATTTCTTCGAACTGGGCGGACATTCGCTGTTATTGACTCAGCTTGCGAGTCGGATGAAAAAAGAGCTCAACGCAAGTCCCAAGATGTCACTGCTTTTCGACAAGCCGACTATTTCAGCTTGGTCCGTTCTGGTCGAAAGTGCCGACCAAGCACACGGTGAAGATGCGCAGCTCAAACAACCCATAAGACGTGTTTCTCGCGAGCGATTCCGGACTATATAGAATCGATTGATCCGCTTGGCTAGGGCGGTTACAAGGTTTTTGAAAATGCCTGATTCGACTGAAAATCCATTGTACGAGTTTCCCGTGTCGTCGACGCAGGCCACGTTTTGGTACATGTACCAGATGGATCCTGACAATACGGCCTATACAATTCCCCTTGGCTTTCGGATTACTGGACCGTTGCACGACGAAATTCTACGGCAGTCAATTGAGATCGTAGTATCCCGGCACGAAATTCTTCGCACGACCTATTCGGAAAAGGACGACGGGAGCCTTGTTCAGGTCGTTAGCTCGTGCACCCAGGTTCCATTCGAAGTTATTGAAGTAGACGGGAATACGTCCCAGGCACGCCAGAAAAGATTGGATGTAGAGCTCGAACGGGAATTTCGACGGCCACTGCGGATCGATAAGGAACCTGTTATTCGCGTCCGCCTGTTTCGACTGGGCGTCGACGAACATGTGCTGCTCCTAGTGGGGCATCATATTGCGTTTGATCACATGGCATTCGGCATTTTCCTCGAGGAAATGGCCGAACAATATAGACGGTTAACCGACGGTTCCGATGAGTCCCTTACGGAGCCTGAATTGCAGTATGCCGATTATGTAATTTGGCAAAGAGAACAGATCGAGTCTTTCGATCACAGTCAAAGGTACGAGATCTGGCAAAATCGACTGGCACAGTTTTCCGGCGTTCTGGATTTACCAACGACGTTCAAGAGACAGAAATTCCAGACATTTGAGGGCAGAGATTATTATTTTGAACTGAGTTCTGAAATTTCGAAGACGGCCAGCGAGTTCAGTCGAACTCATGGGCTCTCCATGTTCGTGTTGTTGCTGGCCTGTTGGCAGGCTGTGTATCAGCGCTACAGTGGACAAAACGACATCATTATTGGGACGCCATTCAGCGATCGCAACCAGGATCAGCAGCTGGAACCGATAATGGGCTGCTTTATCAATACGTTGCCGCTGGCAGTAAGAATTCGTGCTGGAACGTCTTTCCTTGAGCACCTGCAGAACGTCAAGGAAGTAATGATGGAGGCTTTCGACAATCAAATCGTGCCACTGGAAGATATCGTTCACACGCTGGGAATTAAACGCGATGTATCTCGTGCGCCGTTGTTCCAGACGGGGTTCGTCTTCCAGGACCCACCAATGAGTTTTCAGTTGCCGGGTGCGGACGTTTCCGTTATCGAACTCAAGAACTTCGGTTCGATGTATGACTTGCATACGTTCATGTGGGAGTCGAAGGGCCGGTTAAACGGCGTAATTACCTACGACACCTCACTATTTGACGAGCACTATGTCGCCCGGTTACTTGCGACATTTGAAGCTGCCGCACTCAACTTGATGAAATCACCGCAACTCGACGTTCAACAAGTACCGATGCTTTGTGCCGACGATGCACAAATTCAGGCGAGAGCAAATTCGACTCAGGTCGCGTTTCCAGACTCTGATTCGGTGGTTGATTTGTTTCGGAAGCAGGCGCAGGACTCGCCGTCCAAAGTGGCTGCGGCAGGGTTTGACGGAGAACTGTCCTACGCGGATCTCGAGGCGAACTCAAATGCTGTTGCCCGTTTGCTGAAGAGTAAAGGAGTGGGGCAGGGCCAATTCGTGGGTGTTGCCATGGACCGCGGCTCAAGAATGATTGCCGTGTTGATCGGTGTATGGAAGGCGGGCGCCGCATACGTCCCGCTCGATCCAGAATATCCTGCGGACCGATTGTCGTACATGATGGAGACGGCGGAGATTAGTGCTTTGCTAACACAAGAGTCTCTTCGCTCCCGGATGCCGCGTTTTGATTGTGTACAGATTTCGCTTGATGAAGAATGGGATGAGATCTCTTCAAAAGCATCGGTAGAATTCCAGTCTTGCGCGGGAAGTGATGACATCGCGTATGTAATCTTTACGTCCGGATCAACCGGCAAGCCAAAAGGCGTTCAGATTCAGCATCGGGCGGTCGTAAATTTTCTTAGCTCGATGGCCAAGAGGCCAGGACTTAGCAGCAGGGATACCTTGCTGGCAGTGACCACTCTATCGTTTGATATCTCTGTACTTGAGCTCTTCTTGCCTCTGTCGGTCGGTGCAACAACGGTAATAGCGACAGCCGAACAATCGGGGGATGGTAAACAGTTGTTGAGTTTGATCGATCAACATGACGTAACGGTAATGCAGGCGACCCCATCTACCTGGCGTTTGCTCCTCGCGGAGGGCTGGCTCGACGACAGCAATGACTGGACGGAATTCAAGGTTTTGTGCGGGGGAGAAGCACTGCCCAAGGACCTGGCTAAGACTTTGACCGACGGTGTCTCCAGCGTATGGAACATGTACGGTCCGACGGAAACAACAGTTTGGTCGGCATGCAAGCGATTGCACTCCGATGACGCTTGCATCCAGATCGGCAAGCCAATCGATAACACGGGAATACATATTCTGAACCCTTGTGGCCAGCCTGTTCCGATTGGCGTCCCCGGGGCGCTGCATATTTCTGGGGATGGTCTGAGTTTGGGTTACCTGAACCGCGATGATTTGACCGAGCAAAGCTTTTATGAACACCCGGCCGACCCTGGCTTGCGGGTGTATGCGACTGGGGATATCGCGGTCCAGAATGTCGATGGCAACATAGCTTACCTGCACCGCGAAGACGGCCAGGTCAAGCTGCGTGGTTATCGAATTGAACTTGGAGAGATTGAGTCGATCCTCGCCGCCGAGCCAGGTGTGTCCGGCGTCGTCGCAAGCGTGTGGTCTGGAGGTGGCGACGACAATCGATTGGTGGCTTACATCATTCCCGAGGGTACGCGCATCAACGTTATGCAACTTCGAAAAGCTCTGCGCAACACGCTGCCCGGATACATGGTTCCGCAGCATTTTGTGGAAATCGGTGAATTTCCCATGACGAACAACGGAAAAATCAACAGGGGTGCATTGCCTTCACCCGTTGGTGTCCGGCGCGCTACTGAACGGAAACCGCCGGCATCCGAGGTTGAAATACAGGTGGCGTCAATTTGGTCCCAAATTCTGGGGGAGAAACAGGTGTATCTGGATGACCACTTTTTTGACATAGGTGGGCACTCATTGTTGGCAGTAAAAGTAATTTCCAGGATCGAAAAGGAACTAGGGGTTCGTCTCAATCCCAGGAATATTGTCATGCAGTCTCTCGCCGAGATCGCAGGTGGCATCGATCAGGCAGTCAGTTCACATGCAACGGCGAGTTGACGACAACTTATTCGCGTGACATTTTCTGCCGCCGGCGCTGTAGCGCCCTTTTGCGTTTTTTCCCTCGGCCGGACGGCTCGGCCAAAGCTACCTTATCTGCGTTGGCAAAGTGTGCGGCAAGTTGCTCAATGGTCGGAAATCGGAACAAGTCGGTAATCGGAAACTGTTTCTTCAGGGCCGCGCGAAGCCGGCTCTGTACGTGTACTGCACGAAGAGAGTGACCGCCAATCTCAAAGAAGTTGTCCCTGGTGCCGATGTTTTCGAGGCCGAGTTCTGCCTCCCAGATTCCCTTAATCAATTCCTCGAGTTCATTTTGCGGGGCGGTTACCGCCGACGATACGCGTTTCGCGAATAACTCAGACGGCTTGGGGAGGCGCTTGCGATCGATTTTCTTGTTCGGCGTCAGTGGAAATTCGTCCAGCACCAGAATCTGAGACGGTACCATGTAGTCCGGCAGCGCGTCGGCAAGGTAAGCCGCCACAGATTGGGGGGCAAAGTCGCCTTCGGGAACCGGTTTACAATAGGCGACGAGTTCCTGCGATCCATCCTGACCTTCAATGGCGGCGACGACAGCCTGATCGATTGCAGCATACTCCGAGAGTCTTGATTCAATTTCGCCGAGTTCCACCCTGAAGCCGCGAACCTTAACCTGATGATCGACGCGACCGAGAAACTCAAGGGAGCCCGAATCATCCCATCGCACGACGTCACCCGTCGAGTACATCATAGAATTGCCGGATCTGGCGAAAGGATCAGGTTCGAAGCAGCTTGCTGTTAGGTCCGGGCGCTCGTGGTAGCCGCGGGTGACACCGCTGCCGCCGATGAACAGAACACCGGGGACGCCGGGTGGAACAAGCTGTTTATTCTTATCCAGGACGTAACAACGGGTATTGGCGATCGGTGTGCCGATCAAGACATTGTCCGAGTCGGAACCAAGTGTATGGCTTGTCGACCATATCGTTGTTTCGGTTGGGCCGTACATATTTACGACTTTCCGGACACCGGTGTCCTTCAAGCGTTGCCACAGATCGTTGGGAAATGCCTCGCCGCCGACGAGCAGTTGATCGAGTTGTGCGAGCGCATCTTTGCAGCGTTCTTCGCCCAACATTGTGCGTGCACCGCTCGGCGTACACTGCATGTGACTAATGTCATGCGCGAGAACCAAATCGGAAAAGTTGATTTCACGAGCACTTATCCGCCTGTGCGACTGCGTTTTGAGTGAGTTCAAATGCTGCAGGTTATCGAGCGCCTGCTGGTTCTCGACGCCGAAGTCTATCAAACAGGCAATCTCGTCGACGCCGGCTAAGTGTGCCTGTTCGACCAGGGCCGAGCATTTCTCAGGGGTTCCGAACAGGGCGCTCGTCTCATAGTAACGCTCGAATGCAAAATCGAGCAGACTGTCCATTTCTTCGTCGCTGAGTTCATCAAAGGCTTTGCTGTCAGTCACCGATGCTCCAGCGCCTTGTTTGTATGCCGTCCAGGCGTCTGCATACTGGGAGACCAGGCTGGCCGCGCTTCTGAGATAGTTTTTCATTGGCTCGCGAACAGCTTCGCGAATCTCGTCGTTGTTCGTGCCAACGAGCGTGTGCAGCATCAATGTGACCTGGCCACGACTGGAGTATCCTGCCTCGTCTCTTGCCTGCCGGTACACGCGTATTTTTTCAGCTACCTCGTCAATGGTCTGACCGAGAAGGTGAGTCAGCAGATTCGCACCAATTTCCCCGGCTTTCCGAAACGTTCCCGGACTGCCTGCCGCTGTAACCCAAACTGGGAGCTCGTCTTGAACGGGTCTTGGGAGCGTTGATATCTGAACCATGTCTCCTTTGGGGTTTTCGAATTCAACCTGCTCGCCGCGCCACAGTTTTCGAATAGTCTCGATGTCGTCGTACATCGATTCCTTACGGTCTTCGTAACGATCAGGCGCCAGGACGAAGTCGTTGGGCTGCCAACCTGATGCGACGGAGAGCCCGACACGTCCGTTACACAGGTTGTCAACGAGTGACCATTCCTCCACTACTCTCAGCGGGTGGTGTAACGGCAGGACTACGCTGCCCGAGCGTACGCCGATGTTGCGGGTGACCGCGGCAACAGCAGCTCCGATCACCGACGGATTCGGGTAGAGTCCTCCGAAGGCGTGAAAGTGACGTTCCGGTGTCCAGACAGCCTCGAAACCGTGTTCATCGGCAAACTTGGCACCCTTGAGGACCAGGTCGTATTTCTCACGGCCGACACCACCAGGGTCGCTCGCAAAATAAAACAGACTGAATCCCATTTTTCGTTGCCCACTGTTCCTGATTTGGCTGTCATCAGCTCCGCCGGCGAGTACGACGGTATAGCCGCGCGTCAATGTCCACAACAGTTCCAGAACAGATATATCGAAAGACATGCTGGTAACGGCAAGCCAGCGCTTACGATCGGAGTCGACGACGACGTCATCCATGCCTTCGAAAAAGTTGATCACATTTCGATGTTCGACCAGCACACCTTTTGGATTGCCCGTAGATCCGGAGGTATAGATTGAATACGCCAAGTCATCCGGTTTCGTCGCCGGCTCACGATACGGTGGAATCGGATCCAGTTCGTATTTCCGGTCAACGACGTGCAAATCCGCAGATATTGACCGGAACTGGGATTCGAGGTCAGAACTGGTAATGAGTATTCGCGCACCACTGTCGCTCAGGCAATAGTCGGTTCGGTGTGCGGGGTAATCGGGGTCGAGGGGGAGATATGCGCAGCCGGCTTTCAGGATTCCCAGTATAGCTGCGACCATGTCAATCGTTCGGTCAATGCAAATGCCGATTACGTCGCCAGGCTCGGCTCCCTGGCCTTGAAGCGCCGCAGCCAGGTCGTTGGCACGTTTTTGCAGGCCTGCATAAGTGATCGCAGACTCACCGGAAACGACGCTCTCCCTTGTCGGACAAATCTCGACCATTCTGTCGAACTGGCGATGAATCGTGTCTTCTGGAATCGGCTTGGTCGTGTCATTGAGGGTTTGCAGAAGATGATCATTCTCTTCGGCGGTGAGCAGCGGCAATGTGCTCCAGGGCTCGTCAGGTCGGTCAGCAATGCCCTGAATGATGACCTTGAGGTGTTCGAGAGCAGCGAGAGCGTGTTTTCTTGACAGACGGTCACAATCGAATGCCAGCTTGAAAGTAAGTGCCGGTTGTTCGTAGACATAGAGCGTAAATGGATACGGTGTCTTCTCGGCGAACCAGAACTTGCGATCCGTCCAGTTGGGCCGCACCTGGCGCATTCGGTCATTCAGGGACATCCAGTCGTAAATGACGAGGCTTTCGAAAAGCGGTGTCCCGACTGGAACGTCTGTAAGCGCCTGAATATCTGCAAGCGGTGTGTGCTCATGTTTTCGAACTTTTACGTGCTGAGATCGTGTATTCCTCACAATATCGATCGCACTCAACTCATCGAGTTGGAACCGTACTGGCGTTGTCGTAATGAATGTACCGAGCATGTTCTCAGCATCAGCTACCGTTCCGGCGCGACCCGCTCGAGTATTTCCCAGTACGACATCCGACGATCCGTTGTACCTGGCGTGCAGAATCGCCCATGCTGACTGAACGAGTGCGTTCAAGGACACTCCGCTACCCGCGGCCCAGGAACTTAATGCTTCGGTCGATTCGACGTCGAATTCGGCAACGACTTCGTCTTTGCTGCCGCCTATTGATTTGCTCTCGGCTTCGGAGACCGCCGGCTTCAACGTTGTCGTCATGGCAACACTGGATACCAGGTCGCGCCAGTAAGGCAGTGATCTGCTCCAGTTAAGATTGGCCATCCACCTGGCATATGAATCCCGTGCCGGCCGATCAATATCCGGAGGTGCGAGTCCTTGGCTCAGGGCATCATAGATGTCAAAAATGTCGGCGAGGGAAAGAGCAAAACTTCGTCCATCCAGCAGAAGGTGATGAAACGTCCAGACAAGGTAATGACGGTCGTCACTGACTGTAAATAATGCAACGCGAAACAATGGGGGGGTGGCAATGTCGAAACCCCGTGCCCGATCCGCCGCGAGATACCTGTCCAGGTTTCGCTCGATCGAGGCCTGGTCCTCGCATTCGGGCCAGTCGTCAATCTGCAATTTGCACTGTATCGCCTCCGAGACCAGTTGAGACGGCGGCGACCCGTCGAGGTCGATGTAACTGCGGAGTTCGCCAGTCCTGTCGATGAACAGTTGCCAGGCATCTTGAAGTAAATCCGAGTTCACCGTGTGCCGAATCTCTACGACTACCTGTTCAATGTCTACACCAGTTGCTCGCCCATTCGACAGGTAATGAAACACCATGCCTTGTTGAACACTTGATAGTTCCCGAGCGCCTGGATCAGCATTGCTCATAAATTGTCCTCTTGAGAAATCACCTCCGTAATCCCTTACCAATGGGTATGCTTTCGTTTCAGGCCAAGCGACGTCATTACCGCATTCGCCACCACGAATTTGGGAATCTCGAATCCCTGTTCCATTCTCCTGGCCAGGAAAAGGATGGAGCTCAAGTACTGCCAGCCGCGTTCTTGAACGTTATTGAATCGGCCATTGACCTGTAAAGTTTCCCCACCAAATCCAACCGAAAATCCAAAACGAAGCGCGGCGCTGCCAATTCGAATGTGGCAATCGCTGAGCTCGTGATCCGCCGCCCTGAGTCCGTCGACTAACGAGAATTCGTACGCTCGATCAATGTCCTCGACGTAGATTTTGGCCGGGACAGTCTTTCCGAGCAGTCCGCACATCAACGCATGTAATCGACGCGCTAGGCCGGATCGCTCACCGTGGGTCATGATATCCGAGTGCTGTAGCGCGATATAGCGCGCAAGGCGCGACCTGGTCGTATTCTTTAACACCCGATCAAGAAAGGCATTTGCTTCGCTGACCAAGTCATCATGTGGCACTGTGCCTGAAACTTCGAACTCGTCGTCGGGTGCTGCCTCGAGCCAGTCGTACCGATTTGCGTACTTTTGCAGTGGACCCGTATTGTCCCAGGCCGTGCCTACCGCCCAGGAATCTCCCGGGTACATTACAACGGGATTGGCATTCTGGCCTTGGATGAGATCCACGGCTCTTTGAACTTTAATTACACCCTTGTTCAAATAACGGTTTTCGTTGTGGCACCAATAGACAAAACTTGCAAATGGCAGCACGTATCTTGACTGGAACATTCCAAGTTTGAACTCGAGTCGGTCCAAGTGATAATTCTGGACTCGATCGATCCAGTCATTATTATCGGAATCGGCTTGTTTGCTCGCGTATGAAAACTGGGTCGCGAGTACATCGATCGGCCCGCACGCATCGGCAATCTTTTTTGCGCCAGCTTTCGAATGTATTTCGCAGTCATTAATATTCAGCAGCGTTGCAGTAGGCGTCTTCACCCAGAGCCATGAGTCCACATCGGCCCACGAAGCTCCGTAGGGCGCACACATGACCTGCATGTTCTCGCCGATCAACACTTTTTCAAATGGACTGAGCTCGACGACGTCTTTGAATCCGAGCTTGCTGCAGAAAGAAACGACGCGTTTGTCTTGAGTCGCCTGAAACAAGATAGTGATTCCGGATCGCAGGCCTTCGGGAATGGACTTCAGATTCGCTGGCGAGAAGTGGTCAGGGTGCTCATGCGAAATCCACAAGTGCGTGATGTCGGCGAAATCCGGGTAATCGAATACGGGTTCACACAACAACTTCCAGCCATCGTCAAAAGCGGTGCCGTCCTGCCAGAAGTCGCACATCAGCGATATATCACCCTCGCGAATAACGATCGACGAATGATTGACGAACTCGATGTCCATGGAGATAGATTTCTCCTTCGGTTTCTTATTTTCTGGTTGCGACCGGGTATTCTATTAGGTCACAAGCGACTGTGAGTCTGTAAGTGACTGTACTTAATCTCGAGAAAACATCGAGTCTTGCTGAAATTGACAACGGCTAACGCGTACTATCTGTTTCGCAATCCAGGAATGCGACTCAGAGTCAAGGATTGCTATTCTCCAACGAGTTCGACGCCGTCGGCAGTTCCGACAAAAGGCACGCTGCTTTCACGAAAAGCATAAGTAATAAGCCCGATATAGACCTGGTCATCGAATTCAGCCTGCGACCCGGGAAAGTCGCCGGTTCCCCGGTATGCATTCCATGAGTCTGCTTGGACACCAGGATTCGGATTCGGTGTTTGCCAATACCATTTGAGGCTTCGGTCTGCCTGTCCAACAATTCTCAGATCAGCGCGTCCGTTGGGAACTATATTTGCGCCATCGTCATTTACGGAAGATGAACCGTTAACTGTATTCTTGCCTTCGACAGTGAAGTGGGTCGAACCTCGATGTCCTACGACAAAGTGTGCGCTATTCGTATCATCAAGATTTAGAACGTGAACCTGAATGCCGGCGAACATGAACGGGTCGCCAGAGGTCGATGGCGGCACTTGTGAGTCAGCAATAGTGCCTATGCCTATGTTTCGAGCTATGTATTCGAATGGGAATGAGACCAGTTTTGCGTCCAGGCGGCCTTGATCCCCGTGGAAGTGCAGTGTCTTGTCATCGGTATTATCTGTCAGTTCCGCGCGGTATCGGCCGTTAACCCTGGCAACATCTGGCAGGGCGGACGCATTGTTGGTCGTGTAATCCACGAGGGGGCCAGTCCCATCGAATGAATCAGACACGGTTACGCCCGTCGGCGTTGCGGCGACCGAAAATCGAATTTCGAAGTCAGTTGAATTTGCGTTCGATGAAAGGTCGATGCAACGAACGAAATACGAATACTGATTTCCATCTGCAAGTCCGTTCACCGTTGTCGAATGGTCGGTGAACCCAGTTCCGGCGAAGATCTCCTGCTGTTGGTCGAACGCTATCCCCGATGACAGATCGTAACGGCATGTTGCATTTTCATCCGTTGTTAACGAAATATCAGTTGACGATGTTCCCGCTGCGATCACCCCGGTGGGTTGGCCATTAGAGCGAAGTGGGGCTGTCGTATCGATGGGTGCGTCAGGTTCATCCGAATCAGACGAGCCAGAACCTGAGCAGCCAACAACTGCAACACCCGCCGAAACGACCCAGACTGATTTTGCAAATTTCATAAGATGCACCTAGACAAAACCAACATTCGTGGCTGAACAAACACTAACTCAATGAGCACTAATAACCCAAGGCACGGGTATCAAAATTCCAAAAAAAAGCCCGCCAGTTGGCGGGCTTTTTCGGTTTGTGTCGAAGCAAGTTGCTTTAAGCGATCTTTCTGCGTCGGGCCGCGATACCTAAGAGTCCGAGACCGAGCAACGCGAGTGTACCTGGTTCAGGTACGTCAGTGCCGCCGAAGAATGATGCATGTGAGATCGAGCCGTTACCCGAAACGCAACTTCCGTCTGTTTCGTCGATGCTGCCCCAGAGACAGGTGACAACAATCGTCTCCATGCCGTCCCAACCGGTCAGGTCAAACAGGTACCACTGCGGGTCGTTGTTGCCGTCCTTGACCAGCAGATAGGTGTCCGTCGAAATCTCGCCACCGTTGTAGGTGATTGTCATTGAATGGCATTCTGTTGCGGCATCACAATCGGAATACGTAATTGTGTAACTGCCAGCCAGCGGACCGGTCTCGGTGCCATATTCGTCCTTGTACGTCTCATTAGTAACGCCGAGAACTGCGAGGCAATCGATGATGTCGGAGTTCGAATTGCTGGCAGGGTCGCAATCCGTACCCGGGTTATTGGCTGCCGCTGTCGTCGCCGTTTCAACGGCGTCAGCCGCCTCCAGCATGATGTCAGCGTTCGCTGCCGACGCGAAAAACAGCAAGGTCGTTGCTGCAGCCGTTCCAATCAGGTTAAAAATTTTCATTGTCGTTTCCTTAGACACAAATCTTGTTGACTTCGATGTATATAAAGCAATTCGTGTGCCAACTTTTTTATCCCTTTTAAAACAAATAGTTAGGGATCCAACCAATTTGGGGCACCATGGGACTGTAAAACATCCTGACACCTGTGGGGCAACGTATTGGCGGCTGAATGTCGCGCATTTTTACAAAATATAGGGTTGTTCCGAAAGCCGTTCGTTACCTAGGTTGCACAAGTAACGGATTAAGTTGGAGTTTTCAGAGATTGGCCTGTGATTTGCTTATATCTGGTTATAAATTCCTACTTTTGGGCGACTCCAGGACAATGTCAATTATTCGTACGTTACTAGCCGTTCCCGTGCTGTTTGCCGGGCTCCTGTCCACGCAGCCGGCGTTCGCCGACCTGGTTCTTGGGCAGAAGATCTATTACACCGGAGGCGAGGTCCATATCGAGGTACTCGCAGCGTCTGCCGGTTACCACAGCTTCCTCGGGCTTTACATGTTGGATCCGACCACGCAGCAGGGCGGTGACATAGCCGAAAATCATGACACCGGGACGATGGTGACTATCGATCCGGCGGCACTCGGCTACTTACCTGGCGATGAATTGATTTTTGGCATTCGCGTCTACAGTGGTGGTGACCACACGGGCAGCGGGTCGCTGGTGGGGTACTTCTTCACTGGCGACGCAAGTCGAAACCCCGACAACATACTTCACGCAGGAGTCGACTCGCTCGGCGGCGGTTTGTACGAGGTCGGATTCGAGGACCTGATGGGTGGCGGCGACCTTGATTACAACGACAATCGATTCCTGTTTTCCGGTGGCGTCAGCGTGCCGGAACCAGGAGTAATTTTGTTGCTGGGTCTTGGTTTGCTCGGTATCGGAGTCAGGCGCTACGTCTGACTCTGCTGATAATTCTCCAGCCCAACCTTCTCAATCAGCCCGAGCTGCGTCTCAAGCCAGTCGACGTGCTCTTCCTCTGACTTGAGAATAGAGTCGAACAGGTCACGACTCACGTAGTCCTTGCGCGTCTCGCAGTAGGCGATAGCGGCGCGCAGATCGGGAATCGCATCGAGCTCCATATCGAGATCGCATTGCAGCATCTCGGGCACATTCTCACCGATACGCAGCTTGCCCAGATCCTGGAGATTCGGCAGCCCCTCAAGAAACAGGATCCGTTCAATCAGATCATCGGCGTGCTTCATCTCGTCAATCGATTCCTCGTACTCGTGATCGCCGAGCTTGTTCAGCCCCCAGTCTTTCAGCATCCGTGAGTGCAGGAAGTACTGGTTAATCGCGGTCAGTTCGTTCTTGAGAACCTTGTTGAGGTGTTCGATGACGGTAGCGTCGCCTTTCATGATGTCTCCATGACGGGTAAAGGGGAGGGGGTGAGTCTAATAGGGGTTTATACGTACACAAGCACTTTTTGCGTACTGACAATCATTATCACTCGCAATAGGAAAAGGCCCTGAAAATCAGGGCCTTATCTTCGTTGATCAGAGCGCGGTATTAACCGACCGCAGGCGTATACAGGACCGGTTGCGCAAGCGCCTCGGCCGCCGTCGATCGGTGCTGGCGGAGGATGTCAGAAGCCATTTCCTTGCAGGAACCGCAAGTCGACGCCACGCCGAGCTCATTCTGGAGTCCCCAGAGGTCGCTGACACCAGCGTCCGCCGCTTTGCGGATTTGCTTGTCAGTAATGGCGTTGCAAATGCAGACGTACATACGTTTCAATGGCTTATCAATCAGATGCGTAAATTCAAACGCAAATGAGAATGATTGTCAATAACATTACGTATAAACCGAGACACTGCTCATGAATGATCTGTTCGACGTAAAAGGCAAGGTGGCACTGGTCACTGGTGGCTCACGAGGCATTGGCGAGATGATCGCCGAAGGCTTTGTGGCCAACGGGGTCAAAACCTACATCTCGGCCCGCAAGGCTGACGCGTGCAACGCAACCGCCGAGCGCCTGCGCGAGCAGGGCGAGTGCATTTCGATCCCAGCCGATCTTTCGACAACCGAGGGTATCGAATCGCTCGCCGGTGCTATCCGTGAGCGCGAGTCGCAGCTCGACATTCTCGTGAATAACGCGGGCGCCAGCTGGGGCGCGAGCATTGAGGAGTTCCCGGAGTCCGGCTGGGACAAGGTCATGGACATCAACGTCAAAGGCCCATTCTTTCTCACCCAGGCATTGCTACCACTGCTCGAGGCCAGTGCCTCGCAGGCCGATCCGGCCCGCATCATTAACGTCGGCTCGATCGATGGTCTTAACGTCAACAAGCTTGGCACCTATTCATACGGTCCCTCCAAGGCGGCCATTCATCACCTGACCCGAACATTCGCCTCGCACCTGGCCGATCGCTTCATCACGGCCAACGCGATCGCGCCAGGACCGTTCCCGAGCAAGATGACAGCGGGCATCGCCGAGACTATGGGGGACATGATCACGTCGCACACGCCTCTCAAACGATGGGGCGAGCCCGCCGACATGGCCGGAGTCGCTATTTACCTGTCTTCAAAGGCGGGCGCTTACGTCACAGGTGCTGTGATACCGGTCGATGGCGGCATCGTGGCGAGCGCCAGAACCCTTTAACGGCGCCGCTTCACGGTATACGTATAAATACGAATGAGAATGATTGTCATTTACACGGATATTCCCTAGAATCCAAAGCCTTATTTCTGGGGAAGTACCAAATCATGTTCATTCGACAGGTCGCTCCGGCCCTGGGAGCGCTCTTTCTGTTTTCATCTCTGGCGTCCGCGCAGGAATCTGCGCCAACGCTCGAGGAAGTCTGGGCGATCGTTCAGCAGCAGCAGGCCCGTATCGAGGCCCTTGAGTCCGAACTCGCCGTCGCTCGCGCCGGTATCGCCGAGACTGACGAAAAGGTCGCCGAGACCGATGCCAAGATCGAGGCGACCGGCGATTTCGTCGAACAGCTCGCATCAACGAGCTCGCCGGCCAGCCGCACGTCGATCGGGGCCTATGGCGAACTGCACTACAACAATATCCAGGCCGATTCCGGCGACGAACAGGAGATCGATTTCCATCGCTTCGTACTGTTCTTTGGCCACGAGTTCACCGACAAGCTGCGTTTCTTCTCCGAATTTGAACTCGAGCACTCACTCGCTGGCGATGGTGCCCCCGGTGAAGTCGAGCTCGAGCAGGCCTACGTCGAGTACGCTTTGCGCGACGACCTGTACGCCCGCACTGGCCTGTTCCTTCTCCCACTTGGCATCCTCAACGAAACCCACGAACCGCCGACTTTTTACGGCGTCGAGCGCAACGACGTTGAGAACATCATCATTCCGTCGACCTGGTGGGAAGCCGGTGCTGGCATTCGCGGCAATCTCGCCGGCGGCCTGAGCTGGGATGCGTCGCTGCACTCCGGCCTCGCGATTCCGACTACGGGCAACAATGCTTTCCGCGTCCGCAGCGGTCGGCAAAAGGTCGCTGAAGCCATCGCGAGCGATCCCGCCGCGACCTTCCGTCTGCGCTACACGGGCGTACCCGGCCTCGAGCTCTCTGCGAGCTACCAGTACCAGTCCGACCCAAGCCAGATTCCGGGAGACGGACTCGACAAGGGTCAGCTGTTTACGGCACACGCGATCTACCAGCGTGATCGCTTCGGTGTCCGTGCACTGTTCGGTAACTGGAAATTTGACGGCGCTGCCGTTGAGGCTGCCGATGCCGACAAGCAGACCGGCTGGTACTTCGAACCGAACTTCCGCGTCAATGAAAACTGGGGCATTTACGCTCGCTACTCAGACCTTGATGCCGCTCGCAGCCAGGACAAGTTCACGCAGAGCGAGATCGGCTTCAACTACTGGCCGCACGAGAAGGTCGTGCTCAAGATGGACTACCGACGCCGCGATTTCTCGCTGCCGGCCCTGAGCCCCGATAACTTCGACGCAATCGATCTCGGCTTCGGTTACCAGTTCTAGGGCTCCGGGACGAAATGCTTCTTCGACTAGCGCTCATTCTTTGCTTCGCCTCGGTCCCGGCACTCGCCGGGACCGGAGGCGAAGCCGGGCGCTATCTCGAAACAGGTGCCTATCTCGAAAGCGTTTTCCCGACCGACTTGCCGGCTGCGAAGACGCTCTGGGTTTCGGGCGACGTCCGCGATACGGTCGAGGATCTGCTCGGCCACAAGTTCGCCTCCTTGCGCGTACGTTACTGGCATGACGGTTCGACCAGTGCGTGGATCCTCGACGAGATCGGCAAAGACCTGCCGATCACGATTGGCGTCTCCGTTTCAGACGGCGCTATCGATAACGTGCGAGTACTCGAGTTTCGGGAAAGCCGCGGCTGGGAGGTCAAGTACCCGTTCTTCACTGATCAGTTCGTTGCAGCGCGGCTCGACAAGAAGCAAAAACTCGACCGCCGCATCGACAACATCACCGGTGCAACGCTGTCGGTCCGCGCCGTAACGCGCATAGCAAAGGTTGCACTGGCCCTGCATGAACACGTCAGCCAATAACGGCAAGAAGAAGCGGCAGCTGTTTCGCCGCAGTCACCGCTGGGTCGGTGTTTCCATTGTCGTATTTGTGATCCTGCTGGCTGTAACCGGCATCCTTTTGAATCACTCAGTCGACTTCGCGCTCGATCGCAAGCACGTTACCTGGAACTGGTTGCTTGATGCCTACGGCATTGAAGTGCCGGAGCCGACCGCGAGCTTCGCAGTCGATGATCATCGGGCGACGTTGCTCGGCGATCATCTGTATTTCAACGAACATGAGATCGATGCATCAGTCGCTTCTCTCGCGGGCATCGTGCGCGTTGATCCGCTGCTGCTGGTTGCTTCCGGCGGATCCGTTTACCTGTACACCCCGAACGGCGACCTCGTCGAAGCGATGGACCTGTCCGCCCGCCTCGCAGGCGACATCGATGCAATTGGCACGACGGGCGGTCTGGCCGTCGTGCGCTCGCACGGCATTCAGCTTCGCAGCGATCCTGACATCGCGACGTTCGAGCCGTGGGAGGGCGCTGCCGCCGAGGTCAACTGGTCCACGGAATCCTCCCCTGCGGCAGACGAACTGGATGCCCTGGCGCTCGCGTACCGCGGCCGTGGAATCACGATCGAACGCGTCCTCCTGGACCTGCACAGCGGTCGAATCTTCTCGGTCGCGGGCAAAGTCATCCTGGATGCCGTGGGCATCCTGATGATCGTCATGAGTGTCACTGGCCTGTTCCTTTCGCGTGCCCGGAATCGTCGCCAAAATGGCACCAAACGGGGATTACGGAGCCGATAGTCGCAACCTCACAACGTAGTTTGTGACCTGGCTACTGCAAAGCCCCGATCTAACGTGGCATCATCTGTCGTTGCAGTTCAGCTTCGTCTTGGGGATACATGAGCGAACATGCCCGCAAATTACTAATCGTTGAGGATGATCTCGGCCTGCTAAAGCAGCTTAAGTGGTGCTTCGAAGGTTACGACGTCTACACAGCGGAAAACCGTGAGCAGGCGATCGCCGAGCTGAGGCGGCATGAGCCTGCGGTGATTCTTCAGGACCTCGGCTTACCGCCCAAGCCGGAAGGCGTAGAAGAAGGATTCTCCACGCTGGCGGAGACTCTCAAGCTGGCGCCGCATACGAAGGTTATCGTTGTTACCGGACATGGTGATCAGGAAAATGCGCTGACGGCTGTCGCGCAGGGGGCATACGACTTTTACGAAAAGCCGGTGGATACAGACACGTTGAAGCTGCTGGTCGATCGTGCGTTCAATATCTCGGAGCTCGAAGGCGAAAATCGCCGGCTGCAAAACAAGGTCAACGAATCGCCACTTAAGGGCATCGTCGCCGCTTCTGAAGGCATGCTCGCCGTCTGCCGCATGATCGAAAAAGTCGCGCCGACGGATGTGACCACACTGTTGCTCGGCGAGTCAGGCACCGGTAAAGAATTACTCTCACGTGCGCTGCACAATCTCTCGTCGCGTCGCGACAATAATTTTGTCGCCATCAACTGTGCAGCAATTCCGGAAAACCTGCTCGAGTCCGAGTTGTTCGGTCACGAAAAGGGCGCTTTTACCGGTGCACACAAGCAATCCATCGGTAAGGTCGAAGTTGCGAACGGCGGTACCTTGTTCCTCGACGAAATCGGCGACATGCCGATCGCGCTGCAGGCAAAGATGCTGCGTTTTCTGCAGGAGCGCGTCATTGAGCGTGTCGGCGGGCGGCAGGAAATTCCTGTCGACGTGCGCGTCGTCTGTGCTACCAACCAGAATCCCGAGAAGTTGATCTCAGAAGGCCTGTTCCGCGAGGACCTTTACTATCGCGTCAGCGAGATCACGATCAACATTCCGCCATACCGAGATCGTGAGGAAGGACGTCTCATCCTGGCGCGAACCTTGCTGCAGAAGTACGCCAAGCTGCAGAAACGATCCATCACTGGATTCTCCGACGATGCTGTCGCCGCTATCGAGGCCTACTCCTGGCCCGGCAACGTTCGAGAACTCGAAAACAAGATCAAGGGCGCCGTCATCATGGCTGATGGCAAGCTCGTGAGTGCGGCAGACCTCGGTCTTACGGCAGATGAAGAGGGCGAGTCGCTGAATCTTCGCGAGGTTCGTCAACGTGCCGAATCGAAGGCAATCCGTGTCGCGCTGACACGCAGTTACGGCAATATTTCCAAGGCCGCCGAACTGCTTGGCATTACCAGGCCAACGCTGTACGACCTGCTCAACAAGTACGGTATGAGCGCCGACTCTTATTCGAAAAAGGCTGCCAGCTCAAATTGACCACTTGGTTCGCGCGTCTGTGGGCATTGTTACCCACCGCGCTCAATAACTAGCATAGCGGTCAATTTTCCAGTTCATTCGGAATCTCAATTCTTTGCTTTAAAGACTTCAGAGATCACTTTAAGTCCAGTACTGATGATTCTCTGAGTTTCACAAAAGTGACGCATGACCTGACCGATACTTTCTCTAACGCTTGCCAACCGGGCACTGGCAGGCGCAGAGCGAGGGGATCGAGAGCGATGGACTTTACCGTGCAAAAAGAACCGGACAGCGAGATCCGGCAGTCATTTCCAATCCGAGGCCGCGTATTCGGCTGGTATTTCCGACTTGAGGAACTGCCGACCGGCTACTGGCAGGTCAAAGGTCGCGACCGTTACGGCCATACCGTGACCAAGATTGGTGACAATCCGGATGATGTGCTGGCAGGCGCCGAGACCGAGGCGCAGGGACTGAGCCAGGATACGTCCTGGGGCTAAGTCAGCGCGACTTGAACGCGTCGGGATTCAGGTCGTGGCGCGCCAGTAATTTGTAGAAGTCGGTGCGATTGCGCTTCGCAAGTCGCGCCGCCTGGCTGACATTCCCCATCGTAATTTGCAGAATCTGCGACAGGTAGTTGCGGGTAAACTCATCGCGCGCATCAGAGAACGACGCCAGCTTGCCGGCGTGCTCGCCCAGCGACTGCTGTACGAGTTCACCGGAAATCACCGGCGAACGCGACAGTGCGACATTTTGGCGCACGATGTTGTAAAGCTGGCGTACGTTGCCCGGCCACTCGGCCGTGACCAGCATTTCGACCGCCTCGGGCGCGTACACTTTGCGTTCCTGCTCTACCTCGGTGGCGATTTGTTGCAGGAAGTGCGCGACCAGCAGCGGGATGTCTTCGCGACGTTCGTCGAGCGTCGGCAACTTGATGTTGACGACATTGAGTCGGTAGTACAGGTCTTCCCTGAAGCGACCCTGCGTCATGAGCTGTTGCAGATCGCGGTGCGTTGCAGAGACTACTCGCACGTCGATCTCGCGAGCTTCGGTACTACCCACCGGGCGCACCTGGCTTTCCTGCAGTACGCGAAGCAATTTGACCTGCAAACGCATCGGCATGTCGCCGATTTCATCCATGAGCAATGTGCCACCTTCCGCGGCCTGAAACAGGCCCGTGTGGCTACGTGTAGCGCCCGTGAACGCGCCTTTCTCGTGGCCGAACAGTTCGGACTCGAGCAGGTTTTCGGCCATTGCAGAGCAGTTGATCGCGACAAACGGCTTGTTGCGGCGATCGCTCGCGGAATGAATCGCCTGCGCCAGCAATTCCTTGCCGGTACCCGATTCACCCGTGATCAGGACGCGCGCATCGGTGGCTGCAACCATCTTCGCCTGCTGCAGCACTTCTTTCATGTGCTGGTTGCGCGTAATGATGTCGGCCGCCCAGCCTTCTTCGACATCAACCGAACCGGATACCTTGAGCGCTCGATCTACGAGCGACATCAGTTCGTCCTTGTCGACGGGCTTGGTCAGGAATCCGAATGCACCGTGCTGAGTCGCGGTCACGGCGTCAGGAATCGTGCCGTGTGCCGTGATAATGACAACCCTGAGACCCGGTGACCGTGTCTGCAGCTCCTTCAGTAGCCCGATACCGTCCATTTTGTCCATGCGCAGGTCGGTAATGACGAGATCCGGGCTGAAGCGGTGCAGGACACCCAGTGCCTTGTGCGCGGACTCTACGGCCTCAACCTCGTAACCTTCGGCACGGAGACGAATCGAGAGCAGCCTGAGCAGCCCGGGATCGTCGTCCACGAGCAGGATCCTGCCCTCAGCGCTGGGTTTGTTGGAAGCCATATTATGTCGCACGGATTAGAAGTATTCCGCAAGGTTACACGATAAGGGTCCGGTTCCGAAGAGGGAGGTCCGGTTCCTCGGAACCGGACCTCCCTCTTCAGAACCGGACCCTACTCGCGGTCGCGGATGGAACGCTCGATTGAGGTGAGGGCGTCGAGCTTGGCTTCGGCCTCGGCGAGCTGTTCGCGCAGGCGCGCGTTCTCGGCTTCAGCCGTCGCCAGTCGAGACTGCGATTCGCGCTCGCTCGTCTGGCGGTAACGGTCGTTGGCGGCTGCAAGGTTGCGATTCCGATCGCTCGAGCTCGCCTGGCTCTCGGCGCTCGCCAGCAACAGCTGTGCCAGCGAGATCTCTCCCTGTGTCAGCAGCTCGGTTTGCTGCAGAACGCCGCGCAGCAGGGTAGCGGCACGGTACGGATCTGAATTTGGGTGACCCGGTACGGCCAGTACCAGTCCAAGTCGCAGGTCGGCCGATGGTCCCGGTGTCAGTCTCGCCGCCGTCGTCGCATCGGCATAAGCCTCTGCCTGCGCATCGGAATTACCGCTCGCGATAAGTCCGAGCTCGTTAACGTAGTCCTCAATATCCGGTGCGCCCAGAATCGTCGCACTGCGGTCATCGGGCTCGCCGCTGATGCGATCCTTGATCCAGTCCGTTGAACCACAGGATGCGACCAGCGAACAGGCCGCTAGCAGCCACGCTAATTTTGCCTTCCCTGTTGTCAACGTTGCACTATCCATTCGCTGCCATCTGCTGCGTTGCCGCGATCTTCGACTGCGGTATGTGGATGCGAAAGTGTGCGCCCGGAAATTCATCCGAGTCCACAAGCTCCACCGAGCCGTCGTGCGCCTGAATACACTCAAGTACCACCGACAGGCCTATTCCGGTACCGCCGACCTGGCCGCCCTGTTCGCGCCGTCCCTGGAAGAACGCCTCGAAAATCCTCGGGCTTTCCTCGTCCGGTATGCCGGGTCCCGTGTCACCAAACTCGATCATCAGACTCGTCGGTGTACGGCTTGCGCGAATCGTGATCTGCCCGCCGCGCGGCGTGAACTTGATCGCATTCGACAGGAGATTATCGAGCACGGTTCGAATTTTTTCCTGATCCGCGTTCACAATTACGTCATCTACTTCCAGCTTTAGCTGGATATTCGCGGCCTTCAGCGCCAAACGCTGTGCACGCGCCACCGATATCACCTGCTTGCCAACTTCGAAGTCGCTGAGCGTCAGTACCTCGCTCTTCGTCTGCCACGCCGCGAACGACAGCAGGTTTTCGATAAGCTGCTGCAGCTTCAGTCCGTTCATGCGCAGGATGTCAGTCACTTCGCGCTGCGGATTTTCGAGTTCGCCGACCGAGCCGTCGAGCAGCAACTCGGTACCTTCACGAATATTTGCAAGTGGCGTCTTCAGTTCATGAGACATGTGCCGCAGGAACTTGTTCTTTTCCTGCGCCAGTTCGAGCAGCCGAATGCGCAGCCATTCAAGCTGCCGGCCCAGGCGCTGCAGGTCGACGGGCCCCTTGATCGAAATCGGTTTCGAAAAACCGCTTTCGCCGAGCTGTCCGATTGCCGCATCGATCTGCCGGATCGGTCGGGCCACGAGCAAAGTGAAAATCAGGATCAGGATCAGCGTACCCGGAATCAGTGCAGCTACCTGCCAGGCGGACACACGCTGTGCATCCTGTGCTGTGGCTTGCAATGCGGCAAGTTCAGAGTCGACATGTTCGGTGAGCACAGTCGTCAAAGTCGATACCCTGGCTCTCAGTTCGGCAAACTGCTCAATCGCGTTGTCCTGTTCTGCTTCGGTCGCCTCCGGATTGGTCAGCACTCGAACGATTTCCCGCGCTTCCTCCTGCAACGAAGCTGCCTGCATAGTTGCATCAGCAGCGCCGGCCAAAGGCGCCATCGATTGAACAACACCCTGGAAGTCGGTCAGTGACTCAAGCAGGAAATCCTGCGAGTCAGAATTACGCAGAATCTCATGTTGCAATGCAGCACGCTGAAGCGAGACGACCTGCTCGTTCAAACGCCGATTCGTTTCCGCCGCCGCGACGCCCATGTCGACTAGATCATTCGCTCCCTCGGCAACCTGGTCGAGGTTATACAAGGCCCACAAGACCGCGATAAGCAGCGGCAACGCGACCAGACCGAAACCGACGAGGATCAGTCCGTTCAGCGATCGTGGGCGAGGAAATCTCATCTTGCGGCCTGTTCGTCAACCAGCCCAGTACGCGCTTGGGTCTGCTGCCGCTATCTTGCGTTCCCAGGCGAGCGCGGTTTCAACAATGGTATCGAGGTCGTCATACTTCGGTGTCCACCCCAGGACGTCACGCACACGTTCCGCGACCGCGACCAGTTCCGGTGGATCGCCGGCTCGTCGCGGCTCCTCACTGATATTCAATGAGCTGCCATTTGCGACCTCAACGGCCTTCAGCACCTCGCGCACGCTGTAGCCGTGTCCGTAACCGCAGTTCAACACCGTCGAATCGCCGCCGGCACGCAGGTAGTTCAGCGCATCGAGATGCGCGCTGGCCAGGTCCTCGACGTGAATGTAATCACGCAGGCCGGTGCCGTCAGGCGTTGGGTAATCGGTGCCAAAAATCGACACGCCGGGACGTCGCCCCGTTGCCGCTTCGCACGCCACTTTGACGAGCAAGGTCGCTTTCGGTGTCGATTGTCCGATTGTTCCGGTTGGTTCGCAGCCTGCTACATTGAAGTAACGCAGTGCGACGTAAGATGGCCCGCCCGCGGCAGCGAGATCTCGCAGCATCCATTCGGTCATAAGTTTGGACGTGCCGTACGGGTTGATTGGCTGAGTCGAAGAGTCTTCCGATGCCTTGCCGCCGTCGGGAATGCCGTACACCGCCGCCGTCGATGAAAAAACGATATTCCGAACACCGTGATGATGCGCCACTTCGAGCAGAGTACGGCTGGACGCGGTGTTATTGCCGTAGTACCTGAGTGGGTCGGCGACTGATTCAGGCACGATCGTGCGAGCTGCGAAATGCATGACTGTATCGATGTCATGCTCCGTGAAAATCCGTTCAAGCAGCGCCTCATCGCCGGTGTCACCGATGACGAGTTCGCCGTGAGTTACCGCAGCCTCGAATCCCGTCGAAAGGTTGTCGAGCGTGACAACGTTTTCGCCCGCGAGCCCGAGCTGTCTCACAACGTGGCTGCCGATATATCCGGCGCCGCCGGTGACCAGTATCTTCTTGTTTTCCATGGTGTTTCTGTCTCGCTCCGGTAGAGTGGCCCAAAAAGCGTGAACCGTAACGCGCCAAAGAGGACAAAGTTTAACAATAATGAAGCGTTGAGCACGGACCTGGATCGCAGTCTTTATTGTGATGTAACGGACCGATATGTCGCCAAATTCGCACGGTGCAGCGACTGTTGCCGTTCAGGTTCGACGGGTAAACTAAATTCACCTTGGGCATAGGGTTAACGCATGGTGTCGTCGAATCTTTCGGCCAAATGGATTGCCGTACTGGCAACATTGTCGCTGTCCGCTTGCGGCGGCGGTGGTGGCGGCGATGATTCCGGCGGAGGTGATACCAATCGCATGCCCAATGCGAACGCCGGTGCCGACCAGAGTGTCGGCGAACTTACCACCGTTACTCTCGATGCCACTGCATCCAGCGATCCCGATGGTGATTCGATTACGTTCTTCTGGACGCAGACGGACGGCGACCCGGTTACGTTGTCTAACACATCCGATAGTCAGCCAACCTTCGATGCCCCCGACGTACTGGCGGCGACCGGTTCAGTATCGCTGACTTTCCAGGTCACGGTCAGTGACGGCTCGCTGAGCTCGAGCGCTTCGGTAACGATTACCGTCAACGACACGGGCATCGGCGCGAACAGTCCGCCGATGGCTGATGCCGGCACGGACCGCACAGTTGTCGAGTTTTCAACGGTTACGCTGGACGCATCCGCATCCAGCGACCCGGACGGGGACACGCTTTCATATTCCTGGAACCAGATTGGCGGCGGCAACGTTCCGCTTTCGGACTCGACCGCTGAACAGCCGACCTTTGATGCGCCGAACGTTGATCCCGCAACCCCCGAGACATTTACGTTTGAGCTGACAGTCGGCGACGGCACCGACTCGGATACGGACACTGTTGTGATCACCGTGCAGGAGTCGCTCGCGGCCGTGACCGTGTCGGGATTCCTGAGCTACGAGTTTCCGAATCCCAGAAATTTCTGCAACGGCCTCAACTTCAGCAACATCGACATCCGGCCGATCCGGCGCGCAAGAGTCGAATTGCTCGACAGTTCCGATACCGTTCTCGGAACGGCGGTAACCGGCGATGACGGCTCCTACTCGTTCGCCGACATTGACCCAAGCATCGATGTGCGGGTCGAGGTCTATGCCGATATGAAACAGGCTGGCGCACCCGGGTGGGATGTCGAGGTACGCGACAACGTTGACCTGTCTGCAAACCCGCCGCCGCTCGAAGAGCGAACGATTTACTCGGCGACGTGGGCTTCGTTCAATACGGGTACGAATAACATTACAGATGCCGATTTCACGGCGACGACAGGGTGGGGCGGTACCTCTTACACCGGGACGCGACAGGCAGCGCCTTTCGCGATTCTCGACGCCGCATACAAAGGAATGGAATTGATCTTCAGCGTCGATCCGAATGTCGAGTTCCCGCCGATGGATGCCTTCTGGAACCCGAACAACACGCGAACCGGATCGACAGACTATGATCTCGGCGAGCTGAACTCGACGCATTACAACGGCGGCCGCAGGGCGATATTCCTGATGGGAGACGAGACGGTTGACCAGGGTGAATTTGACGAGGGCATCAACCTGCACGAGTGGGCGCACTTCTTCGAAGATGTGCTGGCGCGTTCCGAATCCACCGGTGGCGCTCACTGGATTGGTCAGTCCATCGACATGCGGCTCGCCTTCAGTGAAGGCTTCGCGAATGCGATCGGTGCGATAGCGCGCGGTGAGGCGGTCATCTGCAATACCCAGTCGCTTGTCGATATGGATGGCTGGTCGCTGAATGTCGAATCCGAGAACGGCGGCAATCAGGGCTTCTACAACGAGATGTCGGTAGCCACGTTCCTGTACGACCTGTGGGACACGAACAATGACGGCACTGACAACAGCTCCATTGGTTTCGGTCCGATCTACGACACCATGGTCGGCCCGCAGGTCAGCACCGAAGCGCTGACGTCAATCTTCACATTTGCGACCGAGCTGCGCCCTATGCTGTCAACGGCCGATCGGCAGTTTGTCGACAGTCAGCTGACGCGGGAAAACATAGACCTGACGGACCTAAATATCTGGGGCAGCGGCCAGACAACGTTCCCGGCAGGCGCGCGTGACGTAAGCCCGATTTACACGGATCTACAGCCGGATGGCACGGTGCTGAACATCTGCACCAACAACGATTTCGATATCACCCAGGGTGATCCGTCGAGACATGGCAACAAGCTCGGTGAGTATCGCTACCTGCGGATCACGACGACAACCGCCGCAGCCTATGACATCGTCATTACAACGACGACACCAACGCCCGTTACTACGGACCCGGACGATCGCGATCAGAGTGATCCCGATATGGATTTCATGCGTGACGGGCAGGTGCTCTACCGGGCGTGGAGCGGTGCGGATAACGAGGAACGGTTCACGACGAGTAGCCTGGCGCCGGATGTCTACACCGCAGATATCCGCGACTGGCGCTTTGCGGACGAAGACGGCGCGCCGGATGACTACCCGAACCAGATCTGTTTTGATATTTCGATGACGCCGCGATAACGGTGCGGCAGGTGACAACTATGAGACAAGTTACAACAATTCTTGCACTGGCAATGCTCGCTGCATGCGGCGCGGATCAACCGGAGCAGGTCACCGACGCGGCCCCTGTCAACATCGATGCTGAACCCAAGCGCATCGACGACGGCTTTGAGGGTGGTGCTCCATCACCGATGGCGCCTGCCGCGATCAGGTACCGGATCATCGGAACGCCGGTCGTCGGCAGCCCGACGACCATCGAACTGAAGGTGCAGTCAGTGTCCGACGCATCTCCGGTCACTCTCGAGTACCGGCTGCGCGGCACCCAGGCACTCGTGCTGGCGGAGTCGCAGCCGGCAATGGTCTCGCTCGATCCCTCGGCGGATGGAGAATACAACCAGCGAGTGACGATCATTCCGCAGCGCGATGGCCGCCATTACCTCAATGTCAGGGCCGTGGTCAGCACGCCGGACGGCAACAAGGCAACGATCATCGCGGTGCCGATCCAGGTGGGCACCGGCACACGTGAGCTGGTCGACAACGGCGAGCTTCGAATCGATGAAGACGGCAACGCGGTACGAGTTTTGAAGGAAAACTGACCGGGTAGTTACACACCAAAAACGGGAAAAATTTCCCAAAAAGAATTCCAGAATTTGCGCCGAGTCACAGTTTTGCGGCACCCAAATAACTAGAGTTGTCGGCCACGCTACGGGAAATGTGGCCGATGTCAGAGGATTTGAGGGAAAAAATCAGGGCGGCGACCGAGTCGTCCGGAATTACGAAGCCAGACTTCGTTGAACTCCTCACGCTGATCGACCGACATTATGACAAAATGGAAGCGACGATTGCCGAATCGCTCCAGTCCGACTCGCTCCAGTCCCGCACTCTTTCAGAAACCATCGCGCCGATCGAGGCAATCTTCGACAGCGTCAGCGAGGCGTTGCTGTCCGTTGACAGTGATGGCGTCATCCGCAACTGCAACAAGACCTGTACCAGCTACTTCGGTTATGACCGCAAAGAACTGATCGGCAAGCAGCTGTCGAGCCTGTTGCCGGATCATGGCGAGCTTGATCAGCTTGCCGACCTGGACGAACTCGAAGCCAGGCGCCGCGACGGTGAGACCTTTGTGGCCGGGATCAATGCCAGCCCTCTGGAAACGGTGGGCGGTCGCATTTTCGTCATCAGCCTGCGTGATATTACGGATCGCAAACGCGCGGAGAGCGCGCTGCGCGAAAACGAGGAGCGTTACCGCGCGCTCGTAGAGAACGCTCCCGATGCGATCATTGTTTACGACATTGACGCCAACAAGTTCACGGACGCGAACGACAATGCGTGCGAGCTGTTCAATCTTTCGCGAGCTCGCCTGATGACGATCGGTCCCGAGGCTATCAGCCCGGAGATTCAGCCTGATGGCACGCCATCGTTTGGTGTTCGGCGCGGCCTGATCGAGCGCGCGATGAACGGCGAGCACCCGACCTTCGAATGGTTGCACAAGGATTCGAATGGTCGTGAGATTCCGTGCGAGGTCCGTTTCAGCCGCCTGCCATCTGACAAACGCCGATTGCTGCGCGTCAGTATCAATGACATCGAAGAGCGCAAGCGCAACGAGGCGTTGTCCTACGCGCAGAACAAGGTTCTCGAAATGATCGCGGCGAGCACGCCGCACGATCGTACATTGCGCGCCATCTGCAGATTCGTCGAAAAGATCGGCAGCAACTTCCGTGCGGCTATCCTGCAACTTGACGACAAGACCCAGACGCTGTCCATAGATCAGGCACCGAGCCTGCCGGAACCGCTGTGCCTGAAACTCGACTTCGTGCCGGTCGCGCCGGAAAGCCTGACTTGCGGCTCGGCTGTCTATCACATGCAGGACCGCATCACGACGGACCTGCAGAAAGATCCGGGATGGCAGTCAGTACGCAAGATTGCCGCTGAACATGGCGTTCGCGCTGCGTGGTCATTCCTGATCTACGGCGCGGCAGGTCGTGTCATTGGCACGCTCGATGTTTTCGTCGACGAATCGCGTGCACCGATGACAGATGAACTCGACAAGCTCAGCCGTATGGCCAGGCTTGCGGGCATCGCCATCAAACGCCAGCATGACGAGGACAAGCTGCGTACCAGCGAAGCACGCTATCGCGGCCTGTTCGAGAACGTTATCGACGGTGTCTACATTGCCTCCCGAGAGGGTGACATCGTCACGGCTAACCCGGCGCTGGTTGAGATTCTTGGTTACGACTCTGTCGATGACCTGAAGGCCGCCGGCAAGACCACGGTGCTGTACGTCAATCCAATCGACCGCGAACGGGTTTTCGCGCGCCTCGAGGCCGAAGGTGTCGTCAAGAATTTCGAATACCGCCTGCGTCGCAAGGATGGTCGCGAAATCGTCGTGCTGGAGAACTCGCGAGCCATCAAGGACGACGACGGCAACATCATCGCGCACGAGGGCACGATAACCGATATCACCGAACGCAAGCGCGCCGAAACCCGTGTGTTCGAGGAGAAGGAGCGAGCCGAAGTTACGCTGCAGTCGATCGGTGACGGCGTCATTACGACCGATGCTGACGGCAAAGTCGACTACATCAACCCGGTCGCGCAGGATCTCACCGGTTGGGACCGTCGCAGTGCGCGTGGCAAGCCCGTTACCGATATCATGATGATCGTCAACGAGCACACGCGTGCCACGGTAGAGAACCCGGTTGTTCGCTGCCTGAAGGAAGGTCGTGTTATCACGCTGGCTGAAAACTCAGTGTTGATCACGCGCAATGGCGACGAAATACCGATTCAGGATTCTGCTGCTCCGATCCGCGACCGTATCGGCAACATCATCGGTTCCGTCATGGTGTTCCACGACGTCAGCAAGGAATCGCGACTGTTCCGCCAGCTCAGTTACCAGGCATCGCACGATACCCTGACTGGCCTTATCAACCGCCGCGAATTCGAGAACAAGCTGGTTCTGTCGCTGGAGCAGACTCGCGAAAACCCGGAGACGACACACGCACTGCTGTACGTCGATCTCGACCAGTTCAAGGTAGTGAACGACACCTTTGGCCATACCGCCGGTGACGCGCTGCTGCGGCAGCTCTCCGAGCAGATCCAGGCCAACATTCGTTCAACCGACCTGCTGTCACGGCTTGGGGGTGACGAGTTCGGCATTCTGCTCGAACGCTGCGATGAAGAGCGTGCCATCGAGGTCGCGGAATCCATCCGCGGCTCGATCGAAGGCTATCGCTTCGAGTGGCAGGACTCGTTCACGACTGTGCGCTGCTCTATCGGCGTCGTCATGGTCACGAGTGAGAATGCCGACGTGGCCAGCGTCATGAGTTCGGCCGACGTCGCGTGCTACTCGGCCAAGGATATGGGCCGCAACCAGGTGCATCTGTACAAGGATTCAGATGCTTCGATGCGCCACGAGGAAATGAAGTGGGTGTCGCGCATCACGAGTGCGGTCGAAGACGACCGTCTTGAGCTGTTCTTCCAGCCGATTATCGGTATCGGTGGCGGCCGTGGTCGCAACGAGCAGCCTGGTCATTACGAGTTGCTGCTGCGCATGCGCGACGAGAGCGGCGAGCTCGTCGGTCCGGACCAGTTCATTCCGGCCGCCGAACGCTACAACCTGATGTCCACGCTGGATCGCTGGGTCATTCATGAGGCGCTCTCTGAACTCGCGGATCGCAGCGACGCGCCTGAGGCGCGCTACACACTGGCGATCAATCTCTCTGGTACGTCATTATCGGAAGACCGTTTCCTCGACTTTGTTATCAAGGAACTTGAAGCGGCGAATCTGCCGCAGGGTGCGATCTGTTTCGAGATCACCGAGACGGCAGCAATCTCCAACCTGTCGCGAGTCGTGCATTTCATGCAGGAGCTCAAGAAACTGGGCTGTAAATTCTCACTCGACGATTTCGGATCCGGCCTGTCGTCATTTACGTACCTCAAGAACCTGCCGGTCGATTACCTGAAGATCGACGGCCAGTTCATTCGCAATGTCGTCGACGACAATGTCGACGAGAGCATGGTCCGTGCGATCCGCGAAGTTGGACACGCTATGGGCATCGAGACAATCGCCGAACGTGTCGAGACAAAACAGGTTCTCGAGAAGCTGGGTTCACTGGGTGTCGAGTTCGCCCAGGGCTATTACATCGCGCGGCCCGCCTCGGTGCAGTCTTTCGAACCGTGGGCCGGGCAGCAGCTGCTCGCCTGATCAGGAGATTCCACGGGTGGCGTAACGACAACGTTACGGTACACTGATCGCATGGATTCAGTGACTCACCCAGACCCACAACAGCCATTGCTGCAGCCGGACGAGCCCGGCCCCTTCAAGGTGTTGAATCCATTGGCAAACGAGCCGATTCTGCTCGTCTGCGACCATGCCAGCTGCCGTTTTCCGCAGTCGCTTGGGGAAATGGGGCTGGATCCGTTCGCGAGGCGTTGTCACCTTGCTGTCGATATCGGCGCCGGGCCGCTAACTGAAATGCTGGCTGAGAATCTCGGTGTAACTGCCGTCATGGCGCAGTACTCGCGCCTCGTCGTCGACTGTAACCGGCAGCTCATGGACCCGAGCGCGTTTCTCGAATTTGGCGACGGCATCCTGGTGCCCGGCAACCGCAACCTGAGTCCCGAGGAAAAACAGCATCGCGCCGACACGCTTTACTGGCCCTACCATTCGGCGGTTGACGAGCAGGTACAACGACTGCGTCAGCTTGGTCACCAGCCCGCGTTTATCGCGGTGCACAGCTTTACGCCGGTCATGAACGGCAAGTCCCGTCCCTGGCAGATGGGGGTTTTATGGGACAAGGACACTCGATTGAGGGATATCTTCCTGGAAGGGTTCAGGTCGGCTGGCTACCTCGTCGGCGATAACGAGCCATATTCCGGCAAGGCGCCACAAGACTTCACGATCGATCATCACGCCGAGGAAATCGACTTGCCACACATTGGCATAGAGATTCGCCAGGACCTGATCGATGACGCCGCAGGTGTCGCCGAAATTGGCAAGGTCATGCACGAAATCATTGCAAGTATTCCGAACAAGCTCGCCGCAGGAGAGCAACGCGACACGGCGTAACAATTACGCTGACAACGACAACAACAAAAGGGGAAGTCATGCAGAAGGGCGAGCCGGCATTCACACTGGGTGTGGAAGAAGAGTACCTGCTGGTCGACAAGGAGACGCGGGCGCTCGTCGTCGATCCGCCGGAAACCCTGATGCAGGAAGCCGAGGAAAAGTGCGGCTCCCAGGTCACCTCCGAACTGCTCAGGTCGCAGATCGAAATCGGAACTACCGTCTGCAAGAACGTCAAGGACGCTCGCGACGAGCTCTCCAGACTGCGGCGTGCGGTAATTGAAGTCGCCGATCGCCATGGCCTGGCCCCGATCGCAGCATCGACGCACCCGTTTTCATCCTGGACCGAGCAAAAGCACACGCAGAAAGATCGCTACGATGCGCTGACGCACGAAATGCAGGGCGCGGCACGCCGGCTCGTAATCTGCGGCATGCACGTTCATGTTGGCATTGACGATGATGAGCTGCGCATCGACCTGATGAACCAGCTCGCGTATTTCCTGCCGCACTTTCTTGCACTCAGTTGCTCGTCGCCGTTCTTCAACGGCCGCGACACGGGTCTCAAGAGTTACAGGCTTACAATTTTCGACGCGCTGCCGCGCACCGGGTTACCGGAGCGTTTTGCGAGCTGGGCCGAGTACCAGCGCCACATCCATATCCTGATGGACGCGGGTCTTATCGAGGATTCGACGCGTATCTGGTGGGACCTGCGGCCGAGTGCGCGTTTCCCGACGCTCGAAACCCGCATCATGGACGTGTGCACGCGGCTCGAAGACACGCTGGCCCTGACCGCGATGCTGGCCTGCATCATGCGCATGCTCTGGCGGCTGCGAACCCATAACCAGCGCTGGCGAATCTACACGCCGATGCTGATCCGTGAGAACCGCTGGCGTGCGATGCGCTACAGCTTTGACGAGGGCCTTATCGATCTCGCCAAGGGCACAGTTGTGCCGTTCGAAGAGCTTGTCGACGAAATGCTGTCACTGGTCGCGGAGGATGCCAGGGCGCTGGATTGCGAGAAGGAGTTGGCGGGCGTCCGCAACATCCTTTCGCGCGGTACGAGTGCGCATCGGCAATTGAAGGAATACGAGCTGGAACGCGCCAACGGTGCGAGCGTGGAAGATGCGCTCAAGGCCGTCGTCGATATGCTGGTCGCGGATACCGCAGACGGTATTTAGTTCACCTGAAAGCTGCGTGGTTGGCCGGTTTCGGCCAAAAGTGTGATCTCTTTCACATTCGAATTTCCCGAACCGGAAACACGTCGCATTATGTAGAGCCAGTCCCCGATAGCATTGTCCCCATGCAGTTCGTGGATTCCGTAATCAGTCCGTTTCTCGCAGTCATGGCCGTCGCCTACGTGGTGCTGGCCGTACGCGTGTCGCGTTCGGGTCCGCACAACGCCAACAACATGGTCAGCTTCTTCCTGGTCCTGATTGGCGGCATGCTCGCGGGATCGGCGTTTTCTTACAACCCGACCGATGTCGACATGTACAACATCGGGCGGGTGCTGAGTTTCAGCTGCTCAGGCTTTCTGCCGGTCATCTTCTTCCTGATTTACCGCGACTACACTGTGGGTCCGCCACGAACGATCCACACACTGATTCTCGCAGTCGTTCCAATGGTAACGATGGGTGTTGCACTGACGAACTCCACGCACAACCTGCTGTGGATTGTTAACGAAACCTCTGCTGGCATCGTATTCACGGATGTGACCGATAGCGAGTACTACCGCTTTGTATTTGCGCCTTTGACCTACGGCTTGTTTGCCTATTCGGCCGTGGCGCTTATTGCACGACTGCCGACGATTGCTGCCGCGCATCGCAAGACGATTGCGATGATGCTGATCTGCGCATTACTGCCATTCGTCGTCAGCATTGCGAACACCTTCCTGGGCATGGGACCGCAGAGCTTCCCATTCACGTCGACGACGCTCGGCATCCTCTGGCCGTTCTTCGCCTACTTCAGTCTCAAACTGCGTGTCCACGAATTCAGCCCTCTGGCCTACCAGACACTGTTCGATCACGTCCGCGACCCGATCTTCGTCGTCGACAACGACCAGTGCATTATTTGCGTTAACCGGGCGGCGCAGGAACTGCTCAAGGGAACCGAGGAAGAACTGATCGGGCGCAAGCTGTGGGAGGACTTCCCGGAAGCACGCCGAATTCTGGAACAGGCGCGCGAGCTCGACCTGACGCAGACACTGCGCATGGATACGAGTGCCACTTACGAAGTCAGCGTAGGGCCGCTGAGCGGGCCACGCGGGCAGAATCTTGGCATGGTCGTCGTCTGTCGTGACGTGACCGAGCGCCGCAAGGCGCTGTCACAGCTTGCGGACAGTGAGCACCTGATTCGAACGCTTATCGAAACCTCGTCGAATGGCATTCTGCGCTTTGCGCGCGATGACAACGACAAGGAAAAGCGTTTCCGCTGTGTGTTCGCGAATCGCGCGGCCGAAGGTTTTTCGGGTGAGCGCGGCACGCTGGTCGGCATGCCGCTGAGCAAACTGGATTTCCTCGATCCAGAGCGCCTGTTACAGCACTTCGATGCGGGCGAGCGGGCGACTTCGCAGATCAGTTTTGAGGCTGCCGCGGACCTCGGTGATACCCGCTCATGGCTGCGAATCGTCGGCGAGCCGGTGGGCGCTGACTTTTCGGTCACGCTGATCGACATTACCCAGCGCAAGCGTAATGAGGACAAAATGCTTGCCGACGCGCTGCGTGATCCGCTGACCGGTGTGCTCAACCGCCGTGGTTTCGAGCAGGAGGGTGCGGCGTGTATCCGCCGCAGCAGCGTGGGTGCGGTGCTCTACCTCGATCTTAACCAGTTCAAATCAATTAACGACCGCTTCGGTCACCAGGCCGGCGACGCGCTGCTGAAAGCTTTCGGTCACCGCCTCGAATTCTGCCTGCGCCCCGAAGATATTCTCGGCCGCCTCGGCGGTGACGAATTCGCCATCATTTTGCCTGGCGTCAATGTCGAGGATGTGAAGCACATCGCCGAGCGCCTGGTGCAGACCGCGTCCGAGTCGTACATCATCCAGGGACAGGAAATCCAGTGCACGGCGAGCGTGGGTATCGCGCTGTTGCCGAAGCACGGAGAAGAGCTGTGGCATCTGCTCAGCGTCGCCGATCAGGCGATGTACGACGCCAAGCAGATTTCTTCCGAAGACGCGGCCAATGACCGTGCCGCTTACGTTGAAGCGGCAACTGCGAACTGACGCTGCCTACTGCGGCAGGAACTGAATCGAAATAACCGCCGGATCCGCAGGATCGTCGAGCAGAATCCCGCCCAGCGTGTCGCCAACAGTTACATCGATCGTCGCAGGTCCTGCCAGGACTTCCTCAGGGGTAGCGAAGTTCGTCACGTAGACATCGTAACTCCCGGTAACCAGCGGGATCACCGTCAAGGCAATGCCTGCCGAAGCGCCACTGAGGCTCGGGAACTCTTCATCAATCGACGCGCCCTCGTCGACGACGTAGATATCGACAAAATCGAAATTGTTGTTCGCGTTGAAAAACTGCAGCTTGGCCTGCGTTGCAACGCTACGCCGATCGGGGACGTAGCTCGCCAGTCTCAGGTTATCCGCGGCGCCCAAAGCCACGACGCGGGAGCGCAGGCCGCCGATGGCCGAAATCTCGTCTTCAAGCAGGATGGTGCCCGTGTCATTTGCCGGCGTGTAGCGATAAGTCGTAGCACCAAAATTTACGTCAATTTCGCCGGAGAGGCCGCCGTAGCTTTGATTGGCTACGACCAGCGACGTCAACAGTTCGTCGTCGTAAACGTCAACGGCAGCTGTTTCCGGTGCCGCGTGAAAAAACTCTGTCGACGGCGGGAAACGTACGTCGGTAAACGTCACCGAACCTGCGGCCGTGGACTCTATTGAAGTCAGGGCACGCACGATGAAGGGTGCGTTAGCGGTAGCCTGGCTATCGAACGGCGTGACGATGTACTGGTTGCCGACGACCAGATCGATCTCGTCCGACTGAAACAGGATATCCGACGGGTCGCCGCTGGTGGTGATCGTCAATATACGAGTTGCGGCGTCGAAGTCCTGGGCCTGCAGGATGTCACCGAGCGACAGCGTGCCGACTTCATTGCCGAGTGCTGGCGCTACGCCCGGGGCATCGAAGTAGACGTCGATCGCGCCCATACTGTTCGACGTATGTGCGAATCGAACCTCGAACACCATTTCATTCTCGCCGATGATGCGTTCGTCGGCTTCCCACAAGAGCATGCTTGGATTTGCGACCGTCCCGGTCACCACAAAGACGTAGTCCTTATCCTTGATGACATCGAGTGGCATCGTCGCCAATCTCGTATCGTCGTCATCTCCGCTGAAGCGAACGTCGAAGTTGAAGTTGTAGTTCAGATCGTCGTAACGATTGACCGGCGACAGACTCTGGTAACCCAATGGCGCCAGCGTGCGTTCCTCAATCTTGAACAGGACTTCGTGTGCGTCCGACATTGCATTGATGCCGCGGATACTGGCCTTGCCGGTTGCGTCGGGAAACTGTGAGCCGCCGCTGCCGCAGCCGACAAGGGTGATCGCCGCCACCAGCGCGGCGAGAATTCCGTTTCGGTTCATTACTTAATCGCTTTTTTCGCTCAAGCCGGATATCGACTTGACTTCCATAAACTCTTCCAGCCCGTGCGGGCCCCATTCGCGGCCGTTGCCAGACTGCTTGTAGCCGCCGAACGGTGCCATTGAACTCAGGAAAGAGCCATTGATGTTAACCATGCCGGTACGCATGCGGGCAGCCACGCGGCGGCCACGCTCGAGATCCGACGTTGAGATGTAGCCGGACAGGCCATACGGCGTGTCGTTGGCAATGGCGATGGCGTCGTCTTCGTCGTCATAGCCGATGATCGACAACACGGGTCCGAATATTTCCTCGCGAGCGATCGTCATGTCATTTGTGACATTCGCAAACACCGTCGGTTTCACGAAATAGCCCTTTTCGAGGCCGTCGGGTCGTCCCGTTCCGCCGGCGGCCAGCGTCGCGCCCTCGTCGATGCCCGCCTGAATCAGGCCCTGGATCTTGTTCCATTGCACATCCGAAACGACAGGGCCGATGTCCGTGCTTTCTTCACGGGGGTTGCCCGGGGTTGTGCCGTTGGCGACACGCGCGGCGATTGCTGCCGCTTCCTCCATGCGGTCTTTCGGTACCAGCATGCGCGACGGCGCATCGCAGGACTGACCCGTGTTGTCGAACATCCCTTCGGCGCCGCCCGCGACTGCCGCTTCGAAGTCCGCGTCGTCGAGAATAATGTTGGCCGATTTGCCACCAAGCTCCTGGGCTACCCGCTTGACGGTCGGTGCCGCATTTTGCGCGACGAGTACGCCGGCACGGGTGGACCCCGTGAACGAAACCATCGCGATATCCGGGTGCTGAGACAGGGCGGTACCGACGCCGGGACCATCGCCATTAACAAGATTGAAAACGCCTGCCGGTACACCGGCCGCGTCGAGAATCTCCGCGAATACGATCGCATCAAACGGCGCGATCTCGCTGGGCTTCAGTACCATCGTGCAGCCTGCGGCAATCGCCGGAGCGACTTTTACGGCGATCTGGTTCATCGGCCAGTTCCACGGCGTAATCAGGCCGCAGACGCCGATCGGCTCCTTGACGACGAGCGTGCGCCCGTGCGCCTCTTCCGTCTCGAGATTCTGCAACGAACGAATGGCTGCCTTGATGTGCTGCACGCCGCTGCCGGCTTGCGGGCCCTTGGCGAACTCCCACGGAGCGCCCATCTCGTCCATGATCGCTTCGGCGACGTCGTCGTAGCGCTTGATGAACTCATCGAGCATTTTCTGCAGCAATTCCAGGCGCTCTTCACGCGACGTCTGCGAGAAAGTCTCGAAGGCACGCACTGCCGCGGCGACCGCGCGATCTACGTCGGCAGCCGAGCCCAGGCTGATACGGCCATAGACCTCTTCTGTTGCCGGGTTGACGACGTCAAGCGTGTCAGGCTCGAGCGGGTCGACCCATTCACCATCTATATAAAATTGCAGCTTTTCGAGCATTGAGACCTCCTCAGGCAAGCGGCGCATCATAACGCAAAAACGGGTCCTCGGCTTGGCCCATTTGGGCAATGTCACTGCACCAGGCCATCTGTTAGTTTGACAAAAGTCACGGAATTGCCACTTGTCCTGTGAGTGCGCTATTCTTTTGGAAATAACAATAACTTAGCTGCATCTGGGGGTGTCTATGCTGGCGGTGAATGACTTCATTCACCTGGCTGTGATTGGTCTGGCACAGGGCTGTGCCTATGGTCTGATCGCTCTCGGTTTTGTTCTCATCTACAAAGCGACCGAAGTTGTGAATTTCGCGCACGGCGAATTCATGATGCTCGGCGCATTTGCCGTGCTGGCCTGGTCCGAGGCGCTTAGCGGCAGTTTCTGGCCGGCTTTCCTGCTCGGTATCCTTTCGATTGGGGTAGTTGGCTACCTTGTCGACGCACAGATCATGCGCCGTATCATCGGCCAGTCTGCAGCCAGTATCTTTATCATGACCGTGGCATTCGGCTTCATATTCCGCTCGCTCGCGGGAATGATCTGGGGCTGGAATTCGCTGTCGCTGAAAACGCCGTTCGAGGGTTCCTGGCAGGTTTCCGAAGGCCTTGCCATCGGCTATGACCGCATCGCCATCGTCGTGGCGACCGTGATACTGGTCAGTCTGCTGTACCTGTTCTTCTCAAAGACCCGTTATGGCGTCGCAATGCAGGCGGCCGCACAGAATCAGCTGGCTGCCTATTACATGGGCATCCGGGTGAAGCGACTGGTCTCAGTCACCTGGGCGATTGGCGCGGTGATCGCTGCGTCTGCCGGAGCGCTGCTCGCGCCCGTGACACTGATCGATACCACGATCGGCTTCCTCGGTATCAAGGCGCTGGCCGGCGCGATCGTGGGCGGCTTCGGTTCGATTCCGGGTGCGCTGCTCGGCTGCCTTCTGATCGGGCTGATTGAGCCTTTCGCCGACTATTACTTCCCGGCTGTGAAGGGTGTATCAGCCTATATCGTCATGCTTGTCGTGCTGTTCGTGCGTCCCGAGGGACTCATCGTGCAGACGTTCGCCAAAAAGGTCTGACCGATGCAGGTACTGTTCAAGACGCGATACGAAGACGACTTCCGCTTCCTGGCCAAGACCGGTGAAAAGATCCGTGTCGGGCTGGTGGTTGCATTCCTGCTCGCGGCGCCGCTGTTCCTGCAGAACTATTACCTCGCCGAACTCGGCCTGCTGCTGGTTTACGCGGTCGCCGGCATCGGGCTCATGATCCTGACCGGGCACACCGGGCAGGTCAGTTTCGGACACGCCGCTTTTCTCGGTATCGGCGCCTACTGCCATACGATCCTGATATCGAAAGGCATTCCGTTTTCGGTGTCACTGGTGCTTACAACGACTCTGTGCGGTCTCATCGGCATGGCCCTCGGCCGCTCGGCCTCGAAGATGCATGGCTTCTATCTCGCCATTGCGACGCTGGCGTTCCTGATTCTCGTCGAGACCGTGCTGGGCGAATGGCATTCGATGACCGGCGGACATGCCGGGCTCGCTGTGCCTTCGTTGAAGATATTCGGCATCTCCATGACGCAGGTCTGGCAGCAGTACTACGTCGACCTCGTGTTTCTGCTGCTGGTTGTTCTCGGTGCAGCGAACCTGTTTCGCACGCCAACCGGACGGTCGTTCCTCGCTGTGCGCGACTCGGAGCTGTCGGCGCGCTGTCTCGGCGTCAACGTCGAGTGGGTGAAGATCAAATCCTTCGGCATCAGTGCCGCAATTACCGGTCTCGCAGGCATTCTTCTCGCGCATCACCTGACCTACCTGGCCCCGGACGTGTTCAACGTTCTTGAGTCTCTCAAGCTGATGCTGATGATCGTTGTTGGCGGGCTCGGCACAATTCTCGGCGCAATTTTCGGTGCCATCTTTGTGTCGCTGTTGCCGGTTGCCCTTAGCTTCCTGAAGGACGTGCTGCCGCCGGCCATCGGGCAACAGGCCGGGCTGGAGCCGTTGCTGTTCGGCCTGATCATCGTGCTGTTCATCGTGTTCGAACCGCAGGGCATCTACGGTCGCTGGATGAAGCTCAGGTTCTTCTTCGAGACCTTTCCGTACTATCGCAAGTCGTCGTTCGTGCGGCAGAAGAGTTACCTCAAGACGGAGCGACTGCGATGACGGCACAGAGGCTCTCGGTTCGTAACCTGTCGATCATGTTTGGTGGCGTGCACGCCGTTGAGGATGTGTCGTTCGATGTAGAGCCGGGTGAGGTCTTCGCGATCATCGGCCCGAACGGCGCCGGCAAGAGCACAATCTTCAACCTGATCAGCCGGCTGTATGAACCGTCGGCAGGCAGCATTCACTACGGCGACACCGACCTGCTGAAACTGCCGGCACACAAGGTCGTCGGAACGGGAATCGCGCGTACCTTCCAGAACATAGAGCTCTTTGAGCAGGCGACGGTCCTGCAGAACCTGATGATTGGCCGGCACAGTCATATGAGCGGCAACGCACTGACTGATTTCCTGTTCTCCCCGGGCGCAAAACGCCGAGAACTCGAGCACAGGCGCAAGGTCGAGGATGTTATCGACCTGCTGGAAATAGCGCAGTATCGGGATGAGCGTATCTCGGATCTGCCCTACGGTGCTCGCAAGAACGTCGAACTCGCACGGGCATTGTGTGCCGAGCCTTCGCTGCTGCTGCTGGACGAACCCGCCTCGGGACTTAATAACGAGGAGACCGACGATGTCGGTTTCTGGCTGGAAGATATCAAGCACGACCTCGGTGTCACACTCGTCATGGTCGAGCACGACATGAACCTCGTTGGGCAGGTCGCAGACCGCGTCATGGCGATCAATGACGGTCGCGTGCTCGCGATCGGTACCCCGGATGAAGTACGCAATAACGACGACGTGCAGGCCGCGTACCTGGGAACGGCAGCATGAGTCGGCCGATGCTTGAAATGCGAAATATCGAGACCTTTTACGGTCCGATCATGGCGATTCGCGGCGTCAGCCTGGCCGTGCACGAGGGAGAAATCGTCTCCGTGCTCGGTGCCAACGGCGCGGGCAAGACGACCCTGCTCAAGACAGCCTGTGGTGCGCTCGACAGTCGCAAGGGGCAGGTGCTGTTTGAAGGCAACGAGGTTCAGAATCAGGACCCGGATCGGGTTGCCCGGCTTGGTGTGGCGCACGTGCCGGAAGGCCGTGAAGTGTTCCCGTTCCTGACGGTCGCCGAAAACCTCTCGATGGGCGCCTACAGGCGTTCTGACAAGGACGCCGTGGCGCGCGATCTCGAAACCGTCTACAACTATTTCCCGGTGCTGCGCGAACTGTCCGGCAAGATGGCCGCGTACCTGTCGGGCGGCCAGCAGCAGATGCTGGCGATTGGGCGGGGGGTCATGGCGAAACCCAAACTGTTGATGCTCGACGAGCCCTCGCTGGGACTGTCTCCCGCGCTGGTCGGTGAGATCTTTACGATTATTCGGCGGCTCAATGAAGAACAGGGCCTGACGATATTGCTCGTCGAACAGAATGCGAATGTGGCGCTCAGGGTGTCGCATCGCGGCTACGTCATGGAAGTGGGCGGCATGGTCATGGATGGCGACTCGCAGACGCTGCTGGACAGTGAGGACATCAAGGAGTTTTACCTCGGCAAGAAGGAAGAGGGCGTCCGAGGCCGGCGTCGCTGGAAGAAGAGGAAGACGTGGCGATGACGGTTGTGGATTTCGAAGGATTCGAAACGCTCCCGGCGCTGTTTCTCGCGAAGTGCAAAGAGCGCGGCGACCGTGTTGCCATGCGCGAGAAAGATTTCGGTATCTGGCAGAGCTACACGTGGAACGACTATCACGATCATGCCGTGGCAATCGCCAATGGCCTGATCTCACTCGGTTTTGAGGCGCGCGACGTCGCAACGATACAGAGCGAGGACTGCAAGGAGTGGTTGTTTGCCGATGTCGGCATCCAGCTCGCCGGTGGCGTCGTCAATGGAATCTACCCGACCTACCAGGGCAGACAGGTTGCGCACGGACTTAACGACTCGCATTCGAAAGTGTTGTTCGCCGAAGACGAGGAGCAGCTCGACAAGTTTCTCGAACTGGAAGCGGAGCTGCCGCAGGTTGAGCACGTCTTTGTGTTCGACTGGAAAGGACTGCGCGACTTCAGGCACGACAAGGTTCGATCCATTGAAGATCTGTACGAACTCGGTCGGCAGTTTGCCGAAGCCTGTCCCGGCGTCATCGAGGAGCGTGTTGCAGCGACGACGAATGACGATACCGCCGTGCTTGTCTATACCTCCGGTACAACCGGCATGCCCAAGGGCTCGATGTTGTCGCACCGTTACATCATGTTCCAGATGGGGCTCGGGCAGGAGTATTTCTCGTTAAAGGAAGGTGACGAATTACTGACTTACCTTCCGCTTTGTCATGTAGCCGAGCGCATCATTTCCGGCTGGAGCGGCATCGCGCACGGTTTCACGATCAATTTCGCCGAAAGCCCCGAGACTGTTGCACAGAACCTCGTCGAGTTGTCGCCGACCTACATGTTCGCGGTACCGCGCGTCTGGGAGAAGTTCTATTCCCGTGTTTCGACTGCAATGGCCGAGGGAACCTGGATCGGACGCAAGGCCTACGACATGGCGCTCGGCATCGGTGAGCGTCGCGCCGACGCGATCGTCGCCGGAGAGCCGGTGTCGGCATTGCTCAATCTCAAGTTTCAGGTCGCGAATGCGCTGGTCTTCAGGAATATCAAGAAACTTCTTGGGCTGGATCGTGTGCATACCTGCTTCTCGGGTGCGGCGCCAATTTCGGAAGCACTGCTGCGCTGGTACCTGTCGATTGGCGTCAAGATTGATGAGGGTTACGGGCAGACTGAAACCGGCATCGTCTCCCTGACTCGGCCGTCCGAGTACCGCTTCGGGACTGTCGGCAAGGCATTTAAGGGCATCGATATTCGAATCAGCGATGAAGGAGAGATCCTGATCCGTTCGGACGGGCAGTACAGCGGTTACCTGAATCTGCCCGAGAAGACCGCGGCGACCGTCATCGATGGTTGGGTGCACACGGGCGATGTCGGTTCTCTCGACGATGAAGCCAACCTGCGCATCACCGATCGCCTCAAGGACATCATCATTACAGCGGGTGGCAAGAACATCACGCCATCGTTGATCGAAAATGAGCTCAAGTTCTCGCCGTATATCTCGGATGCGGTCGTCATTGGTGATCAGCGCAAGTATCTCACCTGCCTGATCATGATCGACCAGGAGAATGTCGAGCACTACGCGCAGATGAACGCGGTGCCGTTTACGGACTACCGCTCGCTGTGTGCGAGAGAGGAGGTCGTTGAACTTATCGACGGAGAGGTTCGACGTGTAAACAAGGGTCTGTCATCGGTTGAGTCGATCAAAAAGTTCCGGCTTATAGATGTGTTGCTGACGGCTGAGGATGAAGAGCTGACGCCAACAATGAAGCTCAAGCGCAGCTTCGTCAGCGACAAGTACGCTGACCTGATCAACAGTATGTACGGGGCTGGGTAACGTCATGAAAAGGATTCTCCTGTTATTGGCGGTATCGCTGGCGGCGTGCGGCGGCGGAGAGGTGGCCGACGGGCCGCGCGGTGTTACGGACACGAGTGTCAGGTTTGGCATGCACACTGACCTGTCGAGCGTGCTTGCATCCTGGGGCGTGCCGATGGCGAACGGTGTGCGCATGCGCTTCGACGAAGCCAACGCAGCGGGCGGTGTTCATGGCCGACAGATACTGCTCGAAGTCGAAGACAGCCAGTATCAGGTTCCGGTCGCGGTCAAGGCGACCAACAAGCTGATCAACGTGGACGGTATCTTTGCCATGGTCTCGGCAATGGGCACACCCCAGAACAATGCTGTGTTTGAGCAGATGTTCGCGGCCGGAGTACCGAGCCTGTTTCCGGCGACTGCTGCGCGTTCGATGGCAGAACCGCTGCATCCGATGAAGTTCGCTATCTTCCAGACTTATCGGGACCAGGCGCGTGCGGCAGTACGGTACATGGTGGAAAACGAAGGTGTTTCCAGTGCGTGCCTGCAGGTCATAGCGACAGATTATGGCGAAGAAGTCGGCATAGGTTTTGACATGAGTGTTGAACACTACGAGCTGGCGGCTCCGTACACGGGGACGCACAAGTTGTCGGAGACGGATTTCACAGGCACCGCAACAGCTATCAAGAATGCCGGTTGCGACCTGCTGGTGCTCGGGCCGCTCGTCAAGGACGCGCGCCTGTTGTACAGCGCGTTGCGCGATACAGGATGGGACGGCCTGGTGGTCGGTAACATGGTCAGCTATACCGACGAGCTGATCGCCGGTGCAAGTGAGTCCATGCAGGGATTCATGTCCGTATCGCCGGGCAAGCTTCCGGACCTGTCTGATCCGTCGCAGAACAGCGAGTGGGTGCGCGACTGGATTGCGCGCTACGAAGAGACCTACGGCGTGGCGCCGGTCGGGCAGGCCGTTAATGGCTATAACGTTGCCGACCTCGTCGTGCGTGGGCTCGAGAATGCCGGCCGCGAACTCACACTGGAGTCATTCCTGGTCGGGCTCGAAGCAATCACGCATGGTGAAGATCCATTCGGTGGGCCACCGTTTACTTTGGGGCCCGACGATCACACGGCGGTCGACGTCGTTAACCTGTATCGTGTGGACGGTGGCAAATGGGTCACGGTCGCTACCGAAATCGCATTTTGACGGAGTTACAAGCTATGAAACGAGTTGCTGCTTTACTGGCAATGCTCCTGCTCGCCGCATGCGGTGGTGGCGAGGGTGAATCTTCGGCAGTCAGAGGTGTAAGCGCCGACGAGATTCGCGTGGGCATGCACACCGACCTGTCCGGTCCGCTCGCGATCTGGGGCGTGCCGATGTCGAACGGCATTCGCATGCGCTTCGATGAGGTCAATGCTGCAGGTGGTGTACATGGTCGTAACCTCAAGCTGTATCTTGAAGATACCCAGTACCAGATGCCGCCGGCGATCAAGGCAGTCAACAAGCTGCTTAACGTAGACGATATCTTCGTCATGCTGGCCGGGCTCGGTACGCCGCAAAACAATGCGGTCATGGAACGCCAGTTCGAGGCTGGGGTGCCAAACCTGTTTCCGCTGTCGGCCGCAGTTTCAATGACCGAGCCGCTGCATCCGATGAAATTCGGTTATTACGTGTCCTATCGTGATCACGCACGAGCGGCGGTCAATTCGATGGTTGAGCGCCACGGCGCACAGAAGGTCTGCATGCAGGCACTGGCCAATGACTACGGCGAAGAGAATCGTATCGGCTACCACCAGGCGGTCGAAACGCTGGGCCTCGAGTCGGTATACGAAGGCAGTCACAAGACGACCGAAACAGACTTCGTTGGTACCGCAGCCAGTATCAACGCCTCGGGATGTGAACTGCTTGTGGTTGCACCGCTGATCAAGGACGCGATCCTGTTGTACACGGAGCTGCGCAGCGCCGGCTGGGATGGCAACGTCGTTTCGACGCTGGCCGCCTATATCCCGGACGTTGCCGCCGCAGGTGATGGGGCAATGACGGGAATGTACGCAGTAGCGTCCCTTCGCATTCCGAACTTTGCGGATGAGGTAGCCGCCGATACCTGGGCTGGCCAGTGGTACAACCGTTACGTCGAAGCGTACGGTGAACCGCCTGCAGCGCAGGCGGTTACGGGCTACGTCAAAGCTGACTTGCTGATCAAGGCACTGGAAAAGGCCGGCGCCGAACTTACGGCTGACGGGCTGGTTGCCGCGCTCGAAACGATTGGGGACTATCGCGATGCCTTCGGCGGGCCACCGGTCTCGTTTTCAGCTGAGAAGCACACGGGCGGCGACTCCCTGAACCTGTACCAGGTTAAGGACAGCAAATGGGAGACGATCGAAGAGGGGATCGCCTACTAGGTACCCAGGAAGCGCTGCCGGTACTGCGCCGGCGGCATGTTGTACCAGGACTTGAATGCGGTCGTGAAGGTGCTGATGTTCGAGTAACCGAGCAGCATGGCGATATCGAAAGACTTGAGCCGCTCATCTGACAGGTAATTGAGCGCCAGTTCGCGGCGCACCTCTTCGAGCACTTTCTGGAAGCTGGTCTTTTCGGCCTTGAGGCGGCGCTGCAGCGTACGGCGACTCAGGCGCAACGCGCGGCATGCCGCGTCCGCATTGGCTTCGCCACGCGCCATCAGGTCGGCAAGCTTGCGTTTCAGCTCGCCTGCGATATCGTCCTGAGTGGGCAGCGACCGCAGACTGCGCTCTGCCTGTTCAATGAGTTGCCGGTACATCCCGGCATTATACCCCACGCCAAGGCGAAAAAAGGTAACAACATGTCCGGACCCGTGAGCTACGTGCTCAAAGACACGATCGGCGTCATCACCGTCGACAACCCGCCCGTCAATGCGCTCTCGCAGCCGGTTCGCCAGGGCCTGCTCGATGCGATTACCGAGGCTCAGGGCGATGCCTCCGAGGCCGTCGTCATTATCTGCGCCGGCCGGACATTTATCGCCGGCGCCGATATCACCGAGTTTGGCAAACCGCTAAAGGACCCGTGGCTGCCTGAACTGCTGAATACAATCGAGGCATCGAACAAGCTGGTCGTTGCGGCGCTGCACGGAACATCGCTCGGCGGCGGCTTCGAAACCGCGCTGGCCGCACACTACCGATGTGCCGTGCCGTCCGCGAAAATTGGTCTACCGGAAGTACACCTGGGTCTTCTGCCTGGTGCCGGAGGTACCCAGCGCACACCAAGGCTCGCGGGTGTCGAAGCGGCTCTCGACCTGATGACGAGCGGCAAACCGATCGGCGCCGCACAGGCGGCCGCCGCCAACCTGGTTGATCGTATTGTCGACGGTGACCTTAATGATGCGGCGCTCGCGTATGCCAGGGAGCTGGTGGCCGACAATGCACCGATTCGAAAGAGCAGTGAACAGCCCGTGCCCGGGCATGACGCAGCCGTATTCGATAACTACAGGGCCGGCATCGCAAAGCGTGCCCGTGGCCAGGTCGCGCCGTTCAAGATCGTCGACTGCGTCGAAGCAGCCGCAACACTGCCGTTCGACGAAGGACTTGCAAGAGAGCGTGCATTATTCATGGAATGCATGGACAGTCCGCAGTCTGCGGCGATGCGGCATGTCTTCTTCGCCGAGAGACAGGCTGCAAAAATCGATGACGTACCCAAAGATACGCCGAAACGTGATATCTCGAGCGTAGGCATCATTGGCGGCGGCACGATGGGTGGCGGTATTGCGATGAGCTTCGCCAATGCAGGGCTCCCCGTCACCCTGGTGGAGATAAGCGATGAGGCACTCGATCGCGGGCTTGGCATTGTCGACAAGAACTACGCCGGCAGCGTCAAGCGCGGCAAGTTGAGTGAAGACAAAGCCGCTGCTGCACGTGCCAACATTAACGGCGCCACGGACTATGCGGCGTTGGCCGATGTCGATCTTGTCATCGAGGCCGTGTTCGAAGATCCGGACCTGAAGAAGCAGATTTTTGCGCAACTCGACGGTGTGTGTAAGCAGGGGGCCATTCTCGCGACCAATACCTCCTACCAGGATGTCGATGCAATCGCGGCAGCGACCGATCGTCCCGAGGATGTAATTGGCATGCATTTCTTCAGCCCGGCAAACATCATGAAGCTGCTCGAGGTCGTGCGCGGCGAGAAGACGGCTGACGACGTACTCGCGACTGTGATGGCGCTCGCCAAACGAATTCGCAAGGTTCCGGTCGTTTCAGGCGTTTGCTACGGCTTTATCGGCAATCGGATGTTGCGTCCGTACAGCAAGACCTCGCAACTGCTGTTGCTGGAAGGAGCGACACCACAGCAGATCGACAACGCGATGGAGACCTGGGGTATGGCGATGGGTCCGCTGCGGGTATTTGACCTGGCCGGTCTCGACGTCGGGTACAAGGCTCGCCAGGCCTTATCGGACGACATGAAAGGCGATCCGATGACCTATCGCGTCCCCGATGTGCTGGTCGAAATGGGTCGGCTCGGTCAGAAGTCCGGTGCAGGCTTTTACAGCTACGACGGTCGTGTCCCCATAGCCGATCCCGCGGTCGAAGAAGTTATTACCGCTGCCGCAGAGGAGTTCGGTATCGAGCGCCGTGACATCAGCGACGAGGAAATTGTCGAACGCCTGATCGGTGCGCTGGTCGAAGAAGGCAGGAAGATTCTCGATGAAGGTATCGCGCAACGTTCATCTGACATCGATGTAGTCTATATTTACGGGTATGGCTTTCCGGTATCGCGTGGAGGGCCGATGTTCTGGGCTGATAACAACTAAACATAATACGGTTCGAGGAGCAGGCGATGGACACAGCATGGATCCAGGTATTCGTTCTAACGCTGTCGGAGTGCGTCGCACCGGCCGGCAAATCGGTCTGCCAGCAGCAGCAGTTTGAACTGGAATTCCTGACGCGCCGCGACTGCGAATACGCACTCGAGCAAATGATTGCTATGAAGGACGACCTCGACAACGTAATCGTCGATCACGGTCGTTCGAAATGCACCGCGTCAGCGCGCGAGGCCGGTACCTTCAAGAGTGCCGAGGCGATTCAGAAAGCCAGCGGTGACGACTGGCGCGATCCGGAGAATGCCGACCTGCGCCGCGTTGCGGTCAGCGAGTCGCATACAGAGCGACTCGCCAACCTCAAGAATTGCGACGAAACCAAAGGCACGGCACCCTGCAAGGTTGGCGACATCATCGTCGAAGATGCAACCGGTGCCGAAGTCCAGGTCTGGCGTCGCGATCGCTAGACAGACAGTTTAGAAATTCCAGCGTAGGCCGACATGAATGGAACGGCCTGGCAAGGGCGCAATATCCTTCAGCGGCGATGAGTGACGACGTGCTTCCTCATCGCTGAGGTTTGTGCCTCGCAGGTAAACCAGTACGTCCTGCGCTTCGAAGCGATAGCTCACGCTCGCATCCAGCATCGTGTAACCATCGGTCGGCAGCTCGTTGTCGGCTGTCTTCGTCTGCTCGTCGTAACGCGTTGCTTCGATGCTCGCGTCAATACGGTCAGTCGTGTAATGCAAGCCGGCACCAAATCTGAGCGGCGGGATACGGGGCAGGTTGCCGCCGTCTTTCGCTTCGCCCCGTACGTAGTCCGAGAAGAAGCGCGCGTGCAGGTGCCCGTTGTCAGTTTCGACCAGGTCGGTCAGCAGTTCTGCTTCGAAGCCGGTCAGATCCGCATCGGTCTGATGAAACTCGAATACCTGCAGCTCGTCGATAACCTGGTTGGTGGGCATCAGCAGAATGTAGTCGTCGATTGAATTCACGAAGCCTGTCACGCCGAACTCTACGCGGCTGTAGCTGCCGCGCAGCGTCAGGTCCAGGTTGGTCGATTTCTCCGTCTTGAGTTCGCCGTCACCGCGGGTCACCGAGCCTATCTCGTAGCGCTGTACAGCAAGATGCGGACCATCGGCGTACAGTTCCGTCGAGTTCGGGTGACGCTCGGTAATCGCGAGGTTTGCCGAGAACGTCAGGTGATCAGCGGGTGAGAACAAGGCACCCAGCGAGGCGCCAACGGCCGAGCCATTGTAGTCGGGTGCGACCTCAGTACGAATGCCCTGATGCTCATAGCGTGCGCTGGCCTGCAGGGTCCACCGGTCGGAAACAGAAAACTCCTCGAAGCCGAAAATGCTTGCCTGAATCGTATCCGACGATGGCACGAATGCCTCGTCGCCGATCGCCGCAAAGTCGATGTGCTTGTACTGCACGCCGAAGGCACCGTCGAGCAGATCAGTGCTGCGGTGTTTCAGTTCGAGACGGATGTCCGTTCCCCTGGTGTCAAACACGGTACCGATTTCGTCACCTTCAAATTCGGTGTGGCCGTAGTCGTTGACGGCGACACGCAACTTCATCTTCTCGAATAAGCCGTCATGCAGGAGCTCACCTGTAAGGTCGTAGCGTGTCTGTTCCAGCCCGATACGGACGCCGTCTTCGTGTTCTTCCTCTTCTTCCTCGCCCTCTTCCTCATGATGATGTTCGCCGGGAACTCCGTAGCCCGATTCATAACGACTGACGGTCATGCCAATGAAGCCGTGGTCACCTGTGAACGAGACGGCAGCGGCACCACCTTCTGTTTCACTCGCTGTGTTTTCTATGCGGCCGAACGCTTCCTCTTCCGCGAGTTCATCTTCGTCTTCATCGTGGCCTTCGGCCTCGTGAAGAATTTCGGATTCTGCTGAGCCGGGAATGCGAACGTCGCCGGTGTCGCGGCGAAACCAGTCAAAGTGTCCGCTGACCCAGTCGTTGCCGACATCGAATTTGATGGCTCCGGAGGTCTTGCCGGTCGCACTTGCCGTTCCCAGCGAGACCGCCCCGCTGAACGGCACGCCGAGCGGTGCATCGTGCACACGCGAATCGACAACGTTGACGAGACCGCCGGCAGCGCCGCTGCCATACAGCAAAGTCGCCGGGCCGCGAATGACCTCAACGCGGTCGGCGAGAATGCTGTCGATGCTGACCGCATGGTCTTCTGACAAAGCTGAGGCATCGAGCGAATCCAGCGAATTGCTCAGTACGCGAACACGCTCGCCATACTGGCCACGGATAACCGGCCGTGAGGCGACCGGGCCGAAGTAGGTTGCCGTAACGCCTGGTTGATTCGCCAGTGTTTCACCGATGCTGGCTTCCTGCTGCCGAGCAAGTTGGTCGCCACCAAGTATGCTGACGGGCTGCGCAAGCTGCTCAACGGTGCGCTCCAGCGGTGTTGCGCTGACAACAATTTCGTCGAGCACGTGGTGCTCGTCGTCGGTCTCGGCCGCGGCAAGCGGCAAACTGGCAAAGAGGACGGCAATCGTGCCGCCCCGAATAGAGTAGTACATGATATTCCTGCCTGAATGAGTTGATTGGGCGGCCTGTAAGGCCAGTTCTGGATCAACCCAGGGCAGGAGGTGCTCTTGCATTCTGGCGGTCGGGAATGCGAGCGGGCGTTCGGCCCGTTGCGAATATCTCGGGAGCTACGCCAGCGCCGATAAACGATGCGGCAACGGGGTCATCGACAACAACGTCGTCATCGCGATCGATCTGCAGGCAGGCTTCGCAGTGTTCGACCGAATCGAACGCGTGCGTTGCCTCGTGCGCCGAGACACCGATCTGTCCGACGATAAGCAGCAGCAGCGCAGCAAGTGCTGCACCGGTACTGTGTCGTCGAATGATTCGTGCTCGTGTCATGCGCGATTTGAACCCGCAGGTCCCGAAAAGTTCGCTAGTTTAGGCGTTTTTCGTACTCGGCTTCCAGTGCAGTGTGCGTTTTCCAGAACGGGCGCGGCGTCCGGTCTTCGAGAACGTCTTCGAGAATGTCGAAATGCGCGTGCCACCCGCCCATGACGCCGAGGACGGCCTCATCATCCTTCAGAAGCTTGTGGGTCAGGATCAGCCGAACCTGGTCTCCTTCAGCTGTGAGCTGGTATTCAACTTCCGAGGTGTGCTCGTCATCGATCCAGGTGTGCGCAAGAAGATGCGGAGGTTCGCAGCGAGTGATGGCGCCGGTAAAATGCATCTTCTCAGGCAGACCGCAGTATTTTTGCGGCGGCGGATCGTCGGGAAGCGGGGAGAGCGATGCGTTCTCGAAAATCAGCTCGATCGGTCCGCCGGGCGTCAGATCGAATTCACCACCGGCCAGCCAGCGACGACGTTTTTCACCCTCGGTGATATAGGCCCAGACGCGTTCGATCGGACCGGGCAGCAGGCGTTCGAAACGTACGGTTTTGGCGTCGATTCGTTCGACATAGGCGGTCATGGTGATTCTCCTTCTTCTTCGGCAAGGACCTCGGCCAGCCGGTCGAGGCTCGTTGTCCAGAATTTTCTGACCGTTCGTACCCACGCTTCGATCTCATCCAGTGCTTCCTCATTGAGGCGATAGACGCGCCGTTGTGCGTCCGGGCGCGATGTGACAATGTGCGCATCCTTCAGCACCTTGAGGTGTTGAGATACGGCCGGGCGGCTCATTTCGAAGCGATCGGCGAGCTGTCCGGAAGACTGCTCACCACTCGCAAGCATCTCGACAATGTGGCGGCGCGTAGGGTCGGCCAGTGCGGTAAATGTATCCATGCGGCTTATTGTAAGTAGGTACTTAAATAAGTCAATACTTAAATAGTTATGGGGAGCTGTAGATGAGTGAGTACACGGCAGATATCTGCGACGCGAATGAGGAAAATGTACGCGTTGCCGAGCCAATATTTCAGGGTTTCGGCGGCGTCGAGCGCTTCTCGGGGCCGGCGCGAACCCTGCGCGTTTTCGAAGATAACTCGTTCGTAAAGCAGGCGGTGACATCGCCAGGTGATGGGGCTGTCCTGGTGGTCGACGGTGGCGGTTCAACGCGCTGTGCGTTGCTTGGCGGGAATCTCGCGGTAGCCGCTGCAGAGAATGGTTGGGCTGGCGTGATTATTCATGGCTGCATACGTGACCAGCATGAAGTCGGCGAGTGCGATATTGGCGTCCACGCGATCGCGTCATGCCCGAAACGCAGCGAGAAGCGTGGAGAGGGAGAAGGCGGAGTCGTCGTAAATTTCGCGGGCATCGAGATTGCGCCTGGCGACATGATTTATGCAGATCGCGATGGCGTCGTCGTAGTACCTGCTGCATAAAAAAGGCGGGCACGCGGCCCGCCTTCGGTATTACTGCTCTGCCGTGCTTCGTTACGCGCCTGCCGGCGCGATCGGGTAGCCTTCCATGATCGCTTTCACGGCTTCGTCGATCGTGGCTTCAAGATTCTTGATCGCTTTGTCGGTCACGCGGCCCTTGATCTGGCCTTCCCAGATGAGCTTCTTGCTTGCGGCATCCACAACGTCGATGCTCAGCGTACCTTCGGTGATCTGGCTGATTTCGGTTCGGTAACCGCCGTAGCCGCCCCAGGTGTCATACCACGGGTCGTACCAGCCGTAGCCAACGCCGACAGTCGCGGTCGGAACAGCGCGGGACCGCAGCTTTTCCTGGGTATGGATAATGAAGTTGACGAGCAGTTGCGGGTTGTCATGATCGTGCGTCATGCCGCGGCGATCGAATTCCTGCGCAACGGCGACCTTGAGGAAATTGGTCTCGAGGGACTGGTAGTCCTTGCTGTCCGTGTCGAGCTGCGGCACGAAGCCAAACGACTGGTACTGCGTGAAGTCGACAGTCGGATCTGCGTTGGCAAATGTGTTCGGTGTGCTTGCACAACCAGCCAATGCGAACAATGCGACGCCGACGGTGGCAATCTTTGCCATGCCAGACTTCTTGATACTCATTTTCTTGCTCCTCGTTGTTCGGTGACAACCCGGTTTGGCCGTCAGCGTCTTTATAAGTTGTCCTGAGAGCCGTCTCAATAGCCGCCAGGGCGATTGACGTGTATGCACCACCGCTTGCGGTGTTTGGCATCAGAATGTTGCTTTTCGGGTCATCGAGCGTCGTACGTTGGCCAGAGGCGCGTGCTCGTTCAGCTCACCTGCGACGCCGAGATTAGACAAAGTATAACTGACATTCGGGAATCCGGGAGCGTCGGCATACCTGTCATAGAGCGGCATGAAAACCGGCTCATCCAGCAATGAATCGAGGCGTTTGAACAGCTCGGGGCCGGTCCAGCGGTAGCGAGCCGGCAGGCAACACTCCGCGAGTTTCTCCAGTACGCTGTCGAGCGACTGGGTATTGCCCGACTTTTCCCGCAGCTCGACATCGGCGAGCAGCGCGATCGCAGCACCGCTCCAGTAGTACTTCATACGCGCTCGGGCGGAAGCGGCCTGGTTTGGAGACAGTTCGGGCCGCGAGTTTCTGCCACGCTCGAGTCCTTCGCGCAGTCGCTGCCAGGCGTACGCCTCTGTATAGCGCCCGGCGCGGGCCATCAGCAGGTTCTGGTAGTAGGAGGCGAAGCCCTCCGAGATCCAGCGGTGTTTGCGTTCAAGCAGCGGCAACAGCAGGTGCGAGAATTCGTGAGTGGCCGTCCAGTCCGTATAAAACTCCTCGATAGGGCGGTCGGGATTGATAAAGAGCTCAATCTGTCCGCCGCCGCGTCGCGTCGTTTGCCCGAACGTTACGGCTTCGTCGCTGCCCCAGGCGCTGGCTGCTCGCAGAATAACGGTAACCTTCCTCATTGGCAGGCGTCCGTAAACCAGCATTGCAGACTCCGCGCTGTCACGAACCCAGGTTTCGAGTTGGGTGCTGCGAACTTCGTCGAGTCCGCCCGGCATCCTGATATCCAGCAACGTGCCGTTGAGGACGGCCTCATCGGCCAATACTGGTCCGGCGAGGAGGAGCACGAGTGTCAGGGCAGGTCTGGACATGATTGTGTGGACAGGCCGGTCGGTATTTGGTTCGCGACCGGTACCAGCGAAACAGTATTTCCACAACTGGTCCAGTTCCCAAAAATAACGGTAACAAGCGCGTAACCGGGCCCGTGCTCGGGTATCATTTTGCGATGCCTTCGCAGGTGCGGTCTGCGTCCCGATGGTTTATCTTAAGTGCTTGATAAATAATAAGATCAAGCGAGCCCGGATCCGTTAATGACAGATTTCCCCAAGAGAACGCTTGCCGACTGGCAGGCGCTTGCCGAAAAAGAGTGCCGCGGCAAGCCGCTCGATGACCTGACCAAGGAGATGCCCGAGGGCTTTCCGGTCAAGCCGCTGTATACCGCGGACGATATCGACGGGCTCGATCACGTCGGCTCGCTGCCAGGTATGGCGCCATTCGTGCGCGGCCCCAAGGCAACCATGTATGCAGGTAGGCCGTGGACGGTTCGGCAGTACGCCGGGTTTTCGACCGCCGAAGAATCAAACGCGTTCTATCGCCGCAACCTCGAAGCCGGCCAGACCGGTTTGTCGGTTGCGTTCGATCTTGCCACGCACCGCGGCTATGACTCGGATCACGAACGCGTCGTTGGAGATGTTGGCAAGGCCGGTGTAGCTATCGACAGCGTCGAGGATATGAAGATCCTGTTCGACGGTATTCCGCTCGACAAGATGTCAGTCTCGATGACAATGAATGGCGCGGCGTTGCCTGTTATGGCGATGTACATCGTTGCGGCCGAAGAGCAGGGCGTCGATCACGCTGAACTCGCGGGAACCCTGCAGAACGATATCCTCAAGGAGTTCATGGTTCGCAACACCTACATCTACCCGCCGGCGCCGTCGATGCGAATCGTTTCGGACATCATCGCGTACACGGCGGAACAGATGCCACGCTACAACTCGATTTCGATTTCGGGTTATCACATGCAGGAGGCGGGCGCGACCTGTGCGCAGGAGCTGGCCTACACAATTGCGGACGGCATCGAATATGTGCGTACCGCGATTGCGAGCGGACTCGACGTCGACAAGTTCGCGCCGCGGCTGTCGTTCTTTTTCGCGATCGGCATGAATTTCTTCATGGAGGTCGCGAAGCTGCGTGCGGCACGTTACCTCTGGTCCACCCTGATGGCCGAAAAGTTTGCGCCGAAGAACGAGCGCTCGCTGATGCTGCGAACGCATTGCCAGACTTCCGGTGTCAGCCTGACCGCCGACAGTCCGCATAACAACATCATGCGTGTGACGACGCAGGCGATGGCGGCCGCGCTGGGCGGTACGCAGTCTCTGCACACCAACTCTTTCGATGAGGCGCTGGCATTACCCACCGACTTCTCGGCGGGCCTGGCACGGAACACGCAACTCGTATTGCAGGAAGAAACCGGCATCACTGATGTTGTCGATCCGCTGGCAGGCTCGTATTACGTCGAGAGCCTGACCGCGAGTCTCGTGGACGAAGCGCGCAAGCTGATCGACGAAGTCGAGGAGATGGGTGGCATGACGCGTGCCGTCGAGTCGGGGATGCCGAAGCTGCGTATCGAAGAGGCGGCCGCACTCAGGCAGGCGCGCATCGATCGCGGCGAGGATGTCATTGTCGGCGTCAATCGGTACCGCGCCAGCGAAGAAGCCGACGTCGATATTCGCGATATTGACAACACAGCGGTTCGCGAGTCGCAGGTCGCGCGTCTCGAGCGCGTTCGTGCCGAACGCGATGCCGGTGCTTGCGAGGCTGCACTGAACAGGCTGACCGAGAGTGCCGACGATACTTCGCAGAATCTGCTCGCGCTTGCCATCGAGGCCGCGCGTGCGCGTGCGACGGTTGGCGAGATTTCTGACGCGCTGGAGAAAGCCTGGGGCCGTTATCGTGCCGAAACACGATCGATTGCCGGGGTCTACGGTGGTGCCTACGAAGGGGACGAGGATTTCATGGATATTCTGGAGCGCGTCAGCGCGTTCGCGGACGCAGAAGGTCGCAGGCCGAGGATGCTCGTGTGCAAGCTGGGCCAGGATGGTCATGATCGCGGCGCCAAGGTAATTGCCACGGCATTTGCCGATTTCGGATTTGACGTCGATATCGGTCCGCTGTTCCAGACGCCGGAAGAGGCGGTGCGTGAGGCGATTGAAAATGACGTGCACGTAATTGGAATCTCATCGCAGGCCGCCGGCCACAAGACACTCGTGCCGCAGGTGATTGAAGGCCTGCGCAAGGAAGGCGCTGACGACATACTCGTGATTTGCGGTGGCGTCATTCCGCCGCAGGACTACGACGAACTACTCAATGCCGGGGTCGCCGCGATATTCGGCCCGGGTACAAATATCCTGACCGCTGCCGAGGAAGTGCTCGGCAAAATAGAACAACAGGGAGCGGCATGAAAGACATAGTCGAAGAACTCGAAGACAAGCGTCGCCAGGCAGCGCTGGGCGGCGGGCAGAAGCGCATCGATGCGCAACATGCACGCGGCAAACTGACCGCGCGCGAACGCATCGAATTGTTGCTCGACGAAGGCAGCTTTGAAGAGTGGGACGCGTTCGTCGAACATCGCTGTACCGACTTCGGAATGGAAGACAACAAGATCACGGGCGACAGCGTCGTGACCGGTTACGGCACGATCAACGGCCGCATGGTGTTTGTCTACAGCCAGGATTTCACGGTCTTCGGTGGCTCGCTTTCCGAAGTGCATGCAGAAAAGATCATCAAGATTCTCAAGCAGGCGATGAAGGTCGGCGCGCCGGTTATCGGCCTGAACGATTCGGGCGGTGCCCGTATTCAGGAAGGTGTCGTTTCGCTCGGCGGTTATGCCGATGTCTTCCAGCAGAACGTACTGGCTTCGGGCGTGATTCCGCAGATATCGGTCGTCATGGGACCCTGCGCCGGTGGTGCGGTGTACTCACCGGCCATTACTGACTTCATCTTTATGGTGCGCGACACGTCGTACATGTTTGTGACCGGTCCCGATGTTGTCAAAACCGTCACGCATGAAAACGTCACGGCCGAAGAGCTTGGCGGTGCGACGACGCACTCCACGATTTCGGGCGTTTGCGATGCGGCGTGGGACAACGATGTTGAAACGCTCGCAATGGTGCGGCGCTTTTTCAACTATCTGCCGTTGTCGAATCGCGAGAAGCCACCGTTCCGGCCGACCCCGGATACGCCGGATCGTGCCGAGATGTCTCTCGATACGCTTGTTCCCGACAATCCGAACAAGCCATACGACATCAAGGAAGTCATTTACAAAACGGTCGACGACCACGAGTTCTGGGAACTGCAGCCGGATCATGCCAAGAATATCGTGATCGGTTTCGCGCGCATGGACGGGCACACGGTCGGCATCGTGGCAAACCAGCCTATGGTCCAGGCCGGCTGTCTCGATATCAAGTCGTCGATCAAGGCGGCGCGCTTCGTGCGCTTCTGCGATGCATTCCACATTCCGATCATCACATTTGTGGACGTGCCGGGCTTCATGCCGGGCATCTCGCAGGAATATGGCGGCATCATCAAGCACGGTGCCAAGCTGTTGTTTGCCTACGCCGAGGCGACAGTGCCGAAGGTCACCGTGATTACTCGCAAGGCATATGGCGGCGCTTACGACGTGATGGCATCGAAGCACCTGCGTGGTGATGTGAATTTTGCCTGGCCGAGCGCCGAGATCGCGGTAATGGGCCCGAAAGGCGCGGTTGAGATCATCTTCCGCAAGGACATCGGCGACGCGGAGCAGATCGAACGGCGCACCGAGGAGTACCGGCAGAAGTTTGCCAATCCGTTTATCGCCGCGAGCCGTGGTTTTATCGACGATGTAATTACGCCGCATGAGACGCGCAAGCGAATCTGCCGCTCTCTCGAAATGCTGCGGGACAAGGAGCTCGAGAATCCTTGGCGCAAGCACGACAATATTCCGCTGTAACGGGGACAACGTGTTCAAGAAGATACTGATTGCGAATCGTGGCGAGATTGCCTGCCGCGTTATCAAGACAGCCCGACAGATGGGCATCGCGACCGTTGCCGTTTACTCGGACGCCGATCGCGATGCTCTGCACGTGCAGATGGCCGACGAGGCTGTGCGCATCGGTGCCGCGCCGTCGGCCGAGAGTTACCTCGTCGCTGACCGTATTGTGCGAGCGTGCAAGGAGACCGGCGCTGAGGCGGTCCACCCGGGCTACGGTTTCCTGTCCGAGAACTCGGCATTCTGCGACGCGCTCGCGAAGAAGGGCATTGCTTTCATCGGCCCGAAGACCCGTGCTATCGAGGCGATGGGTGACAAGATAACGTCGAAGAAGCTGGCTGGCGAAGCAAAGGTCAATACGATTCCCGGTTATACGGACGTCGTTGAAGATGCGGACCATGCCGTAAAGATTTCGAAAGACATCGGCTACCCGGTCATGCTCAAGGCCAGCGCCGGTGGTGGCGGCAAGGGCATGCGTATCGCGCGCAATGACGAGGAATGCCGGGATGGCTTCGAACGCGCGGCCAACGAAGCTCGATCGAGTTTTGGTGACGATCGCATCTTTATCGAGAAATTTATCGAGCAGCCGCGTCATATCGAAATTCAGATCATTGCCGACAGTCACGGCAATGTCGTGTATCTCAACGAGCGCGAATGTTCGTTGCAGCGCCGTCACCAGAAGGTCATCGAGGAAGCGCCGTCGCCGTTCCTGGATCGCTCGACGCGAAAGAAGATGGGCGAGCAGGCCGTTGCACTTGCGAAAGCCGTGGATTACGAATCGGCAGGTACGGTTGAGTTCATCGTCGACAACAAGAAGAACTTCTACTTCCTTGAGATGAACACAAGGCTGCAGGTCGAACACCCGGTGACCGAGTTGACGACCGGCGTTGACCTGGTCGAGCTCATGATTCGGGTTGCGGCCGGCGAGAAGCTGCCGCTGCGGCAGAAAGATGTGTCAATCGACGGCTGGTCCATAGAGTCACGCGTTTATGCCGAGGACCCGGCTCGCAACTTCCTGCCGTCGACGGGACGGCTGGTCTATTACCGACCGCCCGAAGAGGAAGACGGCGTACGTGTCGATACGGGTGTGTTCGAGGGTGGCGAAGTGTCGATGTTCTACGACCCGATGATCGCCAAGCTGATCACCTATGGCGCGACGCGCGATGAGGCCATAGCGCGTATGCGTCGCGCGCTGGACCGGTTCGTCATTCGAGGGGTAACGAGCAACATGCCGTTCCTGTCGGCGCTCATGGTTCACGACGGCTTTGTGTCCGGTGATATGAGCACCAATACCATTGGCGAGGACTTTCCCGACGGGTACGCATCGTCCGAGGCGCCGATTCGCAGCCTGCAGACCATGATCGGGGTAATCGCCTCGGTTGCCCGTCGCTATCACGATCGGGCGGCGACGATCGAAGGGCAGCTGCCCGGACACGGGCGCGTGGTGCCCGCCGAGTGGGTGATCGTCATCGACGGGGAGCAGCATCCCGTGTCGGTGGTACCGGTTGAAGGTGGCCACGATGTGAGCTGGGAGGGGAGTCTGCTCGAGGTTCGCTCGGAGTGGCAGGTTGGACGACACTTGTTCAGCGGAACCATCAATGGCGAGACCGTAGCCGTGCAACTCGGTCGTCATGGACAGGTTTACAATGTTTCGTTCGACGGTGTGAGTCGCGGCGTGCGCGTGCTCAAACCGCGTGATGCTGAGCTGATGCAGTACATTCCCGAGCGAGAGCCGCCTGATACTTCGAAGCAGGTTCTTGCGCCGATGCCGGGCCTGCTGCTGTCTGTCGCCGTTGCCGAAGGTGATGAGGTCAAGGCAGGCGAAGAGCTGGCAGTTCTTGAGGCGATGAAAATGGAGAACACTCTGCGTGCCGAACGTAACGGCACGATAGCGAAGATCCATTTTGAGCCGGGTGCGAGTCTTGAGGTTGACCAGGTCATCATGGAGCTCGAGTAACCCGTATGGTCGCGGCATCGGAACTGGCGCAGGCCGTTCTGGACGGTGATCGGCGCGCGCTTGCCCGCGCGATCACCCTGATCGAATCGACCCGGCAGGATCATCGCGAACAGGCCGGTGCGTTACTCGAAACGTTGATGCCGCATACCGGCAACAGCATTCGAGTTGGAATATCGGGGTCTCCGGGTGTCGGCAAGTCGACCTTTATCGAGGCGCTGGGTAACCACGTCATTGAAAAAGGCCATCGCGTCGCCGTGTTGTCGATCGATCCGTCATCAGCGATCAGTGGCGGTTCAATTCTCGGCGACAAGACGCGCATGGAAAAGCTTGCGCGCCGGTCGGAGGCCTTTATTCGTCCTTCACCATCGGGCAACACGCTCGGTGGTGTCACGCGCCGCAGTCGCGAAACTTTGTTGCTCTGTGAGGCTGCTGGCTTTGACGTAGTAATTGTCGAGACGGTAGGTGTCGGCCAGTCGGAGACCCGCGTCGCTGACATGACCGACATGTTCCTGTTGCTGCTGCTGCCGGGCGGTGGCGACCAGCTCCAGGGCATCAAGCGCGGCATCATGGAGCTTGCCGATCTGCTGCTGATCAACAAGGCGGATGACGATACTGAAAAGCTGGCCGGCCAGTCGGCGGCCGAATATCGCCACGCACTGCATCTGTTGCGGCCGCGCAGCGCCAGCTGGCAGGCGGAAGTACATACCTGTTCGGCTCGTGACGGTCACGGCATAGCCGAGGCCTGGGAGCTCGTTCAGCGACACCAGGATGCGCTAACCGAGAGCGGAGAGCTGGCGCTACGCCGCGCATCCCAGGCGAAGTCATGGCTCTGGTCGGAAGTGCAGGACAGTCTGTTGGCCGATCTTGCCGCATCACCTCAGGTTGCGGACCGAATTGCCGCCATCGAGACGGCGGTCGCGGCGGGGCAGACGCCTGCTGCAGTCGCCGCGCGCGAGCTTGTGAATATCTACCTGGAGCAAAAGTCGAAATGAGTGACAGGCCGTTCAGTATTCTCGGCGTTCAGCAGATTGCCGTCGGCGGAACCGACAAGTCTCGCCTGCAGCGATTGTGGGTCGATATTCTTGGTTTTAATGTCGACGGACGCTACCGAAGCGAGGCAGAAAACGTCGACGAGATCATCACCTCGATCGGCAAGGGTGCTCACAAGGTAGAAGTCGATCTCATGGAACCCATCGACCCGGACAAGGCACCCTGTGTACACTCGCCGGCGCTCAACCATATCGGGCTGTGGGTCGACGACCTTGAAGCAGCGGTCGAGTGGCTGGGTAGCGCGGGCGTGCGGTTCACGCCCGGCGGAATTCGCAAGGGTGCAGCGGGCTACGACGTCTGCTTTGTGCACCCGAAAGGTAATGAAGAATCTCCGGTCGGCGGCGAGGGCGTATTGATCGAACTCGTGCAGGCGCCTCCGGAAGTCATTGAGGAGCTTTCATGAACGTCTTGTTCGTTTTCCCGGGGCAGGGTTCCCAGTACGAAGGAATGGGTCGCGATATCTGCGAAGCGTTCCCGGTCGCAGATGCAATCTACAATCAGGCCAGCGCTGTGCTCGGTTACGACATCAAGCACATGTCATTCAATAACCCGGGTGACGAGCTGAACCTGACGCGCAATACGCAGCCGGCGCTGCTCACGCACCACATTGCCTGCCTGGAAGTTTTCCGCGACATGACGGGCGGCAGCGTTCAGCCGACGATGGCGGCCGGGCACAGTCTTGGCGAGTACTCGGCACTGGTGGCGGCCGGAGCACTGAGCTTCGAAACGGCGCTGTCGCTGGTGAAAACCCGCGGCGAGCTGATGGGCGAACATGGTGAAGGCGAAATGACGGCCTTCATGATGGATGTCGATACCATCAAGCCACTGGCAGAGCAGTTCAATTGTGCCGTGTCTGCGTGCAACCAGCCGACCCAGACCGTGGTTGGCGGTTCTTCCGCTGACCTGGAGGCACTTGAGGCGCACACCGCTGAGGCGTTCCCGCGCAAGAAGGCGATTCGCCTGAAGACGGAAGGTGCGTTCCATACCTTTTATATGGACAAAGCGGCCGACCTGTTTCGTGTAGCGCTCGCGGATGCCGAAATGACGGCGCCGTCAATACGTGTGCTGTCGAATTACACGGGTGGCTTCCATGACGACGACGTCGACCTGATCAAGGAGCGCCTGTACCAGCAGCTCAAGGCTCCGGTGATGTGGAACGACAACCTTGTTACGGCCTACGCCGAGGGCATCGATCGCATATTCGAGTTTGGCGGCGGCATTGGCACCGGCGAAGCGCATGAGAAGCGGCCGAACCTGGAAGGCATGATCAAGAAGGCGACGCGTGCCGCAGGCTCTGATGCTGTCTACACGGCAGCGATCAATCGCGCGACACTGGAAGCGGCTGCTTCTCCGGACTGAAAATGATGAAACTCGACAAGCAAAAGTGAGGGCCCCTGCGGGGCCCTCGGCTGATTGCGGCGTCATGAGATGGTTGGTCGTAGAGCGCTGCGAGATTGAAAGTACTTCAAGGTCGATTAGTAGCCCTGGCGGCCTTCCGTATATCGACTCCCAATGTCGTCGAGATAACCATCGAAGTCGTCGTCATCGTCCCAATACCATTCTTCGCGTTTGAAGCGGCGGGCTTGGTCGAAGTTTCGATGTTGGTTCTTGCCCTTATCACGCCGGTGCTCGTCGAGCAGCCGGTTAAAGGCCGCTGAACGTTCAAAACTAAAACTGCCAGCGTCGTCGTAGTCCTCGAAGTCATCGAGATCGTCGAGATAGCGGTCTTGCAGGCGCATGTTGGTGTCCTCCCTACTGAAGGTTGGTTCGTGAAAACCTGGGCAAATGCCAGGTGGACATAACCGGTGACAAACTGCGCAATGTCACCGGATTGTAGAGTCGGTCGAAGGCTCGCCGAATGATCTTCCAGGTCACATCAATCTCGTCTTCATTTCGGGGTGAGTAGACGCAAACCTGATCATCGACCAGCGTGCCCCAGCCATGCGCGATCACCTGGTGCCGCTCCCATTGGCTTAGGCCGTGCAATGTGATTCCCTGCGAATCGATGCCGAGAAAGTATGTACCTGGCCGACGTTTCAAAACCTGGTCTCCACGATCACTACGGAGGTAGACGTCGACTCTGCGAGGTATTGACTCGTCGTTTCGTTCGACGGTCTCGATTCCGGGCAAATCCGCAATGCGGTCAATCAGTGCGAGTCGCGCGGCGATGTTGCTGGACGCGCTGGCTGTGGCGCGTATGCGGTCGGGCAAAATAAATCGTTTTGGTTCGCTAGTGGAGCTGAGCATGGTCCTGTACCTTTGTTGGACAAGCTGCATTTAGTCGAAGTATCTTCCTATTTGATTTGATGTCAAGTAGTTTTATATCAAAATACAATCATTTTCCAAGTGTATGAAACCAGACGCCGTAGACAATATTCTGGACCAATGGTCTGACGAGCGGCCCGAGCTCGAAACCGAGAGCCTGGGCGTTGTTATTAGGGTGCTGTCGCTCTCCCGACACTTTCAGCGTCAAGCCGCGGAAGCGCTGGCACCGCTGGACCTGGAACTCTTCGAATACGACGTGATGTCGGCACTGCGTCGTCAGGGCGAACCCTTCGCACTGCCGGCAACAACGCTTGCGGGGGAAACCGGGCTGAGCAGTGGTGCGATGACCAATCGTGTCGACCGGCTGGTGAAACGCGGCCTTGTGCGCAGGGAGTCCGACCCGGGAGATCGGCGGGCCGTTATCGTTGCGTTAACGAAAGGCGGCGAAAAGCTGATCGATCGCGCCATTCGGAAGCGACTATCCGCAGCCAACCACAGCATGCAGGGGCTAAGTGAGGCCGAAATTGCTCGGCTCGCCGCTCTGCTACGCAAAGTCAGATTGACGGGCGTTGATGACTAGCTGACCACCGGGTTTCCGGGATACGAGCAGCGAGCCTGGCGCCCAATGAGGCATGACTATGAAGAAGCTGAAAGACAAGCCCTGGGCCCGAATTAACGCAATGCTCGAATCCGCGGAGTCCGCGCAGGAAATCGCGGCCTATCTCGACTCGATGCAACCCGCCGACATCTTGCACGCAGTATTTTCGCTAAGTCCTGGCAACCAACGCGTATTGCTCTCCAGGCTCGATCCGGAGAGGGCCGCGTCATTGGTCGAAGACTTGCCGGATTCGCACGTTGCAGACCTGATTGAAGATATGCCAGCGGTTGAGGCCGCGCCGATCGTCGAGGAAATGGCGAGTGACCACCGTGTCGATGTTCTTGCGGCACTCGATACGGATAACGCGGAAGCAATTATCGCTGAGCTCGACGACGAGGAGGCCAGCGAGGTTCGCGAGCTGATCAGCTATCCTGCTGATCAGGCGGGCGGCCTTATGATGACCGAGTACGCTTCCTACCCGATGGCGATGAGCGTTCGCGACGTTGTCAGGGATCTCACGGCGGATGCCGTCGACTACGAATTTCTCACCGTTCACTACATTTACGTCGTCTTCAAAAAGAAAAAACTGAAGGGCGTGATTCGACTTCGAGATCTGGTATTCGCCGATGCAGACCAACGTATTGGTGATATTGCGACGGACGCGCTGGCTGTAACTCCGGAAACGAGTCTGGATGATCTCGAGGAGTTCTTCGACGCACACGATATTGCCGCAGTTCCGGTGGTCGACGACCGCGGGATGATGCACGGGATAGTTCGCCGTCGTGCTGTTCTCGAGGCCCTGACCGAACGTGCCGAGGCCGACAACCTGAAAGCTGCGGGTATCATCGGCGGTGACGAGTTGCGCAGTATGCCCATCGCGCTCCGCTCGCGTCGTCGATTGGCTTGGCTCAGCATCAACATTGTTCTGAATATCATCGCCGCCAGCGTGATTGCCGCGTACGAAGACACATTGACGGCTGTCATCGCCCTTGCCGTCTTTCTGCCTATCGTGTCGGACATGAGCGGCTGTTCGGGAAATCAGGCGGTGGCAGTGAGTATGCGCGAACTGACGCTCGGGGCGGCGACTCCGGACGATGTGTTGCGCGTCTGGCGCAAAGAGGCAGGCGTCGGCCTTATCAACGGTGTCGTACTGGGCGTGCTGCTTGGACTCGCCGCCTGGGCGTGGAAAGGCAATCTTTTTCTCGGGCTCGTGGTAGCCGGCGCACTTGCGGCGAATACCGTCGTCGCAGTCTCGATCGGTGGCACCGTGCCACTGATCTTGCGTCGCATGAAATTGGATCCGGCGGTTGCATCCGGGCCACTGTTGACCACGGTTACGGATATGTGCGGGTTCTTCCTGCTGCTAAGCCTCGCGAGCCTGACGCTACCGTTCCTGGGTTAACCTTTGCCGCGAGTGCGCGTTTTGCCTTTCTTCGCGTTTTTTTCGATGAACTCGATGACCATGCCGGCAACGTCCTTGCCGGTTGCTGCTTCTATTCCCTCGAGACCGGGGCTGGAGTTTACTTCCATGACAACCGGTCCGTGATTGGAGCGCAACAGGTCGACACCTGCGAAATTCAGGCCCATGACTTTGGCCGAACGCACCGCCGTTGACCGTTCCTCCGGAGTGATTTTGATCAGTTTCGCGGTACCGCCGCGATGCAGGTTGGAACGAAACTCGCCCTCCTTGCCGGTGCGTTTCATCGCAGCAACAACTTTGTCGCCAATCACCAGGCAGCGGATGTCCGAGCCGCCAGCTTCCCCGATGAATTCCTGCACCATAAAGTTGGCCTTGAGCCCGCGAAAAGCTTCGATAACGCTGGATGCCGCTTTTTTCGTTTCAGCCAGTACGACGCCAACGCCCTGAGTTCCTTCGAGCAACTTGATCACGACCGGCGCGCCGCCCGCGATCTGTAACAAATCTTCGGTATCATCCGGCGAATTTGCGAATCCGGTCACTGGCAATCCGATCCCACGCCTTGACAGCAGTTGCAGCGCCCGCAGCTTGTCGCGAGAGCGGGTGATCGCTACGGACTCATTGACCGAGTAAACCCCCATCATCTCGAACTGTCGGACAACCGCGGTGCCATAAAACGAAATGGACGCACCTATACGCGGGATAATTGCGTCCACACCTTCTATGGACTCACCGCGAATGTGAATGCTCGGGTTGTGACTCGTGATATTCATGTAGCAGCGCTTGTGGTTGATCACGGGCATCTCGTGGCCGCGTTCAACGCCAGCCTCTACCAGGCGCTGGGTCGAGTACAGGTTTTTGTTGGTCGACAAGATTCCGATTTTCATACTTGCTGCTCTTGCGGGTGAAGTTTGTCGATGACGTCGGTCGCTGCCGGAATGTCTTCGAATGTACCAAGGTTGAAAAGCGCATCGCCCTCGTGGGCGAGCGGCAGGTTGCTGCGGCCGATCACGATACCATCGCACGGTGCGATAATCTCAACCTGTTCGTCGCCCAGCGGATCGCTAATCTGCGCGATACGCTGGCCTTTGGCAACACTGTCGCCGAGCTTTGCCTTGCCGACTACAATGCCGCTTGCGCTTGCCCGGACCCATCGCGTTGAATGCGCTACGACCGGCGACGCCTTTGGTCGGTTTCCAGACGAAAGCATTCCAATGTGCCGCATAACGTCGAGGATGCCGCGCAACCCGGTTCGTATTCCGGTTTCGTCGAATCTCAACGCCTCTCCTGATTCATAGACCAATACAGGCTTGCCACGATCCGCAGTAAATTCGCGCAGAGATCCATCACGAACAACGGAGTTGACAATCACAGGCGCTCCGAAGGCCCTGGCCAAGGCAAGCGTGTCCGGGTCATCGAGGTTGGCGCGGATTTGCGGCAAGTTGCTGCGGTGAATTGCGCCAGTATGCAGGTCGATCCCGTAGTCTGCCCGTTCGACGATCTCGGTTATGAATAGATGGGCGAGGCGGGCGGCGATCGACCCCTTTGGACTGCCTGGAAACGATCGGTTCAGGTCGCGTCTGTCCGGCAGATACCTTGATTGATCGAGGAAGCCATGGACATTGACGATCGGTACCGCGAACAACGTGCCGCGAATTGAGCGAATCGACTTGAGCGCAAGCAGGCGACGTATAATCTCGACGCCATTCAGCTCATCGCCGTGTATCGCCGCCGACACGAACAGGGATGGACCAGGCTTGCGTCCGCGAATCACCTGCACGGGCATGGTCAGCGATGCGGTCGTGTAGAGGTCGGCAACCGGCAGATTGATCGTGGCTCGTTGGCCCGCTTCGACTGTCGTTCCGGCGATATCAATCGCGTCCTGGTGCTTCGTCATCGTCCGGCGCCCGGGCTGCGTTTCTTTTTGCCAACGACGTAAGAACGACCGGCATCTACGACCGCGCGGTTCTTGATTGCCGTGCGTCCGAGCAGCATTCGAAATCGCATATTGTCACGGGCGGTCAGCGTCATTTCGATTGGCCAGGAATCGGAGCCAAGTGACAGCGTTGTTTGTATCACGTAGCGCTCCTCCCTGTGACCGCCCGAATCCGTGACGGTACGTCTGTCGATAACATCAGCCATGCAGGTTATTACCGTCTCCAGGTCTTTTTGGATTGGGTGAATCGAGAACTCGACACGTTCGCGTCCATCTTCGATGAACGGACGTACCTCGAACGCGTGCAGCGCCGAGGTTCGGGCGCCGGTATCGACCTTTGCCTTCAATTGACGTATGCCGAGATCGGGCAGGCCTACCCACTCTCGCCACCCAAGAATCACAAGTGTGTCAGGATCGGGAACATCCATGTAACAAAGCTCTGTAATGGTCGATGGTTAAGGATAGCCGAATGCCTGCCTCGCAATACCATAATTTCCGATTGGCGGTCAGAAGGCGCTGTACTTGTCGCAATTATTCGCTCAATATTTCGTTCGGTTTGACAAAGGCCGTGGAGGCGGGGCAGGTATAAAGTGTCAGAACTGAAAGCATTCTGGGAGTTTGTGCTGATCACGACGCCAGGTGATCAGGCTATTACAATTGGCAAAGTTGTCTCGGTTGCCATGCTGTTGGCGGGCGGCTATCTGCTCAGCCGTTTTGTCGGCTACCTGCTCGGAGTTCGTCTCGCCGCCACACGACTTAGTGTCGACGTCGCACATACGATTAAACGCATCACTTTTTTCACCTTGCTCGTCGGCGTAATCCTCACGGCATTGAGCCTGCTTGGCGTGCCGCTGACAGCTTTTGCGTTCGCAACGGGTGCGATTGCAATTGGCGTAGGTTTCGGCGCACAGAACATCATCAACAACTTCATCAGTGGCTGGATCCTGATGGCTGAACGGCCCATCAGAATCGGTGATTTCGTCGAGATAGACAGCGCAATGGGTACTGTCGAACTGATCGGTACCCGATCAACGCGGATTCGTCGTACGGATGGCGTGCACTTGCTGGTACCAAACAGTCGGCTGTTGGAACAGACCGTCGTCAACTGGACCCTCGTCGATGAGCAGATACGCAGCGTTGTGAGAGTTGGTGTTGCCTATGGTTCGCCGGTCGAACGCGTTCGTTCGTTGATCGAAGAGGCGGTTCTGGCGCAGGTTGAAGTCAAGCACGAACCGGTGCCCGTCGTGGTCTTTGATGATTTCGGTGACAATGCGCTCATATTCGACGCGTATTTCTGGTGTGATGTCGGTGGAGAACGCCAGCTGAGGGAGATTCGCAGTGACATCCGATTTCGTATCGACAAGCTGTTCGCCGATGCCGACATCACAATCGCGTTCCCGCAGCGAGACGTGCATATTGACAGTCTGTCGCCTATCGATGTCCGGTTGGTCGACGAGAATCCGAGATAGCTCAGGTCTGCTGGGGCCCGCTAAATTGCGAACACCCCCATAAACAAAAGTAGCCGAGCACGCGGGTCGGGAGAACGCCTATGCAGGACCAAGCGCCAAATTTTCTGTTTAGTTACCGGCTGGATCCGTCCGGTGCGGGTATTCCTATGAGCGTTGACGATGTGCTGGACTGGACCGCAGCGGACGGCAATGCATGGGTTCATATCGATGTGGCAGATCGCGGTGCCTGTGACTGGCTGACAAACAGGAGTGCTCTGCCGTCCGGCGCCATTGAGATTCTTCTTGCAGAGGAAACGCGGCCGCGATCTGTGACTTTCGACAACGGGTTCGTAGTTGTACTGCGCGGCCTGAACACTAACCCGGGAGATGATCCTGAAGATATGGTTTCGGTGCGCCTGTGGGTCGACGATCACAGGGTGATCAGTTCGCGTCGGCGGCGACTGTTGTCCGTGCTGGATATAGCGCAAGCGCTGGACAATGGCAAAGGTCCGTCAGGGCCTGCACAGTTGCTAACGATGGTGGTCGAGAGGCTGGCAGACAGAATCGGTGACTTCGTCAATTCGATTGAAGAACGACTCGACTCTGCAGAAGACGATGTGCATCACAATGCGGACGCGACATTCCGGACCCGGTTGTCCGTGCTGCGCCGACAGATTGCGACGGTGCGACGATTCCTTGCACCGCAGCGAGATGCGCTCGACCGCCTGAATCGACAGCCTGTCGCCTGGCTCGATGAAATGAGCGCGCACGCACTCAGACAAGAGTCGGACCGTATTACGCGCTATCTTGAGGACCTGGATCTCGCCCGCGAGCGGGCCGTAGTGCTGCAGGAAGAGCTGTTGAGCCAGGTAGCTCAGCAGCAAAACACCCGCATGTACGTGCTGTCGGTCGTGGCCGCGATTTTCCTGCCGTTGACCTTCGTCACAGGACTTCTTGGCATGAACGTTGGCGGGCTACCTGGCTTGGACAGCCCATGGGGATTTGCGATATCTGTCGTTGTGATGAGCGTTGCTGCTGCGGCTTTACTTGCTTACTTTCGCAGCAAGAAGTGGATTTGAAAGTAGAACATGGCTGATAGACGGGATGTGCAAATAAGCTCGCCAATTGCCGTCGCTCCGATGATGGACTGGACGGACCGTCACTGCCGCTACTTCATGCGGCTGCTCAGCCCCAGCGCGTTACTTTACACCGAGATGGTGACAGCCGCTGCTATTCACCACGGTGATGCCGATCGATTTCTCGCGTTTCACGAAAGCGAGCACCCGATTGCGCTGCAGCTTGGCGGCAGCAATCCGGAATGGATGGCGAGCGCCACGGCAAAGGCCGAGAGCTACGGGTATGACGAGATCAATATCAACGTCGGTTGCCCGAGCGACCGAGTGCAGAGTGGCCAGTTCGGTGCCTGCCTGATGGCAGATCCCGGGTTGGTCGCCGGGTGTTTCCGGGCGATGACAGCGGAGACCGACATCCCGGTCACAATCAAAAGTCGCATTGGTATCGACGACCAGGACAGTTACGACTTTCTGCGGCGGTTTGTCGATGAGCTGGTTGCTGCGGGTTGCAGCAAGTTCGTAATCCACGCGCGCATTGCGATCCTCGCAGGCCTCAGCCCCAAGGAGAATCGCAGCATTCCGCCGCTGAACTACGAGCGGGTGTACCAGCTGAAACGTGACTATCCGGACCTCGAAATCGTCATTAACGGCGGAATCACGGATGCAGGTATCGTTGCCGATGTCCTGCAGTATGTCGATGGCGCAATGATTGGCCGGCAGGCGTACCACCAGCCGTACTTCCTGGCCGAGCTTGAGCAGCGTTTTCGACCGGACTGGTCCGCGCCTTCGCGAGACGAGATTGTGGATCAGATGCTGCCGTACATCGATCGTGTGTTGCAAAACGGCGAGCCGCTGTCCCGGGTGACGCGGCACATGCTCGGCCTGTTCGCCGGGCAGCCCGGTGCGCGTGCATGGCGCCGCTACATCAGCGAGCACGCGTATCGAAAGGAGGCAGGAACAGAAGTGCTGGTCAATGCACTTAACGCTATGCCGGATGCGGCGTAGGCGGCTACAATGCACGGCCCCGCAACAGGATGACGACAGGCAAGCGATGAGCGCGAAATCAGCCAATAAGAAACTGACAATGGCCGAGCAGGCCGACAAGCACGAGCTGTATGAGCTTTCGGTGCAGAATGTCGAGAACGAGATTGAGTTCCTGCAGAGCACGTTCAAGTCACTGACAGGTCGCACCGCACACCTGTTTCGCGAGGATTTCTGCGGCACGGCGGCGGCATCCTGCCAGTGGGTACGGCAGGGGAGCGAATTTCAGGCGATTGGCGTGGATATCGACCCCGGCGTCCTCGACTGGGGGCGTGAGAATCGCGTTGGCAAGCTGGACGCGGAAGACCGAGCGCGTGTTAGCCTGATCGAGTCCGACGTCATGACTGTCGATACCCCGAAGGTGGATCTGCTTGCGGCGTTTAACTTCAGTTACTTTATCTTCGATACGCGTGACTCACTGCGCGCCTATTTCAAACGTGCTTATGATTCGCTCAAGGACGACGGCGTGTTTTTCTGCGACATGTTCGGCGGCCCGGAGGCGCAGGAAGAGCAGAAGGAAAAGACCAAGCACAAGAAGCACGGCTTTACCTATGTCTGGCACCAGGCGAAATTCCACCCCGTGACCAATTTCATTCGCTGCCATATCCATTTTCACTTCAAGGATGGTTCGAAGATGAAAAAGGCGTTCACCTATGAGTGGCGCCTCTGGTCGGCACCTGAGATTCGCGAGTTGCTGGTCGAAGCGGGATTCCGCAAGGCGACCGTGTACTGGGAAGGTGAGGACGAGGACGGCGACGGCAACGGCGAGTTTACGGCCGAGGATAGAGGTGAAGCCGATCTTGCGTGGATTGCGTATATCGTCGCCGAGAAATAGAACGATAAATAGTAGTATTATTAGGCGCTTGGGCGACTAACCTGTGAATCGTGTTATGGCAAAGGACTTGGAAGTTGCGATTGTGTTCGCCGACGTCGTCGGCAGCACGCAGCTATATGACAAGTTCGGTGATACCAAGGCGTCGGAAACCGTAGCCGCGTGCCTCGACATCATGAAGGACGCGACCTACCAGTTTAACGGCACGGTCATCAAAACCATCGGCGACGAGGTTATGTCTACCTTCCAGACTGTGGACGAGGCGATGGGTGCCGCGGTCATGATGCAGACCCGCATCACGGCCGAAGGCAAGAAAGAGGACGGCGTCCCGGTTTCAATCAGGATCGGCTGTCATTTCGGCCCCGTGGTGCAGGAGCAAAACGATATCTTCGGCGCTGCCGTGCACACCGCAAATCGCATGACATCCCAGGCGAAGTCCAAGCAGATCGTGATTTCTGGGTTTACGGTCGAGCAGATGAGCCCCGAGCTCCGAAACCAGACCCGGCAGATCGATGTAGCCACGGTAAGAGGCCGGCTGGACGAGGTCGCGCTTTACGAACTGGTCTGGCAGCCCGAGGAAGCGACCAGCATGCTGCCCACGCTCGAGTGGGAAAATCGCCCATCAAAAGCGTCCAAGCTGCTGCTGAATTTCCGTGATTCGACCGTAGAGGTCTCCGACAAGCGCAAGAGCATCAATATCGGCCGCGCCGAAGACAACGATCTCGTCGTCAAGGGCAACCTGATCTCGCGAATACACGCCAAGATCGAGATGCGCCGCGGCAAATTCGTTCTCGTGGACCAGAGCACCAACGGAACCTTCCTGCAGGACGTGCAGGGGCGGGAGACCTTCGTGCGCCGTGATACGACCGAACTCAACGAAGAGGGCACGATCGGCCTTGGCCGAGCCGAAGAGCCCGGCTCAGCGCTGGCGATCTACTACAAGACGCTCGACTAAAGCCAAATAGAATCGGGGACACCCTGTTGGGTGTCCCATTTACTCGAGGTAATTCTGCTCCGGGGATTCTGGCCGGCTTACGATAGTTCCGCAGTTATTCGAAGCTGTTCCGCCTTCAGCGCTGCCGGCAGGCGTTCCCCGTAAGAGTCGAGGTACTCTCCGACGGCGTCCATCTCAGCACGCCACTGTTCGACGTCGATTGTCGTCAGTGCTTCAAGGTTTTCTGCGCTGATATCGAGATCTGCAGTGTTCAGGTCGCTGACATTTGGCAGGAAGCCGATCGGCGTCTCGACCGCGCCAAGACGATCTTCACAGCGCTCGATAATCCACTCCAGAACACGCAGGTTCTCGCCGAAGCCCGGCCACAGGAAGTCGCCCTCCGCGTTCTGGCGGAACCAGTTGACGTGGAAGACCTTCGGCAGCTTGTCGGTACGCTCCGCGAACGACAGCCAGTGCGCCCAGTAGTCTGCAAAGTTGTAGCCGCAGAACGGCTTCATCGCCATCGGGTCGCGGCGCACAACGCCAACCTCGCCGATATTTGCCGATGTGGTTTCCGATGCCGTGCCGGCGCCGACCAGGACGCCGTGCGCCCAGTCTTTGGCTTCGTAGACGAGCGGCGCCAGCTCCTTGCGGCGACCACCGAACACGATTGCTGAAATCGGAACACCGGCCGGTGCTTCTGCCAGCGACGAGTAGCTCGGGTTGTTGGTTGCCGAAACGGTAAAGCGTGAATTCGGGTGCGCGGCCTTGCCATTTGACGGGTCGAAATCACGGCCCTGCCAGTCGCGTACCGGCTCGCCGTCTTTCTTGCCTTCCCACCACGGCTGGTTGTCCGCTGTAGTCGCAACGTTCGTGAAGATCGCGTCACGCTGGATCATGTCGTACGCGTTCTTGTTGGTTTTTTCATTGGTGCCCGGAACAACGCCGAAATAGCCGGATTCGGGGTTGATCGCACGCAGGTAGCCCTCGTCATCAAGATGCAGCCAGGCGATGTCGTCACCGAGCGTCCAGACCTTCCAGCCCGGCAGTGATTCCGGCGGAATCAGCATCGCGAGGTTGGTCTTGCCGCAAGCAGACGGGAACGCGCAGGCCACATAGTGAGTTTCGCCTTTCGGGCTTTCGAGGCCGACGATCAGCATGTGCTCGGCAAGCCAGCCTTCCTGGCGCGCCTGGAAACTCGCGATCCGCAGCGCGTGGCACTTCTTGCCCAGCAGCGCGTTGCCACCGTAGCCGGAACCAATGCTCTTGATCGTCAGTTCGTCCGGGAAGTGCATGATGTAGCGACGCTCAGGATCGAGATCGCCGGTCGAATGCAGGCCCTTGACGAAGTTTCCTTCCCGTTCGATACGTGCGAGCGCCTTTGCTCCCATGCGGGTCATGAGCTTCATGTTGGCAACGACGTACGGACTGTCCGTAATCTCGACGCCGCAGCGCGAGTAGGGCGACTCAATCGGTCCCATGCAGTAGGGAATGACGTACATCGTGCGGCCCTGCATGCAGCCATCGAACAGTGCGTCGATTTTCTCGTGCGCCGCTGCAGGCTCCATCCAGTGATTGTTTGGACCGGCATCTTCTTCGTCTTCGGTGCAGACAAAAGTCAGGTGTTCAACGCGTGCCACGTCACTCGGGTCTGAAAGATGCAGGTAGCAGTTCGGGAACGCTTCCTGGTTCAGCGGTGACATCGTGCCGTCTGCCACCATTTTCTCGATCATCGCCTGGTACTCGGCTTCCGAACCATCGCACCAGTGGATGGCGTCCGGCTGAGTTCGGGATGCTACCTGTTCTACCCAGTCCTTGAGGGTATCGAGCGTTGTGGTCATTGCTGCGGGTCTCTCGTGTGGTGAATTTGCCGTTCGAAACGAATGGTTACGGTCGAAACAGGCTGCGAATTATACGGATGCAGTTTCCAAAAACAGTACTCTTTTTACGTTAGATGCCATTCAATTCCGGGCAAAAACGTTTTCATTCTGTCGTGATTCGAAAAGATTCACTGGATACATCGCAGGCCGTTGCGTGTACTCTTCGGGCCGTGACCAGCCTGACCGAATTTTTCGCCGACAAGAGCCCGCTCAAGGAGCACTTGCCGGGCTTCCAGCCACGTGCCGGGCAGGGCTGGATGGCCGAAGCGGTTGCCGAGGCCATCGAAGGCGCCGACAAGCTCATCGTTGAGGCCGGGACTGGCACAGGGAAGACTTTCGCCTACCTGATCCCGGCTTTGTTATCGGGCAAAAAGACCATCATCAGTACCGGTACCAAGGCTCTGCAGGACCAGCTCTACCACAGGGATCTGCCGCTCGTCAGCGGTGTGGTAGGGCGTCCGGTGTCGACGGCGCTGCTCAAAGGCCGCGCGAACTACCTGTGCCTGCACCGAATGGAGCAGGTAACTGAGCCGGCTCGCTCGCTGGTCGCAGACCTGAATGAGGTGCAGGCCTGGAGCCACCGTACGATGAGCGGCGACAAGGCCGAACTCATCGAAGTTCCGGAAGATTCGCCAATCTGGCCGCTTGTGACCTCGACTGCCGATAACTGCCTAGGGCAAAAGTGTCCGGAGTACGCGAAGTGCCACGTGGTCAAGGCGCGGCGAGCGGCGCAGGAGGCCGATCTCGTTGTTGTAAACCATCACCTGCTGCTGGCCGATCTCGCGATGAAGGAAGAGGGTTTCGTCGAGTTCCTGCCCGGTGCCGAGGCCGTGATCCTCGACGAGGCGCACCAGGTGCCAGATCTTGCTGTACAGTTCTTCGGCGTGTCGCTCGGTACTCGTGAAGTGGAGCGTGTCGTTGAGGAAGCACGAGCTGTCACGTTGCCGTTCGGTCAGCCTGAACTCAATCGACGCATTGACCAGCTGGAGACTGCAGTTCGAAATCTTCGAGCCGATGCGCCGCGCAAGGAGGGCAGGCATGATTTTTCGGAGTTCCTCCCGGATCTCAGGGACTCATTCGATATGCTGTCGCATGCGATTCACGACGCGGGCGCCGCGCTGGCCCAGCTTGACGATGCATCACTGGAAATTGAGAAACTGCACGACCAGCTCGTCGGCTTCGCTGAACGGCTGTCGGTGCTGGCCGCCGACGACGCGTGGGATGGCTTGCGCTGGCTCGAGGTGCATTCGCGCAGCCTGCGAATGCACCTGACGCCTCTCGATGTATCGGGCAAACTGAATGCGCTGATCGACAACGGCTTCCAGTCCTGGGTGTTTACGTCGGCGACACTCGCAATCGGCGAGGATTTTTCGCACTTTTCCTCACGCATGGGTCTCGGCGGTGTGACCGGCCTGACTTTTCCAAGTCCATTCGCGCTTGAGAAGAATGGGCTCGTATACCTGCCGCCGGGTATGCCTCAGCCATCTGACCCCGCGCACACCGATACGATGCTGGAGGCCCTGACTCCGCTGTTGAAAATGACAAGTGGTGGTATGTTCTGTCTCTTTACCAGCCATCGCGCGCTCAACAACGCACGTGACTGGTTCAAGAATCGCAAGAGCGTACTCGGCGGTCGCAAACTGCTCATCCAGGGCGATGCACCGCGCGACGACCTTCTGCGGCGCTTTCGCAAGGCCGGCGACGCCGTATTACTTGGAACCGGCAGCTTCTGGGAGGGCGTTGATGTGCGAGGGCCGGCGTTATCCGTCGTTGCCATCGACAAATTGCCGTTTGCGTCTCCGGCCGACCCGCTCATGATGGCGCGTCTGGAGTTCCTGCGCCGCAATGGTGGCAACGGCTTCATGGAGCACCAGCTGCCGCTGGCGGCTCTGGCCCTGAAGCAGGGCGCAGGTCGCCTGCTACGTGACGCGTCTGATCGCGGCGTCGTCGTCCTGTGTGACCCGCGCGTACGCGGTAAGCGCTATGGCCAGACGTTTCTCGATTGCCTTCAACCGATGCCGGCGACAGAATCGGTCGATGAAGTAGAGCGTTTTCTCGCGGTCAACGAACGACAGGGCGTCCTTGTATGAAATTGCTGGCACTCGATACATCCTCGCTTGCATGCTCAATTGCCGTCGAACTGGACGGGCAGGTACATGCGACGCACGAAGAGCAGGAGCGTGAACATACGCGCCTGCTGATGCCGATGGTGCGCGAGTTGCTCGAGAAGGCGAGTTGCGATCTGACCTCGCTGGACGCGATTGTTCTTGGCAATGGTCCCGGTTCGTTTATCGGGATGCGCATTGCCGCGTCTGTTGCACAGGGACTCGCGCATGGCGCCGGGATCAATATCGTCCCCGTCTCCTCCCTGGCGGCAGTCGCGGCCCAGGTGTTGGCGGAAACCGATGCCCAGGAAGTCGTAGTCACCCAGGATGCCCATATGAACGAGGTCTACCTGGGACGATTTGGGCGTGATGACAATGGCCGGCCGGCGGCTATTGGTGAAGAGTTCCTGCAGGAGCAGGCGGAAATAGCGGGTCTCGATGCATCTTCGAGAGCAACGCGTCTTGCGGCCGGCGCAGGGTGGGAGCGCTACCCGGATCTGATGGTCGCCAACAATCACCTGCTGGCAGGGCATTCGGGGCACCTGTACCCGGATGCCCGGTATCTGCTGAAACTCGCATCGATCGATGCGGCGATTCCGCCCGAGATCGTGAGCCCGGCTTACCTGCGGCAAAAAGTTGCCGAAAAACCGCGGCCCCGGCAATCGTAACAGTCCTGTAATATACGGCTGTTGAAATGCCCCGCATTTTCCAAACTGGCGATATTGCGGCATGAGCACGAACAAGATTCTGATCGTCGAAGACGAGCTGCCCATCCGGGAGATGATTGCGTTTCACCTGTCCCGTGCTGGCTATGAAACACTTGAGGCGCCGGATTGCAGGACGGCGCGAGGCCTGCTGGCTGACGAGCGCCCGGATCTGGCCCTGATCGACTGGATGCTCCCGGACATGAGCGGACTTGAACTGACCAGGATGTTGAAACGCGAAGAGCAATACGACGATCTTGCGATCATCATGCTGACGGCCCGCGCCGAAGAGCGGGACAAGGTATCGGGACTGGACGGTGGCGCCGACGACTACATTACGAAGCCGTTCTCACCACGCGAGTTAGTGGCTCGAATCCAGGCCGTGTTGCGTCGCTCGTCGGGACATGCCGAGGCAGTCGTCACGGCCGGCGTTCTGGAACTCGATGCTCCCGGGCACCGGGTTGCGGCTGGTGGTGTCGAGGTGAAACTCGGGCCTACCGAATATCGACTGTTGGAATTCCTGATGACACATCCTGATCGTGTCTACAGCCGCACGCAGCTGCTGGACAGGGTGTGGGGTGCCAACGTTTACGTTGAGGAGCGCACCGTAGACGTGCATGTTCGTCGTCTGCGCAAGGCTTTATCTGCTACCAATGCCGACAATTACATCCAGACGGTTCGGGGCGCGGGTTACCGATTCTCGACCAAGGCGGGCTGAGCTCAAGTGTCCGTAGCGGCCAGGAAATTCATTGTCGGACTACTGTTGTTCATCGGCGCCGGTGCGGCCGTCGGCTGGATCTATGACCGGCCTCTGGCTGGTCTGGGTATCGCCGCGGTTCTGGCGCTTGTCTGGCAAGTCCGGCAGCTGCTCGCGTTTGAACGTGCTCTGCGGACGGACAACTTTGACGACTTTCGTTATGGCGAGGGAATCTGGGAGCAGATCTTCTCGCGGTTTCGCTTCGAACGTGAGCGCGGTATTCGTCGCAAGGCCGGATACAGGGCGTTGCTAAAGGAAATCCGTCGTTCCACAAATGCGATGCCGGACGGCGCCGTCATTCTCGATGCAAACAATGAGATCGTCGTCTGTAATCGAGCGGCGAAAACTCTCGCGGGACTGAAACGCAAGAAGGATCGTGGCCAGCGCGTAGACAATATCCTGCGGGCGCCAAAATTGACCAAACTCCTGGCGGCTGAGACCTATGACTCATCGGTGGAGATTCCGTCTCCGGTGATCGATGGTGACTGGCTGAATTGCCGTATCGTGCCGTACGGCGCCGACCAGAAATTGCTGTTGCTCCGCGATGTGACTGAGCGCATTCGCCTGTCCAAGATGCGACGAGACTTCGTCGCCAACGCGTCGCATGAATTGCGTTCGCCGCTTACTGTAATCAATGGCTACCTGGACGCGCTTGCCGAAGATGAGCAACTGCCGTCGAACTGGACTAAACCGGTGTCGCAGATGCGTGGCCAGGCGCAGCGCATGAGCCAGATCCTAAAGGAATTGCTGGAACTGTCGCGGCTGGAAAGCAGTGGCAATGCAGCGAGCGAGGAGGCGGTTGACGTGCCACGCATGCTCGAATCGGTGCGCGACGATTTTCATATTCGTTCGAATCAGGCCGAGATAGCGATCAACGCGGAGTCATCGACTTCGCTGCTCGGTGTGGCGCAGGAAATAGAGTCGGTTGTCGTCAATCTGCTGTCCAACGCGCTGCGCTATACGCCGGCCGACGGGCAGATTACGTTGACCTGGCGTTCGAGCCCCAATGGCGCTGACCTCATTGTGTCGGACACGGGTGAGGGTATCGATCCGGAGAATATTCCGCGCCTGACCGAACGCTTCTTCCGGGTCGACCGTGGCAGGAGCCGCGGCGAAGGCGGCGTCGGCCTCGGGCTGGCGATCGTCAAGCATGTCCTCATGCGCCACGACGCAGAACTGATCATCGAAAGCACGCCCGGCGAGGGCAGCGAGTTTCGCTGCCATTTCCCCGTATCTCGTGTCCATGTCGAGCCGCCGGTTGCCCTGTCATAAAACTGCAATAAAGCTGTCATATAAGAGCAACACAGCGCCGTTAACGTGCCGCTAACTTTTTCGTAACCTCGATGAAACGCGCTGGAAATCTAAGCGTCTTCACAAGGAAAATCCGCATGAAATCAATTGCTCTCATTACGTCGGCGCTGGTCGCTGGTGCTGTTTTCGCGTTGCCTGCAAAGGCCGAAGATGAATCCTGGGTGGATCGCATCACGCTCTCCGGTGATATCCGGCTGCGCTACGAAGGGATTGACGAGGAGCTTCGCGAGGAACGCAATCGCATGCGCTTCCGCACGCGCTTCAACATCAATGCCAAGGTAAACGACGACGTCAAAGTTATCCTGCAGCTCGCTACCGGCGGTGACAACCCGACTTCGACGAACCAGTCGTTCGACGACGGTTTCTCGGCCAAGGATATTGGCCTGCGTCTCGCTTATGTCGACTGGAAGGTAAATGACTCGCTGACGCTGAACGCGGGCAAGATGAAGAACCCGCTGTTCAAGGCAGGCAAGGTTCCGCTGGTCTGGGATAGTGATATGAATCCGGAAGGTTTCGCAGCCAAGTTCGCGACCGGCAATTTCTTCGGTACGGCCGGTGTATTCACAGTTGAAGAGCGCAGTTCAGCAGACGATTCGTTCCTGTACGCGCTGCAAGGCGGTTTTGAGTTCCCGATAGGTGAGTCGAAGCTGACCGCAGGTGCTGGCTACTTCGCCTACACCAATACGATCGGCAACCTGCCTTTCTACGACGGCAGGCCTCGTGGTAACACGGTTGACCTGAACGACGCGCATGTTTTCGAGTACAAGAACACGGAAGTATTCGCACAGTTCGATACGGCTGTCGGTAACTGGCCATTGCAACTTTTTGCGCACTACACGGCTAACAGCGAAGTCAGCGAACAGGACACCGCATACGCGTTCGGTGCCAAGGTGGGATCGGCAAAAGAGAAGGGCGAGATGGACTTCACCTGGACCTACCAGGACCTTGAAGCTGACTCCGTTATCGGTACGTTTGCGGATTCGGACTTTGGCGGTGGCGGTACCGACTCGGACGGCCACATCCTGAAAGCCAAGTATGCGTTCGGAAACAACATGTTCCTCGGTGGTACGTTCTTCGTGAACAAGAAGGACCGTGCGCAGGGAAATGGCGTAGACTACAACCGCGTACAGATCGACTTCGAAGTTAAGTTCAACTAAGGGTTTGTCAGCCAAAGGTAATCGCGATGGAAGCTTCCGACCTGTCTGATCACATCTCACGTCGCTTTAACAAGGACATCGAGGACCTTCGCAGCAACGTCCTGACGATGGGCGGGCTGGTCGAGGCACAGCTGTCGAAGGCAATCGTCGCTATCGTCAGCGGCGACAGCGAACTTGGGCTGAAAGTTGCGAATGACGATTACAAGGTCAACAAGCTCGAAGTCCAGATCGACGAAGAATGCGGCCGGTTGCTGGCGACTCGTTCGCCAGCGGCCGGTGACCTTCGCCTTATCGTTGCCATTATCAAGACGATTACGGACCTTGAACGTATAGGTGATGAAGCCGAGAAGATCGGCTTTCTCGCGTCCAAGCTCGCTGCGATGGATCGTCCATCAGACTCCTACCGCGAGCTCAAATCGCTCGGCAATCACGTCTCTCACATGCTGCGCGATGCGATGAATGCTTTTGCCCGTCTTGATGTTGAAGAGGCGATGGAAGTTGTGCGCGAGGACGAGGCCGTCGACGCCGAGTATGAGGCGATTCAGCGTCAGTGCGTTACCTACATGATGGAAGACCCGCGTTCGATCAAACGCGTCATGAACGTTACCTGGACTGCGCGCTCACTCGAGCGCATCGGCGATCACGCCAAGAACATTTGCGAATATGTCATCTATATGGTGCAGGGCAAGGATGTGCGTCATACTGACATGTCCGAAGTATCTGACTGACACCCTATGACATTGCCTGACAAGCGCCTCCTGAATTTCGCAGGCGCACTTACCTGCGCAGCCATGATGGGCTTCGCGCTCTACGCACAGCACGTCAAGCTGCTGGATCCTTGCCCGCTGTGCGTCGTGCAGCGTATTGCCGTTATCGCGCTGGGCATCGTTTTCCTGTTAGCGGCCATTCACAATCCCGGCAAGACAGGTGGCCGTGTTTACGCCGCCGTGATGGGAATCGTCGCGCTTGCCGGCGCAGGTGTCGCCGGCTGGCACGTGAAACTGCAGAATACGCCACCCGAAGAAGTCCCGGGATGCGGTCCTGGATTTGAGTACATCGTTGACAACTTCCCGCTGAAAGATGCGCTCTCATTGATTTTCCAGGGTTCCGGCGAATGTGCGGATGTTCTGTGGCGGTTCCTGGGATTGTCGATGCCGACCTGGGTTGTGATCGGCATGGTCGGACTGGGCGGCGCTGCGGTCTGGAACAACTTACGTCAGCAGTAGCTCGCAGATTCGCCGGTACATTTTTGTCAATTCGACGACGTCCGAAACGCTGACGTGTTCGTCGATCTTGTGAATCGACGCATTCACGGGCCCAAGTTCCACGACATCCGTTCCGGCCGGTGAGATAAAGCGGCCGTCAGAGGTGCCACCACCGGTCGAAAGCTCAGGCGGCTTGCCGGTTGATTCCTGTACCGCTTCCACGACCGCATCGATAAGCCGGCCGGGTTCGGTCAGGAATGGTTCGCCCGACAGGTGCCAATGCAATTCGTAGTCGATGTCATGTGCATCGAACACCTCGTGTACCCGCGCTTTTAGCGTTTCATGCGTCCACACGGTCGAATAACGGAAGTTGAAGCGCGCGCTCAGTTCGGCTGGGGTGACGTTTGGTGCACCGATGCCGCTCTGGATATTCACGACCTGGAAACTCGTTGGCGGAAAGTACTTGTTGCCCTGGTCCCACTCGATGCTGTGCAGGTCTGCAAGCACCGGTGCAAAGCGGCGGATCGGGTTGTCGGCAAGCTGCGGATAGGCGACGTGCCCCTGCACGCCCTTGACTGTGAGCATGCCGCTCAGCGAACCACGCCGGCCGACTCGAACAAGGTCGCCCAGAGACTTTTCGCTTGATGGTTCGCCAAGTACGCACCAGTCAATATGCTCGCCGCGCGCCTGCAGCGTCTCCATAACTTTCAGTGTGCCGTCGCGAGCTCGGCCTTCTTCATCACTTGTTATCAGAAGTGCCAGACTGCCTTCCGGCTCCGGGTTGTCGGCCAGGAACTGCTCAAGCGCGACAACCATTGATGCAAGCCCGGCTTTCATGTCCGCAGTGCCGCGGCCGTACATCAGCTCACCCTTGAATGTTGGCTCAAATGGGTCGCTCGACCATTCGTCTTCATTGCCGGGCGGCACGACGTCGGTATGGCCGGCGAAACAAAGCACAGGGGCGGCATTGCCGCGCCTTGCCCACAGATTCGTCGTGTCTCCGAAAATCAGGGTCTCGCAGGTAAATCCCAGCGCCTCGAGACGGTCGATCAGCAGGTCCTGGCAGCCGGCATCGTCGGGCGTAATGGAGCGCTTCTCCACCAGTGTCGCAAGAAGTTCTATTTCGGGAGCATCCCTGTGTGCCGTCATGATCTTAACTGGTGTCTATAAGGGTTTGAAAAATAGATAAAAAGAGTGTTTTTCTCTGCGCACGCAGTTGTGCGTTTTAACGGGATTTTTGCAACAAATCGGTAACATTCCATCGTTACGATTTGCGCCGTGAACTTATCAATCGGAGATCCTCACGTGACCCGCAAAGTAACACTAATTCTTACCAGCGCCGTTCTCGGCATCGCATTCATGGGTTCTGCTGCAGCGCAGTCCGGACGCGATTACGTTTACGTCGTTGGATCGTCGACAGTTTATCCGTTTGCCACGGTCGTTGCTGAGCGTTTCGGTCGCGGCAGCGAGTTCAAGACGCCGAAGATCGAATCCACTGGTTCGGGCGGCGGATTGAAGCTGTTCTGTGATGGTGTCGGCGTCGATTACCCTGATGTAACCAACGCCTCACGTGCCATCAAGGCCTCGGAAGTCGAGACGTGTGAAAAGAACGGCGTAACCGAGATCATTGAAGTGAAGATCGGTTATGACGGTATCGTTCTGGCAAATGCGATTGGCGCGCCGGCTATCGAGCTTTCGCGAGCTGACATTTTCCTGGCCCTGGCCAAGGACGTGCCGGGCGCTGCAGACGGTGAGCTGGTCGCAAACCCGTACCAGACCTGGGCAGACGTAAACCCCGCTTTACCGGCAACAAAGATCGAAGTACTTGGCCCGCCGCCGACGTCGGGTACTCGTGATGCGTTTGTTGAACTCGCGATGGAGGGTGGTTGCAAGTCAGTTCCGTGGATTGCCGAGCTTAAGTCGAGCGACAAGAATCGCTACAAGTCCATTTGTCACACGATCCGCGAAGACGGTGCTTTCGTCGAAGCGGGAGAAAACGATAACCTGATCGTGCAGAAACTGCAGGCGAATCCGAATGCATTGGGTATCTTCGGTTACAGCTTCCTCGACCAGAACATGGAAAAGGTCAAAGGCTCGAAAATCGACGGTGTGATTCCGGATTTCGATGCCATTGCCGATGGCGATTACCCGGTGTCACGCCCGCTGTACTTCTACGTAAAGAAAGCGCACGTTGACGTAATTCCGGGTCTGCGAGGCTTCCTGCGTGAGTTCACGAGTGAGCGCGCGTGGGGTGAAGACGGCTACCTTTCCGAGCGTGGCCTCATTCCGATGCCGGATGCGGAGCGCGCTGAAGTCGCGACTAACGTCCGCGAACTGAACCCTTTGATGCTGGCTGAACAGTAACAACTGATATGCAGGGCACGACGCTCTTACTCATATTGGGCCTCATGGCGACGGCCGCGTTCTTTGCAGGACGCGGCCGTTCTCTTGCGTTGGTAGGTGGTCCGGGACACGGCCCAGGGCTGCACTCGCTTCCGGGCTATTACGGCTACTTCGTAGCGATCTGGTGCGCGCTGCCGGCATTGGCACTGGTTCTGTTCTGGGTCCTCGTGGAGCCGCGCGTGGTAACCGCGCTGGTCATCGAGGGTCTGCCGGCGTCGTACCAGGCGCTGTCGGCCGGCGAACTGAACCTGCTCGTCAACAATATCCAGAACCTGGCTTCGGGCGACGTAGTAAGCATCGATATCGACGACAACCTGCAGGCTGCGGCGGACCGTTACAACGAATTGCTTGTATCGAGCCGGCAGTTACTGGCGATACTGGCGCTTGGGCTCGCCGTTCTCGGAGGCGCACTTGCATGGCGTCGTATCGAACCGGATCTGCGTGCGCGGAACCGCGTCGAGGCAGTGGTGCGCTGGCTGCTGATCGCGGCGTCGAGCATCGCGATCTTCACGACCATAGGCATCGTTCTTTCGGTGCTGTTCGAAGCAATCCGCTTCTTCCAGAAGGTGCCGATCACTGAATTCCTGTTTCGTCTGAACTGGAGTCCGCAAATGGCGATTCGCGCGGACCAGGTTGGCTCGTCAGGAAGTTTCGGCGCCGTACCGCTGTTCACGGGTACATTGTTGATTACGGCGATCGCCATGGTCGTTGCCGTACCTGTCGGCCTCATGACCGCGATCTGGCTCGCGGAATACGCAAGTACCCGGGTTCGTAATACTGCGAAGCCGCTGCTTGAGGTGCTCGCCGGTATTCCTACGGTTGTCTATGGCTTTTTCGCTGCATTGACTGTGGCGCCATGGGTGCGGCGTATGGGTGAGTCGGCCGGTATTGAAGTCGCGTCCGAGAGCGCACTGGCAGCCGGCCTTGTCATGGGCATCATGATTATTCCGCTCGTGTCGTCGCTGTCCGACGATGCCATTAATGCGGTGCCGACGGCCATGCGCGACGGCGCACTGGGTCTTGGTTCAACTCGTTCGGAAACGATGACCAAGGTCATCCTGCCCGCCGCACTGCCCGGAATTGTGGGCGGCATCCTGCTGGCAGTATCACGCGCGATCGGTGAAACCATGATCGTCGTCATGGCGGCGGGACTCGCCGCGAACCTGACTGCAAATCCGTTTGAAGCGGTGACGACCGTAACGGTACAGATCGTCACTTTGCTGGTCGGTGACCAGGAATTCGATAGCGCCAAGACGCTTGCCGCTTTTGCGCTCGGACTGATGCTGTTCGTCGTAACGCTGATTCTGAACGTCATCGGCCTGCACGTTGTGCGCAAGTACCGCGAGGAGTACGACTGACATGGGTAGTGCAATGACAACCCGTGAGAAAGTCGCCGCCGGGCTGCAACGCCGTCGGCGTAAGGAATTTACCTTTCGCATGGTCGGAATGCTGGCCACCGGTGTTGGCGTGATTTTTCTTGGCGTCTTTTTCGCAACGCTGATAGCGAACGGATCGTCGGCCTTCGTACAGACGTATATTAATCTCGACGTCGAGCTTGAAGCAGAGGTCATCGCGCCGGGAGGCGAGCTTGATCTGCAGTACGCGGATTTCGATGGCCTGGCCCGCAACGCGTTGCGGAACGTCGTTGGCCCGGTTTCCGGGCGATCCGAACGTCGCGAGCTGAATCGACTGATCAGTGCGGCAGCGGGCTACCAGGTACGCGACATCGTTGAGGCGAACCCGGACTTGATCGGCACGACGCAGTCGATCTGGATGCCGGCGGCCTCCAACGTCGACATGCTGATCAAGGGCAACATTGACGCAACGCTTGACGAGGGCCTGCGCCCCCTGTCCGACAAGCAGGTCGGCTGGATACGACAGTTGGAGGAGGGCGGTCGACTCGAGACGCGCTTTAATACCGCGTTGTTTACCAACGGTGATTCGCGCGACCCCGAGCTTGCCGGTATCAAAGGGGCGTTGATGGGCTCCCTGTACATGCTTCTCGTCACGGTGGCGCTATCGTTCCCGATCGGGGTTGCCGCGGCGATTTATCTCGAAGAATTCGCGCCGCGTAATCGCTGGTCTGACCTCATTGAGGTCAATATCAACAACCTGGCCGCCGTGCCGTCGATCGTGTTCGGCCTGCTTGGGCTCGCCGTGTTCATCAACTACATGGCATTGCCGCGCTCGGCGCCGCTCGTGGGTGGCCTGGTGCTGACCCTGCTGACACTGCCTGTGATCATCATTGCGTCGCGCGCCGCGATCAAAGCGGTGCCGCCGTCGATTCGCGAGGCGGCGCTTGGACTCGGTGCGTCGCAGATGCAGGTCGTTTTCCATCATGTTCTGCCGCTCGCGATGCCGGGCATGCTGACTGGCACGATCATTGGCATGAGTCGAGCACTCGGAGAGTCGGCGCCGCTGCTGATGATCGGCATGATCGCTTTTATCGTTGATGTGCCGGGCGGGTTTACCGACCCTGCAACTGCATTGCCGGTACAAATTTACCTCTGGGCAGACAGCCCCGAACGCGCGTTTGCCGAGAGAACCTCGGCGGCGATCATCGTGCTGCTCGGCTTCCTGCTCCTAATGAACCTGGCCGCCGTGCTGATCCGCAAACGTATGGAGCGTAAGTGGTAAGTGGCCCTTTGGATAATCCTGTATGACAATGGCAGCTATGACTGAAATCAAGACAGACGATTTGGCGCCCGAAGCGCCGCCTGTTCCCGCCGACGCGGTAGAAGAATCCGCTGGCGATACGGCTCCGTCTGTGCGGTTTACCGAGCAGACGACTGAAGTCGGCCGTGAGACGGTTGGCAACGTACGTTGCGAAAACCCGTTTATGGTCGCCGAGAACGTCAACGTCTGGTACGGCGACAATCACGCTATCAAGGACGTAACGCTGGAGATCGGCAAGAAGCAGGTTATTGCTCTTATCGGCCCGTCAGGTTGCGGCAAGTCGACCTTCCTGCGTTGCCTGAATCGCATGAACGATACGATTGACGTGGCAAAGGTTACCGGTTCGATCACGCTGGACGGCGAGGACATCTACCGCAAGGCGCAGGACCCTGTCGCGCTGCGTGCGACGGTCGGAATGGTGTTCCAGAAGCCGAACCCGTTCCCGAAGAGCATTTACGACAACGTAGCGTACGGTCCGCGCATCCACGGCCTTGCGGCCGACCGCGCCGAGCTCGACAACATCGTGCATACGAGTCTCGAGCGTGCAGGCCTGCTGAATGAGGTCAAGGATCGTCTTGATGATCCCGGCACCAGCCTGTCGGGCGGCCAGCAGCAACGTTTGTGTATCGCTCGTACGATTGCGGTGAATCCCGAAGTCATCCTGATGGACGAGCCTTGTTCGGCGCTTGACCCGATCGCCACGGCGCGTATCGAGGACCTGATGGATGAGCTGTGCGAGGACTACGCGATCGTGATCGTGACGCACTCGATGCAGCAGGCAGCGCGCGTGTCACGCCGGGTGGCGTATTTCCACCTAGGCCACCTCGTCGAGGTCGACGACACCGACAAGGTGTTCACGAATCCGCAGCACAAGCTGACCGAAGACTACATCACCGGCAGAATCGGCTAGACGAATAACGGTTTTCCACGACACTCGTCCGGTGTCGGTAGGTTCAGTATGGTCGTTGATGACTGCTGCAGCGAAACGACCGACTTTGCTGCTCGTCTTTTCCACGATTGACGGGCATACCGTCGAGATCTGTCATTTACTGGCGCGCGTCGCCGAGGATGCTGGCTATCGCGCTGTGCTGCGCGAGCTGCGACCCGGTTCGACGATCGATATTGCGCACCATGATCGCGTGGTCATCGGCGCCAGTATTCGTTACGGCAAACACCGGCCCGAGGTCACTGAATTTATCGAACAGCATGCGGCGTTGCTGCAGCAACGAAACGCTGCGTTTTTCTCGGTGAATGCGGTTGCAAGAAAGCCGGACAAGCGCAGCCCGGAATCCAATCCCTATGTCCGCAAATTCCTGAAGACCATCAGCTGGCAACCGGCCTGCGTTGGCATTTTCGCGGGCAAGATCGATTATCCGAAGTACGGCACTTTCGATCGCTCAATGATCCGCTTCATCATGTGGCTGACCGGCGGTCCCACAGATCCTTCATCCACAACCGAATTTACGGACTGGGTAGCCGTAAAGCAGTTCGGCGATCAGGTGTGCTGTGCGAGGTAGTCGCCGAAGCGTTTTTCCGAAAAGCCGACTGCGATGAAATCTTCGGACTCCAGCACCGGTCGTTTCACCAGTGTCGGATTCTCGATCATGAGTGCATATGCGCGGTCGCGGTTAATCGCGCCGCGATCAACTTCGGGGATCTTGCGCCAGGTCAGGCTCTGCTTGTTAAGCAGGCGCTGCCAGTCGATTCTGGCCGCCCAGCGCTCCAGCATCTGGATGTCCAGCCCGTCGTCGCGAACGTCGTGAAAACGAAACTCTATGTCATGCTCGGTCAGGTACTTGCGCGCTTTGCGGCAGGTATCGCAACTCTTGATGCCGTATACGGTCAGCATGGTCAGTCCAGGTTCCTGAGCAGGTCATTGAGTCCCGTCTTCGAACGGGTCTTCTCGTCTACCTTCTTCACAATCACCGCGCAATACAATGAGTACTTGCCGTCGGCAGACGGCAGGTTGCCGGAAACGACCACCGAACCCGCCGGGATACGGCCGTAGCTGACCTCACCGGTCTCGCGGTCATAAATGCGTGTGCTCTGGCCGATGTAGACACCCATTGAAATGACAGACCCTTTCTCAACGACCACGCCTTCGACAACTTCAGAGCGCGCGCCGATGAAACAGTCATCTTCGATGATGGTCGGACCGGCCTGTACGGGTTCGAGTACGCCACCGATACCAACGCCACCCGAGAGGTGTACGTTCTTGCCAATCTGTGCACAGCTGCCGACCGTTGCCCAGGTGTCGACCATCGTGCCCGAATCTACGTACGCGCCGATGTTTGTGTAACTCGGCATCAGTACGACATCGGGCGCAACATAGGCGCCACGACGGACGATCGCATCCGGCACGACACGAACACCGTCCGCGCGAAACTGCTCTTCCGTATAGTCGGCGTATTTCATTGGCACCTTGTCGTAAAAGCGACTGTGACCGCCTTCGATGACGCCGTTGTCGCGCAGGGCAAAACTCAGCAATACGGCTTTTTTCAGCCACTGGTTTACCTGCCAGCCGTCTGCGCCAGGCTCGGCAACGCGGGCTTTGCCCGAGTCGAGCAGGGCGATCGCCTCGTTGACAGCGGCTTCCACTTCGCTGCGGTTTTCGAATCCGTTGGCGCGATTCTCAAACGCGCTTTCGATTATGCTTTCCAGGTCGCTCATTCGTTTTTCTCATTCAGCGCTGCCGAGTCTTTCGAGCAACGCGGTTTTTAGTTGTTCCTGCACATCCGCGGCCAGCGGCTGGCCGTGTTCGTCGCTGATGTTGAAGACGTCCTCGGCACGTTCGCCAATGGTCATGATCTTCGCTGACGCGATATCGACACCATGCTCAATGAAGATCTTGCCGACTTCGCTAAGCAGTCCCGGCCGATCCGCCGCGACGAGTTCGAGAACAGTTTCGTCAGAGTTCGTACTGGGACTGAAGTCTACCCGCGTCTCGGTTGTAAACATACGGGCCTGTCGCGTGACGGCACGAGTCACAGCAGACACGGCATCATCCTCGGCCATCAGCACGCGGGTCAGGGAGCGGCGAATCTTGTTGATACGAGCCTCGTCAATTTCGACGCGCTTGTCCGACTCCATGATGACGTAGGTATCAATGCTGTAGCCGTTTTCAAGCGGCACCAGGCGCGCGTCGATAATGGTGAGCCCGAGTTCGTCGAGGACCGCCGTCGCCTGCGCAAAAGTATGGCGCGCTTGTGGTGTGTACAAAGCGACTTCGATGCCATCGCCGGTACGCCGGCGGCGGATGTCGACGATAGCCAGTTTGCTTGAGGTATCCGAATCCGCAAGCCACTCGGTGTGCCACGCGATCTCCGAGGAGCGGTACCTGAGGAAGTACTGGTCATGGAACAGCTGCCAGACGCGATCGACATCCTCGCGCTGGACACCGGCATCCTCAAGGTAGCGCAGCGCCTTCTCGCGCTTCTCAGCGATGAGCTGCTCGCTCTCCAGTGGCTTCTCCAGGCCGCGGCGCAGCGCTCGTTTCGTCAGCTCGTAGAGATCCCGGAACAACTGAGACTTCCAGGAATTCCAGAGTTTTGGGTCCGTGCCGCGAACGTCGGCGACCGTCAGCACATACAGGTAATCAAGATGCAGGGGATCGCCGACTGCTTCTGCGAACTCGTTGATGACGTCCGGGTCGCCGAGATCCTTTTTCTGTGCCGTCGTCGAGAAAATCAGGTGATTGAGGACCAGCCAGGACACGGTACGTGCCTCGTAGCGTGACAGTCCGTGTTCGAGGCAAAACGATTCTGCATCCACAGCGCCCAGTTCGGAATGATCACCACCGCGGCCTTTGGCGATGTCATGAAACAGGCCGGCAAGATAAGCAATTTCCGGCTGCTCAAGACGCTGCATGATTTCGCTGCAATGTGGAAACTCATGGTCGAAGCGGGTGAGGGCGAAGCGCCGCAGATTGCTGACCACGAACAGCGTGTGCTCGTCTACCGTGTAGGCGTGGAACAGGTCGTATTGCATGCGGCCCACTATGCGGCCGAAGGCCGGTATGTAGAGGCCGAGTACGCCGTACAGGTTCATGCGCCGCAGCTCATGAGTGACACCTTCAGGCGCACGCAGTATGTCGAGGAACAGACGGTGGTTCCGCGGGTTCTGCCGAAACTCATCATCGATCAGGTGCAGGTGGCGCTTGATGGAACCGACCGTGTAGGCACTGACGCCGCGAATTTCAGGGTTCTGCTGCAGCAAGAGGAACATCTCGAGCAGCGCGGACGGGTCGCGCGCAAATACCTGTTCGTCGACGGTCTGCAGAAAGCCGTTCTTGACCTGGAATCGCTCGTTCAGGGGTTCGGCCGCCGCCTCAGGGTCCATCAGGATGGCTTCCTCGAACAGCTGCAACAGCATTTCGTTCAGCCTCGAGAGCTCCATGACCGTACGGTAGTAACGCTGCATCATCTGTTCGACGGCCAGCGTATAAGTGGCATCTTCGTAGCCGAGCATCTGCGCGAGCTTCGTCTGGTGATCGAACAGCAGGCGATCTTCGCGCCGGCCGGTCAGTACGTGCAGGGCAAAGCGAATCCGCCACAGATAGGCTTGGCCGTCCTCGAGACGGGTTAACTGGCCCGGGCTCAGGAATTTGTGGTCGACGAGTTCGGCCAGCGTCGTCGCACCAAAGTGCCGTTTTGCCACCCAGCCGATAATCTGGATATCGCGCAGTCCGCCCGGGCTGCTTTTGACGTTGGGTTCGAGGTTGTAGGCCGTATCGTGGTAGCGATGGTGGCGGGCGATTTGCTCCTTGCGCTTTTCCGCGAAGAAACGCGTCGACGGCCACATGCGTTCCGGCGTAATGACAGCCTGCATTTCCGCAAACAATGCCTCCGGTCCTGCAAGACGCCGCGCCTCCATGAGCGTTGTCGCGATCGTAAGGTCTTTTTCGGCCTCGTCTGCGCACTGGGCGACAGTACGGACGCTGTGACCAATCTCAAGCCCGATATCCCACAGTGCAGTCACGAAGCCCGACAATGCGTCCTCGTCACCGTCAGCGAGCGTGTCCGGCAGCAGGATCATGATGTCGATGTCGGAGTAGGGGTGCAGTTCGCCGCGGCCATAGCCGCCAACGGCGATCAAAGCGGCACCGCGCTCGCCGACGAGGTCCTGCCACAAGCTGATCAGGGCCTCGTCGATTTCCAGCGCGCGGGCGCGGACCAGTGATTCTACGGGTTCGCCATCCAGGAAGCGCGACTTCAGGGCATCACCGGATGCTTCCAGCGATTCTCGGATAGCGATGTAACTCATTGTAATTTCAGCGATCAGCGGTGCCGAGTGTGAGTACCTCGACGCCGGTGTCCGTCACCAGGCAGGTGTGCTCCCACTGCGCCGACAGACTGCGATCCCTGGTGACCACGGTCCAGCCATCAGGCAGCAGGCGTACCGCTGCCTTGCCGGCATTTACCATCGGTTCGACTGTAAGAGTCATGCCAGGCTTCAATTCGACGCCTCGGTGCCCCGTGTTGTAATGCAGAACCTGCGGGTCTTCGTGGAATACCTCGCCGATTCCGTGGCCGCAGTACTCGCGCACAACCGAGTAGCGGTGGGCCTTGACGTGTTTCTCGATCGCCACGCCGACGTCGCCCAGGAATTTGCCGGGGCCGAGCGCCTCGATACCGAGCCACATGCCGTCGAACGCGACATCCGACAGGCGGCGAGCAAGGATATTTTCCTTGCCAACCAGGAACATACGGCTGGTATCGCCGTGAAATCCATCCTTGATGACGGTGATATCGATATTCACCGCATCGCCGGATTTCAGGGTTTTGTCGCCCGGAATACCGTGACAGACCACGTTATTTACCGAGGTACAGATGGATTTCGGGAAGCCGCGGTAATTCAGCGGGGCCGGAATGGCATCCTGTTCTCCCGTGATGAATTCGTGGCATATGCGGTCCAGCTCGCCCGTCGTAACGCCTGGCTTGACGTAATCCCCGATCATGTCGAGTACGTCGGCCGCCAGTCGCCCTGCGACCCGCATTTTTTCCTGCTGTTGCGGTGTTTTGATCGTAATTTTCATGTCTGTATCAATCGGTGCCCGCAGGCGTTGTTGCGCGCGGCGCGCTATGGTATAAAGCGCGCGCGCTGGTAGCAACCGGCGTAATTATTTCACACGCATACCGTCACTGTTCACTGGGTGCCCTGTCTGAAAAGGGGTTGTGAACCGGGGTATGCGGAGGCCTAACCCGGAGAAAATCATGGCAGACGTAACCATGCGCCAGATGCTTGAGGCTGGCGTGCACTTTGGTCATCAGACCCGTTACTGGAACCCCAAGATGGCACCGTTCATCTTTGGCGAACGTAACAAGATCCACATCATCAACCTCGAAAAGAGCCTTCCGCTTGCTCGCGAAGCGTGCGCCTTTATCAAGGCGACGGTCGCAGACGGCGGTAAAGTGCTGTTCGTAGGCACCAAGCGTGCCGCTCGCGAGGCTATCCAGACGCACGCGCGTCGCTGCGAAAGCCCGTTTGTCAGCCAGCGCTGGCTCGGCGGTATGCTCACCAACTACAAGACCATTCGCCAGTCGGTGAAGCGTCTTACGACGCTCGAAGCGATGGCTGCAGATGGCGCCTTTGAAGGACTCACCAAGAAGGAAGTCCTCGGCCTGACGCGCGAGCAGGAGAAGCTCGAGAAGAGCCTTGGCGGTATCAAGGAAATGCGCTCGCTGCCGGACGTATTGTTCGTCGTCGACGTTGACCACGAAGACATCGCAATTCGCGAAGCACAGAAGCTCGGTATTCCTGTCGTTGCTGTTGTCGATACCAACTGCTCGCCCGAAGGCGTTGACTACGTCATCCCGGGCAATGACGACGCAATGCGCGCCATTGAGCTGTACTCGTCGCTGGTAGCGGACGCAGTACTCGACGGCAAGGCGTCGGTTCCTGAAGTTGCCCTGGGCGACGACGAGTTCGTTGAGCTTGACGAAGACGGCAAGCCGAAGAAGAAAGCCAGGAAGAAAGCCGCGAAGAAGAAACCGGCTGCGAAAAAGACTGCGAAGAAAGTCGCCAAAAAGGCACCGGCGAAGAAGGCTGAGAAAGCCGACGATGCCAAGGCTGACGACAAGCCTGCTACTGACGAGAAGGTAGAAGAGCCGAAGAAGGAAGCCAAGGCTGAAGAGCCGAAGGCAGAAGAGCCAAAGGCAGAAGCAAAAGACGACGCTGCAGCTGACGACAAGGCTGAAGCCAGGAAAGAGGACTAATCATGGGTATTTCAGCATCTATGGTGAAAGAGCTGCGTGAGCGCACCGGCGCCGGCATGATGGAGTGCAAGAAGGCACTCGTCGAAGCCGACGGTGATCTCGATGCAGCGGCCGAAGCACTGCGTAAGGCAGGTGCTGCAAAGGCCGACAAGAAGGCAGGCCGCGTTGCTGCGGACGGTCGGATTGTCATCAAGCAGGACGGCGGTAAGGCTGTCATCGTTGAAGTGAACTCCGAGACGGACTTTGTCGCCAAGGACGAAAACTTCATTGGCTTTTCTGACGCAGTCGCGGACACGGTACTCGCGTCCGGCATGACCGACGTTGCTGCGCTTGCCGATGCGGCGATGGGCGATACGACGGTTGAGGCCGCTCGTACCGAGCTCGTTCAGAAAGTTGGCGAGAACATCTCGGTTCGCCGTGCCCGGATCGTCGAGAATGGCGGCCCGATCGGTGCCTACACGCACGGTGCTCGCATCGGTGCGGTCGTAGCGCTTGACGGTGGCGACGAGGACCTCGCTCGCGATATCGCCATGCATGTCGCGGCGATCAACCCGACCTGCATCGATGAAGACGGCGTTCCTGCGGACGTTCTCGAGAAAGAGAAGCGCATCCTGACAGAGCAGGCCGCTGAGTCGGGCAAGCCGGCCGAAATCATCGAGAAGATGATCGGTGGTCGCATCAACAAGTTCCTGAAGGAAATCACGCTTGTTGGTCAGCCGTTCGTCAAGGATCCGGACCAGTCGGTTGGCAAATTGCTGTCGGCAGCCGGAGCGAGCGTTGTTTCTTTCACTCGTTTCGAGGTCGGTGAAGGCATCGAGAAGAAAGAAGACAACTTCGTCGAAGAAGTCATGGCGCAGGTCAAGAGCGCTAGCTAGGACTTCAGCAACCTCATCTAAGCCGTTGATTTTAGTGAGACCCGACTTGCGGATTGCGCTAGAATCAACGGCCTTTGAGGACTGCAATAACCAAAGGGACTGCGTATGAGTGACGATCCGGTTCGATACCAGCGGGTATTACTGAAACTCAGCGGCGAAGCGCTGATGGGAGAACTGGATTACGGCATCGAGCCGAAAGTCATTCAACGTATTGCCGGTGAGATCGCGACGGCCCGCAAAACGGGCGTCGAGATCGCGATCGTTGTCGGCGGCGGCAACATTTTCCGCGGTGCGGGCCTTGCCCGCGCCGGTATGGACCGGGTCACCGGCGACCATATGGGAATGCTCGCAACGGTAATGAACGCGCTTGCGATCCAGGACGCGCTCGAAGCCCTCGATGTGCATGCGCGCGTCATGTCGGCACTCGAAATCAACGCTGTCTGCGAAGACTACATCCGCCGTCGCGCTATCCGGCATCTCGAGAAAGGCCGCATCGTCATCATGGCGGCCGGTACCGGCAATCCATTCTTTACGACAGACACGGCGGCAAGCCTGCGCGCGATCGAAATCGGGGCGGACGTGTTGCTCAAGGCAACCAAGGTCGATGGCGTCTACGATTCGGATCCGGCGAAGAATGCTGACGCGAAGCGCTTCGATTCCGTGTCCTACGACCAGGTAATCGCCGACAAACTCGGCGTCATGGATGCGACCGCCATTGTCATGTGCCGCGACAACAATCTGCCGCTGCGGGTTTTTGACCTGACTCGCGCCAATGCGCTTGTGCAGGCGATGACCGGCGATGACATCGGAACAGTAGTAACGGCCTGAGCGGCCAGCAAACTCCAAGGGGCAATCAATCGTGTTGGATGAAATCAAGAAAGACGCCGGTGACCGTATGTCGAAGAGCGTTGCTGCGTTGCAGCAGGAGCTGACCAAGATTCGTACCGGGCGCGCACACACGAGCCTGCTCGATCACATCACGGTCGAGTATTACGGCAGCCAGGTGCCTCTTAACCAGGTTTCCAACGTGGGTGTTGAGGACTCGCGCACGCTGACCGTCACGCCGTGGGAGAAGGAAATGGTGGCGCCGATCGAGAAGGCGATCATGAATTCCGACCTCGGCCTGAATCCGGCTTCGGCAGGCACAGTTATTCGCGTACCGCTGCCGGCACTGACCGAAGAACGCCGCAAGGACATGATCCGGGTTGTGCGCCAGGAAGCCGAAGGCGGGCGTATCGCCGTACGTAATATTCGCCGCGACGCACTGCACGACGTCAAGGATCTGCTTAAGGAAAAGATGATCGGTGAAGACGAAGAACGTCGTGCCGAAGGCGAGATCCAGGAAATCACAGACAAGTATGTCGGTCAGATCGACCAGGTCCTCGCGGACAAGGAAGCCGAGCTGATGGAAATCTAGAAGGGCCGCCCTTCAGTTTCTTCGGAGTCCGTTTTGTCAGTCCAGGTACAGCACAGCGAAAAAGGCGGCAGATTGCCGCGCCACGTCGCCATCATTATGGATGGCAACGGCCGCTGGGCACGTGCACGCAACAAACCTCGCCACGCCGGGCACCGCGCCGGCGTAAAATCCGTGCGCGCCTCGGTCGAGACCGCAGCAGCACGCGGTATCGAGTACCTGACCCTGTTCGCTTTCTCGAGCGAGAACTGGTCGCGTCCGGCAGACGAGGTTGGCCACCTGATGTCACTTTTTGTAGAGGCGCTGCGACGGGAAGTCGGGGAGCTGCATCAGAATAATGTGCGACTGAAATTTGTCGGGGCGCTGGAGCAGCTGTCGGATGGCCTGCGCGAGAAGATTGCTGCAGCGGAAAAACGCACGGAAGAGAACACGGGCCTGAATCTCAATGTAGCCATTGCATACGGTGGTCGTTGGGACATTCTCGAGGCAACGAAGCAGATGGCAGGACGTGTTGCCAGCGGCGAAATCGATATCGATGGCATAAACGAGGCGGGCTTTGCGGCAGCGCTGCAACTCGGTGGCGTACCTGATCCCGACCTGCTGATTCGCACTGGCGGCGAACGCCGCATCAGTAATTTCCTGCTGTGGAATCTCGCCTACGCCGAACTCTGGTTCACGGATGTGCTCTGGCCCGACTTCGACGAACGTGTTTTTGACGACGCACTGGCCGACTTCGCCGGCGTTGAGCGCCGTTTTGGTCACACTGGCGAACAGGTGCAGCAATGCTGAAGCAACGATTTATTACGGCGGTTATCGCACTCATTGCGCTTCTGGCTGTGCTGTTCGTATTGCCGGCGCCGCTTGCACTGGGTGTCGTAGCACTGGTCGTACTCGCTGGCGCGTGGGAGTGGGGCGGATTTCTTGGCCTGTCTTCGGCGGGGCGCCTCGGATACACGGCGCTGATTGGTGCGCTGATGGCGGCATTCTGGTTCGCTGGCACGGCATACGCCGAAACGATCCTGCTGGTGGCCTGTAGCTGGTGGTTTGTCGCATTTCTCTGGTGTTTCTTTTTCCCGACCCCTATTCCGCGCGTGATTCGCTGGGTCTGTGGCGCATTGGTACTCGTGCCGCTGTTCGTCGCGCTGATCGGGCTGTATGCCATACGCCCCGAGCTGTTGCTGTTGTCACTGATAATTGTGTGGGCGGCCGACTGCGGCGCTTACTTTGCAGGCCGGGCCTTTGGTCGCGTCAAGCTGGCGCCGGAAATCAGCCCGGGCAAAACCTGGGAGGGCGTTATCGGTGGTCTGCTGCTGGTGGCGGTCCTGGTTATCGGCCTCGCCGTATATCGCGATCTCGACATTGCGGTCGTGCTGCCGTTTGGCCTCGCCGTGGCTGCCGTATCGGTGGTCGGCGACCTGACTGTATCGATGTTCAAGCGTACCGCCGGCGTCAAGGACTCGGGCTCATTGTTTCCGGGGCATGGTGGCGTGCTGGACCGCGTTGACAGTGTGGCGGCCGCCGCACCGTTATTCCTGCTGGGCATAAGCGCATTCGGGCTGGTGTCGTGAACGGTTCAGCTGCGATTAAGCGCGACCGGTTTAGGGTCATGTGCAACGCTGAGGGAACTGGCGCGCGTGACGCAAGTCTTACGAGGACATACGGTTCGTGATGGGTAGTACACTGACCAGCATCCTGGCCTTCCTGGTCGCGATCAGCATCCTGGTCGCGGTGCACGAGTACGGCCACTACATTATTGGCCGCCTGACCGGTATGAAGGTGCTGCGGTTCTCGATCGGTTTTGGCAAACCGATCTGGACGCGCATGGGCAAAGCGCCCGACCGTACCGAGTACTGCGTCTCGAGCATCCCGCTCGGAGGCTACGTTCGATTCCTCGATAGCCGCGAAGGCCCCGTCGACCCTGTCGACGAGGGACGCGCATTCAATCACCGACCGATTCCGGCCCGTATAGCGGTGCTGCTCGCGGGACCAGCGTTCAATTTCCTGCTCGCGATCCTGCTTTACTGGGGTCTGATGGCCGGTGGCACCACGGACTGGCGGCCCGCGGTCGGCAAGGTGACCGATGACAGCTACGCGGCGCAGGCCGGGCTCGAGTATGGCGACAGGATTGTCTCGATCGGTGATGTCGACGTCGAAAACTGGGACCAGGCACTACCGGCACTGCTCAGCGAAATGGTTGATGACGGACGCATCGAGCTGTCGATCATTGACTCTTATGACACGCGCCGCACCCGGGTCATCGATGTCGGCGATGACAAGACGCGCCTGACAGAACCGGGGCTGCTGTTCGACGGACTTGGCTTCCAGGTATGGCGCCCGCCGGCAGTTATTGGCGAGGTCAATGAAGACTCTGCGGCCAGCGACGCCGGTATCGAGGTCGGCGACCGCATTACATCGATTGCCGGTCAGGACATCGTTACTTACAACGACATTTTCGATGCGGTTGTGCCACGCGCAGGCGAGACGGTCACCGTGGTGTACGAACGCTTCGGACGTTCCTACGTAGAAGAGGTCACACTGCGCTCGACGGAGCGGGACGGCCAGACAGTCGGATTGCTGGGCGTTTTGTCGGCACCGGTGGACGAGGCTTACTACTACCACCGCGAATATTCGCCGCTCGAAAGCCTGCGGGCCGCGCTCGACAGAACCTGGCGTTCATCTGTGTTTACGGTTGAGATGATCGGTCGCATGTTGACGGGAGATGTTTCGGCGAAGAACATCAGCGGCCCGATCAACATCGCGCAGATTGCAGGTACGACGGCAGAACGCGGTCTTGAATATTTTGTAGGCTTCCTGGCAATCGTCAGCATCAGTCTCGGCATCCTGAACCTGTTGCCGGTACCGGTCCTCGACGGCGGCCAGATTGTTTACCAACTGGCTGAGGCGGTGAAGGGAAGCCCACTGACCGAGCGCACCCAGATTATCGGCCAGCAGGTCGGGATCGTGGCATTGCTGCTGCTGATGAGCTTTGCCTTTTACAACGATATAGCGAGAATACTCGGCTGATCGCCGACGGACGGATGATTTTTGTGAGAAAGACCTTATTCGCATTGCTGCTGACACTGCCACTGGCTGCACAGGCCTTCGACTCGTTTGTCGTCAAGGATATGCGCGTGGAGGGGCTGCAACGTATCTCCGAAGGTACGGTATTCAATTACCTGCCCATCAATATCGGCGATACGCTCGATAGCGTCCGAATTGGCGAGGCAATCCGGGCCCTGTATGGCCAGGAACTGTTTGACGATATCGAGATGCGCCGTGACGGCGATACGCTGGTCATTGTTGTGCATGAACGCCCGTCGATCGAAAGCTTTTCGATTGACGGAAACAAGGACATCAAGACCGAAGACCTGATGGAGTCGCTGCGCGGCGTCGGGCTCGCGCGCGGCCGTACGTTCGATCGTTCGGTCCTCGAAGAAGTCGAGATGTTCCTGCGTTCGCAGTACTTCGATCGCGGCAAGTACGGTGTCGAAATCAAGTCGGATGTGCAGGAACGCCCGAATAACACCGTGCGCGTGCACCTGAACGTTAAGGAAGGCGACCGAGCCAAGATTCGCCAGGTAAATATCGTCGGTAACGAGTCGTTCGACGAGGACGAGATTCGCGGCGACTTCGAACTGGATACCGGTAACTGGCTTTCCTGGATCCGCCAGGACAATCGCTATTCGAAAGAGGCGCTGGAGGGTGACCTAGAGACATTGCGGTCGTTCTACATGAACCGTGGTTACGCTGACTTCAAGGTGCAGTCAACGCAGGTCGCAATTTCGCCAAACAAGAAGGATATGTTCGTCACGATCAACGTTGACGAAGGCGAGGTCTACACGGTTTCGGACGTGAAGCTCGTCGGCGATATGGTGGTCGACGAAGTTCTGCTGCGCAGCCAGGTGTTTGCGCAGCCGGGGTCGGTTTTCAACCAGGCACTGCTGACGTTGTCCGCAGAGAACATGCAGTTCGTACTTGGCGCGGAAGGCTATGCGAATGCGCAGGTCGAACCGGTACCGGAGCTCGATCACGAGAACAAAGAAGCGGCAATCACGTTTTACGTGCAGCCGCAAAACCGCGTATACGTTCGCAATATCAACTTCAATACGATCAGCGAAGTCGACGATGAGGTGCTGCGTCGTGAAATGCGACAGATGGAAGGCTCGTATCTGTCGAACTTCCTGATGGAGCGTTCGAAGATTCGCCTGCAGGGTTTGCCATTTATCGAGCCGACTGTTGACTACGAGATCGTACCGGTGCCCGGCAGCCCGGACCTTGTGGACGTGGACATGCAGCTGGAATATCGCATGCCGGGCCAGTTCTCAGGTGGTGTCGGTTACTCCGAATCGCAGAAACTGCTCCTGAACGGCAGCATCGTGCACACGAACTTCCTGGGTTCCGGTAATCGTGTGGCGCTGGAGTTGAACTCGGGTCGTTTCCAGAAGCTTTACAGTATTTCGCACACGGATCCGGCGCGGACCATCGATGGCATCAGCCGGACTGTCAGCGTGAACTACCGGGACATTACGCAGTTCACGTCGGCAGCCTCGGACTTCTCGACGACGAGCGCCGGCGCTACGCTTAACTACGGCTACCCGATCACGGAGTATCAGACGATTTCCGCAGGCCTGACTTTTCAGCATTCGGAATTGCTGTCGTCGACGAACAGTACCCAACAGGCCCAGGACTGGGTTGCCAACAACGGTAACCCTTTCATTCAGGACGTCGGTAACGGCGCAGTGTTTTTCGGTACCGAGTTCGACACCGTCGAAATGCTTGCAGGCTGGACGTATACGACGTTGAATCGCAGCCTTTTCGCTACGGCAGGTACCCGCCATCAGTTGTTCCTGGGGATGACGATCCCGGGCAGTGATGTTGAGTACTATTCGGCTCGCTACAATTTTACGAAATACTGGCCGATCACCAATCGCTGGATCATACGAACGAACGCGGAGCTCGGTATCGGGCAGGCCATGGGTGACACCACGGCAGTTCCGCCGTACAAGCAATACTACGGTGGCGGGCCACAGTCAGTGCGCGGTTACAAGGAGTCCTACCTTGGGCCTCGCGACAGCTTTGGGCGACCTTACGGCGGTAACATGTTGGTTGCCGGTCAGCTAGAGCTTATAATCCCGCTGCCGGACAAGTTCGCGAGCCAGGCTCGCGCCAGCATCTTTTACGATTTCGGCAACGTATTTAACACGGGTGAGGTGGCTTTCACGGACAGGCTGGGGAGCCCGGTAGAGTACAAACCTGATTTGGAAAACCTGAAGACTTCCGTCGGCATCGGGGTGCAATGGCTCGCGCCGCTCGGTTTGTTCAGGTTCAGTTATGCTTACCCGCTTAATGTATTCAAGGGTAATGACAGGTACTACGGAGATGAAATCGAAAGATTCCAGTTCTCCATTGGACAGGCGTTTTAAGGAATGAAGTACATGAGTTTTATGAAACAGTATTTGGTCAGGTTTTCAGTCGGAGTTGCACTGGCTGCAGCGTTTGCTCTGCCGGCTGCTGCCCAGGAAGACGTCAAGATCGGTGTCGTTAACCTGCAGTACATCGTGCAGAACGCACCGCAGACCAAAGCCGTCATGGCGGCGCTCGACGAAGAGTTCGCTCCGCGTCAGCGCGAGCTGGTTGCCAAGCAGAAAGAATTCGAGGACCTTACGGCCCGCATCCAGAAAGATGCTGCAGTCATGGGTGAGTCGGAGCGCCAGGCTGCCGACAAGGAATACCGCTCGCTGCAGCGTGACCTGCAGCGCATCGGCACTGAACTGCAGGAAGACGCACAGCTGCGCCAGAACGAAGAACTCGGCAAGCTGCAGCGTACGCTGTTCCAGCAGGTTCGTGATTACGCACAGGCACAGGGTTACGACCTTGTCCTGACGGATGGCGTGCTGTTTGCCAGCAACGCGATCAACATCACTGAAGGTGCACTGGCCTCGATCTCTTCAGGCCAGGCGGCCGCCGCCGCGCAATAGCGCGAGCCGCCGCAGTGCCGATCAGCCTGGGATCGCTGGCCGAACAATTCGGCTGCGAACTGATCGGTGATCCCGACACGTTGGTCAGCGAGGTTGCCTCGCTGACCAGCGCCGGACCGGAATCCCTCACTTTTCTCTCCAGCCCGGCTTATGCGTTGCAATTGCCCGCGACGAAGGCCGCTGCTGTCATCCTGCGTCCTGACGATGCGGCTGATTGTCCGGTAGCGGCATTTGTGTGCGCGGATCCCTATGCGATGTATGCACGCATGGCGGCCATTGTGTGCCCCGGGCCTCATTATGAGCCGGGCGTCCATGCCTCGGCGGTCGTCGATGATTCTGCGAAGGTAGCGAGTACGGCGCATGTCGGTGCGCATGTCACGATCGGTGCCAACAGCGTAATCGGCGAGAATGTCGTGATCGGTCCGGGCTGCGTTGTTGGTCCTGACTGCGATATTGGTGCAGGAAGTCGGCTGATTGCCAACGTGACGCTGGTCCAGCAAGTGACGATCGGCGCGCGCAGCATAATTCATCCGGGGGCTGTAATCGGCTCAGACGGTTTCGGCAATGCGATGACACCGGAGGGCTGGATTCGCGTGCCCCAGGTTGGTGGCGTACGCATCGGCGATGATGTCGAAATTGGCGCAAATACCACCGTTGATTGCGGCGCTATCGGCGACACGGTCATAGAGAATGGCGTCCGGATCGACAACCTGTGCATGATTGCGCACAACGTTCACATCGGCGAACACACGGCGATGGCCGCGATGTCCGGCATTGCAGGCAGTACGCGGATTGGCAAGCGCTGCATGTTTGCCGGGCAGGGCGGTACGGTCGGGCACATCAATGTTTGCGATGACGTCATTGTCGCGGCAAAGTCCTACCTGTCGAAGGACATTACGGAGCCCGGAACCTACGGGGCAAGTTTTCCGGCGGAGCCCGCGAAGAAGTGGGCGCGCCAGCTCGCAAGGTTCCGGCGCCTTTCGAACCTTATTGAGCGCGTCAAGAAACTCGAGCAATGATTCATTCAACTGCGATCATCTCTGATTCGGCCGTCATCGCCGATGATGTCGAAATCGGGCCTTACACCATTATCGGTGACAGCGTCGAAATCGCTGCGGGTACCCGCGTTGACAGTCACGTCGTGATCAACGGCCCGACAACGATCGGCCGCGACAACCACATTTACCAGTTTGCATCTGTTGGTGATGATCCGCAGGACAAGAAATATGCGGACGAACCGACGCGCCTCGAAATTGGCGATCGCAACACGATTCGCGAGTTCTGCACGATCAGCCGCGGCACGACACAGGACGAAGGTGTCACGATTATCGGCGACGACAACTGGATCATGGCGTACACACATATCGCACATGATTGCGTCGTTGGCGACAAAACGATCATGGCGAACGGCACGACGCTCGCCGGCCATGTTCATATCGGTGACTGGGTCATCTGCGGTGGCAAGTCCGGCATACACCAGTTCTGCAAGATCGGGGCGCACGCATTCCTCGGGATGTATTGTGGCGTCAACCGTGACGTACCGGCGTACACGATGGTGTCGGAGCAGCCTGCTGTGCCAAAGGGAATCAACTCGGAAGGCCTGAAGCGGCGCGACTTCTCTTCCGACCAGATTCGCAATATCAAGAACGCCTATCGGCTCGTATATCGCAAGGGGCTGAAGCTCAGTGACGCGATCGACGAGATCGAAGCGCTGGTCGCCGAGCAGCCTGAGCTCGCCATCTTCCTTGAGTCGCTGCGTTCGTCTGAACGCGGCATAGTTCGCTAAGCCGCCGTGAAGGTCGGGCTCGTTGCGGGCGAGTCGTCGGGTGACCTGCTTGGTGCCGGACTGATTCGCGCGATTCGCGAGCAGTATCCCGAAGCACAATTCGAAGGTGTTGCAGGCCCTGCGATGGTCGAAGCGGGCTGCGAGCAATGGGAAGCGGCTGAATCGCTTGCCGTTATGGGACTGGTCGAACCATTACGGCATGTGCCGCGCCTGCTGCGTCTGCGCAAATCCCTTGTGCAACGCTGGACCGGGTCGCCGCCGGACGTATTCGTTGGCATCGACGCGCCGGACTTTACGCTGAACCTGGAAAAGAAACTTCGCGCTGCCGGTATCCCGACGGCGCATTACGTCAGCCCGTCAATCTGGGCCTGGCGTCCCGGGCGCATAGAAACCGTGCGCAAGGCCGCTGACCGGGTGCTCTGCATCCTGCCGTTCGAAAAATCCCTGTATGACGATGCCGGGATCGATGCTGTTTTTGTGGGGCACCCGAAAGCGGACAGCGCTCCTGAGATTGTCGATACCGACGCTGCAAAAGCGTCACTCGGTATTGACGGCAAAGATGTGCTCGCCGTGTTGCCCGGCAGCCGATCCGGCGAAGTCGGGCGACTTGGCTCAACGTTGTTTGCAGCCGCGGCGCAACTCGTGGAACAACGCCCCGGACTACGTGTCGTGACCGCCGTCGCGACAGAAAAACTGCGGCCGCTCATAGAAGCCCAGGTGCGCGAAGCGGGGCTAAAGGATGCTGTCCTGCTCGACGGAGGGTCACAGCTTGCCATGAGTGCGGCTGATGTTGTGTTGCTGGCTTCGGGCACAGCGGTTCTCGAATCGGCCCTGCTCGGCAAGCCCACTGTCGCTGCCTACAAGGTCGCGCCGATGACCTACGGTATCGTCAAGGGACTGAATCTCGTCAAGCTCACTCACTACACTCTGCCAAATCTGTTAACCGAGGAACCGCTGGTGCCGGAATTTATTCAGCACGAGGCAACGCCCGGGAACATCGCGGCCGAGGTCGCGAGCCTGTTCGACGATTCCGCAAGGCGGCAGGGCATCCACGACAGATTTGTTAAACTGCGCAGCCAACTTGCACAAAACACAGACCAGCGGGCCGCTGAAGCGGTTATTGAGCTGGCGGAAGCATAGAAGAGGCATGCAGCAGGAACCACTGTTCGACCTGGGCGAACATATTGCCGGCGTGGACGAAGCCGGCCGCGGGCCGCTTGCCGGACCCGTCGTCGCGGCCGCAGTCATCCTTGATCCGGCGCGCCCGATCGCCGGCCTGGCGGATTCGAAGAAGCTCAGCGAAGCGCGGCGCGATGAACTTGCCTGCGAGGTGCAGGAGAACGCGCTGGCGTGGTCTGTGGCACTTGCGGATCGTGCGGAGATTGATTCTCTGAATATTCTTGCCGCGACCATGCTGGCCATGCGTCGCGCGATACTGGCGCTGGACGTGACGCCAAGCGGCGTGCAGATCGACGGTAATCGCTTGCCTGACCTCGTGTTCGGCGACTGCGTCATGCCGGGTGAGGCAATTGTCGGAGGTGACGACAAGGTGCAGGCAATCTGTGCGGCTTCGATCCTTGCGAAAACCACGCGTGACAGGATGATGAAAGACCTCGATGCCGTTTACCCGGGATACGGGTTCGCTCAGCACAAGGGCTACGGCACGCGTGCACATCTCGAGCGGCTCAGGAAGCTCGGCCCCTGTGACGAACATCGCCGCTCGTTCGCACCGGTTCGGGACGTCGCCTGATGCCCGCAAACTTCGTACACCTGCACCTGCACACCGAGTACTCGATGGTGGACAGTACCGTGCGGATCCCGAAGCTTATGGAGCGTTGTGCGGCAGCTGGGATGCCGGCGGTCGCGCTAACCGACCAGAACAACCTGTTCGGCCTCGTGAAGTTTTACCGCAAGGCGATTGCAGCTGGCATCAAACCGATCATCGGTATCGACCTTCGAGTCGCGAATGAAGCTGATCCCGATCATCCATACACGCTGGTCCTGCTCGTGCAGGATGAGGCCGGTTATCGTAACCTGTCCGAACTGGTGACGCGCTGTTACCTGGAGGGGCAGGTCAAAGGCGAACCGCTCGCTCATCGCGATTGGCTCACAGCGGAGCAATGCCAGGGGCTCATCGCCCTGTCCGGTGGTCGCGAAGGCGATGTCGGTCGGGCGTTGGCACTCGACCACAACGAGGTGGCTGAGTCACTGCTAGCCGATTGGCAACAGGTTTTCGGGGATCGCTATTACCTGGAACTGATCCGCACCGGGCGCCCGGCCGAAAACGATGTTGCCGAGCGCAGCATAAAGCTGGCGGCAAAACTCAAGATACCGGTGGTTGCCAGCAATGACGTGCGCTTTATTGCGCCCGACGATTTCAATTCTCACGAGGCGCGTGTCTGCATTCATGATGGTCGCGGGCTCGGTGACACTGACCGACCGCGCAATTACAGCAAGCAACAGTACCTGCGTACTCCTGACGAGATGGCTGCACTGTTTGCTGATGTACCGTCCGCTCTAGAGAACACCGTGCGTATTGCCGAGCGCTGCAATCTCGATCTGCAGCTCGGGCACAGCGTATTGCCGGCATTTCCGGTTCCGGAAGGTCAGGATGAAGCCGCATTCCTTGAGTCGGAAGCTGAGGCCGGGCTCGAGCGCGCGTTGGCGAATATTTTCGCAACGCAGGAGACGCCCGAGAACGAGCGCGATGCTTTTGCAGCGCCATACCATGAGCGCCTGCGAATCGAGCTCGACGTTATCCAGTCAATGGGATTCCCGGGCTACTTCCTGATTGTTGCCGACTTCATTCGCTGGGCACGCGAGAACGACGTCCCGGTGGGTCCTGGTCGTGGTTCTGGTGCCGGCTCTCTGGTTGCCTGGGTGCTGGGAATTACCGATCTCGATCCGCTGGCACACGATCTGCTGTTTGAGCGCTTCCTCAATCCCGAACGTGTATCCATGCCTGACTTCGATGTGGACTTCTGCATGGAGGGCCGCGACCGCGTCATCGAATACGTTGCACAGCAGTATGGTCGCGAGCGTGTGTCGCAGATCATCACGTTTGGCACAATGGCGGCCAAGGCTGTTATTCGCGACTGTGGCCGCGTGCTTGGCCAGCCGTACGGCTTCGTTGACCGAATCGCCAAGCAGGTGCCGTTCGAAATCGGCATGACGCTCGACAAGGCACTCGAGGAATCCGACGAACTTGCGCAGATGTACCGCGACGACGAAGAGGTCACGGCAATTATCGATCTTGCGAAGTCGCTTGAGGGCCTGGTGCGCAATGCCGGTAAACACGCCGGCGGCGTCGTAATTTCGCCGGGCGCGCTGACCGAGTTTGCGCCGCTTTACTGTGAAGAAGGTGGTACCAACGTCGTCACCCAGCTCGACAAGGACGACGTCGAGGCAGTTGGCCTGGTCAAGTTCGACTTCCTGGGATTGAGAACGCTGACGATCATCGACTGGGCCGTACAGATCGCAAATCAGGCGAACCCTGACCTGAATCTCGCGATCGAGCGCATTCCCGATCGCGACGCGGAAACCTTCAAGCTGCTGCAAAGCACCAGGACGGCAGCCGTGTTCCAGCTTGAATCCAGCGGCATGCGCGACCTGATCAAGCGCTTGCGGCCGGACCAGTTTGACGATCTCGTCGCGCTCGTGGCGCTGTTCCGGCCGGGCCCGCTGCAGTCGGGCATGGTCGACGACTTCATCACGCGCAAGCACTCGACCAACCAGTCTGACATCGATTACCTGCACCCGGACCTGAAGCCGGTGCTCGAGGAGACTTACGGCGTCATCCTGTACCAGGAGCAAGTCATGCAGATCGCGCAGGTACTGGCTGGCTACACGCTCGGCGGTGCCGACCTGCTACGTCGTGCGATGGGTAAGAAAAAGCCCGAAGAGATGGCCAAGCAGCGCGAGATCTTCGTGACCGGCGCGACCGAGCGCGGCGTTGCAGAGAACACCGCAACGCACATCTTCGACCTCATGGAGAAGTTCGCGGGTTACGGCTTCAACAAATCGCACTCGGCCGCGTACGCCGTGCTGTCGTACCAGACTGCCTATCTCAAGGCACATTTCCCGGCTGCGTTCATGGCCGCCGTGATGACAGCCGACCTGCAGAACACTGACCGCCTCGTCGTTCTGAAAGACGATGTACGCCAGCTCGGCCTGAAACTGCGCGCACCGGACATCAATCGATCCAGGTACGCATTCAGCGTGCCCGAGGAAGGCGTCATCCTTTACGGCCTGGGCGCCATAAAGGGCGTCGGGCGCGCGGCCGTCGAGTCGCTGATCGCCGAGCGAGAGGCCAATGGCCCGTATACGAGCCTGAAGGACTTCTGCCGCCGCATGGACCACGAGAAGATCAATCGCCGCGCACTTGAGGCGATGGTCAAATCAGGCGCAATGGACAGCTTCGGCCAGTCACGTCGCGGCCTGATGGAAGAAGTGCCGGAAGCCGTCAAGAGCGCGGACCAGGCTGCCAAGGACGCTGCGGCCGGCCAGAACGACATGTTCGGCCTGTCCGAAGCACCTGCGGCGCCCGCCGCGGAAACCGTGCAGTGTCTCGCCGAGTGGCAGGAGCGCCTGCTGCTTTCCAACGAAAAGGAAGCGCTGGGGCTGTACCTGACCGGGCACCCGTTCGATGCTGTGCGCAACGACGCACGCTACCTGTCGGACGGTCGTCTCGGTGACCTGATCGCGGAGCCGCAGCCGCAGTCTTCCAAAGGTGAGCGCAATTACGCGCAACGTGGCCGTGAGGCGACCGTTGCCGGCCTGATCGTCGACGTACGCAAACGCGGCAACCGCGTCAGTATCGTGCTCGATGACGATACCGGGCGCATGGAGATCAGCCTGTTCTCCGAGGCCTTCCAGGAGTTCCGTCACCTGCTCGTCAAGGACGAGATCGTCATCGTCACGGGCAATCTTCGTTTTGATGACTTTATTGGCAGCTGGACGGTAAACGCCAAAAATGTCCTGCACATAGACAGGGTCATCGAGTCTCGCGCTCGCACAATGTTGCTGTCGCTGGCTCCGAACGGGCAGGGACAGGACATGCTGGTCAAGCTGCACGACTTGCTGCTGCCGTTCCGCGAAGGTAGCTGCGATGTGGCCGTGCGCTATATCGGCGACGGTGCGTCGGCGCGGCTGAAACTGGGCCCGGAATGGGCTGTCCGACCCAGCCGTGAGCTGCGTGACAAGTTGACGGAGCTTCTCGGGAGCAATAATGTTCGCCTCTTGTACGCGCCAAGCCGCGAGCTGAATTGATATGGACCTGAAATTCCTCGATTTCGAACAACCGATCGCCGAACTTGAAGCGAAGATCGACGAGCTGCGCTACGTCGGTGACGATTCCGAAATCAACATCAACGAGGAAGTTGCGCGCCTCAAAGACAAGAGCGAGTCACTGACCAAGAGCATCTTCGCGAAGCTCAGCCCTTGGCAGATTGCGCGCGTCGCTCGCCACGAATCACGTCCGTATACGGCGGACTACCTGCGCGAAATTTCACCCGATTTCCAGGAATTGCATGGCGACCGTATGTACGCCGACGACCCTGCGATTATCGGCGGCGTTGGCCGTATCGACGGCAAGTCGGTGATGTTCATTGGTCACCAGAAAGGACGCGACACCAAGGAGCGTGTGCGTCGCAACTACGGCATGCCGAAGCCCGAGGGTTATCGCAAGGCGCAGCGCCTGATGCGCATGGCGGAAAAGTTCAACATGCCGATCGTAACGTTTATCGATACGCCGGGTGCATATCCCGGTGTCGGTGCGGAAGAGCGCGGCCAGAGCGAGGCAATTGCCTATAGCCTGTACCTGATGGCGGGTCTCAAGACGCCGATTATCAGCGTAGTTATCGGCGAGGGCGGTTCAGGTGGCGCTCTTGCAATTGGCGTGGCCGACAGACTGCTCATGCTGCAGTACAGCATCTACTCGGTAATTTCGCCGGAGGGTTGCGCTTCAATCCTGTGGAAGAGTGCGGAAAAAGCCGAGGATGCCGCCGAAGCAATGCGTATCACGGCTGACAACCTGGCCGAGTTCGGCCTCGTCGATAACGTGCTTGAAGAACCGCTCGGCGGTGCGCACCGAGATCCCAAAGCCATGGCTCAGGTCATCCGCAATGCGGTGCTCGAAGCCATCGAGGAACTGGGCCAGCTGTCTACGGAACAGCTGCTCGAGAAACGCCAGCAACGTCTCGCGAGTTTCGGTCAGTTCAAGGAAGCGTGACCTTTACGCCGTCGATTCTCGACGCAGAACTCGCTTCGCTTTGCCGCATCGCGAGGCCGCCAAATCGTTACGTCGTCGCCTTTTCGGGTGGCCTGGATTCGACCGTCCTGCTGCACACCCTCGCTGGCCTTGAGCCGCATTGCGAGATCGTCGCGGTGCATGTCGACCATGCGCTGCAGGAGTCATCCGCGGACTGGGAAGACCACTGCCGCAGGTTTGCAGCATCGCTCGGTGTTGCGTTCGAGAGCGTAAAGGTCCGCGTGCAACTAGAATCGGGCAAGGGCCCGGAGGCATCGGCACGTGAGGCACGCTACAGCGGCCTGTTGTCCGTCATGCAGCCCGGTGACTGGCTGCTCTCCGCCCATCACCGTGAAGACCAGGCGGAAACGCTGCTGTTGAACCTTATTCGTGGCAGCGGACCGGCTGGTGTGGCGGGCATCGGCGACATTCGCCGTTTCGGACCCGGCTGGCTGGCGCGGCCGCTGCTGAATGTCGACCGCGAGGCGTTGCAAGCCTATGCCGGGCAGACCGGCCTGCGCTGGGTCGAGGATCCATCGAATCGGGATCGTCGCTTTGATCGAAATTACCTGCGACATGAGGTTCTGCCGCGCCTGAAGGCACGTTGGCCGGATATTGCATCACGGCTGCAGCGCAGTGCTGGCCACGCTGGCGAGGCGTCGCAGTTACTGATCGAACTGGCTGCGATGGATCTCGAAACTCTCGGTGGTCGGCCCGAGCGGCTGCCGATAAGCGCATTGTCCGAAATGTCTGATGCGCGCCAGCGCAACCTGGTGCGCTACGCGCTGCGAGAGCTTGGTCTGTCTACGCCGACCGCATTGCAACTCGAGAAAGTCATGACCGAGCTGATCCCGGCGCGCGAGGATGCGCAGCCGCTGGTCGCCTGGCCGGGAACCGCCGTGCGCCGCTACCGCGACGGACTTTACCTGATGCCGGCCGAATTGGCCGATCCCCTGAACGAAGAGTCGGTGCTACCTGACAGGGTTGAACTGGGCGCCGGACTTGGCGCCCTGATCTTCGAAACAGGTGCCAGCAGCGGACTTTCCGACGACCTGCTGGACGACGGCCTGACTCTCCGGGCACGGCAGGGAGGGGAGGAAATTCGCCTTCATGGTCAACAACATACGAAGAAATTGAAGAAACTGCTTCAGGAGGAGGGCGTGGTGCCGTGGATGCGCGATCGGGTACCTCTGCTGTACGCCGGCGACCGGTTGGTTGCCGTCGGAGACCTGTGGGTAGCCGCTGATGCGGTCAGTGAACCCGGCATCGGCGTGCGTTGGGAGGGGCGACCCGCATTGCATTAGGGGTGGCCCCCCGATAACATTGAATACCGTCTTTACTCCAACGACGGCGAGATTTGTTAAGGGTTGGATCAAAGCACACTGTGCTCTTGCTCCAGCCCTTTTTCATTGAGTATTCGAATGACATCGTATGTATTTATCACGGGCGGCGTAGTGTCGTCCCTGGGTAAGGGAATTACCTCGGCCTGCCTCGGCGCGATCCTCGAAGCGCGCGGACTCACGATCTCCATGATCAAGCTGGATCCGTACATCAACGTTGATCCAGGCACCATGAGCCCGTTCCAGCACGGCGAGGTTTTCGTCACCCACGACGGCACGGAGACCGACCTCGATCTCGGTCACTACGAGCGCTTCGTACGCACCGCGAAGGGCGGCCGGCACTCGAACTACACGACCGGGCGCATCTACGAGAGCGTGATCGCCAAGGAACGTCGCGGTGACTATCTCGGCGCGACCGTGCAGGTCATTCCGCACATCACCAACGAGATCAAGGAAAGCGTCAAGAAGGGCGCCGGCGATGCCGACATCTGTCTTGTCGAGATCGGCGGTACGGTCGGTGACATCGAGTCGCTGCCGTTCCTCGAAGCGATTCGCCAGATGGGCGTCGAGCTTGGGCACGATCGCGTTGTTTACGTGCACCTGACGCTGGTCCCGTACATCCCGACCTCATCGGAAATCAAAACCAAACCGACGCAGCACTCGGTCAAGGAACTTCGCTCAATCGGTATCCAGCCGGATATTCTTGTGACGCGATCCGAAGACCCGCTGCCGGACGATGAGCGCCGCAAGATCGCGCTGTTCACGAACGTTCCCGAGAAGGCGGTTATTTCCGCTTATGATGCCGACGACCTCTACAAGATCCCGGCAATGATGCACGAGCAGGGACTCGACGGCATCGTCGCCCGCCAGCTGGGCCTTGACCTTCCGAAGGCAGACCTCTCCGAGTGGGACGAAGTCGTGCACGCCAAGCAGAATCCGACCGCCGAAGTGAACGTGGCCATGGTCGGCAAGTACATGGACCTCAAGGATTCCTACATCTCGCTCGTCGAGGCTTTGCAGCATGGCGGCATCCATACCCGTACCAAGGTCAAGATCCACTTCATCGAGTCCACCGACATCGAGAAGAATGGCCTGGACGCGATCAAGTCGATGGACGGCATAGTGGTCCCGGGCGGATTCGGCGACCGCGGTATCGAAGGCAAGATTTCGACGGTGCAGTTTGCGCGTGAAAACGGTATTCCGTATCTCGGTATCTGTCTCGGCATGCAGGTTGCTGTCATCGAGGCAGCACGCAACATGGCTGGCCTCGACAACGCCATGAGTACCGAATTCGATCGCGACACGCCGCACCCGGTTGTCGGCCTGATCACTGAGTGGCAGGACGCAAGCGGCGAGACCGAAGAGCGCGACGAAGGGTCGGACATGGGGGGCACCATGCGGCTCGGCGCTCAGGAAGTCTCGCTGGTCGACGGCTCGCTCGCCGCTCGTTCATACGGTGCCACCGAAATTGAAGAGCGTCATCGACACCGCTACGAGGTCAACAATAACTATCGCGACCAGTTGTCCGCTGCGGGCCTCACGTTCTCGGGCCTGTCGGTAGACGACCTGGTTGAGATGGTCGAGATCGAGGACCATCCATTCTTCCTGGCCAGCCAGTTCCACCCCGAGTTCACGTCGAACCCGCGTGATGGTCACCCGCTCTTCAAGAGCTACATTGCTGCCGTCCGCAAGCACATGGAAGGCGAGATGCCGGAGGCAGCCGAGGCATGAATCTCTGCGGCTTTGAAGTCGGGAACGACCAGCCGATCTTCCTGATCGCCGGTACCTGCGTTGTTGAGAGCGAGCAGATGACGATCGACACGGCCGGCACGCTTAAGGAAATCACGAGTAAACTGGGCATCCCGTTCATTTACAAGTCCTCATTCGACAAGGCGAACCGCTCATCGCGCGACGGCTTCCGTGGCCCGGGCATGGAGGAGGGACTCAGGATCCTCTCCGAGGTCAAGAAACAGCTCGAGCTGCCTGTGCTCACCGACGTCCACGAGGACACGCCGATGGACGAGGTAGCTTCTGTTGTCGACGTGCTGCAGACGCCGGCATTTCTCGTGCGCCAGACGAACTTCATTCTGCGTACGGCTGCTACCGGCCTTCCCGTGAATCTCAAGAAGGGACAGTTCCTGTCGCCCTGGGAGATGAAGAACGCGATTGAGAAAGCGAAATCGACGGGTAACGAACGCATCATGGCCTGCGAGCGCGGCTTTTCGTTTGGCTACAACAACCTGGTATCGGACATGAAGGGCCTCGCCGTCATGCGCGCGTTCGCGCCTGTCGTGTTCGACGCGACCCACTCGGTGCAATCGCCAGGCGGCCTTGGCTCCGCTTCAGGTGGTCGCCGTGAGTTCATCCCGGTGCTGGCGCGTGCGGCCTGTGCCGCCGGCGTTGCGGGTTTCTTCATGGAAACACACCCAACCCCTGAGACCGCGCTCAGCGACGGCCCGAATGCAATGCCGCTCGCGAATATGAAAGAACTACTGGAAACACTCGTCGCCCTTGACGCGTGCGTAAAGAAACAGGGCTACCTCGAAGAGACCTTCGGTCTCGGGGTGCCTTCCTCGGAGTAAGCATGATCAAGTTTGCAGATGTTCGCGGTCGGGAGATTCTCGATTCGCGCGGAAATCCTACGGTTGAAGCCGATGTCACGCTGAACGATGGCTCGACCGGCCGCGCCGGCGTCCCGTCAGGCGCGTCTACAGGCACGCGCGAGGCTGTCGAACTGCGCGATGGCGACAAGTCGCGCTACCTTGGCAAGGGCACACTGAAAGCCGTCGCTAACATTAACGGCGCACTGCGCGACGCGCTGCTCGCCGGCGAGTTTGACGACCAGCGCGCGGTTGATCAGTGCATGCTCGACCTCGACGGCAGCGACAACAAGGGCAATCTCGGCGCCAACGCGCTGCTCGCCATCTCCCTGGCTACAGCCAAGGCCGAAGCTGCATCGAAAGGTGTTTCGCTGTTCCGGCACCTGGGCCCGAATACGACGATGCCTGTCCCGATGATGAACATCATCAACGGCGGCGCACATGCGAATAACTCGGTCGATATCCAGGAATTCATGATCCTGCCGGTTGCCGCGCCCAGCTTTACTGAAGCGCTGCGTCACGGCACCGAGATCTTCCACAGTCTGAAGAGCGTCCTGAACGGCATGGGCCTGAACACGGCCGTGGGCGACGAGGGCGGTTTTGCCCCCGACCTGCCGTCGAACCAGGCCGCACTCGATACGATCATGACGGCCATCGACAAGGCCGGCTTCAAGGCCGGTGAGGACATCCTGCTCGGTCTCGACGTAGCCAGTTCGGAGTTCTTCAAGGACGGCGTCTACGACCTCGAGTCGGAAGGCCGTCAGTTTGACGCCGCCGGATTCGCCGATTTCCTAAAGGGCCTCGCCGATGCTTACCCGATCATCACGATCGAAGACGGCATGGACGAGGGCGACTGGGAAGGCTGGCGCCTGCTGACCGACGCTGTCGGCGACAAGGTGCAGCTCGTCGGCGACGACCTGTTCGTAACGAACACCTCGATCCTGAAGCGCGGAATCGACGAAAAGATTGCCAATTCGATCTTGATAAAACCTAACCAAATCGGTACCTTATCGGAAACTCTTGATGCGATTACTATGGCAGATGAGGCGGGCTACTCCGCGGTAATCTCGCATCGTTCGGGCGAAACCTCGGACGCGACGATTGCCGACATTGCGGTGGGCACGCAGGCGACGCAGATCAAGACAGGGTCACTGTCCCGGTCGGACCGCATCGCCAAGTACAACCAGCTGCTGCGTATCGAAGAAGAGCTTGGGACTGAGGCCGGATATGCCGGCCGCGGAGCGTTTTCAGTCTGACAGGGGTTGGCCGTTTGAGCGGTGCAAGACTACTGATGGTGCTACTGGCAATTGCCGGACTTGGCCTGCAGGCCGAGCTCTGGTTTTCTGCCGACGGCTACCAGAAAACCCTGAAGCTGCGCGATGCCGTCGCCGAGCAGCGTAGCATCAATGACGAGCTCCGCGCCCGCAACGCTTCCCTTGACGCCGAAGTCATCAACCTCAAGCAGGGCCGTGACGCGGCCGAAGAACGCGCCCGCACCGATCTCGGCATGATCGGCAAGCGCGAGACCTTCTACCAGGTCGTCCCGGTCGCCGACGCCAACTACTGATGAGTCTTCCTGACTGGGCTCGCGCACACGGCGAGCCTCTGTTCTCTGCGCGTATCCGTTCCGTACCCGAAGACTTTCGGGTAACGGAAGTCATCGACTTCGAGTTTAGTGGTGACGGCGAGCACGACTACCTCTACATCGAGAAAACCGACACCAACACCGAGTGGCTGGCACGTCAGTTGGCGCGCTTTGCAGACGTTCCGGGCAAGGACGTTGGCTACTCAGGTCTCAAGGATCGCAATGCCGTTACCAAGCAGTGGTTCAGTGTACCGGGATGGAACTCTCCAGACTGGTCGCAGCTTGGGCTGGACGGCGTTCGAATCGTCGAGATTGCTCGGCATCTGAAAAAGCTGCGCCGCGGCGCGCATCGGTTGAATCGTTTTGAAATTGTCCTGCGTGGGGACGTGCCCGGCGGCGTGGAGGAGCGGGCAGCGAGGATTGCTGAGCACGGTGTGCCGAATTACTTCGGTGAGCAGCGATTCGGGCGCGAGGGTTCGAACCTCGAACTTGCCGATGTCTGGGCGGGTGGCAAACGGCTGCCGCGGCACAAGCGCAGTATTGCTATCTCAACGATTCGGTCATTCGTGTTTAACGAGGCTCTTGCAGCAAGGGTCGCCGACGGCAGCTGGAACCGTGTATTGGCCGGTGACACCGTAAATCTTGACGGCACCGGCAGCGTGTTCGTTGCCGAAGAGCTCGACGCAGATCTTGAACGGCGCTGTAAGGAACTCGATGTGCATCCCGCCGGTGAATTGCCCGGTGATGGTTCTGCCATCGATAACGCCCTTTGGGCCGACGCGCTCGGGCGTGCACGCGTCGAGCCCGGCACCCGCGCATACCGCCTGCGCGTCCAGGACCTTGAAATGAGCGCCGAAGAGGGCGCGCTAACGCTGCGCTTCGCGCTCGGACGAGGCGCCTACGCGACCTCGGTCATCCGCGAGATCGCCCAAATCTCCTGATCCCCGAGAAATGACCGTTTGACATTCGCGCGCTAAAAGGTAACCATAAGGTTACATATGAAGCCCGATTCCCAGGACAAACTGTTTCATGCGCTCGCCTCCGAGCCGCGCCGCCGGATCCTCGACATCCTGCGCGGAGAGCCCGGCTGCAGTGTCATGGACGTATGCCGGCACTTCGATGTCAGTCGTGTCGCGGTAATGAAGCACCTCAAGGTGCTCGAGGATGCCGAACTGGTGATCTCTCGCAAAGAGGGCAGGACACGGCGGCTGTATTTCAATGTCTCGCCGATTCAGTCCATTCATGAGCGCTGGACAGACGAATACAGCGCGTACTGGGCCGGGCAACTGAATCAATTCAAGCGACAGGTGGAGGGAGACGAATGAACGCAGAAGAACAACCCGAGAAAGCCGAACGCCAGTATTATCGCGTGACCATCAATGCGCCGATTCACAAGGTCTGGGCTGAGCTCACTCGCCAGGACGCTGTTTTGCCATTCTTTTTTAACAGCGTCTGCAAGACACCGAGCATGGAGAAGGGCTCACCGGTTCGCATGGTTTCGAAGAACGGCAAGTTCACAGCTGTCGCCGGCGATATCCTGGAGTTTGATCCGCCGCATCGCTACGCGCACTCATTCAAGTTCACGAGCCTCGATGATCCTCCGTGTGTCGTCATCTACGAGCTCAAGGAGATAGATGCGCACACCACCGAGTTCACGCTCATCTCCGAAGGCGTCCCGGCGGGTACGAAGTCCGAGGGTTACATGAAGCAGGGCGGCGATTTCATCACGGCCAACTTCAAGGCCTTCGTTGAGACCGGCAAGCCGACACCCGGTGGCAGCTTCGCTCTGTTCATGATGGGGCTGACTGCGTTTATGACGCCGTCATCCTGCAAATCGGAGAACTGGCCCTTTGATCGCGAAATCAAATAAGGAGAACAACAATGAATGAGCAAACAGCAGTACCGGCCTGGTTCAAGGTTGTAACCGGGCTGGCCATCGCCTGGAATCTGGTCGGCGTGTTGGCCCAGTTCGGCTATATCTTCGGTATGACCGATGCGCTTGCGACGATGGGTGCCGCGGTTATATTGCCGGTACTCGTGATCGTGATTTCAGCGAGCTTGGTGTGGCTGTCTTTCAGTGCGAAAGGTAAAGGCTGGTTGGTCTAAAAGTGCATTAAAAACAGTTATTTATCGTCGATTCTTGGCTCTGTACTGTGTATAATAACAGTATCTTTTCTTACCCCTTTTGGAGCCGAAAATGAGCCAGGAAATCGACGATCTTGAGCACCGAATACTCGCCCTCGCATCCCGCATCAACAAAGCCACTTACGAGCTGCTTGTCCTCATACGCGAGTTCGAGGAGCGGGGTGGTTATCTGAAGTGGGGCCAGGAGAACACGGCCGAATGGCTGGCCTGGCGCTGCGACTACTCAATGACAACAGCACTTGAGAAGGTGCGAGTTGCGAGGGCGTTGAAGACGCTGCCGTTGGTCTGCAGGGAATTCGCCGCAGGAAAGCTGTCGTATACCAAAGTGCGGGAACTCTCCCGCGTGGCAGACCGACAGAACGAAGACTTGTTGGTGGCGTTCGCGCTTCGTCATTCGGCGAGCGTCGTCGCTGAGCGTTGTCGGGAGCTGCGCTTCGGTTCGGAAGAGTCTTTGGATGTTGCGCAGCGTGCTCTGGCTAATCGCTCGCTTCGTGTTCGACGCGATTCCGAGCGCGGCACGATGACGATCTCGATTGAAGTGCCGCTTGAGAAAGGTGAGCTGTTCGAGAAGGCACTCGATAAAGCGCGAGATGATGAGTGCCTTAGAGCGCCGGACCTGCACGATACTTCCTGGTCGACGCGACAGGCGGATGCGTTTATGTCGATGGTGTATGAGTACCTGTCCGGTGAGCGCAGCGACTGCAGCAGTTCGGATAACTACCTAGTCACGGTGCATGTGGATCAGTCGGCACTCACTAGAAATGACGGAAGATCGGCACTACCCATCGAGACCGTCAAGCGACTTTGCTGTGACAGCTCCGTCGTTGTCATGACGGAATCGAAGGACGGCGAACCGCTATCCATCGGCCGGAAGACCCGCACAGTGCCAACGGGCATCGCCCGCGCGGTTAAGGCGAGAGACCATCATTGCTGCACGTTTCCCGGCTGCCGAAACAAGCGCTTTGTTGATCTTCATCATGTCGAGCACTGGTCAAACGGTGGCGAGACCTCGACGGACAACCTGATCCTCTTGTGCGAGAAGCACCACTCGCTGGTTCACGAAGGTGGCTACCGCATTGACAAAGACTTTATGGACCAGTGGATCTTTGTCCGACCCGACGGTGTGGCGATTCCGGACAACGGTTACCGGATTCCGGATCCTCCCGCGGGAGGATTTGAAACGACGGCAAGATTCGCCGTGGAAGAATCTCCGCCACCCTGTTATTTGCACTGATCCATACCTCAGAGTGCGAGAATCCATCCTAGCGAAGCGTCCGGTAACCACCGGAAAGCAGATGCTCGCATGCTATTCTCAGAATTACCGTTAATGACCCTATGTATGGACTCCCCCAACCCAGTTACCTAGGTTGGAGGTCGACCAAAACCATAGGAGTCCATACATGTCGTATTCAACAACAGTTGGGGTCGACTTAGCAAAGAACGTCATCCAGATCTCGGTCGTGAACGGTCGAGGCAAAGAACTTTCCAACCGATCTCTCACCCGCAAGAAGTTCGCCGAGTTCCTCGGCAAGCAGAAGCTGTCACTGGTTGCCTTTGAGTCGTGCGCGACAGCGCACTACTGGGCGCGTGCCGCAGAGCGGCACGGGCACGAAGCGCGCATCATCCCGGCGAAGGCCGTTGCGCCGTTCCGGCAGGGCCACAAGACCGATAGCAACGATGCTTTGGCAGTCGCCGAGGCAGCTCGACGACCCAACATCAAGGAAGCACCGATCAAGACGGTTGAGTAGCAGGGCCTGCAGGCAATGCTGCGGGCGCGAGACCGGCTGATCCAGGAGTGCATCGCCCAGTCGAACCACATGCGCGGCATCCTGCTTGAGTTCGGTATCGCGATCCCGCAGGGCTTCGCATCACTGTTGCGCACATTGCCCGAGGTGCTCGAGGATGGCGACAATGAGCTGCCGGACTTTTACCGGCCGACGCTGCACCGTATGTATCGCCGGATGCTCGAGCTTCGGGAAGACATCGATGCAATGACGAAGGAAGTCGGCGAACTGGTGAAGCAGCATCCGGTCTGCAGCAAGCTGACAGACATCGAGGGTGTCGGCCCGATAAGCGCGATGTCGCTGTATGCAACACTCGGCTCCGGTGCTGCGTTCGCAAAGGGGAGAGAGGCCTCGGCTTACGTTGGGCTTACACCGCGACAGCACAGCAGCGGCGGCAAAGCGAATATCGTTGGTCTGAGCAAGTACGTCGGCAATCGCAAATTGCGTTCCGTACTGATCCAGGGTGCGTTAGCCTACGTGTATCGTATGAAGGAACCGCGATCGACAAAGGATCGCTGGTTGGAAGCGCTCATTGAGCGAGCGGGACCCCGCCGAGCGGCGGTCGCGCTTGCGAACAAAAATGTAAGAACGGCCTGGGCGTTGATCGCTCAGGGAACTGAATATCAACGTCGACCGCAACTGGAGATGACTGCCTAGAACGTCCTGCAAACAGAAACCTCGTATCAGATAAAGATATCTGCTCCGGCAAAACCTGCACCGCTTTGAGGCGTAACAGCCCACTGACCCTAAGAGGAGCCGGAGTGCGCATACATAGAGGGCCCGGAGATAGCGTCTCCATAAAGAGGCCGAATATACAAACGCGTCTTAACTCTGATCGAAATATCTGTCTGCTAGACTGGGGGAGTCCATATACATTGCAGACGGTCGCGTTGGGGGGGGCAAATCTTGCGATTACTACTAATTGGACTTCTGACAATTTGTTCAGGGTGTGCCGACTATTGTGAAGACCGACTGAGTTCATTGATTATGTTGGCGAAGTATTCCGACTCGCCGAAAGACCAAGAATATTTAGCATCCCTCGAACGTTCTTTGATGTTTTGCAAGATACCGGCGAACGGAATTAGTCAACCGCCCGGTGTGCCGGTTCACGCCGCTTTCGTCTTCTTTTTGATAGGGGACCACGATTCGGCCGCTGCTGCGCTCAGTTCTACTGACTATTCAATAACTGACGAGCAAAGATTCGCGCTGCTGTCCTATGCAGCAATTAACAGTGACGCGCAAGTGCTGAAAATAGTCTTGGATGCCGGAATTGACCCGAAGTTACGTCAGCCTCAAATCGGAGTAACTGCGTTGATGGAGGCTGCGCACCTAGATTCTGGTGCTGCGGACAGAATGCGCCGCTTCGCTGAGCTGGGCGTCGATCCACTGGCCGAAAGTGTCGCTGGATTTTCAGCATTGGACTTCGCCGTCGCCGCAGAAAATGATGAAGCCGTGGAGCTGGTACTGAGTTGGATTGATGGCTCAGGCCCAGAGAGCTTCGGCTTGGTTCGCCGCTCTATCACGGTTGCCCACACCGTCGACGAGAACCGCGCTGCTGAACTTGAAGCGTGGCTTGCCCAGCGCGAGGCGGCGGTGTTGGACGCTCCGGTTTCTTGCGGCGATCAGTTGGCACCGTCCTACACCGAAAGTCCGCGCTTTCCGTACTGGACCATCAATAGGTTCACCGGCACCGCGGAAGTGACAGCAACAGTACAAACGGACGGCACAGTCGTTAATCCTCGGATAATTGCAACATCTGACTGGACGCCGATAGCGACCAAGTGGGACAGCGAAAAGGAGAGCTACACCGAACCATTAGGTTACGAGAACGCAATTCTTGATGCTGTGTCTCGCTACACTTTCCCCCCGGTAGATCAAGAATGTTCCATCGCCCTAGCTGTCGAGATAGATCAATCGCACTGGGATCGTCGGATGTGATCGACCGTCTCCTTCTGGCAGGAAGCCGCCCGTCGCTTAGGGGGAATTGAAAGTCTGGTTTGAGTGAAACCGGCCGTCCAGAACTAACGATCCTCGAGCAACACGTATACCGCACCAGTGCCACCGTGCACCTGCCGCGTTGAGACGAAAGCCAGTACCTTGTCCCATTTCCTGAGCCAGCTATTCACTGCGCTTTTCAATACCGGGCCTCGCTCACCTGAGCCAAGTCCTTTGCCGTGCACGACGCGTACACACAGATGACCCTGGTCAGCTGAGTAATTGATGAAGTCGCGCAAGCGCGGTTTGGCTTCGGCCAGAGTCATGCCGTGCAGATCGATCTCGGCCTGGACCGCATAACCTCCACGAGTCAGTTTGCGCATCGTCCGACGCCCGACGTGCTGGCGGTGAAAACGCAGGGCACCGCCATGACCGTGCTCGATGTCGTCGATATCGTCTTCCAGGCTCTCGGCCAATACGGCTTCTTCGTCGGCCTTCGAAAACTTCGCGCGCGGCTTCGGTTTCGGCTTTTCCCGCGGTACACGATCCTCGACCTCGATCCGGCGAGTGCCGGCCATGGCTTTCTCGAATTCTGAAATGTCGTTGTCAGTCACGTGCAGCTATGGGATGGGGGGAACATTCAGTATAGTGAGCGCGTCCTCTGCAACCAGTCAACAATGAAGATCCTTGTAAGCAACGACGACGGTTATCTCGCGACCGGCATCAACGTCCTGATTGACGCCTTGGAAGCGACTGCCGATGTCACCGTCATGGCGCCCGATCGCAACCGATCGGCGGCGAGTAACTCGCTGACACTGCACACTCCGCTTCGGGTCCGTGAGTACGCGCCGAAGCGCTACAAGATTGACGGCACCCCGTCGGACTGCGTGCATCTCGCGGTCACCGGTTTTCTTGACGAGGAGCCGGACCTGGTCGTCTCAGGCATCAACCACGGTGCCAATCTTGGTGACGACGTCATTTACTCGGGAACTGTCGCTGCGGCGATGGAGGGGCGCTTTCTCGGTCTTCCGACAATCGCGGTTTCACTGGTCGGCCAGAATCTCGAACACTTCGAGACAGCGGCGCACGTCGCGCAACAACTTGTGCAGCGTATTGCCAAGGCGCCGTTTCCGCGCGATCTCGTGCTTAACGTCAACGTGCCCAATATCCCTCTTTCCGAGCTCAGAGGCGTCAAAGCTACACGTCTCGGCTTTCGCCACAAGTCAGAGCACATCCTCAAGGATTCGGATCCGTACGGACGGCCAATTTACTGGGTCGGACCTGCGGGTGAGGGGCAGGATGCCGGCCAGGGCACTGATTTCCACGCCGTTGAATCGGGTTACGCATCGGTCACACCGCTCAGGGTCGACCTGACGCGCCACGATGCCATTGACGGTCTCAGCGACTGGCTGGAGACAGACGGTGAATAGCTCGCGGCAAGGAATCGGTATGACTTCCGCGCGCACGCGTGACCGGCTGGTACAGAGGCTCGTCGACCAGGGCATTCGACACGAGGCTGTCCTGAACCAGATTCGCAATGTGCCGCGGCACCTGTTCGTCGATGAAGCTCTCGCGAGCCGTGCTTACGAGGACACGGCGCTGCCGATCGGTCTGGGACAGACGATCAGCCAGCCGTTTGTTGTTGCGCGGATGACCGAAGCGCTCCTGGAGGGTTTCGAAGGTGAGACAGTTCTGGAAATCGGCACTGGCTGTGGCTACCAGACGGCCGTTCTGTCGCCGCTCGTAAAGAAGATCTTTACCGTGGAACGAATTCCGGAGCTCTTGAAGAAGACGCGGCAACGACTCCGCGAGCTGGATATCTACAACGTCCAATTCCGGCCGGGCGACGGTTGGGACGGGTGGCCGAAATACGGACCCTACGACGGCATTATCGTGACGGCTGCCGCATCGGAGTTGCCCCAAAAGCTGTTACAACAGCTGGCACCGGGCGGTCGCATGATTATTCCGGTCGGCCCGCCGGGCCGGCAGGACCTGATGATGGTGACCAACCGCCACGATCACTACGAGCAGGTTTCGCTCGGGCTGGTCAGTTTCGTTCCGCTGATCCAGGGTAAGTAATGCTGTTTCGTCCCCTTTATGAACGAGTCCTGCAATGGTCTCGACACCGCCACGCCGAGTACTACCTCGGCGCGATGAGTTTTGCCGAATCGTCTTTCTTCCCGATTCCGGTCGATGTGATGCTCGCGCCAATGACGCTCGCGGACCGCTCCAAATGGATTCGATTTGCGAGCAATGCGACGATCTTTTCGGTGCTCGGCGGGCTCGCCGGCTACTGGATCGGCTACGCGCTGTTCGACGTGATCGAACCCTGGCTGCGTGATTCGCACTACTGGGACGCCTATGAGACGAGCCGTCGCTGGTTTGATGATTATGGCGTGTGGATCGTATTTGTCGCCGGGTTCTCGCCGATTCCGTACAAAGTCTTCACCATAGCAGCGGGCGTTGCTTCGTTAAGCCTGCCCGGGTTCTTTATAGGGTCGCTGATTGGCCGTGCAGGACGTTTTTTCCTCGTGGCTGGATTGGTGCGACTCGGCGGGCAGAAGTTCGAGGACAGCCTGTCAAAACACATCGAGCGAATCGGCTGGGTGCTTGTTGTACTGACCATCATCGTCATCGCCTGGCTGATGATGCGGGGGCAATGACGGCGCGTCTCGTCAGTATCCTGATGATCGCGGCGTTGCTCGCCGGGTGCGGTTCGAGTTCGACTTACCGCAGCAGTACGGATACACACATCGTGCGCAAGGGCGAAACGCTGTACTCAATTGCGTTTCGTTACGGCAAGAGTACCGAGGACCTGATTCGCTGGAATCGACTCGGAGACGGGACATTGATCTACCCCGGACAGCGGCTGCGGCTGACCGGGCCGGCACCGACGTCAACGGCCCGACGCCCGACGCAATCGCGACCTGCGAAGCCATTGCCAAGCATTCCGACACAGCCATCACCGAACTGGGCGTGGCCGACGTCGGGCCGAATTAACGTCGAATTTGGCGCAAAACCGGGCACTGGAACCGGTGTTCTGATCAACGGCAAGACGGGGCAAGCCGTGTACGCAGCGGCTTCCGGCAAAGTGGTGTATGCGGGCAGTGGACTGATCGGATACGGCCAGCTTATTATTTTGAAGCACAACGAAACCTACCTCAGTGCCTACGGGTACAACGCGTCGTTACTGGTCAAAGAAGGACAAGACGTAAAAAAAGGCCAGCGCATTGCGACTATGGGGGAGGGACCGGAAAGGAAGCCGCGACTGCATTTTGAAATCAGGAGAAACGGAAAGCCGGTCAACCCGCGACAGTATTTGCCAAAAAGGTGACCGGTATGCGGGGTACAAGAAGTGGGACAACTGCTCGACCCGACACGGCAATACCTTGACGAGATTGGTGTCTCGCCACTCCTGACTGCGGACGAAGAAAAGAGCTTTGCGCGAGCCGCGCAGAATGGCGACGAATCCGCTCGCCAACGAATGATCGAATCCAACCTGCGACTCGTCGTGAAAATCGCGCGGCGCTACATCAATCGTGGCCTGCCGTTCCTTGATCTCATCGAAGAGGGCAATCTTGGCCTCATTCACGCGGTCAAGAAGTTCGACCCGGAACGTGGTTTCCGCTTTTCGACTTACGCGACCTGGTGGATCCGCCAGACGATCGAGCGGGCGATCATGAACCAGTCGCGGACCGTGCGACTGCCGATTCATATCATCAAGGACATCAACTCAATCCTGCGTGCGGCAAGACGGCTGCGCCAGGAATCGGGTGAGTCGCCGCAGCCTTCGCAAGTTGCCGAGTACATGGGGCGCGAGCCTGAAGATGTGCAACGGCTGCTGTCGCTGCACGAACGTGTGACACTCCGGGCCAACCCGACCGACGATCACGGCTTCGGGCCGGTCGACCTACTCAGGGCAAAACGTGATGCCGAACCTTCACGATGTGCTCACAAGGACGCGGTCAACGAGATCGTCGATCACTGGGTCTGCGAGCTCGGTGAAAAACAGCGTGCCGTTGTCGAAAGACGCTTTGGCTTGCACGGCTACCGGCGCGCGACGCTGGAGCAGATTGGCAATGAAATCGGCGTTACTCGTGAACGAGTGCGACAGATTCAGCTGGATGCGCTAAAGACCCTGCGCGAAATGATGGAGAGCCACGGGATCTCCGGCGAAAACGTTCTCGACTAGGCCGGGTACAGCACGGCCGCTACCGGGCGACCTTCACCGGCCAGCACATTAAACGTACGTGCTGCCGCGGCGGAATCCATGACTTCAAGGCCGACACCTTTGCGTGCGAACGCGAACATCAGTTCGCGCGGTGGGAAGACGTTCTCTGAACCGGTGCCGAGAATCACCAGTTCCGGTTCGAGTTCGAAGATTGCATCGAAATGCCCGGCGTTTATCTCGGCAAGGGGCGTTTGCGGCCAATCGGCTAGCACGCCTTCACCGGTCACGGCAACGATTCCCGAATGAATATCCTCGCCAATGAGCACGCCTTCGGAACTGATCTTGCGCACCTGCAGGGTGCCGGGCATTTCTCTTGTGATTTTCAAACGCGCTTCCCTTACCATCTGCGCTCATCGTGAGCGCATCATATGACAAAAACCGGGCCATCGTCGTTCTGCCACCAGTAGGTGGTGGCCGTCTTGCGAACAGTTCCCTGCGTGCCTGGCTCGCGCGTTCCGACCTGACGCAGGAGTCTCAACCAGTTGAGTTGCTGCAGCGTGTACTGGGCGAACTCGGCTTCGACTACCCGGAGACCGGACTTGCTGCGCTGCGCATGTGGGGCCAGACCTCCGACCGGCCGACCAACTGGATTGCGGCCGCTGATCCGGTCTACCTCGAGCCGCAGATGGATTACCTGTGCGTGCATGCGCTGCGGCGCATCGGTGTGCCGGCGCCGGAGATGCGCAGACTGATCGATCACTTGCAAACGACGCTCGGCGAGGACAAGTCGGTCGGGTTTGTTCGGCTCGGCTCCTACGGCTATGTAAGCGCGAAGTCAGCCTTCGCTACGGCCAATGTGCCGGCCTACGTTGTTGATCAGCTGGACCCGGCTGAATACCTGCCGTCGGGCGACGATACCGCGCTGCATCGAAACATCCTGTCCGAGATTGAAATGAGCCTGCACGAACACCCGGTCAATGCCGAGCGCGAGCAACGTGGGCGGCAGCCGGTTAACTCGTTGTGGCTATGGGGCGGCGGAATTGCGCCGGAACAGATCACCCGCCCGCAGCCGCCGTTGTTTTCGGACGATGCCCTGTTGACGGGTTACTGGTACTCGGGCACCGGTGTCGCCGAAGAATGGCCCGGAAATATCGCCGACTGCCTGGAAAAGTCGATCGCGGGATTCGTCGCGGAAACGCCCGAGTTTCTAGACGACCCCGCATTGCTCGAATCGTTACTCGTCGAGTTACGCGAGGCGCTGCACAGCCGTCGACTGGATGCACTGACCTTGTTGTTCCGTGATGGCGTTCGTGCGGAGGTACGTCGCTCGCACTCGCGTCGTCTCTGGCGTCGCGACTCAGAGCTGCTGGACTAGGAATGCGCAACGCGAGACCGATAGTTGCGCGGCCGATGCCGACCGAAGCCGAGCTTGCGCAGCTCGGTGACATCAGCCCGTTGCATGCCCGACTGTATGCGATGCGAGGTGTGTCGAGTGCCGAGCAGCTCGACTATGGGCTCGCAAACCTTGCGCCGATCGGTTCGCTCGACAATATCGACGAAGCGGCAGAACTTGTTATCGAAAATCGCGGCAATCGCATCATCGTTGTCGGCGACTTTGATGTGGATGGCGCGACGAGCTCCGCGCTGATGCTGCGTTGTCTGCATGCCTACGGTTTTGATGATGTTGAGTACCTGGTTCCAAATCGTTTTGAGTACGGTTACGGGCTGTCGCCACAGATAGTCGATGTCGCTGCGGAGCGTTCGCCGGCCCTGCTGATCACCGTTGATAACGGCATTTCGAGTATTGACGGTGTCGAGCACGCCAAAGAGCTCGGTATTCCAGTGCTCGTTACCGACCATCACCTGCCGGGTGAGTCGCTGCCCGACGCGGCGGTGATCGTTAATCCAAACTTGCCGGGCAGCCAGTTCGCCAGCAAAAACCTTGCTGGCGTTGGAGTCGCGTTCTACCTGATGGCGCGCGTCGGCCGCATGCTTGAGGAGCGGGGCGAGACTGGTCGCGCCAAAGTTGCTGCGCGTTACCTGGATCTCGTTGCACTCGGGACCGTCGCTGACGTCGTGCCACTCGACCATAACAACCGAATTCTCGTGCACCAGGGATTGGCGCGGATGCGCGGTGGTCATGCTGTTGTGGGTATCGACGCGATCCTGAGGCAGTCAGGTCGGCAGCTATCGCGTTGCGTCGCGAGCGACCTGGGATTTGCAGTCGGGCCGCGAATCAACGCGGCAGGGCGCCTTGAGGATATTTCGGTAGGCATCGAGTGCCTGCTGACAGATGACCCGGCAACAGCGGATAACTACGCCAGGATCCTTGATGGCATCAATAGCGAGCGTCGCGATATTGAAGCGACGATGCGTGAACAGGCGTTCAACTATGTCGACAAGCTCGGCGAACAACGCTGGCCCGAATGCGTCTGCGTTTACGACGCCAACTGGCACCAGGGTGTTGTCGGCCTGATCGCCGCTCGGGTTAAGGAGCGTTGCCACCGGCCTGTAATCGCATTCGCCAACGAAGACGACGGACGCCTGAAAGGCTCGGCCAGGTCGATCCCGGGTGTGCATATCAGGGACCTGCTAGAGGCCGTGCACGCGATGCGCCCCGAACTCATTATCAAGTTCGGCGGTCACGCGATGGCGGCAGGCCTGACCATCGAACGTGATGGCTACGAGGAATTTCAGAAGGTCGTCGCCGCGCAGATGCAGCGCTTGTATCCGAGCGCCGATTTCAGCGGTGCGATCGTCACGGACGGGCCGTTGCCCGGTGACGCCATCAATCTCGGATTCGCACGCGAGCTACGCGATGCGGGCCCATGGGGATCGGCATTTCCCGAGCCGATGTGGAGCGGTGATTTCTCAGTCGTTGAGCAGCGTACGGTAGGCGAGAGCCACCTGAAGCTGAGAGTGCGTCCGGCGGCAGGTGGCAAAATCGTCGATGCGATTGCGTTCAACCAGGCCGGTGACGCCTGGCGGGGCAACGTGCAGCTTGCGTTTCGGCTCGACGTCAACGAGTATCGCGGCGTGGAGAGCGCGCAGCTCGTTGTAGAACAGATTTCAGCCTTGTGACACGTCATGGAAACGACCCAGATCAAACAGTCGATTGCCGACCTCGCCGAACGCACTGATGCGTTGAGGAGGTATCTTTGACTACGATGCCAAGGCCGAGCGCCTGACCGAAGTTCAGCGCGAACTCGAACAACCCGACGTCTGGAATGAACCTGAGCGCGCACAGGCGCTGGGGCAGGAGCGCGCTGCACTCGAGCAGGTCGTCGTGGGCCTTGATGAGCTGAAAGCAGGGCTCGCCGACGCCGGTGAACTGCTTGCGATGGCTGTCGAGGAAGACGACCCGGACACGGTCGCCGAGCTCGAGTCCGATCTCGCGGCTTATGAGAAGCAGGTAGGCGGTCTCGAATTCCGCCGCATGTTCTCGGGCGAGATGGACACCAATAATGCCTATCTCGACATCCAGTCAGGCGCGGGTGGTACCGAAGCCCAGGATTGGTCGGAGATGATCCTGCGCATGTACCTGCGTTGGGCCGAGGCTAACGGATTCAAAGCCGAGTTGATCGAAGCGTCGGCGGGCGAGGTGGCGGGCCTCAAGAGTGCGACCGTGCACATCACGGGTGAGTACGCTTATGGCTGGCTGCGGACCGAGACCGGTGTACACCGACTTGTGCGCAAGTCGCCATTTGATTCGGGCAATCGCCGGCATACCTCGTTTGCGTCAGTGTTTGTGTCGCCCGAGGTAGACGACAATATCGATATCGAGATTGATCCGTCGGACCTGCGTATCGACGTGTACCGAGCGAGCGGCGCAGGTGGTCAGCACGTCAACCGCACCGAGTCGGCCGTGCGTATCACGCATCTGCCGACCAACACGGTCGTGCAGTGCCAGAATGATCGCTCGCAGCACAAGAACAAGGCGCAGGCGATGAACCAGCTCAAGGCGAAGCTTTACGAGCTGGAGCTGCAGGAACGGCGCGCAGCGGCTTCCGAAGTTGAGGAAGGCAAGGCCGATGTCGGCTGGGGCAGCCAGATTCGAAACTATGTCCTCGACCAGAGTCGCATCAAGGATTTGCGCACGGGCGTGGAAACCGGTAACACTCAGGCGGTTCTCGATGGCGGGCTGAATGCCTTCATCGAAGCGAGCCTGAAACAGGGACTTTAGAAGACAAGTGTCAGACCAGCAGAAAGACGAAAACAAGCTGATCGCGGAACGCCGCGGCAAACTCGATGCTCTTCGTGAGCAGGGTAACGCGTACCCGAACGATTTTCGCCGCAATGCGATCGCCGAAGAGCTTCATCAGACCTTCCATGAGCATGACCAGGAACGCCTCGCCGAGGAGAATATCGAGGTAAAGGTTGCCGGCCGCATGGTCGCCAAGCGCGTCATGGGCAAGGCCAGCTTCGTCAAGCTGCAGGACCGCTCCGGTCAGATCCAGTTGCGCCTTGAACGTGACCGCCTGCCTGAGGGCGTCTACCAGTCCTTCAAGAAATGGGATGTTGGCGACATTGTTGGCGCCGAAGGCGCTCTGATGCGCACAAATACCGGCGAGCTCACCGTGCTTGCCGACGAAGTGCGGCTGCTGACCAAATCGCTGCGGCCGCTGCCTGAAAAGTGGGCAGGTCTTTCCGACCAGGAAACCCGTTACCGGCAACGTTACGTTGATTTGATCATCAACGAAGACAGTCGCGAAGTATTCCGCAAACGCTCGCAGGTCATCACCTACATGCGCGGCTTCCTCGAGTCACTCGACTTCATGGAAGTCGAAACGCCGATGATGCAGGTGACGCAGGGCGGTGCCATCGCGCGTCCGTTCACGACGCATCACAACGCGCTCGATATGCCTTTGTATCTGCGAATCGCGCCGGAATTGAACCTGAAGCGCCTGATAGTCGGCGGTTTCGATCGCGTCTACGAGATCAACCGCAACTTCCGCAATGAAGGCGTCTCAACGCAGCACAATCCCGAGTTCACGATGATGGAGGCGTATCGCGCCTACGCCGAGTATACCGACTGGATGGACACGACCGAGGCGATGTTCCATGGCATGGCCGACGCAGTGAATGGCACGACAATCGTCGAGTACCAGGGCGAGACCTACGATTTCGGCAAGAAATTCACGCGCATGACGGTCGAGGAGTGCATCGAGAAGTACAACCCGGACTTCGACATGTCAAAGGTTCGCGATCGCGACTACCTTGCAGCGTACTGCGAGAAGCTCGGCATTCACGTCAAGGACAACTACGGCGCCGGTAAGCTGCAGACCGAGATCTTCGACGAGACCGGAGAAGCGAAGCTGCGCGAACCGACATTTATCACGATGTACCCGGCCGAGGTATCGCCGCTTGCGCGCAAGAATGACGAAGACCCGTTTGTGACGGATCGGTTTGAGTTATTCATTGCAGGCCGCGAAATTGCCAATGGCTTCTCCGAGCTCAACGATCCGGAAGACCAGGCAGATCGTTTCCGCGCGCAGGTTGAAGCGGCTGCCGCCGGTGACGATGAAGCGATGTCATTCGACCACGACTACATTCGCGCCCTCGAATACGGCATGCCGCCGACGACAGGTATTGGTATCGGCGTCGACCGACTCGTCATGTTGCTGACGGATTCGCCGTCAATTCGTGACGTACTGCTGTTTCCGCACATGCGACCAGAAGTATTTGACTAGAGCTATACTCCGAATGATGCAACTGAGAGGTTTAGAAATGCGTAGATTTCCTGTCCGACTCCTGCCCGTCGTTTCATTGTTTCTTGTCGCGGCCTGCGAGCAGGTTGAGCGAGGACAGGGCGAGATCCATCTCCCCGAAGGAGATGCCGACAAGGGGCAAGCGCTGTTCGTGGATCTGGGTTGCGTCAGTTGCCACAAGGTGACCGGTGCGGATCTGCCACAGCCTGAAGATGCCAAGGAAGACCAGGTAGTCCTCGGCAGCACCACTGGCAGGGCGCTGACCTACAACCAACTCGTGACCTCTGTCGTTAACCCGTCGCATCGGCTCACGCCGCGCTACCGCAAGGAACTGGTCTCAGACAATGGCGAGTCCCGCATGCGTACCTACAACGATGTCATGACGGTCTCTCAGCTTTCCGATCTCGTTGCCTTCCTTCAGGCGCACTACACCAAGGCGGAGCGTCCGGGTTACAAGTACCCGGTTTACGATTACGAGGCGGCTGAAGAAGAGGGCAGCGAATAGGGCCCTCTCGCGGAACAAGTTAATAAACTACTTTAACTGTTGTCCGTAACTAAATAATAAAGCTCTTGTAACTGCAAAGCAGTCTCGCCAACCGCAAGGGCCCCGCCAGCCTTCTCTGTCGCTACGACGGCAAGCAAGTCATTGCCGGCCACGTTCAGCACTTCGCCGACTTTCCGCCCACCAGACTCGATCCTGTCTCTGACCGAGACCGGTCCATCGCTCGAGAACCTCATCGTCCGGCGCTTGGTCGCGCCCTTGTAATGGGTTCTCGCGACGATCTCCTGGCCCGTGTAACACCCTTTGTCGAGGCTGACCGCGCCAAGCAGATCGAGATTCAGCATATGCGGCGTGAACTCTTCCATCTGTTCACTGCCGATCCACGGATGGCCGTTTTCAACCAGCGATCTCGGATCTGCCGTCTGCCCCTCATCGACGACCTCAAATTCGACTTTCGCTCGAAAGCGAAAGATGGTCATACGCTTCACAATCTCTTCCGCGGTCTCGTCCATCGCTGATAGTGCGTACCCATCGTCGATTTTGGCCACCGTTCCGAACCACAAGACCCGGCCCTTCGGGCTGCACCAGGCAGCAAGAATTTCGGGCTGCTCGTCGAGCAGTTGCAGGTCGTTGGTCAGTTGCCCTTGCAGGAAGTCGAGGGCGTCTGCGCCGGTGACGCGAATGGTGGCGAGTTTGAGCATGGAGTTCCTATTTCATTGAGGGTACTGCGACGGTTTCGGGCCTCTGGCATACTTCGCGTATGAGTGATCCGAACCCCCAAAATACCCCGAAAAACGATGCGCCGCAGCCTGAATCGGCTGAGCCGACGGATGTGACCGAAAGTGAGGATCGTCCGAAGGAAATCGGCGGTCGCGGTGGTCTCGACCCGACGCGCTACGGGGACTGGGAAAAAGCTGGGCGCTGCATCGATTTTTGAGGATAATGCGCGCCTTATTACGGCCCCAAACCGCTAAAAAGAAGACATTCCATGAGTAACAGGCCTCTGTCGCCGCATCTCTCGATTTACCGCTGGCCAATCACGATGGCGTTGTCGATTCTGCATCGCGCCACGGGTGTTGCGATGGCGGTCGGTTTCATCGTTCTCGCAGGCTGGTTGTTCGATACGGCTGCCGGTGCGGAAACCTACAACAAGATGTACGCGATGCTCGACAACCCGCTCGGTTGCGCGCTGCTGGTCGGCTGGAGCTTCGCATTCTTCTTCCATCTCGGTAACGGCATCCGTCACCTCGTGTGGGATACGGGCCGCGGCTTTGAGAAAGCGCAGGCGAATCGTTCTGCGTGGTTTGTGCTGATCACCGCGGTCTTGCTGACAGCCCTGTTCTGGTGGGTGCGTTCATGAGTCTTCGTAGCCCGCTGAATAACGTCCTTGGCCTCGGTTCCGCGAAAGACGGCACGTCACACTTCTGGGGGCAGCGCGTATCCGGTGTCGCACTGGCGCTGCTCGGTCTCTGGTTTGTCGTGTCGATGGCTTGCATGCCGGACTTCAGCTACGGGTCTTCGGTTGCCTTCATTGGCAATCCGCTCAACGGCGTGCTGCTGAGCCTGCTGGTTATCGCGGTCGCCTATCACTCGTTCCTTGGTGTGCAGGTCGTGATCGAGGACTATGTGCACAGTCATGGCACGAAACTCTTCCTTCTTATCCTGGTTCGCTTTGCGCATATCGTGCTGGCGGCGGCGAGCCTCTACGGCATTCTGAAAATCGGATTCGGCGCATGAGCGACTACGAATTTATTGATCACAGCTACGACGTCGTCGTGATCGGCGCCGGCGGTGCTGGTTTGCGCGCAACGTTTGGCCTGGCAAACGCGGGCTTCAACACCGCGTGCATCACCAAGGTTTTCCCGACCCGCAGCCACACGGTGGCGGCGCAGGGCGGAATCTCGGCCGCGCTCGGCAACATGGGCGAGGACGACTGGCGCTGGCACATGTACGACACGGTCAAGGGCTCCGACTGGCTCGGCGACCAGGACGCAATCGAGTACATGTGCAAGGAAGCGCCGGACGCGATTATCGAACTCGAGCACTACGGCGTACCGTTCTCGCGCACCGAGGACGGCAAGATCTACCAGCGCCCGTTCGGCGGCATGACGACGCGCTACGGCGAAGGCACGGCGCAGCGCACCTGCGCGGCGGCTGACCGTACCGGCCACGCGATGCTGCACACGCTGTACCAGCAGTCGCTCAAATATGACGCCGAGTTTTACATCGAGTACTTCGCGGTTGACCTGATGATGGAAGACGGCGCGTGCCGTGGTGTGGTCGCAATAGACCTCGCGACTGGACGCCTGCATCGGTTTCGCGCACACCAGGTCATTCTCGCGACGGGCGGTTACGGTCGCGCCTACTTCTCCTGCACCTCGGCACACACGTGCACAGGTGACGGCAGCGCGATGGCGCTGCGCGCCGGCTTGCCGGTACAGGACCTCGAGTTCGTGCAGTTCCACCCGACCGGCATCTACGGTTCGGGCTGCCTGATCACCGAAGGTTCGCGTGGTGAGGGTGGTTACCTGACTAACTCTGACGGCGAGCGCTTCATGGAGCGTTATGCACCGAACGCGAAGGATCTCGCGTCGCGCGATGTGGTCTCGCGTTCGATGACGATCGAGATCCGCGAAGGCCGCGGTGTCGGTCCCGAGAAGGATCATATCCATCTGCATCTGGAGCACCTTGGTCCTGAGGTGATCGAAGAGCGGCTGCCGGGTATCGCAGAGTCTGCGCGCATCTTTGCTGGCGTCGACGTCAACAAGGAGCCGATCCCGGTTCTGCCAACGGTTCACTACAACATGGGCGGTGTCCCGGCGAACTTCCACGGCCAGGTCGTCACAAAGGTTGGCGACGACGCCGAGACCGTAGTCAAAGGCCTGATGGCTGTCGGCGAAGCGGCCTGCGTATCGGTCCACGGGGCCAATCGCCTTGGTTCAAACTCGTTGCTCGACCTCGTTGTATTCGGTCGTGCCGCAGCGCAGTTCTGCAAGGACACGATGGAGCCAGGTGCGCGCCACAAGCCGTTGCCCGAAGATGCCGGCCAGGATTCCGTAGCGCGCATCGACAAGCTGCGTAACGCGGACGGTCCGCGCCCGACAGCGGAAATTCGTCTCGAGATGCAGAAAGTCATGCAGGGTCACGCGGCCGTGTTCCGCACGGGTGAGGTCCTTGACGAGGGCGTCGAACTGCTGCGCAAGACTTATGCGTCGTTTGCCGATATCGGCATCAAGGACCGCTCGATGGTCTGGAACACCGACCTCGTCGAGACGATGGAACTGGAAAACCTGCTGCTCAACGCGACAGCAACGATCGAGTCGGCCGCGAATCGTCTGGAAAGCCGCGGCGCTCATGCTCGCGAGGACTACCCGGATCGAGACGACGAAAACTGGATGAAGCACACACTGACCTGGGTCGGCGGCCCAGGCGATGTCCGGATCGATTATCGTGACGTGCACAACCACACGCTGACAGATGAAGTCGAGTACGTGGCTCCGAAGGCGAGGGTGTACTGATGGCTGAGTTCCGACTGCCGAAAAACTCGCGCATTACCAAGGGTAAGCACTTTGCGGCTGCTGAGGGCGCGACTAACACCAAGCAGTTCGCGGTGTACCGCTACGACCCGTCGACAGGTGAGAATCCGCGTGTCGATACCTACGAAGTCGACATGGACAACTGCGGACCGATGGTTCTCGACGCGTTGATCAAGATCAAGAATGAGATTGACCCGACGCTGACGTTCCGGCGTTCGTGCCGTGAAGGTATCTGCGGCTCGTGCGCGATGAATATCGATGGCGGCAACACGCTCGCGTGTACGCGTGACATCAAGGATGTCAAAGGTGACGTCAAGATCTACCCGCTGCCGCACCTGCCGGTGGTCAAAGATCTCGTCGGAGACCTGACCAATTTCTACGCGCAGTACGCGTCGATCAAGCCGTGGCTGCAGACACGTACGCCGCCACCGCCCGATCGTGAGCGGCTGCAGTCGAAGGAAGACCAGGAGCTCATCAACGAGCCGTCGGCCTGCATCCTGTGTGCATGCTGCTCGACGAGTTGCCCAAGCTACTGGTGGAACTCGGATCGCTATCTCGGCCCGGCGGCATTGCTGGCGGCGTATCGCTGGCTGGTCGACAGTCGTGACGAAGCGACGGGCGAGCGCCTCGACGAACTCGAGGACCCGTTCCGCCTGTATCGCTGCCACACGATCATGAACTGCACGCAAACCTGCCCGAAAGGTCTGAACCCCGCGAAGGCGATCGCCGAGACGAAGCGCATGCTCGTCGAGAGGAAGTATTGAGCGAGTTGTCACGCATGCGGTGGCAATGCCGCCGCGGAATGCGTGAGCTCGATGATCTCCTGATTCGCTACCTCGAGCGGCGCTACGAGTCCGCCGATGACGACGAAAAGTCGGCGTTTCGCGCGGTTCTGGAACTTCCCGACCCCGAGCTGAACGGTTACCTGTTACAGAAACAGGTGCCGGACTCGGAGTCGATTGCAGTTGTCATCGAACGCATACTCAGCCTGCCTCACGCCTGACCCCGGGCTGCGGGCCTTTGTCGCTCATTCCGGGCGTTTGTTCTTTCTGGTCGGACTTTGGTTGTGCACGCGTATCGATCTGAGCACAGCCGGCTTGCTGCTGCTTATGGTGGCCTGGTCAGCGTGGATGTGGCGAGAATTGCGGGCGCTCAGGCGCGGCTGGAACCATTGCACGGCCATTCGCGTAGCCACAGGGCTCAGCTGCGAGATTCGCCGCCCAAACGGAGAATGGCAGCCGGCAGAGCTTCTGGCCGGCAGCATTTTAACCCGAAAATACGCCTGGCTGAGGCTGGATCCGGACAAAAACGCACAGTTTGTCGAACTTTGTTCGGGTACGGCACGCGAGAGCAAAGACTGGCGCCGACTGCAGGTAATCTGGCGACACGTTGGAGTCGGCTCCTGAAGCTGCTAACATCCTGTGCCAGAAGCAAAAAATAACAATGAGCTCAGGGATTGAACGAGCAACGGCAGTCGGCGTGTACCTGCGTCACAGAACAATCAGGCATAAGGGCGAAATCGGCGAACTTATCGCCCACGGTACGGTCTATCCCGGTGTTGAACGACGGTGCGGCGTTTCAGGGTTATTAATGGATGTCGAATCAGTCGTCTGACAAAAAGCTGGTTGAGCGGGTCCAGAAGGGTGACAAAGGCGCGTTCGATCTGCTGGTACTGAAATACCAGCACAAGATCGTCAATCTCGTCATGCGTTACGTGCGGGATCCCGAGCTGGCAATGGACATCGCCCAGGAGGCTTTCATCAAGGCCTATCGGGCGTTGCCGAGATTTCGCGGGGACAGTGCGTTTTATACGTGGATGTACCGCATCGCCGTGAACACCGCCAAGAATCACCTGGCGGCACAGCGGCGAAGACCAATGGATGTCGAGCTCGATATGCAGGATCCGGAACAGTACGACCTGCACGCAAAGCTCAAGGAGACGGATACCCCGGAGGGAGTGACCTTATCCAACGAGTTGCGTGAAACGGTAGAAAAGGCCATCGCGGCATTGCCCGAGGACCTGCGTACCGCGATCGTGCTGAGGGAGCTCGAAGGGATGAGTTACGAAGAGATCGCACAGACGATGGAGTGCCCGGTAGGCACGGTGCGATCGAGGATTTTCAGAGCACGTGACGCGATCGGCAAGAAAGTCGGATCGCTGATACGTTGACGGGTGGAGTATGAACGACGCAATTAGAATGCAGTTATCGGCCTACGTCGACGGCGAATTGCCGGAGAACGAGGAAGAACTGCTGTTGAGACGCCTGAGCCAGGACGCTGAGCTGCGCCAGGAAGTCGCCGAGTACCTGGCACTGGGGCGCCTGCTGCGTGCCGAGCCTGGCCTTGCAGGCGCTGACCGTCTGCACGAGCGGGTGGCCGCCGAGTTGGGTGAGCGCCGTATCGCCGATAATGACGATGACGATATTCCGGCTGCCGCGCGCCGGGTTCGCCCGCTGGCGGGTATGGCGATTGCCGCCACGGTGGCGCTGGTCGCGATATTTGCGTTGCAGCAGGAAAATCCTGTCGACTCTGACGTTCGTGATGCGACAGTGGCCGATTCTTCCGGCGACGCGGTCGTGGTTCCGGAGGCGCAGACGCAGCAGGAACTCAACCTGGAACTGCTGCACAAGCACGCGGACGCAACATCGCAGCTTGGTGATAACGGCATGGGATCACGCCTCGTGACCCTGGAATTCTCAGAGGAAGTCGAAGCCGCCGACGGTGAAGACGAAGCTGAGGACGAGGCCGAAACCGAAGAGCCGGTCACACAGCCCTAATGCAGCGCGATCGCCGCAGCCCAATGGCCCGAGTCCTCGTAACTGCTGGTGCCTTGCTGCTGTCGGCAACTGCGTTCGCACAGTCTGCTCCCGCTGAACTGCTCGGCCGGATGTCGGCAGCCGTAAAGTCGACGAGCTACGAGGGTACGGTAATCCGTATCCGCAATGGCAAGGCAGAGTCTCTCAAGGTCGTGCATACGATTGTCGATGGCGTTGTCCACGAAAAGGTCGTGGCGCAGGAAGGCAATGGGCTCGAGATCATCCGTCGTGGCAACGAAGTCCACTGCGTGCTCCCGGACAAGCGTTCGGTGCTGGTCGAGGAATGGGATGACCAGTCGACACTGTTTTCGACGTTACCGAGCAGCGAGGTGCGCTTTGGCAGCGAGTATGACGTGCTTATCAAGAGCAAGGGGCGTGTCGCCGGCCGTGAGGCAATCGAACTCGCGATCAAGCCGCACGATGTCTACCGCTATGGACATCGGCTCTGGTTGGACGCGGAGACGAACTTTCCGCTGAAAACCCAGCTTATCGATGAGAATGGCGAGTCAATAGAGCTGGTCAAGTTCGCGGACATCACGATGAGCCAGAATATCGATGCCAGTGCGGTGGCATCTTCTTACAGTCTCGAGCATTTCAACTGGCTGCAGCAGCCGTCCGGTCACAGCGGACGCAGTGTGGAGACTGACTGGATCAGCGACGATCTGCCGCAAGGATTCCGTGCCGTGATGACGCACGAGGAATCGCTCGAAAGCACTACAGAACCGGTTACGCACATCGTCTTCAGCGACGGGCTGGCCAGCGTGTCGATCTTTATTGTGCCCGAGTCAGGTAAGGGCGCTGCAAAACCCGCGAAATTCGGCGGTTCGAATTCATTCAGCGTCGTGCGAGACGGATTCGAGATCACGGCAATCGGCGAGGTTCCGGCCGCGACAGTCGAGCAGTTCGCCACCACCATGTACCTGCCCTGATCGGGGCACTGTAAACTCCCAAACATGCAACAGGCTGAAGGGACAGTAGTCTCGTCCGGCGACGGTGTCGCGCTGGTCGAGGTAAACGCGAGTACCTGCGCGCGCTGTGCGGCGGGCAAGGGCTGCGGTGCCGGCGTCTTCGGCCAGTCGACGCGAACCAGGCAATTAGAGGCGCGGCTTGAGCGCGGTGTCGTCGTGCAACCTGGAGACCAGGTGCGATTGTCACTTGCCGACGATTCGGTCCTGCGGGCCGCTGGTGTGGTTTACGGCTGGCCACTTGTCGGGGCGCTGCTTTCGGCAGCGGTCGCAAATCTCGTTTTTTCGATGGGCGATGCAGGTGCCGTATTGATGGCGCTGGCAGGTCTCGGATCCGGCATCGTTGTTGCCCGCTGGCATGCCGGCCGCCAGGAGTGCCTGAGCCGTTTTACGCCCGTCGTACGGGCAGTGGACGGCCGCTTTTGATTACGCTGGATCTGTACAGCCGCCGAGGCTGCCATCTCTGCGAGGTCATGCTGGAGGAGCTACTGCCGCTGATCCGTGACAAGGCGGAAATCGTCGTCCACGACATCGACTCGCGCCAGGAATGGCGCGACGAATACGATATACGTATCCCGGTTCTGGAGCATGCCGGGCAGGTGATCAGCGAGTACCAGCTGGACCGTGATGCGCTCGCCCGGGTCCTCGCCGAATGCGGCTGAAAACGGCAGCTTTTGCCGGGGAAACCGGTATACTTCGCCGCTGGTTTTGGCCCGCCGGGCCGACTGATGCCACTTCCGGCCGTACTCCATGAAGCACATTCGCAATTTTTCCATCATCGCGCATATCGACCACGGCAAGTCGACGCTGGCCGATCGCTTTATTCAGCACTGCGATGGCCTGAGTGATCGCGAGATGGCGGACCAGGTGCTTGATTCGATGGATCTCGAACGCGAGCGCGGTATCACGATCAAGGCGCAAAGCGTGTCGCTCGACTACAAGAGCAAGTCTGGCGAGGTGTACCAGCTGAATTTCATCGATACCCCGGGGCACGTGGACTTCTCATACGAGGTATCGCGTTCACTGGCGGCCTGCGAAGGGGCGCTGCTGGTCGTCGACGCGGCGCAGGGCGTTGAGGCGCAGAGCGTAGCTAACTGTTTTACGGCCATCGATCAGGGCCTCGAAGTGTTGCCGGTGCTGAACAAGATTGACCTGCCCGCGGCCGATCCCGAGAAGGTGGTCGCGGAAATCGAAGACATTATCGGTATCGGCGCCGAGGATGCGATCCATGTCAGTGCCAAGACCGGCGTTGGCGTGCCTGAGTTGCTCGAACAGCTGGTTGAGATGATTCCGGCACCGGGGGGCAATCCGGACGGTGCCATGCAGGCACTGATTATTGACTCATGGTTCGACAACTATGTCGGTGTCGTGTCACTCGTCCGCGTCGTCAATGGCAAACTGCCGAAACGAGCAAAGATTACGGTCATGTCGACCGGGCAGAGCTATATCGCCGATCGTGTGGGCGTGTTTACACCGAAGATGGAAGACCGCGACGAGCTGTCGACGGGCGAGGTCGGGTTCGTCATCGCCGGCATCAAGGATATCTACGGTGCGCCAGTCGGCGATACGCTGACGCTGCGCGACAATCCGTGCGAAGAGCCGTTGCCTGGTTTCAAGCAGGTGCAGCCTCGGGTATTCGCGGGCCTGTTCCCGATCAGTTCCGATGACTACGAGAGTTTCCGTGAGGCATTGCAGAAGCTGCGGCTCAATGATGCGGCGCTGCATTTCGAACCGGAATCTTCAGCGGCGCTCGGCTTCGGGTTCCGCTGCGGCTTCCTTGGCATGCTGCACATGGAGATCGTGCAGGAACGCCTTGAACGTGAGTACGACCTGGAATTGATTACGACCGCGCCGACGGTGATTTTCGAGGTCGTGAACTCGTCGGGCGATGTACTGCACGTGGATAACCCATCCAAGCTGCCGCCAACCAACGAAATTACCGAGCTCCGCGAGCCGATCATCGTTGCCAATATCCTGGTTCCCGAGAGCTACGTCGGTGCGGTCATCAAGCTGTGCATCGAAAAGCGCGGTGTGCAGAAGCAGATGCGTTACCTCGGCGGCCAGGTGTCGCTCGAGTACGAAATGCCGCTTGCCGAAGTCGTGCTCGATTTCTTCGACCGACTGAAGTCCGTGAGCCGCGGTTTTGCGTCGTTCGACTATGATTTCGATCGCTTCGAGCCAGCGCAGCTCGTAAGGCTCGACGTGCTCATCAACGGCGATCGCGTCGATGCACTTTCGGTGATCGTGCATCGCGACAACGTGCGAATTCGCGGCCGCGAGCTTGTCGAGAAAATGCGTGAGCTGATTCCGCGGCAGATGTTCGATGTTGCCATCCAGGCGGCGATCGGCAGTCAGATCATCGCGCGTTCCAACGTCAAGGCGCTGCGCAAGAACGTGACCGCGAAATGCTATGGCGGTGACGTCTCACGTAAGCGCAAACTGCTCGAGAAACAGAAAGCCGGCAAGAAGCGCATGAAGCAGGTGGGTTCCGTGGAAATTCCACAGGAAGCGTTCCTCGCTGTGCTGAAAGTGGACAAGTAGGAGCTACCGTGGGTCTCAGTTTCTTTCAAATCCTGTTGCTGTTGACCTCGATTTCGGGGGCATTTGTGGCGCTCGACCAAATGTTCTGGAAGACAGGCAAGGGCAACGAGGTTTCGAAAAGCCTGGCGGCGCAGATCGAATACGCCTACTCGCTGTTCCCGATACTGCTTTTCGTTGTCGCGGTCTTCTGGCTGAAGCTGAATCTCGCCGAAGTCCTGGTGCTCCTGACGGCGATCAGTATTGTGTTTATCGCACTCGACAAGCTGGTCTGGAAGACGTCAAGGGGCAACGAGGTTTCGCCGCGTCTGACCAGGGATATCGAGTATGCCTACTCGTTCTTCCCGGTGTTGTTGTTCGTGCTGGTTATCCGCTCATTTGTATTCGAACCGTTCCGGATCCCGTCCGGCTCGATGATGCCGACCCTGGTCGAGGGCGATTTCATCTTCGTCCAGAAGTACAGCTACGGTCTCAGGCTGCCGGTACTCGAAACCAAGGTCGTCGAAACCGGCAACCCTGAACGCGGTGACGTCGTCGTATTCCGGCTGCCGTCGGACCCCGACATTAACTACATCAAACGAGTAATCGGCCTGCCTGGCGACGAGGTGAAATACGAGCGTCAGCGGCTCACGATCAACGGTGAACGGATTGCACTCGACGGGCCGAGCAGGGTATTCCAGAGCGCTCCGGTGTATGTTGAAGATCTGGATGGACGGGTACACGACATTCTGCTTTATGACCCGGCCGTGTCGAAGCTCGACGGCGTATACCGGGTACCCGAAGGGCACTATTTCGTGATGGGCGATAACCGCAACAGCAGCAAGGACAGCCGCTATATCGGTGCAATCCCGGAGCAATTCCTGGTGGGTGAGGCGACCCGGGTGTGGATGCACTGGGTGCCGGGCTGGAACATGCCGGATTGGGGCAGGATCGGTACAAAAATCCAATAATGTGGTGTTTGTCACTGAATTGGCGGCTAAAATCGGCCAAATTCTCTGTTCTACTGCACATAATGCATCGCCACACGGAGACATCGGTATGCACCTTACGCCCCTGAATACACCTGTCATGAGGAATCGCCAGGGCGGCATGACGACGCTGGGACTGATTATCCTGGTCAGTTTCGTCGGCATTTTTGCGTTCGCCGGTATCCGTTTGACGCCGGTCTACCTGAATTACATGAAAGTCGTCGGCGTCGTGAATGGCGTGGTCGAGGAGTTCGAAGGAAATAACGCATCGGCATCGCAGATTCGCAGTTCCATCTCGCGGCGTTTCGACATCGAAAGCGTCAGCCTGATTACCGCACGCGATGTCAAGGTGACCAAGGTCGATGGCGGCTACGAGGTGGCGGCAACCTATTCGCATAAATCGCCGTTCATCGCCAATGTTTCCTTCGTCATAGACTTCGACAAGCGAGAGATTGTCCGCAGATAGGAACCCATGAACAAAGCCGAGCGATGGCTCGACGAGAAGCTCGATTATCGGTTCGATAACGACGCGCTCCTCGAGCAGGCACTGACCCACCGTAGCGCTTCGCGCCACAACAATGAGCGCCTCGAATTTCTTGGCGACGCCGTTCTTGACTTCGTAATCTCTGAAGCCGTCTACGTCGCGCGACCTGACGCCGATGAGGGCGATCTCAGCAAGCTGCGCGCTTCCCTCGTAAACGATTCATCGCTCGCGTCGCTGGCATCCGGGCTGGGCCTGGGTGAGCACCTGATCCTCGGTAGCGGCGAGAAGAAGTCCGGCGGTCATCGGCGTGAGTCCATTCTCGCGGATGCGCTCGAAGCGATATTCGGCGCTGCGTTTCTCGATAGCGGATTCGAAGCCTCGAGACAGATCGTTCTTAGCGTCTTTGACGAGCGGCTGAAAGCATTGCCGGATATCGCCGACCTGCGCGACCCGAAAACGCGACTGCAGGAGTGGTTGCAGGCTCGCAAGCTGGCATTGCCGGAATACGAGCTCGTCGAAGTCAGCGGCGCGGACCACAATCAGCTATTCTCGGTGACCTGCTCGGTAACGGACCGTTCCGCTGCGACTCACGGCGAGGCGTCGAGCAGACGCAAGGCCGAGCAAAAGGCCGCCAGGGCCATGCTGGATACACTGACCGGAAAATAGAAGTGATGCCGGATCCCGAATTTCGCTGCGGGCTGATTGCCGTCGTCGGCAGGCCCAATGTAGGCAAGTCGACGCTGATTAATGCGATCATGCGCCGCAAGGTCAGTATCGTTACGGCCAAGCCGCAAACCACGCGCCACCGGATTCTGGCAGTCCACAACGGTGACAATCACCAGCTAATCTTCGTGGATACACCGGGCCTGCATCGCAAGGCGGGCAAGGCAATGAACAGGCTGATGAATCGTACGGCGGCGAACGCGCTCGCGGATGCCGATGTCGTGCTGTTTGTCAGTGATGCGACGCGCTGGACTTCCGAAGACGATGATGTGCTGAAGCGCCTGAAAGGCGTCGATGCGCCCGTCATCGCGGTCCTGAACAAGGTCGACAAGGTACGGCCAAAGGAAAAACTGCTCGATTCAATGGCTCTGATGTCGGCGCGTGGTGAATTTGCCGAAATCGTGCCGATCTCGGCACTCAAGAATGACAACCTGGATCAGCTTGTCGAGCTGCTGCCGGGTTATGTGCCCGAATCACCGCCGCTGTTTCCACCGGATATGCATACGGATCGCAGCGACGAATTCCATATCGCCGAGACGATTCGCGAAAAGCTGACGCTGCTGCTGCACCAGGAACTGCCGTACGGGCTGACCGTGCAGGTAGAACGCCTGTTGCGCGAGGAGCGGGGCATCACGATCAACGCCGTGATCTGGGTTGAGCGCGACAGCCAGAAAGGTATCGTCGTTGGCAAGAACGGCAATGTACTGAAGAAAACCGGTCGTGCGGCACGGCTCGAGATCGCCGAGCAACTCGGGCAGCCTGTGCACCTCGAGCTCTGGGTCAAGGTAAAGGATAACTGGGCCGACAACGAACAGGATCTGCTCAACCTCGGCTACGAGGCTCCCTGAAATCTCCATGAGCACGCAGCGGCGCGTCCAGCAGCAGCCGGGATTCATTCTGCATCACCGTCCGTTTCGCGACTCGAGCCAGATTCTCGACGTTGTGACCCGGGATCATGGCCGCATCGCGGTCGTCGCGCGTGGCAGTCGCGGTTCGAAGTCACGCCTGGCCGGGGTGTTGCGACCATTCCTGCCGTTGCGCGTATCGTGGGTTGCTCGCTCTGACCTTGGAACCCTAACCGGTGCTGAGGCGACGCGTCGCCCATTCGGTCTGCGCGGAGACGCTATGCTCGCTGGTTACTACGTCAACGAACTGCTGCTGAACTTCCTGCACCGCCACGACCCGCAGCCGGAGGCCTACGAGCTGTATGCGCGCGCACTCGAAGGCCTTGCATCTGACCGGAATGTTGCCGGTTGTCTGCGCACCTTCGAGATCGAGTTCCTCGGCCTGCTCGGGTATGCGCTGACCCTCTCGCACGTTGCGGGTACGCACGACGACCTCGATCCTGACGCATCGTATGAGTACCGCGTGGAGCAGGGGCCCGTAGCCGTGCAGCGCACATCCGGCGAACGCGTTTTTCCGGGCCGGACGCTGTTGTCGATTGCTGCGCTCGACTTCGAAGATGCAGAAGTGTTGCGCGCCGCCAATCGCTTGCTGCGGCATGTCATCGACTGGCATTTGGGTGGCAAGGAACTCAAGAGTCGTAAGGTGCTCAGGGAGATGCATCGGGGTAGAATCGCGCCTTCGTCCAATGGGAAGACAGTCAGTGACAGAAGCTAGGCCGATCTATCTCGGCGTTAACATCGATCATGTGGCCACGCTCAGGCAGGCCCGCGGAACGAGCTACCCGCGCCCGGTTGATGCCGTGCCGATCGCAGAACGGGCCGGTGCGGACAGCATTACCGTGCATCTGCGTGAGGACCGGCGGCATATCCAGGATGCGGACCTTGCGGCGATCGCCGCGGTCATGCGTACGCACATGAACCTGGAGACGGCGGTCACAGAAGAGATGCTGGAGATTGCCTGCGAACTCGGGCCGTCAGATGTCTGTCTCGTGCCCGAAAAGCGCGAGGAACTGACGACCGAAGGCGGTCTTGATGTTGCGGGTCAGCTCGACAAGGTAGGCAGCGCCTGCGAACGTCTGGCAGCGGCCGGGATTCGGGTTTCACTGTTCATCGATCCGGATTCGGCACAGCTTGATGCGGCAGTTGCGGCCGGTGCACCGGTTGTTGAGCTGCACACGGGAGCCTACGCTGAAGTAGAGGGCGACAAACAGGCTGCAGAGCTGCAGCGCGTCGTTGCGGCAGCGGAGTACGGCCATGGCAAAGGATTGATCATCAACGCCGGTCATGGATTGCACTACAGCAATGTTGCGGCAATCGCTGCAATACCCGAAATCGTCGAGCTGAACATCGGACATTCGATCGTGTCACGCGCGGTGTTTGACGGCATGGATGCGGCAGTCAGTGAGATGAAGCGCCTGATGGTAGAGGCACGCGAGAGCGCCGCCGCATGATTTACGGCGTTGGTACCGACATTGTCGAAATGGCGCGTGTTGAGGCGACCTGGAAGCGCTTTGGCGAACATTTCGCCAAGCGCATCCTGATGGATGAGGAGCTGGAGCTGTTTCGCCGCACCAAGCATCCAGCGCGGTTTCTCGCGATGCGCTTTGCGGGAAAGGAGGCAGCCGTCAAGGCAATGGGCACCGGCTTCGCACATGGAGTCTGGCTGCGCGATGTCGGCATTACCGCGAACGACTGGGGCAGGCCGCTGATCATCTGGTCCGAGCGAGGCCAGCGGGTGTGTGAGCGGCTGGGCATCGGGCGCGGACATGTCAGCCTGACCGACGACGCGGGCCTGGTAATGGCATTTGCCGTGGTCGAGGCAGCGGAGTAACGATATGCGCAGTTTCTGTTTTGATATCGAGACTGTTCCGGACGTGGAGTTCGGGGCGGAGCTGCTGGGCCTGGATGGCCTCCCGGAAGAAGACGTGGCAACAGCCATGATGTTCAAACGACAACAGTCGCATGGAACGGATTTCCTGCCTTTGCACCAGCATCGAATTGTCGCGATTTCGGTGACATTCAGGAATGCCGACCGTTTCCGAGTATGGAGTCTCGGCGACGAGGATTCGGACGAGTCCGAACTCGTGCAGCGCTTCTTCGACGGCATCGATAAATATACGCCGGACCTCGTGTCCTGGAATGGCGGCGGCTTCGATCTGCCGGTGCTGAATTACCGTGCCCTCAAGCACGGTATCCAGGCGCCGCGCTACTGGGAGACCGGTGACGGTGATCGCGATTTCAAGTGGAACAACTACCAGAGCCGTTACCATGCACGTCACACTGACCTGATGGACGTACTCGCGAGTTACAACAACCGGGCGTTCGCGAAGTTGGACGAGATCGCCGTAATGCTCGGCTTCCCGGGCAAGCTCGGCATGAGTGGCGCAATGGTCTGGGACAAGTTCCAGGAAGGCGGCATAGCCGAGATTCGCGACTACTGCGAGACAGACGTACTGAACACCTGGCTGGTCTACCTGCGCTTCGAATTCATGCGCGGCAACCTCGACGCCAGGGATCTCGAGAGAGAATACGCACTCGTGCGTTCGACGCTGGTCGAGATGGACAAACCGCACCTCAACGAATTCCTGGCCGCCTGGCCCGAGTAACAAGATGGGCAAGCGACGCAAAAACCGGGAACCGGAAACGGCCGATATCGTCTCCGCCACACACGACGGACGTGGCATCGCTGATACGGAAGGCAAGAAAGTCTTCGTGGCAGGTGCATTGCCGGGAGAAAAGGTCGTGTTTGCGCGCCGCAAGTTCCGGCGTAATTTCGAGGAAGCCGAGTTGCTCGAAGTGCTGGAACCATCGCCGGACCGCATTGAAGCGAAGTGCGAGGCGTTCGGTCGATGCGGAGGTTGCTCACTGCAGCACGTCACGCCTGAATACCAGCGCGACATCAAGTTCCAGACGCTCAAAGACAATCTGCAGCGCATCGGCAACGTAGAGCCGGCGGAATGGCTCGAGCCGATGACCGGGCCCGAGTGGGCTTACCGACGACGTGCGCGGCTCGCGGTCAAAGACGTGCCCGCGAAGGGCCGCACGCTGGTCGGTTTTCGCGAGAAGCACGCGCCGTACATCACGGACATGCACCGCTGCGAGGTGCTGGTCGAGCCCGTCGGTGGATTGCTGGATGAGTTGTCGGAACTGATTGGCGGGCTGTCGATCAGCGCCAAATTGCCACAGATCGAACTGGCCGTTGCCGAAAACGCGATGTCGATGGTGTTTCGTGTCCTCGATCCGCCGTCGACGGAAGATCGTGCGGCGCTCGCAGCATTCGGCGAGCGACATGATATCCGTATCTACCTGCAGCCCGGCGGACTCGATTCGATCGAGCTCATGTACCCCGAGACCATTGCTGAGCCGCTCTGGTACACGCTACCCGAGTTCGATATCCGTATTGATTTCGAGCCGGTGGACTTCGTGCAGGTAAATGGCGACATCAATCGCCGCATGGTGCATTTCGCGATCGAACAGCTGGCGCCTGCCGAAGGCGACCGGGTGCTCGACCTGTTTTGTGGCATCGGAAACTTCTCGCTGCCACTCGCGCGCAGGGCGGATGCGGTTCTCGGCATCGAGTTTGAAGAAAGCCTCGTCGCACGTGCGCGTGACAATGCCGAGAAAAACGGCCTCGACAACCTGCAGTTTCGAGCCGTCGACTTGTCGAAGATCGACGGCAGCGAGGCGTGGCTCAAGGAAGGCTGGAACAAGTTGCTGCTGGATCCGGCGCGCAGCGGCGCGGCTGACGTGGTATCGCGAATCGAAGTTATAGATCCGGAGCGCATCGTCTACGTGTCCTGCCATCCGGGTACACTGGCGCGCGATGCGGGCATCCTGGTCAACGAGAAGGGCTATTCAATTGATTCTGCGGGAATCATCGATATGTTCCCGCATACGGCCCATGTAGAATCCATAGCGGTGTTCACGAAATCCTGAGCAACGAGGCACAGCGAATGTCACTGGGACCCGTGATGCTGGATATCGAGGGTCTGTCACTGACCCCCGCAGATCGCGACCTGCTGCTGCAACCGGCAGTCGGCGGCGTGATCCTGTTCACTCGCAATTTCGAATCGGTAGACCAGGTCACCGACCTGGTCGCCGAAATTCGTGCGCTCCGGAGTCCTCCACTCATAATTGCAGTCGACCATGAAGGTGGGCGGGTGCAGCGTTTTCGTGACGGCTTTACCCTCATGCCGCCGGTTCGCGATATCGGTCTCGAATACGATCGCGATACGGAATCCGGTCTCGATGCGGCACGACAGGCCGGATGGCTGATTGGTTCGGAGCTGCGAGCTGCCGGTATCGACCTTTCTTTTGCTCCGTGCGTCGATCTCGACTGGGGTGTCAGTGAAATTATCGGCAATCGCGCCTTTCACAAGAAGCCCGAGGTCGTGGCGGATCTTGCGAACGCGTTCTCGCGCGGCATGCGCAGTGCGGGTATGGCTGCTATCGCAAAACATTTTCCCGGTCACGGCGCAGTGCTGGCGGACTCACACCTGAAGTTGCCCGTTGATCGGCGTGAATACGGGCTGCTGCTTGAGGACATGCGTCCGTACGAACGCCTCATCAACAATGGTGCCATCGCGGGTGTCATGCTCGCCCATATCGTCTACCGCGAAGTGGATGCAATGCCGGCCGGTTTTTCCGAGTACTGGATTCAGCGCGAACTGCGGGGTCGTCTCGGGTTCGGCGGTGCTGTTTTCTGCGACGACCTGAGTATGAAGGCAACTGCTGACTACGGCAGCATGGCTGAGCGTGGCCGGCTGGCCCTCGATGCCGGTTGCGACATGATTCTGGTTTGCAACGACCGGAACCGTGCCCAGCGGGCAGTCGCAGCACTCAACGATTATTCCAACCCGCTGTCACTGGTACGTCTTGCACGACTGCATGGCACGGGCCATGTGCTGCGCGAAACGCTGCTGGCCAGCGACGAATGGCAGGCAGCAAATGCGCTCTTCGAAGGTTGGAACGCGCCACCGGAGTTATCCCTGGATGCCTGATACCTGCGCGGTCATTATCGGCTCGGGCTTTCCCGGTCTGGCTGGCGACGAGACAGTCGCTACGCCGGTAACGCGTTTCGGCGCGCCGTCAGCGCCAGTCAGGACAGGCCTGATTGGTGGTAAGAATGTCCTGACTCTGTCGCGTCACGGCGATGCACACACGATCCCGCCGCACGCGATCAACTACCGCGCCAATCTTGTCGCGCTGCGCGACGCAGGGGCGACGTCTATCGTTTCGCTGAATACGGTTGGCGTGATCACAGCAATCCGCGATTCCGGTGATCTCGCCGTACCCGATCAATTGCTCGACTACACCTGGGGCAGAGCGCACACGATATATGACGGCGAGGACGGCGTCGTAGAGCACATTGAGTTTACGGAGCCGCTCAGCGCCGGTTTACGTGCCGAGTTGCTGGCGGCTGCTGCCGTTGCGGATATTGATTGCTACGACGGCGGTGTATACGCGACAACGCAGGGACCACGGCTCGAGTCGGCAGCCGAGATTGATCGCCTTGAACGCGATGGCGCGGACTATGTTGGTATGACAGCAATGCCCGAGGCGGCACTGGCCTGTGAGCTCGGTCTTGAGTACGCGTGCCTGGCCATGATTGTTAACAAGGCAGCCGGGCGTGGCGATGCCCCAATCCATAGCGACGTTGAAGCAAGTACCGCAACGGCGCGCAGCCGGGCACAATCGGTGCTCGACGTTTTCTATTCCGGACGCGCGCAGTAACGATGCCGATAAAACGCAAATTTCTTGAGCAAGTGATAGCTGGGACGACTGAGCCGTTGCTCGTCGTGCGTATCGACCAGCCGGACTGGCCCGTCGTTCTGGCAAATCCTGCTTTTGCTGCGATCACCGATGACGAGGTTCTTGCGAGGCCTTTTGCGGACGTCATTGAGGACCTTGCGGGTCGAGAGTTGGCGCTCGAAGTCAGCGAGGCGGTGCGGTCGCAACGGGAGCAGAGCCTGCCGATTGAATCGGGCAGCAAAGAGTTCCTGCTCTCGCTCAGGCCGCTGCGCCGCAGAGATGATGAGAATGCGCGATATTACGCTGCATACTGGCGCAGCAGTGCCGGCGGTGCCGACGGCGACGAGATGCGCCACGAGTTGCTCAAGGCCAAGCGCCAGATACGCGATCTCTCGCGTGATGATCCGGTTACCGGGCTACTCAACCGGCGCACATTTTCCGAGGTATTCGAGCACGACTGGGCGGTCGCGGCTCGCGAGGGCAGCCGGCTTTCGGTCGTGACATTTCAGCTGGATGAATACGACGCATACGTCGAAGTGTTTGGTCGGCACGCTTCGGATTCCTGCCTGCGCCGGGTCGGTCAGGCAATCAGGCGTTGCCTGCGACGTGCGTCTGATGTCGTAGGGCGTACGGAGGGCGCGTGTTTCATGGTGCTGTCACATGCCTCCGAGGAGGACGGTGTGCGTGAGTTTGCCGGACGCATCGCGACGGCCGTACGTGAGCTGGGACTGCATCACCCGCGCGCAACGAATTCGCGTTTTGTGACAGTGTCCTACCAGGTGACCGTTGTGGATGCCGGCAACGACAAACGCGAGCCGGCAGACTTTCTCACGAAATTACTCGCCGGGTTCGACAGCTAGATCGACGTCGCCGAGCATCTCGCCGGTGTCATCGAGTTCGGGCTCTTCTTCCTCTTCCTCGACACGGGTGATCTTTGCGAGGACGCCAAACCTGGGGTGATCGAAGTAACGCAGGTCGCCGTTCTTGAAGATGCGGTCTTCCTGGATACGGTAGTGGACGGGTTGCGGCTCGATAATCTCGTAGCCGGCTTCGTCATACCACGCGACGGGTTCCTGCTCGACCTCCGGCACCTCGGTATCAACCGGTGTGTCTTCGGCATCCAGCTCGAGGTTAACGGTCAGATGCAGGTAGCGCTCGAGGTACAGTGAAAATTCGCCGCTAAGTCCTTCGGGAGGAGTTACAAATTCCTCGAGAACGCGACTGCGAGTTTCCGCCAGCGGCAGGGTCGGCTGGGTCCAGCCAAAATGAAGCAGCGGCTCGTAGACATCGAGACGTTCGATGTGCTCGTAAAATTCGAGCAGCTCAAGCTCTTCTTCGGCAAGCATCACGAGCTCGTAACGACGCGCCTGCTCAAGTAACTCTTCCTCGGTCAGCTCGGGTTCCTCGACGGTCTCCTCGACAATGGCTTCTTCGACCTCTTCGATCAGCTGGTCGACAAGTTCCTCGTCAATCGGGTTGCCTTCTTCGTCAAGAACCGGTTCTTCTGCAGGCGGCGGTTCGTCCGGCAGGAAGACCTCGGTACCGACCGAGACATTTTCGGCATAGCGGAAAACGATCACTTCGACCGTGTAGCGACGCAGCGGCTCCTCTTCCTCGGGCAGCAGTTCCGCGTCGATATCCTGGCCGAAGACCGGCATGGTTGCCAATGCGGCCAGCATCACTGTTGTTCGCTTAATCAGGTGCATCATTTGTCCACTGGTTTGACCGTCAGTCGGTCCAAAAGCTCCTCAATCGTGCGGAATCGTTTCTCGACATCCGCGAGGTCAGCCGTGATCTGCAGGCGGTGTGAGCCCTGCAGCCTGTACTGCCTGCTGTTATTTTGCACTAAATGGATCAGGGCGGCAGGGTCAACATTGCTTTCCGATGCAAATACCAGGTATCCGCCAGCCTCCGCAGCGTCGATTTTCTCGACGCCGAGCGCGCTCGCCTGCTTCTTGATCGCGGAGATACGGATCAGGGACTTCGTCGCGTCCGGCAACAAGCCGAAACGATCGATCAGTTCGACCTGCAGTTCACGCAATTCTTCTTCGTCTGCAGCAGCGGAGATGCGCTTGTATAGCATCAGGCGCAGGTGTACGTCTGGCACGTAGTCATCAGGTAGCAGGGCGGCGACGTGCAGGTTGATCTCGACGCCTGCGTCGAGCGGTCCCTCGAGATTCGGCTCACGGCCGGCCCGCAGCGAATCCACAGCTCGGCCGAGCAGCTCGGTATACAGCGAGAAGCCGATCTCCTGGATCTGGCCGCTCTGGGTATCTCCCAGCAACTCGCCGGCACCGCGAATCTCAAGGTCGTGAGTCGCAAGAGTAAATCCGGACCCCAGGTCCTCCAGCGAGTCGATGGCTTCCAGCCGTTTGACGGCATCGGCGGTCATTGCTGCCTTTGGCGGCGATACGAGGTAGGCGTAGGCGCGATGGTGCGAGCGACCAACACGGCCTCGCAGTTGATGCAACTGTGCGAGACCGAAACGGTCGGCGCGGTTGATGATGATCGTATTGGCGGTCGGTACGTCGATGCCGCTCTCGACGATCGTCGTACAAAGCAGCACGTTGAAGCGGCGGTGATAGAAGTCGAGCATGACCTGCTCAAGTTCGCGTTCCGGCATCTGGCCGTGCCCGATGCGGATCGTTGCCTCGGGTACCAGTTTCGCGAGCTGTTCTTCGATGCGACCGATGTCTTCGACTCGATTGTGAATAAAGTAGACCTGGCCGCCGCGTTTGATCTCACGCAGACAGGCTTCACGAATCACTACGTCATTCCACTCCGAGACGAAGGTCTTGACCGCGAGGCGCTCGGCCGGCGGTGTCGTGATCAGTGACATCTCGCGAATGCCGCCGAGCGCCATATTCAGGGTTCGCGGAATTGGCGTCGCTGTCAGTGTCAGTACGTCAATCTCGCTGCGCAGCGACTTGATTGCTTCCTTGTGCCGCACGCCAAAGCGGTGCTCCTCGTCGATAACAACAAGACCGACGTCCTTGAAATCTTTCGTGTGCTGCAGGAGTCGATGCGTGCCGATGACGACGTCGACGCTACCTGAGCCCAGGCCCTTTACGATATCGGCAGCTTCCCGCGCTGTCTGGAAACGGGACAGAACCTCAACCCGAACCGGCCAGTCGGCAAAACGGTCGCGGAAATTCTGTCCGTGCTGTTGCGCGAGCAGGGTGGTCGGAACGAGTACCGCGACCTGCTTGCCACCATGAATCGCAGCAAATGTGGCACGTAATGCAACTTCAGTTTTGCCAAAGCCGACGTCACCGCAGACGACGCGATCCATCGGCTGGTCCGATTCAAGATCGCTCAGGACATCGTCGATCGTGTTCGCCTGGTCATCGGTAAGCTCGAACGGAAACCCGGCCTCAAATGCGCGATATTCGTTTTCCGGCCAGCGGAATCGGTGGCCGGGTCTCGCCGCGCGTCGCGCATAGATATCCAGTAGCTCGGCAGCGACATCGCGAATCTTCTTGATCGCACGGCGCTTCGCTTTTTCCCACTGGTCGCTGCCGAGTCGGTGCAGCGGCGCATTTTCGGGCGAGGCGCCGGTGAAACGCGAGATGAGTTCCAGTGCATGGACCGGGACGTACAACTTGTCACCGTCTGCATACTCGAGGTGCAGGAACTCTGCCGTGATGCCGCCGGCGGTCAGTGTGATTAGCCCCAGGTATCGACCAACTCCGTACTCGGCGTGCACGACTGGCGAGCCCGCCTCGAGATCGTTGAGCTGCCGGATGATGGTCTCAGGATCGCGGTCGCCGCGACGCCGGCGTCGTCGCGCCCGGGTGCGCTCGCCGAATAACTGCTGTTCGCTGACAATTGCGGTGCGCGCATCGGGCAGCAACACGCCGTCGTCGATTGGTGCGACGGCCACGCCGATTCGATGTGCATCAACTTTGAACTCGTGCCAGCCTTCGACGCGCGCGAGGTCGAGCCCGCGCCCGGACAGCAGGTCAACAAGCTGTTCGCGACGACCCGGTGAGTCGGTGCTGAACAAGACCCGGCCATCGAATTCGTCAAGGAAGCGCATGAGAGACGCGGCTGCGTCGTCATAACGTGCATCGATCTTTACAGCGGGTGGCAGCCGGGTAGGGTAATTGACGGTATCGCCGGTGAGCGACTGTGCGGACCAGCGGATACCGGAGAACTGCCGGATTGAATCAACGACGGTGTTAGCGTCGTGAAATGTTTCTTCGGCCGAAAGGATCGGGCGCTCCGGGTCGAGACTGCACATCGCGTAGCGTTCGCGAACTTCCGATGCGAACTGGTCGAGTAACGACTCGACGGAATCGGGCGTCATGACAATGCAGTTGTCGGGCAGGTAATCGAGCAAGGTCGCCGTCGAGTCAAAGAACAACGGCAGGTAGTATTCGATTCCACCGTGGGCGATGCCATCGGAGACATCGCGGTACACGCGGGACTTGCCGGGCTGGCCTTCAAAGCGCTCGCGGTAGTTGTGGCGAAAACGGGATATCGCGTCGCCATCGAGAGGTACCTCACGAGCCGGCAAGATCCGGATTTCATCGATCGGGTCTTCGGAACGCTGCGTATCCGGGTAGAAATAGCGTAGCGACTCAATGTCGTCGTCAAAAAAATCGATACGCACCGGAAGCTCGGCGCCCATCGGGAAAATGTCGATCAGCGAACCGCGGACCGCGAATTCACCATGTTCTGCGACTTGCGGCACGCGCAGGTACCCGGAGTCGATCAGTGACTGAGTGAACGGTTCGCGGGCCAGCTCCTGACCGCGTACCAGCGACAGTGAATGTGCTGCGACGTAGTCGACCGGAGGCAGTCGTTGCTGCAGGACTCCGACCGTCGCAATGATGACGCCCACCTTCATCGCCGCGAGCGATGAAAGTACGCTCAGGCGCTGCGAGATGATGTCCTGGTGCGGCGAGAAGTTATCCCACGGCAAGGTCTCCCACTCGACGAAATGGGCAACCGGAAGATCTGGCCCCGCGAAGAAGCGAATGCCGGCCTCGAGCTGGTCGGCCTGCCTCGGGTCCTCGGCAAGCAGCAGGATCGGCCGGTCCGACGTCCGCTGTGCCAGTTCCGCGACTGCAAGAGGACAGCTGGCGCCGACAAGGCGGCCCCAGTTGACGGAATGCCCGGGGCCGGGAATGGCCGGGCTGGCTGGAACTAGCAGGGTGTCGCTCAAGGATCGTGCCGTAGTGCTGCGGGTTGCGGATTATATGTCGCCGCAACGAAAAACGCCCGGGCCGTTTCCGGTCCGGGCGTCTGCCGTGAAAAAAAGTTTATTAGCGCTTCAGGACAGCGTGGATAACCTTGTCATGTTCGAAAAAGACAACGAAATCCTGGTATTCCCAGCGCGTGATCGGCGGATCGCCGACCGGGGCCTCGGTGTTCTTCGGGCTGCCGTACTTGGCCTGGACTCGATCCTGGGTCATACCGCGGGACGGACGGCTATCGTCACCGGCCACGGCACCATCCAGTTTGACGGTATCGGCCGCGGCAGTGCCGGCGAGGGCGATTGACAGTGCGATCGCAGGAATAATGCGCATTTTCGACATGGCTCCAGGCTCCCTGTATTCGTTACGAGACTATAGCATCGGGCAGGGCGGTGCCATATGCGAACTGTGTCACAGATGGTCATTTATCCGTCCGTAAGTCATTGAATATGGTTTAATGCTGCCGATGCTAAACCCCGTCGAACTGTTTATCGGCCTGCGCTATCTGAGGGCCAAACGACGCACCCGATTCGTGTCATTTATCACGCTGATCTCCCTGCTCGGGATCTCGCTCGGTGTGGCGGCGCTGATCGTGATCCTGTCGGTTATGAACGGCTTCGAGGCGGAATTACGCGACCGTCTGTTGTCAATGTCGGCACACGGCAGCGTTAGCGAATCTGACGGCGTTACCGAGAACTGGGAGTCGCTGATCGAGCAGGTATCAGCTAAGCCCGGGGTAGCCGCGGCAGCCCCGTTTTCACAGCTCGAAGGCATGATCCAGTCGGGACGTGAGCTGTATCCGGTTATTGTGCATGGCATTGAGCCGTCGCTTGAGCCAGGTATCTCGGGCAGCAGCGTGTTGATGACCGAGGGCCGTCTCGATGTCCTGCAATCCGGCGAACGCGGCATCATTCTCGGGCAGGCACTGACGTACGATCTTGGCGTACGAGTCGGGGACGCGGTCGTCTTGCTGGTACCGCGGCCGGTTGGCGATGGCACGCTGGAACCTGTGCTCGAGCGCTTCGTGCTGCGTGGCGTATTTGAGGCAGGACTGCAGGATCACGACGCTGTGCTTGCGCTCGTGCATCGCAGCGATCTGGGCGACGTCCTCCATATCGGTGAGGCTGTTACGGCTGTTCGGTTTCGTACCGATGACGTGATGGCGGCGCCGGCGATTTCGGCTGCTTTGCAGGAGTCGTTGGGCAGTGACTATTTAACCAGCGACTGGACTATCGAAAACGGCAGTTACTTCCGGGCTATCCGGCTCGAGAAGATGATGATGTCGCTGATCCTGTCGCTGATCATCGGTGTGGCAGCGTTCAACATCGTGGCCAGCCTTGTCATGGTTGTAACGGACAAGACCAATGACATTGCCGTATTGCGAACCCTGGGTATGGGGCCACGCGGCGTAGTACGTGTGTTCTTCGTGCAGGGAGCGGCTATTGGCTGGGCCGGAGTAATCGTCGGGGTCCTGCTTGGCGTTGTCCTTGCGATCAATGTGCCGGCGCTGGCGCCGATGATCGAGCAGGCGCTCGGCTTCCGCATCATGCCAGGTGATGTTTACTACGTAACCGAAATCCCCTCGGTGCTGGATGCCCGTCACGTTACGATAATTGCCGTATCCGCCTTTGTGCTGACTTCGCTCGCTACGTTGTACCCGGCGCGTCGTGCTGCGCTTGTCAATCCCGCTGCGGCGCTGAGGTACGAATGAGTAACCCGTTCGAGTACTGGATTGGCAATCGCTACGTGCGTTCGCGAAGCCGTAACAGCTTCGTGTCGCTGATATCCGGTATTTCGATGCTCGGCATCGCTATCGCGGTCATGGTGCTGATCGTCGTCATGTCAGTTGTGAATGGCTTCGAACGCGAACTGAAGGATCGCCTGCTTGCGATGACCGCACACGCAACAATCGAGGGAACTGAAGGCCACCTGGCAAGCTATGCCGACCTGATCGCTGTGGCAGAGGGGAATCCCCGGGTGTTGGCAGCAGCACCCTACGTCAAGGGTCAGGCGCTGCTGGTATTCGAACGCTCGATCAGTGGTGCGGAAATCCGCGGCATCGACCCACAGGCGGAAGCGACAGTATCCGGCATCGATACCGCGATGCAGTCAGGTGCCCTCGGCGATCTGGAGAGCGGCGAATTCAGGATCATCCTGGGCAATGAGCTAGCGAAAGAACTCGAAGTTGATGTCGGCGACAAGGTCACGCTGACAATTTCGCAGGGTGTTGTCACACCGGCCGGGGTCATGCCGCGAACCAAACGATTCACCGTCGCGGGTATTTATCGCATCGGCATGTATGAGTTCGATCGACGTCGCGCTTTCATTCATGTCGAGGATGCACAGAAGCTGTATCGGTATCGTAACGCGGTCAGCGGCGTGCGGCTTTCGGTTAACGAAATCTACGACGCCGCGGCCATTGTCCGTGAAGTCGCGATCGAACACGGCGAGATCGTGCTGGTTGGCGACTGGACGCGCAGGCATGTCAATTTCTTCCGCTCGATCCAGATCACCAAGTCGATATTGTTTGTCATCCTGCTGATGGTTATCGCGGTTGCAGCCTTCAATATCGTGTCGACGCTGGTCATGGTCGTGAAAGACAAGCAGGGTGATATTGCAATCCTGCGCACGGTCGGCGCGCGTCCAGGCAGTATCGTGAAGATATTCGTAACCCAGGGCAGCATTATCGGGTTGGTTGGCACGGTTGCAGGCGTTGTGCTCGGCGTGCTGCTGTCGTTGAACCTGGAGGCGATTATCGGTTTCCTGGAATCGGTGTTTGGAATCAAGTTCCTTGCCGCTGATGTGTATTTCATCAGCGACCTGCCGTCAGAATTGCAATGGGGTGACGTATTCCGGATAGCGTCGATCGCACTGGTGCTCGCTCTCGTCTCCACTTTTTATCCGGCCAGGGTTGCCGCAAGGACAGCGCCCGCCGAGGCATTGAGATATGACTAAGGTAATTGAGTGTCGGCGTGTCGAACGCGCCTTCAGCGAAGGCAAGACCACGCTCGAGGTATTACGCGGCGTGGACTTTGCGGTCGAGCCAGCGGAACGCGTCGCGATTATCGGCGCTTCGGGCTCCGGCAAAACGACGCTGTTGCAGATTCTGGGTGGGCTCGACGAGCCGACAGGTGGCGAGGTCTTTGTGCATGGCGAAGCGATGCACGGCACCAGTGAGCTGCAGAAAGGTGAGCTGCGCAATCGCTACATAGGCTTCGTCTACCAGTTCCATCACCTGCTGCCGGAGTTTACGGCTGAGGAAAACGTTGCGATGCCGCTAATGATTCGGGGGCAGTCGAGGAGCGACGCTATTGTCAACGCCGGCAAGCTGCTCGACAGGGTCGGGCTCGGCGAACGCCTGCATCACAAGCCTGGCGAACTGTCGGGTGGTGAGCGTCAGCGTGCAGCTGTCGCACGTGCGTTGATTACGAACCCGGAACTCGTGCTTGCCGACGAACCTACCGGCAATCTCGATTCGGGCAACGGCGGCCATGTCCTGAACCTGATGCTCGAGCTCAATCGCGAGCTGAAAACCAGTTTGGTGATTGTCACGCACGACCACACGATCGCGTCGCGCATGGACCGAGTGCTGGTACTCGAAGACGGGGTGTTACGCCAGTCAGCCTAGGGCTGGCGGTTATTGCGCTTGCGATTCTTGTAATCGGCGAGCGAAGACCGCCACAGCAGGTCCAGCACCACGTATCCCACGACCGACGAAGCGCAGGCAAGCAGCAGGCAGCCCAGCATGAGTGGTTGCCAGATCGTCAGGAAGGTGTGGGTAAGCCAGTCCCACGATAATTCAATTCTGAAACTGCGTTCCGGGGTGCCGAGAATCGTCCGGCCGAGGCGGTAGGCAAAGTAATACATCGGCGCCATCGAAACGGGGTTGGCGGCCCAGGTCGCAAGCGCGGCGACCGGGATATTGACCCGTAGCGCGAGAGCTGAAAGGACACCGACCAGTGTCTGGCCGGGCACTGGCAACCAGGCGATAAACAATCCCAGTGAGAATGCAGGGACAACCGTGCGCCTGCGAATCCCCCACAGCCGCGTGTCGTGCAACAGGTGCTGGAACGGCGTCATGAACCACTGTTTCGAAACGTGGTGGCGTTTGAACGCAAATTTCCTGAAAAATCGTCTTGGCATTCTGTGGCAGGAGCGCTGTTATCGGGTTGCCGTCACACGCATCTGACCAACTCCGCATTAATTCGTGCGGCTGTGTTGCTGCTGGTCGGCGGTATCGCGGCGCAATATAGCAGGGATATGCCCGCTATTGAGCATAGTGGCCTGCTTTTGCTGTGCTCTGCAATACTGCTTTCCCTGCGGCGCCTGCGCTGGGCCGGTTGGGTAGTTACTGGCTTTGCGCTGTTTCAGCTATCGGCAGGCATCGCGCTGGCGAATCGGTTCGATGCGTTGTTCGAAGGCGACAGCCTTCTGACTGAAGTCGCAGTCGTCGACTACCCCGTGTGGCGGGGTGACGTTGTAACCCTGCTGGTTGTGCCATTGGATGATCATCGTCTTCCGTCACTTTCGCGTGTCAGCTGGTTTCAGCCTCCCGTCGAGCCGAGGCGTGGTGATCGCTGGCGGCTTGAACTGCGCCTCAGACGTCCGCGCGGTACGAGTAATCCGGATCTGTTTGCGGTTGAGCAATGGCTGTTTCGTGAGCGCATTGATGCGACCGGTTATGTTGTTCCGGGTCGTCGCAACCGACTGCTGGGCAAAGAAAGAGGGACGCATCTGCAGCGCGCAAGGGATCGCATTGTTGATCGTGTCGACGAAATCGAAGCTGGTGACGAAACCCGGGCGGTTCTTGCAGCTATAAGCTCGGGAAGCCGGCATCGGATAGCGGACGCGTCCTGGGAGCGGTACGCAGCGACGGGAACCAGTCACCTGGTTGCCATTTCGGGGCTGCACGTCGGGCTCGCTGCGTTGTTTGGTTTCTTATTGGCTCGGACAGTGACGGTATTCGTACCCGGTACCGCTAATGCACAAAGTGCCGCTGTCGTCGCGGGAGTTGGCAGTGCCATCCTTTACGCTGCGATTTCCGGTTTCGGCGTGCCTGCGCGACGGGCCGTTGTCATGCTGCTCGCAGGCGTAGCGGCCGTCCTTGCGCGCCGCCGCATCGTCCCGGGAAATGCCCTGGCTTTCGCAGTCCTGCTTGTTTTCCTGGCAGACCCGCTCGCGATCATGACGCCGGGCTTTCAACTGTCTTTTGCCGCCGTTGCGATCCTGATATGGAAAGCGCACTGCTATGCTTCGCCAGCCTCCGGCCATCTCGACGGTCTGGTTCGCCGCGGCGCACAACTGGTCGTAATGCAAGGCGCTCTGTTCTTCGGATTGTTGCCGCTGGTTGCAGCACAGTTCGGCCGTGTATCGCTGTCCGCACCAATGGTCAATCTGCTCGTGGTACCGGCGTTCAGCCTGCTTACAGTGCCACTGGCGCTTGTAGGTGTACTGCTCGGCGACCTGGCTGAATTGCCAATGCGGCTGGCCGCCCGGAGTGCAGACGCGGTACTCGCGGTCATCAACGGATTCGCAGCTTTGCCATGGTCATCTGTGGCGACTGCAAAGCTAACGTCCGCGGCAACATGTGTCCTGGCATGTACTTCCCTTATTGCGGTGCTGCCGCGAGGCTGGCCGGCCAGATCGACAGCGTTGATCGCGCTGCTCGCGGTTGTTTTGCCGCAAGCCAATGCGCCGCGACCGGGCTGCGTGGACCTCGCTGTGCTTGATGTCGGCCAGGGGCTGTCGGTAATTGCGAGGACACGATCGCGCACATTGTTATATGACACTGGCGATAGCTACCGGAACGGTGGCAGCGCCGCAGACAGGGTCGTATTGCCTTACCTCGGCAAGTCCGGTGTCGAGCGCATTGACTGGCTCGTGATTTCCCATCTCGACCAGGATCATGCCGGTGGCGTACAGGACGTTCTTGCTGGCATGGAGGTAGATCGGGTGTTCTCGGCGCAGCGTATTGCGGGGGTGGAGACGTATCGCTGTGCGCAAGGACAGCGGTGGAAGACTGACGACGTCGAGTTTCGATTTCTGCATCCCGACCGGCAACATGCCGGTGCGAGAAACGACGGCTCCTGTGTCCTTGAAATAAGGGCCGGTAAGCACCGGATCCTGCTGCCGGGCGATATCGAGTGGACGGCCGAATCGGCACTGCTGCGACGCCAACTTCTAGTTTCCAGCGCAGTGGTTGTTATGCCGCATCATGGCAGCCTGACGTCGTCGAGCCCGGCTTTTGTGAATCAGGTGCAGGCCGACATTGTCATCGCCTCAGCGGGGTACAACAATCGCTGGGATCTGCCCAGGAAACGCGTGCTGCGACGCTGGCAGGGCAGTGGTGCATCTGTCTATAACACGGCTGAAGATGGCGCGGTGACGCTGCAGGTCTGCGACGCGAGGGGGATTCGGCGGCTAACTGCAGAACGTCGTGCAAACGCGCGGTTCTGGCGAGATTGACAGGCTCGCTGTATATTCCATTTTTCCTGTTCGATCGGGCTCTTATGGTTGAAATAGTCAAATCCGGCGGCTGGCTGATGTTGCCGATCATCCTGTGCGCCATCATTGCGATGGGCATTATCCTCGAGCGATTCTGGACGCTGCAGCAGAAGCGTGTGATCCCCGAGGACCTGACCAGCAAAGTCTGGGGATGGGTGAAGAAAGACCAGCTCGACCAGAAGCAGATCCAGACCCTTCACCAGGGCTCGGCACTCGGCCAGATTCTCGCGGCCGGCCTGATCAACAGGGACCGCGATCGCACGGTTCTCAAGGATGCGATTGAAGATACCGGGCGTCACGTCGTGCACGAACTCGAACGCTATCTGGAAACGCTTGGCACCGTGGCGGCAGTCTCGCCACTGCTTGGACTACTGGGTACCGTCATCGGCATGGTAGAGGTGTTCACGGAGATTACTACGCATGGCGTCGGTAACCCTACAGCATTGGCCGGAGGTATCGCGCAGGCGCTGATTACGACCGCAGCCGGACTGACTGTCGCCATTCCTGCGCTGATCGGCTACCGCTACTACCGCTCGCGCGTCGATACGCTCGTGGTGGACATGGAGAAGGAAGCAATCAAGCTGGTCGAAGCTCTGCACCGACGTGCGGATAAGGATTAGTCCTTGAAGCTCAACCTGCGGCCAAGAACCCAACCCGAGGTCAACCTGACGTCGCTGATCGACGTCGTGTTCCTGTTGCTGATCTTCTTCATGGTGTCGACGAGTTTCGTCAAGCAGTCGCAGATCAATATCAGTCTGCCTGAGGCGGACAGTGCGCCAGTCATTGATGAGCCTGTGGAGCAGGTCGATATCATGATCACCGAGACCGGCACTTATCTCGTGAACGGTCGCGAGTTGATCAATAACCGGCCTGAAACGATCCGCAATGCGCTGCAGAAAGTCTCTGACGGCAACAACGAGTTGCCACTGACGATCAGCGCTGACGCAAACGCAAAACACCAGATGGTCGTAACGGCAATGGACGTCGCCGGGCGCCTTGGCTTTACCAAGATCAACATAGCAACCGTTAACGAATCGGGCGAACAGGCCGAAGAGCAATGAGCCAGCGTCTCGATCCGGCTGTACGCGTCGTTTACGGGCGCCTTTGGGGCTATGTCACGCCACACAAGCTGGTCGGGTTGATCGCGATAGTCGGTATGGCCGCGACGGCCATCGTTGAGGCTGGTCTCGTCGCGTTGCTGGCACCGCTGACGGACAACGTCATGGTCGCCAAGAACCTCGAGACCCGGCAGTGGATCCCGTATGCGTTCATGGGGATCTTCATCCTGCGCGGCCTCGCCGGGATTGCGACCGAGTTTTCGCTGGGCTGGATCGGTCGCCGCGTCATCAGTGACCTGCGCCGCCAGGTGTTCAACAAACTGTTGACATTGCCGTCACGCTTTTTCGACCAGCAGGCATCGGGTCCGTTGCTGTCGCGCATGACTTACAACGTCGAGATGGTGGCTGAATCTGTGACCAGCGTGGTTACCGTTGCTGTTCGTGACGTCCTCACGGTTATCGCCGCCTTCGCCGTCATGATCTGGCACAGCCCGAAATTGACGGTATTCGTTGCCGTGCTGTTCCCGATCGTCGCGGTACTTGTGCGCTTGCTCGGCATTGCGTTCAGGCGCTACAGCGGTCGCATCCAGGACACGATCGGCGAGGTAACACAGGTTACCGATGAAGTTGTTCGCGGCAACTGGGTTGTAAAGGCTTTCGGTGGCTATCGTTACGAGAAGGAACGATTTGAGGAAGCGGACGGCCGTAACTTCAAACAGAACATGAAGCTCGTGCGAGTGCGCTCACTGGGTACCGCCGTGACACAGATCGTGTTCGGTTTCGGTATTGCACTCGTCATCTATTTTGCGGCGCGCGAGTCGGTTAGCGGTCGCCTTTCCGCGGGTCAGTTCATTTCCTTCTTCTCGGCAATGATGCTGATGCTGCAACCCGTGCGGCGCATCACCAACCTGAATGCGACATTGCAGCGCGGCGTTGCCGGTGCAGACAGCCTGTTTTCGGTTATTGACGAAGAAGACGAAACTGATTCAGGTTCACACGAATCGGAGCGTGTCCGTGGCCAGGTTGAATTTGACGACGTGCGTTTTTCCTACGGCGAAGACGCTGTTGTCGACGGTGTGTCGGCGAAGGTCGATTCGGGTGAGACCCTGGCGATCGTAGGCCATTCGGGCAGCGGAAAGACAACCCTCGTCAGCCTGTTGCCGCGCTTCTACGAGGTCGGCTCGGGAGACATCAGGCTCGACGATGTGTCGATTCGCGATTACGCGCTCGCCTCGTTGCGTCGCAACATCAGCCTGGTCAGCCAGGACGTAACGCTGTTCAACGACACGATTCGCGCCAATCTCTGCTATGGCGGCGAATACTCCGAAGAAGAGGTTGTGGCTGCGGCGGAAGCGGCACACGTCATGGACTTTGTCGACGATCTGCCGGACGGGCTCGATACGGAAGTCGGCGAGCGCGGCTCGTTGTTGTCGGGCGGTCAGCGCCAGCGCATCGCAATTGGACGGGCCTTACTAAAGAACGCGCCTGTTTTGATCCTTGACGAGGCGACTTCAGCGCTCGATACCCAGTCCGAGCGGCGCATTCAGGATGCACTCAATAACCTGATGAAGGACCGTACGACGCTGGTTATCGCGCACCGACTGTCGACGGTCGAAAAGGCGAACCGGATCATCGTTCTCGACGCTGGCCGCATCGTTGAGTCAGGAACGCATGCCGAGCTACTCGAAGCAAATGGCGAATACGCATCTCTCTACCGGATGCAGTTCAGCGACGAGTAAGCCATGAGCCGAACGTATCAGTGGATTCACCGGGTCTGGTACGAAGGCGGCGGCGGTGGCTGGGTTCTGCTGCCACTATCCTGGCTTTACAGTCTTGTCATAGCAATTCGGCGCTGGCTTTATCGCCGCGGCATCCTCGGATCGTCAAGGGCTTCGGTACCGGTTATCGTGGTCGGTAATGTCACTGCCGGCGGCACCGGCAAGACTCCCGTAGTTATCTGGCTCGTCGACGTACTGCGCGAAGCAGGTTTCTCGCCGGGCATCGCGAGCCGCGGTTACGGGGGCAGTCATTCCGGACGCTCAATGCGCGTTGACGTTGATAGCGATGCCAGCGTCGTAGGGGACGAACCGGCTTTGCTCGCGCGACGTACCCGTTGTCCGGTGGCGGTCGATTCGGATCGCGTACGCGCCTGCGAAATGCTCGTCGAGGATGGCGTTGACGTTGTCGTGACCGATGACGGACTGCAGCACTATCGGCTGCAGCGAGACTTCGAGATCTGTGTCATTGATGGTGCGCGCGGCCTCGGCAATCGTCGCATGCTGCCCGCCGGACCGTTGCGCGAGCCCGCCAGTCGTCTCGAAGAGCTGGATCACGTACTGATCAACGGAGAATCGTTCGAGCTGCACGCCGGAGATGCTGTGCGAGTCAACGGATCATTGCAGCGACCGCTCGAAAACTTTCGTGATACCACCGTGCACGCTGTTGCAGGTATTGGTAACCCGGGGCGCTTTTTCGACCTGTTGCGCAGTCACGGTGTGCAGGTCATCGAGCACCCGCAGCCCGATCACGCGGAGTTGTCGAAGGATGCGTTGCAGTTCGGCGATGAATTCGATGTTCTGGTAACCGAAAAGGATGCGGTCAAGCTGGACGTCGGGATGCCCGACAGATTCTGGTATGTTCCGGTGGATACGATTGTGGACGACGAAGTGGCAGCGGAACTGAAGACAAAACTCATCACACGACTTGGTGGAAATAGCGATGACTGATTTCGTCGTTGTCATACCATCGCGTTACGCATCAACGCGGCTGCCCGGAAAACCGCTGCTGGACATAGCGGGCAAGCCGATGATCCAGCACGTGTGGGAGCGGGGCGTTGAGAGTGGTGCGAGTGAGGTTGTTGTCGCGACCGACGATGAGCGTATTGCGGAAGCGGCGGAGGGTTTCGGTGCCACGGTCTGCATGACGCGAGACACACACGTTTCCGGTACCGATCGTATCGCTGAAGTAGCAGACGTTATGGACTGGCCGGATGATCTCGTCGTCGTCAACCTGCAGGGCGATGAGCCGTCGATGCCGGGCAAACTTGTCGCGCAGTGCGCCGCATTGCTCGATGATCCGAACGCTGACATTGGCACGCTCGCATCGCCGTTCCTGAGCCGGGATGACTTCGAGAGCCCAAACTGCGTCAAAGTGGTATGTGACCAGGCTGGTCATGCGCTGCTGTTCAGCCGCAGCCCGATTCCGTATCCGCGGGGCGTTGATGCCGTAACTGCGTCGCTGTCGGCTTTGCATCATCATGGGATCTATTCATATCGCTGCGGCGCATTGCGCCGAATCGTCGGCGCTGAGCCGGTAGCACTGGAAGTAGCAGAGCAACTCGAGCAACTCAGGGCGCTCGCGCTTGGGATGACCATCTCCGTTGCAGTGCCCGCTGAGCGTCCTGGTATCGGGGTTGACGTGGCTGCAGATCTCGAGCGCGCCGCAAACGAGCTGGCTGGGCGTGATTGGATGCCACATTCTGGGTAGTGAAGGGATCGACTCCCGGTGGTTTAATTCGGGTATTGTATTGCTGGAATTCCTGAAGACAGACCAATGACTGACGACAAAGACGCATTGCCACTGGGCGACGAGCCACGCCTGCGACCACGCTTTACCGAGATCGCGACATTCATGCGCGCGCCGCTTGCGGATTCGCTGGACGGACTCGATATTGCGCTGATCGGCGTTCCGTGTGACCTGGGCGTGACCAATCGTGCCGGTGCGAGGCATGGTCCCCGCGAAATTCGTAACCAGTCCTCGCTTATGCGCGCCTACAACATGTCGACGCGAATTGAGCCCTACGAGCTTGCGAAGATTGCCGACGTTGGTGACGTGCCGATCGACAATCTGTTCAGCCTCGACGAAGCGATCAAGGACATCGAGAAGTACTTTCGCGGTATCAAGGCGTCGGGTGCAATGCCCTTATCGGCGGGTGGCGATCACTCGATCACGTACCCGATTCTCAAAGGACTGGCTGGCGATGAGCCGTATGCTCTGATTCACATTGACGCGCATACGGATACCTGGCCCGAGTTCTATGGGTCGAAGTTCCATCATGGTGCACCGTTCAGGCTTGCTACAGATGAAGGGCTGATCGATCCGAAGAAGACGATCCAGATCGGAATCCGCGGCGGCCAGAATACCTGGGAAGGTCTCAACTACTCCTACGAGAGCGGTATGCGTGTCGTTGAGATGGACGAGTTCACTGATCTCGGTGTCGAAGGTGTCATCGAAGAGGCGCGCCGCGTCGTTGGCGATACGCCGACTTACATCACGTTTGATGTCGATGGTATCGATCCTGTATTTACGCCGGGAACCGGGACACCCGAAATTGGCGGTATTACTACAGTCGATGCATTGCGCCTGCTGCGCGGCTTGCGCGGACTGAACCTGATCGGCGGCGATGTCGTGGAGGTGGCGCCGCCATTCGACCAGACCGGCAACACAGCACTTGTGGGTGCCTCGCTGATGTTCGAGATCATGTGCCTGCTGGCTGAGGCCGCTGACCAACGCCGTTAGGTCTGAAGGGACGCGTCAATTGAACAAACGGATTCTGTTCGTCGGTATGGGCAGTAGTTTTTTCCCCTATTTGCGCCAAGGGCTTAGGTGATTCGGGCACAAGTCTGGCTACAAGTTGAAGCGAATGTCCTCGGATCTTGCCGGATAACGTATTATTCATTTTGAATAATCCAAGGACATGCAAACCATGGCAACAACGTCACTGAGCCTCGGTGGGCACTGGGAAGAGTTCATCAAGCAGGAGATCAAGAGCGGCCGATACTCGACCGCGAGTGAAGTGGAGTGACCCCGGTGCGGTAGACACTTCCGAGCTATGATCCGAGCATAGGAGGAAGTGCCATGAGCAACCAAAGATACAGTCCAGAATTCAAGGACGAAGCCGTCCGTCAGATCGTCGATCGAGGCTATTCCGTCGCCGAAGTTTCCGAGCGACTCGGGGTATCTGCACACAGCCTTTACAAGTGGGTCAAAGCGGTCAAGCCGGACAAGACAGACGAACAGGCCGCCGCATTGATCGAAGCCCGCAGCGAAGTGCTGAAGCTGCGTGCGAAGTTGAAGCGTACCGAAGAGGAGCGCGACATCCTAAAAAAGGCCGCAAGGTACTTCGTTCAAAACCCCGAGTGAAGTACCGCTTTATCCAGGAACATCGGCACGAGCACGCGGTGCAGCTGATGTGCCGCCTGCTGGAAGTCTCGCCCAGCGGCTTCTACGAGTGGGTCAAACGACCGCTGTCAGATCGTGCGATCGAGGACCAGCGGCTGTTAGTGCTGATCCGTGCGTCCTACTCGGCCAGCGGCGGCGTCTACGGCTATCGTCGCGTGCACCTGGACCTGCGTGAGGTCGGCGAGACCTGTGGCAAGCACCGGGTAGCTCGCATCATGAGAGTCAACGATATCAAGGCAGTACACGGCTACAAGATCCCGCGTGGTGTTTACGGACGCCCGTCGATCATTGCGCCGAACAAGCTGCAGCGCGAGTTCACCGTCGATTATCCGGATCGCGCCTGGGTGACCGACATCACGTACATCCGGACCTGGCAGGGCTGGTTGTACCTGGCCGTCGTCATGGATCTCTTCGCGCGCAAGGTTGTCGGCTGGTCGATGAAGCCGACACTCGCCAGAGAGCTCGTGCTGGACGCCATCCTGATGGCCGTATGGCGAAGAAAACCGAAGCAGAAGGTCATCATTCATTCCGACCAGGGCACCCAATACGGCAGCGACGACTGGCTCAGGTTCTGCAGAGATCATAAACTCGAGCCGAGCATGAGCCGCCGCGGCAACTGCTGGGACAATGCCGAGGTCGAGTCATTCTTTAGCAGTTTAAAGAAAGAGAGGATCAAGAAACGCATCTACAAGACACGCGAGCTGGCTCGCGCCGATGTCTTCGACTACATCGAAGTGTTCTACAATCGAAAACGCCGACACAGCCATCTTGGCGGCGTCAGCCCAGAGGCCTACGAGCAGGCCTCATTTTGAGGCTTGGTAGTGTCCACCGTCCTAGGGGCACTCCATAGAAATTAACAACTTTGAGATTGTTCCGCCGATTCAGGCTCAGTAGATGGATTTTGTAATGGACAATTTTCGAATATTTGGTTGGCTGTGCATTATGTTGGCGGGCTGCAATGCGACGACTGCCCTTCAGTCTGCGGATAGCGAACTCGATTGTGCGAGTATACGTGCTTCAAACCTGCCGAACTCTCTAGCCAGCAAATACGCGAGGAATCGATCGTGGGAAAATCTTCGCTCACTCACATGTTTCCTTCAATTTGGCATGTCTTTGGATGAGGTACATGAGCTCCTCGGCCCGGCCGACTATTCCCCAATCGAAGGACAGTACTACTACTCAGCAGATCAGGTGCAATTGGACGAGATATCAGGGGAGGAAGTGGTGCTCGGGCTGATTATTGAGTTTCGTTCCTTTGAACGAAATGAGGCAAGAGGAGTCTACGAATTTCGTCTGACCGACGTACTTCAGCGGTACAGTCTTAGGCCAATACGTGAATGAAAATTGATGTATCAACATTCTCGACTGATTATGGAGTTAATCTCGATCTGACCGGACGTATCAGAATACTCAGATAGAGCAATGAGAAGTGTCGACTGGCAAGAAGAGAATCTTTTGTCGACTATAAGCAGGAGATAGCCGCATCAACACGCACGCTATTTTTCGTGTCGTGCAGTAGATAGAATTTTCAATTGTTCATGACGCACCTGAATTTGCTGCACGTCGTGCAAGCTCTACTCATAAAATGGGGCGTGGCATAACGTCTCGATCCTCGCAAATAGTGCAATGCTCTAACTTCTGGGCCGCAGTCTGCCCGGCGAGGCTTGCAGTTCATCGTACGTCAGTTGATTCAGCTGATCGACGAGTAATCCAATCGTCGACGTCGTTCGACAACCAGCCTGCTGTTCGAGCGGGTAGGCGAATCTGTCTGGGAAATTTCCCACTCCTGATCATGGAATACAGCGTCGAGCGCGACAAGCCTGTTCTGGCCAAGACTTCTGAGATTCGGCATACGGTCGGACGATCCATTGAAAGAGTCCAAAGCAGTCTTTTGAATCTGACAAACTAAGATATTCAGTTGGGAATAGCACGGAAATCCGATTCTTGCTTTGGCGAGATTTTCCGCTCTATCCGTCGAGTAATACGCTCGAGTTCTTCGCCCCAGAGTTGCATGGCGGCCGCGCATTCATCGCTGTATTCAGCGTGATTATATACAGCCATGACGCCCGACATTCGGTGGTTCAGTATCCGCTCAACAATGTGTGGGCCAACCTGCAGGTTGTTCAACCGAGTTGCAAAGGTCCGTCTGAGGTCATGAGGTGTGAAGCGCCCTTGATGAATGGATTCCCGATTAGCTTCGCCGATCTTGTTCTTGGTGCACCATCGCCGGAGGTATGCCTGGACCGCGGTGGGGGAGACCGATCCGAAGATTTTTCCAGGAGATTTCAGTTGAGTGTCCAAAACTGCTAACGCCTGGGTAGATAACGATACTCGGTGATCTCGCCCAGACTTGTTGTTGGTGGCAGGAATAAACCAACAGTTATTGTCGATGTCATTCCGGGTGGCGATCTGAGTTTCACGAATTCGTTGCCCGGTGAGAAGTAGGAAGCGGAAGAGGGCGGTGTGGCGCTCACTGTTCCAGAGTAGTCGGATTTCGTCGTCGGTCAGTACCCGATCGCGTGGTTTTTCCACGCCGCCGACGACTTTACGCGTGAGTTCGGAGATCGGGGAGTACTTTAAGTAGCCGACCTGAACGGCGTGTCGAAAGACCTGTTTGAGAATCTCCATCAAGCGATTTGCTGCCACCTTGCCGTGATTGGCGGCGTAGCGCTTCAACACCTTGCGAGTTGTGATGAGATCGACGCACTGAATTCGCATGGCGACGAACAATGGCTCCTCATCAGTGAGCCGGCGAACGTAGCCGGCCATCTGGTGAGGACGGCGCCAGGCCGATTCATTCTGTTCGTACCAATCATCCAGCAGATCAGAAACGGTCTTGTCCTCCGGCGAGTCTGAGTCAAATCGACGCAGGATCCGCCTTGCCTCCGCTAGGCCGATCTCCGGATAGCGGCCGATCGTCAGATAACTGGAAGACTTGTTCCTCGTTCGACGAACTACCCACGATGCACTATGCTTTCGCTTCCTGAAATAAAGACCGCCACCATCTGCACACAAGCACGAACTCTCTCGCCGATAGATCGACTCGACCTTGGTCGCGGTGAGCTTGCTGCGCATAAAAATGGCTCCTGGCTACAAGATTGGCTACAACTTTTCTCGGATGTCTATGGACAACCTCGGACGTGCTCGGACAATAAGTTCTTTTAAAACAATACGTTATGGATAACGAAAATAAGATTAACATACTATTCGTCTGCATGGGCAACATCTGCCGGTCACCGACCGCAGAAGGGGTCTTCCGTCATTATGTCAATGAAGCGGGACTCGGTGAGTCGATAGAAGTTGATTCCGCCGGGACGCATGCATATCACGTGGGTGAGTCGCCGGATCGCCGGGCAGCCGCTGCCGCACAGAAACGCGGAATTTCACTGGACGGCATCCAGGCGCGCCGGGTCGCCGACGAGGACTACGAGCGCTTCGACCACATCATCGCAATGGATGAAGATAACCAGGCGATTCTGCTCGATCGCGCACCGGACGAGCATCGTGCAAAGGTGAGTCTGTTCCTCGAATTTGCAGAACTGCCTGAGAGAGAGGTGCCGGACCCTTACTACGGTGGTGCAGCAGGATTTGAGCGGGTGCTGGACCTGGTTGAAGCAGCGTCCCGAGGCCTGCTCGAGACGCTGCAACGATCCTGACCTGTTAGTCCTGCGGTGGCGCGTCGCTACCGCCCTTACTTTCCTGAGGTTCCCACGGCAACAGGCGTGCACCCGACTTGTCGTCTGCGGGCTTGGCCTCGGGCTTCGGCTCAGGCTTTGCTTCTGCCTTCTGCTCGGGATTGACCTCCGGCTTTGGCGCAGACTTGGATTCCTGCTTCAACACCTTGTGTGATGCCGTGTCTTCGAGTTTCTTTGCGTCTGCCGCGCGTTCGGCGTCGGTGCGAGCCCTGGGTGGCCCTTTCGGCGCAGCCTCTGCAGACGACTTCTCTTCAGCCTTCTTCTCAGCCTTTGGCTCGGCTTTCGGCGCTTCAGCCTTCTTTTCAGCTTTTGGCTCGGCTTTCGGTGCTTCAGCTTTCTTCTCAGCCTTCGGCTCCGGCTTCTGCTCCTGCTTCGGCTTGCGCTGACGACGTGGCTTCTTCTCCGCCTGATCCTGCTTTGCCTCAGCCGCCGGTTGTTCCCGCTTCTGTGGTTTCTTTACAGGCTTCTCCTGCGGCTTTTCCGCTGCCTGGTCCTGCGGCTGCTGTGCAGCGTTGTTCTGCTGCTGGGCGGTCTGCTCGGACTTGTCGCCACCACGGCGACGGCGACGTCCGCCACGACTGCGACGACTGCGAGTACGCTTTTCGCCGCTCTTCGCTTCTTCATTGGAATCGGCCTGCGCCTTATCTTGCTGCTGGCGCTGCTTCGGTTCCTGCTGCTTGCGCTGCTGTTTCTTTGGCTGTTGCTTGCCGGACTGCTTGCGTTGATTACCGCGCGACTCCGTGGTTTTCTTCTGTCCGCCACGTTTGCGCGATTGCTGTTGCTGGCCGCGGCGTCCATCACGTGACTGCTTGCGCCCGCGCTGCGGTTTCTTCTGCGAGTCATCTTCGTCGCCGCCAAACCAGCCGGCGATTGTCGCGATCAGGCCTTTGCTTTCTGTCTTGCGTTTCGGTGCCGGCTTGGTCGGTTTCAGCGTACCGACAGCGGCAGTCTCGATACCCTTGCGTTCGAGAATTGCCTGCGGTGCCTCTGGCTCCGGCGGAGCTTCGGCGAGTGTATAGCTGACGCCGGCGTTCTCTGGCAGCTCAGTCTGGTCATCGCGGACACGTCGTACATCGTAGTGCGGCGTTTCCATGTGCGAGTTCGCGACCAGCACGACCTGCGTGTCGTTCTGGTCTTCGAGGTTCTGTACCCAGTCGCGCTTCTCGTTCAGCAGGTAGGTGGCAACTTCGACCGGCAGCTGTGCGATAACCTTGGCTGTGCGTTCCTTGCGCGCTTCTTCGCCGACGATACGCAGGATGGCAAGTGCGAGCGATTCGGTGCCGCGGATCGTGCCGAAGCCCGTGCAGCGAGGGCAGGTCTGGTAGGCAGACTCACCAATCGAGGGCCGCAGGCGCTGGCGAGACATCTCGAGCAGGCCGAAGCGACTAATCTTGCCGATCTGGACGCGGGCGCGGTCCTGGCGGACAGCTTCGCGCAGCTTGTTCTCAACGGCGCGCTGATGCTTTTGCGGGCCCATATCGATGAAGTCGATGACGACCAGGCCGCCGAGGTCACGGATACGCAGCTGGCGCGCAATCTCTTCAGCGGCTTCGAGGTTTGTATTGAGCGCGGTTGCCTCGATGTCACCACCCTTGGTCGCACGCGCCGAGTTGATGTCGATCGACACGAGCGCTTCCGTGTGGTCGATAACGATGGAGCCACCCGACGGCAGGTTTACGTTGTGCGCAAACGCCGATTCGATCTGCGATTCAATCTGGAAGCGCGTAAACAGGGGCACAGGGTCGGTGTAGTGTTTCAGCTTCTTGAGGTTGTGCGGCATCGTCGCTTCGACGTGCTCGACAGCGTCCTTGTAGGTCGCCTCATCGTCGATCAGGATTTCGCCGATATCGTTCGTCAGGTAGTCGCGCAGTGCGCGTACAACCGAGTCACTTTCGCGGTAAATCAGGAACGGGGCGGGGCGCTCGAGTACGACGTTCAGGATTGCGGTCCACACCGTCAGCAGGTTCTCGAGGTCGTAAGCGAGCTCTTCAGCCGTGCGATCGATACCCGCCGTACGCAGGATCACGCTCATGCCGTCCGGTACCTGGATTTCGTTGAGTGACTTTCGCGCTGCATCGCGGTCTTGCCCCGTAATACGACGCGAAACGCCGCCCGAGCGTGCCTTGTTCGGCTTCAGGACGATGAAGCGGCCGGCGAGGCTGACAAACGTCGTGAGTGCGGCACCCTTGTTGCCACGCTCTTCCTTGTCGACCTGAACAACAATGTTCTGGCCTTCCTTGAGGACGTCCTTGATGTTTGGCTTGCCGCTGCCGTCAGCGCCCTTCGCGAAATACTCGCTCGAGATTTCCTTTAGTGGCAGAAAGCCGTGGCGCTCGGCGCCGTAATCGACAAACGCAGCCTCGAGGCTGGGCTCGATACGGGTGATTTTGCCAAGATAGATATTGGCCTTTTTACGTTCGCTGGCCGGTGCCTCGATGTTGAGGTCGTAGAGGCGCTGGCCGTCGACCATCGCCATGCGCAACTCTTCTTGCTGAGTTGCATTGATTAGCATTCTTTTCATGTTGCCCTACTTGTTTATGGGAGGGCAGCAGTGCGGGGCGTAGCGCCAGCCGGGCGCAGGGGAGGTCACGCAAGTGAGTCCGGCGCCGGATTGCGCCGTTGATAGGTGTTGTCACTTTCGCTAGGACCTGACCAACTATCGTCAGCGTCCACCAAAAAATCAGCATGATTTCCCTGCGGCTTTGCCGCGCGGCGCGAGCCGTATTCCGGTTCTGCTGCCGTCTGAAATCTGGTCTCGCAGGTTGCGGGACCGAAAAAAGTCGTTAAATTCTCGTGAGTTCCGGTAGGCCGGACCCTCACGGGGGAGTAATATAACACACCGGAAGGCCGGCGCAACGTATTGATCATGCATAAAAAACAATCCCCCGACCAGGCTGTTGCAGAGGCCGATGGCGCCCGCATGACGCGGGTTCGGAAAGTGTCCGTGGACGCCGATCGGGCGGGACAGCGAATCGATAATTTTCTGCGGAACGAACTCCCCGGACTGCCGAAGGGTCGCATTTACCGGCTAATCAGGCGTGGCGAGGTGCGGGTCAATGGCGGGCGTGTCCGGGCGGAGTACAAGCTGGCCGAAGGTGACGAAGTTCGCATTCCTCCGGCCAGGGTGCGTACCGAGGGCGCTCCTCCACCGGCGGCACAGGCTGCGGCGATTCTCGACAGTGTGCTGTACGAGGACAAGCGCGTACTGGTGGTTAACAAGCCCACCGGGCTGGCCGTGCACGGCGGTAGCGGCATCAGCCACGGCGTCGTCGAGTTACTGCGTCATGCAAGGCCTGAACTCAAGGATATCGGTCTCGTGCATCGCATCGATCGCGAAACCTCCGGCTGCCTGGTGCTGGCCAAGCGACGCAGCGCGTTGCGCGAGCTGCACGAGCGTTTTCGGGAAGGGCAGGTCGAGAAAAACTACCTCGCGCTGGTTGTCGGCGACTGGCAGCTCGGCGATCAGCTGATTGACGCGCCGTTGCACGTGCATCATCGCAAGGGCGGCGAACGTCACGTCGTGGTCAGCGATGCGGGCAAATCGGCTCAGACTCGTGTGTCGCTGTCGCGGACCTTTGGCAAGTACAGCCTGTTGCAATGTGCGCCTGTGACGGGTCGCACGCACCAGATACGTGTGCATCTCGCGCACGCCGGTCATCCGCTGCTCGGCGACGAACGTTACGGTGACGAGGATGCCAACAAGCTGGCGCGGCGGCATGGACTGAAAAGATTGTTCCTGCACGCCCAGTCAATCGCATTTGCCGACGACAGTGGCAATGAGCTGCACTTCACGGCACCGCTTGCGGACGATCTGGAGCAATTCCTGAATGTCGGGATCATTGAGGCACGCCGGGGACGGTAACGGTTACCGTCCCCGTTATGGCAGCAGGTAACCCAGCTGCAGCAATCGGTCGGCGACCCAGATCATCGGTAGCCCGATGAGTGCCGTCGGGTCGTTGGTCTCGACCGTATCGAACAGTACGTAGCCCGCACCTTCAAGTTTGAAACTGCCGGCGCAGTCGTACGGCTGGTCGTGGCGCAGGTAAGCTTCTGCCAGTCGGCGATCGAACTGTCGGAAACGGACCGTTGTCCGGTCCGTATGCTCGTACCGCGTCTTGTTGATTGGGTCGAGAATGCAGACCGCGGTCAGGAACGTGACCGATTTCCCGGAGGCCGCAAGCAGCTGCTCGACGGCGCGCTGATGATCGCCGGGCTTACCCAGTACCGAGTCGCCGAGTACCGCGAGCTGGTCTGCGCCAATGACGAGTGCCTGGCGCGCGTTAATAGCAATCGCCTCCGCCTTCTTGCGAGCCAGGCTCGCAGCCAGTTCCCCTGGCGGCAGGTCGTCGACATTGGATTCGTCAACGTCCGGATCAACTGCTTCGTACTGGTCGAGGAAGCGGTCGAGCAGTCCCCGCCGGTAGGGCGACGACGAGGCCAGGAAAATATTCGGCGCGGAGGGATTTTGCATAAACAAATCAACCTGTTACCAGTACTGCCCCGGAGTGTACCCGGTTTCTGGGCCAGGACGGTTGGATTCCTGCCGCAAGGCGTTGATCTCGCTTTGACTTACAGGGCCGAGGTCCTTATCATGCGCGCGCCATGGGCAATCCGCTGCTACAGCGGCGTTCGGCCAGAGATTGGGCGGAATCGTCGCAACTTATTGAAATAGCTGAAAAAGTAGGTTTTTTTGATGGGCTCGCAGCGGTTGTTGGAGACGACTTGTCTGCGCTCGACCCTGATAGAATGCCGCACGACTGGCGCGAACGACCGGTCGCGGGCAGGCTTGAATTCGGCTTTGCGGATACGACCGGACAGGTCGCTACCGTCGAGGGTTGCGCGAAAACGGTTGTTGACGCAGTTTGCCAGCGTTGCCTTGAGCCGTTTTCGCTGACGCTCGAAGTGGAGCCGAAATTGCTGCTGCTCAAGGCTGACGAAACCGTCGCGGGCTTCGACGAGTACGAAGTCTGGGAACTTGACGAGCAAAACATACGTCCGGCAGATGTGATTGACGAGCTGCTGGTCATGGCGATGCCGTTTTCGGCAATGCACGATGATGCAAGACAGTGTCGCGCACTGGAGTCGACTGACGAAAGTGCCGGCGAAGAGACAACGAGACCATTTGCGTCGCTAAAGGCGCAGATGCAAAGAGACACAAAAGATTCGCGTAAAGGCGAGTCGAACGGAGAGTAATTATGGCTGTTCAACAGAATCGCAAAACGTCGTCGAAGCGCGATATGCGCCGTTCGCACGACAAGCTGAAGAACCCGGCGCTGTCGGTAGATCCGACTTCGGGTGAGACGCACCTGCGTCACCGTGTTACGCCTGACGGTTTTTACCGTGGCGTCCAGGTTGTGCAGCAACCTGAGATCGAAGACGACGAAGAGTAAGCTTTCCCAATTCTGATCGGGCTTTCGCCTGGTCGTTTCTTTCGTGGGAACGCACTCCATCCTGTCCCTTGACGCAATGAGCGGCGACCTCGGCGCCGAGGTCGTCGTGCGCGCGGCTGCTGCGTCGCTCACGAAATACGCAAACATCGAACTGATTCTTGTCGGCGACGAGGTCGAACTCGCGTCTCTCGTTGAAAAGCACATTGGCGACACTGAGCGGCTGCGCATTGTGCATGCCAGTGAAGTTGTCGAGATGTCCGAACCGCCGGCTGACGCGCTGCGCCGCAAGAAAGACTCGTCGATGCGCGTTGCAATTAACCTTGTGAAGGGCGGGGATGCCGCGGCCTGTGTGAGTGCCGGAAATACCGGCGCGCTGATGGCAACCGCCAAGTTCGTGCTCAAGATGCTTCCCGGCATCGATCGTCCCGCAATCATCGGCGAACTGCCGGCCATTGGTGGTTCGCTGCACATGCTGGACCTTGGCGCCAACACGCAGGCAACTGCAGAGCAGCTTTACCAGTATGCGGTGATGGGTTCGATTGTGGCTGGCGACATTCTCGATCTTGAACAACCGCGGGTAGCACTGCTGAACATCGGTGCCGAAGACATCAAGGGTCATGAAACGGTCCGCGAGGCAGCCACGTTATTGTCCGGAAGCGCTGTAAATTACGTCGGCTTTATTGAAGGCAACGAGCTGTTTTCGGGTAAGGCCGATGTCGTAGTTACGGATGGCTTTACAGGCAATATTGCCTTGAAGACGATGGAAGGTACGGTCGGCCTGACGCTGCATTACCTGAAGCGCGCGTTTACGCGTAACTGGTTTGCGAAACTGCAGGCGATCCTGGCCGGTTCGGTTTTGCGACGATTGTCCGCCGACACGGACTCGCGTCAGTACAACGGTGCGACTCTTGTGGGCCTGAATGGTATTGTAATCAAGAGCCACGGTAGCGCTGACGAGGTCGGGTTCCAGCACGCGATCGATACCGCCATCGTGGAAGTCAGAAATCAGCTGCCGCAGCAGATCGGCACGATGCTGCAAGAGGATATTGCATGACCTATTCACGCATTGTCGGCACCGGTCGTTACCTGCCGGAAAAGATCATGACGAATTTCGACCTGGAGAATATTGTCGAAACGTCAGACGAGTGGATTCGGACGCGTACTGGCGTTGAGCGTCGCCATGTGGCTAAACCGGATCAGACGACATCCGACATGTGCGTCGAAGCGGCCAAGAATGCAATGGAAGATGCGGGCGTTAAACCTGAGGACATCGATCTCGTCATTACGGGAACAACGACTCCCGACCTCGTATTCCCGAATGTGTCAACGATCATCCAGCACCGCCTGGGTATTCCCGCTTGCACGGCATTCAGCCTTGAAGCAGCCTGCACCGGATTCATCTATGCGCTGACGACGGCCGACAAGTTCATCAAGGCAGGCGAGGCCAAATGCGCGCTGGTCATGGGTGCAGAGTGCATCACGAAGCTGCTTGACTGGAGCGACCGCAATACCTGCGTATTGTTCGGCGACGGCGCAGGCGCTGCGATCGTTAAACCGTCTGAAGAACCCGGCATTATTTCTACGGCTCTTGGTGCCGATGGTCAGCACAAGGATCTGCTGTACTACCCGGTTGGCGTTTCCAACCAGCTCGCGAAAGCAGGTACCGATGAGGCGGCAATTCACATGACCGGTAACGAAGTCTTCAAGGTTGCGGTCAAGACACTTGGTGCGATTGCGCAGGAAGCGCTCGACAAGGCCGGTGTCAGCAAGGAAGAACTGGACTGGCTAGTGCCACACCAGGCCAATATCCGCATTATCCAGGCAATGGCGAAACGCCTGAACATGGATATGGATAAGGTCATCCTGACGGTACAGGATCACGGCAATACGTCGGCTGCATCCGTACCTATGGCACTTGATGTCGGTCGACGTGATGGCCGCGTGAAGAAAGGTGACCTGGTTTTGATGGAAGCCTTCGGCGGTGGCTTTACCTGGGGCTCTGTCCTGATGCGCCTGTAGGCGCGACTCACCAAAGCTGGTTTTTCGATCCCTTCGCGCTGCGGCGCTTCATGCGCTGGTGCAATTGCTGGCGGCGCCGATCCAGGCGATCACGCCGGATTACCGCGTCAACATCCTTCTGCTTGGCATCAAACCGTTCGCGATAATCGCAGAAGTCATCGTAAGCCTCGCGCACGTGGTGCAGTTCGCGCGCGACCAGTTCAATGATGATGATGTCATCGAGGTAGCCGATGACCGGAATGTCATCGGGCAGGATGTCTTCGGGATCGGCGAAGTACACGAAGGTTGCGAGCAGGCGTTCGCGGTCTGCGTCCGGTAACCGCCATTCGACATCGGTCAGCATGCGAATCAGCGATTCGAGTTCGGGGATGCGTTTGCCAACAAAGTCGGGTAGCGGCTCGTTCCGGCGAATCTCCGTAAGTACATCGGAGATAGCCTCGATGATCTCTGCTTCCTCGGCATCGCGAACCGCTTCGCGTGATTGCCGCAATGCGCGACGAAAGAACTTCAGGTCCTTGTCGGTCAGCTCGAACGCAATCTTCATGCCCATTACGGCAGGCTACCGGGAAGTCCCTATACCGGTCAATGCGCCACGGCGCGACAATGGTTTACCATAGGCTGCTTGCTGCGGAACACGAATATGTCCACAAGACTCGTCATCGGAAACAAGAACTACTCCTCGTGGTCGCTGCGTGCCTGGCTGTTGCTAAGGGAAGCCGGCATTGAGTTTGAGGAACACCGGATTGCGCTCGATCTGCCGGAGACCGCGAGCGAGATCGCGAAGTACTCGGATTCGGGTTGCGTACCGGTACTCGTACTCGACGACACGACGGTCTGGGATACGCTGGCGATTGCAGAAACGGTTGCCGAACGCTGGCCTGACAAGCAGCTTTGGCCGGCAGATGCCGGCGCCCGAGCACATGCGCGAGCCATCTCGGCCGAGATGCATTCGGGGTTTCCGACCTTGCGCGCATGCATGCCGATGAATTGCCGTGCAATGGGCCGCAAAGTGTCGATTCCCGATGAGCTTGGTGACGACATCGATCGTGTCATCGCGATCTGGGGAGACTGCCACCGTCGCTATGGCCACCTCGGAGGCTGGCTTTTCGGTGATTTTTCGGTCGCAGACGCTATGTTTGCGCCGGTCGTGTTGCGATTTCGGACTTACGGCATCAATCTGCCGGAATCGGCGGGTTATTATCCGCATCGGTTGCTGGAGAGCGAAGCGATGCAGGACTGGCTTGCCGCAGCGGAATCGGAAACAGAAGTAATAGATCGGGAAGAGAAAGGACAGTGAGACGCACGCTAGTCAGTCTTGTCGCATTATTCATGGCTCTGCAGGCCAACGCGGCAATCTATGATCTGCCGGCCGATGGTAGTGATGTCATCGGTTCTGTTTCGACGGTTGTCGCGACTTACGAAGACACGCTGATCGATATCGCGCGGCGGCATGGTCTCGGCTACCAGGACATCGTCCGTGCCAATCCCGGCGTTAATGTCTGGCTGCCGGGTGCGGGCACCGAGATAGTCCTGCCGAATCGCTTTATTCTGCCGCCTGGTCCGCGGGAAGGGCTGGTACTGAATCTCGCCGAGTACCGCATGTACTACTTTCCTGAGCCGAAGCCAGGCGAAACGCCGAAGGTTCATACCTACCCGATGAGTATCGGGCGCATGGACTGGGCAACGCCGCTCGGCAATACAAAGATCACGGCGATGGCCAGGAACCCGACCTGGTATCCGCCGCAATCGGTGCGCGCAGAACATGCTGCTGACGGAGACCCGCTACCGCGCGTTGTGCCACCGGGCCCGAAGAACCCGCTGGGAACGCGTGCAATGCGTCTCGGTATTCCGGGCTACCTGATCCATGGCACCAATCGTCCGGCTGGCGTCGGCATGCGTGTATCACATGGGTGCATTCGTATGTTCCCCGAAGACGTCGAGTTCCTGTTCGAGCGCATTCGTGTCAATACATCGGTACGCATTATCGATGCGCCGATCAAGATGGGCTGGGATGGCGAAAACCTGGTTGCCGAAGTTCACCCGCTGCTGGAAGTGCCACAGCGACTGCCAGAGGCGAGTGAGGATAAAATTGAGGCGCTCGATGCTGACGTGGATCAACCCGAAATCGAAGCGGTCAGCAAGGATCCGCTGACGCATGCGACCGAAGCATTCGTACTGACGACGGCTGAGGTTCCTGGCGTGCTCGACTGGAGCATGGTTGAGCAGCTTGTGCAGCGTTCCGACGGCATTCCCGGCGCCGTTGGCGAGCGCATAAAAAACGCCGCGCAGGGCGCGGCGTCTAATGATGTTTCTGAGTAGTTCGAAACTACTTGGACATCGACTTCTTGAACATGCGTTCCATGCTCTCGCGGTTTGCTTCGCAGCAAGCCTGCGCTTCTGAAGCGGCAGCAAGTGCCTGGTCAGCCGTGCTCTGTGCAGCAGAAGCTGCCTGAGCGGCGCGGTCAGCAGCGGCACGTGCGGCTTCAGCGGCAGACGCGGCAGCAGCAGCGTCAGCGGCGGCGCGATCAGCCGTAGCTTTTACATCGTCCAGCCCCGTCGTGGCGCAACCAGCGGCCATTGCAGTGAAAAGCACAAGTGCGCTAGCTCTGAGTGCGGTCTTTTTCATTTTGGATGGTCCCTATAACTTGATGGATAAAACAGCAGGCGCATTATTTCCCAATCTGCCCAATGCTGCAACGAAAACGCCTGTTTTTATTTGGTTTTGTCGCTTACCGGCGACAGGCTGCGCCGTACCTAATCGACGCTTGTCAGACCGGAAAAGCCACGCGGCATGATGAGTAATTTGCCCGCCATCGCCCAGCTGTAACCCGGCCCCTCATCGACGAGCGTCGAAATCGGCAGGTAGTGCAGGCCAATAACCATATCGTCAGCGTCGGGTAAGGTCGCATCGAAAATCTGCCAGCGACCACCTGTATGAACCTCGGCCCACGCATGTCCGAACGCTAGGTCCGTGGCGGCTGTCTCGATGATCATACTGCCGCTGACCATGCGGGCCGGCATGTCATAGGCACGCGCCAGTGCAACGAGCAGGATGGCGTGCTCTGTGCAATCGCCCTGGCGTGTCGCCGCAACGCGTGACGGGAGATCAAAAGCACGTGCGTAAGTCTTGTCGTCGATATGCTCGTACACGAACTGCTTCAGCTCGGCGATCGTCGGATTTTCTCCGAAACGGTCGTTGATAGCTGGCAGGAGCTCGCGTACGGCCGTTTCGTCATAGTCGACGACGAACGTGGCCGCCAGGTGGCTTGAATCCGGCGCAGCCGAAAACGTCGGCCGTCGGTCAACGATAATACTTACGATGCCGTCGCCGGCGCCGGTCACCGTTACGCCGTCAACTTCTTCCAAAGCGACCCTTGCAGCGTCCGTATCTGTTACGTGTGCCTCAACGCGGATTGAATCTGCAAGACGCCCGGACTGATCGCTCGCGCGCTCGATCGTCAGTGTGGCGAGGTAGGGCAGGCCGTCGGCGGCGGCAGTTGATGCGAGGACCAGAAGTGCGAGCAGCGAGGCCAGGCGCATTCCCTTACTCCGGCAGTGCGCCATTCTTCCAGGCGAGCTTCATCTGAATTGTTACGGGCCCCATTGCCATGCTGCCCTTATACATGCTGCCCGATTCGTCGAACAGGCCGTCGACTGACATCGGTCCGAGTTTGAGAATTCCCTGGCCCGCAACTTCACCGTCGTTGCGTTCGATCGAGGCGTCGAGCAGGCGCGACGGATCGGCCGACGGCAGCCAGACCTGGAAGGCCGTACTCTGTTCGTCACCGGCAAACAGTTCCCTGACGCGCCGGTAGAGATTCAGGTCGGTTACCGGCTCGGCCGCGGCGTCAATCTCGAATTCGACTTCCTTGCCCTGCAGCAGGCCATGTGACAGCCATGCACCCGACTCGGTGCGGTCGAGTTTCAGGTTGTTGGTGACTTCGCCGTTTTCGACATCGATGGTTAATGCGTTGATCATCAGTTCGTCTGCATCGGTGAATGAGACCGTGTACGAGTCCGAGTACATCAATGTGGTGGCATCGACGGGCATCAAAGTTGCTTCGATGGTGTCGGTTCGTGTCGCACCGTCGCCGTCGTCGGTATACATGACGTGCATGGTGCCCGCGCCGATACCGGCAACGTCCATCGTCACGATTTCCTCGTAATAGGGTTCGGAAGCTGCCGCTGCATACTCGATGTTAGTGACGAATTCCGTGAAGACCCTGGCGAAGGTCTCACGGTAGCCGACCTCGTTGTGTACGCACGCGAGCGACAGTTCGCCGCGCGTTGCAGCGCGCACTTTTGTGAATCCGACCAGGGGTTGCGGTTGCGTATTGACGACGTACACCCGTTCCAGCGCGAGCCACGGAAAGCCGGCCGTAGCTCCGGCATCAAGATAGAAAACGTTCGGGTTGCCGGCCTCAGCGTTGTTGAGCGCGGCTACCTGCACCATGTTGTTCTCGGACAGGGTCTGCGTAAAGGTGGCGAGGTCCATCGATGACGGGTAGACGTAGCACTGCACCGGCACCTGGCCGCCCACGTCCGTTGCAATGTGCCAGCCGCCGTCAAATGCTTCGGGTTTGGCGGGTTTGCCAGGCATGCGGGTTGCGATCCCGGCGTCCGGAATGCTGACCTCGCGGAGTTTTTTAACTTTGCCCTCGTTGGCCATGGCTTCGATGAGCCATTCCGGCCAACCTTCCATGGAGGCCGTCCCCTGTGCCGTTGCGTTGCACGATATGGCGAGGAGAGTGAGGTAGGTCAGGGTCCGTCTGAGTGCTGGCATTGGTGTCTCCTTGGATGCTGGCGCACAGTAAACGGGATTCTGTCCTGTTTGCAAAGCCCGGAATCACAGGCTTGCACTCCGGGGCTCACTGTATATAATCCCATGTACTGTAAATGCATACAGGAACTGCTGAAATGCGCGAACTGACCCCACGACAAAAACAGATTCTCGAAATGATCCAGGTGTTCATTGCCGAAACCGGCATGCCACCGACACGTGCCGAAATTGCAGCCGAACTCGGTTTCAAGTCTGCAAACGCGGCCGAGGAGCATTTACGGGCACTGCAGAAAAAAGGCGTACTCGAACTTCTCCCGGGTGCTTCGCGCGGCATTCAGCTCAAGGATTCACTGCGTGACCAGATGGGTCTGCCACTGGTTGGCCGGGTTGCGGCGGGCAGCCCGATCCTTGCTGAAGAGCACATTGAAGCCCATTACCAGGTCGATCCGGCGCTGTTTCACCCGAAGCCGCATTACCTGTTGCGGGTTAACGGCATGAGTATGAAGAACGCCGGCATTCTCGACGGCGATCTCGTTGCCGTGCATCGCACGCCGGAAGTGCGCAGTCGCCAGATTATCGTTGCTCGTCTTGACGACGAGGTAACGGTCAAGCGTTACCGGCAGAAAGGTACGCTCGTATCGTTGCTGCCGGAGAACGAGGATTTTGAACCGATCGAGGTCGATCTCAAGGAACAGGCGCTCGTTATCGAAGGGGTAGTCGTCGGCGTCATTCGTGATGGCATGCCGCTGCATTGATGAACATCGGTAATGAGCCTCGAGGAGCTACTGGAAAATCCGCGCGTCTGGCGCGGCAGCAATCACGCGACGACACGTCCCGGGCTTGCCAGTGGTTACCCGAAGCTTGATCGCCGGTTGCCGGGTGGCGGCTGGCCACAGGAAGCGCTGACCGAAATCCTCGTTGGTCATTACGGCATTGGTGAATTACGCCTGCTGATGCCCGCGCTGGCCCGCCTCAGTAATGAAGAAGTTGCCCAGGCCGGCGCTGAACCCGGCTGGATTGCCTGGGTGGCGCCACCCTTTGAACCCTATGCGCCGGCGCTGCAACAGTGTGGCATCGACCTTTCGCGCATGCTGATTGTACGCCCGAAGAATGACGGTGACCTGTTGTGGTCGGCAGAGCAGGCGCTGACATCGGGCACCTGTGCCGCCGTACTGTTATGGGCTGACATACTTGATGATCAGGCCAGCCGGCGCCTGCAACTCGCAGCGGAGAAGGGGCACAGCTGGGCCATCGTGTTCCGTCCGCTCAGTGCTCGTCACCAGCCGTCGGCAGCAGCGCTGCGGCTGGAACTGCAGTCGACGTTTGATGGCACACACGTGCATATCCTGAAGAGTCGTGGCGGCCGCCCGACGACCGTTAACCACGTTTTCAGTCCTTCGGACTCGTAGCCATGCGCCGGGTCAGGAAGTCGCCCGTCGAGGCGCGGGACAGCATCACTCCCTCTGCCGTTCAGCAAGCCCTGCCGTTTGCGGAGCTCACAGAAGCACGGGCACCGCTCGTTGCGGCACCGACAACGCTCGAACGGCTGTGGTTTGCCATATGGTTGCCGCAGCTGCCACTGGAGGCTGTTGTCACAGGACCGGCGAGGGATTGTGATCAGCGCTTCACTAACAGGCGCGCTGGTTCACAATCCCCCGCCGACCTTGTAACTCAAGTACCGCCGCTGGCAGTTACCGAGGAACGTCATGGCGTACACAGGATTCTGCAGGTCGATGCAGCCGCGTCGGCGGCCGGTGTTACGCCAGGGCAGTCGGCCAATTCGGCGCTGGCGTTATTGCCCGAACTCGTCCTTGAAGAACGCAGCGAGGTTCGTGAGCAGCAGGTGCTCGAGGCGCTCGCAACCTGGTGCGAGCAGTTTTCATCGTTCGTGCACATCGATGGCAGGGATGTGCTGTTGCTCGAGATCGCAGGCAGCCTGCGATTGTTCGGTGGCCTGCCCGAGCTGCGCAGCAAAATCGCGCGCGGCTTGCGCGAACAGGGCTTCACCGCATCGCTCGCGATTGCGCCGACACCGCTGGCCGCAACCTGGCTCGCACGTGCCGGGCAGCGGCGCTGCATCCGGGCACTCGAAAACCTGGTGCCTGCATTGCGTGATATATCGCTCGCGTTCCTGGATTGGCCTGAGGGCACGATCGAGGCGCTGCAGGGAGTTGGAGTTACGACCGTGGGCGAGTGCCTGCGCCTGCCGCGGGAGGGCTTTACGCGGCGCTTCGGCGCGGAGCGTTTGCTGGCACTCGACCGGGCGCGCGGGTTGTTGCCGGACCCGCGTGATTCCTGGCGTGCGCCCGAACGTTTTTGCCGGGACTTCGAGATGACTGAGGAACAGTCAGATCGGGAGCTGTTGCTGAATATTTGTCGTGAACTGTTGCTGTCACATGAGCGCTTCCTGCTGGCTCGGCAGCTGGGCACACAGCGGCTTACGTTCAGTTTTTATCACCTGAAGGGAGCAGCAACACAGGTACAGATCGGTTCGGCACTTGCCGAACGTTCGTGTGAGCGCTGGTTTGAGCTGCTCAGGATGCGTTTTGAACGCGTGCAGCTGCCAGGTCCGGTCATTGCCGTACGCCTGCGCAGCGGCCTGTCGCAGCCACTCGAAACCACGACCGCGCATCTCAGTCTCGACCGTAAGCCGGCGCGGCGTGGCTTTTCGATTGCACAACTGGCGGAACGCCTGGTGGCACGTATCGGCCGACAGGCGGTGAATGCCGTCACACTCGTTGCGGAGCACCGTCCCGAAGAAGCGTGGCGCAGGCTCAGTCCGTTAAGCGACTGGAGCAGTGGGGTAACCGGTATCGATCTCAGGCATCGGCCACTCTGGATGTTGCCGGAGCCGGTCCTGTTGCCGGTCGATGGTGGTTGTCCCGTGCATGAAGGCACGCGCCTGACGTTGCTGGACGGTCCCGAGCGACTTGAGACCGGCTGGTGGGACGGGGATGGTATTTCGCGCGATTACTACACGGCGGTGACTCGCAGTGGCATGCACCTGTGGGTGTTCCGCAACCGGCGGCAAGTGCCGGACTGGTACCTGCATGGCATCTTCGGATAGCGCGCGTTATGCCGAATTGCATGCGCTGAGTAACTTCACATTCCTGCGTGGCGCATCGCATCCCGAAGAACTTGTCGCCCGGGCAGTCGAACTCGGCTACGAGGCGCTCGCGATTACCGATGAATGCACGATGTCCGGCATTGTGCGTGCGCACTCGGCGGCAAAGGAACATGCGCTCAAGCTCATCATCGGTTCGGAGTTTCGACTGCGCAGTGGTCGCAAACTCGTGGCGCTGGCGCAGAACCGTAATGGTTATGCGTCATTGTGCCGACTTGTTACGCATGCACGACGAGCGGCAGAGAAGGGCAGTTATGCGCTGACGCGGGCGGACTTTGAGGAGGGGCTGCCCGATTGCCTCGTGCTCTGGGTGCCGGACGACGAGCTGGTGCTCGATGTCGAAGACCACTGGATCCGGGAGACGTTTCGCGGGCGTCTCTGGATTGCGGTGGAATTACTGGCAGATGGCAGGCAGCGGCAACGACTCGAGAGCCTGTACGAAGAAGGGCGACGCCTGAAGCTGCCGCTGGTCGCGACCGGGGACGTACACATGCATGTGCGTACACGACGCATCCTGCAGGATGCGCTGACGGCGGTTCGGTTCGGGACAACCGTCGATCGTGCCGGGTTCTGCCTGTACTCGAACGGCGAACGGCACCTGCGTTCGCTCGAGGTGCTTGAGCGTGTATACCCGCAGGCATTGCTCGACGAATCCGTACGTATCGCCGGCATGATCGATTTCTCGCTCGACGAGTTGCGCTACGAATATCCCGATGAACTTATCCCGGCCGGTGAAACCCCGGCGAGTTACCTGCGCAAGCTGACCGAACAGGGCATGCAGCGCCGCTGGCCAGACGGTGTACCCGCAAAAGTTATCGAACTCGTTGAGCACGAATTGCAGTTGATCCGTGAGCTTGAGTACGAATCGTACTTTCTGACGGTGCAGGACATCGTCGCGTTTGCACGTTCGCAGGCGATCCTGTGCCAGGGACGTGGTTCGGCCGCCAATTCGGCTGTGTGTTTCTGTTTGGGGATAACAGAGGTCGACCCCGGCCGTATGGAAGTACTCGTTGAACGCTTTATTTCGAAAGAGCGCAACGAACCACCCGATATCGACGTCGACTTTGAGCACGAGCGTCGTGAGGAGGTTATCCAGTACATCTATTCGAAGTATGGGCGCGAGCGTGCCGCGCTTGCGGCGACGATCATTACCTACCGGCCGCGCAGCGCCTTGCGCGACATGGGCAAGGTGCTGGGTCTTTCCGAGTTGCAGATCAGCCGACTGTCGCGCTCGATGCAGTGGTGGGACGGACAGTCCGTTGACGACAGCCGTATTCTCGAGGCCGGACTTGATCCGGACAGCCCGGTCATTCGGCGACTGTTGTTCCTGGTGCGCGAGCTGATCGGCTTTCCGCGCCACCTGTCGCAGCATGTCGGTGGTTTCGTGATCTCGAACTCGCCCTTGTATGAACTCGTGCCGGTGGAAAATGCGGCGATGCCGGACCGCACGGTCATCCAGTGGGAGAAAGATGATCTTGAGGAGCTTGGCCTCCTCAAGGTTGATGTGCTCGGGCTTGGCATGCTGTCCGCGATACGTCGCAGTTTCGACCTGGTTCGCGACTTTGACGGTCGCGACCTGACGCTGGCCACGGTACCGGCCGAAGATCCGCTGGTATACGACATGATCTGTGACGGCGACACGATGGGTGTGTTCCAGATCGAATCGCGTGCGCAGATGGCCATGTTGCCACGACTCAAACCGCGCAGTTACTACGATCTCGTCATCGAAGTGGCGATCATTCGTCCCGGGCCAATCCAGGGCGACATGGTGCACCCCTACCTGCGACGCCGAAACGGGGAGGAGGCCGTCGACTACCCGAGCGAAGAGGTCAAGGGCGTACTGCAGCGGACGCTGGGCGTACCGATTTTCCAGGAACAGGTTATGCAGCTTGCCGTCGTTGCGGCCGGCTTCACGCCCGGTGAGGCCGATCAGTTACGACGCGCGATGGCCGCATGGAAGCGCCGTGGCGGTCTCGGTCCGTTCGAGGAAAAACTTGTCAACGGTATGCGTGCGCGCGGTTATGACGAAGGTTTTGCGCGGCAGATTTTCCAGCAGATTCTCGGCTTTGGTGAGTACGGTTTTCCCGAGTCGCACTCGGCCAGTTTTGCTTTGCTGGTGTATGTGTCCTGCTGGCTCAAGCGCCATACCCCGGCAGCTTTTACCTGTGCATTGATCAACAGCCAGCCGATGGGCTTCTACGCGCCTTCACAGCTTGTGCAGGACCTGCAAAGACATGGTGTCGAGGTTCGTGGCGTTGATATCAACCGCAGCGACTGGGACTGCTCGCTTGAGTCTGACGAGCACGGCGCTGCCGCGTTACGACTCGGTTTGCGCATGCTTAAGGGCCTGTCGGAGGAGGCCGGAGCGCGCATCATGCAGGCGCGCACGGCTGGCAGTTATGACACGGTGCAGGGATTGATGGAACGTGCGGCACTCGACCGACGTGAACTGGGAGTCCTGGCAACCGGGAATGCCCTGCAGGCGCTGTCCGGTGACCGGCACCGGGCTCGCTGGGCGGTCGCAGGTGCCGAACAGCCGACACCGTTGTTCAGGTCACTGTCACGTTATGAGCCGGTACCGATGCTGAAGAAGCCGACCGAAGGCCAGGATATCGTGGCCGATTATCGCAGCACCGGGCTGACGCTCGGGCGACACCCGATGCGCCTGTTGCGCAAGCATCTCGATCGATATTGCTATGCGTCAGCAGCCGATCTGCCGAAAGGCAGTAACGGGCAGCGTATCAACGTGGCGGGGCTCGTCATTACCAAGCAGCGACCCGGGACAGCGAGCGGCGTTACGTTTGTCACGCTCGAGGATGAGTCGGGCCAGATCAACCTGATTGTCTGGAAGAAGATTGCGGAGCAGTACCGGCAGGCACTGCTGAATGCGCGGCTTATGGGTATCAGCGGCGAGCTGCAGATCGAGGGAAAGGTTATTCACGTGATCGCGCACCAGTTGCTCGATCACACGGAACTGCTCGGAAACCTCAGTGTCCGTTCGCGGGATTTTCGATAGCCGTTAAAGGTCGTCGTCGAGATTGAAATTGAACGTGTCGTCGAGATCGTCTCTGCGCCGTTCACTCAATTCATCGAGTCTGCGACGAACTTCGCGTTTGCGCGCGGCCTCATCGGCATCGGTCTTGTCAATTCGGGCCACGAGTTTTTCGACGTCCATATCGACGACGGTAGCCTCGTGTGCACCTTCAACGATGTCCTGGTCGTCGCTGTCCTCTACCTCGAGTTCATCGTCGACTTCGTGCTCATCGGTTTCATCGATTTCGCCGGTCATTGCGTACCTCGTCAAGCTGGCGTCGGCAATAAGCAGATCAAAAGACAAATTAGCGAATCAAATTGTTGATCTCGAAGATGGGAAGAAGGATGGCCAGTACGATCATCAACACAATTCCACCCATGATCACGATCAGCAATGGCTGCAATATACCAAGCAAAGCGGCGATAAGGCCATCAACTTCTCGCTCCTGGCCGGTTGCTGCACGGGCCAGCATTTCCTCCAGTTTGCCGCCGGATTCGCCGCTCGATACGAGGTGAATCATCATTGGCGGAAACAGCTTGCTTTCGGACAAAGATCGGGCGATGGCGCCGCCTTCGCGCACGCGGATGGCAGCCTCCGATACAGCGTCTCGCATGGGCAGGTTCTCAATAACCTCCGCCGATATTTTCAACGCCTCGAGTATAGGCACACCGCTGCCCGCAAGGATGCTCAGCGTACGAGTAAAGCGGGCGGTATTGATGCCGCGCGTCAGGCGGCCGACGATGGGCATGCGCAACAGGGTACGGTGCCAGGCACGCCGCGGGCCGTCTTTCTGCAGTACCCACCAGATCGCCCAGCAGACTACCGCGATACCGATCAGTAATGCACCCCAGTGGTCACGCAGAAAGTCGCTTGCGGTAATCAATCCCTGGGTAAGTCCGGGCAGCTCGGCAGCCGTGTTCTGGAACACATTGACGATGCGCGGCACGACAGTTGCGAGCATGAAGGCAATAATCGCGACCGACATCAGGACCAGCGCAACCGGGTAGACCATTGCGTTCGTGACGTTCTGGCGGAGTTCCTGGCGCGACTCGGTGTAATCGGCGAGCCGTTCGAGCACGACGTCCAGGTGACCGGACTGTTCACCGGCTGCAACCGTAGCCCGATACAATTCGGGAAACGCCTGCGGGAAGTCCAAGAGGCCGTCGGCGAGGGTGTAGCCCTCCATGACCTTCGCACGAACGCCGAGCAGGATACTCTTGGTACGCGGAGTGTCGTTCTGCTGAGAAACGGCTAGCAGCGATTCCTCCAGCGGCATGCCCGACTGCGACAGCGACGCAAGTTGCCGCGTGACAAGCGCAAGCTCGGCCGATGACATGCCCTTGCGCAAGGAAAAGCTGCGTTGTCGGCGTGCTTCTTTTTGCGCGACCTCGGTGACGCTTACCGGCAGCAGATCCCGATCGCGCAGCTGCTGACGAACGTGTTTCGCGGTATCGCCTTCAAGCAGCCCCTTGGTCTGCTTGCCGCTTGTGTCCATCGCGACGTATTCGAACGCACCCATTAGTGATCAGTCTTCGCGAGTGACGCGCAGGACTTCCTCGAGCGTCGTGCGGCCTTCCAGCGCCTGTCTGCGGCCGTCAGCACGAATGCTCGGCGTACTCTGGCGCGCATGTCGTTCCAGCTCCTGCTCACTGACGCCGTCGTGAATCATGTCGCGCATGCGATCGTCGATCGTGATCAGTTCGTAGATACCTGTGCGACCGACAAAGCCCCGGTTTCCGCCGCTGCCGGGCTGGTAGAGGGTAGGCGGGTTTGCAGGATCTGCGCCGAGCACCTTGCAGTCGGCTTCAGTCGCCGTGTATGGCACCCGGGTTCCCGGGTCGAGTACGCGAACCAGTCGTTGTGCGAGAACTCCGATCAGGCTGGATGACAGCAGGTAAGGAGCGACACCCATGTCGCGGAGTCGGGTAACGGCACCGCTTGCGGTGTTGGTGTGCAGCGTCGACAACACGAGGTGTCCGGTCAGGCTGGCCTGCACGGCAATCTCGGCAGTTTCCAGGTCGCGAATCTCACCGACCATCACGACGTCCGGGTCCTGTCTCAGGATTGCACGCAGCCCGCGTGCAAATGTCATTTCGACCTTGGTGTTTACCTGGGTCTGCCCGATGCCGTCGATCAGGTACTCGATCGGGTCTTCGACGGTCATGATATTGCGGCTGTTGTCGTTAATGCGTTCGAGTGCCGCGTACAAAGTGGTCGTCTTACCGGAACCTGTCGGCCCGGTAACGAGGATGATGCCGTGTGGCTTGTGGATCAGTTCGTCCATCGCTGCCTGGTCATTTACTGACATGCCCAGCGAGGAGAGATCCAGGCGGCCGGCCTGCTTGTCGAGGAGTCGCAGGACGACGCGTTCGCCGTGACCTGACGGCATGGTCGACACACGTACGTCGACGGCGCGACCGCCGATCTTCAGCGAGATGCGACCGTCCTGTGGCAGCCGTTTTTCGGCAATATCGAGTCGCGACATCACCTTGATACGCGAAACGACCAACGGCGCCAGCGCGCGACGGGTTTGCAGTACTTCGCGCATAACGCCATCAATGCGGAAGCGAACATTGAGTCGGTTCTCGTAGGTTTCGATATGTACGTCGGACGCGTTTTCCTTGATCGCCTCGGTCAGGACCGCGTTGATGAAGCGAATGATCGGCGCGTCGTCATCACTTTCGAGCAGGTCCGAAGGCTCGAGCTCGCTCGCGACCTGGCTCAGGTCGATCTCTTCGTCGAGACCATCGACCATCTGCGCGGCGTTGGTCGTTTCCTGTTCGTAGGATTCCTGCAGCATCCGGTCGAAGTCTTCAGGCGATACAGGACGCCGTGACAGCGGTGCGCCGACAAAGCGCCGCACCTCGGCAAGACTCAGGGCCGACGTGCCGCTGCGGTAGACAATTTCATGTCCCGAATCGCCGAGTTCGCGCAACAGCACACCGTGCCGCTTCGCGAACGAAAACGGCAGGACGATACGGGCCTCGCTTGCCTCGCTACTGGCTGTCATCGTCGCCTGACGGCTCCTCTGCAGGGCGTTGCTGCAGCGGTGGCAGCATCGGGCGTTCTTCGTCGCCCATGAGCTGCACACCGTCTCCGGCGCGTCCCTGCTGGACGCCGCGAATGAGGTTGTACTTCGCGTTCGTCTGCAGTGCCGTGTCCGCTGCTGTGCGCAGGATTTCCGCGCGAATGAAGATCATCAGATTGGTTTTGACCTTTTCCGTCTTGCGCGCGCGGAACAGGTTGCCGAGTACCGGAATCCTGCCCAGCACCGGCACCCGCTGATCGCTCTCGCGCAGTACGTCTTCAAGCAGGCCGCCAAGCACGAGGATTTCGCCATCATCAACGATGACCGTCGTCTCAACGATGCGCTGGTTGGTTATCAGGTCAACAGCACCGGCCGCCGACTGCGCAATGCTCGAGATTTCCTGGGAGATGTCGAGGACCAGCGAGTCTCCTTCGTTGATCTGTGGAGTAATCGCGAGCTTTACGCCAATCTGCTGGCGATTGATCGTCTGGAACGGATTGACGGAGCCGGCATTGCCCCCGGTGTTGGTGAATGAGCCTGTTACGAACGGCACTTCCTGGCCGACATTCAGCGTTGCCTCTTCGTTGTCTGTCGTAACAATCGACGGCGTCGAAATGATGTTGGTATCGGCATCGCCCTCGAGTGCCCGCAGGATTGCGGCGAAGCTCACACCGTTTTCGGAGATTCGTCCGACACCGATCGTAATGCCTTCGCCGATGATCGCTCCCGGATTGGTGGCGCCGCCGCTGCCGCCGCCAGCAGCGGTACCAAGCTGCACGACGCCATTCAGGAAGTCGGGAAAGTTGGTTACAGCCACTGGTGCGTCGGTGTTGGCGCCCTGGATCGCCCAGGACACACCGAGCTCGTTTTTGCGATCGGCGATGACCTCGACAATGATCGCTTCGACCAGAACCTGTGCACGCCGTATGTCGAGTTTGTCGACGATGTGCATCAGTGAGTCGGTTACCTTCGGCGGCGCACTGATCACGATGGCATTTGTTTGGGTATCGGCCCAGATGCTGACATTGTCGGTTGCCGATGCGGCAGCTGCAGGTGTACCGCCGGCCTGCGCCTGTTCGGTAAAGTGTGTCTGCAACTTGGTCGCCAGTTCTTCGGCATCCGCATATCGCAGGTAGCGAACCCTGGTGTCGCCGCCGTTCTCCAGCGGCGTGTCGAGATGTGCTATCAGCGTGCGCAGACGCAGGCGCTCGTTCATGTCGCCACCGATCAGCACGCTGTTGGTGCGCGGGTCGGCGACAAGGCTTGCAGACGCGGGCGCGCCATCGGTGCGAGCCTGTGTAAGAGTGGTCAGGATGCGCACGGTTTCCGCCGCCGAGGCATTCTCCAATCGCACGACCTCAATGTCCTCGTCATTTGCCATGTCGATGCGGCGAACGATCGAGACTACGCGCTGCAGGTTTGCGGCGCGGTCCGCGATGATAAGAGTATTGGACCCGGCGTGAGCGACCATGTGGGCATACTGCGGCGACAAAGGACGCAGGATCGGGACGAGTTGGGCAGCGCCGACGTTTTCGAGCTGGATTACCTGGGTCACGATCTCGTCAGAGCCGATTCCGGGCCCGCCACCGATCGGCCCGGCAAACTGCCGCGACGTGGCGTCCGGAATAATCTTGATCAGGTCACCGCTCGTAACGGCGGCATAGCCGTGTACCTGAAGGATGGACAGGAAGGCTTCGTACAACGCATCCGGAGACAGGGGCTGCGACGACAGCAGGGTTACCTTGCCCGTTACCCGTGGGTCGACAATAAAGCTCTTGCCGGTGACGTCGCTGACTGCTTCGATGACCTTGCGGATATCGGCGTCCTTGAAGGCCAGAGAAGAGCCCGGCTGCTGGGCGAGTGCGCCGACCGTCAGCATGAATGTCGCGGTTGTGACCAGGATGACCCGCGTCAGCGGGTTGAATCTCGAATTAGTCTTCATTGCTTTTGCTGGCCACCCAAATTGAGCTGATTCATATCAAGGACTAGCGTTTCCGGCTGCCCGTTGCGCTTGACTGTGACAGTCACCTGTTGTGCGGATTCAAGTGACTGAAAGATTTTCATTGCGGTTGTCGGATCGGTCAGGGACTGGCCGTCGATATCCGTGATCAGGTCGCCCGGCTTCAGGCCGAGATCCGAAAATTGCTGACGATTGCGTCCCGGGTAAACCCTAAAGCCAGCAGGCTGTCCATTTTCCCTGAACTGCGTGGGACGAATGATATCCATTAGCTGCGGCAGGTTCTGCGTAACGACGGCCTGGATGTTCTCGCCGCTCGTCGCAGCCTGCCGGTTTGTCCGGGTAACCCGGCGAGCACTGGCCGGCTCAGCCACAGCCTCGAAGTCTCGTGGCAGCCGCAGGTTTGTTAACGCGCCGTTTTCGTTCAGCACAACGCGGCTCGCATACACGGCATGCAATGTTGTACTCCCGGAGACGCTGTCGCCGATGCCAAATACCTTTTGCTCGGCCCCGCTGTCCGCGATCAGCGCGACTGATTCTCGTGGATCCGGTGCGGCAACCGTGCCTTTCAGGATCAGGTTGGTCAGGCGAGTGTCAGCAAGATCTTCATCGGCAGGCAGAATTTCAATCGGCTCCTCGCTGCTGGCGTCAGCCACACCGAAAAGATGACTGGCTGCTATAGCAGCGACGTCCGTCGAATTGTTCGCAGACGAGCCGCCGGTCGTCACTCCGGCCGGAGTCTGAACGACGTCGCCAGCCGCGGTTCCGGGCACCAGCTTCCACGCCACGCCGGCGAGCTGCCAGCCGATCAGGACGACGAGCAGCAGCGACAAAAGCGGGGGCAACACGCGATTAACGTTGCCGACCAGGCTTTCGCCGTCCAGGTTTTGTAAATTCGACCAGTTTGCTCTTGAAATCATGGATTTGGGCGCAATTGTAGCGGGCCATCCAGCGTGTAAACGCAGCGACCCGATGATACGGGTTGAACTGTTACACGAACAAGCAGATTATTGACTTTTAAGCGAAATATCGCCCGATGAGTGAGCGCCCGACCGACATAGAACAGTACGACGGATATGACCTTGCGGTCGAGGAGGCGCAGCCAAAAGTCAAACCGCCGCCCCTCTATCGGGTCGTGCTGCTCAATGACGATTACACGCCGATGGAATTTGTCGTCGACATTCTGGAATCCATTTTCGGGATGGAACGGACCCGTGCAACCCAGGTAATGCTCGAGGTGCATACCAAGGGAAAGGGCATCTGTGGCGTATTCAGTTTTGAAATTGCTGAAACCAAGGTGGCGCAGGTCATGTCTGTAGCCAGACAGCACCAGCATCCGCTGTTGTGCACGATGGAGGAATCCTGAGCAGTGTTATCGAGCGAGTTACAGTTCTGTCTCAACGAGGCCGGCCAGAAGGCACGTGACCAGCAGCATGAGTTCCTGACGGTTGAGCACCTGTTGCTGGCATTGCTCGATATTCCGTCGGTGTACGAAATCATTAAAGCCTGCGACGGCAACGTTGTGGAACTCAGGCGTCAGCTCACCGAGTGCATTGAAGAGCAGACGCCGTTACTCCCTGAGGGTGAGGACATCGAGGTCCAGCCGACACTGGGTTTCCAGCGTGTGCTGCAACGGGCAGTTTTTCATGTCCAGTCCAGTGGCAAGAAGGAAGTCACCGGCAGCAATGTTCTGGTCGCGATCTTCTCCGAAAAGCAGTCGCAGGCGGTCTATTTCCTGGGTTTGCAGGACATCACGCGTCTCGACGTCGTCAACTACATTTCTCACGGCCTGCCGCAGGTTTCTGCCGAGGGCGGCGAAGAGGATGCTGAAACCGAAGTCGATGGCGAGTCGGAGGTCGAAGCATCGCCGCTCGCGAAGTACGCGACCAACCTGAATCAGCTGGCCATCGATGGCCGCATCGACCCCCTGATCGGGCGCGAGGTCGAAATCGAACGCACGGTGCAGATTCTCTGCAGGCGTCGCAAGAACAACCCGCTCTACGTCGGTGAAGCCGGCGTCGGCAAGACGGCACTCGCGGAAGGCCTTGCTCGCATGATCGTCGAGGAGCGTGTTCCCGAGGTGCTCGCTGACAGCACAATCTATGCACTCGACATGGGCACGCTTGTTGCCGGCACCAAGTACCGCGGAGACTTCGAGAAGCGCCTGAAGGGCGTTATCGCCGAGGTGCGTGACGATCCGGGCGCAATTTTGTTCATCGACGAGATCCACACGGTGATCGGGGCCGGCGCAGCTTCAGGCGGTGTCATGGATGCGAGCAACCTGATCAAGCCCGTTCTCGCGAACGGCGAGATCCGTTGCATCGGTTCGACGACCTACTCCGAATACCGAGGGATTTTCGAGAAAGATCATGCACTTGCACGACGTTTCCAGAAAATAGATGTACCTGAGCCGAGTATCCCGGAGACGGTTGCAATACTGCTTGGCCTGAAGTCGCGCTTCGAGGAGCACCACGGCATCAGCTACGACAACGATGCCCTGGAAGCTGCGGTCGAACTGTCGGCACGCCACATCAACGACAGGCATTTGCCCGATAAGGCCATCGACGTCATGGATGAGGCGGGCGCCAGCCTGCGACTGAAGCCGGTTGCCGAGCGCGGTGATCGTGTAACGGTCGAGATGATCGAGAATATTGTCGCCAAGATGGCGCGTATTCCTGCCAAGAGTGTATCGGCATCCGACCGCGATGCGCTGCGTACGCTCGAAAGCGATCTGAAACTGACGATTTTTGGCCAGGATCGCGCCATCGAGGCGTTGTCCGGCGCAATCAAGATGGCTCGTTCCGGACTCCGGGACGAAGAGAAGCCGATCGGTGCATTCCTGTTCGCGGGTCCGACCGGTGTCGGCAAGACCGAGGTCACTCGCCAGCTGGCAATGATCATGGGCGTCGAACTGATTCGCTTCGATATGTCCGAGTACATGGAGCGGCACACGGTGTCACGACTGATCGGTGCGCCCCCGGGCTATGTCGGCTTTGACCAGGGCGGTCTGCTGACTGAAGCCGTTACCAGGAACCCGCACGCGGTGGTCCTGTTGGACGAAATCGAGAAGGCCCATCCTGAGGTGTTCAACCTGCTACTGCAGGTGATGGATCATGGAACGTTGACGGATAACAACGGCCGCAAGGCCGATTTCCGTAACGTCATACTCGTAATGACAACCAACGCCGGCGCCCAGGAAATGAGCCGCGCCTCGATCGGTTTCACGAAACAGGATCACAGCTCGGATGGCATGGAGGTTATCCGCAAGCAGTTCTCACCCGAATTCCGCAATCGCCTGGATGCAATCATCCAGTTCGCGTCGCTCGATCGCGGCTCCATTCTCAGGGTTGTCGATAAACTCGTCGTCGAACTGGAAGCGAGACTCGGTAACAACAATGTAACTCTGGAACTCGACGACGAGGCGAGGACATGGATCGCCGATCGCGGCTATGACGCGAAGATGGGCGCGCGACCAATGGCGCGAATTATCCAGGAGATGATCAAGCGACCGTTGGCCGAAGAGCTGTTGTTTGGCAGCCTCGCGGATGGCGGGCACGTCACGATCACCGTTGGCAAGGACGATACGTTAAAACTGAATGCTGAGCCGGTGCTGAAGGAACTGGAGCACTTGCCGGAGAGCTGAGCCCCGTATTAACGGCCGCGGTAGACGATGCGGCCCTTGGAAAGGTCGTAGGGAGTCAGTTCGACGGTGACCTTGTCACCTGTCAGGATACGAATGTAGTTCTTCCGCATCTTGCCCGAGATATGTGCGGTCACGACGTGACCGTTCTCGAGTTCGACCCGGAATGTCGTATTGGGAAGCGTCTCTGTAACGACGCCTTCCATCTGGATGGCTTCTTCTTTCGCCAAGTTGCTAAAGTCCTGTAGTGCTAAAAGGCTCGCGAATTGTGCAGAAACGGGGCAGCTAATGCAATGCGGCAATCCCTTAGGCGGTCAGCAGTTCACGGACTGGCACGGGTGAGCCGGGCCATTTTCCGACCTGACCGGCCGGCGTCGTGGCTGAAGCAGCAATCTGCATGAATTCGGTCCTCGGCAGGGTGCGGGCGCCGAGGCTGAGCAGGTGCTGTGAAATGACCTGGCAATCGAGCAGTCGCAGCGAACCGCGTTGCATCGCCTGCTCCAGGTACAAGAGTGCAAATTTCGAAGCATCAGTTTCGCCGCTCCACATCGATTCGCCGAAAAAAGCATGACCAATTGCCAGGCCGTAGAGGCCACCGACCAGTTTTTCGGCATCCCAGACTTCGATTGAGTGTGCCCAGCCTTCGGCGTGGAGTCGTTCGTAGGCGGTGATCATGTCATTCGTGATCCAGGTTCCGTCCTGGTAGCGCCTTGGTGCGGCACAGGCACGGATCACATCGGCGAACGCGTGATTTGCCCGGATCTCGAATGAAGACGAGGCAACGCGACGCTGCATGCGACGCGAAAGGCGCAAGTCACCGGGCAGGAAGACGCAGCGCGGATCCGGTGACCACCACAGCAACGGTTGACCATCTTCGTACCAGGGAAAGATTCCGTGTTGATAGGCGTACAGGATGCGTTCGGATGACAGGTCGCCGCCGGCGGCAAGCAGCCCGTCAGGTTCCCGCAATGCACTGTCGACCGGCGGAAATGCGTCAGGCCGATCTGTCGGCGACAGCCAGTGAACGCGGGAATTACTCATCGTCGCGATACGGCGTGTGCCGGTCCACCGCCGCCATGTAGCGGCTGACGTGCCGCGATTCCTCGCCGAGGTAGCGTTCAATGGCGTCAGAAAATTCCGGATGCGCCAGCCAGTGTGCTGACCAGGTTTCAACCGGCACAAACCCGCGAGCGATCTTGTGCTCGCCCTGTGTGCCCGGTTCGAAGACCTTTACGCCGTGATCGATACAGTAGTCGATGCCCTGGTAGTAACAGGTTTCAAAGTGCAGCGAATCGAAGTGCCCGTCGCTGCCCCAATAGCGTCCGTACAGGCGTTCCGCGCCGACGTAAAAGACCGCCGCCGCTACAGGCACACCCTCGAGTTCTGCAAGTATGACGAGCAGGTTTTCAGGCAGCGTCTTACTGATCTCGACGAAGAAGCTGCGTTTGAAGTAGGGCAATGATCCGCGTGCCATGAAAGTACGGCTGATCAACGTGTAGACGTTTGTCCAGGTCGCATCGTCCATGTCTGTGCCGGGAAGGCGTCGGAAACTGATACCCGACTCGGTGACTCGGCGTCGTTCGCGCTTCACTTTCTTGCGCTTCGCCGAGGTAAAGGTGCCGAGAAACTCATCGAAGTCCGCGTAATTACGGTTATGCCAGTGAAACTGGCAGTCGCGGCGAATCAGCATGCCTGCGTCTTCGAGTAGTTTGACCTCGCTTGCGGCCGGAAACTGGACGTGCAGCGACGAGCACTCAAGTTCGCCGGCCAGTGTCACTGCCGCTGCGAGCAACAGGCGTGCGCCTTCGTCATCACCTTCTGCGCAAAGCAGTCGCGGGCCCGGAGCGGGGGTGAACGGACTGGCCGATACCAGTTTCGGGTAGTAGGGCAGCCCGGCCTGGTCATAGGCATTGGCCCAGGCCCAGTCAAAGACGAATTCGCCCCAGGAGTGGCTCTTTTCGTACAACGGCATAGCGGCCCGCACCGAGTCGCCGTCCATCAGTGCCAGGTGGCGCGGCTGCCAGCCGTGTTCGGGAGCTACGCTGCCGCTTGATTCAGCGGCTGCCAGAAATTCGTGTTGCAGGAACGGGAAGGCCGGGCCCGCGAGCCGATTCCAGTCAGCGGCAGCGATCTCCGCTATCGAACTGTGGACTGCGACCTGCATCCTGACCGGGTCGCGACGTCCGGCTACGCGGCCGCGTTGTCCGCTGCCGTATCCGACTTCTCGAGGGCGTCGATGAACTTCTCGGCGTCGAGAGCCGCCATACAACCGGCGCCCGCCGATGTGATCGCCTGGCGGTACACCTGGTCGGCAACATCGCCCGCAGCGTACACGCCAGGCACGCTGGTCGCCGTCGCATCACCTTCGATGCCCGACTTGATGACGATGTAGCCATTCTTCATGTCCAGCTGTCCGTCAAACAGGCCGGTGTTCGGCTTGTGGCCGATCGCGATGAAAATGCCGTCGAGGTCGACGTCGCTGGTCTTCGAATCGTCTTTCGTGCTGCGGACCCGCATGCCGGTAACGCCGGCATCGTCGCCGAGTACCTCATCGAGGACGTGGTCCCAGAGAATCTCGACTTTACCTTCGCGTTCCTTTTCGAAAAGGTGGTCCTGCAGGATTTTTTCAGCGCGTAGTTCATCGCGGCGATGTACGAGCGTTACTTTGGAGGCAATATTGCTCAGGTACAGCGCTTCTTCGACGGCCGTGTTGCCGCCACCGATGACTGCAACGGGCTTGCCACGATAGAAGAAGCCGTCGCAGGTCGCGCACGCGGATACACCGCGGCCCTTGTAGGCTTCTTCTGACTCGAGACCGAGGTACATGGCGGTGGCACCCGTCGAGATGATCAGTGCGTCGCAGGTATAGGTACCGTAATCGCCTTCGAGTCTGAACGGTCGCGTCGTAACGTCGGCCGTATGAATGTGGTCGTTAATGATCTCGGTGTTGAAACGCTGTGCATGACGCAGCATGCGATCCATGAGTTCGGGGCCTTGCAGTCCCTCGACGTCACCCGGCCAGTTGTCGACATCCGTAGTCGTCATCAGCTGGCCACCCTGTTCGATGCCGGTGACCATGACCGGGTCGAGGTTTGCACGTGCTGCGTAAACAGCCGCGGCGTAGCCGGCTGGACCCGATCCCAGGATCAGAACCCGGCAATGTTTGATATCACTCATGTATAATTCCGTTACAAAGAAGAAGCACTGAATCGCCCGCAGAAGGCCTTGAAATGCGTCCCGTTTTTGCGACTTTCAAGGGTCAGGTTGCGGGCAAGCTTTATGCGGACTGTGCGAAGGACTTGTCCGCTAGTTTAGGGAAATCGGATTCCGTATGGCAAGAGCCACCAAGGCCAGCAAGGCCCGGCCTGAACCGTCGAAAATCTCGGCGCAGGTAAATCGCGCGCTGCGAGAAGGCGCGTTGTACGTATTTGGCGCCCTGGCGCTGATTCTGTGGTTTGCATTGTTCACCTACAGCAATGCCGATCCGGGCCCGTTCCGCACAGGTTCAGGTTCGGCTATCCAGAATGGTATCGGCAGGGTTGGCGCCTGGGTTGCGGATCTGTTGTTCTCGAGCTTCGGGCGGCCGGCCTACCTGTTCACTGTTTTGGTTTTTTTCCTGGGCTGGATGTTGTACCGAGAGCAAAAAACGCAGATCGAATTGACGAAGCTCGACTTTACGCTGCGCTTCGCCGGTTTCCTCGCGACGCTCGTTTCGAGCTGCGCGCTGGCGACGCTGCATTTCTCACCGGAAGGCTTTAACCAGACCGCAGGCGGTATCGTCGGGCAGGCGATCGGCGGCTGGCTTGAGGGCGTAATGAAGCTGCTCGGAGCCAGCGTTTTGCTGTTCTGTTTCTGGGTGGCTTCGATATCACTGTTCCTGGGCGTGTCGTGGATCGACATCATGGATCGCATCGGACAGTGGACGCTCAGGATGTATGAAAAACTGCGCCTGAAAATCGGCGAACTGCGGGACAAGGCGGAAGGCCGCCGCAAGGCCGCCGAACGCCAGGATGTCGTCAAGGTCGAGAAGAAGCTCGCGAAGCAACGTACGAAGCCGCGCATTGAACCGGTCATGCCATCGCTGGAGCCGAGCGCTCGTGCGGAGAAAGAACGCCAGGTGCCGCTGTTTGATCCGCCATCCGACGGCGAACTGCCGCCACTGTCATTGCTCGATGATCCGCCGCCGCAGAAAACCGGTTACTCGCAGGACTCACTTGAGGCCATGTCGCGGCTGGTCGAACTGAAACTCAAGGACTTCGGGATCGATGTCGAGGTCAAATCGGTGTCGCCGGGACCGGTGATTACGCGTTTCGAGCTCGATCCTGCGCCTGGGGTCAAAGTCAGCCAGATTGCGAACCTGGCCAAGGACCTGGCTCGGTCGCTTTCTGTAGTTAGCGTTCGCATCGTGGAAGTTATTCCGGGCAAGTCTTATGTGGGCCTCGAAATTCCGAACGAGAATCGCCAACTGGTTACGTTTGGCGAGATCGTGAAATCGAAGGCTTACGACGAAATGGGTTCGCCGCTGACGCTTGCGCTCGGCAAGGACATCGGCGGCAACTCGGTGGTTGCAGACCTTGCGCGGATGCCGCACCTGCTTATCGCGGGTACCACCGGCTCGGGTAAATCTGTCGGCATCAACGCGATGGTGTTGAGTATTCTCTACAAGACCCAGCCCGAACATGTGCGCCTGATCATGATCGATCCGAAGATGCTTGAACTGTCGGTGTACGAGGGCATTCCGCACCTGCTGGCGCCGGTTGTCACAGACATGAAGGAAGCGGCGAACTCGCTGCGCTGGTGTGTTGCCGAGATGGACCGTCGCTACGCGCTGATGGCAGCTCTCGGCGTACGCAACATCGGTGGCTATAACCGCAAGGTTCGCGATGCGATCGAGGCGGGCGAGCCGATCAAGGATCCGACCTTCCGGCCGCCCGAGCTGTTCGACGAGGACAAGCCGATCGAGCACCCGACGCTCACGCCTTTGCCGTACATCGTCGTGATCATCGACGAACTTGCCGACATGATGATGATCGTCGGCAAGAAGGTCGAAGAACTGATCGCAAGGCTGGCGCAGAAAGCGCGTGCATCAGGCGTTCACATGATCCTCGCGACTCAGCGCCCGTCGGTCGATGTGATTACCGGCCTGATCAAGGCAAACGTACCCACGCGTATCGCGTTCCAGGTTTCAGCCAAGGTTGATTCGCGTACGATTCTCGATCAGCAGGGTGCTGAAAATCTGCTCGGTCATGGCGACATGCTGTACCTGCCGCCTGGCACATCGTTACCGGTTCGGGTCCACGGCGCGTTCGTCGCAGACAACGAAGTGCATGCGGTCGTAAGGCACCTGAAGAAAAGCGGTTCACCACGCTACATCGATGAAATTCTTGAGGGTCCCGCGAGTCCAACACCGGGACTGACCGGAATCGACAAGCCGTCGGCCGACGATGCGGATGCCGAGCAGGATCCGCTTTACGACCAGGCAGTACAGGTTGTGATGGATACGCGAAAGGCATCGATTTCGGGCGTGCAGCGGCGTCTCAAGATTGGCTACAACCGTGCGGCTCGCATGGTTGAGTCGATGGAAGCGGCCGGTCTTGTGGGCCCTTTGCAGCCGAATGGAACGCGAGAAATTCTCGTGCCGGTCAAAGAGGACGGATGAGGAACAGGATGTTGTCCCGCAGCTTAAAGAATTGCCTGGTGATCTTCGCCCTGTGCGCAGCGGCACCGCTCGCCGCCGATGACGAGTCGGATCGCATCGGCCAGCAGCTGGTCGATGACTTCGTCAATGAAGTGATTACGTTCAGTGCGTCGTTCAAGCAGTCGTTGGTTGATTCGAACGGCGAAACGACGGATCAGTCGTCCGGTACGCTGCTGATTTCCAGGCCCGGAAAGTTCCGTTGGGCTACCGACGATCCTTACGAGCAATTACTGGTTGCCGATGGGTTGAATATCTGGAGTTATGACATTGACCTCGAACAGGTGACCGTCAAACCGCAGGCAGAGGCTCTGGCCAATACGCCAGCGATGCTGCTGGGCGGTTCCGATGCCGCCCTCGATCAGTTCAACTACGGTGGGACAACGATCGAGAAGGAAACGACCTGGGTGAGATTCGATCCGAAAGATACGTCGAGCGGCTTCGAGCGCATGGAGCTCGGATTCGTCGACTCGCAGCTGCAGCGAATGATCTTCTTCGACCACCTCGACCAGACGACGCTGGTTGCGCTCGATGATCTTGTTGTCAACGAAGCTATCGACAGTGAACGTTTCGAGTTCGAAATTCCTGAGGATGTAGATGTGGTCGGTACCCCGGCCGAGTCGGCCCCCTGATGCTGCCGCTGCAGTACGCGGGCAAGTGGCGCCTGGCCAGCCTGTTACTCCTGATTGTCGTGCTGGCCGGAGCCCTGATGCCGGTATTATGGTTCTGGGACAACCGCGCCGGTGGTCTCGACTGGTTCTCCAACGTCGACAAGTGGCTGCACGGCGTTTCCTTCTTTGTACTGGCCCTTTGGTTCGCCGGCATGTTTGCCCGTCCGCGCTACGTCTGGATCGCAATATTCCTGTTGCTGTTCGGCATGGTGATCGAGGCTATCCAGTACAAGGTTAGCTATCGAACCGCTTCCTGGGGTGATGTGGCTGCCAATGCAACCGGAATTCTTGTCGGTATGGGGATTGCGCTCGCCGGGATCGGCGGTTGGTGCCAGCGATTCGAGAAGCGCTGGACTGGTGCCGGGACCTAGAATCCCTTGAACGATCTGTTTGCATCCGAATCGGAGTCGCAGACCGGCCGGCCGCTCGCGGATCGCATGCGCCCGCAGACGCTGGAAGAATTCTTCGGTCAGCGTCATCTTCTTGACGACGGCAAACCCTTGCGTCGTGCAATAGAGCAGGGACGTGCGCATTCGATGATCTTCTGGGGGCCGCCCGGCACCGGCAAGACGACGTTGGCGCGAATGATTGCCGCGACGACGGATTCGCATTTCATTGCACTGTCCGCCGTAATGGCCGGCGTCAAGGATATTCGGTCGGCGGTCAGCGAAGCCGAACAGCATCGCGCCATGAGTAATCGCAGTACGGTCCTGTTTCTCGATGAGGTGCACCGCTTTAACAAATCGCAACAGGATGCATTCCTGCCGTTCGTCGAGGACGGCACGCTGACATTTATTGGCGCGACAACCGAGAATCCTTCATTTGAATTGAACAACGCATTGCTGTCGCGAGCGCGTGTCTATGTTCTGCGAATGCTCGAGACGGCGGATCTCGTGGATATTCTGCGCCGGGCGCTCAACGATGCAGACCGTGGTCTGTCCGGCGAATTCAGCATATCCGATGAGTCGGTCGAGCTGATTGCGGCAGCGGCAGACGGCGATGCGCGTCGCAGCCTGAACCTCCTCGAGCTGGCGGCGGACCTGGCCGACAAAGGACAGATCGATGACGCCATCGTCGCCGAGGTGGCGTCCGGTCGCCGAGGACGATTCGACAAGCAGGGTGAATACTTCTACGACCAGATCTCGGCGTTACACAAGAGCATACGAGGCACTGATCCCGATGCAGCGCTTTACTGGTTCATGCGCATGCTGGACGGAGGTTGCGACCCACTTTACATCGCGCGGCGCCTGATACGGGTAGCCTCCGAGGATATCGGTAATGCGGACCCCAGGGCGTTGCAGCTGACGCTGAATGCCTGGGAGGTGCAGGAAAGACTCGGCAGCCCTGAGGGTGAGCTTGCGATCGCTCAGGCTGTCGTCTATCTCGCATGTGCAGCCAAGAGCAACGCCGTTTACAAAGCCTCGAAGGCAGCCATGAAGGATGCGCAGGAGCTGGGATCGCTCGAGGTACCGATGCACCTGCGCAATGCGCCGACAGGGCTGATGAAGGACCTGGGCTACGGTGAAGACTACCGCTACGCGCACGACGAGAAAGACGCGCACGCAGCCGGGGAAACCTATTTTCCCGACGACATGGACCCGGTTAAGTATTATCATCCCGTCCCTCGCGGACTCGAGATCCGAATTCGCGAAAAGCTCGAGGAGATCGAGCGCCGCAACCAGTCTGCCAGCCAGCCGCAAAAGCCGTAATCATGATCGACCCGAAACTCCTCCGTCAGTCCGCTGACGATGTCGCCGCCAACCTCGCTCGTCGTGGTTTCAAGTTTGATGCGGCTGCGTATCTTGCGCTCGAAGAGCAACGCAAATCGCTGCAGGTCGAGACCGAGCAGCTACAAAGCGAGCGCAACCAGAGTGCGAAGAGTATCGGCAAGGCCAAGGCGGCGGGCGAGGATATCGAACCGCTGCTGGCGGCAGTCAAGGACTTGGGCGATCGGCTCGAAACCAGCGAAACCAGATTGCAGGATGTGCAGCAGGAACTGCGCGGCATCGAGTTGGGGCTACCCAACCTGCTCGACGACAGCGTTCCTGATGGCACCGACGAAAGCGACAACGCTGAGGTGCGTCGCTGGGGCCAAGTTGAGGATCTTGGTTTCGAGGCGAAGGATCATGTCGCACTTGGCGAAGGACTTGGGCAGCTGGATTTCGAAGCCGCGAGCAAGGTCTCTGGAGCGCGATTCGCGGTCATGACCGGCGGCCTGGCGCGACTGCAGCGGGCATTGATCCAGTTCATGCTTGACGTGCACACCTCGGAACATGGCTATGCCGAAACTTACGTGCCGTACCTCGTTAAGGCGCATGCACTGGTGGGTACGGGGCAGTTGCCGAAGTTCGAGGAAGACCAGTTCAAGACGACTGACGAGTCGCCGTTCTACCTGATACCGACTGCCGAGGTGCCGGTGACCAATCTCGCAGCGGACGTGATCTTTGACGCAGATGCATTGCCGGTTCGGCACGTGGCGCATACGCCGTGTTTCCGCTCCGAAGCGGGTTCGCACGGGCAGGACACGCGCGGCATGATTCGCCAGCACCAGTTCGAGAAGGTGGAGCTCGTGCAATTCGTGGCACCTGACGCATCGATGCGGGCCCTCGAAGAGCTGACCGGGCACGCCGAGGTGATCCTGCAGCGACTGGAGCTGCCGTACCGGGTCGTTACGCTGTGCTCGGGCGACGTCGGCTTCGGTGCCACAAAAACCTACGACATTGAGGTCTGGTTACCCGGGCAGCAGAAATATCGTGAGATATCGTCCTGCAGCAATTACAACGACTTTCAGGCGCGTCGCATGAAGGCGCGCTGCCGCAATCCGGAAACCGGCAAGCCGGAATTGATCCATACATTGAATGGCTCAGGCGTGGCAGCGGGCAGGGCACTTATTGCCGTGCTGGAGAACTACCAGAACGAGGACGGTTCGATCCGAATGCCTGAGGTACTCAAGCCCTACATGGGCGGTTTGGAGGTTCTGGCCTAGCTGCGCAGGACGTCGGCGGCGAGCTCGCTGAATGCCTGCTTCCAGCGATCAACCGAGAGCCGGTAATACTCCTCCCAGTCTTCGGTTCCCGGAATACCGCTGACGTCGACGGATAGCCTCGTCTTCTCATCGCGCTCGCGTACACGCAGGTCAACGGTAATCGGACCCGTTGCGAGCGGTTCTTCGCCTTCGGCAGGGGCGACTACGACTCGAAGGCGGCGTTCGGGAATATAGATATCTATGCGACCTGTGATCTCGTAACCATCGCGCAGCGCGAGATGTACCGCGCCGCCGATACGCGCTTCGACATTGCCATCGCGAACAAGCCAGCGTTTCAACTGTTCGGATGTGGTCAGCGCTTCCCAGACCTCCGTACGTGGCGCCTGGGTATCAAGATCCAGGTGATGGCTGCGTGTTACTTCGTTTGCAGCCAACTGCGGTTCGGCTGACTCCGTGTCGACCTTTGGCTCGACAGTTTCTTCGCCCGGGTAGGAAACAATGTGCAGGTCTCGCTGCGGGAACGGTACGACGATGCCGGCTTCGCGGAATTCCCTGTCGATCGCAAAGTTCATGTCGCTCAACACCGAGAAGCGACGTTCTATACGCTGCACGCGCACGCGCAGTTCAAACTCCAGCGCACTGTCACCAAAGCCCATGAAGAATGCCTTCGGCGCAGGGGCGCGACCGTCGGAGATGACTTCGCTGTGCTCGCGACCGACGCGTTCGAGAATTTCCCTGACTCTGTCGACGTCAGTTCCATAAGCGACGCCAACGCGAACCTGCAGGCGGCCGTGGGTATCGCGCAGCACCCAGTTGGTAACGCGGCCCGAAACCAGTTCCGAGTTCGGGACCAGGACGTTCTGGTTGTCCAGGGTCTCGATTTCGGTGGCGCGAATACGAATACTGCGGACATAGCCCTCGGTAGTACCGACCGTGACAAAATCGCCGGCACGAATTGGTCGCTCGAACAGCAGGATCAGGCCGGAGACGAAATTGTTGGCTATGCTCTGTAGCCCGAAACCCAGGCCGAGGGCGAGGGCGCCGGAGACTATCGCGAGGCCGGTAAGGTCGACGCTGGCGGCCTTGAGCGACAACAGGATCGCAAGAATAAATGCGATGTAGCCGAACAGCGTCAGGATCGCATCACGGCCACCACGGTCTATGACGATTCTCTGCAGCCAGCGACGATCGATCCAGCGTTTTGCCCAGCCAACAAAGATGACCAGGACAACAAAAACAAGAATGCCGCCCACAATCTTCATTGGGACGAACGACACTCCGCCGACCGTCCAGCCTTCGGTGATGGACAGTTCGAGTCGACCGAGCGTCGCGCCGGTCGTGTCCCAGACGTAAATCAGGAAGACAAGGAAGCCGATCCAGAGTACGACATCGGCGATCAGCTGCATGAAACCGATTCCGGTACCTGAGCCTTTGCCGGTTACTCCCAGAGCAGAGCGCACCTGGACCGCAGTATCCGTGTTCTTCTCAAGCAGGTAATTGAATGCTGCAAATACCTGCCAGAACAGCATCCACATGATAAGGACCGCGATACTGGTTAGCGACAAGCCGTTGACCAGGTAGCCGGCAAGGTTCTGGTAACCCGTGGCCAGCGCAAGAATCGCAATCAACAGCAAGCTGGTGGTTACAAATCTGAGCAGTCGCAGCCGGCCGGAGAACCCGGGAATTCGCGGCAGGTAGTTGACGATCCGCAGCAGGCTGACTGCGGTCAGTAAAATCATGCCGGCGTAGCCCGGTGTATAGGTCTGAGCACCTCTAACAGCCAGCCAATGATCGCCGATGACGATGTAGCCGAAAAGCAGTACAAAGGCGTAAGCAAAAAGTCGGCGCCGGAACGGCACGACATGGTCAGGAACGAACCCCTTTACGTCCGCTGCCGGTGACAATGGCCCGCTGGCCCAGTGAATGACGACCGCGCACGCACCATAGCCGAAGATTGCGAGTGCGATTCTCACCAGGACCAGGTCGGTGGAAACATCTGCAACGGCCAGCCAGGTGACAGAGCATAGCGCGGCGCCTGCCAGCAGCAACGGCGCGAAGTCAGCCATCGGTTTCGGCAGCAGGTGCCTGAGTTGTGGCTCGGCATCGTCGCCACCTTCAGCGGCGTACCAGGACAAGAAGCGACGCCGGATGAAAACGCCGCCGACAGTCGCGGCGACGCCCGCGAAAAGCAGCATCCATGCGAATGCGGTGCGGCTCAGGTCACCTGCCAGGGTCAGGTCGGCCTGGTCCCGGATGCGTTCAGGCCAGGTCGCGGCGCGCTCGGGGAGGTGTTCCAGTATCTGGAAAACGTTGTCCGTACGCGCCGACAGGAACTGTTCCGAGATTTGCTGCTGGCGGTTCGAAATTCGCGAACCCAGCGCCTGCGCATCGGCAACGATCTGACTACAGCTTGCCTGCCTGGCAATGGCGTCGTCCATTCCAGCCGCGATGCTCTGACGCTGCTGCCGTGCTTCGCCGGTTATTTCGTCGCTCGGCTGGTCGCGGAGCGGGTCGTACAATTCTTCGAAGCGCTCACGGACGATGGCCGCCTGCATTTCGCATTCGAACGCGGCACTTTCAATGCGGCTGACGCTGCGACGGTGCGAATTAAGCTCTTCGCTGTCTATGTCCTCGCGCTCGACGAGCGCTGCCATCTCCGCCAGCTGTTCAGCAGCGCCATCATAATCGAACGGCTCCTGCGCGAAACCCGGTGCCGCGATCAGCAGCAGCGTTGATGCGAGTGTCGTGAGGAGTGGGCGAATCGGCATCGGCGCTCAGGATAAGAAAAGGGGCCCCGTGGGGCCCCTTTGTCGTGCCGCTAGTCGCGGCTAAGGAATAACTGCAATACGTACCAGAACATCAGCGCGATCGAAGCGAACAGCGCCATCGCCGCAGCTACGTGCCGATCAGCCGGGTAGTGATGCATGATATTTGAGGTGTCATACAGCACAGCCGCACCGGCGAAGCCGATCATTCCGACCGAGAACCAGGTACCGAGCTGGAATCCAAACAGGATGCCGGCAACGATCGCGACCATCGCGAGCATGAATCCCCACGTCAGGATGCCACGCAGGAACGAAAAGTCCTTGCGTGTGATCATTGCGACGGCAATCAGTCCGACCGAGCCCATGATCGTTACGCCCGCAGCACTCTGAATCGCTGCCGGGTTGATCATCATCGCGTAAACGAGCAATGGCGAGAAGATGATTGCTTCAGCAACGACAAAGACGGCGAACGCCGCATATTGTGCGGTAGTCGATTCGAGGCGGTGAGCAACGTGGCTTGCGCCCCAGCCGACCAGCATGAACGCGCCCAGCGTTAACAGCCAGTTGCCGAGCAGGGCCGGCGCGATCTGCATCGCAATGCCTGATGACAGCAAGTAAGCCTCGACGGCAGCAAACGCCAGTATTGCCCCGACGACGTGTGCGTAGGTCCTCCAGATAAACTGGGAACGGTCCTCAACTGAGGCCGCTGCGACCGGCGCCATTGTGTTCATGTTGTCTTGCATTCGTCCAACTCCTTTGTGGTTACGAACGGCGCGATTTTACCACTAAACAGCCTTACGCTTCGCGCGTTCACGAACTTTCTGTATGAGGACGAAAATCGGCGGTGCAACTATGGCGCCAACGATTAGCGCAGACAGCATGCCGCCAAACACGGCAAGGCCGAGCGCCTCACGACCGGCTTCGCCGGCACCGCTCGCAATAACCAGCGGAAATACGCCCAGCAGAAACGCGAACCCGGTCATCATCAGTGGCCGGAAGCGTTGCCTGGAGGCGTTTAGAGCCGCGTCGATGACCGATTGCTGCAAAACCTCGCGATTGATCTTGGCTGCTTCGACAATCAGGATCGCATTGCGCGCTGACATGCCGACCATGAGCACCAGGCCTACCTGTGTATAGAGGTTGACGTCGCCGCCGGCCAGCATGGTCGCTGCGAATGAACCAAGCAGGGCGGTCGGCACCGTTAACATAATGGCCCACGGGATCATCGTGCTTTCAAACTGCGCGACAAGGAACAGGTAGGCGAATATGACGGCAAGCGCAAAGCCAAATACCGCCAGGCTGCCCGCCGCAAGCTCCTGGTAGGTAGCGCCGGTCCACTCGAATCCGAAGCCCTGTGGCAGTGCGGTCGCAGACATCTCCTGCATCGCGGCGATCGCATCGCCGGAACTGTAGCCGGCACCGGGGGCGCCAATCACCGATACGGCGTTGTACATGTTGTAGCGCTTGAGCGTTTGCGGTCCGAGGATATTCTCTGTCCGAACGAGGGAACTCAGCGGCAGCATTTCGCCGGCTGCACTACGTACGTAAAAGTTGTCGATATCTTCCACGGTGTCACGGAACTGTGATTCCGCCTGGATGTTGACCTGGGTATTGCGACCGAAAACGGTCGTGTTGTTCACATACAGTCCGCCGAGCTGGGCCTGCAGCGTGGTGAAAATGTCGCGCAGATCGACGCCGAATGTCTTGACCCGATCGCGATCGATGTTCAGGAACAACCGTGGTACGTCGGCACGGAACGTTGCGAACGCTCCGGCGACCCTCGCGTCATCCCCGGTAGCCGCAAGCAACTGATTCATGCCGCCCGCCAGCGTCTGCGGCGATCGTGCCTGGCGATCCTGAAGGATGTACTCGAAACCGGTCGCCATGCCGAGACCGGGAATGGCCGGCGGGGCAAACGTCATGATGACGCCCTCGCGAAACGCACCGATGCGTTCCTCAACCTGGGCCATGATCGCCGCCTGGCTCATTGCAGGATCAGGGCGCTTCTCCCAGGTATCGAGATTGACAATCAACATGCCGCTGTTACTTATGGCTGCGCCTTCAAGGAGGCTGTAGCCGGCAACGGCGATCGTGTCGCGGACGCCCGGAATCGACTCGATTTCCGCGGTCACACGATCCATGAATACCTCGGTCCGGGAAAGAGATGCGGCATCCGGTAACTGGATTTCGGCGAAGAATGCTGCCGAGTCCTCTTCCGGAATGAAGCCGGAGGGAACTGTCGCGGCCAGGAAGCCCGTTGCCCCGAGCAGTGCAAGGAACACCACCATTGCGATGCTGAGTCGCTGGACGAGGAATCTGACGAGTCGAATGTAAGCGTCCGTAAGGCGCTCGAAGCCGCGATTGAAGGCGTGTAACACCCGCATCGGTGGCGGTTTGTCATGTCGCAGAATCAGCACGCACAATGGTGGCGCGAGCGTAATGGCAATGAATGTGGACAGCACCACGGATACGGACAGCACGACGCCGAATTCCTGGTATAGCTTGCCAACCAGTCCCGGCAGCAGCGATACCGGAATGAACACAGCAAGCAGTACGGCGGCTGATGCGACTAGCGGCGGCATGACCTGACGCATTGCTTCAACGGTCGCCGCACGCATTGAAATGTCGTGCTCTTCTTCAAGTATACGTTCGACGTTTTCAAGCACGATGATGGCTGCATCGACGACGATACCAATTGCGAGCACGAGCGCGAACAGGGTCAGCGTGTTTATGCTGAAGCCCAGCGCACTCATAAAGGCGAACGTACCAATCAGCGATACCGGAATTGTAATGGTCGGGATCAGTGTAGAGCGCCAGTCCTGCAGGAATACGAATGTGACGAGCACGACCAGGATGACTGCAATGATCAGCGTTTCGTAGACCTCGAAGAGTGACGCTCTTACAAAGTTCGTTGTGTCGTAGGGGACGTCATAAACGACGCCGTCCGGGAAGCTCATCGACAACTCGTCAAGGGCTGCTCGCACGCCATCGGCGACCTGCAGTGCGTTTGAGCCGGGCTGCTGGTAAATCGCCATTACGGTCGCGTCATTGATGCCGACCTTGCCTTTGGCAAGATAGTTCTGGGCACCCAGCTCGGTCCGGGCGATATCCCTGAGATACACCGTTTCGCCGGCTGTATTGGTGCGGATAATGACGGCACCAAACTCGTCGGCACTGAGCAAGCGTCCCTTGGCCTGCACGGACAACTGGAACTGCTGGTCAGCCGATGACGGGTACGCGCCGATCTGTCCGGCGGCTGCCACGACATTCTGTTCCTGGATGGCGGCAACGATGTCTGCGACTGTAATCTGCCGCGACGCCATCCGGACCGGGTCGAGCCAGATGCGGATGCTGTACTTCTGCTCACCAAGAATGTCGGCTTTGCCGACCCCCGGTACGCGTTGCAGTGCAGCTTTCAGGTTCAGTGACGCGTAATTATTCAGGAACAGGCCGTCGTAGGCCGGGTCGGCGGAAGACAGTGTCACCGCCATAACAATGTTGTTCGACAGTTTCTCGACGAAGATGCCTTGCTGGCGCACTGTTTCAGGCAACTGTGTCATAGCCTTGTTGACGCGATTCTGGACCAGCACCTGCGCCTTGTCGGCGTCGTATCCGATGTCGAACGTTACTGTCAGGCTGTAGGTACCGTCATTGGCGCTGGTCGAAGACAGATAAATCATGCCCTCAACGCCATTGACCTCTTCTTCGATGATGGCGCCGACCGTATCGCGCACTGTTTCGGCGCTCGCGCCGGGAAAGATCGCGTCAACCGCGATTTCCGGCGGTGCAATCTCCGGGTACTGAGCGACGGGCAGTGTTGCCAGCGCGAGCAGGCCGGCGATGGTTACGACGGCAGAGATGACGCCGGCAAAACGCGGCCGGTCGAGGAGGTAACTGATCATTCTGCGACCGTTACAACGCTGCCGGGCCTGATTTTCTGGAGTCCTTCCGTAACGACCTGATCACCCTCAGCGAGTCCGTCTTCGATGAGCCACCAGCCATCAACCTGCTCTCCGGTCTGAAGGTAACGCTGGGCAATCGTCATATCTGAATCAACCAGCATGACAAAAGCGCCACGCTGATCCTGCTGAACGGCTGCCTGCGGGACCGCGATTTGTGCGTCGTTGCCGGTTTCGCTGACCAGGACTGTCGCGCTCTGCCCGGGCAATAGCAATCCGTCCGGGTTGTCGAACAGCACTCGAACAGTAACAGTGCCGGTCGCAGGGTTGGCCTGATCGGCATACGAGAATACGGAGCCCTGCAAATCGTAAATAGTGTCGTTCGCAAGCCGCAATCGAATATCGAAGGTCGGCTCCTCACCGGCGATCGAACGCTGCATATAGGTCAGCATGTCGGCTTCGCCGACGGCAATATCAGTCAGTACTGCGTCCTGGCGGCTGATGGTCAAAACGGGGCCGCTGGAAGGTCCGACCAGGTCTCCGACTGATACGTTGACGAGCCCGACCACGCCATCTAGCGGGGCGCTGACCGTTGTGTAACCGAGCTGCACGCGAGCGTACTCAAGTGCAGCTTCCGCAGCTTGTACGGATGCCTGGCTGTTTTGCAGGTTTGTGGCGAGCTCGTCCATTTGAATCGCCGCAATAGCGCCAGTTTCCTGCAGGCGCTCGCCACGGTCGAAGTTGCGCTGACTCTCTGCGAGATTCGCCTGTTCGATGGCGAACTTCGCCTCTGCATCCTGCAGCGCCAGTTCGGTATCGGTACGATCCAGGCTGAGGAGGGGGGCGCCACGGGTAACCTGTTCGCCGCCTTCAACGTGACGCTCAAGCACCCGCCCGGTCACTCGGGCAACGATATCCGCCGATTCAAAAGCGGCTATTCGCGTTGCATACTGGGTTACCGGTGCCAGCGACTGGGCTGCCACGGTATACGCGCCGACTTCAACCACTTCCGGAGCAGTCGCTGCTTGTTCCTGACCGCAGGCACTGAGGAAAACTGCAGTGACCAACAGGCTTGTTATTTTTTTCAAGGCGTCGCTCCGCCATTGCTTAGAATGAGACCAAGCGATGATATATCAGCGACACGATGCTACCAAGGCAGGGTGTATCCCTCGGCATGCCAGAAACCACCGGTATTGCTCATGTCCAGCTCATCGATCCGCTGAATCAGCCCGGCTGCCGAGTCGGACGGGTCGATACCGTTTTTATTCGTCATGTCGGTGGCCACGAGACCCGGGTGCAGCAGGCCGACTGCAATGTTCCGTGGTCTGAGCTCGTGCATGAGGTTGGTGCCGACCTGGTTGACGGCGGTTTTGGAGGCGCGATAGCCGTAATAGCCACCCGAGCCGTTGTCGTCGATGGAGCCAACACGGCTGCTAACGATCAGTACTTTGCCGCCATCGACTATGTTGCTGACCAGTGCTTCAACTACACGCAGCGGACCAAGCGTATTTACGCGGTATTGCTCCAGCATCTCGTCGTAATCGAGTGAACCGAACTCGTCGCGCCGTAGGATTCCCGCATTGTTAACCAGTATGTCGATCTGCTCATCGCCGAGTTCTGCGGCGAGCTTGGTGACTGAATCACTATCGGCGACATCAACCCCGTCGATAACACGTATGCCCAGCGCGTCGAGCTCCGCGTTCGAGGATCGGCAGACGCCGATGACTGAATCGCCTCTCTCGTGAAGCTGGGTGACGAGCTGCAGACCGATGCCGCGATTGCAGCCGGTGACGAGGATGGTGGGCATGTCGTGCTCCTGAATTGCGGGACGCAGAGCTTAACGCAATTCAGACAGGCTGAGATGGTCGGGTGGGATAGGCGCTGCGCGCCCGGGCTGGCAGCGGAGCTGCTGCGCCCGTCGAACAGTGGATTTGAATTCAACGCCCTCGACCCCAAACAAATACGCCCCCGAGACGGGGGGTATATTGTTTGGCGGAGAGGGTGGGATTCGAACCCACGAAGGGCTATTAACCCTTGCTGGTTTTCAAGACCAGTGCATTCAACCGCTCTGCCACCTCTCCAGCGGGTGCGCATTGTGCGTTCTGTGACGGCCGGATTCAACCACTGTTGTCATCATTCATTGAAATTAGATCGAATCAATCCCATATTGGCTGGTCTTAGGCCCTGATATCTTCAGGGGAGAGAGTAATGTCAGATCTAAGAAAGTTTCTTAATATATTGATTGTATTGCCGTTATTGGCTGTAGCGCCAGTCTATGCACAGGACAGCGACGCTGCGGCAGCAGTACCGCCTCCGGGCAATCCCTGCGAAGACGATGAAGCCTTCGATGCGTTCGATTTCTGGCTTGGGGAGTGGGTTGTGCACGGTCCAGGCGGCCAATTTGCCGGCACTAATGTCATTTCCAAGGAGCTGCGCGGCTGCCAGCTGGTGGAAAACTGGAGCAGCGCAACCGGTATGACGGGCAGTAGCATCAACTACCTGGACCGGATTACAAATGAGTGGGTGCAGATCTGGAATGACGAATACGGTGGCCAGATCAACATTCGCGGCGGCATGACCGAAGACGGCATGGCGTTGAGCGGTACAATCCACTACATCGGCAATAACACCACATTCGAGTTTCGCGCATTGTGGACGCCACTGGACGATGGCCGCGTAAGGCAGTTCTTCGAGCAGAAAAACGCCGATGGCGAGTGGTTTACATGGTTTGACGGGTATTACACGCGCAAATCGGAAATTGTGGAAGACTAGGAAGTTTCATTGAGACAGGGTTATCGAGGCGTACCAGCCGGCAATCCGCTGGCAAACCTGCTGGTCATCATCGTCGGCGCGCTCGCGATTGGCGCGTCGGTGGTGCTTGGCTTTTTCGCCTTTGTGATCGTCGGTAGCATCGTCGCCGTTATGGCAGCGATCATCGGTCTGCGGGTGTGGTGGTTCAACCGCCAGCTTCGAAAGCAGGGTGGACCGGGGCCCGGAAGGTCGCCAGGTGGTGCCCATGACACCATTGAAGGGGAATACCAGGTCGTTGCCGACGACCGGGAACGTGAGTAAAGTCGCACTCCATGCGCAACAGCAAGTCAGACGCGGAGCGCCGTAAGCGCCGTCGCCGCCGCCGTATACAGGTAATAATCATTTACACCGCGATCGCGGTCGGTCTTGCGTGGTTTTTTGAATCACAGGCAACGACGACTGTGATATTCGTGCGGCATGCTGAAAAGGCTGTCGACATGGAAGACCCGGTGCTCAGCGAAGCGGGTGAGCGGCGGGCTGCGGAACTGGCACGTCAGCTGGTTGATTCCGATGTCATCGCCGGCGTCGACGCAGTGTATGCCACGCCGTATCGCCGCACTGAAATGACGGCTCGAGCCGTCGCCGAACCTTTGGGGCTGCCGGTGCTGAGCTACGAGGCAACCGCCGACTGGGCGAAAGCCGAGCCGATCATGGACGAAATTGTGCGCGAGCATAAGGGCAAGATCATCCTCGTGGTCGGGCACAGCAACACGCTGCCTGCGTTGATCGGCAGTATGGGCGCCAGCAAGAATGTGCCCGAGATCCACGAAAACGAATACGACAACATCTACGTCGTCTCGATTCCGTGGTTCGGCAAGACCAAGACAATTCGTCTGCGTTACGGCGAGCCTTACATTCCGGCGCAATGATTGCGCAGGACGAGATTCGGGTCGCTACCGGTGGTCGTGGCACCTACGATCTGAGTCGCGATGTACAGGATGTCGTCGCCCGATCGGGCATTACCGCGGGTATCTGCCATATCTTTATCCGTCACACGAGCGCCTCGCTGATGCTGTGCGAAAACGCTGACCCATCAGTCATGCGCGACCTTGAGACGTTCATGTCGAAGCAGGTTCCCGACGGTGACCCCATGTTTACGCACACGGCAGAGGGACCCGACGATATGCCGGCCCATGTGCGCAGCATATTGACCCAGTCAGACCTGAATATTCCGGTGACAGACGGGCGTTGCGCACTGGGAACGTGGCAAGGCATCTATTTATGGGAGCACCGGCACGCGGCGCATAGTCGACGCGTAATCGTTACTGTGCAGGGCGACTAGACGTACCTGCTGTTTCTCTCAGCACCACAGCTTTCTCAATGAACTGCGCATGCCGGCCAATGCGTACGTCGGCAAGCGTTGCATCGGTGATGGTCCTGTCCTGGTTGATCAGGAATGTCGCGCGTCTCACGCCAACGCCGAACGGGCCGTCAACGTCATACATTTTTATCGCGACCTTTTCCGGGTCGCACAACAGTGTGAACGGCAGCTTGTGTTCAGCGCGAAATTTCTCGTGGCTGCTGGCATCCTGCGGGCTGACGCCCGCAACGGTCAGGCCGACTGCCTGGATGTCGTCATGGATATCGCGGATTGCACAGGCTTCTTTCGTGCAGCCGGGCGTAAAGTCAGCAGGATAGAAGTAAAGAATCAGCGGCCCGTTCTGTAACAGGTCACTCAGGGAAATCTCGTTTCCCGCCTGGTCTTCCAACAGGAATTCAGGCGCCTTGCTGCCAATGTCCAGCACATTGCTCTCCAGCTTTCTAAAAAATGTCTTCCATCACCCGGTAGCCCGGGTCCACCATTCCAAGTGCCCGGTAGGTTGCCTGGGCGCGGGTATTATCCTTTTCCACGTACAGGCGAATCCCACCGGCACCGGCGTCGCGCGCGACCTTCTCAACGAATCGGTAAAGCGCGGAGAATACACCCTGGCGACGATAATCCGGCGCGACGTAGACGCTCTGGACCCACCACAACATGCCATTGCGCCAATCACTCCACTCCCAGGTCACCATGATCTGCCCGATGACAGTGCCTTCGTGCTCAGCGACCCAGTAGCGGCCCTTGCCAGGGTCGGCCAGAACTGCGTCGACCCCGGGTCCGACAACTTCAGCGGCGAGTGAGTGACCCTCGGTTTCCTCGGCCATAGCCGAGTTGTTGGCCGCGATGACAGGGCCATCAGCCGCTACGGCATCGCGAATATCGAACTTCATGCGCGGGTCCACCTGCGTTATCGTCTGGGCGTGCAAGACGCGATTATCTATATCGATCCCGACAGCCCGATGAATCTGCAGAACCAGATTCGTCAGCGCTTTGTTGACGGCATCATCCATGGCACGTTTCCGCCGGGAATGAAGCTGCCGTCAAGCCGCAAGCTTGCGGAACAACTCGATGTCGCCAGAAACACGGTGGTTGCAGCCTACCAGCAACTGATCAGCGATGGCTATCTGGTCAGCCGCCAGCGCAGCGGCATTTTCGTTAATGAACAGATGCTGGAGTCGCGTGTAGCCGCGGATACGGGGCAGCTGCCTGCAGGCAGGCGCACGGACGCCGCCTGGGTCGGTCGGCGTGAATTCAATGTCGACTATGGCCACGGCTCGCGGGACCTGCCGAACTGGAGCCGATACCCGTATCCGTTCATTGACGGCAAGTACGATTCGACGCTGTTCCCGTTGAACGAATGGCGCGAAGCGACACGTCTGTCGACCGGTGTTGCCGATGTCATCGAATGGTCCGCAGGTAGCGGCGATGCAGACGACCCGATGCTGCTCGACGAGATACGTACCAAGATCCTGACGCGGCGGGGTATCCAGGCGCGTGCCGACGAGATCCTGGTGACAATGGGGACACAACACAGCCTGTACCTCGTCAGCCAGTTGCTCGCCGAGGCGGGCACCAGGGTGGCGATCGAAGAGCCTGGAAATTCCGCCATGCGCGAGCTACTCGATTCGCGGCATGCAAAATTGCTGCCGCAGCCGGTCGATGATGGCGGCATCGTCGTCGACGAGAAACTGGCGTCAGCCGACATCGTTTACGTGACGCCGAGTCACCAGATTCCGACGGCCGTCGCGATGCCGCTGGAGCGGCGCCAGGCTTTGATTGAGGCGGCACAGCGGGAAAACTTCGTAATCGTTGAGGACGACTACGAATGCGAAACCAATTACATGGACCATCCTCTGCCGGCGTTGCGCAGTATGGATACTGAAGGACGTGTCATTTATGTCGCGAGCCTCACCAATGTTCTCGCACCTGGTATTCGACTGGGATTCATTATTGCCAATCCAGAGTTCATTGAGCAGGCGCGAGAGCTGCGGCGTCGTAACCTGAATCATCCGCCATTGAACAATCAGCGCACTGCCGCTTATTTCCTCTCGCTGGGGCATTACGATGCCCTGATGCTGCGGCTCGGCCGCGTTTTGCGGGAGCGGCGGCTCACGCTTCGCAATTCGCTGAATAACATGCGCGGAATTCCGATGGAAATCTCACCGGAGGTGGGTGGAACAACATACTGGGTACGGACGCCCGACGATTTTGACGTTGTGAGCCTGGCCGTTGAAGCGGAACGTCACGGCATCCTGATCGAGCCCGTTAATCATTACTATGCGAATCCCGACAAAGCCGAAAACTGCTTTCGCATGGGAGTGACGAGTATCGTCGTGGACAAGATTCGACCCGGTGTTGAGCGGCTTGTCGAGTTGATTCGCGAGCTGGTCAAAGAACAGGTTGAACATCTCGACAATTCGGCGGGTGAGTGGTTGCGAGGAGAAGAGCTTGCGCAGCGCATGGCCGGAGCCACGGTGCTTTACCGAGAGGTTTACGGCTGGCCGAACACAATTGTCTACAATCCCGACGGCTCGATGCACGGCCGCCGTGGATTCGCAAATGAGGACGAAGATCACGGGACCTGGCGCACCGAAGGTGATCGCTGGTTTCGACAGTGGGACCGCTGGGTCTACGGCGAGGAGCGCGGTTATTACATCGTCATCGAAGGCGACAAGATCAAGTATTTTAATGAGCAGAGGCAGCTCGTTGACTCTGCCTACATTCGTTTTGCAGACTCAAGCAGCAGCTGCTGAGTGGTCCAGCTGGACCAAACTGGACCCATAGAATCCTCCAATCTGGACCTGTGAGGTTCATCTCGATCCCGGTAGCGTGCGGCTCCATGATGAGGAAGACCGCATGAGCTCGTTTGCGATAGCCGGCCTGCAGCTGGAATCGCCTACGCGCGACAATACTGAACTTGCGTTCGCGGAAATCGAGGCCGCCGCGCAGCGCTATCCCTGGCTGGATATGATCGTGCTGCCCGAACTGGGCTGCTGCAGCATCGACAAGGCAGACGCCTGCCCGCTGCCTGGGCCGTTGGAAGAGCGCTACCAGGAAGCCGCAAAGCGGCATGGCATATGGCTTCTGCCCGGATCGATCTATGAACGGGATGGCGACAGGGTCTACAACACGACCCCTGTCATCTCGCCGGACGGAGACGTTGTTACGCGGCATCGCAAGCTTTTCCCCTGGCTGCCGTACGAGGACGGTGTGACCGCCGGTGAGCAGCACACGGTATTCGATGTGCCCGGAATCGCGCGATTCGGCGTTTCAATCTGCTACGACATGTGGTTCCCGGAGACCATACGTAGCCTGGCGTGGCAGGGAGCGGAGATTATCCTGCACCCAAGCCTGACCAGCTCCATCGATCGTGGGCCTGAGCAGGCCATGATCCGCGCTCATGCCGCACAAAACCAAGTGTATTTCTTCGATGTAAACCTCGGCGGCCCGATCGGGTTTGGGCAGAGCATGATCGCAGGCCCCGGTGGCGAGGTCATTCATGAGGCCGGAAAAAACCGGGAAATCATGCCATTAAAGTTAAATCTTGAGTATTTACATGATGTACGGCGGCACGGCTGGAACAACCTTGGCCAGCCTCTGAAGAGTTTCCGCGACAGCCACGTGCGCTACCCGCAATACGAGGAAGGTCACGACTCAGAGCCATTGCGAGCACTTGGGGAGCTGCGAATGCCGCAACGTGGGGAAGATCGATGAACTGGACCAGCATTTTTGTACCAGTTGGACCTATGTCGAAATAGACGACTTGGATTAATTTTTTTGTAGCAACAGTCTTGCTGAAGAGCAGGGGGATAAAACCGATGAATACGACCAAATTGTTTGCCAGGAAGCCGCTCGTTGCTGCCATTGGCGGCGCACTTGCAGCCGGGGGAGCGCCGGTCGCGATTGCGCAAAGCGTTGATGCCGAGTCCGGAGGCCTGGAAGAGATCATTGTTACGGCGAGTCGTCGTGAACAAAGCATGCAGGACCTGCCGTACAACATTTCGGCGGTCGATGGCGGGGAAATCGAAGATCGAAACATGGTGGACAATGCCGAACTGATGCGAACTATTGCCGGTGTATCGGTTGTCGACCGCGGCTATCGAAACGCGGGCCATGTCAATAGCCTCGTCATTCGTGGTGTCAACGTAGACAATGGCGTCAACGGCGATGTTCCCCTGTCGGCGGCAGCAACCGTTGCAACTTACGTCGACAATACTCCGCTGTTTGCAAACTTCATTCTGAAGGACATTCAACGCGTTGAGGTCATGCGCGGACCGCAAGGTACGCTGTATGGTTCGAGTGCGTTGGGTGGGACGGTTCGATACATCATGAATCGCCCCGACTCGAACGGGTTTGCTGCCAGCGTGTCCGGTTCGTTCGGCCAGACTGAGCACTCGGACGGTAACAACGTCAGTCTTGACGGCATGCTGAACGTACCGCTGAGTGAGTCTGCGGCATTCCGGGTATCGGCTGGGACCGTGCAGAACGACGGTGTGGTCGATTATGTAAACCTGTACCAGATCCAGGATGGCAAGCCGGTCGTTCTGAACAACGCCGGTCAATGTGTCAGTCATCAAGATCCGGGACTGACAAACACGGAATTGCTGCAGAACGGGTCCTGCTACACGTCGAAGAAGGATGCCGATGATGTCGATATCAACTACGCCAGGGCATCGTTGCGTTTCAGCCCGACGGATGCGCTGGATATCCAACTGAACTACCAGTTCCAGGAAGACAAGATCGGTGCGCGTCGCTCAATCACGATGGGCGCGGATTACAACGGCAATGCCTATAACGGCAAGGACCAGAATGGTTCGACATTTCTGGAGCCTTCCGAGCGCGAGGCAAACCTGCTGAGCCTGGACGTCGAATACGACATGGGATTTGCGACCCTGACGTCCAGTACGTCAGCCTACGAGCACGAGGGCAACGGCTGGCGTGACAACACGAGCCTCTGGGTGACGTCGCGCGACTGGTTTTACTGGGTTTACACCGGCAACCCTCGCCCGGCGGCACATGTCGAGGCAGGGTTCAAGGACGAGGCTGTCATCCAGGAATTTCGCCTGGTCTCAAACGACTCCGACAGCAATGTCGACTGGACGGTTGGCGCCTACTTCATGGACCAGGACCGTCAGGTTACGAACTTCAGTTACCTGCTGGGGCTCGACGAATATCGCGCGGCTTGCTTCAACGACCCGATCAATTGCGTGGCCGCCGGGGATTGGTGGGTCATTGACGTGCCGATGACGGAAATCGATTTCCACTATGACCGTCGGGAGCAATACACCGATCTTTCGGTCTATGGTGAGGTGACCTGGCACGCAACGGACCAGTTGCACCTTACGGCAGGTTTGCGCTGGTTCGACACGGAACTCAAGAACCGTACGGCGCTCGATTTCCCACTGTACGTCGGGGTTACGGTGCCGTTCCAGGACTACCCGACACAGACCGAGGATGACATTCAGTTAAAACTGAACCTGTCCTCTGACCTGTCGGATTCTACGATGGCTTACGCGACGTACTCAGAAGGGTTCCGGCGTGGGGGTTCGAATGCGATTCCGTCAACCGGATTCTTTGCTGAGCCAAATGCGGACCTGATCAGCCAGTACAAGGCAGACACCGTGCGCAACTACGAGTTGGGCATAAAAGGCGGTACCGATCGCATGCGCTATTCTGCTGACGTTTACTACATTGACTGGCAGGACCCGCAACTCAACACCGCGACCTGGTTCTGGGGCTTTTTCATGGCGCAGAATGGCGATTCGGCCGAAACGACCGGCGTTGAGGCGGAGGCCCAGTTCCTGGTGTCAGACAGTGTCGAACTCAGCCTCGGGTACGGCCACGCCAAGGCTGAACTTTCGGCTGACCTGATTCGACCTCAGGATGGTACGGTGATTTCCACCAAGGGACATCGTCTGCCGGGAACTGCAGAGAACACGATTACGGCATCCCTCAAACACTCAACAGAGTTTGCGAATGGCCTGGGTCTGGACACTCGACTGAGTGCTTACTACCAGTCGGACTCAATCAACTCCGTGCAGGATACGTCGATCCAGGACAAGTTCGATGCATTCTCGCTCTGGAACTTCTCGACGATGCTTTCCGGCGAAGCCTGGTCGGCGACCTTCTTTGTAAAGAACATCGGTGATGAGCAAGCGGTAACCGGCAACTATCCGGCGGCTTACATGAGCACGGATACCAATAACTTCGAGAACTACTACGGCAACAATCAGCGCCAGTACATCGCGACACCTCGAACAATCGGCCTGGCCCTGAAGTACAACTTCTAGGCCCAAGGGAGGCGGAAAACCGGGCGTAAAGCCCGGTTTTTTGTTTTTCGCCAGTCGATTACAGTCTGACCCATGGAAACAGCCAGAGAATTGGATCAGCGCGTGCGAGCGCTGATGCAGCAGGGGCAGGTACGCGAGGCCGCCGAGCTTTGCGACACCCTGAATCAGCAGTACCCGGATTACGAGCCGGGCTGGATTACTGCGTCACAACTCGCGATGTATGTGCGCGAACCGCTGATCGCAGTCCGGGCGATCGATCGGGCGCTGCAGTTGTCCCCCGGGAACCCTGCGTGGCTCTACCAGCGCGTTGAATGCCTGATCGCGCTGGGGGACAAGGAAGCCGCAGTCGCGACCGCGCAACAACTGGTCAAACAGCGATTTTCGTCGCCCGTGATGGCTACGGGCCTCGGAAACCTGTTCTCCAAGCTCAACATGCACAGTGAAGCACGCGAGCAGTACCAGTCAGCTGCCGAACTTGCGCCGGATGACAGCCAGCATCATTACAATCTTGCTGCGACTGACCGATTTCTCGGCGACATTGACGCAGCCAGGGAAGCGATAAACCGATGTATCGATCTGTCCCCGGACGATGCTGATGCGCATCTCTTAAGGGCAGGGCTGCAGCCAGCAACCGGCGATTGCAACCACGTTGAGGAGCTTACCGCGGCCCACGAACGCGCGGAGGCGGGCTCACCGTCGCGTATGAGGCTATGCTATGCGCTAGCGAAAGAAAACGAGGATATCGGCGAGTACGAGGATTCGTTTCGTTACCTGTCCGAAGGCTCCGGCATCAAACGGGCCGGATTCGAATACGATCCCGCGGTCGATCTGCAGGTCATGGCGAAGTTGCAGGAGACCTACGACGAGGCTTTCTTCCAGCGCGATATCGAAGGGCACGTAAATGCCGAGCCAATTTTTGTTGTCGGCATGGCGCGTACCGGCACCACGCTGGTCGAGCGTATTCTCGGCAGCCATTCAGTCGTGACAGCAGCCGGCGAATTGCCGGCTTTCTCCATGGCCGTAACAAGGCTGTGTCGCGAGCAGGACGACACGCCGGTGTCAGGGGTGGTCGACCTGGTTGAGCGATCGGCCACTGTCGACTTCGCGACGCTTGGCGAGCTCTATATCAATGCAGCGCGAGGTTCTCAGCTCAAGACCGCTCACTTTGTCGACAAGCTGCCTTTGAACTTCCTGTATCTCGGCCTGATTCACCTGGCTCTGCCAAAGGCGAAGATCGTCGTGCTCGAGCGTGACCCGATGGATACGTGTTATGCCGTTTACAAAACGTTGTTCGAACGCGTGTACCCGTACTCATACGATCTCGACGAGCTGGCGCAGTATTTCAAGGCGTACCAGGGACTGGTCGAGCACTGGAAGTCTGTCATGCCGGGCATGATCCATACCGTGCGATACGAAGAACTCGTGACCGAACCCAGGCCTGTCATCGAAAACCTTCTCGATTACTGCGGCTTGTCGTTCGAAGACGCCTGCCTGGCATTCAACAAGAGTCGTGCTGCGTCGACAACGGCGAGCGCGGTACAGGTCAGGAGCGGCTTGTATCAATCATCCATCGGCAAGTGGCGCAACTACGAACAGCAGCTGCAGCCTGTTGCCGACATCCTTGGAGTGACTGTATGACAGCGAAGCCAGATGGCGAAGTCGCGCGAATCCTGCTCGCTTTCCTCGCGACGGCCGGCATTTTCTACATCAATATCATGCCGGCAATTGTCGACGGGCTCATAGTCGGGCTTGAGTTCTCAAACCGCGATGCCGGGCTCGTTGCGTCTGCGAATACCTACGGCGCCGCTTTTGGGGCTTTCCTGATTGTATTCGCCGTCAAGCACATCGACTGGCGCAAGTCGGCGTATGCGCTGCTCGTCGCGCTCATCGTTGTCGACCTGGTCAGCGCATTTCTGACCAGTGCTACAGCGTTAATCGCCGTTCGGGCTATCCACGGGTTCGTAGGTGGCGCGCTGGTAGGTATCGGGTTTGCGGTGATGTCGAGAACTTCGGAAGTGAGTCGGTCATTCGGCTACCTGCTGACGATCCAGTTCGGCCTGGGCGGGCTCGGTATCATTTACCTGCCGCAGCTGGTGCCACTGTTCGGGACCAAGGCACTGTTTTTCTCGCTGGTCGCATTCAGCCTCGTAACGCTCGCGATGATACCGTTCCTGGCTGAGTATCCTGCCGGTGCCTCAGTCGATACGCACCGACGCAGCAAAGTGAACTGGGGGCCGGCATCGCTCGCGCTTGCGGCAACATTCCTGTTCCAGGCCGCCAACATGGGTATCTATGCGTACTCAATCGGCATCGGCAAGTTCGCAGGGCTGGACGAGCAGTTCGTCAGCACGTCGCTGGGTGTTTCGGCCTGGATTGCGATATCTGGTTCAGTGCTGGTCATTATCATGTCCACGAAGCTCGGGCGTCTCTGGCCGGTTACGGTGGCTGTACTGGTCACGGCGGCAGCTACCTGGGCGTTGCACCACAGCAGCGTGAATCCAGACAGCTGGGTGTCTTCGGTATTCTGGATTGCAAACGTGGTCATCGCGATCACCTGGTCGTTCGTTATTTCCTACCTGCTTGGCATGAACGCCGAATTCGATGACACGGGCCAGATGGCTGCACTTGGCGGTTTCGCGTCCAAAATGGGTCTCGCATCGGGCCCGGCAGTTGCCGCAGTGATCGTCGGCGAGAACAACTACGCGATTGTGATTACCGTCGCGACACTGGCGCTGGTTGGTTGTGCGATCGCAGTGCTGTATCCCGCGCGGACTCTCGATAAGGCCGAAAAGGCGCAGTAGGTGCCACAAACGCTGCTACGGCGATGATTCGTAGATTGAATGCAGCGATATTGCTCGCCACCGGTCGCCCCAGCTATTCCAAGTGGCATCGAGATCGGCGGTAGGTGGATTTTCAATGACTGCGTTGAGGCTCATGCCACGCGCTTTCATGTCTGCAATCCGGTCACGCAATTTGATGCACATTTCTCTGAATGCCCGCACGTCAGCCTTGTTACCGACCGGTCCATGCCCCGGAATCACCTGGGTCTGATCGTCAATCACTGACAGGATTGTATCTGCCGCAGCAATCAGTCCGCCGATGGAACCGCCAGAGCTGTAGTCGACTAACGGGTAGATGCCGACCAGGAAGACGTCACCCGCATGCATGATGTTGCTGTCCTCGAACCATACAAGAGCGTCACCGTCGGTATGGGCGCTCTCAATATGCAAAACGCGGACTTCCTCGCCGTTCAGATGGAGCGAAAGCGATTCACCGAACGTCAGGACTGGCAGTGCTTCCGGGTTTGCGGCATCGACCTGCAGCTGGTGAGTCTCAATGAAACCGCCGCTTTGCAGTCGCCGGCGGGCATTGTCGTGCGCAATGACCGTCGATCCGGTTTTGTTGAAATAGTCATTGCTCCCGGCATGGTCGAAGTGCCAATGCGTATTCACGACGAAGCGAACAGGCGAGTCGCTGATCTCAGCGATAGTGGCCTGAATTGCTGCGCCGCTGCCGGCGTAGTCATCGTCGACAATGAAGGTCCCGTCGGGGCCTGTAGAGAGACCGATATTGCCGCCGGAGCCAGACAGAACGTAAACGGAATCGCTCAGTTTCTCGACAGAGAATAACGGCGCGTCATCCGCCGCCGAATAGCCAGCGAGAGTGGTAAGCGCAAGCAGAGCGCAGCTGCGCAGGGTGAGGGTAGTCGTCATACGTACCTCCTGCCTCGTATCCGGTCGAAGCTGGCGCGCCCGAGAGGATTCGAACCTCTGGCCCCCAGATTAGGAATCTGGTGCTCTATCCAACTGAGCTACGGGCGCTCCGTGGTGGCGAAACCTTAATGTCTGCGCTGTAAGGGTGCAAGCCGCTCCGTGACCGAAAATGACCAATCGTCGACGGCCCCGGACAATATCTGCCGGACCGGCTTCCGTATCGTTACATCATCGAAACGGAGGACAGCCATGAACAAGACAATGAATATCCCGGAAGGCGGCGATGCCATGTCAACGAACCGCTTTGTTCTGGCGTTATCCGAGATAGGAATTGCACCATTGATTGCGGAGCGCATGCGGATGCAGCAAGGCAATCAGACGACAGCCCGGCAGACGGCTCAGGCGGTGCACTGAAAGTCTGCGCGAATCCCCCAAAGTACTCGCAGCGAATCTCCCCCCTTAGGTAGCTGTTTGAGTCGTCGCCCCGGCAGGACCCCAAGACCTGCCGGGGCATTTTTTTACCCGAAATGACGAATTGTAAGCGTCTGTAACAACGCCCTTTTTGGCGTTGGAACAGAGGCTGTCCGTTTCTATAGTGGTCTCCGAAACGAATCGGAGATCCACATGTCAGTTGTGACCGCCAAGACAATAAGCTGGACCGAATCAGGCCTCGTGCCGGATTCTGTCATCCGGCAGGGCATTCGTCGTCTGCTTGCGAAGAAGCGCGAAGAGATTCGCTTCGGAGACATTGAGTACGCCGCCTTCGAAAGCAGCGAGTTTGCCGATCGTATGCGACAGTCGGCGGTGGCCCTGGTTCCCGACCTCGCGAACGAGCAGCACTACGAAGTACCGCCTGAGTTTTTTGCAGAAGTCCTCGGCGCCTGCCGCAAGTACAGCTGTTGTTACTTCGATTTCGAGGACGCGACGCTCGACGACGCCGAAGAGCGATCCCTGCAGCTTACCGTTGAACGAGCTGGTATCGAGGACGGCATGCAGGTACTCGATCTTGGCTGCGGCTGGGGCTCGGTTTCCCTGTACGTCGCTCAGCACTTTCCAGATTGCCAGGTACTTGCCGTCTCGAACTCCGCCTCGCAGCGTGAGTACATAGAGGAAGAAGCAGCTTCACGCGGGCTTGGCAATCTTGTCGTACAGACCTGCGATATGAATGATTTCGATACCGATCGTCATTTCGACCGGGTTGTTTCGGTCGAGATGTTCGAGCACATGCGTAACTACGCAGAGTTATTCCGGCGTATAGACGGCTGGCTCAACGACGACGGCCGTTTCTTCATGCACATTTTCACGCACCTGACGACGCCGTACGAGTATGTCGACAAGGGGCCGTCCGACTGGATGAGCAGGCACTTTTTTTCAGGGGGCATCATGCCGAGCGCAGATCTGCCGCTGCTGTTCCCCGACCACCTGTGCGTCGAGCAGCGTTGGCGCTGGAATGGCCAGCATTACGCAAGGACGCTGCGCAGCTGGCTCGAGCTAATGGATTCTCGCCGCGGCGCCGTTATGCCGATTCTTGCTGCGACTTACGGGGGAAAGGATGCCGGTAAGTGGTGGATGCGCTGGCGCATGTTCTTCATGGCCTGCGAAGAGTTGTTCCGGTACAACGGCGGCAACGAATGGTTCGTCAGTCACTACCTGTTCAGGAAGGCGGACCGCTGAAATGCTTGTTGTTTTGGCAAATTTCGCCGCTTTCCAGGTCGGCTGGTTTTCGTCGGTTCTCGGCGCTGCTGCCGGCATGCCGTGGATCGGTCCGCTCGTATTCCTTGGGGTCCTTGCCTTGCACCTGCGCCTGGCCAGGATTCCGTTCAATGAGCTCGGGCTCGTCATCGCCTGTGGCATCGTCGGGCTCTGGTACGACAGCCTGCTGGTTACCTTCGGCTGGGTCAGCTATCCGGCAGGGCAGTGGCACGCCACGCTGGCACCGTACTGGATCGTGACCATGTGGATGCTCTTTGGAACGACACTGAACGCATCGCTGGGCTGGCTCAGAAACCGTCCGGCTCTGGCGATCGTGCTGGGCGGTATCGCCGGGCCGCTTTCCTATCTCGCCGGCGAAAAGCTCGGCGCCATGAGTTTCGACAATTTCGAAGCCGCAATCTTCGCGTTGACGGTGGGCTGGGCGCTGATGCTACCGCTGCTTACGCGTCTTGCCACTGAACTCAATGGCATGGATCCCAATCAGGAGCACGCTACGTCATGACAACCTATCTTATTGCCCTTGGTGCGATTCTCGCTGTCGGGTCGCTGGCCTGGGTCGTCAGCGTCCTGATTCGCAATGTGAGTTTTGTCGACAGTCTCTGGTCATTGTTCTTCCTGCTTGCGGCAGCGATCTACTTCGTGTTTGAGGCTGCTCCCGGGGCGCGCGCCTGGCTCGTGCTCGGGCTCGTTGTTATCTGGTCGCTCAGGCTCTCACTGCACATCACTATCCGCAACTGGGGCGAGGGTGAGGACTACCGGTACCAGGCAATTCGTGCGAACAACGAACCGGGATTCGCGGTGAAAAGTCTGTACATCGTATTCGGTCTGCAGGGCTTATTGGCCTGGATCGTCTCGGCACCCCTGTTGTCGGCGATCAGCGGCGCAAGCGCCGTTACGGCGCTCGACCTTGCGGCGCTGGTCCTGTGGACGACAGGCGTGTTCTTCGAAGCCGTCGGAGACTACCAGCTGGCGCGCTTCAAACGCGATCCTGCGAATAAGGGGCGCGTCATGGACCGCGGGCTGTGGCGTTATACGCGTCACCCCAATTACTTCGGCGACTTCTGTGTCTGGTGGGCGTTCTACCTGTTCGCACTGGCGACTGGTGCCTGGTGGACAATCTTCGCGCCGCTGCTCATGACCTTCCTGTTACTCCGGGTGTCGGGCGTCGCAATGCTCGAGCGTACGATTACTGAGCGTCGTCCCGAGTACGCCGACTACATCGCCAGAACAAATGCCTTCTTCCCTGGACCCTCGCGCCCGGAATCGACGAGTGAGGTAACCGGATGAAGTCGCACGTCATTGCAGCGTTTGTTCTGTTAGCCATGGCCGGCACGGCCGCAGCAGCAGAGCGGTCAACTTACAGCTTCGAGGTTCTGCTCGATGATTCACGCATCGGTTCGCACGAATTTACAGTCGAGCGCAGCGGTGATCGCACAGTCGTGCAGAGCGATGCGAAATTCGATGTACGGTTTCTGTTCATCACGGCACTCAAATATCGGCATTCGACGACCGAAGTCTGGGACGGGGATTGCCTGAGCCGGATCTCGGCAGACACCCGGGTAAACAGAAAACGTATCCAGGTGCGCGGCGAAGAAGGTGACACCGGCTTTGTCGTTGAGACCGACAAGGGGCACTCCGCGATTGGCGAATGCGTGATGACATTTGCCTACTGGGAACCGGCCATTCTCGAAGAAGCTCGACTGCTTAACCCGCAATCCGGGGAGTTTCTTGCGATAGAAGTCGAGTCCCTTCCTCCACAGGAACTCAGTATCCGTGGCCAACAGGTCGTGGCAGATGCCTACCGCCTGACGGCTCCAAAAGTTGAATTAACCCTCTGGTATGCAGATGGCCGCTGGGTTGGCCTCGAGTCGGTCGCAAAGGGCGGACGCATCCTCCGTTACAGGCTGACCTGAAATGACTCAAAAGATACTTGTCGGCGTTCTGACTGCAGTAGTTCTGCTGTTGTCGGCATGCGCCTCAATAGGACCTGAGATGGAAACTGTCGAGCATGTCGATCTCGAGCGCTTTATGGGGCGCTGGTATGTCATCGCAAATATTCCGACCTTTTTGGAAAAAGGCGCTCATAACGCCGTCGAAACCTATGAGCTCGATGACGACGGGTCCATTGCGACGACATTTACCTACCGTGCCAACAGTTTTGACGGCAAGGAAAAGCAGTACAACCCGCGCGGTTTCGTCAAGGACCAAGAATCGAATGCCTTGTGGGGAATGCGCTTTATCTGGCCGATCAAGGCGGATTACCGGATCGTCTATCTCGATGACGATTACCAGCGGACCGTGATCGGGCGCCAGAAACGCGACTTTGTCTGGATCATGGCACGTACTCCGACCATCTCCGACCAGGACTATGACGAGCTGCTCAGATTCGTCGAAGAGCTTGGCTACGACGTCTCGCTCGTTGAGCGGGTTCCCCAGCAATGGAATTAAAGGAGCGCACGTGCGTATTGCGGTAATTGGCACAGGGATAGCGGGGAACGTCGCGGCGTACAAACTTCGCGATCGATACGACATCACGGTTTTCGAGGCGGCGGGCTATGTTGGCGGGCACACCAACACGGTTGATGTTGTCGAAGGTGGACGGACGATCCCGGTCGATACCGGGTTTATCGTGTTCAACGACCGGACGTACCCCAATTTCATAGAGCTACTCGATGAAATCGGGCAACGCTCAAAACCCAGCAACATGAGTTTCAGCGTGCATGCCGAAGACGATTCGTTCGAGTATTCGGGCTCGTCGCTGAACGGACTGTTCGCGAAACGCAGCAACCTGTTCAGGCCCTCGTTCCATCGCATGGTCCGAGACATCCTGCGTTTTAACCGGCACGCTGTTGCCGACATAATGGCGTCCGAAGCTGAGCTGACCCTTGGCGACTACCTGTTCCATGGCGGTTACAGTCATGAGTTCATGCAGCACTATCTTGTGCCGATGGTCGCGGCGATATGGTCAGCAGAACCCGTTGCCGTACTTGATATGCCGGCGACGTTTCTCGTCCGTTTCTTCCACAACCATGGCCTCTTGCAGCTTGAGGATCGTCCGCAGTGGCGTGTTATCGAAGGTGGCTCGAAGGAGTATGTCGAAAAACTCACGGCCGGTCACAGGGATCGGATCCGGCTGAATACGGCGGTGCGTTCGATTCGGCGACACGACAACGGCGTCGAGGTCGCAACCGCAAAGGGCGGGACTGAATGGTTCGACGCGGTGTTTCTTGCCTGCCACAGCGACCAGGCCTTGCGTATGCTGCGCGACGCTACCCAGGCGGAGACTGAAGTACTCGGCGCCATTGCTTACCAGCCGAACGAGGCAATCCTGCACACGGACACGGCCGTTCTGCCACGTCGCCGCCGGGCATGGACATCCTGGAATTACTGCGTTCCGGACAAATCGGAGCGGCACGTCACCGTGTCGTACAACATGAATATCCTGCAGGGCATCGACAGCCACGAAACCTACTGTGTAACGCTGAACGATGACTCAAACATCGATCCGGCACGCATCATCCGTCGGATTCAGTATCACCATCCCATGTACACGCTTGAGAGCATTGCGGCGCAGCAACGCCAGGCGGAGCTGAATTCCGATCGCACGTTCTACTGCGGCGCCTACTGGCGAAACGGCTTTCACGAAGATGGTGTCGTCAGCGCATTGAATGCGGTTGAGCACTTTGAAACGGGGCAGAAGCATGCAGAGCTGCATTTACGAAGGGCAGGTTAGGCACACGCGAATGCGGCCGGTACTGCACCGGTTTCGCTATCGCCTGTTCATGATGTACCTCGATCTCGACGAGATCGATACGGTTTTTAAAGGGCGCTGGTTCTGGTCCGTGCGGCGGCCGGCCCTGGCCCGCTTCCGGCGTCGCGATCACATTGCAGAGGATTCCGCGAATCTCAAGGAGTCGATCTTGTCACTGGTTCAGGAGCAGACCGGGCGTCGTCCGTCTGGCCCGGTGAGGCTACTGACCAACCTCAGCTATTTCGGATTCTGCTTCAATCCTGTGAGTTTCTACTATTGTTTCAGTCAGGACGGGGAAACCGTAGAAACCATCGTCGCCGAGGTGAACAACACTCCATGGGGTGAGCGCGATACCTATGTACTCGATGCCCGGCACAGCATCGGCGGTGAAGAAGCGCTGCGATTTACACCAGAGAAGCACATGCACGTATCGCCTTTCATGCCGATGGACATGGATTACGACTGGAGCTTCACGGCGCCCGACGAGCGCCTGAATGTTTACATGGCCAATTCCCGGGACAGCAAGCGCGTATTTGATGCCGCGTTGCGGTTCAAGCGCACCGAGATAACAGGAGCTTCTCTCGCACGGGTTCTCGCGACATTTCCCCTGCTGACCTTCAAAGTGGTCGGCGCTATTTACTGGCAGGCACTCAGGCTCTGGGTTAAAGGCTGCCGTTTCTATCCTCATCCCGACAAAAAGAATGACATGGTGGTACATACGCGATGAAGACACTTTCTATCGATCACGACGAATTCCTTGAACAGACGCAGATGCCGAACTGGCTGGATCGCTTCGCCGCGCGAATGATCAGGGCGCAACTGCAAAAGCTTAAACGCGGCTCCATCGTCATTGCCGAGAATGGCGAAACCGAGGTTTTCGGCGATCCTGAAAGCGGGCTCGCGGCGACAATCCGGGTAAACAGCCCTGCGTTCTACAGCGATATCGCATTCGGTGGCACGATTGGCGCCGGCCAGTCGTACATCCAGGGAAACTGGGACTGTCCGAATATTGAAACACTGGTTCGAATCCTTCTGCAGAACCAGGGATTCATGGACGAAATGGACAGCGGATGGGCCAGGGTGACAACGCCCTTGCGCAAGGTGTTTCACTGGTTGAATCGTAATACCCGCAGCGGCAGCCGCCGCAACATCGCGGCCCACTACGATCTTGGTAATGACTTCTATGCGCTGTGGCTTGATCCATCAATGATGTACTCAAGTGCATGGTTTGAATCCGAAACGACGTCTCTCGCCGAAGCGGCCACGGCCAAGCTCAACCGCATTTGTCGCAAGCTCGATCTGGGTCCCGACGATAAGGTCGTCGAGATTGGCACAGGGTGGGGTGGGTTTGCGATTCACGCGGCCGCGAACTACGGCTGTCACGTAACGACAACGACTATCTCAAAAGAACAGCACGACTTTGCGGCGCACCGGATTCGCAAGCTTGGGCTGGAAGACCGGATTACGTTGCTTATGGACGATTATCGGGATCTTGACGGCGAGTTCGACAAGCTCGTGTCGATTGAGATGATCGAAGCAGTCGGCCACGAGTATCTCGACACATTCTTTGAGAAGTGCGCTTCACTCCTGAAGCCAGACGGTCAGATGCTGCTACAGGCGATTACGATTGCGGATCAGCGTTACGAGTTTGCGAAGAAGAATGTCGATTTCATCAAGCGCTACATATTCCCGGGTGGCTTCCTCCCGTCATTGACTGCTATCAACGATTCGATGACACGCGTGACCGACCTGCGCTCGATTCACATCGAGGATATCGGCCTGCACTACGCGCAAACGCTGCGTCACTGGCGCGAACGTTTCTTTGACAGAATTGAAGAGATTCGCCGACAGGAATTCTCTGAAGAATTCATTCGCCTTTGGGAGTTTTATCTCTGTTATTGCGAAGGTGCATTTGACGAGCGTTCGATCGGGGACATTCAATTGCACGCGATCAAACCGGAGGCGCGACCAGCCGCAAACCTCTCTTTTTAAGCGCGACGTATGCGTCCATAATGCGCGCATGACCACGCGCGCACTCCGGCCGGTCGCATATGCGTCCGGCGACAAGCAGTTCGAAGGCAAACTCGCAGTTGCAGAGTCCGACGATGGACCACGCCCCGGGGTCCTGGTGGCGCATACCATCCGTGGTCGTACCGAGTTCGAAGAGAGTAAAGCCGAAGCGCTGGTCGATCTTGGCTATACCGCGATGGCGGCCGATGTTTATGGTGTTGACGAGATTGGCGGTTCGCCCGAACAAAGCCGCGCCAATATGGAAGCGCTCAAGGATGACAGGCAGGAACTGCACAGCCGCCTCATTGCCGCGCTCGAAGCTCTTGCCGCACAGCCCGAAGTCGATGAATCGCGACTCGCAGCCATTGGCTATTGTTTCGGCGGTTTATGCGTTTTCGATCTCGCCCGGCTGGCGGCACCCGTGGCTGGCGTTGCGGGGTTCCATGGGTTGTTTGATGCGCCGGACTGCGCAACTCCCGAAGCCAGCGACGTAAAGGTTCTGGCATTACATGGTTGGGATGATCCGCTGGCAACGCCCGACGACGTCACGGCCTTCGCCGCCGAGATGACCGCGCGCGGCATCGACTGGCAGTGTCACGCGTATGGCCATACCATGCATGCCTTTACTTATCCGCCCGCCGCCGACAGCGAGCGCGGCACTGTTTACCATCCGGCTGCGGATCGCAGATCCTGGGCCGCCATGACTGATTTCCTGGCCGAACTGTTCGGTTGAATTGCAAGGAGTCTTCCTGTGAAGAAGTTTGTTTCCATTTCATTCCTGTCACTGCTCGTCGCTGCCTGCGGCGGATCAGACCAACCGGCAGAAGAATCTGCGGCAGCTGTTGATCGCTCTCCGGTCGCGCTCGAACTGAGCGGCGGCAACCCGGTTGCCGAAGAGGCAGCCATGCAGATCGAAGGCGAGTACATGCGTGGCATCGTCGCCGAGATTTCCCATGACAGCTACGAGGGTCGTGGGCCAGGTACGGCGGGCGACGTAAAGGCCCGTGTGTACCTTGCCGAACGCATGGCCGAACTGGGTCTCGAACCCGGGGCTGCCGATGGCACCTGGGAGCAACCGTTCGACCTGGTATCGGTGCACGCCACTCAACCCGAAACGTGGACGTTTGAGGGACATGGCCAGACGATGGAACTGAAACAGTGGGACCAGTTCATCGTAGGCAGCGGCGTACAGCAGGACACGGCGGGCTTTGAAGACGCCGAACTGGTGTTTGTCGGATACGGTATCCAGGCACCGGAATACGATTGGGACGACTACAAAGGCGTCGATCTCAAGGGCAAGGTGCTGTTGATTATGAACAATGATCCGGACTGGGATCCGGACCTGTTCGGCGGCGAGACGCGCCTGTGGTACGGCCGTTGGGACTACAAGTACCTGAGCGCGGCGCGCCAGGGGGCAGCAGGCGCAATCATCATTCATACCTCGCCGTCGGCGGGTTACCCGTTCCAGGTCGTACAGACGTCCTGGACCGGTCCGCAGTTCGAACTGCCGGCCGGTGACGAGCCGCGCAGCCAGGTTAACGCATGGGTGACCGAAGATACGGCGCGCGACCTGATTGCAATGGCGGGACTCGACCTCGACGAGCTTCGTGAACAGGCTTACAACCGCGACTTCGAACCGGTGCCGTTGGGCATCAACTCGTCAATCATGATGGACGTCGAATTGCAGCGCGTCCAGTCGGCCAACGTGCTCGGCCTGATTCCGGGCAGCGACCCCGAGCTTAAGGACGAAGTCGTGATCTACACGGCGCACCATGATCATCTCGGTATCGGCACATCGAACGATGACGGCGATGTGATCTACAACGGCGCGATGGATAACGCGACCGGTGTCGCCCAGGTTATGGCGATTGCCAAGGCCATGAAGGCTCTGCCGGAAGCGCCGCGCCGTTCTGTACTTATCAACCTTGTTGGTGCGGAAGAGCAGGGGCTGCTCGGATCAGAGTACTACGCGGCTAACCCGACGTTCGCTCCAGGGCGCATTGCTGCCAACCTGAACTACGATGGCGGCAATATCTGGGGTCACACTCACGATACGACGTTCATCGGCCTCGGCAAGTCGTCGATCGATCAGATCGCGGTCCTGATTGCCGAGGAGCAGGGTCGCGTCGTCAAGCCTGACCAGTTTGCCGACAAAGGTTACTTCTACCGTTCCGATCAGTTCAGCTTCGCCAAGATTGGTGTGCCCGCCATGTACCTTGATACCGGCACGGATTTTGTCGATCGTCCGGCTGGCTGGGGTAAGGAACAGCTCGATCACTTCACCGAGGTCAACTACCACCAGCCGACTGACGAGTATGATCCGAGCTGGAACTTCGATGGCATGGTTTCCGACGCACTGCTTGGTTACTGGACGGGCCTCGCAATTGCCAACGCCGACGAAATGCCGACGTGGGTCCCTGGAGACGAGTTCGAAGCCGCTCGTATCGAGGCGCTCAAAGCCCTCGAACAGGAATAAGCATCGATGCGGATCGCGTTACTTGCAGCTGGGCTGCTGGCCCTGAGCGTGGCACAGGCCTCCGATGAGCAGCTGGATGCCATCATGGCAGAGCACTGGGACTGGGCTCTGGAACAGAGCCCTACGTTCGCAACATCGGTCGGGGTAAACGACTACAACGATCGCATGCCCGTTGCTACCCGTGAGGCGCAGCTGGAACGCGCGGAGGCAGAGCGCAGTTTCCTGCGGCGCACGCGTGATATCGATCGTGCTTCGTTAAGTGACGCAGGTCGTGTCAATGCCGAGATTTTTGAGTGGGTGCTTGAGGATTCCATCGGCGAGCATGAGCTGAATCTTTCTCGCATACCGTTCAACACGTTCTCCGGATTTTTCATGAGCGCGTTGACCGCCAGCAATGGCGTCGTCATGGAGTCGGTCGAAGACTATGAGGCTTACATTGCGCGCCTTGCTGAAATTCCTCGTTACTTCGACGAGAACATCGAAAACATGCGCGAAGGCGTGCGTAGCGGCTTTGTGTTGCCGCAGATTGTTATCGATGGCGTCGCACCTACCGTAGCCGCACAGGTCAAGGAGTCGGCCAAAGACAGCAGCTTCTTTGATCCCTTCCGTGAGATGTCTGATCGACTGACGGAAGAGGAGCAGGCGGACCTGCGCGAGCGTGGCCGCGCTGTGATCGAGAGCAAGGTGATTCCCGCATTTGCGAATTTGTCCGGATTCCTCAATGACGAGTACGCGGCCAGTGAAACCACGGGTGCACATGACCTCGGTGAGGGAGAGGCCTACTACGCCTTCAACATCCGTCGCTACACGACGATCCCGGATACGACCGCTGCGAAGATTCACCAGACAGGTCTCGAAGAGGTCAAACGTATTCGCGCCGAGATGGACGCGATCATCGAGGAACTCGAATTCGAAGGCAGTTTCGAAGACTTCGGTCGCTTCCTGCGGACCGACCCGCAGTTTTATGCGGCGAGCAAGGAACAGCTGTTGAAGGAAACAGCATGGATTGCGAAGCGTATCGATTACGTAATGCCGGGCTTCTTCGGCAAGCTACCTCGGCAACCGTACGGCATCGTGCCGGTGCCCGACGAAATCGCGCCCAACTACACGACGGGTGCGTATTACGGCGCCCCTCCAGGTGGCAGGGTCGGTGGTGCCTACTGGATCAATACCTATGCATTGGACCAGCGCCCGCTGAACGAACTGGCTGCGCTGACGTTGCATGAGGCCGTGCCCGGCCATCATCATCAGAATGCGTTGTCACAGGAGCTCCCGGATGTTCCTGACTTCCGCCGCAACCTGTATTTCAGCGCCTACGGCGAGGGATGGGCCCTCTACACCGAAAAGCTCGGCGTCGAGATGGGCGTGTACCAGACGCCGTACGAGCATTTCGGGCGCCTGAGCTATGAGATGTGGCGTGCCTGTCGACTGGTCATCGATACCGGCCTGCATTCGCAGGGCTGGACGAGGCAGCAAGCCATCGATTACTTCATGCAGAACACCTCACTGTCCGAGGGCAATATCCGTGCCGAGGTTGATCGCTATATTTCGTGGCCCGGGCAGGCGCTGGCGTACAAGCTTGGTGAGCTGAAGATCTGGGAGCTGCGACGTATAGCCGAGCACGACCTCGGTGATGAGTTCGACCTGCGCGAGTTCCATGACGTCGTACTGGGCAATGGCGCGGTTCCGATCGCGTTGCTGGAACGCCTTGTCCTGGAGTGGGTTGCCGAGAAGAGCGGCCGTTAACTCGCGAGACTGGTCGCGTTTCTGCCGGCGTCCTTGGCGCAGTACAGCGCCTCGTCGGCCCTGAGCAGCCAGTCCTTGGCGGATTCGTCTGACCTGAGTTCTGCCACGCCTACCGAAAGTGTCACCGAATGATCGGGGACCAGCTCATTGGCCTCCACGAGGGTCCTGAGCTGTTCGGCAAGGTGTGCAGCCCGCTCCAGGTCCTGTCCGTCGACGATCACTACGAATTCCTCGCCTCCGATCCGGTACAGGCTGTCGGTTACGCGAATTCTGAGGTTCACGATCTCGGTGATGCGCTTCAGGATCTGATCGCCAACGGCGTGGCCGTACTTGTCGTTTACCAGTTTGAAATGATCGAGATCGAGCATCAGCAGCGACGCAGGTTCGCCCGTGCGTGCGTGTGTCGCCACAATTTCAGCAAGCTTTGAGTCGAGCCGGCGACGATTGCCCGCGCCAGTCAGGGGATCTTTCGTTGCCAGCGCCAACAGCTGGTCACGCTGCCGGTTGGTAATGATTGAAAACGCAAAGGCAAAAGCGCTCATGACGACAATGGTGATGAGCACGGTCGTTGTTTCGTGCGAATCTTCGCGACCGAGAAAGGCCGGGATCAGTGCCGCAATGATGATCAGGGCGAGAAAGACTGCGGTTCTTGGACGCACCAGGTAGAAGACCGCCATGAGGGCGGGGTAAGCCCAGTAAACCTGATGGGTACCGGCTATATAAACAGTAGTGAGTACGCCGCTGACACAAAGCAGTGCAATAGCAAGGCTTGCGAGTCGTACTCGACGAGTTCGGTAAACGTAGAGGCCCAGCGCGAGGAAGCCGATGACGATAATCGTGTCGATAATCGCTACGAGCCATTCGCCCTGCATGTAACGCATGACCGCGAACGGCAGCACGCCAAGCGCACCGGCAGCACTCAGAATGAGTGGCAGGTATCTCTCAATGCTTTCGCGTCGGGGATCTGACTCTATGATATAGCGCCAGGCATCCATTCCCGAGTGCAGGTCTTTCACCGCTTTCCCTTTGGCAGCCAGATTGCCGCCACGCTCCGCGTCGGCCCATAAATCTGCCCGAATACGGGAAATGTGTCAAAACGCGGAGTCGGGAAAATTGCCCGAAAGCTCAATGATTTACGGGCAGACCTCAGGAGCGGCGGAAACGACTGAAGAAGCCACCTTTGCTTTCTTCATCGTCGTCGTCATCTTCGTCGAACACACCGCTTGATACCGGTGGCGTTACGTCCAGAGCCTTCAGAGTCTGTGTCATCGATGTATTGATCTGGTCTTCGATCGACTCAGGTGGTGGTTCAGGCGCTGCGGGCGGCTCGTTCGCTGCAGACTCGTTGGGCTCGCCCATCGAGGGATGCAGATCAGCGTTCAACGCGCGCACCGTTTTGAGGCGCTGCGATGCAGACAGGGGGTCGTAGTTGTCGCCTTCAGATGAATCCAGCGTGACTTCGACGCCATCACCGCCGGCGGCAGCGATCTGACCGGATACTACCTCGCCGGACGCTACCACCTGGTCAATCTGTTCTTCGTCTTCCTGAGGTGGGCTCGCCATCACCTGGGCGGCCGCGATACTGAGCTCTTCGCCAAACAGAGTCTCGGCCATCTTGTCATCGACGTCCTCCAGCGACTTCGCCTTGGCAAGTTCGGATGCTATTTTTTCCAGTTCGGCGTCGGCTTGTTTCGCCTTGCCTGCAGGAATTTTGACGGCAGGCAGTTCGCCGTCGCCGGATGGAACGTTGTCAGAGTTTTCAGGGCTGACTGAACCCGGGACATCGATCAGCTTCTCGTTAATGCGCTGGCTGATGGCGTGATCAAGCGTGATTTCCGGAATTTCGTCCGGCACCGGTTCGGGCATAACGGGATCCGGCTGTGCGGACTGTTCCGGTTCGGGCTCGGGCACATCGTCATCATCGTCGACCTTGCTGTCGGCCATTGCCATCTCGAGTGCTTCGAGATCGGGCTTTAACTGTGCCAGTGTCGGATCGCGTTCCCATTCGGGGACTTCGGCGCCAGTCGATTCCGGTGGGTCACTCTCGAGCTGTAGTTCGGTGACAGGTTCGGGCGCCTTGGCAAGCGACTCCGGCTGCAGCTCCGGTATCGGGGGAGGCTCATCTGAGTCTGCTTCCAGCTGCAATTCCGGTATGGGCTCCGGTTCGGGCTCGGGCTCACTTGCAGGTTCGGGCTGTAATTCGGGGAGTTCAGCGGCTGCCGCTGCCAGTTCAGGTGCCAGTATCTCGAGGTCGGGCAACGTGTCCTGGATCAACTCCGGAATTTCGGGTTCGTCGGCATCCTCTTCAGAGAACACGATGACCGGCTCGGATTCGGGCTGTGACTCCGGTTCTGGCTCAGGTTCGGTCACTGGCTCAGCGACTGATTCTGGTTCGGGAGTCGGCTCCGGTACTGACTCGGCTGATTCTTCCGCAGCGGGCTCGTCGGCCGGCGCAGGGGGAGCCGCAGAAGCTGGTGTGAAGTCATCGGCCTTGAGACCGAACTCGTTTTCGGCGACACGCAACAGAAGTGAAGTCTCAACCTTGTCCGCGTCCATAGCGGCTGCGGCTGTCAGACTGGATTCAACGATGCTGTTAGCAGCACGAGGAATACCGTCGCTCAGATGGTGCAGATAGTCGACTGCCTGATCATCAAACAGCTTTTCAAAATCACCGCCGGCCAGCCGGAAACAGTGTCGCATGTAGCCTCGAAGCTCGGCGGCGCTGAGCGGCGCTGTAATGAATTTGAGTCGGGTGCGTTGTATCAGTCGCACAAGTGACGGGTCGGCAAGCAGGCTGTCCAGGCGTTCGTCGCCCATAAGTACGATCCCGGCACCATCCGATGCGCCGGCATCCGCTGCTGTCAGGGCTTCAATCTCGGCCAGCGTATCGGCGCCAATGCGTGGTGCATCTTCGATGACGACAAAAACGCGCGTATTGGCGGCTTCCAGCTCCGCCAGGCGCTGCCGGAAGGCGCGGAATCGGCGAATCGTACCGTTGGGGATTTCGTCGTCGCCCAGTTCTGACAATAACAATTCGAGCACGTCTTCACTCTTGAGGCGCATGCGCGAAACACGGATAGCTATGCGGTCTTCGCCGACAGCGTCGAGAGTACGCGATACAAGGGTGGTCTTACCGATTCCGGCCGGGCCCTGTACAGCGACAATGCTGTCATTGCTGTTGAGCGCGGTCTTCAGACCGGCGATCGCAGTTACCGTCTGCGGGCCGACGAATACGTCGGAACCGACCGGGTTCGCCCTGAATGGGCGTTTCTCGAGCCCGTATTTTTGTACGTACATAACCATCCGATCCGCCTCGTCGCGGTTAATTTGCCGGGTACAGCCTTACCGGACGGTCAGTTTGGGATGGATATGGGTCAAATTCAGGGAGTTATGTCACAAAAATCGCATCTGAAGGCCCGAAATAAGAGGATTTGCGGGCAAATGCAGCCAATTGAATATTTTCGGGATTTTGCGGTCAGAAACCTTCAGAATACGCGCTTCTTGCGCTCTAGAAACGATACTTCCAGGGGACAGAACTCAATGCGCAAACTCACGGCATTTGTCATCAGCGCGGGCCTGTTGATTCTGGCCGTAGTTGCAGTCGGTGCGATGACAGCGATGCGCCCTGAACCACCCAAGAAGGAACGCGAAATTCTGGACCCGCTGGTAGAAGTGCTGGTCCTCGAAGAGATGAACGCGAGTTTCGAAATTCGCAGCCAGGGAACGGTTCGCCCACGTACCGAAACTGTGATCAGTTCCGAAGTGTCGGGAACGATCGTCGAGATCTCGCCGAAGTTTGTCGCCGGTGGTGTGTTCCAGGCCAACGAAGTGCTGCTGCGTATCGACCCGACCAACTACGAGGTTGCGGTTGACCAGGCCGAGGCGCTGGTGACCCAGCGCCAGATTGAGTTTGATGGCGCATCCAAGCTGCGCCAGCAGGGCTATCGCGCCGAGGCAGAACTGGCGTCGGCAAAAGCGGCGCTGGCAAGCGCGCAGGCCGAACTGGTGCGCGCGACTCGCAATCTGGAGCGTACGGCCATTCGACTGCCCTACGAAGGAATAGTCAGGGCAAAGGATGCGGACCTTGGGCAGTTCGTAAATCCGGGAACGCGGCTGGGTATCGTTTTCGCGACTGATTACGCCGAAGTACGTCTGCCGCTGACTGACATTGATCTTGCTTACGTGGATCTCCCCGACGCCGCTGAAGTTACCGCTTCCGGGGGGGCAAATGGGCCGGAGGTAACGCTTTCGGCCATTCAGAAAGGGCGCCCGACGGAGTGGCAGGCGCAGATTGTGCGCACCGAAGGAGTAGTCGACGAGAAAAGCCGTGTGACCTACGCGGTTGCCAGCGTGTCAGACCCGTACCGATTGCATGGCGATGGTGAGGCTTTGCCGGTTGGAACGTTTGTCGGCGCGCGAATTCAGGGCACCGAGGCGCCCGGCATTATCCGTGTGCCGCGCAGCATCGTGCGAGGATCGAATGACCTGTTGTTCGTCGACAGTGACGACCAGATCCAGATTCGCTCAGTCGATATCGCGCGCGCCGATACCGACTATATCTACGTTCACGGCGGTGCCGCACCCGGTGATCGTGTCGTTGTTACGGTCATTGAAACACCGGTGAACGGAATGAAGGTTCGTGTCGCAGAGGACAGCGACACATGAAGCTGCCAGGCGTTACGGGTGAGAAGGGCATCATTGCGTGGTTTGCTGCGAATCACGTCGCCGCCAACCTGCTGATGCTGTTGATCATCGTGGCCGGCCTGGTGTCTGCATTCACGATTCGCAAGGAAACCAACCCCGAGATTGATCTCAATATGGTGGTCGTTACGGTGCCGTATCTTGGCGCTGCGCCTGCAGAGGTCGAGGAAGGCGTGGTAGTGAAGGTCGAGGAAGCGATTCAGGACCTGACTGGCATCAAGACGATTCGCTCGACGTCGTTTGAAGGGTCGGGTCGTATCGTAATCGAGGTTGAACCGGACGCGGATCTCAACGAGGTGCTCGGAGAGGTTAAGACTCGCATCGACGCGATCTCGACATTCCCTGCGTTGACCGAGAAGCCGGTCATCTACAAACAGGAAATTCGCAATCCGGTGATCATGCTGGCGTTGCACGGCAACCTTGACGATTTCACCCGCAAGGGCCTTGGTAACGAGATTCGCAATGAGCTGTTGCAGATGCCGCAGGTCAATGACGTCATCTACCATGGTGACCGCGCCTACGAGATCAGTGTAGAGGTCTCTGAGCTGACCTTGCGTGAATACGGCCTGACGATGAGCGAGGTGTCGCAGGCCATCAAGAATTCTTCTATCGACATGCCCGGCGGCACGATCAAGACCGATGGCGGAGATATTCTGCTGCGGACCAAAGGCCAGGTTTATACGGGACAGGAATTTGGCCAGATCGTATTGCGTACTTTCGCGGACGGTACGCGTCTGACGCTCGATGACATCGCCACCGTCAGAGATGGATTTGTAGAATCCGAAGGGTTTGGGCGCTTTAACGGCGAGCCAACAGCGACGCTGCAGATCGTTGCGGGCTCCCAGCAGAATGAAATTGAAACGGCCCGCGTGGTGAAGGAATACGTCGCGCGCAAGAGGGCGTCATTGCCTCAGGGTATTGAGCTGGACACCTGGATCGACCTGCCCAAGTACCTTGAAGGCAGTCTGCAGCGCATGCAGAACAATATCGTGTCGGGTGCGATCCTGGTGTTTATTGTGCTGTCACTGTTCCTGCGGATGAAGGTGGCTTTCTGGGTCATCGTCGGGTTGCCGATTACGTTCCTCGGCGCCCTGTGGCTGATGCCAAGCTGGCCGGTCACGATCAATACGATCAGCCTGTTCGGCTTCATCATCGTTCTGGGCATCGTTGTCGATGACGCGATCATCATAGGCGAGAGTATCTACACCAAGATACGTGCGGACGGACATACCCTCGACAACGTCATCCAGGGCGCCCATCGCGTTGCAATTCCGGCGACCTTCGGCGTTCTCACAACCATCGCGGCGTTCGCGCCAATGATGTTCGTCGGGGGGGTGGTTGGGCCGTTCTTTGAAGCGATGGCATTCGTTGTCATTCTCTGCCTGCTGTTCTCGCTGGTTGAATCCAAACTGATCCTCCCGGCTCATCTGGCGACCGCGCATATTCCGCCGGTCGACGAGGAAGATCTGTTCAATCCGCAACGCCCGATCGGCGCATTTGAGCGTATCCCCAGGGCATTCCTGAAGTTGCAGAGGCACGTGCAGCATGGCCTGCATTCCCTGATTCACGACTACTACAGGCCGGCGCTGGAGCGCGCGATAAGGCACCGCGGAATAACGGTCGCGAGCTTTACCGCAGTTCTTATACTGACGATCGGCCTGATGACCAGCGGCATAGCGCGCGTGGTCGTATTCCCGGATTTTGCGGCAGATTTCATCCAGGTAAACCTTGAGATGCAGAGTGGTACGCCGCCGCAGGTGCGAAATGCTGCGCTTGACCAGATCGAAGGTGCGTTACTCGATCTTAACGATGAGTGGGTTCGCGAGAATCCCGACTCGCTGCCGATGATCGAATATATCGGCGCGTGGACGAACGGAGACACGGGTGCGCAGATGTTCGTTGAAATCCCGTTCACCGAGGACCGGCCATTTGAGATGACTGAGGTGACGGCGATGTGGCGTGAGCGCGTCGGCGAGATTCCCGGTCTCAAGGAGCTCAAGTTCGAGGCGGCCGCTCATCTTGGTGGTGGGGCGCCGATCAGTTTCAAACTGTACGGCTCGAATTTTGAGGCGTTGGAAGGCGCTGCGGCCGAACTGGCCGCCGAGCTGAACAATTACGAAGGTGTATTCGATGTCATCAATTCGGCGACGTCGAGCAGTGATGAGATCAAGCTCAGGATCAAGCCGGAGGCTGAAGCGCTCGGGCTCACCATGTCGTCTCTCGGACGGCAAGTGCGGCAGGCGTTTTACGGCGAGGAGGCGCAGCGTATCCAGCGCGGTAAAGACGAACTACGTGTCATGGTGCGCTACCCGATCGAGGAACGGCGTTCAATTGCGGATCTTGAGAACATGCGAATCCGTACGCCAAACGGCGACGAGGTTCCTTTCGAATCGGTTGCGGAGGTTTCGTTTGGCGAAGGGTATTCGCGGATCCAGCGTCTCAACCGTGAGCGGACAATTACCGTGTCGGCCGACAGGGATGCGGACGTCGTCGAGCCGCAGGTCGTTATCAGCGAACTGTCACAGAACTTCATTCCGGGACTGCTGGCCCGATACCCGGGTGTGAAATACGGTCTTGAGGGTGCGAGCCAGGACCAGATGGAGTTTCTTGCGAAGCTGGGCCTTGCCGGAATTCTCGCGTTGTTCCTCATCTATGCGCTCATTGCAATTCCGCTGCACTCCTATGCGCAGCCCCTGATAATTATGTCGGTCATCCCGTTTGGCGCAATTGGCGCGGTGATCGGTCACATCATCATGGGACGCTCGATCAGCATGTTCTCGATGTTTGGCCTGGTCGCCCTTGCGGGGGTTGTCGTCAACGACTCGCTGATTCTCGTCGACTTCATGAACAAGGCACGCGCAAGAGGTCTCGAAATAAGAGACGCCGTCATCGAAGCCGGCACGGCGCGATTCCGTGCGATTATCCTGACATCGTTTACGACAGCAGCCGGCTTGTTGCCGATCATGTTCGAGTCCAGCCCTCAGGCGCAGGCGATCATTCCAACAGCTATTTCAATAGGTTACGGAATAATCTTCGCGACAGTTATCACCTTGTTCCTGGTGCCTTCGCTGTACATGATGCAGGACGATGGCTTTGCCTGGTGGCGCGGGCTGCGTGACGAATGGCGTGCACTGTTCGCCGGTACGCGGCAGCCTGATCAGGGTGTAGCACAGCACAACGAGACGCTCTCCTGACGTGACTTCGCCGACGGATACGCGCGACGGCCTGGCGGCAGGTGTTGCGGCGTACGTCATGTGGGGGCTGTTCCCGGTCTACTTCATGTACGTAGCGGCCGTGTCTCCGACCGAAGTATTGGTCCATCGAATCGTCTGGGCCGTACCGTTTGGCGCTTTCATCATTGCGCTCAGGAAACAGTGGCCAGAGGTGCGTGAGGTGCTGACGCATCGCGGTATGTTGCTCACGCTGGTCGTCTCGGCATCGTTAATCACGATCAACTGGCTGGTCTACATCTGGGCGGTTCCGCAGGGGCGAATTCTCGAATCCAGTCTTGGCTACTACATCAGTCCGCTGATTTATGTGCTGGCTGGTGTGGTGTTTTTCGGGGAGCGTTTGAACAGGCGGCAGTCCGTTGCCGTTGGGCTTGCCGCAATTGGCGTAACGATCATGACTGTCAGTTACGGTTCCTTGCCGTGGGTCGCGCTTGTTCTGGCATTTTCATTCACGGGTTATGGCGTTGTGCGCAAGCGCATCGTCATCGGAGCGATGCCGGGGCTGTTCGTCGAAACGCTGCTGTTATACCCGATAGCCATTGGATGGCTCGTGTGGTTGATCGCAACGGGCACCGCCACGTTCTGGTCCGGCGACGTGACGATGAGCGTATGGCTGGCGATCGGTGGGCCGTTAACGGTGCTGCCGTTGCTGCTGTTTGCGATCGCTGCACGACGATTGCCGCTGACGACAATCGGCTTCATTCAGTTCCTGGCGCCAACCCTGCAGTTCTGTACCGGGATATATTTTGGAGAACCGTTGTCGAACACGACATTGGTATGCTTTGGTTTCATCTGGAGCGCCGTTCTTGTGTTCAGCTTTGACGCTGTGCAGGCTGGCCGTCGCCGGCAACCCGAATCAACTGGAGAAAGTGCATGAACAGATCGATATTCGCTTTGGCCGCAGTCGTATTGCTGGCGTGGATAGCCGCACCGCAGCCGGCCGCAGGGGCTGATGAGGATTCGCCGATCGTGCTGATTACCGGTGCGAACCGGGGTTTGGGGCTCGAGTTTGCGCGTCAATATACGGCGGACGGCTGGTACGTCATCGGGACGGCACGCAAGCCTGATACGGCGACCGAGCTGAAGGCGCTCGGAGTTACGGTTCTGCAGCTCGATGTCGCGGATCCTGAGAGCGTTGCTGCACTGGCAGCACAACTGGAGAACAAGCCGATCGACATGTTGATCAACAACGCAGGCATCTTCCCGCGCTTTGCCTCGCTTGCCGAAACGGAGTTCGATTCGGTCGAGCTCATGTTGTCGGTGAATGTAATGGGCCCGATGCGTGTTACGCAGGCGCTGTTGCCGAACCTGCAGGCCGGCGATCAAAAGATGATCGTAAACATCTCAAGCTCGCTCGGCAGTATTGAGAACAATGGCTCCGGCCGCTGGTACGGCTACCGTGAGAGCAAGGCTGCGCTCAATATGTTCTCGAAGACGCTCGCAGTCGAACTGGCCGAGGCCGGATTCACCTCGATCGCCCTGCATCCCGGTTGGGTGAGGACAGACATGGGCGGCCCGACCGCAAACCTGGCGCCCGAAGAATCAGTAACGGGCATGCGCAGCGTCATCGAAAAGGTGACGTTCGAAGACAGTGGCACCTATTGGGGTTACGACGGCGAACAGGTCGCCTGGTAGATCTTAGCGGCGCAGTCGTCGGACTGCGCCGCGCAACAACAGCCTGGAATAAAGGCGGTGCAGGCCGAGCAGAATGCCGAAACCGGTTTTCTGCTCGGCTTTATCGTCTTTGATGACCGCAGATCCGAAGTAAAGCGTGGTTCCTGCGTCCGCTGCTTCGACCCTGAACCATGACCGCGTCCGCGACTGGAAATCGCACATGAGCAGCTGAGTCCCAGAGCGGTCCTCCACGGTCCAGGCAGCGAATACATCTCCCTCTGCCTGAACGAGCCGCAAAGCATCGGCATCGGTCGAACCGCGCCCTATCAGTTTGAGAATGATGCGCTCGCAGCGAAATAGTGGCGCCGTATAGAAGGCGTAAACAAACTCTGCGAGCGAAACGTTGCCCGCGACCGTCGTTGCGAAACAGTCGGTGTAATGCGGTGGCCCGTATCGAGCGAGCAGGGCGTCCTCGGGCAGTGGTGCATCCATGTTCGAATATTACGACGAGGGTATAAAAAAAGCCCCCGGACCGAATTGGCCTGGGGGCTTTAATCTTTCAGCTGGCGCGTTATCGCGCCAGCAAGCAGCTCAAAAAGAACTACTTGTTCGCTTTGCGCTCAGCAGCTTCCTTAATGACCTCATCCGCAACATTCTGCGGGCAAGGTGCATAGTGGCTGAACTCCATCGAGAATTGGCCACGACCCGACGTCAGCGTACGCAGGTGACCGATGTAACCGAACATGTCGGCCAGCGGTGCATCTGCCTTTACGCGTACGCCCGTAGCGCCTGCGTCCTGCGACTTGATCATGCCGCGACGACGGTTCAGGTCGCCGATAACGTCGCCGACGTTATCTTCCGGCGTGAACACGTCGACCTTCATGATCGGCTCGAGCAGCTGCGGGCCGGCTTTCGGCACCGACTGGCGGTACGCAGCCTTGGTCGCGATCTCGAACGCCAGTGCTGACGAGTCGACGGCGTGGAACGCACCGTCCAGCAGCGTGAATTTGACGTCGAGCAGCGGGTAGCCGGCGAGCGTGCCTTCGTCCATGCAGGAAGCGAAAGCCTTCTCAATGGCGCCCCAGTACTCGCGCGGAACGTTGCCGCCGGTAACCTTCGACTCGAATTCGTAGCCAGCGTTCTTCTCGGCGGGTTCGATCGTGTAATCGATCTTGCCGTACTGGCCCGAACCACCCGACTGTTTCTTATGGGTGTAGGAGTCTTCGATCATCTGCGTAATCGTTTCGCGGTAAGCAACCTGCGGCTTGCCCATTTCAACTTCGACGTTGTGGGTACGCTTCAGGATGTCGACCTTGATGTCGAGGTGCAGCTCGCCCATGCCCTTGATCAGCGTCTCGCCCGATTCTTCGTCGGTAGCGACCTGGAAGGACGGGTCTTCCTGAACCATCTTGTTGAGCGCGATGCCCATCTTCTCGGTACCGGCCTTGTCCTTGGGCGAGATTGCGATCGAGATAACCGGATCCGGGAACACCATCGGTTCCAGCGTTGCCGGGTTGTTCGGATCGGCGAGCGTGTGGCCCGTCTGCGTGTTCTTCATGCCGAGCAAGGCAACGATGTCGCCTGCCTGGGCCGAATCGAGCTCCTCGCGTGAGTCAGCGTGCATCTCAACGATGCGGCCGATGCGCTCCGTCTTGCCCGTGAACGTGTTCAGGACGTTGTCGCCTTTTTTCAGGACACCCGAGTAGATGCGCGTGAAGGTCAGGGCGCCGTAACGGTCGTCCATGATCTTGAACGCAAGCGCGCGCAGCGGCTTGCCCGGATCCACCACAGCGAAACCGCCGGTCTCATTACCCTCAAGGTCGATTTCCGGCTGCGGCTTGACCTCGGTCGGGCTCGGCAGGAAGTCAACAACTGCATTAAGAACGTTTTGTACGCCCTTGTTCTTAAAGGCAGAACCACAGTAGGTCGGGAAGAAATCAAGGTTGATCGTGCCCTTGCGGATGCACTTCTTGAGATCGTCGATCGACGGCTCATTGCCCTCGAGGTACGCCTCGAGCAGATCGTCATCCTGCTCAACAGCGGTCTCGATCAGTTTCTCGCGCCACTCGGCAACAGCGTCCTTCATATCTTCCGGTACGTCACCGATCGTGTACGACTCGGGATCGTTCGAGTCGCTCCAGATCCAGGACTTTTCGGTCAGCAGGTCAACGACGCCAACGAAGTCGTCTTCGATGCCGATCGGCAGCACCATGACGAGCGGGTTCGCGGCCAGCACGTCCTCTACCTGCTTCACAACGCGGTAGAAGTCGGCGCCGATACGGTCCAGCTTGTTGACGAAAATGACACGTGCAACTTCGGAATCGTTGGCATAACGCCAGTTCGTTTCCGACTGCGGCTCAACACCACCGGATCCACAGAATACGCCTACGCCACCGTCGAGTACCTTCAGGGAGCGGTAAACTTCGATTGTGAAGTCAACGTGTCCCGGGGTGTCGATGATGTTCATGCGATGGCCGTCCCATTCGCAGCTCGTTGCAGCCGACTGAATCGTAATGCCGCGTTCCTGCTCCTGGTCCATGAAGTCGGTGGTAGCTTCACCGTCGTGGACTTCGCCGGTTTTATGGATCTTGCCCGTCAGTTTCAGGATACGCTCGGTCGTTGTTGTCTTGCCGGCGTCGACGTGGGCAAAAATGCCAATATTTCGATAAACACTAAGGTCTTTCATAGCTTTAGCTCATTGGTTGCATAATTTGCAGCCACCGCTTTCCTTTCCATACGTCAAAGGGCTCTCAAAGCCTTCTAAAGCGAGAACCCGTCAATCGAGCAGTGGGTGCACGTAAATTCCTGGCCGCTACATTAGCGCTGTCCGGGCAGCGAGTGCGATGCTGCAAAACCGGTCTGGAGCGACTTTCGGGCGCGGATAATAGCAGCGCCAAGGCCCCTAAACCAGCCCCAAAACCGGTGTTCCGGGCAGGGTTGGCGAGATTAGCGCTTAGTTTATATAAATCAATAACTTATCAGCGCCTGAGGATGGCTATCCAGCGGGCGATATTGAGCAAAGTCGCGAGCGACGCCGAAACGTAGGTCAGAGCCGCGGCACGCAGCAGTTTTTCGGCATGCGGGCGGTCCGGCTTTTTCAGGATGCCGTGCTTGTCGAGCATCGGCAGTGCACGGTTGAAACTGGCGTCAAATTCGGTCGGCAGTGTCATTGCGTGCACCGCCACCGAAGTGCCCAGCACCAGGAAGCCCGCTCCGAAAGTCAGCAGGCCCAGCGCCGGAATACGGGTCATCGCGCTCAGGAAAGGAGAAATGATCAGGATGCCGGCGCCGATGCGTTCAATGCCGCTGGTTGCACGCACAAGACGCGTACGCCACTTCAGCGGCGGGTAGTCGGTGTGGTCCTGGATTGCGTGGCCGACCTCGTGGGCGGCGACCGTGATTGCCGTGAGGGATTTGCCGTCGTGCTTGTCGGGGGTCAGGCGCACCGCTTTTTCAATCGGGTCGTAGTGGTCACCGATCTCCGTCGGCTCAACCTTGACGGACTGCAGCCCGTATTTGTCGAGCAGATGACGAGCCAGGCTCGCGCCGGTACCCGGGTAGCGGTCCTCCGGCTGGCTGTATTTTTCGAGCACATGTTTAACCCAGATGCCCGGTCCGATGATGGCAATGACAAGTGCGGCGATGACGATGATCCAGCCCATAGCGGCATGCTACCTGTTTTGGCGGCACACGCGCCTTGCAATGACACTTTCAGCGGGTAGTCTTGTGCGTCCACCGAATAACAACAAGGCCAGCACCATGACACGTTACGCAAGGAATCTCGCTTTCACCCTGGTCGCCAGCGCGAGCCTGGTCGCATGCGGCCAGCAATCGGCTGACACTGAAGAGACGGCCGCCGCCGAGCCTGCAGCGCAGGCGGGGCTGCAGAGTGGCTCAACGCAGAAGTACGACTGGTACATGCAGGGCACGACCCCGGCCGGCAACACGAAAATCGTGAAGAACGGCGACGGCAAGATCACGAACGAGTCGTTTGTGCACTGGAATAACCGTGAGTGGACCGTGAACTCCGAGCTGCAGCTCGACGATGAGGGCCGCATTGTGTCGCAGACGATTTCCGGAATCTCGCCGTTCCAGTCGGTGATTGACGAGGAATTCACCTACGAAGGTGGTGTCGCCAGTTGGCGCACCACAGGCGACAGCGGTTCCGTGACGGCCGATGAGCCCGCGTTCTACCTCGCAAACTCCGGCCTGACCCTGGGCTCGGCCGGCGCAATGGTGCGGGCTGCCGTTAACAATATTGATAACGAAATCGCGCTCTGGCCAAACGGCAGTGCGCGAGTCGAAGCGGTTCGTGACGTTACTGTCGATGCGCCCGACGGCGAGCAGGTCCTGACGCTGTACGCGGTGCACGGAGTTGGCTTCACGCCTTTCTACGTGTGGTTCGATGCGGACATGAATGTCGCGGCCGTCGATAACAGCGGCTACCTCGGCATGGTCCCCGAGGGCTGGGATGCTTCTATTCTGAATCAGCTAAGCGCTGCGCAGTCGGAGGCCGATGGCGAGTTACTCGTGAAGCAGTCCGGCAACCTTGCGCACCCGACTGACGGCGCGGTGATTTACGAGAACGTCGCGGTAGTTGACGTCGTGAACGGCGAGTTGCTTGCCGGACAGCATGTTCGTGTCGAGGGTGGGAAAATCACGGATGTGTCAGCGGACGCGCTCGACGATGGTGATGCACTGCGCATTGATGGCTCCGGCAAGACCCTGATGCCGGGTATGTGGGACATGCACGCGCATTTCCCGTTGTCCGCAGGGGTCATCAACATCGCAGGTGGAATCACCAATGTTCGGAACATTGGAGGCGTCCACGAAAAGACGCTTGAACTCACCGCGAAACATGATTCGGGCGAGGTAATTGGCCCGAATACATTCCGCGCCGGTTTTATGGACCGTGCCGGACCGTATGCCTCGGGCTGGGCTGCCAATTCGCTTGAAGAAGCGCTTGATCGCGTCGATTTCTACGCCGACAACGGCTACATCCAGATCAAGTTGTACAGCTCAATTGAACCCGACTGGGTGGCGCCGATCGCAGAGCGCACGCATGCACGTGGCATGCGCCTGAGCGGGCATATCCCGGCGTTCATGTCGGCGGAGCAGGCAGTGCGCGCCGGTTACGACGAGATTCAGCACATCAACATGGTGTTCCTGAATTTCCTCGCTGGTGACCGTGAAGACACGCGCCAGCAGATCCGCTTCACGCTGTATGGCGACGAGGCCGGCAATCTCGACCTGGAGTCGGAGGAAGTGCAGTCGTTCTTCGCGTTGCTGAAGGAAAACAATGTTGCGATTGACCCGACCGCTTCGATCTTCGATACCTCGCTGCGTCACCTGGCCGGCGAGCCGGATCCGAGCTACGCGCCGATCATCGATCACCTGCCGCCGAATGTCGCACGTGGTTTCTACGAGGTTTCGATGAACAAGCGTGGAAACGAGGAAGGCTGGCTGAAGTCGGCGGAGAAGCAGGCTGCGATGATCAAGGCGCTGCACGATTACGGCATCCAGATTGTGCCGGGCAGTGACGCGCTCGCGTCATTCACTATCCACCGCGAACTCGAGCTGTATGCAGAAGCGGGCATCTCGAACGCTGACGTGTTGCGTATTGCGACGCTGGACTCCGCGGCGATCACCGGTGTTGATGACACCAAGGGTTCGATCGAAGTCGGCAAGGACTCGGACCTTGTGCTGATCGAAGGCAATCCTTTCGAAGATATCAGCGCAGTTCGCAATTCGATTCTGGTCATGAAGGGCAGCACCTTGTATCGCCCGGAGGACCTGTACCGTTCGGTCGGCGTCAAACCGTTCCTGCCATCAGTTGAGCTTTAATCGATGACGGTCGATCAGGGGCTGCTGTTCGGGCTGCTCCTGTTCGTCTTCGTCTTCCTGATCTGGGGACGCTGGCGCTACGATCTCGTCGCGTTCGGCGCGCTGCTCGTAGCCTTGCTCATCGGCGTTGTGCCGACCGATCAGGCGTTCTCGGGGTTTGGTCATCCGGCGACGGTGATTATTGCTCTTGTTCTCGTCGTTAGCCGTGGGCTGTCGAACTCCGGGGCGATTGAGATACTGGCACGCCTGATTTCTTCAGGCACGCGCAAGCTCGCGTCGCATATCAGCATCATGTCCGGGCTGGCAGCGGGACTGTCGGCGCTGATGAACAATGTCGCGGCGCTCGCAATGTTGATGCCGATTGACATGCAGGCTGCGAAGAAGGCGGGGCGGAGCCCGTCTTTGTCGCTGATGCCATTGTCGTTTGCATCGATTCTGGGCGGCATGATCACGCTGATTGGCACGCCACCGAATATCGTTGTTGCCGAGTACCGCGGAGAGGTCACTGGCGAGCCCTACCGCATGTTCGATTTCGCGCCGGTTGGGCTCGCGTGCGCGATAGTCGGCGTCGCTTACGTTGCTCTAATCGGTTGGCGATTGTTGCCGGGGGCACGCAAGTCCGCGGATGCCGGCAAGGATCTGTTTGACCTGGCTGATTACATCGCGGAGGTACGTGTTCCTGCTGGATCTGCGGTCATTGGCAAGGTAGTACGCGATCTCGACAATAAGGCGGCTAACAGCGACGTCGAAATCATTGGATTGACCCGGCGCGGGAAGCGCATGCCGGGGCTCGCTCGCCGCTCGGAAATTCGAGAGGGTGACATTCTTGTCGTCGAGGCGAGCCCTGACAGCCTAGAAGAGGCGCTCGGCAATCTCGGTCTCGAATACGTTGGCAAGGGCTCCGGGCAGCTTGTCGATGACGACCTTGTGTTGAGCGAAGTTGTCGTAACCGAGGCGTCACGATTGGCCGGACGTTCTGCGATGTCGGTACGGCTGCTTTACCGCTACAGGGTGGCGCTGGTCGGGGTCTCGCGGCAGGGCAGGCGTTTTCGTGACAACGTCCGCAAGTTGACGCTGCAGCCAGGTGACGTGTTGTTGTTGCTTGGCGGGGAGGAACGCCTCGCGGATGTAGGAGGGCGCCTCGGGTTGTTGCCGCTTGCGGATCGAGGGCAGCGTGTAATCCAGCGCGACAAGGCCTGGTGGGCGGTAGGCATTTTCGCGGCGGCGATTGCGGTTGCCAGCGCGGGCCTTGTTTACCTGCCAATTGCGTTGGGATGTGTCGCGGCTGTCTACGTGCTGTCGAACATCGTTCCGTTACGGGATGTGTACTCGTCCATAGAATGGCCGGTGATTGTTTTGCTGGGATCGATGATCCCGATCGGTAGCGCTCTGCAGACGAGTGGCGGAACCGCGCTGATAGCAAACGGCATCGTTGACCTTTCGGCGGGATTCTCTCCGGTCGTGGTGCTTGGATTGCTGATCCTGATCACTATGACCTTGTCGGATGTCATGAATAACACCGCGACCGCTGTAATTACGGCACCAATTGCCGTCGACATCGCCGCGCGCCTTGGCGTGAACTCGGACCCGTTCCTGATGGGTGTTGCTGTAGCCGCATCTTGTGCGTTCCTGACGCCAATCGGCCACAAGAACAACACGCTGATAATGGGGCCGGGCGGCTATCACTTCGGCGATTACTGGCGTATGGGTCTGCCGCTCGAGATCATCGTAATCGCCGTCTCAATCCCGGCAATCCTGACCTTCTGGCCGCTCTAGGTTTATGTAAACCACCTGTCGCAATTCCCGCAACACCCGTGTCACAAACTGACAATTAGGGTCCGGTTCCGAAATGGCAGGTCCGGTTCCGAAGTGTTGGGTCCGGTTCCGCCATCCCGTAAATGTTTGATCCATATATTAATTTGGAACCGGACCTGTCGGGTCGGAACTGGACCCTCTGGTTGGCACGCGTGTTGCAATTCTCTACCTGACGACTTGTTTGACGGAGACTGACATGTCCAGAGCGACAATTCAGGATTGGACCGAAAGCCAGGTTTTGCTCAAGTACGACGAGCATCGGGATGTGCGTTACCAGGTGTATCGCGACGGCGCCAAGCATTTCATGGAAATGCGTGACGCCGACGATTCACCGATACATACTCTCGAGCTGCCCGACGGCATGAAGCTCGACAGGTCGAGCTACGAGGTCCTGTTGCGCTACGTGCTGCTCGACGTTGTCGCCGCGTAGTCCTCGACAGCTTTCCACACGCGTAGCGTGTTGCCGCCTAGAATCTTGCGGATATCTTCTTCGCTGTAGCCGCGCTCAAGCAGGCCTTTGACGAGGTTCGGGTATGTGGAGACATCCTTGAGCCCGACAGGCAGCGAGTCGCCGACACCGTCGTAATCGGAGCCGACACCGACGTAATCAACCCCGACCAGTTTGACGACATGATCGAAGTGATCGAGAACGTCATCCAAAGACGCATACGGGAACGGACCGTGCTCCGCTGCGTAGATCGCCGGGAATTTGCCGAAAATCTCATCCGGAGTGACGCCCGGATTTGCCGCCACCCATTCGCGACCAGCAGCTCGCATCGCATCGCCGTAGTCGCGGGCCTCCTGGATGATGAAAGACGATCCAAAGTTGATGTGGATCACGCCACCGTTTTCTGCCAGCGCAACGATCATCTCGTCGCTCATGTTGCGCTCGAAACCGGGCGTGAAATGTCGCGCAGATGAATGTGTGGCGATAACCGGAACCGCCGTTTCTTCAAGGACCTGGTAAAACGCGTCATCCGACACGTGGCTGATATCAATCATGATGCCCAGGCGGTTCATCTCCCGCACTACGTCATGGCCAAACTCGCTCAAACCATTCCATTGCCGATTCTCGTCGTACGACGAATCGGAAATATGATTCGACAGGCCGTGCGCCAGCGTGATGTAACGAATACCCCGATCGTAGAAGTGCTGCAGGTTCGCGAGGTCGCCCTCGATTGGCGAGCCATTCTCCATGCCGAGCGGCAAAGACATGATTCCCGCTTCAAACTGCGCCTGCACATCAGCGGTCGAAACAGCGATTGCAAACTTTTCCGGTGATTGCTCGACGATGCCTTCGACCATGTCGATCAGCGATTCAGCAACTTCCTTTGAACGACCCTCGGCCTCGAGCTCGGCCGGCGTATAAATAGACATGAACGGCACATTGAGGCCACCGGCAACCGCGCGCGGGTAGTCGAAATCACCGCTTTCGGTAGCCTCGGAAACATCGTCGGGCTTCTCATTGAGGCGGTACGGGACATCGATATGCGTATCGATGATTATGCTTTCCATCGCTATGCGACTGGCTTGCGCATCGAGGTCAGGTGCCGGAGCGGCAGTGGTCTCTTCGCTGGCGTTGTTGCAGGCGGCAAGCAGGGCTGCAGCCATTGCTGCAGTGATCAGTTTTTTTGTCATTGGGGATCGTTAGCTGGTTTGAACGGTCGAAGATTGTAACAATACGTGAACCCGGCGTGTTACGGAGCATAATCATGAGTGAAGACAACCCTCCCGCAGATCATGTTCTCGACGGTGGCAACGACGAGGCGCCGCGACCGATGGAAGAAAACCTGAAGTCACGTGAGACCTGGACGCGATTCCTGTTCATGCTGATTGCATGCGTGCTGATCAGCCTTGCCGGTCTCGTAGGTACTTTTGTTGTGCTGCTCGGATTCCTGTGGGTGTTGTTCACAGGTGAGGTTAATCGCGAACTGCGTGATGTGGGGCAGGGGATCGCCTCGTATGTCTACGAGGTCGTGCGCTACCTGACTTTCAATGCCGATGACAGGCCGTTCCCGCTGGGCGGGTCATGGCCAGGTGCCGAATCCGACTGATCAGACCGACAGTTCGCGCTGGCCGGGCTGCCAGTGCGCCAGGTTTACTTTCGCGGCGCCGACACCCAGTCCACGCACCCAACGCGCGGCCGCGTCGAGCGTTACCCAGGTTCGTACCTTGCCCGCTCGGGTTTCCGCCGTAATCGGACCGTTTGGCGTTTTGGCTTCGACGTGGAAGCGGGCACCATTCGCCACGATGTCGATGTTCTTGACGGCGCCGGCCGAAACCATGGCCCTGAGCAAACGTTCATCCATTTGAAGTCTCCGGGAGAGCGTCACCGCGTTCGCCGATCGTGCCTATAGCGATTCCGGTTTCGTCGCAGTGTCGGCGAATCAGCATTTCCACCATGTTCGCGACACTGCGGTGTTCACGCGCGGCTGCCTCGCGCACAGCCTCTTTGAGGCCGGGCTCGATACGCAGATTGAGCGTGGATATCTTTGCCATGCGTTACATTGTATATCATAAATAACGTAAAAGTAACGCATTCTACCTCAATTTGTGCCGCTCCTACGTATCTTTCCCGATGGGCCACCCGGGCTGAGCGGCGTATCAAGGAGGGGCTTTCAAAAAGGGGAGAAAGCCAATGACGGTGTTTTTCATCTGTATGGCTCTGGGTGTCACGGCGGTCGGCCTGATTGCATTGACGCTGCTTGGCATCGCAATGGGGAAGATCAAAGTCTAGGCGGGCTCGGAATCTGGCGATATGATCGATCGCCTCAACCGCACCGGAAGGCGTTCGATCAATGATCCTGGAGAGCATCAACATCGGTCGTGAACAAACGATCGATCACGGCCGGCAGTCGATAACAACCGGAATCTGCAAGTATCCTGCTGCTACTCCTGTCACGGTCGGCGAGCTGGGCGTGCAGAATGATGTGATCGTCGACCAGGAGCATCATGGTGGCGCAGACCAGGCAATTTATGCGTACAGCTCCGACGATTACGACTGGTGGTCCGACTTCCGGCCTGGCAACTATGGTCCCGGAGTATTTGGCGAAAACCTGACGATACGTGGGCTGCCGTCCAACATGAACGTCGGCGACCGCCTGTTAATCGGGGAGGTCGTGCTCGAAGCTACCGCGCCGAGGATCCCGTGCGGTAAGCTGAGTGCGCGTATGCAGGATGTGGGCATCGGTATTGCATTCCGACAGGCGGAGCGTCCTGGAATCTACTTTCGAGTGTTGAACGGCGGCGATATCCGGACAGGTGACGCCGTGACGTTTGTAGAAGGCGACGCAACCGACGTAACGATCATCGACTTGTTCCACTTCTATTATGCTCTGCGACATGACGCTGCGAACCTGCAGCAGCTCCTTGAAGCGCCACTTGCGGAACGCTTCAGGGCAAAGGTCGAAATGGAACTCGCTAAACTCGAATCGTCAGGTTGATCCTGCTTTCGCCAGCAGAGGCTGCCAGTTACCGCTTTCCTCGGCTATCTCTGCGTTACGGCGCATGATCTCGATACGATTGTCGATACGCTGCTGGATCGCCTCAAAGCGCGGGTCGCGGCGCAGTGCGTTCAGGATAGGGTCATCTATCAATGGCCAGCCATCAAACGCCTGCGAGCTGACGTAGCCATCTTCCACGGCATCTGAAAGCGCATCGAGTGCCGCATCGTGCCGACCTCTCAGCGTCAGGATGTGTACGTCCTTGATGCCATGGCCCGACATGCCCAACCTTGGCATGGAGCGAACGAGAGGTTCCGCTTTCTCCAGCAGGCGCCGTGCGTCGTCGGGCTGGTTGCGCTGCTGCTGTACCCACGCCAGCAAAATAGCGATATTAAGATTGAACTTGTCGACAGTGATTTCGGAGTCGGGCATCAGCGCGGGGTTGCCGGACAGCAGGTACCCGTAGGCGGCATCCATATTACCTGTCATTACTGATGCTGCCGCGAGCAGAGGCTTGTAAAACTGCGCCGGAAAGCCGGTGTCCTCAGGAATAGCGCCGAGTTCGCTGATCGCGGCTTCATAGTCACGCATGATGTAGTGCCAGTAGCCCTTGCCCATCGGGTACAGCGGGTGCTCCTGGGGAAATGACTCGACGAAGGTCAGGATTGCCTCTTCATCTCCGAAGTCCTGGTAGATCGGCATGATGCTGGCGCCAGACATAGGGTCAGTCGTAAATGAACGCGCTTTCAGACCCCAGGCCATGGCTTCATCGAGACGCCCGAGCCTGAGCATGTGATTGCTCATGTACTGGTAGGGCGTTTCCCAGTCAGGAAACAGCTCCATCGCTTCGAGCAACAGACGAGTGGCTTCGGCATTTTCGCCCTGCGCCGAGAGAAAACTCGGCAGATTTACATAGGGAATGCGACTCAGCGGGTCAATGGTCAGTGCCTTGGTCAGGAGATCCACTGCACCTGCATTGTCGCCTTTGTCGGAACGCAGGCTCGCGTACCAGATGTAGGCATCTGCAAGATTCGAATTAATGCGCAGCGCTTCTTCGTAGGCTGCTGCAGCACGACGATCGCCGTCACCAATCCGGTCGATTTCCCAACGCGACATTTCGAGCAAACCCTGCGCTGCGTGCGCAATTGCAAGTTCCGGGTCGAGCTCCAGTGCACGCTTGAGGTGGAATTCGGCGAGCGGGTAAGCCTCGCCCGGAACCATCAATGTGTGATTTGCCGTACCGACCAGGATCGTCGTTGCGAGCTTCGCGTGTGCCTCGGCATACGTCGGATCGAGCGCGATCGCCTCTTCAAAGTGCCTGCGCGCTTCGATGAGTGTCTCAAACTTGCGCTCGGCGAGATTTTGAGTGCCCTTGACGTAAGCAACATACGCCTCTGTGCTCGTCGTTGGCACGCTGGCGAGTCGCGACTCCTGGTCGCTCGTCATTGCCGCCTGCAACGATGTTGCGATTTGTGAGGAGATCGCAGTCTGCAGGGCGAATATGTTCTCGAGCGTATATTCACGATCGAATGTATCGCTCCACAGCGTCTGGTCGTTTATGGCGTCAATGAGCTGCACGGTGATACGAACCTGGTCGCCGACGCGCTGCACGGCACCGTCCAGAATTGTCGTAACGCCGAGTTCCTCAGCGATCTCGCGCGCGTTCTTGGTGGTGCCGCGATACTCAATCACCGAGGTGCGCGAAATGACACGTAACGATTCGATCTCCGCCAGTCGATTCAGGATGTCGTCGTGGATGCCGTCCGCGAAATAACGGTTCTCTTCGTCGGTGCTGCGATTCTCGAACGGGAGAACCGCGATCGAATCGTGAGCGACCTGATCGCCCGTCGACACCGCTTCGCCACGCATTCCGGTGATGTTGAACGTGATGGAGATGCCAAGCGCTATGACCAGCAAGACGATAATCCACCGATTGCCGCCGCGACTCCTGCGCGGTGAGTACGTGGTTCGGTCAACGTCGCGTTCGAGTTTGACGCCGTCCGGCGTGATCTCGAAAACCCAGGCGATGATCATCGCCACGATAAAGCCACCTATTGCTACCGGAACGTAGACAGTTGCGAAGAACCAGTCGGGCGCGCCGAAAGTAGGCAGTAACACAGAGCCGGCCTCGATGAAAATCCAGGCGACCAGCGCGTAGGCGGCAGCGACTCGCAGTACGTTGCGCCGCTTGAGTTCGTGGACAAATGAAGTCATGAGCGAATTATGGCGATATTCGACCGGTTTCGCAGCTCGCAGGTTCCCGCCGGCATAAAGAAAGGCCCCGTCGAATGACGGGGCCCGATTGATTCAACCGCAGATGCCAATTGGGGAGAAGACCATCAAGGTGCGATTGAATCGGACGTTACGATGACGCCGAGGGGCAGACCACCGCCCGGTGCGTCGATTGCAGTTACGGTCAGCACGTCACCAGCTTCGAACATGAAGGGCGCCGGCCCGATAGCTGCGGTTTTGGTGCCTGCAGGGGCAACGGCAATGTCATAGTCGCCCGCCGGCAGAGGAATGTAGCCAGTGTTCGCCGCGAACGGGATGTCAGCCAGTGTCGGTGAGACGGTGTTGATGTCCGTGCCCGGAGCCATGACGTAGATGTCCACGTCCTGTGCCGTTGGCGATGAGTGCACGATGCGAACCTTGGCATACAGCGCGACCGGACGCGGATCGTCGTTCAGGACCAGCGGGGCGATAGCTGCCAGATTGTCGACCGCGTAGACATCGTAGGCCTCGCCGGCGTCGAGTGACACATCAGCGTCGATGACGATTGCGCTCGGGTTTCCTGACGCTGTTACCTTGACGTTGTAATCATCGCCTGGAACTTCGGTCTGGCCGAGGAAGTCTCCGTACACGAGACCTACCGTCAGGGGATTTGCGAAGTCATCATTTACGATGAGGTCGACAGGCGGCGCGTCCGGCGAAGTGTGGAAAACGCGCAGTACTGCCGTCGTCGAAACGTCCGGAATTTCCAGCGTACCGCTGCCCGTCATTGCCACCAGGGTGATCGGTGATGCTCCGGTCGTCGTGTTCGGTAGTGCAGCGATGACGAGGTCGTTGCCATCGGCCAGAGCTATTGTGCCCGAGTCATAGACGACCGTGCCGGGCGCGCCAGCCGGCGTAACGCGAACCTGGTAATCACCAGCCGCAACTTCAGCCGGCCCGAGTGTTTCGCGGAACGAGAAGGTGCCCAGCGGTGCGCTTGCCGCAAGATCGGCACCCGGCGTCGTGACGTAAACGTCTACGGCCGGTGCGGCCGATGCGCCGTGCAATACAGTAACGCGTGCTGAACCTGCGCTTACAGCCGTGCGCGGCTGAGCAATGATTGCCGGCTCTATGTCTGCCACGTCGCCAATGGCGACGACCGTGTAACTCGTGTCGGCCTCGAGGGTAACGTCCGCCGGCCCAATAACAGTTTCGGTAGTACCATCGGCAAGGATTCCGTCAACAGCCAGTGAGTAAGTGCCGACCGACCGCTCCAGGGACTCCGAGCCGATTTTGTAGTCGACATCTTCGAGAATCGTAACGTTGTTAAGTACGATGTTAACGGGCGGGGCGTCAGGTGACCCGTGTAAGATCTGAATGTTAGCGGTAGGCGTCGTTGCGCCGGAATTCGGTACCTCGAAATCGTCGTTGTCGCATGCCGCAAGCGTAAGTGCAGCGAGACTGGCGATTAATAGCTTTTTCATTGGGGATGATCCTGATTTCTGGAAGACAGCCCGCATGATCCGGATCACGCGACTGGAATGGGTCTCAGGCTCGTATCGGATTGTTTCGGAATGTTTCGCAGGCGGCCGCGGGTGAGACTCGCGAGCGGCGGGGCAGTATGATGGCGGCATGACAAAACTGTTACTGATAGACGATGACCGCAAGCACTCCGAGCTTCTGCAGGCGTATTTCAAGCGCTTTGGGATAAATCTCGTATGTGCCGGCGATGCCGAGGACGGTTTTCGCAAGTTGAATCGTGAGGACCCGGACCTGCTGCTGCTGGACGTCATGCTGCCCGGCAAAGACGGTTTCGAAATCTGCCGCGAAGTGCGTAAGACAAGTAACGTACCGATCATCATGTTGACGGCGCGTGGCGATGTTATCGACCGGGTGTCCGGGCTCGAAATCGGGGCGGACGACTACATTGGCAAGCCGTTTGAGCCGCGCGAACTCGTAGCTCGCGTTCAGGCCCTGCTGAGGCGCAGCGAGTCGAGTGCGAACCCCGGCGGTCGACTGGAATTCGAAGGGCTGGAGATTGATATAGACACGCGCACCGTCGAAGTCGACGGCGCAGCGATTGATCTGACATCCATGGAGTTCGAGCTGTTGCTGATTCTTGCCCGCCGTCCCGGCAAGAAACTTTCGCGCGATGAAATCCTCAGCGAACTGCGAGGCATTGATGCCGCCATTCTTACACGCTCGGTGGATATCATGATCAGCCGCCTGCGCAGCAAGATAGGCGATTCACTCAAACCACCGAAGTTCATCCAGACCGTCTGGGGACGCGGCTACTCATTTGTGGGAACGCCAAAGGCTCATGCTTAGGCGTCTCGCGCGCTCCCTGTCATTCCGGCTGCTGGCGATCTTCATCGCGCTTGCATTCCTGTTCGTTTACGGGACGTTTACGGCGCTGAAATGGGTGTACAACAGCGACGAGATTCGCGGACTGATCTCGGGTCACCTGTCGCTGCATGTTCACTACGTACGGGAGGATATCGGCACGCCACCGCGAATCGATCGCGCTGTCGCAATCACAGAAAGCGTTCCCGTTGATATCCGAATCCTCGGACCGGATATGGATTGGGCGTCGGATCCGGCCTTTCCGGCACTTGCGGATCTTGATTTCGGCGCCAGTCCGAAATTCAGCGACGAACCGGACGCCTGGGTCGACGAATTGCAGGGACTTGAGTTCGCGGTTGAGGGGCGGCACCGCTTCCTGAAGATGAAATCCGGTGCCTACGACGTGGTTGTTGCTTCACCGCGGATCGCGGATACCGAGGGCGGTCCGGATCTCGTGTTGATCATTCTCGCGCTGGGACTTTTCTACCTGGCAATCGGATATTTCGCGGTTAGCTGGTTGTTCAAACCGATACGCGCTATTCGCCGGGGCGCGGCCGAAATAGGCAAAGGCAACCTCGAACATCGAATCAGTAATATTCGTCGTGACCAGCTCGGCGACCTTGCCGCAGACATCAACCAACTGGCGGGGGACGTTGAGCATATGCTGGACGCGAAGCGCGCTCTGTTGCTGGGCATCAGTCACGAGTTGCGTACACCGATGTCGCGGATGCGGTTGGCGCTGGAATTCATCGAGAACGAAAAAGATCAGGCTACATTGCGGGACGAGATTGCCGAGATGGAAAAGATCGTCATTTCGCTGCTCGAGGCAGAGCGGTTGGCGACCCGGCACGAAGTCTTGTCTCCGTCAAACTTCGAGATTGGTGGCTTTCTCGACGACCTCGTTGCCGATTTCTTCTCGAAAGAACGGCCTAGATTGACGCTTGACGTCACGGCCCGTGGCCAGAGCATGTACGCCGATGAGGCGCGGGTTGCGCTTCTGATCAAGAATCTCGTGAGTAACGCACTGCGATATGCGAGTGAAGAGGAGGGTGCCGTCCGGTTGTCGGCACACATTGACGGTAGCGACGTCGTTTTCCGGGTTGTCGATGACGGCCCGGGTATGGCGGCGGAGCAGGCAAGATTGATCGGCGAGCCGTTCTACCGCGGCGATCCGTCGCGCACGCGGGATACCGGTGGCACCGGACTCGGACTGTACCTGGCAAATCTCGTAGCCAACGCACACGGTGGCCGGCTGGAACTCACCAATCCGGACCAGCCAGGCGCGCGTTTCGAAGTGCGAATTCCAAAAAATTTAACATAACGTAAATCTGTTCCAGTTAATTCAAGGACCTGGGTTGAGTCCGAAAGTCCGCTTGATCTTTCGCATGTGTGATATCAAAATGATATCTAATTGAGAGGAGAAGATCATGATCCAGGAAGTAAATAGATCGGCTGTTTCAGGCTACGTAATGATAGTTGTGCTGCTGATTGCGCAGCTCGTCACCGGTTACGGCGTAATGCGAGCGGCAATGGTGGAATCGGTTGCTGGCCTCATTGTCACAATCCTGCTTTCGGTCATTGTCGCAATCTGCTGGGCAGGGCTGTTCATGGTTCATCCGAATGAAGCCAAGGTGCTGCAGTTGTTCGGCAAGTACGTGGGCACAACCCATGAACCGGGTCTGCGCTGGGCAAATCCGCTATTTTCCAAAGTCTCGGTGTCCACGCGTATCCGCAACTTTGAAAGCAATACGCTAAAGGTGAACGACGCAAACGGCAGCCCGATCGAGATTGCGGCCGTTGTCGTATGGAAGGTGTTTGATACCGCCGAAGCGCTTTTCGAAGTGGATGATTACGCGGGATTCGTGGAAATCCAGAGTGAGTCGGCGTTACGCAACCTTGGTACGACGTATCCGTACGAAGCGCATGACGAGGAGGGCATCGCCCTCAGGAGTAATCCTGTCGAAATCGCGCAGGCATTGGTCGAGGAGATCCAGGATCGGCTGTCGCAGGCCGGTGTGACAGTTATCGAGGCTCGGATCACACATCTTGCTTACGCCCCCGAAATTGCCAATGCGATGCTGCGGCGCCAGCAGGCTTCTGCAATTATCGCCGCGCGCAAGCAGATCGTGCGCGGAGCGGTCGGGATGGTGCACCTCGCTCTCGACGAGCTTGATGAGAATGACATTGTGAATCTCGACGAGGAGCGCAAAGCGGCAATGGTCAGTAATCTGCTGGTCGTGCTGTGCGGAGACGAAAGTGCACAGCCGGTATTGAATACCGGTTCGCTGTATACCTGACAGCTGGCAGATGGCCGACAAAAAATCATTTGCGCTGCGTATCGACGCAAAGACTCTCGCGGCAATGCAGCGCTGGGCGAAAGACGATCTGCGCAGTCTCAATGCGCAGATTGAGTACATTTTGCGCGAATCTTTGCGGAAAGCAGGGCGTCTACAAGCGACTGATAAGAAAGATGAAAATGGTCATTAGAGGATTGACTGAGAGGAGGTTGATCTAAACGCATAAGCGCAAATATAAGCACGCTGCGCAAAAAACTTTGCAAAAAGTACGACTCTGAATTGATTCGGCATCAATACATCCTTGTGGCTGCCAACACTCAAAAACAAGGAGAAGTATCTGATGCCAAGCAGCGATCAAAATCACGCGGATTTCGCAGCATCTAATCCTTTAGCTGCGCTATCGCGCGACCAACTTATTAATGAACAAGCAGCTGCTGAGTTGCTTGGGATCAGCGCCCAATATTTACGTTGCTCGCGGATGCGGAACCCATCGTGGGCAGGCCCCGAATTCGTTGTAGTCGGCAAATCGGCGATTCGATATCGGGTTGGAGCCCTGCTGGATTGGATTCATTCCCGCACCGTAAATCCGGCAGACCGCCTGAGGAAGGCATCGTGAGCGGGGTAAGGAGTAATCAGAGGCGGCTACTGGTCAGCGATCGTCGGCGCAAGACGATCCAGTTCAACAAACTGCTCGACGATTTTGAACCGGGGTACGTTTACACGGTTTGTCCGGTCGAGGAACTCGCTTCGATCCCAGAGTTCGCCTTGCTTCACCCCGGCGATGTAGATGAGCCCTGCGGGAGAGTTCAATGACGACGCATACCCAAGCCGTAAGCATAGATGTTTCTGCCGGGCGTTCGAGACCTCAACGCCGACTGCAATGTCCGGACCCAATCTGTCGGTCAGCGTCGCGTCGCAAGAATTGCGAGGACTATGGCGATCATCTTTTTTGTCACCGCTGTCACACGCGATTCGACTCGTCCGGTAATGAGTTGAAGGCAGGGAGGCAGGCGACAACGAGAAATCGCAAATCCAAAAAAGAGATCTTGCCGAAGCGGGGCTGGCGAAGTCCTCAACGTCAGTGGGAAAGGGCAAAGCCAGCAATGCTTGGACCCGATACCTACCTTTACAAAAAGCAAATAGAGGGACTTAACTTTCGCCAGACACATGACGGTACGTTGATTTCGCGTGTGCGAAACATCGACGGCGAGATCGTTGGATTTCAGCAAGTCATCCGTGTTTCCGGCGGCATAGTTTCAAAATCGAAGTCCGCACCTAAGGGCAGGTTGCCCGACAAGTTCGAAAAGCGATTTACGAAAGGGACCGAGTCGAAAGGAGGAATGGACTGGTATGGCGACTTGGCGGAATCATCCAAGATTTATGTTGCCGAAGGGCAAGCGACGACAGAGTCTATTTACGTTGCGCTAAAAAAGAAGCATGCCTACGTATGCACTTACTCAGCAGGGAACGTCCCGGAAGTGGTCGCAAATCTGCACCAGCGCTTCCCTAGCGCCACGATCATCATTTGTATTGATCAGGACAAAGCCGGTGAGGACGCTGCTCAGGAAGCGATACAGCGTGTTCCGGGAGCTGATATTCGGATCGCTTCGCCGGGGTTCAAGAATCCGGGAAAAGGTAAGAACGATTTCAACGATCTGATGTGCGAGAAAGGTAGAGGTGCTGTCAGAAGGCGACTCAAAAAGGCAAAAAGGATTGGGAGTGAAAAGGGAACGTCGGTATTCGAGTTAACGAATGGTTTACCGCCGTCCGATACCGCTTTCGCTTCGCTCTTTGTTAAGCAGCATGCACGGAATATCCGCAATGCGGCTGGCGTTTGGTTCGTTTGGGATGGGAGACGCTGGAAAAAGGATGACTGTGGTCTTGTACAAGAACTGGCAAAAGAGACAGCGAGTTGGATCTTTCAAATGGCGAAAGAGCAGTCACATAGCGCGCAGATACGGGAGCTAAGTGGTTGGGGAGCGAAATCCCTAAACAGACGTCAGATCGATGCGGGAATCGGACTGGCAAAATCCAGTCCGGATATTCGGGTGGAGATGAGTGACTTTGATTCGGACCCTTTATTGTTTAACTGTCTGAATGCAACTATCGACTTGCGTACTGGCGTGGCACGAAAGCAACGTCGAGAAGATCTCATCACAAAAGTCGCTGCGACAGAGCACGACGCGGACGCCAAGTGTCCACTATTCAGAAAAGTTTTAAACACAATCTTTGCAGATTCCAAAAGCCTCATCGCATATATGCAGCGCGCAGCCGGTTACTCATTAACTGGTCTTACACGTGAACAGTGTTTGATGATTCTGCATGGCAATGGTTCGAACGGTAAGTCGCTGCTTCTAGAAACTCTTCACGACATGTTCGGCGACTATTCCGGAGTGGCGAGTATTGAAACTCTGATGCCGCGCAGGGGTGCCATCCCAAACGATATTGCAAAGCTATGCGGGGTTCGGCTCGTTACTGTTGGGGAAACGCAGGCAGGGGCGCGCCTAAATGAATCTCTAGTTAAGGACTTGACGGGCGGAGATACAGTCACGGCGCGATTCCTCCAGAAAGAGTACTTCGACTTTCGGCCGTGCATGAAAATCTTTATTCGCGCAAACCACAGGCCATCTATACGTGACACCGACCACGGCATTTGGAGGCGTATCCGTGAGATCCCATTCAACGTCACGATCAAGGATAAGGATCAGGACAAGGCGCTTGCCGAGAAGCTAAGGAAGGAATTTCCCGGAATCTTGAATTGGGCGATTAAAGGATGTCTCCAATGGCAGAAGAAGGGGTTGCGTTCGCCGAGTGAGGTTCGCCGCGCGACGAAGTCATACCAACTCAGCCAGGACATTCTGCACCATTATCTGAAGGACCGTATCCGAAAGAAGTCGGGCTCATACGTGATCAGAACTGCACTCCACGGCGACTATGTCGAATGGTGCAAAGAGTCTGGTGAGACGGCAGTTAAGCGAGCCGAATTTAACGAGGCAATGGAAAAGCGTGGGTTTACATCAAAGAGAAGGTCTGCAGGCGAAGGCTGGAATGACATCGAATTTAAAACTTAGGAAATGTAGTTATGTAGTGAATGTAGTGATTTTTATGTTTCTCCTATAGAGAGCGAAATAGAAAAGATATCTGAAATCACTACATCTGCTGCATTACTACATCGCAAGCAACCAACGAAGGAGTAAGAAATGCATAAAGTAACTGGAAACCAACCCGAACCCGTCAAGCAGAGAATTTACGGATCGCAGAAAGTCGAACCGATAGAGGACGCTCCAAGCGACCAACCAAGAGTTCTGCCAAATACTAGGGTACATGGTCAGAGATCTTGCCCGACCATTCATGTCCGATCGCTCGATAACGATGCTGAGATGGTGATCAATGAGAACGACTTTGATCCAGATCGGCATGAGCGTTTGGACGAATTGAAAATTGCAAAGGAATAAGCAATGCCGTGGAAGAAGGGTCAATCGGGTAATCCTGCAGGGAAGAAGCCGGGAACCAAGAACAAGAAGTCTAGTGTTCCAGTCTTCGTCGAAGGTAATCTGGCACTCCAAGAAAAAACACTCGAATCGGCAATGAAGGGTGATCCAACAGCGTTAAAGGTTGTTGCCGATAGGTTGTGGCCGCGTTTGCGAGCACAGATGGCTCCGGTTCAGATCGATGCGTCAACCGACGACGATGTTGCAGAGCAGGGAAAGAAGATCATCGATGCAGCCCTGTCAGGCGATGTAACACCAGACGTCCTGAGAGAGCTTCTAATGGCCTTGTACGCTCACGGGCGATTGATCGAGTTGACCGAACTGGATGCGCGTCTGCGCGCACTGGAGAAGATCGACGGTAAGAATCCTTGGGAAGTTTCTGAACCAGAACGCGAGAAATTGCCACTCCGTGGCAAGAAGCGAAGGAGGCAGCATGCGACGTGATATTCGGAAACGTATCGAGGCTTTGGAAGATCGTGAATTCAATTGGGCAGCAAGGCTAGATGTTGTCGATTACGACCCCGTAGTCGATTACGAAAACGATCCAGAGTGGATTGAGTTACACCACGATGACTTCATTACCGCTGTGCGAAATACCGAAACCGGCGAGGTGAGAGGCTATTACAACGATCGAAGAACTGAAGAACAAATAATCGAATCAGGAGGTGATCTAGCGTACCTATAATTTTTTTTGGCGGTCAGAAGCGAAAGCAATCGCAAGTGATATTGCCAAAGAGCAAGTGGAGACGAAGAAATGAAATCACAATACGTTTTTCAGTTCGGACACATCATGAAACCCGACTTGTACCACGGAGAACCGATCGCACGCGGTGTCCTGGGCAACTGCGACCAGTTGGGTGTCATTCACAAACAGGCATTCAAGAAAATCGACGAAATTCGCGACAGCAAGACGTTAACCCTAGACGGAAAACTCGAAGCTCTTCGCGATCTGGTCAGAAACGTAGAAGGCGAACTGGAAGGACTGAAGGCAACAATCGCTGGTTACAACGAGCAAGCCGACCGCATTGCCGAAACGATTAAGCCGAAAAGGCACCCGCGCGACGATCTAGCGTACGCAATCGAGCAGGTGGAGATCCGACGGCACATCAATTCTCTTGATCCGGCAGAAGCTGAGGGATTTGTTCTATCGGCAATCGAAACAGGCGACGAGCAAACCATGGAAGCGGTTCGCTTCGCGCCCGTGAAGTTTCGATTCATAACGTCGGACTTGATCGAGCGGATCGATCAGCAACGGTGCGCCGCACAGTTTCCCGAAGAGACTAAGAAGCTTGCCGATCTGCGCCTAGCTAGCCGAGAGACCCGTTCCGCGCTTGCAAGCGTTGCAGCTACGTTGAGGCAGCAGGGGGTAGAAATCAGCAGGTGGGACAAATCCAGCGCTGTGGCTGCGTAAATTAGCCGGAAGGCCTCCCAACATCCCGGTTTCCGAGCTTCCGGGATGCAAAATCAGCGAAAAAGCTCTTTTTCTACACATGGCGGTGCTTAACCATGTGCTTCCGTTAGTCTCAGCTCGCCGCAAAGTCCGCTTATCTCGCTGACTTCTAACCCAAGTTCTGCATACATACGACGCACGTAAAGTGCGCACATCAAGGAGCAAAGCCAATTCCAAGAGGTTACTTTTGACGAAGTTTGACCTATAGGTGCCTGATTTTGCGATCTGGGCGCAGTTAGGACAGTGATTCAGATGTCTGCTAGGAGTACCATGAGCAGATGAATATCTTTATCAGTTGGTCAGGCCCATTGAGTCGCTCGGTGGCTACTGAGTTTAAGGACTGGATTGAAGATGTTCTTCAGTTAGCCGATCCGTGGATGTCGGACGAGGACATCCCATCGGGATCTATTTGGTTCGAAGAAATAGACAATGAACTGGAAAATGCTGGTTACGGAATCCTATTCGTTACGAAACGAAATCAAAGGTCGCCGTGGCTGCTGTGGGAGGCTGGCGCTTTGTTTGGTGGATTTAAGGATGGGCGGAGAAGGGAAGTCGTGCCTGTACTTATCGATCTGCCAAAGAGTGATTTGATATCGCCTTTGGATAAGTTCCAAGCAGTTCGCGCTACTAATAAGAAAGACATGTTGAAAATGCTCGGTTGGATCAATCGTGATTTGCCCAAGAGTATTTCAAGGACAAAGCTGGAGAACCAACTCAATCGATGTTGGGACGCTTGGCACGATGCAGTTGAGACAGCAACGAAGAAAGTCCAGGACAAAAGTTCTGGCGAGGAATACTCCGAACACACCTTTAGCGAGGCGGCAGAGAAATTTATTCGCTCTGGTATTCCTGAGCGTGATTTTTATGCGTTAACGTGGCCGACTCATTTTATTGGTGACCGTCGTTTGGACGAAATCAACGACGAGGCGTTAAAGCCATATCTTGAGCAACGTCGAGAAGGAACTATTGAGGTACCGGAAGGCAAAACGCAGCCTAAACCGGCAATGCCTGCAACGATCCAAAAAGAAGTACATGTGCTAACCAGAGTTTTGAAGTACGCCAAAAAGCTGGGCTGGATAACGCATGTTCCTCAAATATCGCGCGTTGCCCGCCCGACGAAGCGCAAACATTACTTTCTCACATGGGATGAGCAAGAACGACTGATGAAAGAGTTGCCGGAAAGTATTAAGCCGGTAGTCCTATTTGCCGCTAATACAGGCGCCCCGCGTGGACTGATGAATGACATGGAGTGGACTTGGGTAACCGATATTTCCAGTATGGGCGTGTCCATGATTGTCGTTCCCGAGGATTACGATAATTCTAAGTATCGAAGAACGATCCTACTCAACTCTGTGGCTTCTGCTGTGATTGATGGTCAGCGCGGAAAACACGACCGTTTCGTTTTTCCGGGTCAGGAAGGCGGTCGCCTATCTATGTATAAACCGTTCTCTAAGGCATGGAAAAGGTCTGGTTTGTCCACGAAAGATGGCCACGCGCTTGGAATTTCGGTAATGCGTTGGACTTTCGAGCACAGATTAGAAATCGCTGATGTACCGCGCGACATTAGGGAGTTCTTAATGTGGAAAGGGGAAGGCGTAAAAGAATATGCAGATAAGCCCCCCGATTACGCGAAACTCCTAAATTATCTTGAGAGAATAGCTGAGCGGCCTTCTGAAGAGGGATAAGAGGGCCGGATACAATACGGCGTTAGTGAATAGGGAGGTATTCGCGAATGGCCGCTGCACCAAAGGCGAAGAAAAAGAGCGCGAAGAAGAAAACTAAGAAAAAGATACAGGCGTACGCGTTCATAGATACCAATATCTTTTTGGACTTCTACAGAGGTAGCGAAGCAACACTCGCCATGCTGGAGAAGCTAGAGCAGGTTAGCGACCGGATAATCTGTACGTATCAGGTGGAGATGGAGTTTCTGAAGAATCGCCAATCTGAAATCGCCCGAATCGTTAATCAAGCTGATCTTAGTCTTAGCGCCAGCCTGCCTGCTGTTTTGGCAGATACTCAATTAAGCGCTTCCTTAAAGTCTACGAGGGTCGACCTAGGGAAGACGAAAACAAAGCTCAAGAACAATCTTCTTAAACTGTTGAGGTCGCCAAAAAGTGATCGTGTATTCAATGTCCTAGAAAAGCTTTTCCGAAGTGAATCGGAACATGTTCTAACTAGAGATATGAAACAGGAGAAAAATGCAGTTAAGCGATTGGCTAGGAGGCGATATCAACTCGGATATCCTCCTAGAAAACGCGGTGACACCTCGATGGGGGACGCATTCAACTGGGAATGGGTAATTCACTGCGCACAGAAGTTGTCCGGCAGAATAATAATTGTGTCGCGAGATTCAGACTATGGAACTGAGTACAACAAAGAGTTCTTCCTGAATGATCAACTAAAGAAGGAATTTCGAGAGCGCGTTGGAATGAAGCCTTTGACCTATACGCAGAAGTTGTCAGAGGCGCTGGATGAGCTTGAGGTTCGAGTTACGAAGGCAGAGAAAGAGTCGGAAGCAGAAGAGATCGAAAGGATATCGCCGCTCCAAGTAGCGTCGCGTTATAGACAGGCCATGGACAAATATGCGCAGATATCTGAAGCGCTAGCAAATCCTTACGCGCATCTATCTATTCCCTCGGTTCGGTTTGGTGAGGATTTTGCGAAGATTCAAAAAGAGCTGCAGAAACGCGAAAACAGACTCGCGCAGTTATATCGAGACTTACAGATCAGAGAGGGAGAGGGCGAAGACGACTAGCTAGATGCCTATACACGGCAAAGATCGGTGTCTCCAATTCGTCCTCCTGCCCCGAATTGCGATAGATGTGCAAGCACGTACTAGTGAGCCTCATTTCGTGCGTCCAGGCTGATCCTGTACATCGACAGCGCTCTAGTATGATTCAGCAAGCTGCTCCCAGATTAGATAAGGATTAGGTTTGGTGCTTATTCTTATGCTTTCGAATACCGCAAATGACTATTGGACACTAATAACTCGCTGACGTCGCAATTGAAACTGATTGAGATGCAGCGCATACAATATGCGTAGTCGATGCTCAAACGCTGAAACAGCGCGATAGAGCTTATTCTGGATCCGCGAATTCCGAATTGAGCGTATAGGCCGCCGAAATTACGTAAGTCAGCCGCTGGCTCTCTCCTTGAGCGTCGTCAAAGAAGAAGATTAACTCTGTACCGGCGATTGGGCCTTTTTCGAACGCAATATTTCCTTCCTTGCCGCTCTCCCATATCGGAAACTGATTCGGTCCGTTCACAACTTTCTCACCGTCAATAACGACATCCGATACAGTCGCGCCGTGATTTTTCAATCGACATTGCATGCGGCCACTATTTGACGACGCATGTCGCATAGTAAACCGAGGCTGGGCTTCTTGATGTCGTTGAGTCTTTATGTAATTGAGTTCATCGGACATTAGGCCAGTTTGTAGGGCTGCTTGCTCGACTAACTTCTTTGTTTCCGCAACCTGATTACCTAATTCAGTTTGTTGCAGTCGTAGCGCTGCGGATTGTTGGAAGTAGCCGATTACCAACCACATAAGAGCGATCGGTCCACCGGCACCTGCTAAGAAGTCGCCAAGCTCGTTTAATCTGAGGGTCTTGTATCCGTCAAAATTGACTACAACTTCGGCGACAATGTAGATGATCCAAATTGCGGTGACTATCACACCGATCTTTGCAGCTAGCGAGAGCGTCTTAAATTTCATCTTATTGTCCATAGCATTCAATGCTTTGATGGGCCCGCGCAGCGCATTTTATCGAGCTATTACGACTCGGTGTGATTTGATATCAGTTCGTCAACTTCACTACCGCTGTAATGAGCATAAGACCCCCGAAACGGGGCGGGCAGCTTTTTCTTGTATCTATTGTAGACGCTGTAGATTCCCGTTACTCCAACGCCATTGGCTCCCTTCCCCGGGAGTGCTGCACCATAGCTGTTCAAGCATTGGATCTGGTCCTTTAGTGCTGTTCTCTCGGTGTCCGGTATCTGCTTCGACCTATCATCAGCGAGAATCTTCCTTAACAATTCCTGCCTAGCCTTTATGCACTCGGTGTAAATTTCTGCAGCAGTCAGGCCGTTTTTTCCGTTGGACGCGGTGATCTCACAAATCTTGTTGGCCAACTTGAGGCGGACGGACGAAACGTCGAAGGACAGATGTCCGACAATTCGCAGATGTCTCTCTATGCTCGCGAACAATTTGCTGGATTGGTGATTGAGAAAACGTTGCACACATTTCCGGAGCCTGTCGCCTTTGAGGTCTGCAAGAATCGCATCAACGCTTTCAGCAATTTCATAGTTTCGTTCTATCTCGGTACTTCTTCCTGCCCTGTGTTCGAGCCGAAGGAAAAACGCTGCCGAAATCGGCGTAGCACTATTCTTGTTTGCCAGCTGTGCGAATCGAGCCGATAGATAGTCGGAAAATGAATCCCCAAGGTTTGGTCGCAGTTCTTCAACAAACTTTATGAGATTGGAAACGTCGGTTGAAAGAATTTCATTATCCAATTGGCTCGCAGGACCCTGCCAGAAAGCAAATGTTTCCAAGAACGATAGGAGATGGTCCCGCGCCGCTGTTGGCTCTGCTTCTGATACGCGCTGGTAGCAAAGTTGGAGAATCAGCGTCGCTGAGTCCGGATCGGCTGGACCGGCGTGTGTAACCAACAACTCATCGGGTATGTCGGATCCGAACACCAGCCCCAGTCTTCGCCAATGAGCTAAAGAGTCCATTTTGCTTCCTCGCTCAATTTGCCTACTGTCGCATCCATCCAATCAGGAGCGAATTTGGCGTACCGCTGAGTCATTTGCGGACTACTGTGATTTAGTAACGACTGCACAGCGAATAATGGTACTCCGCTCATTACCAACTTACTCGCGAAATGGTGTCGAAGATCGTGGAATCGATAGCCTTTAGGTAGGCCCGCCTCGATGAATACAGGGCGCCAGAATCGCCGAATATCTTTTAATCTTTCCCCATTCTTGTCGGTGAATACTAGCGCTTGGGGGTTGATAATCTGACATTGTCTTCGCCAGGTTCTCAATACTGATGTGATGAATTCATTTAGTGGTATGTCATGTGCCTCATTATTCTTGGTATCTGCCAGCCATATCTTGCTTCGCGTCCCCTGATCGCCTGATTGAATTTCGACGTTTTCCCAAGTCAACGACGCAATTTCTCCAAATCGCATACCTGTATGGATAGCGACCAAGATAACCGGCCGCAAGAAGTCCGCAAATTCGCCATCGTCAAAGTCCGCTTTGCCGGTCGCTCTCAGGTGCGATTCCCGATCTTTTAAGGCATGGAGTAGTCGATCTTCTTCTTCCGAAGTTAGTGGGTCTATCTTTCTTTTGGAATTCGCTTTGAGAGTGATTCCGTCGAGCGGATTGGAGTCGATCCACTCACGTTCCACGGCATACTTGAACATCGCTCGCATCATATTCAATTCGCGTAGAACAGTTACGCGCGAAGGTGGAGACTTTGTTCTTTCAGATTTAGTGCCAAGGCGCCGCGTCAGCCAATCCCTGACCAGCTTGCTATCAATCTGATGTAGCTTTTTATTTAGGAAGTTGAACTTGCAATTGAGATTATTGGGATCACCAAGTACCTGAAGTATGTGAATCAATCGATTTATTTCTCGACCATCACCACAGTACTTGGTCTCGAGTTTTTTGTACGGCTCGTATTCGTCTCTGATGAAATCTTCAATCTTTGGACATGAGTGCTTGTGGTCGCTGTCAGAGCGAAGTTCGGCAGGGGTCCTGTCGAGTCCTAAGAGTTGTTGCTTCACGTACTGTTTTGCGTCCTCGCCGATCAACTCCGCGCACGTAGCGTCCTTTGCTGCATTCGTAGCCTTTCGCGCAAGGGCGCGAGCGGTATTTAGATCGATATGGTCGGTTCGTCCGAGACGCAGGCGAGTAGTGTTGATCTGAAGTACCTCCTGCCCGGACTTCCGCTTTTTCACGTAGGCTCGCCGTCTGAACTGCACGTAGAAGTATTTTCTTCCGGATGGCTGAGCTCGAACAAGTAGTCCTGATCCACCAGAGTCGATGATCTCTCTTGGCTTGATCTGGCCATCTTTGCGACCACTGCGTGGGTCGCAATCCGGGGACAGCGACTCAATAATTGATTTGGTAAGCTTCTTTGGCATCGCGAAATCTCCTCATAAGCAAAAATTAAGCACGTCTGTAAGCGCGTCTAGTAGCTATACAGCGCAAAATAGTTAAAAACGGCCACCAACAAAGGTCAACCTAAGTGCTTGACTTATAAGGAAATTATACCATAACTCTTTGATTTTCTAAGGGCTGGTTAAGCAGTCTCAATGCGCAGATCGAGTTCGTATTGAGGGAGTCGCTACGGCAAGCCGGGCGGTTGCCGAAAGCGGCGTCGGACGTTCAGCCGGGCGACGGGAGAAAATCGTGAATACAATGCTGGCCTTGTCAGGCGTGCTGCTTGCGCTTCTTGCGGCCGGGACAGTCGGGTATCTCGCGCGGGAGATATTGCGCGAGATTTCCCGTGGGTCAGAGGAAACGAAAGACCACGATCCCGACTGAGCAATTATTGCTTCTGGTGGCGTCGGTCCCGAGTTCGCTTTTCCCGTCGATTGCTTCCCGACGACTCCGAGCGAGACTCGCTGCGCCTTGACTCACTGCGCTTTGATTCACTGCGACGAGACTCCGGCCGGGATTCCGAGCGCCTAGGTTGCGGGCGTGTCTCAGTGCGGCGAGTCTCATTACGGCGAGTCTCTGTACGGCGTGCCTGGGCCCGTGGTTCGCTGCGGCGTACTTGCGTAGCTCTTGCCTGGCGAACGGGCGCTTCCTGAGTCGTCCGCCGCTGCGGTCTGACCTGCTCACGCTGTGGTCTGGCCTGCTCACGCTGCGTCTGCCGTGCCGATCGCAGGTCATGGCGCAACTCCGACGTGCGTTCCCTGGCTGCGGTTTTGTTACGTACCTGCATCGTGTCGCGGTCGTCACGGGCACGCCAGCGGTCACCGCGGTAGTCGTGGTAGTTGCGGTTGATCACTACATTGGTGTTTCGAACGTAGGTCGTGTTGTAGACCGTCACCGACGGACGGCGATACCACCAGTAGTCGTTCCAGTAGCTGCGTCCGTAGTAGGGATGACTGCGATAACTGTGATGGTGCACATGCAGGCTGTCGGTAACCCAGCCGATCGAAAACGCGGTGGTCACACCCCAGAAAAAGCCCCGATCGAAGTAATGATCCGCCGCGTACGGGTAGTAGTAAACCGGACGCGGACGAGGGTAATAATAGTAAGCCGGGCGCACCTGGTAGGTTACGACGCGCTCCGGCTCGTAATAGGGGACGTAAATAGCGTCGTCTTCGGCCGGGGAGATCTCAATTGTTCCCGACGCGCGCGAGACGGTCTGGTAGTCGTCGCTTTTCAGGTTACCGGCGGCGTAAGCGCGATCGCGGAACGACTCAATGGCGCTAATGACGTCGGCCTGCTGCGAAACAACGGCTTCGCCCAACTGGTATGTCCAGTCGAGATCGTTATTCAGCAGTTCCACGATCTCCGGGTAGTTGATCAGTGCAACAACCGAATCATCCCAGTCCTCGGGTGGCTGCAGGTTCGGGTTTTCTTCGAGCGACTCGAGAAAGCGTGCCGCAGCGGCAATCTGCAGCGGATATGCGGAAGCAGGCAGCACGATGGCGAGCAGGTCGTCCGGGTACAGTGCGACCGGTCCGACGAGTTTTTCGAGCTCGAGCGCGTCCAGATGCGGAATTCCGTCGCTGTCGAAAGGTTCGCCAAGCGGCATGATCTCTGCCGTTGCACGGCTCGTGCCGATGACATTGCCGTCTTCGTCGACTGGAGTCTGGGCAAAGGAAAAAACCGGCAAAATCAATAAAATAGCCGGTAAACCTCGAAAAAGGATTACTTTGCGTCCGATGTTCATACTGCCTCCTGCAAGAGCCGCAATTGCCGCTATGTGGTGCAGGATAGTGCGACGTAACTGAACCGCCGCTTAATCGTCGCTAGTCTGAGTCGCCGCCGTGCCAGGCAATGAACTTCCAGCCGTCTTCGGTACGGACAAGGACGTCGGTGAATCGGCCGTTATTGAGCTCGATATTGCCGTCCTTATCCTTGAACGCACTGGAATAGAAGTAGTGAGCGAAGGCCATATCGCCTTCGACGACAATACGGTAGGGAAACAGCTCATGTTGAATCATACGCCCGAGTTGTTCGCCGAAACGGTCCCAGTTGCGCGTCGACGCCTTGCTGCGAGGTACAGGGTTGTCGTAGGACCAGCCGAAGAAGTTGTCGGCCAGTAACTCATCGGTCCACTCACGGTCGCCATTTTCGTCGGCCGACCATTGCCGTTCGATCGTCTCCCAGACATCGGCGTCGGTCGCAGATGCGTCAGTATCCTGTGCGAAAGCTGGCTGCAGCAGCGCGGTGGTGAAGAGCAGCAACGTAGGCAGGTACATGCGTGTCATGGCTCGTTCTCCTGTATATCCCCCAATAGATGCTGCAGCAGTGTAGTGCTTGTACAGCTGATCAACAAATCTCAATTGCTGTTGCTGACAAGTCCCGCGAGCTTCGCTACCGCATCTGTGCCGAGGGATTCCGACTCGTCATACGAATAGATGTCGAGAAGTTCGGTCTGGCCGAGGTAGTCGGGATGATGTGCTTCTATGATCGTCGCGTATTCAAAGATTCGATCGCCGCGGGCAAGCAGCAACTGGTAGATGTGCAGCGCAAGTGTCTGTGGCGCCGCAAGCTGCATGCGCTGCAGGATGTCGGTGTTACTGTCAGCGATCGCAACTGAGCCAATATGCAGTGTTTGTTTGTGAATCTTCCAGCCGTTGGCCTTGAATACTTCGCCCAGCGAGTTGCCCGCCAGCACCTTCGCGTGTTCGGCGCCGAAACTCGTGTCCGGCTCGTCAATAAAGCGGACGACAGCGTAGGTGCGGCAGACGCGTTCACCGCCTTCCAGGCTGTAGAGACTGGAACGCCGCAGCCCGGCCTCGCTGGCGAGGACGTCGATACCATAGGTTCCGAAGCGACGCTCGATGCGCTCGCTGTTAAGCAGGACGGATTCTGTCGCGCAGGCGCTAAGCGCAGCCGCCAATACGGCGGGCGCCAGTTTATGGCTGTGCGTCAGATCGTCAAAATAACTGAGCAAACGTGAATCCTTTTTGCGGCTTGCGGCATCTAAGTTCCAATGCATGCCTAGGAGGGAGAATTTAACATGCGACTACCGTTCACTATCAGCCTGATTCTGGTTTTTTTGATTTCGCCCGTGCGACCGGCAGCCGCGGCTGACTGGGTTGCGAAAAGCAATGAACACGCCCAGGTTGTCCTCGAGCTGTTTGCGGAACTGAGTCCTGAAGGCGCCGGCAGTATGGGCGTCGATGGGCTGGACGAAGAGATCATTGATCTCGGCCCCGGGATCTACGAACGATCACTGGAAAAGATGCAGGCACTGCTCGTCGAGCTCAGAAAGCGTGAAGCAGCAGAAACTGACAGCAAGGTACGCCAGGACCTCGGTATCCTGATTACGACGACCAGTGATTCGATACGCAGCTCGCAACTCAATCGCGAACTGATGCTGCCGTACTTCAATATCAACCAGACCGTGTTTTTTGGTGTACGCGGGATTCTTGATCCGCAGAATGACCGGTCTCGGTATCCAAGCGCGATTGAGCGAATTCGCAAATACGCCGGGCTTGTCGAAGGTTACAAACCGCTCACGGAACTTGCGAAAGAGCGAACCAGTGAGCGTTTCAGCGTTGACGGGCTCGTAGGTCCTTATCGTGGCGAAGTAGAGCAGGATCTCGAGCGCGCCGAGTCGATGATAACGGGAGTAGAGCAACTGCTTGCCGGCACCGACCTGACCGGCTGGGAAGAGAGTTACGAAGTCCTGGCCGGGCAGCTGCGCGAATACGGTGAGTGGGTGCGGGCCGAAGTCCTGCCACGTGCGCGCGATGACTACAGGCTGCCGATGGAGTTGTATGAAGATGCGTTGCGCAACTGGGGCGTGGACGCATCGCCGTATGAGCTGATCGAACAGGCGACCAAGGGCTACATGGACATTCGCAATGAAATGGAGGCCCTGGCTCCTGTCGTGGCGAAGAAGTTCGGCTACGACACGAACGACTACCGCGAGGTGATTGCGCGCCTGAAGGCGGACGGCCCGATTGACGGCGACAAGATACTCGATCATTACAACGCTGTACTTCGCGATATCGAAGAGATCATCGTCCGTGAGAAGCTGATCTCGCTGCCCGAGCGCGATGCGGGAATTCGCATTGCATCGGAGGCCGAAACCGCCGCGATGCCGGCTCCACACCTGCAGCCACCGCGCCTGATCGGCAATACCGGCGAGTATCCATTCTTCGTAATTCCGCAGCTCAAACAGAATGAAGATGGCAGCTGGCAGCAAACCGACGATACCTACGAAGCCGGTGCATGGACCCTGACAGCGCACGAGGCCCGTCCGGGCCACGAGATGCAGTTTTCAAGCATCGTGGAATCGGGTGTTTCGATTGCACGCGCGGTGTTCGCGTTTAACAGCGTCAATGTTGAAGGCTGGGGACTGTACGCGGAAGCCATCGTGCGTCCGTACCTGCCGGTTGAGGGCCAGATGATCAGCCTGCAATACCGCCTGATGCGAGCGGGGCGCATGTTCCTTGATCCGATGCTGAACCTCGGCATGATTACGCCGGAGGAAGCCAAGGACCTGATCATGTCCGACATGGCGATCGGTGAATCGTGGGCGCAGAACGAGATCGAACGCTATACCTACCGCATGCCGGGACAGGCGACTGCGTATTACTTCGGCTACAACAAGATGCAGGCGCTGCGAGCGCAGACCGAACTCAAACTGCGTGACAAGTTCGATCAGCAGGCCTTCCATGACTTCGTACTGGACCAGGGCATGTTGCCGCCCGCAATCCTCAAGGATGCTGTCATGAACGAATTCGTGCCCTCACAGCAGGACTGACGAAGCGAACAAGGCGGTATACTCCGGTTTCCCTGACTGAGGGGGACCGGGGTGACCGCCGACCTTTCCTGCTATCGCTGTGGCGAATCGATCGCCAAACTTACGTTGCCGTTATCGCGGCACGATCAGTGCCCGTCATGCAGCGCCGATCTGCACGTCTGCAAGATGTGCATCTCCTGGGATCCGCACGCGACTCGCCAGTGCCGTGAAGACGGCGCCGAAGATGTAACCGAGAAAGAACGACCAAATTTCTGCGACTGGTTCAAGCCGTCGCCGGACGCGTTCAATCCGTCGCGAAAGTCTGAAGCCGATGCGGCACAGGCGGCCCTGGACGCACTTTTCGATGACTGACTCGCAGTACAACAGGCGACGTTTTCTGCAGGCGGCGGGGATGTCGCTGGCGCTGACGCCGCTGGCAGGCTGCGGCGCCAACAAGCAGCCTGCCGCCGGTATCGCAAGAAGCAGATTCGACGAGGATTCGACGGCCGAAGAGGTGACTGAAGGCCTCGATCTTTCAGGCAAGCTGGCCGTGGTCACAGGCTGCACGTCGGGAATCGGTCTTGAAACAATGCGGGTGCTCGCGAAACGCGGCGCTTGGGTTGTCGGTACGAGCCGGTCTCTCGAGCGCGCGGAGAAGGCCTGTCGCAGTGTCATCGGTACAACGACCCCGGTTGCACTCGACCTTGGCGACCTCAACTCGGTAGTCAATTGCGCCGAACAGATTCTTACGATCAATGCGCCGATCGACATGTTGATCTGCAATGCGGGCTACCTCGGCGCACCAGACGACCTGCAGCTGATCAACGGCATCGAAAAGCACTTCGCGATTAACCATCTCGGGCACTTCGTACTGGTGAATCGCCTCTTGTCCCGCATGTATCACTCGGAGCAGGGGCGCGTTGTCATGGTTTCGAGCCGCACCGCGTACCGCGATGCGCCGCCCGAGGGGATCCGGTTCGACAATCTTTCGTTTAATGGCGATGACTATGACTACCGCACAGCTTACGGTCACTCGAAACTCGCCAATGCCCTGTTCTCGCTGCAGTTGTCGGAGCAACTTCGAGGCACGAGAATTACCAGCAATGCGCTGCACCCCGGGGTGATCAACACCGAAATCGATCGTCACCTGAACGGATTCATGCAATGGGGATTCGGCTTGTTGACCGCGGTTAGCGGCAAGAATGTCGAAGAGGGTGCGGCAACGACCTGTTATGTTGCGACTGCGCCGGACCTTGGCAGGGTCAGCGGCGCCTGGTTCGAGGACAGCAACGCCATAACTGTCGACGGAGACCATCACCTGTACGACCACGAGCAGGCCATGCGGCTCCTGGAGGTCTCAGTCGAGCTGACTTCGGACTACCTCGTCGATCTGAAAATCGAAGACCCGCGGGAGCGTTGGCGTGGGGAATAAGGCGCTTGTCGTATTGTCGGGCGGACAGGACTCGACCACCTGTCTTTACTGGGCGATTGATCGATTCGGCCTCGACAATGTGTCCGCCGTGACATTCGATTACGGCCAGCGCCATCGAGTGGAGCTCGAAAGCGCTGCGAATGTCGCCAAGTTTGCCGGAGTTGAACAACGCGTTCTGCCGATCGATACCTTTGCGGCGCTCGGTGGCGATGCGTTGACTGCAGATATCGACGTCGAGACAGACGTCGATCCGGAATCAGGCTTGCCAAATACCTTTGTGCCGGGACGTAACCTGATCTTCCTGACTTTCGCAGCAGCACTCGCGTATCAGCAGGGAATCGCGCACCTCGTTACCGGAGTGGCGCAGACAGATTACAGTGGCTACCCTGACTGTCGGGAAGAGACGATACGGGCACTGCAGCAAGCCATTGGCCTCGGCATGAACGCTGAAATCGAAATACACACGCCGCTCATGCGCTTATCAAAAAGCGAGACCGTGCAGCTTGCGCGGGATCTCGGAGCACTGCCTGCAATGGCGCTGACGCATACCTGTTACAACGGCGCGCGCCCACCCTGCGGGAGTTGCCCGGCCTGTGAACTGCGCGCCAAAGGCTTTGCCGAGGCGGGCGTTGAGGACCCGTTGGTAGCCGCATGACCTACAGCGTTCGCGAAATGTATTACACGCTGCAAGGTGAGGGCGGCCAGACTGGCCGGCCAGCCGTTTTCCTGCGCTTCGCAGGGTGCAATCTCTGGTCAGGACGCGAGGTCGACAGGGCCAGCGCTGTATGCCGCTTCTGCGACACGGAGTTCGTGGGCACAGCGGGCCCCGGAGGCGGCAAGTTCAGGACGGCTCCCGAGCTTGCCGAGGCCGTCGTAAGGCAATGGCCGTCCGGCATGACCGCAGCGACGCCGTACGTTGTTTGCACGGGGGGAGAACCGCTGTTGCAGCTGGACGATGCGGCAATCGTTGCGTTGCATGCGGCCGGTTTCGAGATCGGTGTCGAAAGCAACGGCACGATCGCCGCGCCGGCAGGCATTGACTGGCTCTGTGTCAGTCCGAAAGGTACAGCCGAAGTGGTGCAGCGCAACGGGGATGAACTGAAGCTGGTTTACCCTCAGCAAGAGGCCGAGGCGCAGCCTGAGCGATTTGAGGGTCTCGATTTCGAGCATTTCTTTCTGCAGCCACTGGATAACGCAGAGCGCGAAGAAAACACGCGCCGGGCCGTCGACTACTGCCTCGCAAACCCGCGCTGGCGGCTGTCATTACAAACACATAAATACCTGGGGATCGATTGAGTATGAATCACCGCATCGGGCGCGCCGTTTTCGCGGGCGTCGTTGGGCTGGCCGTCGCCGCTTATGCGTATCTGTGGATAACGGACCCGAGCGGTCGGTCCGAAAGGCGTTTGCAGGAAAATGTTGTCGTTGCGTCCCGCGTTCTGCTTGAAGAAAGCGTCGGGCTAACCGGGCTGCAGGTTGTCGATCCGATGTCTCCGGATCGCAAGGTGGGCAAAGTCTACGTATTCCGTGAGGGAGATGGCTGGTCGGTGTCCGGCTATTACCGGCGCGATGCGGACGATAGCTGGCATCCGTACCTGATGAACCTGAGCAGCGACCTCAATCTCCAGGGTCTTAGCATTAAAGACGCAGGGCTGCTCGAGCTGGGTGCGGAGAACCCGCAACTCGAGATCAGCCCCTGAGTCAGATCGTAAACGTCGCTACCCAGCCGATGGCAACCAGCAGGCTCGTGGCATATCCGAGGCCCAGCAGGATCATGGAAGCGTCGAGGTCCAGTTTCTGTTCGTCGTTAGTCATTGTTTCAGTCCCGTGTTAAGTGCTTGGCGAGACTGAATCATGGCCGGGCAGCCGCAGAACTGCCTGACCATGCGGTGATCCTTACCTGACTATTTTGTGATCAAACCTGATGCGGGCTGGAGGCCGCGGATTCTCTCACTTCTTCACGCCATTCGATCACATTCAATTCGATGAAAAAGAAGGCGAGGAGCCACAGAAAGGCGTCCCAGAAGTCCACAAAATCGCCTTTTACACCCCAGAAAACGGCTGCGACGAACAGAATTGCGTAGAGCAGGACCTTGAGCCGGTTGCTGAATGACAGGATTGCGCCCTCGAACTGGCCGCGTTCCTGCAGGCGCACGTCGATCTCAAGGATGATGACGATCAGGATCCAGGTGCCGGCATTGATTACGTCCGTCCAGGCAAGAGCTCGGATATCGCGGAGGCCGGCCGCGTCCACCAGGGCCGGCAAAGTGCCAAACTGATGCAACGTGGTCGCCTCGGTCAAGGTCGTGCAGTTGGCCGCCGTGACCAGTTCGTATTCGTCCAGATCAACGGTATAGGACCACCCGTCAGCGACCACGGCACAGAGATTGCTGATGCCGGCGTGCACAGAGGTGTCATAGACGAACCCGACATTGACCAGGTACCCGTAGAACGCGTACACGATAAACACGTAACAGAAGAATCGTACGCCCTGCAGGCTCCACGTGACCGCCGGCGTGTAGTGGTAGTCCTCGAGCACATAGGTCTCGAGCTCGAACATCAGCAGCAGGACGACCCAGGCTGCCGTGTCGATCGTAGCGGCGTAGGCCTCAATCAGGTCGCCAATCGGCACGCCGTTCGGGAACTGCACAGCGGCCGCCGCGTGCTCCTCGGCAAAGAAGATATAGACGTTAATCGCCAACAAGACGTAGACGAGATACTTGAACAGCTGAAACAGCTGCCGGCCACTGATCTTCAAGCGGTTACTCCAGATTGGCGTCGCGAGATTCTACTGCGGCATTGTCAGTTTCGACACCCGCGTAGTAAACCCAGACGTTCTCCTCTCCGGTCAGAAGTTCAATGTACTTCGGGTGTACGAACAATGTTTCGCGGCCGGACCTGACCTCACGCAGGATGCCAAGCGCGCTGAGTTGCTTCAGGTAGACCGATGCGGTCTGGCGTTTCGCGATACCGGCGTCCACGAGGTTATTGATGCGGCAATACGGCTGCTTGAACAGCAGTTCGACAAGTTCCCAGGAATAGACTTTCGGCAGGCGGTGGCTGACGAACTCGGCCGTGTGCTCCATGAGCTCACGAATAGACTTGATCTTGTCGGTCGTCCAGGTGCAGGTCTCTTCCACGCCATCGAGGATGAAATGGATCCAGCTTTTCCAGTCCTGCTCGGCGGTGACTTTCTGCAGCAGACGGTAATACGCCGCCTTGTTCTGGATGATGTAACGCGACAGGTACAGGATCGGCGAGTCCAGCAGCCCGTGCTCGACCAGGAACAGGATGTTCAGGATGCGTCCGGTACGGCCATTACCATCCGCAAACGGGTGAATCGCTTCGAACTGGTAGTGCTGCACAGCCATGCGCACGAGCGGATCGATATCAGTGTGGCGGTGCATGAATTCGGACCAGTTTTCGAGGAGTTCTATTAACTGTCTCTGACCGACAGGCGGCGTATAAATGACCTCGCCGGTCATCCGGCTTTTCAGGGTTGTGCCGGGCTCGGAGCGAATATCCAGCTCCATGCCCTTGACCGTGCTGCAGATCTGGATGGCCATATCCGTCGACAGCATGCGGCGCTGAACCATCTTTGTACCTTCGTACAGTGCCGTCCGGTAGCGCAGGGCTTCCTTGGTGGCCGCGTCCGCGCGGTCCTCGGCGATATCGGCATACTCAAAGAGTTTGTCGGTGGTTGTGACAATATTCTCGATTTCGGAGCTGGCACGGGCCTCCAGCAGGGGCAGGGCGTTAACGAGTACCGCAGAATTCGGGATCAGCTCGGCCGCCTGTTTGAGCTCGGCGAGGGCGACCCGAGCCGTGATGCAGCGCTTGAGAATTTCGCTGGTTTCAATCTGCTCAAGCGGCGGTGGCAGCAAGGGCAGGCTGTTGAACGGCTGTTCTGCAATAAAATCAGTCACTTACGAAATTCCCTTGTAGATATGTCGATACAATCGACAATTCGCCCAGATATGTCGATAAAGTGCAAAAAAATCGACACGTTCTCCCAACATGTCGATTCTATCGACAGATCCGGCCCTCATGTCGAAAAAAACGCAAAAAATCGACAGGTCCGGAGTATATGTCGATGTGATCGACACGTTCGTGACACGCGTCGAAATTCCGTGAAATTTCGACATGAGTCGCTGCCTGGAGACATCGTGACAGGGACGCCGGTGGGGCCTAAGCTAGGCGCTGTCGCTTCGGGAAAGCTGTCATGGACCGTAATCGTCTCGCTCTTGTTTTTGTTTTCGCAACGCTCAGCGCCTGCGGGGGCGGCGGTGGAGGCGGCGGTCCGGTAATCATCGACCCGGGCCCGACGCCTGAGATACCGTCAATCGATACGGAACGGGTCTTCACCGAACTCTCTTTTACCCAGCCCGTCGCGATGCTGCAGGCGCCGGGCGATTCGTCGCGCTGGTTCGTTGTCGAGAAAGCGGGTTTCATCAGGGTTTTCAGTAACGACCCGACTACCAACACCATGCAGACATTCCTCGACATCAGTGGAATCGTAAACGCGTCCGGTGAAGGTGGGCTGTTGGGTGTTGCGTTTGACCCGGATTTTCCGCTGGTTCCGGAAATCTACGTGTCATACACCCGCGACGGTTCGCCTCTCACGTCTTACGTGTCAAGATTTTCTTCGCTGGACAGCGGGCTGTCGGTCAGCAACCTGACGGAAGATGTTCTACTGAGCGTGCCGCAGCCGGACACCAACCACAATGGTGGCGATATCGCGTTTGGGCCCGATGGGCTTCTTTACGCAGCGTTTGGGGATGGCGGTGGTTCCGGTGATCCGTGGGAGAACGGTCAGGATACGACAAATATCCATGGCACGATTGTGCGGCTCGACATTGATCTCGGCACGCCATACGTGATCCCTGGCGGCAATCCTTTCCAGGGCAATGTCGAGTGCTTCCAGGGAGTCGGGAGCGCGGACTGCCCCGAGATCTTCGCCTGGGGACTCAGGAATCCCTGGCGATTCAGTTTTGACAGTTCCACTGGCCAGCTGTGGGCCGGCGACGTCGGTCAGGGCGAGTGGGAGGAGGTCAACATCGTTGCCGTTGGCGGCAATTACGGCTGGAATGATCGTGAGGGGCCTGCCTGTTTTGATCCGGCTACCGGCTGCGCCGACGGATTCTCGGACCCGATAACCTGGTACGACCACAGCAACGGTGATCGTTCAGTGACGGGCGGCTACGTGGCCCGGAATACGACCGTGCCTGACCTTAACGGCTGGTACGTATTCGGGGATTTTGTCTCCGGCCGCATTTTCGGAATTCCGGCAGACAGCGCTCCCGGAGTCGTCCCTGATCTGCTCGATGAGTCCGAGCTATCTATTGTCGGTTTCGCACAGGGTGAGGATGGAGAACTGTACGTTGTGCACTACGGCGGAACGTTACATATCGTGATTAACGCTCCCTGACGCAAAGTCTTTCGTCTAGAATGCCCGCCAATTCCAACTGCGAGTGTGCGGGGTAACACCGTGTCAGTGAAAACCGATATCGAAATTGCACAGGAAGCGAAGCTGCAGCCGATCCAGGATATTGCGGCGAAGCTGGATATTCCTTCGGATGCATTGATCCCCTACGGCCACGACAAGGCCAAGATCAGCTCTGAATTTCTCAATGCGAACAATGGCAAGAAAGACGGCAAGCTGATCCTTGTCACAGCTGTGTCACCGACACCAGCGGGTGAGGGCAAGACGACGACGACGGTCGGTCTTGGCGACGGCATGAACCGCATTGGCAAGCAGACTGTCATCTGTCTGCGCGAGCCGAGTCTCGGGCCGTGCTTCGGAATGAAGGGTGGTGCTGCAGGTGGCGGCTACGCCCAGGTTGTGCCGATGACGGACATCAACCTGCATTTCACCGGTGACTTTCATGCCATTGGCGCCGCACACAACCTGTTGTCGGCCCTGATCGATAATCACATGCACTGGGAAAACCAGCTGAATATCGATCCGCGCCGAGTTACCTGGCGACGTGTTGTCGATATGAATGATCGCGCCCTGCGTACGATCACGTCCGGGCTTGGCGGTTACCACAATGGGGTTGTGCGCGAAGCCGGATTCGATATCACTGTTGCCTCCGAGATCATGGCGATTTTCTGTCTCGCTACGGACCTCAAGGACCTTGAGACGCGGCTCGGTAACATTGTGCTGGGCTATACGCGCCAGAACGAACCCGTAACCGTTCGCGAACTCGGCGCCGAAGGCGCGATGACTGCACTTCTTAAGGACGCGCTGCAGCCCAACCTGGTGCAGACGATGGAGAACAACCCGGCGCTCATGCATGGCGGCCCGTTCGCAAACATCGCGCACGGTTGTAACTCCGTGATGGCGACCAAGGCAGCGCTGAAGCTGTCGGATTACGTGATTACCGAGGCGGGCTTCGGCGCAGACCTCGGCGCCGAGAAGTTCCTCGACATCAAATGCCGCAAAGCAGGGCTTGCTCCGGACGCCGTTGTGCTGGTGGCGACGATCAAGGCGCTGAAGATGCAGGGCGGTGTACCGAAGGACGAGCTTGGCAAGGAAAATGTCGAGGCGTTACGCGATGGCTGCAAGAACCTCGAACGCCATATACGCAATCTCGGCAAGTACGGTGTACCGGTCGCTGTGGCTATCAATCATTTCACCGCCGATACCGATGCCGAGGTCGCCGTGGTCGAGGAATTCTGTGACAAGTACGGCGTCAAGGCGATCAAGTGCACGCACTGGGCAGATGGCGGCGCCGGCACGACGGAAATGGCTGAGCATGTCGCAGCCCTGTGTGATGCCGGTACGGCGCAGTTCCGGACCCTGTACGGCGACGACATGTCGTTGTGGGAAAAGACGCAGACTGTTGCGCGCGAGATCTACGGCGCCGAAGACATCATTGCTGACAAGAAGGTCCGTGATCAGTTCGAACAGTTTGAGAAAGCAGGGTATGGCAAGTACCCGGTCTGCATGGCCAAGACGCAGTACAGCTTCTCAACGGACCCGAACCTGCTTGGCGCGCCATCGGGACATGTTGTACCGATCCGCGAGATTCGCCTCGCGGCCGGCGCCGAATTTGTCGTCGTCATCTGTGGCGCAATCATGACGATGCCGGGACTGCCGCGGGTGCCTGCCGCTAACGCTATCCGGGTCAACGACGAAGGCGAGATCGAAGGGCTGTTCTAGGCAGCCTGTCGATCCGGCAGCACGAAGCGGCGGCGAGCGCCGTCCGAAAACAGCAGGTCTTCGCTGTAGTAGCGGGACAGCGTTGATTTGCTGTCAAACAGGTCCGGGTTGTCGCGCTTGAATTCATCCCATGACTGGCCTTGGTGGTTGCGTTCATTGATCAGCAGCAGGTAGAACCAGGTCAGGGTCGCGTGGTACTTGTCGACCGCCCCGAGTTTCTGCACCAGTCTCTTCAGCGCTCCGTCAAAGCGCGATATGGCGTCTGCAAGTTCGTACTCGTTGACGTACAGCCAGCCGACGTAAATGTGTGCTTCGTGGTCGAACGCTTCGGGATCGATGTTCGCCTGTTCGAATGTCTCGATAGTCAGTTTGTTCATCAGTCTCTCTCAATCATCTTGTGACTGTCTTCGGCTGTCAGTTCACAGCCATATACCGTTTTCAGCTGCTCGATGACCTTGCGGGTCTCAGCCGAAAACGGCGCTTTGCCCTCAAAAGCATGCAATACGATGCCCTCCAGCAGGTCGCCCAAAGAAATCTCCGCATACTCGGCGACCCCCTTCAGTACCTTCAGGAGTGAGGATTCGATGCGCACGCCCGTCTGGGTGCGCTTTACAACAGGTCCGGCCATAGGAGTGCTCCGCTCAAGGGGTTACCAAGGTAACATGGTAAAATAGACTGATCAAGCGGTTAATTGCGTTTAAAGTCTGTGAGAAGAGGCGCCCAAATGTGTCCAGCCATCCGGGGGAGAGCGGATAGCATGCTGACAAAAGAACAACTCGACGGCGGGTTCCGACTGGGAGAGTGGGAAATCCAGCCGCGCCGTGGAGCATTAACGCAGGGAGACGAGGAAGTCCGGCCGGAGCCGCTGGTCTGGCGAGTCCTGCTTGTGCTGGCGGCCCGCGATGGCGAACTGGTTACCAAAGACGAGCTGATTGAAGATGCCTGGGGTGGTCGTATCGTCGGCGACGACGCCATCGCACGGGCGATCACCCAGTTGCGCAGAGCATTGGGCGACGACAGTCGGGCGCCGCGTTTCGTAGAAACACTGCAGCGCCGCGGATACCGGCTGATGCAGCCGGTCGAACTGCTGGTGCCGTCGGAAAGCGAAGAGGAATCAGCTGACGTCCCCGAACAAGGTCCGAGTATCCGCGCCTGGCGCGCTGTTGCCGGCGTACTGGCAGTTGGCTTCGTCGGCATCATAGTCTGGATGTTGCTCAAGTCCGCGCCGGTCGGCTCAATCGCGATCATGCCGTTTGAGAACCAGACCGGAAATGACGCAGACGATTTCCGTGTTGCCGGATTTCAGATCGACCTGGTGCAGGCGTTGCATCCGATCCAGGATCTCACCGTAATACGGATTCGCGAAGGTACGGATCCCGAACCCGATGCGGCGGAGAGCGTGCTTGCAGGATTCGTGCGTCGCAATGGCGAACAGCTGATCGTTAACTACGAAATATCCAGGGACGGCAAGGTTGTCTATATCGGCGAGGTCACCGATCACGTCGACAACTACTACGACCTGCAGGAGCAACTCGCGGGACGGGTGCAGGAGCACCTGGGCGGTGTGGTGTCACAGACCCTGCTCAAGAGTCGTCCGGCAGACAGCGAAGCGTACGACAGTTACATACGCGGAATCGTGGCACTCGACCGTCGCGGTGAGCCGCTGCAGCTCGAAGAATCGATTCGACTGTTCCAGGAGTCCATAGAGCTTGACGACACATACGGGCCGGCCTACCTGGGCCTGGCGACCGCGTACGCTCTGATGGTCGACTACCGCAAGATGCCACTCGATGAATACAACGGCATGGCCGTGGCAACTATTGAGGACGGAATTGCTGCGGATCCTGCGATAACCGACCAGGCCGGCGCTGTGTTCGGTTACATCTATCATCGCGAGAAGCGCTGGTCGGAGGCGGAGGTCGCTTATGAGCGGGCAGTAAACGCTCCGATCGTGGATTCAAATGCATTCAACTGGTATTCGCGAATGCTGGCGAGTGTCGGTCGCCTGGACGATGCGCTGGAGCTCGCCAAGCGCGCGGTCGAAATCGACCCGAGTTCAGCGGTCATCAACAGCCGCGTAGCGATCGCTTATACCTGGACAGAAGATTCGGCGAATGCGCATCGCTATTTCGAACGGTCGAATACGCTAGGTGCGAGCGGCGCGACTCATCTGCTCGGTTACGCTTTCCTGTTGGCTCGCGAAGGCAAGCTGGAGCAGGCGCGCAACCTGACGGCGGCGGGCATGCGCATGGCTGGTGCCAGCGATGCCTGGATTCCGCCTGTATTCGCGGCACTGGCGGATCCACAGCAGGTTCCGCAGGCGCTTGCAGCGATCAATGATGCTTCGGCAGCGAGACAGCTCGCGCCACAGATTGAGTTGACGGTTCGTGCGTTGCTGGGCGATGTCGATGGCGCAATGAATGTAGCGAAGCTGCTCGAACTTCCCGGCGAGATCTTCGAGATGGACCTGCTGTTCGTACCGGAGCTCGCGGCCCTGAGGCTGCACCCTGAATTTCTGCCGCTAATGGAACGTCTGAACCACGTCGACTACTGGCGGGAACGCGATTGCACGTTCGAGAATGGCCTCGTGTCCTGCCCGCAGCCCGGCGACTAACTGTCCGGCGGCTTCTTCCTGTTCTGCTTTAACGCTCCGCGGCGACTCTTGTCGTCCAGTCGTTTGCGCACGGTCGCCTTGCTTGGTCGGGTAGGAAGACGCGGCTTGGGTTTGATCAGCATCGGCCTCAACAGGTCGACCAGTCGCTGCAGCGCTGCTGCGCGATTACGGGTCTGGCTTCGGGTGTCCTGCGACTTGATGACGATGACCCCGTCGCTGTTAATGCGCTGGTCGGCTGACTGCAGGATCTTAGTCTTGAGTTCGTCGGGAAGTACGGTCGATGCCTGACTGTCGAAACGCAGATGGATCGCGGTCGCCACTTTGTTGACGTTTTGCCCGCCGGAACCCTGGGCGCGCACGGCCGTGATCGAGATTTCGGTCATCGGGATGCGGATTTCGTTGTTGATGTCGAGTGTGTCCACGCTGGCACTGATATGTGAGAATGCCCAGCCAGTGTCCCTATCGGTGGGCTGAATGCAAGTTCGCAATCTCGTCATCCTGGTTCTGTGCCAGTTGATCTCGGCCACCGGCTCGATCGTGGTGGTTACTCTGAGTGGCATCATCGGCGCCGATCTTGCGCCAGATCAGTCAATCGCGACACTACCGGTATCGCTGACCATTGTGGCGCTGGCAGTAACGACTATTCCGGCTGCAATGCTGATGCGGCGAATCGGTCGTCGTCATGGCTTCGCTCTGTCGTCCTGCTCGGCAGCTGTCGCCACGGTCATCGCGGTCTTTGCGTTGTCGCAGCAGAGCTACTGGTTGTTCGTCCTGGCCGCCGCGATGTATGGCATCAATATGGCGTTCACGCAGCAGTACCGATTTGCTGCAGCTGAGAATGTCGAGGAGCGCTATGTGCCGCGGGCTGTGTCGCTGGTACTCATCGGTTCTCTCGGTGGGGCTGTGGTGGGTCCGGAGCTGACGATGCGCGGACAGTTCTGGATCGACGGAGTGCAGTACGGCGGCACGATGGCTGCGTTGGCAGTCTTGTTTGTCGTCCAGGCGCTGCTGATGTTGTCAATGCGGCCGTCTGATCACGCGTTTGCGGGGGCAGGAAATCTCGAGCGACGACCAATCGGAAAGGTTGCACGACAGCCATTGTTCGTTGTCGCGGTAATGGGCGGAGCAGTTGGCTACGGCCTTATGGCGCTGGTCATGACGGCGACCCCGCTCAGCATGCACATCAATGACGGCTACTCACTGGAGCAGACAGCCAGGGTAATCCAGGCGCACGTGTTCGGCATGTACGCGCCTTCGTTATTTGCAGGCTTCATCATCGAGCGTATCGGCGTGACACGGCTGATGTTCGCGGGCGCAATCGCACTGCTCGCAACGTCGATCGTCGGGCTGCAGGGGCATACAGTCCTGCATTACTGGTGGGCACTGGTTCTGCTTGGCGTAGGCTGGAACTTCCTGTACGTGGGAGCGACCACAATGCTGACATACACCTATGCGCCGGAGGAACGCTTCACCGCTCAGGCAACCAATGATTTCCTCGTGTTCGGTTCATCGGCGACGGCATCAATGCTTGCGGGCACGATCATGCATTTCTTCGGCTGGTCGGTGTTGATGCTGGTGCCGGTACCTTTCCTTATCCTGATTTGCGTGGGGCTGCTCGTCGTGAGACGCGATCCGCTGCTGCCGGGGCGCTCGCTCAGGGCCAAGGCCTGATTCGGGACAAATATGCGACGACTCTACGACGACAACCTGTACCAGTTCGATACGCCTCAGCAGAGCTACTGGGAGGCAACGGCGGGCGACCTTGAGGTGCGGGCAGGCCGGCTGGAGTCGGACGAAAGCTGCGACGTCGCGATCATCGGCGGCGGATACACGGGGCTTTCGGCTGCGCTGCATCTCGCACGCGATTACCACGTTGATGTGCGCGTACTCGAGGCCGGGCATATCGGCTGGGGCGCGTCCGGACGCAACGGCGGCTTTTGCTGCCCTGGCGGAACCGGTGTCGCGGCTTCAGATGCTATTCGCCTGTTCGGGCTCGAACAGGTGCAGGACTTCTATCGGGTGCAGCGTGAGGCCGTCGAACTCGTGCGGCAGCTCGGCGACGATGAGAACATCGAATACCAGGCCTGGGGCAGCGCTGAGCTTGATGCGGCCCACACTCCGAAGGCGTGGCAACGACTGGTTCGAGAGCACGAGATTCTTACCGGGCAGCTCGGTCTGGATGTTGAGCTGCTGTCTGCCGATGCGTTTCGCGAACGTTTTTTCGATTCTTCAGAACAATATGGCGGGATAGTTTCGAGGCCGGCTTTCGGGCTGCATCCGTTGCGATATTGTCGTGGCCTTGCCGCCGCGGCACTACGCCGCGGTGCCCAGATCCACGAGCGTAGCCGCGTTGTTAATTGGCAAAAAGACGACGATGGCACTCACAGGCTCTCGACCACTGGCGGTACGCTCAGGGCAAAGCGGGTGCTTTACGCAAGCAATGGATTTATCCAGGAAGATCTCGATGAACGTTTCGCCGATATCACGCTGCCGGTTATCAGCGCGATTATTGTCACCCGCCCGCTGACAGACGACGAACTTGCGGCGCATCGCTGGACGACTGATCACACAGCCATCAACTCGCGCCGGATCATGAATTATTTTCGGCTATTGCCCGATCGGCGCTTTCTGTTCGGTGGTCGCGGGCATACGGTGGGGCACGAGCAAGGCGAGCAGGAGACCTATGCGAATCTCGCGGCGATGCTTCGGCACATCTGGCCCGAATGGTCGAACGCGGAAATAGACTATCGCTGGCATGGACTCATCTGTTTTACGAGGAAACTGTGTCCGGCCATAGGGCAGCTCGAAGATGATCCGAGCGTGTTTTTTGGTTTCGGGTATCACGGCAACGGCGTCAATAATGCAAGCTGGACAGGCAAGAAGCTTGCCGACTGGATAGCAACAGGCAGTCCCGAAGGACTGCCCGATATGTTGCTGGGTCGCGGCGCTCGTTTCCCGATGCCGCGCTGGCGAACCCGTTACCTGCGAGCCGGAATCGCGTTGTCCGGCTGGCTCGACAGGTTTGGCTGATCAGAAGTTGTAGACGAAGGAGAGCGACAGGACCGGCCATGCCTTGTAGTCGCTCATGTCGTCTTCAAGCTGCTGCCGCTCATTTTCCAGTGCGTCCTGGAAGATCTGCAGACTGGCTGCCGTGCCGTCGGCGTACAACTCGACCTGCGGGTCACCCTGCCACAGGACGCCAAAGTCCAGATTGAGGCCGACCTTGCCGAAGATTTCGAAATCGAATCCAACGCCGACGTAGGGGGCCGTCTTCTCAAATGAAGTCCTGCTGTTCAGGGTCCCAACTTCCTCAGCGCTGAACGACGAGCCGCCAATATCGAAATTGGCGCCGCCGGTGTCTGCACTGGTCAGCCGCAACTCATTGCCATTCGAGAATGCGCCTACCGTAAATCGGAACGGGCTCAGTGGCATGCGCAGGTTGCCGGTCAGGAAGTAGCTGTCGAGACCAAGTTCACCATCGTACTCGACACCCGCCTGGCTGCCCGTGTGATCATAGTCGTAACGATTTGCGCCTGCACGCAGGTCCAGCCATGGGAGCGGAGCCCAGCGGCCCTCGAGGCCCAGGCCCAGCGTGCCGGCCTTGACGCCAACGCCGAAGTCGGCGTGCGCGACAGGAGCCGTAAAAAGAATTGTGGCGGCAGCAAGTGCCGCAAAGAGTCTGCTAGTCATCGTTGTTTCCGTGTTCATGCCTGGCGAAGTAACCAAACACGAGAATAGGGCTGCGATACCACATTGGTCTGTGCGGCGGATCACAGACATTCGGCATGGTGGAATATGTCAAATGTTCTGAAACCGGCGAAATTTGACGGCGGTTTGCCTGGGGGGCGCCGCATAAGCTGAGTCTGCGCAGGAAGCGCTTTGACAAACGATAAGGAGATTGAAATGCGAGAACTGACTTTGCAGGAAATGGCGATGGTTGCCGGTGCCGGAGATGATTGTGGCTCGGGAGACAGCGGGGGCAACGACCTCGGCGGGATCACGGATCCGGATTCGCTCGGTGATGAGTTGATCGCGATCTACGAGGGAATTGTCGCGGCAACGTCGCACATCATTGAACGGGTCGCCGAGTCATTCTAGGCGCCTCAAGGTCGGGGAGGCCACGGTGCCTTCCCGGCCCATCCGGCGCAGCAGCGCAATAATTAAGCAGGTAGTCGCAGCGAGACAGAGAATTGCGACTGTGCCGGGAACAAACAGAGGCAAGGTGTTCTGCTCGGGGTTCCAGCGGGTGTTGAGGCAATTCCAGTCGAGCTGTATCAGAGCGTTAACGACGCCATGCGAAATGATCGATGTCAAGAGCGAGCGGGTCACAAGATACTGCAACGCGAATACCGTGCCAGCCACAAACGCGAATCCCCACGACGCCTGCTTATGCATAAGCGCAAACAGTCCTGCGGACACCAGCACGGCAGTCCAGCGGCCGAAGCGTTCAAGATAGTTAAGCGCACATCCGCGATGAATGAACTCTTCGATGAATGGCGTGACCACGGCCGTAATGAGTACGGCAAACGCAAACAGGGATGCCGTTGGGCAGCTGAAAGTGAATACCGGCAGGTTGGCGAAGTCGGCTGACCCCGACTGGTAAATGCCAAATGAAACACCTGCGACAAGCTGGCACCACCAGGCGAGACGCAGACAAATTCCGATAAGGATCGCCGAACCAATGACATTGAAATGGATGGGCCGAAAGGCATGGCTGGCTGACAGGAACTCAAATCCGCGACGGCGCAGCGGCCATAGCAGAACCAGAAGCGATACCGGAACGGCGAGGTAGGACAGGTGTGCCGCGAGCGGTTCGTCGATGCCGATAGCCCGAAGCTCCACCCGCAACATCGCACGAAAAATCAATGCGGCGACGGTCGCCAACAAGATTAGTGTGAATGCGCGTCCCGACAGCCCTTTCCGCATGAACGAAGCGTGCCCGCGTAGTGCGTCTCGCTACACGGGAGTTTCAGGGCAAAACGACCAGTTCTGTCAGATACCGGGCAGGTCGGTGTAAGTCGGTTCGGTCATCTTGTCGCGCCCCCATTTCAGGAACAGTGACGGTTCGGCCCGAGGATCCTTGTTGACCTTGTCGAGGTCACCGTCGACGTGCGGCAGCGCCATCAGTTGCGGATCCATCACACGGAACCACAGCGGCGGAAAGTACGACAGCAGGTACATGCCGAAATAGCCATTGGGCAGTTGCGGCAGGTTGGGGTAATGGCGCAACGATTGATAGCGGCGCAGAGGATAGGTGTGGTGGTCGGAGTGACGTTCGAGGTGGAACAGCATCAGGTTGCTCAGCAGGTAGTTGCAGTTCCAGGAATGGTGCGGCTGGCATTTCTCGACCTTGCCGGTCTCGTCTTTCTGGCGTAGCAGACCGTAATGCTCGATGTAATTGGCGCTCGTCAGCTGCCAGTAGGCAAAGAAATTATGAATCAGCAGGAAAGGGATCACGAGCCAGCCGAACAACAGCAGCAGGGGCAGGTAGATGGCCAAAGTCAGGGTGTACGCACGCAGAATCTGGTTGTCCGGCGACCATACAGATTTACCTCGATTCTCCAGTCGTTCTTTCTCGATCTCCCAGGCTTCTGCAAATGCACCGGGAATTTCACGCAACGCGAACTGATAGATGCTCTCGCCCATACGCGAGCTCGCCGAATCCGCAAACGTCGAAACTTTTACGTGGTGTCCGCGGTTGTGTGTGATCGTGTAATGCCCGTAAGCCGGAATCGCGAGGACAATACGGGCCAGAAGCTTCTCGATCTTCGAGTTCTTATGGCCCAGTTCGTGCCCGGTATTGATCGCGAGACCGCCGATCATGCCTGTCACCATTGCGAGGCCGAAGAATGCCCACCAGGCCGAGATGTATGTCGTTGCGTACCAGGTTGCGCCGAGCAATGTTACAAAATGCATTGGCACGATGACGTAGGTCAGACGACGGTAGTACGGATCACGGTCAAGTTGCGAAACAACTTCCTCTGGCGGGTTGTTGCTGTCGGTGCCGAGCAGCCAGTCGAACACCGGCATCAGGAAGTAATTCAGCAGTAGCGGCAGGAAGACCCAGGCTTCGTTGCCGGTCGTGCCGACGATGTATATGACCATGAGCGGCTGCAGTGGAAACAGCACAGACAACAGCCAGAACCAGCGCTTGTGGTCTACGTAATGGACGGCGGAACCGTCAGCTGCCGTGCCCGTATATCCTTTCATCTCTGTCCCCACATGCAGATTTGTCGGCAGATTATACAAAATGAAGGTGGCCGCAGATGCACTGATTGAAATTCCTGATGCAGATCAGGCGGGTACGCGACTGGTACATAAATTGCTTTGATTTTCAGTGTCTTCAGGGTTTCGAGAGCGCTCACGTTGAATTGTTCTGACAAGCTGGTCGTGCTGGCCCTTGCCGCGACGCTCGCTGCGTGCGGAACCGAGACCCCGGCCGACGACTCCAATCAACAGCAACCACGATTGACGGCGGCAACGCTCGGCGAACAGGAAATCCTGAGTAACAGCGGTTTTCTCGAGCGCGAGCCTTATCGCTCGGCAAGCCAGCGCAACGGTGAACGCCAGGCACAGGTGTGTACGGCATGTCATTCGATGCAGCAGGGCGGACCGAATATGGTTGGGCCTCGTCTGCATGGTTTCTTCGGAAACCAGGCAGGTTCGGTGGATGGCTTCGACTACTCGCCGGTCCTGCGAAACGCCGATTTCGTGTGGACGCCGCGGGCACTTGACGCGTGGCTCGCTCAACCGGGACACTTCCTGCCAGGCAATCGGATGACGTTTGCCGGCGTGTTCAAGCAGCAGGACCGTGATGACCTGATTGCGTACCTGTTGCAAACGACAGCCGCTGAATAGACGGAGAAGAAGAATAACGATGAGTCTGAGTAGCACCGCCATAGAGCAACGTGCAGGAGGGGACCGACGTTCACCGTCCTGGCGCACCGTGGTATACGGATTTACACGTTCGCGACGGCATGGTCATCGGCGCGCAGCCGATGACGAAGTCATCTTTCTCGACTGGCATCATCCGTGGTTGTTCTTCCTCGCAACCGGCACGATGTTGTTGTCGTGTGCGGATGCATTCCTGACCTTACAGCTTCTGAACCTCGGCATGGTCGAGGCGAATCCGGTCATGTTGGCTGTCATGGAGCAAGGCACATTGCTGTTCACCAGCACCAAGCTGGCTATGACGGCATTCGGGATCCTGGTACTGGTGTATCTCGCGAAAGCGCACTTTATGAACCGCTTCCGGACAGGGCTGTTTCTGACCATTTTCTTCAGCTTTTACGCCTGTCTGGTTTGTTACGAACTCGTCAATCTTTTCAAGCTGTTGTAAGCGATTTCCACAGCTATAAATGGATTCACTCTTAGGGGCGCTTGGGATAAACTAGCGCCCCTTTTTTGAGCCAGTGCCCACAGGTCGTTTCCGGACCGCGTGGAAGGCTCGTAAGTCCCTGAAAATATGAGTGATTCTCTAAAAGAGCAATTGGCGTCCACGCCACTGTTCGGCAGCAATGCGAGTGCTGTCGAGGCGATGTATGAGCAATTCCTTGAGGACCCGGCGTCGGTAGCGGCCGGCTGGCGCGGCTATTTCGAGTCGCTCGGCGACCCCGGGACCGAGATTGCACACTCATCGATTCGCGAGGAACTGCTGTCAGAGGCACGTGAAGGCCGCAAGGTGGGCACCGTGGCTCGGGCCGGAAACAAGCCGGTCAGCGCCGGCGAAAAACAGGCAGCCGTCTCACGCCTGATCCAGGTTTACAGCCTGCGCGGCCACCAGATAGCCGATATCGATCCGCTCGGACTCATGGAGCGACGTGTCCCCGGCGTTCTGAAACTCGATTACCTCGGGCTCACAGAGGCCGACATGGACAGCGAGTTCTTCACGGGCGGGCTGGCCGGCACCAGCAACGAGCGCATGAAGCTGCGCGACATCCTCGCGCTGCTGAAGGAAATTTACTGCGGCAAGGTCGGTGCCGAGTTCGCACATATCTCGCGTGCCCGCGAACGCCTGTGGCTGCGTAAGCGCTTTGAGCGTGGCGTGGCGTCGGACCGACTGTCACCGGAAGAACGACGCAAGATTCTCGAAAACCTGACCAGTGCCGAAGGCATCGAACGTTACCTGCACACACGTTACGTCGGGCAAAAACGTTTCTCGCTCGAAGGTGGCGAAAGCCTGATCCCGATGATCGACGACGTCATTCAGCAGAGTGGTGTTGCCGGTGTGAAAGAAATCGTGATCGGGATGGCTCACCGTGGACGCATCAATGTCCTCGTAAACATCCTCGGCAAGTCACCGGAGGAGCTGTTCGAGGAGTTCGAAGGCAACTATGACCTCGACGAGCTCAAGGGTTCGGGCGACGTCAAATACCACAAAGGGTTCTCGGCCGACATGCAGACACCGGGCGGCCCGGTACATATCGCGCTCGCGTTCAACCCGTCGCATCTCGAGATCGTCAATCCCGTCGTCGAAGGCTCGGTGCGCGCGCGGCAGCAGCGTCGTAATGATCGTGAGCGAGGCGAGGTTCTGCCGCTGCTTATCCACGGTGATGCGGCGTTCTCGGGGCAGGGTGTTGTTACCGAGACTTTCCAGATGTCGCAGATCAACGGCTTCCGTACCGGCGGCACCGTGCACATCGTGGTGAATAACCAGATCGGCTTCACGACAAGTCGTCCGTCCGACGCACGTTCGACCGACTATTGCTCCGATGTCGCCAAGATGATCGAGGCGCCAATTTTCCACGTGAATGGCGACGATCCGGAAGCGGTCGTTCTGGTTACGCGCCTCGCGCTTGAGTATCGGCAGAAATTCCGCAAGGACGTTGTAATCGATCTCGTGTGCTATCGGCGTCATGGCCACAACGAGGCCGACGAACCTTCCGCAACCCAGCCGATCATGTACGGCAAGATCAAAAGCCAGAAAACCACGCGCGGCCTGTATGCCGACCATCTCGCCGAGCAGGGTGTAGTCACTTCTGCGGATGCCGCAAAGATGCAGGACGAATACCGCGATCGCCTGGACCGCGGTGAGTCGGTGCAACAAGCTTCGCTCGGCATGATCGGTAACGAGTTTACGGCCGATTGGGGCCCGTATCTGAACACCGAATGGGATTCACCTTCCGACACCACAATCAGCCCGAAGACGGTTGCCGACCTCGGTGCTGCGATCACCAACATTCCGCCGGACGTGAAACCACACGGCCGAGTACAGCGCATCATCGACGAGCGCGTGAAAATGGCGAACGGCGAGACAGCCATGGACTGGGGATTCGCAGAAACGATGGCATATGCGTCTCTGATCAATGAGGGCCATGATGTGCGTCTCGTGGGGCAGGACAGTGGTCGCGGCACTTTCTTCCACCGCCACGCTGTGGTGCACAACCAGATCAACAATCTGGAGTACACGCCGCTCGAGCATATCTCCGATCGCCCGAATGCATTTCGGGTAGTCGACTCATTCCTGTCGGAAGAGGCCGTGCTTGGCTTCGAATACGGCTATGCGAGCACGGACCCGAACACGCTCGTTATCTGGGAAGGGCAGTTCGGCGACTTCGTGAACGGTGCCCAGGTCGTGATCGATCAGTTCATTAGTTCAGGTGAGGCCAAATGGGGTCGCCTGTGTGGCCTGACGATGTTCCTGCCGCATGGCTACGAAGGTCAGGGCCCGGAACACTCGTCGGCAAGACTCGAGCGCTTCCTGCAATTGTGTGCTGAACACAACATGCAGGTCTGCATCCCGTCGACCCCGGCACAGATGTTCCACATGCTGCGTCGCCAGCACGTGCGCAACTTCCGCAAGCCGCTCATCGTCATGACGCCGAAGAGCCTGCTGCGTCACAAGATGTCGGTTTCACCGGTTGGTGAGCTGTCGAGCGGTCGCTTCGAACTCGTTATCCCTGAGATCGAGGCCATTGAACCGAAGCAGACGCGCCGAGTCGTATTCTGCAGCGGCAAGGTTTACTACGACCTGCTGGAAGCGCGTGAAGTACACGGTATCGATGACATAGCGCTGGTTCGTATCGAGCAACTCTATCCGTTCCCAGTCGATGAATACGCGGCAATCATCGATCAGTACAGTCACGTTGAAGAGATCGTGTGGTGCCAGGAAGAGCCGCTGAACCAGGGTGCCTGGTACCAGATCAAGCATCGCCTGCAGGAACCACTGGCGAAAGAACAGCAACTTTATTATGCAGGTCGCGCGGGCGCCGCGGCACCTGCATCCGGAATTTTCAAAGTTCATCTGCGCGAGCAGCAGGAACTGGTTGAAGCCGCACTCGACATCAAGTCCGAGGCAAGCAAGGCCAGGAAGCCTGAGAAGACCAAACGGAAAACCAAATGAGTATTGAAATAAAGGTTCCGCAGCTGCCGGAGTCAGTTACCGACGCCACGCTTGTCGCCTGGCACAAGAACGCCGGTGAAGCTGTGAGTCGCGACGAAAATCTCGTCGACCTCGAGACAGACAAGGTCGTCCTCGAAGTGCCTGCGCCAGCGAACGGCACGATCGTGAAAATCGCGGTCGAGAACGGTGCGACGGTCGAAGCGGGCGATGTTCTAGCAATCCTCGAAGAGGGTGAAGGTGCTGCCGCTGCGCCGGTTGAGGCAAAGGAAGAAAAAGTCGTTGAGAAGAAAGCCGCGGCCCCTGCAAAAGAAGCCAAGGGTCCGGCCAAGACGAGCCCGGCGGTTCGTCGCCTGCTCGACGAGCATGATCTGGACGCAACGATGGTTACGGGTACCGGTAAAGACGGACGTATCACCAAAGCCGACGTAATGGCGTTTTTGAAATCGGATGATTCGAGCAACGTTACGCCCGGTGATCCTGCGCCGGTTGTCGAACAGGACGTTGTCGCAGGACTCGAGCGAACGGAGCAGCGTGTGCCGATGACACGCCTGCGTGCCCGTATCGCCGAACGTCTCGTCGATGCACAGCAGACTGCGGCAATGCTGACCACCTTCAATGAAGTCGATCTCACCGAAGTCATGGCGTTGCGCAAGAAGTACAAGGAGACGTTCGAGAAGAAACATGACGTTCGTCTGGGCTTCATGTCGTTCTTTGCCAAGGCGTCCGTCGAAGCACTGAGGAAATTCCCGGTGATCAACGCGTCGGTCGAAGGCAACGAGATCATCTACCACAACTACTACGACATCGGCATCGCGGTCTCGAGCGATCGCGGCCTGATGGTTCCGGTTATTCGCGATGTGGATCAGATGAGCTTTGCCGACTTCGAGGCGTCACTGAATGACATGGCCGCGAAGGCTCAGGCCGGCACGATCGGCATGGACGATCTGACCGGCGGCACGTTTACGATTACGAACGGCGGTATCTTCGGTTCGATGATGTCTACGCCGATCCTGAACCAGCCGCAGAGCGCGATCCTGGGCATGCACTCGATTCAGCAACGCCCGATGGTCGTTGACGGAGAGATCATGGCGCGTCCGATGATGTACCTCGCGCTAACCTACGATCATCGCATTATCGACGGCAAGGAAGCAGTGCAGTTCCTCGTGTCCATCAAAGAACAGCTTGAAGACCCTGCGCGCCTGATGCTGCAGGTCTGATCCGAACATTACAGGAATCCCGATGAGCAGAAATTACGACGTTGTCGTTATTGGTGCAGGACCCGCTGGTTACGTGGCCGCAATTCGTGCTGCGCAACACGGTCTGACCGTTGCGTGTATCGATGAGTGGAAGAACAAGGACGGCAAGAACGCGTTTGGCGGAACCTGCCTGAACGCCGGATGCATTCCGTCGAAGGCGATGCTCGAATCGTCCGAGCTGTTCCACAAGGCAGGTCATGAATTCAAGAAGCACGGCATCGTAACGGGTACCGTCGAGCTGGACCTCGGTGCGATGCAGAAGCGTCGCGCAGGCATCGTTCGCCAGTTGACCAATGGTATCGCAGGCCTTTTCAAGGCAGCTAAAGTCGACGGCCTTGTCGGCCACGGCAAGTTGCTGGCCGGTAAGAAAGTTGAGTTCACTCCGGTTGATGGGGACGTTGAGATTATTGATGCGAAGCATGTGATCCTCGCTTCGGGTTCTGCCCCCATCGAACTGCCGATTGCGAAATTCGATGACGACATCATCGACTCATGGGGTGCGCTCGAACTCACCGAAGTACCGAAGCGACTCGGTGTTGTCGGCGCCGGCGTGATCGGACTTGAGCTGGGCAGCGTATGGGCGCGCCTCGGCGCCGAGGTAACTGTTCTCGAAGCAATGGATGACTTCCTGTTCATGGCTGACCGCGATGTCGCCAAAGTCACGAAGGCCGAGTTCAAGAAGCAGGGGCTCGACATCAAGCTTGGTGCAAAGGTTTCGAAAGCTGCGTCCGGCAAGAAGGGTGTCAAGGTTGATTACGAAGATGGCGCGGGCGCTCAGTCGATCGAAGTCGACAAGCTGGTCGTCGCCGTGGGTCGCAAGCCGCACACGAACAACCTGTTCGCCGATGACGCGGGCATCCAGCTCGACGAGCGTGGCTTTATCGTCGTAGATGACGAATGCCGTACGCGCGTGAACGGCGTCTACGCAGTTGGTGACTGTGTCCGCGGCCCGATGCTTGCGCACAAAGGCTCGGAAGAGGGCGTAATGGCTGCTGACCTGATCGCTGGCGAGTTGGCAGAGGTCAACTACGACGTGATCCCGTCAGTTATCTACACGAATCCGGAGATCGCCTGGGTAGGCATGACCGAAGCCGAAGTAAAGGAATCGGGCAGGGCGTACAAGACGGGTTCATTCCCGTTTGCCGCGAGCGGTCGTGCAAAAGCGATGGAATCAACGGCAGGAATGGTCAAGATCATCTCAGCTGAAGATGATGACGAGATCCTCGGCGTACACATTGTCGGACCGATGGCCGGTGAACTGATTTCTGAAGCGGTACTGGCACTGGAATTCGACGCTTCTACAGAAGACCTGCAGCGCACGATTCACGCGCATCCGTCGCTGGCGGAAGCGGTGCATGAGGCGTCACTTGCGGTTGACAAAAAGGCGCTGAACTTCCCGAATCGGTAAATCGGCAAGCTACACTTTTGTCACGAAATATTAAGCGGCGGCACGCGGAAGCGTGCCGCCGCTTTTTCGTTATTGCTGGGGAAGAGCCGAACCGCTCTCGAGCGCGGCATCCAACAACTCGATAAGTTCGTCGCGGCTGTAACTGTAAGGGCCCCAGGTGTTGAGCTGCACCAGTTCGTTGACCTTGGTGCCGATCGTCCACAGCTGTTCCTGCTCATTGGGTACGACCATGTAACGTACGTGCGGCGACTCGTCGAACAGCGCATGCATGAAGGCTTCAGTCACTTCGTCGGGTTCCTTGTAGGAGAGCTCCCGTTCCGCGGTTGCTTCGTACTGCTGCTTCATTTCATCAGTTAGTTCCCCGCCTGCAGATGTCACCTGCTCCATCCGGCGGCTTGCGCTCGTGCGGCGGATATTCGACTTATAGTTGCCGGGTTCGACGACGGATACGGCAACATCCAACGGAGCCATCTCCGTTGCGACGGAGTCGGTGAACGCTTCAATCCAGTGTTTGCTGCCACTGTAGGCACTGAAACCGGGTGAGGCGGAGAGCGTACCGGCAATTGATCCCGTCGTCACAATGCGACCTTTCGACTCGATGACCAATGGTGCGAACGCCTTGGTGGTTCGGTAGACACCTTCAACATTGACGTCGTAGACAAACGTCTGGTCTTCGATGGCCGTGTCCACAACCGGGCCGCCGCCACCGACGCCCGCATTATTGACCAGGGCGTAGAGCCCTGTGCCTTTTTCGCGAATCATCTCGACGGCCGCATCGACCTGGTCCTGCTTCGTAACGTCAAGACGTACGGCGGTAATGTTGTCGATGGCGTCGAGTTCGGCGAGATCTGCATTCTTTCTGGCGCCTGCGTAGACATGGTAGCCGTCGGCTGCCAGAGACTCCGCGAGGTTGCGGCCAATGCCTGTGCTGGCGCCTGTAATGAGGATCGACTTCTCGTCACCTGCGGTTGCATTTGGCGTCGCGGCGAGCGCGATGACAGTGATGCAAAAAACGAGTACCAGGTAGCTGAAATTCTTCGTTCTTTTTTGTCCCGTTGTTTTTGTGGTGCCGGAACAGTACCACAGACGCCTGCGTCACTCTTCGGTCAGCAACTCTCGAATATCGTCTCGACCCAGAAACGTCGATGGTCGGATATGGGCATCTACGAACTCTATTCTGCCCGGAATGGTTCGGAACTGATGGACCTTCAGGTCAACGTAGCCGAAGTGGAGGTCGGTAAGACCTTCGTCTTCGAGGCTCAGGATATATTGAGCAAGGTGTACCTCGGAGAAGAAGTAAGTCGCGAGCCGTCTCTTCTCGACTGCAGTCAGGGTCGCAAATGATTCCTCACCGCGCTGCAGAAGGTCTGCGAACTCGCCATCGAGGTAGATCGCCTCGTTCAGCGTCTCTACAGACTGGTAAATCGACTGGGCGCCCTGGGCCCGCATCTGGGAGGTGTTTTGCCGTATCTCGAGCGTGAGAAATACGAGCCCGGCGACCACCCCGACGTTCGCGAGGATGGTTATGGTCTGGGCGAAATCGAACTTCCTCATGCCTGATGCCGAATCAATTCCGGGACAACAGTGTATCACCGACCCGGGTTTGACGATTCTTCGCGCGCGCCGCTAGGATGCCCGGATGAAGAAATTGATACTCGGTATCTCCGCCTTACTGGTCGGGATTGCACTTGTCACTGTCATCAGGGCCAACACGGTCTTTGAAGACGTCCAACTTGCTCCCGCAGAAAGTCTTGCAGAGGTAGAACTCGACGAACAACAGGTCGTCGATCGTATGGCAGGCGCACTTCGTTTCAGGACGATCTCGCACGACGACCGCTCGAACTTCGATGCGGACGCGTTTCTGTCGTTTCATGATTACCTGCGAGAGTCATTCCCGTTAGTGCATGAGCGCGCGGAGCTTACCCTGATCAATGACTACAGTCTGTTATTCCGACTCGACGGTGCGGACCAGTCTCTGAAGCCAATCCTGCTGATGGGGCACATGGATGTGGTGCCTGTTGATGACGTAACGCTTGCAGAGTGGAGTCATGATCCGTTCGGCGGTGACGTTGTTGACGGGGAGATCTGGGGGCGAGGCGCAATAGACAACAAGCTGTCGGTAATGTCATTCCTTGAAGCCATCGAAGCGCTGCTGCGCGACGGCTTTGCACCGGAGCGATCGTTGTACCTGTCATTTGGTCACGACGAGGAGGTCGGCGGAATGGAGGGGGCGAAGGCCGTCTCGGAACACCTGCAGAAGCAGGGTGTCGAGTTCGAATTCGTAGTCGATGAGGGAGGCATCATTCTCGATGGAGTCATCAAGTCTGTTGACCGACCAATCGCCCTCATCGGGGTGGCGGAAAAAGGCTACCTGAATCTCAGGCTCAGGGTCGATGCACCTGGCGGACATTCGTCGGCGCCACCGCCTCAGTCGGGCCTCGGAATCCTGAGTCGTGCCACCGTTGCGCTCGAGGAAAATCCGTTCCCTGCGGAGCTAACTCACGTCAAGAAGACGTTTGGGGCCTATGCGCCGTACGCGAAGTTTTCAGATCGGTTGGCCATGAGTAATACCTGGCTTGTCGGTCCAGTGATCGAATCTGTCCTGCTCAGGGATCCGGCGACGGCGGCTTCAATGCGTACCACCACTGCGGCGACGATGGCGTCCGGCAGTTCGAAGTCGAATATTCTGCCGACACGAGCAGAGGCCGTTGTGAACTTTCGGATCCTGCCCGGAGAAACCGCCGATTCGGTAATGGCCCGCGTCATTGAAATCATCGATGACGAGAGAGTGGAGGTCATCATGGAGACCAACGTTAATCCGTCTCCGGTTGCTCCGACAGATTCGATGGGTTACACGCTTCTCTCACAGACCATTCGCGGTTTCGATGAAGAGATTCTGGTCGCCCCGAATCTGCTTTCCGGCGGCACGGACGCCCGCTATTTCCATTCTGTTTCGCCGAACGTGTACCGATTCATCATGGTCAGGGCGACATCCGAAACCATGAAAATCGTTCACGGCATTGATGAACGCATTGCAGTCGAGGATTACCTGACGGCAATTCGCTTCTATTACGCGTTGATTCATCAGGCGACCGGGTAGGCAGCGTCGATGGATAACCCAGGTGTTCGTCGCATCTTCCTCACCGCCGTAGTGGGGCTATCAATAATCCTTCAGTCTCAAACGGGTGTAGCTGAGGATGAGCCGCAAGTCGCCGCATCATCGAAAACGCCCGACACAAAGCTCAGCACGGAAATACGGAAACTTGCACACGACTGGATGCAGGCCTGGACTGACCTTGATGTCGATAAAATGGCGGAGCTACATGATCCGGAACTGGCCTACTTCTGGCGCGGCAAACCCGACTCCGCCGAAGAATTTCTCTACGCCTTTGAGAATTTCGTCGCGCCGAACGCTCCTGAAGAGCCAGTCATATATGACGTAGCGAACCTGAACGTTCAGGTCGTGAACGATGAGGTCGTGATTGCCTCATTTAATTTTCACGAAAGGGGAGAGAGCGAAGACAGTGGAGCGGCGGTTAGCCTGGTCTTTGTTCATCGCTTCGACAGCTGGAAGATCATTCACGCGCACGAGTCGAAGATTCGCCGTTAGCCAAACAGTCAGCAGGTGGTGAGTGGTGTGCCTTTATGCAGCTGTCTTTACCCGTTCCTGCTCCAGCCTTGCGTGCATGTACTCCGTGAAAAAGCCATGCATCAGAAAGCGCTGCCCGAGATTCCACGGTCCGACCAGGTAGTAGGGGTACTTGTTGTAAGCGAGCTCTGCGAGTGTCGGGTCGCCGACCATCTCACTGATCTTGATCGCGATGGACTGGTCGAGATTGAACCCGTTGATCGCATCGCGATATTCCTCGGCAGTCAGCAGGAAGCAGAACAGGCACATGAACAGTGCGTGGGCGGTTTCGAAGTCGAGTACCTGTGTCCAGCGTTTGTCGCGTACCGCGGGATCGATCTCCATATCGCGCCACAACGACCACCTGAGTTGTTCCGGTGACTTCGGCCAGCCCGAACGATCAGCGGGCCCGAAGTCGCGAATCATGCGGAACAGTTCCTGATCGTGTTCGACGAAGGTTGCCTGCATCATGCCCGCTACATTCTTCGGGTAAAGCTCGATCGGGTCGACGTCGTCGGCATCCATGTTTTCTTTCAAAAAATTGAGGATGTTCGACTCGGTCGTGTAGTGACGCAGAATCAGCTCAACGGCTTCCGGCGTAACGAAATATTTGCAGTAAAAACAAATCTGTTTTTGCAGGAAATTGTGCGCACTGAACTGCGGCAGTGGCAGTCGTTTCAGGAACCAGGTGATGTGCAGAATGATCGCAAAAAGAAACTGAAGTACCGGCCGCAATATCCAGCGTGAGCGTTTCTGGATGTCTGTCATCCAGAGATCGACAGCAACCGGATCAATTGCCAATGCATCATCGGCAACAATCGCTTCCAGGTACGGGCTCTTATAGTTTCGCGTCATTCTAAGCATTGTCGATTTCCTCGAGCTGCATTGCGTACAGTCGGCCGACCACGGTGGCTGTTTGTACTATTCGATCGGCTGCCTTTTCGTCAGTGCAGACCCGGTCGATCAAGCCATACAGCTTGTCCATGTGCTCTTCATCGTTTTCGCCGTGATAGCGCAGGAAGCGCGTGTACCCTTCGGTATCGCCGATGATCTCCTCGATCCGTGCGGCCCACTCATTGGCCATCTTGTTACCCAGGCCCTCGATGATCCACATGGCGCCAAGCAGGTCGACCGGGTTCGGTCGAGTCGCGCGGTACATCAGGAAACTGTGTAATGCCTCGGATCCCGGGTTTCTCGGCTGCGACTGAATCGCCTCCAGCTTTCCACCAGCAGCGACGTAATCCTGCTCGAGCACCTCGTAATCGCGATGCTCTTCCTGGGCATGTCCGATGACGACAGAACGTACGTCTGCATAGTCACGATCAAAGCTTGAGGCGCAACGCGAGATCCAGCGCGAGCCTTCGATCACCTGCTGACGCAGGTTCAGTAGCAAGTTCTGGTAGTCCTCAATCGTGAACTGTTTCATGTCGAGGCGGCGGATGATCGGCACACGCGACAGGCGTTTTTCGAAATCGAACCAGGCACGCAAAAGTCTGCGCAGAGTGTCCTGACCGATCGCGGTCAACACCTCGGGTCGATCCATCGATACCGGTTCATTCATGTCATTCCTCCACGACAGTCAGGTGAATATACGCCACATTGAAGCGGCCGCTTTCGGGGATCATCAGCAGCACCGTGTCGCCGGTCTTTGCCCGCCCTGTCTGCAGGAATTCATCCAGCATGATCAGTATCGACGCGCTGCCAGTATTGCCCTTCGTGTACAGGTTGGTGAACCATCTGTCTTCCGGTATGGCCGCACCAGCCATTTCAAGCATGTCAAAGATCTGGCTTTTGAAATGGTGCGACGAATAGTGGCAAAGCAGGTGATCAATTTCGCGGGTATCGAGAACGCCTTCTTCGATCAGTCGCAGCGCACCGTCAACACCGACCTTGACGATGTTCTCCAGCAGCCGTACATCCTGTCGAATCAGCAATGAGCCTGCGGCTTCCGCTTCAGCGTAGGTCGAGAAGTCCTGCCACGTACGCGCGTCTTCAGCATCGCTCGGCGCACCGATGCCCATGCAGACCGGATAAACGTCTGCATGCGAAAAGCTTCGCATCCAGTCGATTCGCAAGCACTGTCCGCGAGGCTTCGACTCGAGCAGCATTGCCCCTGCGCCGTCCGAGAGCATCCAGCGCAGGAATTCGGCATTGAAGTCCACGGCCTTCTTGCCGCCCGCGGCTTCGTACTTGGTGTTCATGAACAGACGAGAGGCAAGTTCGCTGACAACGACGAGTGCGCTCGGCTGGTCACCAACGCGGATTGTGTTTGCGGCCGCCTTGATGGCCATGAAGCTGCATGAGCAAACGCCGTGCGAGGTATTCAGTTCGACGTCCGGAAGGCCAAGGCCCGCCTGTACCATGCTGCCGAAACCGGGAATCACCATGTCGCCCTGGGTGGTCGCGCAGCTCAACATCTTCACATCGCCTGCGGCGAGATTGGTCTTCTCAAGGCATTCCGTACCGGCGGCAACGCCCATGTCGGATGCCGAGTGGATGGTGTTGTGGTCCTTGTCGATCGCATAATGGCGCGTCTGGATACCGTTGGCTTTGAGGATACGCCGCTTCAGGCGGCTGGGCTTGCCGTCGATGAGGCCGAGCACTTCTTCCATCTGCTCGTTGTCGATCGGCGGTCCCGGGAGGAACGCACCGGTACTCGTTATGTATGCGTTCATGCTGCCGCTCGCTTCTCTTTAAGCCAGACTCGCAGGCAACGCAGGTTCTCTTCGATGTACGGAACCACGCAGACGATGAGCATGAAGCCGAGGTAGATCGGCGCGTACGATTCACCACCGTGAGGATTCTCGATCAACTTCAAGGCCATGTTGCCTTTCCAGTTAAACGTGATCAGGTTCAGGAACATGTCCCAGTTGATCACGACGATCAGCATCAAAAGGAACAACGGGATCGTTGCCATGTAGTTGTGAACATGGACCTCCCAGATCGATATATGACGCTTCGGCGCGGAGTAGTGCACGTCATAGTGCGCCACAAACTCATGCGCGAGCCACGCGCCGATGCAGAGCAGCAAAATGGTCACATTCACGTAAAAGAAAAGCACCAGCAAAATCGGAATGCCAAGCTGGATACCCATCAGTGAATGAACCAACGATTCACGTAGCCCTGATGTGTATTCGATCTTGGTCGCACGATGACATGTCCAGTCGACCAGACCGCAGATACCCCACAACGGCAGCAAACCGAACAGGATCAGGTTCTTCAGAAGTTCTTTGATTTCCATCTCGTCTATCTTGCCTCCCCGGGACGAGTGCGATGCACCCTTTGAGTCGAAGCTCCAGAGTGCATGGCGACACTATGCCACACTCGATGAACTACAGATGATTTTCCGATGCATTCGTGTAAGTGCCTGTAATTGCGCTATTGTCGGCGTCGGGGAATCAAAGTTTGGGGGTGATATGGCGGACATCAGGTTCAGGATTGTCGCAGCGATCGTGCTGACTGCCGGCGGGCTCTGGGTTCACGAGATGATTCAGGCGATTCCTACGCCGCTATTCGTCGTCGATAATCCAATCGATAACGCCATTCCATTTATCCCCTGGACGATCTGGATCTACTTTTCATTTTTTGTTTTCATCGCGACAACGACGTTCCGGGTGGAAGATGCGTTGTTCTGGCGCTTCGTTGTTGCCGCTTCACTGGCAGCGGGCATTGCCTGGACCATCGTGTTGCTGTTCCCGTTTACGTCCATACGGCCCGATCCGGCGACGATTGACAATGAGATCCACCGCTGGGTCTTCGCGTTCGTACATGCGGCCGATCCACATCACATTACTTTCCCCAGCCTGCATGTGGCGGTTACCTGGATCTGCAATTTCACGCTCTGGCACCGCGAGCGCCGCGGCTGGCGGGTAGCGCTGGGCATCGGCATCACCTTATCGACCTTGTGTACGAAACAACACATCCTGGTCGATGTTGCGGGTGGAGTTTTGCTTGCGTGGTTTTGTGTATGGTTCGTTGGGACGTTACCGCTTGATCGATACCTGGAGCGGGTCGGAGTCAAGTAAAGGGGACACCTTGAAAGGTGTCCCCCGTACTCAATAACTAGCCTCGGTTTTTCCAGAAGTCCGCGTTCTTGATACCGAGTGCGTCCGGGTCGAACGTGTAGTCGGTCACACCTGCATTCTTTTGCGCCTCGTAGTCCTTGAGCGCCTTGAGGGCAGGGCGACCCATGAAGAACAGGATCAGGATGCCGATGATGTTCAGCCACGCCATTATGCCGACGCCGAGGTCACCCATTGCCCAGGCCAGGCTCGCTTCACGGACCGTGCCGTAGAAGATTGAGCCGAGCATGACGATCTTGAGAATCGTCAGTTCGCCCGGAAACCTGAATGAGCGTCGGATGTAGGCAACATTGGTCTCCGCGATGTAGTAGTAAGCGAGCAGCGTAGTAAACGCGAAGAAGAACAAGGCAACCGCGACGAAAATCTTGCCGAATCCACCAAGCACGCTCTGCAACGCCAGCTGCGTAAATGCCGGACTGTTGATTTCAACGCCCGGCCCAAGCAGGCCGCCACTCGTTGTATTGGCGAGGCCATCGACGTAGTACTGCTGCGTGATCAGGATCATGAATGCCGTGGCTGAGCAAACGAACAGCGTATCAACGTAGACCGAAAATGCCTGCACGAGACCCTGTTGTGCGGGATGTTGCACTTCGGATGCGGCCGCCGCATGCGGTCCGGTTCCCTGGCCGGCTTCATTCGAGTAAACGCCACGTTTGACGCCCCAGCCGATTGCTGCGCCAATGCCGGCCATCGGGCTGAATGCATCGCCGACGATCATCGCGATGATGCCTGGCAATTCGGTGATATGCATGGCGATGATGCCGAGTGCCATGACGATGTAACCCAGCGCCATAAAAGGCACGATGATCTGAGTGACATGTGCGATACGTTTCACGCCACCAAAAATAATGAAACCGAGAACGCCGGAAACGATAACGCCGGCGATAAATTTCGGTGTCGATACTGCCGTACCAAACAGCGACATCGTTGCATCGCTTTCGACAGCCAGTGCGACTGCGTTGGCGATACTGTTCGACTGAACGCCGGGCAGCAGCAGGCCGCAGGCAAAGATCGTAACCAGTGCGAAAATCCATGCGTACCATTTCTGGCCCATGGCTTTCTCGATGTAATAGGCCGGCCCACCACGGTACTGACCTTCGTCTTCTTCCTTGTAGATCTGGCCGAGCGTCGACTCGATATAAGCGGTCGAAGCGCCAAGAAACGCAACAATCCACATCCAGAAAACGGCGCCGGGACCGCCAAAGCCAATCGCCGCAGCGACGCCAGCGATGTTACCGGTTCCGACTCGGCCCGACAGCGAAACGGCGAGTGCCTGGAAAGATGAAATGCCTTTCTCCGACTCCTTGCTGGAGAACAGGAGGTGCAGCATGTGCCGGAAATGCCGGACCTGTACGAAGCGCGTCAGGATGGAGTAGAAGAGACCGGCGCCAAGACACAGATAGATCAGCGCGCTGCTCCATACGTAACCGTTCAGAACTGCTACGCCATTGGAAACGGATTCCATGAATTCCTGCATGCCGGCCCCCTTTTTGTATTCTGCGGCGCACAGGATGGTACCCCATATTGGGTCGGCGCTGTTCGATTTCAAGCTGCCGCCCGCACGGCTTTCAAGCTATAGTGTCCGGAACTTCACAGCTTGGGAGGTAGACCATGACCTGGTGGATGTGGATGGTATTGGGGGCAGTCATTCTTGGTGCAGAACTGTTGTTGATAGACGCACAGTTCTACCTGGTGTTTATCGGGCTCTCGGCCGCCATCGTCGGCTTACTTGCCCTGGTCGGGGTTTCGATGCCGGAATGGGCGCAGTGGACGACGTTCGCGGCATTGTCCCTTGTTTCTTTTTTCACATTTCGAAAAACGCTCTACGAAAAGATTCGTGGCGGCGTGGAAGGGTTTCGGGAGACGCTTGACGGCGAAACAGTCCGCATACAGGAAGACATCGCCGCGGGCGCAGAGGCCCGAGTCGAATTTCGGGGGGCCAAGTGGACGACACGTAACGTAGGCAATGACACAATTGCCGCGGGATCGCGCGCCCGGGTTGTCAGGGTCGACGGGCTGACATTGCACGTCGAAGCTGAATAACCGCCTACAGCACCAGCAAGGAGAAGCAAATGGAATCACTCGCCGTATCACTAGGCATAGTTTTTGTTGCGATTATTATTCTGATCAAGACGGCGATCGTCGTCCCGCAGCAGAATGCCTACGTTGTAGAGCGACTCGGCAAGTACAGCAAGACGCTGAACGCCGGCTTTCACATTCTGATCCCGTTTTTCGAGAAAGTAGCCTACAAACACACACTCAAGGAACAGGCAGCGGACATCGCCGAACAGGTCTGTATCACCAAGGACAACGTTCAGGTCGGCGTCGATGGTGTCTTGTACATGCAGGTACTTGATGCAGGTCGAGCCTCGTACGGTATCGGCAACTACATGTTCGCCATCTCGCAGCTCGCACAGACAACGCTGCGTTCGGAGATCGGCAAGATCGACCTCGACCGTACGTTCGAAGAGCGCGGCACGATCAACCAGAACGTCGTTACCGAGCTCGACAAGGCTTCGGACCCCTGGGGCGTGAAAGTCCTGCGCTATGAGATCAAGAACATCAACCCGCCGCAGGACGTGCTCGGGGCGATGGAGAAGCAGATGCGCGCGGAACGTGAGAAACGTGCCGTGATCCTGACTTCTGAAGGTGAACGTGACGCCAAGATCAACGAGGCCGAGGGTGAAAAGCAGCGGGTGATCAAGGAGTCGGAAGCTGCCAAGACTCAGCAGATCAACGAGGCCGAGGGTGAAGCTCAGGCCATTCTCGCGGTTGCCACCGCGACCGCTGAAGGTCTGCGCAAGGTCGCGCAAGCAGTGGTTGACCAGGGCGGACCTGAAGCCATGCAGCTCAGGATTGCCGAACAGTACATCCATCAGTTCGGTAATCTGGCGAAGGCCGGTAACACCTTCGTTGTTCCTTCGAACCTTGCTGACCTGACGTCGATGATGGCGCTCGCCACGGACATCGCCAAGGGTAAGTCTGGCGGTAACTCACCCGCCGCGTCGTAAATGGAACGAATGTCGGTCAGGCCTTGCGCCTGACCGACACTACGTTCGGAATCTGCTCCAGTTTCGAAATCGCCGTACTCAACGTCGGCAAGTCCTTAATCTCCACACTCAACTGCATGATGACCTGCATGGACTTGCGGTCGGTGTGGGTATTCATATCGATGACATTTGCGCCTTCGTCGGCCAGCACACTTGAAACGTCGCGCAACAGACCGCTTCGATCGAAAGCGTGCACCGAGAGATCAACAGGATAGTAACCGTCGTCGGCCGCTCCCCAGCGCGTTTCGAGGACGCGTTCCGGGTAGCGACGCCCCAGGCCGAGGAAATTACCGCAATCCAGGCGGTGAACACTGACGCCGCGACCCTGGGTGATGTAGCCGCCAATGGGTTCCGGAGGAACCGGCCGGCAACAGCGTGCGTAACTGCACATCAGGTCGCCAACACCCTGTACCGCGACGCCATCGGCTTTGCCGGACTTCTTGCGCACCTGTCGACGCGGTTTGACAGGTGGAAGCTCCGCTCCGCGCACATGCTGTAACGCCGTCGCGATAGAGGCCGATGTGATATCTCCCGCGCCCAGGGCGACACACAGCGAATCCAGGTCCTTGAATTTGAGTTGCGTCGCGATGTCGTCCGTCGCGACATCCTTGACGTTCAGCCGAGTTAATTCGCGGTCGAGAATTTCACGGCCCTGACGAAGGTGCTGGTCACGATCCTGGTGCCTGAACCAGTTGCGAACCTTTGCCCGCGCGCGGGCCCCGGCAAGGTAGCCCAGTTTCGGGCTCAGCCAGTCGCGGCTTGGCTGTGGCGCCGATCCCGTGATGATTTCGATCTGGTCACCGTTCTGTACGTTGTAGGTCAGCGGCACAATACGTCCGTTGACCTTGGCGCCGCGGCAACGGTGCCCGACCTGTGTGTGAACGTAGTATGCGAAATCCAGCGGTGTTGCCTTTGCCGGTAACTCGACTACATCACCTTTCGGGCTGATGGCGTAAACGCGATCCTCGAAGAAATCGTCGCGAATCTGGTCGAGGAGGTCGGCACCGTCCCCGGCAGGTTCGAGCAGTTGTCTCAGGAAGTTGATCTTCTGGTCGAACGCTGCAGGTGACTTGCCACCTTCCTTGTAGCGCCAGTGTGCCGCCACGCCGAGTTCGGCGTGATTGTGCATCTCGTGGGTTCGAATCTGGATTTCGACAGTCTTGCCCTCGGGACCCACGACAGCGGTATGCAGGGAGCGGTAATCGTTGTCTTTCGGGTTCGCGATGTAGTCGTCAAACTCGCCCGGTATGTAGGACCAGAGGTTGTGGACGATGCCAAGGGCGGCGTAACACTCGCTCACGTCGTTCAGCAGGATTCGAACCGCGCGGATATCGTAAAGCGACTCGAGCCCGCGATCCTTGCGCTGCATCTTCCTGTAAATGCTGTAAATGTGCTTCGGACGGCCGGAAATGTCCCCTGAGATGCCTTCTTTCGCAAGATTAGCCTCCAGTTCGCCCTTTACCTGTTCGATAAAAGCTTCGCGTTCAGCACGTTTCTCATTGAGCGATTTGGCGATCGACTTGTAGGTTTCAGGGTCCCGATAGCGGAACGCGAAGTCCTCGAGTTCCCATTTGAGCTGCCAGACGCCGAGCCGATTGGCGAGCGGGGCATATATTTCACGTGTCTCCAGCGCGAGCGCGAGCTGTTCGTCACGTGACGCATCACGGGCATTGCGCAGGCGATAAAGCTGGTCGGCGATGCGTACCAGTACCAATCGGACGTCCGAGACGACGGCCAGCAGCATCTTGCGCAAGGCCTCCGACTGCTGCACCGCCAGCTCTTCGCCAGGCTTCCAGGCGGTCGGCAGGGTAAACTGCTCAAGTTGCTCCAGTCCGAGAACAAATCGAGATAAGTCCGGTAACTTACTAGAATGTATGGCTTTAGAGCTGAGAATTTGGGCTCGGTACAACGGGTATGCGTAGACAGCAGCGACAATCCGGCGCGGCAACCCCAACGGTTCAATAATCTCGGCGATGGCTACGCCCTCGGCCATTGCCGCGGCGCTGCCCGGTTGCTCGGGCAGGGCTGCAAGCAACTCTCGCGTACGCGCGACGATATCCTCGTCAGACACGCTATCGGTACTGATTTCGCGGGGCTTTTCGGCCATTGTCGGGGCTATTGATTAAGTGCCAGTCGGGAAAAATCCCGTTATCATACGCGCAGTTCCGCGGGCGTTAACCGTCCGGGAGCGAACTTGGGCATTTTAAAAGCAGGACAACATGGCTGGACACAGTAAATGGGCGAATATCCAGCACCGCAAGGGTGCGCAGGATAAGAAGCGCGGCAAACTCTTTACCAAGCTGATTCGGGAGATCACGGTCGCCGCCAAGATGGGCGGAGGAGACCTTGACTCAAACCCGCGCCTTCGCATGGCCGTCGACAAGGCCAAAGGCCAGTCGATGCCAAAAGACAACATCGAACGCGCAATTAAACGAGGCACGGGCGAGACTGACGGTGACGATTTTTTCGAGGCTCGTTACGAGGGCTACGGACCAGGTGGTACGGCCGTCATGGTCGATTGCCTGACCGATAACCGTAATCGTACGGTTGCCGAAGTACGGCACGCGTTTACAAAGTTTGGCGGCAATCTGGGTGCTGACGGTTCGGTCAATTACCTGTTCAACAAGGTCGGTCAGATCATGTTCCCGACCGGGGCGGACGAAGACACCGTTATGGAAGCGGCCATCGATGCGGGTGCCGAGGACGTGCTGGTCGACGACGATGGTTCGATCGAGGTGCTGACTGCACCCGAAGAATTCGAGACGGTACGCGACGCCATGAACTCGGCCGGACTGGAGGCGGAGACGGCGCAAGTGACCATGCGTGCGTCAACCAATGCCGAGCTTGGCGTCAAGGAAGCCGGCTCCATGATCAAGATGCTGGAAATGCTCGAGGACCTGGACGATGTCCAGGAGGTCTATAGCAACGCTGACATCAGCGAAGACGTACTGGCACAGCTCTGAGCAAACATTGACGACAACACGACGTATTTTAGGCATCGATCCGGGCTCGCGCCTGACCGGCTTCGGCGTCGTCGATTTCCGTGGAGACTCCCCAAGCTACGTTGCCAGCGGCACCGTTAACAGCGTCAAGGGCAGTTTCCCGGAGCGATTGCGGCAGATTTTCGAATCTGTCGGCGGCATCGTCGACGAGTACCAGCCGGATATCGTCGCGGTCGAAAGCGTATTCATGCACAAGAACGCATCGAGCGCCCTCAAGCTGGGACAGGCGCGCTCTGCGGCGTTGTGCGCGACATTTGCGCACGAGGTGGAAGTCTTCGAATACGCCCCGCGAGAGATCAAGCTTGCAATTGTTGGGACGGGCGCTGCGAACAAAGAGCAGGTACAGCATATGGTTGTAAACCTGCTCAATCTCGACGGCACGCCCGCACCTGATGCTGCTGACGCTCTGGCAGCGGCGCTTTGCCACGGCAACCAGCGACGCATTCGTTCGCAACTCGGCCAGATAGCAGCGAGTGGACGATGATCGGCTCACTGCGCGGTACGCTAACGTTCAAACAGGTTCCGGTCATCGTGATCGAGTGCGCAGGCGTCGGTTACGAACTCGAAACACCGATGTCGACGTTCCTGGATCTGCCTGAGCCGGGATCCGAAGTTTTCCTGCATACGCATCTGCTGGTCCGTGAGGACGCCCAGATCCTTTACGGCTTCTCGACTGAAGACGAGCGCTTCATGTTCCGGACCTTGCTCAGGGTCAATCGTGTTGGCGCGAAGATGGCGCTCGCGATTCTCTCGACGCTGTCGACCAACGATTTCCGCCGCTGCGTTGAATTTGAAGACACGACGACGCTGTCCAAGGTGCCGGGTGTTGGCAAGAAGACCGCTGAGCGCCTGATTATCGAGATGCGTGACAAGATTGAGGTTTCGACGCCGACCGGAGCCAAGGTTGTGCCACTCACCGTAGAGGCAAACGCAAAAACCGAAGCTGTCGACGCGCTGGTTGCGCTTGGCTACAAGCCTCGCGAGGTGAACACGCTGCTCGAAAAGCTCGACATTGATGGGCTCACGGCCGAAGACATAATCCGCAGGGCACTGAAACGGGTGGCGAACTAGATGGCCAGTGTCGAACACGACCAACTGACAAGTGCCGAGTCTCTTGGCGATGACAAAGCATTTGACCGCGCGATTCGTCCGAAGACGCTTGCCGACTACCATGGTCAGCCGGCGGTGTCGCAGCAGATGGGTGTCTTTATCGAAGCCGCACGTCGTCGCGAAGAGGCTCTGGATCACGTCCTTATTTTTGGCCCGCCAGGGCTTGGCAAAACCACACTTGCGCACATCGTCGCTAATGAGATGGGTGTGAACTTAAGGCAGACGTCAGGTCCGGTTCTTGAACGGCCGGGCGATCTGGCCGCACTGCTGACCAACCTCGAACCCAACGATGTGCTGTTTGTCGACGAGATTCACCGCCTGAGTCCGGTTGTCGAGGAGGTCCTGTATCCCGCTATGGAGGACTTCCAGCTCGACATCATGATTGGGGAAGGGCCTGCTGCGCGTTCGATCAAACTCGACCTGCCACCTTTCACGCTGGTTGGCGCCACGACGCGCGCCGGCCTGCTGACTTCGCCACTGCGTGATCGCTTCGGCATCGTCCAGCGTCTTGAGTTTTATTCGGTTGCCGACCTGGAAGGTATCGCGAACCGTTCGGCAGGCATCCTGAATCTGCCTATTGAAGCGGCGGGCGCGAATGCCATCGCAACACGTGCTCGTGGTACGCCGCGCATCGCGAATCGCTTGCTGAGGCGCGTCCGTGATTTCGCCGAAGTCGAAGGCGACGGTGTGGTCACGGGTGACATCGCCGCAAGCGCCATGAATATTCTCGAAGTCGATCCAAATGGCTTCGATTCGCTCGATCGCCGGCTGCTGCAGACGATCATCGAGAAGTTTGATGGCGGACCGGTCGGAATCGAAAGTCTTGCGGCTGCAATCGGCGAGGAACGCGGCACCATCGAGGATGTGCACGAGCCATACCTGATCCAGCAGGGCTACATGATGCGCACGGCACGCGGTCGCGTCGCGACGAAGAATGCGTACCTGCACTTCGGACTCAAGGCGCCTGCCTCGTCTGCAACAGAGGAGTTGCCCTTTGACGATGGATGAACCCTTCGAGCTGCGCGTTCGCGTTTACTACGAAGACACCGATGCGCAGGGCGTTGTGTATTACGCGAATTACTTTCGATTCATGGAGCGGGCGAGGACCGAGTGGCTGGACTCGCTGGGCGTTGATCACGTCACCATGATGAACGAAGACAAACGAATTCTTGTCGTAACGGATGCGCACGCGAAATTTATCGTGCCAGCGCGCCTCGGCGACACGCTGGTCGTCACGGCGAGGCTATCGAAGCTCACCCGTGCGACCTTTGATATCGAGCAATGCATCTACAGGGACAGCACCGATGGGGAGTTGCTGATCCGTGGCGGTGTGACAGCCGCGTATCTCGATAGTGAGTCCATGAGACCCAAACGTATTCCCGCCGATTTTTTTGAGGAAAACGCCTGATGAGCGCTGATATGTCCGTCATAGGGCTCCTGTTCGCAGCGAGTATTCCGGTCAAGATCGTGATGATCCTGCTAATACTCGCGTCGATCGTTTCCTGGAGCATCATTTTCACCAAGCGCCGGCTGATTCGTCGCACCAAGGATGCGTCCGATGAGTTCGAAGCCGCATTCTGGTCAGGTGGGGACCTGAACACGCTGTATCGCAGCGCGAGCCGCGCCAAGGGCGGCGCGATCGGTATGGCGAGCATCTTTGAAGCCGGTTTCCGTGAATTCAATCGTGGCCTGCAGGCTGGCGCGTCCAGTCCGGAAAAGCTGGTAGAGGAATGTCAGCGCGGGATGCGCGTGGCGCAGATGCGCGAAGTGGATCGACTGGAGCAAAGTCTTGCGAATCTGGCGACGATCGGGTCTACAAGTCCGTATGTCGGCCTGTTCGGTACGGTCTGGGGAATCATGGTGGCATTCCTCGACATCAGCCAGATGGGAAGTGCGACGCTTGATGTGGTTGCAGGGCCGATCGCCGAGGCGCTGATCGCGACGGCTATGGGTCTGTTTGCCGCTATTCCGGCGGTTATTGCCTACAACAGGTTCGCCGACAAGGTTGTACGCCTCGAGTACCGTTACGACCAGTTCAAGGAAGAGTTCTCGAGCATCCTGCAGCGACACGCACGCACCAAGCAGGGAGACTGACGTGTCCACGCCCCTCCAGAAACGCAAACTGATGGGCGAGATCAACGTCGTTCCGATGATCGACGTGATGCTCGTGCTGCTCGTCGTATTCATGGTGACGGCGCCGTTGCTGACGCAGGGAATTGAGGTCGATCTGCCGGAGGCAAATGCAAAGCCGATTGAGTCAGCGCCGGAGAAAGAACCGCTCGTCATCAGTGTTGATGCGGAAGGTAACCTCTATATCAACTTCGGCGATAACGAAGACCAGCCGCAAAGCGGCGAAGAGATCATTCGGCGCGCTGCAATCGTCCTGGGCGAACAGGCCGACACTCCGGTCTACGTAAAAGCAGACAGGGCCGTACCGTATGGCAACGTCGTCGGTGCGATGGTGATCCTGCAGCAGGCTGGCGCAACGAACATCGGTTTCGTCACGGACCCGCTGAACACCTATCCGATTCCGGAGTGACGGCCGCTTGCTGCAAGACCGCAACAACATTATTCCCGTCAGTCTGGCCGTACTGCTGCACGTAGGTATTTTTGGTTCGATGATTGTCGCCGTCGACTTCGCGCGTCGCACGCCGCCGCCCGTGCTCATAGTTCAGGCAACGCTGATAGAGGATCCTTCGGAGCAGGAGGATCCACCACCGCCGGTGGAACTGCCTCCTGAAGAACCAATCGAAGATCTTGTGATTGAGGAACCGCCGCCGCCCGAGCCCGATAACTCGGAGGAGCTGCGACGCCAGGCCGAGGAAGAGAAACGGCAGCAGGACGCGCTGCTTGAGCAGCAGCGTCTCGAAGAACAGAAGCGCCTCGAGGAAGAAGCTCGCAAGCAGCGCGAACGCGAGGAAGCCGAGCGCAAAAAGCGCGAAGAGGAAGAGAAGGAACGTCAGCGTCAGGAGGCCGAACGCAAGCGCCAGGAGGATATCCAGCGGCAGCGCGAGGAGAACGAGCGGTTGCGTCGTGAGCTCGAAGCGGAGCAGCGCGCGCAGGAGCTCCTGGACGAGGAACGACGCCGGTCGGCGCGAGAATCCTCGGCGATGGCGGCTTACCTGTTTGCCATGTCGCAGGACGTGCGTCGCAGCTGGTCGGTGCCGGCGAGTGCGTCACCGGAAACAGAGTGTCTTGTCGAAGTCAGACAATCTATAGACGGTGTTGTGACAAGCGCTAGAATCGTCAGCTGCCAGAACGCGGACGAGGCTGTCCGGCGCTCGGTAGAAGCGGCGTTTTTCAGAGCTTCGCCATTACCGCGGCCCTCGGACCCGGACCTGTTTGAGCCGGTTCTGCGAATTACAATGAGACCCGACCTGGATTGAAACCGAACGGAGTTAGTGTGCGAAAACTGTTACTGATCCTGAGCTTTATGCTGCCGGCGGCAGCCAGTGCCCAAATCCTGGAATTTGAGGTCGTTGGACAGGCGAAACCGACGCCGGTCGCGGTTGTGCCGTTCGGCTTTCAGGGGCAGGGTGCGGGTATGCCCGTCAACGTTTCCGATGTGGTCAAGGCCGACCTCTGGCGAAGTGGGCGATTCGCGCCAATTGAAGATGACAAAATGCTGCAGAAGCCAACCGATGGCAAAGATGTCGATTTCGGCGACTGGCGCATTCTTGGCGTTGAAGCCGTGCTGGTTGGCAGCGTCCGCCAGGTTAATGCTGACAACTACACCATTCGTTTCCAGCTGTTCGATATCGTCAGCCGCCGGCAACTGGTCGGCTGGAGTCTGAACTCCAAGGCCAGCAACATGCGCGGAGCTGCGCATCGCGTATCAGACATGGTTTACGAAGCGCTGACCGGTATCAAAGGCGTTTTCGGCACACGCGTCGCCTACGTAACGGCAGACGAGCGGTCAGACGGCCGCTGGTTCTCGCTGTACGTCGCCGATCAGGATGGTGAGAACGCGCACAAGATCATGGAGAGCCGCGACCCGATCATGTCGCCGGCCTGGTCCCCTGACAGCCGCCAGCTCGCGTACGTTTCGTTCCGCAACAATCGTTCGGCGGTTGTCGTTCAGAACCTGCGCACCGGCAACTGGCGCGAGGTTTCCAGTGAGCCCGGCATAAACGGCGCGCCTTCATTCTCACCGGATGGCAGAAAACTCGTCGTTACCCTGGGTGGCGCAGAGGGCAATCTGGATATTTATACCGTTGACCTCAGGACGCGGCAGAGAACCCGGCTGACCACGCATCGAGCGATCGATACGGAGGGCAGCTGGTCCCCCGATGGCCGATACATATATTTCACGTCAGACCGTAGTGGCGGACCGCAGATATATCGTGTGCCTGCAACGGGCGGAGATGCCGAGCGTATTACGTTCGAGGGGAGTTATAATGCGCGCCCGAGATTGTCGCCGGACGGCAAGAAACTCGCAGTCGTGCATAACGATCGCGGTAACTTCCGGATCGGCATTATGGATCTGGAGCGCAAGGATCTGCTGATTCTGTCGCGAGGGCGCCAGGATGAGTCACCGAGCTTCGCACCGAACAGTGACATCCTGATCTACGCGACGCGGGTAAACGGGAACGGCGTACTGGAAAGCGTCTCGGCAGACGGTATGGTGCGCCAGAAAATGAATTCGGGGCAGGGAGATGTTCGTGAGCCGGTATGGTCACCGTTCCCAATGTTCCAGTAGAATACTTTAAGTTTTACTTATAAGTTGTTGTTTTAACTTCGCAAAGGCAAAAAGGACACAATCATGTCTTACTTCAAAATCTTCAGCATCGCGCTGCTCAGCGCTATCCTCGCCGGTTGTGGCGGTAGCGGCACGCTGCCGGACCCGGACGCACAGGAGACCGTAGCCGGTGGCGACGATGTCTATACCGACGGCGCTGGCAGCAGCGATCCGTACGGTGGCTCGGCCATCGAGGACGAGTTCGCCGAGGGCCCGGAAAACATCATTTACTTCGACTTCGATTCATCTGAAGTTCGTGCCGCTGACCAGGACACGGTTTCACGCCACGCCATGCAGCTGACTGACAATCCGGGCATGAGCGTACGTCTCGAAGGTCACGCGGATGAGCGCGGATCGCGCGAATACAACATCGGTCTGGCCGAGCGTCGCGCACAGGCTGTGCGTCAGATGCTGCTGGTACAGGGCGTCAGCGCGTCGCAGATCCAGACGGTGAGCTTCGGCGAAGAACGTCCGCAGTCGATGGGCAGCAGCGAAGCTGACTACGCCCAGAATCGTCGCGTCGAGTTCAACTACAACTGATCCATGGCGATTCGCAGTACCAAAGCGGCCCTGCTGGCCGTGCCAATCGTGTTTCTCGGCGGGTGTTCGGCGTTGACGCCGCCCGCCGAGGACCCGGTCCTCATCAAGTTGACGGAGCTTGAGCGACGCCTCGAGAGTATGGAGCGCATCGTTCGTAATCAGAGCCTCGCCAACCTGACGCAACAGGTCACCGCGGCCGAACGCCGTGGTGACGAGCTGCAGGGCCGGGTCGAGGAGATCGAACACAATTCGGAAAATACCGCCGAACGCCAGCGCCAGCTGTACGTGCAGCTGGATAACCGCATCCGCGAGCTCGAGGCAGCGCTAAGTGCGCGAAATTCCCCGAGCGTCATGGACGGCGGCACTTTGCAGCCCGGCCAGCTGCCGATGCCGGATGGTTCGGATCGTGACAACTACCAGGCGGCTTTTGAGCTCCTTAAGGCGCAGCGTTACGATCCGGCAGCACTGGCGTTTGCCGAGTTCCTGATTACGTTCCCCGACAGTGAGCTGGCTGACAACGCCCAGTACTGGCTCGCCGAGTCGCATTACGTGACGCAGTTGTACGAGCTGGCTCTTGGCGAGTTCGAGGTCGTGATCACGAAATTTCCGGAATCACGCAAGGTGCCGGATGCGTTGCTCAAGGTTGGATATTGCAACTACGAACTTGAGCGCTGGGACGCTGCGAGAACGTCACTTGAACGGGTCCAGTCGGACTATCCGGATACCACGGCCGCGAGGCTTGCAGGCCAGCGCCTCGAGCGTATGGAAGAAGAGGGCGTTTAGGGCGAGATTGGCGCCCGAATAGCCTTGTCATTTACAAATTATCGGGTATGATGCCGCCGGCATTCAGGCGGCGTCCGCCGCCCGGCATCCCTTTGTGGGGGTATAGCTCAGTCGGTAGAGCAGCGTCCTTTTAAGTCGTTGGTCCCAGGTTCGAGTCCTGGTGCCCCCACCATTTTTACCCTTCAGACGTTTTGAGAATCGCCATTTCGGCGTTGGCTGCCGATTTGAAATGCTCATGTACGTCCGAGTACACTGCGCATCCGCATCGGCATCCGCCTTGAACTGACAATTCTCAAAACGTCTGAAGGGCAAAAAAACGGTGCCAATATTCGCCTTTCCCGCCTTCAGGCGCGCAAACTTACCGGCTTCAAAAACAGTTTCCGATAAAACAGGCGACGGGCGGCAAATCTCCCGTTATCATCCACCCTTTTTGCGCTTGGGGCAGGGCAAAAGTGGCGGAAAATCGCTGGAAAATCCATAAGTTTGGCGGCAGCAGTCTTGCTGACGCGGCCTGTTTTCGACGGGTAGCCGGGATCCTTCTCGACTACGAAGACGACCGTTTGGGCGTCGTGGTTTCGGCGATGGGCGGCATGACCGACGCGCTGCTCAACCTCGCCGTTCTCGCCGAGCAGGATGACGATGCATACAAGGATGCACTTGTTGCCATCGGTGATCGTTACGCGGGAACAGCCCGGGAGCTTGTGGACGGTGACCGGCTGGTCGCGGTTCTGGACGCCTGGAGCAGCGATTCCGAGGATATCCTCAACGTTCTCAAGGCGGCCGCCCTGGTCAAATCAGCGCCACAGCGAACGCGTGACGTGGTAGCTGGCTATGGCGAGCTCTGGTCGACGCGTCTCCTTGCCGCATTCCTGGAACAGGAAGACCAGAAAAGGGGCGGTCGCTGGATCGATGCACGCCAGGTCGTAACGATTGCCGAGACTCACCTGGGTCCGACAGTTCTCTGGGACGCTTCCCAGGAGAAATTTGACGGTCTCGTCAAAGCAGAATTTAAAGGCATAGCCGTCATCACGGGATTCATTGCTTCTGACGAAGATGGCCTGCCGACGACGCTGGGTCGTAATGGCAGTGACTTCTCTGCGGCGATCTTTGCCGCTCTGAGCAAAGCCTGCGAACTCAGTATCTGGACGGACGTCGACGGCGTCATGAGTGCGGACCCTAATCGGGTGCCCGAAGCGCAGGTTATTGAGCGCCTTACTTACAGCGAGGCGATGGAACTTGCGTATTTCGGCGCGAAGGTCATTCACCCGCAGACGCTTGGTCCTGCTGTCGAGAACGATATACCGGTCATAATTCGCAACAGCTACAACCCCGAGCATCCGGGCAGCCGTATCGAGGCCGAGGGCGTCGAGTCCGACAACATCAAGGGCATCACTGCTATTGGCGGCATGTCACTCGTAAACCTCGAGGGTTCGGGCATGATCGGCGTACCGGGTACCGCGGATCGCCTGTTCGCGTCGCTGAAGGACGCCGGGGTCTCCGTAACACTTATTTCGCAGGCCAGCTCCGAACACTCGATCTGTATAGCCGTGCCGCAGTCTCTCGCGGAACGCGCTCGTAACGTCATCATCGACGCGTTCGCCGAGGAACTCGACAGTGGCCAGATTCAAAGTGTCGACATTACGGACGCGCAGAGCATCGTCGCCGTCGTTGGTGACGGCATGGAAGGTACGCCCGGCATTGCCGCTCGATTTTTTGGCACGCTCGGGCGGGCGGGAATAAACGTTCGCGCGATTGCCCAGGGGTCGTCAGAGCGCAATATTTCCGCAGTCATCGATTCAGATGACGCAACCAAGGCGTTGCGTGCCGCGCATTCGGGTTTCTATCTCTCACAGAAGACGATCTCGATCGGCCTGATCGGTCCCGGCACGGTTGGAGCGGCGTTACTGCGCCAGATCGAGAAGCAGAAAGAGCGGCTCTCGAAGCAGTTCAATCTCGACTTGCGCGTACGCGCCATTGCTCGCTCGAAGCAGATGATGCTCGGTGACCGTCGCATCGATCTCCCGAGCTGGGCGGACGAATTCGACGGTGCAGCCGTGGATACCGATCTCGATGCTTTCGTTGAGCACGTCAATGCTGACCACTTGCCACACGCATTAATTATTGACTGCACGGCGAGCGACCACATTGCCGGCAAGTATCACGACTGGCTACGTAAGGGTATTCACGTCATTACGCCGAACAAGAAAGCGTTCAGCGGTGACTACAATGATTACCAGGCGCTGCAGTCCGCAGCAGACGAGGGCAGCTCGCACTATTTCTACGAGACAACCGTAGGCGCTGCGCTGCCTGTCATCAGCACACTGTGCGACCTCATTTACACGGGCGACGAAGTTCGCTCGGTACGCGGTATTTTCTCAGGCACGCTCGCCTACCTGTTTAATGTCTACGATGGCAGCAAGCCGTTTTCGGAAATCGTTCGTGAGGCCAAGGAGAGCGGATACACCGAGCCCGATCCACGTGACGACCTTTCCGGCATGGACGTTGCCCGCAAACTGACCATCCTCGCCCGCGAACTTGGTATGCCAATCGAGATCGGCCAGTTTCCGGTTCGCAGCCTCGTGCCCGAGGCATTAGAGGACTGCTCGATCGACGAGTTTCTTGAGCGGCTGCCCGAGTATGACGGCGAGATCGATACGCTTTACAAAGAGGCGCAGGGCGAAGGAAAGCAGCTCCGCTACATTGCACAGCTCGACGCTTCAGGAAACGCATCGGTCGGTCTTGAGGCAGTCGCCGAGGATCATCCGTTCTGCAACATCAACCTGACGGACAACATCGTGCAGTTCGAGAGTGACCGTTATTCGGCCAATCCACTGGTCGTTCAGGGGCCTGGCGCAGGTCCCGAGGTTACGGCAGCGGGCGTGTTTGCGGACCTGATTCGCCTGGCAAACTACCTGAGCAAGGGCGAAGGCTATGTCTGATCGCGCCACGGCCTTCGCTCCGGCATCAATCGGCAATGTTGCTGTCGGTTTCGACATGTTGGGGCTGGCGCTTGAAGGAGTCGGTGATCGCGTGGAAGCGCGTCGAACAGATACCGACTCGGTAACGGTTGCCGAAGTTCGTGGCCTGGATGGGGCGATTCACCCGTATCTGTCGACGGCCGCTGACGAGAATACGGCTTCAATCGGCGCACAGGCTTTCTGGGATGAGCATGGTGACCAGGGCGGTGTCGAGCTCATCGTGCGCAAGGGGGTTCCGCTGCAGTCCGGAATGGGCAGTTCGGCGGCATCCGCGGTAGCGGCTGTTGTTGCCGTCAACGCGCTTCTCGAAAAGCCTTTGCCCATCGCCGACTTGTTGATGTACGCGATCGAAGGCGAGAAATATGCAAGCAAGGGCCTGCATGCTGACAACGTGGCGCCAAGCCTGTTTGGCGGTCTCGTTCTGTGCCCAACGGTATTGCTACCCGGTGTGGTGCGGCAACCGGTGCCCGACGGTGTCAGTGCGGTACTCATACACCCCGAACTGCGTGTAAACACGGCGGAAGCGCGCCGCGGACTCGGTAAGTCCGTATCACTGCCTCTGTGGATTGAACAGCAGGGCCTTCTTGCCGGCTTCCTCGCAGCCTGCGCGAACAGCGATCTCGACATGATCAGCAAGACCCTGAAAGACGTTGTCATCGAGCCGCAGCGTTCCGGTAATGTCATCTGCTTCGAACGGGTTCGCGATGCCGCAATCAATGCCGGTGCACTCGGCTGCAGTCTGTCCGGCAGTGGCCCGAGTATTTTCGCTCTGAGTAAAGATGCCGACGCCCGCAACATCGCGAGTGCCATGGAGCAGGCCTGCAGGGCTGAAGGCATTGAGTGCCAGTCCTGGGTCAGCTCCATGCGGGCGCCGGGAGCGCAGGTGGAGAGCTGCGAATGAAGTACGTCAGCACGCGCGGCGACGGCCCGGTTTCACTCGACGATGCGCTGCGCAAGGGTATTGCTGATGATGGCGGACTGTTTTTGCCCGAGAAACTCCCGTCCTTCGAAGTTTCTGAGTTCGATGGTGCGGACACGATCCGGGAAGTCGCGGAGCGGGTGCTGCAACCCTTCTTTGCCGGATCGGCAGTACAGAACGAGCTGGCGGCAATCGTTGCAGAGACATTCAGTTTCCCGATTCCGGTGACGCCGTTGCAGGGCAAGACAGGACTGCTTGAGCTGTATCACGGCCCGACGGCCGCATTCAAAGACGTCGGTGCCGGTTTTCTCGCCGCTTGCCTAACGCGCCTGGAAGGTGATGTCGAGAATCCGCTGACCATCCTCGTCGCAACCTCCGGTGATACGGGCGGCGCAGTCGCCGCGGCATTCGATGGGCGTCCCGGGATGCGAGTCGCTGTCCTGTTTCCCGATGGACGCGTGTCGGACCGGCAGGCGCACCAGCTGTGCTGCTGGAGCGACAACGTACTGTCACTCAAGGTGCACGGTTCATTCGACGATTGCCAGGCACTCGTCAAACAGGCCATGGGCGATGCGGAGCTTTCGACGGTGCATCGATTCAGCTCGGCGAACAGCATCAATATCGGTCGCCTGCTGCCACAGAGTATTTACTACGCTGACGCAAGCCTGAGGCACTTCCGCGAGACCGGCAACAAGCCGGGCTTCATCATTCCGACCGGCAATCTCGGTAACGCATTCGCCTGCATCCTTGCCCGTGAAATGGGCCTGCCAATCGGACCCGTTATCCTGGCCACCAACGCCAACCGCACGATTGCCGACTATTTTGAGACTCTTGAATGGTTGCCACGCGCAAGCCTGCAGACGCTCGCATCGGCGATGGATGTCGGTGATCCGAGCAACATGGAACGACTGCGATCTCTGCTGGGTGAAGCTGACGTTCTGCGCGACCAGCTTGGGGTCGCTGCGGTCGACGATGACGAGATTCGCAGATCGCTCGTCGAGGACTTCAATGCATTCGGGTTTGCGACCTGTCCGCATACGGCGACCGCGACTCATACGTGGCGTCAGCTGGACGAAGAGACACGCAATGCACACGACTGGATTCTCGTCGCTACGGCACACCCTGCAAAGTTCGAAACTATCGTCGAACCACTGATCGGCGAACAGGTGCCGCTGCCGCCGGTGCTCGCAGATATCCTCGAGCGCGACTCAAGTGCAGAATCGATAGAGCCGCAACTGGCATCGCTTGCCGCACAATTGCAACGTCATTAGGATGACAGGACGATGGCGTCTGTCTTCGAAACTAATCCCTGGCTCGCGCCCGTCCTTGTTGTCGGTGTCGCGCTGTTGGCGTGGCTGGTCTATCGACTGATTCGTGGTCGAGGCGATCGCCTTGAGCAGGTCCTCGCCGATATCAGCTTCGACCGCATCGAGCGCCTGATCATTCCCGGCGCTGACGAAGGCGAAATCATGATCGACTACCTGCTTCTGACGACGCGGGGTTTACTCGTCCTCGAGATCAAGGAAGCAAGTGGCACAGTCTTCGGCGCGGACAAGATGCAGGAATGGACTGTAATCAGCGACGAGCGCCGCTTTACGTTCGCGAACCCGCAGCCGGCTCTGTATGACCGGATCGCTGCCGTCCGGCAGATCGTCCGACAGGTGCCCGTAGCGGGTCGGATTCTGTTCCTTGACGGCGCGGAATTCACCAAGGGTATTCCCGAGATGGTCTGCCTGCTGGATGAGTTGCAGGCCGAGTTTGGCGAGGCCGACAAGGCGGCCGCAAAACTCAAAATCGAAGCTTTCAAGCCGCACTGGGAGCTGATGCGCAGCGCCGCACGCTCCGACTCTCCCTGAAATGCCCACCTGTCGCGTCATTCAGCACGACATTACGAGGCTGAAGGTCGACGCGATCGTCAACGCCGCCAACAATTCACTGCTCGGGGGCGGAGGAGTTGATGGTGCAATTCATGCGGCTGCAGGTCCCAGGCTACTGGCAGCGTGTCGCGAACTCGGTGGCTGCGAAACCGGGCAGGCAAAGATTACAGCGGGATACGAGCTGCGGTGCAGGCATGTCATACACACGGTAGGGCCGGTCTGGAGCGGTGGCGAAAACGGCGAACCCGAGGCGCTGGCGAGCTGCTACCGAGAGTGCATTCGGCTCGCCGAGGAAAACCAGGTGAGTTCTATTGCATTTCCGGCGATCAGCACGGGCGTTTACGGATATCCCAAGGACGAAGCGGCGCGAATTGCCGTTGCTGCTGTGTCCGAGTCGGTCGTGGGGACGCGCGTAATCGGCGAAGTGATTTTCTGCTGTTTCTCGGCAGGCGACGCGAAGCTGTATCGGTCGATTCTTATGCAGCCGGAGTAGGAAGCGGCAAGTCGAAAAAGCGAATTGCGTTCTCCGTCGTGATCCGCTCGACGTGCTCGACAGTCTGGCCTCGAGCCTCTGCAACAATTCTTGCCACCTCCGGCAACCACATGGGCTCATTACGTCGCGTCTTCGGCTTCGGCTGCAGTGTGCGCGGCATCAGGTAGGGCGCATCTGTTTCGATTAGCAGTTTGTCGTCGGGTATGACGTCGACGATGTCATAGAGGTGCTTGCCGCGGCGTTCATCGCAGACCCATCCTGTAATACCGATGTACAAGCCCATCGCCAGGTACTCACGCAGTGATTCACCTTCACCGGTGAAACAGTGCGCCACAGCCCGTGACAGGTTCGGCAGCGCTGGTTCGAGCACCTCGACAAAGTCATCGTGCGCATCCCGCTGGTGCAGGAAAACGGGCAGGCCGGTTTCCTCGGCGATTTTCAGTTGTCTGCGAAACGCATCGAGCTGTGCGTCGCGGGGTGAGAAATTACGGAAGTAGTCGAGGCCGCATTCGCCGACAGCAACGACCGCATCTTTCTTCACTTGCTCGCGGATCAGCGCGTCGCTGGCGTCTGTGTAGTCGGACGCGTGGTGCGGATGTACTCCGGCCGTTGCGAACAGAACGCCGTCAGATTGTTCGGCCAGTTCAGCTGCACGTACGTTGGAGTCGTCGCTGCTGCCGGTAACCACCATGCAGCCGACGCCCGCTTGCGCGGCGCGTTGCATCATCTCGTCGCGATCGTCGTCGAAGCTGTCGTGAGCAAGATTGGCACCAATGTCGATGAGCATGCTTATTCGGGTTCCCACTTGAAGATGCGTGCGCCGACGAACAGGAATACACCGCTCAGTGCAAGCAATGAGAGCAGGCTTGGAGCAACCTCGACCAGAGTCGCGCCATCCAGCATAACGGCACGAGCCGAATCCAGTACGTGCGTCAGCGGAAAGATCTTCGCGAACTGTTGCAGGGCGGGCCCGGCGCCTTCCAGCGAGAACCAGACGCCGGACAGCATCATCATGGGCCAGTTGATCAGGTTGAGAAGCCCGCCCGCCAATTCTTCGCTGGTAACGCGCGCCGATATCACGAGCCCGAGCGATACCAGTGAGATAGCACCGACCGCAGCTACGAGGAAGAGCGTGAAGTAGCTGCCGTCCATACGGGTGTCGAGCACGATGTGCGTGCCGGCAAAAATGAAAGTTGTGATGATCAGCGTCAGCACCAGTCGCGACGCAACCTGTGCCGTGATGAACTCGAAGCTGCTTAACGGTGTCGCACGCAGCCGTTTCAGGAAACCGTTCTTGCGGTATCGGACCACGACGTAGCCAACGCCGAACAGACAGCTGAACATCATGTTCATGCCGAGAATCCCCGGCAGCACCCAGTCGGCGTAGCCAACGGCGTCACCGCTTACCTGTTCGCGGTTGATCGAGGCGGTGTCGGTTGAGTCGGCATGCAACAGGGCGATCTCGGCAAAGTAGCCCTTGGGCGACTCCGGATTGATCCAGTAGCGTGGTGTCGGCGTAAATTCGACCAGCAGATCAAGCTGGTGGCGCTCAACTTTTCGCATCGCGGTTTCAAGATCGTCGTAAACCACGAAGTCGACGTATTCAGTTGCGAGGAACGGGTGTGCGCTTGTATCGATCTCAGGCGCTTCCTGAAGCACCCCGACGGTATAGGCGTCACGGTCGTTGCCGAACGCGAAAGACAGGCCAAACACCAGTGCTACCGGCAGGATCAGGTTCCAGGCGAGCGTGCCGCGATCTCGCATGAACTCGCGATTACGGGCCTGGAAGATGGCATAGATGCGATGCCACATACGTCAGACCCTCAACGAATGACCGGTAAGGTCGAGGAACAGGTCCTCGAGGTTGGGCCGACGAATTTCGCCACTTGGCAGGTGAATCAGCTCTTCGCCAAACCGTTCTCTCAGGAGCTCCTCAGGGGCTCCCTGACGGATGATTTTTCCTTCGTCCATGATCGCGATTTCATCGCACAGGATCTGTGCCTCGTCCATGTAATGCGTCGTCAGCACGATGGTGGCGCCGTTTGCACGAATGTCCTGAACGAGCTCCCAGAAGTTGCGGCGCGCCTGCGGGTCGAGGCCTGTCGTCGGTTCGTCCAGGAATACCAGTCGCGGTTCGTTGACGAGCGCTACCGCCAGAAGCAATCGTTGCCGCTGGCCGCCTGACAGCTTGCGGTTGTCGCGGTCAAGCAGGCCACCAAGTGAGCAGCGCTCGATGATTTCATCGAGGCTCGCCCGTCGGTCGTACAGAGTGCTGAACATCTCAAGCGTTTCCCGGACCGTAATGTAGTCCTGCAACGCCGTATTCTGGAACTGGATTCCGACTTCCTGGCGGAAGCGTTGGCCGGCGGGTTCATCGTAATACCAGACCTCGCCTGAAGTCGCTCGCGTCACACCCTCAATGATCTCGACGGTTGTTGTCTTGCCGGCGCCGTTCGGCCCGAGCAGGCCAAAGCAGATTCCTTCCCGCACGCAAAAGCTGACCCCATCGACGGCTAGTACTCCGGGGTATTCCTTTACCAGGTTGCGTGCTTCGAGGCAGGTCGCCATTGGGACTTGTTGATGAATTCCGTAATCGAGGGGTGGGGGAGCCGCAGTATGCCAGAGCCCGATGATGGACTCAGCCAAAAAGGAGAACAGAATGGAATCTACGGCGCGTCGGCAGTTCCTCAAGTTCCTGGCGGCCAGCCCGCTGCTCGGGTATACAGCGGCCGGGCGATTATTCGCAGAGGAATCGCTCGACACGATTGAGCTGCCCGAATACCTGGTGGAGTCTCCGGCTGACGCTCTGGATGTGTTCGATTTCCATGCTGTTGCCCGCCACAAGCTGCCGCCGGCACACTACGGGTATCTCGCTACGGGTACTGACGGAAACGAAACGCTGTCCGCAAACCGGCGCGCTTTCGACGACGTTTATCTGCGGCCGATGCGAATGGTTGATACGAGCGAGATCAGCCTCGGCACCACATTACTGGATGAGTCGCTTTCGTCGCCGATCGTGCTGGCACCCGTAGGTAGTCAGCGCGCCTTTCATCCTGATGCGGAGCTTGCGTCCGCACGTGCGGCAAAAGCCCAGGACCACCTGCAGATCCTGTCAAACGTGACGTCCAATTCGATTGAAGACGTTATCGAGGCGCGTCGCGAGCCGGTCTGGTTCCAGCTGTATCCGACCAATCAGTGGTCGACAGCCGAGATGATGATCAAGCGCGCTTAGCAAGCGGGCGCACGAGTTGTTGTTCTGACCGTAGATTTGAACTCGGGAAGCAACCGCGTCTTGCTTGGCCAGCATATCCGCACCGATGAACGCGATTGTTCATCCTGTCATGGCGACGGTGGTATCGACAGTTTCCTGCGTATGAACCCGATGTATGCGGGTTCAAACGTTACCTTCGCCGATTTCGACACATCCGACATGACCTGGGATTACCTGGAGCGAATTCGCCAGGTCACCTCAATGAAAATTGTCGTCAAAGGTATTGTGACGCAGGAAGATGCTTCGAGCGCCGTCGAGGCCGGTGCGGATGCCGTGTACGTCTCGAATCACGGCGGAAGAGCCGAGGCCAGCGGTTGGGGAGCGCTTGAGAGCCTGCCCGAGGTTGTCGCAGCCGTGGACGGGCGCGTACCCGTGATGATCGACAGCGGCTTCCGCCGTGGCACCGATTTCTTCAAGGCACTGGCAATCGGCGCCGACGCGGTCTGTATTGGCCGTGCATATATCTGGGGTCTCGCAGCCTTCGGGCAGCCAGGCGTCGAAAAGGTCCTCGAGATGCTGAAAGCTGAGCTTGCGATGGTGATGGGTCAGGTTGGTGCAACAAGGATTGGTGGCATCGGCTCCGAACACGTCGGTATGCGTCGATGAATTGCAACCGAATCGCCGTGAGCGGTATCTAAATGGCATAACACGGGTAACGGGAAACCTGAAAATGGCTAAATACATGACGAAAACTGCATTTACGGTCGGCTTGCTGACCCTGTTGATGTCGGTTCCGGCTTTCGGCGCGACGATCAACAAGAGTATCCATATCGAGGCTGGTGAGAATTCCGGCGGTGCGAGCTCGGTCAACGGCAGCATTACGGTAGGTTCCGACGCGGTCGTGACCGGTACGGTACGCACCGTAAACGGCTCTATCCGGGTGAATTCGGGTGCGCAGATCGAGTCGGCCAAGACGACCAACGGCGGCGTACGCATTGCCGACCAGGTCCGGGCGGAAAATCTGAAGACCGTCAACGGCGCAATCGTTGTTGGCGAGGGCTCCGTGGTCAGCGGTGAGATCAAAGCCGTAAACGGCAGCATAACGGTCGAAGACGGCGTTGAGGTCGCTGAGGACGTCAAAAACGTGAATGGCCGCATCGAGCTGAGTGGTTCGACCGTAGGCGGTAACGTAGCTACCGTCAGTGGTGACGTGCACGTTGTCGACGGCAGCGTGGTTCGCGGCGACATCCATTTCGAAGAACCGGGTGGCTGGAGCTGGAAGAACAAGAGCCGCAAGCCGAAAGTCGTGATTGGACCGGGATCAAGCGTCGAAGGCGTGATTAACGTCGAGCGCGAGATCGAGATCTATATCAGCGATTCGGCCTCGGTTGGCGGCATAACCGGCGAAATGTCGATGGACGACGCGGTTCGCTTCAGCGGCGACAAGCCGTAAAATAGGGGCTGTGCAGAGCGCAGCTTCTCAACTATCGCTGTTACCGGAAGAGCCCGACGAGTTGTCGGGCTTTTCTGTGCGCGAAAGCGGCCGGGCGAAACGACTGTCTATCAAGGTTTTCCCACGCGGCCGCGTTGAAGTTGTCGTGCCGAAACGTACCCGGGCTGCGGACGTGCGGGAGTTCGTCGAGACGCACAAGGACTGGATTCGAAACGCGCGCGAGCAATTCGCCGCAGAGCACGCGCCAGAGCCTTTTGCCTTGCCGACCTCGGTTCGCCTGCCGGCCATCGATCGAAGCTTTCGTGTCATATACCAGCGAGATACAGGCGGAGAGTCGGTTTCGTACCGGATGAAGGGCGATCTTGTCGTCCTGTCCGGCAGGACTGGCGATGATGCACTCGCCGTCAAAGCCTTGAAGCGCTGGCTGGCAGCCGTTGCGAAGAAAGAGTATCCGGCTCGACTGAGGTCGCTTTCCGCGCTCACCGGGAACCCATTCAAGCGCCTCTCTGTCCGGGGCCAGCGGACATGCTGGGGCAGTCATTCGTCGAGCGGCACGATTAGCCTGAACTACTGCCTGCTGTTCCTGGAGCCCGCCGATCTTCGCTACGTCATGATCCACGAGCTCTGCCACGCCCGGCATATGAATCACTCACGGCGATTCTGGTCATTGGTAGGGAAGTTCGAGCCAAACTACCGGGTACTGGACAAGGCGCTTAATGATGCCTGGAAAAAAATACCGACATGGGTCGGTATTTATTAGTTAAATCAATAACTAATATTCGATATTTAAAGTTATTAATTAGCCCTGATCCAGCAGTTCGCGCAGGTTTATTACTGCGGCATTCGCGCGGGCAAGATAGTTCGCCATGACCAGCGAGTGATTGGCGAACAGGCCATAGCCGCTGCCATTCAGGATCATCGGGGAACGCAGCGGATCGAGGCTTGCTTCGAGCTCACGAATGATCTGGCGGACGCTGGCCTCGGCATTCTTGTCGCGGAGCACGTGCGCAAAATCAAATTCGGCCGCCCGGAAGAAGTGCACCAGGGCCCATGCAGTGCCGCGCGCTTCAAAGAAGACATTATCAACGAGCAGCCAGGGGGTGCGGACATCGACGGAGTCTGGTTGCGCACCAGCGGCTTCCGCGGACGGGTCCCCCGCCAGATCGTCATTGATGCGATTAACCACGACACTGTTGCCTAGGCGTCGCGTCAGGCTCCCCAGGCGTTTCTCCACCTGTGACAGCCATTCCCTCAGATTGTCGGCGCGTGCATAAAACTGCGTATTTGGATCTCCGGCAGCCAACCGGTCCCTGTACACCATCAGCAAGTCGATGCCTTCCTGGTAACGCGATTCCGTCGTTGGAAATACCCACGAGTCGGGATCGTGAAAAAAGGCGCGCGCCGCTTCGGTTACATCTTCATCTTCCTTCGACTGTGACTGGCTGCGGGTGTAGTCGTCGCGCAATACGCGGCCGAGATCGCTCATCTGGTTGACGACGCCGAGCTCCCAGCTCGGGATGTTATCCAGGAAAACAAACGGCGGCAGCTTGTCGTTGGTGAGGTAGCCGCCACGCTTGTCGAGCAGGGTCTGGGCAACTCGAATCAGCGTATCGGTGGTTGAATATCCAACGACGGCAGTCTCCGTGTCAGCCGAGTGATTTACCCAGAAGACATCTGGCTGCCGAGAAACGGCGAACATGACGACAAGCATGATCACCACGATAATAGCCAGCACAACGGCAAAAATTCGGCCGATCCGATTGGTCTTGAGAATGGTCGCGGCTGAGGCTTCTGGCACGTGGAGCTCCGGGTCTGGACTGATTTAGACGGCCAGTGATATTACCAGTTCCGGCAGCACGTCCCCTGACTTGCCTGCAATGGCGAAATCAAAACTGTCAGCGTGCATTGTCGGATTCGGGTTGATCTCAGCGACTTTCGCGCCGTTCTGCCGAGCCAGGTCGGCGAGGCCGGCAGCGGGATACACGAGCGATGAGGTCCCGACCGAGAGAAACAAGTCGCAGTCAGCAGCAGAAGCGCACGCTGTATTCAGCGCGTCCTCGGGTATCGTCTCGCCGAACCAGACGACGCCAGGACGCAGGTGTCCGCCGCAATCGGGGCAGGCTGGTGTGTCGTCGGACTCGTCAGCTACGTGCAGCGAGTGATCGTTAAAGCAGCGGTCTTCGAAGAGATTGCCGTGAAACTCCACCGGGTCGGAGCTGCCGGCACGACGGTGCAGGTTGTCGACGTTCTGCGTGACCAATGTGAGGCGCGGAACAAGCGATTCAAGCTCCGCGAGCGCGTAGTGCCCGAGATTCGGTTCGACCTTTGAAACAACATCACGACGCCAGCGGTACCAGCGCCAGATCAGTGCGGGGTCTTTCAGAAATGCCTCGGGCGTTGCCAGATCGTGAGGATCGTATTTCGCCCACAAACCGGTCTGGCCGTCTCGGAAAGTTGGTACCCCGCTTTCAGCGGAGACGCCTGCGCCGGTCATGACGCAGACGTGACGAGCATCCCGGAGGGCCGCAATGAGCGCCTCCGGGATGTCGTGTCGTTCAGTCACGTCAGGCGGCGAGCTGACGCAGCACGTAGTGCAGAATGCCGCCGTTCTCAAAGTAGTCGCGTTCCTTCGGCGTGTCGATACGGACAATCACCTCGAACGACGTTTCGCTGCCATCCTCCGCGGTAGCCGTCACAGTCACGATCTTCGCGTCCGGGTCTGTCTGGCCGGAGATCGCAAACGTCTCCTTGCCGGTCAGTCCGAGCGACTCGTGGCTGTCGCCTTCCTTGAACTGCAGTGGCAGTACGCCCATGCCGATCAGGTTGGAGCGGTGAATTCGCTCGAAACTCTTCGTGATGACCGCTTTGACACCGAGCAGGATCGTGCCCTTGGCCGCCCAGTCACGCGACGAGCCCGTGCCGTATTCGCTGCCCGCGAGAATGACGAGCGGGGTGCCTTCGTCCTTGTACTTCATGGCAGCGTCGAAGATCGACATCTGCTCGCCACTTGGCTGGTGGCAGGTCCAGCCACCTTCGGTGCCCGGTGCCAGCAGGTTGCGCAGGCGAATGTTTGCGAACGTGCCGCGCATCATGACTTCGTGGTTACCGCGACGCGAGCCGTAGGAGTTGAAGTCCGACGGCTTCACGCCATTGGCCTCAAGGTAGGCCGCCGCAGGACTGTCTTTGGCAATCGCACCGGCGGGCGAAATGTGGTCAGTTGTGACCGAGTCGCCAAGCAGCGCAAGGCAGCGGGCGCCTTCGATGTTTGTGACCGGTGACGCGTCTTTCGACATGCCTTCGAAGTACGGCGGATTGCGCACGTAGGTTGAATCCGGTTCCCACTGGTAGATGTCGCCCGTGGAGGAATCGACACGCTTCCAGTTTTCGTCACCTTCGAAGACCTTGCCGTAGCTCTCCATGAACATCTCGGAATCGATGTTCGCGCCGACCGCGTCGTAGATCTCCTGCTGCGACGGCCAGATGTCTTTCAGGAAGACATCGTTGCCGTCCTGATCCTGGCCAAGCGCGTCGTTGTACAGGTCGACGTTCATGTTGCCGGCCAGCGCGTAGGCGACTACGAGCGGCGGTGATGCCAGGAAGTTGTGCTGGACGAGGGCGTGGATACGGCCTTCGAAGTTGCGGTTACCGGACAGCACGCTCGTGCCGACGATGTCGTTGTCGGTCACAGCCTCTGCGATTTCCGGCATCAGCGGACCCGAGTTACCGATACATGTCGTGCAGCCGTAGCCGACCGTGTAGAAGCCAACGGCTTCGAGGTCGTCGATTAGTTCGGCTTTCTCGAGGTAGTCGGTCACGACGCGCGAACCGGGTGCGAGCGAGGTCTTGACCCACGGCTGCGCCTTCAGGCCCTTGGCTGCCGCATTGCGGGCGAGCAGGCCGGCCGCAATCATGACGGCCGGGTTCGAGGTGTTGGTGCAGCTCGTGATGGCAGCGATCAGGATTGAGCCGTCATCAATCGTGACATCTTCGTCGTTGATCTTCGCAACACCTGAGCCGCCGGAATCGCGGTCGGCAATCGTGTCGGCGAGAATCTTCTCGTAGGCGCTTGCTGCGGAGCTCAGGCCGATACGGTCCTGCGGACGCTTCGGACCTGCGATGCTCGGCTCAACGTCGCCGAGATCCAGTTCGAGGATATCGGTGTACAGCGCATCCTGCTGGCCGTCTTCACGCCACATGCCCTGGACTTTCGCGTAGGCCTCGACGAGATCGCACTGTTCGTCGGTGCGACCGGACAGCTTCATGTAGCGAATGGTTTCGCCGTCGATCGGGAAAATACCGCAGGTCGAGCCGAATTCCGGTGCCATGTTGCCGAGCGTTGCCCGGTCAGCCAGTGGCATTTCCGCCAGGCCGTCGCCGAAGAACTCGACGAATTTGCCTACGACACCCTTGTTGCGGAGCATTTCGGTGCAGGTCAGGACGAGGTCGGTTGCCGTCGTGCCTTCCTTGAGCTTGCCCGTGAGTTTGAAGCCGATAACGTGCGGGATCAGCATCGTGATCGGCTGGCCCAACATAGCGGCTTCAGCCTCGATACCGCCGACACCCCATCCAAGGATACCAATGCCGTTGATCATCGTCGTGTGCGAATCGGTACCGACAACGGTATCCGGGTAGGCCGTGAGCTTGCCGTCTTTCTCGGCGCCGAAAACAACGCGAGACAGGTATTCGAGATTGACCTGGTGCACGATGCCGGTGTTCGGCGGAACAACGGCGAAATTATTGAACGCCTGCTGGCCCCATTTCAGGAACGAGTAGCGTTCCTTGTTGCGCTGGAACTCGATCTTCGTGTTCAGGTCCAGCGCATTGGCTGCACCGTAGTGATCGATCTGGACCGAGTGGTCGATGACCAGCTCAGCCGGAGACAGCGGGTTGATCTGGTCAGCAGAGCCGCCGAGCTTGACGACGGCGTCGCGCATTGCGGCCAGGTCTACGACGGCGGGTACACCCGTAAAGTCCTGCAGGACAACGCGCGCCGGCGTGAACGAGATCTCGGTGCTCGGGGCGGCTGTCGGGTCCCAGTTGGCAAGCGCCAGGATATCTTCGCGTGTAACGTCGCGGCCATCTTCGTGGCGCAACAGGTTCTCGAGAAGAATTTTCAGAGAATAGGGCAGTCGGTCTACGTGACCTTCCTTGACTGCGTCGAGGCGGTAGATGTCGTAATCCTTGCCGCCGACCTCAAGCGCTGAACGCGCGCCGAAGCTGTCCGTCATGTTTGATCTCCGGGATTTGATTCGTTGCGACCCAGCGGCCGCGGGGGTGCGCATTATAGCCGAAGGGGTAGGGCCGTGCTTACCCTATTTCCTGTATAACGGCGCCGCCGAGGCAGCGATTTTCATCGTAGAAAACAACGAATTGGCCCGGTGCCACAGCGCGCTGACGGGTGTCGAATGTGACCCTGACGCGATCTCCATCGATTCCTTCCACGAGACAGTCCTGGTCGGGCTGCCGATAACGGACTTTAGCCCTCAGTTTGAGGCCCTGTGCCAGGCCCTCGGGTGCGGTCCCGATCCAGCTCGCATCGGTGCCGACGAGCCAGTCGCTGAACAGCATGTCGTGTTCGCCCTGGGCTACGATCAGGGCATTCTCGCCGATGTCTTTGCCCACAACATACCAGGGCAGTTCAGGCCGATCGTTGCGGCCACCAATGTGCAGTCCCTGGCGCTGGCCGAGCGTGTAATACATCAGGCCCTGATGCTCACCTATGTTTTCGCCACCCGGTGTCCGCATCGGGCCCGGATTGGCCGGCAGGTAGGTGGCGAGAAATTCGCGGAACGGTCGCTCGCCGATAAAGCAGATGCCGGTGGAGTCTTTCTTGTCGTGCACGACGAGTCCGCGGTCGCGTGCGATCTGGCGCACCTCCGCTTTCTGGATGTGCCCGAGCGGGAAAAGCGTTTCCGCCAGTGCCTCTGCGCTGACGGCGTGCAGGAAGTAGCTCTGGTCCTTGCCGGGATCAGCGCCCTTGAACAGCGCTCCCTGCCCATCGACGATACCGGACTGCGCGTAATGGCCCGTGGCAAGCAGGTCGCCGCCAAGGCGCTTCGCGTAGTCACGGAAAACGCCGAACTTGATCTCGCGGTTGCAGAGCACATCCGGGTTCGGGGTGCGGCCGGCGCGGTACTCGTCAAGGAAATACTCAAAGACCTGGTCGCGATACTGCTTCGCAAAATTGGCGTGGTGTAGCGGTATGTCGAGCTGCTCGCAGATTGCACGGGCATCCTGCAGATCATCGGCAGCCGTGCAATAGCCGTCGTCGTCTTCCCAGTTGGTCATGTGTAACGCATGCACGTCGTAGCCGTCGTCCTTGAGGAGAACAGCGGCAACGGCAGAATCAACACCGCCTGAGAGACCGAGAAAGACGCGCTTCGACATAGCGCGCGGATTCTACCCCCAATGAAAAGGGTCCAGTTACCTTTTTCACAAAAGGTAACTGGACCCTCTGGACTGTGTAAAAGGTAACTGGACCCTTTAAACGAGGTCGGCTGTCGCGAGGATGCGGTGGACGTTCTGCTGCAGCGGCAGCAGGCCGGTGAGGAGGGCATCTGATTCACGCTTGCCGGATTCGTAGTCGCTGAGGCAGCGCAGGACGACAGGTGTGCGGAGATCAAGCTTGCGGGCTTTCAGTTCGGGGCCCGTCATCCAGCGACGCCCAAGGATACCGTCATCCAGTGGTCGGGTTTCGTCGCAGCCGATGTAAGTGGCTTTGTAGACCAGCCGCAGGAACTGCTGGCGAGTCTGCGGATGAATCCAGAGATACACGCCGATCAGGTCGTCACATTTTACGTGGCAGCCGGTCTCTTCGAGAGTTTCGCGAACCACGGCTTGCTCAGGAGATTCACCGGCCTCGATGTGGCCGCCCGGCTGGGTCAGAACGCGCTTTCCCATGCTGCGTTCTTCGACGATAAGGTATTTGCCTTGATGCTCGATGACGGCGGCTACCGTCAGGTCCGTCGGATACATCCGTGTTGTTTCCCTTGCTTTTATTAGATGCCGAGCTGGCGGAACTCCATCTCGACTTCGCTTGCCAGCCAGATCTCGTCAAACATCTTTCCGTAGAGCTTGGCGACCGCTGGTTCGTAGGTATCGGCGATGCCCTCCCACCGTCCCGCCTGCAGGCGGTAGACGAGGGCAGTTTCATCGGCAATACAGAATGCTTCGGCGTGCGTACGCAGGTCATCGCGAACGTGCCGGAATTCGATATAGCTGTTCAGGCGTCGGCCGAGGTGCACGAACTGGTTGCCATTCTTGACGGCTCGCGACGGGTCAGCGATCAGCACGCGAATGCGCGCATACGTCTGCGACAGCACCATGCGTTTGATGATCTCGAGAAACTCGGGATTGTCGTAAATGCCGGGCTCGAGGTCGTGCGTGAAGATGGAAACCCGTCGTTGGGCCTCACCTACAACATCGAGGGCTGCCTGGCGCATTTCTTCTTTCGTCGAAATAACCCAGCGTTTGCCTTTTTCACGCGCCTGTTCCATAGAGGAAACATAGTAACGGTCGCGGCTGGCATCCGAGTGCCAACTGCGTCACGTTTTGGCGGAGCCGGCGGCGATGCGAATCGCTCGCATCCCGCGTCATTTCTGGGCTTCGTGACGGTTGAAACTTTATTCCCGGCCGAATTTGACTTCACATATGGTCACAAATGCTCAGGTAGATCAAACAGGCCCGCTTTGAGCATGAATTCTACGGTTCGGGCATCGGGCGCTGGTCCCCCGTGGGTCGGATTGAGGCTGCGATTCCGGGCGATCAGGTCCAGGAACTCATCCGGTGTCGCGTAACGCTCCCCGGCGCGTCCGTTGACGTACACATTTTCCTCGTCATACGCGAAACGGGACATGCCGTGGAACGGAATCGTTACGCCGTCTTTCAGCTTTTCTACCAGCGCGTCGACGTCGTCTTCATCGCATTCGGGAGTGATCCATTCCTTGGTCTCGGTAACAGAGCGGCCGAGTGCTTTGCCAGCCTCGTCCCGTCCCGTTAATGCTGCAGCTCTGGCGGCCGCCTTCTTTGAAATTTTGCCTTTGCTGGCTGATTCCTCGAGCCCCAGGTCTGTATCGGTGTAGAAAGGGTTGCTGGCTTCCTCGTCGGGCAATTCGTCTGTCAGATCGGAAATCTGCGGCGCCCGCATACCGATCGAACAGGTCACACAGTTGTCGAGCGCCGTGCCCCAGTGCGCGACACCGGGTGGCAGGTACAGAATGTCACCGGGGCCGGCCCTGACCTTGTTGCCCTCGAATTCCTGTAGCAGCGCGATGTCGTTGCTGGCTGCCGGATCGTCCACGACCAGGTCATCGGTGAAGCGCCACTCGCGAGTGCCTTCGGACTGGACGAGGAACACGTCGTAGTTGTCGAGGTGCGGGCCGACACCGCCGCCAGGCGCGGCGAAACTGATCATCAGGTCATCGATACGCCATTCCGGAATGAACGGCACCAGTTCAAAGTAAGCTCGAAAATCCGGCAGGTGCTTTTCGACGTCATGAACGAGAAGTGTCCAGTCGCTTGTCGGCAGGTTCTGAAGCGTTTCTTCGTCAAATGGACCGGTTTCGGCGCGGTACCGACTGGATTCACCGCTGCGGTCTACGAATATGAGTCGTGACTCAACGTCGTCCTGCGTCGCCAGCCACCCAAGTTCATCAGCAGATATTGTCGGCAGTGTGAGGTTCGTAGCTTGCGGCAAAAACAGCGCCTGCTTCTGCCAGTGACCGGCAAGAAAGCGCTCAGGTGTCAGTGCATCCGGAAACCTGAGCATATGCTGTCTAGATCTGGCGCGCCTGTCCGGCGGCAAGTCCGATGTAAGTCTCAGGTCGCAGCTCTCGCAGGCGAGCTTTCTCGTCGTCGGGGATTTCGAGCGTTTCGATGAACTCTCTCAGAATCTCCTCGGTAACGGCCTGGCCGCGGGTGAGTTCCTTGAGCTTCTCGTACGGGTTCGGAATGCCGTAGCGGCGCATCACGGTCTGTACGGCTTCTGCGAGCACTTCCCAGGCTTCGGATACGTCCTTGTGAATGGCCTCGGCATTGACTTCCAGTTTGCCGACACCCTTGAGCAGCGACTGCAGCGCGATGACGATATGTGCGGCGGCTGAGCCGAGATTCCGCTGTACCGTTGAATCGGTCAGGTCCCGTTGCCAGCGCGAAATCGGCAGCTTCTCGGCAAAATGTCCCAGCATCGCGTTGGCCATGCCGAAATTGCCTTCAGCGTTCTCAAAGTCAATCGGGTTGACCTTGTGTGGCATCGTCGATGAGCCAACTTCGCCGGCTTTGACCTTCTGCTTGAAGTATCCCAGCGAGATATAGCCCCAGACGTCGCGTGCGAAGTCGATCAGGATCGTGTTGTAGCGCATCAGCGCGTGCGCGTACTCGGCAGTCCAGTCGTGTGGCTCTATCTGTGTCGTGAACTCGTTTTGCACGAGTCCGAGCGATTCAATAAAGCGACGGCTGATAGCCGGCCAGTCGGCATCCGGATAAGTAATCGCGTGCGCGTTGTAGTTGCCGACTGCTCCATTGAATTTACCGAGGATTTCGACATCCGCGAAGCGTTTCTGAGCGCGATCGAGGCGGGCGATCACATTGGCGACTTCCTTGCCGAGCGTCGTCGGGCTCGCGGTTTGTCCGTGCGTGCGTGACAGCATCGCAAGATCCGCGTTGTCGGCCGCCAGCTGCTTCAGTTTGGCGCGCAGGTTTTTCATCACCGGCAGAAGTACGTCTGTGCGCGCACTTCGCAGCATCAAAGCATAGGACAGGTTGTTGATGTCCTCCGACGTGCAGGCGAAGTGCAGGAAGTCCTTCATCGTCTGCGTTTCGGGACCGTCGCCGAGCTTTTCTCGAATCAGGTATTCGACGGCCTTCACGTCATGATTTGTCGTAGCCTCAATCTCCTTCACGCGCTCCGCATCGTCGATAGAGAAATCATCAACAATATGATTCAGGAGGTCCTTCATGACCGATGACAGCGGGCCAATTTCGGGGACGTCTTTTTCGTCCGCCAGGCACTGCAGCCAGCGTACTTCGACCAGCACGCGGTAGCGGATCAGGCCGTACTCGGAGAAGATATCGCGTAGATCGTTGACCTTGCCGGCGTAGCGGCCATCGGCCGGTGACAGGGCTTTCAACGTAGAGACTTTCATGTGTGTCAAACCAGTGTAGACTTGCGCGCAAAGCGCGAATCATACACGTTTTATCGCGCCACCAAGGCACAAACACGGGCCGCATCCGGCCGGAGAGCAAGCACCGATGAGTGACAAGAAATTCCGCATCGAAAAGGACAGCATGGGCGAACTGAAAGTCCCTGAAGATGCACTCTGGGGCGCGCAGACGCAGCGCGCCGTTGAAAACTTCCCGATCTCGGGCCTGGCAATGCCGCGCCAGTTCATTGCGGCCCTCGGGCTCGTCAAATGGGCCTGTGCCGGCGCTAATGCCGAGCTTGGCCTGATCAAGAGCGACGTCGCGATGGCAATCCAGAAAGCGGCGCTTTCGGTATCAGGCGGCGAGCACGATGCGCACTTCCCGATCGACGTCTTCCAGACGGGGTCGGGTACGAGTTCCAACATGAACTCGAACGAGGTGATCGCACATCTGGCGACCGAAGCGCTTGGCGCCGAAGTTCATCCGAATGATCACGTCAATATGGGGCAGAGCTCGAACGACGTGATCCCGACTTGCGTGCATGTCAGCGCCGCGCTGGCGATCCAGAACGAGCTGCTGCCCGCGCTCAAGCACTTGTCGGCAACGCTCGAAAAGAAAGCCGATGAGACGCGCGATGTCGTCAAGACGGGGCGCACCCACCTGATGGATGCCATGCCCGTGACGATCGGGCAGGAACTCGATGGCTGGCGCTCGCAGATTGACCATGCGAGCGAGCGTCTGGGCGACACGATGAAGCGGCTGTGTGCACTGGCGCAGGGCGGCACGGCTGTCGGTACCGGCATCAATGCGCATTCTCGTTTTGGCGAGAAGGTCGCCGTACTTCTATCGGAACGTACTGGCGTGCCATTCACATCCGCCGAGTCCAAATTTGAAGGCCTGAGCAGCCAGGATGCAGCGGTTGAGACCTCCGGACAGCTGCGGGTACTGGCTGTGAGCCTGACCAAGATCGCCAACGACCTGCGCTGGATGAACTCCGGACCGCTGGCTGGCATTGGCGAGATCGAGCTGCCGGCGCTGCAGCCGGGCTCAAGCATCATGCCTGGCAAGGTAAACCCGGTGATTCCCGAGGCGGTCGCCATGGTCTGTGCCCAGGTTATCGGCAACGACGCGACGATTGCGATGGGCGGGCAGTCTGGCAACTTCCAGCTCAACGTGATGCTGCCGGTTGTTGCTTACAATCTCCTGCAAAGTATCGAAATCCTCGCGAATGCCAGCACCCGTCTCGCAGATGCTGCGATCGCAGGGTTCAAGGTCAACGAGGCGAACATCAACCGTGCGCTTGATCGCAATCCGATCCTCGTTACGGCTCTGAACCCCGTTATCGGTTACGAGCTCGGCGCCAAGGTAGCCAAGACGGCCTACAAGGAAGGTCGTCCGGTCAAGGATGTTGCGCGCGAGATGACGGACCTGACCGATGAAGAGCTGGACAGACTACTGGATCCGGCAGCGCTGACCGAGGGCGGTATCAAGCATTAAGACCGGGCTGACGTCACAGGACATTCGGCGCCTGTTTTCGGGGACGACTCTCGAGACGGCGTCGGAGCCTATGGTGATGCCGCCGGGCAGCAATCGCTGGCCTCGCAAGTGGCTGGAGATGGTCCATGGTGATCTGACCCAGGCCGGCGTACTTGTTCCTTTAATCGAGCGTGAGGAGGGGCTGACGGTCCTGCTCACCCAGCGTGCAGCGCATCTGAAGCACCATGCGGGGCAGGTAAGCTTCCCGGGCGGCCGCGTTGAGCCCGCAGACGCAAACGTCGAGGCGACCGCATTAAGGGAAACACAGGAGGAGGTCGGTATAGAGCCTCAACTCGTCGAGGTCGCCGGCTATATGCGGACGATGCCAACCATCACCGGTTACGCCGTTACGCCCGTGGTCGGGATGATTAACCCGGTTTTCGAGCTCACAATTGACCGATCCGAGGTTGAGTATGCTTTTGAAGTGCCGCTCGACTTCTTGCTTGATCCGGTCAACGACACTCCCGTCGAGCGGGATGTTTTCGGCGAAAAGTTCGTTCTGACCGAATTCCACTGGGAAAACGAGCGTATCTGGGGCGCGACCGCGTACATGTTACTGGCATTTAGAAAACTTCTTTCAAAACAATAAAGCATGAGTTCTATAGAGAAACTGCTTGAAGTAATGCGGAAGCTGCGCGACAAGAATTCGGGCTGCCCGTGGGACCTGCAGCAGAATTTCTCGACCATCGCGCCATACACGATCGAGGAGGCCTACGAGGTTGCCGACGCGATTGAGCGCGATGCCATGGATGAACTGCGTGGCGAACTCGGCGACCTGCTGTTCCAGGTCGTGTTTCACGCGCAAATGGCCGAGGAGACAGGCCTGTTCAACTTTGAGGATGTCGCCGAGGGGATCGCGGAAAAGATGCTGCGACGGCACCCCCATGTGTTTGGCGACGAAGACGAGCGTTCGCAGGAGCGGATCAACGATAACTGGGAACGCATCAAGGCTGAGGAGCGCGCGGCCTCCGGTGACGACAGTGTTCTGGCAGGGATCGCAAAAGCGTTGCCATCCCTGAAACGTGCCGAAAAACTCGGCAAACGCGCGTCCCGGGTGGGATTCGACTGGGCGGACCGGCAGGGTGTGCGCGACAAGATAGCCGAAGAGCTGACGGAGCTCGAGGTAGCCGTCGGAACCCGCGACAGCGCTGCGATAGAAGAGGAATTTGGCGATCTGCTGTTTGCAATCGTCAACCTGGCGCGCCACCTCGACGTCGACCCGGAAAAAGCGCTTACTGGCGCCAACTACAAGTTCGAGCGCCGTTTTCGTGCGGTTGAGGCCGATGTTGCGGCCAGCGGGCGCCGATTCCGCGATTTCAGCCTCGAGGATCTGGAATCATTCTGGCGCAAAGCCAAGAAAAACACCGCCTGACGTTCAGTTTCAGTTCATTGCCGGGGACTTATGGTTGCCCCAAGGCTGGCATAACGCCTGCCGATTTTGGACTTCTAAGGACAGGACGATGAACAGGAAACTTAACGTAGCGGCAATCGCCTCCGTCGGGCTGCTCATGACGGGGAACGCATTCGCCGATCACGGTCGTGCCATGTACGACTATGCAAAAGTGATTTCGACCCAGCCCCTCGTGCGTTATGTAACGGTCACCGAGCCGGTACGCGAGTGCTGGGAAGAGATGGAGTACTACACGGTTGATCGCAACGCCCGTGGTCGTGGCGGTGCCACGCTGATTGGCGCGGTAATCGGCGGTGTAGTTGGCCACCAGTTTGGCAGCGGGCGCGGCAATGACGCTGCAACAGTTGCCGGAACGTTGATTGGCGCTGCGATCGGTAACGATGCGTCGCGTCGCAACCACGGCCATACCGTGGAGCGCCACGGGCGTCCGGTCCAGCGCTGTGCAACGCGATACGAGGAGCGCCAGGAAGAACGCATTGACGGGTACCGTGTTACGTACCGCTACCACGGCCAGAAATACGTCACTGAAATGCCGTATGACCCGGGTAATCGCATTCGGGTTCGCGTGGACGTGCGTCCGGCCGGCTAGTTCCGGGAACCGATGTGAAGCACTTCGTTGCAATCAACACCCGCAAAGACGACACTTGGCGCATGCGTATGGTACTGACAGCACTGGTAATCGCGGCCCTGGGCGTACTGCCCGGGACCGCGACTGCCTTCGATCTTGAGGAAAACCTCAAGGCGCTGCATCCGCAGTACGAGCCCGCAGCAGTCCTGCATGTGGCCCAGTCCGGTGGCCCGACCCTGCAGCAGGCAATTGAGCAGGTCAAGAGACGTACCAAGGGCAAGGTCATTAGCGCAGAAACCAAGGTCCAGGGTGGGCGCGAAGTGCATCACATCAAGGTTCTGACCGACGACGGCAAGGTCAAGACTCACAAGGTCAATGGCAAACGCCGCTAACCGTTCACCTCACCCAGGGGCGGAATCATGCGATTACTGGTAATTGAAGACGATGCAACGCTGCGCGAATCCCTCGCGGAGCAACTTGGCGAAGCTGGCTTCGCTGTAGAGCAGGCGGCCGACGGTCGCGAAGGGCTGTATTTCGCTGAGGAATACCCGGTCGACCTCGCGATTATCGATCTCGGCCTGCCCGAGATGTCGGGCCTCGAGATCATCGAGAAGGTCCGTGCCGGGGGCAAGACCTACCCGATCCTTATCCTGACGGCACGCGATCGCTGGCAGGACAAGGTTGACGGGCTCAGTGCCGGCGCCGATGACTACGTCGTGAAGCCTTTCCATTTCGAGGAAGTTGAAGCCCGTGTAAATGCTTTGCTGCGGCGCAGTGGCGGATGGGCCTCGTCAGTACTTGAGGCGGGTCCCGTTAAACTCGACATGTCGCGGCAGGAGCTGTCAGTGGGCGAAGGCGCGCTTGAGTTGACGAGCTTCGAGTACAAGATCATCGAATACCTGATGGTTCGTGCGGGGCAGGTTATTTCCAAAACCGAACTCACCGATCGCCTGTATGACCAGGACTTCGAACGCGACAGTAATGTGATCGAAGTATTCATCGGGCGCCTGCGCAAGAAAATGGACCCTGACAACACGCTCAAGCCGATCGAAACGCTGCGCGGACGCGGCTATCGTTTCGCACTCGAGCGTAAGCAGGAAGACTGATCTCACCGATGTATTCGCTGAGCAGCCGCCTGTTGATTTCGGTCAGCGTGCTGCTGCTGGTCTTCTTTGGCGTGATGATCGCGGTGATCGTCAACGCCTACACCGATGCGCAGGAAGAGTCCCAGCAGGCCATTCTCGACGGCCACCTCATTGGCTTGCTGGCTGCTGCAGAAGAGGGCGACAGCAACGACCTGGTGCTGCCGGCGCACAGGCTTCGTGAACCGCGGCTCGAGCAGATCGGGTCTGGTCTGTACGGCGAGATGCGCAGGGTGGATGGGGAAGTCTTGTGGCGCTCGGACTCAGCGCTGGGCCTGGAGCTCCCGGAAGGTATCGTTCCAGACCTCGGCAACCACCTGTTCCAGCGCGAAGCGCTGGCCGATGGCACGCCCCTGATGACACTGAGCCTTGCTGTCGAGTGGGAGTTCGACGACGAAACCACCAGAACCTACGTTTTCAAGGTTGCTGAAAGCCTCGATTCATTTAATGCGCAGATCGCCCGCTTTCGTGGACAGCTGTTCGGCTGGTTCGGGGTTATTGCATTAATAATGTTGCTGGCTTTTTCGTTCCTGCTGCGTGGCTTGATGAAACCGCTCAGGAAAATTGAAACCGAGATTGGCGAGATCGAAGAGGGCAATCGCGTGTCCTTGTCCGCTCGGTTCCCGACCGAGCTGACAGGCGTCGCCCGCAACATGAACCTTCTGATCGATAGTGAGCGTGCTCGCTCGGACCGGTACCGCTTTACGCTCGACAACCTCGCACATGCACTGAAAACGCCGTTGGCTGCTATGCGCGCGCTACTTAACGATCGCGAGAAGGAGCGCTTTGGTGAGCGCTTTAACGAACAGATCGATCGCATGGACGAAATTGTCCGCTACCAGTTGCGCAAACCGGCCGCCTCGGTAGCGGATAACCTGGTGCTGGCGCCCGTCAAGGTTGAGAAGGAAGTAACACGGCTAATTGACGGCCTGCGCAAGGTCTACCACGACAAGGCGCCGGAGTTTGATGTGCGCATCGAAAAGGGCATGCGTTTTCGCGGCGACACCGGCGATTTTCTCGAGGTTGCCGGCAACCTGCTCGACAATGCCTGCAAGTGGTGCGAAAAGCGCGTGAAGATCAGTATCGTGCCGTCGGTTGGTGCGAAGGCAATCGCAAGCGGGATGGTCTTATCGGTGTCGGATGACGGCCCGGGAATACCTGAGGACGCGCGTGAGGCACTGTTGCAACGCGGTATGCGCCTCGACGAGGCCACGCCCGGGCATGGTATCGGGCTGGCGGTCGTCAAGGACATCGCCCACTCCTACGGCGGTCGGCTGTCTATCGGGGATTCGGAACTCGGCGGTGCCGAAATTACGGTTTCGATCCCGCCGGTATCTTCGGCCTCGTCAGGCTGATTACTTCTTTTTCATCATCAGGAACAGGCCTGCTGCGAGGCTGACCGCGCCGCCGATGTAGCGGTACATTACCGCGTCTGTCGACGAGCCTGTCAGGGATCTCGTGACCTCGTTAGCGGCCGAACCCGACATCTGGAATCCCCAGATGATCAGCGCGGCACCAAGAACAATCAGAATAATGGACAGCAGTTTCGTCTGTTGAGCGTTCATAGTCTTCCCCTTGAAGGTTGTTTCCCGTAGGTTCTTGTTTGGTGTTTTCGACGCTGCCCGGGAAGCAAAAGTCACAGCATGAAAATCCGATTCATAACAACCGGTGGCACGATCGACAAGATTTACTTCGACGCGCTGAGCCAGTTCGAGGTGGGCGAGTCCGTGGTGCAGCACATCCTGACCGACGGCCTCGTCGACATCGAGTACGACATCGTGTCGCTGTTCCGCAAGGACAGCCTGGAGATCGATGATTCAGACCGGCAGGAGTTGAAGGCCTACATCGAGAACGACGATGCATCGCACTACGTCATCACGCACGGCACCGATACGATGCCGCAGACGGCCGACGTGCTGAGCACGATCGACGGCAAGACAATCGTGCTGACCGGCGCCCTGACGCCGGCACGATTCCGAACGACCGATGCCGTGTTCAACGTGGGAATGGCCGTGGCTGCCGTGCAGACAGCGGAACCGGGTGTCTACATCGCGATGAGCGGACAGGTCTTTGAGGCAGGGGCCGTCCGCAAGAACAGGGCCGAAAATCGCTTTGAGAGTAAGTAGATAAACGGCTACTCATATCGCCGGTGATGACGCCGCGGCCGGGAATCACATATAGGGGAAATAAAGCGCAGCGAAGCGAGCCATTCCCCTATATGTGTTACCGGCGCAAGCCGGCGTTAGTACCGTTGCTAACAGCCGTTTGCCGGTTTACAGGTCGAAATTGATGCCCTGGGCTAAAGGAAGGTCCTTGCCCCAGTTGATCGTGTTCGTCTGGCGCCGCATGTAGGCCTTCCAGGCGTCGGAGCCAGCTTCACGGCCACCGCCCGTTTCCTTCTCGCCGCCGAACGCGCCGCCGATCTCTGCACCGGACGTGCCGATGTTGACGTTGGCGATACCGCAGTCCGAGCCGCCTGCGGACAGGAAATACTCGGCGTTCTGGAGGTTGTCGGTGAAGATCGATGATGACAGGCCCTGTACTACGCCGTTCTGCATCGCGATCGCCTCATCGAGCGTATCGAACGGGATCAGGTACAGGATCGGGCCAAAGGTCTCGTGCTGCACGATGTCCCAGTCGTTGTCGGCAACGGCAATTGCAGGCGTGATGAAGTTGCCCGGGCCGTCGACGCGTTCGCCGCCGCACAGGATTTCGCCACCGGCATCACGAACAGCCTGGCAGGCCGTCTCTACACGCTGAATCGAGTCTTCGTCGATCAGCGGCCCCATAAGCGTATTTTCGTCGAGCGGATCGCCAATGCGGACCTGGCCGTAAGCATTTACGAGCGTCTCTTTGAGCTCCTCGAAACGCGAGCGGTGCGCCAGGACACGACGCGTCGACGTGCAGCGCTGGCCGGCCGTGCCGACTGCGCCGAATACGATCGACGGAACTGCGAGGTCCAGGTTCGCGTATTCGTCAACGATGATCGCGTTGTTGCCGCCCAGTTCGAGAAGGACTTTGCCCATGCGTCCTGCTACGCGTTCGCCAACAGCACGACCCACGGCGCAGGAACCCGTGAACGACACGAGATTGATACGCGTGTCGTCAACGAAGGTCTGGGCCAGCTCGTTGCTGCCATCGTTGATCAGGAAGAACACGTCCGGCAGGTCCATGCCTTCAAGCGCTTCACTGATGATTTTATGTACGGCGACACCGCACAGTGGCGTTTTTGGTGACGGCTTCCAGATATTCACGTTGCCACAGATTGCAGCAATGCATGAGTTCCATGAGTACACGGCGACCGGGAAGTTGAATGCCGAGATCGTTCCGACAATACCCAGCGGGTGCCATTGTTCGTACATGCGATGCTGAGGGCGTTCGGAGTGCATCGTACGGCCGTACATCATGCGCGACTGGCCAACTGCAAAGTCCGCAATATCGATCATCTCCTGCACTTCGCCGTCGCCTTCGGCCTTGATCTTGCCCATCTCGAGTGAAACGAGGCTGCCCAGCGCATCCTTGTACTTGCGCAGGCCGTTCGCGATGTTGCGTACAGCTTCGCCACGAATCGGGGCAGGGACCTTGCGCCATTCGATGAACGCTTCCTGCGCGGCCTTGACCACAGCTTCGTATTCCGCGGGCGTCGTCGACCGAACACTGGCAATTAGCTCGCCCGTTGACGGGTTAATGGATTCGATGAGCGCACCGGCGTCATCGCTGGTGGAGTTGCCGCCGAGCCAGGTGCCGTCATTGACTTCACCCAGTCCCAACTGCTTCAGAATGTCGTTCATGTTGTTCCTCGCAACGTAAAAACCGCCGGACAAGGGCGGTCACAGGCGCGCATTGTGCCAATCTCTCCTGCTCCCCGCTACCCGTCGGCCATGCTGTGGGTTGGGCAAAACCACCGCGATTTCAAACACTTTTGACCGGTCCTTGGAACCACCCTGAAGTTGCATTAGATTCAGTTCGCAAGCCTTTGATTGCATGAGAAACTTTTGTGGCCTGCACCAAGGCGTGGCATAGTCCGCAGAAATGTCCCGGCGAAATGCCGGCTTTTTTGTCTGTGGAAGTTGAAGACCCGTGAGCAGAACCGTACCGAAAAATGACTGGCATCCCGCAAGCTGGCAGAGCCTCGAGGCGTCGCAGCAGGCCTCATATCCCGATCAGGCCGCGCTGGATCGCGCCGTAGCCGACCTGAGCAGACTGCCACCAATCACGACGTCCTGGGAAATCGACGACCTCAAGGCCCAGATTGCGCGGGCTCAGCAGGGTGACGGGTTCGTGTTGCAGGGTGGCGACTGTGCCGAGACCTTTGACGAATGCACGTCAGAAAATATCGTCGCGAAGCTCAAAATACTGCTGCAGATGAGCCTCGTCATGATTTACGGCATGAAAAAGCCGGTCGTTCGTGTGGGTCGCATGGCGGGGCAGTACGCGAAGCCGCGTTCGGCAGATACCGAGACGCGCGGCGACACGACGCTGCCGAGTTTCCGTGGTGACCTGGTCAATCGCAGCGGCTTTACGGCAGACGAACGCATCCCCGATCCGCAGCTGATCCTGCGCGGTTATGAGCGCGCAGCGCTGACCCTTAACTTTGTACGATCACTGATTGATGGCGGTTTTGCCGACCTTCACCATCCGGAGTACTGGGACCTCGACTGGGTTGGCCATTCATCGGCGGCTTCCGACTACCATGCGATCGTGGCTTCAATCTCTGACTCGCTGGACTTCCTGGAGACGGTGTCCGGACGCCAGTTTCATCACACGCAGCGCGCCGATATATACGCCGCGCATGAAGGTCTGCACCTGCACTACGAGCAGGCACAGACACGTTACCTGGACCGCCGCGAGCGCTGGTACAACCTGACGACGCATTTCCCGTGGATTGGTATGCGCACAGCGCAGCTCGACGGCGCGCATATCGAATACTTCCGCGGCATTGCAAACCCGGTTGGCGTCAAGATTGGACCGGGCATGACACGCGAGTGGCTGCAGGGAATCATTGAAGCGCTGAACCCGAACAACGAGCCGGGTCGCCTGACGCTGATTCATCGCTTCGGCGCGAAAGGCGTCGAAGAACACCTGCCGGATATGATCAAGGCCGTTCGCGAAACCGGTTCACAGGTCCTGTGGGTCTGCGATCCAATGCATGGCAATACCGAGAGCACCTCGAACGGCACCAAGACACGACGCTTCGATAACATCGTGACCGAGCTCGAGCTGGCGTTCAAAGTGCACGAGTCGATGGGCAGCTACCTGGGTGGTGTGCACCTGGAGCTGACCGGTGAGAATGTCACCGAATGCACGGGTGGTGCACGTGGCCTGACCGACGCTGACCTGGCGCGAGCCTACAAGTCGACGGTCGATCCGAGGCTCAATTACGAGCAGGCAATGGAAATTGCGATGCGAATTGCGGGGCTGGATCGACCTTAAGCGCGACGCCACTCGCCAGGCTGCAGCCCCGCAACGGTCCAGTCACCAATTGAATAACGAATCAGCCGCAGCGTCGGCAGGCCGACGGCTGCCGTCATGCGGCGCACCTGACGGTTGCGTCCTTCGTCAAGTGTGATTTCCAGCCAGCTGTCCGGGATGCTGGCTCGGTAACGAATTGGCGGGTCTCGAGTCCACAGCCAGTCCGGTTCCGGCATTTGGCGTGCACTCAGGGCTCGAGCTGGGCCGTCCTTTAGCTTTACGCCACGTTCCAGCTGACTTAACTGTTTCCTGGTGGGTTCGCCCTCAACCTGGGCCCAGTAGACCTTGCGAGTCTTGAAACGCGGCTGGCTGATTCGTGCCTGCAGGCGCCCATCGTCGGTCAGAATGATCAACCCCTCGCTGTCATAGTCCAGGCGACCGGCGGGGTAGACATCAGTTTGATCGACGAAGTCGCCCAGCGTCGCTCGGCCATCCTGATCAGTGAACTGCGAGAGCACCCGGAATGGTTTGTTGAGCAGGATCAGCACTTTTTGTCGTCTCTCGCGAACTGTACAATGCACGCCTTTCGCGGCCGTTGCGCCACAAGTCTCAATCCAACCCCTCGAGACCCAGGATGAAATACGATCATATTTCGGTGCCCGATGACGGCACGGCCATAACGGCGAATCCGGACCATACCCTGAACGTACCGGACTTTCCCATTGTTCCCTACATTGAAGGTGACGGGATCGGTGTCGATGTGACGCCGCCGATGCTGGCTGTCGTAAACGCCGCTGTTGAGAAAGCATATGGTGACAAGCGAGCTATCAGGTGGATGCAGGTTTACGCCGGTCAGGCAGCCGCCGATCTGTACGGAAGTGACAATTACCTTCCGGACGAGACGCTTGATGCTCTGCGGCGCCACGTCGTTTCGATAAAAGGGCCTCTTGCAACTCCGGTTGGTGGCGGTATCCGCTCACTGAATGTTGCCATCCGCCAGACGCTGGACCTGTACGCATGTGTGCGACCGATCCAGTATTTCCCGGGCGTCCAGACGCCAATGCTGGAATCGGATCTGGTCAGTATGACCGTGTTCCGCGAGAACACTGAAGACATCTATGCGGGTATCGAGTACCCGACCGGGTCCGAAGAAGTGCAGAAACTGATTCACTTCCTGCAAACAGAGCTTGGCGTCAACAAGATCCGGTTCCCGCTGAGCTCCGGAATCGGCATCAAACCCGTATCGCGCGAAGGTTCGGAGCGCCTGATTCGAAAGGCTATTCAGCACGCGATCGATCGTGATCAGCGCTCTGTCACGCTCGTGCACAAGGGCAATATCATGAAGTTCACCGAAGGTGCGTTCATGAAGTGGGGTTACGAGCTGGCCGAGACGGAGTTTGGTGCGCAAAAGATCGGTGACGGGCCGTGGATGTCATTCAAAAATCCGAAGACAGGTAACGAAATTGTTATCAAGGACGTGATCGCCGATAACTTCCTGCAGCAAATCCTGCTGAAGCCGGAAGACTATGACGTTATCGCGACGCTCAACCTGAATGGTGATTATATTTCTGATGCGCTGGCTGCACAGGTCGGCGGTATCGGAATCGCACCGGGTGCCAACATGGCCGACACGGTGGCAGTTTTCGAGGCTACCCACGGTACGGCGCCGGGCTTTGCGGGCAAGGATCGCGTCAACCCGGGGTCATTAATTCTGTCGGCGGCAATGATGCTGCGCTACATCGGTTGGGACGAGGCCTGTGACCTGGTGGTAAAGGGCGTGGCCAACTCGATCGCAGCGGGTGAGGTGACCTTTGACCTGGCTCGTCTGCGAGAGGCGATTCACCAGCCGAAGCGCAAGGATCGTCCGCATGACAAGAAAGATGTCGAGCAGGAAATCGACCAGCTGATGCCCGGTGCGAAGTTGGTGGGGACCCAGGGCTTCGGCGAGGCCGTCATCCGCCACATGGATGACTGACAAGGCGATATTTGACCGGGGCTGCCGCCAGTGCGATCGACTGGCGGCATTTCTCGATGAAGTAAACGGTCGCTATCCCGATTACTACTGCAAGCCGGTCCCGCCGTTCGGCGATCCGAATGCGCGTTGCCTGATTGTTGGCCTTGCGCCGGGTATGCACGGGGCAAACGCAACGGGCAGACCGTTCACGGGCGACCACGCCGGGATCCTGCTGTACCAGATGCTTTACAAACACGGCTTCGCGAGTCGCGATCACTCGGAATCGGCCGATGACGACCTGGTACTGACAGACTGTCGAATCACAAACGCGGTCAAATGCCTGCCGCCCGACAACAAACCGGTTGGGGCAGAGATCAACACCTGCAATTCATTTCTTGCGGCGGAACTTGCAGCGCTGCCGGATGACGCAGTGGTGATTGCGCTGGGTGGTATCGCGCACCGCGCGATCATCAAGGCAGAAGAGTTACGGCAGGCCGAATTCAAGTTCGGTCACGCTGCGCTGCACGACCTGGGGCGTTACCAGGTGCTCGACTCTTACCACTGCAGTCGCTACAACACGAACACCGGTCGGCTCACCGAATCCATGTTCGACGACGTATTTGCGAAAGCGCGGACGTTGCTGGATAAATAACGGGTGAGCGACGACGCCCCCTTCGAGATCAAGCCATTTCTCAAGACCCTGACGCACCGGCCGGGGGTCTATCGCATGCTCGATGCGAAGCACAAGGTGCTGTATGTCGGCAAGGCGCGTGATCTTAAGAAGCGCGTATCAAGTTACTTCCAGAAGTCGCACACCGATGCCAAAACGGTGGCAATGATGAAGTTGGTCGAGCGCGTGGAAGTTACGGTCGCAAACACCGAGGCCGAAGCATTGCTGCTTGAAAACAGCCTGATCAAGCAGCACAAGCCGCGCTTCAACATCCTGCTGCGTGACGACAAGAGCTACCCGTATATCTATGCGTCGACAGACCAGAAGTTCCCGCGACTGCGCTTCCACCGCGGGCCACGAAAAGGGAAGGGGCGCTACTTTGGTCCTTACCCGAGCACGACGGCCGTACGGCAGACGCTGAACGAACTGCAGAAGCTGTTCCTGATTCGTAATTGCAACGACACGTTCTTTCGTAATCGGACCCGGCCGTGCCTGCAGCACCAGATCCGTCGATGCACGGCACCGTGCACCGGGCTGATCTCGCAGGAACAGTACAGGGAAGATATCGATGCCGCGGTGCTGTTTCTCGACGGCAAGAATGAAGGGGTGATTAATACTTTCGTCAAAAGAATGGAAGCTGCTTCTGAAGCCCGGGAGTATGAACAGGCGGCACGACTCCGCGACCAGATCTCGAGATTCAAGGAGATCGAGAAACGTCAGCTTGTCAAGCGTACGCAAAAGCTCGATATCGATGTGTTGGGATTTGCGTCGAACGGAGCGATTCATTGCATCACGGTGATGTTCATTCGGAACGGCGCCGTAACCGGCAATCGACACCATTTCCCGCGCCTGCAGGGTGAGACGAGCCGTAGCAAGATCCTGAACGCGTTTGCGGCGCAGTACTACCTTGGCCGGGATGCCCCCGCCGAAATCGTCCTTGATTCAGATATAGAAGATCGTGAGCTGCTCGAGCGTGAACTTTCCAACCGCATGCTGCGCAAAGTGGCTATCAAGTTTCGGGTTCGGGGAGACCGGCTACGCTGGCTCGAGATGTCGACCACGAATGCAGAGCAGGGCCTGAGCCTCAAGGTTGCGTCAAATGCGACGATTCAGCGGCAGTTCAAGGCACTCGGCGAAGCACTTGAGCTGGAAGCGCCGCCAGAGCGGCTCGAGTGTTTTGACGTCAGTCATACCTCGGGCGAGGCGACGGTGGCGTCCTGTGTTGTGTTCAATACGGCAGGGGCGCTCAAGAGCGACTACCGTCGTTTTAACCTCAGTCCTGCAACGGCGGGTGACGATTACGCTGCAATGGCGGAGGCGCTCAACCGTCGCTATGCACGCATCAGAAAGGGTGAGGTCCCAATGCCGGATGTTCTGTTCATAGACGGCGGCAAGGGACAACTCGCCGAGGCCATGCGAGTGCTGGGCGAGCACGAGCTGGACTGGCTGACTGTCGTCGGGGTTGCCAAAGGACGCGCGCGCCGTCCCGGCGCCGAGCAGCTGTTCCGGCCGGGGCGCGAAAGACCGATCCAGCTCGCACCCGATTCACCGGCGCTGTTGTTGATCCAGCAGATCCGTGATGAGGCGCATCGCTTTGCAATTACAGGTCATCGCCAGCGGCGAGCGAAAGCGCGCAAGACCTCACGGCTCGAGGAGATCCCGGGTCTCGGCCCCAAGCGCCGTCGCGAGCTGCTGCGACAATTCGGCGGCCTGCAGGGGGTGACTGGCGCCGGGATTGATGATCTTGCTGCAGTACGCGGCATTAGTCGCACACTTGCGGAAACCATATACAATACGCTGCACCCGGAATCCGAATAACAATAAAGAGCGAATCTTGAAACTCAATCTTGCGAACCTGCTGACGCTGTTCCGGATACTCGCTATCCCGGTCGTTGTCGTGTGCTTTTACAGCCCGCTCGAGAACGCGCGCCCGATTGCAGCAATCATCTTCGGCATCGCCGCCGTCACGGACCTGATCGACGGTTGGGTTGCTCGCAAATACAACCAGATGTCGCGATTTGGGGAATTCCTGGACCCCGTCGCGGACAAGCTGATGGTGTCCATCGTGCTGGTGATGCTCGTCCAGGCGCAGTCCAGCCTGTTTGAAGACGTCATCGCCATGATCATTATCGGTCGTGAGATCACGATCATGGCGCTGCGCGAGTGGATGGCGACGATTGGCGAGCGAGCAAACGTCAAGGTCGATATCACCGGCAAGATCAAAACGACCCTGCAGATGTTCGGTATTGCTTTTATGGTTTACCAGAAAGATCTGTTCGGAATTCCGATCTACAAGATCGGCTTCGGCCTGCTGATTCTCGCGGCTGTCATGACGATCTGGTCAATGCTGGTGTACCTGCGAGCCGCATGGCCGTTCATCGCTAACGACCAGGACGAATAAAAGTCGCCGATTCTGGCGATTTTAGCTTGACAGGAGACGGTCAGGGGCTAAAATCTGCGCCCTTCGCGGGAATAGCTCAGTTGGTAGAGCGCAACCTTGCCAAGGTTGAGGTCGCCAGTTCGAACCTGGTTTCCCGCTCCAAATCGCGAAAGGCCGCCCACAGGGCGGCCTTTTTTTGTGCCTGGAAGATGCTCAGGGACCCAGGCCCAGCCGCTCGCGGACCTCGGCGAGAAAGTCATGTTCCGCGTCCTGGGCGATCACCATGTCGCGTTGCTTTCGCCATGCCTGTTCAACTGCGGCCATTACCGGAACCAGCTCGCCTGAATCGGTCGCAGATTCCCATGCCGGATCCGTGCTGAGAGTCTGGTAATCGGACCAGCCCAGGTCCACCGCGGTCTGCAGGAGACGCGCAGCGCCGGGCGCATCGCCAAGCAGCGCCCGGTTCCGCCCCGCCACAGTGATCAGCGGGGGACTTGACCCTGTATCAATAAGTGGCGAGAGAATCTGCGAGGCCTGCTCCAGAAGTGATATCGCTTCGTTGTCACGGCCGGTGCGCTGATAACAGAGCGCCAGGTCCTGCAGCGTAAACGCCGAGGCATGCGGGTCCATCAGGTCTTCGATGTCCTCTATATCCGGACCGACGGCTGACTCGATAATCGCAGCGGCGGCATCAAATTTCCGAAGCTGCATCAGGCTTGTTGCAATAGTGATTTGACGATTGAGAGTATCGAATCGGTCGCCCGTATTCCCCAACTGTCGAAACCGTTCCAGCTCAGCTGAGAGTTCCTCATCGGGCCCTCTCGTCATCAGCTGATTAAGGCGAATATCTGACTGCTGAGTAAACTCTCCGAAGTGCTCCTGCAGGAATGACATCCACCGGTCTGCCTCCGCAGACATACCCAGGAATTCATATGCAAGTACAAGCTCGGAAATGGCGACCGGATGGACTTCGGGCATTTGCCGCACAACCTCTTTGCCGATCAGCAACGCTTCCGCGACCCTTCCCCAGTCTGAGTAAATGGAAATAAGCTCGAATCGCGCGACAAGTGGCGGCTCCGGGATAGCAAGCAGACGGTTCAATAACTGGTCCGCGCGAGCAAAATTTCCGCGTCTGGACTCCCGGCTCGCGGCATTCGCGACCATCGGCCCGTTCATCGGGTCGATTTCCAGTCCGCGGAGAAGGGCGGCATGAGCGTCATCTGCTCGTCCCATCTGGAGGAGGACAAAATGCAGCCAGTTGTAGGCAATTGCGAGGCTCGGATCGAGGTCGATGGCCCGGCGCAACATCGACTCAGCCGCTGCGAGGTCCTGTGTCGCTGTTGGAAAGCCCGTGACGAGACCGAGGATTGCATGTGCTTCGGCGAGATCCTGATCCAGCGACAACGCGTGTCGCGCGAGTTCCGCTGCCTCGTCGATGTGCTCGCCCAGACCCGAGTTCACTGCTATGGACATGGCTTTGCCCGCATAAGGCGGAGCAAAATTCGGGTCCAGCTGTATCGCTGATTCGAACGCCTGGACAGCACTCTCACGCCAACCCGGTGTCCTGGCATCGAAGTAGGCCTTACCAACAAGATATTCGTCGTAAGCTGCCATGTCGGATGTCGTTCGGCCCGCCGACAGCTCTGCAAGCGGCACAATTTCATTGAGTACTTGTCCGGCTACCTTGCTGGCAATTTCGTTCTGAATGGCAAACACGCTGTCGAGCGTTCGATCAAAGGTGTCTGACCAGACGCTGAAACCCTGGTGGTCGACCAGCTGTGCATTGATTCGTACCTGGTTGGCCTCGCGCCGAATGCTGCCGCGGAGCAGGTACCTGACGCCGAGCGCTTCGCTGATCTCTGTCGGGCTGCGGTCAGTGTCGCGAAATACAAACGAAGAGTTGCTGGCCAGCACGTGCAGTTTGCTCATCGACGACAGGCGGTGCAGTAACTCCTCGGTGACGCCGTCCGAAAAGAACTCGGTATCCGGATTGGTGTCGAGATTCGCGAATGGCAGTATGGCAATTGAGTTATCACGTCGCTCGGATACAACCGGCGGCGGTTCTGCCACATCCTGAATGCGCTCCGCACTTTGCAGAACGATCACCAGGCCGATGCCCAGCAGCGCCGCAAGGATGATGTAGTCAGCTACGCGTAACCGTGTGTCCGTAAATTCGGTACTGCTTGGCGGGGTTCTGACGATGCCGGACGGTGTGATGTCGAAGTACCACCCGAATACCAGTGCCAGCGGGAAGCCTGCGGCTGCTGCGAGGAACAGGTAGCGAATAGCGGATTCGGGGATTCCCCAGGCCTCGAACGATATGTCCGCTACCTGGATGAGAACCCAGGCTCCTACGATATAGAGGCCGGCCAGGCGCAGCACGCGCCGGCGTCGCAGTTCCTGCCAGATGTTCACCATTGGTCGGCTACCAGGCTCGCAGTTTCATGACAGTATAACGACATTCGTGCGGTGGGAATTTACATGACCTGGATAGACACGATCAGTTACGAAGAATCCGACGGGGAATTGCGCAAGCTCTATGATCGCATCAAGGGGCCCAACGACAACGTCGATAACATCATGCTGGCTCACAGTTTACGCCTGCACACGATGGTGGGGCACATGACGCTCTATAAGTACGTGCTGCATCATCCGCGAAATAATTTGCCCAAGGCCTATAAAGAGCTTGCGGGCCTCAGGTATGCGGCGAAGTTGACCACGACGTCTTCCGAACTCGGCCAGTCCGATATAGAATCCCTGCGCGCTGCCGGTTTCGAGGATGGGGAGATACTCGAAATCAACCAGGTCACGGCCTATTTCGCTTATGCGAATCGTACGGTCCTGGGGCTGGGCATAAACACCGAAGGTGACATTATCGGCCTGTCGCCAGGCGATTCGACCGATCCGGATAACTGGTCGCACCAGTAACTGGCACCCACTGAACTTTTTTGATTACCGCCTGTACTAATGGACAGGGCGGTGCGTGCGGTCGCGCATGCATCCGGGAGGAAAATTGCTTCGTTATTTCTTAAGTGTCGCGGGCGGACTGCTTCTGACGACAGCCGCTGCGGGAAATGACCTGCCGCGCATCGATGCCGAAGTCAGAATTGACGGTGTTATTGATGAATCAGCGTGGTCGCAGGCCCTGCGGGTTGAGCTTGTCTGGGAGACTGATCCGGGTGAGAACATCGAGGCGCCTGTCGAAACGACGGCACTCCTGTTCGAGGACGGCGAGAACATCTACGTCGCCTTCGATGCCCGCGACCCGAATCCACAACAGAGCGGACGGTGAGAGGACCTGGGCATTCACTACCGTCCGGATTAACCCGCGCGATCGGCGCCACCGCCTGTCGAACGATAAACGCGAACGCGGCGTTAACTGCACACTCTGCCAGTTTGGCAAGTTGTACGGACTGGAAGGCTCCGAACCAGGTAATGACTTTGAAATCGTTCCGACCTTGACCGCCTCCGGAGCGCGGGCGACGGATGAGCCAGGAATCCTGCCGCTGGAATCGCTTGGGACCGAGACCGATGCAGGCGTGACGGTTCGTTACGGCATCACTCCGGACATGACGGCCAACCTTGCGATCAATCCGGATTTTTCCCAGGTTGAAGCAGACGCCGCGCAGCTCGATATCAACAACCGGTTCGCGCTGTTCTTCCCGGAGAAGCGACCGTTCTTCCTTGAGGGTAAAGACTATTTTACGACGCCGATGCAGGCGGTATTCACGCGTACCGTCGTCAGTCCGGACGTCGGCGCCAAACTCACCGGTAAACGCGGTCGTCATACCGTGGGTTCATTTATTGCTCGCGATGAAATCACCGGGTTGCTGTTTCCGGGAAGCACAGAGTCGCTGGTGTCGATGGTAAGTGGCGCATCAATGACCGTAATGCTGTTCTTGCACAGTTCCTGCGCTCGGATACCGAGTATCCGGATGAAATCGCGCTTGAATTCGACCAGCCGTTTGGAGTTTTTTCCGGAAACGCGGTGAACCTGCGCTACGAATATGATTCGCGTAACTGGTTTATCAATGGCGAACACAAGCATCTGGATTCGGGTTTTCGCGCTGACTCCGGCTTTATTCCTCAGGTCGGCATCGACGCCCAGGAAATCACGGTAGGCCGAAACTGGTACGGCGAACCGGACCAATGGTGGACTCGCGTGCGTCTGCGTACGCAATACGAAATCGAGCACGATGAGTCAGGACGGCTTCTGGAAGAAGAGGTATCTGCAACACTTGGCATTGGCGGTCCATGGCAGTCGTGGCTGCAAGCCACGCTTGTAGATGGGCGCGAATTTGCCGATGGCGCAATGTTCGACATTCAGCGCATTCGGTCGTACGTCCAGTTTCGCCCCAACGGCAACGTCGGATTCGCGGTTTCGGGTGTATTCGGCGATCAGGTGGATTATTCAAACACGCGTCTCGCCGACGCGGTGCGACTAAGCCCGTCTGTCGGATGGAACATCAACCGGCATCTGTTGCTGAATCTCGACGCAACCTATCAGCGTCTGGATACGAAAGATGGTGAGCGGATTTTTGACGCTTCTGTTGGGGATCTGCGAGCGACGTGGCAATTTAATTTGCGGGCATTTCTGCGCGTATCGATGCAGTACCGCAGCGTCGAGCGCAATCCGGATGTCTACATTGAGCCAGTTGATCGCACGGCCAGGGACCTTGCGCGTCAACTGCTATTCTCGTACAAGCTGAATCCGCAGACTGTTTTCTTTCTCGGCTACAACGACGCATACGTAAACAACGATCAGTTGGACGGCATGACCGCGACGGATAGAAGCTGGTTTACGAAGATTGGCTACGCCTGGACGCTGTAAACTGGTTGCTGATCAGTCATAGAAGCCCAGGATCGGCATTGCGACAGACATGATGCGGCTCTCGCCGCCGATGATGTCGGTCCACGACATGATGAGCTTGTCGTCGACACGCACAAGCTGCGGAAAAGTCCTTGGCTCATCGGTGAGCCCGAGGTTCCACTCCGGTCCGGACTGGCCATCGGCTGTAAAGCCGCGCAGGTTTACTTCGTATCCGCTGTCGACACCCTTGGCGAGCCAGCTGACCGCAAAGGTATGGCGATCAATGATGGCCACACCAACGCGTCCCATAGCGCGGCGATCGGTCACCACGACCGGCTTTCCAAACGTCTTTCCGCCATTCGTCGAGACGATCGCGCGGACGATTGGCCGGTTGTTGGCAGCGCTGAACCAGGCGACAACGACCAGATCGCCTGCAGCATCAATAGAGGGTCCGTTGACCGGACAGCCCTCGATTTCCCAACTGTCGTTGTGAATCGCGACGCCTGGCTGCCAGGCTCCTTCGACCTGGCGTGCCACATAAATGTCGCGGATCTCGTTCTCGGTTCGGTTTCGATAGACCGCAACAGCGCCGGCAGACGCCGTCGCTACACCAGTCTGGCAGCATTCGCAGACCAAACCATCCAAAATCGCTTCCGACTCAATGTCGCCACCCGTCGTAAGGACCGCGTTGCGCAACGTCATGCCGTTCTCAGCCGGATTCTCGCTTTCGATAACCATGTTGCGGCCATCAAGCCAGACCAGGCCGGTGCCGGCAGCCGTCGGGTACAGGGATACGAAGCCATGCTCGGTCGGCGTGCCGTCATCGTGCGGGCGTAGCGGCTCACTCCAGGTCTCGCCATTGTCGGCGGAGCGGGCAAGCACGACATCGTAGGAATACTTCTCGTCGGCGCTGTATTGCAGCCAGTGCGCGAGCAGGGTGCCGTTTGCCTCGGGTGTGACGGCCGGCAGGTCCGCCCAATTGGCAAACATCTCATTGTGTTTGATGACAGAGGCCGGGCTTCCCCAGCCGTTCCCCGTGTACTCGGCGAAGAGCAGCTCGTCGGTGTCACCGTCACGTGTGATCCAGCTCAGAAGCAGGGGGTCCCGGCCCGCGAGGCGCGGCGCAAACGAGCCCGGCGCCGCCGGCACCGAAATCGGGTCCGCTTCCGCGAATTGCGGCGGATGCTGCGGCGTACACGCCCAAAGGGCAACTGCGGTCGCAAGCGCTGACAGGGTTCTGAGCTGCATTCCGGAATTATGCCTCAAAGTGGCAATCCGAAATTGATTCTGCGGTCGCGGACTGTATACTGCGACGCCTGCTCAGCGGTGTGCTACCTTTCAGCGCACCGAAAGGCTACCGAGGCTAGGTGGCAGAGTGGTTATGCAGCGGCCTGCAAAGCCGTGGACGCCGGTTCGATTCCGACCCTAGCCTCCATTTTTCCCTGCCGCCCGGGTGGTGGAATTGGTAGACACTGGAGACTTAAAATCTCCTGCTCGAAAGAGCGTGCCGGTTCGAGTCCGGCCCTGGGCACCAATTCACATATGGTTCATTTTTCGTCGCGTAGAATCATCGCCTCAAACATGAAGGGGATGATCATGATTGCACTCACCGCAGCATTAGCCATCGCCAGCCTCGTTCTGGCCGCACCCGTAATTGCCGATGACACCAATCCTGGTCAACCGACCGGCAAGCGCCAGCACGAACCTGTTTCCGCCGCGCAACCTCAGCCTGCCGAGGATGAGCAGCAGGGCACCCGCGTCCGCAAGCAGATGCAGCAGCTCAAAAACAACGCTCAGGATCTCACTCCGGCGATGAATAAGGCCGAGCTAACTGAAACGCTTTCCACTCGTGGTGCTCGCGAGAAAGGCAGCGGCATGGCGACCGGTCGTCGCCAGCATGGTGTAAGGGCGCCAGATGGTGACGACGAGCAGGCTATGAACAAGGCCGAGCTGATCGATGCGATGGCGTCCAGTGCCGGCACCGGCAAAGACGAGAAGGATGGCGTTACGGATAAATCGGACGACGAGAAGTAAGCGTTTTCCGGCATGAGTTGTTCTTCCTCAGGGGAGGAATAGGTGATGACGAGCGGCGCGAGGATGACGCAGGTCACAGTAAAAGCGTCGACTGGTTAACACTTTTGAACATAATTCGCTGATTTTCTGGTCGCGGTGAGGTGATGGTGCCAAAACAGGGTGCAAGTACAGGAGACCTGTTATGGCTGACGCTGCCAAGAACAACGTGGACTATCGACTGCTGGATCGCCTCAGCAATCTCGTTATCTGCAGTGGCTGCCTGCGTCGTGGCAAAGTTACGCCGGTTCCGCAGGTGATTTCAGATCGGCACGCGCTTACGAATGAGTGCCCGAGCTGTCGCTACGAGAGTGCGTCCCGAAACGGCGCTCGCCGTTCCCTCGGCAAAGTCCTGAGCCTCCAGCGCTAGGAACCGGACCTCATCAATCGGAACCGGACCCGACCGTTCGGAACCGGACCCTGCCATTTGAGACCGGACCCTGCGACAATGCGGGGCATGGCGAAACTGTATTTCTATTACTCATCGATGAATGCGGGTAAGTCGACCGCGCTTCTGCAGTCGAGTTACAACTACCGCGAGCGCGGTATGAATACGCTGGTTCTGGCGCCGAAGCTGGACGATCGTTACGGGGTTGGTAAGGTGACCTCGCGAATCGGCATCGAAACCGAAGCACAGATCTTTACGGCCGAAGACAATTTGCGCGACCTGATTGCGGCGGCAACGGACGCAGACCCTGTCCATTGTGTGCTGATCGACGAGGCACAGTTTCTTACCCGCCAACAAGTGTTCGAGCTCGGCGAAGTCACCGACAAGCTGAATATCCCGGTGCTCGCCTACGGGCTAAGAACTGATTTCCAGGGCGAACCCTTCGAGGGCAGCAAGTATCTGCTTGCGTGGTCGGACAACCTCAAGGAGCTCAAGGCCATCTGTCATTGCGGCAGCAAGGCCACGATGGTTGTACGTATGGGCGAAGACGGCAAAGCCGTCACAGACGGGGCGCAGGTCGAAATCGGTGGTAACGACCGCTACGTCTCAATGTGCCGCAGGCACTTCAAGGAAGAGTACTTCGGTCAGGTCTGAATCGTCGGCAGGTCTTCGGACGCCGCAATCGGCATCAACGCTGTATTTTCCTGTGCCAGCAGTTCTCGCATGTCCTGCAGCGTCTTCATGATTGCCGTATCGGCAAATTCATCGCCATCCAGGCTGCCGCGTACCGTTGCGTAGGGATCATAGAACTTAATCTTGTGATGACCAATTGTCACGACGTCCTCATGCTTCAGGACGTGGTTTGAGACCCGCTGAGCGTTGACGTATGTGCCGTTGGTGCTGTTCAGGTCCATCAGGAAGGTTGCGGCGCCGTGACGAACAAACAATGCGTGGTGGCGGCTGACAAAGCGGCTCGTAATCGCAACGTCGTTATGCTCCGAACGACCAACCAGTACGCGAGCCTTCGACATCGTGATTTCCTGCATCACGCTGCCATTGTTCGTGACGACCAGCAGCGGCGGCTGCGACGGAGCGGCATCGGAATCGGTCGACGCGTCGGCCATGCTTTCGTCCCAGGTTCCGGACGGCAGGGTCGGATGTTCGATGTGGTCGCATGCGACTGGCAACGTATCGGCGCGCGCCAGGGCGAGCAGGGCAACGCGATCGAGAATGCCCGGCCAGCCGCCTGATGCGCTGTGTAGTTCCGCACAGACTTTTTCCGGGAATACAAACTCAGGGTAGTCGCTGCCGGCGGCCTTCAGCTTCGCATGCAGGTAGCCACGAGACTCTTCAGCGGTCATCGGCCGCAGATGCAGGTCGTGCAGCACCCGTCGTCCAATCGCGCTCATTCCCTGCGCCTCGGTCAGGGCTTTGAGCTGGCGCTCGTCACACAGCACCATCTTGATCGCACTGCCATTGCGGACTCTTAATTCGGCCAGCTCGCAAAGTACACGCAGCGCGCTCGGATTCATGTCGAGCACGTTCTCAATTATCAGGATTGGCGGCTCATGGGCGGCAGCCTGTTGCAGTGCAAATACCCGCACCAGGCCAAGAAGTTCGTTTGCCGAACTCAGGTCCACGTCATAGCCGTACTGCCGCAAGACGGACACAAGCAGATTGGTCGTATTCAGACCTTTGCCGTCAATAAGGGCGACAGAGGACTCAGGCGGCAATGACTCGATCCACGTACGTAGAATTGTCGACTTGCCGGAGAGTGACGGGCCTTGCAGCAGCAGCAGTCCGTTAGCGTGTTCGCGAGTCTCGCGCAGGGCGTCGATGGCGTCCTGTTCGGCCTTGTAGCCGAGTGTTGCCAGCGGTTTCCCGTGAGTCGGGAAAGGTTGTTCGTTGAGGCCTGCAGATCCCAGGTCCATAAATCAGACTCGCTCGCTTTTACGCCGCGTTAAAAATGTTATTGTCGGGTTTCGGTCTTTTCTTATATGAAATGTTGACCGGGCCAAGCAGTCTACGGGCCGGCTGCGGTTTTTGTAAACCGCGAAATGGACGATTTCTTGTTTCTCAGGGACCCACAAATCGTTATTAGAATTGATATCAATTAGTAGCGGTAAATAACTGATAAACAACGCGATAATGGAACTTTTCGATAAGCGTCTGTGATTGGCGACAGAGTGTAAGGTATTGACTGCAAAGCTATCCGCTGAAGACCTCACGCTGATACGGGGCGAGCGTTGCCTGTTCAGGGGCTTGTCGTTCGCGCTGGACTCCGGCGAAATGCTTCTGCTCGAAGGTGCAAACGGCAGTGGCAAGACCAGCCTGATGCGTGCAATTGCCGGTATGCTGAGCCTCGAAACAGGTGAGGTCCGCTGGAACGGCGAATCGATCCTGAAGCATCGCCAGGCATTTCATGCAGACCTTGTCTGGCTTGCCCACAGAACTGGCCTCAAAGGCGATCTCACCGCCGACGAAAACCTTCGTTTCGAATCATCCCTGCGGCGGCAATCTGGCAAAAATCAGGACTCAGTTTACGAGCGGCTCGGAATCAGCAGGCTGCGTAAACTGCCCCTGCGATCGTTATCGGCCGGTCAGCAACGCCGCGTGGCACTTGCACGCATGCTGCTCGCCGACGTGCCGCTGTGGTTAATGGACGAACCGTTCACCAACCTTGACCGGGATGGCCGGGCGCTCGTCATGGATCTGGTCACCGAGCACCTTGATGATGGCGGAATGTGCGTGATGGCTGCGCATCAGGATGTCGATATCGGTGGAACCGTCAGGCGGGTGACACTCTGATGTCCGATACAGCGCTCACACAACCCGGATTACTCAAAGGCCTGGCGGCCACGGCGCGCCGTGACCTGCTGCTTGCCTGGAAGCGCCCGGGCGACGTTCTCAATCCGCTGTTCTTTTTTGCGATGGTCTGCACCCTGTTCCCGCTGGCCGTCGGCCCAACGGCCGAGCAACTCGAATTCAGCGGGCCGGGCGTACTCTGGGTGGCGGCGCTGCTCGCTGTCCTGTTGTCGCTGAACTCGCTGTTTCTCGGGGATCACGAAGATGGCAGCCTCGACCAGATGCTGGTCAGCCCGCAACCTCTGCCGGTCCTCGTGCTGGGCAAGGTGATAGCGCACTGGCTGATCAGCGGTCTGCCACTCGTCATCTTTTCTCCCGTGCTCGCGATGACATATCGCATGCCCACCGAGATCGTTGGCGTACTGATGGTGACCTTGCTGCTCGGTAGTGTATCGCTGAGCCTGATCGGCTCGATCGGCGCCGCCCTGACGGTTGGCCTGCACAAGGGTACGGCGCTGCTAAGCCTGCTGGTCCTGCCGCTGGCCATGCCAATCCTGCTGCTTGGCGCGAATACCGTGTCACTGGCCGCGGGCAACGAAATTTATTCCACCGGAATCTGGGCACTCGGCGCGTATGCGGTTGCCGCGCTGTCGCTTGCCCCATTTGCTACTGCTGCCGCATTGAGAATCAGTAACGAGTAGAATCGCGCCCATGTGGAAATGGTTTCATCAGCTGGCGTCACCGCCGCACTTCTATCGAATTGCGAGGTACATGATCCCGTGTCTCATGATCCCGGGCCTGTTGCTCGTGGCATACGGCACGTACGCGGGCCTGTTCGTAGCACCGCCGGATTACCAGCAGGGCGACGCGTTCAGAATCATCTACGTCCATGTACCGTCTGCTTACCTGTCGATGATGGCGTACATGTTCATGGCAATCGGTGGCGGCATCGGCCTGATCTGGCGCATGAAGCTCGCGCATGCCGTGGGCGCGGCTGCGGCTCCAATCGGCGCAGCGTTCACGTTCCTGGCTCTCGTGACAGGGGCGATCTGGGGTCGTCCGATGTGGGGCACCTACTGGGAGTGGGCAGATCCGCGCATGATGTCGGAACTGGTCCTGCTGTTCCTGTATTTCGGCTACATGGCGCTGCGTTCGGCGATCGACGATACGACCAAGGCTGACAAGGCCAGCGCCGTGCTGGCGCTCGTCGGCGTCGTCAACGTGGTTATCGTTCATTACTCGGTTGAGTGGTGGAGCTCGCTGCACCAGGGACAGACGGTGTTCCGTGAAGGCACGATGGGGCCTGAGATGCGTGTACCGCTGTTTGCGATGATCATCGGCTTCACGTTTATCTTCGGTGCGATGCTCGCGCGCCGCATTCGCACGGAAGTGCTGTTCCGTGAGCGGCGGACGCGCTGGGTCCGCGAAATGATGCTGGGAGGTGCGTGATGGAAGGACTTGAGATGGGCAAGTACGGCATCTACGTGTGGTCCTGCTTCGGAATCACGTTCATAGTTGTTCTGATTACAGACTTGATGGCACGACAGCGCCACAAGCGTGTCTATCGTGACATCGAAGTTCGAATTAAAGCGCTCGGAGAACATGAATGAAACCCAGGCAACAACGCATGCTGGCCGTAGGCCTCGCAGCACTTGGCGTTGCCATCGCAGCCGGCCTGACGCTGCGCGCCTTCGAAGACAACATGATGTTCTATGTCGACATCAGCGAAGTTGTCGCAGGCAATTACCCGGAGGACCGCAATTTCCGCATCGGCGGACTTGTGGTTGCCGGCACGTTTGAACGCAATGATCTCGAGGCCCGTTTCCGCGTCAGCGATCTGCGGTGCGAACTGGATGTGAGCTATACCGGCGTGTTGCCTGACCTGTTCCGTGAGGGGCAGACGGTCGTCGCGCACGGGCACATGGAACAAGGCATGCTGTTTGTCGCCGACAAGATTCTCGCGAAGCATGATGAGAATTACATGGCGCCGGAAGTCGCCGAGTCGATGGCAAAACATGTTCAGGAAAAAACCGCATCGCTGCGAGCCAACGAAGCGGAATGTGATTATCAATGATCGTTGAGATCGGCCATTTCGCGCTGATCCTGGCGCTGTCGCTGGCTGTCTGCCAGGGCATCCTGCCGCTCGTCGGTGCGCAGCGCGGCGATGCGGCCATGATTGCCGTCGCACGTACGGCCGCCCTCGGCCAGTTCCTGTTTGTTGCATTTGCCTATGGCTGCCTTACCTGGGCCTTTGTGACGGACGATTTCTCGGTGTTGTACGTCGCCAATCATTCGATGACGTCTTTGCCGATGATGTACAAGATTTCGGCGGTGTGGAGCGCTCACGAAGGTTCTTTGCTGCTGTGGATCTGGCTGCTCGCTGCGTGGACGCTCGCCGTTGCGCGCTTCAGTAAGGACGTACCCGACAAGATGGTTGCACGCGTGATCGGCGTGCTGGGGCTGCTGTCAGTCGGCTTCCTGTTGTTCGCTCTGCTGACCTCGAATCCGTTTGAGCGGCTGGTTCCCGCGGCCGTCGAAGGTGCAGACCTGAACCCGCTGCTGCAGGACCCGGGCCTCGCAATACATCCGCCGCTGCTTTACATCGGCTATGTCGGTTTCTCGGTTGCCTTTGCTTACGCCATCGCTGCGATGATCAGCGGCGAGCTGACTCGCGAATGGGCCAAGTGGACGCGTCCATGGACGACACTTGCATGGGTATTCCTGACACTCGGGATAACGATCGGCAGCTGGTGGGCATATTACGAGCTTGGCTGGGGTGGCTGGTGGTTCTGGGACCCGGTTGAAAACGCTTCGTTCATGCCATGGCTGATTGGCACGGCGCTGATTCACTCGCTCGCAGTAACTGAGCGTCGCGGTCTGTTCAAGAGCTGGACCCTGTTACTTGCGATTAGCGCGTTTTCGCTGAGCCTGCTGGGTACTTTCCTGGTGCGCTCGGGCATCATTGTTTCGGTGCACGCATTCGCGACTGATCCGACGCGCGGTTACTTCATTCTCGGCTTCCTTGGCATCGTGATCATCAGTGCACTCATCCTGTACGCCTGGCGCGCACCATCTCTGGATTCCACCGTCGGTTTTGCAGCGTTGTCTCGCGAAACCTTCCTGCTGTTGAACAATGTACTGTTGGTGGTTGCTACAACCATCGTGTTGTTTGGCACATTGGCGCCGCTGATCGCCGACATTCTGGACATTGGCAAGATCTCCATCGGTGCGCCATGGTTTGAGTTGGCGTTCCTGATACCGATGCTGCCGCTGGTGTTCCTGCTTGGACTCGGTATGCACACGGCCTGGCGGCAGCAGCCGGTCGAAGGCTGGAAACAGGCCTTACGCATTCCAATTATCGCTGCCGTAGTCCTCGGCGTAATTCTGCCGCTACTGTTCTATGGTCGTGCGAGCCTGATGCTTGTTGTCGGTTGTATTGCAGCCGTCTGGATGGTCGCGACCTCGGTGGTGCTACCGATTCGCTCCTGGCGTCGCGAGAAGGGCGCCGCCGGAATTACCAGGTCTGCACTGGGTATGTCCGTAGCCCATCTCGGTATGGGCCTGTTCGTACTCGGTGCAACGCTGGTTTCGGCGTTCGGTGTCGAGGCCGACCGCTCATTGCGGCCGGGCCAGACCATCGAGGTAGCGGGATTCGACTATGAAATGCGTGAGCTGCGCAATGTCGAAGGACCGAACTACACGGCAATCGAAGGCGTTATCGAAATCCGCAAGGATGGCGATTACGTCGCGACGGTGCGGCCGCAAAAGCGCCGCTACCAGGTCCAGCAGAATCCGATGACTGAAGCCGGTATTCACCCGATGTGGAACAAGGACCTGTTCGTGGCGCTGGGCGACCAGCTGAATAACGGTGCCTGGAGTGTGCGGATACAGTACAAGCCGATGATTCGGTTCATCTGGTTCGGCGCCATTATCATGGCGCTGGGCGGCCTGATTGCGATGAGTGACCGTCGCTACCGGGTACAGGCGCGCAAGGCTGTTCGTGACGATAACACCGCCGGAGAGCCAGCGCAGTGACCCGTTACGTCGTTCCCCTGATCGTCGTGTTGATACTCGGTGTGTTCTTCTACTTCGGGTTGCAGCGTGACCCGTCGGTACTGCCTTCGCAGTACATCGGTAAACCGGCGCCGGTTTTCGACCTGCCTACGCTGCGCGATCCTGCAAAGCGATTTTCGAACGCCAACATCACGGGACAGGTGTCACTCGTAAACATCTGGGCGACCTGGTGCGTTGGTTGTCGTCACGAACACGCGTTTCTGGTCGAGCTTGCTGAGGAGGGCGATTACCCGATCTACGGCATCAACTGGCGCGACGGACGTGGTGCAGCGATAGGTTGGCTGGAACAGCTCGGCGACCCGTATGTTGCCTCTGGCTATGACGAGGACGGCCGTGTCGGAATTGACTGGGGCGTTTATGGCGCGCCGGAGACGTTCCTGATCACGCCGAGCGGAGAAGTTGCTTATCGCTTTACCGGGCCGCTCAGTCGCAGCGCCTGGGAGGCCGAGTTCCTGCCGCTGATTGCAGAGATCGAAAATCAATGAAGAGAATCGGCGTAATCTTCGCAGCGTTCATGCTGACATTGTCCGTATCGGGGATCGACACGGACCAGGCGTTCGACGATCCGGAACTGCAGGCACGTTACGAGAAACTTATCGAAGAAGTTCGCTGCGTCACCTGCCAGAACCAGAACATCAAGGATTCGAACGCGTTCATTGCATCGGACCTGCGTCGTGAGATCCGGCGTCTGATCAGCGAAGGGAAAAGCGACGACGAAGTGATCGACTTCCTCGTTACGCGTTACGGCGACTTCGTGTTGTACCGGCCGAGATTCGCAGGCAAGACGGCGATCCTCTGGATCGCGCCTTTCATTCTTGCCGTGCTCGGAATCTTTGGCTTCGTAAGAGTGATTCGCCACCGCGCCGCGCTGCCTCTCGATGACGAGGGCAATGCATGACGATCTGGATAGCTTTCACCGTATTATTGCTGCTCGCGATCGGTTTTGTTGCGCTGCCGTTGTTCCGCGGCGCGAACAATCTGACAGCGTTGCTTGCTGGCGTCATCGTTTTTGTCGTCGCGTCATCGGCCGGTCTCTACTACCGTATTGGCTCGCCGGACGTTCCATCTGGTGCGCCTGATGCGACAAATATCGACGACATGGTGGTGGCGCTCGCCGCGCGCCTCGAGGAAAACCCGGACGACCTGAACGGTTGGCACATGCTGGCGCGAACCTACCAGACACTGAAGCGCTACCCGGAAGCGGTCGCGGCATTTGACCGAATTCTGGAGCTGGAACAGAACGGTAATGCGCAGTCTTTTGTCGCCTACGCGATTACGCTGATGGAGCGTGACGGTGGTGCAATATCACGACAGGCTTCGACCTTGCTCGAAAACGCGCTCGCCCTCGATCCAACTGACCCGAATGCGCTGTTTTACAGCGGCGCGGCTGCGGCGAGCCGTGGAGAGGTATTGCTTGCCGCCGATCGCTGGGAGCAATTGCTCGCGGTAAATCCGCCGGATGAGATTCGAAACCTGCTCGTGCAGCGTATCGCCGAGTGGCGCGGTGAGGAACCGCCGGCTGCGACGCCGACGGTGCAGGGCGGAGCTATCGTCGCAGCCAGAGTCTCGATTGCCGATGCGGCGGAGTTGCCGCCGAACGCAACCGTGTTCATTATCGCTCGTGATCCTGAGCAGCCATCGCCGCCAATTGCAGTGGCGCGACGACAGGTTCAGGAACTGCCTTCTGTCGTCGAAATGGGCGACCGCGATTCAATGGTACCGGGGCGCTCGCTCTCGAACTTCGCGCGCTTTGAGTTAGTCGCGCGTGTTTCGCTGTCCGGATCTCCCACCGCCCAGCCAGGTGACTGGTACGGTTCTCTTGTGTTCGAGAGAGGCCAGGACCCGGATGTCGAGCTGCTTATCGATCGCGAGGTCAAAGCCGAGTGACAACGCTTTACGCCTACCTGTTCGTTGCCCTTGGCGGCGCGATCGGGGCCGTAGCACGTTTCGCACTCAACGTTTTTCTGCAACGCGATGTCGAGTTTCCCTGGGGTACCCTGACAGCCAACCTGCTTGGCTGCCTGGTTATGGGTGTTATCGTGCAGCTGATCGCCACAACCAGCTGGATTAACGAGGCCGGTGTTATTCCGGATCAGTATCGGTTGCTGTTCGCGGTCGGTTTCTGCGGCAGCTTCACGACGCTCTCGTCGATGGTCATGGAACTCAATACGATGCTCGAGAAGAACGAGTTGTTCTATTCGTTCGCTTATCTTGTTGGCACGCTGACCGGTGGCTTCCTGTGCTTCTATCTCGGTGTAATCGCCGTACGAGCGTTGGTCAGCAGCTAATCGACTATGGACCTCATTGCACTCGCCGTTCCATTCTTTTTGCTGGCCCTGATCATCGAGCTCGTCATGGACCGCATCCGTGGCAGCGGACGGTATCGCAGCAATGATGCAATCAACAGCCTGAGCGCCGGAATCCTCAACAGCACGACAGGCTATTTCACGAAGTTTATCCAGGTTGTTATCTGGTCAGCTGTGCTTACAAACTTCGCGCTCATGGAAATGCCGCTCGAATGGTTTGATGCATCGCCACGCGGCATCGCGCTGTGGGTCCTGGCGGCTGTGCTTTGGGACTTTTGCTACTACTGGAACCATCGCTTCGGACATGAGATCTCGGTGCTGTGGGCCGCGCATGCGGTGCATCACCAGAGCGAGGACTACAACCTTTCCACGGCTTTGCGCCAGACCAGCAGCAGCTTCCTGATCAGCTGGATTTTCTATGTGCCCTTGTTCCTGATCGGGTTTCCATTCGAAATTGTCGTGACGGTTGGTGCGGCGAACCTGATTTACCAGTTCTGGGTCCACACACAGTTTATTCGGCGCATGGGGGTTCTCGATCGTATTCTCGTCACGCCATCCAATCACAGGGTTCACCACGCCCAGAACGAGCGTTACATCGACAAGAACTACGGTGGAATTTTCATCCTCTGGGATCGCATGTTCGGTACCTTCCAGGAAGAACTGGATGAGGATCCCGTTGTTTTCGGTGTTCGCAAACCGCTCGCGAACCTGAATCCTTTCTGGGCAAACCTGCAGGTTTACGACTACCTGCTGTTCGATGCCATTCGTACGCGCCGTTGGCAGGACAAGCTCGGAATCTGGTTTCGGCGCACCGGGTGGCGCCCGGCAGATGTCGCCGAGAAATACCCGAAAGCACCAGCGAACCTCAGTTCGTTCGAGAAATACGACCCCTCAATTGCTCCTGCGCGAAAACGGTATGTTCTTGTCCAGTTTGTGCTCGTCATTGCGCAGGTCTTCTGGGTTGCGAGCCTGTATGCCACCGGCGGCGCCAACCGGGTCGTGGTGCCTTGCCTGCTGATGTGGACGCAGTTGTTCACGATCGGTCTGCTTAGCGAGGGCCGTTCATACTCCGTTCGTTTTGAAGCCGTGCGACTGCTGTTCGTTATTCCGGTCGGCATCTATGCACTGCAACTGGCCGGTCTCGCGGACGCTACATCTCCAACCATCATTGCGCTCGGCGCGATTTACATATCTGGATCTCTGTTATGGCTAAGAAAAAGCTGATCAAGACGGGCACTCCCTGGGAACCACGAGTTGGCTACAGTCGCGCGACCCGGGTTGACGACCGGGTATTCGTTTCCGGCTGCGCGCCCGCGGATGCGGACGGCAATACTGTGTCACCGGGCGACGCCTATGCGCAGTCCGTGCGCTGTATCGAGGTCATTCGGGACGCGCTGGAAGCGGCCGGTTCCAGTCTCGGCGACGTCGTACGAACCCGCATGTACGTAACCGACATCAGTCGCTGGGAGGAGGTCGGCCGTGCGCACGGCGAGGCTTTTGGTGAGATCATGCCTGCGACGACGATGGTCGAGGTGTCCGGCCTTATCGATCCCGAGATGCTGGTCGAGATCGAGGCGGAGGCAATCATTGGCGCCGGAGCCGAATGAAGCATCGCGTTTCGATCTCAGCGGCTGAAGCTCGTCGCATTGCACTGGCGGCGCAGGGATTTGACCGGGAACGGCCGGCCAATCCCGACGATGTCAGGCACTACCGTCGCGTCATGCGCGACATCACGGTTTTGCAGCTCGACTACGTCAATGTCGTGTTGCCTGCACATTTCATGATGATCTGGTCGCGCCTCGGCGCCTACGACCGGCAGCGCTTCGAGCGCTGGTTGTACGATTCCGGCGAACATACCGAGCAATGGGCGCACGAGGCGTCGGTCGTATCTGTTGAAGACTGGCCATTGCTGCAGCACCGCCGTGATGCATTTCAAATGCACAAGAACAGCCCGCTCCGAAAACTGAATGACCGCGCCGCTTATCTTGACGAAGTGCTGGCAACGGCCATAGAGCGAGGCCCGGTTTCCTCGAACGATGTACCCGCGCGACCCGGTGTGAAACGCAAGGACGGCGACTGGCACCGCTCAATGGCACGCAGTGCTCTCGAGAATCACTTTGGTTGCGGCAGGCTGGCTGTGAGAAAACGGGAACGAAACTTTCAGCGCGTCTACGACCTGCCGGAACGCCTGCTGCCGCAGTCGTTGCTCGCGCGCGCTGTGGAAAAGGAAGATGCGCAGCGGGAGATGCTGCGCAAGTCGGCCCGGGCGCTCGGTGTTGCGACATTGCACGATCTCGCCGATTACTACCGGATGCCTGCGCCGGACGCGAGGCCCAGGTTAGAGGAGCTGGTAGAGGAGGGTACGCTCGTCGAGGTTTCAGTCGAAGGTTGGCAGGCGCCTGGATTCGTCCATCACGAGGCGGGGACGCCGAGATCGATAAACGGCGCTTCGATATTGTCGCCATTTGACCCGGTCGTCTGGTATCGGGATCGGGCGCAGCGCATGTACGGGTTTGAATACCGCATTGAGATATACGTGCCCGCCGCGAAGCGGCGTTGGGGTTACTACGTGCTGCCGTTCCGCGAGGGAGACCGAATTACTGCACGAATAGATCTTAAGGCCGATCGCAAGGCTTCTTGCCTTCGTGTGCAGGCCGCTTTTGCCGAAGGCTGCGCGTCCAGTGACACGCCGCAACTACTCGCGACCGAACTGCGACAGCTGGCCGATTGGCTGCAGCTCGAGACCGTGTCCATAAAAAAGGCCAGCACCTTCGACAAGGCGCTGGCCCGATTGTGCAGTTAAGGCTATAGCCTACTGTTCGCTTCCGCCTGCTCCGCGTTTACGGCGCTCGCCCCGGTTGCCACGTTTGCCTTTGCGATCACGTAACCTGTCGCGAGCCGCCGCTCGCTCTTCGTCCGACATGGATTCCCAGCGGGAGCGGCGTTCGTCGCGCTGTGCCTGCCGTTGCTCACGCATCGCGGCGCGTTCTTCCTCGGACATCGACTCCCATTTTTCGCGAGCCTGTTGCCGGCGTTCGCCGCCGCGCTCTTCACGCATGGCACGACGTTCATCACGCATAGCCTGTTTCTGATCGTCAGGCAGGTTTTCCCACTCGGAACGCCATTTTTCGCGCATGGCAGTGCGCTCTTCTTCAGACATGCTCTCAAAGTAGCTGCGGCGATCCTCCGGTGACATGGAACGCAGGTCATCGATCGACTGTGCAGACACAGCGAACGGGCTAAGCAGCAGAGCAACTGCTGTAAGGGAAATGGTATGCAGTTTTCGCATCAGTAATATCTCCATTGATTACGCGATACTATAACAACGACTCTCGCCACAATTGGTTGACATATGACGGTGCGTTTTTCCCGGCTTGCCGGATGGATATTGGCAATGCTGGTGTTGAGCGGCTGTGGCGGCTCGCAGCCCGTTCTGATTCCGAAGTCTGGAGTAACACCCGATGGGGTTAACCTGAGCGGTCAATGGATAGTCCGCAAAGACGATGCGGCGCGGCGAGGGAGAGACCAGTTGTCTGATGAACCCGGTATCCAGATCGGTCCGATCCGCGAGTCGAGAAATCCAGGCCGCATCAATCGCAGACGTTCATCCGGCAGCACGGCGCACGTGTTTCTACGCTACGGCTATTCGCTGAAACTGACACAGACGCCCTACAGCCTGTTTATCGCTTATGACCGGTCAGTCGTTGAGGAATACACGATAGGCGAGAATGGCATGGTCAATGTCGGTCCTATTGAAGCTATGCGTGTCGCCGGCTGGGAAAACGGCGCGTTCGTCGTCGAAACTATGGATGACCAATGGAACACGCTGACGGAAAGGTGGTCGCTCGAATCGGCTGACGTGCTGGTACGCGAGATCAGGCTTGCGAAAGAAGACGAAGTCCGCTTCGAGGTCCGGGAAGTCTTCGATAGAGAATAAAGGCGGGCGGTGGTCCTTTGGGAAGCCCGGCGGGAAGTAAAGGCCACCCTCCGGACCACCACCCTGGGTTTCACTCGTCGAGAGTGAAGGTAAACAGGTTCTGGATGCCCGTACTTGGCAACCTGATTCCGTCGATAACGCGCGGTTTGAATTTGAATCGCTCTGCGGCTTTGATGGCCGCTTTCTCAAAGACGGTGTGCGTCGACTGCACAACGGAGGCGTTGATGACCTGTCCCTCTGCAGTAACGTCAAATTGCACGACTACCTGGCCTTCCAGTCCCATTGCCACAGCTCTGGCAGGATAGATTGGCGCTACGCGGACGATGACAACCGATGGGCCGTCGGTAATGGTCAGGCCTTGCGGGACAGCCAGACCGCCCGTCGGGGTCGTCGGCGGCGGCAAGTACACCCCTGTTCCCGGATTCTCGAAGGTCTCGGTTGAGCGGGTAGGTGGGGCAATCGGAGGCTCGAGTTCTCTTCGATCCGGTAGTTCTTCCCGTGTCTTTACCGGTGTGTCCTCACTTACTCGGGTCCATTTGAGCTCGTATGGGGGGCGTTCAGGGGGCAACTCAATTGGCTTGAACCAGATCAACAAATTCATAACGAAGAGCAGGGCAAGCGTCATTCCCGTAGCTGCTGCAGCGGCGAAAGTGTATCGGGCAAACATGGTGTTCTCCTGAATCATCTCCCGCCATCTCCAAATGCCTTGAACTACGAGGTATCTTACATACCTAGAACTACAAAGTAACCCTTGAAATACCTTTTAGTTCGAGGTATTTTCGGGCGATGGCAAAAAGTAATCCTCCTTTCATGAGTGGCGTTCCTGAGTTACTGCTGTTGCGGCTGCTTGATGAGCGCGAGATGTATGGGTATGAACTGGTTCGCGCGATCAAGACCTCGACGAACGAAGCGATCTCCCTCGGCGAGGGTGTCATCTACCCGGTACTGCACGGCCTTGAGCGCAATGGCTCGCTCAAAGCAAAACGCAAGCCCGTCGGTGGCCGCACACGCGTTTATTATTCAGTGACTAGGAAAGGGCGCGATCGCCTGGAAAAGCTCCAGTCTGACTGGCAGCGTATCCAGGGTGGTGTAGCAACGGCCCTGGAGGCGGCAGGCAATGCGTGAGCCGGATTTCAATGCACTTGCTGTAAGACTTCTTGAAAGCGGTATCGCACCGAAACACGCTCACCGCACCGTCAACGAGCTCCGTGATCACTACGACGACCTGGTCGATGAGGCTGTGGACAACGGCGCAAGCAGTCGTGACGCCCGTAAACAGGCGTACAGCCAGCTGGGTCCAATCGATGAATTTGTTTCAGCGATGAACGAGCGCCGTGAGCTAAAGACATGGGCTTTCCGCTATCCGCGGGTCGCGATCGTCGTTTACCCGCTTGCCTGCCTGGTTGCGCTGCCTGCGTTACCGGTATTTGTTGGCGTCGCTCACCGCGACACATTGGTGCGCTGGGGAATGAGCCTGCTCGGTGCAGGACTCGTTACCGCAGGAATGATGCTGGCCCTGCAGCTCTCTATTCTGTTCGGCTGACCAAACCTATTCCGTGATCGGCGTGTAGCTCACCAGCTGCGCACGGAAATTCAGCTTTTCCTTGCGATGCTGTTCGATGACCACGGGCAGGTAGTCGAGTTCGGGCGCACACCACATTGTTGTGATTCGTGATGAGCCTTCGCGCTGATGCCGGATGCCAACGACCTTGAATTTGCCAGCCTTGGTTTTGATCTCTTTTTCACCGGCATTGCTGACATTCGCGATCCGCATCTTGTCGACATCGAACAGTGTGTATTGTTCCGCGGTATTGCCGGTCAGCAGGTCGTGCATGAGCTCGTACTGGATGGAGACGTTGTCGTGCGACAAGCCATCCAGTTGCAGCTCCACAGGATCTTCGCCGACTGTGCCTGACGCCTTGTTGGAGTCCCAGTCAAACGTCAGGTCCACGTCCGGATCTTTGCGAATCGTGTCGACGGCCTGGAAGCGAACAGGCCGAACGCCGTCTGCCTCACGCGTGAATTCTGACGTCACATCCATCGTTCCACGCGTCAGCAGTTTGGACATGCCTGTCGGGCGGATGACGTGGTTGGCAACATAGCCGTCCTCGGTCTGCAGTAGCTCAGTATTCAGCTGGCCGGAGACAACCGAGATCTTCACCTTGTACTCCGCGCGGTGCGGTGTCAGGTCATTGGCTGTGGCCGCCAGGGAAAGCGAGCAAGCCAGAACTACTAACAACAAGCGGATCTGCATGTAGAACTCCTCAGGCGCTCTTGAGCGCATTCTCTGATTCTGTAATAAGGGACATGACTGCATCCTGAACGGCCTGTCGATGGGGCTCCAGGCCATCCAGAGGTGCATCGGGTGGAATATTTGTTGGTGCACCAATTGCGACAACAATGCGTGCAAAGGGTTTCGGAATCATGAACCTGTCCCAACGATTCAGGTACCAGGCCCGGTTTGCGGCGCAGCCAATGGGGATAATCGGCACTTTTGCGATTCTCGCCATCAGGATGGTGCCCATCTTGAATTCGTGTTGTGGACCCCGCGGCCCGTCCGCGGTAGTAACGATCGAGTAACCGTTCTTCATCATGGCCTGCTGGTCGCGCAGGGCGAGGGCGCCACTCTGGTTGGCTGAGCCCCGAATAACTTCCGCTCCCCAGGCTCGCGCTATGCGCTCAGGCACCTCGCCATCCACGGATCCGGAGACTAAAAAGCAGGCTTTGAAGCCGCGGCGCACCCAGGAACGGACCAGGGTCGAGCCGATAACGTGATGCTGGTGCCAGTAGCTGGGCGCGCAGACCTTGCCGTCAGCTATGAATGGTTCAATGTGCTCACTGCCGATGACCTTCTCGATGCGATAGGTCGACGTCAGCAGCCGTATCAGGCCTCTGAGGACTGGCAGGCCGAGCGCGTAATAAAGTCGCCGGCGCTTGCCCATGCGGCGCCGTGACGACGTACTGCGACGAGACTCGACCGAGCTGAAATCTTTATTGGAGCTCTCGTTCAACGGGGACACCGGGGAAACTGGAAAAATGTCGCACAAGCATTGACTTGCGCCATCCTTGCCTCAGTTTGCAGTATCGAATCTCTGCCGGTCAATGTAATATTGCGCCTGCTTCCAGACCGCCAATCCAGCCCGGCCTATCTCCCGATGAATTCCGCACAGACCGCAAACCGGCAGCCGCCCGGACCCTCTGATCATGTCGCACTCGGCATTGATCCGGAGACGCTGGCCGTGCTCGAAAAACTGCGTGATGACTACGGCGACATCGTGAAGGTAACCAAGCCGAATGGCCGCGAGGCGTTGTTTATCAACGATGCCCACGAAGTTCGCAAGATTCTTACGCGCCGTCATGCCAGGTATCACAAGGGACCGGGCTTCGAACGTGTGAAGATGCTGCTCGGAAACGGCCTGATCGTCAGCGACGGTGACGTCTGGCGGCGTGCCCGGACGATGATTGCGCCCGCGTTCACACGGGGCAACGTGCATCGCCTGATATCGGTCATGGTCGAGTGCACGGATCGTCGCGCCGTGCGCTGGGCAGAGCTGGCCCGGGCGGGCGAGACCTGCAATATCACCGAGGAGACCTGTGATTTTGCCCTGGAACTGATCCTGATCAGCATCTTCGGCGACGATTACCAAAAACACATCATGACGGGAGGAGAGAACCCGTTTGCATTCCTGAGTCGTGATTCCACTCGTGACCTGAGTGTTGTCATGAAGGTCAGGCAGCTGCGTGAGCTGCTGATGACAATCATCAACGAGCGTCGTGCCGATCCGTCCCGGGACGACGTGGATTTCCTCGCGATGTACATCGATGCGAGGGACAAGCAAGGCAATCCTTTCTCGGACAAGGACCTGCTTGACGAACTCATGACGTTGATCGTGGCCGGGTTTGAGACTTCTGCCAATACGCTTAACTGGGTCTGGTACCTGGTTGCCAAACACCCGGAAGTCGAGGCGAAACTGATTGCAGAGGCGAAAGACAAGCTGCCTGGTGTTTCCGCACTGAGCAGCGAAGCGCTCACGGAAATGCAATACACGCAACAGGTGCTGGAGGAAACGCTGCGCCTGTACCCGCCTGTATGGCTTTTTACCCGGCGGGCCCACGAGGCGGACGAGCTTGAGAAATTTGATGTTCCGGCAGATACCGACATCTATCTTTCGCCATTTGTGCTGCATCGCAGCGAGCACTACTGGGCCGACCCTGAGTCGTTTGATCCCGATCGTTTCGCACCGACGGACAAGCCGAAGAAAGACCGGCCATATTTCCCGTTTTCGCTTGGGCCGCGACGCTGCCTGGGCGAGTACTTTTCGTTTCTCGAGATGAAAGTGCATCTCGGCCTGTTGCTGCCACGCTTTCGAATGGAGCTTGTAGACGACGCTCAGCCGGACCTGGAGCTGGCAATCAATCTGCGTTCGGCACAGGATATATTCACCCGCCCAACGGAACGGACCCAATGAAGTTGTACGACACGATGATCGAGCTGCTCGAGGACGCCAGGAGCAGAGATCGCGAAATCCGGTTTATCGATGGTGACAAGGACGAGTCCCTGGTCTCGTTTGCTGACCTGTACGACAGGGCGCTTGCATTGCTTGGGTCGCTGCAAGCCCGCGGTATGAAGAGCGGTGATGAGCTGATTATTTTCAGCAAGTCGAATGAGAGTTTTGTCATCGCCTTCTGGGCGGCAATCCTGGGCGGCATAGTTCCGGTACCGGTTGCCGTTGGTATCAGCGACGAGCATCGCCTGAAACTGTTCCGGATCCTGCGGCAGCTGGATCACGCGACACTTTTCACCGAGTTGGGTCTGCATGAGCGTCTGCGTGAGTTCTCCGAAGACAGGGGTCTTGCCGAGGTCACCGACCTGTTGGACAACAAAACGGTCCTGATGAGCGATGTGCAGCCGTCAGACCATGGCGAGATCTACCCGGTTACCGCGGATGATACGGCTTTCATCCAGTACTCCTCCGGATCGACGAGTGACCCGAAAGGCGTTGTGCTGACGCACCGCAACCTGTGCACCAACATTCGAGCCATCGTCGAAGGTGCCGGATGGACTGAGGACGACCAGGCGCTTTCATGGATGCCGTTGACCCACGACATGGGTCTGATCGGATTTCACCTGAGCCTGCTGGCTGTCGGCATGAACCACGCGGTCATGGATACGAACGTGTTCGTGCGGCGTCCGCTGCTCTGGATGCAGAAGGCCAGCGAACTCAAAGCCACGCAGCTGTGCTCGCCCAATTTCGGCTACAAGCATTTCCTCAAGCTGTTCCAGCGCAAAGGACTGCCGGACATCGACCTGTCGTCAGTCAAGCTGATCCTGAATGGTGCCGAGCCCATCTCCTGGGATCTCTGCGAGGAGTTTCTCAAGGCGCTGGCGCCGAGTGGGCTCGCGAGGAAGGCCATGTTCCCGGTTTACGGTCTGGCTGAGGCGACTGTGGGCGTGTCTTTCCCGCCCCTCGACAGCGAGATGTCGCGAATTACTGTGCACCGCCACAGCCTGCTGATTGGTGAACCGTACGAACTGGCAGAACCGGGCGACTCGGACGCCGTGAGCTTCCTCAAGGTCGGTCGTGCAATGCGTGATGTTGAGATCCGTATCGCGGACGACAATGACGAGGTGCTCGGTGCTGGCATCGTCGGCAATATCCAGTTGAAGGGCGGCAGCGTTACCGAGCGTATCTACGGTGACGAGGCGGCCACGAGAGAGCTGTTTACAGACGATGGCTGGCTGCGCACCGGCGACTGTGGCGTGTTTGTCGACCAGGATCTTGTCATCACGGGGCGCCAGAAAGACATCATCATCGTTAATGGCCAGAACTACTACCCGCATGACATTGAGGAGATCGTTGCCAGGCTGGATAGCCTCGATCTCAATAAGGTGGTCGTCGCGGGAGCAACCCCGAAGGGCGGCCAGACCGAGGAACTCATAGCGTTCATCCTGTACCGCCAGTCGGCGGAAGACTTTGTGCCTATGGTCAGCGCGGTCCGCGATCTGATCGGCGAGCAGACCGGGCTTGAAGTCGACCAGGTCATTCCCGTGTCGAGAATCCCGAAGACTACGAGCGGTAAGGTGCAGCGTGCGAAGTTGCTGCAGTCTTACTTCGACGGCGAGTTTGATGCAGTGCTGGCTGAACTGAGGCCGACGGAACCGGCAGAGGAGGCCTCTGACGAAGATCCGCTCGTAGCGGAGCTGGTTGGCGTTTGCCGGGAGTTCTCGAAGGACCGCAGTATCGGACCGGATGACAACCTGTTCGAAGTTGGGGTGAGCTCACTGACTCTGACAGAAATTGTCCTGGCAATTGACGAAAAATATCCGGGCGTACTCGATATCAGCGACCTGTTCGACTACCCGACGCTGCGCGAGATTGCCGATTTCATGAGAAGCAAGATCTGACCTAGGAGTCAGTATGACCTACGCACGAATCGCGGCCATCGGCAGTTACCTGCCTGAGAAGGTCGTAACTAACCAGGATCTGGAAAAGATCATGGAGACGTCCGACGAATGGATTCGTGAACGCACGGGCATCAAGCGTCGGCATGTTGTTGCCGACGGCGAATACACTTCTACGATCGCGCTTCGAGCGGCCCGCAGTGCCCTCGAGAAGTCCGGGGTTGAGGCCTCCGAACTCGACCTGATCATCCTGGGCACGGTAACTCCGGACAAGATCTTCCCCGCGACCGCCTGCATCATCCAGCAGGAGCTGGGTGCGAATGGTTGTGCGGCTTTTGATGTCCAGGCCGCTTGCAGTGGCTTTGTCTATGCACTCGACATCGCAAACCGGTTCATCGTGACAGGCGCAGCTAAAAAGGCGCTGATCATCGGTGCCGAGACCTTATCGAGAATCACCAACTGGGAAGATCGGACGACCGCGGTGTTGTTTGGTGACGGAGCAGGAGCCGCGGTTCTGGAGGCGAGCGACGAGCCGGGAATTATCGGCAGCCATATCCACGCGGATGGCGCGTACGAAGAGCTGTTGCAGGTGCAGTGCGGCGTCTCCAGGGGTTATGACGCGGTCAGAGCCGAGAGCGCGTTTATCGAGATGAACGGTAACGCCGTCTTCAAGCGGGCCGTGGCGACGTTTGACAGCATGGCGCGTGAGACCGTGGCCGACCTCGAGGGCGGACTGGCCGATATTGACTGGTTTGTTCCTCACCAGGCGAACATGCGCATTATCAAGGCTGCCGCCAAGAAACTCGGCATGCCGATGGATCGTGTCATTGCGACCGTCGATGAGCATGCGAATACCTCGGGTGCTTCAATTCCACTGGCACTGGATGTTGCGATCAGTGACGGACGCATCAAGCGCGGTGACAGGTTGCTGTTTGCCGCTTTTGGCGCGGGCTTCACCTGGGGTTCGGCGATGGTTCGGTACTAGGTCGAAAGCTGCAATTTTCTTGATGTTTTACCTTATATAACGCTAATAACATACTGTTTTATAAGGTTCGCAAATTTCCTACCGATCGTGCAGACTATCTGCGGCGGTCTAATGCGCCGCCTATAAGAAATATAACGACAAACGCACAAGGGGAAATCTAATGGGTGTAGGACACATCATAAAGATTGTGGCTGTAGTGGTCGCAGTGGTAGCTGGTCTTTGGAGTGGTTTTCCGGAGGCCGGAATGGTCGTCGCCATTCTCGGTCTGGTCGGAGGCTATTTCATTGACGCTGAGGACCGCATGCGTGCCATCGTCGCGGCAATCGCCCTGACGGCCAGTGGCGTCGCATCCGGTGCCGCCGCGGTGCCGGTGGTAGGCGAATACATCACGGGAATCATGACCAGCCTGGGCGCTCTGTATGCGGCAGGTTCGATCACCTGCATTCTGATGACGATCTACGAAAAACTTAAGCCCTGAGCGATCTGAAACGCGCTCGAAACAAAGGCCACCGTTCGCGGTGGCCTTTTTTCATGGGTGCAAGGGCGTCTTGACATAAGGGCGTTAATTGGCGGCTTTACAGGATTCTTAGTGAGACGCAGTTCACAAAACGGGGTTTTTGCTATCTCTATACTTCGACCCATGAACTGTCGCCATTTGCAGACAGTAAGCCCATGACGGAAAGAAACATGGACAAGGACCACAAGGACGTACCCCTTTCAGAGTCAAACGTGACGCTGCGCCTCGCAGATATCCAGCGACGCTGCTCACAGCTGTTGAATGAAGAAGATGAACTCGGGGGACTGACCCTCGAAGAACCCGTACTCGCCAAAGACGACAGCAATCCCTACGACCGGGGCTGATCCTCGACCGGGCCGTGCTGGCTGTGCACGGCTTCCCGATGCAGGCGCCGCATCAGCACGAGGCGCCATACCCAGATAATCAGAATCAATCCCGCTGCAATAGGCAGTGCGGCAACCGGGTGAAGTAGTACCAGGAAGTCGTACAAGCCGTGCAGCAGCGCGGCAATGACAAAACCCGCGCTCAGCTTGCCTGCGATTGGTTGACGATGCAGCCAGGCTCCTGTCACCCAATGCGCCCAGATGGATGCAAACATCATATGGACGACGGGTCCCGCGAAACCACGCGCGATTGATTCCATGGGCGTCAGGAAGGTCAGGTAGTGGAAGTTCTCTGCGGCGGCGTATCCGAGCGCAATAAACGAAGCGTAGATAATGCCGTCGAGCGGCTCGTCAAATGCTTTGAAGCGCATGACGACCAGTACGAAGGGCAGTAATTTCGACAACTCTTCAATTGGCCCTATCGCGAGAATCGCGTACCAGAACAAACCCTCCGGATCGGAATCGGCAAGCGCAACGGCGTCGAATCGAAGTCCCAGGGGCTCGAGGCCAATGTACATGGCCTTGGACAGCGCCGCGGCAACCAGCCCGAGCAGGAACGCGATGGCGAGGTTGAGAGGCGGCTCCGGCAGGTGCCGGTCCTTGTGGTAGTGGTAGACGGCCCAAAAGGCGACGGGTACCAGCACCGGCAATGTCATCAGGACTTGTTGCATCAGGGCATTATCCCGTTATCCTGCCGATTCGTCTGCCGGACCGTTCACATTGAGTAACACATTCCTCTACATCGTCGCGGTACTGATCTGGGGCACCACATGGTTCGCTATCGAGTTTCAGCTCGGCGTTGTTGCCCCGGAAGTATCTATTGTCTACCGCTATGCCACTGCGGCAGCGATGCTGTTCGGATGGTGCCTGGCCAAGCGACTGCCGCTGCGGTTCAACATGAGGGCACACCTGTGCTTCGTCGGCATGGGCGTCCTGATGTTCGGATTGAATTACATTCTCGCGTATCGCGCGCAGGTACACATTACATCGGCGCTTGCGGCGATCATGTTTTCTTCAATGGTCTGGATGAACATACTGAATGCGCGCATCTTTTTCGGCACGCGAGGCAGCCTGCGCCTGTATCTTGGTGTCTTGCTGGGTGCCGTCGGCATCATCGTGCTGTTCGGGCCTCAGATTGGTGACCTTTCTCTTAACGACAGCGTTTTTGTTGGTTCGCTATTGGCGCTGATCGGCGCGCTGTGTGCCTCGTTTGGCAACATCGTGTCGCAGCTTGCGCAGCGCGACAAGCTGCCTGTTGTGCAATCAAATGCCTGGAGCATGCTGTACGGCTGCCTGTTTACACTCTGCCTGGCGCTGGTACTTGGTCACGAGTTCAATTTCGATCCGTCGGCCGGGTACGTGGTATCGCTTCTGTACCTGACGTTATTTGGCTCGGTGCTGGCCTTCTGGGCCTACCTGACATTGCTCGGGCGCATCGGGGCGGGGCGGGCCGGATATGCGACCGTCATGTTCCCGGTCGTTGCACTGATGTTGTCCATGGCGTTCGAAGGATTTGTCCTCGACCTGCTGGTTATTGCCGGCTTTTTGCTCGTGCTTGGCGGCAATGTGCTTGTTCTGTCTGAAGGGCGTCGTCAGCGTAGCTGAATTCTTCAGTGTTAGGCTGTGCGGATGGCGAAGAGTGACACGCGCAGCGATTACCAGCTGATCGAGCTCTGCAATTCGGGCTCGACGGCAGAAGCGACTGATGCATTCAACGCCCTCTACCTACGCCACAAGGACTACGTGATTCGCGTTGCACGGCGCTACGTTGCTGATACTGATGCCGCTCTTGATGTACTGCAGGAAACATTCTCCTGGCTGCTAACGCAGTTCCCGCCGCCGGGAGAGGGCGTCGAGCACACGGCCAGAATTGAAACGCTTCTCTTCAAGGTCGCCCGAAACAAGGCCATCGACATTCTGCGCCGGCAGGCGAAGACGGGAAGCGGCGCAGCAGTCGACCCTGACGAGCTGCCGATGTCGGAACCGGCAAACTCCGAGTTGCACCGGCTGCTATACGGCCTGTCTCCGAACGAGCGCGAAGTGGTAAGCCTGCGATTCATCGACGACCTGAGCCTGCAGGAGATCGCGGATCTACTCGAAATCCCGCTCGGAACCGCGAAGTCGAGGCTGTATAAAGCAATTTCGTCCCTGCGTAACTCGCCGTATGTAAAGGACTTTTTCGAAACGTAGGGTTTCGTCCGAGAAAAATGAACCTTTTTGTCGTCGGCTGCGCTTAACAGTCAAGGAGCACAGCATGACCGACGAGTACGACGACAACCTGCCTGACGCACTGATCAACGAGCTGAAGCGAACTGACAAGGCTCCGGCGATCATCTCATCACGGGTCGATCGGGAGCTTGCGCGACAGGCGGAACAGCAATTCGCAACTCGCCGTCGTCGCCAACCAAAGCCGTACTGGTATGCAGCGGCCGCGTCCGTGATGCTCGCGGTATTTGCGATTCAGAACTACGACGAGCCGGTACAAACCGTTCCGGTTGAGTCGATTGCAGCCGAAGCACCCCGGCGTGACTCATTCTCGCGTTCCAGCTATCAGGACAGCTCGTTCGCTGCAATTCCGGCGGACATGGATGTATCCGGCGACGTAACAATTCTCGATGCAATGCTGCTCGCGCAGGTCGCGGGTCGCGATGACGAGACCGTGCGTGCAATCGCCGCTCAGGCAGTGCAGCTGGAGGAGTCGTGATGAAACGTCTGCTGCTTCTTGCTTGCCTTCTTGTCGCCTGGCCTGCGTCTGCCGAAACCCGTTTTGTCGCCGTGGACGTTTACGTATCCAGCACGGCGCCACTGGCAGCCTGGCAGGTCGAGTTCGATGACGTCAACGGAGTGACAACGGTGGTCGGCGTGGAGAACGGCAACAGCGATGCATTCACCGACGTACCGTTTTATGACCGCGGCGCAGTCGAAAGAGGCGATGCTGAGCGTGTGATCATCGCGGATTTCTCGCTGGCCGCGGCCAAAGACCTTCCCAGCGGACGCACGCGCGTCACAACGCTGCACCTGATGGTGGAAGGCGAACCTGAATTCCGGACGCGGCTGGTCGTCGCGGCCACACACGGTGGGGTAACGATTGATGCGGAAGTCGATATCGAGATTTCCGGTGGGAGTGACCAATGAACAGACTCAATAAACGACTGGGAATCATAGTGTCCTCGGCACTTCTGACGACCCTGGTTGCCTGCAGCTCCAACATGAATGCACCACCTTCTCAGCGACAGGCTGAGACCAACAAGCCAGCCGAAAGTCCGGAAGCGGTACCCGCAACAGCAGATGACGTTTTCGAGATGCGCCCTGAGTATTCATGGCGGCGACAGTCGCATACGAGCCTAGAGGAAATCGTGGTTACGGCTCAGCGGGCTGCGGGGCTTTCCAGTGATGAAGCGTTTGCGATAGAGCCGGATTCTGTCGCCAATATCCCGTTTGCGAGTGACGAAGAGCTGTGGATTATTTCGCAGCCTGACGATCCCGCACCGGAGAGCGGAGTTGCAGAGCCGGGTACCGGCGCGATGGTGGCTCATTTCGACCAACAGGAACTGCCATTGCCGCTCGAGCACACCGACGTCACGGCGAAAATCAAGGGATACATCAGCACCGTCAACGTGCGGCAGCAGTTCAGAAATCCCTACGACAGCAAGATCGAAGCCGTCTACATGTTCCCGCTACCCGAGAAGTCGGCGATTACCGGCTTTGTCATGATCATCGGCGAACGCAAGATTCGCGGCATCCTGCGCGAGAAAGAAGAGGCGCAGCGCATTTACAACGAGGCGCGTTCGCAAGGCTACCGTGCAAGCCTCATGGTGCAGCATCGCCCGAACATCTTCGAACAGCGCGTGGCAAACATCGAGCCGGGCAAGTCTATCGATGTCGACATCAAGTATTTCCACACCCTCAAGTACACCGACGGCTGGTATTCGTTCGTGTTCCCGACAGTTGTCGGCCCGCGATATAACCCACCGGAGTCGACGGACCCGATACTGGCGGTCCCTCGAACGGATACCAGCACGTCATCCCCGGCTGTACGTTACCTGCCACCTGCCGAGCGCTCGGGCCACGATGTCAGTATTGCGGTCGATATAGATGCAGGCGTCGATATCGAGGAACTGCGTGCCACTCACAGGATTGCGACCGAGCGAGCCGCGCCAGGCAAAGCCAAAGTCGCGCTCGCGAACGAAGCAACGATCCCGAATCGTGACTTCGTGCTCGATTTCCGTGTTGCGGGTGAACAGATGAAGACCGACATGCTGACGTGGACCGACCCGGAGACGCAGCAGGGCTTCTTCACCATGATGCTGTATCCGCCGGAGGTCACGGAGGGTTTGCGGCGAGCACCGATGGAAATGGTGTTCGTGCTGGACACATCCGGCTCCATGGGCGGTCAGCCGATCAGGCAGGCAAAAAATGCTGTGCTGGCTGCACTCGACATGATGCAGCCAGATGACACGTTCCAGATTATTCGCTTTTCCGATAATGCGAGTCAGTTTGGACGCATCCCGGTACTCGCGAGCCCCCGAAATATTGAGAAGGCGCGTCGTTACCTGAAAAACCTGGACGGTGGCGGCGGTACCAGGATGATCGAGGGAATCCGTGCAGCGCTGGATTTTCCGCACGACCCCGAGCGCCTGCGATTCGTGACATTTCTCACGGATGGATACATCGGTAACGAGGATGAAATCCTGTCAGCAATTCACGAGAAGCTGGGGGCAAGTCGCATCTTCAGCTTTGGGGTTGGTAACTCGGTGAACCGCTTCCTGATGGAACGCATGGCGACTCATGGCAAGGGTGCAGCTGCCTTCCTTGGGCTACAGGACAGCGGCAGCAGGATCATGCGTGATTTCTTCGATCGCGTCAGTCATCCGGCAATGACCGATGTAGAAATTGACTGGAATGGAATGGCTGTCAGCGACGTATACCCGCACCGCATACCGGACCTGTTCGTTGGTAGACCGCTGGTGGTTACAGGCAAATTTTCGGGCGCAGCCGCGCCTGTCGCAGTGACAGGCCAGGTTGGCGGGGAGCATCACCGTGTCGCAGTTGCAGTCGACGATTCGGACGGTGCTGGCTCTGAACTTTCGAAAATCTGGGCACGCATTCGAATTGCTGAACTTGAGGATCGACAGGCGCGGGTAATGAATCAGGATGCGGAGCTTGCGAGCTCGATCCGGGAGACGGCACTCAAATACCAGTTGATGTCGAACTACACCTCTTTCGTGGCAGTTGACAGCTCGGCGCGCACGGAAGGCACGCACGGTACAACCGTCCACCAGGCTGTGCCGGTACCGGATGGGGTTCAGTATGAAACCACGGTGAGCCAGCAATGAACGGGTTGCAGAAGTTTGCCGCCGCGCTTGCTCTCATCGCCTTAACGGGGTGCGCACACTACGTCACCCCTGGAGGTGCGGCGAATCTGCAGGAGTTTGCGGGTGTCAGCGAAACAGCAGAAGAGTCTCTGCGGCCAGGAGACGCCACGGACCCGGACCTTGCGGCTTACTATGAGACTCGACCGGCAGCTCTATTCCCGGCCAGTATCGCGATGGTTCGGGTTCAGGATTCCGGTTATCGGCCGCACCAGTGGCATGGCCCCGGACGATACACAGTGATTACAGCGAGGGACATCGAGACTGAAGAAGCTTACGAGCAGCTGAAACGTCTGAGTGGTGTTCGCGGTATCGCTCCAATCGGTCGCATGCTGGTTCCGGCTAACGCGAACTCGATTAACGACCTGCGACGGCCGGCCGCCCAGCTGCAAGCCGACATGTTGCTGGTCTATTCAGTGGATACGACGTTCACTGTTGGTGGCAAGCAATATGGTCCGCTATCCGCAATATCGTTTGGCTTGCTGCGCAATCGGACCGCGCACGTTACCGTAACGGTCGCCGGTGTCCTGGTAGACACGCGTACAGGCTTCATTTACGGAACGGCAGAGTCTTCCCATACCGAAGAGAAGAAAGCGTCGATCTGGGCAACCCGGATGGTCGTCGACGATGCACGATTCGCGGCCGAAAAGATCGCGTTTCGCGGCTTCGTAAGCGAGTTTGGGGATCTGTGGCCGGGAGTGCTTCAGGTGCACTGGCACGCGGCTGCAAGGCCGCGGGTACCGCCGGGAAAAATTTACGAAACGGGTCGGTTCAACGACTGAGACGGAACCGGGCGTTCCAGTGAATGCGTGTCTTTCAGCGGCATCTGCGGTTTCGGCTGCACCGGTTGTTCGGCTTCCGGTTTCTTGCGCTGTTTGTCCGTAAGAACGATGACCTGAGTCTTGTTCAGGATGCTCTTGCGGTCCTGGTAGATCTGCACACCGCGCAGGAAGCAAACGACGCCAAGCAGGAGCAGGGTCCAGAAATGCTTGAAATCCGGCCCCGCGGCGAGCGCCAGGAATGCCGAAAAACCACCCATAGACATCCAGATGGTCGGTACGCGTTTATAAAGTCCGTCTGAAACCAGCATGTGCAAAGGCCCAAATACCCGAATCCGGGCCAATTATGGGCCGAGAATCACACCAAAAACCGGTACCTGGCGCACAAATTGCCGATTTCGTGCCTGTTTCACACCGTGGCAGCAGAATAGGGGAGTCATGGCACGATGTGGGACACTTCAGGTCTGGACGCAATTCGAGCTGACTTTATGAGTGATTTTCCCGGCCCAAAGACCAAAGCGGCGCTAGAACGTGGTATTCCGCTGTTCCGTAACGGCCTGAAATTCGATGAGGAGATCGAAAAGGCCGGACGGCGGGGTTTCCGTGCCGTGCGCCAGATCGTCATCGACAAGGCGCATGGCGATTACGTGTGGGATCTTGACGGGAACAGGTACATTGACTTTCAGAATGGCTGGGCCACCAATCCGATAGGCAATACTCACCCGGAGATCATTGAAGTCGTACACAACGCCCAGAAACGCTACGGCTTTCATTACGATCACCCACTGCGCTACGAACTCGCCGAAATGCTGGCCGAGATCATGCCCGAGAAGGCGTTGCCCAGATTCAACTACGAGGTCTCCGGCACAGAGGCGGCCGAGGCAGCGGTGCACCTGGCGCTGACGCATACCAGACGGCGCTACATCATTACGTTCAGCTCGTGCTACCACGGCATGAGTCTGGGCACGAAAATGCTGAGCGGATTCGCAGGTGAATACTCCAAGTACATGGAAGGGTGGGGCGGTGGCGTCATCAAGGCACCGTATCCGTACAGCGAACAGATTCCCGCCGGCATGAGCCAGGAGCAGTACGTCGACTACAGCCTCTGGTTCCTCGACAACCACATTCCGGAGGCGATTGCGTCGCGAGACAACATTGCAGGCATCATGGTCGAGCCGGGACTGGCTGAAGGCGGTAACTGGATACCGCCCGAGAATTTCCTGCAGGGAATTCGTGACATTTGTGACAAGAACGACTGGCTGATGATTTCCGATGAGGTGCTCACCGGCTTGGGCCGCACCGGCAAAATGTGGGGCATCGATCATTATGGCGTCGTTCCGGACATCCTCGTGGTCGGCAAGAATCTGTCAGGCGGAATTGAGCCCTGCGCAGGTATCGCGGCGCGCGACGACATTCTTGGTATCGCCGACGGCTTTGGATCAGGATCGACGTTTGCCGGTACGCCAGCGGGCTGTGCGGCGGGTATCAAGACGCTCGAAATCTACGAACGTGACGGGGTTGTCGAGCACGCTGCTCATTTGAGCAAGGTCGCGGCCGAAATCATGCAGGACTGGGACAAGTACGACATTGTCAGCCAGGTCCGTACGAGCGGCTTGCTGATGGGGGTCAATTTCGTTAAGCCGGGTGGCGCCGATGAGGACGAGAAAGACTGGTGGTCTGCACGTGCCGTGCGCGGCAAGATGCTGGAGAACGGCGTATGGGCGATCTGCGACAAGGAGCAGACTATTCGCATGTACCCGGCGCTGAACATGGACGAGAAAGTGCTGCGTGAAGGCCTTGGCATCATGGAAGAGGCCATCAAGCACGTCTGCGAGCACGGCCACACAGAGGGCGATGCGCCGGCATTTCCGACGGGTGTGGCCGGGTTCTAGGCCAGCACCAGTAGCGTTCGACGGAGATCCATCGTCTGCGGTAAAATTCGTCGGCACACACCGGGAGAGAGACGCCAATGGCCAGATTTCCGAAGATTCAACGCAAGTGCCCCGTCAGAAATTCGCTAGCCGAATACATGGACGGAGATGTGTGCCGACTTTGCAGTCGACAGGTGTTCAGCCTGGACGCCATGACCGACGACGAACGGATGGCGTTTATGGCGTCCTGCAAAGACGAGGTCTGCGTTTCGTACAAAGCACCGTTACGAAGCATGGCTGCCGCAGCTGCTCTGGCAGCGGCAACTGCAACTGTTCCCGCGGCCGCTCAGGAAAAGCTTGTTGACCTGGAGTCCGATCGAGCGGAGTACGAGGAACTGCCTAACTGCGCGGATGAATTGACAGAATTCATAATAGTTGTCGGTGCGATCAAGGATCCGAACAACGTCGAATATGTCGACACCGCTGAAGATCTTGAGACACCCGCGTTACCTGTTACCTACGAAGACGAAGAACAGGCTTAGCAGTCATCTAGTCCGAATTGCTTGGCGGTCGTTTCCTGATCTCAGTCATCGCATCCCACTGAAGCAGACCCGCGAGATTGTGCCCGGCCTGAATCGAGCCGGGATCGCCGTCGCTGATCGTCAGCGCGATGTGCGTTGCATCAAATCCTTGCAGCGAAATATCGAAGCTTGTCCATTTACCGTCGACGTACGCGAGTGTCCACGTGTGTGGGCTGAACGCGTGGCTGACACCGTGGTAACGCTCCCGTGAATAGACGATACCGCTTGCAACACGAGTCGGAATCCCTGCCGCGCGGCCAAGCGCCGCGAGAACGACCGCATCCTCTGTACAGTCACCTGATCGCCGACCAACCGCTTCGGCTGCGGAGTAGTGTCCCGCAAAATCGACCTCAGACATCCGGTGTCGCGCCCATCGAGCGAGGCGAGTCATTTTTTCGTTGTCAGGAATGTCGAGATCAAACACTGGCTCAGCGATGCGCGCAATTCGTCGATGATCTGACTGCAACCAAAAAGTCGGTTGCGAAGCCTCTGCAAGCGCTTCGGCACTGTCGTCCATGCCGGGCCCACAGTCCTGGCAGATATCCAGTACAAAGCCGCCAGTCGTAGCTCTAACACGCTGCTCACTGGTTTCTGGTGGCAGGAATTCCACGTCGGGCGCAAAGCTGAACGTGTATCGAATGTGTCCGTTCATCGACTCCCGCGACATCCGATATGGCGATTTGATCAATCCGGCGCGGACCGGATTCGAACTAACGATGTTCGCGTCTGACTGCGCATCTGTCTCTAGCCCGGACCCGACCATCGCCTGCTCGGAGCGAATCAGGTCACCTCTGTCGTCAACATAGATGCGCGCAAAGGAACGCAGCTCGTCGCCGAAATATGACTTGCGCAGCAAGGTCCGAGTCTCGTTCGGACCGCTTCTCTCATCGAAAGAGTAGGTGACGCGTTCAACCAGAGGGGCACGAATATCAAGCGCAGAAAATTCAAGCGTGGACTCCTGTTCCGGATCCCATGTGCCGAGGAGGGCGGCACCATTGTCGAACTGAATGTCGTCAGGTAGTTGCACACTCACCTCGCGAACTTCCGCCGGGATGTACCGAGTAACAACAGCCATTCCGTCCGCGATTCGTGCAGTCGTTTCCATTTCGTATCGGCCAACACGGAAACGATGTAGAAGCTCTGTAGTCTTGCCCTCCGGGCCTACAGTGCGGCTCTCTTCATCAATGATGGTGCGTTGCGGGCCATTCATTGCTCCGAATCTCATCGTCTGCCGTTTTGTGACGCGATGACCGCTTTCAAGTGCATCGACAAACCGTTCGTATTCGCCGATTACCTGACCGTTACGAATGATCGCCGTTCGAGAGTATTCGCTTCCAGGCGCTTCCAGCGCGGCCGGCGTGCAACCGAGCAGAGACATCAGGACGAACGACCCTAGCAGCAATCCGCATTGCGCTTCTTTGGCAGAAATAGACATCCTGCGTTGTACTCTACGTGTTGGCGGCTATCACGTCAGCTAATGATCGAAACGTGCGTTTCGTGCCAGATCGCACGGAACGAAACCTTGTCCTGAATTCTGCATGCTAGCTTGAAAGACCGTTGATCACTGCGAGGGCAGGGAGATGAAAGTACCCGTTCTTTTGTCTTTGGTGCTGATCACTGCTGGATGCGCTGCTCAGCAGGAGACGCCCGAGACCGTCGCCGCCGCTCCGTTGGACGCGACTCAGAATGAACCCGAAGTTGTCTGCCGAAAGGAAAAGCCGACCGGTTCCAATCGCCCGGTGAAAGTCTGCCGCAGAGTGCTGACAGAGGCCGAAGACGAGTTCACAAGGCGCCATATGCAGACTTTGCAGAGACAGCTCGAAACCCTCGAGAGCCTGCCTCAATAGCGGCAATACAGCGCAGTGTTGCAAAACGTGCGAGAAAAACGCCGTTGACGCGCAATTCGTGCTGAAAGGTGTGTTTTTTGCAACGTTAAGAAAGAGATCAGACGCGTTCATGCTACGTTGATCGCCCGAATAGGACATCGAGGGCGATACGATGCGGGCACTTTCCATTCTCCCGATGGGGCTCATTCTGAGCGGCTGTATCGTCCAACCGCAAACTCCTGAACAGATTGCCGCGCTACCTTTTGATAGCAGCCCGGAACCACAGGTTGTGTGCCGGCGTGAAAAACCGACCGGATCGAATCGCGTCCAGACGATTTGCCGACGGGTCCTGACTACCGAAGAAGAGGCAAGAACCCTGAACGACATGCGCAGAATGCAACGGCAGTCCGAGGGATTCAGCGGCAATCGATAGTGGTGTTATTCTTCCCCGATAGTCTCTGCGGCCCCTGAATATCGCCAGGGGCTGCCGGATCCCGGGGTAGTCGCAACTCGTTCGATTTCGCTGATTTCAGCAACGCGAACCCGGCGATCGATCGGGATCAGTTATCCAGGATTCGATTCAGATTTGATCAAAGCGAGTCTGGTTCATTCATCCTGGATGATCTGGCTGTCGGTTCTTAATTAGAATCCTCTGATTCCATGTAGGAGTCGTCTGCAAGCACTTCTACGTCCGATATGTGCTGCAGGAACGGGATGGTGTAATCCCTGATCGATTCCCGCTCCTTTGCTGTCAGGTCTTTCCAACCCTTCACTTCACCCCTGCAGTTCTCGCTCCCGCACAGGCATTTCTGCGAAAAGTGCTCCACTTCATATTCGTAGGCGCTTGTGTCGTGTGTTACCTGTTCGCCCGACGAAATATCCCGACGCGCAATGAAGTCGAATGTCCCCGAGTCGTTGAAAACATGCATGGAGTTCGGGTCGCAGGAATGATTAACCAGGCATGCGGGACCGGCGAGAACGACATGAACTCCATGCAGAGTGAATGTGTGTTCTCCGCGATTCTCGATAACCTTTTCGACAACGCCTCGCATCACGATTTCGCCTTTTTTGAAGTCACGGACAGCAAACACGCCTCGCCCCAGGTCGCCGCTGGACCTCACTTCTACGTCCGAAAAGCTCATGACAGTCTCCCTGGTGCGGATTATCAGAGAAGGGCATTGTCTTTGTGTTTACCTGCTATTCAAAGCGCATTTTTGTGCGCCAGATCCGAGAATCTGCAGCCATTGTTGACATAATTTGGCGAATTACGGGTTGATGCGGGCAGTAGTTGGGTGCGGTTATGACGATTGGCGACGATTACAGCGTGGTTACTACGGGACAGATTCTTGACGGATTCGCCCCTGAAGATGTCCAGAAACACCTGGTCTCCATACTGGGCATAACGCCGGAACAGGCTGAGCGATTCTTCGAAAAGCCTCGGTTCCTGAAGAAGGGCGTCTCCTGGGCTGCCGCGGACAAACTCTGTGGCCAGCTGGCGAAGCTCGGTCTAGCAGCGGAAATTCAATCCCCGGAGCCGGTAGTCGCCAGCGAAGACTCTGAGCCAGAGCGTTCGTTACAGGATGAACCCGCACTTGAGCTGGTGCAGGATGAACCAGCCCCATCGGCCGGGCAGACGGCAGGCAACTTCGAATGCCCCAGTTGTCACCACGTGCAGCCAAAGTCAGAGCAGTGCGAGAGCTGCGGTATCTGGTTTCACAAGCTTGATCCGTCAACCGCACCACCACAACCGGAGAACACGCCGCAAGAGGTTTCAGCTGCGGTCGAACAGGCAGACGACAGCTCGGTCGTTTCATCAAGTGTCGTCACGGAGAAGCCCGACTCATTCGGTGTCGGGGCTCTTGCAGCGGCGTCAATTGCTGCGCTGCTTGGTGCCTTGCTATGGAAGTTTATTGCCGTCACGTTCGCCTATGAGTTGGGACTCATTGCATGGGGAATTGGTGGCGCCGTCGGAGTCGCCGCCGCCAGCGCCGGTTCCCGCGGCTTTCAGGCAGGCCTGGTGTGTGCAGTTTTGGCGTTCGGATCCATCGCTGCAGGCAAGTACTGGGCGTACAGCGCTTTCGTGGATGACTTCCAGGAGGCGATGGCAGGCGTCTCGGAATTCGACGAAGAGATGCAGGATTTCTACGATGAGCAAATGGAGGACGCTCGGCTGTTCGCTGCCGGCTCCGGCTCCGACATTTTTGTTCGTCGTTTTATGGTGGAGAGGGAGTACAGCTACGCGACGAGCGCTGCAGATGTAACGGCCGAAGAGCTCGCGGAGTTCCGCGAGTACATCGAGCCTGAGTTGCGTGAGATGGCGCTAAACCCACCAAACTTCGAGGAATGGCAATCTGACGGCACCGAAATGCTGGATGAGTTAACACCGTGGGCAATGATGCATGCCGACTTTGGATTGCTGGATATCGTGTTTATTTTCCTGGGTGTGGGTACTGCATTTCGACTTGGCAGCGAATAAGTTTAGCTCGCAGGTCCCATAGTGGTGTGCGCAAAATATTTGAATCGTCTGACGAACGGGCCTGCGACCATCTGCAAGTTGGTCAATTCTTAACTAATTTCTAGAGGTTAAGTCATCTAATGGCCAGCGAAGCCTGCAGTGATCCCTCCAGGTAAGAAATCGTCATCCCGGTCTGGTTCCGTTCGCAAAACTGCACCACGTTTTCGCATAAGAATAGAGGCCAAAAGCGCAGCACTATGTGTTTTTTCTAAATGCGAAGAATACGGCGTATGGGGGTTGCTTCGCGATCTCGGTCGTCGCGGAGCCGCCATCATGACTCGATACGTTCTGGACAAAAGCACTTGGGGTGGCACCGAGGCATTCGACAATCTTCTGTGCGAGATAAGAGATCGGTCAGCTGAATTCAGCAATCAGCACTTCGTCACCGACGATATTGTCGCTCGATTCAAGGATATCGGCATCTACCGATCTTTTGTCCCGAAGGCATTCGGGGGCGACGAAAGGTCTCCCCTTGATTTTCTCCTGGCAATCGAAGCGATTTCCGAGGCAGACGGATCTGCAGGATGGGTAGCGAGTTTCGGTATTTGCGAGTCTTATCTTGGCGCGCTACCAGAAAGTGTTCTTGAAGAAATCTGGCAAAACCCGGACGACATCTTCGCCGGAGCGATGTTTCCAGTCCAGCCCGCGAAGGTTGTAGATGGCGGGTACTTACTTAACGGGCGTTGGAAATGGGCGAGCGGTTGCATGTCGGCCGATCGAGTAGGTGTTGGAATTAAGCCCGATTCAGGTGGCGCGCTGCCGTCGATGGCAGTAATCGACGCTTCCGATGCGGAAATTGATATGGCGTCTTGGGACGTGCATGGAATGTCAGGAAGTGGGAGTTTTGACTTGGTTGTCAACGACGTCGTAGCTCCGATCGAGCGCACCTTTCTTCGTGGCGGCAAGCTGACTCCGGATGGCCCTTTCTTCAAGTACCCGACGATTACAATCGCTACGCAAGCGTTGGCGGTGACAACATTGGGTGTGGCGCAGGCCGCCATGAACTTGTTGCTGAGTTCCGCTGCGCAGCGAGCCTCGGCAACCGGCGCACCTAATATTGGTGATCGATCCTACGTGCAGATCGAAGTTGCAAAGGCCGAGGCGAGAATTCGCTCCGCCAGGTTGTACTTCTATTCCTCGATCGAAGAGGCGTGGGATGTGCTGCTGCGAGGGGATAAGTTAACGCCCGAGCTGGTCAGCGCGATTCGGCTCTCTTCGACGCACCTGACAAGAGAGTGCGCTGCCGCAACCGCAACCATCTATCAGCTGTCCGGTATGGAGGCAGCGTACTACGAGCACCATTTGTCTCGTTGTTTTCGCGATGCGCATATGCCGACGCAGCACGCGTTCATGGGCGAGATCACTTATCAAAACGCCGGCGCAGTTCTTTTTGGCAAAGATCCCCTTCCGGGCTACTTGTAAGTCGCACAATACTGGCTGGGTCAGAACCGATATGGATTTGAAACGCTTTCGCCGTGCACTTGGTCAGTTTCCGACCGGCGTAACAGTGATCACGACAGTCTCGTCCGATGGACAGCTAATCGGTGTAACGGCGAGTAGCTTTAATTCTGTATCGATGGATCCTCCATTAATCCTGTGGAGCATTGCGAAAAACGCTTACAGCGCCAAAGCGTTCGAAGACGGCGCTTGCTTCGTTGTAAACGTTCTTGGCAAGCATCAGGCGGGTCTCTCGAACAACTTCGCCAGTCAGGGAAAAAACAAATTCCAGAACGTGAGTTTCACCGAGGGCATTGGCGGATGCCCTGTCCTTGAGGACTCTGCCGGCCACTTTGAGTGCAAGACGTGGAGTACTTATGACGGCGGTGACCACATCATCATCGTTGGTGAAGTGATCGAGTTCCACGGCAGCGATTCGACCATGCCTCTGGTTTTCGCTCGAGGAAGCTACTCAGTTGCGACACCGCAACCGGTTACAGGCCGTGAAGGCGGTGTTGAGCTCTCCGAAAACGGGTTCTTATCAAATTACCTTTTGTACCTCCTTAACCAGGCGCATGCGTTATATGCCGCGGAGTTGTACCCACTGTTAATGAGTGAGTGCGGGGTGGCGCCCGAGGAATGGCGGGTATTGACACTACTGGCCGATGCGAATTCGATCAATCTCTCTCAGTTGGCTCGACTGGCTATGCAGCCAGAAAAGGAATGCGCTGACTGTGTCGAAGGGTTGGAGGATCGCGGATTTGTCGTGGTTGACGATGAAGGAATCGTCAGCATGACGTGCCCCAGGTAACTATGGCTCCTTGTGCGGTTATAGAACTACTCGATGTAACCAAGGTTATCTGCTTTTGCATCCCTTTCGATTGGGCAGTGGTAGGTCAACAGTTGCAGGCTGAAATAGCGGAGGGCGACGCACCGAACAGTTGCTTAAAGCTCGCCGAAAAATGGCTGGCGCTCGAGAATCCGGCTTTTTTGGCAATATCGGCCATCGGCTGCGCTTCGTCACCGGCGCTGTCCAGGTACTCCCGAATACGGTGCAGTTGCATGGTGCGGGACAATCGTTTCGGCGTGATGCCGACGGTCGACTGAAAGGCATCTTGTAAGGTCCGGGTCGGTACGCCGGCGACGTCGGCCATCGCTTCTGTCGACGGTGCGGTCCAATCGGTGAACTGACGCAGATAGTCGTGGGTCGCTAGAAACAGCTGGAATTTCTGCCGGGAAACGGACAGTGGTAATTCCTCGGTCACCGACTCACCCAGCGCGTCGACGAGGGCGTTGGATAAATGATTGACCACGCCGGCGGTGGAGCGGGTGTTCCACGTTTGACGGCCGTCTTCCCCGAGGGATAGTACTTGATCCACCGTTGCACTCAGCGTCGGCGCGTTGCGCGGTGCGAGGACGTGGCCGAGTCCAGGACATTCGGACGTCGTCTTGTCCAGAGCGTTCAGATAGAAACTGGATGGGATCGGTGAGATAGAGGACGGCCAGGTCAACAAGTACAGCGTGACCGGGCCGGCACCCCACCAACTGGCGGTGCTGCGACCCTGACCATGCCAGAGTAATGCCGGTGCGTGCTCGGCCAGGGCAAAGTTAAACCCATTGGGTTTATTGAACACGAAGAGCACGCCGGTGCGCCCCGCCTCCGGCGCAAGCAGCGCGAGCGTATCGCCATCCATCGTCAATCGAGAGATAGTCAGCCCACCGATTCGGGTAGTGGCTATTGATCCGCTAAAGGTGTCCGTAGACAGCGAGAGTAAGGTGCCGCTCCAGCCAGCGAGGCGGGCGGAGAGTGCAGCCGCGGACATTGAGGTGAATGTCTCGTGACGAACGTCCTGAACTTGCATGGCGTGCCAGTGTTCCGTGTCGCGCTTTTCTGTCAGTACTTATTAAAGACGTATTGTCGTCGAATTTTGTCACGTTGGAGTAAAACTCTACGTTTCCGTAACTTAGCGCAAACACTTGATCTATCGGTAAAAAATAGACTTGTTCTTAGCGCGATTGCCGTTATTTGGTTGTCATAAAACCGCAACAACGGTGTCAAAAAAAGACCTTTCTTGTGAAGCAGTTCGATATTCCGACGTTTGTTCATTGAGTATCAAACGGCGGTTTTCTCATTATGGCAAGACAGCACGACCCGTTTGGAATCTTGACCATGATGTACAAAATGCGCCCGAATCTTCTAAAGACTCTGTCTTACTGCCTGGCCTCATCGTTCGCATGGGGTTCGACCTCACTGGCGGCCGACGACGACGGTGGCTTGCTTGATCTTTCACTCGAGCAACTGTTGAGTGTGGAAATAACCTCAGCCGCCCGAAAGTCCCAGTCGCTCTCGGAAACGGCTGCGGCTGTTTACGTGATCACCAGTGACGCGATCCGGGCTTCCGGTGCTCGCAGTATTCCCACGCTCTTGCGACTCGCACCCGGTCTCCAGGTTTCCCGCATCGATGGCAACCGCTGGGCAATCAGTGCCCGCGGGTTCAACGGTCGGTTTGCTAACAAGCTACTCGTCATGGTCGATGGCCGAACCGTGTACACGCCATCGTTTGCGGGAGTTTACTGGGAATCATTAGACACCCTGATCGATGACATTGATCGCATTGAGGTCATTCGCGGACCGGGCAGCTCAGTGTGGGGTGCGAACGCGGTCAATGGCGTCATTCACATCATCACGCGATCGGCACGCGTCACCCAAGGCACATTGCTGACAGCGAATGGTGATGACAAGGGTGGTGTCGGCGGAGCTCTTCGCTACGGCGGCAATCTGAATGACAACGCGCAGTTTCGTGTTTACGGCAAGATCAATGTACGTGGAAACAGCAAGGATGTGACCGGCCTGGACGTTAATGATGACTATCAGGGCGTTCGCGTGGGCGGTCGTTTTGATATTGACGAAGAAGAAAGGCGTATTGCCGTCGCAGCCGAAATCTATTCGGAAGATATTGGCGAAACCTTACTGCTGACGGAGCTGGCGCCGCCGTACGCGAGTCGTTTCGATGCGGAAAACGACATTCGTGGCGCATTTATAAACGCGTCCTGGACGAACCAGTTTGAGTCCGGCGAACTTGCCCTGCGGACCTTCGTCGACAATGTCGATCGACAGGGTGCGCTGTTCGGCGAGAAGTCTACGACCTACGATGTCGATCTGCAGTGGTCAATGAACCGGCGTGGGCGTCATGAATTGATGTTTGGTCTTGGCTACCGTCGGTACACCTTCGATTTCCTTGGTACGCCCAATATCTCATTGTTACCGGTTACCGGAGCCGACACCCTGATCAGTGCCTTCGTGCAGGACGAGATTCACTTCGCTGATGGCAATGGACGCCTGACGCTGGGTGCAAAATTCGAACAGGACGAGCGTTCGTCGGATGATGTACAGATCATGCCGACTCTACGAGTGAGCTACCAGCTGGGTGAGGCATCTACTCTGTGGGCCAGTGCGACGCGTTCGATCCGAACGCCGTCATATGCCGACTATAACGTCATGATCAACGGGATCGGCGCAGCGTTTGCGCCGCTCAGCGCCGAGAACCCCTTGCCTGTACCAATGACGACGGCATTCGTTGGCAGTCCCCAGACGACGGAGGAAACGGTCGTCGCATTGGAATCGGGCGTGCGCTGGCAAATCAGCGACACCGCCAGTGCGGACGTCGCACTGTATTTCAACGAGTACGACGACCTACGCACCGCGTCTAATGTGATGCCCGTCTGCCAGCCGAGCGGCGTTGCGCTGGCGCTCGATCCGTTGTGTTTCCTGAGTGCGACCCACGTTGAGAACACACTGCGGTTCGAGAACAGCCTCAGCGCCAAAACGCACGGTATTGAAGTCGCAACCCACTGGGTGCCGACGGATCGACTTCGGTTGGAAGCAACGTACTCGTATCTCGATGTGAAGTTCGGTACGCCGCCGGTCAATGGCAATAATCACCTGTTCCCGAATGCCAAGCACCAGTTCTCATTACGCACGGATTGGCGATTTGCGGAGAACCTGCGCCTCGGTGCCAGGTATCACTACGCCGACGAATTACCGGGCTTTAATCTTGGCGACGATCACGATCTGAACCTGCGCCTTTCATGGCGCCCGATGGACGAGTTTGAACTGGCACTTGCGGCTGAACGACTGATGGACTCGGGGCACGTCGAGTTTTTGTCAGAGCTTGGCGAAGGGCCGCCGACTGTGGTCGAGCGACGTTTCGTGGCCCAGATCCGCTGGTTGTTCTAAGCACTTCGGGAGTCAGTCTTATGCTCTTCAACGGCTTAGCCAGGATCCGATGTTTGTCGGCGCTGATAGCGAGTGGCTTGTTCATTCCATTGGCGACCGCAAACGACGAACCGAGCGAGCACGATCTGCGTGCGGCATTGGTGTTCAATGTCGCGAAGTTCATTGAGTGGCCTGTAACAAGATCCAGCGATCTCGCGCTCGACCTTTGCGTCTATGCGGAGAATGACGCGTATCGTGCGTTTAGTCGGCTGACCAACCGCCGCGTTCGATCTCACGCCTTGCGCGTACGGTGGATCGATCCGCGGAGTATTGAAACCACCTCGTGCGAGATTCTTTATGTCGACGACGACATGGAAGGACGTCCGGCCTCGTTGCATGCACTTCGCCGTCTGCCGACGCTAACGATCGGGGAGACGCGCTTGTTCGCCGAACAAGATGGCGACATGGCCCTGGTCCGTCGTGCCAACCGTGTTCGATTTGTCATTAACCACGAGGCAGCGACGTTGAAGGGTTTGAAATTCCGTTCGCAATTACTGCAAGTGGCCGACGTCATCCAGCCGGTATCAACCGCGGAGGGACGCCGACCATGAACTGGCTTCGTAATTCATCCCTGCAACACAAGATTCGCTGGACGATCGTCGCGGTTGCGGCGCTCGCCATGCTGGTTGCCGCGCTCCTGTCGGCAATCGGGGAAGTCCAGTTGTACAAGCGTAATCTGGAGAGCCACGTCGCGGTCCTTGCCTCATCGATTGGCAGCAATAGTGCTGCGGCATTGCTGTTCAGCGACGTGGAGCAGGCTCAATCGGTGTTGGGCTCAGCGTCGGCCGACAGGTTTGTCACTGACGCACACATCTTTAGCGTGGACCGGGAAGTCGTAGCCCGTTATGTAAGTCGTGAGCGGCCATTGAGCATTCCGTTTCCTGCGGAGCGTCTTAATGAGGCGGCGATCGGTCGTGTAAGTTGGTACGACGGATGGAGGTCGTACGGTCAGATCGATTCCATCCGGTTCGACGGTGAGGTGATTGGGTATATCGCGATTCGAAGCAGCCTCGATGAATTGTGGGCGACCCTACGCTTGTATGCCTCCTTTGCGCTCGCGGCTTTAAGTTTCGCACTGTTCGTTTCCTACCTGATATCGACCTGGTTGGCGCGTCGCATCACGCAGCCGATTGCTGATCTTGTTCGAGTCACCGAACACGTCCGCGAACAGGAGGATTTTTCTGTACGCGCGGAGCGCTTTGGCGACGACGAGATTGGCGGGCTGACCGATGGCATGAATACCATGCTGACCGAACTCGAAGCGCGCGACGAGCGTCTGGCTGAGCATCGCGACAATCTTGAGCGCATCGTTGGACTGCGTACCGAGTCACTGCAAGAGGCGAACGACGAGTTGCAGGACGCCATCACCGAGATGCGCCAGGCAAAAGATCGCGCCGAACAAGCCAGTAAGGCGAAAAGCGAGTTCCTGGCCCGCATGAGCCATGAGATCCGCACGCCAATGAACGGAGTGCTCGGCATGTCCGACTTGCTGCAAAGTTCCGAGGCGCTGTCGGAGAAGCAACGCAGCTTTGTGAGCACGATTCATCAATCCGGCGAACAGCTCCTCATGATCATCAATGACATTCTGGACTTCTCAAAGATAGAAGCTGGACGACTCGAGCTTGATGAGCAGCCGTTTGCGCTGCACAACGCGGTGTACGACGTAGTCGATATGTTCGCCGAACGAGCCGATAGCAAGGGGTTGGAATTACTCTGCGATATCGAATCGGATGTCGACACGATGGTGGTTGGCGATCAGCTCCGCCTGAAGCAGATCCTCACGAACCTTATCGGCAATGCGACCAAATTTACTGAGCAGGGTGAGGTCCTTATTCGTCTGAGCCGCACAGGTGTGACGTATGATTCATCGCACCTGCGCTTTGAGATCATCGATACCGGTATCGGCGTTGATCCCGCGTATACCGAAAAGCTGTTCGATGCCTTTTCTCAACAGGATGGATCGACGACACGCGAATACGGCGGTACGGGTCTCGGGCTGGCCATTTGTCGGCAGCTCGTCGAATTAATGGGTGGCACCATCGGGATACGGCGACGCGAATCGAGCGGCTCCAATTTCTGGTTCGAACTTAGCCTCAGCCGATCGACGGAGCGGGTTAGTGAACGCGATGTGTCCATGCTGCACGGCCGTCGTGCGCTGGTCGTCGATGACAGCCCAACCAACCGCGAGATCTTGTCGCACCAGCTCGAATCGGTCGAGGTTGCGGTGGTTACGGAGGAGTCTGGCGGACGCGCGGCGTCCTTGTGCGCCGACGCCGAAGACAAAGGACAGCCGTTCGATTTCTTAGTGCTTGACATGCAAATGCCCGGCCTTACCGGCCTTGAAACGGCTGAAACAATACGAGAACTTTCACTCAAGCGGCCGCCGGCTATTGTACTTCTCAGTTCTGTGGCGACGAGCATTGCCCGTGAGCAACGTGACGCCGCCGGTATCCAACGCAGCTTGCCCAAGCCCGTGCATCGTGACCAGCTGGTCAATACGCTTGCCGATCTCCTCGGTGAGGTTGCACTCGCGGAAAGTGACAAATTTGAACGCCCGTACGTTCCCCGCGCCTTCGTCAACGGAACTGACGCGCGCCTGTTGCTTGCGGAAGACAACCTGGTTAATCAACAGGTCGCGCAAGGCATGCTTGCACAGATTGGTTGCGAGGTGGTCACCGCAGCGCACGGCGCAGCAGCGCTTGAGCTGCTGGAGACTGATCACGCCTTTGATCTCATTTTCATGGATTGCCAGATGCCGGTGATGGACGGTTATGCGGCAAGTCTGGCGATACGAGCTCGAGAAGAGGAGGGCGCGTTCAAGCGCATCCCGATCGTTGCGCTGACGGCAAATGCGCTCAAAGGTGACCGGGAAAAATGTCTCGAGGCCGGCATGGACGATTACTTGAGTAAACCGTTCTCGTTGGTGGATTTACACAAAACCCTGCATACGCACCTGGGCGCAGACAAGATAGCGCCGTTATCGCTGGACTGCGATGACGATGACGTCGTGATAGACATTGGAGGGGCACAAGCGGCCAACGACGTTGATGCACTGTCAGAAACCATCATCGACGATTCGATCATTGAGAGCATTCGAAGGTTGCGAACCGATGACGGTGGCTCGTTTATGCAGGAGGTAATCGGTACGTATCTCGCGACGACGCCGAAGCTGGTTACGGATCTCGAGGAGGCTATAGACCAAAGCCGGGCCGATGCGATCGTCGGTGCAGCGCACGCGCTCAAGTCTTCCAGCGCCAATGTTGGTGCGTCGGCTTTGTCGCACCTGTGTCGCAAGATCGAAGCCCGGGCTCGGAAGGGTCAATTCGATGAGATGCTCGAATACCGCGAGCGTGTGCGGCCCGCGTTTGAGCAGGCCATCGCCGAGCTTCGGCCGCTTGCCACGGAATCCTGATCATGACGCATCGAAATCGACAACAGGTTGTCTTGATCGCGGATGACGATCCAACTGCAAGGCTCATCATGCGCCAACTGCTGGAGGGGCATGGCTACCGGGTAATTGCGTGCGAGGATGGCGCACAGGCGTTAAATGCATTTATTGAGAATCGCCCGGACGCAGTGTTGCTGGACGGGGAAATGCCTGTTATGACAGGCTATCGTGCCTGCGAGAAGATCCGCATGGCGGAGACCGACTACGTCACGCCGATCCTGATTATCACGGGCAACGACGATCGTGCTGCGGCCCGGGAAGCCTTCGATGCCGGTGCCACTGACTTTCTGACCAAGCCCATCAACTGGGCCGCGTTTCCGTTCCGCCTGGTACACATTCTTCGCGCTAACGATGCGCATAACGAGATCGCTGGTCTCCTGCGGGGGATCCCCGACCGAATTCTCATTCTTGACCGGGAGCTTCGTGCCGTTGAGGTTCGGCAGGCCGGAATTTATGCGCACGATGATGAGACGATCGCCGTACCGGTGCTATCAGATGCCAGCGGCCCGCTGGATCCGGAGTTTGTTCACACCATTCAACGGCGCGCGGCCGACGTGTTCGACAGTGGCCAGATGGAGGAATTTGAAACGGCTTTGCGTGATGGCGAAGCTTTTTTCGAGACTCGAATTGTACCGCGCGATCACAATTCAGCGCTGGTCATTATTCGGGATGTGACCGAACGTAGAAGAGCCGATCAGCAGATTCATCAGTTGGCCTACTTTGACACACTCACTGGCCTTCCAAATCGTGGCATGTTTTCGAAAGAGGTGAAAATACAGATTGAGCGCGCGAAGCGGACCGGTAGCAAGCTCTCTTTGTTGTACATCGACCTCGATCGGTTCAAACGAATCAACGACACCCTCGGGCATTCGGCAGGCGATGAGTTACTTAGCTCTGTCGCGAAGCGACTGGAACGCTGTTGCCGAAGACGGGACAGAACTCACGATTCATCGGATGACCCATTCAAACCGGAGGTTCGCATATCGCGCATTGGTGGTGATGAATTCGCCATCCTCTTGACGGAGGTCGAGGGGCCGGAAACAGCGATGACCGTTGCTGAACGAATTCTCGAGGAGCTGATTGCGCCGTTTTCGCACGCCGGGCACCAGTTCGTCGTTAGCCCAAGTATCGGTATCTCGCTGATGCCCGATGACGGTGAGTCACTCGAGGATCTTCTCAAGAACGCTGATACGGCCATGTACCAGGCGAAACAGAACGGTCGTAACAACTACCGATTCTTCACGGATACCATGAACGTGCGGTCGCTCGAGCGACTGCACCTCGAAAACGAATTGCGGGAAGCCATCGAAAGCGAGGCGCTCTACCTCGTCTACCAGCCAAAATTCGATTTGCAGTCGTCGGAACTGGCCGGTTGCGAGGCACTCCTGCGCTGGGAACATCCCATGCTCGGCATGATTCCGACCGACAAGTTTGTTCGCGTCGCCGAAGAAACGGGACTGATCATTCCCTTAGGCCAGTGGGTGTTCGAGGAGGCCTGCCGGCAGGCAAATGCCTGGGAGGGCACTGAACTGGCCGGCACCCGGATTGCAGTCAACGTCTCGTCTCAGCAGTTCCTGCGCGACAGTTTTGTCGACGACCTTGTGTCCTGTCTCTGGACTAGCGGCATCATGGGACATTTGCTCGAGGTCGAAATTACCGAAAGCACCTTGATGTCGGATACGTCCAAGACGATGCGGCAATTGTCCAAGCTGAAAGATGCGGGCATTGCCTTGTCGCTCGATGATTTCGGAACCGGGTATTCGTCCTTCGACTACCTGCGCAAGTTCCCGGTTGACCGCATGAAGATCGACCGTTCGTTCGTCAAGGAGATAGGCACCAAGGAAAACGGCGGCGCATTGTGTGCGGCAATGATCGCAATGGCACAGGAGCTGGGCTTGAGCGTGGTCGCCGAAGGCGTTGAAGACGTTGCCCAATTGAATTTCCTGCGTGCTCGAGGTTGTGACGAGGTCCAGGGCTACTACTTGTGTAAACCGAAATCCGCGGATGAGCTGCTGCAATTCGTCAAGTGTGGCACAGCACAGACCGACTCCAGTCCTGAGTCCCTGGACGACACGTGGAAATTGCCGCTCCTCAGGAAGTTAGGTGGAGGGCAGCATGGATAGTCAGAGTACTGCCTCAACGCAATCGCAGTTAGTCGATCAAATGTATGTCCAGGCCCGCAGCGGGTTAATTTTGACGGCTCTGGTTACCTTGGTCCTCGGGGTTGCGGCCTGGCAGGGACCAGCCGATCTTTCGGGCGCTTCGACCCGGACCGTCATGACTTGGTGGCTTGCCAGTGGCCTGGTGCTGCTCTATCGAACGTTTATCACGATTCGACAGCGGCGAAGTGCGGGAACCAATGGTAACTGGCGGCACTTTAGGCGCCTGTTCTCCATCGGTGCCAGTCTGTCGGGCCTGTGTTGGGGACTTGGTGGCATCCTGCTGGTGAGCGAGTTGCCGCCGGGAGGCGATGCGATCGTCCTGCTGGTAATTGCTGCGATGGCGGTATCGGCGATTCCATACCTCGCGATGCACCTGGAAACGTATTTAGGCTACCTCATCTTCTCCACGGTTCCTCTGATCATCGGGCTCGTGGTCGATAACTCGAGCACCCAATTGGTGTCGGCATTCGTCATCCTATTTGTACTCGGTATCTGGCGTGCCGCAGTACGCTTTAATGAACTGCTTGTGTCAACGCTTGACCTGCAGAACAAGAGCGAGCGTCTGGCGGCTCAGATTCACGATGCAAACCGCAGCCTCGCGTCGGCCAATCGTCAGCTCGAGCAGGATGTCGAAGAGCGAAAGAAGACGGCGATTGAGCTACAGGACGCTCGTGACATCGCGGAAACCGCGAATGTGGCGAAATCACGGTTCTTGTCGCGCATGAGCCATGAACTTCGCACACCGTTGAATGCGATTCTGGGGTTTTGCGAGCTACTTTCGGTGTTGCCGGCCGATGAAATTCGCAAGCAACGCAAAGGCCATCTGGCTAACATCCAGGCCTCTGGGAAACACTTGCTATCACTGATTGATGATGTTCTCGATGTCGCCCGACTTGAAAGCGGGGAGTTCGAGATCCGGCCGGAACTGGTCAACGTAAGCGAAGTCATTAACGAGTGCCTGGTGATCCTTCGGCCACAACTGAAGGAGCGCAAGATCAACCTCAAGGTCGATCACTCCAACAATGAGCACCCGGTGATTTCAACCGATCGGCTGCGCTTGCGCCAGATTCTCTTGAACCTGGTTTCAAATGCCATCAAGTACAATCGCGACGACGGCTGCATCGATATTGAAGCGAATTGGCCGGACCATGACACAGTCATGATTTCCGTGAAAGACACCGGCGTAGGCATCGCGGACGAGGATATCGCCCGAATATTCGAGCCGTTTGTTCGGGTTGGTAATGATACGCAACGGGTACAGGGAGCCGGGATCGGTCTCAGTATCACAATGCAGCTCGTTGAGTATATGCAAGGGCGCATCGAGGTGCGTCGACGCAGCACAGGAGGCTCAGTATTCTGTGTAACTATTCCGTCGATGTCGCCGGTTGACGATTCATACGCCGACGAACAGTGCGTGAAATCTATCGGAACCTGAGCGCTATGACTTCGAGTCGATCAGGAACTCCCATTCGGCGACAGACTTGGATTGCGCCAGTCGCAGGAAAGTGCCGGGCCTGGAGAAGCGTTGGTTGGGAAACCCAGCGTTTCAGTAACGGGCGTGATGTGGGTCACTCGTCAGTCATTGCGCTCGCGCCACACTGAGCCTGTATTCACTAACACGTGCAGGAAACCAGTGATGAAGACAAGAGAAAGTAAGGGCTTCACGTTAATCGAGATACTGATTGTCGTCGCGATCATCGGCATACTGAGTTCGACGGCTCTGGCGACGTACAACGTGTACAACTTGCGTGCGCAGGCTGCAGAAGGTTTGAGCCTGGCGGCACCGGCCAAATTCGCTGTGTCGGCATTCGCCATCGATGCCGGCGAGTTCCCGGCCGACAATTCAGCAGCGGGAATCGGTCCGCCGTCCAGCTATCACGGCCAGTACGTCGACCAGGTTCGTATCAACGGCAACAACATCGAGATCGTTTACGGGAATAAAGCAAGTGCTCGATTGTCTGGCCAATTCATCACGTTGGCGGCCTCAATGAACGAAGGGACGGTTTCTTGGGAATGTGTCAGCGGAACGATTCCGCAAATTTTCCTGCCGAATGTGTGCAAGTAATGTTGCGACGACGGGGGTAAAAATTCGAATCGACCGTTGCGAACGAGCGAATGAAAAGTGTTAACAAGGCAGCGTGTTTGCCCTGCGGGAGTTGGGCAGTAACTTCTACGGAAAAGTTAAGATTCGTCCCGCAAGGCAGAGGGGCAACTACGGCTCAGGAGTTGCCATACGCTCCTCAAGGTCCAGCTGTTGGGAATCACAACCGATCATTCAATCTCACCTGACATGAGAACGGTGTCACAGAGTAGATCTGTCACCTGCGAGAAAATGGCGGACAGGCCTCGCAACAGACCAACGTATCGTTCAAATTATTACTCAGCAGTCGGAGAGATCATGCTCCACTCGAAATCGCTCATCGCTGGCGTCCTCGCTTTAGCATCATTGCTTGGAGTTCAATTCCCTGTTCAAGCCGATGAACATAGCTATAGAGCGTGTCTATCCAAAAGCGAGCCGATGACGCGCGAGCAAGCCGTTTGCCGATTTGCATGGGAGACCAAGTATTCCGAAGCCATTGATGCGGAGAAGTATCTTCGGGCGACGACAGGCATCTTGCCCGGTCGCATTTTCGAAGTAGTCGAGGAGCTCAACAGAAAACGCGCGGAATGCGAGTATGAGGCAATTCATGAGTTTTCGATTTCGCGGACTGACGTCTCACTTAGCGAACTGCTGGAGTGGTATGCGGGTGAGACATTGGAAGAACGAGATTACCTGCGATTGAACAATCTCCCTGAAGGTGAGCCGCTAGCTGATGCGCTCCACCGATGCCAAAAGTCTTACTGGGAGGACATTCAGGAAGCAGCAAAGGAATCGCAGCCTACTTCTCAGTCTAGATAAAATTCCTGGTCTGAGCGACTTTCCCAGGCGCTTGCTAGCCATTTTCACAACGGCCAGTTCTGACCCCTTCTTGCCATCGGGCGTGGGGTAGGGCGACTATTGACAGGCGAGCTAAAGCCCAACTGCGTGTCAAAAATTAAGTTCCAATTCTTCGCCCAGGGAAATTGCGCATCGCGGTCGTTGTCCTAACATGTGTCTATTTTTTCCGGTATGAAAATCGGCCGAGTCTTGTTGCATCGCCGCAAGCTCACTCTCGAGAATACTCTCCGTGGCGTCAATTTTGGCAGCGAGGTTGGACGTCTTGGCATCAACCTCTCGCATAGTCCGGTGTATCGATTCAACCAAAGTTGGGTGTCCTTACAGCAGCCCGCCACGTTGGGGCCTGCTAACCACCAGCATAAATGCGCATAATGTATATTATGTTAAATACGATATCTGGTTTGGCCAGGGATTCGGCGCTGAGATCACAGAGAACCCCTCTACTTCCATTATCAGAGTGCCTTTCAGCAGCTCAAGAGCGTTCATAACATCTGCAGAATCTGCACTACCAGGACACGCGATAAGAACCCTTGTGTGATCAAGCCAGTCAATCGTCAGCTCCGACTCACCTATGCGGCGGCACTGATCATCTTCTTCCGGATAGCCGCCGCCAAACGGATGAATTCCCGCCGGCGGTTTCAGCCATGCATCATCAACCAGCGCATTCTCGTCGTCCTTAATCGAGTCACAGCCGATTATCGTCGATAAGGAAAAAACACCGGCCACGAGAGTGTCGTACTTTGATTTCGTCACGGGTAATCCTCCAACCAGGTCACTCTAGCGCGCTTCATTTGCGCAAACAAAAAGGCACCCAACCGGGTGCCTTTCTGTGCATCGTTAATGTCGACTGATTACGAATGAACCAGCTCGAGCTCGGTGATCAGCTTCGAAGCCATGCGCTTGGCGTGACGACGCAGCTCAGCATTAACCGTTACAGAGTTCGCGCGGAACAATTCGCGGCTGCCACGCTGAATCTTGCGACGCTCGGCAGCGCGGTAAACAACTTCACCAGTCTTCGCGTCGATGCCTTCGATAACGATCGTCGCGGCACCAACAGACGTAACGTAGTCTTCGCTCATGCCGAACTTGTTCTCCGGCGGTACGTGGCTGACGATATCAACCAGCGAGACTTTCAGTGCGATCGTGTTGTCACCAGCATTGTTGACGAAATGCAGAGAGCTTTTCTCAGCGGCCTCGTTGAATACCTTGTTGATCGTGTCCATGGCGCGCTCGCGGTCGCGGTTCTCAATATAGAACTCCGAAGCGCCACTGGGCGTCAGGCCGCCAATACGCATGCGCTTTTTCACTTCCTTGAAGTCATATGCGATCGGCTCAACCATGATCTTGTCGTATTGCAATACGTCAACATTCGGGTTTACCCAGGTTTCCTTGAAGGCTGCTCCGTCGACTTTGACGAGTCCTTCATCCTCACCCTGTGCGTGTGCAAGGCCGCCCAGGCTCAGGGCAATGGTTGCTACTGTTGCGATCAATTTCTTCATTACATCCACCTTTTTAATCAAGATTTGCGTTGGCTTCAGAGCCGCTGCGTTTCGTGTATGGGTGGATCATATTCACTGGATTCGCGCTGCATACCCCTTGACGGCCCCTTGATGGAAACTGACCAACGGTTGCGGCGTAATGACCACTTTAGCGTCTAAAAACAATAACTTACCAGCCCCTTTCAAGGTCCCGAAAATGCCCGAATTGTCAGTTTTGCGCGGGTTTCCGGAGAATCGGAAACTACGAGGGCCTCTGAGAGCCTTGCGAAATTCATCCATCGGCCCAGTACATTTCGCAGCCCGATATTGAGATCACGAATCGCATGCCTGTGGTCAAACGCGACGACGAGGGCAGCAGCACTGATCACCGCCCTCCACGTTCCGATGAAAACCCAGCGAGACAGCTTTCCTCGAATCAGGTTCCGCAGAAAGTCGCAGTGGAAATAAAGATGCGAGCGCTCGTCCTCAACAATCTCCATCAACAGCTCCCTGAGATTGCAGTCGGGTAAACGAGACGCCAGCAAGCTGTAGTAGACAAGGCCCACTACTTCGGCGGCGAGCAAAACCAGAACCTTGAGGCGGAGCCCAATCAGGCGACGTCCGAACACGAACAGTCTTGCCGTCCAGTTCTGTCGAATAAGCCGTCCACCCAGTAACCGCACACACATCGCGAGTAACTCGGCATGTCGATGCTCTTCTGCGACGAAAAGACCCACCGCTTTGCCGTAGTGTTGGTCCAGACCTGGCAGACGGGACCGTCCGGCCTGTTGAATTACCGTGCCGCCACCGGATTCGCCGAGTTGAAAAATAGCCAGCGACCTGGCCAGCGAGTCCGGCAGTAATTGATAGTCCCTGTCCTGCTCTAGCGGCGGCAATGCCCTCCCGCTGCGGCTTTCAAAGACCTCGACCCATTCCTTCCAGCTGTTGTGTTGGCGTGCCATCGCCCTCCCCTGTGTGTGTTCCCGGTTACGTTTTTACGTACCTGAAGTGGCACCACAGGGGAGGAATTATGGCTAAATCATGCAGCGAGCCAGCCGAATGCTCCACCAGTCAGCAGACCGTAAATCAATGCGTCGAGGAAAGTCTTTGTCGTCGTCGACCACGGGCGTCCGAACCAGATACTTTCCTGTATGTACGCCATGCCGTAAGCGACAAACGCAACAGCGCCTGCCACGCGGAATACGGCGAGGTAATCAGCGCCACTGGCCGCCGTCCTGCTAACGAAGTACGCACACACAATGCCAACAAGCAGGTTGTAGCCGAACATCATTGCGAGCTTGCCGCCCATCGCCGGCGGGCCGGAAGGCACTATCGTGACGAACCCTACAGGCCCGTCCTTGAATTTCTGTTTCATGCCTTCGTCTTCAAAAGACTTCTGGTCAGGGCAATACGGCAGTGAATACTGGCCCGGCACAAGCCCACTCAGTGCGGACCGGGCGCTGTCCTCGTTACTGGTTTGCGCGAAATCACTCTTGTGCCAGGGCATTACCATCCAGATTACGGCACCGCCCACCCAGACAAGAACGGCAGATGCCAGGATTGGCTGCCAAAGATCCAGGATACTCATAGTCAACCCCCCAGTTGATTGGAACCCAAGGTATAGCAGAATACTCTGCGGTATGCTGTTGAGATGCTGATACGTGCCCTGCCCCTGATTGCAGGATTCCTGCCGCTCGTGGGCATTCACGCCGCGCTCTGGCTCAGTATGGACGCCGGCACGATTCCCTCCTGCAACCCCTACTTCGACGGTTGTACGTCCATCAGCGCCACTGGCCGATACATGCCTGGTGCCATGCCGTTTCGCGCGGGATTGATGCCGCAAGCGGCCTTTCTGATCGTCCTGTGGTGGTTCGTCGGGGCTTGGCTGCGAAATACGACCGGCAGTGACCGCTATTCGCACTTTATCTGGGGCTCAGGACTGATCGGGGCAGTTGCGCTGGTCGTTTACGTGACGTTTCTGGGGACCACGCTGCCGTTTTACGAGTTCATGCGCTACGTAGGTATCTACTTTTACTTTCTTGGAATAGGACTGGCACAGCTTCTCACGAGCCTCGCCATGAAGCCCTCACGAATGCGCAATATCATGCTGGCAATCGTTCTGGCGCCCTGGCTGTTTGGTATCGCGAATCTCGTGCAGAAGGCACTGATCACGACGCCAAATAACATCGAGAACAGGGTCGAATGGGTGGCATCGTTAATGATGCAGTTATGGTTTATCGCCCTGTACAGGGCGTGGCGGGATTCGTTTAGCTTGCGGTCTTGCTGACTTCGGCGTCTTCGCCGGAGTCGTCATTGCTTGACGCCTCTTGGCCTTCTTCCTTGGCGATGGCCTCCTGGGCCAGTGAATAGTCCAGCACGCCTGTCGCAATCATGTCCGACGATGCCTGTGCTACCGAGAGTTCGGTCTCGACTTCGCGGATCTTAGCTTCTGCATGAACATTTTCTGTTGCTCTTTCCGCCAGCTCGGCGCGCAATTCACGTGTCTTGAGCACTGAATCCTTCAGGTCAGTGTTGGCTTTTTCGAGCCGCGACTGTTGCTCACTTATGACTTTGTCGCGACGCTCCAGGCCGATGGTGGTCTCCTTGAGTTGCTCCTCAAGGTCTTCCGCCGCTGTCTGTCTGGATTCGGCGTTGGACTGGGCTATGCGCAACTCGGCTTCCAGTTCACGAATCCGATCATCCCTCGGGTCGCGCTTCTTTGCGCGCTGGCGGGCACCTATCGCCGCGCTGATGGCGGACAGAATCCAGCCCAGCACAAAGGCTGCGACTGCAAAAAGAATGGTCTCTGATGGAAGTTCGGCAAACATTGCTCAATGATTCAGCGAATCTCGCTTTCGGGAAAGGACAGAGTTCTCACTCTGGAAGACAATCCGAAGCGTGACTATCTCACTTCCTCCCTAGGCCCCCCGGTAGCAAGCCCACTATAATCGATTATTTATCAAATACTTAAAGTATTTTTCTCGAAACTTTATAACTTGATTCAGGTATTCATGTCGCGACGTCTCCGCAACGTTGCACGACCAGATCCGGAAAATCCGTAAAGACTCCGTCGACTTTAAGGTCGTCGAACAGGAAACGAATCAGGTCCGGGAACGAGTCGAATCCGGGTTGCAAAGCGTCCCTGCGCGCCGTGTACGGGTGTACCGCCAGTCCTGCTTCATGAGCCTGCGATACCAGTCCACTGTCGCCGATCTCACCGCTCTCGTCGTCCAGCGTATACAACTGGTTGATCCAGGGCCCGATGCCGTCGACAGTCTTCGCCAGTTCCCGCAACCCGTCCGGCGTTCGCATGGCGTCATAGTCACTGCCGGCCTCTCCCCAGTCGTTCTCACCAATCAACTGGACAAGCTTTAGCTCGCAACCGAGCTCGTTCCTGATGCGTCGCAGTTCGGCATCGTCAAAGCATTGCAGGTAACAGGCATCCTCGCGTCCCGCATAGCCATGATCGGCAAGAACCTGCACGACCAGCTTCGAAATATCGACGCCTGCATGCCTGTGCAGCGCCGGGTGCTTTATTTCCGGATAAATGCCGACCGGTCTCCCTACAGAGTCCTGCAGGTGCGCAATAAACTCGAGTTCCTCGGCGAGCGTGTGAATACGAAAAGAATCACCATCGATCGGATAACGGTCCGGATACACGGCATTCCCGTCGGCATCGGTCCGTTCATGCACATCGAGCGTGCGAATCTCATCCATAGTGAAATCACGGGCGTAGAAGCGACCGTCCGGGCGCGCACGTTCAGGAAACTGCTCCGCTACGTTCGTTGTCCGGTCCAGATGAGCATCGTGAATGACAATCAGCTCATCGTCTGCCGTGGCGACGATATCCTGCTCCAGATAATCTGCGCCCATTGCATAAGCGAGAGCTTTTGCGGGAAAGGTGTGCTCGGGGAGATACCCCGATGCACCGCGATGCGCAATGACGACCGGCCTAATCGGTCGGCCCATCCGCGTCGTAGCCCGGGAAATCGATGGTCTCCCAGCGTTGCGTGTCTTCACCCCTGCCCTGTCGCTTAACCGCGTCGACCATTTCGCGATCATTCCAGCCAATGTGCTCCTGGCAGCGCTGCACGAGAACGCCAGGGGTCTCGGCGACTCCGCCAAACGGCTTCACTGCGATCATGCCAATGTTGTTGGCGTCGGCAACATCCATCATGAACGTCACCATTTCCTCATTTTCTTCATAGGCGCTTGCAAGAATGAAAACCGCTTCGGCTAGCTTTATTTGCGCAATGAGCTCATCTTTGAATGCCTGCAGCCCACCACTTTCCGGCAGGTTCTCCGGCTTGCTGATGTTGAAATAGTAGAAACGGTCGGCACTTTCCAGGAACTCGAACAGTCTCAAATAGTCGTCAGATTCGGAGAAAATGTGCGACGCGAACACTCGAATGGGATTGCTTTCAGACACGGTTATTGCGCTCTCAGGGTCCCCGGAAGATAAGTCGCATTCTAGCGAATAACCACTCTATTCGGTATCGTAGCCACCGCATGCGCCTCCTCCTTTACAACATTCGATACGCCGTCGGCGGCGGTGCCAGCATGCACATGCCACTGCCCGGTGCCGGTTATGTGCTCGGCAACCAGACTGTACTCCCGGACATTACGCGCTTTATCAAATCGGTCGATCCCGATGTTGTAGGGCTGATCGAGGTCGATACCGGCTCGATTCGCAGCCGCAAGGTCAATCAGGCGGAAAAGATTGCGGCTGACCTTGGTATGAACACATCCTACGAAACCAAGTATGGCGAGAAGTCGCTGAACCAGATGCTGCCGATCGTGCGTAAACAGGGAAACGCCTTTATGGCCGCTCCGCGCGTACACGGTGAGCGCTTTCACTACTTCGATACCGGCATCAAACGGCTGATCATCGAGCTTGAAATGGATGACTACGCCATTTTCCTCGTACATCTCTCGCTCAAGTACCGGCACAGGCACCTGCAGCTTCGCAAGCTCTACGACCTGATCGAGGAAACCGAGAAGCCGGTTGTCGTGGCAGGCGACTTCAATACCTTCTGGGGCGAAAACGAGATTTACCTGTTTATGAAGGCCGCTGGCCTGAAATCTGCAAACGTCGACAGCATCCCGACCTATCCAAGCAGGTCGCCGCGCAAGGAGCTCGACTTCATTCTTTACCAGGAAGGTATCGAGGTAACCAATTTCGAAGTTCCCGAGATAAGGTTGTCTGATCACCTGCCGCTCATTTGTGACTTTGAACTGAAATGACCACTCAACACTGGAAATCTGAAACCGACACGCAGGGCGTCACTTGGTTATGCCTCGACAAGGCGGACGCGAAGGCAAACGTCCTCTCCGGCGATGTGCTGATGGAGCTCAATTCGCTCATCGAACCAATGATGGACGCGCCGCCAGCCGGGCTTGTCATCTGGTCCGGCAAACAACGCAGTTTCGTCATGGGTGCGGACATCAACGAGTTCACGACCATCGAGACGCCCGAACGCGCCTATGAGCTTGTGCGCCTCGGTCAGACCTTAATGGATCGAATCGAAGGTCTGGCTTGCCCGACGGTCTGCGTTATCAATGGCGTCTGCATGGGTGGCGGCCTCGAGCTCGCAATGTCTTGCGATTATCGAATTGCGTTCCACAGTGACAGCAAGCTGATCGGCTTGCCGGAAGTAAAGCTTGGGCTGCATCCGGGATTCGGCGGTACGGTGCGAGTCAACCAGATATGTGGCGTTCGCGCCGGTATGCCAATCCAGTTGACGGGCAACCCGATTCGACCATCGAAAGCGAAGGCAATAGGGCTTGTCGATGCATTGACCGACAACGATTCATGGCGTGAGGCTGCAACAGCGTTACTGAAATCTGCGCCTGCGAAGCGTCGCGCGCCATTACTCGATCGAATCCTGGCAATGGCACCGTTCCGGCCACTGGTCCGGAATATGCTGCTAAAGCAGGTGCAGGGCAAAGCACGGCGTGAGCACTACCCCGCCCCGTACGCAATGATCGATTTGTGGTCAGCCGACGGCGCATCGTCTGCAACCGGGTACGAAGCCGAAGCGAAGAGCTTTGCCGAACTGATGTGTTCCGAGACTTCCCGAAATCTTGTGCGCGTGTTTTTTCTGCAAAGCCGCCTCAAAGGTCAGGGCAATAAGACCGACGCGAAGATTGAGCACATACATGTCGTTGGCGCCGGGGTCATGGGCGGCGACATCGCGGCCTGGTGCGCGTTACGGGGTCACACTGTCACGCTGCAGGACCGTGAGCAGAAGTACATTGACCCGGCACTCAAGCGTGCCGGCAAGTTGTTTGCAAAACGAGTGCGGGATGAAGACAAACGCGCAGAAACCGCCGCGAGACTCTCTGCTGACATTGCAGGTGATGGCGCTGCCAGTGCTGACCTGATCATCGAGGCGATTTTCGAGAACCTCGAGGCAAAGCAGGCGCTTTACCAGGACCTGCAGGCGAAAATGAAACCGGGCGCCATTCTAGCCACAAATACATCGAGTATTCGGTTGGAAGAACTGCGCACGGTACTCGACGCGCCGACCCGATTCATCGGCCTGCATTTCTTCAATCCGGTCGCAATGCTCCCGCTGGTCGAAGTGATACGTTGCGAAGACACCGAACAATCAGCACTCGATATCGGCTTTGCGTTCACGAAAGGCATCGGCAAGTTCCCACTCGAATGCATGAGTGCGCCGGGCTTCGTGGTCAATCGGGTGCTGGCCCCTTACATGGGTGAAGCCATGGCCATTGCCAAAGAAGGCGTACCGCTGGCCGCCATCGATGAAGCAGCCGTGAAGTTCGGAATGCCAATGGGCCCAATCGAGCTTGCGGACAGCGTCGGCCTGGATATTGCGACCCATGTTGCCGGAATACTTACCCGGGACGATAGCCGGGAAATGCCGCCGACGGACATTGAATCCTTCGTTGAACAAGGGAATCTCGGGCGAAAAACCGGTCAGGGTTTTTACAAATGGGAAGACGGCAAGGCGGTGAAGCCGGCCATCGAGGGAGATGTCCCTGATGACCTCGAAGATCGCCTGATACTGCCAATGGTCAACGAAGCCGTTGCATGCCTGCATGAGGGCGTGGTCGCTGAAGCGGACTTGCTCGATGCCGGCGTGATATTCGGAACCGGGTTTGCGCCGTTCCGAGGCGGCCCGCTGAAGTACGCAGGAGACCGGGGCAATACGGCTGTCGTAATGCGCCTCAACGAGCTCTCGAAGCAGTATGGAAGCCGATTTGAGCCACACCCGGGCTGGGCGGACCTGTGACATCGGTCACAGTCCGGTAAAGGCCTCAAAACAAACTGTGCGCAGGTTCACGCTGTCCGCACATGACGGTTCCAGAAGTTATTGAATTAACGCTAGAATACGCATCACACCGAGCCACGATGGCTCACAAGAGCGATACCCGAAATGGACAGGATGACGTATGGCAGATGAGCAGATAAGCCCGGAGCTGCTCAGAGGATTATCTCCGCTTGACGGCCTTAAACGCGATAACCTCGCGGCGTTGTCGCGCAAGGTACAAATTCGCGAGATGTCGCCGGGTCAGTTGCTGTTCAAGGAAGGCGATACCGAAAAGCGCACGTTGTACGTCATTTCCGGCACGCTGGAGCTTCTCGATTCAAGCAGCAAGGTCATTGGTACCGTGGAAGGCGGCTCCGAACAGGCGAGAAACCCGGTTGCACCGGTCTACCCTCGTCGCGTCTCGGCGCGTGCTCGTGATCGCGTGCAGTTCATTTCCATCGACAGCGACCTGCTTGACGTCATGCTGACGTGGGACCAGACAGGTACCTACGAAGTCTCCGAACTGCAGGGCAAGTCAGACCAGAGCAATGAGGACTGGATGACGATGCTGTTGCAGACCAAAGCATTTCACAAGATTCCGCCTGCTAACATCCAGGCCATCTTCATGCGAATGCAGCAGATCAACTATCGCAGCGGCGACGTCATTCTCAAGCAGGGTGCCGAGGGCGACTACTTTTACGTGTTGATCCGGGGCTCCGCACTCGTTACCCGAGAAACGCCACTTAGCAAGGAAGGCATCAAGCTCGCAGAGCTCGCTGTCGGCGATACGTTTGGTGAAGAGGCGCTGATCTCGGACGCCAAGCGAAATGCGACGGTAACGATGCAGTCCGATGGCGCGGTCATGCGCCTCGGCAAAGACGACTTCAACAAGCTGCTGAACGAACCAATGCTCGACTGGGTCAGCATGGCCGAAGCGGAAGACATCATCCGCGGTGGCGGTCAGTGGCTCGACGTACGCCTGCCGAGTGAGTTCGAAAATCAGCACCTCGACAGTGCCCTGAATATACCGCTGTACTTCATTCGCCTGAAGATCAACACGCTGGACAAGGATCGGAAGTACATCGTTTGCTGCGACACTGGCCGACGCAGCTCGGCTGGCGCATACATCCTGAGCGAACGTGGCTACCAGGCCTACGTCTTGAGAAACGGTATCTCCGCTGAAGCAACCTAAGGCTTTCTGGAGCCGGGGACACGTTTCACGTGTCCCCGGTGCTAATCAGCACCGGTGCCTACATCGTGTGCGTAAGCTTGTCGCCGCCGAGAGCACCGGCGAGGTACGCTTCAATCTTCTTCTGCGTATTACCCTGGTCCTGGTCCGAGAACTGCACGCCAATACCGGCTGTGCGTTTGCCCTGCGCACCCTTCGGGGTCATCCAGATGACGGTGCCTGCCACCGGAATTTTTTCTTCTTCGCCCATCAGGTTGAGCAGCATGAAGACTTCGTCACCAAGCCGGTAGGAGCTGTTGGTAGGAATGAACAACCCGCCGTTGATCACGTACGGCATATAGGCAAGATACAACGCACTCTTGTCCTTGATCGTCAGCGTTAATAGTCCTGGTTTGCTCATCGTCTTGCGCTCTGTCTGTTGTCGGCCAGCATTAGTGACATTCCGTCGACCGGTGGTCGGATTTCGCATTCTGCGAGCCCGCCGGCCCAGTCGATCAGCAGCCCTTCAAACGTCAGCTGGACGTTGTATGAGCCACCGGCCTGCCCTCGCAGGCGGTTGATTATGTCTAGATAACAGAGAAGATTGCGGCTGTCCATGCGCTGCAGCACAGATTGTTCGATTACCAGTCCGGGGCTGCTGTCAGCACCGCCATACTGCGACCGGATCGCCAGTTTTATCTGTTGAGACAACCAGTTAAGTACGAACTGCGCATCGAGCTTGGCCCACCTTGCGGCAGTCTCAACGGCCGAGCCCCGGCCACTCCCCAGGACATTCAGGTCCTGCCCGAGTGACGCAGCGGTATCCAGCTCCTCAAGCGCCGCAATTGCCCCAACAGGAGCACCTCCGGCGGCCTGCAGGGCGGCGTGCCATTGTGCGCCCGGTTGTAACTGATCCAGCCAGGTCAGGGATACGTCTTCGGCCGGAACCGGAAAATCGATGCGCTGGCAGCGACTGAATATTGTTGCGGGCAACTTGCCCGTTCTGTCGGCCACCAGGATCAGCAAAGCATCGCCTGGCGGCTCTTCCAGGGTCTTCAGCAGGCTGTTCGCAGCGGCGACAGTCATTGCATTGGCTGGTTCGATCACGGCTGCCTTGCCATGGCCTTCATAGCTCGTAAGCGTCAGTTCGCCAACGAGCGCCCTGATCTGCTCAATTCCGATGGCCTGCTTGTCCTCAGGGGGCGAAATCCAGTGCAGATCGGCGTGTTCCGGCGTTTCTGCCGGATGCACCGGCAGATCGCCAGTGCTGCCAATCTTCAGTTGCCGCTCCACAATCCAGGACGCGGCTGCCCGTTTTCCTACGCCGGGAGGGCCGATCAACATCACCGCGTGCGGCAGCCGGTTCTGCCGGGCACGTTCGGCCCAGTTTTCCGCAAAAGCCCGCTGCCAAATTAACTCTTTCATTACAGTGTTTTATAACGTTTTATTAATGTTATTTCTGGAAAGGAGATCATCCACCAGGCCGGCTACATCACGATTCACTTCCTGCAAAGGCCGCGTCGTATCTACCACAGCAAAGCGATCCGGCTCGGCCTTTGCGAGGCCCAGGTAGCATTCCCGGACACGATCAAAGAACTCAGCCTGCTCCTGCTCGAACCGGTCCGGCTCGCTGCGGTTGCCGGCCCGAGAGAGTGCCAGCTCTACCGGCGCGTCGAGCAGTAAGGTCAGATCCGGCTGTGTGTCACCGTGTACCCAATCTGCAAGACCGTCAATTGTCTCCATGCTCACGCCACGTCCACCGCCCTGGTACGCCCTGCTGGAGTCTGTGAAACGGTCACAAACCACCCACATCCCGGCCTCAAGAGCCGGCTTGATGACGTTCTCCACATTGAATGCCCGTGCCGCGAACATCAGCAGCAGTTCCGCGATCTCGGGCACTGGTTCGTCATGGCGGGATACGAGCAATCTGCGAATATCTTCAGCGATTGGTGTCCCGCCGGGTTCTCGCGTTGTCAGCACCTCGTAGTCGGCATCCCGGATTCTGTTGACCAGCACCTCGATGTTGCTCGACTTGCCGACACCCTCGATACCTTCGACCGTAATGAAGCAGCCTCGCGTCATATCACTGGCTCTTGCTGCGTCCGGCGCGCAGCCGTTTGAGGTACTCGGCGACCGCCTTGTCGTGCTCGGCCTTGGTATCGGAAAACGCGTGACTGCCGTCACCCAGTCCGGTCGCTACAAAATACAGCTCAGTACCATCTTCAGGATGCAATGCTGCATTGATGGCTTGGCGGCCGGCCATCGCAATCGGTGTCGGCGGCAGGCCATGACGGGTGTAAGTGTTGTATGGAGTGTCGGTACGCAGATCCTCGCGCGTCAGGTTGCCATTGAAGTCCTTGCCGATCCCGTAGATGACAGTCGGGTCCGTCTGCAGCCGCATGCGTTTTTCGAGCCTGCGCTTGAATACACCGGCGATTCGAGCCCGCTCATCGCCACGTGCGGTTTCCTTTTCGACGATTGAAGCAAGAATCAACGCCTCGTAAGGCGACTTCACCGGCGTCTCCTCGGCGCGAGCCTGCCATTCCTCGTCCAGAACCGTCTGCAGAAGTTCAAAAGCCTGTTTCAGCAGGTCACGGTCGCTGGTGCCGCGCGCAAAGCGGTAAGTTTCCGGAAGGAACATGCCCTCCGGATTAGACGTCGCAGATCCCAGCGACTCAAGCAGCGCGGGCCAATCCTCGTCAGTCAGCGTAGCCTCGACGAATTCGTTACTGTGCAGCGCGGCCAGTAACTCCCAGCGATTCCACCCGGGCACGATTGTGAACGAATAAAGCCTGACAGAGCCCTTGATGAACTGGTCGAGCGCCTGCTGCGGCGAGGTACCCGGTTCCAGAAGGTACTCGCCCGCCTGGATCGCGCCTCCGACACCGTGCCGACGCACATGTACTCTGAGCCACAGGTCATCCTCTATCGCTCCCGCCTCAAGCAGGTCGCGCGTGACTGCAGCGAATGAACTGCCTGGCTCGATCGTTACTTCCAGGCCGTCTTCGGGCAGTGCCATGGGACTTTGCATGAAAGAATCGACACGATTCGCTGCAATGAACACAGCGATTCCCGCAACAAGAAAGAGAGCGCCGATCCCCAACGCTAACCGCTTCAAGCGCCGCACTCCTCAATTCCCGCATCAGCCAGCCGACGCATGACGTCTTTCGTTATGGGCCCCGGAGACCATTCAGTCTCGTCGCAGCGACGCACCGGCAGTACGCCGAACTGGCTGTTGGTCAGAAACAGCTCGGTGCAGCCGTCGAGGCTTTCAACATCGGAAATCTCAACCGTTTCGCCCGCCTGTTCGAGAAGCTGCAAGACGAAGCGACGCATCACACCTTCAACGCCACATCGATCCAGCGAGGGTGTGCAAAGCGTATTGTTTCGGACAACGAACATGTTGCTCATGGTACCGCAGATGAGACGGCCGTCAGCGTCTCGCGTCAAGCCTTCAAACCAGTCACTTCCCTGCAGTTCTGAACGTGCAAGTACCTGCTCGATCCTGCTCAGTGTTTTCAGTCCCGCGACCGCCGAGCCCGTCGCCAAACGGGTCTGGCAGATCGTAATGTCGATGCCTTCGCGGTAGAGAGACGGGGCGAGCTCGTGAGTGGGAAAAACCCCGATGTGCGCGGAGGTCGGATGTTCCACCTTGCGGCCGTAACCGCGATTGCCTCCCTCTGCACTGATGACAATCTTTGCCACTGCGGCGTCCTGCCCGTTCACGAGCCGAGCAACATCTGCCAGTAGCTCACCAGCGTTCGGGCATGACAGGCCGAGTCGCGTACAGCCGTCCGCAAGCCTGTCCATATGAAGCTGCCACAAGCGAGGTGTACCGCTCCGAATGGCGATCGTTTCGAACAGGCCGTCACCGTACTGGAATCCACGGTTGCCGATGTCCAGATCGGTGGCAGGTTCCCCGGCGGAGAACCAGTTAGTCACGACGTAGTGCCCGCAGCATGCCCTTGGCTTTGGCACGAGTCTCCGCGAGTTCCGCAACGGGCTCCGAATCGGCGACTATGCCGGCGCCGGCACGAAAGCGGACGTCGTTGCCATGCTTCACGATCGTACGGATAAGAATGTTCAGATCGAGGCTGCCGTCGCGATTCAGGTAGCCGAACGAACCCGTGTATGCGCCACGGGGTGCGCTTTCCAGTTCGCTGATGATTTCCATGCATCGGACCTTGGGACATCCCGTTATCGTACCGCCCGGGAAAACCGCTGCAATGGCCTTGCCCGGCGAAACCTCGTCGCGCAGCTTGCCCCGCACGTTCGAAACGATATGGTGCACGTGCGCGTAGCTCTCAATCACCATCATTTCATCGACTTCGACGGTACCTGCCTCGCAGACCCGGCCGAGGTCGTTACGTTCGAGATCGATGAGCATGACATGCTCGGCACGCTCCTTGGGGTGCGCGATGAGTTCACTGGACAAATGGTCGTCCGACTCGCTGTCGGCGCCTCGCGGTCGCGTTCCGGCGATTGGCCGGGTCGCTGCAATGCCATCACGAACCGATAGCAGGCGCTCCGGAGACGAGGAGATGATGCTCGCATTCTGCCAGCGCGCGATCCCTGCAAACGGCGCGGGATTGGCGCTGCATAATGCTTCATAGATTTCTTCCGAACTCAGCTCATTCGCCACTTCCGCACGCCACTCGCGTGACAGGTTTGCCTGGTAGACATCGCCGTCGGCGATATATTCCTTCGCTTTGCTGACGGCTGCCGTGAAATCTTCAGGCTCATCCTCGGAAACCACAGGCTCCGCACAGTCTTCGCAACGACTGGCCTTTCCGAGCGACCCGATATCCTCAAGCAACTGCTGTTCGTCAACGTCATCAATGCTTTCCCGCACCAGGAAGCACGACTCGCTTTCGTGTTCATAAACCAGTGCCGCCCTGCAACGCACGGCGAAGGCCACGGGGAGGTCCGGGTCATCATGCAGTGTGAGGCTCGGCTCTATCTCTGCGGCAAGTTCGTAGCCCAGGTACAGGAACCAGCCACCATGAAACGGCACACTTGTGTCCTTCGCCGCAGAGCGTTCACCGAGCCACCAGCGATCGAGCTCGTCCAGGAAACTCGCCCCCTCGCCCGCTGAGTCGAGCACCAGCGCATCGCCGGGAGCCGCAAACAGGATATCGAAGCGCCCGAGATCACCACCTCGGGCCGTACTCTGAAGTAGAAACGGGTAGCGTTCGGGAAATGCCTGGTTGAGTCTGCGTAACTCGCCAGGGCTTTTGAGCGCCGGAATTTGCTTAATCAAGCGCTCTCATGACCAGGCTGCCATTGGTACCGCCAAATCCGAACGAATTGGACAGAACCGTACGCACCTTTGCGTCGCGTGCCGTGTTGGCCGTGTAATCGAGGTCGCACTCGGGATCCTGGTTCTCGAGATTGATGGTCGGCGGCACAACCTGATGTTGAATCGCCTGCGCGCAAAAAATCGCTTCGACCACGCCTGCTGCACCCAGCAGGTGTCCTGTCGTCGACTTGGTTGAGCTGATCATCACCTTCTCGGCGTGGTCGCCAAATGCGCGCTTGATGCCATTAGTCTCGCCGATGTCGCCGGCAGGAGTCGAAGTGCCGTGAGTATTGATGTAGTCGACATCATCCGGATTGATGCCGGCATCCTCGATCGCGGCAGTCATGCAGCGACGCGCGCCTTCACCGTCAGCCGGCGGCAGCGTGATGTGGTAGGCATCCGAGCTCATGCCAAAACCGATCAGCTCGGCGTAGATCCGTGCTCCGCGGGCCCTGGCATGCTCGTATTCTTCGAGTACGACACATCCGGCACCATTACTCAGGACAAATCCGTCGCGGTCGACATCGTAAGGCCGGCTTGCGCCCGTCGGGTCATCATTGCGCGTGGACATCGCCCGCGCCGAACAGAAGCCGCCCATCGCGAGTGGTGTGGTCGCGTATTCGGAGCCACCGGCCAGCATGACCTCTGCGTCGCCGTGCTCAATGCTGCGTGCCGCAAGGCCGATACAGTGGGTCGACGTTGCGCAGGCAGTCACAATTGAGATATTCGGGCCGGTGATGTGCCGCAAGATGCTCACCTGCCCTGACGTCATGTTGATGATGCTGCCGGGAATAAAGAACGGCGATACCTTGCGAACGCCGCCTGCGAGCATCTTGTTGTGGTTGTCTTCGATGGTCTTGATGCCGCCGATACCGGCACCCATCGCAACACCAATGCGATGACCGTTTGCTTCGTTAATCTCAAGACCGGAATCGCTGATCGCGTCGATCGTCGCCGCAACGCCGTAATGAATAAACGGATCGTTCTTGCGCTGATCTTTCTTCGGCAGATACTCGTCAACGTCGAAGCCCTTGACGACGCCGGCAATGCGGGTCGGAAAAGTGCTGGTGTCGAAATCATCGAGCAGAACCGCGCCCGAATTACCGTCGCGGACATTCTGCCACGCATCGTCAAGCGTGCTGCCAACCGGCGAGACGATGCCCATACCGGTAATTACGACGCGTCGTTTGCTCAATGCTGCTGGTCTTGTTGGGTAGCCCGGAGGCTGGGCGCCTGCGGGTGGGGAAAAAGGGATTCGGTGGCCGACATTCCAGCCACCGAACCGGGACTGTTAACCGTCGCTCTGGCGAGCGGTTACAAAGTCAATGGCCTGCTGGACCGTGGTGATCTTCTCGGCTTCCTCGTCAGGGATTTCGGTCTCGAATTCCTCTTCAAGGGCCATCACCAGCTCGACGGTGTCGAGTGAATCGGCGCCCAGGTCATCGACGAACGAAGCATCGTTCGTTACCTCGTCTTCTTTCACGCCGAGTTGTTCGGCAACGATGCTCTTAACCTGTTCTTCGATACTGCTCATAGTGCTTGCTTCTCCATAGAAGACTTGAAAATTTAGCTTCCCGGTAGCCCCGAAAGGCGCCCGAAACAGCGGTATTTAACCCCAAAACGCACCGTAAGTCTTTGATTTTCAACGGATGTGTCCAGGTACGGGCGCCTATTGTATGTGAATCAACCGTGGCAATCTACACCCGTTCAATCCATCGCCATCCCGCCGTTCACATGCAGCGTCTCGCCGGTGATGTAAGCACCCGCTGCGGATGCCAGAAACAGCACAGCATTTGCGATGTCATCGCCCTCTCCGAGCCTGCCAAGCGGTATCTCGGACAGCATCGCAGCCTTGTTGTCTTCGGGCAGGTCTTTCGTCATATCGGTGTCGATAAAACCGGGCGCAACAACGTTCACGGTGATGCCGCGCGAACCAATTTCCTTGGCCAGTGACTTGGTAAAGCCGATCGTACCGGCCTTGGATGCCGCGTAGTTCGCCTGGCCGGCATTACCTGTGACACCGATGACCGATGCAATGTTGATGATGCGTCCGTGCCTGGCCTTCATCATGCCGCGCAGGCATGCCTTGCTGACCCGATAAGTGCCGGTCAGGTTAGTGCCAATTACGTCATCCCATTCTTCGGGCTTCATGCGCATCAGCAGGTTGTCCTTTGTTATGCCCGCATTGTTGACCAGAATCGTTGGCGCACCCTCTGCACCGTTGATGTCCTTGATAGCTGCGGCGACAGAGTCGTCGTCCGAGATATTCAGCACAATGCCCCTGCCCTTGCCGTCAAGTGCGGCGGAGATGCCGTCTGCGCCGCCCTGGCTCGTGGCGGTGCCGACAACGGTGGCTCCCGCAGCTGCCAGCGACTTTGCGATCGCGGCGCCGATACCACGGGAAGCGCCGGTAACCAGCGCTACTTCGCCGGCCAGCGCCTGCGAGTCGAAAAGATTGCTCATCGATAGGTCCTTATGAAGCGAGCTGCGAATTATATAGACGCTTCCCGATTTACTCTAATGCGCGTCAGGGTCGCCCCGAGCACGCCGCCAATGGCGCCGTACAGATGCGCATCTACAACAACGTGGCCACCTATGCCCGATTCCGACCCGGGCAAAGCACCCATCACCTGCTCCCAGCCGAGTTTGGCGACCAGCAGCGCAGCCAGCAGCAGCGTTTCACCGTCGACGGCTCTCAGTTTTGCCGCTATTCCGGCGGCAAGCAGGCCGTGCAAAAGACCCGAGAGCCCGACATACCAGACCAGCTCAGGGTTTCTTGTCCACAGACCTATGTTGACGGCCAGCAGGCAGACGCCGATCACAATCCACCAACTCAGCAAGTCGAAGCGCATGCCGACGAGAAACCACACTAGCAGCAGCCCGGCGACATTAAGGCCCAGGTGCGCCCAGCCCAGATGCACGAAGTGCCCTGTGACCATCCGCCAGGTCTCACCTTCGGTGATCCAGATTCGGTCGTAACGCAGAGACTGCCGCAGCTCGTCGCCGCCAAGTGCAATCACGACGGCTGCCAGGACAAGCAGGATTGCCATAAACCAGTTGCCCTGGTCGAAACTTTTGGTGAATTTGGATAACCCCATGTTTGATATACTGACGTTTATTCATTTGACCCGTCAACGCGACGCTACGGAGTAACACGTGAACGCAGGAATTCAGCGCCTCGGCCGCAGGGAGCGCGGCTTTACCCTGATCGAGATCATGGTGGTCGTTATCATCATCGGCATTCTTGCGGCGATTGTCGTGCCCAACGTCATCGGTCGAATCGACGACGCACAGGACGTCAAGGTGCGTGCCGATATTTCCGGCATTGAAGCGGCACTCAAGCTCTATCGCGTCGACAATTTTTCGTACCCGACCACCGAGCAGGGGCTCGACGCACTCGTCAACCAGCCTAACGACCCGAATGTTCGGAACTGGAACCCGGGCGGCTACCTGGACAGCCTGCCGGCAGATCCCTGGGGGCGTGACTACCTCTACCTGAGTCCGGGCAATAACGGCGAAGTCGATATCTATACCCTGGGACGCGATGGCAAGCCCGGAGGCGAAGGCATTGATGCCGACATCGGCAACTGGGACCCCGCGCAGTAAGACGCGTTTGGCCACCGTGACTCCGGCGCAACGATCTGGCGGCTTCACGCTGATCGAAATCCTGGTCGTCATCATCGTTGTGGCGATTCTTGTCTCAGTCGCGCTGATCAGTTCCGGCACCCTGCGCGACGATCGTGACCTCCAGGTCGAGGCAACGCGAATTGCAGCCTTGCTCGAACTCGCCCTGGACGAAGCAACTTTGCAGGGTCGCGAATTCGGCATCGAACTGATGCTGGGTGGCTATCGTTTTGTCGAGTACGACACGCTCGCCGGAGTCTGGGTCGAAATACCTGGCGACGATATGCTGCGCATACGTGACCTGCCCGAGGAACTCGAGCTTGAGTTGTACCTGGAAGGAAAACGGGTATTGCTTGACGACGAACCTGCCGAGTTTGATGACCCGGACGAAATGCAGTTATCCCGCGTCGGTACCCGGTATTCACCGCACCTGCTGATTTACTCATCAGGTGACGTAACGCCTTTCGAGCTGCATGTTATTCGCGATCATGACGACCAGCGGCGGTCCATCCATGTCGATACGCTGGGCAATGTCAGGTTCGATGTCGAGGATGATGAACGATCATGAGCGGCAGGTCCCGCGGGTTTACGCTCATCGAGGTGCTCGTCGCGCTCATCATCGTTTCGTTGTCACTGACCGCGATCACGGCGACGATCAGTCAGCTTATCGACACTTCAAAAATTATGCGCGAGCGTACCTATGCGAGCTGGATTGCACAGAACCGCATTGCAGAGATTCGGCTGGACACAGGACCGGTAGAAACCGGCACCTCCAACGGCACCGTCGAGTACGCCAACACCGACTGGCGTTGGCGCGCGGTAATTGAGGAGACCGGTGTTGACGAGCTTTACCGCATAGATGTAGAGGTCACTCTCGATTCAACGGGCGACACGATACGCACCGTGACCGGATTTGTAGGGCCGCGATCTCTGCCGGGCGCAGGGTCCGGTCGCTGGCAGCAGTTCAGTGGCCGGCAATCCGGAGGACCAATCTCGTGAATCTTCGCGGGCGTGGCTTTACCCTGATCGAGGTGCTTGTCGCGATGGCTGTATTCGCGTTTCTCGCCTCGATCGCCTACGCCGCACTTGGCGCGACGCTCAATAATGCTGACCTGCTGAACGCACGTATGGACCGTTTGCAGGCCCTGCAGCGGACGATGCGCTACCTGGCGAATGATTTCGCACACGCGTCGCCAAGACCTGTTCGCAACAATCTGGGTACGGGCGCACCGCAGCCAGCGATCGATATCTCACCGACCAATGATTTCGCGTTGAGCATCACGCACGGGGGCTGGCCGAATCCGGCCGGGCTGCCCAGGGGCACACTGCAACGCAGCAGCTACGTTTTGCGTGATGACACCCTGACCCGGGTCCATTTTCCGGTACTGGACGCAACCTACTCCACAGTGGGCATCACGACCGAACTTGTTGATGGTGTCGAGTCGATTGAGTTTCGCATGTTCGATAGCGTGGGCGCCGTATCGAATGTCTGGCCGCCGATTGGCGCCAGCGGCGGTGCAGGCCTGGCCGCAAGGCCGCGCGCTGTTGAAATAGTTCTGACCCTTGAGAATGAGGGCGAGATTCGCCGCATTGTGGAGATCGCGCCATGATCTCGATACGACGAAATCGTGGCATTGCGATTATCACAGCGATGTTGCTGACCGCGATCATCAGTTCAGTCGCAACCGGGCTTGCTGCCGACAACTTTCTCGATCTGCGTCGCACCCAGGTAATGCTGTTCCACGAGCAGGGTGTGCAGGTCGCGGCGGGCGCAGAAAGCTGGGTGAAGATCATCCTGCGCGACGACGAATTGCAGTCGCAAGTTGACCACCTCGATGAGCTTTGGGCCAGCGAATTGCCCGGACTCCCCGTTGAAAGCGACACGATGCAGGGCGCTGTAACCGGCCAGCTTGAGGATCTGCAGGGACGCTTTAATGTCAACAACCTCGTCGACTCCCAGGGAGTTCGCAGCGCGCCTCACATTGAGCAGTTCCAGCGACTGCTGGCGGTTCTGGGCCTCGATTCGCGACTTGCCGGCATAGCGGCCGACTGGATAGACGCCGACCAGCGGCCTGGCAGCAATTCAAACCCCGATGGCGCTGAGGATCCGACTTATGCTGCGCGGACACCTGCTTACATGACAGCGAACCAGCCCCTGACCAGCGCGACCGAGTTACTCGCAATCGAGGGCATGGACAAGGCGTCTTACGACCTTCTTGCCCCGCACATCACCGCCCTGCCCCGCATCGGTACCAGGGTCAACGTCAATACGGCAACCGGCCCGGTCCTGCAGTCCCTGGGTCCGAATATAGATGCCGGTACGGCCGAAAGCCTGATCGAGCAACGCAAAGGCATAGGCTTTACGCAGCCGCAGGTCGTATTCGCCAACCTGGTCGACCCCAAGCTGAGCATTGACGCAATCGACGAGAAGACGACGTATTTCCGATTGAAGGCCATCGTGCAGATTGATACGGTTCGGGTCACCTACTACAGCCTGCTGGAACGCACTCCCGGATCGGGAGACGTGACCGTGCTGGTACGCAGCCTGGGAACCGAATAGACCGTGGCCGACTACCTTGTAATTCGACTTGGCGCCGATGACACCGCGGCGTGGATGCGCGTGGACAGCGCGGGTACCCGAAAAAGTAATGTTTCAACAGGGGCACTGGATACCGCAGCACGTGAATCCGGTGACCTGCCGGTCATCGTGCTGGTTCCGGCAGCCGACGTTTTGCTGACGACGGTTCATATTCCCGCACGTGGTGCTTCACGAATTCGCAGCGCCCTGCCGTTCGCACTGGAAGAGCACGTAGTCGACGATGTCGAGAACCTGCATTTTGCGGTTGGCGGCAGGCAGGATGACGGCCGGCTGCCCGTTGCTGTTGTCTCCCGCGCACGACTGGACGACTGGCTCGCACGTCTCAGCGATGCCGGGATCGAACCGGTGCGCGTAGTGGCCGAGAACCAGGGGCTCGCGAAGATTCCGGGCACCATGAGTATGCTTGTCGATGGCCCATCGATTGCTTTCAATGACGGTGCCAACCTCGAGTTTTGCCTGGATGACTGCAAGCCAAGTGACCTGCTTGTTGCCGCCGGACGACTTGGCGAACGCGCAAGTGACGATGACGACACAGGCCACCTCACCGTATTTTGCTCGGCGGATGACCAGTCCCGATTTGAACACGACTGGAACGCACTGCGACACGAACTCAACAGCGTCGACATAAACCTTTTGCCGGATGGTGCGTTGCCCAGGCTCGCGGCAACCGTCGCCACAGGCCGCGGCGTAAACCTGCTGCAGGGCAGCTACAGCCGAGCGCCCGAATACGCGGCCCTGTTGCAGCCCTGGAAGATGGCCGCTGCCCTGTTGCTGGTACTCGGCCTGTCTGCGTTCATTGCCAAAGGCGTTGAAGTCTGGCAACTCGGCCAGGAGCAGGCAGCTCTGAAGGCGCAGTTCACCACCGAGTACCGACAGATCCGGCCCGGAGACACTCGCGATATTGTTGATCCGGAGGGTACCGTCAATTCGTTGCGGCGTGCTGCCGGTTCGTCTGCGGCCGCCCCGCTGTTTCTGGAATCGCTCGCGGCGCTGGGCGCAGCAGTAAGCGAACAATCAGACGCGAACATTGAGGCAATCAGTTATCGCGCCGGTGTCGTGGATATCAGGTTGTCTGCGCCGAGCGTTCCGACGCTCGACGCGATCCAGCGATCGATAGGCCAATCGGGACAGTTTGAGGCCGTCATCCAGTCGGCGGACCAGGTCGGCGACAGCATCGACGGGCGCATCCAGATTCGGGAGTCGGGTTCATGAAAGACTGGCTCGATTCCCTCGAACCGCGGGAAAGAAACTTTGTGCTGGTCGGCGCCGCGGTCGTTGCCATTTCGATCCTGTATGCCGGACTGTGGGTGCCGTTCGACGATCGCCACCAGAGCCTGAAGACAGAGGTCGAAAGCTGGTCTGACTCGCTTGCGCAACTAAAACCGCTGCGTTCGCGCCTGGCGGCAGCGCCCACCGCGTCACCACGGTCTCAGGGGCAAGACCTGTCCCCGATAGTTGTGGTCGACCGCACGCTGACGAGTCGCGGCCTCGATCGTTTTCGCACTCGCAGCAGGCCGACGACCAGCAATGGCATCGTCGTCGAATTTGAGAACATCGCTTTTGACGATCTCGTCCTCTGGCTCGGCGACCTCAGCGGCCGGTACGCGATGCATGTGCAGGCCGGTACGTTCTCGGGGGGGACCCGCATGGAAAGCGGTCGCGTGAATGCTTCCGTGACGCTGGAGCGTGCTCTTTGATCCGTAGCAAGCGCGGCCTGGTTATCCTGGGCGTCGCGACATTCCTGATCGCGTTGCTCGCGACATTCCCTGCCCGTATCGCCTACAACTGGTTCGCGATGCCCGGTTTCGCCATGTCCGGCCTCACGGGCACCGTGTGGTCCGGTAGCGCGCGTGAAGCAAACTTCGGGCCGCTGTACCTGCATGACATTCGCTGGAAGATGCGGCCCGGCAGATTGTTCACCGGAGCGATCTCGTACGAGCTTCAGGCCAATGCAACGAGCGGCTTTATCGAAACTGCGTTCAGCTATTCGGTGACGGGCAAGATGGCCATGAATGACCTGGTTGCGTCGCTGCCACTCAGTCTTGCCGCACCGTATTTTGTCGTGCCGGACCTTAGCGGCTCCACCAGCCTGCGGTTCGAACGCATTGAGATAGTCGACGGCGTTCCCGTGGCTGCAAACGGCACCGTTCAGGTAGCGAACCTGCGCGTTCCTCTCGTCAGCAGCGACAGCCTGGGGGACTACAAAGCGGAATTTACAACCCGGAACAATGGCATTGGCGCAAGCATCGAAGACGTATCGGCGCCGATCGATTTTGCGGGCAACCTGTCGGTCGGTCATGACCGGCGTTATGAGTTTGTGGGGATCGTCATGGCGCGGCCATCGACGCCGCAAAGTATTCGCAACGCACTGCGCTTCCTGCCACCGCCAAACGCACGCGGACAACAGGAAATTCGCGAAGAGGGTTCGTTCTAGCCGGCCCCGGCTGCGTCGACCTCGACAAACGCGCCCAACAGGGGGAAATACAGCGCGCAGCGAACTGTCGCGCCACTCCAGGCGCTATACAGTGCCGCATAACGCTGTAACTGGGGCGAGTATCTTTCGCGCTCTACCTGCAGGAACCCTTCAATGTTGCCGCCCTCGTGAGTACTGGTCTTGTAATCGACGATCCAGTGCACGTCCTGTTCAATGCGCACGCGGTCGAGGACAACCGAAACCACTTCTCCATCGTGAAAACCGGTCAAGGGCAGCTCGGCGTGCCCGTCTCCGCCCAGTAACCAGCGCCCGCGCTCGTCGTCCAGAACAGCCTGCACAGCGCGTTCTACTCTCTGCAGCACGGCATCCGCACTCTCACCCGATATGCCCGTCTCGCGCAGCCAGCGACGCGTTACAGACTCCCTCGTGCCTGCGTCGATATCAGTTGCGGCACTCCCGACCGCAAATGCCTGCAGCCAGCGATGCACCAGGGTGCCCGCAATTCGCGCTTCGGTGCCGACCCAGTAAAACTCGACCTCGTCATCCGGTACGGCGAGCTCCTGCTCCTCTGCTGTACCGGGCAACGGCAACAATTCCGGCAACTGCCACTCACGATCCAGCCGCTTCAGTACCGGCTCGATCCAGAGCGCCTCCTCCGGCACTTCGTCAGGCGCTTGCCATCTGCTAAACGCATCTGCAAATGCCGGCTCAACCGCAGGCCACAGCCAGTGCAGCAGACTGTCACTGCGCGCCGCACGAAAATCACCGCCATCCGGAGCTACTGCAACATTGCCCATCAGGTGCAGAGACTTTCGCGCCCTTGTACATGCGACGTAGAGCAGCCTGGCCTGTTCCTGCCTGTCCTTTGCGACGTTCGTTGTCGCTATATAGCGATGCAGCTCATCTCGCTCGACCTCGGCGCGGGGACCTACCGGACTGATGATCTTACGTTCCCGCCCATGCTCGTCCGGCAGATCAAGCCATGACAGCACTCCCGGGTTACTGCGGCCCGGCATCCGGCCGAGCCCATACAACAGCACGTGGTCGAACTCGAGGCCCTTGGCCTTGTGCATCGTCATTATCTGCAGCTTCGACGGTACCGAGTTGGACACCCGTTCTTCATCGAGGATGGACTCAAGGTCAGCGACGTCTGGAACAGATCCTCCGGCCTCCTGACGTTCCAGCAGGTCGAGGAATCGATACACATTTTCCACCTGCCACTCATGCACGAGCAGTGCCGGCCCACCCAGTTCGAGCCAGCAACGCTCGACGCGATCGCGAAGGGACCCAGTGCGACTCTGCGACTGCAGTTGTGCAAGCGTGGGAAGCGCGCGTTGCAGCGCAGCCTGACCTTCAGCCGAAATACTGTTGCGACGCTGCTCATCCTGCAGCAGCTCAGGGACCGTGGACCTTGCATCGCTCTGGGCCAGCGCATGGATATCGGTCCAGGTCATACCGATCCACGGTGCACGTAACAGCCCGAGCCAGGCGATTCGGTCACCCGGATGTAAAGCCGCCCTGGTCAATGCCAGCAGATCTATGATTTCCGGCAGGTCGGTCAGGCGGTCGATCTCGACCGCCGTGTAATCAATTCCCCGCCGGCGCAATTCCGCGAGCAGCGCGGGAAGTTGCGTGCGTCCGCGCACAAGGACAGCCGCCGTATCGTTGGAGTGCTCCTGCAACAGCTTCTGCAGGACATCCGCGCCCTGTATCGCTTCGCTGTCGTCACCAAAAACGGCATGCACTTCGCAGTCGCCGATTCCTGCAAGATGCGGAGCTGGTGTTGCCTCGGCGTACGCCACCGCACCACGGGCCGGATCATCCTCGTCTGCCAGCACGGTCGGAAATACGGTGTTAAACCAGTGCACGAGAAACTCACCTGAGCGAAAGTTGCGGCGCAGTACCAGGGGTTCTAGCGGAATCTCGCCAATGCCTTTCTCGCGCGCCAGCAGAAACTGACCCACTTCAGCATTGCGGAATCGATAGATAGATTGCATCGGGTCGCCGACACAGAACAGCGTGCGACCATCACCCCGTTGCCATCCGCCGGTAAGCGCTTCGAGCATCCGGTACTGCGCGCTCGACGTATCCTGCATTTCATCCACGAGGATGTGACTTATGCGGTAGTCGAGCAAAAGGGCGACGTCCCCCGGCTCCGTAGCGCTGCCCAGCGCCTCCCCGGCGTTGAGGGCGACCTCGATGTGGTCCGCCATACCTTGCTCGACAAACAGCCGTTGCAGCTCGATGACGGCCAGCGGCAACAGGCGGAACAGGGCAAGAAGCACCTGCCACTGCTCGTCGGAATACTGCACCGGCGGCAAGCTGCGAACAGCATGCAGCAATTCCGCCAGAACATCGTCATCAGCCATGTCGGCCAGCAGTTCATGCATGGCCTCTTTGCGCTCGCCCTCTTCCTTCGGGAATCCCTGGCGCACGTCAACACGTTTTCTGAATGCGGGTTTGTTCGCGACCAGTAACAGATTCGCCAATTCTCTCCAGCGCCCTGCTTCAGTCACTAACCTGCCAGGTAGCGTCGGGTTTTCCGGGTTGACCACACCCGGCAGACGTTCGTACTCCTGGCGACACAATCTTAATGCCGTCTCCTTGAGGTGATCCTCGACGACGCCGCTCAGGGTACTTTCGAACTCCCTTCGCAGACCTGCCGCATCTTCACTCGAGAAAGACCCGCTGCCCACGATTGGCAACCACTGATCCCGCGTGGCGAGCATCTGCGCGAGGTAGGCAATAAACAGACCCGTGCTGTTGTCGAGGTGTGTCAGCACTTCGCGTGTAGCCGCACTGTACTCGCCACCTTCCTGCAACCAGTCCAGCGTCGACGTAGCGGCCTGCCGGTGCAGGTCCTTGAGGTCAGCATTAACAACGATACGGCCGCTGCTCGCGAGGCTGCTGAATGGTCGCGACCGAATGATTGACGCATTAAGTGCGTCAAGGGTCAGTATCCGCATGCGCCGTGGGCTGTCGGTCAGGCGCCAGTTATGCCTGGACGACTGCTGCAGGACGTCACGAGCCAGTGCAAGCGTCAGTTCACGGTGCGGTTCGTCAGCGGTGGCGCCACTGTCGGCGAGACGTAACGCATCGATTACCCGCAGCTGCATTTCTGCGGCCGCCTTGCGGGTGAACGTAATTGCCAGCACTTCCTCCGGCTCCTCGACACTGCCCAGCAGCTTCAGGTAGCGCTGGATCAGGAGTTCCGTTTTGCCGGATCCTGCCGGGGCCTGGACAATGAAAGACCTGCCGATGTCGAGAGCTTCCTGGCGAGCCCTGTCGTCGGAAGCCTGAAGTTGTTGCTCATGACTCATGACGCAGCTCCGTAAAGCGACTGAGCAGGTTCAGCGTGCGTGCCTGATCAACTCTCTGGACCGACAGCAGGCTTACATCTCCTGCCGACAGGTCGGCACAGGCCTGGCCAATTGCCTCATCGGCACGCCGCGAAATCTCCTGCCAGGCATCGAGGTCATTGAATCCGCGGCCAGCTCCGTTCAATACCGTTTCGCGACTGTCGACGTTTGCGAGGGCAAGCGAACTGACTTCGGCGTTTATCGCGGCCGCATATACGAACAGCTGCATGTCCCTGATGCTGTGATCCTTGTTGACCAGCTGTCGCCCCGCGCCGGTCTTGTAGTCGATAATCGCGACTGTGCCGTCCGCAAATCGGTCGACCCTGTCGAAGCGCAACGACAACTTTACGTTGCCGTTAACGAACTCATGCTCGCCTTCAACGGCGGCAATCTCGAACGCATCCCGCTCCCTGTCTACCCGCACCCAGTCTTTGAGCAGTGCCGCGGTACGCGCCCTTTCCAGTCGCAGCACCTGCAGCAACACGTCATCGGCGTTGCGTTCATGCCGCGCAAACGCAAAGTCGACCGCAACAGTACAGCGCTGCTGCAATTCCGACTCATCCCAACGTCGAATCTCGCCGCGATCAGGCAGATCCAGGTAGAGCTTGTAAAGCGCGTCATGAATCAGCTTGCCACGCAACGGCGCTGAAATTCCCAATGCCTGGCCAGGCAATCGACGCACGCCCAGGCGACCATAGGCGAACGCATCAAACGGGGAAGTGAGCTGCTGCTGAATCACCGCAGAGCCACCGTGCAGCGACTCGCCCGTGATCGCAGGCACCGAATCTGCTACGGAAACAACAGAGGCGTTGGCGACAATGCTCGCTGTATGCCAGCTGCCATGGCTACTGTTCGCCCGGCACTCAATATCGCGACTGCGCAACAATTCGCTCGCCGTTCGCTCGGTATCGTCTGACAATTCGGCATAACTGCAGACTACTGTTGGCGCGGCGGCCAACAGCCTGTCCAGCGTCGTATTTGCGAACTGCAGCGTGTCCTCGGGCGTTGCGTCAGGCATACCGTGGGCCTGTTGCAGCGCCCGCGCCAACAGCGGCGTTGGTGATGATGCCGGCGGCCAGGCATCGGAATGGAGACCGGCGATCCAGAGCGCGTCAAACTCGGCGCCCGCCGCTTCCAGCGGCCCGAGCAACTCCAGTCGACCCGCAACCGATTCGGGCTGAAAGATCGTTTCGCCTGCCATCTGCTGGAGTCGAGCGACGGCTGCGGCCGGGCTGAGAGCGCCGGCAACCAGTTCGATGCGAGCAAACTCGTTCAGCAATTCGCGCCAACGGCTGATCAGCTGGAAACTCTTGCTGTCCAGCGTGCCGGTACCCGGCCAGCCGAACTCGCGCAATGTCTCATCGAAAATGATCGCCCACTGCGACGGGGCCCCGATTGCCGGCAGCTCGCGACGTCGTTTTGCGAGCCCGGCAACTCGTTCCAGGAAGTCACTGTCCGTACCCCTGGTGCCGCGCAGTTCGGCCGTAATCATCGATGGCTTCCACTGGCGGTCCGGCAAATCGCGGAGACGCAGTTCCAGTCTGCAGCGATCACCTGTCTCGGCGACGCCAACGAATGACGACAGCAGCAGCGCTGAGACATCAGCCGACGGGATATCCCCGGTCAGCCAGCGCAGCACTCCCATCGCAGCAGCAATGACCGGGTAATCCGCCAGGTCGCGACCGTAGGAAACATTGACAGAATCGCCGACGCTAGCCGGACCCCACTGCCATCCGGGGACAAAGCCGTCACGAAGCAAGCGGGAATCTCTGGCCGCACTCAGCTCAAGGCCCTGGGTAATCACCGCTACCCTCGCATCCGGGTTTGCTTCCAGCTGCTCCCTCGCCCAGGCGCCGGCTGCCCGCATTTCGGCTTCCCTGTCAGCAAACCGCTGGCCACTGATCGCTGTACTTGCGGATCGATCTGCGGGTGGCAGAACGGCAGCACCTGCCCGTTCGAGCGAATCGACAAGTACCTGCGTCGCCGCTGTTGCCCGGTCGAACCCGCAGAACAAGACCTGCTTCGGCGCCACGACCCGGCCCGCGCCCAGCAAATCGGACACCAGCGCCATGAGACCCGCTTCGTCCACCCAACCTTCATGTTCGAGTACGGCAAGGTAACGTCCGGCGGCAGCCGCGAACTGGCGCTGGTCTTCGCTTCGCGCTGTCCGGGCCACGTCGCGAATGCTCACGGCGGCTCCGTGCATGCGCTGCCAGGCATCCCGCGACAACCGTACAAGCCCGGCGGTGCCCGGCCCTGCATCACCCAACTCCTTGCGAAGGCAGCGTTCCCAGAGCAGTCGGCTCTGTTGCGCATTAAGGCGCAGCGGGAGCTTGCCGGGATCGGCGGCCCCGGCCAGGGCCTGGTTCAACCAGTCACCGATAAAGGCGACCGCAGGCGTCTCCCAGGCCGTCCTGCCACCGGCGACCTGCCTGGCGGTCCATGCTTCCCGCAGTGAGCGCGCCAGACGGCGGTTCGCAGTGATCAGCGTTGCTGAGTTTTCCAGTGCTGCAAGCTCCGCCGAGTACATCAATCCGGATACTGCGCCAGGCAGTCGTCGATGCGGTCGAATACAACGTTGAGTGCGTCGGTATCCGGCAACGTCGTGATCCGGAAATGATCCGTGTACGGGGTATTGAAGCTGCTGCCGGGCGCGACGAGGACGTGATGATTCTCAAGCAGATCCAGGGCGAACGCCTGATCGTCCACTTTTCTGGCTATCGCCGGGTCAAGCTTCAGGAATGCGTACATCGCACCCATCGGTACCTGCATGCTCAGGTACTTGCTTTCGGCGACTCTGTCTATGACTGTCTGCCGGGACTGGTACAGGCGACCGCCGGGCGATACGAGCTGCTCGATACTCTGGAAACCACCCAGCGCAGTCTGCACCGCCCACTGCCCCGGGACGTTGCTGCAAAGCCGCAGAGCCGACAACAATTCCATGCCGTGAATATATTCGCGGGCACGATCAAGGTCACCGCCGAATACGCACCAGCCAACGCGATAGCCGCATGCACGGTATATCTTGGACAGCCCGGAGTAAGTCAGGCATACCGTATCGTTGACCAGCGTCATCATCGGTATGAACTCGGCACCGTCGTAAACCATCTGGTCGTATATTTCGTCCGCCATTATGACCAGACCATGACGTTCGGCGAGATCGACAATCGCTTGCAGCGTTGCACGGTCGTAGACGGCACCACTCGGATTGTTCGGATTGATAACGACGATCGCGCGAGTGCGCTCACTGATCAGGCTTTCAATGTTGTCGATGTCCGGCAGAAAGCCGTTATCCGGATCGCAGCCATAGTGACGCGCGGTGCCGCCATTCAGGGCTACCGCTGCGCTCCACAAGGGGTAATCGGGACTTGGTACGAGAACCTCGTCACCGGGGTTAAGCAGTGCGCGCAGTGACAGGTCAATCAGTTCGCTGACACCGTTGCCGATAAAAACCTCTTCGGCGGAAATTCCGTGAATGCCGCGATTCTGCTGCTGCATGACAACAGCCTCACGCGCCGGAAAGATTCCTTTCTGGTGACAGTAGGGTTCAGCCTGGCCGAGGTTTTCGATCATGGCCAGGCGCATCGTTTCGGGTGTGCGAAACCCGAACAGTCCCGGATTACCGATGTTCAGCGAAATAATTTCGTAGCCGCGCTTCTCCAGTTCAAGTGCACGGTGTGCGAGCTGGCCACGAATTTCATAACGAACGTCTTGCAGCACTGCGCTGCTCTGAATGATGTCCTGCATGTTCTTTAACGGGTCAGATGGCCTTGCTTTCGCGGAGACGACTTATGTCGGCGTCAGAGTAACCCAACCACTCGCGCAGTACCTCCCCTGTATGCTCGCCGAGCAGCGGCGGAGCGAGGCGATATTCAAATTCGGAGCCCCCGAACTCAACCGGGTTCGCGACTGTCGGTGCGTCCGCCCCGGCACCATTCTGCCGCCTCCGGACAAGATTACGTTCCGCAACCTGCTGGCCGTCAAGCACCTCAGCGACGCTGCATATAGGCCCGCAGGGAACGCCAGCGGCTTTCAGCGCCTCAATCCAGTGCCCCGCGTCGGCTTCACGGAAGCGCGCCTCGAGAACCGGGATAAGTGCGTCGCGATTTGTAACCCGACCTGCTGCAGAAGCAAAGCGTGTATCGGCACTCAGCTCTGGCAGACCGATCGCGTCGCAGCAGGCTGCAAACTGCCGGTCGTTGCCGACGGCCAGCATGAAATTGCCGTCTCGTGTCGAGAATGCCTGGTAGGGAACCAGGTTTGGATGCGCTGTTCCCATTCGACCCGGTACGGCTTGGCCGACCAGGTAGTTCATCGCCTGGTTCGCCAGCCACGCAACCTGGCTGTCGTAGAGCGGCACGTCAACATGTTGTCCCCTGCCGGTTTCCGAGCGTGCATTCAGCGCCGCCAGAATGGCCGTCGTTGCGTACATACCGGCCATAATGTCGGAAATTGCCACACCGACTTTTTGCGGGCCGCCGCCATCTTCTGCGCGCGGCCCGGTTATGCTCATCAGGCCCGCAGACGCCTGGATCATCGCGTCGTAACCTGGCTCGTTCGCTTTCGCACCGGTTTGTCCGAAAGCGGAAATCGAACACAGAACCAGTCGCGGATTTTCATTCAGCAGCTGCTGATGGCTCAGCCCATACCGGTCCATGGTGCCAACACGAAAATTCTCAATCAGAACATCCGCTTCTTTGACCAGGTCACGTACAAGATCACGACCGTCCTCAGATGACAGGTCAACAGTGATCGAGCGCTTGTTTCGATTGGCGGCAAGGAAATAGGCCGACTCATGACCCGGTTCGAGCCAGGGTGGCCCCCAGTGCCGGGTATCATCGCCGACTTCCGGCCGCTCAACCTTAACGACGTCGGCACCGTAGTCGCCCAGCATCTGTCCTGCCCAGGGACCCGCCAGCACCCTGCTGAGGTCAAGTACCCTTATGCCATCAAGGGGCAAGTCCATGGAATCCCTTTTTTGCGCCGCCAGAAAGGCGCAACGATATCAGGAGAACGGCTTGCTGTCGGACAAATAAAAACCCGGCCAACGTTGCCGCTGGCCGGGCGGGTCCGCACGGAGATTGCGGATTGCGTGGCTCAGTTGCCTGAGTCGGCAGTCTGACCCAACTCTTCTACTTCGGCTCCCTTAACTTCGCGTGGCGCCGGAGTTTGTTCGTAGCTCGGTTCCTTCTTGCCAAACCGAACCAGAATGTCTTCATGTTCGTCTTCAGTCAGTCGCGTAATTGCTTGAATTCTTACGGTATCAAGCGCGGAATGATGCGGATCGAGGCGAATCTCGCTGAACCCTGCACAGACCTGACTGGTCGGAGACTTGATTCCCAGGTTCCAGCTGGATTTCAGTCCCCACGCTCGCCGTGTCAGCACCACATGGTACTGGCGGCGACCCGTACCCTCGATGAGCAGGTTGCGCTCGTCGAGGACCGTATATCCTCGGATACTTGATGAAAAGATGCAATCCGAACGACCCATACGGTCGTTGTCTGTGTCCTCCGCATCGCTATCCGCGAGCACCGCTCCAGTTAAGAAAGTACTTGCACTAACAATAAGAAATAACTGATTTAAATCATTTTTCATGACGATCCGTTTCCTTCCTGCATAGAATTGGACCCCCTTTTCCCGGCCAGTGTTCCCGCGATACTCACGCCAGACCGGATTGCGAATTCGTGTTATGTCCGCAGGTATTATGGTCGATTCAGGGGTTTCCAACCCCGACCGGCCTGTCCGGATCCCGAATCCACTCGCTCCATGATCCGGCATACAGGCGCGGCATCCTGTATCCGGCCTCAACGGCTGACAAAGCAATGTGGCAGGCCGTAACCCCGGAGCCACACATCGCAATCCAGGGCTGGTCCCTTCCCTCTCCGAGCACGTGCCTCCACACCGTCTCAAGCTCATCGCGTGAACGCCAGAGCCCGTCAGCACCGATACTTTCCGTCAGGGGCAGATTCATCGCTCCTGGTACGTGTCCGGCTACCGGATCAATCGGCTCAACATCACCGCGAAACCGAACCGCGTCGCGTGCATCGACGAGTCGCAATGCCTCGATCTCGTCAAACTGCTCCACAAGCTCCGCGGTCGTAACGACCAAGCCGGGCTGCACGCTTGCTGTGAAGGCAGCCGGGGGCGCTTGTACTTCGCCGGACTCGGTGGCCGCGCCGCTCGCCATCCAGGCTTCGAAGCCACCGTCCAGCAGCCTGACGCTGTCATGTCCGAGCCACTTGAGCAGCCACCAGCAACGCGCCGCCATGGCTCCGTTCCCGGCGTCATAAACAACAACAGTCGTATCCTGATCTATGCCCAGACGCCCGAAGACTTCCTCAATATCCGTGATCACGGGTAACGGGTGGCGGCCCGTGTCCTCGGTAACCGGGGCAGCAAGATCATTATTCAGATCGGCAAAAACGGCACCGGGGATATGGCTGTCCAGCCATGTTTCGCGACCCGCGTCAGGATTTGCGAGATCGAACCTGCAATCAACGACCCGCAGATCCGCGCGGCCAAGCAGCTCGCCGAGTTCGGTAATGCGAATGAGACTTGATGCAGCAGCATTCATTTCGGTCGACACCTACGGGTACCCAAAACAAGGTACGGAAATAGCCTTGTACCCTGCCGGTGCGTATTGGACAATACTGGGCCGCGAAAACCCCTGTTTTTGCACCGTATTTCCGTACCAAGGAGAACATCTGTGGACAAGATCCTGGTCGGCCTGAAGCGCGTCGTCGACTACAACGTTCGCGTTCGGGTCAAGAGTGATGGCAGCGGTGTTGATACCGATGGCGTCAAAATGAGCATCAATCCGTTCGACGAGATTGCGCTCGAGGAAGCGCTGCGTATTAAAGAGCGTGGCGAGGCATCGGAAGTCGTTGTTGTATCGATCGGTACCGCCGAATCGCAGCAACAGCTGCGCACCGGTCTCGCCATGGGCGCTGATCGCGCAATCCTCGTTCAGACCGAAGACGCAGTTAATCCGCTTACCTGTGCCCGCATTTTTCGGGCACTGATTGAAAAGGAAGGCGCCGAGCTGATGCTGCTTGGCAAGCAGGCCATTGATGATGACAGTGGCCAGGTCGCACAGATGCTCGCCGCGATCTGGGGCCGCCCGCAGGCAACCTACGCATCTGAAATTGCGCTGGACGGCGGTACGGCACGCGTTACACGTGAGGTCGATGCCGGTCTCGAGGTCGTCGACGTTGACCTTCCAGCGGTCATCAGCGTTGACCTGCGCCTGAACGAGCCTCGCTACGTGAAGCTGCCCGACATCATGAAGGCCAAGAAAAAACCGCTCGACGAGATCGGGATTGCCGACCTGGGTGTTGAGACGGCCGCTGAAATTGCCGAGACAAGCTACGAGCCGCCGGCTGGCCGGGAGCGTGGAATTATGGTCGACGATGTGCCGGCACTGGTCGCCGCACTCAAGGATAAGGGGCTGGTCTGATGTCAAAGATACTGATTGTTGCGGAGCACGACGGTTCCGCCCTGAACGCCAGCACGGCGAAAGTTGTCGCTGCTGCTGCCACGATCGACGGCGCCGAAATTGACGTCGCAGTGCTCGCTGCGGACGCGGCTGGCGTCGCGACAGAAGCCGCCCAGATCGCGGGTGTCAGCAAAGTCTTGACAGTCGAACGTGCTGAGAACGCCACTGCTGTTGCTGCATTGCTCGCACCACAGGTTGTGGCGCTCGCAGATGGCTACAGCCACGTTTTCGGGCCTTCAACGACGTTTGGCAAGGACCTGATGCCGCGCGTCGCGGCGCTGCTTGGTGTTAACCAGGTCAGTGACGCCATGGAGATGCTCGGCTCACATACGTTTAAACGGCCGATCTACGCCGGCAACGCGATCGTTACGGTTGAGGCACCGGCTGACAGTGTAGTGGTTGCTACAGTACGTATCGCCTCCTTCCAGGCTGCCGCCGGCGGCAACTCGGCTGCAGTTGAAGCAGCCGGCGCGGACGCAGACCTTCCGGATCACACGCGTTTCGTCGAGCTGCGTTCCGAAGCATCGGATCGCCCTGATCTGCAGACAGCAGCCCGGGTCGTGTCGGGAGGACGCGGTGTTGGCAGCGAAGAGAACTTTGAGATCATCTACAAGCTGGCCGACAAGATGGGAGCCGGCGTAGGCGCTTCCAGGGCCGCTGTTGATGCGGGCTATGTGCCTAACGACATGCAGGTCGGTCAGACCGGCAAGATCATTGCACCGGACCTTTATATTGCGATCGGCATCTCAGGAGCGATCCAGCACCTGACCGGCATCAAGGATGCGGGCACCATTGTGGCGATCAACAAGGACGAAGAAGCACCGATCTTCGAGGTTGCGGACATCGGCCTCGTTGGGGATCTGTTCAGCGTAGTGCCTGAGCTCACCGACGCGCTCTAAAGCACGGGGGACACTTTTTTAAGTGTCCCCCTTACTTGAGGTGCGGTTGCTCCAGAGACTCTGGAGCAGATTTGAGTCATGTATAGGGGACACACAATAGTGTGTCCCCGGTTCTTTACAGTACCGCCAAAATTGACTCAGCCTTAGACACTTCAAACTGTCCCGGCTCTTCAACGGCCACATGCGTCGCCACACCGTCGTCGACGATGATCGCAAAGCGCTGCCCGCGCTGACCCATGCCGAAGCCGCTGGCGTCGAGATCCAGGCCGAGGGCGTTTACGTAATCGCCATTGCCGTCTGCGAGCATCAGTACGTCCTCGCCCGCTCCTTGGTCCTTGCCCCAGGCGTTCATCACGAACACATCATTGACGGCAGTGCAGGCAATCGTATCCACGCCTTTGGCCCTGATGGCAGCTGCCTGCTCAATGAATCCCGGCAGGTGCTTGGCAGAGCACGTTGGCGTAAATGCTCCTGGAACCGAAACCAGAACAACCTTTTTCCCGGCAAACAATTCATCCGTCGAGAGACTTCCTGGACCCGTCTCGGTCATGACGCCAAAACTGCCGTCCGGCATCTTCTCACCTGCTGCAATTGTCATAGGAGCGCTCCTGTTAGTGTCTATACGTCGTTGTCCGCCACGTGGACCACGAGGCCATCCAACTCGTCGGTAACTTCAATCTGGCACGTGAGGCGACTGTTCGGTTTCCGCTCGAACGCAGCATCAAGCATGCTGTCTTCCATGTCGTCCATTGGTGCGAGCTTGTCGGCCCACGCATCGTCAATATAGCTGTGGCAGGTCGCGCACGCGCAGGCTCCACCGCACTCAGCAACTATGCCGTCGATATTGTTGTTGATGGCACCTTCCATAACTGAATAGCCGGTCTCGACTTCAACGTCCTGGCGGCTTCCATCTTGCGATACGTAAGTAATCTTGGGCATTTTTCGGTTGTCCGTGTCGTGCAAAAGGCGCAAATTTTAGGGGCGTTGACCGTTACCGGTCAACGCCCCCAGCATTGCGCGCGTGTTAGTAACGCGCCAGAACGTCAGGCGCGATTAGCCTGAGCTCTGCGCTCTTCGATTTCCTGGCGCTTCCTGCGAGCCGCTGCCTCGAACTGGCGAATCTGTTCGATACGTGCGACATCCGCGTCAATCACGCGAATCCACTGGTTCGCGGTTCGCTGCGAACGAGGCACCTTGGCAGCCTCACGGAAAGCCGCTTTGGATTCGTTGTACTTGCGCTCGTTGTAGAGGCACATGCCCAGCGTGATCTGGATATTGTCCGGATTTCTCAGGCCGCCCTTGCGAATTGCCGTGTTGGCCGAGCGTACACAGTCGGCATAGTTAGCGACGTTCAGGTAGGAGTTCGCCAGACGTGCGTCCAGTTCGCCATCACCAGCCAGCTTGGCCGCTTCGACCAATGCCGGAATCGCTTTCTCGTCTTCCATCGAAAGCATCCACGCCTGCGACAGGAGTCTGTAGTGCTTCTCGGTCTTGGCAACCGTGCCGTTATCCATCTTCTCCTGCATCAGCTTGGCGGCGTTATAAGGTACCTCGGCCTGCAGGAACAGCTGTGCCATCGTCACGAACTCAGTCTCTTTCTCCAGCAGCCCCTGCGTGTAAGCTGCGTCGTAAGCGTAGATGAGCTTCTCGTCTTCACCCAGTTCGGTGTAGGCACCGGCCAGCGACTTCCAGTAGCGTTTCTTCGGCCAGTTCTCGAGCAGCGTCTTCTGGATGTCGCGAACCTTGCGATAGTCTTCCATCTGGAAGTAAGCGAAGTTCAGCAGGTTCCACCAGTCCTCCTTGACCTCCTTGTCCCGCGCCTCAGCAACGCGCATTGCGTTTTCGATCGGCTCGATCATCTGCTGGTAACGGTTCAGGTGGTAGTTGATCTGCGCCTTCAGGATGAAGGGTTCCGGAGCCGGGTTGGTCTCCAGCACGAACCACTGATCAATCGTGCGCAGGGCCTCCTGGTAACGTTCTTCAACCGTCAGCAGCTGCGCCATCGTAAACGTCGTCTGTTTCGCGAGCTGTGGTTCCAGGCTGGGAATAGCAAGCAGCCTCTGGTACGTGCGAATGGCTTCCGCCATGTTGTCCATGTTGTAGTGGACAAAGCCCAGGTAGTTCAGGACGTTTGCCTGCTCGTACTCTGTCAGCTTGTCAGGGTTGTAGAGCGAATTCAGTGCCCGCAGGGCGCCGGAGTAGTTTTTCTCCTCGACCATCTCCTGGGCTTTCTGAATCTTCTCGTAAACCTCTTTGCTGACCGCCTGGGCCTGCTTGGTTTTCGTGCTGTCGTCCTTGTCGGCCTGGCCACTGCCCTGCGCATGCGCAGAACCGACAGCGAGGAAACCGGCGAGGAGGATTGCGCCCAACGAGAATATGCGTTTCGTCTTCATATCAGTCCTCTAGCTGGAATGAAATGCGCGTTTTAACGCCCGGTACCTCTACCGGTACGCCATCGACGACTCGGGGTTTGTACTTGAACTTCAGTACCGCCCTGATCGCAGCGCGTTCGAAGAGACTACTGGTCGACTGGATGACGACCGGGTCCTTCACGGTTCCCGCCGTGGTTACTGTGAAACTCAGATCGACGAAGCCTTCCAGTCCGCGCGACAAGGCGCGTGCCGGATACACCGGCGCAACACGCACAATCGGCAGATAGTCACCTTCGGCGATATTCATACCACCTGGCCCGCCGATATTGGTGTCTGCCGAGACCGTCGGTGCCGGAATATCGATAGACGGTGCGTCAGGATCGATATTGTCCATATCCTGAGGTGGAGTCTCAGGTGGCGTTTCCGGTGGTTTCGGAGGCTTCTCCGGTGTGAAGTCTTCGGTATTCAGAGTTTCGTTGCGTTTGACGCGTACGAACTCCAGCTTGTGACGCTGACGGGGATCCGTCAGAGCCTGTTTGCCGGTGACGATCAGCAACTGCATGATAAACAGCAGGCTGAGCGTAACCGCAACACCGATTACTACTGCAAATACATAACGACCCATCATGGTTCGAATCTCCTGGGCTTATGCCCGTCAGCCATCGTCCGAAGCGATGGCTACGTTTGTGACTCCCGCCGCCTTTGCTGCTTCCATCACGAGAACAAGCTTCTCGTTGGTGGATTCTTCATCGGCCTGAATAACGATCGACCCCTTCGGGTTTTCCGCATGCAGGCGCTCGATAACGCCGCGGATTTCACCGGCGTCACGCTGCTTGCGATCAATCCAGACCTCATCCTGTGCCGTAATGGCGATCAGGATCGCCGCATCGTCCTGGGTATCGGCGGTCATTGTGTCCGGCCGCTCTACCTGTTGACCGGCTTCCTTGATAAAGGTTGCCGTGACGATGAAAAAGATGAGCATGATAAATACGACGTCGAGCATCGGGGTCAGATTGATTTCCTCTGACTCCTCCTCCTGACCAAATGCAGCTTTCTTACGCATGGTTCATTCTATCCTGTATAGAGTCCCGCTCAGTTCGAGTCCGCCAGTGAGATGTTGTAGACGCCGGCACTGCGCGCCGAGTCCATGACCCAGACCAGCATCTTGTTGGTCGATGCCTTGTCAGTTTGGATTACAACAGCTCCCTGAGGGTTTTCTGCATGAAGGCGCTGGATATTCGCACGCACGGCGCGACGATCGATGACCCTGTTTTCAATCAGGATTTCGTCATTGCCGCTGATACGCACGAGGATATTCGCGTCTTCCGGTTTCGTTTCCGTCACCGGCGCGTCCGGACGGTTTACGTCCAGGCCGGTTTCCTTGACGAACGAGGCCGTCACGATGAAGAAGATAAGCATGATGAACACGACGTCGAGCATCGGCGTCAGGTTAATCTCGTTGCCCTCTTCCTCGGTCTGGCCGAACGAAAAATCATGTTTCCGCATCGCCGGCTCCTTAGTGATCCATCGTGAGCGAGTCCTCGAGGAACTCAACTTCACGTGCTGCGCGACGCGTCAGCAGGGTAATCAGGAGTACGCCCGAAAGCGCACCAACCATTCCCGCCATCGTCGGCACGGTTGCTTGAGATACACCGGCAGCCATGGCGCGGACGTTGCCCGAGCCTGCCGCCGCCATAACCTCGAACACCTTGATCATGCCAGTCACGGTGCCGAGCAGTCCCAGCAGCGGACACAGCGCGACCAACGTCTGAATCATGGCGATTCCCTTGTTGGTCGCTTCACTGAAACGCGAAATCATGAGTTCGCGAATCTGGTATGCGTGCCAGGAACGGCGTTCGTTACGGGATTCCCAGTCATCATGAATCTGGCGCGACATTTCCTTCATCGAGGAGCGGAAATACATGATCCGCTCCACGATGAGTACCCACATCAGGAAAATGGTCACGGCGAGGGCCCGGAGAACCGGGCCACCCAGATCCATGAAGTCACGGATGGCTTCGAAAGCGTCAGCTAACCAAAGCATAGCGACTCCTTATCGTTAGCCATTCCGCTCCGAGTGCTGTGCGACAAGGCCGGCACTCTGCGACTGGAGGATGTTGACGATCTTGCGGCTCTGGCCACTGACGATCGTGTGCAACAGTACCATCGGGATTGCGACCAGCAGACCCAGTACCGTCGTGACGAGCGCCTGCGAAATACCGCCTGCCATCATCTTCGGATCACCCGCACCAAACAGTGTGATGACCTGGAAGGTCTGGATCATACCGGTAACCGTACCGAGCAGACCCATGAGCGGTGCAACAGCCGAGACCACCTTGATGAACAGCAGACCCTTGGTCAGACCCGGCATTTCCTTCAATGCCGCTTCCGAGAGCTTCAGTTCGATGGTTTCTGTGTCGGCGCCACGGTTTGACTCGTAGGCAGCCAGGACACGACCCAGCGGGTTATCAGAGCTTGCAGACTCACGTTTCAGCTGTGCAGACACCTTGCGAGAGTCGTTCGACAGTGCAACGAGGCGCAGCAGAGCGATCAGCACGCCCACGATACCGAGAGCGATAATCGCGTAACCGACTTCACCACCCTGGTGCATTTTCTCGGTCAGTGACGGCGTGTCGACGAGCATCGCGAGTACCGTACCGCGCGTCATGTCAACACCGAAATCTACCGTACCGCCAGTCGCGTCGAGCATGTCTGACGCCGTACCCGTGAAACGACCGTCCGGCTGCTTCAGCAGTTCGGAAATGGTCTTCTCACTGGAGTCGTACGCCAGGTAGCCGTTGTCAGAGACAAGGTTGAACGTGCCGACACGGACGATTTCCGTCTCAGCCTGCTCACCATTGGCCATGGTTACGGTGCGCGAGAACTTCGTGACCTTGCCGGTCTCGGCGATTTCACGCTGCATTTCAAACCACAGGCGCTCAATGTCTTCGATTGATGCGAGGCTTGACGCACCGGCCATCTTGGCACCGAGGTCGACCAGGAACTGGCCGCGATCCGGGTATTCAATGTTGGTCAGCGACTCGTTGAAACGGCCCTGCGTGTCACCGGCAACCGTCTGCAGAACACCGAACAGTTCCTTCAGGGCGCCGAGACGCTCGTCAAGAGCGGCCTTCGCCGTGATGATGCGCTGCTGGTTCTCTTCGAACTGCTGCTCGAGCTGTGCCGAGGTGTTTTCCTGGCGCGTGCGCTCGGCACGGGCCTGGTTCAGCAGTGACTGCTGGCGGTTACGCGCCTGGGCAAATGCCGCTTCGCGCTGGCGAGCTTCCTGCGAATCACGAGCCTGGCCCTGCTGAATCAGGTTCAGCAGTTCCGCCATGCTGCGGGAATCTTCGTCCTGTGCGTGTGCCGTGCCAAGCCCGAGGCTCAGTACGCCGGCTGCAATAATCAGTGATAGACGTTTCATTTACGAACCCTCCGCAGCTGAAACAGGAACGACAATCAGTTCCGGAGCAATCTGCTGCCTTGCAACACGCAGACCCTTGCGTACTTCATTACGAGCGGAATCGTCGCGCTCCCACTGGCGTGACTCGTTGTTCCATCGACCCGTGATGTTGGTGTCGTCTGACTGGAAGAACAGGCCAATGCGACCGATACGCAGCATGTTGAACGAACGGGTTTCGCCGTCGATCGTCAGTGACTGCTTGTAGAACTCAACATCAGAGCCGTATTCGTTCTCGATCTGGTAGGCCTCCATCACCTTGCGGAATTTCTCAGCAACCGAGACATCCGACCGGGACATGATGTCCTTGAGATCGTTGACGCGGTTGGTGCGCTCTTCCATCAGGAACGGAACGTCCAGTTTGATCGACTGCTCGAGACCATCAATCATGCGCTCCATGAGCGGGAAGATCTGACGGTTGATGACGTCAACCTGGTCCATGGAAAGCGCGATGTCCTCGAGTACTGCAGTCTGGCCCTCAACCTGCGCCCTCATCAGGCGGTTGTAGACCTTGAGTCCGTCGATTTCCTTGTTGATTGCCCGGTACTGGTCTTCCAGTGACCGCGTGCCATCAACAATATTGTTGATGCGCTGCTGCGATTGCTGAGCCAGGTTCAACCGACGCTGATCTGCCTGCAGCACATCGTCGACGGTCTGGGCGAATACGCTGCCGGAAATTGCCATTACCGCACCCGCGAGAATCGCGGTGGTAAGGCGCCGACTGCTGTTAATGCACCGTTTCATGAACGCTCCTTAAAGGTCGTGTTTCTTGTTAACAGTTATGGAGAGGGATGCAACGTATCCGTTGAATACATGCACAAATGAAATCCGGAGACGCAGAATACGTCCCCAATTGCGCACGCGGCCCTCTCCACCTACGCCGCGCGGCGATGAAATTTTGGAACCCCTTATCTCTTCTCTGATGTCGGCTACCTCAGGTTCCCGCCTGAGTTTCCCCGCTTATCTGTCCTTTAGTTATCAAGGCCCCCACAAACTTGCGCCAAGAATAACACATGGTTTCAATATCGCCAGCCCCGCAATTCGGGATGGTAAAACGCGCGCGATAGTGTTTCCGGACGGCCATAAAATGCTAAATCGCGCATCGTTTGATCGTGTTTTCGGCGTAAGGGTTTCGCGTATTTTCGGGATTACATTTTGGGGGCCATATATAAGGTATCCGGACAAGCCGGCTCAGACTTCAACTAATCACTTTAATTTTAGTGTGTTAAGAAATGTTCTTTATGCTTCTTCTTTAGTATCAGTCGTAACTGAATAATCAGTTGTTGACATCGTTTTTTTCATCCAACAGTATTCGGCGCTATGACGACCACGCACACATACGGCCGGGCCACTGCCCTTCTCGTGCTTGACCTCGTGCTGCTTCTCCTTGGGAGGCAAAGCGGGTAGCGCGTAACCGTCAACCGGACAACGTAAACCCCGCATCCCAACGGACTGTGGGGTTTTTTTTGTTTTGTAGCTTTAGCGTTTGAGGAACCACCATGAAGATGTACTCGGAAAGTGACGTTGATACGTCCTGCCTTATCGACAAGAAGGTCGCGATACTTGGCTATGGCAGCCAGGGCCGCGCCCACGCCCTGAATCTGAAGGATTCCGGCTTTAACGTCGTAGTTGGTCTGCGCCCGGACGGCGGCAGCTGGCCCAAGGCCGAAGCCGACGGCCTGACCGTACAGGCTCCGAACGAGGCTGTGAAAGATGCGGCCGTTGTCATGTTCCTGACGCCAGATATGGTGCAGAAAGCCCTGTACCAGTCGGTGGTCGAGGACATTGAACAGGGTGCGCTGCTGCTGTTTGCGCACGGTTTCGCCATCCACTTCAACCAGGTTGAGCCGCGCGCCGATCTCGACGTTGCCCTGATCGCACCCAAAGGCCCTGGTGGCCTGGTGCGCCGCCAGTATGAAGAAGGCCATGGTGTGCCCTGCCTCGTCGCAGTCCATCAGGACGCAACCGGTAACGCGCTGCAGGTTGCGCTGGCTTACTCGGCCGGTATCGGCGGCGCGCGCGCGGGCGTTATCGAAACGACCTTCGCCGAAGAAACCGAAACAGACCTGTTCGGTGAGCAGGCAGTCCTGTGTGGCGGCGCGACCGAGCTGATCGTTGCAGGCTTTGAAACGCTCGTTGAAGCCGGCTACCAGCCAGAGGTTGCCTACTACGAGGTCATGCATGAACTGAAACTGATCGTCGACCTGCTGCACGAAGGCGGGCTGGCCAAGATGCACAAGTTCATCAGCGACACAGCGGCCTGGGGTGACCTGATCACGGGTCCGCGTGTTGTCGATGAGGCCTCTCGCGCAGCAATGAAGGATGTACTGACCGAGATCCAGGACGGCACCTTCGCAAAGCGCTGGGTCGAGGAAAATGAAAACGGTATGCCGGAGTTCAAGGCCAAAATGCAGGCCGATCTCGATCACCCGATCGAAGAAGTGGGCCGCAAACTGCGCGGGCGCATGGACTGGCTGACTGAATAAGCAATAACTGACGGACGAGAACGGAGGAGAAACGATGTCCACAAACCAGGTACGCATTTTTGACACGACGTTAAGAGACGGTGAGCAGGCCCCGGGCTGCAGCATGACGCTCAGCGAAAAGCTACGTGTTGCAAAAGCGCTATCTGAGCTGAATGTCGACATCATCGAGGCCGGATTTCCGGCCGCTTCTCCGGGTGATTTTGAGTCGGTAAAGACCATTGCCGAGCGCAATTTCGGTCCTGTCATCTGTGGCCTTGCGCGCTGCAACCCAGAGGACATTCAGAAGGTCTACGATGCCGTGAAGCATGCTGATCGGCATCGAATCCATGTGTTTGTCGCTACCAGCGCGATTCACCGCGAGCACAAGCTCAAGATGGCCAAGGAAGAGATCATCAAGAGCGCAGTGGGCGCAATCAGGATGGCTCGCGAACTCGTTGATGACGTTGAGTTTTCGCCCGAGGATGCCTCGCGCACGGAACTTGCCTATCTTGCGGAGGTGGTTACCGCGGCGATTGAGGCGGGTGCAACAACTGTCAATATTCCGGATACCGTTGGCTACACAGTGCCAGCCGAGTTTGACCGTCTGTTCTGCTACCTGAAGGACAACGTCCCGAACATCAACGACATCACGCTCTCCGTCCATTGCCATAATGATCTTGGAATGGCGGTGGCGAACAGCCTCGCTGCCGTCGGCGCAGGCGCGCGCCAGATCGAGTGCACGATCAATGGTATCGGGGAACGCGCAGGCAACTGCTCGCTCGAGGAAGCGGTGATGGCCATAAAAACACGCGCGGAGTTTTTCGATCTCGAGACCGGCATCGATACCACGCGCCTGTATCCGACATCGCGTCTCGTATCCAACATTACGGGCATGCATCCGCCGCGCAACAAAGCCATCGTCGGGGAAAACGCGTTTGCCCATGAAGCCGGCATCCACCAGCACGGCATGCTTCAGCACGCCTCGACCTACGAAATCATGCGCCCTGAAGACGTCGGTATATCCAAATCAAATCTGGTACTCGGCAAACACAGCGGTCGCCACGCTTTCCGCGACAGGGTTGCGGAGCTCGGCTTCGAGCTGGACGAGTTCGAGACCAATCGGGCATTCCAGGAGTTCAAGAAACTCGCCGACAAGAAAAAGGACGTCTACGACGGCGATATCGAGGCGCTGATCCTGAACGCGGGTGGCGCTTCGTCCGGGCCGTTCACGCTTAAGGCGCTCGAAGTGCAGACGCATACAGACGAGCCGGCGACGGCTACCGTGAACCTGATCGACGAGAGCGGTGACGTCGTATCCGAATCCGCGCACGGAGACGGGCCGGTCGCTGCCGCGTTCCTGGCGCTCGAAAAAGCGACCGGTGTCGAGATGGTGTTGCGCAATTTCGAACTGCACAGTGCATCTATCGGTGAGGACGCCCAGGGCGAGGTAACGGTGACCGTCGAGATCGACGGACAGAGCTTCCGCGGTCGTGGCGCAAGTGTAGACATCGTCGAAGCCGGCTGCCGGGCCTGTCTTGAGGTAATGAACCGTATCCTGCGTCGTCGCGCACGCGGCGAAAACCCTGAAGACTCGACCCAGTCGACTCACGCAACTATCTAGTTTTATTCAGATTTCGGAGCTCTCGTGAGCAATCAAACGACCCTATTTGAAAAGGTCTGGGCTGACCATATCGTTGTTGAGGAGACAGCTGACACCCCGGCAGTCCTTTATATCGACCTGCACATCGTGCACGAGGTTACGACGCCACAGGCGTTCTCGGTTCTGCGCGCCAACGACCTTCCCGTCCGTCGCCCCGACCTGACACTGCCAACACTCGACCATTCAACACCGACCACGCCAGTGTCTACGTTCAAGGACCTGCTGGTTGCAGGCGAAGGCGCTGCGAACCAGGTGCGCCAGATGGAACAAAACTGCGAGGACTTTGGCCTGGACCTGCTCGGTTACGGCAGCGGCAAGCGCGGCATCGTGCATGTCATTGGGCCAGAGCTTGGCGCAACGCAGCCCGGCAAGACGATCGTTTGCGGCGACAGCCATTCGAGTACGCACGGAGCGTTTGGCGCCCTCGCCTTCGGGATCGGCACGACCGAGGTTGGACATGTGCTGGCGACGCAATGCCTGCTGCAGCGCAAGCCGAAAACATTGGCTGTTAATGTCGATGGCAAGCTTCCAGCCGGCGTGACAGCAAAAGACGTCATTCTCGCGGTAATCGGCAAGATCGGCGTCGACGGCGGAACGGGCCACGTTATCGAATATCGCGGCGATGCAATCAAGGCGCTCGACATGGAAGCACGCATGACAATCTGCAACATGTCGATTGAAGGCGGCGCACGCGCCGGCATGATTGCTCCTGATGACACCACGTTCGAGTACCTGCACGGGCGCGAGCGAGCCCCACAGGATGCCGATTGGGATGCAGCGGTGTCGCGTTGGAAGACATTGCGTACTGACGAAGGCGCTGAATTCGACAAGTCCGTGACCCTGGATGCCTCCGAGCTGACACCGATGGTCACCTTCGGCACAAATCCCGGCATGGTCGTCGGTATTGGCGAGCCGGTACCTGCAGGCAACGACGCCAGCTTCCGCAAGGCACTCGACTACATGCAGATCGAATCCGGCAAACCGATGACCGAGAATTCGGTAGACGTCGTTTTTGTCGGCAGCTGCACGAACGGCCGTATTTCGGACATCGAAGAAGCGGCGCGCGTGCTTAAGGGGCGCAAAGTGGCGAACGGTGTACGAATGCTCGTCGTGCCTGGCTCGGAACTCGTCAAGGCCGAAGCGGAAGCTCGCGGCCTCGACAAGGTTATCGTTGCGGCGGGTGCCGAATGGCGTGAAGCCGGATGCTCGATGTGCATCGGAATGAATGGCGATATCGCGCAGCCGGGGCAGCTCAGCGTTTCGACCAGCAACAGGAACTTCGAAGGTCGCCAGGGCGTAGGCGCTCGCACCGTCCTTGCAAGCCCGGCCACAGCGGCCGCTTCAGCGGTTGCCGGACATGTTGCAGACCCGAGGGAATACGCATGAACCCTGTGAAGAGTATTACGTCGCGCACGGTCGTTCTGCCGACGAAGGACATCGACACCGACCAGATCATCGCTGCTCGCTTCCTGACCACAACGTCGCGGGAGGGTCTCGGCAAGAACGCTTTCTACGATCTTCGTTACAACGGCGACGGGAGCGAGAAGCCGGAATTTGAGCTCAACAAACCGGAATCGAAAGGCTGCAATATCCTGGTCGCCGGGAATAACTTCGGCTGTGGTTCTTCGCGCGAGCACGCGCCGTGGGCCCTGCTCGACTATGGCATTGAAGCCGTTATCTCGACCGAGATTGCGGACATTTTTCGAAACAACTCGCTGAAGAACGGGCTGGTTGCGATCGTTGTCGACGAAGAAACGCACCAGTGGTTGCTGGAAAACCCCGGTGCCAAAGTCACGATCGACGTCGAGGCTTCGACGATCACCCTGCCTGACGGCAAAACAGTCACTTTCCCGATTGATGGCTTCGCCCGTTATTGCCTGCTGAATGGTATCGACCAGCTCGGCTTCCTGCGACAACAGGCCGACGCCATCGCGAACTTCGAGGAGCAGCGTTCATGGCAGCCGTAATTACACTGCTTCCCGGCGACGGAATCGGCCCGGACGTTACAACGGCGGCGCGCGAGGTTCTCGATGCGGTCGCTGCGAAATACGGTCATACGTTTGAGTACCACGAAGCGCTGATCGGCGGAGCCGCCATTGATGCGACCGGCGACCCGCTGCCTGAAGCCACGGTAAATGCATGCAAGGCAGCCGACGCGGTCTTTCTTGGAGCCGTCGGGGGGCCCAAGTGGTCCGACCCGAATGCGCCGGTACGACCTGAGCAGGGACTGCTGAAAATTCGCTCACTGCTGGGCGTCTACGCCAACATCCGTCCGGTTCGCATCTATGACGAACTCGCTGGTGCTTCCCCGTTGCGCCGCGACATCCTGGATGGCGTCGACATGCTGGTCATCCGCGAGCTGACCGGCGGTATCTACTTCGGCAAGAAAACTCGCACCGACGATTCGGCAAGCGACCTGTGTGAGTACACGGTGCCGGAAATCGAGCGTATTGTGCGCGTCGCGGCCCGCCTTGCGGCCGGACGTCGCGGCAAGCTCTGTTCGGTAGACAAAGCCAATGTACTGGAGACTTCGCGCCTGTGGCGCGACACGACGGATCGCGTCATGGCCAAAGAGTTTGCCGACATCGAACTTGAGACCCTGCTTGTCGATGCAGCGGCGATGCACCTGCTCAGCCGCCCGTCCGATTTCGACGTGATCGTCACCGAGAACATGTTTGGCGACATCCTGACAGACGAAGCTTCGATGCTGGCAGGCTCAATGGGCATGCTGCCCTCGGCATCGCTCGGCGATGGCAAGGCCGGTCTGTACGAGCCAATTCATGGTTCTGCCCCGGACATCGCGGGGAAAGGAATTGCGAACCCGTGTGCCGCTATCGCCAGTGCGGCGATGCTGTTACGTCACAGCCTTGGTCTTGAGAACGAGGCGGCGGCCGTCGAGAGCGCAATTGCGGCTGCAATTGCGAGTGGCGCGCGTACCGCGGACATTGCTTCGGATGGTCAAACGGCCATCTCAACCGCCGAGATGACCAGCGAGATTATTCGCTGCCTGAACTGACCAGGCGGAGTTCGCTCGCCGTTTCACAGCGGGAACGGAAGCCTCGAATCAGTCGTGCAAGCTGCTGTGTTTCGATCAGGAAGCCATCGTGACCATGCGCCGAGCCCAGCACCTCGTAACGCGCATTCGGCATATGTTGCGCGAGTACCTGCTGCTCCTGCGGCGGGTACAGCGTATCCGTACTGACTGAAACAACGAGCGCCGGCTGCTCAATCCTGCTGAGTACGTCCGGGTATTCGCCCCTGCCTCTCGCAAGGTCATGCGAATGCATCGCGTGCGTGAGCGTGACGTAGGTGTTGGCATCGAAACGTTCGTTGAATTTTTCTCCCTGGTGGCGGAGGTAGGACTGCACCTGGAACTGGTCAGGTGTGCGCCGATCACGGGCAAAGCGTTCGTCGAAACTCTGCCAGCTGCGATACGTACAGACGGCCATCATGCGTGCAGCCGCAAGCCCGGCTTCGGGTAGCGCGTCGTCGCTGTAATAGCCGTCCTTCCAGTTCGGATCTGCGGCAATTGCCGCACGCTGTGCTTCGCTGACACCAATGCACCAGGCCGAGTGCCTGCCACCGACCCCAATTGGCACTACTGCGCCAACACGCTCCGGATATCGAATCGCCCATTCAAGAGCCTGCATGCCGCCCAGCGACGGGCCTGTGACCACTTCGATCCTGTCGACGCCGAGTTCGTCAAGCAGCATACGCTGCAGTTCAACCATATCGCCGATAGTTACCTGGGGGAAATCGGCCCGGTAGCGCTCCTCGCTGCCCGGCTTCAGGCTGACCGGCCCGGTTGTTCCGTAACAGCTGCCGAGGATATTGGCGCACACGACGAAATCCTGCTCAGGATTAAATGCACCGCCCTCACCGATGATGCCGGGCCACCAGGCGTCGACATCTGCAGAGCCTGTCAGGGCATGGCAAATAAGGATCGCGCGACTTGTCGCATGCTGCCGGTCGCCCCAGGTCTGGTAGGCAATCCGAACGTCCTGCAGAACATCCCCGCTCTCCAGCCGGAATTCTCCCGGCACATTCAGGTACCGGGTCGCTTCCGAAACGTGTTGCTGCAGGTAACCGGGAAGACTCACATTGCTCTCCGCTTAACAGGCCTTGGCTATAACCGCTTCGAGCTGCGGTGCGTGCGCTGCCCTCTCAAAGGCTTGCAACAGATCTGCAACAAGATCTTCCGCGCTCTCCAGCCCAACAGACAGACGAATCAGCGTGGGCGTAACGCCTGCAGCCGCTTTGCGCTCCTCGGATACCGGCGCATGCGTCATCGATGCCGGGTGGCAGACCAGGCTTTCAACGCCGCCCAATGACTCCGCGAGCGAGAAATACTGCAGGTTTTCAACGAATGCACGAACTGCCGCCTCGCCGCCCTCAATCTCGAAGCTGACCATGCCGCCAAAGCCGCGCTGCTGTTTCTGCGCAAGATCGTGGCCTTCGTGGCTTTCAAGGCCCGGATAGTAAACCTTGCTAACCTGTTCGTGATCATTGAGTACGTTAGCAACCAGCGTCGCCGACTCTTCGTGCTGTTTGATACGCGGGATCAGTGTACGAATGCCACGCAGCGTCATGAAGCTGTCAAACGGTGCGCCGGTAATGCCGATCACGTTCGCCCAGTAGCGGCAATCGTCGGCCAGTTCTTCGGTAGCCGCGATGACCGCGCCACCGACGACGTCGCTGTGGCCATTGATGTACTTGGTCGTGGAGTGAATGACGAGGTCCGCGCCAAACTCGATCGGGTTCTGCAGAGCCGGCGACAAGAAAGTGTTGTCGACCGCAAACAGTGCGCCGCAATCGTCCGCGATCTCGCGAATTGCCGACAGATCAGAGATTCGCAGGACCGGGTTCGATGGTGTTTCCGTCAGGATAATTTTCGGCTTCACCTGGGTGCAGACAGTGCGCAGCGTGTCGAGATCGGTCTGGTTGACGAAGCGGACGTCAAACAGCCCCTTCAGAGACTGCTGTTCGAACAGGCGGTAGGTGCCACCGTAGCAGTCGTGTGGGGCAATGATCGTGTCGCCGGGCGACAGGAACTGCGTCAAGAGCGTCAGTGCGCCCATACCCGATGCCGTGACAACAGCACCTGCTCCGCCTTCAAGTTCCGTGAGTGCATCGGCCAGGGCATCACGAGTCGGGTTCCCCGAACGCGTGTAGTCATACTGGCGAGGCTCACCGAAACCGGCAAACGTGTAGTTGGAGCTCAGGTGCAAAGGCGGTACGACGGCTCCGTGCTGCGTATCGGATTCGATAGACGCACGTACGGCGCTAGTGGCTTTGCTGGGCGAGGAAGTCATTTTCGGTCTCCGCTATGGTTCCATAAAACTTCTCATCGGAACCCTGCGAAGCCCGCAAGGGAGGGGTTGTTCTGCCCATCGCCACAAATGCCGCGCTGCAGTAACCCTCATCTTTCGATACCAGCTGGTATCGCAGGAGTTGGCACCTTTTCGGAGTGGTTAGCTCCGCTGGTTGCCCCGGCGTCGTCGGGCCTATCCCTCGACCGGTCTCGATGAGTTTCGCGAATTCTAGGCCGCTCCTGCTCCCGCGGTCAAGGACTTACCGCAAATTAAGTAGTTTCGGCCGAAACCGGCATTTTCCGGTTGCAATCCCGTCAACCTTGTATTAGCGTACTAGCGCGTTAATACATTGATACAACTATGAAGCCCGAACGAGACCAGTCCCAGGCCTACATCCGGCGTGCGGAAACCGCTCTGTGCGAAGCCCTTCACAGCCTCAAGAGCGTGGAGGAATGCCGCAAGTTCCTACTGGACCTGTGTACGCCAGCCGAGCTGCAGGCGTTGGTCGATCGCTGGCAGGTCGTTGAATGCCTCAAGAAGGGGCTGCCCTACCGCAAAATTCATGACATTACAGGCGTCAGCGTCACCACAATCGGCCGGGTTGCGCGATTCCTCGCCGATGGCGCAGGTGGCTACGAAGCCGCATTTGAGCACCTGCATCCCGAACAAGCCTCCCATTAAGGAAACCCCAATGGATACCTCCGAGCAGCGCATCAAGATTGCGGTGCAAAAATCCGGCCGTCTAACCGACCACTCGATCGACCTGCTCGAGCGTTGTGGGCTCAAGGTGACCAAGAGCAAGGACCAATTGATCTGTTACGGCGAAAACATGCCGATTGACCTGCTGCTGGTCCGCGACGACGACATTCCGGGCCTCGTCAGTGATGATGTGTGTGATCTTGGCATCGTCGGCCTGAACGTCGTGGAAGAAAAGCGCCTGAAGCGCTTGCAGGAAGGTCGCGAGACGCTGTTCAAGCAAATCTTCGAACTTGAGTTCGGCCACTGCCGTCTTTCGATTGCAGGTCCCGACGAGTTCGAGTATGGCGGACCGGAGTCCTTGAAAAACACTAAAATTGCAACAAGTTACGTGGGACTCTTAACAGACTACTTAACACGAAATGAAATTGATGCGGAGCCTGTTTACTTCTCGGGCGCGGTGGAAATTGCCCCGAAACTGGGCCGCGCCGACTTTATTTGCGATCTCGTCTCTACCGGCGGCACCCTGAAAGCCAATGGCCTGCGCGAACTCGACGTGCTGCTCGAAAGCGAAGCTGTAGTAATTCAGACCCTGAAGCCGCTCGCTGACGAGAAACAGGCGCTGGTGGACAAGATCCTGCAGCGCCTGGACGGTGTGCTGAAGGTGCATGACAGCAAGTACATCATGCTGCACGCGCCCCGCTCTGCTCTTGCCGAAATTCGCGGTCTGCTGCCAGGATCGGAAGCGCCGACGGTAATGCCGCTCGAGGGCAGCGACGACAAGGTTGCCATTCACGCCGTGTGCCGGGAAAACGTGTTCTGGGAAACGCTTGAGAATCTCAAGGCGGCCGGGGCCAGCTCACTGCTGGTTCTCCCGGTTGAGAAAATGCTCGCATGACGATTGCCACCTGCAACTGGAGCGATCTCGAAACGGCCGATCAGCGAGAGGTACTGGCACGCCCTGCGGTCAGGGACAACGCCGCTATACGAGAACAGGTCAGGGAGATCGTCGGCAGCGTTCGAGACGCCGGAGATGCCGCGCTTCGCAGTCTTACTGCGAGGCTCGACGGTGCCGATGTCTGCGATTTTCGTGTCTCTGACGCTGAGTTTGAAAAAGCGGAAGCCGAACTGGGGGATGCTGCACTGGCCGCGATAGACCTCGCGATTGCCAACGTACGTCGATTTCACGAACAGCAACTGCCGCAACCTTACAAAATCGAAACCATGCCAGGCGTGGGCTGCGAGCGGGTTTCTCACCCTATCGAAGCCGTAGGCCTGTATGTACCGGCGGGAACCGCCCCGCTGCCGTCGGCCGCGATCATGCTGTGCGTGCCGGCGGCAATTGCGGCCTGCCCACTGCGCGTGTTGTGCACTCCGCCACGTCCGGATGGCACGGCCGACCCGGCCGTGCTGGTTGCCGCACGTCGCGCCGGCGTCAGTGATGTGTTCAAGGTTGGCGGTGCGCAGGCAATCGCTGCCCTGGCCTACGGAACCGCGACCATTCCAAAAGTCGCGAAAATCTTCGGCCCGGGCAATGCATGGGTAACCGCCGCGAAGTCACTGGTCAGCACAGATCCCGACGGCGCCGCTATCGATATGCCGGCCGGGCCTTCAGAAGTGCTTGTCATCGGCGACTCATCGGCATCCCCGGAGTTTGTTGCCGCCGACCTGCTCTCGCAGGCTGAGCACGGAGCCGACTCCCAGGTGTTATTCGTAACGACGGATGCCGGCATGGCCGAAGCGGTCAAACGCGAAGTCGGCAAGCAAATGCCGCAATTGAGTCGCGCCGAAACAGTAGCGAAGTCGATTGCAGCATCGCGCATTATCGTCGTCCCCGACCTGGGCACAGCAGTCGAAGTCAGCAATGCCTATGCCCCCGAGCACCTGATCCTGCAGACCGAGAATCCGCGCTCGCTGTTGCCGCAGATTCGCAACGCGGGCTCGGTATTCGTCGGCCCATGGACGCCGGAGTCTGTCGGTGACTACTGCAGCGGGACTAACCACGTGCTGCCCACTTACGGCTTTGCGCGCACCTACAGTGGACTCGGTGTCGATCAGTTCCTGCGCCAGATGACGATCCAGGAGCTTTCACGTGAAGGTCTTGAGAACCTCGGTCAGGCTGTAGTGACGCTCGCCGGACTGGAGGGACTCGACGCCCATGCCGCCGCCGTTACCAGGCGGCTGGGGACTGCAAAATGAGTATTGTTTCACTGGCCCGTGAGGGGATCCGGTCACTTCACGCCTACGAGGCGGCCGCACAAGTCGACGATACGATTCGGCTAAATGCCAACGAGTCGCCACTTGCCAGCCCGATCGGCAATTTCCGTCGGCCGCTGAACCGTTACCCGGAAGTACGACCTGCAGAGCTGCAGTCGAAGCTTGCGACCCGGTTCGGATGCGAAGCAGATGAACTGCTCGTGACGCGTGGCTCCAGTGAGGCTATCGATCTTGTTGTACGTACGTTCTGCGAGGCGGGCAAAGATTCGATCGTAATTCCGGCGCCGTCGTTCTCTATGTACCGGCACTACGCGAAAGTTCAGGGTGCGCGCATTGTCGAAGTGGCAACGCGTGCCGATGACGACTTCGCGATCGACACGAGCACACTGCTGGAAGCCTGCGATGAGGCAACCAAGGTTGTATTCGTCTGCTCGCCCAACAACCCGACAGGTACGCCACTGCCCCGCGAACAGCTCCTCGAACTGCTTAATGGCCGAATGAGTGAGTCTGCCATCGTCGTTGATGAAGCCTATGTCGAGTTTGGCCGGCAGGGCTCAGTTGCGGACCTGCTGGCAGAGTTTCCGAACCTCTTGATCCTGCGCACATTGTCAAAGGCACTCGGCTTCGCCGGCGCGCGCTGCGGCGCAGTGATTGGCAGGGCAGAAGTCATTCGCCTGCTAAATGCCGTACAGGCGCCCTACGCGCTCGCAACTCCGGTGGTGGAGTGTGTCGAGGATGCACTCAGCGATGAGCAGCTGACGCTCGCTGAGGGCGCAGTAGCGCAAGTTATCGTCGAGCGTGATCGCCTTGCAGCGGCGATAGCTGGCCTTGGCTATGTCGAGAAAGTCTGGCCGAGCGAGGCGAATTTCTTTCTCGTTCGCGTTACCAATCCTGCTGCGGTAATGCAGCGTTGTCGCGAAGAACGCGTACTGCTGCGAGACTTCTCGTCTGAATTACCGGGCTGCATCCGCATCACGGTTGGCAGCAATGACGAAAATACCGCTTTGCTCCGTGTTCTGCAGAAGCTTGAAGGTGAGGCCAAGTGAGCCAAAGAATTCTGTTCATCGACAGGGACGGCACCCTGATCGAGGAGCCTGATGATTTCCAGGTCGATGCCGTTGAGAAAGTCCGACTGGTACCGGGCGTCATTCCGGCCCTGCTCGAACTTGCCAGCTACGGGTACCGCTTCGTCATGGTCAGCAACCAGGATGGACTTGGCACCGATTCATTCCCGCAAGCCGATTTTGACGGCCCGCATGAACTGACTTTGAGCCTGTTCAGTAGTCAGGGCATCGAATTCGATGATGTTTTTATCTGCCCGCACATGCCGGCAGATAACTGCGAATGCCGGAAGCCGAGAACCGGCCTGCTGACCAGGTTCCTCGCAGCAACCGATATCGATCTCGGTAACTCCGCGGTGATCGGGGATCGGCAGACCGATATCGAGCTTGCGCAGCGGATCGGCGTACGCGGCATCCTCGTAAACACAGACGACGCCGCGGCACTAAGCTGGCCGGCGATCGTCGAGTTACTGTGTTACTCGGATAGAGTCGCAACCACTGAGCGGAACACGAATGAGACTCGCATATCGGCCAGCGTGAACCTGGACGCACCTGGCAACGCAGATATAACAACGGGGATCGGTTTCTTCGACCATATGCTCGAGCAGATTGCGAAACACGGCGGGTTCTCCCTGCGGCTCAGCTGCGATGGCGACCTGCACGTGGACGAACATCACACCGTCGAAGATGTCGCCATCACATTGGGTACGGTGCTGCGGGAGGCGCTCGGCAACAAGTTTGGAATTGGTCGATATGGCTTCCTTTTGCCCATGGATGAAAGCGAAGCGAAAGTTGCGCTCGACCTGTCCGGCCGTGCCGCTTTTCGATTCAGCGCCGAGTTTCCGCGCGACAATGTGGGCGAAATGTCGACCGAAATGGTGGAACACTTCTTCCGTTCTCTCTCCGAATCACTGGGTGCTGCACTGCATATCGACGTCTCCGGTGAAAACACACACCACATGGTCGAAGCATGCTTCAAAGGGGTCGGACGCAGCCTGCGACAGGCCATCGCAAAATCCGGCACCGAACTGCCATCCACCAAGGGGACGCTTGCGAGATGACCGATGTAGCCATCATCGACAGCGGCGGCGCAAACATTGCGTCCGTTCGTTATGCCTTCGACCGGCTCGGTGTGTCGTCGCAGCTGACCTCCGACGCTGATGTCATCCGGGGCGCGGACCGTGTACTGCTGCCCGGCGTTGGCGCCGCCCGCGATGCCATGCAGCGTCTCAGGGATGCCGGGCTGATCGATGTCATTCGTGCGCTCACACAACCGGTTCTCGGGATCTGCCTCGGCATGCAATTGATGTTCGATGGCTCGGAAGAGGAAGACGTCGAATGCCTCGGCGTAATGCCGGGAGTCGCGAAGAAATTGCCAGCCTCTGTCAGGCGCCCGGTACCGAATATGGGTTGGTGCCGCACTATACCGGTCGCTGAGCATCCGATACTCAAGGGGCTTGATGGCAACAGCTATTTCTACTACGTACACAGCTACGCCCTGCCAGCAGGTGATACGACAATAGCGACGGCCGAACACGCGGAGCCCTTCTCCGCTATCGCCGCGCACAACAACTTCATTGCCGCCCAGTTTCATCCGGAGCGCTCATCGAAAACGGGCGCCCGACTCTTGCAGAATTTCGTCTCGGGAACGTCATGAGAATCATCCCGGCCATCGACCTGAAAGATGGCAACTGCGTACGCCTGTTCAAAGGTGATTTTGAAAGGACGACTGAGTACAGCACCGATCCTGCTGCGGTTGGCCGACGCTTCTCGGCACTGGAGGTATCCGATCTGCATATCGTCGATCTCGATGGTGCGCGCACCGGCTCGCAGCAGAATGAGAGCATCGTCGCGGAGATCGCACGTCACTCGGGTCTGGTTGTGCAGCTTGGCGGTGGCATCCGTCACCGGGACGACGTGGAACGGTGGCTTGCGAACGGCGTAAGTCGCTGCGTCGTGGGCAGTGTTGCGATTAATGACATACCGACAGTGCAGGACTGGCTGCGGGAATTCGGTGCAAACTCCATAGTCCTGGCGCTGGACATCAAGCTCGCCGATGACGGGACACCAATGCTGACTACCCATGGCTGGACCGAGGACTCGGGTGTGTCGCTCTGGGACTGCCTGGACGCGTATGGCAATGCCCGCCACGTGCTCTGCACCGATGTCGCACGTGACGGCGCGATGACTGGTCCGAATGTCGACCTTTACGCGGAAATCCTTTCGCATTACCCGGACCTCGAACTGCAGGCTTCCGGCGGCGTCCGCAACATTGGTGACCTGGAAACTCTGCGCGCACGTGGGCTGCCAGCGGCAATTACAGGGCGTGCACTACTGGACGGCGAAATCACCGAAGCGGAGGTGGCGTCATTCCGGCAAAACGCATAATTCCGTGTCTCGACGTTCGTGACGGCGTTGTCGTAAAAGGCGTCCAGTTTCGCAATCACCGTGTTGTCGGAGACATTCTTGAGCTTGCCGCGCGTTACAGCGAGGAAGGCGCTGACGAGCTCGTGTTCTACGACATTACTGCCAGCCCGGACGGCCGTACAGTCGACCGCAGCTGGGTCACAGGTGTGGCCGAGGTCATCGACATTCCATTCTGTGTGGCCGGCGGAATCCGTTCCACTGCCGATGCTGAGGAGGTGCTCAACAAGGGCGCCGACAAAATCTCCATAAACTCCCCTGCTCTCGCCAACCCCGAACTAATTGGCACGCTCGCCCGCCGCTTCGGCTCGCAGTGCGTCGTCGTGGGCATCGACAGCCGCCAGGAGACCGACGAGTACATGGTCTATCAGAATACCGGAGATCCGGACAAGACCAGCGCTGCTGAACGCCGTACAGTTGACTGGGTGCGCGAGGTGCAGGATCGCGGCGCCGGAGAAATCGTACTTAACTGTATGAACCAGGACGGTGTTCGCAAGGGCTACGACTGTGACCAGCTGGCGATGGTGCGCGAGGAATGCACCGTTCCGCTGATCGCGTCGGGCGGTGCCGGGGAAATGCAGCACTTTGCCGACGTATTCGAACGTGCGAGTGTGGACGGTGCGCTCGCCGCAAGCGTCTTTCACAGCGCCGAGATCCCGATCGGTGATTTAAAGACCTTCCTGTACCGTGAAAACATCGCGGTCAGACCATGAGGAAAGAGCCGTGAACATTTCTGACATTCATTTCTTCGGTGAACTCGAAGCCATCATCCGCGACCGCCTGGAGAACCCGACCTCCGAAAGCTACACGGCCCGCCTGGCTGCTGCCGGCAGCAAGCGAATCGCACAAAAAGTTGGCGAGGAAGGCGTTGAGCTGGCACTCGCGGCCGCAACAGCAAACAAAGACGAAGTCATCGACGAGGCCGCGGACCTCGTTTATCACCTGATCGTGCTTCTGGCAGACCAGGATGTAAGCCTAGGCGATGTTGCTGCACGGCTGCGAACACGCCATTCCTGAATCCTGGCAGATTCATCAGGCCATCATCAGCCCTTAATCAGGTTACCCGGCCATAGCAAGGCTAACCTTTAGCCACTCAACAAAGAGGGGCTTTGGCATGAAACACTGGTGGATTCCCGTGACGTTGCTGTACGTCCTGGCGCTGGCTTTCCTCGTATTCCCGCTACTGCCGGTATTGATGGAGGGCCTGGAAGGCGTTCAGGAGACCGGCTTGGACCTCGCGCTGCTTCTGCAATCCGACCTCTGGAGCAACGAGATGTGGCTGGTTACCGGCGGCTGGCTGCTTTTCCTGACCATTGCGGCTGCGCTGCTCATATTCGGCCATGTCGAAACCGGCTTTCGCCGGCCGAAGGCACAGCGCCCGGTTCGCACCACGCTTGCCGGTATTGCACTGGCCGTTGCCATGCTCGCGATGTTTGCAATCTGGTCCGTACTGGTCGCGATCTGGGGAGATGACGCGCTTGGCTACGGCGGCGACAGGTGGTTTGTGCACATTTTCTGGGCGTGCGTACTCGTCTTATGGAGCGGCTGGTATGTCGTACTGCGGCGATTCAACGAAGATCGACTCCGCGTACTCCTTGCGGGCAGCATCCTGGAGCTGCTGATCGTATTGCCCTGCCACATCATTGTGCGCGACCGTCAGGACTGCTGCGCGCCGACATTGACGGCACTGGGTCTCGGTACGGGCATCGCGGTTATGCTGATGGCATTCGGACCCGCAATTCTCATGCTCTATCGGCGCCGCATGGAGAAGTACAAGCGCGACGAAGCGTAGATCAGTTGCAGCGAATCGTCAGCGCGCGGTGCTGGGTATCCTGGCGCACGTCTTCGCGGTAGATACCAGTACCCTGGCTGCGGTCATTTGTCCGGTCCTCAAACCGACCGGTACTGACGACGCCTCCCACTGAGTGCTGCTTGAGCTCCGTGTAACCGCGTTTGCCGCACACCCGCTGCGCACTGACATGACAGTCTGTCCAGCCATCGGGACACCTGAACGTATGCAGTGCGTTCCGGTCCACGGATTCATCGCCTGAACTCTGATTTTGCGACACACAGGCCGACGCCGTGAGCAACATGCACAGGAATATCAGTCGCATCGCTGCAGCCCCTCTCTTCTAGCCGGCAGAAAGCTCCATTGCCCGCGCATAGGCCGGACGTGCCGCACATCGGTCGGCGTAGGCCCCCAGGTTCTTCGAGGCCGGGAGCATCTCAATCATACGCAGGAACAGCGCACTGGAACCAAGCATTACATCCGCGGCAGTAAACTGTTCGCCAAGAATCCATTCTTTGCCATCCAGTGCTTCATCCCATACCTGGATCATCGTATCGAAGTCACCCCAACCGCTGCGGCTTCGGTTGGCTTCGACGCCGTTGAATTTTTCCGACATCGCAGGCTCGATGACAGCCGGTGTGTACATGGACCAATACAGGAATTTACCCCGGTCCGGCGCGTCGATCGCCGGTGCAAGCGTGCCGCTGCAGTATCGGTCTGCGATATAAATACAGATAGCGGCGGACTCGGACATCGCAACATCACCATCCACGATCGCCGGTACCTTGCCCATTGGGCTGGCAGCACGGAACTCGTCGCTGTCCTGCCGATCCTCCGCCCGAATGTCGGCGTGCTCGGCCTGGTATGTAATACCGGCCTCTTCGAGCATCCAGAAAAGCCTCGGTGAACGTGTTTGTGGTGCCCAGTAAAGCTTCACAGGACGATCTCCTTTGCGACCTCGCGACGATTGTAGTGCGAACTCATTACGTAGCCGTACGCGCCCGCATTCGCGATCAGGATAACATCGCCTTCTTCGGTCGGAGGCAACAGGCGATCGCTTCCCAGGCGATCGCCCGTCTCACAGATTGGGCCGACGACAGTCACCGTTTCACTGGGAGCCTGATCCGCGCGCGACAGATTTACGATCTCATGGTACGAGCCATAAAGTGCCGGCCGAATCAGCGAGTTCATGCCGGTGCCAACCCCGATGTAACGCATCTCACCCTTACCCTTAGTCTGGGTAACCCGGGTCAGCAACACGCCGGCTCGCGCCACCAGGTAGCGTCCCGGCTCAAGCCACAACGAGTACTGCGGATACATCTGGCGAATTTCGGCGAGCGTTTCGTCAAGTTGCGCGAGATCGATTGCACGGTCGCCCGGCTTTTCGGGTACGCCGATACCGCCGCCAAGGTCGATTGCAGTCACTGCCGGAAAGCGTTCGGCGATCTGCACCAGCTCGCCGGCCACCGAGCGCCAGTTGTTCGGATCGAGGATGCCACTGCCGCTGTGCGCGTGAATGCCAATAACCTCGGCGCCGGCCTCATCAATCAGCCTCGCAAGCTCATCGATCTCAAATCGCGGTACTCCGAACTTCGAATGCACACCTGCCGTTTTTACGTGCTCATGATGTCCTCGGCCCTGACCGGGATCGACACGCACGAACAGTTTCTTTCCGGCAAATATTTCCGGCCACGCCTGCAGCGGATAAAGATTATCCAGTGTCACCTGCAGGCCGCGCTGCAGCGCCCACACATATTCGTCGCGAGGTGCGAAATTTGGCGTGAACAGGATTCGCGACTGGTCCAGCTGCGGGAACAGCGACTCAAGCCATTCAACCTCGCCTGGTGAAACGCACTCAAAATCCACACCGCTTGCTTCAAGCGTCTTCAGCAGTTCCGCGTTGAAATTTGCTTTGACCGCATAGAGGATGCGATCAACATTATTCAGGGCAAGCAGCCCTTCCGCCGCTTCACGGACGCTATCGCGATCGTACACGTAGGCATTCAATTCCTGGTCGGCGACCTGCAGCAACTCATCACGTTTCTGCATCCACCAGGTGTCCGCCGCTCGCGCACTCGGCTCAGCCGATTCAAACAATCGCTCCCAACTCGGCCCGAAGACGGCGTCACCGCCTTTCTTGCGAATAATCGTGGAGTGCAGCTTGCTGACCAGCCGATTGCCCTGCTGTTTGTCCACAACGAAGCTGAGATTCAGGTCGTTTGCCGCCTGCGACATCAGGTGAATGCGTTCCTCCTCGAACACCTCAAGCGCTGGTGCGAGTCGCGGCATGATCGTACGAATCTTTCGCCCGACAAGACTGACTTGCGAGCAATTGGAAATCACGCGCACACGACACAGGCTCTCGAGGTCATTGACCAGTGACTCCTCGACATCGTCGGGCAACATGCCGTCTGATGTATCGATCGACACCGTAACGTTGGTTTCCGAGGTAGAGATGAGATCAACGGATACCCCATTCTCGGCAAATATCGCGAACGCCTTCGCGAGGAACCCGACCTCATGCCACATACCGACACTATCCATCGAGACCAGCGTGATCCTGCTGCGGCTACAAATGCCTTTGACCTGCGGCTCGATTTCCTCGGTCACCGATGAGATGACAGTGCCGTGAATCTCCGGATTGGTTGTCGAGCGAATAAACAGCGGAATCGCGTACTCGCGCACCGGCGTCAGGCAACGCGGATGCAGCACCGAGCTTCCGGCGGACGCGAGTTCCTGGGCTTCGTCATAGTGCAAGGCAACGAGCAGCCGCGCAGACGGGACCACACGCGGGTCCGCCGTGAACATGCCGGGCACATCGGTCCATATCTCGAGACGCCGTGCCTGCAACCTGGACGCGAAATAAGCAGCGGACGTGTCCGACCCCCCGCGGCCCAGCAGCACGGTTTCTCCGTTTCGATTGCGTGCGATGAACCCCTGTGTCAGTACGACGCGATCTTCTCCCTCAAGCGCTGTGACAAGCTCTGCGTCCGGTTCAAAGTCGCATGTGGCACTGAGGTAAGAGTTAGCAGTCTGACGTCCCTGGCGTGAGCGCGAAGTAAGCAGGTCGCGTGCATCAAACCATTCCGCCGGAATCTCCGATTTCGCGAGATACGCAGCGCCCAGTCGGGTCGACATGAGCTCCCCGAGCGCCATGATTCTTACTCGAACACGAACACTGACCTCCTTGACAAGGCGGACACCGGCGACAAGCTGTTCAAGTTCGTACAGGGTCTCGTCAAGAATCGCCGGACCGTCAATGCCAAGATCGCTGGCAAGCTGGTAGTGCTGCGCGCGGATAGCGCCCAGCGTTTCATCCGGATCCTCGCTGACGGCCTGGTTGAGCACCCCTTCGAGCGCGTTGGACACGCCCTTCAGGGCCGAGTGCACGACGACCGGGCGGAGCCCGTCTTGCAGTCGTCGCCTGAGCAGTTCCGCGATTGCGGCCCAGTTTTCAGCACTCGAAACGCTGGTGCCGCCGAACTTCATGACCACCCACGGCGAATTTGAAATCGGCTCTGGCGCGCCGAGTGTGGCGCTGTCTTCGAATGGGGCTTCCACCTTGCTCATAACCTTCTAACGTACATGCAAAAAAAAAACCCGCGAGGACGTACCCGGCGGGTTTGTTGACAATGTCCGAGCTTTATTAACTAGACGGTACAGTTGCCATTCGCACCCACGCTCCTCTGGCGCGCCATGTGTTTTACGTGTTTTTTCGCATCGAACTGATCGATGTGTTGGCACATAAACGGGGTGTCGGTAAAAGTCATCAATGCAGTAAATCGGACCGCAGGCGAAAGGTCAAGTATCCCAGGCCGGAGGGATCGTAACGGCTCCCTCGGAAGCCGACGAGACCTCATGCCGATACTTCGCGAGCACCCCCTGTTTTACGGGTGACGGTGGTCGTTTCCAGGCTGCGCGGCGCTCCGCCATCTCCTCGTCGCTTACGTCTACGTTGATCTCTTTTGCGACCGCGTCGATACGGATAGGGTCGCCATCCCGGATCAGACCGATTGGTCCGCCGACAGCTGCCTCGGGCGTAACGTGCCCGACGACGAAGCCATGACTGCCACCTGAGAAACGTCCATCGGTAATCAGGGCGACATCCTTGCCGAGGCCCTTACCCATAATTGCACCTGTCGGGCTCAGCATTTCCCGCATGCCCGGCGCCCCTTTCGGGCCTTCATAGCGGATGACAATCACATCACCCGCAACCACGATCCCGTCAAGAATCGCCTGCAAGGCTTCCTCTTCGGAATGGAATACACGCGCCGTCCCTTCGAATGACAGACCTTCCTTACCCGAGATCTTTGCGACCGCACCTGTTGGAGCGACGTTGCCATAGAGCACGGCGAGGTGACTGTCAGGCTTGATCGGATTCTCGAAGTCGTAAACGATGTCCTGCCCTTCGGGATAGTCGGCTACGTCCTCAAGATTTTCCGCCAGCGTTCTGCCGGTAACCGTCATGCAGTCACCGTGCAGCATGCCCTTGTCGAGCATGCGCTTCATCAATGGCTGGATACCGCCGATCGCGATCAATTCCGACATCAGGTATTTGCCGCTTGGCCGGACGTCGGCAAGGACCGGGGTTGCAGCCCCGAGACGCGTGAAATCATCGAGCGACAGCTCGACTTCCGCTTCCCGCGCCATGGCGAGCAAGTGCAGAACTGCATTGGTCGAACCACCCAGCGCGATAACGACCCGGATGGCATTTTCAAAGGCCTTCCTGGTCATGATGTCGCGCGGCTTGATGTCATTGCGAATCAGGTTCATTACGGCTTCGCCGGCGCGCTCGCTGTCTGACAACTTGTCGTCCGAAACTGCTTCCTGGGCCGAGCTGTTCGCGAGGCTCATGCCGAGCGCCTCGATGGCGGAGGCCATGGTATTTGCCGTGTACATACCGCCGCATGCACCTGGTCCCGGGATCGCTGTCTGCTCTACCTCGAGCAGTTCATCTGCCGAAATCTTGCCGGCCGCCTTCGCACCGACGGCCTCGAAAACCGATACGATGTCGCGGCGTTTGGCACCCGGTTTGATCGTGCCACCGTAGACGAAAACGGACGGCCGATTCATGCGTGCAAGCGCCATGACGCAGGCCGGCATATTCTTGTCACAACCCCCGATCGCGATTACGCCATCAAATCCTTCTGCGCCGGCAACCGCCTCAATGGAGTCGGCAATGATCTCCCGTGACACGAGCGAGTAGCGCATGCCGGGAGTACCCATGGAAATTCCGTCGGACACACTGATGGTATTAAAGATGACGCCTTTGCCACCCGCCGCATCAGCACCCTTGCGAGCATTTTCGGCAAGCTCGTTGATATGCATGTTGCATGGCGTAACCATGCTCCAGGTAGACGCCACCCCGATCTGCGGCCGACTGAAATCTTCTTCCTCGAATCCGACAGCGCGCAACATTGCGCGGCTCGGTGCCTGCTCATCACCATCGACGACGACGCGTGAATAGCGTCGCAGTTCTTTTTCGTCCATCTCGGGTCTTGCTCCGGTCTTCTCTAAACCCCAACAGGGCCGGAGCGGCAGTCTAGCAAAGGAATCAGGGGCTTTGTGCTTCGTCGTCGCGAATTGTTACCAACAGCCGCTGGTAGGCGCCCCTGAGCGAGAGATTCGGGTCACCGCTGAGTTCAAGTACGAAGGTTTCGTTGCCCTCAAGCATCGAATCCTGCACCAGCGGAATCAGAACCCGGGCTGTGCGCTGCCGCGGGGCAAACGAAACAGTACTGGCTCCTGGCGCGAAGTAATCCTCGCCATCGGTGGCCATGATGTCACTGACGGTTACGGCAACTTCGAGCGGCCCGCCACCCGCGTTGTAGCGAACGAGGTCCACCTGAAACGCCGGTTCTGATTCGTCGACAGTGACCGAGTCAGTTGCAAACGCGATTGTATCGATCGGCAGGTTCGATTCGAACGAACGTTGGTCATCATCCTGGAGCTCAACGTCGAGGCGACCGGCGACACTCGTGGCGTCATCGATAAGGCGAATACGCAGACGTGAAACCTGGTCCGGCTCGCGGTAGGAGTCGGGCGCCATCCTGAAGCCAAGCCGAGCCCGCTTCTCTCCAACCGGGAAATGTATGACCCCGGAATTCGACATCGCAAACTGCCCGGCACTCCATGGCGAACGATTGCCCGAGAAGCCCGACTCTTCAAGCCTTAATGTCAATGGCTGCGTGATATCCCCGTCGCGCACAAAATCGATAATCGTTTCCGGCGTATCCTCACGCAGAATCACGTAGTTCGGCTCTGGATCGGGCGACTCCAGCGACAATGGAACCACGAGATTGGCGGGTGGCAATGTCGACCAGTCCGTAAGGTTCAATGCAGGCCCCACTGCGTCGGGGTCTTCCTGCTCCACAACTTCGACGGCACTTACCGCGGCGTCCGCTACCGGCTCCGGTTGCTCGTCGACGATCGCTTCGGGTTCCTCCGCGACAGGCGCGGGATCCGGTTCTTGCACAAGCTCTTCGCTGGCCTCGGCAACTGTCGCCGGCACCGGCAGTGCCGGCGTATCATTCGCATGAATGACAGGGGTGGGATTAGTCTCGCCGGCATACTGCTCAATATATGGATCGAGGTATCCCAACTGCCAGGCGCCAACACCCAGTGCGGCAAGCAACAGCAATATCAGGAATATCGCGCGTCCTACGCCCTGCGACTCCTGTTCGATAAAGCGCTCCGGCGCCTCGATAGAGATGGTTGACTCCCTGGCCTCTTCCTCGTCCAGAGCGTCGAGAAATTCGCGAACCGACGCAAAACGCGTGACCCTCGAGTAAGCCAGCGCTTTCTTGAGCGCCTTCCACTCGGCATCGCCGATCCCTTTCGGACGTTGTGGCTTCATGCCCTCCTGCGAAGCTTCAGCAGCATTGCGGGGGCCGAAAACACGATAGCCGGCCACCAGGCGGTACAGCAGGCAGCCCAACGAGAATACGTCGTCCGACCCTACCGGGTCTTCGCCGGTCAGCACCTGCATGCTCGAGTAAGCCGGCGTCATGGCGCCGAGCACACCAGGATCGAATCCGCCGTCGGCCTGGTTCTGCCGGACACGTGCCACACCAAAATCGAACAGCTTTGCATCGCCGTTCGGCATGATCATGATATTGGCCGGCTTGATGTCGGCATGCACGATGCCGCAGCGATGGGCGTAATCAAGGGCGTCGCCGATCTGCCGGACAATCCTGAAAGACGCCTTCAGATCAATGACATCGCGGTCACCGGAATCAAGGATATCGGCAAGGGTGCGACCCTCCATCCACTCCATCACGATGAAGTAAAGATCTTCGTCCCTGTCGATATCGATAAACCGAACGATGTGCGGGTGCACAAGGCAACGTCCCTTGGACGCTTCCTGTTGCAATGCACGCAGCGCATTCGCGTTCCGCGCTAGCTGCGGCGAGAGAATTTTGATAGCTACCCAGTGCGAATCACTGCCCGCTTCTGCGAGTCGCCGGTCCAGTGCCTTGTAAACGACGCCCATACTGCCGCCCGCAACGCGTTCCTGAAGGACAAAGCGATCGCGCAGGACAGAGCCAACCTGCACAAGCTCATCGGCTGTCTTCGTCGTAAATGCGTCTTCCGGAATCACGGTCGTAGACCCGAAGTCGGGCTTCTCAGCATCGGCTTCCGGCTCATCCACGGCACCGAAATCGAAGTCGACCGTTTCAACTTCCTCGATAACCTCATGCAGAGGCTTGTCACCAAGGACCAGGGTTTTCTCGTACACCGGAGCGTCGTCAGGAGTCGGACTCGTGGGAATTTTCTCGGTTACGTAACGATCCAGCATCGACTTGACGAGCTGGAAGGTTTCCTTGCGCAGCGCACCGGCCTCATAGCGTTCCTGCAGGACCCGCCGAATTGCGCTTTCGCTGTTACTGGAGTCCGCCAGGAGCTGGCCAATACTGTCCTGGATCTCGGCAAGCATCGACACATCATCCGCGCTGGAATGCAGCTGATCGTCGAAGACTTCGAGTCTTTCAGCGAAGGCCTGGTCTGATTTCTGGTGCTCAGTGCTCATGGTCATTTGACATTTTACCGGGCGGGTCAAGCTCAGAACCGGAACTGGTCGTCAAATTACCTTTCCCGGATTGAGGATATTCGCGGGGTCCAGCGTGGTTTTGAGCGTTCTCATCAGCTCGATTTCGGCCCCCGTACGGTATTTCGGCAACCATTCGCGTTTCAGGCGTCCGACGCCATGTTCGGCGCTGAAAGTCCCGCCAAATGAGCTTACGAGCTCATACAGGGCCTCTGTTACCGCAGTTCCGTCCTGCTCAGGGTCGGGCAAGCGAACGTTGTAGTGCAGATTGCCGTCGCCAACGTGGCCGAATGCGAACAGTTCAGCATCGGGGGCGATCCCTTGCAGCAGTGCGTCTCCGGCGCAAAGGAATGCTTCCATCTTCGACACGGGAACCGCAATGTCGTGCTTCAGTGCACTGCCACCGGCACGCTCTGCCTCAGAAATCGAGTGCCGCATGCGCCACAATGCCTGTGCCTCGGCGCCGCTCTTCGCTATGACTGCGTCAAGTACTTCATCGTTGGCGGCGGCCTCGGCCAGCGCCTCGGCAACCGCATCTGCGGCCCCGTCAATCGCAAGATCGGTGAGCACGTACCACGGAAACCGCTCGTCGAAAGGCAGTTGCGTTTCGGGAATGTGTTCGAGTACCAGCTCAAAATTCCGCCTCGAAACCAACTCGAAAGATTCAATCCGTTCGCCGAATTGACGCCGCAGTCGCTGCAGCAGCCTCACGGCGCTTCCGCTGGTCGGGATTCCGGCCATAGCCGTGGTCAGCGGACCCGGGTCCGGATACAGGCGCAGCGCAGCCGCTGTGATTATTCCGAGCGTCCCCTCGCTGCCGACAAACAACTGCTTGAGGTCGTATCCGGCCGTGTCCTTGCGCAGCGATCGCAGACTGTTCAGGACAGTTCCGTTCGCAAGAACGACTTCGAGCCCCAGCAATTGCGCCCGTGCCGTACCGTAACGAAGGACGTTTATGCCGCCCGCATTTGTCGCCAGGTTGCCGCCGATCTGGCAACTCCCTTCTGCACCGAGGCTCAAGGGGAAATAAACACCCGCGTCTGCGGCGGCGCGCTGCACCGTCTCGAGAATGCAGCCAGCCTCGACTTCCACGGACGCGTTGGCGACATCCATGTTGAGAATACGGTTCATGCGGGACAGCGACAGGATTACCTGTGTTCCGGACTCGTCGGGTACCGCGCCGGCACACATTCCGGTATTGCCGCCCTGCGGGACGATGCCGACACCGTCCTCTGCACAACGCCTGACAATTGCTACCACTTCTTGCGTGTTACGCGGCCGCACCAGGATCGGCGTCGCGCCAGTAACTTTACCGCGCCACTCCGTCACGTGCGGCTGCAGCTCAGCCGAATCGGTCGTCCAGCCACCCGGGCCGACGAACTTTTTCAGGTCATCCAGCAACATGGTCCAGGTCCGCCTGCGAAGCGAAGGTCTTCCAATCGATGTTCGAACCGCACATCAGGTGCGCGACGTGCTTGCCGGCGCATTCCTCCCGCAGCGGCCCGAACAACGCAGCTGTCGTAGCAGCGCATGCCGGCTCGACTGCAACCTTCATCGAATGAAACAGGAAGCCCATCGCGCGGCGAATCTCGTCGTCGCTAACCATCACGAGGTCATCGACATTGGCGCGAACCAGCTCGAATGAGTAAGGCTCCGCGCGTGGAGAACCCAGGCTATCTGCGATGGTGCGAACGGCATCGATCTTCTCCGGGCGGCCGCTTGCGAAACTGCGATGCATCGTGTCCGCGCCCTCCGGTTCAACGCCGACTATCCTGACATCAGGACGTAATTGCCTGACCGCATTTGCGATACCCCCGATCAGGCCACCACCACCGACAGAAACCACCAACACATCGAAATCAGCGATCTGCTCGCACATTTCCAGCCCGACGGTACCGGTCCCCAGCGCGACCGCGGGCCCTTCGAACGGATGTACGAAATAGCGGCCTTCTTCCTCCTGAATCCGTTCTGCCAGGTCAAAAGCCTTGTGTACATCGTCGGCGAGCACGACTTCACCGCCCCAGAACCTGCAAGCCTCGACTCGCGATGGATTCGCCGAAGCCGTCATTACGACTTTCGCCGTTGCACCGGTCATGTTCGCGGCAAACGCAGTCGCAATTGCGTGATTGCCCGCGCTGACAGCCGTTACACCCAGTTCGATCTGCTCCGGACTTAAGGCGAGCAACGACGCCAATGCACCGCGCGCTTTGAACGTCCCGGTGCGCTGCAGGAACTCAAGCTTCGCTGTGACCTGCGAAGCGTTGCCAAGGGCGGCTTCGAGAGGCTGACAACGGATTACCGGCGTCCGCAGCACACGCTCGCCAAGCTGCTCGTGAAGCGCCCGAACTTCACTGATTTTCGGCACTGTACCCGCCATCACTTATGTAAAATACCCCGTTCTGAATTGACTTGCGCGGCAATGGCGAGTCAACTACCTGAAAACACGCGAACTCTGGCAGAGATTCCACGTTCGCGAAAGTCGCAGTGGGCAAATACATGGACCTTGACGATCTGTCGCAATCGGGCATTCGACGAATAGCCGACTATTCGCCGTACCTCGATCAGCTGGCGGGGCTGACTCAGCAGATGGGCCTGCGACAACGCAGTAACCTGACGCATATCGAAAACGCACTGCGCAGCCACTGGAAGCTCGGGCAGAACAGCATTCTCAGCTGGACGTCACTGGACCAGAGCATCCTGATCCTGGTGGTACCCCACTATGCGATTGCCGAGTACACGTCGGCGCCCGATGGCACGATGCCACCGCGTGTCTCGCCGCGATTTATCACTGAGCTGATTTCCGGCGACCGGCACTTGTCGATTTCCCAGATGCAGAAGGTTGCCAAGCTGCTTGGCAAGGAACCTCAGTCCATTCCGCTGCGCGAACCTCTCGAAGGCACACCCGTGGAAACACAGATCATCGAGAAGATGATCCGCAAGTACGGCATCAACTACGTACCCAGCCGCGCCGTGACACTGTTCGATATCGTCGGCTTCAGCTTGCTCACCCCGTTTGAGCAAATGACGCAGCTCAACAGCCTTTCCTATTCGCTGAACTCGGCGCACGCGAAGATGCTCGAGCAGGACGTCAATATCGATTTCGCTCGCTCGTCGAGCGGCGACGGTTTCTATATCTGGAATCGCGACGATGGACTCGAAGCGAGCGTGAACCTGTATCACTTCATGCATATCGTACTCGCGGATAACGCGATTGCGCGCAGCAAGACCAGTTCAAAGGCCGTACCCCGATTACGTGCCTGCTTCCATGTCGGCAGCTGCTATGAGTTTCACCAGGCGGAAGGACTCAATCCGACGACGCACGACTTCATCGTTGGCGACGTTACGATTGAGCTTGCGCGCATGATTGAAGCCGCACTTCCGGGACAGATTCTCGTCGGCGATTTCATGGCCGATATCGAAATGCCCAGCGATGGCGGCGAGATGCATGTCGTTCCCAACATCGATGCCGTTACGTTTCTTGAACGTGCACAGGGCAACCTCTCACAGCTCAGTGGCATGGAGCTGTCCGGTGAACGCGTAACAGCGATCAAGTGTTACCTGACGGGCGAAAACATGGGCGGCGGCCAGTTTAATATCCGCAGGCTGACGATTCGCGACAAGCACGGTCTCTCACGTGTTGCCTTCAATGCGAAGGTGAATATTTACCGCGAGACCGCGCAACCGATCCTGCTCGGCATCCAGGACAAGAAGCTGCCGGTTTCAAGCCCGGCCTGATAACGGAGTAACGCGAGTGACCAGGCGAATCGGAGACTGGGGAGGCAATATCGCGGCGTTCGCAGTCGTTATCGTTTTCAATATCCTGTCGAGCGCCTTGCCTTTGAACGGACAGTCCATGCCGGAGATCTCGGCAAAGTACCCGTCATTGTTCACACCATCGGGCGTTACATTTTCGGTCTGGGGTATTATTTACCTGGGCCTGTTCGCGTTCGTCATTTACCAGGCACTTCCACACCATCGCGACGACGAGAAGATTGCGGCGATAAGCCCGTTATTCCAGCTCAATTGCCTCGCAAACGCCGCCTGGATCGTCGCGTGGCATTACGATCTGCTTATAGTCTCGATGCTTATCATGCTTGGCATTCTGACAAGCCTGGTTCTGATCTACAGACGTCTCGATCAAAGCTCGTCCGCTATCGTCTCTGTTCCCTTTAGAATCTATACGGCGTGGATTTGCGTCGCAACGATCGCCAATCTGAGTGTTATTCAGAACGCCTACGGTCTCGATGATGCCTGGCTCACCGCTATCGACTGGACGCTGTTGAAAATTGCGCTCGCGGGAAGCATCGCGGCAGTTGTGGTCGTGAGAAAGAATGACATCTTTTTCGCGGCAGTCGTTGGCTGGGCCGCGTACGGCATATCCACGATGCAAGCCGAGACAGTCGCGGTCGCTGGCGCAGCAAGAGGGTTTGCTGCCGCAATCATGATTCTGATTGCGATTACCGTAGTGACAAAACTACGACCACCCACTCAAGAAAAAGCCGCTTGAGCCCGAAGGCAAGCGGCTCTTCTTTTTGTCTGAATTGGTCGGGGCGAGAGGATTTGAACCTCCGACCCCCACAACCCCATTGTGGTGCGCTACCAGGCTGCGCTACGCCCCGACCGAATACTCAATAAACGAGCGCGGCAATGATACTTGCCGTCGAAGAACTTGGAAAGAAGAGATTTTAGCGGCGCAGAATCTTAAGAACTTGTTCAAGTTCCATGCGTATCTGCTTGATAATCTGCTGACTTTGCGTCACATCCGACTTCGCATCATCACCGGTCAGGCGCTGGCGCGCACCGCCGATCGTGAAACCTTCGTCATACAGGAGGCTGCGAATCTGACGGATGATCAGGACATCCTGTCGCTGGTAGTAGCGACGATTGCCGCGACGCTTCACTGGCTTCAGCTGCGGGAATTCCTGCTCCCAGTATCTGAGAACATGAGGCTTCACTGCGCAGAGATCGCTTACCTCACCAATCGTGAAGTAACGCTTGCCAGGAATTGGAGGTAGTTCGTCGTTATTCCCCGGTTCCAGCATATGCTTCCACTCGGGCCTTTAGTTTTTGTCCTGGGCGGAACGTCACAACGCGACGTGCGCTGATCGGTATCTCTTCACCGGTTTTGGGATTCCGGCCCGGACGTTCTTTTTTATCCCGAAGATCAAAGTTGCCAAAACCGGACAACTTGACCTGCTCCCCAACTGCGAGCGACGCACGCAATTCTTCATAAAACATGTCGACTAATTCACGTGCCTCACGCTTGTTCAGACCCAGCTCGTTGAATAACGATTCAGCCATGTCTGCCTTGGTGAGTGCCATCGGATTAATCTCTTAGAACTGCTGCGAATTGATCTTCTAATTTCTTTACTGCAGCGGCCATTGCACCGTCTGCATCTTCGTCAGTAAGGGTGCGCGATGTTTCCTGCAAAATCAAGCCTATTGCGACGCTTTTTCGCCCAGCTTCTATTCTGTCGCCTTTGTAGATGTCAAAAATTCTGACATCGCGAATCAGCTTCGGCGCGCTCTCTGCGACCGAAGTCATGAGCTCTTCTGCCGTAACTTTGTCGTCGACAATTACGGCAATGTCACGACGAATCGCCGGGTACTTTGAAATCGTTTCGGCCGCCGGCGCCGTCGACGCCAGCGTCTTCGCTGCATCCAGTTCAAACAGGAAAACAGCTTTCTTCAGATCGAACTGTTTCGCGATCTTCGGATGCAGTTTTCCAAGCACGCCGATGACGCTTCCATCACGTAAAACATTGGCTGCCTGACCGGGCTGCAATGCCGGGTGTTCCGCTGCTTCGAAACTCACCTCACCCGCCGAACAGGAGAGTGAAAGAAGTGCCTCGACATCTGCCTTTATGTCAAAGAAATCAACGCTTTCCGAACGACTCGCCCATTGTTCAGGCTGCACGGAACCAGTGATAAGACCGCCGACCCGCACGACCTCGGAATGGTCTTCGAGAGACCCGTGATAGGTCCGACTGATTTCGATCAGGCGTACTCGATCCTGCTGGCGAGCGACATTCGCTGCAGCAGCCGCAACCATGCCCGGCCACAACGAAGAACGCATCACTGACAGCTCCGAAGAAATCGGATTGCTCAGTACCAGTTCGGACTCCGCGCCGGTGAACAACGCGTTCGATTCTGCGTCGATGAAACTGTAGGTCACAACCTCCTGGTAGTCGCGTGCAATCATCGTTGCTGCAACACGTTCAAGGTCGATTTCGGATTCAGTTACGGTCTCGAGCGGCGACTGTGCCGACTCCGTCGCCTCGGGAATGGAATCGTATCCGTGAATACGCGCGACCTCCTCGATCAGGTCGACTTCGTACTGGATATCGAAGCGATGACTCGGCGCTGACACTGTCCAGCCGTCATTTCCTGTGACGACTTTCATCTGCAGGCTCGTGAGAATTTCCGCAACTGCCTGGTCTTCCATCTCGACACCGAGAAGTCGCGCAAGACGATCACGACGCAGGACAACATCGTCTCTGTTCGGCAGGTGCTCTTCACTCGAATCGACGACGAGAGGACCAGCGTTACCGCCGGCTATTTCGACGAGTAGTTGTGTCGCTCTTTCGACAGCGCGTCCCTGCCCTTCGGGATCGACGCCACGCTCGAAACGAAGCGAAGCATCCGTGTGCATGCCGTATGAACGAGCACGGCCAGCCATGAAACCCTGCGGCCAGAAAGCGCCCTCAAAAAACACATCCGTTGTCGCATCAGAAACAGCCGTACTCAAACCACCCATGATGCCCGCGATACCGATCGGTCCGCTGTCATCGGTGATGATCATTGTGTCTTCGTTCAGCTCGACCTCTTTTTCGTCGAGCAGCGTCACTTTTTCGCCCTTTTTAGCCAGTCTCGGGCGAATCGGGCCGTTCAGCAGCGCCGCATCATAGGCATGCAGCGGCTGACCCAGCTCCAGCATCACGTAATTGGTGATATCAACGACCGGGGAAATGGCACGAAGCCCCGCACGGCGCAGTCTTTCGGTCATCCAGACCGGCGATACGGCGTTGGGGTCGATACCGCGGACCAGGCGCCCTGCGAATCGCGGGCAGCCGGCTGGCTCAACCAGCTCAACGGGATGCGTGTCATCAATTGACGCATCGACCGTCTCGAATGTGGCTTCTTTCAGCTTCGCCCCGGTGAGTGCTGACACATCCCGGGCAATCCCCAGCACGCTGAAGCAATCGCCACGGTTCGGCGTAAGATCAAGATCAATGACAGCGTCCGGCAGCTGCAGGAACTCGATGAGTGCGCTGCCCGTCTCTGCCGCATCAGGCAGGTGCATGATGCCGTCCGACTCATCACCGAGTCCGAGTTCGACGGCAGAACACAGCATGCCGTTTGACACGACCCCACGAATCTTCGCCTTGCGCAGTTTCATGCCATTCGGCAGCTTGACGCCGGGTTTGGCCAGCGCCGCTTTCATGCCCTTGACGACATTTGGAGCGCCGCAGACGACGTCAACGACATCGCCACTACCATCGTCAACCTTGCATAAGGTCAGCTTATCGGCGTCCGGGTGTTTTTCGGTATCGACGACATGGGCAACAACAACTTCGGCGATGCCATCGCCCTCAACGTCGACTCCATCGACCTCGTGACCAAGCATCGTCAACTGGTGAGCCAGGGCCTCGGTGTCGAGGTCCGGATTAACCCATTCGCGTAACCAGGATTCTGCAATCTTCATCGTGCTTACCTGAACTGTCGCAGGAACCTGAGATCGTTCTCGAAGAACGTACGCAGGTCGGTTACGCCGTAACGCAGCATGGCGAGGCGCTCGACGCCCATGCCAAACGCATAGCCAGTGTATTTCTCGGAGTCGACGCCAGCCGCCTCAAGTACATTTGGATGCACCATGCCGCAACCAAGAATCTCAAGCCACTTGCCCTCGCCCCACGACACATCCACCTCTGCAGACGGCTCTGTGAACGGGAAGTAGCTTGGACGGAAACGCAGCTCGGCATCACGCTCGAAGAATGCTTCGACGAACTGGTGCAGGACGGCTTTCAGATTCGCAAAACTGATGTTCTCGTCAACAACAAGGCCTTCGACCTGGTGGAACATCGGCGTATGTGTCTGGTCCGAGTCACAACGATACACGCGGCCCGGAGCAATAATCTTTATGGGCGCGCCTTCGGCGACCATTGAGCGAATCTGCACCGGCGAGGTATGCGTGCGCAGAAGGTTACCGCCCGGGAAATAGAACGTGTCGTGCATCGCACGCGCCGGGTGATTATCAGGGATGTTCAGCGCCGTGAAGTTGTGGAAATCGTCCTCGATCTCCGGGCCGGCCCGAACACCAAAGCCAGCGTTCCTGAAGATCTTCTCGATACGCAGCATTGCGCGCGATACGGGATGGTAGCCACCAATCGAGGTGCCACGACCCGGAAGCGTCACGTCGACAGCATCAGCCGCGAGCTTCGCTTCGAGCGCCGCATTCTCGAGCGCTTCCTTCTTTGCGGTGAGTTGCACCTGGACAGCCTGCTTGGCCTGGTTGATTTCCTGGCCTGCAGCCGAACGTTCTTCGGCCGGCAACTGTCCGAGCGTCTTCAGGCGAGCTGTGATCTCGCCTTTCTTGCCCAGGTAAGAGACGCGTACGGCGTCGAGTGCCGCAAGGTCTTCAGCCGCATCGATTGCAGAGGCGGCCCGGGAAACTAGGTCGCTCAGGGAGGTCATTTCGTTGAGATCGGGCCGGCCGGGTTACCCGGCCGGCACACGGAATCAGAACTTAAGCAGCAGACTGCTCGAGACCCGCCTTTGCGGCCGCAACGATCGCGCCAAAACCCTCAGGGTCGTTAACAGCGATGTCAGCCAGGACCTTGCGGTCAACCTCGATCTCAGCCTTGTTCAGGCCATTGATCAGGCGGCTGTAGGACATGCCGTGCAGGCGTGCCGCAGCGTTGATGCGCGTGATCCACAGAGCGCGGAACTGGCGCTTGCGCTGACGACGGTCGCGGTAAGCGTACTGGCCAGCCTTGATGACGGCCTGCTTTGCGGTCTTGAAAAGTTTACTGCGCGCGCCGTAGTAGCCCTTCGCTTTGCCGAGGACTTTCTTATGACGTGCTTTGGCGGTTACGCCACGTTTTACTCGTGCCATTTCTCAATCTCCTCTTAAGCGTAGGGAAGCATGCGTTTTACGGACTTAACGTCCGCTTCAGCGACCTGCTGGGTCGTGCCCAACTGACGCTTACGCTTCGACTTCTTCTTGGTAAGAATGTGATTGAGATGGGACTGGGACCGCTTGAAGCCGCCCTTACCCGTCTTTTTGAAGCGCTTGGCAGCGCCTCGGTTGGTCTTCATCTTAGACATTGTCTTTCCTTTTAGCCTTACAACGTGCCTCTATACGGGCCGCGGCAGGCGGATTAATGATCCCGAAGGATCGTTACTCTCTTTTAGTCGGTCAGTGTTTCTTCGGCGCTATGACCATGACCATCTGCCGTCCTTCCATCTGCGGCATCTGCTCCACTGAACCGTATTCCTCAAGGTCATCTCTGACCCTGGCCAGCAGCTGTGCACCCAGTTCCTTGTGTGCCATCTCCCGACCGCGGAATCTCAACGTGACTTTGGTTTTGTCACCGGCCTCCAGAAACTCCGTCAATTTGCGAAGCTTGATCTGGTAGTCCCCTTCGTCCGTTCCCGGACGAAACTTGATCTCTTTAACGTGTACCTGTTTCTGTTTGCGCTTCGCCGCCTGATTCTTCTTGTTCTGCTCAAACAAGTACTTGCCGAAATCCATGATCCGGCAAACGGGCGGGTCCGCCATTGGCGAAACTTCCACAAGATCGAGCCCTTCGTCCTTGGCCAGATTTATGGCCTCCGAGATGCCCATGACACCGGCCTGTTCACCGTCCGAACCGATTACGCGGACCGTCGAAGCCTCGATCTCGTCATTGCGCCGTACGCGCTTTGTAACTGCGATACCAAAATCCTCCAGAAATCAGATACTTCCAGCACATCCAACCACGACAAATCGCCGCCATCAGTGCGGGAACGCGATTCTATATAGCCGGAATCAAGGTTACAACCTTGGAAGCGCTGATTTTTCCAAAAAAATCAGGCGTTTTTGCCGGGAACCCGAAGAGGATCTGGTGGGCGATGGTGGTTTCGAACCACCGACCTCTACCATGTCAAGATAGCGCTCTACCCCTGAGCTAATCGCCCAAATCCTGATTCCCGCCCGGACGCCTGCCCGAGCGGACGCGTAATGTACTGAAGCCGACTCCCGACTGCAATACCGTCAGCCCGCTTTTTCGTCGGCAACTCCGAGTCCCTGGGCACGCAGCACATGAATCTCATCCCTGAGCCGTGCCGCCTCTTCGAATTCGAGGTCGCGGGCATGCCTGAGCATCTGCTTCTCAAGCTTCGCAGCCTTCTTCATCATCTGCTCGGGTGTCAGTACCTCGTACGGTGCTGACTTCTCCGCGGCCCTGCGCTTACCGGATTTCGGCGACGGGTAAGCGGCCTCCATGATGTCGGCAACTTTCTTGACGATCGATTCCGGCTCGATGCCGTGCTTCTCATTGTGCTCCAGCTGCCGTTCGCGACGGCGATTGGTTTCGTCCAGGGCGCGTTGCATGGAGCCAGTTACATGGTCCGCATAAAGGATTGCCTTACCGTGGACATTTCGAGCTGCCCTGCCGACGGTCTGGATCAGCGAGCGGTCCGAACGAAGGAAGCCCTCCTTATCGGCATCAAGAATGGCGACAAGCGAAACTTCAGGCATATCCAGTCCTTCGCGCAGGAGGTTGATGCCAACCAGTACGTCAAATGCGCCGAGCCTGAGGTCGCGAATGATCTCGGTACGCTCAACGGTACCGATGTCGGAATGCAGGTAGCGGACGCGCACGCCGTGCTCATCAAGATAATCCGTCAGGTCTTCCGCCATACGCTTTGTCAGCGTCGTGACAAGTACCCGCTCGTCGGCCGCCGCACGCGCCCGGATCTCCGAAAGCACATCGTCGACCTGGGTTCGAGCCGGACGAACTTCGACTTCAGGATCGACGAGCCCGGTTGGGCGTACAAGCTGCTCAACCGTGTTATCACCATGCTCTTTCTCATAGTCGCCCGGCGTTGCGGAGACATAGATGGTTTGCGGCGAGAGTCCCTCAAACTCATCAAATCTGAGCGGCCGATTGTCGAGCGCCGACGGCAGCCGGAAACCGTACTCAACAAGCGTTTCCTTGCGCGAGCGATCGCCTTTGTACATGCCGCCGAGCTGGGGGACGGTCACATGGCTCTCGTCGACTATCAGCAGCGCGTTGTCGGGCACGTAGTCGAACAGGCACGGGGGCGGCTCACCCGGCGCCCTGCCCGACAGGTAGCGCGAATAGTTCTCGATGCCGGCGCAGTAACCAAGCTCCTTGATCATCTCCAAATCAAATAAAGTTCTCTGCTCAAGTCTTTGTGCTTCAAGCAGTTTTTCGTGCGTGCGAAGGTATTCCAACCGTTCTTTGAGCTCGACCTTGATATGCTCGCAGGCCTCCAGCAGAACTTCGCGCGGCGTAACGTAGTGGGTCTTCGGGAAGATCGTCAGCCTGGGCACCCGGCGCACGACCTCCCCGGTCAGCGGATCAAAATACGACAATGACTCGATCTCGTCGTCGAACAGCTCAATGCGAACCGCATCCCGATCAGACTCTGCCGGAAAGACGTCGATGACGTTACCGCGGACCCGGTACGTGCCCTGCGACAGGTCCAGCTCGTTTCTCGTGTATTGCAGTTCGGCCAGCCGTCGCAGCAAGGTGCGCTGGTCGATGCGGTCGCCCCGCACCATGTGCAGGACCATACTGAAGTAGGACTCCGGATCGCCGAGACCGTAGATCGCAGACACGGTGGCAACGATGATTGCATCGGGGCGCTCAATAAGCGCCTTCGTCGCTGACAGCCGCATCTGCTCGATGTGCTGGTTGATCGATGCGTCTTTCTCGATATAAGTGTCCGAGCTCGGAACGTAAGCCTCGGGCTGGTAGTAGTCGTAATAACTGACGAAGTACTCGACCGCATTACGAGGAAAGAACTCGCGCATTTCGCCGTACAGCTGTGCTGCCAGCGTCTTGTTCGGCGCCAGGACAATTGCAGGCCGTTGCGTACGCTCAATGACGTTGGCAATCGTGTAGGTCTTGCCCGATCCGGTTACGCCGAGCAGGACCTGCCTCGCGAGGCCATCTTCCAGGCCCTCTACCAACCCATCAATTGCTGGAGCCTGATCGCCTGAAGGTGAGTAATTTGATACCAGCGTAAGGTGATCGCGGTCGTCACTCAGGCGGCTTGTCAGATCGGCTGTTTCACGTACCATGTCGGTCAGTTTCCGTGCACGTTTTCGAAAGGCAATCGGGTGAGTTTATCAGTTTCCAAACGTATGGCTGCGGTGAAGCCATCACCAACCGGGGCCGTCCTGGCGCTGGCAGCCGAGCTGCGAGCTGCAGGCCGTGACATCGTCAGTCTTGGTGCCGGCGAACCCGATTTCGACACGCCTCAGCACATCAAGGATGCGGCCCTCAAGGCTATTGCCGCAGGCGACACCAAGTACACGCCGATCGACGGAACTGCGGCTTTAAAAGAAGCAATCCAGGCCAAGTTTCGAAACGAGAACGAGCTCGAGTACGACACCTCGCAAATCGTCGTATCAAGTGGCGCCAAGCAATGCCTGTTTAACCTGTGCCTCGGACTGCTTGGACCCGGCGATGAGGCAATAATTCCGGCGCCGTACTGGGTTTCCTACCCGGACATGGTGCGGCTCGCAGGGGCCGAGCCCGTTGTCATCGACACCGGTATCGACAACGATTTCAAGATTTCGCCGGAGCAACTGGACGCGGCCCTGACGGAAAAGACACGCCTCCTTATTCTGAACAGCCCGAGCAATCCAACGGGTGCCAGTTACAGCGAAGCCGAATTACAGGCATTGGGCGCCGTGCTGGCGAACTACCCTACCGTGGTAATCGTCGCCGACGACATCTATGAGCACATACACTGGGCTGCGGATCCGTTTGTCAGTATTGGAGCCGCCTGCCCTGACCTGTTTGGCAGGACGGTCACCACGAACGGCGTGTCGAAGGCCTATGCAATGACAGGCTGGCGCATTGGTTATGCCGCCGGACCTGCCGAGGTCATCAGGGCAATGAAAACCGTACAGAGCCAGAGCACCTCGAACCCGTGTTCTGTGTCGCAGGCGGCAGCGCTCGAGGCGCTCACTGGCGATCAGTCCTGTGTGTCGGAGATGACCGCCGCCTACAGAAAGCGGCACGACTTCGTCGTAGCGGGCCTCAACTCCATCGACGGTTTTGAATGCCGCACCGGCGAAGGCACGTTCTACGCATTTCCCCGCGTCACAGGCGCTCTCGAGGCGCGAGGCCTGGCTTCGGACACCGCCCTGGTCGAGCTTCTGTTGAATGACGGAGACGTTGCCTGCGTGCCTGGCGAAGCCTTCGGCGCACCGGGATATCTGCGAATTTCCTACGCCTGCTCGATGGCCCAGCTCGAGGAAGCGCTGGATCGTATAAAACGGGTCGTTTTGGCTTGACAAGGGCCCGGGGCTGGACCAAAATCGCGGCCCGCACTTAAGGGTGCTACCGACTATTCCCCGATAGCTCAGTTGGTAGAGCGATTGACTGTTAATCAATTGGTCCCTGGTTCGAGTCCGGGTCGGGGAGCCAAATTCAAAGAAAGCCCGCTTTTTAGCGGGCTTTTTTTTGCCCGGTCTCGTGACCGGGATCACACACCCTGGGAAGAATCCCTTCTATCGTGCTGTTACACATCCTGCAGGAGCAGAGATATGCGTATCGCGATAGTTATATTGTTCATGGCCCTTTCGGCGGGCGTCGCCAATGCCCAGACCAGCGCTTCGGTCGAAGTGTCCTTTTCAGGTGCCGAAGTCGAAATAATCCGTGGCTATTTCTCGACACACACGCTGCCACAGGCTTCGGGTAAAGGCCGCAAGAATGGTAAAGGATTACCTCCGGGAATCGCCCGTAATCTCGCACGCGGAAAAGCGCTGCCGCCTGGCATTGCCAAGCAGTTTTTACCGACCGGCCTTACCGGACTGTTGCCACCCGTCAGGGACGGTTACGAGCGTGTCATCATCGACGGCAAAGTCCTGCTGGTCGAGATTGCCACGCAAGTCATTCGTGACGTCCTGTACGACGTCGTTCGACGCAGTTAACTCGCCTACTGCTTGACGATTTCACCGGCCTTCATAATGAGGGCCAGGTTGTTCTCCGGATCACGCAGCACCGAAATATCTTCCAGCGGATTCTCATTGTGAAGCAGCAGATCCGCAACCCAGCCTTCCCGGATTTCGCCAAAATTGCCGTGGCGGTTCAGCTTGCCGGACATGCGAATAATTTCGGCACTTTCAGACGTCGCCTGGACCAGTACCTCGTGTGCCGACCAGTACATGGCACGCTCCGTAAACTCGCGCGTCAGCATCGGGTACATACCGCTGATCAGGTCGGTCGAGAAACCAGTCCTGATATCGTGCTTCTGGATTAGTCCAATCAGGTTCTCCTGCCCTGCCAGAACTACGTTCAGTTTCTCGAGGTTTGTCTCGGTGATTCCCGGAAGGTCGGCAAGCGCCCGGAAGATCACGAGCTGCGTACTGATCACGACGTCATTTTTCTTGACCAATCTCGCCGTTGCGTCGTCGATCAGCAGACCGTGCTCAATACAACGTACGCCATTTTCGACGAGGCGCTGCACAGCTTCGCTCGTGTAAGCATGTGCGAGAACATAGGTATCCCAATCGCTCGCGGCTTGTACCGCGGCCCGGATCTCTTCGGGAGATGGCTGCAACGAATGAATCGGGTCGTAATCCGACATGACGCCGCCGCCGCCCATGATCTTGATCTGCGTCGCACCAAAACGCAGGTTTTCGCGAGCCGCCGCAAGATGCTGGTCGACGCCATCGACAATGACTGAGGAATCGTCGCCTGCGTAGGCGCTGGTGCCGTCCATTGTTGGGTTGCGTTGCGTCGGGTGGCGCCAGTCACCATGACCGGCGGTCTGCGAAAGAACCGCACCCGACGGGAACAGACGCGGTCCGTAAACAACGCCGCTGTTCAGTGCTTTCGCGAAATCGCCATGCGTACCGCCTGCATCGCGGATCGTCGTAAAGCCACTGTCGAGAAAGTGCGCCGCTACGTCGTTTGCGATTGCGCCGGTCACTGTCGAATGAGCGGGATAAAGAGAACTCGGCGTATGCATCGTGAGATGAACATGCAGGTCAATAAATCCCGGTGTCAGAACCCTGCCGTCACCCTCGATAACGGTCGTCCCGTCCGGTGCGGCGATCGGGGAATCGGAAATCGTCGTAATCACACCGTCTTCGACGAGTACGTGCCCGCTGGCAAGTTCTTCGTCAACACCATTGAATATCCGTACGTCGCTGATGAGTGTGGTATCGGCCAGCGCCGGCGACGATATTACGGCCAGCATTACAGTCAGAATTCGCTTCATGGTGCCCCCTAACTTGTTGTTTGGACGCATGATACACTGCGCGCTACTCAACTGCCGCCTGGAGTTGAATGTCCTTTTTCAGCGAGCTCCGAAGACGCAACGTATTCCGGGTTGCGATTGCCTACACCGTTACCGCGTGGCTCCTCGCGCAGGTTTCAGAGCTGGCACTGGACAGTTTCGAAGCGCCCGACTGGGCACTTAAGACGCTGCTGTTCTTCCTGATTGTTGGCTGGCCGATTGCAGTCATTTTCGCCTGGGCGTACGAGCTCACTCCTGAAGGCATAAAGAGAGAGAAGGATGTCGACCGCACGCAGTCGATAACGATGCAGACTGGACGACGAATTGACTTTGTCATTATTGGCGTCCTCGCAGCCGCTCTGATCTTAGCAGTTGCCACGCACCAGTGGACCGATGCGATTCGCGGTGGCGAAATTGTCGCTACCGATGCCGTCACGTCACAATCGATCGCCGTACTTCCGTTCGTCAACATGTCCGACGACCCGGATAACGAGTATTTCTCGGACGGGATTTCGGAAGAGCTTCTGAATGTCCTGGTCAGAGTCGAGGGTCTGCAAGTCGCGTCGCGCACATCGTCGTTTGCATTCAAGGGCACTAACACCAGCATTCCCGAGATTGCAGAGAGTCTCGGAGTCGACAACGTATTGGAAGGCAGTGTCCGCAAGGCCGGCAACAAGGTACGCATTACGGCTCAGTTAATCGACGTCAGTACAGACAAGCATCTGTGGTCCAATACTTACGATCGCGAACTCGACGATATCTTTGTCGTGCAGGACGAGATTTCGGCCGCCATCGTCCAGGCGCTGGCGACAACGCTAGGAGCTGGTTCTTACGGTCTTCCCGCCAGCAAAACAGAAGAAACTCAAAATGTGGCCGCTTACGAGATCTATCTCAAGGGGCGATATTTCTGGCAACGCCGCGGAAACGAAAACGTATCGAAAGCGATCGAGTTATTTGAACAGGCAGCCGACATGGACCCGAGCTTTGCTCGCGCCTGGTCGAGCCTTGCTGCGGCCCACATCACAGCGACAAGTTACGGTGTTGGCAGTCGCGACGTGCACTTCCCTATTGCCGAAAAGCATGCATTAACTGCGCTTGAACTCGATGATTCGATTGCCGAAGCTCATGCAGTACTCGGAGATCTGGCCCGATACCGCCAACGATGGATTGAAGCGGAACAACATTACCAGGCCGCCATTGGATTTGAGCCCTCCAATTCAACGGCTAATCTCTGGTATGCCGAACACCTGCTTTCGGTGGGACGAATTCAGCCAGCGCTTGAAATCGGCCAGAAGGCTTATAAGCTGGATCCGCTGTCTCCGGCCAGCAACTCGATATTGTCCGCGATTTATAACGCTGCCGGCGACCCGGAGAAATCTCGCAAGCACGCTGTAACCTCGTACGAACTTGGACATCCGCTCGGTCTGTTCTCGCAGCTTGAGCTCTTCTGGCTGGCACGGGATCTCCCAGGAGCCCTCGAATTTATTGCTGAATACGAAGACGAGTTGCCTGACGGAATTGAGCAACTGATTCGACGACGATTCGCCGCGCTGTCTGATCTCGATGCCAGGCAGCAGCACATAGATTCATTGCGCAATGCCGGCGGACGCGCGGGTGGGCTATTGATGATGGACCTCGTGCAATACGGCAAAATCGCGGAGGCAATTGAACAATCTCGTAATTACGAAGGCGCGCCCCCGAATGCCTGGTTCGATTTCTGGCGGAGTGACCTGGGCGCAATGCGCTCCCACCCACGCTTTGAGGAAGTCATAGAGTTCGCAGGATGGGAGCCGTATTGGGACGAGTATGGCTGGCCACAGGCGTGCAGCCGAACAGACGACCGAATTAGCTGCCGCTAGTCTACGGGTGGCAAAGAGGGATTGAATTCGAGAGCGCTCAACCGCTCCTCGGATACACCGATCAATTCCCGAAATTCGCTCCAGCGAGGGTCCGTACGCAGTGGCCTGTAGATCGTGCTCGACCAGTTCAATGCTGCGTTACTGATGATGTCGCCATCATCAACGGCATCAAACAAAGCCTCGAAAGCATCATCAATTCGGCCGGTGTATGCACACACCTCCGAGATAAGTGAATTCGTCTCATGACTTGGCAGTTGTCGAAGCTCTTCCAGAGCTGCGGCCGACTCATCCAGCCGGCCTAATCCGTGCAGGGCCATCGCCCTGCCGGCCGCCGACTGCTGCGGATCCGTACGATCGGGCGCGGTGAACAGCTCCAGGGCCTCTTCGTGTTTCCCCTGTAGCAGTACCATGACTCCGTAGTGATAATTGCTCGAATCTCCCAACGTTAAATAGCGTTTTCGCATCTCTTCTGCGAGCGCAAACTCTCCCGCGTACAGGTACGTCCGTGACAACTGGTACAGGCAGGTAAAACACAAGGGATCAATTGCCACCGCGTGCCGACCCAGGCGAATCGAAAGTTCATGTCTGCCGAGGAATCGCGCAAACGAGGCCGCTTGCCGAATTGTCTCCGAGTGATTCAATCCGTTGTTAACCGCGCGTTCGAAGAGATCTGCCGCCACCTCGAGATTGTTGTATCGATATGCTTCGTCCCATCCTTCACCGGCCAATACATATGAGTTATCCGGATCAATTGCGCGAATTCGCTGCCTGATTTCGGTCCACCGGCGCTGCTGCTCTTCATCGCTGATGTGTTCGTCTACCCAGAGCAGATAGTCAGCCATTACTGTCCATTCCAGTGCCGGAACGTACTGCGGGTCGATTTCGAGCGCGCGATCCAGCAATTCCGCGATTTCCCTGGATGCTCTGGGCTTCTGCGATTGAATGATGCTGGCTGCCTGCAAGGTAAGCGCATACGCCTCCGGGTCTGTACGCGGTGAATTACCGGGCATCTCGACCAGGGTCAGATGCAGGTTCTTCGCCACATCTGCCGCGATCTCGTCCTGGATTTCGAATACGTTCTCATAATCGCGATCGTAGGTGTGCGACCACAGATGAGTATCTGTATTCGCTTCGATTAATTGCGCTGTGACGCGTATCTGGTCGCCACTCCTGCGGATGGATCCCTCCAGCACATGCGCCACGCCAAGCAGCTCCGCAATTTCCGGCACTTTGAGGGGCTCGTCCCTGTCGCGTACAGCGAATGACGATGACCTCGAGATCACACGCAATTCACGAATACGGGCAAGTACGTGAAGTATTTCTTCGGCGATCCCATCACCGAAATACGCCTGTTCAGGATCCGCGCTCAGGTTTTCAAATGGCATGACCGCTATCGAACGATCGCCGTAATATCCCGTCGTCGCTTCCACCCTGCCGCGCTCGACGGCTTCGGCTTCAATCGTCGCTTCGCGCTCCGGCGCAAGAATGAACTTGTCGATGGCGAAGTAGACCAGACCAATGCCGAGCAAGATGATAATCATGCGATCCAGCCAGCGACTGGTTCGATCCGGAATGTAGTGTTCTCCCGCCTCTGCGTCGCGCTTGACGCCTTCCGGCGTCCACTCGTAAATCCACGCAATCACCAGCGCCGGGATGAAGCCGATTGCGAGCAGAATGACAGCGACCTGAACGGCACGCTCCGGCAGATTGAAGACATCGAACAACAGTTCGACAACCTGGATAATCAGCCATGCCGCGACAACGTAGGCGGTACCTACGCGGATGACGTTGCGCCGTTCCAGTTCTCCGTACAGAGACATGTCAGATCACCAGGTCACGATGCTCCCTGCGATGGAAAATCACGTCGAGAGCAATCTTCATTCCCATCAACAATAGCAGCCCGACGAGCGGTTGGCCCATTTCGGTGAGGAAAAACCCGCCGGCAAGCAGCGCAATGTGGGTGATCACCATGCGCTTGTACGGCAGTGACATTGCCTGAGTTCCGCTCAGCTGGTTCCGTTCGTCACTGCCAAGGAAATTGACGACAAACGACCAACCGTGCGACAGCACGAGGGCCGCCACCGGTATGAGCATTTCGGTGTTGAATACGGCATCGCGAAACACATCGAGGTCGGTGAGCTTACCCTTCTTTTCTTCCACGGTACTGGAGAACATGGCGAACAGCACCATCACGTGGCCGAACATGAAACCGCCATAATGGACCGCAAAAAACCCGGAGAGAAAGACCCCGCTGCCGGATACCAGCATCTTCAGGATGCCAAAGACACCGAGAATTACGTTTTCACACCAGAACAGCAGCAGCAGGTAAAACACGTCCCAATCGAGAAACAGGACGCCAAAAACGGGTATCAGGTTGGCGGCGACAAGAAACAGGATCGAGATGCGAAGTCCGGGGGCACCCTGCGCATCCGCGAAACTCATTAGTCTGACGTGACCTTTTTCAGGTGCTCCCGGAATTCGGTGCCGGTGTCCGGGTGCTGCAAACCGTAGGCTACTGTCGCCTGCAGGTAGCCAAGCTTGCTGCCGCAGTCGTAACGGATACCGTCGAATGAGTATGCGTGCACCGGCGACTCGTCAAGCAAGTCGGCAATACCATCCGTCAGCTGAATCTCACCTCCCGTTCCTCGACCGGTGTTTTCCAGCTTCGAAAAAATTTCCGGTGCCAGCAGGTACCTGCCGACAACTGCCGACGTCGATGGCGCATCCTCGGGCGCAGGCTTCTCGACGATGCTGCTGATCCGGTTGCGGTTGTCTTCGTCGATTTCGACAATTCCGTAGCTGGACGTTTGCTCTCGTGGCACCGTCTCGACAGCGACTACGCTACCACCGTGATCGGCGTACTCTTCGGCCATCTGCTTGAGGCAGCCCGGCGAACCTGCGATGAGGTCATCGGCCAGGTGAACGAAAAACGGTTCGTCACCAACAGCCGGTTTCGCGCAAAGCACAGCGTGCCCAAGACCCAAGGGCTCGCCCTGGCGGATATAGACGCAGGAAACCCCCTCAGGGACGATACCCTGGATCGATTCAAGGAGCGCCTCTTTACCGGAGTTCTTCAGTGCCTGTTCAAGCTCAGTGTCGGTATCGAAGTGATCCTCGATCGCCCGCTTCGACGCGCCCGTTACGAAAACCAGCTTCGTTGCCCCCGCCTCAATTGCCTCCTCGACCGCGTACTGGATGAGCGGCTTGTCGACAATCGGCAGCATTTCCTTGGGGCTTGCCTTGGTGGCAGGAAGAAAACGGGTCCCGCGACCGGCAACCGGAAAAACGGCGGCTTTAACTACTCTGCTCAATGAATGCGTCCTGTTTGGTTCGAAGCGCAATAATAAGCAGTTCCACACTGCCGAGTCATTACGGCCGTCACATTCCGACAAGAGAAACAGGTCGCGCCGGCCGGCGGCACGACCTGCTGCCGTCACTCCCGAGCTACTTGGAACCGTCTGACAGTTTGATGTCAGACTTGTTCTTCTCGACCATCCGGTCACCAATTCCCTTCACGAGCGAAAGATCCTCGACGCTTCGAAAAGGCCCATGCTTGCGCCGGTACTCAACGATCGCCTTCGCCTTCGCGATGCCGATTCCGTTCAGCTCCGCCGCGATCGTTTCAGCGTCGGCCTTATTGACGTTAACCGGCCCGGCAAGTGCCGCGAATGGAATTGCCAGCATGCCGCCGGCGAGAATCGTCCTGAAATATCTCATCGTTTGCTCCTTGTCTGATAACAGGCAAAGACGAGACTAGGTTGCGACGACCGCCGCCGCCGCAATCAAATCGGGGGAGTTTCTAGCGATTCGTGATGCTGTGCTGCAGGACCGTATCGAACTGCACGCGCGATGCCGGACGCTGGGTTTCCCAGTTGCGGCAGCTTGGACACTGCCAGAGCAAGCGCTGGCTTGAGAAGCCGCACTCCTGGCATTGGTAGCGCGGCGTCGAACTCGCGAGCTTTGACAACGCACTGCGAACCTTTGCCAATGCGGATTCATTCGACTCCGGACTGCCTTCTGACAGCTGCTGAAGATCTACGAACTCGCCGAGAGTCGGCTCGTTAAGCATGTACTGCTCAACGCATTCGTCGATAACCGGAATGCCGCCCAGGTCATTCACAATCGCCGTATAAGCAACCAGCGAACGCATATCCGGGTTCTTGTCGACCAATGCCTGCAACGCATTCCCCAGCTCCTCAGTCGCGTTCTCGCGTCTGTAGATCGAAACAATCTCCGGCAACGCTTCGGCGATCAGGTAGGTGTCCTCATCGATGATGCGGTTATACAGCTTGAGTGCAGTCTTGTTGTCGTCGGTATCCCGCGCGATATGCGCACGCGTCAGCGCCCCGCGCATCGTGCGGGGACGACCGGATTGTGCATTCTTGACATGCTGGCGCGCGGTTCCGAAATCGCCGCTGTCGGCGGCTGCCTCGGCGAGTTCACAGTGATAGTGCGCAATCTGCAGCGCCAGTGACTTGCCGCCCAGCACTTCAAGACGCTGCCCGGCATCGATGGCTTTCTCCCAGTCGCGCTCCTGCTCATAAATCCCGCACAGCGATTCAAGTGCCTGCACCTGGTAGCGCGATCCCTGGGCGAGTCGTACGAACAGTTTCTCGGCGCGATCCAGCAGACCCGCTTTCAGGTAGTCCTTGGCCAGTGAGAACAGCGCCTGGTCGCGCTGCTCCGCAGCAAGATCCGGTCGCGCAATAATGTTCTGGTGAATGCGAATCGCCCGATCGACTTCGCCACGACGCCGGAACAGGCTGCCAAGCGCGAAGTGGGTCTCGATCGTTTTGTCATCGACGCGCACCATTTTCAGGAAGTGCTCAAGCGCCTGGTCGGTCTGCTCGTTGAGCAGGAAATTGAGCCCCTTCAGGTAATCGATATTGAGCGGCGGAGGCGCGTCTTCCTCGTCCCGCTCACCAAAACGGCCCATCGCCCAGCCGGCCGCAGCCAGCAACAGGAAGAGTCCGGCAAGTAAAAAAGTTGATTCAGTCGGCATCGCTGAGTGGCAGGTTCCTGAGGCTCGAAACCTCGCTTTCGGACATTCTGAGTGAGCGACGTAACATGCGGCGTTCATTCGCAAGTTTCAAGGCGTACATTCCCATACACAGAACACCAAAGGCCCAGCCGATAGCGAACGCGACGACAAAGGCCAGCGACACCGGGGACGAGACCTCCCAGTGCAGCAACTTGAGACTCAGCTCGCCAGGGTTACCCGCTGTAAATACGACCATCGCCGCGAAGATCAGGATGATCAGCAGCGCAAGGCCTATTCTTTTCAGGAAGATCAATTCTTGATGGGAAAGTGGCGACTCGCGTTGACTCGTTCACGCAAGTCCTTGCCGGGCTTGAAGTGCGGGACGTACTTGCCCGATAAAGCCACGGCTTCGCCCGTCTTCGGATTGCGTCCGATGCGCGGCGGGCGATAGTGCAGAGAAAAACTTCCGAATCCGCGGATCTCAATCCGCTGGCCCTTTGCGAGCGAATCGCTCATAAGGTCCAGGAGGTGTTTGACAGCGAGTTCTACGTCCTTCGCGGGCAGGTGTTTTTGTTTGCGCGCGATGGCTTCGATCAGTTCTGATTTTGTCATTTTACCTTTCGCCGTATCGCTGGATTAGCGTAACTCACGGATATTAAAGGTAATAGTAGCCCAGACCATGCGGTCCGGGCTACCCTTTTTACTTATTATTTGCTTCCGCCGGACATCTTTTCCTTCAGAAGCTCGCCAAGCGTGGTGCCAACCGGGGCTGCAGCGGCGTCAGACTTGTAGCTGCTGACAGCCTCCTGCTCCTCGTGAACCTCCTTGGCTTTGATCGACAGCGCGATCGTACGGCTCTTGCGATCGACGTTGGTGAACTTGGCCTCAACCTCTTCACCAACCTTCAGCACCGTGCGGGCGTCTTCAACGCGTCCACGTGCCAGTTCCGATGCGCGCAGCGAACCAAAGATGCCGTCGCCGAGATCGATGATCGCACCGCGTGCGTCGACTTCGGAAACCGTACCTTTGACGATCGAGTTCTTCGGATTGGCGGCAAGCCAGCCGGAGAACGGATCTTTTTCGAGCTGCTTGATGCCAAGCGAGATACGTTCGCGCTCTGCATCGATAGCCAGAACTGCCGCTTCAATCTCCTGACCCTTCTTGTAGTTACGCACGGCTTCTTCGCCGGGCAGATCCCACGAGATGTCGGACAGGTGAACCAGACCGTCGATGCCACCATCGAGACCGATGAAGATACCGAAGTCCGTGATCGACTTGATCTGGCCCGATACCTTGTCAGAACGGTTGAACGTGGCAGCAAATTCGGCCCACGGGTTCGATTTGCACTGCTTGATACCGAGGCTGATGCGACGACGCTCTTCGTCAATCTCGATGACCATGACTTCAACTTCTTCACCAACCTGCACAACGCGTGACGGGTTGACGTTCTTGTTGGTCCAGTCCATTTCCGAGACGTGAACGAGGCCTTCGACGCCATCTTCGATTTCCACGAAGCAGCCGTAGTCGGCAATGTTCGTGACCTTGCCGAAGATACGCGTCTGCGGCGGGTAGCGGCGCGCGAGATCCTGCCACGGATCGTCGCCGAGCTGCTTCATGCCGAGCGATACGCGCTGGCGCTCGCGGTCGAACTTGAGGATCTTCACGTCGATTTCCTGGCCGACTTCAACCACCTCAGACGGGTGCTTGACGCGCTTCCAGGCCATATCGGTGATGTGCAGCAGGCCATCGATGCCGCCAAGATCGACGAACGCACCGTAATCGGTGAGGTTCTTGACGATTCCCTTGACGCTGTTGCCTTCCTGCAGCTCTTTCAGCAGCGCTTCGCGCTCTGCGGAGTATTCTTTCTCGACGACTGCACGGCGTGAAACAACAACGTTGTTACGACGCTGGTCCAGCTTGATGACCTTGAACTCGAGGCTCTTGCCTTCGAGGTATGCAGGATCGCGAACCGGGCGAACATCGACGAGTGAGCCCGGCAGGAACGCGCGGACATTGTCGATTTCGACCGTGAAGCCACCCTTCACACGGCCATTGATAATACCTTCGACGACGGCACCGTCTTCGAAAGCCTTTTCGAGTTCGATCCAGGTACGTGCACGAATAGCTTTCTCACGAGAAAGCTTGGTCTCGCCGAAACCGTCTTCAACGGCATCAAGTGCAACCTCGACTTCGTCTCCAACGGAAACTTCGTCTTCGCTTTTGAACTGGTCCTTGGGGATTACGGCCTCAGACTTGAGGCCTGCACTGACGATTACGACATCGTCGTTTACCGCGACAACGGTGCCCGTGATGATTGAGCCGGGCTTGATTTGTTGACTGGCAAAACTCTCTTCAAATAATTCAGCAAATGATTCAGACATGTTAAAAACCAAGGGAGCTGTGCTCCCACCCAATTGCACCTTGCTACGTCCTGTAACCGGTGGTCATTACAAAAAAAGGAGCGAACATCCTGTCCGTCTCCATCCTTAAAAACTTTCCTGGAAATCTAGGCTTCTGCGACCCAGTCGAGAACCTGTTGTGTCACAGCCTCTATTGACTGGCCCGAGGAATCCAGGATCCTGGCGTCCTCGGCCGGCCGGAGTGGAGCCACTTTGCGCTCCGAATCCCGGCGGTCACGGTCCTCTATGTCCCGCGAAAGGGCGGCAAGGCTAACATCGACCCCCTTGTCTTTCAACTGCTTATGGCGCCTTCTGGCACGTTCCTCGGCACTTGCTGTGAGGAATATTTTGACCAAAGCGGAAGGAAAAACCTGGGTTCCCATATCGCGGCCGTCCGCGACCAGTCCCGGCGCCTGCTGAAACGCCCGCTGGCGCTCCAGCAGCGCCTCCCGAACAGCCGGAATTGCGGCCACAACAGACGCCTTTTCACCGGTGGATTCGCGGCGTACATCGAGGGTCACGTCCACGCCCCCCAGCAGAATCAGCTCGGAACCGTCGTCATGGCTGCCAAATTCGCAGTCAAGCCCGCGCGCAGCGGCGGCGACCTTCTCCGTACTGGAGAGCGAGATGCCCTGCTTTTCGGCAGCCATGGCCGTCAGGCGGTAGAGAGCTCCGCTGTCGAGCAGGTGGTAGCCGAGCTCGGCCGCCACACGCCTGGCGATCGTTCCCTTGCCGCTGCCGCTCGGTCCGTCGATCGCAATTACGGGGACAGTCACCCTAATTACCTTCGAATCTCGTGATCGTCGCCCCAATTCCGCCCAGAATTTCGCAGAATCCGGGAAACGACGTTTCGACATTCTCGACGTCCTGCACGACGACAGTATCCTCAGCGACCGTGCCTGCGACAGCCAGTGACATCGCCACGCGGTGATCGTCGAAACTCTCTACCGCGCCGCCTGTGAACTTGCCGCCATGGACGACAGCACCGTCCGGAGACTCATCGACCTGGATTCCGAGATTGCGGAGACCGGTCGCCATTGCCGAAATCCGGTCGCTTTCCTTCACCCGCAATTCGCCGATATCGGTGAATTCCGTTGTACCGCTCGCAGCACCCGCTGCGACAAACAGGGCCGGGAATTCATCAATTGCCAGGGAGACGAGAGTCGGGTCAACCGCCCCACCCCGCAATTGCGAAGAACGCACCCGAACATCCGCAAGCGGCTCGGCACCGGACATACGCTCGTTCTCGAGCGAAATGTCTGCGCCCATACCGCGAAAAATGTTGATCACACCGGTGCGGGTCGGGTTGATACCGACATTCGTAATAAGAAGGTCCGCGTCATCCGCCAGGATCGCGGCCAGCATGACGAATGTTGCCGACGACAGATCGCCGGGCACTTCAATGTCACAGCCACGCAATGCCTGTCCGCCAGTTAAGGTCACTGTCCCCGGAGTCAGGGTCACTGTCCCTCCCATCGATTGCAGCATTCTTTCGGTGTGATCCCTCGTTACGGCTGGTTCCGTGACCGAGGTTTCGCCACTCGCATACAGCCCGGCAAGCAGAACGCAGGATTTCACCTGGGCGCTCGCCATCGGCAGGTCGTAGTGAATACCGTGCAGGCTGACGCCACCCGCGATCTGCAACGGAGGCGTGCCGTCGCAGTCGCTTTCAATAGCCGCACCCATCTTTGTCAGCGGCGTAATGATGCGTCCCATCGGACGTCCGCTCAGCGAATGGTCACCGATCAGTTCACTATCAAAGCCCTGGCCTGCCAGCAGACCGGCCATCAGGCGCATTGCAGTGCCGGAATTACCCATATCCAGCGGGCCGCCGGCTCCTGAGAGTCCATGGAGGCCTACACCATTGACGACCAGGTCCGTCTCACCGGGACGTTCAATATCCACACCCAGTGCTCTCATTGCGGCCAGTGTTGCGAGGCAGTCTTCGCCAGCCAGAAAGCCGCTGACCGTGGTCTGCCCTTCAGCAATGCTGCCAAGCATCAGAGAACGATGGGAAATCGATTTGTCGCCCGGAACCGAAACTTCCGCGTGGCCGATGCGGGACGGTGTTACTTCAAAGCGCATGACGTCTGCTGTCAGCCTACCGCTTTGGGGTAGGCACCGAGAACGCGGAACAGCGACGCGTCTTTTTCGAGGTCAGCGAGCGCTTCCGCAACAGGCGACTCCTCGGCGTGGCCTTCGATATCCAGGAAGAAGACGTAGTCCCAATTTTTGCGACGCGATGGCCGCGACTCGATGCGTGTCATGCTTACACCGTGGACCGCGAGCGGCTGCAACAGGCTGTGCAGAACGCCTGCACCGCCTGCCGTATCAGAAGTCGATATCAACAGTGTCGTCTTGTCCTCACCGCTGGCTGCGAGCAAGTTGCGGCCAACTACCAGAAAGCGCGTCGCGTTGTCCGGGCGATCCTCGATGTTGTTGACCAGCAGACGCAACTCGTAGACGTCAGCCGCGACATCCGGGCCTATTGCCGCCGTTCCGTCTTCATCACGGGCGCGACGAGCACCGGCGGCATTGCTCGACATGCCAATCAGCTCGACGTGTGGCAGGTATTCGCGAATCCAGCCACGGCACTGTGCCAGCGATTGTTCATGCGCGCAGATACGCTCAATGTCCTCGAGCGAATCCATGCGTCCCATCAGGTGCTGTTCGATTTTGAGCTCGATTTCGCCCGCAATCTTGAGCGGCGAAGTCAGGAACATATCGAGAGTATTGTTAACCGAGCCTTCGGTGGAGTTTTCGATCGGTACGACGCCGAAATCAGCCGCACCGCACTCAACTTCCTGGAATACTTCGTCAATCGTGTGGAAAGGCAGTGCACGCACCGAATGCCCGAAGTGCTTGAAGACCGCGGTCTGCGTAAACGTGCCTTCCGGGCCGAGGAAGCCGATTTTCAGGGGTTCCTGCTGCGCAAGGCAGGCCGACATGATCTCGCGAAACAGGCGCATCATTTCTTCGTCACGCATCGGCCCCTCATTACGGGCGATGACGTTTCGCAGCACTTCAGCTTCGCGCTCCGGCCGGTAATAGTCGACGGCAGAGCCCAGGTCGCCTTTCGCAACACCAACCTGTTGCGCAAATTGCGCACGCTCGTTGATCAGCGTCTGAATGCGCTCATCAATCTCGTTAATGCGATTACGGATTTCGCCGAGGTCCGGAGTGTCGCCGGTCTTACCAGACATGTTTCACCTGGAACAAAAGTTCAAGAGAATCCGTAGCTTATACAGGCTTTCCGAGATTTCGCAACGTCAGGACACCCTCGATCGACGCAATCTCGTCGAGTACGGCCTGAGACGGCTCCTCATTGACGTCCACGATCGTGTACGCGAGTTCGCCGCGCGACTTGTTCAGCAGGTCCTCAATATTAAGGCCTGCGTTTGCGAGACAGGTCGAAACCTGCCCAACCATGTTCGGAACATTCGCGTTCGCCAGCGTGATACGCCATGAATCATGGCGCGGCAGGCGCGCGTCCGGGAAATTAACCGAAAAGCGAATATTGCCGTTCTCGAGATAGTCCTTGACGTTCTCAGCGACCATTACGGCACAGTTTTCTTCTGCCTCGGCAGTCGATGCACCAAGGTGTGGCAGCGCGATTGCTTTCGGATGAGCGATCGACTCCGGGGTCGGGAAGTCAGTGACAAACGCGTGCAGCTTGCCGCTGTCCAGCGCCGCGAGTACTGCGGCCTCATCGACGACCCCGCCACGTGAGAAATTAACGAGCACGCCGCCGTCGTTCATCAGCGCCAGCCTGTCCGCATTGACCAGGTTCTTCGTCGCGTCGATCAGCGGCACGTGCAGTGTCAGGAAATCTGCGTGCTGACACAGCTCATCCATGGTTTCCGCATGATGGACGCCTGACGACAGCTGCCAGGCATTTCGAACGGTGATCGCCGGATCGAAACCGACAACGTTCATGCCCAGCGCGTGGGCCGCATTTGCAACCTCTACCCCGATTGCACCAAGGCCAATGACGCCCAGCGTCTTGCCCGGCAGTTCGAATCCGACAAACTGCTTCTTGCCCGCCTCGACAGCCTTGTTCAAAGCATCGCCGGATTCACTCAACGCGGAAACGTAGTCCGATGCCTGCGTCAGGTTGCGAGCGCCAAGCAGCATGCCCGCGATAGCAAGCTCTTTAACGGCATTGGCGTTTGCGCCGGGAGCATTGAGTACCGGTACGCCTCTCTCCGCCATCGCCTCGATTGGAATGTTGTTGGTTCCGGCACCAGCCCGCCCGATGACTGCAACTGACTCCGGAATGTCCATGTCGTGCATATTGTGAGAGCGCAGCAGGATTGCGTCCGGGCTGACCAGCCCCGACGCAACCTCGAAGCGTTCGCGTGGCAGACGTCGGAGGCCTGCAACGGCGATATTGTTGAGTGTCTGTACCTTGTACATTGTCCTATCCGTGAGTTCGCTCGAACTCGGCCATGAATTCAATAAGAGCATCAACGGATGCTTCGGGCACCGCGTTGTAAATTGATGCGCGCATGCCGCCGACCGAACGGTGTCCCTTCAGGTTCGCGAGGCCTGCTGCCAGCGACTCCTCAAGAAACACCTTGTCGAGCTCGGCGTCGGCCAGGATGAACGGGACATTCATTCGTGAACGACAATCAAGTTCGACCGGGTTCGAGTAGAAACCTGACGAATCTATGGCCGCATACAGCTTCCCGGCCTTGCGGGCATTTACGGCGGCGATCGCCTCAACACCGCCCTGCTCCAGCAGCCACGTGAAGACCAGGTCCGCGACGTACCAGGCGAACGTGGGCGGCGTATTCGTCATGGAGTCAGACTCGGCGTAAGACTTCCACGTCATAAGGTGCGGAATATTCCCGGGAGCACGATCGAGCAGGTCATTGCGGACAATCACAAGTGTGATTCCCGCCGGACCGATGTTCTTTTGCGCACCGGCGTAAATGACCCCGTAATCGGCGACGTTTATCGGCCGGGACAGGATGTTGCTGGACATGTCCGCAACGATCGGTGCGTCAACCTCGGGCACGAAGTTGAACTCCACGCCGGCAATCGTTTCATTGGGCGTGATGTGGAGATACGCGGCGTTCTCGGATCGCTGCCAGCTCGATTCGTCGGGGATGTACGTGAACTTCCGGTCTGACGCATCGGCGGCAACATTCACGCCGCAGAATTTCTTCGCCTCGCCGGCGGCCTTCTTGCCCCAGCTGCCAGTGACCACGTAGTCGGCCACGTCGTCCGGTCCCGCCAGGTTCAGTGGCGCCATCGACATTTCCATCGTCGCGCCACCCTGGGTGAACAGGACACTATAGTCGTCAGGTACGCCGAGAAGCTTGCGAAGATTGGATTCGGCTCGTGCCGCAAGTTCTACGAAGTCTTTACCTCGGTGACTGACTTCCATGACAGACATCCCGAGACCAAGCCAGTCCGGAAGGTCCTGGCGGATCTGCTCGAGCACCTCGAGCGGCAGTGCGGCCGGGCCGGCACTGAAATTGTGTACGCGCGACATGTCGCTGGTGTTCCTGTGAGAAATAATTAAGGGCAGATTGTAGGGCGCGTATTGTTACGATTTGTCAGACGCATTGCACTACTTGCAGTAGTAATTATTCGCCTTCGTCCTCAATCGCTTCAATACGTGCTAACCCAACCAGTCGCTGGCCGTCGTCGACACGAATCAGGCGCACACCCTGGGTATTGCGACCCATGATCGAGATATCGGCCACAGTCGTCCTGACCAGTGTGCCGCTCGAGCTGATCAGCATGACCTCGTCCTCTTCCGCCACCAGAGTCGCGCCGACCGTATCGCCATTGCGTTCGGTCGTCTGAATCGCAATAACACCCTGGCCACCACGCCCCTGCACCGGGAAATCATCGACTGGCGTGCGCTTTCCGTAGCCGTTCTCGGTTGCCGTCAGGATCAGTCCATCGCGCATGATCGATAAGCCGATTACTTCGTGACCTTCGGGCAGCTTGATACCGCGAACACCTGCGGCGCCGCGACCCATCGGACGAACATCCTCTTCCTTGAAGCGAATCGACTTACCGTGACTCGCGACGAGCAGAATCTCGGCATCGCCATCGGTTATCGCGACGTCGACGAGCTTGTCCTCGCCGCGTAAGTCGATTGCGATGATGCCGCTCGCGCGCGGGCGTGAGAACTGGTTGAGCGGAGTCTTCTTGACCGTGCCACCAGAGGTTGCCATGAATACGAAATGGCCTTCCGCGTATTCCTTGACCGGCCTGACGGCATTGATTCGCTCGCCCTCTTCAAGTGGCAGCAGGTTCACGATCGGCTTGCCGCGTGAGCCGCGGCTCGCTTGCGGCACCTGGAATACCTTGAGCCAGTAAACCTTGCCACGGCTTGAGAAACACAGAATCGTGTCGTGAGTGTTTGCGACGAACAGGTTATCGATGAAGTCTTCATCCTTCATCTTGGTCGCCGATTTGCCGCGGCCGCCTCGCTTCTGTGCCTGGTAGGCCTCGATCGGCTGCGCTTTCGCGTAGCCACCGTGAGAAAGGGTTACGACCACCTCTTCCTCAGGGATCAGGTCTTCGACGCTCAGGTCGGAGTGATCCTGGACAATCTCGGTCCGGCGCTCGTCGCCATAGGCTTCCCGAATTTCCTCGAGCTCCGTACGGATAACGCCAAGCAGCTTGTCCGGGTCTGCAAGAATACTGGAAAGTTCTTTAATTTTGTCCAATATCTCTTTGTATTCTTTAATTATTTTCTCTTGCTCAAGACCGGTCAAACGATGCAGCCTCAAGTCGAGAATTGCCTGCGCCTGAACGGCTGACAGGCGGTACCTGCCATCAATCAGGCCCGAACCGGCCTCCAGCCCGTCCGGACGCGTATCGGTGTCGCCCGCGCGTTCGAGCATGCCGAGCACCTCGCCAGGCTGCCAGTCGCGGTCCATAAGACCGGTCTTGGCTTCTGCCGGCGACGCCGAGCCTTTTATGAGCTCAATAACCTCGTCGATATTCGCGAGCGCTACGGTCTGCCCTTCAAGAACATGGGCACGATCGCGCGCCTTGCGCAGATCGAAGATCGTGCGTCGGGTTACGACTTCGCGGCGATGCGCCAGGAAGGCCTCGAGAACCTGCTTAAGGTTCAGAAGCTTGGGCTGACCCTCATGCAGAGCCACCATATTGATGCCGAAAACGCTCTGCATCGGGGTCTGCTTGTACAGATTGTTGAGCAGAACGTCGGCCGACTCGCCCTTCTTGAGCTCGATGACGATACGCATGCCGTCCTTGTCGGACTCATCGCGCAGGCCGTCATTTGAAATTCCGTCAATGCGCTTGTCGCGTACAAGATCGGCGATCTTTTCGATCAGCCGCGCCTTGTTGACCTGGTACGGCAGCTCGGTGACAACCAGCCGCTCACGGCCGTTCTTCATCTCCTCGACGTCGACTTTCGCGCGGATGTAAACGCGCCCGCGACCCGTGCGGTAGGCCGAATAAATCCCCTGCGCACCATTGATGATGCCGCCGGTCGGGAAATCGGGCCCTGGCAAGTGCTCCATCAATCCGGGCACGTCAATTTCCGGTTGATCGATGAGTGCGAGGCTCGCGCTGATAACTTCGGTCAGGTTGTGCGGCGGGATGTTGGTCGCCATGCCGACGGCAATGCCCGACGAGCCGTTGACGAGCAGGTTCGGAACCTTGGTCGGCATAACCGATGGTTCGCTCTCGGAGCCGTCGTAGTTCTCGACCCAGTCGACCGTGTCTTTTTCAATGTCCGCCAGCAACTCATGCGCAATTCGTGTCATGCGCACTTCCGTGTATCGCATGGCTGCAGCGCCGTCGCCGTCAACCGAACCAAAGTTGCCCTGGCCGTCTACAAGCATGTAACGCATCGAGAATGGCTGGGCCATACGAACGATCGTGTCGTAGACAGCGGAATCGCCGTGCGGGTGGTATTTACCAATTACGTCACCAACGACACGAGCCGACTTCTTGTACGGCTTGTTGTAGTCGTTGCCGAGCTCGCGCATGGCGTGCAGAACGCGACGATGTACGGGCTTGAGACCATCCCTGACGTCGGGCAGCGCGCGCCCGACAATGACGCTCATTGCATAGTCGAGATAGGACTGCTGCATCTCCTCTTCGAGGCTGACTGACAACAATTCCTGGGCAACTTCGGCCATAAATTTCCTGTTTTCCTCACTCAAAACCCGGGCGCAGTCCCAGCCATACGGGCGGGATCAAATGGGCTTCTGAAGACGGGTTTTGAGCGACCTGATTCTGTGATTCGAAATGACTTTTTTCGGTGCCTTAAAGGCGGCCGGATAAGGCTCAGAATACTACCATAGATTCGCCTGAAACAGCAGTGTTTTCGCGCCTTTCAGGGCATTTTGAGGCAACGCTGGAACTGCCCGAAATGACGCGTATACTGCGCCCCTTATGCAGCACTGCGATACCCTGATTGCGCCCCGCTGGTGCATCCCCGTCGACCCCGCAGAATCGGTGCTCAAAGAGCACGCCGTCATCGTCAGTGATGGCCGCATTGTCGACGTCCTGCCGCTTGCAGAGGCACGGCAACAGTACCAGCCCAGCGCCACGCTTGACCGACCCGATCACGCGCTGATCCCGGGGCTCGTCAATGCGCACGCCCACTCCGCGATGACGCTGTTCCGGGGGCTCGCGGACGACCTCCCTCTGGAGACCTGGCTGGAAGAGAAGATCTGGCCTGTCGAAGCTCGTTTCGTCAGCCCGGAAATGGTGCGCGACGGCACAGAGCTCGCCATAGCGGAGATGATCCGCGGGGGCACCACCTGCTTCAGCGACCAGTATTTCTTCCCGGAAATCGTCGCTGAGACCGCCGTAGACCTGCAGATGCGAGCGATGGTCGGCACACCGGTCATCGACCCGCCGACGCCCTGGTCTGCGAATGCGGCTGAGTGCCTGGCGAAAGGCAACGATCTCGTCCACGATCCGTACCGGAACCACCCGCTGGTTTCGACCTGCTTCGTACCCCACTCAACTTACGTTTTATCAGACGAGTCGCTGACAGAACTGCGTGTTCTTGCCGACCAGACCGAACGACGCATCCAGATTCACCTGCACGAATCTGCCGCCGAGGTCGAAGGCAGCGTTGCGCAGACCGGACTGCGGCCTTACGAACGCCTTGAAAGGCTGGGCCTCGTTAATGCGTCACTTCTCGCGGTGCACGCGGTGCATATGAGCGACGCTGAGATCGCCCGCTTTGCAGAGGTCGGTGTCAGTATTGCGCACTGCCCTCATTCCAACCTGAAACTGGCGAGCGGCATGGCCCCGATTGCTAAATATCTTGCGGCCGGCGTAAATGTAGCCATCGGCACGGATGGTGCAGCGAGCAACAATACGCTGGACATGCTCGCCGAGATGCGGACCGCTGCGCTACTGGCGAAAGCCGTTGCCGGTGACGCGGCTGTTGTTTCTGCCGGACAGGCCCTGCATATGGCAACAATGGGCGGCGCGATCGCGCTGGGGCTGCAGGACACAATCGGCTCGATCGAACCCGGCAAATGGGCGGACCTGGCCTGTATCGACCTTGGCGCACTCAACACCCAGCCGGTTTTCGACGCGGTTTCGCAGATCGTTTACGCTGCGCGCGCCGAACAGATCAGCGACGTCTGGATTGCCGGCAGACACCAGCTCGAACACGGTCGCCTGACGGGAATCAGCCTCGACAGCCTGGCCGAACGCAGCAACGAATGGCGCGAACGAATCGCCAGTGGAAGCACTGATGAGTGAATCGACGAATACACAGAACGTAGATCCGGCCGAAGTCGCCAAGTTTGACGCGCTCGCGGCGCGCTGGTGGGACCCTGAGGGCGAGTTTCGCCCATTGCACGAAATTAACCCGCTGCGCCTCGACTGGATTCGCCAGCACGTATCGCTGGACAGCCTGAAGATTGTCGATATCGGCTGTGGTGGCGGCATTCTGGCCGAATCCATGGCTAACGCCGGCGGCGTTGTAACCGGGATTGACATGGCGGAGGGCCCGCTGGCCGTCGCACGTCTGCATCGCCATGAATCCGGCGCCGAGGTTGACTACCGGCAATCGACGGCCGAAGCACTCGCAGACGCCGAGCCCGGGAGCTACGACGTGGTTACGTGCCTCGAAATGCTGGAGCACGTACCTGACCCGTCCGCAGTGATTCGTTCATGCTTCGAACTCGTCCGGCCCGGCGGGCACGTGTTCTTCTCGACGATCAATCGCAACCCGAAGTCATTCCTGTTTGCCATAGTCGGCGCTGAGTACATTCTCAAGCTGTTGCCGGCCGGCACCCACGAGTACGAGAAGTTCATTCGGCCATCGGAACTCGAGGAATGGGCCCGCCACGCAGGGCTTGTTCACGAGAGCAGCATTGGCATGGCGTACAACCCGCTGACTCGCGAGTACTCCCTTGAGGACAACCTCGACGTGAACTACCTGATGTATTTCAGGCGGCCCACAGACTGATGCAGCTACAGGACGACTTCTACGACCTTGTGCTGTTCGATCTCGACGGTACGCTGGTCGACACGGCGCCCGACATGGTCGCGGTCCTGCAGTCTCTGCAACGCGAGCACGGCGCAGAACCCGTTCCTTATGAACTCGGACGTTCTTACGTCTCGCACGGGGCGATAGGATTGCTTTCGGTCGGTTTCCCGGAACTTCACGTGGATTTCGGCGACGACATGCATCTCGCTTATCTCGAACGCTACGCCGAGTCGGTCTGCGTGGAATCCCGGGTATTCGACGGCTTGTCCGAGCTTCTCGACGATCTCGACGATCGCGGTTGTCCGTGGGGCGTGGTGACCAACAAGCCTGAACAGCTGACGCTTCCATTGCTCGCTGGCCTGGGTTTAGCAGAGAGAATGGCCTGCATTGTCAGCGGTGACACGCTGCCTGTCAGAAAACCCGAACCAGGGCCGGTACTGCTCGGCTGTGATATCGCGGAAGTCGACCCGCACCGAACAATCTATGTCGGCGACGCCGAACGTGATATTGAAGCCGGACGGCGCGCCGGCACCGCTACGGTGGCTGCGACTTTCGGGTACATCACTGAAGATGATGACCCCCGCAATTGGGACGCCGACATCATCGCCGCTACGCCCGAGGAACTGACGCAAATAGTCCTCAAAGCAGTTACCCTTAGCGCCTGACATGAACTTTTCGATAGATCCAATCTGGCTGGAAACAGGCCTGCCGGCGCTTGGCGTGGGTATCGTGCTGGGCGCGCTGGTCATGTGGCTGTTCAGCCGGCAGAAACACGCACGCCTGTACCGCGAGATTACCGACATCGAACGCGAGCTCAAGAACCAGGAGGCGCTGCAGCAAGAACGCGAAGCGGCGTTCGAACTCGCCAACGCCCGACTGCAGGAAGCATTCGCCGATATTTCGAATCGGTCGCTGCGCGCAAACAGCGATACGTTCCTGAAACTGGCCGAGCAAAACCTCGAAACCCAGCAGGAAAAGGCGAAGCGCGAGCTGACCGAGCGTGAGAAGGCTGTCGAAGCGCTGGTCAAACCGATACGCGATGCACTGGAGTCTTCGCAAAAACAAATTGCGGAGCTCGAGAAGTCACGCAGCGAAGCATACGGCGGCATCAAGCTGCAGCTCGAAACGATGCAGGCAAACCAGAAGTCGTTGACCCAGGAGACACAGAACCTGGTGAAAGCGCTGCGACGACCCGAAGTACGCGGGCGCTGGGGCGAGATTACATTGCGACGCCTGGTGGAACTCGCCGGCATGGTTGAGCACTGCGACTTCATCGAACAGGTGCACACCGAGAATGACGGCCAGATTATTCGACCCGACATGGTTGTCCGCATGCCGGACGATCGCGAGCTCGTTGTCGACGTGAAGACGCCGCTTGATGCCTACCTTTCGGCTGTCGAAGCGGAAGACGACGCGCAGCGACAGCTCGGCCTGGAACGCCACGCGAAGAACGTTCGTGCCCACATTCGCATGCTCTCCACCAAGGCCTACTGGGGCCAGTTCGAGAAGAGTCCCGAGTTCGTCATCCTGTTTATTCCGGGCGATCAGTTCCTGTCCGCCGCATTGAACGAGGAACCGGACCTTATCGAGTACGCGCTCGCTCACCAGATCATTCTCGCGACGCCGACCAGTATCGTTGCGTTGCTTAAGGCCGTTGCATACGGGTGGCGACAACTGCACCTCGCGGATAACGCGAAGGAGATCAGGGTCCTCGCCGAAGACCTCTACGGGCGCCTGGCAACCTTTGTTACGCACATGGCGAAAGTTGGACGGCAGCTGGACAGCAGCGTCGAGAACTATAACAAGGCAATAGGTTCGCTGGAGCGCAGCGTATTGCCCGGAGCACGCAAGTTCGTTGAACTTGGCGTGCACCCCAAGAAAGAAATGGAGAAGCTCGAGACGATCGAAGCTGTCCCCCGCAAGATGATTGAAGGAAACGATTCTTGAGTACCGACCCACGCGCCTATACCTACGGCGATGAGCTTCTGAAAGACCGCACCATCCTCATAACCGGCTCCAGTGACGGCATCGGCCGCGCGCTGGCACTGGAATGCGCACGCGTTGGCGCGCGCGTCATTCTGCATGGCCGTTCCGTGCAGAAACTGGAGGCCGTGTACGACGAAATTGAGGGTATGGACGGTGCTGAACGCCCGTCTATCGCCGTGCTCGACCTGGCCAGTGCCAATGCCGAAAGCTATACAACTCTCGCGAGCAGCATCGAAGACGAATTCGGGCGCCTGGATGGTCTCGTCCACAACGCAAGCATCCTCGGCGAGCGTTTTTCGATCGAGCAATATGACGCTGTTCTCTGGCAACGGGTCATGCACGTGAACGTGACTGCTACCTTTGCGTTAACCCAGGTATTCCTGCCTCTTCTGCAGGCTGCCGAGGATCCTTCCGTGATCTTCACGAGCAGCGGTGTCGGAAGGACCGGTCGCGCATTCTGGGGCGCCTATGCCGCGTCGAAATTTGCGACAGAAGGCATGTCACAGGTACTCGCCGACGAACACCGTCACGGCAAGCTCAGGAGTAATTGCGTGAACCCGGGAGCGACACGCACGAAGATGCGCGCCGCGGCTTTCCCGTCAGAAGATAAAGACGCGTTGAAACGTCCTGAGGAAATCCTGGCCGCCTACCTTTACCTGCTCGGCCCGGATAGCGCGGGCGTGACCGGGGAAAGCTTCGACGCTCAGTAATTATTTACATTAACTTTTCTCTATAAGTTAATGTTTATTTACGCTTTTTACGGTGACTTTTGGGCTGATAATCGTCATGAGGCGGCTTCAGACCGGCCGCCATGTAAAGCTGCCGGACCTGCGCCGGTGACAGGGCTTCGTAGCGACCCCGCCTGAGGTTCCTGGGCAGCTGGACCGGGCCATAGGAGACTCGAATCAGTCGGCTCACTTCATACCCTATGGCGCTCCAGATACGACGCACCTCGCGGTTTCTGCCCTCGCGCAGCGTCACCGTGAACCAGCGGTTGGCACCCTCTCCACCTGCGGCGTCGACGGTATCGAATCGCGCCGGTCCATCGTCGAGCTCGACGCCCGATTTGAGCTCATCAAGCTCGGCACGGCTCGGATTGCCGTGCACACGAACAGAGTATTTCCTGACTATCGAAGCAGACGGATGCATGAGGCCGTTCGCCAGCGAACCATCCGTCGTGAAAATCAACAGGCCCGTCGTCGTCATGTCCAGGCGCCCTACCGCCACCCAGCGTGCACCTGTCAGTTTCGGCAGGGAGTCGAATACGGTCTTGCGATTTTCCGGATCGCTGCGTGACGTAACTTCGTCACTCGGCTTGTTGTAGATAATGTGGCGATGAGCACGATTCGCGCTACGTATGGATAGCGGGCGTCCGTCCAGGGTAATCTTCTCGCTGCCTTCGACCTGCGCACCGAGCTCGGCCGTGGCACCATCAATTTTCAGTCGCCCTTCGCGAATCCAGGTCTCGACCTTGCGGCGCGATCCGTGGCCGGCCGCCGCTAGAACCTTTTGAATGCGATCAGCCAACCGGTTTCGGCCACTCCGAAACAACCAGCTCTTCTTCCTCGCTTTCCGGCTCAAGAACAGGAAGTTCGGAATCGCCGTCCTCGTCGGTTGATTCCTCTTCCGCAACCTCCGACGGCTCCTCCGCCACTTCTGCGACATCGGCCGCGTCTTCTTCGGCCCCTTCCTCGGTGGTCTCCGCGCCGAGCTGGTCTTCGATAGGCTGCAGTTCAGGAATATCCGCCTCTCCGGCACCTTCAACCTCAGGCAGGTCGAGCTGCACGCGCAGGCTCTCCCAATCAGACAAGTCCGCGAGCGGCGGCAGGTCATCGAGCTTCTTCAGGCTGAAGTAGTCAAGAAACGCCCGGGTTGTACCAAACATTGCAGGCCTGCCCGGAACGTCGCGGTGACCAACGACACGCACCCAGTCGCGCTCGAGCAACTGGCGGATGATGTTTGTGCTGACTGAAACGCCGCGAATCTCTTCGATTTCGCCGCGCGTGATCGGCTGGCGATAAGCCACCAGCGCAAGGGTTTCGAACAGCGCGCGCGAGTAACGCGGTGGGCGCTCTTCCCAGAGTTTCTGCAGGCGATCGGCCATCGCCGCTTTAACCTGCATGCGAAAACCCGAAGCGACTTCCGAAATCACGATGCCACGCGGCTCGTACTCCACGTTCAGGTCAGCAATCGCTTTGCGAATCTCCGCCTTCTCAGGCGCCATGCGTCCGTCGAACAGCCCCTTGAGCTGATCGATGTTGAGAGGCCGCCCTGCTGCCAGCAACGCGGACTCAATAAAGTATCTGATCTCTGTAGCGTCCATTACTCGTCTGTTTCTGTCTCGGTATCCGACTCTTCATCGCCCTCGTCGTCGCCGACCAACCGCACCGTCGATGCCGCACGAACGTGCAACGGTGCGTACAGCTCGGACTGTACGACCTCGATTACCGATTCTTTAAGCAACTCCAGTACCGCGATGAATGTCACCGCGACACCCATTCGACCCTCCTCGGGATCGAACAGTGTTACGAACTCGGTGAACGAGTTCGCTTTGATCCGTGTCAGGATCTCGCTCATTCGCTGTCGAACCGACAATGGTTCGCGTTGCATGTGCAGATTCGAAAACATTTCGGCGCGCTTCAGCACGTCGTGAAATGCGAGCAGCAGCTCCTTCATGGTTACGTCGGGAAGCTTGGTAACCACTTTACGTTCCGGCGCGTCCGCGGACGCGACGAACACGTCGCGTTCGAGACGCGGCAGCTCGCCGATATCTTCGGCCGCTTTCTTGAAGCGCTCGTATTCCTGCAGGCGTCGCACCAGCTCCGCTCGCGGATCGTCCTCTTCTTCTTCCTCGGTCTGCGGCCTTGGCAGCAGCATGCGGGATTTGATCTCGGCGAGCATCGCCGCCATCAGCAGGTACTCACCGGCCAGCTCGAGCTGCAATTCTTTCATGAGCTCGATGTACTCGACGTACTGCTTTGTGATCTCCGCGATCGGAATATCAAGAATGTCGATGTTCTGCCGGCGAATCAGGTACAGCAGCAGATCAAGCGGCCCCTCGAACGCTTCCAGGAAGACCTGCAGCGCGTATGGTGGGATATAGAGATCCTGCGGCAGCGTCGTTACCGGCTCCCCGTCAACGACGGCAAACGGCATTTCCGACTGTGCTGGGGTCTGCTTTTCGTCCTGCTCGGGCTTGGGAGCGTCCTCAGGCGTCAGGACTGTAAGTTCTGGTTTCATGCGGGTTCCGGCGAATATCGGCGCATTCTAGCTCAATTCCCGGCGTTCAGGTGAACTGGCTGACGTCGCCGCGACCGACGCGGAGAACCTCGACTGACCCGCCTGACAGATCCAGTACAGAGGTCGGTTCAATACCGACCGGGCCGCAGTCGATAATTGCCTCGATTTCGTGCCCGATGCGGTCATCGATCTCGAAAGGATCGGTCAATGGCATGTCATCACCGGGCAGAGAAAGCGTCGAGCTCATGATCGGCTCACCAAGGGCTTCCAGCATGTCGTGCACCAGTCGATGCTCCGGCACACGAATGCCAATGGTCCGGCGCTTGGGATTCTGCAGCATCTTCGGGACTTCCCGTGTGGCAGGGAGAATCATCGTATATGGACCCGGTGTCAGTGACTTGATCAGTCGATAAGACCAGTTTTCAACGCGAGCGTAGAGGCTGATTTCCGAGAGGTCTGCACAAACCAGCGTGAAATTGTGTTTTTTGTCGGTCTTTCTGATGCGGCGAATGCGGTCGATCGCTCGTTTGTCGCCAATGTGACATCCAAACGCATAGCTCGAATCCGTCGGGTACGCGACCAGTCCACCAGTGCGGATTATCTGCACGACCTGGGCGACGCTTCGCGGCTGCGGATTGTCGGGATGTATGTTGATGATTCTGGCCACGCGCGGATTGTAGAGAGATGCGCTATCATTCGCGACCGTTTTCATAGGTGGTCGCCTGCATGGGTTTCCTGATTGAGTTCCTGCCGCTGATCCTGTTTTTCGGCGCCTTTCTATACAAAGACATCTACTTCGCGCTCGGCGTGCTCATGGTGGCAATGCCGATCGCCGTCGTCGTGAAATACCTGCGCACAAAGTCGCTCGACAAGATGATGTTCTGGTCGACGGTGGTGCTTTATGGCTTTGGTGCGCTGACGTTTTACTTCAGGAACCCGTTGTTCCTTTACTGGAAACCGACGGCTTTCTATTGGGCTGTTGCGCTCGCGTTTCTGATCAGCCAGTTCATCGGCACGAAACCGCTGGTGCAGCGCTTTTTCGGCCTGGTCGACGGATTCAGCCTCGACGGTATTGAGGCACGCGAATGGCGTAACCTGAACCTGATCTGGATCGCTTTCTTTGTGGCGGCCGGGATATTAAACGTCTACGTCGCGTACAACTTCAGCGAGGCGTTCTGGGTCAAGTTCAAGGTGTTCGGACTAACGGCGATAACTTTCGTCTTTTTGCTCGCCCAGACTTTCTGGATCGCCAATAAGATCGACGATAGTGCCGACGAGCAAGAGGAGCAGGAATAATGTGGTACGCAATTATCAGTGAAGATCGACCCGGGACTCTTGAGAAGCGAATGGCGGCCCGCCCGGATCACGTTGCTCGCCTGAAGGCGCTGGTTGAGGAAGGCAGGCTGCTGATTGCCGGCCCGCATCCTGCCGTTGATTCTCCCGACCCGGGACCGGCGGGCTTTACAGGAAGCCTCGTTGTCGTCGAGTTTGATTCACTTGAAAACGCACGCGCATGGGCCGACGAAGACCCTTATATTGCTGCTGGCGTCTACGAGAAAGTTACGGTCAAGCCTTTCAACAAAGTGCTGCCGTGACCCGCGACCGGGTAGCTCAGATTGAAAGTCGGCTGAACGACGCGTTCGCCCCGACATACCTGCAGGTCAAAGACCAGAGTCACCTGCATGCCGGGCACGCCGGCGCCAAGGACGGACTTGGGCACTTCGCGATTACGATAGCCAGTTCGTCTTTTGATGGTCTGCCCAGGATTCGCTCGCATCAGGCAATCTATGAAGCACTCGGTGAACTGATGCAGACCGACATTCACGCGCTCAGTATTTCGATTCGCAGGGACTGAAAATACAGGACCTTTCCGTGTTCCTGCGGGTCCATTCGTATATCATTCCGCCAGTTTTCACAGAGGATTCCACCATGTCATCTACTCGTCGTTTCGCGATATGCGGAACTGCTGCCGTGCTGCTCGCATTTGCAGCGCCGTCAATGGCTCAGGAAGGACTGCAGATCGACTCAGCAGTTATAGACCTGATCATCGAATCTCGTCTCCAGAAACCCGCCGCCCAGGCAACCCCGGCAGAGCGAGAAAGCGCACTCGACGAAGCGAAAAGCATCTTCGCCGTGACGAACCTGCCGCGTGCAGAGGAACTGGCTGACGAGAGATATCTGAAGGCACAGCTCGAACTTTCACGGAGAGTCATGCTGTTCCAGGCTGTCGCCGCAGATTACATCGCCAACAATCCGGCGAGTGACCAGGAAATCTTCGACCTGTACGAGCAACAGGTCGTTCAGGCGCCGAACGAGCAGTACAAAGCCAAGCACATCCTGGTGGAAACCCAGGGCGAAGCGATCGGCATAATCCAGGCACTGAATGATGGGGCTGAGTTCAATGCGCAAGCGCAGGCCCATTCGCTCGATTCCTCGGCCAGCTCCGGCGGCGACCTTGGTTGGTTCTCTCCCGAGCAGATGGTCAAACCATTCTCTGATGCAGTGATCGCGCTTGGGAACGGCGAGTACACCAAGTCACCCGTGCAGTCGCAGTTTGGCTGGCACGTCATTCTTCGCGAGGACTCAAAGGCACTGGAACCGCCGACCCTGGAGAGCATGCGCGACTCGCTGAAGCAGACAGCGGAAGCACGCAAGTTCCAGGACTACATGGAAAAGGTGCGCGAAGAAGCGGACCAGTAAGTTCTACTTAACTTAATACGGCGTTCTTGCCGGCCAAGGGGCGCCTATTGGCGCCCTTTTCTTTGCAAAAAACTGAATTGTGATACCCGTCACACCCGCCACCGGGGAACGATTCTAGTATTGCTCGCGAGTCGTCCCTAATCGCTCGGGGGCGGCTCCTCCAACCCTCGCATCTCCTTTCACAGGTTGATACGAGAACTAGGACGGCCAAGGACGGCCGTCTTTTTTATGGGCGATATAAACGTGCAAAGAAAAAGGCCACCGAAGTGGCCTTTTCCCTAAGATGTCGAAAGGACTCCAATCCCTGGCCTCAGCCCGGATGAGCGATATCTGAGCCGCCCTTTCGAACGATTCAGTTCTTTATTGCTCTGCGGCAGCCGATCCGTCAGCGATCATCAAACCGCGTGATACAGGACGAATACCCGTGAAGCTCCACATCGATCCAGACGGCGCCATTGCGTTACCAAGGCTCGCTGTGTAATCAATCGTAAGCTCGCCCATCTGGGCAGTTCCGTTCCGCAGATCAATCGACGACAGCGTTCCGGTGACATACACCTGTGTTGAGCCAGGAACGTACGCCTGCGAAGAGATGCTCACCTGATCCGCGTAGAGCCAACCAGCTCCAACGACAGAACCTTCGACCGAAACCAGGTCACCAACGCTCATGCCCGCCAGCATCTGCTGCGATGCGATTACGTATTGGCCCATGGATTCGAAAACGCCGTTCATGCGATCAATTGATTCGATTGGGCCAATGAGTATCCCACCTGCCGAAATCCCGTCTACGCCGCCTGCCGAAATCCCGTCGACGCCACCTGCCGAAATCCCGTCTACGCCGCCTGCCGAAATCCCGTCGACGCCACCGGCTGAAATGCCGTTGATGCCGCCTGCTGATATCCCGTCGACGCCACCGGCTGAAATGCCGTTGATACCGCCTGCCGAAATCCCGTCGATGCCACCGGCTGAAATGCCGTTGATGCCGCCTGCAGATATCCCGTCGACGCCACCGGCTGAAATGCCGTTGATACCGCCTGCTGATATCCCGTCGACGCCACCGGCTGAAATGCCGTTGATACCGCCTGCCGAAATTCCATCGACACCACCGGCTGAAATGCCGCTGATACCGCCTGCCGAAATTCCATCACGCCACCGGCTGAAATGCCGTTGATACCGCCCGCTGAAATCCCGTCGACACCACCGGCTGAAATGCCGTTGATACCGCCCGCTGAAATCCCGTCGACGCCACCGGCTGAAATGCCGTTGATACCGCCCGCTGAAATCCCGTCGACGCCACCGGCTGAAATGCCGTTGATACCGCCCGCTGAAATCCCGTCGACGCCACCGGCCGAAATGCCGTTGATACCGCCTGCCGAAATCCCGTCGATGCCACCGGCTGAAATGCCGTTGATGCCGCCTGCAGATATCCCGTCGACGCCACCGGCTGAAATGCCGTTGATACCGCCTGCTGATATCCCGTCGACGCCACCGGCTGAAATGCCGTTGATACCGCCTGCCGAAATTCCATCGACACCACCGGCTGAAATGCCGCTGATACCGCCTGCCGAAATTCCATCGACGCCGCCTGCCGAAATGCCCTGCGCACCACTCACGTGGTCGCCAGCAAATGCAGGTCCGGACAATGCAATAAGCGTCGCTCCCAAGGTAATGCAAACCTTGGCACTTTTTGCGATAGCCATTTTTTCGCTCCTAGTTTTACTCCAACCAATTTCGCTGCTAGGGCTCCTTATTTTTCCCCGTCGGACTAGTGATCGCTCATCACCAACTCGTCTGCAGCAATACCTTTTTAGTTAATTTCGTCTCCAATCCCTCGCTCAATCAAAAGATCGCGAAGTGAACCAAGGTCTTCTATGTCCTCTACAAAGTGCAACATATAAACACCTGTTTCCCGGCGTTTGTCCCCTGGCTTGTTTTCGTCTTTCCGAGACGAAAACCAAACATCAATTTCTTCGAGAAATGCCTGCCCCTTAAGCTTTAAGTACCCCTCAAATTCCTCAATAACGTCATCGGTGCAGCCATCGTCGGCAAATACCATTCGATCAAAACGAGTCCCAACGCCTGCGTCCCTATCTGCATCAATATTGTGTGCAGCGGTTGAGAAGAAACGACTCCCGATGCTTCCCAGCCGGTCAACCAGTGAGGGCGAAAGCTGGGCATGCATGACGTATCTGCTGACAGCTTTGTACCTGCCTTCAACCTCAACTACGGAACCAGCCTCCATCAACTGATTCAACATCTGGCGCGGCGCCATATCGCCACTGTAGTTTCTCACCAACGAGACGAAACTCGGTTCGTCTTCTTCTTGGGCCTCATATGGCAACTCCAATGGAATTCCGTATGGACCTTGGAACGCTGGGTCTGAATACCAGCCCGTAAGCACCCGTTCGGGTCGCGAATGTGTTCTTTGGCTCGTAGTAGACTTCAGCGCTCTGTCGACAACGTTTTTTACTTCTTTTCTAGTTAACCCCGTTAGAATCGCAACCCTGGACTTGTTTACCTTCCCCAATTTCTCGAATTCACGAAGAGCTACTTCAACGTAGACTTCCTTCGCGGTCTCCGAAAACTCTGCATGCGTTACCCCTTGTGCGATCAGAAGCCGGATAAGCGGCTTCAGCATCAATGTCAGCGCTCGCCTAAGGTGGTCTTTTACTTCCTGCCCCATGGAAGGCCACTTTTACTTAACAAAACGTAAAGTATCTTGAGCAGACGCAGCGTGCAACATAATCCACTGCCTGTAATTGGGTTTTTTGCCCCATTTACGATAGCCGAAGCGATCTATTCAGTCGCTTGTGCAACTATCCTACAAACTGGCCGAAAACGACGACGCTAAGCTATTGTAATTAATAACTTTATTTAGCCTTTATCGTACTGAGAGTCTGGGCTGCGAATAAAATCGAAGAAAAGTACCAAAGTGCCACAGCAAACGCTGGAAATATATTCGCTCGCACAGTTGGTCAAAATATTAGCTAACTTTGCGCAGCAACAGAGCCAGGCAATGGGCCTAGGCCTGCAACTTCGATAAAAGGAATGAGTCTTTTCGGGCGCCTACCAGTCGTAGCTGGCGTTTTCGTCCCGCTCTTCGAAGTAATAAACACCAACTACTACTGGACGTTTCGGATCGCTCTGGATTTCCGAATCAGCGCCGCCCTCTAATGGTATGAACACGTCGTCCATGCTCTCCATAAATGCTCTGATCCTGTCACTGCAGATTCGCCGTAGTTGTGGCCGCGCCGACGTGGGAATATCGGTCGAATGCGCTGAGTACTCGGCAAGAATGTCATCAGAGTTCTGAGGCTCAGAGTTATGAGCGACATTGCTAGCCAACGGGTAGAGGTGATGAATAAGCGCGTCAACAACTATGTCAGTTGAATCGGCAGGCCAGTATGACCGTTTCCTCACGACCAGATTTCCATTCTCATCTTCAGAAATTGCTCCTACTCGCTTGAGCTCCGTCCTCATCGCGCCGGCGGGTACATCACCACCGAACTTTTTCACCAAGGCTGAGAATGAAGACTGGCCTCCGGCAAATTCCAACGCTAAAGGACGCCCTTGATGATCAATGAAGTCCTTTTCAGCATGCCAACGATGCAAAATCTCAACGATAGGAGTGGTTTTTGGCGATATTGGGGCCTCACCGGACTCAATAATGTTCCTTAGCCGACGGACTTCCTTTCTCGTTAGGCCAGTCATAACAGCCACCCGTGAAATATTGGTCGGACGCCCCCTGATTCCAAACTCAGAACTGGCGACATCAACGTAAGCCGTTTTCACAGTTTCTGCGAATTGACTGAATCCGATACCGTATCGAAGGAGGATTTTGATGATCGGACGTAGAACGACCCGAAACGCGCCCAAGACTTTCTTCTGTTGTTCTTCTTGCATGGGCCTGCAATATATTGATCAAGTGGTTGAGTCGCCAGCAATTTGCCGGACATGGGAAAAATCGCCCAAGCATTGCCATATAAGGGATTCAGCCGCCACATTCATATCTCGGTGAATTGCCGAAATAAGATGCTCGAAAGGCGGATTCAGGGTTCGATCAGCGCAAGCAGACCGGCTTCATCGAGAACAGCGACGTCAAGTTTTTCAGCCTTAGCCAACTTGGATCCGGCTTTTTCGCCGGCAACGAGATAGTCGGTCTTGCTGGAAACACTGCCCGTAACTTTGCCACCCGCAGACTGAATGAGGTCTTTCATTTCGTCTCGTTTCATGGTCGGCAGCGTGCCCGTGATGACGAACGTCTTTCCGGACAGCGCACCATCTTCTGACGGAACAACCGGGTCTGACTCCGGCCAGATCACACCACCAGACTGAAGCCCGGTAACAACCTCCAGGTTGTGCGGCTCGTCAAAGAAATTCCGAATTCTCGCGGCGACGATCGGCCCGACATCCGGCACTTCCTGGAGGTCGTCTTCTGAAGCCTCTACCAAAGTTTTCAATCGACCGTAGTGATTCGCCAATGATGCGGCAGTGGACTCACCTACTTCCCGAATCCCGAGTGCATAGAGAAAACGCGCAAGCGACGTGCTCCTGCTCGAGTCTATCGACTCAACGACATTCGTCGCCGACTTCTCCCCCATTCTTTCAAGGCCAGCCAGCTCATCAACCGACAGCGTGAATATGTCGGCAGGCGTCTTCAGGCGATCGATATCGACGAGCTGTTCGATCAACTTTGACCCAAGCCCTTCAATATCCATCGCCCGGCGCGATACAAAATGCTTCAGCGCCTCGATTCGCTGCGCCGAGCAAAAGAGACCTCCGGTGCAACGAGCGACGGCCTCACCTGCTTCACGTTCAACATGCGACCCGCAGACCGGACATTCCTTCGGCAGCTCGACTTTTCTAGTCTTATTGGGACGTTTGCTCTTCACGACACTGGCGACTTCGGGAATCACGTCTCCCGCCCGGCGAACCACCACCGTATCCCCTACTCTCACGTCCTTACGATTCAGCTCGTCAATGTTGTGCAGCGTTGCGTTGCTGACCGTCACACCGCCCACGAACACCGGCTTCAGTCTTGCCACCGGCGTCACGGCGCCTGTTCGACCCACCTGGAACTCGACGTCCTCCACAACAGTCATCTCTTCCTGCGCGGGATACTTGTGCGCAATAGCCCAACGCGGCGCACGTGACACGAAGCCCAGTTGCTCCTGCAGATCCAGGTTATCGACCTTGTAGACAACGCCGTCGATGTCGTAGCTCAGGCTGTCGCGCTTTTCTCCGATGTCCTGGTAGTACTCAAGACATCCATCCACACCGTCAACGAGCCTGCGCTCGGGGCATACCTTCAGCCCCCAGCTCTGCAGGCAATCGATCACAGCGCTGTGTTCACGGGGCAACGAGCCACCTTCAGCAATTCCGACCGAATACGCGTACATATCCAGTGGACGTTCCGCCGTTAACTTCGGGTCCAGTTGTCGCAGGCTTCCGGCGGCAGCATTGCGCGGGTTGACGAAAGTTTTTTCACCGGCAGCACGTGCCCTCTCGTTAAAGGCTTCGAATCCAGCCCGCGGCATGAACACCTCACCGCGTACTTCCAGGCGCTCCGGGTAACCTTCGCCAAGCAGTCGCAGCGGTATCGACTCAATGGTGCGAACGTTGTGAGTAATGTCCTCGCCTGTGGTGCCATCACCGCGTGTCGCACCGCGTACAAGAACGCCGTTCTCGTACAGTAGGCTCACCGCCGCCCCGTCGAGCTTTGGCTCTGCTGCGTATCGAAGGTTATCCTCGTCAAGGCCTAGACGATCGAGTACACGGCAATGGAAGTCCCTGAGTTCGTCTTCCTCAAAAGCATTGCCTAATGACAGCATCGGCAATTCGTGACTTACCGACCCAAACGCCGAAACAGGAGACGAACCAACACGCTGCGTGGGTGAGTCCTCCGTTACCAGTTCGGGATTATCGTCCTCGAGAGCCTGCAACTCCCGCATCAGACGATCGTATTCGCTGTCAGTTATCTCGGGGTCATCGAGCGCGTGGTAACGATGATTGTGATACCGAATTTGCTCGCGCAGCTGCTCGATTTTGCGGGCGGCATCCACCAGGATCAGGAGACCAGGGCACTATGCGTGAACTGAATGATCTCTTCGCGCATGTATCTTTCGCGCTGAATACTTAACGTGCTGCCGGACTCATCGAGCAGTTCCCCGTCCAGCGCCTGGGTCAAAGCTCGCGCCGCCGTCATCAGCAGGTCAAACGCCTCGACGGACTCGACCGGACCCGGCAGTACCAGGAACAGGCTTATGCCCGGCAGTTCCTGATCCTTGATGTTCTGCAGATCGAAGCTGCCTGGCTCAACAAGGCTCGCAGCGCTGAAGATCGTGCGCGATTCATCGTTGCCGTCGTAGCGATGAAAAATTCCAAACTTGCCGTGGCGCAGTCCGATTCCACGAAGAGCGAGAACGAGTTCGTCACCGGCAAACGGCTTCTTGTTGCGACCGACAATACGCAACGTCACGATCTTCTGCGGCTCGGGTTGCGGCTCTGGCTCGGCCTCTTCTTCGACGTCTGCCGGCTCCTCCTCAAACGCCGGTGCGATAATCGCATCGTCATCGTTGTGCGCGGCAACAGACTCGTCGCCCAAAACCGGCTCACGACGTTCAGTTGGTGTGGATTCTTCCTGGGGCTTTGACTTCTCGCGTCGGCTGTACAGGTATACGCCGGCGATCACCACCAGCCCAAACAGCAACAGTAACCAACGCAGACCATCCATTTGCAAGACTCACCCGGCGATTCAGCTTGCCGCCATCTTCACCGCCGCATCCAGATCGACCGATACCAGTCGCGACACACCCGGTTCCTGCATCGTAACGCCCGACAGCTGGCGCGCAAGTTCCATCGTCACCTTGTTATGGGTGATGAAGACGAACTGTACTTTCTCGGACATCTCACGAACGATGTCGCAGAAACGTCCGACGTTCGCGTCGTCAAGCGGCGCGTCAACCTCGTCGAGCATGCAGAACGGAGCCGGATTGAGCTCAAAGATTGCAAAAACCAGCGCGACCGCTGTCAGTGCTTTCTCACCACCCGACAACAGGTGAATCGTACTGTTGCGCTTGCCCGGCGGCCTTGCCATGACGGTAATACCGGTCGACAGCAGGTCATCGCCTGTCAGTTCGAGATAAGCGTGGCCACCACCAAACAGTTTCGGGAACAGCAATTTGAATCCGTCATTGACGTTGTCGAAGGTTTCCTTGAAACGTGTGCGCGTCTCGCGATCGATCTTGCGGATCGCACCTTCCAGAGTTGCCAACGCGTCCTGAAGATCCGTGAGCTGCGAATCGAGATACTCTTTGCGCTCTGATTGCTCTTTGAATTCGTCAATAGCGGCCAGGTTAATCGGTCCCAGGCGATCAATACGGCGACGAACCTTCTCAAGGCTCTCTTCCCAGGCGTCGATACTTGCGCCTTCTGCCATTTCCTCGATGAGCGTCTTGAACTCGTAGTTCGTCTGTTGCAGCTGTTCTGCAAAGCCTTCACGGCGAACCTTGAGTTCCTGCAGCGCCATCTCGGCTTCGGACACCTTTGTGCGAGCCGCGTCGACGGACTGGTCGATCTGCATGCGCGACTGATCCAGCTCGCGTAATTCTGATTCGACCTTCTCTACTTTTTGACGTGCCGCGTTGAGCTCATCTTCCACCTCGACTCGCTCATCAAGCAGCTTCTCAAGCTGCTGCTTGTTGTCGCTCATCGGCGTCTGGCTCATATCGAGCTGCTCACGAATCTCTCGCTCGCGATTCCTGAACGCAGCCAGCTGTACTTTCATACGCTCTAGGTTCTGTGCAGCAGATTCCTTGCTGGTGCGGCGACTCTCGAACTGGATCGCAATATCCTGTACCGAACGGCGGTCTTCGTCCGCCTGCGCACGAACCCGGTCAAGTTCGGCTTTGAGTTCTTCGCGTCGCGCCTCGAGATCCGCCTGCTCGGTTGTCAGTCGTTCGAGCGATTCGGCCGCATGACCATGCACGCGTTTCGACTCGCGTAACTGTTCTTCGGCGCTGATTAATTCGTTATTTAGCTCTACCGCTTCTTCAGCCAGTGCGACCTTACGCGCGTTGGCCTGATCGACCTTGTAACGGGCTGACTCGAGTTCGGCTTTAATCTCCGAGTACTCGTTCAACAGTGACGCGGCATCCTGCTGCAGCGTCTCGCGACGCTCTTCAAGCTGGTTCAGACGGATACGGCCATCAGCGAGAAGCTTCTTGGCGCTGTCAAAGCGTGCCTGCATCTCGCGCATTTCTGACTTCAGTCGGCGCATCTCATGTTCGCGCGCCAGTACGCCCGCATTGCCATCTTTGTCGCGGCTGACACGCATCCAGTCCTTACTAAGCCAGATGCCATCTTTGGTGATTACTGACGTGCCATGCGGCAGACGCTCGCGAATGCTCAGTGCCTGGCCGAGAGACTCCGCAACTCCGACCGTGGCCAGCAACTGCTGTACTGCCGCTGGCGCCCCGCTGGTTTTCGTTGCCAGCGTGTTGGCCGGAATCTGGCCGGCATCGTCCTTCGACTGTTCGCGCAGGAACGTGACGTTGCCACTGCGCAGGCTCGCAATTCCTTCGGTAACCGGCGTGATGTCCGAAACGCAGACCGCCTGCAGGTAATCACCTAGTACGGTTTCAACCGCACGGTCCCATCCCGACTCGACATCCATCATCTGCGCGACGCGCCGATTCTGTTCAAGGCCGACGCCTTCGAGCCAGCTCTTAACACCGTCATCGCCTTCGCCAAGCGCTGCCTTCTGCAGAGCCTCAAGGGAAGCAAACTTGTTCTGTGCTTCCTGCAATGACGCGCGGCGCTCCTCGACGAGCGCCGTCAGCTTCTGGTCCTGCTCGCGAAGCTTGCGAATCTTCTCCGCAATGTCTGTCAGGTGACGATCAAATTCGTCGCGTGCCTGGCGCTTGCGCATCTCCTGTTCGGAAAGCTCATCGTGCATCTTCTGCAATTCTTCAAGATCTGCGACGCCCTGCGCTTCCTCGATCTTCTTGCGGCGTTCACCGAAGCTCTGCAGGCGGGATTCAATCTGTTCGGCACGAGTCGATTCGACGTGGCGTTGCTTCTGCGCCTCATTGAGGTGAACAGAATGCTCATCCCACTGGCGCTGCCACTCAGCCAGCGCGTTCTCGGCGCGCTGCAACGACTCCATCGACGACGCCTCACTCTGGCGCGCCTGCTCCAGGCCCGGCACCAGTTCGCTCAACGTCAGTTCGAGCTGTTCAATCTCACTCTGGTCCTGATCGATATGATCGGCAATCTCTTTGGCACCGCTGACAGCCTGCTCGAGATCCTGCTGCTGGCGTTCGCGCAGTTCGCGCGCGTGCTCAATCGACTGTTCGAGGCGAGCAATCTCAGAGCCGATTCGATAAAAGCGCCCCTGCACTTCATTAAACTCATCGGCTCGTTCGCTCTGCTGTACCCGCGTATCTTCAAGCGAGGCTTCCAGGCTTCGCTGCTTGGCAATCGCCGCTTCCAGGTCGGTCTTCCGTTCCGACAGCTGCGCGGAAGAACCGCTGGCGCGATCATCCAGATCCTTGGTCCGCAGCGCGAGTAGTTCGGCCGCAGTACGACGCTCTTCGTCTTTGTAACGACCGTAGCGCTCCGCAGTCTTCGCCTGGCGATCGAGGTGCTTGATCTGCTTCTCAACCTCGTCGAGGACATCAAGCAGGCGATCCAGGTTTTCCTTGGTGTGCTTGATACGGTTCGATGTCTCGCGGCGGCGTTCCTTGTACTTGGAAATACCTGCCGCTTCCTCGAGGAATACCCGCATCTCCTCAGGTTTCGCCTCGATCAGGCGCGAGATCATGCCCTGCTCAATAATCGAGTAGCTCCGCGGACCAAGACCGGTGCCCAGGAATACGCCCGTGATGTCCTTGCGGCGGCACTTCGTGCCGTTGAGGTAATACGTCGAGATGCCGTCGCGACTGACTTCGCGCCGAATCGAAATTTCCGCGTACTTGGCGTACTGGCCTTCCAGCGTGGTTTCGCTGTTGTCGAACAGCAGTTCAACCGACGCTGCACCAACCGGCTTGCGCGAGCTGGAACCGTTGAAAATCACGTCCGTTATGGAGTCGCCGCGCAGGCGGCTGGCCGAGCTCTCGCCCATCACCCAGCGGACCGCATCGATTACGTTCGACTTACCACAACCGTTCGGACCAACCACGCCGACAAGGCTGCTCGGGAAGGTAATTGTTGTGGGGTCGACGAAGGATTTGAAGCCGGCGAGCTTTATCTTGCTTAAGCGCATCAGAGGTTAAATCAGTATCCTGTCGAATTCGGGCTAGTGTAATCGAATTGAGCCAATAAAACGATTGTCGCTCAAAAAAGACAGGTATCCCTGAATCGCAGGCCGCAAGCGGTCTTCAGCACATTCCAAAGCGGTAAAATATGAGCCGAAAAATAGGGCTTCACCTGAGCCTCAGGCAATGTATAATCCCCGCCTTTTCTTTTCCCGGCAGGAGTCTCAAATGCCCGCAAAGAAAGCCGCGAGCAAGAAGCGGAAGAAGGTAGTCGCCAAGAAGGCGGCAACCAAAAAGAAGGTTACCAAGAAGAAAGTGAGCAAGAAGAAGGCTCCGGCGAAGAAGACGGCATCCAGGAAGAAGGTCGCGAAGAAAAAGACCTCTAAAAAGAAGACCGCGACCAAGAAGAAGGTAGCTAAAAAGAAGGTCAGCAAGAAAAAGGCTGCCCCGAAGAAGAAAGCTGCCGCCAAGAAGGTTGCGAAGAAAAAGCCTGCTGCCCGCAAGAAGGCGCCTGCCCGCAAGGCTGGCGATGCGCTTTCCGGCCCTATTCACGGTATTGCGCCCTACAAGCCCAGGCGTGGCGAGGAGTACATGAGCGACGAACAGCTCGAGCACTTCCGCGACATTCTGAAGGCCTGGAAGCGCGAGCTGATGTACGAAGTCGATCGGACCGTGCACCACATGCAGGACGAAGCGGCTAACTTCCCGGATCCCAATGACCGTGCGACCCAGGAGTCGGAATTCGGCCTTGAGCTGCGTACTCGTGACCGTGAACGCAAGCTGCTGCGGAAGATTGATTCGGCACTTGCCCGCATCGACGACGGTTCCTACGGATTCTGCGACGAAACCGGTGAGGAAATCGGTCTCAAGCGCCTCGAAGCGCGGCCGGTTGCGACCCTGAGCCTCGAGGCCCAGGAGCGCCGTGAACTGGCGGAACGACAGTTCCGCGATCGGGACGACCGGTACCGGTAAGGCACACTCGACGTGTCAGGTAGCGAACCGTCGAACTATGTCGGACGGTTCGCGCCGTCCCCAACAGGCCCCCTGCACTTTGGATCGCTTGTCGCTGCCGCGGCGAGCTATCTGCAGGCGCGCGCGAATAATGGCCAGTGGCTCGTACGGGTTGAAAACATTGATCCACCGCGAGAACAGGCCGGCGCATCGGACAGCATACTTCGATCACTCGAATTCTACGGCTTCGAGTGGGACGGCGATGTCATCTTTCAGGCGGATACGACCGCGCAACATCACGATGCCCTGCAGACCCTCATCGACGAGGGGCACGCCTACCATTGCAGTTGCTCGCGGAAGGACCTTGCCGGCCTGCCAAACAGCCCGCTCGGTACGATCTACCCGGGATACTGCCGTGACGGCCGCCAGGCTGGCGATACAGCGATTCGGGTGCGGACGACCGACGAACCGGTGTCTTTCAATGATGCTCTGCAGGGCCGCTTCGAACACAAACTAGAGTCCGAATCCGGGGATTTCGTCATCCTGCGCAAGGACGGGCTTATCGCCTACCAGCTCGCAGTCGTTGTCGACGATGAAATCGAGGGAGTCACCGAGGTCGTGCGTGGCATCGATCTGATCGACTCAACCCCGCGCCAGATATGGCTGCAGCGTTTGCTCGGTTATCGAACGCCGTCCTATATGCACATCCCGGTAATCACTCACGAGAACGGCGACAAGCTGTCAAAACTGACCGGTGCGCCGGGAATCCCCGACAACGACAGCAGAAAAACTTTATTTTCTGCCCTTGTGGCGTTGAAACAACGACCACCCGATGACCTCAGTACAGCACCAGTAAAGGATATCTGGGCCTGGGCTATCAGCAACTGGGATAGTGACAGGCTTTTAGGCAACAAAGCGCTGGTTTACGCGCCTTGACATTGCCCTGGTGAGTGCATAGCTTGGACTCTGCAACGGGGATACGCTCCCCCGCCCCCTGTTGCAACAAGCCTGAAGGGGTAACCACTCCACGGCAAGCCCCTCGCAAATGCGAGGGGCTTTTTTTGTTTTAGGGATAGCCATTGACGCTCAGAATGGCATCATTGCCCCGATGGTGAGCGAAACGCCCGAAAAAAGGATTATCGGCAGCGATTTCAAGCCTGCAGGCTGGCTCAAGGGGCCGCACATGCAGACTGTTTTCACGAGCCTGCCCTGGGCGTACAGCTCCGAAAACTCGTTGCGACGCGAGGAGCTGAGCCTGCCGGACGGTGATGTAACGGCCGTTGACTGGTTGCATGAGGCTGGCGAGCTGCCGGATGCGGCCCCATTGCTCGTCATCCTGCACGGCCTCGAAGGATCCGCTGAGTCCTCCTATGCCCGTATGCTAATGGACGCCGCATTGGATCGTGGCTGGCGCTCCTGCGTACTGCATTTTCGGGACTGCGGAGACTATAGAAATCGGCTGCCACGCCGATATCACGCAGGCGAAACGAACGACCTCAGGCATTTCCTGAACGAATTGCAGGCTGAACGTGAGGAGTCCGGCAATCCCGGCCCGTTACTGGCTGCGGGCTACTCGCTGGGCGGCAACGTACTGCTCAAATACCTCGGGGAATCCGGCGAGGACACGCCGTTGAATGCAGCGACAGCGGCGTGCGTACCGCTGGATCTACACATCTGCGCTAACGCGTTAGATCATGGTTTATCAAAGGGTTATCAGCGATACTTGCTAAAACGGATGAAAAATTCCGTACGCGAGAAATTCGATCAGCACACGGCCGCTTTCGACTGGGACCGCGCCATGTCGGCCCGCAATTTCGCCGAGTTCGACGACGCTGTAACCGCGCCTTTGCATGGCTTTGAGGGCAAGCAGGATTACTACGATCGCTGCAGCGCCAAGAACTTCCTGGGCACCATTGTGAGGCCGACGCTGATCATCAATGCCCTCGACGACCCTTTCATGACACCGGACGTCATTCCGCCTGAGGAGACGCTTTCTGAGAGCGTCACGATCGAAGTGGCAGAGCACGGTGGCCACGTCGGTTTTGTTTCGGGCGGCACGCCTTTCAACCCGACTTACTACCTGCCCGGTCGAATACTGCGGTTCCTCGAACCGCACGCCGCCATTCCTGGGCTCTAAACGAAAAGGGTCCAGTTACCTTTTACTCAATCTAAGGTAACTGGACCCATTGGAGTCCTTCTAAGGTAACTGGACCCTTCTAGGCGGCGTCGACTTCCTTCATGGAGAGACGTACGCGGCCCTGGCGATCAACCTCGAGGACCTTGACCTTGACGACGTCGCCTTCAGCCAGCTTGTCGCTGACCTTCTCGACGCGCTCGTTCGAGATCTGCGAGATGTGCACGAGGCCGTCCTTGCCCGGCAGGATCGTGACGAATGCGCCAAAGTCCATCAGGCGGGCGACCTTGCCCTCGTAGATACGACCAACTTCAACGTCTGCCGTGATTAGCTCGATGCGTTCGCGCGCTTCCTTGCCGGAAGCACCATCGACAGAGGCGATACGGATCGTGCCGTCGTCTTCAATATCAACCGAGGCACCCGTCTCTTCGGTGATCGAACGGATAACTGCACCGCCCTTACCGATGACGTCGCGAATCTTCTCGCGGTCAATCTTGATCGTCATGATCGTCGGCGCCCATTCGCTCATCTCTTCGCGAGGCTTGTCGATGACCTTGTTCATCTCGCCCAGGATGTGCAGACGTGCGTCGCGCGCCTGGTCGAGTGCCGTGTTCATGATCTCGCGCGTGATGCCCTGGATCTTGATGTCCATCTGCAGCGCCGTAATACCGCCTTCGGTACCGGCAACCTTGAAGTCCATGTCGCCGAGGTGATCCTCGTCGCCCAGGATATCGGTCAGGACTGCGAAGTCGTCGCCTTCCTTCACGAGGCCCATGGCAACACCGGCAACCGGTGCTTTAACCGGAACACCGGCATCCATGAGTGCGAGGCTGGTGCCACACACAGAGGCCATCGAGCTCGAACCGTTCGATTCCGTGATTTCAGAAACGACACGAATGACGTAACCAAAGTCGTCGAGGTTCGGCATCATGGCCTGAACGCCGCGCTTGGCGAGCTTGCCGTGACCGATTTCGCGACGCTTCGGCGAGCCTACGAAGCCAGTCTCACCCACACAGAACGGCGGGAAGTTGTAGTGCAGCATGAACGGCTCTTTGCGCTCTCCCTCGATCGCGTCGATGATCTGCGCGTCGCGGCCAGTGCCGAGCGTCGTGACGACAATCGCCTGGGTCTCGCCACGCGTAAACACGGCAGAACCGTGGGCGCGCGGTAAAACGCCAACCTTGACGTCGATCGGACGAACCGTGGTCGTGTCACGACCGTCGATACGTGGCTCACCAGCGATAACGCGAGAGCGAACGATGTTCTTCTCGAGCTTCGAGGCAGCGCCTTTGACTTCGTCAGCCGACCAGCGAGCATCTTCGTCGCCAGCCAGAGCTTCAACAGCAGCTTCCTTGGCGGCGCCAACGGCAGCTACACGCTCCTGCTTGTCCGTGATCTGGTAAGCAGCGGTCAGTCCGTCAGTGGCCTGGTCTGCAACAGCTGCGGCCAGGTCTTCGTCGGTCGCCGGCGCTTCCCAGTCCCAGGCGGGCTTGCCAACTTCGGCAGCCAGCTCGTTGATCGCGTCGATCGCTACCTGCATCTGCTCGTGACCGAACATGACAGCACCCAGCATGACTTCCTCGGACAGGCCATTGGCCTCCGACTCAACCATCAGGACAGCGTCCTTGGTACCGGCAACAACCAGCTCGAGGTCACCGTCGGCAACAGCTGCGAGGCCCGGGTTCAGAACGTATTCGCCGTCCTTGTAGCCAACCTTGGCAGCGCCAATCGGGCCGGCAAACGGCATGCCCGAGATTGCCAGTGCGGCCGATGCACCAATCAGCGCAGGAATATCCGGATCAACATCCGGGTTCAGCGACATGACCGTGGCAATGATCTGGACTTCGTTGGTGAAGCCCTTCGGGAACAGCGGGCGAACCGGACGGTCGATCAGGCGACACGTCAGGATTTCCTTCTCACCCGGACGACCTTCGCGCTTGAAGAATCCACCCGGGATCTTGCCAGCTGCGTAAGTCTTTTCCTGGTAGTTGACGGTCAGCGGGAAGAAATCGCGACCCGGCTCTGCAGCCTTGCGACCTACAGCCGTGACCATCACGGTTGTGTCAGCCATGTCGACGATAACGGCGCCATCCGCCTGGCGGGCTATCGCGCCCGTCTCCATCGTTACTTCGTGCTCCCCGTATTGGAAGCTCTTTTTCGTTGATTTCACGTTATCTACTCGTTTGAAATTCAGATAAGCAATAGCAACCGACGGCGTACCCCTCTAGCTGGGGAACGACACGTCGGTTACTTACATTGCTTTTATGGTCCGCTGGATTAGCGGCGCAAGCCGAGCTTTTTGATCAGCTCGCGGTAGCGGTCCTGGTCCTTCGACTTCAGGTAGTCAAGCAGCTTACGGCGCTTGTTTACCATCTTCAGGAGACCCTGACGGCTGTGGTGGTCTTTCTTGTGCTCACCGAAGTGTTCGGTGAGTTCAGCAATTCGTTTCGAAAGCAGTGCAACCTGCACCTCCGGGGAGCCGGTATCGGCGTCGCCGCGTGAGTGTTCTGCAATAATTTCCGCTTTCGCTTCACTGGAAAGTGACATTTCTCGTTTACTCCAAGTTCTCTATCTATAGCCCTTTTTTCGAGCGCGGTATTCTAGCGCCTGAATGAGCCATTTGACACCCCAAAATCAGTTATCTACGGGGTATCTGGTCAAGAGTTAAAAACACGCCGTGGAGCCAGCTTTCCGTCTCCGGAGAGCTCACCCACGCCCAAAAACCTATCTTCCGGCCCATACGTTCGGACCAGTCCTGCATTCGCCTCAGAAGCGGCCGTTACGGCTTGTCCGCCGCAAAATCTCTCCGCTTCCTCAGCACCGACCGTCGCCACAGGCATAGCACCTAAAGCAACGTCGGCTCGTAACAACTTCGCCTCTAGCTCGCCGGCCTCAGCCAGCTTTTCCACCGCAGCCATATCCATCATGGCTGCGCTATCAAATGCACTCACCGACTCTCGGTGCAGTCGCGCTGTATGGGCCAAAGTGCCCACTTTCGCGGCGATATCTTCGACCAGGCTCCGGATGTAAGTGCCCTTCGAGCACGCCACGCGAAATACCAGTCGTTTTCCGGCCGCCTCAAGCAACACGATCTCGTCGATCCTGATCGGCCGCGGCTCCCGCTCTACGGTCTCGCCCTTTCGGGCCAGCTCGTACAGCCGCTTGCCGTCCTTCCTCAGTGCCGAGTACATCGGCGGTATCTGCGTGGACTCACCCATGAATCCCTGCAGAACCTCGTTCCATTCGTCGAACGTAAGTTCGGGCACGTCTGCCGACGCGATTTCCTCGCCGTCGGCGTCACCTGTGTCCGTCTGCGAGCCAAGCTTCGCAGTGACCCGGTAGCACTTGTCTGCATCGAGCAGATAACCGCATACCTTCGTGGCCTCGCCAAAACACAGCGGCAGCATGCCTGTCGCTGCCGGGTCCAGGCTGCCCGTGTGCCCGGCCTTCTTCGCATCCAGCAGGCGCCTGACAGTCTGCAAGGCCTTGTTGGACGTCATGCCAGACGGTTTGTTGAGCAGCAACAACCCGTCTATGGCCTTGCCCTTGCGCCTCATTCGTCGTGCGTCTCTATCGCCTGACCAATCAGGTCGCTGATCCGCTGCCCTTCCGCCGCGCTGTCGTCGTGCGTAAAGCGCAACTCAGGCACATGGCGAATCTTGATTTCACGGCCCAGCCGGCTTCTCAGGAAGCCAGCCGCACGCTGCAGCCCTTCCATAACCGGCTCAGGATCAGCCTTCGGATCAAGCAGGCTGAAATACACGCTGGCGACGCTCAGATCCCGCGACAGGTCCACCGCGCTCAGCGATACACCTTCGAGTCGCGGATCCTTGACCTCAAACCGCAGCAGCTCGTTGAGTGTGCGCAGTACCTGGTTTCCCAGGCGCTGGTTTCTCGAAAATTCCCGCGGCATAGATCAACGTTGCACGCCTAGTCCAGCGTACGTGCAACCTCCACGCGTTCGTAGCACTCGATCTGGTCACCAGGCTGGACGTCGTTGTAGTTCTTGACACCGATTCCACACTCGGTACCCGAACGAACCTCGTTGACGTCGTCCTTGAAGCGGCGCAGCGACTCAAGCTCGCCCTCGTAAATCACGACATTGTCGCGCAGGACGCGAATCGGGTTATCCCGCTTCACGTAGCCCTCGCTGACGAGGCAGCCCGCGACGTCGCCGAGCTTCGGCGAGCGGAACACTTCCTTGACCTCTGCGAGACCAACGATCTGCTCGCGGATTTCCGGCGCCAGCAAGCCGCTCAGCGCCTGCTTCACATCATCGATCGCCTCGTAAATGATGCTGTAGTAACGCACATCGACACCCGACTCCTTGATCGCGTTACGCGCGGTAGCGTCAGCACGAACATTGAAGCCGATGATGAATGCGTCCGAAGCAGCTGCCAGGTTGACGTCCGTTTCGGTGATTCCACCAACCGACGAACCGAGTACCTTCACCTTCACCTCGTCGTTCGACAGCTTGGTCAGCGAGTCGCGCAATGCCTCTGCCGAGCCATGTACGTCCGACTTGATGATGACGGGAACGGTCGACAGCTCGCCTTCCTTCATCTGGTTGAACATGTCGTCGAGCTTCGAGGCCTGCTGCTGTGCCAGTTTCGCTTCGCGAGTCTTCGTCTGGCGGAACTCGGCAACTTCACGTGCCTTGCGCTCGTTCTTGACGACGAGGAAATCGTCACCTGCATTCGGCGTCTTGGAGAGGCCCAGAACAACGGCAGGTTCCGACGGCCCGGCTTCCTTGATGGAAGCACCAGTCTCGTCGAACATGTTACGAATACGGCCGTATTCCTCGCCTGCGATGATCATGTCGCCCTGCTTCAGCGTGCCGGACTGAACCAGCAGCGTAGCTACGGCACCACGACCCTTCTCGAGGCTCGATTCGATGACCAGGCCCTTCGCCGGCCCCTTGTCGACGGCCGTGAGGTCCATAACCTCGGCCTGCAGCAGGATGGATTCCAGCAGTTCGTCGATTCCCTCGCCGGTCTTGGCCGAGACGTTCACGAACAGGTGCTCACCACCCCAGTCTTCAGGAATAACTTCGTGCTGCGACAGCTCGTTCTTGACGCGCTCCGGGTCGGCGTTTTCACGGTCAATCTTGTTGACAGCGACAACGAGCGGTACCTCAGCAGCCTTCGAGTGCTGGATAGCCTCAATCGTCTGCGGCATCACACCGTCGTCAGCCGCCACGACGAGAATGACGATGTCCGTCGCCTGTGCACCACGAGCACGCATCGCCGTGAAGGCTGCGTGGCCCGGGGTATCGAGGAACGAGACTTTGCCCTTGTCAGTTTCGACCGAGTAAGCGCCGATGTGCTGCGTAATACCGCCAGCCTCGCCATCGGCAACCTTCGTGGCGCGGATGTAATCGAGCAGCGAGGTCTTGCCGTGATCGACGTGACCCATGATCGTAACTACCGGCGGGCGACCAACAGCATCGCCGTCCTCGGATACAGATTGCTCTTCAGCGAGCAGCTTCTCGTCCATCTCGGCCGAATCGATCGGCTTCGCAATGTGGCCAAACTCTTCGACAACAAGCGTCGCCGTGTCCTGGTCAATGATCTGGTTGATCGTAACCATCGCACCCATGTTGAAGAGCACCTTGACGACTTCGTTACCCTTGATGGCCATGCGCTGCGCGAGGTCGGAGACCGCAATACTCTCGGGAATCTCGATCTCGCGAACGACCGGAGCCGTCGGCTTCTCGAAGCCGTGCTTGCCATCGCCGCCTACCGCAGCTGAACGACGCCGGATCGGTGCCTTGCGCTTGCGACGACCGCTCTTGTCGCCGGCAACATGCAGTTCCTTGCGGCCGTAGCGCGTCTGCGCCGGCTTCTTGGGCTTCGCCTTTTCCTTCTCTTTGGCGCGTCGGGTGCGAGCATCGGCCTCAGCTTTCTCAAGGCGCGCTTTCTGTTCAGCGGCTTCGCTGGCAGCCTTCTCGGCGGCAACGCGTGCCTCTTCCTCGGCAGCCTTGCGATCTTCCTCTTCCTTGATCTTGGCTTCTTCTTCGGCCTTCGCAGCAGCCTCTTTCTCTGCCTTGGCGCGCTCCTGTTCAGCGACCTCTGCCGCTTTGCGCTCTTCTTCCTCGCGGCGCGCCTGGTCGAGCGCTTCCTGCTCTTCCTTTGCCTGCTCCTCGAGGACATCGCGCTTGATGTAGGTGCGTTTGCGGCGAACTTCGACGTTCACGGTGCGCGAGCGCCCCTGTGCGCCCGACAGCTTGAGCTCGGACTGCGATTTACGCTTCAGCGTAATGCGTCGCGGTGCGGCATCGCCTGCCGGCGCGTCTTCCTGGCCGTGGCTACGGCGCAGGTGCGAAAGCAATTCAAGCTTCGCATCGTCACTGATCGTGTCGTCGGAACCGCTGACCTTGATGCCCGCCTCGTCCAGCTGCGTCAGCAACTTTTCGACCGGCACTTTCAGCACTTCCGCAAATTGTGCAACTGTCACATCAGCCATACTTCAAACTCCAGAAAAGGCCGTTACGCCTGCTGTTCTTCCTCGAACCAGTGCGCGCGCGCCTTCATAATCAGCGCGGCAGCGGCTTCTTCTTCCATTTCATTGATCTCGATCAGGTCGTCGGTCGCGAGCTCCGCGAGATCTTCGCGGGTTACGACGCCGTTGCTCGCCAACGTGTAGGCAAGACCCTTGTCCATGCCTTCAAGATCCAGCAGGTCAGCCGCAGGCTCAACCTCATCGATCTTCTCTTCCTGCACGATGGCCTGCGTCAGCAGTACGTCGCGTGCGCGGCTGCGCAGCTCGTCCACGATGCCCTCGTCGAATTCTTCGATCGCCAGCAGCTCGGACGACGGCACGTAGGCGACTTCTTCGATTGTCGAGAAGCCTTCCTGGACCAGGATGAGGCCGATTTCCTCGTCGACGTCGAGCTGCTTCGAGAACAGCTCGATGAGCTCGCGCATTTCCGTTTCGCTCTTCTCTTCCGCGTCTGCGGCCGTCATGACGTTCAGTTCCCAGCCCGACAGCTCGCTCGCGAGGCGGATGTTCTGGCCGCCACGACCGATGGCCTGTGAGAGCTTGTCTTCTTCAACCGCGATGTCCATCGAGTGCTTGTCTTCATCGACAACAATCGAGACAACCTCAGCCGGCGACATGGCGTTAACCACGAACTGCGCCGAGTTCTCGTCGTACAGGATGATGTCGACACGCTCACCGGCCAGCTCATTCGAAACGGCTTGAACGCGTGAACCACGCATACCGACACAGGCGCCAACGGCGTCGATGCGGTTGTCGTTGCTGCGGACGGCAATCTTGGCGCGCAGGCCCGGGTCACGGGCAGCACCGAGAATGTCGATCAGCCCCTGGCCAACTTCCGGCACCTCAATCTTGAACAGCTCGATCAGGAACTCGGGGCTCGTGCGAGTCATGAACAGCTGCGGACCGCGCAGTTCTGAACGAACCTCGGTCAGCAGTGCCTTGATGCGATCCTGCGGGCGCACCGGCTCACGCGGCACCATGTGGTCGCGCGGCACAAACCCCTCGGCGTTGCCGCCGAGATCGATGTAGACGCCGTTGCGATCAACACGCTTGACCAGACCAGACAGCATTTCGCCTTCGCGGCCCTGGTATTCCTCGACGACCTGCTCGCGCTCGGCTTCACGAACCTTCTGCACGATGACCTGCTTGGCGGTCTGGGCGGCGATACGACCGAATTCGACCGATTCCATCGGTACTTCGACGTATTCGCCCGGCTGTGCGTCCTTGTCGATGTCGACCGCGTCGATCATGCGCAGTTCGCGATCCGGTGTTTCCAGCTCCGTGGATTCGTCTTCGAACACCAGCCAGCGACGCCACGTGTCGTAATCACCCGTCTCGCGGTCGATCTGCACGCGCACTTCAATGTCCTCGCCGTGCTTGCGACGAGTCGCAGACGCCAAGGCGGCTTCGATAGCCTCGAAGATGATGTCTTTCTCAACGCCCTTCTCGTTCGAGACAGCGTCGACGACCATCAGAATCTCTTTGCTCATTACCCTAAAACTCCAATATCCCCGTGTTATTCAACGGCGGGCACCAAACGGGCCGTGTCGATCGACTTCAACGGCAGACGGTGCTGCTCGCCATCGACCTCAACCACAATGTTCTCGTCATCCGTCGACAGCAAAGCGCCGCGGAATCGCCTGCGCCCCTCAACCGGGAAGCGCATCTGCACTTTGATCGTTTCACCTTCGAAACGCCGGAAGTGCGCCGGCTTGGTCAGCTTTCTGTCGAGCCCGGGGCTCGATACCTCGAGGTTGTAGTTCCCGGGAATCGGGTCTTCAACATCGAGCAGTGCGCTGACCGCGTGGCTGACCTTTTCGCAATCATCGAGATCGATGCCATCCGGCTTGTCGATCGTGATGCGGACGAGCCCTGATCTGCTGCTCAGGCGTACGTCGAGGTCAGCAAGCTCATAGCCCAGTCGCTCGATCGTCGGTTCCAGCAGTTTTTCAAGCTCAGTTCCCGTCAAAGAAATCAACCTAACTCTTTGTTTAGTAACAAAAAATGGGCCATACGGCCCATTGCTTCCCTGCGCGTTGTGACCGCCCGGAAGCGTCCCCCGGACAACAAAAAACCCCTGATCGGGGCCTTTCTCCACCATCGCAATGGCGGTGCGCGGGCGCGATTATAAGGCATCCGACCGCCGCCAGCAACGGCCGAACGCCTTTAATTTCGGGGGTTGCAGTGGCCTCGACGCGCCCTAGCCTGCGCCGTCGATGTCAGCGATTCTGGCCCTAAGCAATTCGAGCAACTCAATTGCCTCCTGACGCGCATTTTCATGGTCGCTGGCGCTCATGCGGGCGAACATGTGGCGATAGGAAAGCAAGGATCGTAGCTCCGGAATTGCTGCAAGTGCCAACCACTCCTCCGGCGCGTCCCCGCCTGGCGCGCACAAGAAATCCTGTCCCGAACAGACGAAGTCAGGGTAGCCGTTGCGCGCAAGCAACGGTGCGATTTCATGAAAAGCTACGCCGCGAATGGAGAGATCGTTGGTATGAATATCCTCGAGCCAGTCCGGCCACTTGGCCAGGCGCCGCCGAATTTCCTCGTCCGAAATCATCTCCAGCCGCCCGGATGCCAGTAGCGCGTCAAGTGGTCCACCCTGGTCCAGAACGTTGGCGAGGAACGAGAGGGTCAGCGCCTCCTCGATCTCGCTGGCGCTCATCGACTGTACGTCATCAGACAGGAATCGCTCGATCAACCCCGCAGATCGATTATTCCAGTCTCGCCAGATCTCCAGCCTGCCCCGCAGGTCTTCAAACTCCAGTTCCAGGCCAACCAGGATTTCTCGCTCTTCCGCAACGTCTTTGCGATGCTCCCACGCGGCATCGATCGCGAAAGCCAGCAGAATACTGATGACAATCAGTGCGCCTTCAATGAGTAACTTTCGCCACTCCATGTTATTCCCCTAAATCGAGTTCGGCCGGGAGCTGCATGAATGCCAGTGATTCCCGAACTGGAGCGTAGTACGGAAGAGAAACGGGTCAATATTTGGCGTCGCGTAGCTGGGCTCCTGCAGATGCTCACACGGTCATTTCAACAGACTCTGCTGCCTCAATAATTGAACATCAGTCGTAACGTATAAGCACGGCCAAATACGTCATACATCTCCGTATCCGTATTGGCCTGCGACCCATTGTCGGCCATAAACGCCGGGGATTCGTCCAGCAAATTGGCGACCGTAAGGCCCAACGTCAGGTGATCATTCAGGTCGTGACTGACATTCAGATCGAGGTAACTTTTGGAACCGATCGTCAGAATAGCCGGATTTACAAACTCCGCCGGAATTCCGAACGCAGGGGCAATTTCCTTCGCCGCATTCTTCGTCCCTTCTATCCAGCGCCATCCGAGTCGCGCACGCCAGTTATCGGCACTCCAGGTCGCTGCAATTCTTACCCTGTTCTCCGGATACACAGAGTCGCTACCGCCGAAAAACTGACAACTCCAGAAACTGAATCTGCCAATACACTCAATCACGGTCGCTGCCGGGTCCGCCTGCATGGAGTTTTCCAGCACGTGAGTCCAGATTACGTGAATCCCCAGGTCCGCATAGTCGTTGCCAAGCGCCATCCAGCCACTGAGGTCCGTACTGAATTCGATCTGGGTATCGAAGCCACTTGTCGCGAGATTGCCAAGATTTGCGGCTGTCGCGTCAATCGCATCGATATCGAAAGTTATCGGATTGCGCGATATTCGATCGCAACTTGCTCGCTGCGTGTTGGCCGGGTCCCAGCAGACCAGCATCGGCTCCGCAACACCGATTGTTTCCTCGACTTCAATCTGGAAGTAGTCGACCGAAAGCATCACGGCATCAAATCGAGAAAACACAATACCCGCAGTCAGCGTCTCTGCTTTTTCCGGCCTTAAAGAAGGGTTGCCGCCGCGCGTGAATACGACCGGTGATTGCACTACGGCTTCGAACACACCCAGCTGATTCGAAGGTATGCCTTGTGCAATACAGACATCCGACAGTCCATTGCCAACCGGATCGGCTGACGCCGAGCACGGGTCTTGCCGGGATTCGGAAAAGACTACCGAACCATCCTCTTCGAACGGTATCTGAAAAGCTTCGCCAAGATTCGGTGCGCGCGCGCTGCGCTGCAACATCGTTCGAATCCGAACTCCCTCGAAAGGCTCCCAGTCAGCACCCAGCTTCCAGGTATCCAGCTTGCCGGCGTTATCGTACTCCGACAGGCGCCCGCCCAGTTCGAGATCAAGATGGCGCGCCAGAGGTACATCACGAAGCAGCGGAATGATCGACTCGGCATATACTTCGACGACCGACTCCTTGCCGACCACGTTGGAATCGGCCCGATAACCCAGCGTATCGCCGGTAAACAACGCCTCATCGGCCTTCAGGTCTCCGGAATCCTCGCGCCACTCTAGTCCGAGCGCGATATCCACATCACCCGCCGGCAGCGCAAATGCAGAACCCCGTATGAATCCACTGATCAGCGACTGCTCTCGATTAACCGTAGTCAGATACGGCGCGGCGCGAATGAAGTCGACGCCGGCTTGCGAAAGATTGCCTTCACCGAAAAGATTTAAAGGGACGCAACCACCTGTCGGATCGAAGCAGTTCCCCGTGATCGGATCAACCAGCAGTCCCTGCTGAACGCGCGAGTAAGAACCGTCATTTCGAGCCAATTCTTCCTCTTCACCCTTGGTGTAACTGACCCAGACGTCGTAATCCCAGGAACCGATGAATTCGCCGCGCAGTCCGGCAAGCAATCGAGTGTAGTCACTTTTCCGTTCACCTACTCTGGGGCCCAACTCAGTCAGGCGCCGCGACAACCCGAATCCGACCAGGCCCGGAGCCACCGGAATAGCATTGGCCGCCAGAAACTGCTGGTTCGCCGGTGTTAGAACAGGATTGTCGGTGTTCGTAACAAAAAATGCGCCGAAGGTACCGGCCGGCGCGACGCTGCTTACGCCCTCATTTCGGGCGAACATCAATTCCGAATAGAGCTCGGCTGATTCCGCAACGTCAAAATGTAGAAACGTGCCGACAGAGGTCCGCCGAAGAGGTACCTGCAGGTAGTTCACAGGCGCAAAGTCATAAAGATCATCAGGAGAGATAAACTCCCGCGGATTACCATCTGCATCCCAGGTCGTTCTCGCCGGGCCATTACCGAAATCGACCCGCGGGAAGGTCATGGCGCCAGCCGGCGTTGTTGAACTTCCACCAGGCCTAAGCTCTGACGTAAACCAGTTGTCGCTGATCGTCTGCGCGGAAAAATCGCGGTCGGCATAAAATGTCTCTTCGCGATCGAGATAGCCGCCATACAACGTAATGTTGCCCGCACCGAAGTTATGTCCCCAGGCAACATTTATGTCGGCGATATCCGAATCACCCATCTCTGTCGCGTAGTAACTCGCTTCGACGCTGATACCTTCAAAATCGTCACGGCTGATGAAGTTCACAACACCCGCGATGGCATCCGACCCGTAAACGGTGGTCGCACCACCTGTGATCGCTTCGGCGCGCTGAACAAGTACGCTCGGGAGCGTGTTGAGATTTACGGCACTACCGATACCTGTTGGGGCGATTCGCCGTCCATTGAGCATCACGAGAGTGCGGCCTGCCCCAATCCCGCGCAGATCGATCTTCGCTGTGCCGTCGCCCGGGTTGTTGCTGGCACGGCCAATGGACGGTTGAACCTGCGGCAAACGATTAAGGGTTTCTTCAAGGGTCGCCTGTCCCGAGCCCAGGATCTCGTTACGCTCGATGGAAGTAATCGGACTAGGCGCCGTAAAGTCGCGACGCACCAGTCGAGAACCGGTTACGATAATTTCTTCAACTTCCGCCGCACCGTCGTCGTCCTGGGCCTGAATCGCCCAGGGTGTGAGCGCACATGCAAGCGCCAAAGCGCCACACATTCTCACTTGCGCTCGTAGCTGGCTGTTTTTCATGCTCATCGCAATCCCCCTTGCAGATGGCCACTGCCGTTATTGGACAGAGTCTAGCATTCTGGACCAGTGAACGGTCCCGCTATCGAGTCTGGCTATTTCCACCTGAGAGCAGCCCGAACGTAGTAATAAGCCCCCTGCCAGTCCATCGTGGTCTGACGATGTACCGGAATGCCGCAACAGTTCTGGAATGCGGGTGCGGGACCCGGCCTGGCGTCAAAGATATTGTTGCCGCCGAATGTAACGCTGATCGTCTCGCTGATGTCCCAGGCCAATTCAATGTCCCAGAAAGTTTCGCCCTTCATCGTTTCGAATTGCGTCAGCGAATTGTTGCTTACCCGGTAGTCACCGAACCGACTGCCGCGCAATGACAAGATAATGTTATCGGTCCAGCTGTGCCTCGCAGTTAAATAGGCACGAAATTCCGGGTCACCATTCTCGATCCGGTACACATCACGATCGCGAACAAAATATACCGGTGCCGGATCTGCGGGGTCCGTCTGCCTGTCAGTCCTGCGCGTTACTTTCGTGTCATTAATATTCGCCGCAAGTGAGAGCTGCGTGTTGCCACCGCGCCAGTCGAAGTCGTAGGTCGCGACAAGATCGATACCACTGGTTTCCGTATCCATGTCATTGACGAAGAACCTGATTCTCTCGATGTTCTCCGCGCCAGGGACACCCGCAGCCTGTGCGGCGGCGGCATTGAAGTCTGAAGACATCCAGATCCGATCATCCAGACCGATGAAGTAATAGTCGAGCGTAAGCATTAGCGCGTCAGTTGGTTGCGCGCCGACGCCAAAAGTAAACTGCTTTGAAGTTTCATCGTGCAGCTGCGTCGCCCCGTAGAATTGAGCGACAGAATGCGCGGCCGGGAAGATACCTCTGGCCACTGGAGCACCATCCACGATTCCGGTTTGCACGCTGATGCTCGAAATCTGGCCCGGGGTCGGCGCTCGAAATCCCGTACCGACTGATGACCTGAGTGATAAGGCATCGCTGACCTGCATACGGGCGGCAAGCCGGAAGCTGAAATTGTCACCAAAGTCAGAATAGTCTTCGTAACGGCCCGCAATTGACGCCATCAACCGATCCGTTACTTCCGCCTCCAGATCGAGATACGCCGCCCAGCTGTGCCTGTCATATACCGAAGCGGTCTCCGGGCCGTATCCTGGAAAACCATTCGAGCCGACGGCAACGGCGTTGTGAATCGGATCGCCGGGATGGCAAAGACTGCTCGGGTCATACTGGGGCCCGGGAATAAAGCAGCCAACGCTGCCGCCATTCTGACCCGCAGCGGCCTCCTCGGCATCGATCTCGAGGTTCCAGGGGTCCGGTCGGGCGTACGGACCGATCTGATGAGACTGCAAATCGCCCTCAAATAGTTCGTAGCCTTCTCTGCGATACTCAAAACCGAAGGCAACGTTTAAGCCGGGAATAACTCCCGCAACTACCGACTTTGCGAAATCCGCATTGAGTGCGTATTCATCCGAAGCAAGATCTCCGGGGCGGAATGACGTCGGCGTCGCTGGCCCAAGCGACGGATTCAGCGTGTTGAAGATCGCGTACTTGATCGTACTTTCACCCCAGCGGCCGCTGAAGTCATAGGTCATGCCAGTGTCGAACTCGCCCCGGACGCCGCCCGTAACACCGACGTCGATGACATTGCCCGCAAAACGCGGTGTAAAGCTCGCCGGATACAAGCTGCGTGGATCATAAATCGCACCGGTTTCGGTCCGCAGCGGCGCGAGAACGGAACTGTTCGGGTGCCTGTGAAAGAAATCGACGTTCGAATCGCTGTCCGAGTAATTCGCCCAGCCATAAAGCTGCGTGCCACCGTCGAACTCGAATCCCGCATTGATGAAAGTTCTGATGGCTTCACGGTCGGGCTCGCCCCAGATCATCACCAACGGACTGTCGCTTATCTCAGCATTTGCCAGGTTGTCGGCGTAGCGCGTGTCCGTGTCATCCGGGATACCATCACCACCGCGAGTGATGGTTACCAGTTCACCCGTTAGCGGATCGTATACCTCCGTTAGTGCGTCGGGTCCGAACCGCTGCTGCTCCGGCGTCACCGGGTTCCCATCATGATCGTAAAGGCCGGACACCTGGGCTACCTCTGCAGGGACAAAACCACCGCGAGAATAAAAGGCCCCACGGCTGGTCGGCTCGTTGTCTGAAATTTCGGCGCTAACGTTGACGAATCCACTTGCCGCAAAACTGAAACCGCCATTGAACGCTACCAGGTAGCCAGTCTCATCGCCTTCCGTATAGGCGCCGGTCTGGAAACGAAGTTCGCCGCCCTCCGCTGCGTCCCTGAGGTTGAAATTGATAACGCCGGCAATCGCGTCAGATCCATACATTGCAGACGCGCCGTCGCGTAGCACCTCAATGGATTTGATTGCGATACTTGGGATCGTTGCGAGATCCGGACCATGTGCACCGTCTCCACTCAGCCTTACAAGCGCAGACCGATGACGGCGCTTGCCATTGATGAGAACCATGGTCTTATCGGCACTGAGTCCGCGAAGCTGTGGAAGGCGGATAAAACTCGCACCATCTGCGCCGTCGACCGGAACAATGAATGACGGCACGAGCTTTTCGATCGTATCGAGCATGTCGTCGGAGGAAATACGGTCCAGGTGATCCCGGTTGAACACGTCGACCGGCACAGACGTTTCAGCAGCCGTTCGATTCTTGAGGCGCGTGCCGACGATTACTATTTCATCGACGGATTCAACCGCCTCTTGCCCAGCCAACGAATTACCTGGCGCAAGCGCGACACCGAGCACGCTCGACGCCAGTAACAGAGACGTTTTACGAGCACGTAAAATCTTCATCTCCCAGTGGGGTGCATGCATCCGCCCAACCATAAGTACGCCAGTACTCGACGAGGTTCAGGTCAAGAACCAATTCCTTGAAGCCCGGCAGCTGTCTAAGCTCCGACATTACCGGATACCACAGCGTCGCCAGGCGAACCGTGCTGGCACGAACCTCCCGGCCCTTGACCTGCAATGCGAAATGATGGTCGCCGAAATAGGCTGCCACCATCGCAATGTCGTGAAGCTTTCTTGGCCATCGCAAGCCGTCATCCCGATAAACGTCCTGCAGTATTGAAAGAACCCGTTCGGGTGAGTCAATCTCAGCCAGTACGTCAGCGTATAGTGAAACGTAGGCAACACTCGTTTTCGGCAGCGCCTGAATAGCCGCCTTCAGGGTTTCCGGATCACGCTCATTCAACGCGATATCCAGATAGTTTTCGACAGGGTTCGCCGCACCCGGCCAGTCAGATATTTCCCTGGCTTCTTCAAATCGCCCTTGAGCAAGACTGGCATGCCAGGACATACGAACCGGTTGTCCGCCAAGCGGTTCCAGTTCGACCGCAACAGCGTATTGTTTTTGCGCGTCAGTGGTACGGCCGTTACGCAGGAGCACGCTGGCATAGGTAGACACTATCTGACGGTCAGCAAGCAACTCTATTGCACGAAGGAATCCCTGCTCACCGCCGATCCAGTCATTCCGGGCCGAACGTACCACCGCAAGGGAACGTTGAGCGGCGGCCGATTCAGGATTGAGCTCCACGCCTCGAAGTACGAACTGGAATGCCTGATCAACGATCTCGTCCGCCTGCTCTGGGCTGGCTTCCCACGCGGTGGACAGCGTTCGGTGCCCTAACCACGACCATGCCACTGCATAGTCGGGATCAAGCTCGATGGCTCGTTCCAGGAGGCGGATCTTCTCCTGTTTGGTGCGGTCGTCGCTCTGACTTTGGAGATACGCCTCATACGCTTCTGCATTTCGCGTACCTGCGCCTCGAAACGAATTAATTTCGCCGACCCCAAGTCTTACTCCCAGCGCCCCGGCTACCGATGACGCGATCTCCTCCTGCATCTCGAAAATATTGGCCAGCTCACGATCATAGGAGTCGGACCAGATCGCTAGGCCGTCAGCTACCTGCGTGAGCTGAACCGTAATACGAATGTTTGTACCGTCCTTGCGGACGCTTCCCTCCAATATCGAGTCGACTCTTAAGTTCTCGCCAATGGTCTTGCCATCTTCTCGTGCGAAAGCAATCGAGGACGTTCGACCTGCAACTCGGAGACCTTTCAGACGCTGCAGTTCAAGGCGCAATTCATCTGCGATACCGTTTCCGAAGTACGCCTGATCGCCGGTCGAGCTAATGTCTTCAAAAGGCAGTACGACGATCGACCTGCCGACGTCTCGAGTCACCTCGACAGACTCGGGCTGCGCCGAGAAAAAGTCATAGGCGAGAAAGGCGAGTACGAGCGCGCCGCCAGCCAGGAAGGGCCACTTGCTTAGCCCGCGAGAGTCATTTGAAGTTTCAGGGTGCTGCTGTGGCCCAGACAGTGAGACCACGTCGGCTACAAGACAATATCCACGTTTCGAAATTGTCTTCAGGTAGCGCGGAGTTTTCTGGTCATCACCCAGCTCCCGTCGCAACAAGGAAACGGCACGCGATACGACCTCCTCTCCCACCACGACATCTGGCCAGACGGCGTCAAGAATCTCCTGGCGTGAAACCACCTCGCCGCTGTTGTGCGCGAGCAGGACGAGCACATCCATCACTTTCGGTTCGAGAACAGACTCCCGGTCGGCGCCTGTCAGGCTGTTTTCCTGCGGCCGAACTTCCCAGTCGCCGATACGGAATCCGGATTGCAGGCTGTCGATTGCTTTCAAGCCATTGATATTTATCGACCTAAACCTTTCCTAAGGAATCCTTAAAGATTCTATCAGGATAGTTCGATCGCGGAGCCATAGCTTGGTTTGCACTTTAGGGCACTACCAGGAGAGACCCAAATGTGCGATCTGAAACCGATCATTAAGGCGCTGCCTGCAATTGGCGTTCTGGCGCTCACCCACCTGACGGGCTGCGCCGCAAACCTGACCGAAGACGAACTCTTTGAGCAGCAGTATGCAGCCGTAGAGCGGAAAGAAATGATTCGGGAATTCATTATTGCCTGCGAAGCTAACGGCAATGTCGTCGTTTACACGGGCCCGTCAACGCACAAACTGCGAGATCCGATCAAACGAATTCCAAAATACGCCGATCGTTCTGACTATCAATGCACAAGGAGTGGTGAGGTCGAACGCATGCAGGCGGAGATGGGTATTCGATAGAGAAATCACAAAGGCCGATCTCGACGCATTGTTGTCGACTTGAACTAGGTACGGCTAGAATCCTCAACATGCTCGCCCGTACCAAGTCCTTCTGGCTCTTCCAGTTCATCTACTGGCTAATCGCATTTGGTGCGCTTCTGGTATCGGGTCTCTCCCAGACGGATGCCTGGTCCGCACTCATACGTAACTGCTTTCTGTTCGCAGCGGGTTTTATGAGTTCATTTTTTGTGGCGATCGTGATCGACGGGTTGCGTGGGTTTGATGAATTGCGGTTGCGGGTGCTGGTATTCCCTCTGATTTACGTCATCGCCCTGGCGTGCGTGATTACAATTAATGCGATCTCCTACCCCATGCAGGGTGTCCAGATAGCGGACCTGACCTGGGGCCAGCAAGTCTCTGGTGGAATGAATTTTGCGCTCGTCTACTGGTTCTGGGCAGAGCTCTTTATCCAGAAGATCTATTTGAAAGGTCGCGCCGATGTTTCTGCAACGGAAGAACAAGCGGCAGGACCGGAGAAGCTCGTGGTTGATGACGAAGGCAGCAAGATCAGGCTGGATCTGGCAGATATCATCTGCATTGAGTCTGCTGGTGACTATGTGGCCATTGCGACCGGCGAGCGCGTATACCTGGATCGCTGCACCATCCAGTCTATGGAGGACCGGCTGAATTCCTCAGGATTCCTGAGGGTGCATCGATCTGCAATTGTAAATATGCGTCAGGTTACACAGCTGACGCCCCTCGGTAAGGGTCGCTACGGCCTGCTCATGACCAACGGAAAAACCGTGACATCTTCCAGACGCTACGAGCCAATCCTTCAGGACCGATTTCAGTAACTCATTCGGCGTCCCAACCGCCCCACTCGGCGTTTTCCCAGCCCAACCGGCGAATTTACCTGTCCGCCGCGTCCCTCCATACCTACCTTCACCTGGTCTATATCCGATAGTCATCAGGAGAATTACATGATTACGAGAGGTTGGATGATCCTGCTCTTGCTTGTTTCATCAGTAGCTTCGGCAAACGAGAGCTGCCCCAAATCCCTGGCATTGGTCATGGACCAATACGTGAAGGCCAGAGGCGGCATCGAGACACTCGATGAACAGCATGGTTTACGCATACTGAGCACCCACCATGAGGGCCGGTGGAACCCCAGTTTTGACTACCGGATCATGAAGCCTGGCTATATGTGGATTACCGCCGTATACGATGATGGCGAGGTCATAATTGAGGGATTCGACGGCCGCCGCGGCTGGGAGAAGTGGGCTGAAAAACCCGCGGAGTACGTGGGCGGCGACGCTGAAAAAGGCGTAAATCAGGGCGCGGTTTCACCTGTGCACCTGTACGGCCTGAACCACATGGCAGATTTGGGCGCGAAGGTCACGTTGCTACCGTGCGAAGTAATTGACGGTGTGAACTACGTAAAACTGAATATTGTGTCTTCATTTGGCACAGACATTGACTACTTCCTGAACTCTGAGACGTATCGTTTGGAACGAGCCAGAGCAATTCGACCGCTGCACCCCACCCAGGACCCCACCCCGATTCCGATCGAAGAACGGTGGTCGGATTTCCGCACGGTCAACGGCGTGTTGCATCCATTCGGCTATGAACTTTGGCGGTGGGATACTGAGGAACGGCTCGCCTGGCTCGAAACTCATAGTATCGAGCCGCTGGATACCAGAGACCCTGAGTTTTTTGCGAAACCCGACTAGGCGCGTTCTACGACGGATATCTGCAATCGGCTAAGCATCATGAACTCATCAATATACCCGCAAGTTTCGGAATAGACCTGCGGTGATCATCGCCATGCATTTCGCAAAAAACCTGAAGGAGATGATTATGAAGAGGTTGATTTGTATCGGCATGGCAGTACTGATCTTCACGCCGGCCTATTCTCAAGATAATGGTGCGGAGACGTCCGATTGGGATATCAGCGGTTGGTCGTTTCACAACTATTGCACCGGAGAGTGGGTCCGACCGTTTCCCGGTGAGACAATCAAAATGGTCATGCGGGTAGCGCCCGGGCAGAATTCGTTTCATCGGATCGCGTTCGCCAACGGCCATGTGAGCGGTTATGGGGTCATGACCGGCGACGCCTATTCCTTAACCCTGAGCATGAGCGGTGTCATCAACGGCGCCCCAATCATTAACGTCACAGATGGAAATGGCGTCGTTAAATTCCGGGCGCATACGTTCATTACCAGCATGGCCGATCCGACTGTCGGTGTATCGAGTCGTGACACGAACATCCAGGTCGTACTCAAGGATGGTGTCCCTGAGGTCGTGCATCTCGACACTAACGTAACCGGCGACTGCTCGGCCTCTAACTAAAATGCATCGTGCATAAAAAAGGGCCCCGTAAGGGGCCCTTCTTTTGTTTTGGTAGCGGGGGTTGGCTGCCAACGCTATCAAGCATTGGTTACAGCCCTCGATATCGCAACCGAAAACCGCTAAACATTCGCAGCAAACTGGACCTTTTGTACGTCTGACAGGTTCGCGGATTTCTTTGCCTGCCAAAGATCATAGTTGTCCTGCATGGCAAGCCAGCTCTCTGGCGAACGCCCCAGCGCCTTGGACAGGCGCAATGCCATCTCCGGGCTAACCGCACTACGTTCAGCGACGACACGCGCCAAAGTGGAAGCAGCTACGCCCAGGTTCTCAGCCAGAGACCGAATACTGATCTCAAATGGCTCAATGTATGTTTCCCGGATAAATTCGCCCGGGTGCGGGGGATTATGCATAGCCATCAATGATAGTCCTCGTAGTCCAATACGTACGCATTGCCGTCCCTGAACTCAAAAGTCAGCCTCCAATTTCCGCTGACCCAAATCGACCAGCGGTTCCTGGCTCGCCCTTTGAGCGGATGCAGACGGTAACCCGGCATGTTCATATCTTCGATCACCCGCGACGTATCCAGGGCCGCCAATTGCAAACGAAGTCGAGCAGCGTGTTTGGCCTGAATACCGGACTTGCTGCCAGTCTCGTAGTAGCGCTTCAGGCCTTTGTGCTTGAACGACTTAATCACCAGCGCAAGTATAGCGCGTTGCGCATCACGCAACAATCAACAAACCTGTGCTTCTGCGTAAGATTTGAACTTGGGGTTCTCAAACGGCCTTCCCAGGCCTCGTCGCCGAGAGTGTGGCAGGAGAATAGATTCGGATCTCCCTATGGTCGATCCTCACCCCTTCGGGGCGCCCGGCAAGCGGGCGTCCAAAACGCTGACGCGTTTTGTTGCACAAGGTCCCCCTCCTGATCCCACCCTCCAAAAATGAAAAAGGGCCCCGTAAAGGGGCCCTTTATTCATTTTGGTAGCGGGGGCGCGTTTGCCGAGTTATATGCAGATTCCGACAGAGCCCTTTCCATTGGAGTAGATTGACGGACGTGCGAGGCGTATCAGCGCCCCGCCCGCCCTAACCACGAAAACCTAACAGGAGGTTCACATGGCTACCAAAGAGACTGCCACATCAACGTCTGACATCAAATGCCAGATCTCATACGACGATCTGAGACTCGTCTGCGGACACCTTTTCGATACGCGACGGTTCTTGCAATTAAATTCTGATAATAGCCACTGCGGTGCCGCTGCAGAATCGCTGATCGAGGCTGAGAATGTTATCAACCCAGTCATAGACGCCGCTGAAGACGCGAACCCTCAGTTGTTTGGTGAGGAATTCGATATCGCAGCGACAAACGATCTGGATGCTTTAGTAGACTCGCAAGAAGGGTCTCTCGGTCGACAATTCGATGATGAGTACCATGACGCATTAACAGCAATCTACGATGCCCGAGCTGTCGCGAATCTACTAACTGAAGTTGACAAGAACCAGGTCGACATTAACAACGCGGGATTCGCGTTAGAGCGGATGATCGATAGTGCCGCGGAAAAGGCGAAGAAAATGTGGGCATACCACCCTGGATTCGACAATCTGGCCGGCGGAGGTAAATCATGAGCGACGAACGTATCATCGAATTTCCAAGCGGGAGCCCCGCCTCAGGACCGCCAACGTGGCCCGCTGCGATCGACCATGAACTTTTTTACGAAATAGAGGAATGCGTCGGCAACCCGGCGGTTGGAGTTCATCGCAGAGGATTATTGGCAATTCTCACAATGGACAGCACCAAGTTGATCGAGGCTTGCAACGAAAATCCTGAAGCGTTCTTCGATTTGTTCGAGAAATCAGCAGAAACCGTGAACGACTACTACAAACTAAATAACTTGCTGATGGCTGCCCATAGCAGGCTAGCGGTTGGTCTCAGTAGAGTTAACATTGATACTGACGACGTTCCATTTACAGAGGAAGCATTTGAAGCCGCGGTCGACGCCGCTCACTTTGCTCAACGACGTGACCAAGTCGACAAGGAATCATCCGAAACTGGCTGATGACGATGTCAACCATGGCACTAACGCCTCCGCCGATTAATTTGGCAGATTTTCGGGCCTTACCTTAGGGATAGCCAGTCCATGTACGGCAGGCTCGCGGTCGTGCCAAATGCAGTCAGCACTCCTGACTCATCATTGGCAACAAACGGGTGCAGGCCTAAGTATTCTTGACCGTCGAAAGATTGATCCGCCTCCGATGCGATGGGCACGATTGCGATTCTGCCTTTGTCCAACCCGTCAAAATATCCGAGCTCCCAAGGCATCCATTTAGACTGCGTCGCTGTAGTTGAAATGGCATAAAGCATATTGTCACTGGCCTTCATTCGTCGCTGAAGAAGTCGAGCGTTCTTCGGGGTAATTTCGTCACCCCTGTCTGGATCGTAAATCCAGTCGACATATACTTTTAGCCCCATGGTCTCTAGCTTCGTTGCAAGTCCGACGACTGCATCTTTGTCAGATCGCGAGTGGCTTAGGAAAATATCAAAGGTCACCGGCGTTTCGGGGCGCGTTTGCTCCGCCAAAATGTCCTTTCGGTATCGAGAAATTCTCGCCAGGTCGGACTCTTGAAGAAGTCGCGGGCTCATCTTCGCTACCCTTGGACTCATCCGCTGGTCAAAACGGCAACTCGAACGATCGCCAGCATAAAAATAAGCAAGCCATAAAATGGAAGGATCGACGCAGACCAGGCAGCATCGGCTATACTACACACTTGCGCCGCCACCGTTTCCTCACGAGGCTTAGGGATATTGAAAAGGTCTTCCCGCACCAACTGGCCGGATCTAACTTTTTTAGCGACCGAGCTGTACACGTCTATGAAATGCCGTTCAAGAGCAAGATAGAACGAGTCAAGAAAGCAGAAAATTATGATCGGAACGACGCTGATCCACGCGTGATTTGGTGCCTTCAGCTGAGCCGCCAGCGCGATGACAGCTGTTACAATTGTTACGCACCAGGTCTTGCAGTTGGCCGAATTCCCTGCCATACGATTGATTATCGATTGAACCGTATTGAGATAGTTCAAAACGGCCGCCGAGTCGACGTCCAATTTTTGATCGACGTTCATCCGAACAGCTTCTTCAGATTATCGTGAGTCCATCTATAAAGTCTGCCGGCATCGGCCACGGCTTGCGGGTTCGAGTCCCTATAACCAATCATCTGAACGATTGGGATCCCATTCCGGCGAGCCATCGCGACCTCTTTTCTTACTCCGGGCGCCCTGTAAGTGTACGGACCAACCATGACCACCACGAGTTCGGAACGCTTGATCGCGGCCTCTGCCTTCGATTCCCAAGACGCCATCGGCGCCGCTTCCTTGAGAGATGTGTCGATTATCTCGACCGGAACGCTGCCGTTTCGCGACTGCCCGACAATAAAATCTTTCAGCGCCTTGTCATTGTCGAAATCGAAACTCACAAACACGCGCTTTTTGCTTGACCAAGTCCCCATTCTTGTCCTCCGCAAATGCTATTCCATCTATTATATACGTCCGTTCTCGGCAAATGGCCCGCAGTCAATACAACCCATCCCCACAAGCTAAGATTGCCGTGTACGGATCACTGCTTCGAGTATGATTAACGTAAGTACTGATGCTCCAACGTCTCCGACAACATTTCTACTACTCTTTGCTTCCACGGCTGGTCGATCTACTTACGAATCTCGCAACCATTACCGCCCGTCGAAAGTTAGTAGGCTCGGGCGCTCACCGAGTTTTGATCGACAACACCGTACTTGCATATGGTGTCACGCACGAATCAGCTTGGATAAGCACAGGACAGGCAAAAGCGGGAGACTATTCTTTCGATACCGGATACCTCGCACGAATTCCAGTTCGAAGCGAGAATGACAAATCAGAATCTGGTTGCTCGGTGAGATATCTTCCAGGAATTGCGCACCTCGCTAGACGTAACTATCTATCATTGATTACATCCAGTGAGCTCACGCACGAGCAGTTCACGCAACCAGCCGGCCGGTACTTAGGCTACGGATATTACGATTACTCGATATTCAGCGGCATCAAGATTGACGAAATCTGCGATCCCGAATTTGAATTTCATTTTGGACCGGCCACCTCGGTTCCCAGCTTGGAGGCGCAAAGGGAAAAGAGACTTGGGTCAATAAAGGACCCTCTATTCCACGAGCTAGTCGCGGTAATTGGCAAGGGCAACTCCCTGGACGCATGGCATATTGTTACTGCTGAACGCAACGACTGTTATTGCTTTTTAACGATGGACTTTAGTTTGATCCGAATACTAGAGGCCCAGGCGAGAAACGCGACGGTAATGTCCCTCAGAACCAAAGTACTAACGCCGGAGCAGTTCGGAAAGAAGTTCTCGATACCACCAATTTCGCCGCGCCTTTTTTCGTATCACGACGCGACATTTCCTGTGGAACACGGAACAAACTGGGCGGAATCTCGGCGGAGAAAACGTGGCGAGTACAAAGACGAACACCCACGGTAACTCTGTATTAGGCCAAATTGCGAGGCAACTTACGGATAGAAATGTTGACCTGCTCGGTGGTAGATCGAATTCAGTCGTCGTCCCCACGCCTTTTCTTAACCCTTGCGTCTAGGAATATATCGACAATGCTTTGAGATTCGTCATCCAGTCGTCCGCTACGCTGCAATTCTTCCAAATTCTTCATGAACCTCGGAACATCAATGATATCTGTCGTCTCGTCTAGCTGAACTTGGACATGCGGCGTTGACACGCGATCGCCCAATCCAAACATTCCGAGGCCTTGAGACCAGGACGTTCCAGTCATCCTGCTTGCAAGAATAATGAGGGCGTGATCGCTGCCCAACAAGGCATCTGTCCATGCGCGCACCTCGTCCGGTTGATCGCCACAGAAATCGCGCCAGCGATAAATTATTGACATAACGTCTCTGTGATAGAGCAGAGAATCATTCTTCGCCGATTCTCGTATCGCCGACAACGCCCGCTCAGTCAACTCTACGATCGAATCCTCGTCTGTAAGGCAGTCCTCTTCTCTTTTCGTCTCTTTCCCTTTGTACGCGGTACGGGCTGAGTCCACGAAGTCCACAAGCCACCCCAACGCGGCATTCTCCGTCGATGCTAAAAAGAGCGATGTTCGTTCGCCGAGCGAAAACCTGTCACGAGTCAGCCTACGGATCAACCAATGATATCTAAGCGATGTTGAGGCATGCGACATCATCCCTTTGTCGTCATCTATCTCAAGATCGATTTCGTCGTGTATCTCAAACAATGCGCGCAACAGAGGCTCAACCTTTTCCTTGGTCACCTCAAGTGCGTGCGTATTCAGTTCGTCCAAAAGCACTGGCACCATTGAGGATCCGCTTCGCCGTGTGATTTCGGCCGCTTCTCGGAAAGTCTTCTTTATGAATTCGTCGTCATCGGCTCGCTCGGTCAGCTCCCCCGTGCGTTCGATTGGCAAGACTTCATCGCTTAGAGCCAATCGGAAATATGTATCAAAATGCGCCTCTACGCACACGCGACGCTCAGCGTCCCAACGGGACAAGGAGTCTTCGCTATACCCAATCGATTCGAGACGCGGAAACAGCCTCTGCAGCGCCAGCTTCGCAGTTTCTTGACTTGATTCCCCTACTTCGGACAAGAATCGATCAAACTTTCTATCTCGGTCGTCCTGGCCACGCCCGTGACCGCTTCCGGTACCACACAGATGCGACTTCGCGCTTCGTATGCCGCGAAAAAGCGTCGGCTCGTAGAGCCGTAGTGTTTCCAATGCGATAAAGTCCGCCAAGCGAACTTCATTCGCGATCGCCGGCCAAGTCACGCTTATCGTGTTCTGAAATCTGGCAACGTGCCTGGGCGTTGTTATGTACGGTGCCACAACGTCAAAGTACATATTGAGAAGGTCTCTCGCGTTTTCATCACCCGGAGACCCACAGATTTCTTCAATTGACGAAAAGACTGCTGCATTCAAGTCAGTTTGAAATGGCATCGGAAGATCGAAACTGGCCTGAATTATCTTTTCCAGGAAATGAGGCCCTTCAGACGGATAAAGCTCATTTACTGCTTTGTCGGCCAGTTCTCTATCAAAGGCGACGAGGTACATTACATTCGGCAGGCGCCCTACCGACTTGATAATTCGAAAAACCGCTATGGCCTCTTCCGGGCTCAACCTATCAAGATCATCTACGATGATCAGATAACGGCGATTCTCATCTTCGAGTACCTCGCTAAGCTTACGAAATGTCTTCTCGAGCGTGTCCCCTTTCGGAAAAAACCTTTGTGAGAACTTCAATGCCGACGAAGCCAAAGGTCCGAATGGCCCGCCTGTTGTCGCCGCGATCGCCGCCCCTACAACCGGCCCTGCTTGCAACAAGCCGCGTCCCAGCGCCGGGACCAGGCCTTTTACTTTCTCCGAGATTGTATCTTCCAAAAGAGCATGCAGATTTTGGAGGAACGCTAGGGCAAGAGCCTCTTCGCCTCTAAACCACCAGCATTTGAATTCAGACACAACAAGCTGGGCCTCGTTGGAGTCTTCAAGCTCGCGCCGTACCAAGTTAATCGCGCTACTTTTGCCTGAACCCCAAGGACCAGTAATTGCGATCGTGGTACCTATTGGCCCGCGTATCGATCGAATACTCTTAGCCAACGGCTGTGCAAACGGTAGCAGGCCATATTGATCTTGGTCCGCGGTCTCAATTGGACTGTCGTTGAAATACTTACTCATCCGTCTTCACCTACGACAAGCGGCGGCATCCCTGTCCAGAGGTGAATCCCCTGAGCGATAACATTCGGGTCGTTCGACTCAAGTCTCAGGATCTCCCCGATGAAATTCTCAGCAACCGATATGCAGCGGCCCGCCGTCGACGCATCGAGCCCGTGATACAACGATGTATCAGCCATACCGCGAATAATAACGCCCTCGAACTCAATCGACTTACCGACACTCGAAAAGTGAACGAGATCGTTGCGGTCACGTTTTAAGCGCATGAATGCTTTACAAGGCTCCTTGCGCAAATCTAATGGCGTACCAAAAAATTGTCTTGGCCATTGCCTTATCTTGTAATCGAGGCTTCGTCGTTCTCCCACGATCTTTAACAGACTAGAATCCGATCCGCCCGTACTCGCACGAATTCGAAAATAGGCGTTGATGAATGCCTCGACACATGTGACCGCCAGCATCAAGCACATTGCCGCGTCCTGGCGAACGATCTCCTGATCGTCACAGTCACAAAGTCGAGCAGCTATTCTGCGAAGAGCCGAAAAATAAGACCATACGATTAGATTCGGAGATGAAATCGAGGTGGACATCACCTCAGTCTCGCAGATTTTTATTCGCTTTCAAGGCTCGCAGTTGCTTGCGACAGCGAATTAGAATCAGTCTGACAATTTGGTGGGAGACTTAAGGTCGTAGAATCTCGAATAGCTGCTGAAGAAACGCGGCAATACATGCCTCGGCATGCTCTCGAATACGCTCTCTCATCGCATCAATGATCGCTGTGCGTTCTTCCGCAGACAAGTCCTCCGGAAGCGAGACTGAAACGGCTTTCGCACTAGCCTCCCGCATACTGGCGATTACGTCACCGGCTGCCATACTCTTTCGATCGACCCAATCATCGGGGAGCTCCCCATGAAGCTCTGCGATGTGCTCCATGGCTTCACGTAGGAACTCACGGGTCTGCTGATCGAGGCGTTCTCCAGCGTCTCGGGCGATTCGAACTCCCGATAGGTCTACGACGTTAGTCATTTCAGTCGCTCAACAAGTCGAGAGCCTGTCTCGATGTGGGGCTGAAAATCACCGCATCGGTCTCTTCAACAATCTGTCGAATTTCGTCAATCACGGTGTAGCCGTTCTGGCCATTCACATCTCCGTACACGTTAAAGTTGACGACCGTCTGTGGTCGCTGGTCTGCGGATCCGGACCCTGCAGCGCTTGCGCCGTTCGCGAAGATTGGATTCGTCGGAGCTCCTAGCTGCGGATCCGCGGCACCTGAAATACCTGGCGAGGCGCTGCGACCGAAGCTTGCCGCCTCGCTGATTCCGATGGCGGCCGTCAGCGCAGCAAGCGTGTAGCCGGAGGCCTTTATTTTGGCAGCCAACGGCGGCCCAGCTATTGGACCAAGCTCCGCTAGTGCCCTGGCTGCTGCACCGTTGGTGTTTACTATGATTCTTGCAACTGCGACTGCCTTTTCGGCGATGAATGCCGCTCTCGCGATGGTTTTCGATCGTTGGCCAAGGGATCTTGCAAGCGCCAACAACTGTCTACCGGATGTCGCTCGTGAATTTATCAATACTTGCTGATGGCGCCTCTCAAGCTTTTCTTGCTCCGCTATGCGTCGACGCTCGATCTCGAGGAGACGATCTGCCGTTTGTCTCGCGGTCTCAATGACCAATTCGTTGTGTTCCGCTTGAGTAACGAGGCCAAGCTCTCGTGACTCCTGCAGTATTGCTTCTCGATCCTCCTGCGCCTGTCGAATGAGCTCGTTTTCTGTGAGAAGCGACTGTCTAATCGCTTCGACCTTAGCCTCAAGTTGCTCACGTTCCCGGTCACCGAATAGTTTGAAGCGCGAGTCGGAGTCATCGTCGGATTCGCCATCTCCGTCGGCATTGAGGCTGTTTCTAGCTGCCGCGAGGGCCTCCTCTTGACGCAGTCGAAACTCAGTTAGAGCTTCTTCACCGGACTGGAATTCGTCAACCAGTACTTTTATTGCCGCTTTAGTCTTGGCAATTTCTCGACGAAGGTTTGCCTGCCCCGCCTCGTTAAACTTGCGGGCGGACTCCCCTGTTTCAATGAAACCGCCTCCAACAATGGCAAAGCCAGAAGCCTTTTCGGCCAGTGCTTCTTGGACGCTCAGTGCGGCCAGTTTAGCTCCTTGAATCGTGAGCTGGATCCCGCGGACGGCGTTCATTGCGAAGTTCGCCCCAACAACGAGTGCTTCCATCGTTGCTTGAATCTCGTCCCTGAAACCGTTCGATTCTGCCGCAGCATCCGCGAAGGCGTTCGCCACATCTTGTTTGAATGGAGCTACTGCCACCGCGATGTTCGTCCCGAGCCCTTCCAGGGCGCTTTTCGAGCGTTCTACCGCGTCATTCGCCGCTTCGATCTTCCGAGCATCGACGCGAGTTAATGCGGTACCCCACCGCTTTGTGTCCTCCTCGATTTTGTTGAGCTGCTCGCCAGTCAGTACCAGGGTATTCAGCAGTGTTGTATTGCGACCTCCAAAGAGGTCATATGCTATAGCGACTTTCTCCGCCTGATCCTTCACGCCGGCAAATGCTTTACCCAACGCCTCAAACTGTTGATCGGGTGCCATCTGCTTGAGCTCTGCCGGGTCAAGCTTTAGCGCGTCGAATGCCCTGGTGTACGTCGACATGCCGTTAGTCGCATCGACGATCGACTTCTGTAGCTTTCGCATGCCTTTCTCGAGACCTTCGTTGCTGGATCCTGAGAGGCGGGCTGCATGCTGGTAGGCAGCAAGTTTCTGAGTCGAGATTCCTAGGATATCCGCCTGTTTGGCCAGGGCGTCAGCTGACTTGGCGGCCTCTGATGCGAGCCTGGTCAATCCGATTGCGGCCGCGGTAACTGCCGCGGCTCCAGCAGCAGCTCCGACCTTCAGCGACGAACGTATGCTCTGCGCAAACGAGTCCGTATTTCGTCGGGCGGACTTCAGCTTGCGATTGTAGTCGCTGGCGTCGGCGACGATTGCAAATTTTGCACGTGGATCTGCAGGCATCGATTCCTCGAGTAAGTATTCGGTCAGCGCTCAACGTCAAGCTGGATACTCGACGCTGAGCGCATTTCCCCGTCCGAACAGAACGGCCCATGTAACGTATGGTCGCCGGCGCGCCGCGATGAGAGGAGCCGACAAACTTCGCCGGAGCCAAAGGAGCAGACGATGTACGAGTTAATCGTCTATCGTCTATCGTCTATCCGCGCGCTGTGCTGGTTTTTCTCGCGCTGGCACTCGGCACCCACCAGCCCCTGCGACAAAATCCAAAAAACCGCAGGGCCAAAAACTCTGTTATGGCGTTACATCCGCGTTGTTCGGTGTCAACTTAGCCCAACACGTCGTTTCTCCGTCCAGGCCCGGTTTCACCGCGACTGCGGCACCGAGTACGTCACCTGACTGAGGCGTTGCCGATGAGTCGTCAAACTCTCCCGCCGAAACGTCCCAGAGAAGCTTTTCGCCTACGGCAAATACTGCGCCCGATGCCTTCGGTAACTCGTAGACGTCCTCGATTGCGACGGCTCCTACCTCCCCGGTCGCGATATCCGCGAGGGCGACTCCGAGAAGGTGGCCGAGAACCAACACATCCCCCGAATTCACATCACTCTGTGCTGTGACATCGATGACCGAGCCGTGCTGTACATAGTTCGTTGTCATTACGCCCCCTCGTTTCGATAACCGCCGCGCCAGTCGCCTGGTGCGATGCCATAGTCCAATCGAACCTTGAATTTCATCGAGTCCGTATCGAAATCGACCATGTCCTCAATGTAGGGCTCGTCAATCCCGTCCAGAAACGCTATTTCGAAGGCCGCCGCCGCGTCGAGCGGGTCGGCAAAGAGGTACCATGCGGTCGCACTCACATTGTCGAGGAACGGATCCGTGACCAGTTTTAGCCGGGCCACATCAACCACGTAGTTTTTCTTCTTCGGATTTGACTGCGAGACGTCGGTCGTGGAGTTGATCAACGTCCAGACCGCGTCCTCCATGCCAACCGGCGCAAGAAGAACGGACGGCAGAATACCCAGGACCTCGTTCAAGCCCTTGTCTTTTTGTTTCCGCATTGCGTTTCGACCCGCGGAAACCGTTGTCACGCTGGGCGCCGCCCCGGAACCGCTCGCTACAAGGTTCGCGTGCCCACCCGCGCTGGTAGCAGCAGTGTCATTGAAGAACTGGCCACCATCCGATGAATTTGGACCGCGGTTATTCGCACCGGACGTGATAAGGGTGTAAAGGTCAGTGTTTACCGTCCTGGCCGCTGCACGCCCCATCGCCGTCGATATCCGCTTAAACGCGTCCAGGTCGTCATTCACGATCATCTGACGAGTAAGTGCGATTGCTTTTCCCTTAGTCGTCGCCTGGATGTTCTCGTGCTCCTCCTCGATTTTTCCGTACTTGTACTCGCCTCCCTCAGGGATTGTGTCGAGGCTGTTGAAGGAACCGAGCTGTATCCTAGGATTAACTTTGAAATCGGTAACCGACCCAACGTAGGCAATTTGCTGGTAGGTGTTCGGATACCTCGAGTAGGCTTCGCGAAGCACCTTTCCGGCGACGTTCGACATGATTTGAGGAAAGTCGCTGGAGGTGTGGGCTGCAAATACCCTGGCGGTCAGCTGGTTTCGCGTGAGCCCATGATACTCAAGGCCCGCCATCTGAAGCGACATTCGGGCCAACTCGTGCATTGGCTGCCCCGCGAATTCATTTCCCGGATCACGTTTCTTTAATCCCACCCTCATCGCAAGGGCCTTCGTCGCACCTTTGATGAACTTGTCACGTGAGTCTTCAACGATCGCTGGCTGCATTGCCTGATTCCTTATGAGATGTTTGGCCGGTCTTGGATGCTACGTTGCCAAATCGGACACACTGAAGAGCGTGTCCGATTTTTTTAGTATCCGGCGCACATGCCTTTCGCTCACCTGGCCGCCAAGCTTTCGCGATATTCGGCCGGCACGGCCTCTTGCTGGCTTTCCGAGTGCTCTGTCTCGGCCAGCGAGCTCCTCTACAGCTGTTTCGAGGCGCCTGGCACGAGCTTTACTTTGCTCGATCGCAACCTTGCGACCATGCTCTAAGTTCGCGAGAACGCGTTCACCCGTTGTCTTGGCATCACTCACCAGAGAGACCCAATTGAACTCTCACTGCGTATCTGCCGGCGCTGCTTTTCGAGGCGCATTCGCAGCACCTCATCGTCACCGGCAACCTTGTCGAACGCCTCGTCGAACAACGCATCGCACAGTTCGACGCGGCGCCGGAGCTCCTCTCGGATAAATTCGGGTCGCACCAAGCCCTCCGGTGCTTCCGGATCGACAAACGGTGCGTTCAACACCTCCCCGATCTTCTCGATCAGCTCGTCGACCAGATTACTCACGGCTGTCCTCCGAACGCAGAATCGATTGATGCAGGGACTCGAGAGTCGCCTGAAGGTGCTTATCCAGCCGTGTTGCTTGTGCTGCACTCAGACCGACGTCTCGCTCAACGACGTCTGTCGCGGCGTTGATCGCCTGTTTCACAGCCAGAAAGATCGTTCCGAACTGCCGCTCCACTTCATGGGCCTCAACGAGCTCTCGTCGACGCACCCGTATCTCGTCCTCCGTCAATACGGCTCTTGCAAGTGCATTCCTGGCATAGGGTGTTAGGTTTTCTGGCTCTCGCTGAGCCATGACGGCGTCAAAGACATCCTTCATGCGGTAGGTCGGATGTCCGCCACGCTTTCCGGCTGGCGCAACTCCTGCCTCTGACAGTACTCGCCGAAGCACGTCACGCGACATCGACATTGCGGCCGCGTAAACCCCCATTGATTCCTGAACCTCTCGTTTCATCGCCTGTTCGTGTGTGTGTCTAGAGCCCCGAAAAATTCTCAAGAAACGCGGGCTTGGCGCCCCGTGGTTGGGGCACCCCCCCGGGAGGACCCGCGGCCTGTAGGGTCATTGACGTCGCTCCCCGTTTCCGCTCGAAACCGGAGGCGCTTCGTTGAGGGTGCTGACAATCTGATCCTCACGTACTCGATACATCACAGCCAAATCCCTGACCTTCAGACCTTGGCGCCGCAAACTCTCCAACTGCTTTCTGGTCGGGCGTGTCATCCGTTCTCGTATTCGTCTAGCCATTCCGAGTCCGTCGCGTTCGTCGGCTTCATGCTCTCCAGCAGCTCGTCGTAGACCTGTCGAACCGCCTGCGGCACATCAAGTCCCGATTGGTTGTGGTCGATCTGACATTGCGCCCAGGCTGCTTGAAGTTGGTGATAGTTTGCGGCTCCTCTCAGCCTTTCCAACGCTTGGCACTCCAGCCTGTTCTCATCCTCAGGTAATGCCGGAGGAGGCTCATGCGCGTCGGAGTCGATCACATCGCCCGAGAAGCCGTCGGGTACGCTTGGAACTACCGGTGAGGCATTCCGCGAGTGCGCCAGCACGGCCTGCAGTGGAGCGGCGGGCAGTTTCTTCAACAGTCGCCTGATTGCGGATTTCCTCGCCATCTGCGACTCCCACTTTCCCCATGGTCCTTTACTGCCGGCCGGTGACGCCGCCTTTATCTTGGTGAGATCTTCACGACCGACAACCTCAATAACCAGGCGCCCGGATGACAATCGAGCCCAGGCGTATGCCGCAACCAGCGCGCCACCCTTCAGCAGTGCCGGTACGTGTTTGATCTTTGGCTCAGTGCCCAGCTCAACTTCGAACGTATCGTGTTCCGTAACCGCAAAGGCCTGAACGTCACTGACGAAGCCGGATGACATCGCCAGCGAAATCATCCCTCGATAGGTCGGATCCCATGTTGCTGTCGGCTTGCCGTGTTTGGACTTCCGAATAATGAGGCTCGAGAATTGGCCGTCGAGGGGCAAGCCTGAGCTGGCGCAGTTCGATATCGCCCGCATCACGCTGTTGGCATCACAATTCGCTAACTGCGGCTGCTCTGCAATCTCTCGTCTTGCAAGTGCGACAAAACGATCTACGTCCGTACCAGGAGGCAAGAATGCCGCCAGCCTGTTTTTGGAAGCATCTACGCGCTCCAGCAATCCATTGATACCCTGACGGGCGGGTGTATTGGTGGTCATAGTTCTCGATCCTCAATGAGTTGAGTTACCGCGACGCGGATCTGTTTGGTCGACATCTTCAAGGACTGTCCCGCAAGTCGATGAATCTTGTCGGCATCGGCAGTGTTAAGTTTTCGAGCGACTCCCAGCACCTGCTGTTTCAGCTCGTCAAAACTTCGTGGATCCTTGCCTTTTCCCCGACGAGCGCCGCTCAATGTGCTAGATACGTGTTCCATCGAACCGTTCTTGCGGGCTCCGGGGTGGGGACTGGGGATATCTATACTTCGACCGGAATAAGGGCCGGGATCATGGGCCGCAGCGCGGCTCTGACTTTCCTTTGCATCTGATTCTGTTCTGCTCTCCTCTTCCTCTTCCTCTACTGTCCGCCTGTTTGCCGGAGCACCTCCGGAATAGACTCGCCTTAAGTCTTTGACTTCTCGTGAATCTAGGGGCAGCACTATTTCCTGTATCACTCCGAGGTCAATCAGACTTCGGCGCAACCTACCGTCAAGCTGGATCCTATTTCGGAGAAATCCCGGTTCATCTGGGATCAGATTTCCGGTTTCGGATGCCAGCATGAGCAACGAACACAACGCTCCTCGTTGTGGCATGGTCATCGATTGAAACGAAGGCGATGACATCAAAACCGTCGGTAGGCGGCACCACCGCCAGGGCGGATTGGGTTTCTTCCGAATGTCGCTGTATTGGTAATCGGACCAATCGACGATCTGCAGGAAAAACGCTTGGCCCGCATCAGAGGAATTCCGCATTGGGCAACTCTCGATCGTGGTCCGCCTGACTAGAGACAAGATCGTTTGCAATGCCACCGTCGTCGTCATGCGCCGAGTAGAATCGGTCTGGATCCTCTTTGAACTCGCGCAGGACCACTAATACTAGGAGGCTTGCGAGCCCTTCTATATGGGCTTCTTCTTTCATCTCTCGAGCGCGTCCGCCAGCTTTTCCGCGTCGCGCATAGAAAGCAGACACCGGCCTGTAGACGTGACAATCGGCGCTATCACACCGTTCGCCATTAGCTCATCTCGGCGCTTTCGGCCGTGTTCTCGACTAACTTGCTGGATCTCATAGACGCGTAGGTCGAGGATTATGTGTTTGTCTCGGAGAGACATGTTTTCACCTGTTCCAGTTGAAATAACTGATTCAGGAGCGTACCTTATGGCACATTCCATACCGTCCTGTTATGGAACGAAAATTGGAGTGCCATGGAACAATCACCGACAAATATGGTGATCCGGCTCGAGCTAATGAAGAAGCCGCACGAGCTTTGGAAGCGTCTTTGCGATCGCGTCAACAACAAAGAACCTGGAACGCCGCCGGAGCTGGGTGAATGGATTCAATTGCTTGTGCGAGACGCAAGTGACTTCCATGCTGAGCTAGAGCAGTGCCAAGAATCTGCCGTTCGAAGTGGCGCGACGCCAAACCAAGTAAAGGTTCTAAAACGGTCAATGCGGTCGTCAGCTAAACCGTCACGCCAGACGCTTGAAGTGCTCAGTGCAGCTCTTGGCAAGTATGAACTAGCCGCTGTCGCTCAACTCGATCGGACCTCCGGAAGAGTTGAACGAACAGACAGTCACCGCGCGTCGGCGACTAATAAAGACCTCATCGCATTTGCGACCTGCGTTGCCATCGGACGGGGCGATTGGCAATCGTTTAGATGCTGCGCTTGGGATGGCTGCGACATATTTTTTTATGACCACATGCCACGAGGTCGCCCTCCTCAGTGGCATTGCTGCCCGGACCATGAGCGAAAGAACAATAGGGGAGTCAAGTGAGAGTCGGAATCTACGCCCGTTACTCAACGGACATGCAAGACCCGACATCAATCGTCGGTCAAGTAACAAACTGCAAGGCGATCGCGTTGGCAAACGGCTGGAGCGTGGTGAAGGTTTACTGCGATGAGGCGATTAGCGGATCGGATGACAGTCGGCCCGGCTATTTGAATCTGTTAGCCGATTCAGAGGCTGGCAAGTTCGACGCCATCATAGTCGACGAAACAAGCCGCCTGACCCGCAGGCCCGGCGAGCTGCCCCGAATTCTCGAGCACCTCGCTTTCCGAAACCAGTTCCTGCTCGACTGCAAAGGTTTCGACTCCCGGCAGGAGACGGCTACCCTGCTCGCAAGCATCTATGGCGGCATCGACTCGCTGGAGCTGCGAAAGATCAAGGACCGAACGCACCGCGGCCTGCGGGAGCGAGCGAAGGGTGGGTTCTCGACCGGCGGAAAGACCTATGGCTACCGGACGGAGCCGGTCGACCCGAAAGACCCTGAGTCCAAGAAGCGCCTGGTCATCGTGGAGGACGAGGCCGAGGTTGTGCGGGAGATATTCACCCGGTACGCAGACTTCGAGTCGCCACGAGCGATCGCTGACGACCTGAATCGCCGCAAAGTGCCCTCTCCCGGTTCAAATTGGAAACGAACGAAACGACGCGCCAAAGGCTGGACCGGATCCGCGATATGCGGGACCGCGGCGCAGTTCACAGGGATCCTACGACGCGAACTCTACATCGGACAGCAGATATGGAACCGGCGCCGCTCGAAGAAGGTGCCTGGGACCAGTAAGCGGATATTCGAGATCCGCCCGAAAGCGGAGTGGGAGATTGTCGAACTGCCCGAGCTTCGGGTCATCGACGACCTGCTCTGGAACAAAGTTCAGGCCCGACTCAAGGAGAGCCGCGAGAAGGCGCACCCGAACAACCTCGCCCCTCGAGGTCGGCCGAGCCGTTACCTGCTCTCTGGCATCCTCACCTGCGACGAGTGCGGCGGAAACTTCGTGATGCACGATTCCCGCGCCTACGGTTGCGCCAGCCATACGAACGGTGGCAAGCACCTCTGCGGAAACAAACTACGAGTCCGCCGGGACCTCGCCGAACCGCTCATCCTTGGCAAGATCCGCGAGCAGCTGCTCGACGTCGACGTCGTCGCCAGCGTGACCGAGCAGTTCGAGATGGCTATCAAGACCGTCCAGGCGGGCGGCGCCATAGACCCGAATCAGGTCCGGAGCGAATTGAAGACCATCGAGGCAAAGATCGAGAAGATTCTCGGGGCCGTTGAAGAGATCGGAATCAGCGAATCCCTTGCCGAACGGCTACGTGAACTCGAACAGGAGAAGGACCGGGCGCAGCGCCGCCTGCAACTGGCGAAGATCGACGCGGCACCCATCGCCGCTCTACCCGATCTCGTCCCGGCGCTGGTCAAACGCTGGCGGCAGCTGGTCGATCAGATTGGATCGTTGGCAACGAACCGAAACGCCAGCCTCGCCGATGTTGAGACCGCCCGAGGGCATCTGAGCGCCCTACTTGGCAAAGTACGACTGAAGCCGAAGGACGGCGTCCTGTGGGCTTATCCGGCCCTAAACGCAAAAGGACTCGCCGAAGCGAGTCCCTTGCATATAAAAGTGGTAGCGGGGGCAGGATTTGAACCTGCGACCTTCGGGTTATGAGCCCGACGAGCTGCCAGACTGCTCCACCCCGCATCGACAGGTGGCGCATATTATAGGCAGCCACCGACGTTGTAAAGGGGTTCTAACCCAGAATTCTAATGCACTCCGCGAGCAGCCAGCCAGGCACGATTCCGAGGCCCAGAACGGCCAGGGAATTGAGGCTCAGGACCACTCTTGTATCCCTGCTCGCCTGCAGCACAGCCTTGTCTTCTGCTTCTTCGAAATACATGTACCAGATGACGCGCAGGTAGTAATAAGCACCGATAACTGACGCCAAAACCATCAGCACAGCGAGACCCGCGTAACCGGAATCAACGACCGCCTGGATAACATTCAGCTTGCCGAAGAATCCGACGAACGGCGGCACACCGGCCATTGAGAACAGCAGGAACATCATCATCAGCGCAAACCAGGGGCTGCGCGCATTCAGTCCCTTGAAGTCGGCAAGGTTTTCGGCGTCGTAACCTCGGCGACTAAGCAGAATTACGATACCGAATGCACCTGCCGCAGCGACTATGTAAGTCAGCGTATAGAACAGAGCCGCCGCATTACCGGCGCCGGTACCCGTGAACACAGCCATCAGGATGAAGCCGACGTGCGCGATCGTTGAGTAGCCGAGCATACGCTTGATGTTGGTCTGCGCGATCGCAACGATGTTGCCAACGAGCAGCGAAAGTACCGCGACAACCATCAGCATGGCAGACCAGGTTTCATGCAAGTCACCAAGGCCATCGACCAGGATGCGCAGAATCAGCGCCAGTGCCGCAAGTTTTGGCGCCGAGGCGATATACAGCGTTACAGGCGTACGGGCGCCCTGGTAAACATCAGGCAGCCACATATGGAACGGGACGGCACCGAACTTGAACGCGATACCGACGATCAGGAACGCGAGGCCGAACCACAACGGAAGATTATTCAGCGACGGATCGGAGTTCAGCGCCTGCGCGATCTCATGGAACTGCAGGCTGCCTGTAACGCCGTACACCCAGCTGATGCCGTACAGCAGCGCACCGGACGCAATTGCGCCGAGGATGAAGTACTTCATCGCCGACTCCGCCGACTTCACGTTGAAGCGGTCGATTGCGACCAGCGCGTACAGTGACAGTGCCAGGGTCTCGAGGCCGAGATACATAGTCAGCAGGCTGTTGGCCGACATCATGATCATCATGCCCAGCAGGCCGATCAATCCCAGCGTGTAGAACTCGCCTTTGTGCAGGTCGTTCACGCGCAGGTAATCACGTGAGTACAGGAACGTGACGCCGACGAACAATGTCGCGCCGATTTTCAGAATCTGCGACAACGGGTCGCTGACATAGCTGCCACTGAAAATGACGGTACGTACGTGCGGCGCACTTGCATCGAGCACGAACAACATCGCAACCAGCGAAGCCATCGCCAGCCAGAAGGTCCGCACGCGGTTCTCATCATCGATGAACAGATCCGCAATCAGCACGACGCAAATCAGGCCCAACAGGGCAATTTCCGGAGCGGCTACCAAGTAATCAATAAGTTCCATAATCAGAGCTTCGACTGCCCGACCTGTTGAACAAGCTGTTCGATCGTCGTGTTCATCATGTCAACGAGTGGCGCCGGCCACAGACCGACGATCAGTACGCTGACAGCAAGAATCGCGAGAACCAGGAATTCCCGCCCGTTGAGGTCCTTGAGCGCCGCGACATTGTCGTTGGCGACCTCACCATAGATAACGCGCTTCACCATCCACAGCGTGTAGGCAGCGCCGAGAATTAGCGTGCCGGCTGCGAGGAACGCGAACCAGAAATTGGCCTTGAAGCTGGCGATGATGACCATGAACTCACCAACGAAGCCCGAGGTACCCGGCAGGCCGGCATTGGCCATCGCAAACAGCACCATGAATGCTGCGTACTTGGGCATCGTGTTCGCAACACCACCGTAATCGGCAATCTGGCGACTGTGTACGCGGTCATAGAGCACGCCGACGCAGAGGAACATCGCGCCCGAGATCAGGCCGTGCGAGATCATCTGCACCATGCCGCCCGTCATACCGAGGCCAGCACCGGTACCGCTGTCGATCGACCACAGCAGGAAGAAACCGAGGGTTACAAAGCCCATGTGAGCAATCGACGAGTACGCGATCAGCTTCTTCATGTCTTTCTGCATCAGCGCGACAAAGCCGATGTAGACCACGGCGATCAGCGACAGCGCGATCATCAGGCCCGAGAAGTATTCACTGCCATCCGGCGCAATCGGCAATGACAGCCGCACGAAGCCGTAGCCACCCATCTTCAGCATGATCGCCGCCAGGATGACCGAGCCACCCGTAGGTGCCTCAACGTGCGCATCGGGCAGCCACGTGTGTACCGGCCACATCGGCACCTTGACCGCGAAAGCGATCAGGAACGCGATGAAGATCAGCTTCTGGGCAAACAGTGTCAGCGGCACATCCATGAAACCGAACAGCGAGAAGCTGCCCGCCTGTCCGTACAGGTAGATGAACGCAACCAGCATCAGTACCGAGCCGAGGAACGTGTACAGGAAGAACTTCAACGTCGCGTAAACGCGCCGCTCACCGCCCCAGACACCGATGATCAGGAACATCGGGATCAGCATGGCTTCCCAGAATACGTAGAACAGCAGCGCATCCAGTGCCGCGAATACGCCGACCATCAGGCCTTCGAGAATCAGGAACGCAGCGAAGTACTGCGCCGGTCGATTCGTGATCGTATTCCAGCCGGCAATAACTACCAGCGGCGTGATGAACGTTGTCAGCAGAATCAGTGGCGCCGATATGCCATCAACACCCAATGCGTAGTTGGCGTTCAGCGAAGCAATCCAGCTCACGGTCTCCGTGAACTGCATGCCAACGGCGCTGTTATCGAAGCTGCTGTAAAGCCCGATGCTGATTACAAACGTCAGGAGTGATGCACCCAGCGCGACCCAGCGCATCAGATCTGCGCGCGCGGATCCGGCATCGCCGTCGTCACCGAGCAGCAGCAGCGCTACGCCGCCCGCAACAGGCAGCCAGACCAGAATGCTTAAGAGATATTGCGAAAAGTCCATATTTCCTCTACCGCAGCCAGATCAACCATGCGAGCAATGCCGTCAGGCCGATGATCATTGCGAATGCGTAGGTGTAGAGATAACCCGTCTGGATCTGGCGCAATACGCCTGCCAGCCGGCCAATTGATTTCGCGGTGCCGTTAACAAGAAAGCCGTCGATCACCGTCTCGTCGCCCCGCTTCCACAGGAAGTCACCGATCGCACGACCGCCGCCTGCAAAGCCCTTGATCCAGAGATCATCGAAGTAGTACTTGCGATCGAGCAGGTTGTAGACACCCGACATCTTGTTCTTCAGCGTCTCCGGAATATCGGGGCGCTTCATGTACAGGAACCAGGCTGTAAACACGCCCGCGGCAGCCAGCCAGAACACAGGCGTAACAACCGAGTGAGTAACCAGCGCCATGCTGCCGTGCCAGAAGTCGCGTCCGAGCTGTGCGAGCACATCGTGCGCCGCGTCGACCACAATCGCGTCGCCGAAGAAGCCACCGAACAGCACAGGGCCAACCGTGTACCAGCCAATGACGGCTGACGGGATAGCCAGAAGAATCAACGGCACGGTGACCACCCAGGGTGTCTCATGCAGATGCGAACGCGTTTCCTCGTCCATGCGCTCCTTGCCGTGGAACACGAGGAAGAACATACGGAACGAATACAGTGCCGTGACAAACACGCCCAGCAGTACGCTCAGGTACGCAATCCAGTAGACGGCGCCCTGCCCGGCCCAGTGCGATTCCTTGACGGCTTCGACCAGGAGGTCCTTTGAGAAAAAGCCCGACATGCCAGGGAAGCCGATCAAAGCCAGCGAACCGATTAACGACGTCCAGTAGGTGATCGGCATGTACTTCTTAATGCCACCCATCTTGCGGATGTCCTGCTCGTGGTGCATCGCGATGATGACCGAACCGGCCGCGAGGAACAGCAACGCCTTGAAAAACGCGTGCGTCATCAGGTGGAAGATCGCCGCGCCGTACGCCGAAGCACCCAATGCCACGGTCATGTAACCGAGCTGCGAGAGCGTCGAGTACGCAACGACGCGTTTGATGTCGTTCTGAACGAGGCCCAGCAGGCCCATGAAGAACGCGGTGATCGCGCCCACCGTCATGACAACCGCCAGGGCCGTTGTCGACAGCTCGAACAGCGGCGACATGCGCGCCACCATGAAGATGCCGGCCGTGACCATCGTCGCCGCGTGGATCAATGCCGAAATCGGCGTCGGACCTTCCATCGAATCCGGCAGCCAGACGTGCAGCGGTGCCTGTGCCGACTTACCCATTGCACCAATGAACAGCAGGATGCAGATGACCGTCATCGCGTTCCAGGCTGAACCGGAGAAGATTTCGATCGACTCACCAGCAATTGCATCGGCCTGGCCGAATACAGTTGCGTAATCCAGCGAGCCCGTGAACATCACCACGCCCGCGATACCGAGGATGAAGCCGAAGTCACCGACACGGTTGACGAGGAAGGCCTTCAGGTTCGCGAAGATTGCAGACTCGCGCTTGAACCAGAAACCGATCAGCAGGTAGGACACGAGGCCCACCGCTTCCCAGCCGAAAAACAGCTGCAGGAAGTTGTTCGACATCACGAGCATCAGCATCGAGAACGTGAACAGCGAGATGTAGCTGAAGAAACGCTGGTAGCCCGGATCGTCGTGCATGTAGCCGATCGTGTAGATGTGCACCATCAGCGACACAAAGGTCACGACGCACATCATAAGTGCTGTCAGGCGGTCGACGAGGAAGCCGACTTCCATGTGCAGCCCGTCGGTGACGGCCCAGGTGTAAACGCTGATGTTCTCGCCGGCTGCCTCGCCCCAGAACATGTTCTTGAGCACGAGGAGCGACAGGACGCAGGAAGCACCGACGCCGAGAATCGTGATCCAGTGTGCGCCTGCGCGTCCGATCTGCTTGCCAAAGAGCCCGGCAATGATTGCCGCTGCCAGCGGCGCCAGAACGATTGTCAGGTAATAGTCGTACATATCAACCCTTCAACTCGTTGAGCTCTTTCACAGCGATCGAGCGGCGATTACGGAACAGGACCACGAGGATCGCGAGACCGATCGCGGCTTCGGCCGCAGCCACGGTCAGGATAAAGAACACGAACACCTGTCCGGTCTCATCCCCGAGGTAGCGCGAAAACGCGATGAAATTGAAATTGACTGCCAGCAGCATGAGCTCGATGCACATGAGCAGCAGAATCAGGTTGCGGCGATTGATGACGATGCCGCAGATACTCAGTACGAACAGCATCGCTGCGACCGTCAGGTAATGCTCGAGACCGATCATTGCTTCGCCTCCGCATCCATCTTGACCACGCGGACGCGATCTTTGGCGCGCACCGATACCTGCTTGGAAATATCCTGCACCTTGAGACCCGGGCGCTTGCGCATCGTCAGCGTAATAGCGGCGACGATTGCGAGCAGCAGGATCACGGCGGCAATCTCAAAGGCATACACGTGCTCGGTGTAGAGAACCGAACCCAACGCCTTGGTGTTGCTGTAGCCCTCAGGCGTCTCTGCGAATCCGCCGGTGCTTGCGCCGCCCTGGCTCCTGAGCCAGATCAGCTGGATCAGCTCGACCGCCATCAGGAAGGCGACGCCGATGCCGGCCCACGCATAGCGTGCGATGCCGCGCTTCGCGGCCTCGATATTCACGTCGAGCATCATGACGACAAACAGGAACAGCACCATCACGGCGCCGACGTAGACGAGCACCAGCACGATCGCGAGGAACTCGGCTTCAGCCAGCAGCCACAGGATGGCGGCCTGGAAGAACGTCAGCACCAGGAACATGACCGAGTGCACCGGGTTGCGTGAGAACACGACCCCCAGTGCAGCACCGAACATGACGGCGGCAAACGTGTAAAAGAGTATGGATTGAAACAACATCGCTCGGCCTACCGGTACTTGGCGTCAGCTGCCTTGTCGGCGGAAATCATGGCGTCATACTTTTCGCCAACCGCCAGCAGCTTGTCCTTGGTCATGATGTTTTCGCCCGGCGCTTCCATGTGGTACTCAAGCAGACGGGTCTCAACAATTGCATCGACCGGACAGGCTTCTTCGCAGAATCCGCAGTAGATGCACTTGAACAGGTCGATGTCGTAACGCGTCGTGCGACGGGTGCCATCCTGGCTGACATCGGATTCGATCGTGATCGCGAGTGCAGGGCAAACAGCCTCACACAGCTTGCATGCGATGCAGCGCTCTTCACCGTTCGGGTAACGGCGCAGCGCGTGCAGGCCGCGGAAGCGATGCGATTGCGGCGTCTTCTCCTCCGGGTACTCCAGCGTCACGCTCTTCCTGAAGAAGTTTTTCTGCGTAACAGAGAGGCCCTTGAGGAGTTCCCAGAGGGCGAACGTTTTGAACCAGCTGACTACTCGACTCATCGTTATGCGCCCAGCCCGGACCACGGACCCACCTGGAACCAGGCAAGCGCCCCTTCCACGGCGATCCAGATGATCGTAATTGGAATAAATACCTTCCAGCCAAGCCGCATGATCTGGTCATAGCGATAGCGCGGGAATGTCGCGCGCAGCCAGAAGAACGTGTACATGAACATGGCCATCTTGATGAACAGCCACGGGAAGCCGCCCGAGAACACCCAGCCAATCAGCGGCAGGTCACCCCACTGCTGCAGGAACTCGATACCTTCGAACGGTGACGCCCAGCCGCCGAGGAAGAACACGGCAGTCAGCGTCGAAATCAGGATCATGTTCGCGTATTCGGCGAGGAAGAACAGCGCGAACGCCACGCCCGAGTATTCAACGTGGAAGCCGGCAACAATTTCCGATTCACCTTCAGCAACGTCGAACGGCGCACGGTTGGTTTCTGCGACGCCGGAAATCCAATAGACGAGGAACAGCGGGAACAGCCACAGCAGGAACCAGTTCGACATGCCACCGCGTTGCGCTTCAACGATGTCGCCGATGTTCAGGCTGCCGCCGGCCATGACTACGCCGACAAGTGCAAAGCCCATCGCGATCTCGTAGGCGACAATCTGTGCCGCCGTACGCATCGCACCGAGCAGCGCGTACTTCGAGTTGGTCGCCCAGCCGGCCAGGATGATGCCGTAGACGCCGATCGACGTCAGTGCGAGAACGTACAGCAGGCCTGCGTTGATGTCGGCAATGACAAACCAGTCGTTCATCGGCATGACAGCCCACGTTACGAGCGCGGGTGTCAGAGACAGCAATGGAGCAATGACGTACAGGAACTTGCTCGACTGCGACGGAACCACAACCTCTTTGATCAGGAGTTTGATTACGTCCGCGAACGGCTGTCCCAGCCCCAGTGGCCCTACCCGGTTCGGCCCGACACGCGCCTGCATGCTGCCGATTACCTTGCGCTCGAAGTAGGTCGAGAACGCAACCAGCAGGATGACCGAAATCATCACAACCAGAATCTTGAATACCGTGACGAACAGGTACTGGAAGAGCGGCGGGAACCAGTTCCAGATATCCCAGGCAAACTGCGGAACCAGGCCTGCGAAGAATTCAGCCATTACGCGTCCCCCTCGCCTGCCGCACGTTGAGCCGCGAGAGTCCGCTGCAGCGCGTCAGCGCGTCGAACCATCGAATCGATGTCATAGATCGGCGTATCGATTTCGTCAGCCGGTGCGTCCACACCATTTGGCTTCGCAGCACTTGAACCACTGTATGAGCCGGCTTCGACATCGCCAATGTCGGCTCGCAGTTCGGCAAGTACATCTTCGCTGGTTACGTACTCAAAGCCTTCGGCGTCTGTCAGGTTGCCGAGCACGCGCAATACTTTCCAGCAAGGCCGCGCCTCACCGACCGGGTTTGCAATACCGCCAAAGCTCTGCCAGGTGCCTGCAACGTTGACGTAAGTACCGGACGTCTCGGCAAACGTACCTATCGGCAGCAGCAGATCCGCGGCCTCGAGCAGCGCGTCGGACACAAAAGGTGTCAACGCGACTACGAATTTCTGTTTGGCAAGCTTCGCGACGGCGTCGCCGGCAGCGTGGATATCCGCGTCCGGCTCAACGTTTACGAGAAGCGTTGCGTCAAGCGACGCATCCAGCATGCCGGCAACATCGAGGCCCACTTCATCACGCGCAGCACCTGCAGCAGCACGATGCGGCAATACACCGGCGATGCTCGCTCCGGCAGAATTAGCGCCCTCAGTTATGAAGCCGAGCTTCGCGCCGGTCGCATCCGCAATTTCCCTGGCAACGGCACGGACCGCTGCAGAAGCTGCGTGGCGGTTCGCGATGTGGCCGAGCAGCACGAGTGCGTCGTCGGCTGACTTCAGCGACTCCGCGATTGCCTTGTGCTCATCGCTGGCCTTGTTGCCCTTCGCCGCCGCTGCAATACCCGACAGGGTCTCATGCAGACCTGCGCCCGAAGCGTAATTCGCGACGTCAAAGTAGTACTCGTACTCAGTGCTGTTCGCGAAACTGACTGTTCCGCCGGCAAGTGCCGCTTTGCGCACGCGGTGCGCAAGAATCGGCGCCTCGGCGCGCAGGTTGGAGCCCGCTACGAGAATCGCGCCCCGGGACTCGATATCGGCGATTTCGCAACCGAGACTCTCATACACCGGCGCATCGGCCTGGTCCGAATTATCGCGACGACCGATGCGGTGATCGATGTTCGAGGTACCGAGATGCGCGGCAAGCTTCGCCAGCAGATGGCTTTCTTCAATCGTCGATGACGGTGACGCGATCATGCCGACCGAACCGGCGTCCCCGAGGACTTCGGCTGCCTTGGACAACGCGTCTTCCCAGTCCATGTCACGCCATTCGCCGTTTTCCTTGATACGCGGCGACTGCAGGCGATCGTCGCTGTAAATCGCCTCGTAGGAGAATCGATCACGATCCGAAATCCAGGACTCGTTAATCGACTCGTTTTCCCGCGGCACGATGCGTTTCACGGTGCCACGCAGCACATGCGCGTACAGGTTTGAACCGACGCAGTCGTGTGGCGAAACAGTCGCACGCTGGGTCATTTCCCACGCACGTGCGCTGTAGCGGTACGGCTTGTTGTTGAGTGCGCCGACCGGACACAGGTCGATGATGTTCGCGGACAGTTCGTGATCAATGTTCTGCTCGACGTAGGTCGAGATAACCACCCGTTCACCACGCGACGTCGTGCCCAGCTGCGGGTAGCCTTGGATCTCTTCACCGAAACGTACGCAGCGCGTGCAGTGAATGCAGCGTGTCATGTCGGTAGAGATCAGAGGACCAATGTCCTTGTCCTTAACGACGCGCTTGCCGTCGTTGTAGCGGGACACGTCACGGCCATAGCCAATCGCGAGATCCTGCAGTTCGCACTCACCGCCCTGGTCGCAGATCGGGCAATCCAGCGGGTGATTTATAAGCAGGAATTCCATCGTCGCTTTCTGTGCGGCAATTGCGCGCGGCGACTTGGTGAAGACCTTCATGCCTTCGGCAATCGGCTGCGCACAGGCCGGAATTGGCTTCGGTGCGCCTTCAACATCGACGAGGCACATGCGGCAGTTAGCCGCGACCGAAAGCTTTTCGTGGTAGCAGAAGCGCGGAACGTAGGTGCCGATGTTGTCGGTCACCTCGATGATCATCTGCCCTTTTTTCGCTTCGACCGGCTTGCCGTCGACTTCAATGTTTACGATATCGTCGCTCATCGTTACGCAGCCGCCTCCGGTGCGTCGTCGACAATACTGCGACCGTTGTTACGGACCATGTATTCGAATTCGTGGAAGTAATGATTCAGGAAGCTCTGCACCGGCCACGCTGCAGCGTCGCCAAGTGCGCAAATCGTATGACCTTCGATCTTGTTCGCCACATCGACGAGTTTCTCGAGGTCGGCCTCTTCGCCGCGCCCTTCGACGATGCGCGTCAGCATGCGATACAGCCACCCGGTGCCTTCACGACACGGCGTGCACTGTCCGCACGACTCGGCCATGTAGAAGCGTGAGATACGGCGCAGGACCTTAACCATGCAGGTCGTCTCATCCATGACCATGACCGCGCCCGTACCAAAGGACGAACCCGCCTGTTGCAGCGAGTTGTAATCCATCGTGCACTCGAGCGCGATTTCGGCCGGCAGGACCTTGCATGAAGAACCGCCCGGGATAATGGCTTTCAGCTTGCGGCCTTTCCAGACGCCACCGGCAAAGTCTTCGAGCAGCGTCTTGAACGGGACGCCCATCGGCAGCTCGTAGTTACCGGGTTTCTCAACGTGGCCCGAAACAGAGAACTGCGCCGTACCGCCTGACCCCTCGGGACCAAGGCCGGCGAACCACGCCGCACCCTTGTGCAGGATCGTCGGTACGCTCGCAATACTCTGCGTGTTGTTAATCGTCGTCGGCTGACCGTAAAGGCCAAAGTTGGCCGGGAACGGCGGCTTGAAGCGCGGCCGGCCCTGCTTGCCTTCGAGCGATTCGATCAGTGCAGTTTCTTCGCCGCAGATGTACGCACCTGCGCCAATGAAACCGTAGACGTCGATGTCGATACCGCTGCCCTGCACGTTCTTGCCGAGCAGTCCTGCGTCGTAGGCTTCCTTGACGGCCGCCTCAAAACGCGGGAATGGCTCATCCATGAACTCACCACGCATGTAGTTATAGGCAACCGTCGCACCCATCGCGTAGGCGGCGATGGCCATACCTTCGACGAGACTGTGCGGGTTGTAGCGCAGGATTTCACGATCATGGCATGTGCCTGGCTCAGACTCGTCGGAGTTAACGACGAGATACTTCTGGCCGTCGAAGTCCTTCGGCATGAAGCTCCACTTCAGGCCCGTCGGGAAGCCGGCGCCACCTCGACCACGCAGGCCGGATGCTTTGACTTCCTCAATGACATCTTCAGGCGACATCTTGCCGGCGAGAATCTTGCGCCAGGCCTTGTAGCCATCGTGTTTCTCGTAGGTAGCCAGCGTCCACGACTCGTCAGAGCCGAACGTGTTAAAGCAAACGAGGTTCTCTTCGATCGCCATCAGTCCAGCCCATCCAGGATTTCGTCAATCATGTCCGGCGTCAGGTTCTCGTAGTACTTGTGATTCACCTGCATGGCCGGCGCGCCGCAACATGCCGCGATGCACTCCTCTTCCTGCTTCAGGAAAATACGACCGTCGGGCGTCGATTCACCGGTCTTGATGCCGAGTTTGTTCTCTACGTGCTCGACGATCTCGTCGGCGCCGCGCAGCATGCAGGCGACGTTCGTGCAGATCGAAACTTCGTTGCGCCCGACTTCACGGGTCTGGAACATCGAGTAGAACGTCGCTACCTCGTAGACCTGAATTGTCGGCAGGTCCAGATAGTCGGCTACCGCGTTCATCTGCTCGGCCGTAATCCAGCCCTTGTTCTCGTGCTGCACGAGATGCAGTGCACGAATAACTGCTGAACGCTGGCGATCGGCCGGGAAGCGCGTCTTCCACTCGTCTATCTTTTCCGTAACGTGCGAGGAGAGTTCGTAACTCATCGATCGACCTCCCCGAACACGATGTCCTGCGTACCGATGACGGCTACGACGTCCGCAAGCATGTGACCTTCTACCATTTCCGACATGGCGGACAGGTGCGCAAAGCCCGGCGCGCGAATCTTCACGCGGTACGGCTTGTTGGCCCCGTCCGAAATAATGTAAACGCCGAACTCACCTTTCGGATGTTCGACCGCGGCGTATGCCTCCCCTTCAGGGACACAGTAGCCTTCTGTAAACAGTTTGAAGTGATGAATGAGCGACTCCATGTCGTCTTTCATCTCGACGCGCTTCGGCGGCGTGATCTTGTGATCTTCCGCGATAACCGGACCCGGATTGTCACGCAGCCACTCGACGCACTGCTTGATGATGCGGTTCGACTGGCGCATCTCTTCAATGCGAACCAGGTAGCGGTCGTAGCAGTCTCCGTTGACACCGATGGGGATATCGAAATCCATACGGTCGTAAACTTCGTACGGCTGTTTCTTGCGGAGATCCCAGGCAACGCCCGAGCCACGCAGCATCGGTCCCGAGAATCCAAGCTGCATCGCACGTTCCGGCGAAACGACGCCGATGTTCACGGTGCGCTGCTTCCAGATGCGATTGTCGGTCAGCAGCGTCTCGTACTCGTCGACACATTTCGGGAAGCGATTCGTGAAGTCCTCGATGAAGTCGAGCATCGAACCCTCGCGAGTCTCGTTCATCTTCGCGAGCTGCTTCTTCGAGCGGAACTTCGATTCCTGGTACTTCGGCATCGAGTCCGGCAGGTCGCGGTAAACGCCGCCCGGACGGTAGTACGTCGCGTGCATGCGGGTACCCGAAACCGCTTCGTAGCAGTCCATCAGATCTTCACGCTCACGGAAGCAATACAGGAACATCGTCATCGCGCCGATATCGAGGCCATGCGCACCGAGCCACATCAGGTGATTCAGGATGCGTGTGATCTCGTCAAACATGGTACGGATGTACTGAGCGCGCTCCGGCACCTGTACGCCAAGCAGCTTCTCGATCGCCATGACATAGCCGTGCTCGTTACACATCATGGAGACGTAATCGAGACGATCCATGTAGCCGATCGACTGGTTGAACGGCTTCGATTCGGCGAGCTTCTCAGTAGCGCGATGCAACAGACCCACGTGCGGATCTGCCTTCTGGATGACCTCACCCTCGATTTCGAGGACGAGACGCAGTACGCCGTGCGCCGCAGGATGCTGCGGGCCGAAGTTCATTGTGTAGCTCTGGATCTCAGCCATTGTTTTCGTCCTTGAGATCGGCTGCATAGCGGTTGTCGTCGCGAATCACACGCGGCACCAGCGTGCGCTGTTCGATCGAAACCGGCTTGTAGGCAACGCGGCCCTGCTCTTCGTCGTAGCTGACCTCGACGTTACCCATGAGCGGGAAGTCCTTGCGGAACGGATGGCCGATGAAACCATAGTCCGTCAGGATGCGACGCAGGTCCGGGTGACCCTCAAAGAAAATGCCGTACAGGTCAAACGCCTCGCGTTCGAACCAGTTTGCGCCATTCCAGATATCGACGACTGATTTCACGATCGGCGGGTTCGACGTACCCGTGTATACGCGCAGGCGCAGACGGATGTTGTTCTGGATCGACAGCAGGTGGTACACGACCGCGAAACGACGCGGGTCAAATTCGTCCGACTCATCAAGTACGACCGGTTCGCGTTCAACACCACGGCTGAACCCGGTGCCGGTCGCGCTATTGGTCGTCCACTCGTCGCTGCCGTAGTTAAGGTAATCGACGCCGCAAATATCGACGATCATCTCGAAACCGAAATCGGCCTCGTTGCGAAGCGCCGTAGCAACTTCGATCAGGTCGTCTTTGTCGACTTCGTAGGTAAGTTCACGGCAGGTCGAAGCCACACGTTCCAATTGATCGCCGAAGCGAGCGTCGATCTTGCCGGCCAGGATTTCAGTTCGGTCGGTCATCGCGCAATCGTCATCGTGCGGCGGATCTTGTTCTGCAACTGGATCAGCCCGTAAATAAGTGCCTCGGCGGTCGGCGGGCAACCCGGGACGTACACGTCAACCGGCACCACGCGATCACAGCCGCGGACAACTGAATAAGAATAGTGGTAGTAACCGCCACCGTTGGCGCAGGAGCCCATCGAGACGACCCAGCGCGGTTCCGGCATCTGGTCGTAAACCTTGCGCAACGCCGGCGCCATTTTGTTCGTCAGCGTACCGGCGACAATCATGCAGTCCGACTGGCGCGGGCTTGGGCGGAAGATAATGCCGAAACGGTCCAGGTCGTACCGCGAGGCACCCGCCTGCATCATCTCGACCGCGCAACAGGCCAGGCCGAAGGTCATCGGCCACAGCGAGCCCGTACGGGCCCAGTTCATAACGGCATCGACGCTCGTGACGACGAAGCCTTTCTTCTGCAGGCTGCCGCCTGCCGCTTCAGCGTCCGGAGCAGCTGCTTCTGCTGTATTCGTCAATCCCACTCGAGCGCACCTTTTTTCCATTCGTAGATAAAGCCAACCACGAGCACGGCGAGGAACAGTGCCATGGCCAGCAGGCCGAACTGCCCTACCGTGTCCAGCGAGACCGCCCACGGAAACAGGAACGCGATCTCGAGATCGAAAATGATGAACAGGATGGCGACCAGGTAATAGCGCACGTCAAACTTCATGCGGGAGTCGTCGAACGCCTCGAATCCGCATTCGTAAGGCGAGAGCTTCTCATCGTCTTTCTGACCCTGGCCGATCAGGAAGCCAAGGCCAAGCAACACCAGGCCAATTGCGGCGCCTATTCCCAGGAATATCAGGACAGGGAGGTATTCTTGTAGCATTTCTTTCTGCTTTTACCCGATTGAGTGCGACTGCTGTCGCGGCTGGCCCCAAGGCCGAACGGACCGGAAGGCCCGGCAAAATCAGCGCGGCATTGTATCAGCCCAAGGTGCGCGGAATACACCCTTTTTGCGGTAAGTAATTCCACGGATTTCGTACTCTCTGCCGCACCCGCGAAGGCAGACATTTACCGGGTACGAAAACGGCCCGCAGGTGCTATACCTGCGGGCCGCTTTATTTGGTGCTCTGGGCGAGACTCGAACTCGCACGGCTCGCGCCACTGCCCCCTCAAGACAGCGTGTCTACCAATTCCACCACCAGAGCTTGTCTGTTTTAGTTTACTCCGTTTCCGGGGTATCCGCTGCCGGCTCGTCGATCACCGGAATGTCTTCGTCAGCTGCTTCCCCTGCAGCGTCCAGCGACGGCACCTCGGCATCGTCTGCGGCAGCTTCTTCAATTGCTTCAACGGCCTCTTCGACCGGCGCATTCTCGAGCAGGCTGCCCGAGCTTTGCGTGGCCTGTGAACTGAGGTACGCGAGGCCGAGACTTGTCACGAAAAACAGCGTCGCGAAGATCGCGGTCATGCGAGAAAAGAAACTGCCTGATCCGCGTGAACCAAATACGGTTCCGGAAGCACCGGCACCAAACGCCGCGCCTGCATCGGCGCCTTTGCCGCGCTGCAGCAGCACCAGCACGATAATCATCAATGCGATCAGCGTGTGTGCGATCAATACCGCTTTCTGAATTGTATCCATCTGACTCTCTGTCCTAAGCCCGCGCTGCCGCTTCGACAATCGCGAGAAAATCTTCCGCCTTCAATGACGCTCCGCCAATCAGGCCGCCGTCAATATCGGGCTGCTTCAGCAGCCCGGGCGCATTTTCGCCCTTCATGCTGCCGCCGTACAGTATCTGCACGCTCGCTGCAATGCTTTCATTCTGTGCCGCCAGCCGACCGCGGATGTGCGCGTGCACTTCCTGAGCCTGTTCCGGCGTTGCCGTCATACCCGTACCGATCGCCCAGACCGGTTCATAGGCCACCACGGCGTTGGCAAATGCCTCGATACCCGTGCGGTTCAAAACCGCATCCAGCTGGTCGTCGACCACGCTCTCCGTTGTCCCGGCTTCACGTTCCTCGAGCGTCTCGCCGACACACAGGATCGGTTTCAGTCCGACCGCCAGCGCCGCCGCGAATTTTGCGGCAACCTGCTCGTTCGACTCTCCATATATAGAGCGTCGCTCCGAGTGGCCCACTATGACGTACTCGCAGCCCGCGTCGAGCAGCATTGCTGCCGCCGTTTCACCCGTATACGCCCCAGACTCATGTTCTGACACGTTCTGGGCACCAACCCGAACCGCCGAGCCGTCAGCCTGTGCCGACACCGCCGCCAGGTACGGAAACGGCGGACACACGAGGATCTCGAAACCGTCACCTTCAGGTGCCCCATCCAGGATGCCTGCAACCAGCTCGTCGCTGCCCACAGCGCTGCCATTCATTTTCCAGTTGCCAGCAACAAGGAATCTGCGCATATCGTTAGGCTCGGGGTGCCTGAAAGGCGCGCAAGGATACCGACTGTAAACCGGCAAATCAACGCGCTTTTTCGGGATTCATCAGCTGTCGGCAGCCGCCTCCGCGACGACGTCAGCCAACCGGTTCGCGATCGACACGACCTGCTCTTCGTTTTCGCCCTCAACCATGACCCGGATCACCGGCTCGGTGCCCGATGCGCGCAGCACAATTCGGCCGGTTTCCGCCAGTTCCGCTTCAGCTTCGGCGACAGCCGACTGGATCATTCCCGACGCGTCCGGATCCATACGGGTCTCGGTGCGCACATTAACCATGGTCTGCGGGTACTTCGGCATTCCGGCTGCGAGCTCCGATAATGGCTTGCCGGTCTCCTTCATGCAGGCCAGCACCTGCAAGGCGCAGATCAGTCCGTCGCCCGTCGTTGTCTTGTCGAGCACAATCATGTGCCCGGACGTCTCACCACCGATTACGCCGCCGGTCTGCTTTAATGCCTCAAGTACGTAGCGATCGCCAACACTGGCACGCTGGAATTCAATGTTTCGAGCCTTGAGTGCATTCTCAAGCCCGAGATTGCTCATCACGGTGCCGACTACCGGCCCCTGCAGCTGACCCTTGTCCTTGCGGGCCGTGGCGAGGATATAAAGAATCTGGTCGCCGTCGATCAGGTTGCCCTTTTCGTCGACCAGAACGACCCGGTCGCCGTCGCCGTCGAGGGCAACACCAACATCAGCGCCAACCGCCGGAACCGTGGTCTGCAGTAGCTGCGGCTTGGTAGAGCCACAGCCCGAATTGATGTTCTTGCCGTTTGGTGAGCAGCCGATCGTGATGACGTCAGCACCGAGATTGGTCAGCGTACGCGGCCCCACTTTGTAGCCGGCACCGTTGGCCCCGTCGAAAACGATTTTGACGTCCTCGAGATCAATGCCCTCCGGCATGCTTGCCGCACAGAAATCCTGGTAGCGCAGTCGGGCCGTGTCGATACGCTTGGCCTTGCCGAGCTTTTGCGACTCCAGCGTTATCGCCGGGTTGCCAAGCTGCTCCTCGATACGGTGCTCCAATTCATCTGTCAGCTTGGAGCCATTTCGATCGAAGAACTTGATGCCGTTATCAAAGTAGGCGTTGTGCGAGGCGCTGATAACAACGCCAAGATCCGCGTCAAACTCCTGCGTCAGGCGAGCGATGCCCGGCGTAGGCAACGGACCGATCAACAGCACGTCAGCACCCGCCGCTACGAATCCCGCCTCCAGCGCGGACTCAAACATGTAGCCGGACAGCCGTGTGTCCTTGCCGATGACAACCGTTCCACCCGTCGGCACCAGAACCTGCGCTGCGGCACTTGCGAGCCGAATTGCGAAATCCGCCGTCATTGGGTCGCGGCCAACCGTGCCGCGGACACCGTCCGTTCCGAAGTAACCTTTGCTCATGATTCGTATTCCCTGAGCGCCGCAACAATACGCAGCGCGTCTACCGTCTCACCAACATCGTGCACCCTGAGAATCGATGCACCGTTCATGGCTGCAACTACAGCCGCGGCAACGCTGGCCGCCATTCGCTCTTCTACGGGGCGGCCCGTCAATTCACCGAGCGTCGATTTGCGTGACAACCCGGCGAGAATCGGCAGCCCCAATTTGCGCAATTGTCGCAGATTTGCGAGTAACTCGACATTGTGCGCGTGGGTTTTGCCGAAACCGAAGCCCGGATCCAGAACGATGCGATCGCGGCCTATACCGGCAGCCACGCAGTCAGTAACCCTGGAGTCGAGAAACCCGGCAATGTCTCGGGCTACATCGTCATAATGCGGCGCTTGCTGCATCGTGCGCGGTTCGCCCTGCATATGCATCAGGCAGACAGGTACACCGAGTTCGGCTGCCGCTTCCAGGGCGCCCTCTCCCTGCAGCGCAGCAACGTCGTTGATCATCGCGGCCCCGGCTTCAATTGCCTGCCACATTACGGCCGCCTTGCTGGTATCGACGGACACCGGGATGTCGGTAACCGCCCGGACCGCCTCGATAACCGGCAACACACGATCAAGCTCCTCGGCCTCACCAACAGCATCTGCCCCCGGACGCGTCGACTCACCGCCGACATCGATCATCGAGGCACCCGCCGTCGCCATGCGCTCGGCCTGATGCTTCGCATCGTCAAGCGAGAAAAACTGCCCGCCATCGGAGAAACTGTCGGGAGTCACGTTGAGGATCCCCATGACACAGGGATCCGGCAGGGTCAGGGAACCGACAGTAAAATCAGTGTTCTTCGGCTGGTCCACCGATCTGGCCCGTCGAGCTTTCGTCTTCGACGGTCGCGCCCCCGGTCGGCGGCGTTGAACCACCGGACTCCGACCAGTCTTCCGGCGGCTGCGGTTCGCGGCCTTCCATGATGTCCTTGATCTGCGGCTGGTCGATCGTCTCGTACTTCATGAGCGCCTTGGCCATCGCGTGCAGCTTGTCGATGTTCTCATCGAGAATTGTCTTCGCACGCTGGTAGTTCGAGTCGATAATCTTGCGGACTTCCTCGTCAATCGCATGCGCCGTATCGTCTGACACCTGCTTGTGCTGCGTCACCGATCGGCCGAGGAACACTTCACCGTCATCTTCGCTGTAGGTCAGCGGTCCAAGTCGCTCCGACAGACCCCACTTCGTGACCATGTTGCGTGCGATTTCGGTCGCGCGCTCGATATCGTTCGACGCACCCGTCGTAACGCCGTCAGCGCCATTGATCATTTCCTCGGCAATTCGCCCTCCAAACAGGCTGGAGATATTGCTCTCAAGATACTGCTTGGACATGCTGTAACGATCTTCCTCCGGAAGGTACATCGTTACGCCAAGTGCGCGACCGCGCGGGATGATCGTGACCTTGTGCACTGGGTCATGACCCGGCACCAGGTAGCCGACGATGGCGTGACCGGCTTCGTGATAGGCCGTATTGAGCTTCTCGTCCTCTTTCATGACCATGGATTTGCGCTCTGCGCCCATCATGATCTTGTCCTTGGCCTTCTCGAACTCTTCCATTCCGACGACACGCTTGTTGGCGCGTGCCGCAAACAGGGCGGCTTCGTTCACGAGGTTGGCCAGGTCGGCACCCGAGAATCCAGGCGTGCCGCGCGCAATGATTGCCGGCTTGACGTCTTCTGCCAGCGGCACCTTGCGCATATGTACTTTCAGAATGCCTTCGCGACCGCGAATGTCCGGTAACGGCACGACAACCTGTCGATCGAAACGACCCGGGCGCAACAGCGCGGGATCGAGCACGTCCGGACGGTTGGTCGCAGCTATGACGATGATGCCCTCGGAACCTTCAAATCCATCCATCTCAACCAGCATCTGGTTGAGCGTCTGCTCACGCTCGTCGTGACCGCCACCGAGTCCTGCACCGCGATGACGACCTACGGCATCGAGTTCGTCGATGAAGATGATGCAGGGAGCCTGCTTCTTGGCCTGGTCAAACATGTCGCGAACACGGGACGCACCGACGCCGACAAACATCTCAACGAAGTCCGAACCGGAAATCGTAAAGAACGGCACCTTGGCTTCACCGGCAATTGCCTTGGCCAGCAGCGTCTTGCCGGTACCCGGCGGGCCAACCATCAGCACGCCCTTGGGAATCTTGCCCCCCAGGCGCTGGAACTTGCTCGGGTCCTTGAGGAACTCTACAACCTCGGAAACTTCTTCCTTGGCCTCCTCAACGCCTGCGACATCCGCAAACGTGACACCAACCTGGTCTTCACCGAGCAGGCGCGCCTTGGATTTGCCGAATGACATCGCACCGCGACCGCCACCACCGCCCTGCATCTGGCGCATGAAGTAGATCCAGACACCGATGAGCAACAGGATCGGGAATGAGCTGATCAACAGCTGCCCGATCAGGCTTTGTGACTTTTCATCTGCGGCCGCAAAGTCGACATTGTTATCCAGCAACATGCCGATGAGCGTGTTGTTGTCGGTTTCGGGGCTGTTCGTAAAGAACTGGTAGCTGTCGTTGTTGCCGGAGCCGAAGTAAATCTTCTTGTCTTCGATCATCACACGATCCACTTTGCCGGACTCGACTTCATGGACGAATTCGGAGTAATCGCGTTTCTGCGGCTGGCCTGGCGCTACGCCCTGCAGGTTCTGCACCACCATCAGAAGAACGACGATGATGACAATAAATACCAGTACGTTTTTGGTTAGATCATTCACGATTTGACACTACTACAATTGGTATCCACTCGCTACCAAGTACACCTCACGGCTGCCCGGTCTCGAAGCCTTTGGTTTCATGACCCTGACACGCTTGAAAGAGTTCCTCGTATCGACGACAAAAGCGTCGAATCCCTCGCCCTGGAAAACCTTGCAAACAAAGTTGCCACCAGGCTTCAGAACCCGGCGCGCAAGGTCCAGTGCGAGCTCAACGAGGTACATCGAACGTGGCTGGTCCACAGCTTTCAAGCCGCTGATATTGGGCGCCATGTCACTCATTACAAGATCCGCACCGTGATCGCCGATAGCATTGAGCAAATGCTCAAATACATCGTCGTCGCAGAAATCGCCCTGGATGAACTCGACATCGGCCAGTGAATCCATCGGCAGCAGGTCAACTGCGACGATTCTGGCCTTGCCCTTGAGTTTCTCCGTGACGTACTGACTCCAGCCACCCGGTGCCGAGCCAAGGTCGACGCAGACCATGCCCGGCTTTACAAAGCGTTCCTTCTCGTCAATCTGCTCGAGCTTGTAGACGGCACGCGAACGCCAGCCGTCTCGCCGTGCCATCTGCACGTACGGGTCTTTCTCCTGGCGCTCTCGCCAGCTGCCACCGGATCGTCTCGGTTTACTCATTGCTGCTACACTTCGCGCCCATGAACCTCAGTGAACACCAGAAGAAATACCTGCGCGGCCTCGGCCACCAGCTCAAACCCCTGATTATGGTGGGTGATTCGGGCTTAAGCGAATCACTCGAAGCCGAGTTTGAGTCGACTCTCGCGCATCACGAATTGATGAAAGTCCGCGTGCGGGTTGGCGATCGCCGCGCCCGCGACGAGATCATCGCTGCCTTGTGCGATTCGCATAACGCCATGCTGGTGCAGCGGATCGGCAATATCGCCCTTCTCTACCGGCCGAATCCTGAAAAGAAACCGGAGAAACGACTCCGTATTCCGTCTGCCTGAGCGCTACTCGTAGCGCACTTCAAGCACGACATAAGAACGGGCACCGTCAGGGGCCTGGAACTCGAAGTCGTCGTCGGCACTCTTGCCGATCATCGCCCGTGCTATCGGCGACGTGAATGAAATCAGGCCAGTCTTGATGTCGGCTTCATCCTCGCCCACGATCTTGTAGCTGATTTCCTTGTCGGTTTCTTCGTCGAGCAACACGACTGTCGAGCCGAAGATCACCTTGCCGGTGTTGTTCATCTCGGTCACATCGATGACCTGAACATGCGACAGCTTGCCTTCGAGTTCCTTGATGCGGCCTTCGATGAATCCCTGCTGCTCTTTCGCAGCGTGATATTCGGCATTTTCCTTGAGATCGCCATGCTCACGAGCTTCCGCAATCGCCTTGATGATCGCGGGCCGGTCAACACTCTTGAGCTGTTTCAGCTCAGCCTGCAGCAATTCATGTCCGCGGACTGTCATCGGGACCTTGTTCATGCCACTACCTCGTTGTGCAGGTCCTGCAACCTGTTCACATCACTGTTATCAAGATGCTCTATCGCACGACAGGTCGCCATCGCGGCGCCCAGTGTCGTGTAATAGGTTACATTGCGGCGCACGGCCTCTGCACGAATCGACAGCGATTCGACGATGGCCTGCTTGCCCTCCGTCGTGTTGACGATCAGATCGATTTCCTCGTTCTTGATCATATCGACGATGTGCGGCCGACCTTCGCGCACCTTGTTGGCACGACTGCAGGATACGCCCGCCCTGGCGAGCGCTTCCGCCGTGCCGTGAGTCGCTATGATGTCGAAGCCCATGCCGGTAAGGACCCGCGCCAGCTCAACAGCGCCTTCTTTGTCGCGCTCGCGAACCGACAGCAGCGCCGCACCCTGCCGCGGCAGGATTACGCCCGATGCCAGCTGCGCCTTGGCGTAGGCCTCGCCGAATGTCCGGCCGACGCCCATCACCTCGCCGGTCGACTTCATTTCCGGACCGAGAATAGGATCCGATCCCGGGAACTTGATGAACGGGAATACGGCTTCCTTCACCGAGAAGTACTCGGGAATGCGCTGGTCGACGTAGCCCTGCTCGGAGAGCGACTCACCAACCATGACTTTCGCCGCGATCTTGGCAAGCGGAATGCCAATCGCCTTCGAGACAAACGGTACCGTACGCGATGCACGCGGGTTGACTTCGAGCAGGTAGACGACGTCACCCTGGATCGCGAATTGCGTATTCATCAGGCCGACAACATTCAGCCCCCTGGCCAGCTTGACGACTTCTTCCTCAAGCTGAGCCCGGATTTCCGGGGTCAGGCTGAATGGAGGCAGTGAGCAGCCGGAGTCGCCGGAGTGTACGCCCGCCTGTTCGATATGTTCCATGACCCCGCCGATCAGCACCCGCTCACCATCACAGATGCAGTCAACGTCGACCTCGGTCGCGAGGTCGAGGAAGCGATCGAGCAGGACCGGGCTGTCGTTGGAGACGTTGATTGCCGCATCCATGTAGGCCGCAAGGTCCTCGTCACTGTGCACGATCTCCATCGCACGCCCGCCCAGCACATACGACGGCCTTACTACGAGCGGATAGCCAACATCCGAACCGAGCTGCAGCGCTTCCTCTTTGCTGCTCGCCACACGGTTTGGTGGCTGCTTCAGACCGAGTTCGTTAACCAGTGCCTGGAAGCGTTCACGATCTTCCGCAAGATCAATGGAATCCGGTGAGGTACCAATGATCGGCGCACCCGCAGCTTCGAGGTCGCGAGCAAGCTTGAGCGGTGTCTGACCACCGTACTGCACGATGACGCCTTTCGGTTTCTCGAGATCGATAATCTCCATGACGTCCTCGAACGTCAGGGATTCAAAATACAGGCGATCCGAGGTGTCGTAATCGGTCGACACCGTCTCGGGATTGCAATTGACCATGATGGTCTCGTAGCCCGATTCGCGCAGTGCCAACGCGGCGTGCACGCAGCAGTAATCGAACTCAATGCCCTGACCGATCCGGTTTGGACCGCCACCAAGGATCATGATCTTCGGCTTGTCCGTCGGATTCGCTTCGCACTCCTCCTCGTAGGTGGAGTACATGTACGCCGTGGTCGTCGCGAACTCCGCCGCGCAGGTGTCAACTCGCTTGTATACCGGCCGGATATCGAACGACAGGCGGCGCTCACGAACTTCAGGCTCGTTGACGCCAAGGACTGCCGCGAGGCGCGCATCCGAGAAACCTTTACGCTTCAGGCTGCGCATCATGTTCTTGTCGATACCATCGAGACCGGCTTCGCGCACACGTTCTTCGGCGTTGACCAGGTCGGCAATCTGCACGACAAACCACGGGTCAATACCCGACACCTTAGCGACATCCTCAAACGAATAGCCGTGCCGCAAGGCATCAGCGACATACAGGATGCGACTCGAACCCGGCAGGCGCAGTTCCTGTCGCAGCTCGTCGCGATCGGTATCCGTAGCGATCGGGCCGCAGATCTCATCGAGGCCATTGATGCCAGTCTCCAGCCCACGCAGCGCCTTCTGCAGCGACTCCTGGAAATTGCGGCCCATGGACATGACTTCGCCAACCGACTTCATCTGCGTGGTCAGGCGGTCATTGGCGCCGGGGAATTTCTCGAACGTAAAGCGCGGAATCTTGGTGACGACGTAGTCGATCGACGGTTCGAATGACGCGGGCGTCGCCCCACCCGTAATGTCGTTCTTGAGCTCATCGAGCGTGTAGCCCACCGCAAGCTTCGCGGCGACCTTGGCGATCGGGAATCCTGTGGCTTTCGACGCCAGTGCGGAAGATCGCGAAACCCTTGGGTTCATTTCGATGATCAGTACACGACCCGTATTCGGGCAGATCGCAAACTGCACGTTCGAACCGCCGGTCTCGACGCCGATCTTGCGCAGCACTTCGATCGAGGCGTCGCGCAGGCGCTGGTATTCCTTGTCGGTCAGCGTTTGCGCCGGTGCGACGGTAATCGAGTCGCCCGTATGCACGCCCATCGGGTCGAAATTCTCGATGGCGCAGACGATGATGCAGTTGTCTTTCTTGTCGCGAACAACCTCCATCTCGAACTCTTTCCAGCCGATAACTGACTCCTCGAGCAGCACTTCGGTGGTCGGCGACATCTCAAGGCCGTGCGAGACGATGCGCTCGAACTCTTCGTTGTTGTAGGCAATGCCACCGCCGGTACCGCCAAGCGTGAACGACGGACGAATGATGGTTGGGAAACCGATCGCCTTCTGCTTCTCGACAGCCTCATCCAGGCTGTGTGCTATATCGGCTCGCGGACTCTCAAGTCCGATCTCGGACATCGCCTTGCGGAACAGATCGCGGTCTTCGGCCATGTCGATGGCTTCCCGCTTGGCCGCAATCAGCTCTACGCCGAATTCCTCCAGCACACCTTCACGAGCAAGGTCGAGGGCGCAGTTAAGGCCGGTCTGCCCACCCATTGTTGGCAGCAGCGCGTCGGGACGCTCTTTCTCGATAATCCGCGCAACGGCTTTCCAGTGAACCGGCTCGATGTAAATCGCATCGGCAGTTTCCGGGTCGGTCATGATTGTCGCCGGATTCGAGTTGACGAGAATGACGCGGTAACCCTCCTCCCGCAGCGCTTTACACGCCTGGGCACCAGAATAGTCGAACTCACAGGCCTGGCCGATCACGATCGGACCGGCGCCAATAATCAGGATGCTTTCAAGATCTGTACGTTTGGGCATGTTCTGGGTATGTTCTTACGTGATATTCTAGTTTAAGTTTCGTCTATAACTATCTGTACAGAAACGATTATCCGGAAATCATCTTCTTGACTCCGCGTTTTTTCTGCTCATCCATGTGCGAGATAAAGCGTTCGAACAGTGGCAGCAGGTCGTGTGGGCCCGGGCTCGCTTCCGGGTGCCCCTGGAAGCTGAATGCCGGTCGGTCGGTAAGCGCAATGCCCTGCAGCGTGCCGTCAAACAACGAGCGATGCGTTGCAACCACGTTATCGGGCAGCGTCGATTCATCGACCGCGAAGCCGTGGTTCTGGCTTGTGATGGCAACCTGCCCGGTCTCAAGGTCCTGCACGGGGTGATTTGCGCCGTGGTGACCGAACTTCATCTTCTCGGTCTTTGCCCCGGCGGCGAGCGACAGCAGCTGGTGACCAAGGCAGATACCGAAGATCGGCAGCCCCTCATCCAGAAATTCCTTGATTGCCGCTATCGCGTAGTCGCAAGGTTCCGGATCGCCGGGGCCGTTCGACAGGAAAATGCCGTCCGGTGAGAGCGCCAGGACCTCTTCGGCCGGCGTCTGCGCCGGTACCACCGTCAGACGGCAGTCAAGGTCGGACAGCAAGCGCAGGATATTGCGCTTCACACCAAAGTCGTAGGCAACGACATGGTACGGCGCTATCCGTCGGCTCATGATTCTTGGCTTCTTGCCAAAGGTCGTCCCATGACACCACTGGTAGGTCTCCTTGGTGGTGACGAACTTCGCAAGATCCATGCCGGCGATGCCCGGGAATTTCCTGGCATGCTCGATCGCAGTCTCGACGGCCTGGTCACCCGTCATGATGCAGCCGGACTGTGCACCCTTCTCGCGAATGATTCGGGTGAGCTTGCGCGTGTCGATGTCAGCGATCGCAACCGTATCGCCCTGGCGCAGGAACTCGCAGAAGCCACGCTCGGAGCGCCAGCTGCTGGTCAGCATCGTGCTGTCACGAATGATCAGGCCGGAGGCGTGGATCTGATCGGACTCCATGTCCTCGCTGTTGGTACCGGTATTGCCGATGTGCGGATACGTCAGGGTAACGATCTGGCGACAGTAGGACGGGTCCGTCAGGATTTCCTGGTAGCCGGTCATGGCGGTATTGAAGACGACTTCACCGATGGTCTGTCCATCGGCACCGATGGATGTGCCGTGGAAAACGGTGCCATCCTGAAGTGCAAGTATCGCTGGCGTGCTCAAGTGCGGTCCTCAAACGAAGTACGAAAACGTGACCACTTGAGGGGTTTGGGTCCGCCTTATCTGCAACATCCAGATGTGCAAAAGCGGAAGGACCGGGCCTTCCGCTTGGCGTTCGCTCTACCTGTCAGCGATCCGGCGTAGTTTACTGAAGGGACGTGATCCGCGCCAGACTCTGAGAGCGGTTTTTTAGTCGAAATCCGAGAAAAGTACGTCCTGCATTCCGTAAAGGCCGGGCTCACGCCCGACGATCCAGCGGGCAGCACGCAAAGCGCCGTCGGCGAACACGTCGCGAGTCGTGACACTGTGGCTGAAACTCAAAACTTCGTTGGGAGACGTAAAAACAACGTCGTGATCTCCCGGAACCTCGCCGCGCCGTTCCGACTCATAGTAGATTTCGCTGCCCTGCTGCCCGGATTCGACGGCCTCTCCCAGTTTCAGAGCGGTCCCAGACGGGGAATCCAGCTTGTGCACGTGATGCACTTCTGAGATCCGCACGCCGAATTCTTCGCCGAGCGAGGCGGCTGCCTCACGAACGGATCGCGTCAGGACCGCAACCCCGAGACTCATGTTGCGATCATAGACAAGCGGAACATGTCCGGCTGCCGCCGAAATCGCATCCATCTGCTCTTCGGCGAGCCCGCTGACGCCACACACGAGCGGGCAACTGCGATTAACCGCGGCTGCAAGTATCTCGTCGATTGCTTCCGGAAGACTGAAATCCACCAGCACATCGGCCTTCGCAACGATCTCATCGAGGTCCTCGCCACGACGCCAGAGCCCGGCAAGCTGGAGGTCGTCCGCGGCGTCGATCAGGCTTGCGATGGCCTGGCCCATGCGGCCTGCCCCGGCGATGGCTACACGTATATTGCTGATCGGAATTCCCCCTGGGAAAACGGGGAGTCTACTACTGGCTGATGCGGTCGAAAAAGCGCTTCACGGTATCAAGCCAGCCGTCGGCACGCGGGCTGTGCTTGTCACCGCCTTTCTGCAGTGACTCTTCGAGCTGCTCCAGAAGTTCTTTCTGCTCGCTGGTCAGGTTAACCGGCGTCTCGACAGACACCTGGGCGAACAGGTCACCCTGGCGCGGATCGCGCACGGTTGTGACACCCTTGCCGCGCAGTCGGAAGACCTTGCCGGATTGCGTTCCAGCAGGAATCTTGAGCGACACGTTGCCATCGAGCGTCGGCAATACAACCTCTCCACCCAGTGTCGCGGTCGCGAAGCTGACCGGAACCTCGCAAGCGAGGTTCGAGCCGTCGCGTTCAAAGATTTTGTGGCGCGATACGCGGATCTCGACGTACAGATCACCGGCCGGCCCGCCATTGCGTCCGGCCTCGCCCTCACCCGAAAGTCGAATTCGATCACCGTCGTCGACACCGGCAGGCACCTTGACCGACAGCGTCCTCGTCTTGCGAATGCGGCCACGACCGTGGCAATCCTCGCAGGGGTCCGCGATTGTCGTACCCGCGCCCTTACAGGCCGGACAGGTCTGCTGTACCGAGAAAAAGCCCTGTTGCATACGCACCTGGCCGGCGCCGCCGCAGGTGGAACAGGTTACGGGCTCGGTGCCCTTCTTCGCACCAGAGCCGGAACAAGTGTCACAGCTGACCTGCGTGGGAACATCGATTTCGACGGTATCGCCGGCCACGGCGCGCTCGAGATCGAGTTTCAGCTCGTAGCCAAGGTCGGCACCGCGAAACACCTGCGGCCCACCACCGCGTCGGCCACCACCAAAGATGTCACCGAAGACGTCGCCGAAAATATCGCCAAAGCCTTCAGCGCCGCCGAAACCACCCGGGCCGCCGCCGGCACCCATCTTGAGACCGTCGTGTCCGAACTGGTCATAGGTTGCGCGTTTCTCGGAGTCCTTCAGGACCTCGTAGGCTTCCTTGGCTTCCTTGAATTTCTTCTCGGCAGCCTCGGCGTCATCCTTGTTGCGGTCGGGGTGAAATTTCATGGCAAGACGGCGATACGCCTTCTTGATCTCGTCGGCCGACGCCGATTTCGAGACACCCAAAACTTCGTAATAGTCGCGTTTTGCCATGCTTCTCTTCTATGACTCGGGCGCCTCGCGGCGCCCGGTCAGTTCACCCTATGGTGTCGACAGCTTACTTGTTGTCGTCCTTGTCCACTTCCTCGAACTCGGCATCGACAACATCGTCGTTCTTGTCGTCGCCGGCCGGCTCGCCATCGGCACCTTCGGCAGCCTGCTCTGCGTAGAGCTTCTGCGCGAGTCCGCCGGAGGCTTCGGCCAGTGCTGCCGTCTTCGCTTCGATAGCTTCCTTGTCGTCGCCTTCCAGCGCCGTCTTGAGATCGGAAACCGCATTCTCAACAGCCAGGCGCTCTTCGGCCGAAGCCTTCTCACCGAGTTCGCTCAATGTCTTCTCTGACGCGTGGATCAGGCTGTCGGCCTGGTTGCGCACGTCGACCAGCTCACGGAACTTGCGATCTTCCTCAGCGTGGCTTTCGGCGTCGGCAACCATCTGGTCGATCTCGTCGTCCGACAGTCCCGAAGACGCCTTGATGACGATGTTCTGGCTCTTGCCGGTCGCCTTGTCCTTGGCCGATACGTTCAGGATACCGTTGGCATCGATGTCAAACGTGACTTCGATCTGCGGCAAGCCACGCGGTGCCGGAGGGATATCAGCAAGGTCGAAACGACCGAGGGACTTGTTATCCATCGCACGCTCGCGCTCGCCCTGCAGCACGTGAATCGTCACAGCCGTCTGGTTGTCGTCGGCGGTCGAGAACACCTGCTCGGCATTGGCAGGAATCGTCGTATTCTTGTCGATCAGCTTGGTCATGACGCCACCGAGCGTTTCGATACCCAGCGACAGCGGGGTTACGTCGAGCAGCAGAACATCCTTCACGTCGCCAGCCAGAACGCCACCCTGGATGGCTGCACCAAGGGCGACCGCCTCGTCCGGGTTCACGTCACGGCGCGGCTCCTTGCCGAAGAAGTTCTGCACCTCCTCGAAGACCTTCGGCATACGCGTCTGGCCACCAACGAGGATGACGTCGTCGATCTCGTTAACCTTGAGGCCGGCGTCCTGCAGTGCAGTCTTGCACGGGCCGATCGTGCGCTGGATCAGCTCCTCAACCAGCGACTCGAGCTTGGCGCGCGTCAGCTTGATGTTGAGATGTTTCGGACCCGAAGCGTCGGCCGTGATGTACGGCAGGTTCACTTCGGTCTGCTGCTGCGAGCTGAGCTCGATCTTGGCCTTCTCAGCGGCTTCCTTGAGGCGCTGCATTGCGAGCGGGTCAGACGTGATATCTACGCCGCTCTCGCGCTGGAATTCGCTGGTCAGGTACTCGATGACGCGCATATCGAAGTCTTCACCGCCGAGGAACGTGTCGCCGTTCGTCGCCAGTACTTCGAACTGATGCTCGCCGTCGACCTCGGCGATCTCGATGATCGACACGTCGAAGGTGCCGCCACCAAGGTCAAAGACCGCAATTTTTGCATCGCCGCGCTTCTTGTCCATACCGTAGGCAAGCGCTGCTGCGGTCGGCTCATTGATGATGCGCTTGACCTCAAGGCCGGCAATCTTGCCCGCGTCCTTGGTGGCCTGGCGCTGAGAATCGTTGAAGTATGCCGGCACCGTTACAACCGCTTCGGTGACTTCTTCGCCGAGGTAGTCCTCAGCCGTCTTCTTCATCTTCATGAGAACGCGAGCCGAGATCTCCGGCGGCGCCATCTTCTTGCCGTGGGCCTCAACCCAGGCATCGCCGTTTTCGGCTTTGCTGATGGTGTAAGGAACCATCTTGATGTCGCGCTGCACGACGTCGTCTTCGAAACGACGGCCGATCAGTCGTTTGATTGCAAACAGCGTGTTTTCCGGGTTCGTGACGGCCTGGCGCTTGGCAGACTGGCCGACCAGCACCTGGTCGTCCTTGCTGAACGCGACAATCGATGGCGTCGTACGATCACCCTCGGAATTCTCGATAACCTTCGGCGTGTCTCCCTCCATGACGGCTACGCAGGAGTTCGTGGTACCGAGGTCAATACCAATGACTTTGCCCATTTCTAAACGCTCCAAATACGGTAATTAGTCAAAACTGGCTGATAGGTGGGGCCAACCATGGGCCTTTCAACCACAAAATCAGCAATTTCGGGGTTATTCTGCGGCGACGATGACCATTGCAGGTCGCAGAAGCCGGCCATTCAGCGAATAGCCTTTCTGCACGACGTTTACGACCGAGCCCGGCTCGACATCGTCAGAGGGCTGCATACTGATCGCTTCGTGAAATTCAGGGTCGAACGGTTCGCCGGCCGGGTCCACTTCCTCGATGCCGAATTGCTGCATGACAGCTGCCAGCATCTTGAGAGTCGCCGCTTTTCCTTCGAGAAGGCTTTCGGCGCTTGCACCCTCGCCGGCCGCAAGTCCCATCTCGAGGGTATCGCGCACCGTCAGGAGCTCCTTGCCAAACCGTTCGAGGGCAAACTTGCGAGCGTTCTCTACGTCACGCTGTGCCCGTTTGCGCACGTTCTCGAGCTCTGCGGACGCGCGCAGGTAGCGATCCCAGTTCTCATCGGCTTTCGCCTGCAACTCTTCATTGGACGGGGCCTCGACCTCAGCGTCCGCCGCGGCCTCCTCGTCTACGTCGACTTCCGCCTCAGCGGCCTCGGGTTCGAGGTCCTCTTCCGGGCGCTCCGCCTCTGCACTCATGGTTTTCTGCTCCGACATCGGGATACCGGGCGCAGTTTGGGGACGGCGCAGGAAATATCAAGAGAAAATTGGGCTTAATTGGCGCTAAAGCGTCAATCGCGGTGTCCGAGTGCGGATTCCAGCAGCCTGGCGGTGACATCCACGATCGGTACCACCCGGTCATACGCCATGCGTGTCGGGCCGATCACGCCCAGCACACCGATCGTTCCCTCATCAACGCGATACGGCGCGGTCACTACGCTGCAGCCGTCGAATATCCGGTAGCCGGACTCTTCGCCGATAAATACCTGGACGCCCTTTGCATTGATGCTGCGATCCAGAAGCTCGAGGATCAGGCGCTTGTGGGAAAACGCGTCAAACAGCCGTTTCAGCGTGTCGATGTCCGACAACTCGGCGAAATCCATGAGGTTGGTCTCGCCCGCCACGACATAGGGGTGCGATTCGTCCGCAGCACCCTCCATTGCCGACTGCGCAACCGCAATAATGTCGTGCATCGCCTGGTTCATCGAATCGCGCGTCGCATCGAGATCGGCCAGCAGCTTTTCGCGAACCTGGTCCAGGTCGCGTCCGGCGTAGTGCTGGTTGATGAAATTCTGCGCTTCGACCAGCTCGGAGCTCGAATACTCGCGATCGACGTGCAGGATACGATTCTGCACTTCCCGGTCATTAACCACGAGAATTGCAAGAATACGGTTCTCCGAAAGCGGCAGGAACTCGATCTGGCGCAAGGTTGCTGTCGGCGCACGCGGTACCGTAACGACACCGGCCATACTCGTGAAATCGGAAAGCATGGATGAAACCGTTTCGACGAGATGCCCGGTATTGTCGGACTCACCACGAATCTGTTCCTGGATGCGGCGAATATCACCGTCGCCCGGTTGCCGATATCGCACCAGCGTGTCGACGAACAAACGGTAGCCCTTGGGCGTCGGGATACGGCCGGCAGATGTGTGCGGCGCAGAGACCAGCCCCAGGTCCTCGAGGTCGGACATGACATTGCGGATGGTCGCAGGGCTGAGGTCGAGGCCTGCGTCCTTTGACAGAGTCCGCGAGCCGACCGGCTGACCATCACGAATATAACGCTGGATCAACACCTTCAGCAGGTGTTGACCGCGGTCATTCAGGATCGAGTTACTGACATCAGCCGACATGCGCGAGAAACGCTAGCAACGGCTTGCCGGTGGGTCAAGGGTCCGACACAATCCCCGCATGGGAGACCGTTTCAAACACATCGTAATCGTTGGGCGCGAAGACGACCCGCGGGTTGCTGACGCGACGCAGTCATTACGCAGTCATTTGACAAAACTGGGTGTCAATCTGCTCGCCAGTGACGATTCGGCGCAGGCAGACCTGATCGTTTCAGTTGGCGGCGACGGCACTATGCTGTACGCGAGCCGTATCGCCCGGGATTCCGGTACCCCGCTGCTCGGCATCAATCGGGGCAGGCTCGGCTTCCTTGCCGACGTTACCCCCGACGAAATGCTCGACAGTATCGATCGCGTCCTCGGTGGTGACTTTACAACCGACTCGCGGCTGTTACTGGAAGCAACACTTACAGGTCGCGACCGGGAGCCTGTCAGCAGCTACGCCTTGAACGATGTTGTCCTGCAGCGGCGCGAAACGGGCCGCATGGTGGACTTCGAGACCAGAGTCGACGGTGTCTACGTAAACACGCATTCGGGTGACGGCCTGATTGTCGCCACGCCGACCGGCTCTACAGCTTACGCGCTGAGCTGCGGTGGTCCGATTATCGAACCGGGCCTTGATGCCGTTGTAGTAGTACCGGTCTGCCCGCACACGCTGACAGACCGACCGATCGTAATGCCCGCGTCGCAGGCCATCGAAGTCCGAATGCTGCATCGTGATGGCACGCACGCGGAAATCACTGTAGACGGCTACTCGATGGGTGATCTCGAGCCGGACGAAAAATTGATCATTTCTGCGGCCAATAAGCGGGTGACACTGGTGCATCCGCCCGGCTACGATTTTTACAGCATCCTGCGCTCCAAGCTCTTCTGGGGTCGGGACAACCGCAGACGTCAGGACCCCACGACATGTTAACCAGCCTTCAGGTTCGGGATTTCGCCATCGTCGATGAGATCGATATCGAGTTCGACGAGGGTATGACCGTGCTGACCGGCGAAACCGGTGCCGGTAAATCGATTCTGATCGATGCCCTCGCCCTGGTTCTCGGCGAACGCGGCAGCGCTCAGGTTGTTCGTCCGGGCGCGCGGCGCGCCGAGTTTGCGGCGGAGTTCTCGATCGCAGACCTGCCGGCGGTACGTGCGCTGCTCGAAGAACAGGCCCTGGACCAGGATGACGAATGCATGTTGCGCCGCGTGATCAATGCCGACGGCCGGTCACGTGCCTTCGTCAACGGCAACGCGGTACCCGTCGCACAACTCAAGGCGCTCGGCGAACTGCTTATCGATATCCACGGGCAGCATTTTCACCAGTCGCTGGTGCGCAGCAGCGTGCAAAGAGCCCTGCTTGATCACTACGCCGGCCTGCAGACGCTTGCGGCAGAAACTACAGCTGCCTATAGCAGCTGGAAACAGATCGACAAGCGCCTTCAGGAACTGCTGGATGCCGACGCGGATCACGCGTCGCGCCTGGACCTACTCACCTTCCAGCTGCAGGAACTCGACTCCCTGGGTCTCGAAGAAGGAGAAGCCGCAGAACTCGCAGCGGAGCGCCAGAAACTTGCCAACAGCGGCAAGATCGCTGAAGGCGCGAACGCGGCACTGACGGCCCTGTACGACGACGACGCCGGCAATGCCAACAGCCTGATCGCCGAAGCGCAGAGAAATGTCGAGGCGTTGGTCGAGTTTGACGAATCATTGGCACCGCTCGTCGAAATGCTGGAGTCAGCAAATATCCAGGTGTCGGAAGCTGCAGACGAGTTGCGCCGCTACAGCGAACGCATCGATACCGACCCGGCGCGCCGCGACGAAATCGAACGACGCCTCGACGCAGTCCAGGCGATCTCTCGCAAACATCGTGTTCAGGCAGACGAAATCCCTGCTTTGCAGCAGCGCCTGCATGCCGAACTGAGTGATCTTGAGAACGCCGAGCAACGCGGTCAGGAACTGGAACAGGAAGCCGCAAAGGCGCGCGAGACTTATTTCGAGCTGGCCGAAGATCTTTCCCGGAAGCGTTCGGCCGCGGCCAAGAAGTTCTCCGCAGCTGTTACTGAGGCCATGGGCGGCCTGGGTATGCCAGGCGGCAGCTTCACCGCAGCGATCGGGCGGCTCGATGACGACCGGGCCCGTGCATCGGGCGTGGACGCAGTGGATTTCCTGATCAGCGCCAATCCCGGCCAGCCGCAACAACCGCTCGCAAAGATTGCATCGGGCGGTGAACTGTCACGCATGAGTCTTTCGATCCAGGTTATCGCCAGCAACGGCGGTCTGATCCCCACCATGATTTTCGACGAAGTCGACTCAGGTGTTGGCGGCGGGGTGGCCGAAATGGTTGGTCGGCGACTCAAGCAGCTCGGAGCAGCGCGGCAGGTACTGTGTGTGACGCATCTGCCGCAGGTAGCAAGTCTTGCCGATCATCATTTCCGTATCAGCAAGGTCAGCGATGACAAGTCCACCCGGACCAAAGTGCAGCAACTCGTCAAGCACGAGAGGATTCGGGAACTGGCGCGAATGCTTGGCGGCGTGGAGATCACCCGAACGACGCTCGATCACGCCGCGGAAATGCTGGACGCCGGCAGGAAAAGTGCTTAAGCGTCTTTCTTCTTAACGTACAGAACGAGGCTGTGATCCAGCAGCTCGTAACCGTGCTTTTCCGCAATATCGTGCTGCAGCTGCTCGATTTCGTCACTGACGAATTCGATAACTTCGCCTGATTCAATGCACACCATGTGATCGTGATGTTCGCCATCGTCGAGCTCGAAGACTGAATGACCGCCCTCGAAATTGTGTCGAGTTACGAGTCCGGCCGATTCGAACTGGGTAAGAACGCGGTATACCGTCGCGAGACCGATATCCTCGCCGTCCTGCAGCAGTTGTTTGTAGATATCTTCCGCGCTGAGGTGCCGTGACTTCGACCCCTCGAGAATCTCGAGGATCTTCAGGCGCGGGAGGGTGACCTTCAGCCCGGCCTGGCGAAGTTCGTTTCTTTGCTGCATGAACGCGTACTCACAGGTATGATGCGCGCCTATTATGACAATGTGGCTGACGATTTGCAGCCGCGAAAGAATCGACTATTGGTGATTATGCGCAAGTTCCTGTACCTCTTCCTGGCCTGTTTCATTCTGAGTACCGCTAGCGGCTGCGTTTACCGGCAGACGATCTCGCAAGGCAACCTGATCAAACAGGAAGACCTGGACCAGGCTGAGGTCGGCATGACACGCAGTCAGATCCGCTTCCTGCTTGGCACGCCGATGATCGACGACCCGTTCTCAAGAAATCGCTGGGACTACGTCTATTTCCTGAAACTGGGCCGCGACAATGCGGCGCAGAAGCGCTGGGTTTCGGTGTACTTTGAAGACGGCGTTGTTTCTGAGATCAAGAAAGATCAGGAGCTCTCGCCCGACCTTTAGTCGCCGTCGGTCTGCCCCATCGTACGGCCGGCTTCGGCCAGTTGCCGGCGCGCTTCTCGCGGATCCATCGCCAGGGGCCTGTATATTTCAACTCGATCGCCGTTGCTGATCACGGTCTCCCGTGGGACGACCTTCCCCCATAGTCCGGTCGTACACGCTTCCAGATCCGCATCGCGAAACCGGGACTGCAGCCCGGATGCCGCAATCACATCCGCAATCGTCGACCCTTCTGCAACCTCGACAGTCACGAGGCGCTGCTTCTCAGGTAACGCAAACACGACTTCGACTTCGATCTTTTCAGCCATAAACGGCAACCGCCCGACGCGCAAACGAATCGATCAGTGAGTTGCAGGAGTCCTCAAGGTAGCGGCCGAAAAGACCGTCGGTGACTTTGCTCTCAAACTCGAATTCCAGGTCCAGGGACACCTTGCTGCCATCATCGCCGAGCTGGCGAAAAAGCCAGGTACCGGCAAGATGTCGAAACGGGCCGCCGACCAGAGCGATATCCATACGCTCTCCCGGCCATATCCGGTTGCGTGTGCGAAAAGATTTCGAAACACCGGCGCGGCGCATCGACAGCGTCGCCTCGAGCGACTCCTCGTCGCGTTGATGCAGTTCCGCACCAGCGCACCAGGGCAGGAACGCAGGATATTGCTCAACGTCCTCGACGAGCGCATACATCTGCTCAGCCGAGTACGGAACCAGGGCACTGCGGCTGACTTTTCTCACTGCAGGTTGTCCGCGATTTATCAGCCGATCTGCGCGCCGATCCAGTCAAGCAGCCCAACGGCTTTCAGCAGCACGAACAGGATGCCGATCGGTGCGACGAAACGACTCAGGATGCGCCACGCTTTATAGATATTGCCCGAGCCGCCCAGTTCGTCGGCCGTTGAATTGCGACACATTACCCAACCGGCGAATACGGCGATCAGGAGACCACCCAACGGCAACATGATGTTACTGGTCAGGTAGTCGACGTTATCGAAGATTGTGCCGGCACCAAACTTGAAGTCGGACAATACGTTGAACGACAGTACCGAGCCGAACCCTAGCACCCAGATGGCTCCGCCGATAATCACGGCAGCCTGGGCACGCGTCCGGTTGTGGTGCTCCATGAGCCACGCAACAGCGGGCTCCATAAGGCCGATTGCCGAGGTCCACGCTGCGAATGACAGAAGAATAAAGAACAAGGTCGAGAAGAATACGCCGCCTGCCATCTGTCCGAATGCCAACGGCAACGTATCGAAGACCAGGCCAGGCCCCTCGCCCGGATTCAGGTTATTCGCAAACACCAGTGGGAAGATTGCGAGGCCGGCAATAATCGCGATCGCCGTGTCCGCGGTCACGACAGACGCCGATGCACCGGTGATCGAAGTCTCTTCCGGCAGATATGCGCCATAGGCCATGACCGCGCCCATGCCGATACTTAGCGTGAAAAATGCCTGCCCCAGGGCGGCGAGCACGCTGTTCGGGGTGAGCTTGTCAAAGTCCGGTGTAAACATGAACTCGACGCCGGCACCAAAATATCCGGTGTTGATCGAGTAACCCAACAGCACCAGCATCAACAGCAACAACGCCGGGACCATGAATCGAACGGCCTGCTCAAGGCCTCGTTCAACGCCTCGCGCCACGACGAAAATCGTCAGCCCCATGAACAGCGTGTGGCAGAAAGCAACGAGCTCCCAGCGACCGACGAAAGTTCCAAACTGTTCGCCGACCAGCTGCGCGCTGGCACCCGCGAAAACGCCCGAAGCGCTTTTTGCGACGTAGGCCAGCGTCCAGCCGGCGATGACGCTGTAATAGGAGAGAATCAGGATTCCGGCAATTACACCCATCATCCCGACCCAGCGCCAGTTTGAGGAACTGCCCTCTTCCCGGCCCAGCAACTCCATGGTTGCGACAGGGTTACGACGACCTCGGCGGCCAATCAGGATTTCGGACATCATGACCGGCATGCCGATCGCGATGACGCAGACGAGATAAACCAGTACAAACGCACCGCCACCATTCTGGCCGGCGATGTACGGGAATTTCCAGATATTGCCCAGGCCAACCGCGGACCCGGTGACCGCCAGAATAAAGGCCATTCGAGACGACCAATGACCGTGTAACGAAGTCCGTTTCTCGTCGCCCGACTGATTCCCCAGCATGCCTGATCCCCCCGGATCCTCAAAGATTGCGGGATTCTTATACAAATCAGGGTGCCTGACAACGCTTTGGCCGTATAATCCGCGACCCGACGGAACAGACTGATGAGCAAGAAGAAAGGTAAAAAGACACCCTCGAATGTCATTGCGGTAAATCGTCGTGCTCGCCACGACTACTTTATCGAAGCGACATTTGAAGCCGGGCTGGCACTCGAAGGATGGGAGGTGAAAAGCCTCAGGGACGGTCGTGCCCAGCTTGCCGAGGCTTACGTGAACCTGAAGAAAGGCGAAGCATGGCTGGTCGGAGCCCATTTCTCGCCGCTCATCTCAACCTCCAGCCATATTCGGGCTGACGCGACTCGCGCGAGGAAACTGCTGCTCAATCGCTACGAGCTGGATCGACTGACAGGTGCTGTCGAACGCAAAGGCTATGCACTCGTGCCACTCGACCTGCACTGGACGAAAGGACGTGCCAAACTGAATGTTGGTCTCGCAAAGGGCAAGAAACAGCACGACAAGCGCGCCGATAAGAAGGAAGCGGACTGGCAGCGGCAGAAAGCCAGAATTATGAAACAGTGACCTTGAATTTCCCGGTCACTGCCATAGACTTATGAACCAATACACGGGGGTGACCTGGCTTCGACGTGGGTCGCGAAACTCCGAGTGCATGCCGAGGCACAGATTACCTCGTTAAACCAGCTGTAAAACTTATAGTTGCCAACGACGACAACTACGCACTAGCTGCTTAAAAACCAGTAAATGCCTTCAGCCCGGATTGTGCCTGTGCGGCCGGATCGCTGGAGTCACCGACACAGGACCGCGGTGAGGACATGTTCAGGGTCTGATCCGTTAAATCTTTACTGAACTGGCTGTGAGTCTTCCCTGCCCGTCGGGTAGCTCACAGTAAGATCAAAGACGGAATAAGCATGTAGAGCTCGTAACGTAGGGCTTGCGGACGTGGGTTCGATTCCCACCACCTCCACCAAACTCGGTTTTTCCTGCCGGTCGAGCTGTAACAGCTTGAACGGCAGGGAAAATTTGGTGGTTCCAAAACCATCGACTGCTGAGTACTCGATTGGACCGGTAAACAACAGCGACTGAATGATCCGCCGCTGCTCGAGACTAACGGCGCGCCAGAAGTCCTGAGGGCGCTCGAGTACGTCGAACATCATCCTCAACGCGGTTCCAAACTGCTTTTCGGTGAGCTTGTTTCTGCTCGCCTGCCGCCGCTCTCGTTCCGACTCCTGTTCAAGCGTCTCGATACGCGCCTCCAGACGCGCCCTGACGGACGAACTGTCAGACTTCACAAGCTGGTCGAGTAGACGTTCGATCTGCGTCTCCATGTCCTGCGCGGCCTTGAGAGCCAATTCCTGACGCTCGGAAGCCCTCGCATTCTGCTCGTGCCAGACTTCCTCGGTGACCCGCCGGGCGAGCTTGGCAACGCCGGGCCGCGGACAAACCGACTCCAAAAAATACAGAAAATCTGCCCCAAGGCGTTTCTTGGGTATGCTCTTTTTTTTCGAAGCGCAGCCTTTCGTGTTCGGGCAGCGGTAGTACGGGTACCGCTTCGTCCTGCCAGTACTCCACGACGCCGTGAGAGGCGTACCACAGTCGCCGCAAAGTACAGAGCTACGGAGCGGAAAGTCTTTCGCCAGATCGCTCCTGGTAGGCGCTCGTGCCCTGCCCGCCAGCCGCCGCTGTACCTCATCGAATGTTCCTCGGTCGATCACGGCGTCGTGGTGACCAACGACTTCCCCAATCTTCCACGGTTCGTACTCGATATAGCCGGCGTAGATCAGCTTCGTCAGGATTCGCTTGGCCTCCTCGACCGTTGGCGACATTGGCTTGCCGGACCGATTACGTAGCCCACCTACCGCGAGGAAATTTCGCGCTTCAGTGAGTGTAATCAGCTCGCCGGACGCAAACCTGTCGAAAGCCTGTCGAATCAGCGTAGCGTTCAGCTCGTCCGGCACCAGCAACTTGCCGTGGCCCGAGACCTTTTCGTAGCGGTAGCCTTTCGGCGGCCCGAAGGTCCAGTACCCCGCCTCGAGCCTCGCCTTTTGGCGTGACATTACTCGTTGTCGATTCTTACGCCTGTCATACTCCGCCGTCGCAACGACAATGGTCTCGAAATACTCGTTCTCAGGAGAGTCCTCGAACTCGAAGTTTACGCAAGCGAGTGTGCTTCCCGCGCCGTGGATCAGCAGTTTCAGTGCCCGAGACACGACGACATCTCTCGCAAGCCTGCTCAGGTCGTCGATGATGACGACGTAATCTTCCTCGCTCGCCTCGATGAACTCGATCAGCTTATTGAAACCCGGCCTGTTCTCGATTCGACCCGAAATCGCCCCGTCGCGGAATACATTGACAACTTTCAGCTTGCGTTCTCGAGCATAGCTCCGGCAACGCGCCTCTTGCCCGTCGAGTCCGTGCCCATGCCGGACCTGCTTGTCCGACGACACGCGACAGTAGATAACGGCTTTTTTCGGCCCTTCCATCAGACGCCAAGTTGCGAAACGAACCCAATCACGCTGCCGCTCTTATCCCGTCGAGTTCCTTCACCAGTTTCAGGAACCGATTTTCGAGCGAAACCTCGTAACGGTTGTACAAATCGAGAATCCGCTCGATCTGGTCCGTCGTTATTGCAGGTTCGTAGCCGGGTTCGATGATCGTCTTTTCCTCGAAATCGAAGAGCGGCTTCGATACCTCAGGCTGTTCGATCTGGAGCATGAACTCATTGACCGCGACCGAGATTCGGCGCATCTGGAGGACGCATAGCGCGATCCGCTCGACGAGCACCTTGTCCACAAAGCCCGCGGGGCAGAACTCGCTCACGAGCGCGTCGTGAATATCCTGGTAGGTCGGCAGCTCGCCGTCGAGGACGGTGTTCGACAAGCCGCCGTGCTTGTAAGCGTTCATGCGAGAGACCATCTTGCCCGCACACGTTTTCACGCCGCCTTTCTTGCCATTGCGGCGATTTGCCTTTACCTGCTCGTTGGAAGCGTTCTTACCTGCAATCATTGTCGGCTCCCTCCTCTGTCAGGTTGGCGAAGATGCTTGCAGCAATCGCGGCCAGCGTGTTGCGAATTTCAATGATTTCGTCATCAGTAAGGTCTGTGTCGCCGAGCAGCTCTCGGCATTCCTCGAGGTCCGGGTCCATACCGTGCTCCGAGTATGGATCCGGCTCTGAGGATTTCAGTAGCCAGATCAGTGCTGATCATTGATCGGGGGTTTCCCATATCGGTCTAAACCTTTTTCGACTCGACGACCTCAGTCAGAGTGGCTTTACCATCCTGGACTTTTACCGTGAACTCGCCGTATTTCATGCGCTTAGCGAGATCATCAAGTTGGTTCGCAGTCTTGTTGGTCCTCGAACGACACTTGATGCGATCTACCTTTCCATCGGCGCTGTGGACTTCAACGACGTCGTATTGCCCAGAACGCACTGACTCAATTACCGATGTTTCTTCATCGCTGAGGGCGAGCTTCACCCTGAATTGCGGCAACGGCGTTTTCGGCGAAACATTCTTACAACAGTGGTTAAGGTCCACCGCCAGGTATGAATCTGGTGTAAAGAGTGTCGATTCAATACTGAGTTCGAGAGTTGCTTCGTCGGTGACTTCCGCAAACCCATCTGAAAAAAATACGACCAAGAACCGATTCGGGTTCTCGCTGAGGCAATTGGCCACCGCATATTCGAAATCGGGCCTAACAATTGCAGGTCTCTCAGGCACCTCGAAGATTGCGCGGCGCGCAATTCTCAAGAGGTCTAAAGGCACACCGTATTTTCGAAGCTCTATAAGAACCTGAATCCAGACCAGATCCAGGAAACTAAGACGACGCCATCCCTTCTTTGAATCTCGATGCGAGTCGTCGATCAGGCCCGTGTCTGCCCAATGATTTATCAATCGATAAGTGGCACCCGACTCACTAACCGTATTCTTCTTCTCATTGATTGCCAGGCGAAAACGATCAAGCCTATTTGAGTCAGCAAACGCATAGCTCGCAACGCGCAGAGTCCAAGAATCACCGAAATTAATCCGCGGTGAATGTGCCTGATCTATATTCGGTGGGGCCGATGGAGACATATGGCAAAATTATACGAAACCGTACAATTTTGCAAATCTATACGTGGACGTACAATTTTCCGTTTGGGCAATTTGGACTATCAAGCAGTGCCGTCGGACGCAGAGGTCCCTATAGGCGAATCCACTAAGCCCTCGATCAATGCTTCGGTGGACTCTTGGCTGTCCGCTGTCAGCCTCTCCAGCTCCTCTTTCGTAGCCACGAGTTTCTTTGTGTGCTCGACCTTGTCCTTTACGAGATCCCAATCATCTGGCACCGGAATCAGAATATCTGCGACGTGATTCGGCTCCAAGTGTTGCTGAACTGCGCCGTATTCGTTACGAAGCATTTGATCAAGTGCATAGGGCGACTGAAGATACGAAAATACATAGTAGCGAGCAAAATCGTCTTTTATTCGCACTCTAATGAGATCATCGGAAACAATGGCTCTGTCGAGGCGATCAGTAATGATTGCTACTCGTCCAATTGTTCCTGATCGGGTAATCACAATGTCCCCCTTGTGGACGCGTATACCGTCGATGGTCTTAAGCTGTTTTGGAGACGCCCTTGTTACATCGAGTAGCTTCGCGCTGTCGCCCTTCTCCTGTAACACTGCAGATGGGGTGTAATAGGGTTCAACGCCCGGACCTGGCTCCTCGACAATGATGTTCTCGCTCGGGTTAGGTCCCGTTTGACCGGACACTTTAGAATGGGCTGATAAAGCCATGAGAGGTGTCCAATGGCAAGAAGAAAATACTCTGACGAGTACAAGCAGGAAGCAGTAGCTTTAACCCGTGTTCCGGGCGCGACGATTACGGCAGTAGCAGCAGATCTCGGCATCAACTCGCACATGCTCGGCAAGTGGCGCAAGGCCATGGAGCAGCACGGTGAGAAGGCATTTCCAGGCACGGGTCACGCCCGCGACGAGGAGATGATGCAGCTCAAGCGCGAGAACGCGCGACTTCGTAAGGAACGGGATTTTTTAAAAGAAGCGGCAGCGTTCTTCGCCAAAGAACAGAAGTAAAGTACCGCATGATCGAGCGGTGCCGCGACGCATTCCCAGTTCGCATGATGTGCCGGCGTCTTGGCGTGTCGGCCAGTGGATTTTATGAGTGGCGCACTCGTGAACCGAGTGCGCGCGCTCTGGATAACCAGAGACTGCTGGTTCGTATACGCGAGCTCCACGCAGCCAGTGACGGAGTCCTGGGTCGGCGCCGCATCCACGAGGATCTGCGCTATGAAGGCGAGACAGCCAGTGTTAACCGCGTCGGTCGGTTGATGAAGCTGGACGGTCTGTACGGCATCCCGCAGAAGCGACGCTGGCGCAAGAAGGCCAGCCAGCCACGACCGTTGCACGTGCAGAACCACCTGGATCGCGACTTTGAAGCCTCGGAAGCGAACACAAAGTGGGCGACTGACATCACCTACGTTCGTACCGCCGAGGACTGGTTGTATCTTTGCGTGGTCATCGATCTGTACTCACGACTGGTCGTTGGCTGGTCGATGAGCGCCGTCCAGGATCGCCAGCTTGTGCTTCAGGCGGTGCTCATGGCGCTCTGGCAGCGACAAGATCGGTCGCCCTTGGTGCTGCACTCCGATCGCGGCTGCCAGTTCACGAGCGTCGAGTATCAACGCTTCCTGCAAGGCCACAACGTAACCTGCAGCATGAGCGGTGTTGGCAGCTGCGCCGATAACGCACTAGTCGAAGGGTTCTTCGGCATGCTCAAACGAGAGCGCGTCAATCGACGTCAGTACCGAACACGAGCGGAAGCTCGAGCAGACATCTTTGATTACATCGAGAGCTTCTACAATCCGAGGATGCGCAGTAGACTCGAACAGGAAAAGAAAAACGAAACTAGGCTATACCAAACCGTCCGGTGTAGCGGGACCTAACCCGAGCGCTTAAAGTCGGGTTTGTCCAAGTCAAGAACGAACTATCGAAGTAAAGACTTCTTTGATTTCCACAGATACATGGAGGCATACATCAAGCGGGTCTTCTTAATCGGACTGCGACTTCAGTCTGTGCAATACGGCACAGCCAAGAAGATTGTTGAACACTCGTACATTCGCGTTGGCCCAGCAATCGACAAAGGGATCGTCTTACTCGATACATCAAGCTTGTCAGACAGAACTGTTCGTCGGCGGCTGCGTGCTAAGTACCGCGACTTTTTCATACTAAGTGAACTGTTTCAGACATATACAGCGAGATTTCGGAATCGTTACGCACATGGAGCGGTGAGCCAGTTCAAGAACCAGGAACTCGTCAATTGTCTTGCCATATCGACAAATCCTTCTACGCAGCGTTTGAGAGGATGCTAATGGCCGAACATGGGCACTCCGCATTTGACCTGCCGGGAGACTGGGGCGCAAAAAGAGGCATACGCGAGACAGAAGAGGAGGCGCTTGAGCGCCTAACTTTAGAGCTGCCGGTTACGAAAAAACCTTTGCGCCTTCACGAGGTTAGAGAAATTCTTCAAGGCACGAGCTATACGTTTTGATTCGGCTAAGCGCTACGCTTTGGCAGTTGCCGGACACGAGATGTACGATATCTGCTTTCCCAAGCGGTTCGATAAGCATTCGGTGATGTAAGAAGAACTGTGCGAAGTTAGAAATAGCCTAAATATCAACGTTGTATGAGAGCATTTGCCTGCGGAAATGCCCTATTAATCGTTTCCGACCATTGCATCAGGTCGTTTTCAATATGGTTCCAATTTCTCCGCAGTAGGTCCACCAAACGAAAAAAGGCCGCAGATTTCGCGGCCTTCTTCTTATTCCTGCTCAGCGAGAATCTTCTCGACGTGCTCCGTCAGTCGAGTCATCCCAAACTCTTTACCAACCTTGAGAGCGTCTTCAACACTCGCCCCGTTTGCACTGGCGCGAAGCGCCATCAAAGCACCAACACGGTTACCGCTCCCGCAATGCATCACCACCGGGCCATCTGCATCTTCCAGAAGCTTGTCGAGCTTTTCTGCGTTCTCGAAAGAGATTCCGCCACGACCGATCGGCAGATTTACATACGACATTCCCAGCGATTCGACTTCGGCCTGCTCGTCAATGCCTCGATCTTCGCCCTCGGTGCGCATATCCAGGATGACTGAGTAGCCCTGCTCCGCATACTCGGCAAGTTGTGCAACATCAGGCTGACCTGCAGAAATCAGCGGCGCCTCTTTTTCATCGGCCAGAATGCCGCTGCAGATTGCAGCGGCGCCCAATGCTATAAGCAGCCGCCGAATCATTTGGCGAGCGATGTGCGAATATTGAATTCGACACCGCGTTCAGTAAACAGCACATTCATGCCCAGTCGGTCATACATCGCGCCGGTGTTTACCATCAGATCGCGCAATGCCTCACGCACGGTCGCCGGCATTTCATTGCCTTTACCCTCTTCCGCTTCCGCATTGTCCGCCATCATGGCCTCGCCAATCATTTCGTAGTAACGAGCCGCATCCATGTGCATGCTCATCACCGGTGCGGGGCTCCCCGAATCGGCAACCAGCAGATCCGAAGCCTTCTTCTCGGCCCCCGTTCCGATCGACACCGATACCGCGTTCTGAGTGAGCGCAGCGAATGCTTCCGAGGCAAACGCCTGGATCTGCGGCAGGTCGAGGCTGACCGGATTGCCGTCCGGTAGCAGGTTCAGTGCTGCGACCTGCGGATCCATCATCGCTGCCATCATGACGAGCGACTCCGCGTTTTCAATTGCGACCAGCAGCGACGCCTCTATGTCAGTCGGCGGAGCACCGGAACTGATGCTCATGAAGTCCATATCAGCGATATCGGCAACGAATCCGCGGAAGCCGTAAACCACCGGCGGAATCGGCTGCGCCAGCAGTTCGCGCCCTTTGGCAACACCAGCCTGCATGTCAGCAAACTTCTCGCACTTGTACGGATCAGCTTCCAGCGCATCAAGACGCGCTTCGTAGAATTCGCGAAGGCTGAGCGGATTCATGCTGAATCCAAAACTCATGAAACTCCCGGAGTCGACACCGAGTCCCGGCACGGCGGCAGGCAAGGTCTGCAGTCCCGCCGCCAGGTCATCGCGCAATTCCATGACCATTGACGCGTCGAGCGACTCCGTATCGAGGCGTGTATAGCCAAACACCATGCGCGGCATGATCTCGGCCATACCCCGAATCTCGTCGCGACAGACGTCGCTCAGTTCTGCCTGTTCGCCGCCACCCAGCGCGACCAGCGACTGGTCGAGACCTGTGGCGTCTCCGGTCAGCGTGCGAACGATCTGCGTCGTGTCGAGGTACCCCGTAATGGAGTCCTTGTAGCCGTATTCCTTGTTAATCGAATGCAGCGTATTTGCCTTGCGCAAATTGTCCTTTGGTTTATCAATGCCCAGCGCCAGGGCAAGCTCATCGTCCCCGAACGCGGACGGGACAAATGTAACGACCGCGTAGTCGTCGATCAGTGCGAGGATGACTCGAATCTTGTCGAGATCGGCGTAGCGGTAGGACTCACCCTTGAGTTCGGCGACCTCCATCGCCTTGCCGGCCTTTTCTTCCATACGCGCGACAGCCGCTTCGAACTTGTCGGGATCATCCAGCCCCAGGCGCACTACCGGCAGCAACCCGTTACCGTATAGCGCGTACAGCGAATCACGCTCAATGCCGGCTCCGCGAATTCCTTCAAGGCTCATCAGGCCGATGAACTCCTCCATGAGTCCACGGAACTGCTCTGCTTTTTCCGCACCGCCCTCTTCCATCGACATCTTGACCAGCGTCTCGGCCATGATGTGACGCATGACGACCTGGTAGCCCTGCAGAATCTCATCGAGGGCTGGTTCGAGCTTGTCCGCGACCTTGCCTGGTAACGGCTTTGTCATTGCTATCACATACGGCGAATCTGCCGGTATGTAGCTCAGCAACTCATTGGATTTGCGTGAGGCATGCGCAGCCGATATCGGCAGCGCGACAGCAATAGCAACCAGCAAGGCGTTTCGGAAAATCATTCTCATGTCTTCGTGTCCCAACAAAAATTCAGTGAATTGTACGACTGTTGCGACGCAATTCGGTGCGAACGATCACAGTCGAGAGCCCGCCGGAGCGGGTGTCAGAAACGTTGCGAAGACGAGTAAAGTAGCGAATGCTGACGGTCTTTGGGAATGCCGTCTTGGCGATGACCATAACACAACACGGCGCCATGTCCATTCAAATTCGAAAAATCGCCCCTTCAGATCACGATGCCGTTCTCGCGATTAACGAAGCCTGCGTTCCGCACGTCAACAGCATCGGCGACGAGCAATTGCGGTGGTTTACAGAGCACGCGTCGTTCGCAAATGTTGCCTGCATCGATGACCGCGTCGCCGGTTTCCTGATCGGCATGCGCCCGGGCACCAGTTATGCCAGCCCGAACTATCGCTGGTTCTGTTCAAACTACGACGACTTCGCCTATGTCGACCGGGTGGCTGTGGCCGAATGGGCACAACGTCGCGGAATCGGCGTACTGCTGTACGAAGCTTTTGCGGAATCTGACAGGACCGCCGGTCGAATGACCTGCGAGGTCAACATACGGCCAGCCAACGATGGCTCAATGCGATTCCACGAGCAATTGGGTTTCGAATGCGTAGCAACCCAGGAAACTGAAAACGGTACGAAAGAAGTCGCCTTGCTGGTCAAGCCGCTCTAGGTCTCACCGGCATAGTGCAACGCGGGATCAAACTTCTCGCCTGCCTCGATGCGGATTTTGAGTCGATTTCGCGGTGATGCGACCGGGCACGTAGAGAAGTCATTAAACGCACATGGCGGGCTGTACGACTTGTTGAAATCAAGCACAGTGACGCCGTCGTCACCCGGCATCTCCGAGTACAGGAACCGACCGGCACCATAGGTCGCGTCGCGGTTTGTAAGATCACCGAAAACATAGAACAGCCGTTCACCAACCTGGTACGCCTCCAGCTGGTGTACCTCGCCACCAAGCTCGAACTGTACGACCCCGGGAGATTGCGGATGGTAGCCAAGCCCCTCGATCACGGTACCGACATTCGCAGTCACGGGTTCGGCATAGCGTTTCAGCACAGCCTCAACTCGCAGCGTCGGATCAATGTCAAAATACGGCAGTTCGCCGAAGTTTTTCGCAAACGGGTGCTCAAAGTCTCTTACGCGGACTGCAAATCGCTCGTCACGAAAAATCACGTTCCAGGCGATCGAACGGTGCGTGACGGTTACCGGCGCATCGGTCGTATCATCTGCCAGTAGCAACGCGTCAACTGCTGCGCCTTCATTCCAGACCTGGACCCCATCGGCGACCTTAAAAGTGATGCCGCGGTCATCCACGAGCAGAGAACCGACAGTGGCAGCCGCCGTTGCCGGCAGGCGCACATCGCTATCCTCATCGCTGCCGATCGAGTACTCGCCGGGTCGGAGCCAGAACAGGCCTACCTGGTTCAGGTAGCCAGTTGGCGCAAGCAGCCTGTCACGGCGCCCTTTGCGCCATTCCATGACCTGTTGCTCGTAGGAGACCGTTTCGGCCTCCCCGGCCGGTGCCGAACAGCCGGCCAACAGTCCGGCGCCGCTAAGCGCCAGGATGGCGCAGGTAATCAGGTATTTCATGCGTCGAAGTGTGCCATATCAATTCGCGAGGCGGGTCACTATAATCCGCCGCCTGTTTTCAGTCCCTGTCCATCATGCCTGACATATCACGCCTCAGAAACATCGCGATAATCGCCCACGTCGACCACGGAAAAACCACGCTGGTTGACCAGATGCTGCAGCAATCCGGAACGCTCGGCCCGCGCGCCGACGTACCCGATCGCGTTATGGATTCAAACGACCTCGAACGCGAACGTGGCATCACTATTCTCGCCAAGAACACGGCGGTCGAATGGAACGACTACCGCATCAACATCGTCGATACCCCCGGGCACGCTGATTTCGGTGGCGAGGTCGAGCGAGTCCTGTCGATGGTGGACAGCGTCTTGCTGCTCGTCGACGCGGTGGAAGGACCGATGCCGCAAACGCGATTCGTTACGGAAAAAGCGTTCGCACAGGGGTTGGTGCCGGTCGTTGTCATTAACAAAATTGACCGTGAAGGTGCCCGCCCGGACTGGGTCATTGACCAGACGTTCGACCTCTTCGACCGTCTCGGCGCCACAGACGAGCAACTGGATTTCCCGGTTGTTTACGCGTCGGCGCTGGAGGGCTACTCAAGCCTTGACGCTGCTGCGCGCAGCGGCGATATGACTCCGTTGTTCGAAACCATCGTCGATCACGTCAGCCCTCCGGAAGTCGATCCGGCCGGTACGTTGCAGCTCCAGGTATCGAGTCTCGACTACGACACCTACGTCGGTGTGCTCGGCGTCGGCCGAATCAGTCGCGGGTCCCTTGAGGCAAACTCGCCGGTCAGCGTGGTCGCCCCTGATGGCTCGCATCGTCGAGGTCGCGTACTCGAACTTTACGGATTCTCCGGCCTCGAGCGTCGCAAGGTTGAGCAGGCAACTGCCGGCGACATCGTGGTCTTCAGTGGCATCGAAGACCTGGGCATCTCCGATACCCTGTGCACCAGGGATTTCGAGGAGCCGCTGCCGGCGCTCACCGTTGACGAGCCGACCGTAACGATGACCTTCCAGGTCAACAAGTCGCCATTTGCCGGACAGGACGGCAAATTCCTGACCAGCCGCCAGATCCGTGAACGACTCGACCAGGAACTGAAGCACAACGTTGCTCTGCGCGTCGAAAACACCGAAGACCCTGACAAGTTCCGAGTGTCCGGGCGCGGTGAACTGCATCTCTCGGTACTCGTAGAGACCATGCGCCGCGAAGGTTATGAACTCGCTGTTTCCCGGCCTGAGGTCATCATGCACGAGATCGACGGTGAGGAGCAGGAGCCCTGGGAACAGCTGACCGTAGACTTCGACGAAGCCTACCAGGGCGCAGTCATGACCAGGCTTGCGGACCGCAAGGGCGAACTCCTCAACATGCTGCCGGATGGCGCCGGACGCATTCGCCTCGATTACCGGATCCCGACCCGCGGCCTGATCGGTTTTCGAACCGAGTACCTGACCGCAACGTCAGGCACGGGTCTGATCTACCACGTCTTTGATCGTTACGCGCCAAGAGTTGCCGGCCAGATCGCGCAGCGCAACAACGGCGCACTGGTGTCCATGATCCAGGGCAAGGCGCTCGCTTACGCACTCTTTAACCTGCAGGACCGCGGCAAGCTGTTTATCGGCCACGGCGCACCGGTTTACGAAGGCATGATTGTAGGAATTCACAAACGTCAGAATGACCTGGTCGTCAATCCGACCAAGGCAAAGCAGCTGACCAATATCCGTGCGGCTGGCTCGGATGAAAACCTGATCCTGACACCACCACTGAACTACTCGCTGGAACAGTCTCTCGAGTTTCTCGACGACGACGAATTGCTCGAAGTGACGCCAACGCAGCTCCGTCTGCGCAAAAAGCTGTTGCGCGAGTCGGAGCGCAAGCGAGAGGCTCGCCAACGCGCCTCATGAGTGTCGACGACGCGACGCTGGCGTTTGCCGATCTTCGCCCCGAAGACATTGTCGCGACGCTGTCGCAATTGGGATTCGATTGTGACGGCCGCTTCCTGGCGCTCAACAGCTACGAGAACCGCGTCTACCAGGTCGGGATAGAAAGCGGCCGTCCGGTCGTCGCCAAGTTCTATCGGCCCGGCCGCTGGAGCGATGCTGCCATTCTCGAGGAGCACGACTTCTCGATTACGCTGGCTGAGCAGGAAATCCCGGTTGTGCCGCCGTTGAGCATCAATGGTGAGACGCTGCTTCACTCGGGACCTTACCGCCTGGCTGTGTACGAATGTCGCGGCGGCCGCGCGCCGGATCTCGACAACTATGAAATGCTGGAACAGTTGGGGCGGCTCGTCGCAAGAATCCATCTCGAAGGCGAAACCCGAGATTTCGAGCACCGCCCGGAAATAGATATCGACAGCTACGGCACAGCTTCGATCGATTTTCTCATCGAGAACGACTTCATCCCCGATGACATTCTCGACGCGTATGAATCGACCGCGGAGCTCGTCCTCGACGGAGTCGAAGCCTGCTTCGAACGCGCCGGCTCTATCCGTGACATTCGTCTGCACGGAGACTTTCATCCGGGCAACGTCCTTGTGGACCAGGACCGCCTGCATATCGTCGATCTCGACGATTGTCGTACCGGACCCGCTGTACAGGACCTGTGGATGTTCCTGTCCGGAGACCGTGACGAGCAGATGCCACAGCTGGAAGCACTGCTCGAAGGCTACACAGCATTCCGACGTTTTGACGCACGCGAGTTGCACGTTGTCGAAGCCCTGCGCAGCCTGCGGATCCTGCACTACGCAGCCTGGCTTGCACGCCGCTGGGAAGACCCGGCTTTCAAAGTTGCTTTCCCATGGTTTGACGGCCGCCGCTACTGGGACGAGCACGTTCTGGCACTGCGAGAACAGGTCGCGCTCATGCAGGAAGAGCCGTTAGTCTGGAAAAACTTCTGAGCGAGAGTTAAGGGATTATCTTGAAGGCAGCGCGCGGCGCCGGATGCTCGGTTCGAATCGTTCGATCCAGCGTGAAAATGTCTTTCTGCTAAGCGTTTCAAGCGCGCCGATTCGATCCTCTGTCTGCTCCCTGATCATATCCGGGTCAACGCGCCCGACTTCGTCCGCCAGAACGTCCTGATTCGCGGGTACCGTCAGCCAGCGTTCGACCAGTTTCTGATCAACCTCCAGGTGAAACTGGAATCCGTAAGCGTGTTCCCCGTAGCGAAAGGCCTGTACATCGCTGCGATCTGATGCCGCGAGATGTACTCCGCCGGGCGGCAGGCGAATGCCGTCCTCGTGCCATTGAAAGACCTCCTGCACCGGCGCAAACGTCGAAATTACCGGATCACTTTCACCGGCCGCCGTCAGCTCGACGTCGTACCAACCGATCTCCCTGTGCGGATTGCGCGCTACAGAACCGCCAAGCGCCTTCGCCAGCAGTTGTGCTCCCAGGCAGATGCCGAGGATTGCCATGTCCCTCTCAAGCGCCTCCTTCAGAATCTCGACCTCGGTGATCAGATTCGGATAGGTGTCTATCTGATCGGCGTTCATCGGTCCGCCGAGAACGATGATGCCGTCATAGCGATCCAGCGACGGGCACGCGTCCGGGTTCCGGCCGAAGTTCACGTAGCGAATTCGCACGCCGTATTCCTTGAGCAAGGGATCGAGTGTGCCGAGCGGTTCGTACGGTACGTGCTGAAAAACGAGTATCTTGGGTCTGGCCATTGAGCCTGGCGAGCGTATCGGGCAGTAATTCGTGACGCGTAGTTATACCTCGTATTCGGGTTTGCGGGGAGTCGAATTTCATTTGCAACGACCCGAACCGGGCACTAAAGTGATCACGTGCTTTATCGCACCCCGATCTGTGGAACTCTGGGGCAGAGAGGTGTCTGATATAGCAGCACTTGACCAATACCGCGGGCACCCGACACTTGATCGAATTCCGGAACGCCAAAATCGCTGCCGCCCTGCTTCCTTTAATGCTAGCCGGCTGCGCCTCGACCGTTGCTGTCGAGGAAGCCACCATTCCCGAACCGCATTTCGATCGTATCCCGATCGATGTCGCGGTTCGCATTCCGGATGAATTCCAGAATTTCGTTCACGAGGAGAACGTCCTCGGTCGCGAAACATGGACAATTCAGCTGGGTTCGGCAAACGCCAAGTTCTTCGAGCAGTTGTTCGGCTACATGTTCGATAGCGTCATCTTGCTCGGGCCCGATGATGAAGCGACAGACTACAATTTCGACGCGCTGGTAGAGCCGTCGATAGAGGGCTTCGAGTTCTCAGTCCCTAACCAGAGCAAGACGCAGGCTTTTGCGGTGTGGATTCGCTACCGGATGCAGCTGTATGACAGTCTCGGCACTGATGCCGGAGTCTGGACTGTGAGCGCCTACGGCAAGAGCCAGAAGGAAGGACTCGGTGGCTCGGATTCACTGCGCCGCGCAGCCGTCCTGGCGATGCGAGACGCCGCGGCACTGATCCTTCTGCAGATGGACAAGGCAACAAAGATCAGCGACCTTGTGGACGGCCCTCTTGAGATTGAGGATGTCGGGGAAGCCGCCGTCGCTGACAACGAGATCCCGGATGGCCGGCGAATCTTCGCTATCGGAGGTATCGATGAAGAATAAGATTGTGATCGCAATACTGTGCTTTTCCCTTGCGGGATGCGTTACAGCGCGACTCGAAGACAATCGCGATTCCGATACCGCCCTTCTCAACGAAGGCGAGTCCGTGGTTGTCATGGCGAAGAGCTACCACCAGGGCAACGAAACCGAACAGGACTACATCCGCTGCGTCGAATCAGCGCTTGGCAAAGGCACCGGGAAATTGCGCGTTATCCCCAACCAGACGTTTGTCGACAGCCTGTTCCCGTGGTTTGAGCCGCGCACGGCACCGTCAGACACGAAAGGCCTGGCGGAGCTTCTGAATCGCCCCGGCGTCTCGAAAGTCATCGAGGACATGGATGTGCGCTTTATCGTCTGGCTGGATGGTGATACGGAACGAGTCACGTCGGGCGGCAGCCTGTCATGCGCAGCCGGCCCAGGCGGCGGTGGCTGCTTCGGCTTCGCCTGGTGGCAGGATGCGGCCGACTATGAGGCATCAATCTGGGATCTCGACGATGCCGAAAACGCCGGCACTGTGTCGGCGGACTACAGCGGTACGTCGTTCCTGCCGGCGCTGGTCGTACCAATCCCGCTGATCGCCCGTACACAGTCGAAAGCCTGTCGCGGACTTGCGGATCAGCTCAAATTGTTCCTGGTCCCGAAGGAAACGACCTAACGAGGCCTGCCGGCCCTGAGCAATCGGCTCGAGTAGTAAGCAGAATTCAGATCCTCAACGACTACTGTCCGCCCCGTGGACGGCGCGTGTACGAATCGGCCGTCGCCGACGTACAGTCCCACGTGCGACATCTTTCCCTCAATGTTGAAGAACAACACGTCCCCACGACGCAGGTTGGAGGCGTCTACCGCAGGTATTCCGGACCACTGCTGGCCAGTGGTTCTGGGAACGCTTACGCCGGCCCTGCCCCACGAATACTGCACCAGTCCACTGCAGTCGAAGCCACTGGTGTCGCTGCCGCCATATCGGTAGGGAACCCCGACCTGCCGCAGTGCCGTAGCGGCCGCCAGGTCGCCACGATCGACTGATCGCGGCGGCTCCGCAGTGTCATTGCCTGCACATCCGGACAATAGCCCTGCAACCAGCAACAGCAGCGCAATAGCCGACGACTTGATCTTGAGCGGTGTTTTCATCACCTTTCACTCTAAGCCAGCCGACATCAACTCGAAATGAACTGGATCTCAGGATCAACGATTGCCTCGATACTGCTGATTACAGCAGGTTGTGGAGCACCCGAATCGGAAGCACAGACCGGTGAACGGGTGTATGAGATCGCTTATCACCTTACTGCGGAACCGTCAGACCAGTCGCTGACTGTAGACCTGACCCTGAATCAGGACCGGCGCCTGTTGCGCGAAATGTCCTTCGAACTGGACGAAGCGGCATTGCTTGACGCATCGGGTGGGGCCATATCTTTCGAGGATGGCCGTATCAAATGGCAGCCGGATGAGAAAGGTGGCTCGCTGCGCTGGCGGGTAAAGCTCGCGAATCGCCGCGGTGATGGCGGATACGACGCGTTGCTTACAAAGGATTGGGGCCTGTTTCGCGCTGAAGACGCCATCCCAAGAGCAGCAACGCGTGCTGTCAGGGGTGCAGAAAGCGCCACGACTCTCGCTTTCAGGCTGCCAGCCGGCTGGTCAGCAGTGACCGAATATTCGTCGTTGCAGGACCCGATCACGGTTACTCGCCCGGATCGCCGCTTCTCGCAGCCGACCGGGTGGATCACCATCGGAAATCTCGGGGTTCGCCGGGAAACCATTTCCGGGACCCGGGTAACGATCGCAGGTCCGGCCGGATATTCCGTACGACGTATGGACATGCTTGCTCTGCTGAACTGGACGCTGCCCGAACTTTCGGCCATCGCGGGCAAGCCGCTTGAACGCCTGACTATCGTCAGCGCCGGAGATCCGATGTGGCGAGGCGGGCTTTCCGCCCCGGCATCGGCTTATATTCACGCGGATCGTCCTCTGATCAGCGAGAACGCGACGAGCACGCTCGTGCATGAAGTGGTGCACATAGCACTCGGCCTCAATGTCCATCCCCGGCACGACTGGATCGTGGAAGGGCTCGCCGAATACTACTCGCTCAACCTGCTGCACCGTGGCGGAGCAATCACCACGCGTCGGCACACCAGGGCACTGCAGGACCAACAGGAATGGTCGCAACAGGCAAATGCGCTGTGCGAGGGAAATACCAGCGGGCCGACGACAGCGCTGGCCGTGGTCGTGCTTCGGAATCTCGATCAGAAGATCAGGAAAGCGGCACCCGGAAAATCGCTCGACGATGTCGTAATCGCGCTGCAAGCGCTTGATATCGAGATAGATACCGCCACTCTTATGGATACGGCGGGGGCTGTTGCGGGAGACGATGACTGGACCTTCGACGTGGACAATCTGAGCAACTGCCTTACTATTGCGATGGACCTCGCAGACCAGACGATGCAATGGACGGACATCACGACCTCGACCTGATATTACGCTCGCGAACGCCGATCATAGTCATCGAGTCTCAGGACGAGGCTCGCATGCTCGAGATTCTTCGCAATCTTTCGGTACGGCGAGCGACCGGGCAGTACACGCCGCTGTTCCGCTGGTCCATAACCGACGGTCTGCAGCGTCTCGATATCGACCTTGAACCGCAAACGCTGAACTCCGAACCAACCGATGTGCTGAAGCACATTCGGGCGGTCTCCAAACCCGGCATATACGTCCTGCTCGACTTTCACCCGTTTCTCGCAGATCCCGTGCATGTCCGACTGCTCAAAGACATCTGCATTCGCTACCCCGAAGTACAGCGCCAGATCATCCTGATCAGTCACGAGGTCACGATTCCGAGCGAACTTGATGGCTACTGCGCTCGATTTGAGATGGCGCTGCCGTCGGCTGACGAACGCAGGCGTATAGTCGACAAGGTCATCGATGCTTACGGTGACGATAACCCGGGCTCTCGGCCACAGGTGGACCCGAAGGCATACGACATGCTGGTCCGGAATCTCGCCGGGCTTCCGTACAGCGATACCGAGCGTCTGGCGCGCAACGCTGTCTACGTGGACGGGGCCGTCACAAAGAGCGATATCCCTGGTGTCATGCAAGCCAAATACGAGTTGCTCAACAGTGGCGGCGCGCTGCAGTACGAATATGAAACGGCGAGCTTCAGTGACGTTGGCGGTCTGACGCGCCTGAAGAGCTGGCTGAAGCAACGTCGACCTGTGTTTCGCGGTGACGACAGTGCCGCTCATCTCGACCCGCCCAAGGGACTCCTGCTGCTCGGCATCCAGGGCTGTGGCAAAAGCCTCGCTGCCAAAGCGACCGCTGCAATATTTGGCGTACCGCTGCTGCGCCTCGACTTCGGCACGATCTACAACAAGTACCACGGCGAAACGGAACGCAAACTGCGCGAGTCCCTCAACACAGCAGACGTCATGTCGCCGTGCGTTCTCTGGATAGACGAGATCGAAAAAGGAATCGCCGGACGCGGCGGCGAAACCGGAACGACGCAACGCGTACTTGGTACCTTCCTTACCTGGATGGCAGAGCGGAAATCCAAGGTATTCATCGTCGCGACGGCCAACGACATAAGCACCCTGCCTCCGGAACTGGTCCGCAAAGGTCGTTTCGATGAAATATTCTTTGTCGACCTGCCCGCGGCCGATGTGCGTGCGCAAATCCTCGCCATCCATCTGAGCAGTCGTGGCCAGTCGCTCAGCAGTTTCGACATCCCGGCCCTGTCGGCAGCGATGGACGGTTTCTCGGGCGCGGAAATCGAACAGGCGATCGTCGCCTCGCTGTACGCTGCACACGCAACGAAACAGGCTCTCACCGAGTCCCACATTCGCGACGAAATCGCGATGACACGTCCGCTGTCCGTCGTTATGTCGGAACGCGTCGCTGCGATGCGTGAGTGGGCGGCCGGCCGAACAGTACCGTGCGACTGACGATTTGACTTAACGCGCGACGAACCGGGACCAATCAATTGAGCATGCGCAGTCGCGTGGTAGACTGCCCGCATGGCTAATGAGAACAACAATATCAATGAATTAGTCGCCGACGACGACCCGACCGCCGAACTCGAGACCCCGACATTTGCTATGGGCGATTCCGGCCAGCTGGAGTCTGATGCGGGTACCTATGACGTCGCCGAGCACAAAGGTGTACGCGTCAGTGAACTTCGTTCCAGCCTGGAGCTGCGTAACGAAACCATTTCGCAGCTGCAGTTCGACATCGAGCAATTGCGCTCCAAGTGGCTTGGCCTCGACGCAGAAATCAAGGCACGCGAATCTCAAACCGAAAGCCTCAATGGTGAACTTTCCGACCTGCGCACTGCGCTGGACCGCAAGGACAAGTTGCTGCGCGAACGCGACCGCAAGATTCGCTCACTGAAAACTGAAATTCGCCAGCGGGACGAACGGCACCGCCGTCTTATCGACGATTTCGAATCGCTCGAGGATTCGATCGACGGCGACGAAATCGCGCAGCCGGACTCGAATTCGCTGGCGCTGCAGGAGCTTTCTGTCGACCAGCTGATCGAGCGAATCGTGCGCTCTGAAGAATACGCCGACAGCATGCGGCAGCAGCTGCAGGATCTGATCGAATCATCGCATCAGCTTCAGACCGAGCGGGACAATCTCGATTCGACCGTACGTGAGCTTCGCATCGACCAGCAGATGCTGCAGCAGAAAATCGCAGCCGGTGATGCAAGCATTGATGACCTGAACACGCAGCTGGCGCAGGTCGCCGAACGTCATGCAGAGGAAATTCGCATGGTTCGGTTTGAACTGGGCGAGGCACAGGAAACGATCGTTGAGAAGGAACAGGTCAACAGCCAGCTGGCGTCCGATCTCGTCGATGCACGTGGTTTCAAGCAGGAACTCGAACAGATGCTGCAGGACAATGAGGAGAAATCCGCGTCCGAAATCACTTCACTGCAAAAAGAAATGCGCAAACTGACCGTCGAGGTGGAAAGCTACCAGCAGAAGCTCAATACCAAGAGCGAGGCGATAACAGTGTTGCTCGCCGAGCTCGCAAAGCGCAGCGAACAGATCCAGTCGATTGGCGAGATCGAGGATGTCATCCACGATATCGACGACCGCATTACCGAACGTATCGATGATGTATCCCGCCCCCCGGGCGAAAGGATGACGCGATTGCTGGTAGGTGCTGTCGACGGCCAGGAGCTGCGCTTCCCGCTGTTCAAGGATCGTCTCACTATCGGCCGCACCGAGGATAACGACATTCAACTTAACGCAGCGTACGTATCGCGGCGGCACGCTGTTGTACAAACCGACCGGGACGTTACACGGATAATCGACTGGGGCAGCAAAAACGGCGTCTACGTCAATGAAACCCGGGTCAAGGAACACTTTCTGACGGACGGCGACGACGTACTGATTGGCAACGCCCGCTTCCGCTACGAGGAACGCCCCAAGCGCGACTAGTCGGGAACTGTGAGTTCATTCACGGACTCAGCCCCTATCTCCGACTAAGCTGGATCGTCCTACAGGGAATGTGGACGCGACAATGCTGAGCAATGCAGCCGAAAAACCCGCAGCGCTGACAGAAACCCAGGAGATGACGCGGGACGCAGACAGGTTCGCCTCGCGCAAGATCTGGTTGCCGAAACTGCTCTACAACGCGCTGCCATACTTCTATCTTGGAGCCGGCGTCGCGGCTTTTCTGGCCACGCTCTACATATCCGACTGGTTCTGGGTCCTGCCGCATTACCTGCTGTTTTCCGCGGCCTGCGTCCATTTCGGCGCCCTCGTCTGGCATCGGCGCCGCAGAGGTTGACGAATCCTGCCCGCTGGGCAACGATACCGTCCCTTTCGGAAAGTCGCGTGAACCCGTGGAAAAACAGGCGCTGAGACGCATCGCAACCCGTGAAATTGGCCTTCTGACTGCCCTGCTTCTGCTCGGACTCGTCGTTCTTCCAATCGCTATTTACAAGGTTGGCCAGCTGGTATTCGGCGCCTACGCCGGTCATGGTTTTGCTGACTTTTACGGTGATATTTCATCACGCTTGCGCAGCGGTGATTTTTACGCCTGGTTCCTGATGTTATCGCCATGGCTGGGCGTTCAGGCGCTGCGACTTATGGCCTACGCCTGGCGCAAATCGGCGCCTGCTGAGTAAAATTTTTCCAGTTTGAAAAAATGTGAACAGGATCACAGTTTTGCCAGAAACTGCGCTGTTTCCCGCCTGTACTTTGTAAAATAGCGGCGGACCGTGAAACCTTTTCGCGGCCGGGTTCGTCTATAGATTTACTACGTTTCTGCGGCACTCAAGGACTATGATCGACAAGCTCTTCAACTGGCTGAAATCCCGTTTCTCGGATGAAACTCCGGAAGCGCCGCAGCCTCATGTGCGGACGAGTATGCGTGCGCAGCGTGCAATTGAGTCGGCACCGCAGGGAGAAAGCGACGAATTCGAAGACATGTCCGGTGAAATCGAAAGTCTCGGGCCTGGCAAGAATGTCCTGATTCGCAACAAATACGTGCGCGAAGACACCGGTACCCACGAGACGCTCAAGATCCTCGACGACTCGCTCGTTGATTCCGGAGAGGAAACCGGCATCGATCCCTACAACACCGGCGGCTTCGATCGTTCCCGAAACTGGGACACCCGCTTCCGCAAGTAAATTCCACCGTGTTAGTCTGCTTTCCGTCATTCACGGAGAGCACGCCGTTGCGCATTACATTTGAACTCGGGGAAGACGATCTTCGTCATTTCCGCCTGATCATGCAGGAGGCCCGCCAGGCCGCCTCCAGAATGGCGCCCGAAGATATTGTCGCAGCCGCCGAAGAACTACTCGCGAACATCGAAGAAGCAACGGCACCCGGATTCATTGTCGAGCGCCTCCATCGCTTGCGACTGATGATTCAGATGCTGTCCGATATCGAGTGGCGCCTGCCTCACCAGGAAGCAAAGCGAGTCCTCAACGCCCTCGCCTATTTCGCTGAACCCGAAGACCTGATTCCGGATCATATTCCGGGGCTGGGATTTCTGGACGACGCGATCATGATCGAGCTCGTGGTTCGCGAGCTGAAACACGAGATCGAAGCGTATGAGGACTTCTGTGCGTACCGGGATCGCCTGACGGCCGAGAACGGCGGCGGCGCCAACGTTAGCCGTGAGGGTTGGCTGGAAAACCGGCGCAAGGAGCTGCAATCGCGCATGCGACGGCGGCGCAAGCGCGGATTTCGCTCGCCGTTTGCCGCGAAATCCTCTCAGGGCCAGTAGTAAAGCCCGACTCCGATCACCCCGGACCACATCAGCGCCTGCGACCAAAAGCGCCAGCTCAGCATCTTTATGGCTGAATAGAAACTCACTGCCGAAATGGCGGTCATACCTATGAAGATGGCAAGACTGCGCAACAGTGGACCGAATTCATTCTGCAGCCGTGCATACTCGTCGCCCAGAACCAGCACGATGAGCAGAACCGCAGCAAGACTGATGCTGATGGCGGTCGATGAACCCAGAATGATCAGGGTAACGGCGCTGAGTGGTCGCATGGGCAGTCCGGGGCGGTTATAAAACCGCGATTTAACAGTGAATTATGGCGAATGTGCCCTTGATCCGAGGGCGCTGGGCCCTTAGCCTAGCCCAAATGAAGCGGTCGCAAAACCTTTGCGTATCGTGCTGGAGAATGCATTTGAAAGACCTGCAATACCGAAGACTACGAGGCCTGGCGATCACGCTGCTGGCGCTGATTTCGCTGCCCGCCCTGAGCAACCCCGGGGCGACGCCGGACATATCAGAGCCCGAGCTGCTGATACCGGACCAGAGACACGAAAGCATCGGCCAGATGGTCGCCGATTTCATCGAGAAACGACACTACAACCAGGTGTCGATCGATAACGATCTTTCATCTGTCGTTCACGACAACTATCTCGAAAACCTCGACCGCAATCGCATGTACTTGCTGGCGAGCGATATCGAGTATTTCGAGCGCTACCGCTACATACATGACGATATTATCCGGCACCGCCCGCTCGAACCGGCATTCGAGATCTACGAGGTATTCCTGACTCGTCAGCGCGAGCGCATGCGATTCGCGCTGACACAACTCGAGGTCGAACCGGATTACGAGACTGATGCCGAATTCCAGATCGACCGGACCGAGGCACCTTGGGCCACTTCGACCGATGAGCTGGATGAGATCTGGCGTCAGCGCGTCGTCAACGACGCGCTTGGCATGGCCCTCGAGAACGAGCCCTGGGAGAAGATCCAGGAGGTCCTCAGCAAGCGTTACAACAGCTACCTGCGCCGCCTCGGCCAGATCAAGAGCGACGATGTGTTCGAGCGTTACATGAGCTCATTTGCCCGCACGATCGATCCGCATTCCACCTACATGTCACCTCGCAATGCTGACGAGCAGCGCATCCAGATGAGCCTGTCCTACGTCGGTATTGGCGCATCCCTGGTAACGGAAGACGAATACGTCAAAATCGTGAATATCATTCGCGGCGGCCCGGCATTCCATGACGGTACGCTGCAGCGCGATGACAAGATCACCGGCGTTGCCCAGGGACCCGAAGGCGAGATGATCGATGTACTCGGCTGGCGCCTTGACGACGTAGTCGACCTGATCCGCGGACCCGAGGCATCTGAAGTCAGACTGCAGATTATTCCTGCGAACTCCATTCCGGGCAGCCCGCGGGAGATTGTCTCGCTGACACGTGGCCCCGTGAAGCTCGAAGAGCAGGCGGCGAAAAGCGAAGTCATCACAGTGCCGCGCGAGGGGCGCGACTGGACCATTGGGGTCGTTGACGTTCCGGCCTTCTACCGTGACTACCGTGCATTGACACAGGGTGAGCTCGATTTCACCAGCGTCACGAAGGACGTCAAGAAACTCATTACCGAGCTGGAAGATGAAGGGATTGACGGTCTTATCGTCGACCTTCGTGGCAACAGCGGCGGTCACCTGCAGGAAGCGACTGCGCTATCCGGCCTGTTTATCGCCAACGGCCCGATTGTTCAGTTCCGCGACGACATTGATACGCGTCGCAGCCCACCACAGAGACTCGACGACCCGGACCCGGTCGCCCGGGTAGCCTGGGACGGCCCGCTCGTAGTTCTGGTCGACCGATTCAGTGCTTCCGCGTCAGAGATTTTTGCCGGCGCTATCCAGGACTATAACCGCGGCGTTATCGTCGGCCAGCAGACTTACGGCAAGGGTACTGTGCAGAACCTGTACTCGCTCGACCAGTACTTCCGCATCGAAGGCGATAAAGGACTCGGTCAGCTGACGCTTACAGTCGGCAAGTATTACCGGGTTACCGGTGAAAGCACCCAGCACCGCGGTGTGCATCCCGACATCGCCCTGCCGTCTGCCGTTGACCATTCTGTTTTCGGGGAAAGTGCACGCGACAACGCTCTCCCATGGGACACGATCGACACCACGTCTTTCCGTCCCGACGCACCTCAGGGTTCGGAAATCGAGTCGCTGCTGAGCAGTCATTCGGAACGCGCGAAGAGTGATCCCAACTTCCAGTACCAGGTCAGCCGCATCCAGGTCGCCGAAGAGGCACGTGACCAGAAGACGATTTCGCTCAACATCAACACACGGCGCAGCGAGCGAGATCAGCAGCTGCAGAAAGCCCTGGAGATCGAGAATGCCCGCCGCGATGCGGTAGGACTGGAGCCGGTTGAGTCGCTGGATGACATCGAAAGTGAAGAATTCCCGGATGTCGAACTTGACCAGGCGTCCAAGATTGTTACCGACCTCGCCATCATGCGGGAGGTGATCGTCACGCCCGAAACGACAGCGCGCAATTCGCACTAAGCGGGCTTGCACCTCGAAGATCAGGTGTTATACTCGACTATAACACCGAAAGCTGCGTGACCGCGGCAACGATAATTCGGAGGGGATATGGCAGGAACAAAAAGGATTGCCGTACTAGCTGCAGGGCTTATGCTTGCAGGCCCCGCCGTTGGTGCAGCACCTCAGCACGTCCTGTGCAGCGAAGCCGATAACCCCGATCTGGACATTCACGTCGAAGCGCTGGCTGTCGAGATCATCAATCACGAAGCATCTGATACCGAGCTCGCGGCTGAAACGGCCGAGGGCAAGGACATCCTGATCCGGGCACGGACGCTGGAACCGCTGGCTGAAGCCGCAATTCGTGATGCTTTCGAAGCAGAAGAAGAAACCGAGGCGCAGCCGGAAGAGCCGGAACCCGCATTAATCAATGCCCGCCTTCCCGGAGTATCTGACGATCGTCTGATTCACTTCCGCAAGCAGATGTTCCGCCGCGATATCTGATTTTGAGCCTAGCGGCTCAAGACCCTGGCAACCCCAAAGAAATTCTCGCCGAGCAGGTTGGCATCCCGCTCGCGGACCGTGCCGTTTGCGTGAATGATGTACAGCGTCGCAACGGAACCAGGCACCGGTACTGCGTCGTCCTCGGCCCTGAATATCGCGTGCTTAGCGATAAGTTCTGCCCGGCGCTTGAGGATGTCCGGAGAGTCGACCAGCTTGTCCGCAGACTCCCAGCGACGCTCCAGTAACTCAATCAGTTCGTCGCAGTCCGATTTGCTGCCGTAATTGACGGCGCCAACGCTCTTTTCGCTCGACTCCCGCGCCAGCTCAGCGAGATTGTCATCCGAAAAATGCACGAACAGTTGCTGGGCGAAAGAAAGAATCATGTAGTTAATCGAGCGCTTGGTGGCAATGTCCAGGCCCTGGTGGCTGGGCGGCTCCTGGTTCCTGGCAGTTTCCAGTTCGCTCAGCAGCTGCCTTTCCTTATCCTGGCCCTGTTCAACTCGTGCTGCCAGTGTATCCAGATCGGCCTCCAGCGCCTTGCCGCGCATCATCTTCGCCACTCTCCCCATCGTTGAGACCTTGTGGCGTTCCGCTACGAGCTGATCCTCAAGCAGTTGCGTCTGCAGGCGAATCTCACCCACGTGAGCCTCGATAACCGCAACTTCCTCTTCGACCTGCTCTTTCCATGCTTCGAGCACCTTGCCGTGGATGCGTTTCTCGCGTTGTTGCTTAAGCTCCTCGGCGAAGCGCTGCAACTTGGCATGACAATGGGCGGCCAGGCGCCGGAACTGGTAGAACACCACGACGTTGTGTACCCAGTCGCGATCGAGCAGCAGACTTTCCAGGTGGTTCATCTTCTGCTGAACGCGCGCGGTTGCACCCTTTTCTTGCTCCACTCGTTCCTTAAGGCGGTACTTCTCCTCACGGAGCGCCGCGAACTCTTTCTTGAGTTCGGCACGGTTCCAGTAAAGGTCGTGCAGCTTCTCGTTGTCCTGCCCCTCCGGCTCCTCGGAAGCCGGCTTGAACAGGTCTGTGATGTTCGAAACCATTGCGTTCTTTACATAACATCCGGCGCCCGGTATGCACCGGACAGAACGCCAATAATGGCAATTGATCAGACGGGAAACATCGACGGAATCGACAGTTCTGAGAGCCCGGCTCGGGCGAACGCGACGAGCTACCTGTCGAGAACCAGGTGCCCCTGCTCGCTCAGGTAGTCGAGCCACTTGTTGAGGATGATATTGCGGCGCCAGCGTCGGTCCAGCTCTGCCCGGTGTTCGCGGATCAGTCGATTCAGGATTGTGTTGCTCCGCTCGCGGTCGGATTGCCCGATCGACATGGCTTCCGCCTGCTCGCCATCCAGGTACAGCCGCACTGTCATGTCAGGGTCTATCAGCACACCATCCTCAGTCGCAAGGTGATACGTCAATGACAGAGTGACCGTGTAACGGGACCGCTCGAGGATTTCGACATGCAGGTCACAGTCTCCCGCCACCGTGGATCGATAGCATCCGTCGATCTCGCGGATCTCCGGAATGAGACGCAGCAGCCGCAGGTAGTTGCTCTCGTAGAGCGCCATCAGGCCGACGAAGCTGCGTGGCTTGACGATGGTTTCGGGAACGAGTTGTGAGTCGAGCAACATGGGCCCAATATAGCAGCCGGCGACGGCCAATATCAGGGTCGAACTCGGCGCTCTACCCCTGTACTATCGAGGATTCTGCTCGATATTTCCTCGATCGAGAATTCCGTCGTATCCACGTGCGGAACTCCATAGCGACGGAACAGCTTCTCCGTCTCACGCAGCTCAAAACGCACTTGCTGCGCTGACGAATAGCGCCCCATCGGACGACGCTCCTTGCGAATCTGTACCAGCCTGTCCGGTGCGATCATCAGCCCGTAGAGTTTCTGCTTCTGCTGCACCAGGAACTCCGGCAGCCGTCCCGATTCGAATTCATCATCGGTCAACGGGTAGTTGGCCGCATAAACGCCATACTGCAACGCCAGGTACAGGCAGGTCGGCGTCTTGCCGGAGCGAGATACGCCCACCAGGATGACGTCGGCAACATCGTAGTTGCGGCTTACACCGCCGTCATCGTTCGCCAGGGCGAAGTTGGTGGCCTCGATGCGTTTCATGTAGGCGTCGATGTCGCTCATGCCATGTGCACGGCCGGGCTCGAACATTGGCTGCTCATCGAGCTCTTCTGCCAACGGGTCTAAAAACGCATCGAAAATATCCATGTACAGACCGTTCGCTTTGCGCACGATATTGCGATGCTCGGCATGCACGAGAGTCGAAAATACGATCGGTTTCAGCGCACTGGTTTCCGCTGCAGCATCGATTGTCCGCACCGCTTCCCTCGCCTTGTCTTCAGTATCTATAAATGGCAAAGTCGTTTGCCGAAATTGCTGTCCGGAAAACTGTGTAATCAGACTGTGTCCAAGCGTTTCCGCAGTCACACCGGTCTGGTCCGAGAGAAAAAATACAGTGCGTTCAGTCATCCGTGGGATTGTCCACGTCCTGCATCGGAACACAAGGGAGTAACTACTTGGATCCTTACGTCATCAAGCTCTCAGAGCTTGGCATGAATGATGTCGAAACTGTCGGCGGCAAGAATGCCTCTCTCGGTGAAATGATCAGCAACCTCGCGGGGCTGGGCGTCACGGTACCCGGCGGATTTGCGACGACAGCAGCCGCGTATCGCGAATTCCTGAAGGAAGACGGGCTCGACGGGCGCATCAACTCGCTGCTGGACGGACTTAATGTTGATGACATTGACGCGCTGACATCAGCCGGCAGCCAGATTCGCACCTGGATCCTTGAGCAACCCCTGCCAGAAAAACTGCAGCAGGCTATCGAAGTGGCCTGGGCAGAGATGAGCGACGGCAATGACATTACGGTAGCCGTGCGTTCGTCGGCTACCGCCGAAGACCTTCCCGACGCGTCGTTTGCCGGCCAGCAGGAAACCTTCCTGAACATCAATGGTCTCGACAACGTCATCAACGCGATGCACCAGGTGTTCGCTTCGCTGTTTAACGACCGGGCCATCGCCTATCGCGTACACCAGGGTTTTGACCACAGCCAGGTCGCGCTGTCGGCCGGGATCCAGACAATGGTCCGCAGTGATATCGGTGCGGCCGGCGTCATTTTCACCCTGGACACTGAGTCCGGGTTTCGCGATGCAGTATTCGTCACGGCGTCGTACGGTCTCGGCGAAACTGTGGTTCAGGGCGCTGTGAATCCCGATGAGTTCTACGTGTACAAGCCGGCACTGGAGAATGGTGATCGTGCGGTCCTGCGAAAGAACCTGGGCAGTAAAGCCATCAAGATGGTCTACAGCAAGAATCCCGAGCCGGGCAAGACCGTCGACACGGTCGACGTGGACGAAGCTGACAGCAGCCGCTTCTCGCTGAGCGACGACGAAGTCGTCGAGCTTTCGAAGATGGCAGTCACAATCGAGAAGCACTACCAGCGCCCGATGGATATCGAATGGGGTAAGGACGGCAACGACGGCAAACTCTACATCCTGCAGGCGCGACCCGAGACGGTACAGAGTCGCAGCGGTCGCACGATCCAGCGCTACACGCTCAAGGGTCGTTCGGATGTCATCACTTCCGGTCGCAGTATTGGCCAGAAAATTGGTAGCGGCACGGCGAAAGTCATTCGTCATGTGTCCGAGATGAATCGAGTGCAGGCGGGTGACGTCCTGGTCTCCGATATGACCGATCCTGACTGGGAACCGGTCATGAAACGCGCATCGGCGATTGTCACCAATCGTGGCGGTCGTACCTGTCACGCCGCCATTATCGCGCGCGAACTGGGCATCCCGGCTGTTGTCGGTTGCGGTGACGCTACCGACAAGATTTCGGACGGTACCGACGTTACGGTCAGCTGTGCCGAGGGCGATGAAGGTTTCGTGTACGACGGCCAGCTCGATTTTGAGCAGACGCAGATCGAACTCGATTCACTGCCGGACATTCCGGTAAAGATCATGATGAATGTCGGCAACCCGGACCGCGCTTTCGATTTTGCCAATATTCCGAATCGCGGTGTCGGTCTTGCACGCCTCGAGTTCATCATCAATCGCATGATCGGCGTGCACCCGCAGGCGCTGCTTGAGTACGACTCGATTGACGACAACACAAAGGCGGCCGTCGACGACCAAATGGCCGGTTATGACGATCCAGTTGGATTCTTCGTCGACAAACTGGCGGAAGGCGTCGCAACGATTGCGGCAGCGTTCGCGCCCGAACCTGTGATCGTACGCATGTCGGACTTCAAGTCGAACGAGTATGCCAACCTGATCGGCGGCGACATCTACGAGCCCGACGAAGAAAACCCGATGCTCGGCTTCCGTGGTGCTGCACGTTATGTATCTGAGAGCTTCCGGCCGTGTTTCGATCTCGAGTGTGAAGCGCTGCGTCGCGTCCGCAATGACATGGGCCTGAAGAACGTGCAGATCATGATTCCGTTCGTGCGCACAGTGCAGCAGGCAAAGGATGTCATCGCCGTGATGGCAGAGAACGGCCTCGAGCGCGGTAAGGATGATCTCAAGGTCATCATGATGTCGGAACTGCCCACAAATGCCCTGCTCGCTGATCAGTACCTTGAGCACTTCGACGGCATGTCGATCGGTTCGAATGACATGACGCAGCTGACACTTGGCCTGGACCGCGACTCGGCACTGATCGCCGATACATTCGATGAGCGGGATGACGCGGTCAAAGCGCTGCTTGCCATGACCATCAAGGCATGCAAGGAACAGGGCAAGTACATTGGCATCTGTGGTCAGGGGCCTTCGGATCACGCCGACCTTGCGCGCTGGCTCCTCGATCAGGGCATCGAGTCAATGTCGCTGAATCCCGATACCGTAATCGAAACCTGGATGTTCCTGGCCGGCGAAACCGTCGACTAGAATCGATCGTAGCGAGAGCGTCTCTGCCAGCGAATTCGCGGCAGCCAGATTCCAAGGATGATTCCGACCAGCAGCACCAGTGCTCCGGACATGAACCAGTAGCGCGTCGTCTGGCCCATTAGCTGGCGATTCTCTTCTTCCAGCGTGTCCGCGCGAATCTGCGCGTCGGCCAGGTCAGCCATCAAGGTCTTGTTCTGTTCATTCACGCCCAGGACATTGGCGGCTGTTCTCTTGATCTCCGCGAGCTCCTGCTCAACCGCGGCCTTCTCGCTTTCCAGCGTCGCAATCTGCCGGTTTGCTGACTCATGTTCGCCGCGAATTGCCGTCAGCTGCGAATCCAGCGAACTGCCGCGCGAGTTGGCGCTGGTCAGCTGGCTGGTGAGATTTTCGAGCTGCTCACGCGCGCTTGCCTCGGACATCAGGTAACGCGTCAACACGTAGCCCTCGGTGCCACCCGGCGTGCGTACCAGCGAATAGCCCGTCTCGGCATCCTGCTCGAGAACCTCAAGACGCATGCCACTGCCAACCATGAGCTGGATCTGGTTCTGGGTACTGGGACCCGAACGCAGTGTGATCTCAAACTGGTCGGTAACCCAGGCAGGTTCTGCCTGCGCGAAGCTGCCCGCGAGCAGCAATGGAAGTAGGCGGAGGATCGTTTTCATCATGGCCGAACTATATGCGAAGGCCAAACTTCCTGCCAGTCAAAAATGAGTTAAATCAGTCGCTTATCGGCGACAGTTCGGAGACGTTCTGCTCCCAGTTGCGGCCGTCGAATGGCGTTATGTCAATAGAATCAATCGTCTCCGGATCGAGGCAACGCACGTTCACGCTATAGCCATCCGGGTGTGATCGCGGCACATAAAAAGACTTTACGCCGCAGTGGCTGCAAAACGTGTGTTTCGCGACGCCGGTGTTGAAGGTATAAGTCGTGAGGTCTTCCTCGCCGGACAGCAACCGAAAGTTCTTGCGGGATACGAACAAGTGCAGGAACCCCGCCTTCGCACAGATGCTGCAATTGCAGTCTGATGCCGAAATATCTGCCGGCGCCTCGATCTCGAATCTGACCGCTCCGCAGTGGCATCCACCCGTATGTGTCGTCATCGTGCGTCCCTCCTCCACACGGCTATATTGTTGTTGGCGGGCATCGCATACAGCCGCCGCCGTGTCATATCGTTATCGCGCCCGTACTTATCGAGCGTCTCCAGATCCCGGATTCCCATATCCGGGTCGCGGCCACGCAGCGTCCGGTCAAACGCGGCATTACTTTCGGTATTGAATTCGCCATCGATTCGAAACGGACCGTACAGGCAGAATATGCCAGCGTCGCGCAAAGTGGCGCCAATAAGCTCAAACGTGCGGCACACCGCTTCAATGCTCATGATGTGCGCGGTATTGGCCGAAAACACGCCGTCGTAAGCCGTTTCCGGGACGCTTGCGGTGCGCACATCCAGACTGAGCGGAGGCAACAGGCGCTCGTTGTCAGCGTGAGCGACCCAGGCTTTGATGCCATCGTGGTTCTCATCCAGGTCGCTGGTTTGCCAGGTCAAGTCAGTCAGCGCTTCAACAAATGCTGCACCGTGCTGGCCCGTACCGGAACCGATTTCGAGAACCTGGCGCGCGTTGGCGAACTCGATGCTCAGGACTTCGAGAATCGGCGCTGCGTTGCGAGCAGCGTAGTCCGCAAAGGGTTTATCCGGCACTGGCAATTGCGTCGGCGTCAAGCAGGTTTTCCCGGTACCAGCGCAACTCCTCGATTGAATCGCGAATATCAGACAGCGCCGTATGCGCGGATTCCTTGTTGAATCCGCCTGCCACTTCAGGCGCCCAGTGCTGGGCGAGGATCTTCAGCGTACTGACGTCGAGATTCCGGTAGTGGAAATAACGCTCCAGGTCCGGCATCTCTCGGGCGAGAAAACGGCGATCCTGGCAGATGCTGTTGCCGCACATCGGCGACGCCCCTTCCGTTACCCACTTTGCCAGGAATTCGAGCGTGGCCTGCTGCGCTTCCCCTGCGCAGGTATCGCTTGCAAGAACCCGCTCTGTCAGGCCTGAGCCGCCATGTTGACGAGTGTTCCACTCGTCCATGGCATCCATCGTTTCTCGAGTCTGTGAAATCGCGAATACGGGGCCTTCAGCAAGCTCATTGAGATGCTTGTCAGTGACGATCGTTGCGATCTCGATAATCGTGTCCGTCTGCGTGCAGAGCCCGGTCATCTCCAGATCGATCCATATCAGGTTGCTTGCCGGGTCCGGCGTCGTATCGGGCATGTTTGCTCCCTCGCAAATTGGCACGCCGTAGTTTACACGGCACCGGTACTAATGCGCGCCGCATGTCGGCATACTTTCAGGGTGGAAACAGCCCTTGTCACAGCGACCTACAGCCGCCGCATGCGCCTGCGCCGCGCGGATGGCACTGACGTTGATGCCCGCATCAAGGGCAAGCGGCTGCGCCCGGTATGTGGCGACCGGGTTGAAGCCGAGCCGATTGAAAATGAATCGGACTGGCTGATAACCAGGGTCCTTTCACGACACAACGAACTGACCCGGCCAAACCAGAAAGGCAAGGCAGAAGTGCTTGCCGCTAACGTCGACGTACTGGTCGTCGTAGCTGCGGCAGCGCCGGTAGCGGACTGGTTTGTTGTCGACAGGTACCTGTGTGCAGCAGAGCTCATGTCGGCAAACGCAGTCGTCGTATTCAACAAGGATGACCTGCTCGACGGCCACGATATCGAGATTCCGGAGCTCGACGATTACCGCGATATTGGCTTGCCGGTAATCAGCGCAAGCGCCGAAAACGGTCGCGGACTCGACGCGCTGTATGGCGTGCTCGCCGACTCCACGGCCATCTTCGTCGGGCAGTCCGGCGTCGGCAAATCCAGCCTGATCAATGGTCTCAGCGACAACGCCCGGCAGAAGACCGGGCATATTTCCGGCAAGACCGGTGAGGGTCGTCACACCACGGTGAATTCAGTCATGATTCACTTTAATAACAACGCGCAAGTCATTGATTCACCGGGCGTTCGAGACTATGCACCGTCGCTGGACGACAGCATCGACGCGGCACTCGGTTATCGCGAAATCGCGGCTGCCGCGCAGTCCTGCCGCTTCGCCAATTGCCGTCATTTGCGAGAGCCCGGATGCGCGGTGAAAGACGCAGTTGAATCCGGGGCGATTGCTGAACGACGCTATGAGAGTTTCCGCCGCCTGGTCAATTTGACGCGCCGGCTCACCGAAGGAAATTACTGAGTATTAACCTGGCGGCCAGGTGAGCTGGCGTCCGCCGATAAGGTGCAGGTGAATGTGGAACACAGTCTGCCCTGCTGCTTCATTGCAATTCATAACCGCTCGGTAGCCCTCATCTGCCAGGCCTTCCTGCGCAGCGATCTCCCGCGCCGCCGAATACAGGCTGCCGACGATCGACTCATCGTCAGCGGTAATGTCGTTGATGGTCGAGATATGCTTGCGCGGAATGATCAGCACGTGCGTCGGCGCCTGCGGATTGATATCGCGGAACGCTACCGCGGTCTCCGATTCGTAAACGATATCGGCCGGGATCTCACCTGCCAGAATCTTGCAAAACAGACAGTCGGACATTACGCCTCCTGATCAACTGCGCGACGGCCGTAAAACGCATGAGAGAGCGTTCCGCCGTCAACGTATTCAAGTTCTCCGCCGAGCGGAACACCGTGGGCAATGCGACTGGCAGTCACCGAGTGCCGTGCGGCGACGTCGGCAAGATAATGAGCCGTCGCGTCACCCTCTACCGTCGGATTCGTCGCTATGATCATCTCTTCGATTTCACCCTCGGCCAGCCAGGCTTCCAGTCGCTCGAGCCCGAGTTCATCCGGTCCGATACCGTCGAGCGGCGACAAGTGGCCCATCAATACGAAATACAGTCCGCGATAGCCCGTGGCGTCTTCGAGCGCCATAACGTCGGCCGGTGATTCGACGACGCAGACCTGAGTTGTATCTCTACCGCCCGCCGAACAGATTGCGCACAGCTCGTCTTCAGTGAACATACGGCAACGGGAACAATGCCCGATGCCCTCTACGGCTTCCCGCAGCGCTTTGGACAGCGTGGACGCGCCATCACGGTTGCGTTCGAGCAGGTGAAACGCAATGCGCTGGGCAGATTTGCGACCCACGCCGGGCATGCAGCGCAGTCCGTCAATCAGCTGGACTAACAGGGGAGAGAACGCCATAAATCAGAATGGCAGTTTCATGCCGGGTGGCAGGTTCAATCCGGCAGCCATACCCGAGAACTTCTCCTGCACGGTCTTCTCAACCTTGCGGATCGAATCGTTAAACGCCGCGACGATCAGGTCCTCGAGCATTTCCTTGTCATCGCCCAGCAGCGAATCATCAATCTCGACGGCCTGCACCTCGTGACGACAGGTCATGCGGATCTTTACCATTCCCGCACCCGACTCCCCGGTTACGGTTATCGACGCCATTTCCTCCTGCGCCTTCTGCATGTTGGCCTGCATCTCCTGCGCCTGCTTCATCAGCTGGCCAATTCCGCCTTTCATCCTTCGTCTCCTGCGATGATCTCTATCGTGTCTGTCTTGATTTCAGCCCCGAACATGCTCTTGAGGGACTGTACGTTGGGGTCCTGCTCCAGCGACTGCCTGGCCGCCTCGAGTCGTTCATCTGCGAGGCGCGATTCCTGCTGCAACGGCGTTTCTGACTCCTCACAAGCGCCCACTGCTACGTCGACGACGAGCTTCTCGCCGAAGTGCGCGGACAGGCTCTCTGCCAGCTGGTTCTTACGCTGCTGAGTCAGCATCGACTCCGAGCGGGGATCGAGTGACAGGTGTACCGTGTTTCCGTCACGCTTCAGGTAGGCACAATTACTGGCCAGGAGCCGTACTGCGCCACTGAGCCCGAGTGACCCGACCAACGCATTCCAGTCCGGCTCCGCCCAGCTGGCTGCAGCAGCCGGCGGCTTTGCGGCCGACGGTGCGGCCTCAACAGCCCGCGGCTCGGCCTGTGGCTTGGGTGCTGACGAAGTCCTGGCGGTACCACCACCACTCGGTGCGACCGATCCGGCGGCATCAGCCGGACGAAATGCCAGCATCCTGAGCAATGTCATTTCAGCGCCGCTGCGCGGGTCTGGCGCGAGATGCAGGTCGCGGCGCCCCATGATCGCCACCTGGTAAAACAGCTGTACATCGGACACCGGCATCGATTCAGCCAACGCAGCGATATGCTCACCGGCGACTTCATCATCACTCGCGCCTACCACCTGGAATACGGCAATTTTCTGCAGGTCACGAGCAAGGTCGTCGAGCAGTCGCCCGTAATCCGGGAACTGCTCGTCGATCTCGGCAACTGCGTCAACCAGTCCGCGCCCGTCACCATCGGCCAACAGCTGCAGAAGACGAGCTACATGATCCCGATCAATCGTTCCCAGCATCATCGCCGTCGCGGCCTCTTCGACTGAACCGCCACAGTAGGCAATCGCCTGATCCAACAGGCTCAATGCATCTCGCATGCTGCCGTCGGCCGCGCGCGCAAGCAACGCCAGCGCTCCGGGCTCCGCCTCGATGCCCTCGGCTTCGCAGATGTGTGTGAGCCGGTCCGTTATCAGGCGCGGAGTCATGCGTTTCAGGTTGAACTGCAGGCATCGCGACAAGACCGTAACCGGCAACTTCTGCGGGTCGGTCGTCGCAAGCAGGAACTTGACGTGCTCCGGTGGCTCTTCGAGCGTCTTGAGCAGAGCATTGAATGAACTCTTGGACAGCATGTGTACCTCATCAATCAGGTACACCTTGTAACGCCCGCGTGCCGCCGCGTACTGCACGTTATCGAGCATGTCACGCGTGTCGTCGACCTTGGTCTTGGAAGCAGCGTCCACTTCTATAAGGTCAACGAAACGCCCTTCGTCGATTTCGACACATGCCGAACACTCGCCGCACGGATTCGCGGAAACGCCCTGTTCGCAGTTCAGCGCCTTGGCGAGAATTCTTGCGATCGTGGTCTTGCCAACACCACGGGTGCCGGTGAACAGGTAGGCGTGATGCAGGCGGCCGGATTCCAGTGCATTCATGAGTGCCTGGAGAACGTGCTCCTGGCCGACGGTGTCCGAGAAGTCTTTGGGCCGCCATTTGCGGGCCAGGACAAGGTAGCTCATACAGAAAAGCCGTGTGCGGGAATCGTTCAGTGTAACTTAAAGTGGCCCGCGCCAGCTGCTCCCCGGCACCCGGTGTGACTGCTACCGTTGCTCCCTTCCGGGCCTGGCGGAGTTCACAGCTGACCGTCGCGGGGAAGCCGACGCGGACCGGCGGCGATTATCGCTGCTCGGGGCCTGCGACACAACGGCGTCGTGCCTCCCCCTCGGCTGCGGTAGGATTACCGCGACATGGAAGCGAATTCACCGTACGCGGCACCAGCGACAGAGGTTGAGATTGAGACCGATCTCTCCGATCAGCTAATGGTCGCGTACCTGGGACGTGAGAATCCGGATTTCTATCTGCGGGCATTCTCAAAGTTTGACGCCGGCGGCGGCATCCTCTCATGGAACTGGCCGGCGTTCCTGTGCGCATCTCCGTGGTTTCTGTATCGTCGTCTCTGGGGCTGGTTTGCCGTCTCGTGGATCCTGCTGCCAATAGTCGCAGTTTTTGTCGGCGGTATGGTGTCAGCCCTGCATCCTGTTGCGGGTGCCGCCACCATTACGTTCATCTGGTTCTTCCTGCCGGCTCTGTTCGCTAATCGGCTGTTCTATGGCCGCGCTAAAGCTGACGTGAACGAAGCGCGCTCGATGAGCCCGCGACTCGAGACCCAGGTTGTCGAAGCCGAACGTCGGGGTGGTACCTATGCGACAGGGGCCTGGGTATTCGGAATTATCGCGTACGCGGTCTTCGGGCTGACGATTTACCAGGCCGTACAGGCATACAGATCAGCACTGGAAGGCATGAGTCAAGGTCCAACAGCGGCATACACAACAGCACCGATCGAAGTAAGGGAAGCTGTTGCGGCGGCTGAACCAGCCATGCAGGCCGTCGAGGATTTCTTTGACGAGCACGGCCGTTTTCCGGTTAATAACTCGGAGGCACAATACAGGCAGGTCCCGAGCGAACCGGCCGTATCACGCATGTTTGTCGACGAAGGGCGTGTAGTAATCGAATTCAGCAACCAGGCACACGAAGACGTGGCCAAGGAGCAGCTATTCATGATTCCGGCGATTGGCAGCGAAGAACTGATCTGGACGTGCGGCAGCGCGTCAATCAAGTACGACCTGCTGCCAAGGGATTGTCGCTAGCATGGTCGCCGCCGCTGATTTCAAGTGGTTGTTGCTTGCGCTGATGATGTTTCTGATCGGCGTCCCGATTGCTGACGACCTCGGCGCAACCGGCAAACCGCTGGTACGCATCGTTTCCTTTTCTGCCCTGCTGGGCATTGGAGTGATCAGCCTCTACGGCAGCAGAAATTGGTTCCGCATCGGCATGACATTCGCGGTCGCTGGTATCGCCATCAACCTGACTGCAGCGAACGTTGAGGCAAGGTTCCTCGTGCATGGCTCCTACTATTCAATGATGGGATTCCTGATCACGGCTATCCTGTTCACCTTCCGGCGCGTCGCGCTGGATACCGAGATCACGGCCAATCGGATTGTGGGTGCAGTTGTTGCCTACCTTCTGCTAGGAGTTCTTTGGGCTATCTCGTATGCAACGCTGACTCTCTACCAACCGGGCGCGTTCACCGGATTTGAGATCAACGCCCATTCAACGTGGGACAGCGAGTGGCTTTATTTCAGCTTCGTGACAATGACGACGCTCGGCTACGGTGACATCGTTCCGGTCACGGCAACCGCTCGCGTTCTTGCCTACATGCAGGCCATGTTTGGCCAGTTCTATATCGCCATCCTGGTTGCCGGCCTGGTTGGCGCCTACGTCGGACGCGATCAATAAAAAGGCCGCCCTTTGGGCGGCCTTTGATATCTTGCCAGTAAGCTTCGATCAGGTGGCAGACGCTGCTGCGATGCTCGCAATCGATGCATTCAGCGTGGCATTGAACTCATCAGAGGACTGCTGCGCGCTGAGGCCCTCGGACAATGCCCGCGAGAAGCTCGCAACCATTCCGTGCTGGCGAGAAAGGCGATCGTTGGCCTCTTCTCTCGCGTAACCACCGGAGAGCGCGACTACGCGCGCGACATTCGGATGGGCGACGCAGGAATCGTACAGGCCGTCTTTCTCAGGCAAGGTCAGCTTGAGCATGACGATTTCGTCGGCGCCAAGACTGTCCAGGTGTGCCGTGATCGCGGCCAGCAGCATATCTTCGGCCGCGGCTTTGTCCGGGCAGTGAATATCGACCTCAGGCTCAATAATCGGCACAAGTCCGGCAGCAACAATGCGACGACCAATCTCGAACTGCTGGTCGACGACTGCATTGATGCCCGCTTCATTCGCTTCCTTGATGACTGAGCGCATTTTGGTGCCGAAAATACCTGCTGCGCTTGCCTTGGCAAGCAGAGCATCCAGATCCGGCATCGGGTTCATAACCTGGGCGCCGTCGACAACGTCGGCGAGCCCCTTGTCGACCTTCAGGAACGGCACGACATTCTTTACGTTCCAAAGGTAGCCGGCCGTAGACTGACCCTCAACCTCGCGGTCCATCGTGTTTTCGAACAGGATCGCGCCAAGGATACGATCTCCACCGAAGGCCGGATCGGTCATGATGCGGGTGCGCATCTCGTGCACAACGGTGAACATCTCTTCGTCGTTTGAATACGCATCTTCGCCGATGCCGTATAGTCCGAGCGCCTTTGGCGTGCTGCCGCCACTCTGGTCCAGTGCTGCGATGAATCCGGGGGCGGATTTGATCTTCTCGAGTTGCTCTGCGTTGCTCACGATAGCCTCAGATGTAAATGGTGAATGAATCAGTGGGAGCGCGATTCTACCGTAATTCGAGCAGGATCAACCCCAGAGATGGCTGTCTTTTTCGATGACCTGCGCCGACTCGCCAACGATGAGCGGATCCGGACCCTGCACGACATCCAGGTCTTTATCCGGGTAATCGAGCCCGGCCAGGAAATGCTGCATGCAGTTCAGTCGCGCCCGCTTCTTGTCATCCGACTTGATGATTGTCCAGGGAGCATCGGCCGTATCGGTATAGAAGAACATCGCTTCCTTGGCTTCGGTGTACTCGGCCCACTTGTCACGAGACTCTTTATCGATCGGCGACAGCTTCCATTGCTTGAGAGGATCCTGCGATCGCGATGCAAAGCGACGCTCCTGCTCTTCCTTGGTCACCGAGAACCAGTATTTGAAAAGCCGGATGCCGGAGCGAGCCAGCATACGCTCCAGATCCGGGACCTGGCGCATGAATTCGAGGTACTCGAGCGAGTCGCAGAATCCCATCACTCGCTCGACGCCGGCGCGGTTGTACCAGGAGCGGTCGAAGAAGACGATTTCGCCCGCGGTCGGCAGGTGCTTGATGTAGCGCTGGAAGTACCACTGGCCACGCTCGTGGTCAGTCGGCTTTTCAAGTGCGACAACGCGCGCTGCACGCGGATTCAGGTGTTCCATGAAACGCTTGATCGTGCCGCCCTTGCCAGCCGCGTCTCGACCCTCGCAAATAACGACGATGCGCTGACCGGTCTGTTTCACCCAGTTCTGCACCTTGAGAAGCTCGACCTGCAGGCCTTCCTTGTGCGCATCGTAAACTGACCGTCGGATGCGAGTGTCGTAGGGATACTTGCCGTGGCGGAACAGGTCGCGAATCTTTTCCGGGTTGTGCCTGGTTTCGCCGAACACCGCCGACTCGGATTTCTCTTTCGGCAGTTTGCGCGCCAGCTCTTCGTCGCCGCCCGTCATCGCTACAACCGTATCCGTATTCGATTTGCCGTCAGTCATTTTCACCCACCCGTGTCAGCACAATACTTTACCCGATTCTCAACCCAACCAGATCCATTCTGAATACGCAAAAGTTCGTACCTCATTAAGTTACAATCCCTGCAGCTATCGCGATCAGAGCTGCAGGGAGCTGTAAATCCTGTCGTGTTGACTGAAGAAGAATTAAGCGAGGGATTCGCACTGGGTGACTGGATTGTCTACCCAAAGCGTCACGTCGTTGCCGGTCCGTCGGGCGAAGTCACTCCGGAACACAAGGTGTTCCAGCTACTCATGCTGTTGGCACAGGCCGGCGGAGATGTGGTCACGCGCGAAGACATGATTCGCGATATCTGGGATGACCGCCTGACTGGCGATGATTCGATCAATCGCGTCGTTTCGCAGTTGCGCAAGACCCTCAATGACACCCGCCCTTACCGCTACGTCGAACTCGTTTCTCGCCAGGGTTACAGGCTCGGGGAGACCGTCGAACCGCTCGTACCGAGGGCACCGGCTGAGGCGACAGACCAGCAAGTGTCGCGCCGGCCAGGCTGGCTGGTTGCCGGCGTCGCCGCGATGGTTCTGGCAGCTGGCGTCTATCTCGGTTCGATGGTCGAACTGGCGCCCCGCTCGACGATCACGATCGGCGTGATGCCGGTTGTAAATACCAGTGGCGACCCCGGCAACGAGTACCTCTCCAATGGCTTCAAAGCCGAGCTCCTGCAGACCCTGCACCGGCTTCCTAACGTCCGGCTCAAGAACATCTCGGTTACCTTCCCGGACCTGACTGACGAAGCGATACGGAGACGTATTGACGCTGACCTGTTATTGAACACGCAGCTGTTTCGTACGGCCGATGACCTGTCGGTTTATTTCGAGCTGGTCGAGGATGATGGCGTAATCACGCTCGCCGACAATGTCGATGGTTCTATCGAAGTTGTATTCGCGATGCAGGAGGCTCTCGCCGAACGCATCAGTGACCACCTGTTTGGTGAGGGATCCGACCTGGTCCGCACGCAGACACGAACACTGAACGCGGCCGCCTACGATCGCTACATGCGAGCACTGTCTTTCTATGAACGTCGCGCCGACGGCGGCAATCTTTCGCAGGCGATTGCACTGTTTCGCGAATCGATTGAGCTGGACCCCGATTTCGGCCCCGCGCACCTGCTGCTCGCCGAAGCCTATGCCCTCAGCCCGGTTTATGATCTGGACGCAAGCCCGTCCGAAATGCGACGGCTCGCGATTGAGACGGTCGAAGCCGGTGTGGCGAATGACAGCAGCATCCGCGACGCGGCCGGCAGTGTATACGGCTTCGTATTGCACAAGCAGAAACGCTGGGGTGACGCCGAGCGCGAGTTTCGTCGGGCAACAACAGCTGAAGCGCGTGACCCAAACGCCTTCAACCTGTATTCGCAAATGCTCGCCGGCGTCGGTCGACTTACGGAATCGCTCGACTATGCCAGGCTCGCCTGGGAGATGGAGCCGACTTCAACCGTGATGACGAGCCGTGTCGCTCTGGCCGCAACGTGGGTCGATGACCGTAACACGGCACTGCAGTTCTTCGATCGAACGGCAGAACTGGGCGCAGCCGGGGAAACGCATATTCTTGGCGAAGCGTTGTTCCATTTTCGCAACGAGGATATTCAGGCCGCTTATGTCGCCGCTGTACGCAGCGCCAGTCGCACAGGCGGGCAAACCGACTGGATCGATCCCGTGTTCGCGGCGTTTGCCGATCCCGGCATGGTTCCTCAGGCGTTGCGCACGATTGACGCCGCGTCTGCCGACGAGCTGATCGATGTTCGGGCCGAAGTCTTCCTGCGCACCCTGTTCGAGGATGTCGACAACGCGATGGCGATCGCCTGGAAATTACTCAATGAGCGCGAGGTGTTCGAACTCGACATTCTGTGGATTCCCGAAATGCGGCCACTGCGTGAGCACCCGGAGTTCGCTGCCCTGCTGAATGAGCTTGGGATTGCCGACTACTGGGAGTTGCGTGGCTGCCAGTTCCGCGACGACCGCGTGCAGTGCCCGGACGCCTGAGTCAGTCGCGGCACTTCAGATCGAGCCGCGCGAAGTCGTAGAGGTAAGCAGGCGCTTCCGACGCCGCCCCCCCTGACGAGCCGTCCTTCGTCGTCTTGCCGCCATCCATGCGCATCCATTCACCTATCCGAACGGTGCCGTCGACCGTATAGCTTGGCCGCACAGACCACCGGTAACCCGCCTTGCAGGGCAGTGCCTGATCAAGTGTGTGGCTTGTCCCCGCCAGGTTACTCGCCGCGTAAATCGGCTGGTACTCGTCGTAAAGCTCGATGTCCCAGCTGACGTCTTCCGCGCGCAGCCCGGCCGACCACTCGCCGTAAACGTCATTGCCGAGCAGCGTCAGGTCCCAGGCTAAAGTTGGCGTTGCCGTTTTGCTGACGGCGTGCCACGGATTCTTCTTCACAGGCTGCAGCGAGCCCGATTTCGCCGGCACAAGCTCGTGATTCACGTCGACCCGGGCAAACACCTCGCCGGCTATCTGGCGCCCGATGTAATGACGAGCGTAATTGGCATAGATGCGCCAGAGCGCATTGTCATCACGGGTCCAGTTCGCCAGCGTGTCACGATCCTGGTACTGCACAACCGTACGATAGAGGTCCTTGTTCTCAGGCATCTGGCGCAACGTAGCGACGGCTTGCGTCGTGACGATCGCCTCCTTCCCCTGTACTTCGATAATTACGTCGGTAAGTGCAACAAACAACACTGCCTGGGTGTCCTCCGGCAACGGAGTCGACAGTGCATATACTTTCGGGTCGAGCCCGCTTAAGCCCCGTACCTGCCAGAACACGTCGCTGGCGAGTGCGTCATTGGTCAGCTGCATATCAGCCGAATCGGCCAGGTCACGCGTCATTGCATCGCGAAAATCCTGTAGCCTCTGTTGGGCCCCGCCGGCCAGACCGCCGAGCAACATACCTGGCAGTCGAAGTATGGGAATTGGGTAGCCAATGCGGATGCCGCCGATATCGGTCCCTACTCCGTCGGCAACACTACCGCCCTTGGCCGCACCGCCGAGGACGCCAAGTGACTGTTTTTCATAACTACCTGTAATCGCGCCGGCCGCAGGTGCCGTGGTCGGCAACACGACGATTTTCGAAACGCCGCCTCGATACGCCTCGGACATGTGCGTCTGGATCAGCGGATCTTCGCCCTCGTCGGCCTCCTGCGCAGCAACGCTGCCGTGCAAAGCGACCCATGTGACCAGGATAATGGCTTTTTTCATAGTCTGGCTCCGTCCGAGCGGCGTTCGCGCTTCATTCTAGCAGCGCGCCACTTTCGAATTTGCGCAATCGGGGAAGTAAATTGACCCACCGCTCCTGCGAATCTACTTGAAGTGTTTGCCTTAAGTTTTCGGATCATCAGGAAGGTGATTTTGTTCCCCTGAAAGGATCAATTGAAAGCGTTGACATTCTCGCGCTTGCGCTTACATTCGATCCTGAGGCATTAGCCTCACGCGCCAACAAGTTCGCTTGTTGACAACCGCCCTGCTAAAGGAGGTCCTAGCCTCTGCCAGGTACGGGGGCGGTGGACGCAAAAGGTGGAGCCACCGGGAAAAGCACGAAGCGAAAGCGGAGATGCCGGAACCGGAGGGACGTAACAGAGAAACTAGGAACTTAGCTGTGGCGTTACACCGAAGGTAGCCCGATACCAAGAGTGCTGTCGGGACCGGACAAGGAAGCACACCGAAAGGTGAGTGGACGAGAAAGGGACGGATAGCACAACAAAGCAGCACTACCGCAGCGTCCTCAAACACAAAGCGGCCCCGTGAAAACGGGGCCGCTTTTTTTGTGGGGTGTTGGCAGCATCTTTGACGCCTGATTCTTCAAGGTCACCAAGAAGTCACGGCAAAGTCACGGGCGAGTCATTCAAACCAGACTCCCGGTTGGCAAAGTCACTCTCGATCCAGGTCCCTGGCGGACCGCAACTTTAGATGGAGAGATGACGATGAAAAAGACAGTACTTCTGGCCACACTGGCCCTCGCAATATTTATGGCCGGCAACCAGCCGGTTTTCGCTGACCAGGACAACGCGCCACGCCGCTCGGTCACCCTTTGGTGGGTAATTTTCAACAATCCCGACGCCTGCAACGCAGATCCCGGCGGAATCGAACAATGTGGCCCAGTTGACGTGTTCGGTGCTGATTTTCTTGAATCCGTTGCGCTCGGAGCGCCGGACCCGAGCCTGATCGCTCCCAATACGGACTCGAAAATCGCTGTTCTGCACGCGACCGGTGGCCGGACAGAGGCGAATGGCCAGATTACGCTGGTCGCTTCGATCTACAAGACGCCGTCCGACGTAGCGCTGTCGATCGACAATGCCGTCGCCGTCGCCGACCCCATGGGCCTCGGCAGCGGATTTTCGTCGGACGAAGCTGAAGTTCACCTTGTCGTACGCGACCATGGCCGCTGGAGCTCAGAAGCAGAGTTCCAGCAGATCACGAGCTTCCTGGACCCCTACTGCTCGGATCCGAACCTGCTGTTCTATGCTGGCGACAACATATGCGCAGACATCCAGTTCGCGATCTTTGCGCCGGGCGAATCCGGTCCTGATGCAGTAATGATGATGGGCGCAGGCTCAGAGGTTGATGGCGCATCAGCCCACCTGATTCGCAACGGCGATGCGCTGCAGGTCGTACTCAAGACTCGCGTCCGCAATCGCTAGCCTGACAGCAATGCACCAAAAAAAGGCCCCGCATCACGGGGCTTTTTTCATTTTCTGGCGGAGAGGGAGGGATAGGCGCTGCGCGCCCAGGCTTGCCGCTTCGCGGCTGCCCCTGTCGAACAAGGGTTCTCATCCACATCCCTCTACCGCGAAAACAAATAAGGCCCCACTAGGGGGCCTTATTGTTTTCTGGCGGAGAGGGAGGGATTCGAACCCTCGGTACGGTATCACCGTACACCCACTTTCCAGGCGGGCACCTTAAACCACTCAGCCACCTCTCCGGAATTTTGTACTTTGAATTACTGCGTTCGAATGGGCGGTGGCGCGTCGATGCAGTCACCGTTGGCCGGCTGTTCCGGGGTGCGCGCCTCCGGTACCGGCATTTCCTTCAGGCCGTCGAGCTGATCCAGCCCTTCCGGGGCAGCAACACGCTTCGACGGCACGGCAGTCTGGTACGCACGAGGCTTGTCGCATTTCAGACGAACCTCGCCCTTGCCGAAACAGCCAGTCAGTCCGGCTGCAAGCAGCGTGATAGTCAGAAGTTTTACTATCTTCATTCCTTGTCCTTACCCGGCCACACCAGCCGTCTTCATTGCCGCCAGCATCCCTTCGTGATGCTCATCTGAATACGGCGTCAGCGGTAACCGTATGTGCGACTCCATCATTCCGAGCCGGCTGACCGCCCATTTTACCGGAATCGGGTTCGACTCGACGAACAGAGCCTCGTTCAATGGCTGTAATGTCGAATCCAGCGCCGCTGCCTCCGCTTCGGCACCGTCTGCCGCCAGCCTGCAAAGCTCCGCCACCTGCCGTGGCGCCACGTTGCCGCTTACGGTCACGACTCCATGACCACCCTGCTGTATAAACGGCAGCAAGGTAAAGTCATCGCCGCTGAAATACCGGAACGTGTCGTCAGTAACGAGTGCCCGGATATCCTGCAGACGTTGCAGGTCCCCGGTAGCTTCCTTTATCCCAACGATGTTTTCGTGCTGTGCCAGCCGAGCAACCGTTTCCGGCAGCATATCTGCCACTGTGCGCCCCGGCACGTTGTACATCATTACCGGCCGGCTCACAGCATCGGCAACCGCCGTGAAATGCTGAAACAGCCCTTCCTGGACGGGCTTGTTGTAATACGGCACGACAACCAGTATTCCGTCGATACCGAGGCTGTCGACTGAACGAGACAGGTCAATCGTCTGCGCCGTCGAATTCGAACCGGTACCGGCGATAATCGGCAATCGACCGTCAGCGTACTCGACGGAACGCTCGATCAGCTCGATATGCTCCGCACGGACCAGCGTTGCCGATTCGCCCGTTGTGCCGGCGATAACGAGGCCGTCGGATCCCTGTTCAACGTGGAAGTCGATCAGCCGCTTCAATGCACCGTAATCGACCCGATTCCCGGCATCGAACGGCGTCACCAGCGCGACCAGACTCCCCTTGAACACAAACAAACCTCCCACAAATCAGGCGGCGATGTTACTGTTCATGTCCGGCGCTGGCAAGGACTCATTGAAGCGCCGTTTATTGTGTAAGGACTATTCTAGATAGATGTCACAACTTATTGTTATTTCAGCGGTTGGATCAGACCGCACGGGTGTCGTTCAGGACCTCAGCGAGGTGATACTTTCGTGTAACGGCAACATCGAGGAAAGTCGTATGACCACGCTCGGCTCAGAGTTCGCGATGCTGCTGCTGGTATCCGGCAACTGGGCGACTCTCAGCAAGCTGGAAAAGCGCCTCGACAAGCTTGCCGCAGCGAGCGACCTGTCGATTTCAATACGCGAAACCGACGAACGCAAACCGGGCAAGGATCGTATGCCCTATGCTGTCGATATCGTCAGCCTCGACCAGCAGGGCATCGTCTTCAACCTCGCCAACTTCTTTGCAACCCGCGACATCGAGATCGCCGACGTAGCGACCCGCAGCTACGCTGCTGCGCACACCGGCTCACCAATGTTTGCCGTGCAGATGGCGATTAACGTTCCGTCCTCTGTGCACGTCGCCCAGCTGCGTGAAGAATTTCTCGAGGTCTGCGACCGGCTCAACCTCGACGCGATTCTCGAACCCGTCAAAGCCTGATTTTCACAGGAGACAGCATGCCCGGACCCCGAATGAATCGAGTCGTAGCCGACTTCAAGGCTGAAGCGACGCGCGGCAAAACGATCCAGCTGAAAGAACTGCGCGGCCAGAATGTCGTCCTTTATTTTTATCCCAAGGATGCGACGCCCGGCTGCACGACAGAAGGCCAGGATTTTCGCGACCTGCACTCGAAGTTCCGCCGCCAGAAGACCGTGATTCTCGGAGTCTCGCGCGACAGCATCGCATCGCACGAGAAGTTTCGTGACAAGCAGAGTTTCCCGTTCGACCTGATTTCGGATCCCGATGAGAAACTCTGCAGGAAATTCGACGTCATCCAGGAGAAGACGCTCTATGGACGCAAGTTCATGGGCGTCGAGCGCAGCACCTTCCTTATCGACGCCGAAGGCAAGCTGCGCCAGGAATGGCGCAAGGTCAAGGTAAAGGGACATGCCGAAGACGTCCTCGGCGCCGTAAAGGCGCTGAAGTAGCGGGAACGGACGCGGCCCGTGCCAGTCGGACTCTCTATGCTCAAACGAATTACCCGATTCCTGACCGCCGGCCTGCTCGCCACCGTGGTCGCTGTCAGCGGTGCCAGCGCCGACGACATCAATTTGCCCGACATGGGCAGCCTTGCCGATGCCATCCTGTCGCAGAACGAGGAGGCGCGTATCGGCCGCGCGATCATGGCGCAGATTCGCAGCAGCGGCATGGTTGTCGAAGACCCGCTGATGACGGAATACGTCAACGAAGTCGGGAACCGGATTGCCGCGCAGACCAATGACGGCGACCAGGAATTTACGTTTTTCATCATCGACGACCCGCGCATCAACGCCTTCGCCCTGCCCGGCGGGTATATCGGTGTGCACACCGGCCTGCTGGAGGCAACCCGGAACGAATCCGAACTCGCGGGCGTTCTGGCACACGAGGTTGCGCACGTAACGCAGCGCCACATCGCGCGTGCGATTCATGCGAACTCACGGCAGAGCATTCTTTCGACCGCCATAATGCTCGGCGCATTACTCGCAGGTATTGCCGGGGCCGACGGCGACGTCATCCAGGCGGGTATGGCCGTGGCCCAGGGCTCAGCCGCTCAATCACAGATCAACTTCACTCGCAGTAATGAACACGAAGCCGATCGTGTAGGCATTGCGTCACTCGCCGATGCCGGCTTCGATCCGTACGGCATGGCATCCTTCTTCGAGGTGATGTCCCGCCAGATAACCACTGCGCCCGACAAACGTTCGCCGGAGTTCCTTCGAACTCACCCGGTAACTACCACGCGTATCGCAGAAGCTCGCGACCGTGCCCGCGAATACGAACAGGTACGAGCCCAGGATTCGATCGGTTACGGAATTGCGAAAATTCGCTCCCTTGTCGCAGGTTTCGATACCGGCCCGGAAGCCGTGGCTTACTTCGAGCGGCGCCCGTACCAGAACCAGAACGACCTGGAGCGATATGGCCGGGTACTTGCCTACCTGCGTGACGGCAGGCATTTCGAAGCACTCGATATCATCGAGACCCTGTTGGAACGTGACCCCAAGGTCATCGCGTACCACATCGCGCTCGGCGACACGCTGTTCCTCTCCGGGCAGCGACTGAAAGGCCTTGAGGCGTTCGAAGAGGCGCTTTTGCTGTTCCCGCGCAACGTCCCGCTTGTTATCGCCTACGCCGAAAAACTACTGGATGCCAGGCAGCCTGCGCGGGCGCACGCGCTGCTGCTCGACCTGCTGAATACAGTGCCGCCGACGCCGGACCAGGTTCGTCTGATCGCGAGAGCGGCGAGTGAGGCCGGTGAAAATGCCGAGGCGCTGTACTATCTTTCAGAGTACAGGTTCATGATTGGCGACCTCGTCGGAGGCATCCAGTACCTGCAGCAGGCTCTGCGATTGCCGAATATCCAGGAGATACAACGAATCAAATTTGAAGCACGTATCGACTTTATCCGCGAGTACATGACAGAAGAACAACTGCGACGCATGCAGAGCAGTCGCGCCCCGGGAGTCGCCGCGGTCAGGAGGTAACCGCAATGATTCGACCATTACGCTTCGCTGCCATCGTATCGATACTGGCTTTATCCGGCTGCGCGACGGTTCCAGAGGAAGCGCGCGTGGAGCATGATCCGTGGGAGCCGCTGAATCGAACGCTGTTCAGCGTCAATACCGGACTCGACAAGGCCGTGATGCGGCCGGTAGCACGAGGTTATTCAAAGGTCGTGCCACGACCGGTCAGGAAAGGCTTTTCAAACTTTTTTGAGAACCTGATGACCCCGGCATCAGCGCTCAACAATGTACTGCAGGGCAAACCACTGCGTGGCGGCCATGAACTGACACGGTTCCTGTTCAATTCCACGCTTGGAATCGGCGGTCTGTTCGACGTCGCGACAGCCGGTGGCATGGAGAAGTACACCGAGGATTTCGGGCAAACCCTGGCAGTCTGGGGTGTACCTGACGGGCCGTACGTCATGCTGCCCTTCCTCGGCCCGGAAACGCTGCGCGACGCCATTGCACTGCCTGTGGACCTGCTGTCAAACCCACTCTGGCATTACGAAGTCGCGTCTGTTCGCGATCCGCTGTACGTCATGCGAATCATCGACATTCGCTATCGCCTGCTCGCGGCCGACAAGCACCTGGAGACCCAGGATCCGTACATCACGTTGCGAGAGTCGTACCTGCAAAATCGCGAATACGAAGTGTTCGACGGCGATCCGCCCGAGGATGATGACTTTCTGGATGAATTCCTCGACGAAGAGGAATAGAGGCGCTATACGTCCGGCGCTTCGATAAACCCGGCCCAGCGTTCGCCGCGCGTGAGTAATTCCGCGACTTCGGTCGCTGTCGCAATGGCAAGAACGCGCTCCGGCATTCCCGAAAAACGGATTTCACGCACCGTATGGTTGGCCCATGTCACCCATTCGAGCAGCAACGCCAGTCCGGCGGAATCACTGCCCGTCACACCTGAGAGATCGATCTCGAGGCGAGTATGTGCCTCAAACGGTTCCTCGCTGGCGTTGAGAATGTGCTCGGCCGTATCGAACGTTATCGCGCCGGATAACGCGAAGTGGCCGTCGCCCAGGTCTTCGAGCCTGTAATCAGGCATCCGGAGTGATTCCTGCCTCGCCTTCAAGACGCTCGATCACCGCGTCAAGGCTGGTGCTGCGGATTTCAGATTCGAACTCGGCACGAAAATTCCGGACGTAGGAGACGCCCTCGATCGTGACGTTGTACAGCAGCCAGCCGGCTTCGCGACGCACGAGGTCATAGTCGACGGCAACCTTGGTGCCGTCTTCGAGACTGACCATACTGCGGACCTTGGTGCGCTTCTTGGTGGCGTCACCCCTGTATGGCAGGACCTCGACCATGTTCTGTTCGAAATCCAGCAGCCCGTCGGCGTACTTACGCAACAGCGTCCGGTAGAACGCCTCGACGAAACGCGTCTTCTGCTCATCGCTCGCGCTGCGCCAGTGCTTTGCCAGCACGGCCTGAGCTGCAAACTTGCGATCGAATCGCGGCAACAGGATTTCGTCGATAAACGCATACAGCGCCTCGCGATCGCTCGACAATTCTTCCTTGCGACCATCAATTTTCTCGGCTAGCAGCTGAACAGCATCCTCTACAACCTTGTTGGGATCCGTTTCCTGGGCGATTGCGGCACCGGCAAATGCGAGCGTTGCGGCAGCTACCAATGATGGAAGAACGCGCTTACTCATCGCTGCCACCTCCTGCATTCACGAGAAACTTGCCAATCAGGTTTTCGAGCACAATCGCCGACTGCGTGAACATGATTTCGCTTCCGTCCTCAAGGTAGGTATCCGAGCCTCCGGCTTGCAGGCCGATGTACTGACTGCCGAGTAACCCCGCCGTCAGGATACTGGCGTCCGAGTCGTCCGGGATCTGGTTGTAGCGACTGTCGATTACGAACGTGACGGTCGCCTCGAGCATTTCCGGATCGAAGCTGATCGCAGTGACGCGGCCGATGGTCACGCCCGACATGGCGACCGGCGCCCTCTCCTTCAGGCTGCCAACGTTTTCGAAGCGCGCTTCAACCGCGAATGTCTCATCGGCGCGAAAGTCGCTGCCTGTCGTAGTCTGCGTTGTCAGGAAGAACAGCGCCGACAAGCCCAGCAGTACAAACAGGCCGGTCCCGATTTCGATTGATCTCGTCTGTTGCATAGTCGGATCCTAGAGCATCACCGCAGTGATCATGAAATTGAGAATGAGTACCGCGATCGCCGTGATAACGACGGCCCGCGTCGTAGCGCGGCTCACACCTTCGGCGGTGGGGATCGCATTATAGCCCTCCCACACGGCGATCAGGCTGGCCACGATGCCAAACGCGACACTCTTGAAAAGGAATTCGTTGATATCTTTCGCGGCGAGTGCGGACCGCATCTGCTCCCAGAACGCACCGGCGTCCACCTGCAGCAAGCCGATCGTCACTAGGTGCGCACCGTACAGGCCGACACAAATGAAGATGGCGACGAGCATGGGCATCGCGATGCAACCGCCAAGGAAACGCGGAACCAGGACGCGACGGACCGGGTTTACCGCCATCATTTCCATGGCCGAGAGCTGGTCAGTGGCCTTCATCAGTCCGATCTCGGACGACAGCGCAGTACCTGCGCGTCCGGCAAACAGCAGCGCCGTGAAGACCGGGCCAAGCTGCTTGATCAATGCGAACGCAACCAGCGTGCCAATCGCATCCTCGGCGTTGAAACGCGCCAGTATGTTATGACCCAGCAGGCCGAGAACACCGCCGACAAAGAAGCCGCATACCATGATGATTACGAGCGACAGCGCGCCCGCGTTGTAGATCTGTTTGACCGTAAGCGCCGGCCGCTTGAGCAGCATTTTCGGCGAATGCCGAACCAGGCGCAGGAAGAAGATCTGGAACGCACCAAAGGTGCGGACAAACTCATGCAGCGTTGCGTAAATATCGCGAAACAGCGTCACTGGTCGGCATCCCGTCCGAGCAGCTGCTCCGCATAATTCGGCGCGTCAAAATGGAATGCGACCGGACCATCTGCCATGCCATGCATGAACTGGCGAACCAGTTCTGAGTTTGCGGCGTGCAGTTCATCCGGGCTGCCGGATGCCGCAACCCGACCGTCCGAGATCAGGTAGCTGCGATCGGCGACCGTTGAGATCTCGGCCACGTCATGACTGACAACGATACTCGTGATGCCAAGCGCATCGTTCATCTGCCGAACCAGGCGTACGATAACGCCCATGGAAATGGGATCGAGCCCGACAAATGGCTCATCGTAGATCAGGACTTCCGGATCCATGACCATCGCACGAGCCAGCGCCACGCGACGTGCCATGCCACCTGACAGCTGCGCCGGCATCATGTCGGCGGCGCCACGCAGGCCGACCGCGTGAAGTTTCGTCAAGACGATGTGACGAATCAGCCTGTTTGACAGGTTGGTGTGCTCGCGCAGCGGGAACGCTACGTTCTCGAATACGTTGAAATCGGTCAGCAGCGCGCCGTTCTGGAACAGCATGCCGAAACGCTGCCGCATCAGGTACAGCTCGGTCTGAGTCAGCGTCGATATATCCACGCCGTCGACGAAGATTGCGCCGCGCTGCGGAATGAGCTGGCGTGTGATGAGCCGCAACAAGGTCGTCTTGCCGGTGCCGCTCGGCCCCATCAGGGCAGTTACTTCGCCGCGCTTGATCGTCAGGTTCAGGTCCTCAAAGATCACCCGCGCGCCGCGCGAGTACTTCAGGTCGTGAATCTCGATCAGGTTGTCGCTGTACCCGCTCACGGGCGTCATTGTACCGGGGATATTTGCCGGCGAAACAAAAAAATACAGGTGTAGACCGGTCCGGGTGTGGTCAGCGGGATTAAATAGGACTAAAATAGTCCTTTATTCGAAATACCGCACCATCTCCCGTGTTACGTATCAGCAAACTCACCGATTACGGAACGGTCCTGCTCGCCCACCTCGCGGCCAACAAGGACTCCGTCTGCAGCGCCGCAGATGTCGCCCAGGCGACCGGCGTGGCCGTACCCACTGTCAGCAAACTGCTGAAGTCGCTGGCTCGAGCCGAACTGGTAACGTCGACTCGTGGTGCGAATGGTGGCTACCGGCTGGCGCGCCCCCCGGAAGAAATAAGCGCTGCCGATGTGATCGATGCACTGGAGGGTCCGGTTTCAATTACCGAATGCAGTGCCAGCGATTCGCACTGCGAACACGAAGGCGTTTGCAGCGTCGGCGGCGCCTGGCAACGCATCAACGTCGCCATTCGACGTGCGCTCGATGAGGTTTCGCTGAGCGACCTGTTGAGATCCAACTCCCCTGTCCCGACATTCCGGTTTGCCGGATTACCTGTCGTTGTTAAACAGGGAGGCGAAAACAAATGAGCACCGAAAACCTCGAAAACATCGTCAATCGCCGCTACGAGCACGGCTTTGTAACGGACATTGACACCGAAAGCCTGCCGCCCGGACTGGACGAGGATGTCATCCGTGCAATCTCGGCGCGCAAGCGCGAGCCGGAATGGCTGCTGGAATGGCGACTGCAGGCGTATAGGCAGTGGCTTGAAATGCGCGAACCCGAGTGGGCGCATGTCGACTATCCAGCGATCGATTTCAATGACATCTCCTACTTCGCGGCACCCAAGTCGGACGAGGACCGCCCGAAGAGTCTTGATGAAGTCGATCCGAAACTGCTCGAGACCTACGACAAGCTCGGCATCCCACTGCATGAGCGCGCGAAGCTCGCCGGCGTTGCCGTAGATGCAGTTTTCGACAGCGTTTCCGTCGCGACGACGTTCAAGGAAAAACTTTCCGACGCCGGTGTGATCTTCTGCTCGTTCTCCGAAGCCGTTCGCGAGCATCCCGAACTCGTCCGCAAGTATCTCGGCAGCGTCGTGCCGCGCCGCGATAACTTCTACGCAGCATTGAACTCGGCAGTCTTTTCTGACGGTTCGTTCGTCTATATCCCGAAGGGCGTGCGCTGCCCTATGGAGTTATCGACCTACTTCCGTATCAACGCTGCCAATACAGGCCAGTTCGAACGGACACTTGTGGTCGCCGACGAAGGCAGCTACGTGAGCTACCTCGAAGGCTGCACGGCACCGATGCGTGACGAAAACCAGCTGCACGCAGCAGTCGTTGAACTGGTTGCCCTGAAGGATGCCGAGATAAAGTACTCCACGGTCCAGAACTGGTACCCGGGGGACGAAGAAGGCAAAGGCGGCATCTACAATTTCGTCACCAAGCGCGGCGACTGCCGCGGCGACAACTCCAAGATTTCCTGGACCCAGGTCGAAACCGGCTCGGCAATCACCTGGAAGTACCCGAGTTGCATACTCCGCGGCGCCAATTCGATCGGTGAGTTTTATTCCGTCGCTGTGACCAACAACCTGCAGCAGGCTGATACCGGCACCAAGATGATCCACATCGGGCCGAATACCCGCTCGACAATCGTATCCAAGGGCATTTCAGCCGGTCGTGCGCAGCAGTCGTATCGCGGTCTCGTCAAAGTCATGCCGCAGGCACACGACGCACGCAATCACACGCAATGCGACTCCCTGCTGATCGGCAAGGACTGCGGAGCGCACACGTTTCCGTACATGGAAATCAAGAATCCGTCGGCAAAAATCGAGCACGAAGCGACGACGTCGAAGATTTCGGCGAACCAGCTGTTTTATTGCCGGCAACGCGGCATCTCGGAAGAGGATGCCGTCAACATGATCGTGAACGGCTTCTGCAAGGAAGTCTTCAAGGAATTACCGATGGAGTTCGCCGTCGAAGCGCAGGCATTGCTGAATGTCAGCCTCGAAGGCGCCGTCGGGTAGGACACAACAATGCTGCAGATTGAAAACTTACAGGCCCGAGTTGCGGGCAACGACATCCTGAACGGACTTTCATTGACGGTCCGTCCGGGCGAAGTACATGCCATCATGGGCCCGAACGGTTCGGGCAAGAGCACCCTCGCCCAGGTTATCGCCGGACATGACGACTACGAGGTCACCGGTGGCAGCGTTCAGTACAAAGGCGAAGACCTGTTGGAACTCGAACCGGAAGAACGCGCTCGTGAAGGTATTTTCCTGGGATTCCAGTACCCGGTTGAGATCCCGGGTGTAAACAATGCCTACCTGCTGAAGGCGGCTGTGAACGCCAAACGCGAGCACGCCGGTCTCGGCGAGATCGATGCGTTCGAATTCCTGAAAATGGCGCGCGAGAAGATGGCCGAGCTCGGCATGGATCCGAAGTTCCTGAATCGCGGTGTCAATGAAGGCTTCTCTGGCGGCGAAAAGAAGCGCAACGAGATTCTGCAGATGGCGATGCTCGAACCGGACTGCGCAATTCTCGATGAAACGGACTCGGGCCTCGACATCGATGCGCTGAAAGCGGTTGCTGAAGGCGTCAACGCGCTGCGTAGCGAAGATCGCGCAATTGTGCTCGTCACCCACTATCAGCGCCTGCTCGATTACATCAAGCCGGACTTTGTCCACGTCCTTTCAAAAGGACGCATCGTTCGATCCGGCGACAAGTCCCTGGCCCTCGAACTCGAGGAGAAAGGCTACGACTGGCTGCAGGAGGCGGCAGAGGCGTGAACACCCGTCTGAACATCGACGATCTCCGGCGAGTCGCGGCGGCGCTGCCTGCCGAGCTTGCGCCACTGCGCGAGGCGGCCATCGCCAGTCTCGACGAGAAAGGACTTCCGACCGTTCGCCACGAAGACTGGAAATACACGGACCTGGCGCCAGCGATCGAGACGAGCAACCACTGGCTTGCAGCAGGTGCCGATCGGCCCGACGTGCCCGACAGTGCGATCCTTGCGGCGATCGAATCGATTGATGCGCACTGGATCGTCATCGCGAATGGCACACCGCTGGTACCTGACATAGAAGACGACTCCGTAACGGTTCAGAACTTCAGCAACTCATCTGCGCCGTTCGTGCTTGAACACTCGCTGGCGGAGCTGAACGCTGCCCTGCTCGTCGACGGCGTGCGAATCGACGTCAGATCAAACCCGCAGAAGCCAATCGGGATCCTGGTTATTGATTCGGCCGATGAAACGCCGGTTACCTCGCAGTCCTGCGTCGAGATCAGCGTTGCCGAGAATACGGCAGCAGAGTTCATCGAATACCATGTTTCGTCCGGAAGCGCCGCACACTATGCGAACAGTGTAATCGGACTGCACCTTGGCGCGGGTTCGCATGTCGCCTACCAGCGCATTCAGAACCGCGCACAACACCACCTGCACACGAGCACATTGTCGGTCGTTGCAGGAAAGGACGCCGAACTGCATATGCAGACTGTCGATACAGGCGGACAGCTGGTTCGCAATTCACTGGATATCGATATCGCAGCGCCCGGCGCAAGCATGCGCTTCGACGGCCTGTTTTTGCTCGCCGACAAGCAGCACATCGACAACCACACCAGGGTCGACCATAGAGTCGGACCGGCTGTCTCGAAGCAGGAGTACCGAGGCATTCTCAGCGGACGTTGCCGCGGTGTCTGGAACGGTAAGGCGATTGTGCACGAAGGTGCAGATGGCACCGACGCCGAGCAGGCGAATCACAACCTGTTGCTCTCACCGCATGCTGAGATCGACGCTAAACCCGAACTCGAGATTTACACCGACGAGGTCCGCGCAAGTCATGGCACGACAGTCGGACAGCTCGACGAACGCGCGCTGTTCTACCTGCGCTCACGCGGCATCGGAGAGACTGAAGCCCTGCAGATGCTGACGCGCGGTTTTGCCAACCAGGTTACCGCGTCAGTTCCAGTGGCAGCGGCCGCGGACACGGTAGACGCAATTGTTGCAGAAAAACTGGCGACGATGGTCGCGGAGGATGGCGCATGAGCGGCGCAATTCAGGACTCGCCATGGAGCACGCCTGTGCTCGACTGGCGCGCCGACTTCCCTGCCCTTGCGCAGGACGTCAACGGTCATCCACTGACTTACCTCGATAGTGCGGCATCGGCGCAGCAGCCTTCGACGGTTATCGAGACCGTTGCCAGCTACCAGAGATCGGATCATGCCAACGTGCATCGCGGCGTGCATGCGCTGAGTCACCGGGCGACCGATGCCTACGAGGGCGCGCGCGATCGGTTGCGTGACTTCATCAATGCGAGCAGCCGCGCCGAAGTCGTACTGACCAGCGGTACCACCGAATCGGTCAACCTCGTCGCGCAGAGCTTCTGCCGGCCGAAGCTGGCCGCCGGTGACCAGGTGTTGATTACACACCTCGAGCACCACTCGAACATCGTTCCGTGGCAGCTTGTCTGCGAACAGACGGGTGCAGAGTTGATCGTCGCACCCATCGATGACGCGGGTGACATCGACCTCGACGCACTGCAATCCATGCTTACAGACCGTGTGCGAATGCTCGCCGTTGGCCACGTGTCCAACGCGCTGGGCACCATCAACCCCCTGGCCGACATCATTGCCGCGGCGAAGAAGCTGGATATCCCGGTTCTCGTTGACGGTGCGCAGGGTGTTCCACATATGACTGTGGACGTGCAGGCGCTGGGCTGCGACTTCTATGCATTCAGTGGCCACAAGATGTTCGGCCCGACCGGTACCGGCGTTCTGTGGGGCCGCGAGGACCTGCTTGAGCAGATGCCGCCGTACAAGGGCGGCGGCGACATGATCCTCGAAGTACGGCTCGACAAGACCGTATTCAACGAGCTTCCGTACAAGTTTGAAGCAGGAACGCCGAATATCGCCGGCGTTATTGGCCTAGGTGCCGCTGTCGACTACCTGCTGTCGATTGGCATGGAGCGGATCGCTGAGCACGAAGCAGGCGTACACGCCTATCTCGTCGAGCAATTGTCCACGATCGACGGCATTCGACTGGTTGGCACTGCCAAGAAACAGGCCAGCGTGCAGTCATTCATGCTCGACGATATTCATCCGCACGATCTGGGCACGATTCTCGATCACCAGGGTGTCGCGATTCGGACCGGGCATCACTGCGCGATGCCGGTCATGGAACGCTTTGGCCTGCCCGGAACAGCTCGAGCCTCGCTGGGCCTCTACAATAATCGCGAGGACGTCGACCGCCTGGTTGCCGCGCTCGAAAAGGCACGGACGATATTCGCGTGAACAGGGACGAAGACCTCGAAGCCTTGTACCGCGAGCTGGTGCTCGATCACGCGCGTTCGCCGAGAAATTTCGGCAAGCTCGAGGAAGCCACCCACTCCGCCGAAGGCATCAACCCGCTGTGCGGTGACAAATTGCACCTGTACCTGGCCGTTGACGCCGACGGACGCATCGCGAACAGCGCGTTTGAGGGCTCGGGCTGCGCGATTTCAATTGCTTCGGCATCGCTGATGACCGAGACAGTCCGCAATCTTAGCCGGGACGACGCCGATCGCTATTACGAAGCCATGACCAGCCGACTGACAGACGGCCCGGCCGATTCGGACGCCGATGTCGACCTGGAGCGACTGAAGGCACTGGACGGCGTGCGCCAGTACCCGGCGCGCGTCAAGTGCGCCACGCTTGCCTGGCACGCCCTGCACGCAGCGCTGAACGGCAGCGCCAACCCCGCAACCACCGAGTAACGCACGATGTTCGGACACACGAATGAGCCCTTTTCCCTGTCACGCGACGTCACCGCCGTAATCATCCCGGCCGGTGAGGAACTGTTGTTGCGGGAAGGCACCTCCGGCTTCATCACGCAGGCGCTGGGCGGCAGCTTTACGGTTTACGTTGAAGGCAACCTGTTCCGTGTCTCGGGTAACGATGCCGATGCGCTGGGCAAGGAGCCGGTCAAGCCGCCCGAGGTGCCCGAGAATCCGACTGATGCTGACATCGAGGCAGTTATCTGGGAGCAGCTCGGTACCTGCTACGACCCGGAGATTCCGGTTGATATCGTAAACCTTGGCCTCGTATATCGCTGCGATATCCGCTCGCTGGGTAACGGCGAGCGCGCAGTCGAAATCGACATGACCCTGACCGCGCCCGGCTGCGGTATGGGCCCGATTCTCATTGCCGATGCCCAGGAAAAGGTCGCCATTATCCCGACAGTGGCGGACGTGAAAGTCGAACTTGTATTCGACCCGCCGTGGAACGTCAGTATGATGTCCGATGAAGCGAGGCTCCAGACCGGCCTCATGTAGATTTCAGGTATAATTCATAACCTGATGAAAACACTAACAATAGTTCGGCATGCGAAATCGAGCTGGAAAAACACCGGCCTGACAGACCGTGAGCGGCCGCTGAACCGGCGCGGCGAGCGCGATGCGCCCGAAATGGGTCGCCGCATTCACGAACACGGCATACGCCCTTCCCTGTTGCTGTCGAGCCCGGCAGTACGCGCCCTGACGACGGCGAAGATCATCGCCGGCGAGCTTGGATATCCGCTGGAATTCCTGCAACGCGAGGAGCAATTGTACCTGGCCAGTGTGACCGACATTCAGGACGTACTGGTTGCGCAGGATCCCGGCTTCAACAGCATCATGATTTTTGGGCACAACCCGGGATTCACCGACTTCGCAAACTTTCTCGTACCGGGGCTGACCAATAATTTGCCGACGGCCGGAGTTGTTTCAGTGCAGTTGGAAACGGAAGACTGGAATCTGTACGAACGCCCAGCGTGCGAATTAGTCGTGCACGACTACCCCAAGCTTGATCGTTAGTCACCTAGCAACCAGATAAGCGTTTTGTGCTAGTAATCGTATACATCCACCCAATTTCACTGATTCCAAATCAGCATTCCGGGACGTTTACCGCCAAACCGCCCTGCGAAGTTTCCTTGTAGTGGGTAGACATGTCGATGCCGGTCTGGCGCATCGTTTCGATGACCTGGTCCAGCGTCACTTTATGGCTGCCATCGCCGTGCATGGCGAGTTTCGCGGCGTTGATCGCCTTTACGGCCCCCATGGCATTGCGCTCGATGCAGGGAATCTGCACGAGTCCACCAATCGGGTCGCAGGTCAGGCCGAGATTGTGCTCCATGCCAATTTCCGCAGCCTCCTCCACGTGATCATTTGATCCGCCCAGCGCTGCAGCCAGCCCGCCAGCCGCCATGGAACAGGCGACGCCAACCTCGCCCTGGCAACCCATCTCGGCCCCGGATATTGACGCATTCGTCTTGTACAGGACGCCGATCGCCCCCGCTGTAAGCAGGAATCGACGTATCCCGACCGTATCGGCGTCGGGCACGAAGGTCACGAAAAACTTCAGTACGGCGGGAATGATCCCGGCTGCGCCGTTGGTCGGTGACGTCACAACTCGTCCTCCCGACGCATTCTCCTCGTTCACAGCGATCGCCCAGGCATTTACCCACTCCATCGCATCGAGAGGCTCGGGGTCACCCCGTCGTGACAGTGCGTCCGCCAGCTTCTTTGCTCTCCTGACCACCGACATATTGCCCGGCAATACGCCCTCGCAGCGCAAGCCGCGCTCGATACAGGCGTCCATTGCAGCCCAGATTGCGTCAAGGCCGGCATCCACCTCTGTCGCCGCGCGCCAGTGCACTTCGTTTCCGTAGACAAGCTCGGCAATCGTGCAATTTTCGGCATCCGCCTGGGCGAGTAACCCTTCACTGGTCGAAAACGGGTGCGGTGGTTCGTCACCGACTGAACTCGGTTCCGGCTCGTCATTACGTGCGATAAAGCCGCCGCCCAGAGAGTAGTAGCAGACATCTGCGACGACGCTGCCATCCTCAGTCTTTGCCACAAACCGCATGCCGTTCGTATGCCGCGGCAACTCTTCTTCAAAGTCGAAAACGAGATGTGTTGCCGGGTCGAATGCAATCTCCCCGCAACCCGGCACGTCGATGCGATGATCGGCACGAATCTTCGCCAGGATATCGTCGATCCGGTCAGCGTCTATGGTTTCAGGCTCGTAGCCGGCGAGCCCCAGGAGAACGGCCGAGTCCGTGGCGTGGCCTTTGCCAGTCCATGCGAGCGAACCGTGCAGCGTGACATTGATCGCACAGACATCCCCGGGCAACTCATCGACAAAAGCGCGCGCGGCCTTCATGGGCCCGACGGTATGCGAGCTCGACGGGCCTACACCGATCTTGAAAATGTCAAATATGCTGACGGCGGCCATAAGCGTCAGTCGGTACCGAGTGACAGCAAACTCGCGTTGCCACCTACCGCAGAGATGTTGTTCGAAACCGTGTATTCCGTACCAAAGCGCTGCAGGTAATTCGGCCCGCCTGCCTTCGGACCGGTTCCCGACAGGCCGCGGCCGCCAAATGGCTGCACGCCGACGACTGCGCCGATCATGTTGCGGTTGATGTAAATATTTCCCGCGCCTGAATCCTTCGCAAGACCGCGCGCGCGCGAATCGATTCGGCTGTGCAGTCCCATCGTCAGGCCGTAGCCGGTGGCATTCACAGCGGCAACGGTTTCGTCCAGTTTGCGGCTCTTGAATTTCATGACGTGCAGGACCGGCCCGAACACTTCGCGTTGCAGCTGGTCGATGCTGTCGATCTCGATCAGGGTAGGCGCGAAATACGTGCCGTGGCGCGTCTCGGCGGGCATCTCGCAGCGATGCACGATGCGCGCCTCTTTCTCCATCCTGTCAACATGCGCCTGCAAGAGTCCGCGCGCTTCCTCATCAATAGCAGGACCGACGTCCGTAGACAGGTGCTTTGGATCGCCAATATCGAGTTCGTCCATGTAGCCCTTCAGGAGATCGAGCGTACGCGGTTCAATCTCCTCCTGTACGCACAGCAATCGCAATGCCGAACAACGTTGCCCGGCAGCATTGAACGCCGAGTAAACGCTGTCGTGCACGACCTGTTCGGGCAGCGCCGAACTGTCCACAAACATGGCGTTCTGGCCGCCGGTCTCGGCAATCAGGATGCCGATCGGGCCTTCGCGCTGCGCCAGCGTCTGATTAATGATGCGGGCAGTTTCGGTTGAACCAGTAAACGCCACCCCCGCGACACGCGGATCTGCTACAGCACGGCCGCCGACACGCGCACCGTCACCCGGGAGGAAATGCAGCACGTCGGCCGGCACCCCGGCTTCGTGCAGCAGCTGGATCGCGCGCCATGCGATGATCGGCGTCTGCTCAGCGGGTTTCGCCAGCACCGCGTTACCAGCGGCCAGCGCCGCCGAAGTCATACCGGTGAAGATAGCCAGCGGGAAGTTCCACGGCGCGATACAGACGAACACTCCTCGCCCACGCATTCCCATGACATTCCTCTCACCGGTCGGGCCCGGCATCTCTAAAGGCTCGCCGAAATGCAGTTCTGCCTGGGCTGCGTAATAGCGCAGGAAATCGACGGCTTCGCGCAACTCGGAAATCGCATCAGGAATGATCTTGCCTGCCTCACGAACACAGAGTTCCAGCAGTTCGGGAGCGTTTTCCTCGAACAGGTCTGCGGCCTTGTTGAGAATGCGTGCGCGTTCGGAGGCTGGCGTGTGATCCCATCCAATCTGCGCCTTCGATGCCGCGGCCAGTGCCTGGTCAACGTGCTCTTCGGTCGCGAAGTCACAGGTACCGACGATCTCGGAAGTTCTGGCAGGATTGACTGACTCGACCGTCTCACCGCTGACCTGTTTGCCACAGACAATCGGGCCAGCCTTTATCGCGCGTCCCGCTAGCGACTCCATGTCCTGCAACAGCTGCTGGCTGACCTTGCGGTCCGCAAGGTTGTAACCCTCCGAATTGCCACGCTCCGGCTGGAAGATATCGCCCGGCGTCGGGATTCGTGGATGCGGCTGACAATCGTGCTCGCGCACCATCGTGATCGGATCGGCGACGATGTCCTCAACATCAATTGATTCGTCGACGATGCGATTGACGAACGAGGTGTTCGAGCCGTTTTCGAGAAGTCGCCGTACGAGGTACGGCAGCAAGTCTTCGTGGCTGCCAACCGGAGCATACACGCGGCACGGACGATCGTGTTTTTCGGGGTCCACGATCTCGGCGTACAACTCCTCGCCCATGCCATGCAGGCGCTGGAACTCGAAGTCGTGACGTGAACCCGCGTAGTGCAGCACGCTGGCTAGCGTGTGCGCATTATGTGTCGCGAACTGGCAATACAGCTTGTCACCGGCATCAAGGGCCTGGCGCGCGGCGGCAAGGTAGGACACGTCCGAGTGCGACTTGCGCGTGAATACCGGGTAACTCTCGATACCGCGTTCCTGCGCGAGCTTGATCTCGGAGTCCCAGTAAGCGCCTTTGACGAGCCGCACAGGAATCCGGCGCCCGACATCAGTAGCCAGGTCGATGAGGAACCTTATCGTATCGCGGGAGCGACGAGTGTAAGTCTGTACCGCAAGACCGAAACCATCCCAGCCGTCCAACGAGGGATTTCGGTATACCACCTCGAAGATGTTGAGCCACATCTCCATGCGATCGGCCTCCTCCGAGTCGATCGTCAGGCCGATATTGAGACGTTTCGCGTGTTGCGCGAGCTCCAGGACCTCGGGTACGAGTTCCTTCATGACACGATCTTCGTGCGTGAACTCGTAACGCGGGTGCAGCGCCGACAGTTTGACCGAAATTCCCGGCGCGGCGAAGACATCGGGCGCCGGAGTATCGATGGACTCGCCGATCGCCTTGATGCCTTCATGGTATGCCGCCAGGTAGCGCTCCGCGTCCGCGCTCATCAGCGCCGACTCGCCCAGCATGTCGAACGAATGCCGGTACGGCAGCTTTTCCTTCTTCGTCGCGCGTTTCAGCGCCTCGCCGATATTCCGGCCCATGACGAACTGGTGACCCATGATCTTCATTGCCTGGCGCATGGCCGTGCGAACGACGGGCTCACCGGCGCGACTCACCAGGTTGCCGAGTACTTTGCCCGGATTACTCTTGGCCGACTCATCGAGGGTCAGGATCTGGCCGGTCAGCATAAGTCCCCAGGTCGAGGCGTTGACGAACAGCGAGTCGCTCTCGCCTAGATGCTCCTTCCATTGCGCCGAGGTAATTTTGTCGGCGATCAGCCGATCCGCCGTATCCGCATCCGGGATGCGTAACAGGGCTTCGGCAATACACATGAGCAGGACGCCCTCAGCCGACGACAGATCGTACTGCTGTAGGAAGGCCTCAATGCCACCATCGGTCTTCGCATTCCTGCGCACAGCTCGTACCAGCTGTGCCGCAGTATCCTGGATTTTCTTCCGCGCCACGTCACCGGGATCGGCGGCGTCGGCAAGCTCGTTTACGAGCGCTGCTTCCTCCGCCAGGAACAGGTCGTTGATGTAGGGAATGCTGCTATCACGTGCAGCCGGCTGATCGACGAAACTCATGCAATACTCTCCGGACTCGTGGCGCTCTGGCGACATCATTTTTTTGAGTGAGGCCGGCGATTATAGGGGCAATTGGTTTCATTCGATATATAATTTCCGCCCTTTCAATTCCCCGGGGACACGCGTGACCCAAGCCTTTCTCAACTCGCTTGCCGAGCAGACCGAAGCATTGAAATCCGAGGGCCTGTTCAAGGCCGAACGCCTGATCGCAGGGCCGCAGCAAGCTGCAATCGATGTCCGCGACAACGGCGGCACCAGCGAAGTGCTGAACCTGTGCGCCAACAATTACCTGGGCCTCGCGAATCATCCCAAAGTCGTCGCAGCGGCCCACAAGGCGCTCGACGATTACGGCTACGGCATGGCTTCGGTGCGATTTATCTGCGGGACGCAGACAATTCATAAAGACCTCGAAGACCGTCTGAGCGGTTTTCTGGGTACCGAAGACACGATTCTCTACCCATCATGCTTCGATGCGAACGGCGGTCTTTTCGAAACGCTGCTCGGTCCCGAGGACGCCGTGATCAGCGACGCGCTCAATCACGCGAGCATCATCGACGGTATTCGCCTCTGCAAAGCTCAGCGATTCCGCTACGCAAACGACGACATGGCCGATCTGGAGGCTCAGTTGCAGGCTGCGAAGGACGCGAAGGTCCGCCTGATCGTTACCGACGGTGTGTTCTCAATGGACGGCACAATCGCCAACCTCGAGGCGATCTGTGACCTCGCCGATAAATACGACGCACTGACGATGATTGACGACTGCCATGCGGCTGGTTTCCTCGGCGAAAACGGACGCGGTACACACGAGTATCGAGGTGTCATGGGGCGCATCGATATCATCACGGGTACCCTAGGCAAGGCACTCGGCGGTGCATCCGGCGGTTACACGTCAGGCCGTGCCGAGATCGTAGGCTGGCTGCGACAGCGTTCGCGCCCTTACCTGTTCTCGAACTCGGTTGCGCCGATGATCGCTGCGTCATCCATTGCGGTACTCGACTTGCTTGAGCGGGACAGCTCGCTCCGCGAGCAGTTGCAGGAAAATGCAGCGCATTTCCGCTCGGGCATGACTGAGCGTGGCTTTGACCTGAAACCAGGCGAACACCCGATCATCCCGGTCATGCTGGGTGACGCCAGGCTGGCATCGGCGATGGCGGACAAGTTGCTCGAGAAAGGTGTCTACGTTATCGGCTTCTCCTTCCCGGTTGTGCCGCGCGGCGAAGCCAGGATTCGTACGCAGATGTCGGCCGGTGTCAGTCGCAAACAGCTCGACATGGCAATTGATGCATTCACAGACGTTGGCCGCGAGCTCGGCGTCATCTGAACGGACTTAATTGATGAAAGCACTCGTAAAAGCAAAAGCGGAACGCGGCATCTGGATGGAAGACGTCGAGAAACCGCGCGTCGGACACAACGATGTCCTGATCAAGGTGAACAAGACGGCCATCTGCGGCACTGACATCCACATTTTCAAATGGGATGACTGGGCGCAGTCCACCATTCCGGTGCCGATGGCAGTCGGACACGAATTCAGCGGTGAGATTGTCGAGATGGGGATCGAAGTCCGCGGCTTCGAAGTCGGCGATCGGGTTTCCGCTGAAGGCCACATTACCTGCGGCGTGTGTCGCAACTGCCGCGCCGGGCGCCGCCATCTGTGCATGAATACAATCGGCGTCGGCGTTAACCGCCCGGGGGCGTTTGCCGAGTACCTCGCGGTTCCGGCATTCAATGTTTTCAAGCTGCCGGATTCCATCAGTGATGACATGGCGTCAATACTCGATCCGCTGGGCAACGCTACCCACACGGCATTGTCATTCGACCTCGTCGGCGAAGACGTGCTGATTACAGGCGCCGGACCCATCGGCATCATGGCCGTCGCCATTGCCCGTTACGCGGGCGCGCGCCACGTCGTGATTACCGATGTAAATGACTACCGGCTCGATCTGGCCCGCAAGATGGGCGCGACAGCCGCAATAAACGTCACCAAGGACCTGATCGACAAGACCATGATCGACCTGGGCATGGAAGAAGGATTCGATGTCGGCATGGAGATGTCAGGTAACCCGCAGGCCTTCCGTGACATGCTGCGCACGATGCACCATGGCGGCAAGGTGGCGTTGCTCGGTATCCCACCGAACGATACTGCGATCGACTGGAATGATGTGATCTTCAAAGGACTCGAGATCAAGGGTATCTACGGACGCGAAATGTTCGAGACCTGGTACAAGATGTCGAGCATGCTGCAGAGCGGCCTGAACATGGATCCGGTGATTACCCACCACTTCCCTGTCGATGATTACCTGCCGGCGTTCGAACTCATGGAGTCCGGACAGACCGGCAAAGTTATCCTGAACTGGCAGTAGGCTGCGCTATTCGATCTCGCAGAAGCAGTGCGAGTAGATACCCTTCGGGTCATTGAACTTTGCGAAATCCGCCACCAGCTGCTCAATGCGGTCGGTCAGGATCGAGATGCTGCCGGGTCGCGACACAAATGCGCCCGGCTCAACTCCGGCGCTCTGTGCCAAAGACAGGAAATCGATGATCATCTGCTCTGTCGCCGACAATCCCGTAGCGATCTCGAACTGGCCGTAGTCATCGTCGAGGCCGGCAAGCTCGGCCGCGGCTGCGACGGCGTCATCAAGATTACCCAGCTCATCAATCAGGCCGTGCGCCAGCGCATCAGTGCCTGTCCAAACCTGTCCCTGGGCAACGGCGTCCACGGCGTCTTTCTCCATCTGCCGCAGTTCGGCGACACGACTGATGAAATCGTCGTAGGTATCATTTATCGATAGCTGGAAGATGCGACCCATCTCTGCAGACATTTCGCGATCCGGACGCAACTGGCCTGACCAGGGTGTCGTGCCAACACCATCTGTCGCAATCCCAAGCGCTTCGAGGGTACGTTGATAGGTCGGGAACATACCGACCACACCGATAGAACCTGTTACGGTCGTCGGATTCGCGAACACCCGGTCTGTCACAACCGAAATCCAGTAGCCACCCGATGCGGCGACGCTGCTCATAGAGGCGACCACAGGCTTTCCTGCTGCCTGCAGGGCACGAATTTCATGGGCGATTACCTCGGACGCGAATGCGCTGCCGCCCGGGCTGTCCACGCGCAGAACCACTGCCTTGACCGAATCATCGGTCAGTGCTTCGCGCAGCAATGCAGCGGTGGAGTCCCCTCCGATCGTTCCCGGCGCCGCGCTGCCATCGAGAATCTGGCCTACGGCGACAACAATCGCGACATTTTCGGCGGCCCTGCCGCCGTTATCGGAAACATTGATGTCACCCAGGTAGGACGCCAAGCCGATTGATGAATAAGTTGAGTCGTCGTCGTCAGACTTTCCGGCGATACCGATGAACATTTCCCGAACCTCGGCCCGTGACTTCAGACCGTCGACGAGTTCGTTGTTCAGGGCTGCGACCGCCATATCGCCGCCAGCCTCCTCGACATGCGCGACAAAGTCGTGCGTAAAACTCTCGAGGGTTCCGTCTTCCAGGCCGCGCGCGGCCTCTACGTCGGCTTTGTACGCGCTCCAGAACTGATCGACCAGCATAGTGCGGGATTCACGATCTTCGGGTGACATGTCCATACGCGTGTATGGCTCGACAAACGACTTGTGCGTACCGACGCGAAACACGTTCCAATCGAGGCGCAATTTTTCGATCGCGTCACGATAATAGGAACGATACATGCCGTAACCCTGCAGGAAGATGACGCCCTGCGGGTGCATGTAAAACTCGTCGGCATGGGCAGCCAGGTAAAACCCTGCCTGCGACAGATAGTCCGCTGTCGCTATGACTTTCTTGCCGGATTCGCTGAATGACTGCAGCGCCCGGCCCACGCGTTGCAGTTTGCTGAGCCCGCCTCCGCCAAATGCACTAAGTTCAAGATGGATCGCCGCTACCCGGTCATCAGCTTTCGCGTGCTCGATCGCGTCGAGCAGGTCATCGACGTGTGTCTGCGGTGGCGCGTCGCCCATTAGTTCTGCAAGTGCGCGATCGTACGCATCACCATCGAGCTGCTCAACCAGCGATCCGACCGGCTGGATGACGAGCGCAGCTTTGGCAGGAAGTACCTGCGGCCCCGACGAAATCGCGCCGAAGAACACCATGAACAGGAACACCAACAACAGCAGGTGCAAGATCTTGCGGACACTGTCAGCGCCGGCCCACAGCGCCGAAAACAGTCGCATCAGAATTCCTTGCCGTTGGTTACTCATGACTGCTCCTGCGTAGCATCGTAGCGGATGCGGTACAGGCGACCCGCGTGATCATCGCTGACGAGCAGTGAACCGTCCGGCAACACCAGCACATCCACAGGGCGACCCGAAACTGTTTCGCGTGCTTCATCACGCTGCAGCCAGCCAGACGCAAACGGCTCGTACGACACCGCCTTGTCACCGTCCAGGCGAACGAGCGTAACGCGGTAGCCGATTTTCTCCGAGCGGTTCCAGGAACCATGCTCGGCGATAAACACGTGACCTCGATACTCCGCCGGGAACATCTCGCCCGTGTAGAACGCGAGTCCGAGCGGCGCTACATGCGGCCCAAGCTTTTGCGCCGGACCCCGATAGTCGCCGCAATCCTCCCCCGCGCCGAATTTCGGATCGAGGATCTCGCCGGCGTGACAGAACGGAAATCCGAAGTGCTGTCCCTGTTCGCTGGAGTGATTGAGTTCGCCTGGCGGCAGGTCGTCGCCAAGCATGTCGCGGCCGTTATCTGTGAACCAGAGATCACCGGTATCCGGATGCCATGTGAGGCCGACGGAGTTGCGAACGCCGAACGCCCAGGTGTCCTGTTCGCCGGTATCAAGATTGAAACGCACGATTCGACCGAAGCCTTCTTCGTCGCACACATTGCAAGGTACGCCGATGCTGACAAAGAGCCAGCCGTCCGGTCCGAAGCCGATGTAGCGCCAGCCGTGGTGACGCTCACCCGGGAGGGAGATATCCAGGACTTCGGGTTCCGGGTCGCTTTGCAGGTTATCTGCGATGTCGTTGTAGCGCAGGACACGCTCGACCTCGGCGACGTACAAGTCGCCGTCGTAAAACGCAATGCCGTTCGGCGTCGTCAGGCCGGAGTCGATCTCGACGACCCTGAATTTGTCGCCATCGGGCACCGCGGCATACACCGACTGACCCCGGCGCGTGGATACGTAAACGGTGCCGTTGTCGCCAAGCGCCAGCGATCGCGCATTCGGAATTTCGGCAACCTCTTCGATCGAGAAACCGGGTGGCAGCTCAATGTCATCCAGCGCAAGCGCTGGCAGAGCAAACAACAGGAAAACAGATACAGCGATAAATCGGATCACGCAAACCTCTATGCTTTGCAGACTATTGTCCGACGAATACCAGGGACAGTTTGGGCAGGAATGTAATCAATACCACCGACAACATCAGGATAATAAGGAACGGAAACGTCGCAGAGTACACCTGCATGATCGGTTTCTCGAAGCGGAAACTCGCAATGAACAGGTTCAATCCTACCGGCGGCGTCAGGTAGCCAAGCTGCATTGCAGCCAGGAAGACGATGCCAAGGTGCACCTCGTTTACTCCGAAACCTGCAGCTATCGGCAGGATCAGGGGCACCACGAGAACGATCGCCGAGAAAATATCCAGGATTGCGCCGAGCACGAGCAGGAACAGCAACAACAGCAGCAGGAACTCCAATGGCGTGTCCACGAGGCCCGCAACAAATGCCAGCAGTTTCTGCGGGATCTCCGCATCAATCATGTAGTAGGTGGACGCGAGCGACACGCCAAGAATCATCAGGATACCGCCGACCAGCACCATTGACTCACGAACGACACGCGGCAGGTCCTTGATGCGAATTTCCCGATTAATCAGCACCTCTGCGATGAACACATACAGTGCTGTAATAGCAGCTGCCTCAGATACCGCGAAAACGCCGCCGTAGATACCACCGAGCACGACGATCGGCAGCGGTAACTCCCAGATCGCTTCGCGCAGCGCGCTGCCAACTTCCTTCCAGGAAAACGCGGTCAGCGGTTTGCGGTTCTCGCGATTTACCCAGATGCAGTAACCCGAGAGCATCACAAGCATCAGGATGCCGGGCAGGACACCCGCGCGGAACAGATCGTCAATGCTGACGTCGGCAACGACGCCGTACAGGATCAACGGCAATGACGGTGCGAACAGCAGGCCGAGACTGCCCGAAGACGTCACCAGACCCAGATTGAATTTGTCGCCGTAGCCATCCTGTTTGAGCGCCGGGTAAAGGATCGCGCCCAGAGCAATAATCGTGACGCCTGACGCGCCTGTAAACGCGGTGAAAAATGCGCAAGCTGCAAGACACACCAGCGCCAGGCCTCCCGGCATCCAGCCGAACAATGCATTCGTAAGGCGCACAAGTCTTTTCGGCGCGTCACTCTCGCTGAGCACGTAGCCGGCAAAAGTAAATAGCGGGATTGCCGTCAGGATCGGCATTTGCGAAATACTGAGCAGCTCGAGCGCGATCGTCATCTGCTCGGTATCCATCGAGTGGAACCCGACCATCGCGCTCGTCGCGATGACCGCGAACAGCGGTGCACCGAAAATTGCGAGGATGAGAAGTATCAGGCTGATGATCACGCGCCCGCCTCCTCAGTTACGTCGGTATCCTTCGACAGCGCTTTCTGACCGACGCCGACCGCGAATCGGTACGCGACAAGGAAAAATGCGACCGGCACCACCGCGTGCAGCAGCCATACAGGAATTTCGAGCGGACCGAGATCGCCCCACTCGCGCTCCAGCATCACAAGCTTCCAGGCCTGCCAGCCGATATAAGCGCAGACACCTGTCGCAAACAGGTCCACAACCACGCGGCTCCACTTCACAATGGGCCCGCTTAATACGTGCGAAATAAGATCAATCCGGATGTGCTTGCCGTCGCGCGCTGCGGCAATTGACCCAACCATGGCGAGCCAGAGCACGATCATCTTGATCAGCTCATCGGCCCACGAAAGATTCAGGCTGCCGCCCAGAAGCTGACGATTGACGATCTGCGCAACGGCCAGAAGGATCATCGTGCCGAGCAGCACGACCAGCGCCCAGTTCTCGGTTACGCGTCCTGCGCGTTCAAGAGACGCCAGCAGTTTTTTCAAGGCGTGGATCCGTTTCCATTTTCGCTACGGTACTGCTCGATGTAACGCATCATCTCTTCGTACATTGCCAACGAGAAGTGTCCCCGGTCACCGAGACTTTTATTGGATACTTCGAGCACCTTGCGTAACTCGTAGTACTCGTCGAGTTCGAACGGCACGCTCTCGATACCCGCTTTGATCAGTGCGTCGCGGGCGCCCTGGTTATCGACAAGGTTTACTTTGTCGAAGTTCTTGTAGGTGCGCACCATGACTTCACGAATGACCGCCTGGTCTTCCGGGCTGATTCGATCGAACACCTTCTTGTCGATCGCCATGAAGCCGAGCGTGTAAACAAGCGGTAACTCGGTTACGTACTTGATCTTTGTATGCCACTGCAGCACAAGTGCGCCGATCGGCGACATCGCAACGATGTCGATCAGGCCGGTCTGCAGTCCGGTCAGGACGTCCGTAAGTGGCAGCGTTACCGGCGACAGTGACAGGGCTTCCATGGATGCGCGGCTGACTTCATCGCCTTCAGGTACCCATACCTTTTTGCCCTTGAGGTCATCAAACGTGCTGATCGGCGAATTCGACATGAGTATCGCGAAACCGCCAGCTGCAAAACCGAAATTCACGTAGCCCGCTTCTTCCAGCCCTTCCGACAGTTTTGCATCCAAACGACTGCGAACAAACGCCGCTTCTTCCTCGGAATCAAAGACCAGTGGCAGCCCGTACAGGTTTAGCGCCGAATATTGGGCTGCAAGAGAGTTTGGCGTGAACGCGCCGCCCTGCAGCGAACCCAGGCGAATGCGATTGAGGACCTTCTTGTCGTTGCCCATTACGCCGCCGCCGTAGTACTTGATCTGGACGCGCCCTTCCGTGCGCTCCTTGATCTCGGCTGCGCTCGCACGCATGTCTTTCATCCACTGCGACCCCTCAGGGGTGATCGTGGCAATTTTCAGCGTCACGGCATATGCCGGAGCCGACATAAAGATGACTAATATGGAAACCAGTAGCTTTTTCATCGTTCCTGTCCTGGGTCAGGGCTCCCGTCGCCCATCACTCTCGGTTTAGAAATACTCGTCCGCCGCGGCGAGTAACGCGTGCGCCTCTTCCTGGGCCATCACGTTGGTTAGTACATAGCCGTCCTGGTTCGGATCGGCTTCGATCACTTCAGTCAGCAGACGATCATGCAAATCACGTTCGTAAAGCAGCTTCGCGTAGCCTTTCGCGTACTCCACTTTGGCACTCAGATCCCGGCCTCCCGATACCTCGATCGCCTGTTCGAAGAACTCGCGAGCCCGGTCCGGCTCACCACCCAGCGCCGGCGGCCTGAGCGTCAGCAATATTCCCATGTAGGTGTAGACGCCGCTGTTAACCGCGTCGTCACTTATGTCAAGGTAGCGATTGAACAGTGCCTCGACCTGCGGCAGCTCGGCGAGTGAGTCCCAGTCCGCACTGTGAGCCCGGAGAAATGCGAGAGACGCGAATCCGTAGGTGTAGACGTATTCAGCGTGCTCCGGTCCAAGTCCGTCGAGCGTTGCGACGAAATCATCGTAGACCATTCCGGGCCAGCCGCATGCCTGCTCGTAGATGCCGCATATTGCACCAAGCGCATACTTGCGGGCTCGCGTCGTCAGGCGAGACGCGCGCACCTCATCATTGATGAATCCACCACCGTAGGTGGCGTACATCGTCGCACCCGCCATCAGCAAGTCCGGATCGTCGGGGCTACCAACGAGCATACTGTCGATCAGCGCTATAAAAGTCGGAATAGCCTCGCCGGCCGTCGGCGGGTCTACCTGGTTGAGCATTGCGACTGTGACGTTGTCCGCAAGTCCGCTTGCCGCTGACGACATCAGCGACGAACAGCCGGAAAGGCTGAGCGCAAGTACTGCGGCTAGCAAGATTCGTTTCATATCACGAATGACCCCATGCCCACGGGATGGTTCAGGTTTATTGCACCAAGCGTGAGCGTTGCCTGAAATTGCGCCGCATTATAACGAAAAACGCCCCGGCCACTTGCGCGACCGGGGCGATGAATTCCTGATGAATTCTAGATTTTCTCTTTGATTCTCGCTGCCTTGCCGGTGCGTCCGCGCAGGTAGTACAGCTTGGCGCGACGTACGTCACCGCGGCGCTTGACGGCTACGGAGTCGACCAGCGGGCTGTACGTCTGGAAGACGCGCTCGACGCCCTCGCCGTGAGAAATCTTGCGAACAGTGAATGAGCTGTTAAGGCCGCGGTTACGCTTGGCGATAACAACACCTTCAAACGCCTGCAGACGCTCGCGGTTGCCTTCCTTTACCTTAACCTGCACGACAACCGTGTCACCCGGTGCAAACTCGGGGACTTCCTTGCCCATCTGCTCTTGTTCGATCGAATCGATAATCTTGCTCATTGTCTTTGCTCTTTCAAATAGTCGTCGAACAACTCTTGTTGCTCGTCATCCAGTTCGTCCAACAGGTCGGGTCGCCTTTCGAACGTCCGTCCCAGTGCTTCTTTCAATCGCCAGCGGGCTATCGCCCGGTGGTCTCCTGACAGCAGCACCTCGGGCACCGCCATCCCTGCAATTTCTTCCGGCCGCGTGTAGTGCGGGTGGTCCAGCAATCCGTTCGAGAACGAATCCTGGGCCGCTGACTCATCGTCACCCAGCACCCCCGGCAACAAACGCACGACCGCATCGATCATGGCCATCGCGGCGATCTCACCGCCAGACAGGACGAAATCGCCCAGTGACCATTCCTCGTCGACGTGTGACTCCACGAGTCGCTCGTCGATGCCCTCGTAGCGCCCGGCGAGCAATGCAAATCCCGGCATTTCCGAGAAGCGCTGCGCCGCCGCCTGGTCAAATACCTTCCCCTGCGGGGAGAGGTAGACGACCGGGCTGCCTTTCGGCAACCGCGCCCTGACCGCTTCTATCGAAGCCGCCAGCGGCTCGTACTTCATGACCATGCCCGGCCCGCCGCCGTACGGTCGGTCATCCACCGTACGATGCACATCCGTGGCGTGGTCGCGCGGGTTCTCAAGATCCAGCGTTACCAGCTCTCGCCGGGTTGCGCGGCCCACGACGCCGAACTCGGCGATCGCAGCGACCATTTCCGGGAACAGGCTGATGACGCCAATCTGCATCTATTCGTCCCATTCCCAGTCCACCCGAACGACGCGCTCTTTGAGATCGACGTCGAGTACGACTTTGTCCATGACGAACGGGATCAATCGTTCCTGTTCGCCCTTCACGACCATCACGTCGTTGGCGCCGGTCTCAAGCATCTGGCGTATCGCGCCGAGCTCGGTTCCGTCCTGCCTGATGACGGTCATTCCCTCAAGATCCGACCAGTAGAAACTGCCGTCCTCGGGTTCGGGCATCTCCTCTCTCGTTACACCGATCTCGGTGCCGATCAGGGCCTCTGCCTCGTTTCGGTCGTCCACGCCTTCAAGCCGTGCGATGACCGATTTTCCGTGTCGCTGTCCTTCTGCGACGGTCGCTGCCTGCCATTCGCCTTTGCGACTGAGCAACCAGCTTGAGTACTGCAAAACCGCTTCACGCGGATCGGTGTATGAAAACACCTTGACCCATCCCCTGACCCCGAATGCGCCGACAATGCGGCCCAGCAAGACCGGTTCGGGTTTCAATTCTTTAGCTGGCAGCGGCCGCCTTGCGGTGCTGCTTCAGGAGCGCTGCAACACGATCAGACGGCTGTGCACCCTGACCAATCCAGTAGTCGGCACGCTCGAGGTCAATGCGAAGATTTTCCTCGTGCTCACGACCGACCGGGTTGAAGTAGCCAATACGCTCGATGTACCGGCCGTCACGACGATTGCGACTGTCGGTCACGACCAGGTGGTAAAAAGGACGCTTTTTCGCGCCAGCGCGCGAAAGTCGAATACTAACCATTACTTTTCCGTATTAAATTCAAAAAGAAGGCAGACATGCCTTGACTCGGGCGGACCCGAGTGAGATCGCGCATTGTACGGGTTTTGCGCCAAATGTGAAGCGAAAATCGCGCCAAAAATCGCTTCTGATTCAGCGACTTACGGACGGGCCGGTGACCGCCGCCCGGACCCTGTCCAAATTGGCCCGAAAATACGGTACCGGTTACCTCATTCCGGGCGGCAAACCACCAGGTGGCATACCGCCCCCGGGCATGCCACGCAGCATTTTTTTCATGCCACCTTTGGACATCTTCTTCATCATTTTCTCCATCTGCACATGCTGCTTCAGGAGGCGATTGACGTCCTGTATCTGCTGGCCGGCGCCTGCCGCAATGCGCTTCTTGCGTGAGCCGTTGATCGTCTTCGGAAAGCGTCGCTCACCCGGTGTCATCGAATTGATGATCGCGATCTGACGTCGGATCTGCTGATCGTTTGCCTGATCCTTGAGCGCCGCCGGGTTCACGCCGCCGGGCATCGGCAGTTTCTCGAGCATCGACGCAAGCCCGCCCATGCTGATCATCTGTTGCAGCTGGTCACGCAGGTCTGACAGATCGAAGCCTTTTCCTTTCTTGAGCTTCTTCGCAAGCTTTTCGGTCTTGTCCTTCGAGACCTTTTGTTCGATTTCCTCAACCAGCGTGAGCACGTCGCCCATGCCAAGAATACGGGACGCAACACGTTCCGGATGAAACGCCTCCAACGCATCCGTTTTCTCACCTACGCCCATGAAACGAATCGGCTTGCCGGTGACCTGGCGGACCGAGAGAGCGACACCGCCTTTCGCGTCGCCGTCAGTCTTGGTCAGGACAACACCTGTCAACGGCAGCGCCTGGTCAAACGCGGTGGCAGCGTTGACAGCGTCCTGACCAGCCATGCTATCGACGACGAAGAACGTTTCGTGTGGCCCTGCAACCCGGTGCACTTCGGCCACTTCAGACATCATGCCTTCGTCGACATGTAGACGACCTGCGGTGTCGACAATCAGTACATCGACATGCGAGCGTCTGGCTTCGTCCAGCGCTCGCTTCGTGATTGCAACAGGCTTCTCTTTCGCATCACTGTCGCAGTGTTCCGCACCGACTTCACCGGCCAGCGTCTTGAGCTGCAGGATCGCCGCAGGTCTGTGCACGTCAACACTGACAAGCATGACCTTTTTCTTCTCACGCTCGATCAGGCGGCGCGCGAGCTTCGCCGCGGTCGTCGTCTTACCGGCGCCCTGCAGGCCGGCCATCATAATCACGATCGGCGGTTGCGCACGGAACTCGAGCGGTACCGATTCGGTGCCAAGGACGGTAACCAGTTCGGCGTGGATAATCTTGACGAGCGCCTGGCCCGGAGTAAGGCTTTTGCCAACCTCCTCGCCCAGGGCCCGCTCCCTGATACGGTCGATAAAAGTCTTGACGACAGGCAGCGCAACGTCCGCCTCGAGCAGTGCGAGGCGCACCTGCCGCAGCGTGTCCTTGATGTTGCTTTCTGTAAGCCGACCTTTACCAGTCAGGCTGCGCGCGGCGTCCGACAGACGCCCGGAGAGATTCTCAAACATGGCGCGAATTCTGCGGTACCAGTTACCTTATTTCCAGTCCAGAGGTTCCGGGACCCTTTAGACCCGGGACAAGGTAACTGGACCCTTTTAGACGGTGAGGATCGTGCCGCGCGAGAGCATCTGGATGTTCTTATCGGGGGCGGCTTTGACGACCTGCTTGAAAATGCGGTTTTCTTCGCCCGGTTTCATGCCCGTCAGCCAGATTTCCGGGTCATGCCGCAGGCGCTCGAGGTCCTTGGTCAGGGTGCGCGGTGTGTAGTGACCGGCAACCGCTGCAAGGTCGTCCATTTCGTCAGGGAAAGACACTTCGATAACGAGTACGCGCAAATCATCGCAGGCATTCAGCACCGGCCACAGCGTTTCGTTGGTCTTGGTGTCGCCACTGACCGCGAACACCCCGCCTGAATTCTGTACCGTGTAGCCAAGCGACGGAACCGTGTGCATGACGTCTACCGCGTAGAAATCACGATGCCCGATTGACACGGTGTCACCGGGACTGCAGACACGGTACCGCAACATCGGGTTCTCAACGCTCGGCAACTTTGCGAAGTCGGGCCAGATTACGTCATTGAAAAGATGATCCCGAACGGCACACAAGGTCTCTTCCCGCGCGTAAACGGTCAGCGGCTCGTCAAAATTCTCATCGAATACGCGATCGACCAGCATTGGCAATCCGGCAATGTGATCGAGATGAGCATGGGTCAGGAAGACGTGTCGAATCGGGTCGAGTTCCTCCAGCGACAAGTCGCCAATACCAGTGCCAGCGTCGATCAGGACATCGTCGTCGATCAGCATCGCAGAGGTGCGCGATCCTGATCCGATGCCACCACTGCAACCGAGTACGCGAATTCGCATTGGGAGGGTTCTCTTAAACTACGCCATGTGGGATGATTCTCAGCCACGTTAAGTTAGTGCCTGCCGGGTTTCTGTGTCTGAAATCACAATTCTCCTGCTGTACCTCACGGCTGCCGCGGCTTTCGGCGTTTCCCGCCTGCCGAAGTACGACTCGAAATCGCGACCACTTTTCATGCTTGCGTGCCTGCTGGTTGCAACAGGCATCACACTGCACAGCGAATTGCTCTATGGCCGAATCCTGACCGGCAGCGGGTTCAACCTGTCGATCGGTCACGTGTTGTCGATGGTCGGTCTCGAACTTGCACTTATCAGCCTGATAGCAGCGATCGAGCCGGCGCTGCGAGGCATCAGCATGGGCATGCTGGTACTTGGCGCTATCGTCGTGAGCATGACGGGTATTGGTCCGGCGGAGGCGGAAACTGCCGCGCTGAGCTGGCAGGCTCGCGCGCACATCCTGGTCGCATTGATGTCTTACGGACTGATCACTGTTGGCGCGATCGTCGCCGTGTACGCGCTCATCCAGGATCGACGGCTGCGGGCAGGCATGCTCACCTCGTCGGTAAACAACCTGTTCGCGCCACTTGAGACGACGGAACGTCTGTTATTCGGAATTACGCTCGCTGGCTTCTTCGGCCTGGCGGTCGCCATCACGTTGGGCCTGACATTTGTTCAGGACCTGTTCGCCCAGCATCTCGTACACAAGTCGACACTGGCGATACTGGCACTGATTGTTTTCGGTGTATTGCTGGCGGGTCGTTACCTCGCTGGTTGGCGAGGTGCTCGTGCCGTCAAACTCTATCTCGGCGGCTTCGTTCTGCTGTGCCTGGCGTACTTCGGTTCGCGCTTCGTTCTTGAACAGGTTCTCAACCGCAGCTGGGGCTGAGACACCGGTTCTTGACAGGTTCTGCTGGTGCTGATGAACTGGCGCCGTACTGGTTGATCTGGAGGTGCCCTTTCTTTGGGCGACGACATACCATTAGCAGGCCTCTTTAGTCTGCTGGGCTTGTTACTGCTGCTTTCCGCGTTCTTTTCGGGCTCGGAAACGGCGTTGATGAGCCTCAACCGCTACCAGCTTCGCCACAAGGCAGGTCAGGGTCACCGCGGCGCACGTCTCGCGGAAACCCTGCTCAAACGACCGGACCGCCTCATCGGCCTGATCCTGCTCGGCAACAACCTCGTCAACTTTTCGCTGGCATCGCTGGTAGGTGTCACCGCGTTCAAGATCGGTGGCGAGCCGGCCATGGCTGTTGGTACCGTCGTGCTGACGCTCGTCGTTGTCGTATTTGCCGAAGCTGCACCCAAAACCCTCGCAGCATTGCACCCCGAACGGCTGGCGTATCCCGCGGCATTGATCTACTACCCGCTGCTGAAGATCACCTACCCGTTCGTCTGGCTGACCAACATGATGTCGAACGGAGTGCTGTGGTGCTTCGGGGTACGTGAGAGCGACAACGAACTGCAGGCGCTGACGCGCGAAGAGCTGCGGACAGTCGTGTTCGAAGCGGGCGCGCGCATTTCATCACGCTACCGGCAGATGCTCCTGAGCATTCTCGATCTGGAACAGGTAACGATTGATGACGTCATGGTTCCGCACAATGAAATCGTCGGTATCGATCTCGATGACGACATCGCGGAAATCGAGAAGGTTATCGCCGAAAGTGAGCACACCCGCCTGCCCGTCTACCGCGACACGATTGACCAGGTTGAAGGCGTGCTGCACTTGCGCAAACTCGCTCGCTTCGCAAAACACGAGCTCACCAAGGACTCGCTAAAGGGCCTGCTCAGCGACGCGTATTACGTCCCAGAAGGAACGCCACTCAGCACCCAGCTCGTGCAGTTCCAGCGACGGCGTGAACGCATTGCTTTGGTTGTCGATGAGTACGGCGATATCCAGGGCATCGTGACGCTCGAGGATATTCTTGAAGAGATTGTCGGTGAATTCACCACCGACCCCGCGGACGACGAGGACGATGTACAACGCATCGGTGCAGACACCTGGCTCGTCGACGCAGGCGCGAACATTCGCGAGCTGAATCGCGCGCAGAACTGGGAGCTGCCGACAGACGGCCCGAAGACCCTGAACGGCCTTATCGTCGAACAGCTCGAAACCATCCCCGAACCGACGACTTGCGTGAAAATCGACGGCTACCCCATTGAGATCGTCGAGACCGACGACAACCGCATCAGGAGCGTGAAGATCGGGCTCCGGGAAACAGCCGCTTAGTCGACGGCGTCGAGCGCCTCGGAGAGTCGACGAACGCCAACCACCTCGATGCCGGCCGGGATTTTTTTCGGCACGTTTCCGGCGGGTACGATTGCACGCGTGAAGCCCTGCTTGGCCGCGGCGCTGATACGCTCGGTACCGAAACGCACGGGCCGCACTTCGCCCGCGAGGCCAATTTCGCCAAAGCAGACGAATCGGTCCGGAACGGCGCGATTCCTGAAACTCGAGACGATGGCGATGATTGTCGGCAAGTCTATGGCTGTCTCACTGATGCGCAGCCCGCCGACGACATTGGCGAACACATCCTGGTCTGCCATCGACAGTGCACCGTGGCGTTGCAGTACGGCGAGCAGCAATGCCAGCCGATTCTGGTCCAGCCCATGTGCCAACCTTTTCGAATGTGAGGTGCCGCCATCCGCGACCAGCGCCTGGATCTCGATCAGCAGTGGTCGGCTGCCCTCCCACGCGACCGACACAACGCTGCCGGGCTCACTGACAGATTCTCGCGACAGGAAGATCGCAGACGGATTGCTGACTTCCCGGAAGCCCGTTTCCGTCATCGCGAATACGCCCATCTCGCCGCTGGCACCGAAACGATTCTTCACGGAACGGATCATCGTGTATCGGCTCGCCGGGTCGCTTTCGAAGTAGAGCACGGCATCAACCATGTGCTCGACGACGCGGGGACCTGCAATCGCCCCTTCCTTTGTCACGTGTCCGATAACAAAAACCGATACCTCGTTCTGCTTCGCAAACTGCACGATACGTCCAACGCTTTCCCGCAGTTGCGCAACCGAGCCCGGCGCTGACTGCAGCGCCTCCGAAGTCATTGTCTGAATCGAATCGATAACAAGCACACGCGCCTTGCAGCGCGATGCTTCCGCCAGCACATTTTCAAGCGAAGTGTCCGACAACAGGTTCATCGACTCAGCGTCCAGACCGAGGCGCAAGGAGCGCTGCCCTATCTGTCGCAGTGATTCCTCTCCCGTCGCATAGCAGACCGGCAGGTCCTGCATCAGGTGCGCGGATGCCTGCTGCAACAGCGTGGATTTGCCAACACCCGGGTCTCCGCCCAGAAGAATGACGGCGCCGGGGACAAGCCCGCCGCCCAGCACCCGGTCAAGCTCACTGAAGCCGGTCGTGAATCGTGCTTCGACGTCGTCTGGCATCGCCGCGAGCGTTACGGCCTGCGGCTGCTCGCCTACCGGGCGGCCGGCACTGACCGTGGTCTCGGACAAGGTGTTCCAGGCCGCACAATCCGGGCACTGGCCCGCCCATTTGACACTGTGCGCCCCGCACTCAGAACAGACGTAGGCGATTTTGGGTTTTGCCACGCTTGTCGCGCTCCCTCGGACCGATATTTCGCCACCCGCCGCGGTCACGCACCGCTTCTGGCGATCAGCGAAATTAGTAAGTTATTGAAAATATTGCTTCTTTCCGGATTTCTTCGTATTCCGGGGCGACCCGGGCGCCGATTATTGTTAAATTCCCCGAATCTGGCGAAAGCCAATGATAGCACCGGCTCCAGCGTTCTTATTACATAAAAAAATGCCAACCCTATCTCATTAAGTGAATTGCGATTTCCCTATACTTTTGCCCTTGTAATGAGGGACATAGGCCGATTTTGGACACGGAAACCACTCAAAAACGTAACCGGATAATCGCGCTCGTCTTCGCGAGCGTGCTGCTGTTGCTGGTTTACGGGCCATTATCACAGTGGTTTATCGCTGCAGACCGGGTGCTTTACGATCAGCTGGCCGGCAGCATGCCGGGCGAAGCGCTGGACAACTCCTACATCGTCACCATTGACGCCGATCGCAAGCCCCGCGAGCGGGTGCTCGAAGAGTACGGTCAACTGTTGCGCATTCTGCGCAGCGCTAACGTCGATCGCATAGTTTTCCCGAATCCGCCAGAGATGAGTGCGTCCGATTCCCTGCCCGGCTGGGTAGCCCTGCTGGACTCGGGACCGCCGGTGTTTGTGCCAACACGTCACAGGCTGTCCGACGTCGCTGCCAGTAGCGGCTTTGTCGATATCACGCCGGACCAGGATGGTGTGCTGCGACGTTCTCAGCTCTGGCAGCTTAATGACGGTCTCATGTCGCCGTCATTACCGCTCGCAATAGCGTTCAAATCTTCACAGACCGGATCGGTAGAGGTACTCGCCGGTTCGGACGACGCCATTTACTTTTCGAAGTATGTCGAGGTTCCGCGATTCACGGCTGACACCCTGCTTGGCGATAACCCCCCGCTCGGGCAGATGCACGGCAGCACCGTATTCGTCGATACGGACCAGCCCGTTGCCGACTCGGTCGCAAGACTTCCGTCCGGCCAGTTCGTAACGAACGCTGAAATTACAGCGGCCCTGCTCAGCGATGTCGAGAATCGTCGCACGATCACTCGTCCCGCAAGCGTTAACGCGCTCGAGTACCTGGTTCCGGCTCTGCTCGCAATTCTGGCGGTGCTGTTCATGCCGGATCGCAACCGACGTGAGATCGCACTGCTGTCGATTGTTGTTATCGGAACTATTCTGGCAGTGCAGGCGCTGGCGCTCCTGACGCTCAATATCCGTATTGACCTTGGACGACCGATCTTCATTTTCATTGGCATCGCGATTCTGTCCAGCTGGCTGACTGTCGACGTCAAGAAAGTTTCGGGAGACGCGTTCAAACGCGGCTCCGATTTCCTGGCAGCAGGACGCCTCGAACCGGCGTTTGCGGAATTCCGGCGCTGCTCTCCGTCAGAGACAGTTGCGGCCACGATGTACAAGCTGTCGCTCGCCTTCGAACAGCAATCGAAGCCCGAACGCGCCGAAGCCGTACTGGAGTGGATGAAGCGCACCCAGGGCTCGATCCAGGCAGAACGCAGTGCGACAAAGAAACCCAGCGGCGCACCGGACCGGTTGGGCCGCTACGTCATCGAAAAACGTATCGGCCGCGGCGCCATGGGCTCGGTGTACCTGGCCAAGGATCCACGGATCAACCGCCCGGTTGCGATCAAGGCGATCCCGATCGAAAAGGAATTCGAAGACGAGGAACTCAAGGAAGCCAGACAGCGTTTCTTCCGCGAAGCGGAGTCTGCCGGCAGGCTTACACACCCGAACATCATCACGGTATTCGACGCCGGCGAGGACCATGGCCTCGCCTATATTGCGATGGAGTTTGTTCCGGGTATCCCGCTGCGCAGTTTCACCGACAAGAAGAAACTGCTGGCACCGAAGCGCGCGCTCGAACTCTGCGCTGCTACGGCTGAAGGTCTGGATTACGCACACAACCAGGGTGTCATTCACCGCGACATCAAGCCTGCGAACCTGCTCTACAATCCGAAAGACGGCACCATGAAGATCAGCGACTTCGGCGTTGCGAGGATAACCGACAACAATGCCACCAAAACCGGCATTGTTCTCGGCACACCGATGTACATGTCGCCCGAACAGCTGGGCGCTGAAAAGCTCACCGGACTGTCGGACTTGTTCTCACTTGGTGTTACTCTTTACGAGCTCCTGGTTGGCGAGGTGCCATTCAAGGCCTCCAACATCGCTGTATTGATGACAAAGATAACAACCGAAGATCCGGCTCCTGTCGCAGCCCGACGTGCCGGATTACCACCCAGCGTTGACGCCGTACTGGCAAAAGCGTTGGCGAAGCGACCCGAAGACCGATTCTCCTGCGGTGCCGAAATGGCTATCGCATTGCGAAATTGCGCGAGATACTCCTGAGAACCGACCAGGCCAAGAAGAAACGATAGATGAGTTTGCGCGGAAAAATTGATTTTGCCGAGATCACCGATACCGGGCGGGTCCGTGAGCACAATGAAGATGCGATCGGCTCGAATCCCGACATCGGACTGATGGTCCTCGCTGACGGCATGGGCGGTTACAACGCCGGTGAAGTCGCGAGCGGCATCGCGGTGCAGATCGTTACCGAACTTGCGGCCGATGGCGCTGATCGCGAGGAACGCAATGATATCGATCCGCACAGCGGATATATGCGACAGTCGATCGTGCTGCGCGATGCCGTCTATCGCTCCAACAAGATCATCTACCAGACCGCGCAGAGCCAGACGCACTGTGAAGGCATGGGCACCACGATCGTCGCGTGCATGTTCTACGACAACAAGATCTCCATAGCGCATGTCGGCGACTCACGCGCCTACCGATTACGCGGCGGACAGCTTGAACAGCTGACGCTCGACCACTCTCTGTTGCAGGAGCTGGTCGACCGTGGTTTCTACTCCGCTGAGGAGGCGCAGCGCTCCACAAATCGAAATTACGTGACCCGGGCACTGGGTGTGGAACCGACAGTTGAGGTTGAAATTCACGAGTACGAGGTACTGCCGGACGACGTCTACCTACTCTGCTCAGATGGCCTTCCGGACATGGTTGAAGACGATGATATTCATTTAACTATCAGTACTTTTAATGATAGTCTTGACGTGGTTGGTCAACAGCTTATTGACTTGGCAAACGACCACGGCGGGCGCGACAACGTGTCGGTAATGCTTGCACAGGTTAAGGACGCCTTCCCGGCAAAAAAAGGCCTGCTTGCGAAGATTACCGGCTTATTTCGTTCCTAGGCAGTGAGCTGGGAATGCAGGGAATAAAGAGCGAGATACCATGGCACGCTTAATCCTAAGTCTGGACAATCAGGTCCTGGCTGAATACAACATGACCAAGGAACGCTACACGATCGGGCGCCTTCCTGATAACGACGTGCGGATAGACAATCCTGCAGTCTCCGGTCATCACTCCCTCATTATCAACATACTCAATGACTCATTCCTTGAGGATCTCAACAGCACCAATGGCACCTACGTCAATGGCAAGCTGATCAAGAAACACGCTCTGCAGCACGGCGATGTCATCACCATCGGCCATCACCAGCTGCGCTTCTCGGACCAACAGACGAACGACTCTGAACAGGATGAGTTCGAGAAAACGATGGTCATCCCGACCGGCCAGCAGAATGCTGACCAACTCGCCGCAGCAGAAAAGGCTGCTGACGAAGCGGTTGCTGAAGCGACTACGGAACCGGAAACTGACGCCGGTGCCGGCGTCAAACTCGATGCTCACGAAGCGGCGGCTCTCGAAGAAAAGCCGAAGGCGCCAAGTCTCGGTGAAACCGTAGCTGACGACGGACCCGCAGAAACAATCGCTGGCTCAGAAACAGCTGCAGGTCTCGATCCTTCAAGTTCTCCCAATGCCCTGCCGCTTGCGAAGCTGCAGGTACTGAGCGGTGCATTCGCCGGACGCGAACTCGAGCTGACCAAGGCACTCACGACTCTGGGTCGCCCGGGTGTACAGGTCGCCGCCATTACACGGCGAGCCGAGGGCTACTACATCGTACACGTTGAATCGGGCAAGGACGGAGACTTCCCGCTCGTGAACGGCCAGCCAATCGGCGCGCAGGCGAAAAAGCTCGAAGATAACGACGTCGTGCAACTGGCCGGCGTGAAGATGGGGTTCTTCGCTGCCTAAGGCACAACCTCGCTTTTCTCGCGGTTCATGACGCCGCAAACCAGTTCATAAGGAATCGCGCCCGCCCAGGGCGCGACCTCTTCTACTGGCAGACCATCGCCCCAGAGAATGGCTATATCGCCGACGCTATCCTGCGGGTCTGTTCCAAGATCGACGGCGATCATATCCATCGATACATTGCCGATCACCGAAACTCGCCGCCCGTTGAGCAGCACCGGCGTTCCCGATCGAAAGTGGCGTGAGTAACCGTCACCGTATCCGGCCGAGATAATACCCAGCGTGGTATCAGAGGATGCTTCCCAAGTTCCGGCGTAACCCACGCGTTGTCCTTTACGCAACGGCTTGATAGCGATCAGCCTGGCTTCAAACTGCATGACGGGTTTCAGGCCAAGGTCCGCCCCGGTCTGATCGGCAAATGGTGAGATACCGAACAACGCGATGCCCGGCCTCACCCAGTTAGTCCTGCCGTCACGGATGACTTCCGGCCATCCCAGTGTTCCGGGCGTATTGGCGATACTCACGTCGCCGTCGAAATTCTCGACGATCGCCTGAAACTTTTCGAGCTGCCGTCGGGTGACGTCGCTGTCCGTTTCGTCGGCCGACGACAGGTGTGTCATCAGTCGCACTTCATCCACGACTTTTATCTTTGCGAGTTGCGCGAGAATCTCTTCGGCCATGGTAGCGTCGAAACCCAGTCGATTCATGCCGGTATCAAACTTCACCCAGACGCTGATTCGCCCGAGCTTGGCGCCTTCGAGCAGTTCGATCTGCTCCGGACAGTGAACCACCGGCTCGAGTTCGTACTCGATCGCCGAACGCAGCTCTTTCTGATTGAGTACACCGGCCAGCAGCACGATGCGATTGGCAACGCCCGCGTAGCGCAGTCGAATAGCTTCAGGCACACGGGCGACCGCGAATGCGTCAACGTGCGGCAGATGTTTGGCGACGGCGATCATGCCGTGACCATAGGCATTGGCCTTGATAACGGCCATGAGCTTTGCGTCAGGGACGGCAGCACGAACGACGTTGAAGTTATGTTCCAGCGCGCCGAGCCGAATCAGGGCTCGCGCTCCGAAGCTCACTGATAGCCCTCGGGATAGTCGCCGTACTGGTCGGGAACCCAGTTTTCAAACTTCGTGTAGCGGCCAACGAATGTCAGCGGGAAATCGCCGATCGGGCCGTTACGTTGTTTGGCGATGCAGATATCAGCAATGCCTTTACGAGGTGTATCCGGGTTGTAGACCTCTTCACGGTAAATGAAGACGATCAGGTCCGCGTCCTGCTCGATCGCACCCGACTCACGCAGGTCGGACATTACCGGACGCTTGTCAGTACGTTGCTCTACAGAACGATTCAGCTGCGAGAGTGCGATAACCGGGCAATTCATTTCCTTCGCCAGCGCCTTCAGACCACGCGAAATCTCGGAAATTTCCGTTGCACGGTTTTCGCTGTTGCCCGGCACCTGCATCAGCTGCAGGTAGTCGACGACGATTAGTCCAAGGCCATGTTCTCTCTGCAGACGTCGAGCGCGAGCACGAATCTCGGTCGGCGCCAGCCCCGGGGTGTCATCGATAAAAATCGGTGCATCGGACATCAGCTGTACGGCCGTATTGATGCGAGACCAGTCCTCGTCCGGGAAATTACCCGTTCGCAGGTGCGACTGATCGACGCGCCCAAGCGACGAGATCATGCGAAACGCCAGCTGTTCGGAGGGCATTTCCATCGAGAAGATCGCGGTCGGCACTTTCGCGCCGATAGCCGCGTTTTCTGCCATGTTGACCGCGAAGGTCGTCTTGCCCATCGACGGACGTCCAGCAACGATGACCAGGTCGCCGCCCTGCAGGCCGGCCGTCATCTTGTCGAATTCATTGAAGCCGCTGGAGACACCCGTAATGCTGCCATCAGACTGATGCAGCATGTCGATCCGGTCAACCGTTGCTGGCAGGATCTGTTTCAGGGACTTGAAGCCTTTCTTGCCGCGAGAGCCTTTTTCCGCGATCTCGAAGACAAGACCTTCGGCAGCATCCAGAACCTCGGCGGCCGTGCGACCATCGTTCGAAAATGCGCTGCCGGCAATTTCATTGCCTGCGTTGATCAACGCGCGCAGAGTTGAGCGTTCGCGAATAATCTTGGCATAGGCGCGGGCGTTGGCGGCACCCGGGGTTTCGTTGACCAGCGTGCCCAGGTAATCGAAACCGCCTGCCTGGCCCAGCGTGCCATGGCTGTCGAGATACTCGGAGACGGTAATGACATCAGTCGGGCTGCCGTTCTCAATGAGTTTGGCAATCGCCTCGAAAATGACTTTGTGATCTTTGCGATAGAAATCGTCGGACTCGACGACGTCCGCAACCTTGTCCCAGGCCTGGGCGTCCTGCATCAGGCCGCCGATCAGAGACTGTTCCGCTTCAATGGAGTTCGGCGGGATCTTGAGACGCTGCTCAGCGCCTCCGTCAACCATGCCATCGTCCAGTGCTCGGACCATTCCCCTTATCCCCGTGCCAGTTTTGCATCTGGCTTAAAGGTAACACAAGCCGGCAATCAAGCACCGGCTGAAATTTAAGGGTCCAGTTACCTTTTCGCAAAAAGGTAACTGGACCCTTTTGAAGATTACTCGGCAGCGACGACGCGGACGATTACTTCGGCGTTCACCTCGGCGTGCAGGTGCACACCAACCGGGAAATCGCCCAGCTCGTGAATCGGGCCGTCCGGCATGCGAATTTCGCTGCGCTCGACCTCGACCTGCACAGCGGCGAATGCCTCTGCGATATCGATCGGGCCAACCGAACCGAACAGCTTGTCCTCGGAACCGGCATTGGCCGGGATCACGAGTTCCAGACCGTTGATCGCTGCAGCGCGAGACTTGGCTTTCGCCAGATCTTCAGCTGCGGCTTTCTCGAGCTCGGCACGACGTGCTTCGATCTGCTTGATGTTCTCCGGCGTAGCCAGGGCTGCTTTGCCCTGCGGCAGCAGGTAGTTGCGGCCATAGCCCGGCTTGACCTTGACGAGGTCGCCGATGCCACCCAGATTTTCAACGTTTTCCAACAAGATGACGTTCATATCTAAAACCTTACGCTTTCTTCAGTCGACGCCGGAAATCAAACCAGGCGTCCATGTATCCAAATACCGCCAGTGCTGACACCAGCACCACGTTCAATACCGGCAGCAACAGGTACGTTGCCACAACCGGCACCAGCGACATGCGTTTCTCAGCGTGCATCCAGTGCACCAGGGCCATGCCCTGCAACCAGAACACGCCAAACAGCGCTGTCGCCACACTGTCCAGCAGCACGTTCTGCGCCAGGCTCGACCCGATCAGCGCCAGCACAAACAGTGAGGCGATGACCTTGCCGAAGCTGAAATCGCAGAATCGGCCAAACACTCCGGCCTTGCCCGGCAGCTGCTGGAACACGTAGTTACCAACCAGCAGACAACCGGTCACGACCGCCCACATCCCTATTGCTACGGATGCGGTGATCATCCTGGCTACCGCCGCAGGCTGCGCTTTGATCAGCGCTATCTGCTCCGGCGTGCCACTCTGCCTGAACATCTCAAGCAGTACGTTCATCTCGGCTTCCCAGAACACAATCGCGCTGGGGCCGAAAATATCGAACGCCACAATCCCCGTTACAACGATGATCACCGACAACTGCATTGTCAGCGTTAGTGATCGCGTCGATCCCAGCATCATGGCCAGGAACAGCACCGGCAGGCAGATCATTGCGACCGACCTGACCGCCAGCGCGAACGGCATACCAACGATGGCATTCGCTGCAATTGCCGCAACAGCTGCAATCAGTGTTACGACGACCGCGGTCTGCATACCCCGGGCCAGCGCCACCACCACGATGGCGACCCCTGCCAGGGGATGCATGAGCGGTGCCACCAAAGCGGCACCGATCAGGATTGCGGCGTTAAGCGGAGAGCCTGTCAGCCAGGCTGCGACTCCCGCGACAAAGCCGCTCCGATTGGGACTAGTGCCGATCGGTGTAAGGCAGCAGAGCCAGGTAACGTGCCCGCTTTACTGCCGTAGCCAGCTGACGCTGGTAGTGCGACTTCGTACCCGTGATACGGCTCGGTACGATTTTGCCCGTCTCGGTAATGTAGGCCTTGAGCAGATTGAGATCCTTGTAATCGATCTCCTTGATGCCCTCGGCAGTGAAACGGCAATACTTACGCCTGCGTGAATAACGACTCATGTGTGCTCTCCTCAGGCGCTCTTCGCTTCGGCTTCATCGGCCGGAGATTCTTCAGTGGTTTCGTCAGCAGCAGCGTCTTCGGCTGGTGCTTCCTCGGCGGCAGCTTCAGCAGCCGGAGCTTCTTCCCCACCGGGGACCTCGTCGGCCGGTGCCTCTTCCTGCGCAGAATCTTCCTCGGCGCGCTGTGCCGCTTCGGCAGCAGCCTTGGCGTCACGACGTTCCTGGGCTTCCTTCTCACGAGCCTTTTCTTCGGCAACGGCAACAGCCATCGGCGAAGCTTCGGTCACGGCGTCTTCGCGGGAGATCACGAGGTGGCGCAGAACGGCATCGTTAAACTTGAACGCACCCTTGATGTCTTCGATGACCTTGAAGTCACACTCGACATTCAGGAGCGCATAATGCGCCTTGTGGATCTTGTGGATCGGGTGCGCCAGCTGCCGGCGACCCCAGTCTTCGGAGCGGTGAATGGCACCGCCGGATTCGGTGACCATGCTCTGGTAGCGTTCTACCATCGCAGGCACCTGTTCGCTCTGGTCCGGGTGGACCAGGAACACGATTTCATAATGTCTCATTGTCGTCCCTTATGGATGAAATCCCGTCGAAAACTCTCAATAAATCAGAAGGTTATCGATCGGATTACAGCTACCCGGCTACCCGGTGCAGCAAGAGGTTTCCTGCCCAAACGGACAGGGACGCGCATCCTAACCAAGCAGATAGGCAGTTGCAAGCCATAAATGGCGGTTTTTGAAGCCTTTTATGCGACTCGCTGTCGCACGATTTCGTACAGGCAGACGCCGGTCGCGACCGACACATTCAGACTGGATACGACCCCCTGCATCGGCAGACTGATCAGCGTGTCGCAGCGGCTCGTTATGCCCTTCGATAGCCCGGTGTGCTCACGCCCCATCACAATGACCACTGGACCCGTCAGATCGACCTCATAGAGGCTCGCGTCGGCCTTGTCGCTCGTGCCCAGCACGGTTATGCCGTAGTCGCGCAGCCAGCCAAGCACTTTGCCTAGACTCGGCACGGCGGCAAACGGCAGTGCCTCGGCGGCGCCCGCGGCTACCTTGGAAACCGTAGGGCCCAGGCCGGCCGCACCGTGGCGCGGCACGATAACCGCATCAACGCCGGCGGCATCGGCCGTGCGCATGCAGGCTCCCAGGTTGTGAGGGTCCTGCACCCCGTCCAGCGCGAGAAGCACGATTGGTTGCCCGCCATCCTCCACCAGGCGCTCCTCAACCAGCGTGCGCAGAGCCGCCTCGTCCATCACCGTACTGCGACGAATCTCCGCGACCACACCCTGGTGGCGCGATTCGCCCCCGATCTGCGTCAGGCGGGCACGATTGGCAGCCTGCACGTCGATGCCGGCCTTGTTCGCCGCTTTGATAATCGCCTCGACACGCGGGTTCGCTGTCTGGTATTCGGCGTAGATGCGTCGAATCTCGGCCGATCCGCTTTGTATCAGTTCCTCGACCGAACGCAGGCCTGTTATGTACTGAGACTTGCTCATCGTCTCTCGTCCACCGGGCGGAAGTCTATCTTCCGCGAATCCATATCGACACGGGCCACTCTGACGCGCATGGGCTCACCCAGCGAGAAGCTGCGGCCCGTTCTTTCACCGATCAGTTTCTGGGCGCCGGAATCGTACTGATAGTAGTCATTCGCGAGGCTCGTGACATGCACAAGCCCGTCTGTCATCAACTCGGTGATCTGCACGAACAGGCCGAAATTGGTAACGCCTGTGATAACACCGTCGAATTCATCGCCGAGATGCCCTTCCATGTACTGGCACTTGAGCCACGCCTCGACCTCGCGCGTTGCATCCTCGGCACGCTTCTCGTGCGCTGAAGTTATCTGGCCGAGGCGCTCCATCTCGCGGCCACTGTAGTCGTATTTGCCGGGCTTGCCGCCACGGATGATGTGTCGAATTGCCCGATGCACGAGCAGATCCGGATAACGGCGGATGGGTGACGTGAAGTGCGCATATGACTCAAGCGACAAGCCAAAGTGGCCAATGTTTGCGGGCGAGTACTCGGCATGGGTCATTGAGCGAATCATGGTCATTGTGATGGCTGCGGCATCCGGACGGCCCTTAACCTGCTGGATCAGGTCGTTGAACCGTGCCGGCTTGATGTGATCCGGGTGCGGCACTTTTTTCAGCCCGAGCGACAGCAGGTACAGTCGCAACTCGCCGAAGCGATCTTCGTCAGGTTTCGGATGCACTCGGTAGAGTCCCGGGATGCGGTGGCGCTTAAGGAACTTCGCCGCCTGCACATTGGCCGCAATCATGCATTCCTCGATGAGCCGGTGCGCATCATTGCGCGGCACAACCTCGATCCGGTCGATCTCGCCGTCATCATTGAGTTTGTATTTGGTCTGCGGCAGGTCAATCTCGATAGCGCCGCGACGCTGCCTGGCCTTGAGCATGGCCTTGAACATCGTATGCAGTTCGCGAACCGAGCCATGCAGGGCCTTAGGCACCGATGATTTCGAACGACCCTCGAGAAATTCATTGACCTGGCTGTAGGTCAGCCGCGCTTTTGAGCGCATGACGCCATCAAGAAAAGTCGACTTCGTGACCTTGCCCTGCGCGTTGACTTTCATGTCGCAGATCATGCAAAGGCGATCCACTTTCGGATTCAGAGAACAGAGGCCGTTGGAGAGCACCTCAGGCAGCATCGGCACAACACGATCCGGAAAATAGACAGAAGTACCACGCCTGGTCGCTTCCTTGTCGAGCGCCGAGCCAACCTGAACGTAGTGGGCGACATCGGCGATAGCGACGATCAGACGCCAGCCATCTCCGTCTCTTTCGCAATAGACCGCGTCATCAAAGTCGCGCGCGTCGGCGCCGTCAATTGTGACAAGATCTATATGGCGGAAATCGGTACGCCCCTGCTTCGCGTTGGAGGGTACTTTGCTGCCATAGCGACTGGCCGCGTCGCGCACCGCTTTCGGCCACTCGAATGGCATGGCGTGCGAGTGGATCGCAATGTCGGTCGCAATGCCCTTCTCGTCAGCAGCGCCGATGACTTTCGTAATGCGACCGGTTGCCTGTTCGACGTGCGTTGGGTAGTCGAGAATCTCCGCGACCACCATGTCGCCATGGCGCGCGCCGTTGGTCACGTCCCTGGGCACAAGAATCCGGTGCGCGAGTCGTGCGTTATCGGGAATGACAATACCGATGCCGCGTTCCTTGATGAACTGGCCAGCCACTTCGACGACACCTCGTTCAAGGATGTCGACAAGATCGCCGTACGGACGACCGCGATGATCGTGGCCGGACACGCGCACAGCGACGCGGTCGCCATCGAACAGGGAACGCATTTCGCGGGCGGACAGGAAAATATCGTCCGATTCGCCGTCATCACGGATGACGAAGCCGAATCCGTCGCGGTGCCCCGATACCGTTCCGGTCACAAGGTCAAGCTTGGCCGTCAGGCAATAACCGTTGCGACGGTTTTGCAGAATCTGCCCTTTGCGCACCATGTCGTAGAGCCGGTCGATCAGCATCGAGCGCATCCGCTGCCCTTTCAGGCCAAACGATTCCATGATCGCCTCGGCCTTGACGGGCTTGCCGGTCTCCTCCAGGAAATCGATCAGCTCATTCGGGCCGGGAATCGGATGCTTGTACGGTTTGCCCTTGTGGGGGCCAGCCCCCTTTTTGGCTTTATGCTTTTTCTTTGTTTTACGGGCCAAATCCTGTGGCTCCAGGTGTGGAATTTTCGTTATTGACAGCTCGCGCCGGTATTGAGTACAGTGCGCGCCCTGCCGAATCGTTGTGATGTCGAATTGTAACGGTTCCCGCACTGCCGAGGTGGCGGAATTGGTAGACGCGCTAGCTTCAGGTGCTAGTGGGGGTAACCCCGTGGAGGTTCAAGTCCTCTTCTCGGCACCAAACAATCAAAGGCTCCCTGATGGGGGCCTTTTTTGTTTGTCGGCCTGGCTCGATTTACGAGTCTCGTATAATTCCGGTATCCGCAAACCGAGGGTACCAACATGTCAATACTGATCGCCGGCGTCGTCCTGTGGACGATTGCACACCTTTTCCCCGCCGTTTTCGTGACGCAAAGAGGCTCGATAAGGGACCGCCTCGGATCGAATGCCTATCGCGGCGTCTTCTCGCTGGTCATACTGGCGTCGCTGTTGATGATTGTGTTCGGCTGGCGCAACGCGATACCGACGGCGGTTTATGCACCGCCTCTTGCCGCCAATGTGCTGGTCATCCTGTTTATCCTGCCGGCAATCATCCTGTTTGCGGCTTCCGGAGCGCCGGGAAATATAAAGCGTTTTGTCCGGCACCCGCAGATGACGGGCGTCATCCTTTGGTCGGCCGGGCATCTGCTGGCCAACGGCGACAGCCGTTCTGTGGTCTTGTTCGGCGGTCTCGGAATCTGGGCAATTCTCGAGATTGCGTTCATCAACCGGCGTGACGGAGCCTGGGAAAAACCGCCAAAAGCGCCGGTTTCCGGTGACCTGATAACCGTCGTTATCGGTGCCGTGGTGTTCGCAGCACTCGCCTACTTCCATGAGGGTCTGTCGGGAATGCCGCTGGTTTTCGCCCACTAGAAATCAATAACTTAGGTTCATCAGAACCCTTCATCAGGAGAGCATCAGAAAACCTCAGCAGACAGTCACTTTGTAATCAATAACTTACAGGGGTGTATCCCTAGATTTGACTCCAAGGCCGAAACACGGGTCGGCCAGCCAAAAACGGAGTCAAATCATGAAAATCGCCAACACCATCGCTGCCATCGCCGCCTTCACCATCATCAGCGGCTGCGCCACCACCCACACCGAGGGTGGAATGAAAGAACAGAACGCCATCCCGGTCGCGCACGACCGCGGTTTCAAGGCAACACGCATCGCCACAGGTGGTGCACACGCTACCTGGCTGTACGCACGCTCGGTTTACGAGAATCCGATCAACCGTCCGTTCTCGCACGTCTCCTCGCTCCTGTCGTACGCCACGAAGTCAGTTGGCGGCACGGCGCGCCGGGTCGCAATCAGCACGGTACAGATGCCAGGTCTCGACGGCCCGATCCCGGCCGTAGCGAATGCCGACCCGATGGACCTGGACGCATTCGAGAAAATCCTCGACAAGGTAACGGGTACGCGCAGCGACACGGGTCGCATCAAGTTCCTGGTCGACGGTGACGAGTACTTCTGCCGCCTGATGGGCCAGATCGAGAATGCAGAGGAAAGCATCGATATTCGCACCTACATCTTCGATAACGACGACTACGCCGTTGCCGTCGCCGACCGCCTTAAAGAACGCTCGGAGGACCTGAGCGTACGTGTACTGCTCGACGGTCTGGGCAACATGCAGGCCATGCAGGTTGACGCTGAATCAATGCCTGAGGATCACAAGGTTCCGCTGTCGATGCGCATGTACATGGAGCGCGGCTCGGACGTCAAGGTTCGCAACATCACCAATCCCTGGTTCACGGGCGACCACACCAAGACGACGATCATCGACAAGAAAGTCGCATTCGTCGGTGGCATGAACATCGGCCGCGAGTACCGCTACGACTGGCACGACCTGATGATGGAAGTGACCGGCCCGGTCGTTGACCGCCTGCAGTACGAGTCGGACAAAGCCTGGGCCCGCGCCGGCATCTTCGGCGACTTCGGTAACCTGGCGGCTTTCCTGAAAGGCAAGAAAAAGAACGCCGACGAAGACGGCTACCCGGTACGCGTCCTGCAGACTCGCAACTTCGACTCGGATATCCACAAGGCGCAGATTGCCGCTATCCGCAATGCAAAGAGCTACATCCTGATCCAGAACGCCTACTTCTCGGATGATCAGACGATCTACGAGCTGGCACAGGCGCGTCGCCGCGGTGTTGACGTACGCATCATCATCCCGTCGCACGGCAACCACGGCCCGCTGAACGCCAGCAACAAAGTCACGATCAATACGCTGCTCGAGCACGGCATCCGCGTCTACGAGTACCCGGGCATGAGCCACGTCAAGGCTGCGATCTTCGACGGCTGGGCCAGCGTTGGATCGGCAAACTTCGACAAGCTGAGCCTGAAGGTCAACAAGGAACTGAACCTGGCCACCTCGGATCCGGAGACCGTAAACGCCCTGCTCGACCAGGTTTTCATCCCGGATATGATGGCCTCGCAAGAAGTTACGACGCCGGTAGAGGTAACCGTAGCCACGCGTTTCGCCGAAATCATGGTAGACGAACTGCTGTAAATGCGACTAGAGTAACCGGTCTGTCAAAGTTCAGGTATTGGGGAGGGCAAGGATGCAGGATTCGCTGCTTATAGCCGTGCTGGTCCTCGTTGTCGCCTGGGTATTCGTCCGGCAGCGAAACAAGAAACAGGAAACGTCGACGGGTGACCGGCGCAAGGCCAGTAGTCCAGGCGATACCACCTACCACGCCGTGTCGATTAAGTACTCGGAACACTGCTGCGATGCCGCCAAGGCGATGACCGGCAGACGCTTTCTCGCGAGCGCTGCGCCGAGACTGCCGCTACAGGACTGCGACTCGCTGGATTGCCGGTGTGTGTTCTCGCACCACGACGACCGCCGCTCAGGCCAAGACCGCCGCAGCCCGTTCGCTGCATCGGGCTTTGGCGGCGGGGGTACCGGCACTCATGAACAGGAACGCCGGCACGGGAAGGATCGTCGCCATGATGATGACGACAACGATTTCTACTGACGCTTAGTAGCCCAGGTCAGCTACCACAACCTGGTAGTTATCAAGTTCCACCTGGTAGCGTGCGCGATCTTCGTACAGGTCACGAATCTCGGCTTCAAGCTTGCCCTTGCGCTCGGCAAGGTTCTTGAGGTCGATCAGCAGCGCCACGCGATCGTCGCTGGTCGTTTCGTCCGCGATCAACAGTCTCTCTTTTTCGTCGATCGTCTCCTCAATTCGCTCGATCTCACGATCTTTTGACGCGATCGCCGAACTGGCGCGGTTGACGTTTGAGCGCAACGTGTACAGGTGATAACCCGCGTTGTACGCGTCGAGGAAGTCTCCCTCGTAGTGCGCGGAGCAGACGCCGTTATAGCTGCCACCGTTGGAGCCAACAACAAAACCGCGGCTCGGCTGGCAGTACTCGGAGAGTCCGCGATCACGCCCCGCCGTGTAGGCGCCGAGATCCGGTGCAACGCCGTGCTTCGCACAGGCCTTGCGGTGTTTGCCGATTCGATCTGCCGTGTAGCCGCGCAGCCCGTCTTCGTAGCCAACCGTGGTCCAGTCGACAGTCATGCATTCGTCGCTGCTCATCGTGGCGCAGCCAGACAGCCCGGCCGCTGCAATCATTACAAGCGCTAGCGTTGCTTTCGTGTTCATGGCCTTCCCTCTTAGCGGTATCTGCTGATACTCACACAAGGTATTAGAGTCAGACTGAACCGCGCCTTAAAACAGGGATGTAGTGCTAATTTTCGCTGGATTTGATGTGACCTGTGTCACAGTGCGATTGACCCTGCACGGATACCCTCGGAGGTCCCCGGAAGGAGCAGGTTTAGCGACATGGAACTCGAGGCAATCAGCGGCGCTGCAGTGGTCGCGGCCACGAGCACGCTCGTGTTCCTGATTGTCGCCAAATCGTGGTTCGCGATATCGCAATCCGTCGCCCATGCTCCGAATTTTGCCGACCGAATCATGCGCGAATCCGCACAACGTCTGCGCGATGACGTGGACCGACTCGGACGCTCACAGTCTGTTTACCTCGGCGCGGCGCTCGTCTTCGTTATGTTGTTCGTCGCTTCCTGGTTTCTCAACGCCAGAGTGCTTTTCGATGGCTACCCGTCCTGGCAGTTATGGCTGCAACTGGTCTTTCTCGTTATTGCCGGTAGTTACGCTGCATTCCGATTGGGTCGAACCGTCGCGGCTCGACACCAGGTCGTATTCCAGCGAGATGCAAGTATCGCTATCGGACACCAGCTGCAACAGCTGCCGTCTGGCTTTGCTCGTATCTACCACGACGTGCCGACGACGGCCGGCGTTATTGACCACGTCCTGATCGGCCAAAGCGGCATCTACGCAATCAATGTTGTCGCACAGCGTTCATCGAAACGCGCAGAAGCTCGAATCCTGGAAAACGAGATTCAGTTCGCGAACGCCAGGAAACCGCGTTCGATTGTCGACATATCAGCGCGCGTCAAACGGCTGCAAAAGGAATTCCGGCAGCTCACAGGTCACAAGCTTCGAGTCCGTTCGGTCATCGCGGTACCTGGCTGGGACATCGGTGACCAGGGCAGTGACGAGCACCTGCTGGTTAACGAACGCACAATCACAATGCTGTCAGGCTGGAAGGACTCGGGCGACTACCTGATGAACGAAGACGTCGACGCCTTGCAGAAAGACCTCACACGCCGCTGCGTACGCGCCTGACCAAACTACAAAGGCTGTAGTCGTTCCGCGAGTTGGCCGCGCTCAAGTACTTCCGTGAAATATTCCGCCATGCGTTCGCACTCGGCGACGCAGCGCCGCCAGACCTTGATCCGTTCCGCCGGAGAATAGGTCAGGAAATCGGTTCGATCCGGAATCTTTTCACCGGGAAGCGTGGCCACGAACTCATCGGACGGACTTACCAGTATCGTTCTGTCGGTGTGCTGCGGTGACGGTCTGCGCCACGCCAGGCGCTTGTCGAACCACCCGGGAACGATACGTCCGAAAAAATGCGGGAATAACGTCAGTCTGTCGTCACTGAGCGGCAGGTCGAGGTGGTAATCGATAACACCGCCGTCCCGATATACGCCAGGCGCTGCGCCCGAGATGTTTCTCACCCCGTTCAGTACCAGAGGAATTGAACCTGTCGCCACGATCGCATCCTCGAGATTGCTCGAATCGAGTGGCACCTTCTGCATGGGGAATCCGGTCGCGTCGATACACGGCGGCTGCAGCCGGGGGTCGTAAAACAACGCGCGCTCAAAAAAGGCGCCAAGCGAACGTCGACTGATTGCGTTCAGTGTCGCTGCGGTTATGAGCCCTGCCATCAACACCGGCTTCGACGAACTTGCGAGCAGGTGCCGGGCACGAACTGCCATGACATGCATCCGGAATTTCGGATTCCCGAGGATTTCGGCTACGCCGTTCTCGCCGAGCACGATGTCGATGATCTCGCGGCTCTTCGCCGTAACCTCGTCGATGTCGGGATCGTCGCTGTAGGACTGCTCGATATATGCCTCTTCGAAACGCGCTATCGCCGCCTGCGGATCAGATTGCCCGTAGCAGGCCGAGCGCCAGCAGCCGATTGAAGTACCTATCAGGTGCACCGGGCCCTGCAGCTGCGGCACCAGTGACGAGAGAATCGCGCGATCGAGCTGACTCAGCACCAGCCACTTTGCCCCACCGGAAGCACCGGCCAGCGTACCGACCATCGACGCATCAAAGCCGTCGCGGCGGATCAGGTCATAAGCGGCCGCGCCCGCCTTGAAACTCAGGGCGTGCAAGGCCGCAAGCCGCGATTACTCGAACGGATGCGTTCGAATGATGGTCTGCGCTCGATCCGGCCCGGTGGAGACAATATCGACCGGAACGCCAGCAAGCTCCTCAATACGAGCGAGGTACGCTCGCGCCTTCTCCGGCAGATCGTCGTAGTCGGTAACACCAACCGTCGACTCCTGCCAGCCACTCCACTCTTCGTAGATCGGCTTACACTCGGCGAAACGGTCTGTCACCACCGGCAGACCCTGGATAGGTTCGCCGTCGATCGAGTAGCCAACGCAAATCTGGATCGTCTCGAGCTCGTCGAGCACGTCCAGCTTGGTGACGCAAAGGCCCGATACGCTGCTGTTCACAATCGAGCGACGCAGCGCGACTGCGTCGAACCAGCCACAACGTCGTGGCCGGCCTGTCGTCGCACCGAACTCCGCGCCAACCCGAGCGATATGCTCGCCCTGCTCGTCAAACAGCTCGGTCGGGAACGGCCCTGCACCGACCCGAGTCGTGTATGCCTTCACGATACCCAGAACGTAGTCCAGGTTGCGTGGGCCAACGCCTGTGCCCGTGCTCGCAGCAGCGGCGACGGTGTTCGACGAGGTCACAAACGGATAAGTACCGTGGTCAATATCGAGGAAGCTGCCTTGCGCACCCTCGAATAGGATGCTGTCTCCACCGTCGGCGAGGTCCTGCAGGATCTGCGTCACGTCGGCGGTGATTGGCGCGATGATTTCGGCATAGCCAAGTGCCTCGTCAAGCGTCTTCGCGAAGTCGACCGTCTCGGCACCAAAGTAATTCTTGAGTAGGAAGTTGTGGTAATCGAGCAGCTCGCCGAGCTTCGAGGCAAAGTTCTCGCGCACGAACAGGTCGGAGACCTTGAGGGCACGCCTCGACACCTTGTCTTCGTAGGCGGGCCCAATGCCCCGTCCCGTGGTGCCGATCGCAGTCTTGCCGCGGGCTTTCTCGCGGGCCGCATCGAGTGCGACGTGCGATGGCAGGATCAACGGGCAGCCCGGGCTGACCTTGAGCCGGTCGTACACCGGCACACCGCTGTCGATCAGCTTGTCGGCCTCGCGTACGAGTGCATCGAGCGCGAGCACCACACCGTTGCCAATCAGGCAGCTGACGTTTTCACGCAGGATGCCGGACGGGATCAGGTGCAGAACCGTTTTCTCGCCACCGATGACGAGTGTATGTCCCGCGTTGTGTCCGCCCTGGAATCGCGCAACGGCAGCCGCACGATCCGTTAACAGGTCCACAATCTTGCCCTTGCCTTCGTCACCCCACTGGGTGCCGATGACAACTACGTTCTTACCCATGATTTTTGAGTCTCGATAAGCCCGGTCGGGCTCAGCCACGAACCAGGATCAGTAGGGTCAGCCCGATGATCATGACGACCAGGCCGACGGTCCGTATCTGATTGTCGCCCAGCTGGGCGACTTGCGCCACAAATTCGCGCCATTTTCGGGGTGAAACGAACGGCAGCATGCCCTCGATTATGAGGACGAGGGCTACTGCCGTCAGAATTTCAGTGGCTATTGTTCGCCGTCCGACTGGTTCAGGAAGCGGAAGAACTCGTTATTCGGGTCAAGTACGAGAATATCGCCATCATTGCCGACCGAGTTCCGGTAGGCGTTAATGCTGCGATAAAACGCGTAAAAGTCCGGGTCCTTGGTGTAGGCACTGGCGTAAATCTCCGCCGCGCGCGCATCACCTTCACCACGAATAATCTCGCTCTGGCGATTCGCGTCGGCGAGGATAACCGTGCGTTCCTTGTCCGCGGTCGAGCGGATCAGGTCAGCTGCCTCAACACCTTCAGCACGCGTCTGAGCCGCAAGCTGAGCGCGCTCCGCACGCATCTGCTCGTACACCGAATCACGCACTCGGGCTACGAATTCCACCTGTTTGACGCGGAAATCGACGAGCTCGACACCGAGATCCTCAGCAGTCGGCTTCGCAAGAGCAAGCATGTCGCTCATGAGCTCCACGCGCTCGACGGAAATTGCCTCGCGCGTGGATCGCTTACCAAACTCGGTTACGACCGAGTTCTTGATGATCTCGCGAAGACGATCTTCTGCAGCCCGCAACAGCCCGCCTGTCGAGGTGTAGAATTTCACCTCGTCGACGATTTTCCACTTCACGAAGAAGTCGACCGTCATGTTCTGGCGGTCGAGCGTAAAGACTTCCTGCGGCGCATCGTCGATCTTCAGGATACGACGCGGAAACTTCTGCACTGTTTCGATAACCGGAAACTTGAAATGCAGCCCGGGATCGTACTCCGAGGCTACAACCTGGCCGACTCGCAGCTTGATTGCGAGGTCACGTTCGTTAACCGTGAACACCGACAGGCCGATGATGACGAACACCACGCCGACGGTCAGCAGTACACCAAATCTTGGATTATTCATTGGCGCGTCCTCCGCTCACGGTTGCTTCGCGTTTCGGTTGTCGCCTGTTGCGAATTGCTCTGCGGCGGCGTGACCGTGACTTCAGGCATCCGTACGCCGGCACGATTCATCATCTGGTCGATCGGCAGGTACAGCAGGTTGCCGCTGCCATCAGAGTCGATGATGACCTTGTTGGAACCACCGTACACATCCTCAATAGCGTCTATGTACAGGCGGTCGCGCGTGACGCGCGGTGCCCGTGCATATTCGACCAGCAGCGCCTCAAAGCGGGCCGCCTCACCTTCCGCATCGGCAATCACTCGTTCACGATACGCCTCGGCGTCCTGCAGTACACGCTGCGCCTGACCACGTGCCCTTGGCACGATGTCGTTGGCGTAGCGCTCGGCCTCCAGCTGGATACGATCACGGTCGTTACGTGCACGCTGCGTATCGGCAACGGCCTCTTCAACCGCCGACGGATAGTTGACGCGATTGATATTGATCGACGTAACCGTCATGCCGGCGCCGTAGCCGTCGAGCGTCTGTTGCAACTCTTCGATCGTGCCCTGCGGAATGTTTTCGCGAGAATCACCGATCAGGGACGCCAGCGTGCTCGTACCAACCACGCCGCGAAGCGCGCTCTCGGTAACGTCCTGCAGTGTCTGCTCCGGATTCTCGACCTCGAAGCTGAACTTGACCGGGTCGCTGCGACGATACTGAACCGCAATATCGATGAAGACGTACCACTCGTCGGCCGTCAGCATTTCGGTCGAGTAGTTAAAGTCGTTGATCTCGGCGATGTTGACCTTATCGACCCGCTCAATCGGGAACGGCAGGTGCCAGCGCAGGCCCGGCATCGTCGTTTCGGTATAGGCACCGAAGCGCTGCACAACACCCTGCTCAGCTGCATCCACCCGGTAGAAACCGGTCAGGCCCCAGGCGAACACCAGCATGACGACCAGCGCAATACCGCTGGACCCGCCACCGCCTTTGCCGCCACCGCCAAGAATGCTGCCGAAGCGCTTCTGCCAGTCCTGCACGATCTGGTCCAGATCGTTGGGCTGATCTCCGTCACGTCGCCACGGGTCGTGCCCGTTGCCCGAATCGTTATTCGCCATAGATTTACTCGTTTGCTGCCGAGGCTGTGAATGCCTCAGGCTCTAGTTGTTCTTCCGTGAGATTTTCACGCTTTAGAATTCGTCGCAAGTCTTTTTCAGCCATTTTCAAGTCGAGCGTCCAGCCGCCGTCTTCGCTGAGCTCTTCGCCCTGCACGGCACCGATCTCGAACAGTTTCGCGCGCAGCCTGCCCTGCGACGGCTGAAGCTGTATAGACCGCCGTACCGTCTTCTTCCGCAGCCGGTTGGCGATCGCCTCCTTGAGAAGCGGCAGACCCTCGCCTGTAACTGCTGACAGCCAGACTGCACGGCCCTCGCCCTGGCGATTATTCGCCACTCGCGGCTGCCGGTCCAGCTTGTCGATCTTGTTGTATACACGGATCTGCGGAACCGTGTCTGCATCAAGTTGTTTCAGTACCGAATTAACCTGCCGGACACGCTGCCAGCGATTCGGATCGCTCGCATCGATCAGGTGAATAATCAGGTCGGCCTCACGCGCCTCCTGCAGCGTCGACTTGAATGCCGCGATCAGTTCATGCGGCAGGTCACGTACGAACCCGACCGTGTCGGCAAGCACGACATGTTCGCCTTCCGGCAGATCAAGACGCCGAACCGTTGGGTCCAGCGTTGCAAACAACTGGTCCTGTACGTAGACGCCCGCATCTGTGAGCGCATTGAACAGTGTCGACTTGCCCGCGTTGGTATAGCCGACCAGCGCTACTGTCGGAATTTCGGCGCGCATGCGGTTGCGCCGGTTCATCGAGCGGCGCGTATCAACGTGTGCGAGTCGTTCATTAAGCTGGCGAATGCGATTGCCTATCAAACGGCGGTCAGTTTCGAGCTGTGTTTCACCCGGACCGCGCAGGCCGATACCACCCTTCTGTCGCTCAAGGTGAGTCCAGCCGCGAACGAGGCGTGTCGACAGGTGCCGGAGTTGCGCCAGCTCAACCTGCAGCTTGCCTTCGAAACTGCGTGCGCGCTGCGCAAAGATGTCGAGAATCAGCCCGGCACGGTCAAGCACGCGACACTTGAGTTCGCGTTCGAGATTGCGTTCCTGGCTTGGCGACAACGCTGCGCACGAGATGACGAGCTCTGCGTCATTCTCGCGAATGATCGTCTTCAAATCGTCGAGCTTGCCGCGGCCTATGAAAAAGCGCGGATCAGGCCGCTTGCGCGAACTGACGAGCTCACCCACGACAATTCCGCCCGCAGAGCGCGCCAGCTCGGCGAACTCTTCACGTTCGGAATCGTCGGGTAATCCATCGGGACTCGCATGGACAAGCACTGCTCGCTCGCCACTTTGCGGTCGGTCAAACAAATACCACCTCCTGACGAGGCAGTCGCAAGGCGTACTTACTCGTCGTCATCTCCAGATCCGTCGTCCGGCAGCGGAAGACGAACATTGCGCGACGGCACTACCGTCGAAATCGCGTGTTTATAAACCATCTGGTTAACACTGTTCTTGAGTAAGACCACGAACTGATCAAAAGAATCCACTTGCCCCTGCAATTTGATGCCATTGACGAGGTATATCGATACCGGGACTTTTTCCTTGCGGAGAATGTTCAGGAACGGGTCTTGCAGTGTCTGCCCTTTAGCCATGATTGGGTCTCCTTATTCTTGTTGTTTGAAAGCCACGTCCCGGTGGCGCCGGGTGCCCAAAGCGACCTTCAGCCTAAGCGTCGAAAAATTCTACCAGATGCGACGATATTGTGCCGGTTGCGTCGGCTTCAAGCGGATCGGCAAAAAACACTGAGTTTTCGGAGCGCAGCCAGGTGAGCTGGCGCTTGGCGAGCTGCCGCGTTGCAAAAAGCGCCCTGTACCGCGCCTCCTGCGCGTCATACTCGCCATCGAGGTAATTCCAGAACTGGCGATAACCGACCGCCCGCATCGAGGGATGGTCTGCCGTCAGCCCTGGACGCTGGCGCAGAGTCCGGACTTCTTCTTCGAAGCCGCCGGCGATCATGGCATCAAGCCGTTGTTCGATGCGCGCATGCAGAACCGATCGCGGCTCGATATTGAGCGCTATCCGCAGGTAATCGTAGTCATCGCTCCTCGCAGCGGCCGCGGCATGCCAGTCGCTGAGCGGTCTGCCGCTGATGCGCCAGACCTCCAGCGCACGCTGAATGCGCTGACGGTCATTCGGCTCCAGTCGCTGCGCCGTCTTCGGGTCGACCTCCGCGAGCACCGCATGCATTGCCGGCCAGCCCTTGTCTGCCGCGTCAACGTCGATCGCCTTGCGAATCTCCTCGTCTGCCGATGGCAGTTCAGCCATGCCCTGTGTCAGCGCGCGAAAGTACATCATCGTGCCGCCGACGAGCAGCGGGATTCGTTCATTACGATGACACTCCTCAATCGCCGCCCGGGCGTCGCGAACGAAATCGCCGGCTGAGTAGGAGTCCTCCGGATCACGAATATTGATCAGCTGGTGAGGTGCACGCGCCAGGGTCTCGGCATCCGGCTTCGCAGTGCCAATGTCCATGCCACGATAAACGAGCGCCGAATCGACACTGATGATGTCGCAGGGAAATCGCTCGCTGAGTTCGATGGCCACATCGGTCTTGCCCGACGCAGTCGGCCCCATCAGAAGAATGACCGGTTGCATCAGCGTCCGCGCAGGAACAGCCGGTCGAGTTCCGGCATCGTAATTGTCGTCCAGGTTGGCCGTCCGTGGTTGCACTGGTCGGCCTTGTCTGTCGCTTCCATCTCGCGGAGCAGCGCATTCATCTCGTCAATCGAGAGCAGTCGGTTGGCACGAACCGAGTGGTGGCAGGCCATTGTCGCCAGAAACTCGTCGCTCGCTTCTTCGACGCGACTGCTCTGCCCGGCCTCGGAGAGATCGGACAGCACGTCACGAAGCAACGACTCAACATCTGCATTGCGCAGCAGAACCGGTACCTCGCGAATCGTCAGCGATGTCGGACCGGATCGATCGACGACGAGGCCAAGCTGTTCGAGCGCCTCTTCGGAGCGCTCAACCAGATCCGCTTCGCTCTCCGCTACGGATACCGCTTCCGGCACCAGCAAAGGCTGGCGCACGACGTTTCGATCGGCATAGCCTTTCTTGAGTTTCTCGTAGGTGATGCGTTCGTGGGCCGCATGCATGTCGACGATGACCAGCCCATCCTTGTTCTCTGCCAGGATGTAAACGCCGGCCAGTTGTGCAACCGCGAAACCGAGCGGTGGTACTTCGGTTGCTTCCTCAGGCACATCGGCAAGCGACGGCGCTGTCGCCATGCTGCGGTAGGTGGCCAGAGTGTCACGTACAGAAGAAGATGGCGGCCGCGACGCGGGCAACGGCATCGACCCCTGGTTGAATACCGCATCTCGTGTCATTGGGATCGGCGTAACGTCGTGACCACCCGGACGCGTGTCCCCGAGCGCGGCTTCCACCGTCTGCGCTACGACACCGTGAATGCGACGACCATCCCGGAAACGCACCTCGTGCTTGGCAGGATGGGCATTGGCATCCACCCCGGCAGGATCCATCGTCAGGTTCAGCACATAGGCCGGGTAGCGGCCATGGAACAGTACGTCACGATAAGCGTGCCGCACCGCGTGTGCGAGCGTCTTGTCGGACACGCTGCGCCCATTTACAAACCAGTACTGCATGTCGGGCTGGCTGCGATTGAACGTGGGCAGCCCTACCCAACCGGAAAGCGCGATGCCCTCGACTTCGCGTTCGAGAAAAACACACTGCTCGGCAAAGGCCTCGCCACAGATCTTTGCCACGCGCTTGCGCTGCTCGTCTTCGGTTCTTGCGGCCGGCACCTGCAATACGGTGCGCTGGTTGTGCGTCAGCGAAAACGCGATCTCGGGACGCGACAGCACCAGGCGACGCATCCGGCGTTCAATGTGCTGGAACTCGGTGCGTTCGGTACGCAGGAAGCGACGACGGGCCGGCGTGTTGTAAAACAGGTCATGGACTTCGACGGTCGTGCCCTGCGGATGCGCTGCGGGCCTTGGGCCCGTAATTTCGCCGCCATCGGCATCAACCTGCCATGCTGAATCGCCATCGATGGTGCGTGACACGAGGCCGAGCCGCGCCACGGAGGCGATACTCGGCAATGCCTCACCACGGAAGCCAAGCGAAGCGACAGCTTCGAGGTCATCGAGACTCGTGATCTTGCTGGTCGCGTGTCTCGACAGCGCGAGCGTCATTTCGTCTTTGGGAATGCCCTTGCCATCATCGCGTATTCGCATGAGCTTCTGCCCACCGGCCACGATGTCGATCTGCACCGACTGCGCGCCAGCATCCAGGCTGTTCTCGACAAGCTCCTTGATTACGGATGCCGGGCGCTCGACGACCTCGCCGGCGGCGATCTGGTTAATCAGGTGGTCTGGGAGCTGCTGGATGGGCATCCCGGCATTCTTTCAAATCAACGCCGAAATGTCTTGCCGGGGTTTGCCTTGTGGGCTAGCCGCCCGAGAAGATCGGGATATTCAGCGTCTGCCCGACGCGAATCTTGTCTGACGACAACTTGTTGGCACGACGAATCGAAGTCACGCTGACGTTATAGCGCTCGGCGATCTCGGAAATCGTGTCGCCGCGCGCGATAACGTGGCGGACCTGCTTCGTCGGTTCGCGCTTCAGGTCCATCGCGATCTGCGAATCTGTCGGCGGGTTCGTATAGAAGTAATCACGGATTCCGGCCAGAATCGCCGCCGCCAGCTTCTGCTGGTGCGCCTTCTGGCGGAGTTTTTTCTCATCGGACGCATTCGACATGAAGCCGGTCTCAACGAGAATCGACGGCATCTCCGCGGACGTAAGTACCTCGAGGCTGTGCCCTTTGACCGACTTGCTATGCATCTTGGTCACTCTGCTCAGCTCGCGACTGACCCGGGCGCCGACGTTTACGCTGGCGCTGCGCGCCGCATTCTGAGACAGGTTGTAAAGCATCGATCGTACAGCCGGATCCACTTCGCTGAGTGCAACGTCGCCGACCTTGACGTCGCGCTGCGACAAAGCCGCACGCTCCTCGCGACTTGCTCTCGAGTTATTCAATGAATAGACGGTCGCGCCGGATACGCTGCGATCACCATTTGCATCGGCATGAATCGATACGAATAGATCCGCTTTCTGGCGGCGTGCCAGGGGCACACGCTGCTCTACATCAATAAAAACATCGCGATCGCGTACCAGTACGGCACGCATGCCGGGTTCAGCATTGATGCGACGCGCCAGCTCCTTGCTGATCTCAAGTACGACGTCTTTTTCCTTGGCCCGACGTCCAAGTGTTCCAGGGTCCTTGCCACCATGCCCCGCATCGACGGCAATAACGATGTTGCGGCCAGGACGATAGGTCTCGGACGCCCGTTTGACGGGTTGCAGACTACCGGTCTTGTGCAGATCGATAACCAGGCGATCACCGTATTTGTCGTTCGGCCCTGCTGTGAACGAGCGTGACCGGACGCTTTCGGTCAGGTCGATGACGACGCGGAGCTGGCCGTCGGCACGGATTGCATGCCGGATTCCCTTGACGGTTCCCGCACCCTTAGGCAGCGCCGTCAGGGAATTCGCGAGGCGGCTGTCCTTGAGGTCGATAACAATTCGATTCGGATCACGGAGAGTGAAGATGTTGTGCTGAACCGAGCGGCTCAGGTCCAGTACGACCCGGGTTTTATCGTTTTCGGACCAGACGCGGACATTTTCGACCGTCGAACCCGCATAAGCCACTGAATTCAGTAGCAAAAACGCTGTCAGCAGTAGATATCGCCCTGTTCGCATCGGTGCCCAAGCCGGTGTCGTTATGGATTATGTCGGATGAGTATACGTCTCCGGGCGAAAAATCCAAGAGTTTTCTCAACAAAATTATGGAGATAGCGGGACTAGTTAATCTTCGGGGTCAGCACCGTTGAGGGCCTCGACGAAAGCCTTGCCCCTCTCGCTGTTCCCAATGAGCTCGGCGCGGCGCCCTTCGCCGTCGTAAAACAGCATGAGATGCAGGTCGGCCGCGGCCGTCAGGCCAGGCGCCCTGTCTGGCCACTCCACGAGCCGAAAACCGTCGTCAAGCTCGTTCCAGCCCAGGTACCTGAGCTCCTCTTCATCAGAAACCCGATACAAATCAATATGGTAGAACTTACCCGCAGAAAGATCATAAGGTTCAACCAGCGTGTAGGTCGGGCTCGGTACCGCGCCGCGATGCCCTGCCGCTCTGATAAGTCCGCGGGCGAATGTGGATTTGCCGGCGCCGAGTTCGCCGGTCAGCAACAAGGTCCAGCCAGCTACCGACTCCGGCATCGCCGCCCAGACGCGTTCCGCAAACGCGATCGTCGCAGCCTCTTCGGGCAACTGGCACTTCACGGGTTCACCACGGTTCTAAGGTTGGAAATCAGGTCAGATGCGAGCATCCCGCGCTCGCCATCCCAGGCTGCAAGATCGCCGGCACTCGCGTGTACACCGACGCCAACTGCTGCCGCGTGCTCGAGCTCAACGCCCTGCGCCAGCAATGCGGCAATAATACCGGTCAGTACGTCACCCATCCCGGCGGAAGCCATCCCCGGGTTGCCTCCCGTGCACAGCCACGGAACTGAGCCGCCACTCGCGACCAGCGTGCCCGCTCCTTTGAGTACGACCGTACCGCCATACTCTTGGCGCAAACTCTCCAACGACGCGGAACGGTCCGCCTGTACTTCTGCTGTGCTGATACCGATTAGTCGCCCTGCTTCACCTGGATGCGGAGTCAGGACACGATTTTCCGACGTATTCGGCGACTCAGCGAGCAGGTTCAGGGCATCGGCATCCCAGACACTCGGCTTATCGCTCGCAGATACAACTGCAAATAGATCCTGCGCCCAGTCGGACTGACCGAGGCCGGGGCCGAATGCAACGACATCGGCCATCTCGAGCAACTGCTCCAGTCCGTCGCCGCCGCTAACACCATGCACCATCAGTTCGGGCCGGGTTGCAGCGAGAGTGCCGGCATGTGCGGGGTCCGTGGCAATCGAGACCAGGCCCGCGCCGGCCCTGAGCGCGGCCTCTCCGCAAAGGCGAACGGCGCCGGGCATGCCTGCACCTCCGCCAACGACCAGCACGTGGCCGAAATCCCCTTTGTGCGAATCGCGCGGGCGGCGTGGCAGCGCTGCGCTGATCAGCTCGTCATCGATGTGCCGAAAGGCTGGCGCGATCCCTGACAGCCACTCTGGCGGAATATCGAGATCGGCAAAGCTGATGGCACCACAATGTGCTGCGCCATCGCCGAGAAACAGGCCGGAGTTCAATCCTACAAACGTCGTTGTGAGGTCAGCGACTACGGCCGAACCCATGACATGACCTGTATCGCCATTTATCCCTGTCGCGATATCCAGCGCGTGAACAGGCGCCTGGTGCGCATTGATTGCTGCGACAGCGTCCGCGAACTCGCCGCCAACATCGCGCTGCAGGCCACTGCCGAGAACCGCATCAACAACCAGATCGGCATCCGGGTCCAGCTCGCCGCTCCACGCGATCGCATGTCCGCCAGTAGCAACAAAGTCCATGTATGCCTTTTCTGCGTCGCCGCCAAGAGTGTCGGGACTGACGAGCGTGACGACCGAAACGACTATGCCGGCATCGCCGGCGAGCCTCGCAACAACGTAACCGTCGCCGCCGTTGTTGCCGCCACCGCATACAACCTGCCAACGCTGCGTGTCCGGAAACGCGGCCATTGCATCGTCAACTGCCGCCGCGCCAGCCCGCTGCATCAACGTATAGCCGGGAACGCCATTGTCTTCAATGGCGATACGATCCATCTCGCGGACGGCCGCAACCGGATAAATGTTTGCTGCGATGCTCATGGTTGCGGCGATTATACTGGTCACAATCATGGAACAGCCATCACAGAATCTGGACGCACTCAAAAGCGACATCATCGCGTGGTGTGGCGAACTTGGCTTCCAGAAAACCGGCGTCAGCGATATCGATCTGAACGTTGCCGACACCCGACTCAGTGAGTGGTTGCAGGCCGGCTTTCACGGCTCGATGGATTACATGGAGCGGCACGGGTCCAAACGCAGTCATCCCGAAGAGCTGGTTCCGGGAACCGTGCGTGTCATTTCTGTCCGGATGGACTACCTGCCGGAGGAACAGCAGGTCGCCAAAGACCTGCTCGACCACGAGTCGAAGGCTTACATTTCGCGTTATGCGCTCGGGCGCGACTATCACAAAGTGATGCGCAAACGACTGCAGCAGCTCGCGAACAAGATCGAAAAAGAGATTGGCGAGTTTGGTTACAGGGTCTTCGTCGACAGCGCCCCGGTTCTTGAAAAGGCGATTGCCGAAAAAGCCGGCACTGGCTGGGTGGGCAAGCACACCAACGTCATCGATCGCGACACTGGCTCGTGGTTTTTCCTCGGTGAGCTGTACACGGACCTGCCGCTGCCCGTTGACGAACCCGAGGTGTCGCACTGCGGTACCTGTACAGCGTGCATTGACGTCTGCCCGACGGATGCCATCGTCGCGCCATATTCACTCGATGCCCGACGTTGCATTTCCTACCTGACCATCGAGAACAAAGGGACGATTCCCGCAGAGTTTCGCAAGGCGATGGGTAATCGCATTTACGGCTGCGACGACTGCCAGTTGTTCTGCCCCTGGAACAAGTTTGCGACCCGGACAAGAGAGCCGGACTTCGCACCGCGGCACAGCCTCGACGACATAGACCTAGTCGAGTTGTTCGGCTGGGATCGCGAGACCTTCCTTTCGAAAACCGAAGGCAGCGCCATTCGCCGTATCGGCCACGAGGCCTGGCTCAGGAATGTCGCAATCGGCCTCGGCAATGCGAAGAAATCAGCAGCGGTCCTCGACGCGCTGCGAGCGCGGCGTAACGATGAGTCCGAAATGGTAAGGGAACATGTAAGCTGGGCGCTGGCGCAGCATGGAGAAGCGGATGTTTGAGGCCCCGAAGTCGAAATACCTGGTCCCGTTTGACGGCAGCTTCCGGGTTGCCGACGCCAGCACCACGCCGCTGACCAACGGCACGCCGCACAAGGGCAAGCACCGACGCGAGCGCACCGAGAATCTCAACAAGCTGCAGCGCGTACTCGCGGCTGGTGATCGGCACGCCGTGTTGCTCGTTTTCCAGGCTATGGATGCGGCCGGCAAAGACAGCACGATCCGGTCCGTGATGCAGGGCGTCGACCCGTCCGGTTGCCAGGTATTCAGTTTCAAGAAACCGTCGAACCTGGAACTCGACCACGACTTTCTGTGGCGCACGACGTGTCGATTGCCGGAGCGCGGACGCATCGGCATCTTCAATCGCAGCCAATACGAGGAAGTCCTGGTCGTTCGTGTACACCCGAAAATTCTCGGTTACCAGAAGCTGCCGGTCGAACCGAATCTGGAAACCATCTGGGATGAACGCCTGACGTCCATACGACAGCAGGAAGAGCACCTTGCAAGAAACGGCACCGTAATCCTGAAATTCTGGCTCAACGTTTCCCGCGACGAGCAGAAGCGACGCTTCCTGTCGCGCCTTGATGAGCCGGCAAAGAACTGGAAATTCGAACCCAAGGATGTCGTCGAGCGGCGCTACTGGAATGACTATATGAGTGCGTACGAGGATGCGCTCAATGCCACTTCCAGGCCTTGGGCACCGTGGTACGCGATCCCGGCCGATGATAAACCGTACATGCGTGCACGAGTCGCCGACATCATCATCGAGACGCTCGAAAGCATTGGTTTGCGGTACCCGGAACCGAGCGACGACGAACGTGCCGAATTCAGCGAGGCGCGCGCGGAACTTAACGCCGACGAGTGACCTGCGTCACATTTTCCCCGACTCCATTTACCAGAATGTGTTCTGGTCGATGTTTGTGAAACCAAATACGGGCAAGAATCCCCTTTTACGACCGGGAATCTCACTTGCAGTCCAATCTGGCCATCAATTCGGATTACAAGCGCTCGCTGCTAAACAGCCTGGAGCTGTTCCACGGCGTATCGCCTGACGATGTACAGGAATTGCTGCAACACTGTGACCGCCGCGACCTTGCTGCTGGCGAATTACTGTTGTCACCCGGTGCAAGTAATGAGCATGTGTTTATCGTGCTATCGGGCAGCCTGAATATTCACGTCGGGTCACCAGAGACACCCATCCTCGCAACAATGGACGTTGGCGCGTGCGTGGGCGAAATGTCGATCATCGAAGATCGCGACCCGTCTGCTTACGTTGTCGGTGCGGAGCCATCTCACCTGCTCGTCATCCACCAGACAACGCTCTGGGACATGGTTGACGCCTCGCATGATTTTGCGAAGAACCTGCTCGTTGTTCTCTCCGAACGCGTCCGCAGCCACAACCGCGTTATCGCGGACAGCTACGGCGAACTTCGCCGAGCGGAACATCATGCGACGACCGATGCATTGACGAGCCTGTCAAACCGGCACTCGATGCAGCAATCCTTCCCCGAAGCCATCGAAGCGTGCGAGGAAAAAGAAAGACCGGTTTCGTTGATCATGATCGACGTCGACAACTTCAAACAGTTCAACGATATGTTCGGGCATGTAGCCGGTGACCGGGCTCTGTCGGCAGTATCGAAGATCCTCCGCACCCAGTTTCGACCACGTGATCTCCTGGTCCGTTACGGCGGTGACGAGTTTGCCGTTCTGCTTCCCGGCGCGGATCTGAAACAGGCGCTTGTGATTGCTGAGCGCGTGCGAACTGCCGTCAGTGGAGAAACCGGAAATGGCGGCGACTCGCTGATCCAGATCCCTATCAAGATTTCTATGGGTGTTGCGCAGCTGCGTGCGCACGGCAATCTCGAGTCGTTGTTGCGCGCTGCCGATGAGGCCCTCTACCGAGCCAAGCGCGCAGGCCGTGACGTGGTCTGCGACTAGATAGTTACGACGACGTTATCCAGCAGTCGCGTTTTGCCAAGTGTCGCGGCGGCAAGCACGACAAGATCGTCACAATCACGATCCGGCACTTCAAGATTCTGCGCGCGGCGAATCGAATAGTAGTCCACTTCGAAACCCGCATCGTTCAGACGCTCAAGCGCCTCACTTTCCAGGTCCACGAAATTTCGCCTGCCGTTCTGCAGTTCCTCACCGGTTTTCAGCATGATCTCGTGCAGCATCGGGGCCGTCTTCCGCTCTTCATCCGACAGGTACTGATTGCGTGAGCTTTTCGCCAAGCCGTCTTCCTCGCGGATAGTCTCACCGGTCACGATGCGAATCGGCAGGCTCAGGTCTTCACACATGTGCCGGATCACGAGTTGCTGCTGATAGTCCTTCTGGCCGAATACGGCGACGTCCGGAGCAACCAGCGCGAACAGCCGAGCGACGACCGTGGTAACGCCATCGAAATGCCCCGGGCGCGACCTGCCGCAGAAATTCTCGGTCATCCGCGGCACCGAAATCGTCGTGGCATCTTCAAGGCCGAACGGATACATCGTCTCTACATCGGGCGCGAATATCAGATCGGCGATACTCTTCAGCCTGCGCTTGTCACGGTCGAGGGTGCGTGGGTATTCGTCAAAGTCCTCGCCCTCACCGAACTGGGTCGGGTTGACGAATATACTGACGACGACCTTTTCCGCATGCTCGCGAGCCAGCTTGACCAGCGAGGTATGGCCAGCATGCAGATTGCCCATGGTCGGGACCAGAGCGACATGCTCCCCGTTGTGGCGCCACTCGGCGATATGCTCGAGCAGCTCTTCGCGGCTGTGAACGACGTCCATTGGTCAGGAGAAGCAGTGTTCCGGCGCCGGGTATTTGCGCTCTTTCACTTCGGCGACGAATGCCTGCAGCGCTTTAAGCGGTGCATCGCAACCTGCCTGGTAGTTCTTCACGAACTTCGGCGTGCGTCCCTGCGTGATATCGAGAATGTCGTACAGGACCAGAATCTGGCCATCAACTTCGGGACCTGCGCCAATGCCGATAACCGGGACGTCGAGGGCCTTCGTAATCGTCTCCCCTACTTCGTTCGGGACGCATTCGAGCAACACGATGTCGGCGCCGGCATCCTGGAGCCGCAGAGCGGAATCACGCATTTCCGCTGCCTGGTCGGACTCGCGGCCCTGAACCCGGAAACCACCGATTTTGTGAACCGATTGCGGCTTCAACCCAAGATGCGCACAGACCGGAATATCGTGGCGGGAAAGATGCTGCACGATTTCGACCTGGTCGTCGCCGCCTTCCAATTTGACCATCATTGCACCGCCCTCCTGCATCAGGCGCACGGCGTTATCGAGCGCCATGCCCGGCTCGGTGTAACTCATGAACGGCATGTCCGCGACCAGGAATGCGCGGCGCAGCCCACGGGCAACGGTACGGCAGTGGTAGATAACGTCATCGACCGTAACCGGCACAGTAGTGTCGTGGCCCTGGATAACCATGCCGAGCGAATCGCCGACCAATACGAGGTCGGTACCGGCAGCGTCGACGAGTACGGCATAGCTCGCGTCGTATGCTGTGAGGCAGGCGATCGGTTCGCCTTCGGCCTTCATCTTCCGCAGCGTCGAGACGTTGACGGGCGGCTCGGGCATGCCGCGTTGTTCTAATTGCGTGTACATGGTGCGGTCTCGCTTCAGCCAAACGCTGCGACAGGATTAAAGAAGTGTCTGCCACCGGTCGTATTCTGGATTTGCTGGAACAATTGCTCGTAGTCAGCGTCGTTGTTGATCGGGTCAATCTGCGACGCATTCACTATAAGTAACGGTCCGTCATCGTAAGTGTGGAAGAACCGTGCATAGGCGTCGATAAGCTTTTCGAGGTAGGGACGCTCAACAAATCGATCGTAACTGGAATTGCGTCGTACCAGTCGCTGCATGATGACATCGACTGACGCCTGCAGGTAAATGACAAGGTCCGCAACCGGAGCATCGATCGCAAGGTTGTCCGCGATCTGGTCGTAGAGCCTCAGCTCGTCGGCATCAAGATTGAGCTCCGCGAACAGGCGATCGCGAGTAAACAGGTAATCGGAAATTCGCACTGTAGAAAACAGGTCGGACTGACGCATGTCCTCAATCTGCCGGGCCCGTGCAAACAGGAAGAACATCTGCGCCGGTAATGCGGCAGAGCGACCGTCCCGGTAGAAGCGTTCCAGGAACGGGTTCTCTTCAACTTCCTCGAGAATCGTATCGGCGCCAAGGCTGGCCGCGAGACGTTTGGCGAGCGCAGTTTTGCCAACACCAATCGGTCCTTCGATCGCGATGTAGCGGGAGCCGTTATCGGCTGATTTGAGTTGACTGACTGCCAAGAAACTACGCCATCAGATTCGCGAGATTCGAGGTTCGTTCATATCGACCTCAATATTCGCTATGTGCCCAAGCCCCGGAATCTCCAGATCCGGTGCCACTTCCTTAAGGGGCAACAATACAAAATTTCGCTCGGCAATGCCCGGGTGCGGAATTGTCAGCGAATCTGTACTCATTTCCTCGCCGGAAAACACGAGAATATCGAGATCCAGCACTCGCGGACCCCAGCGGACACCGCCGCGGGCGCGCCCTCGCGCGCGCTCCAGTGCCTTCAATTCGTTCAGGAGCTCGCCGGGCGTCAGCTGGGTCTCGATGGCTGCAACAGCATTGACGAAGTCCGGCTGCTCGATGCCACCGTAAGCCGCTGAGCGATACATGCCCGACGTCGCAGTCAGCCTCGTGTCCGGTAACTCATCGAGCAATTCAAAGGCGGTCTCAACCTGGCGGACCGGGCTGCTCAGGTTGCTGCCCACCCCGATCCAGGCTGGCTGCCATTGCAGGCTCATTCCGCCGGCCGTTTACGCCGCCGGCGTCGACGCGGCCGTCGTTTACCGCCCCCGCCTGGCTGGTTTAGCTGGAAACTCTTCGCGCGGTCCGCCTGCGACTGTGTTTGCACATCGGTCCAGAACTTCGCGAGCTCCTCGCTGGCCTGCCCTATCTCTGCACGCAGCATCAGGAAATCGTAAGCGGCCCGGAAACGGCGGTGCTCGAGCAGTTTCATCGCACGTTTGCCACGCGTAACTTCGAAGCGTGGCTGCAGCGCCAGCATTTCCCGCATCGGCACCGTGAATCGTTTTGGAATTGAGATGCGGCGCTGCTGTTGCGCTGCGATTTCGTAGGACGCCAGCGCCAGCGACTGCGACTCCGACATCTTCTCTTCGGCACGACGTATCGCTGCAAGTTTCTTGACCGGCAGCCACAGGAAAACGCTGAGCAGGAACATCGGTGTTACAGACTTGCCGTCAGCAACGCGACGATCGGTATTGCGCAGCGCACTCTGTACAAAGCGACCGAATTCGGTGTCCCTCTGCAGCTCGCGGCTGGTTGCAGGAAACAGCTCATCGAAGAGACCGTATTCCCAGAGCAATTCAAAGGTGCGCTCGGCAAAACCGGCCTGAAACAGTTTCTGGAATTCGTCGAACAGCCGCGCGGCGGGAACATTGGTGATAAGCCCGACATTCTCACGCATCGCCTTGTCGACTGACGGGTCTATCGTGAAGCCGAGCTTGCCGGCAAACCGTACGGCACGCAGCATGCGGACCGGGTCTTCGCGCAGTCGCTTGTCGGGCTCGCCGATCAGGACCAGGCGCTTCTTGCGAACGTCTTCGACACCGCCGACGTAGTCCCAGATGCTGAAGTCGGCAATGTTGTAGTAGAGAGCGTTGCAGGTGAAGTCGCGGCGCCAGACGTCCTCGTCGATTGAGCCGTAAACGTTATCCCGGATGATTCGACCGGCATCGTCATGGGCGACGTCGTCATCCTTGTGAATAGCCGCAGCTCGGAAAGTCGCCGTCTCGATGATCTCGCGTCCGAAGCGGACGTGGGCAAGACGAAAACGACGCCCGATCAGCCGGCAGTTCCCGAACAGCGCTCGCACTTCCTCCGGCGTCGCATTGGTTGCGACGTCGAAGTCCTTCGGATGCAGCTCCAGCAACGCATCGCGCACACACCCACCCACAAGAAACGCCTGGTACCCGGCCTTGTGCAGGCGATACAGCACCTTCAATGCACTATTGGAGATTTCGTCCCGGGAGACGTTGTGGGCGGCGCGCGGGATGATTTCTGGCTCAACCGGCCGTGAATTCCCGCTGTCGTTCAAAAACTTTCGCCTGGATAGAAAAACCGCTCGTATGATACCAGCCGAACCGCCGAAAATTCGTCGAAATCGGGCTTGAGCATTTCAATTTCGGCCGTATAATAGCCGCCCGCTCGGGATGCCGGGCGAGACAATGCTCCGTTCGTCTAGCGGTTAGGACTCCGCCCTCTCACGGCGGCAACAGGGGTTCGAGTCCCCTACGGAGTACCAGACACAAGAAAGGCCCCACGCCAAAAAGCGTGGGGCCTTTCTTGTGTCTGGTACTTTGTTTGCAGGACTTGGACCACTGGTTCGACAAAACGCGTCAGCGTTTTGGACGCGCGCAGCGCGCCCCGAAGGGGCGAGAATCGCCCTGAGGCGATTCGAGTCTGTCCCCTGCAAACACTTAACTCTCCTTCGCCGCAGTCAACCCCATCTTTTCCGACCAACGTTTTGCTATCCTTCCAGGTCAGCACTCTATGGCTCGCAAAATGGACTTGCATGCTGGTTTTTATTGACGAAAGTGGCGACCCCGGGTTCAAGCTCGAGAAAGGCTCATCCCAGGTTTTCGTCGTAGCAATGGTTATTTTTGACGACCACGATGTTGCCCACCAGGTTGACTCAGTAATTGACGCCATCCGAGAACCAACGCGGCACAGATCTGAGTTCAAGTTCAGCAAGTGCCACGAGAACGTCCGAGATGCGTTTTTCAAGGCTGTGGCCCCACATGAATTTTGCGTCCGCGCAATTGCCGTTCACAAAGAAAGAATCTACAGCCCCGCGCTTCGTGGCCAAAAAGAGCTGTTTTATAACTTTTTCGTAAGAATGCTAATGCAACACGACGGGGACGTATTGGAGAACGCAATTGTCAAAATTGACGAGAGCGGAGATCGCCGTTTTAAGAAAGAGTTGTCGACCTATCTTCGGAGGCAACTAAAAGGGCGAGTAAGGAAAGTGCGAACGGTGGACTCCAAGCGTAACAATTTAGTCCAACTTGCGGATATGGCTGCCGGCGCAATACACAGGAGCTTTCGCAATGATCGACGTGACAATGCCCGATGGCGAGACCAGCTAGGCAAGCGCATTTCCAACGTTTGGCCGTTCCCAAACCCTGGACACTAAAAAGGCCCCGGGATCCGGGGCCTTCAAGTAGATGCGGTCCTGTGTCCTATCTGAACGAAAGTCCAGAAAGTACCCCATACGGTGGCCGGTTCGGAGCACAGGAGCGACTTCGACCCAGCAAGTGTATAGCCAACTATTCGTTTTGCAAGCTAGACCGTCACGACCACGCCAATACGTAGCTCAAGTATCATCCGATCGAGATGCGAAAAGTACTTTGCATTCATGAGGTTCTGTCAAGAATCGGGCTAGCAGCGATACCGGAGCCGCAGCAAACAGTTCACTGAAACGCCGCCGGGTTGTCCTTGAACGCTAACAACATGGCGTGCGCATCAGTTGAGTTCTCGCAAAAGTTCTCGTAGCACAGGTCGCGCTCCAGAAAGCTCGTATAGCCAATCAGCTTCGATACGTCGTGGTCTTCGACATTGACGAAGCCCATCGTCCAGTCCGGGAAATCACGAAACTGCACATACTGGTTTCAGAGCATGCGGACTTCTTTGTGCCGGTCGTCTCGCTCAATAGACCGGTAGATTTTTACAACGTCCTCTTCTTCCCCTTCTAGCAACTGCATGAATCGGCCGTTCTTGTACAAGAGCATGCCGGTAATTCTGCAGTCATCGTTCCGCGATCTCGTTTCTTCGAGTAGTTCTTCGAGATCGTCGGCGGTCATCGGTCGCGCCGATTCGCTGACGTAGATCAGATGGCCAAGCATGGCATTCCTCCCCGAGACGCCATGCAGCCCATGCTACGAAAATATCCGAGCTAACGAAACAACGGGGGCAATAGACTCGATCTATTTGAGTGCTCAGTAAGCTTGTTGCGAATAACGCTTTTTACCGGCGGGATATTGTTTGCGAGGCGAAGGGCTACTTTTCGTGCGATCTTCGCCGGCAATCGATCGTCAGTAAAAAACTTCACGATCTCGTTGGTGCCATGGAAGATAGGACGCGTGTTACGCATGTGTTTCTTCTCATAGCGCTTGAGGACGGACGGCGCGCCGATATCCACACCAAGCTGCATGGCCTGTCTTATCTCAGTCGCCAGTAGATCCGCACCACTCAAACCCAGGTTGTAGCCATGCGCTGTTACCGGATGCATGCCGACGGCCGAATCACCGACACAAGCGAATCGTTCCACGCAGAATTTCTTCGCGTGCACCCCAACCAGTGGATAAGCGAAGCGATCCGTAGACATTTTCATTTCGCCATAACGACTGCCGAACCGTTTTTGAATGTCTGCAGCGAACAATGCGTCGCTCATACCCATCAGCTCATCGCGATCAGACATCGGAGCCGTGACAACCATCGATGACTCGTACGGAGTAAGCGGGAGAATCGCGAGCGTTCTTTCGTAATGAAAACACTCGTAGGCAACTTCATTGTGCGGCCGCTCATGCGACATACGCCCGACAATGCAGACCCTGCCGAAGTCGATCATATCGGCTGAGATTCCGACCATGCGTCGGGTATCCGAGAAGCGACTATCTGCGGCTACAACCAGCCGTGTGGTCAGGGTCGAACCGTTTTCCAGGCTAACCGCTGCACTGGCACGGTCGATTCGGACTCCGGTGACCACCTGCTCGTCCAGAATCTCGAGATCGTCGTGCCGTAGAACCTCTTCGTAGAGGGCACGCCGAATGACATGATTCGAAACCAGGTAACCAAGTTCCTCAACATCCTCGTTCCCGATATCGAAATCGAGACTGTACGGCGAATCGCCATCGAGTACTTTCGCCTCCCTGATCGCCGGGCGTTCGTCTACTGCGAAGCGGTCCCAGATACCAAGTTCGTCCAACAGCCGCCTGGAAAGATGCGTCAGCGCTATGTCGCGGCCATCAAACTCGGGATCAGCCAAAGAGCCGGCTGACTGCCGCTCAACCAGGGCAATCGAAAGGCCGGTATCGGCGAGCGATCGAGCGAAGCTCAGCCCTGCCGGTCCGGCCCCAACAATAATAATGTCGTAGTCCATGGCGGCGACGATACGCGTCCAGCCCGGGGCGGCATGTCGTGGGAACTACGAATTTCGCGTCGCCACGGAGACACAGACAATGTCGCGCGAGCATACTGACGCTCGACGACCAACTAGCGCGTATCCCCAACTGTTCGCAGTGCCAGTCCGAGGCGCAATCGGAGCTCATTACTTCTGAATCGCACCTCGTTACTCGAGTACGGATTGTGCATCTGTTGCAATACAGACTGTGAAACAGCCAACCACGCTTCGCCCACCAGTCTATTGTCGCCCGGAAGGTCCCACGGGTTGCTTCGGTTCGGGTAGCACTGCGAAAGGAAGCCGCTCAGGCAGGCATCGCCGCCACGCCCTGACCACGAAACGTCGTGCCCGGCGCTCGTCATGGCCGATGTGAATGCGCGAGACACAGTCTCCGAAGTCGTTGCACAGATATGCACGTCTTCATAGACCGTACCGAAATGCCAAGGTCCTGCGTGCAATACGCCGTTCAGCGCTGTCGACAGAACTTCCGAGTAAACGACGCTCGCCAACTCGGCACATCCATCACGTTTCACAGATTCAGCCTCGGCGTGCCCCGTGCCGATGCTCAGCAGCGCTGTTACAACAAATACTGTCAGGTATCGCATCGCTCCACTCCCTGGATCGTTCAAAACCCAGAGATTGGGGCAATGTACGAGATCCGGCCACGACCGAATCTCCTGCGTTCATGCAGATGCGATCAGACGAAGTGGGTCTTTACGGCGATAACAAGCACCCAGATCAACATGACAGCTGACGGCAGGAACGACAACATGAATCCAAGCGACCGACTCTTCGGGTCCTTGAGGTAGGCCATCTTGTAGAGAAAACGACCGACGAGATAGACCGCCGCCATGACGGCACCCCAATACGGTTTCTGCACGATGTGTGCATACAACCAGAGTGCAGGAAGGATCACGACTATTTGCTCGAGCGTGTTCTGGTGCACCCGATTCATGCGCTCGAACATTTCGTCGCCCGCCATCGCGGGAGCCTTTACGCCGGTTTTGGCCCGAAAGCTGCCCACCTGGATGCCAAAGTAAATATACTGGGCCAACACCAGTACCGTGACGATGACGACTGCTTCCATGATTGCCTACCCCTTGTTCTGGTTATTCTGTGACGGATAAGTCTCGCACAAAAATTGTCGAGACGTTATTGGGCGTCGAGAAGCACGAGTACGCAGCGGTCGCCTGGTCGTTCGCATTCTTCTTCTGCGTCCTGTCTTCCTATTACATTCTGCGACCGATACGCGAGTCGATGGCAGTCGGCAGCGGGCCGGACACTATTCCGTACCTGTTCATCGGCACGTTTACGGTCATGATGATGGCTACGCCCGTTTTCGGCTGGATTGCTTCGCGGTTCCCGAGGCGTGCTTTCCTGCCGTGGGTCTACATTTTCTTCGTCGGCAACATCCTGATCTTTTGGGCATTGTTCACAACTCTTGGCGACGAAAACGTCTGGCTCGGCCGGGCGTTTTTCGTATGGATCAGTGTGTTCAACCTGTATGTCGTCTCCGTGTTCTGGAGCTTCATGGCGGACATCTACTCGCGCGAACAGGGTCGCCGGCTGTTCGGCTTGATCTCTGCAGGTGGCAGTATCGGCTCGCTGATCGGCGGTACGGCAACCAGCCTGATCGTAACAGACATCGGTAATGCCGGGCTCTTTCCAATTGCCGCGGTCACATTGTCGTTTGCCACCCTGAGCATCACGCAGCTCCGAAAGTGGGTCGTTCATGAGCATGAGCACGACGCTGAAGTCGTAGAGACCGTCGAGACGGAGAAGCCGCTCGGTGGCTCCGCTCTTTCCGGCATTACCCACGTTTTCAGCTCGAAGTATTTCTCGGCGATCGCCGCGGTTTCGTTGATAGCGAGCCTGCTTGGTACCGCGCTCTACATGTACGCCGCGGTCCTCGTTGAAGGCGCAATAGACGACCCCGCGGAGAGGACGCAGTTTTTCTCCAACATGAACGTCCTGCAGAACGCGATCGCAATGGTGTCGCAGATGTTCCTGGTTCGGCACGTTGTTGCACGATGGGGACTAAGCCGCTCGCTCGCGCTGATGCCGTTCCTGTCGATCATCGGTTTCGCATGGGTCGCACTTGATCCAACTCTCGTCGTCGTTGCGATCGTTACCGCCGTACGGCGCGGTGTCGGATTTGGATTCATGAAGCCGTCGACCGACATGCTCTACTCGGTCGTCTCACCGGAGGACAAGTACAAAGCCAAGAACTTCATCGACACAGCAATTTATCGAGGTTCGGATCTTTTTGGCACCTGGACGATCAAACTCCTTATGGCCCCGATCATCGGCCTCACCTGGGTCGCTGTATCGGTCGTAATGATTCCGTTCGCCGCCATCTGGACGGGAATCGCAGTCTGGCTCGGACGTGAATACCGTCGCCGAGCCGCAAAACTGAAAGAGAGTGGAATCGAATGAAGAACTGGACTCGCAGGGAAATCCTCGCGGCAGCCGCCGCACTTGGCATGGGACCGTCGTTTGCCGAGGACTACGAAGAATCAATGATGGTCAAGATCATCCCGGCCGACGCCGCCCAGCTGCCCGTGATCGGACTAGGGACCTACAGCGTCTTCGATGTGAACAGCACGCCGGACGAGATTGCGAAGCGACGTGACATCGTCGAGCAGCTGATCAAGGCCGGCGGCAGCGTCATCGATACGTCACCCATGTACAACCGATCCGAGAAAGTCATCGGCGGTGTCATCAATGCGGGGACCGATCGAGGCCGCCTGTTCCTGGCAACAAAAGTGTGGACCGATGGCAAGGCGAGCGGCGCGACCCAGATGCAGCGCTCGGCCGACCTGATGCGAACAGAGGTCGTCGACCTGATGCAGGTGCACAACCTGCGCGATACCGCTGTACACATGGAGACGATTCGTGCGTGGCAGGACGAAGGCAGGATTCGATACAACGGCCTGACGCATTACACGGCCGGTGCGATGCGCCAGCTCGAGCAGCAGATGAAGGAATTCAAGCCCGAATTCATCCAGATCAACTATTCGCTCGGAGAACGAGAGGCCGAGGAGCGCATCCTGCCGCTGGCCGAGGAAATGGGCATTGCCGTGCTGATCAACCGGCCATTCCAGTCGGGCCGCCTGTTCCGGGCCGTGTCCGGCAAGGAGCTGCCGGACTGGGCGAGCGAGTTTGCACAAAGCTGGGGGCAATTCTTCCTCAAGTTCATCATCAGTCACCCGGCTGTAACCTGCGCAATTCCTGCGACTAGCAAACCGCACCACATGCTTGATAACCTCGGCGCCGGATTCACCCCGCTGCCCGATGCGGCCACCCGGCGCCGCATGGCCGAGTACTTCGAGAACCTGTAAACCTATGCAAAATTGCGGACTCATGCGGCGCATCGCCGCGATGCTTTATGACGGCCTGTTGCTACTCGCCGTACTCATGCTCGTTACGCTTCCCTTCGTCGCGATTCGCGGCGGTGAAGCGGTCCCGCCACTGACTGACCCGTTCTTTCGTATTACGCTCGCTTTGACGATTTACTTTTTCTTCGTCGGCTTCTGGACCTGGAAAGGCAGGACGCTTGGCATGCAGTCCTGGCGCCTGCAGCTTGAAACGATGGACGGTCAGCCGGTGCGCGTGCCGGCGGCATCACTGCGCTTTCTCGCAGCAATTTTTTCCTGGTTCGCCCTGGGCCTCGGGTTTCTGTGGTCTCTGGTCGATCGCGACAAACTCGCGTGGCACGACCGTATCAGCGGCACGCGGCTCGCGTACTACCCCAAGGACAGCTAACTCACCCTGCTTAATGCGTACCCGGTAATCAGGGTCAGGGTCATTGAAGGCAGCCAGGTAACGAACAGCGGATCGAGATCGAATACCTGCCCCGAGTTCGCCAGCGTTTCGCTGGCAAGATAATAAGCCAGCCCGATGACAACGCCGATCATCAGTCGACCGCCTGCCCCGCCCGTTCTGAGCGAACCAAACACAAACGACAGTGCCAGTACCGGCATGATCAGCACCGTGTAGGTGCGCGAAATGCGATACCAGAATTCCGTCTCGTATTGCGTTGCATCGAGATTGTTGCGCTTGAGGTAGTCGATATAGGTAAGCATCTCGCGCGCCGACAGACTCAGCGGCTTCGCGAGCGAACTGCCTAGCAACTCGGCATTTACTTCGAAAGACTCGATTTCCCGCGAGGACTCAGTCACCTGTACCCCGTCGCGCTGGAACCTGGTTTCGCGCAGATTTTCGAGAATCCAGTCGTCGTTCTCGTCGATGCCCGCATTCTCGGCGACCGCAATCGACTCGAGCCGATCCTCATCAAAGCGGTACATGTACAGGTTGCCGAATTCAAACTCCGGATTCACCCGCTCCAGATGCAGGTATACCGCGCCGTCCTTCACCCACGTTTCATTACCCAGTCGATCGTCGTCCTGGCCGTAACGTGCCTCGACGCGCATGTTGCGGGCGTAGAAATCGAGCGGCGGACCGATGAATTCGCCAAGCAGCCCTGTCGCGATCAGCATGACTACGCCTGACAGCGACACCATCATCGCCAGGCGTTTCACCGACAGGCCGGCCGCCCGCATGACGATGATTTCGCTGTTGCCGGCGAGCGCCCCCAGTCCAAGAAGAGAACCGATCAGTGCCGCGACCGGCAGCATTTCAAAGGCGAGGTTCGGCAACCGCAGAGCAGTAAAGAGGATTGCCTGCGGTGTCTGGTAACTGCCCTGGGTGTCATCCAGCTCGGCGATAAACTCGAACAATCCTGCCAGCGCAAGCAGCACCACGAGCACAAGCATGGTCATCGTGATGACCGTGCGCATCATGTACTGGCTCAGGATGCCGTTCATGCGAACATCCTCCGGTGCCAGTTGTTCTGCAACGCCAGCATGCCGAACGCGATCAGCAACATCACACCATGAACCCACCAGAGTCCGAGCGCGGGCGATATCGTCTCCTGCTCAATCCAGGCCTTGGCTGCATTCAGCATATTGAGATAGATGATGAAGACGAGCAGTCCTATCGCGAGGCGTCCGTAACGACCTGCACGTGGGCGACTTTTCGACAGCGGCACCGCGATGATCGCGAGAATCATCGTCGCCATCGGCAGGCCGAGGCGCCACTGGAATTCGGCGACATGCTCGGACTCGTCCGACCTGGCGAGATCGCCAAACGACATCGCGCGCGGCTTGGGAGTGGGTGTACGCAGGCTCGGCAGGCGATAAGGCACGCCGTGCTCTGCAAATTCAACCACGCGAAATCGTGAGGTCCCGGGAATACCTTCGTAGCGCCGACCATCGTGCAATACGAGCAGCCTGGTGTTCGGGTCTTCGGACTCGACCATCTCGCCCACTTCAGCGACCACGACCTCGACAATGCCGTCGGCCACCATGCGCTGCATGAAGACCTTCTCCATGTAGCCGTCAGGCGTGACCCGATGACCATAGACCACGGCCCGGTCGGGACCGAAAACCGTGAACTTGCCCGGCTCGATGCTCGCAAGATCCGCTTCGCGGCGTGCTTCGGCACCAATCCTGTCGACGGCTGTCAGTGCACTCGGCCCGGCCTCAACCGAAATCCATCCCACGAGCAGCGACAGCGGCACCGCAAGCCACAACATGGGTCGGTAGATTCCTGACGGGCCGACGCGGCACGCCGTCATCGCGGGCATCTCGCTGTCCCGATACAGGCGGCCCAGCGCCAGCATGATCGCGAGAAACAGGCTGATCGGCACGACAATCGTGAGGTAGTTGACGGCCGAGAGGCCAATGACATCCAGCGCTGCGTATTTGGGCAGCTTGCCCTTCGCGACATCGCCGAGCACGCGCGCAAACTGGTTCGTCAGCAGGATCAGCAGCAGCACCATCGTGACGCCCAGCCAGGTCGCGGCGATTTCGCGAAAGATGTAGCGATCGAGGATGCGGGTCATGAAGGGGCGGCGTAGCTGTAGGTCGTTGAAACAGTTAGACTACCGCTTTATCTGGTCCGTGACACCCCAAAGAACAACAAGGCGAACGGGATACATGAAGTACTTCAATACAACGAGCGCGGCTTCGCGCCGCGCCGTCGACTGCGTCATTGTCGGCATTTACGCCAGCGGCAAACCCGGAGTCGGTGCTGCCGACATCGACAAGGCGTCGAAAGGCGGCCTCAAGGCCCTCGCAAAGTCGGGAGATATCTCCGGTGCACTCGGCAAATGCTCGGTGCTCACCGGCCTGTCGGGCATCCGCGCAAATCGCGTGGCGGTTGTCGGCCTGGGCAAGTCCGGAGAGCTCGACGCTGATGGCTTTCGCAAGGCAGTTGCTGCGGCGATCAAGGCACTCGACGGCACAAAGACGAAGAGCATCCTCAACGCGTTGACGCTCGAGCCGGTCAAGGACTGTGACGCCTATTACCTCGCGCGCCACTCAACCGAAGTTCTGGGCGATGTGCTGTATCGCTTCACGCAGATGAAGAGCGGCCGCAAGACCAAACCGATGCCGATTGCAAGCTACGGTCACTCGCTGGCCAAGCGCGGCGATGCCGGCCGTTCGACACGCGGCGCCGAACACGGCGACGGCATCGCACACGGTGTGATGCTCGCGAAAGACCTCGGCAATCTGCCCTCCAACGTTTGCACGCCATCGCACCTCGCGCGTACTGCCCGCAAGCTTGCCGCCGGTAACGGCAAAGTGACGGCCAAGGCGCTTACCGAGGCCGAGATGAAGAAACTCGGCATGGGATCGCTGCTGTCGGTCACGGCCGGCGCTACCGAGCCCGCCAAGCTGGTTGTCATCCAGTACAAGAATGGTGGCAAGGCACAGCCTGTCGTGCTGGTCGGAAAAGGCGTCACGTTTGATACGGGTGGCATCTCTCTCAAGCCGGGCGCCGGTATGGACGAGATGAAGTTCGACATGTGTGGCGCAGCCAGCGTCATCGGCACAATGCAGGCGGTCATTCGCATGCAGCTGCCGATCAACCTGACTGTTATCGTCCCCGCGGTCGAGAATATGCCGAGCGGCACCGCTACCAAGCCTGGCGACATCGTCAAGGCGATGGACGGCCAGACCATTGAGGTACTGAACACCGACGCTGAAGGTCGCCTGATTCTTTGCGACGCGCTGACCTACTCACGCCGCTTCAAGCCTGCAGCCGTCATTGACGTCGCTACGTTGACCGGCGCCTGTGTCGTCGCACTTGGACATCACCGCTCTGCGATTTACGCCAACGACGACGATCTCGGCGACGAGATTTTCGCGGCCGGCAATCGTTCGACCGATATTGGCTGGCGCATGCCGCTGGGTGACCAGTACACGGCACAGCTCAAGAGCAATTTCGCGGACATGGCGAATATCGGCGGTCCGGCCGGTGGTTCTGTCACCGCTGCCTGCTTCCTCGGCAAGTTCACTGATGGCCTTAACTGGGCGCATCTCGACATCGCAGGCACGGCCTGGAAGTCCGGTGCCGAGAAAGGTGCCACCGGGCGCCCGGTTCCGATGCTGTCCGAGTTCCTGCTGAAGCGGGCCGGCGCCCTGCCCTGATAATCCGGCGAGCGATCCGATGAAAGTCGATTTCTACGTGCTCGATCGAATCGACGAGCACTCGCGGTACCAGTTTGCGTGCAAGCTGGCCGAAAAGGCGTGGCGTCTCGACAACAGGATTCATATCCACACCATGAATCGTGCCGATGCCGAGCGTCTCGACGACATGCTGTGGACTTTCCGCGACGGCAGCTTTGTACCGCACGAGATCGAAGGTTCGGGGGACGGCGCACCGATCACGATCGGCTACGGCGACACGGCCGAGCCGCGCGACCTGCTTATCACGCTGTGCGATGAAGTCCCTGCATTTGCAGAGTCTTTCCCCCGCGTCGCCGAACTTGTAACCTCCGACGAAACCGCACGGCAAACAGGCCGCGCCCGATTTACCCGCTATCGCGATGGCGGTCACGACATTCAAACGCACAACATCTGATGGACAAGTCCTACCAGCCCGAGAAAATTGAACAGCGCGTATACGAGCGCTGGGAAGAGAACAACTGGTTCGCCCCGACCGGCGACGGTGCACCGTATTGCATCATGATCCCGCCGCCCAATGTGACGGGCACCCTGCACATGGGCCATGGCTTCGGTGACACGATCCAGGACACGCTGATTCGCTACCACCGCATGAAGGGCAATCGCACGCTGTGGCAGCCCGGTATGGATCACGCCGGCATCGCGACGCAGATGGTCGTCGAAAGGCTGCTGAACGCTGAGGGCAAGTCGAAACACGACCTCGGCCGCGAAGATTTTGTCGAGCGTGTCTGGCAGTGGAAGGAAGAATCCGGCGGCAAGATTGCGAAGCAGACCAGGCGACTCGGTGCATCGGTCGACTGGAGCCGCGACCGCTTTACGATGGATGAAGGCTGCTCCGATGCCGTCCGCAAGGTATTCGTCGACCTGTATGACGAAGGCCTAATCTACCGCGGCAAGCGCCTGGTCAACTGGGACCCGGTACTGCACACCGCCCTGTCTGATCTCGAGGTATTGTCCGAGGACGAATCGGGCAGCCTATGGCACTTCAACTATCCGCTTGCCTCAGGCGACGGCCATATGACCGTCGCTACAACGCGCCCGGAAACGATGCTCGGCGATTCGGCTGTCGCCGTACATCCCGAAGACGAGCGCTACAAGGACCTCGTCGGCCAGGAAATCATTCTGCCTATCGTTGGTCGCCGGATCCCGATCGTTGCAGACGACTATGTCGACCCCGAATTCGGAACCGGCTGCGTAAAGATTACGCCTGCACACGACTTCAACGACTACGAGCTCGGCAAGCGCCACGACTTGCCGATGTACAACGTCCTGACCGACGACGCGGCAATGAACGACGAGGTCCCGGAGTCCTACCGTGGGCTCGATCGCTTCGATGCGCGCAAGAAGATCGTCGCAGAGTTCGAGGAACTCGGGCTGCTCGAAAAGATCGAGGACTACACGGTCAAGATTCCGCGCGGCGACCGCTCAGGTGCCGTCGTCGAACCGTACCTGACCGACCAGTGGTACGTGAAAATCGAGCCGCTGGCCAAGCCGGCCATCGAGGCTGTTGAAACCGGCAAGATCAGGTTCGTTCCCGAAAACTGGTCGAAAACCTACTTCGAATGGATGTACAACATCCAGGACTGGTGCATCAGCCGCCAGCTCTGGTGGGGACATCGTATCCCGGCGTGGTATGACGAGGACGGCAACGTCTACGTCGGCGGCAGTGAAGATGATGTTCGCCGGAAACACGACCTGGGCGACAAGACTCTGCGCCAGGACGACGACGTGCTCGACACGTGGTTCTCGTCAGCGCTGTGGCCATTCAGCACGCTGGGCTGGCCCGAAAAAACCAGGACGCTCGAAGAGTTTTACCCGGGCAACGTGCTGGTAACCGGCTTCGACATCATCTTCTTCTGGGTCGCCCGGATGATCATGTTCGGCATCAAGTTCATGGGTGACATTCCGTTTCACGAGGTTTATATCCACGGCCTGATTCGCGATGGCGAAGGCCAGAAGATGTCGAAATCGAAGGGTAACGTCCTCGATCCGCTGGACCTGATCGACGGTATCGAGCTTGAGTCGCTCGTTGAGAAGCGCACGGCCGGCATGATGCAGTCGCACCTTGCGCCGAAAATCGAGAAAGCGACTCGCAAACAGTTTCCCGACGGCATCGACCAGTTCGGAGCCGATGCGCTGCGACTTACCTTCGCCGCGCTCGCAACCACAGGTCGCGACGTCCGTTTCGACATGGGGCGGATCGAAGGCTACAAAAACTTCTGCAACAAGCTCTGGAACGCCGCGAACTTCGTATTGATGAATACCGAAGATCTCGATGACGGCGAGACCGAGCTGAGCTCCGCGGACCGCTGGATCGTCGCCCGCCTCGACCAGACAACGCGCGACATGCAACAGCACTTCAGCAACTACCGTCTCGATCTCGCGGTGCAGGCAATTTACGAATTCACCTGGCACGAGTTCTGCGACTGGTACCTGGAACTCTCCAAGCCGGTTCTGCAATCGGACGCGTCGAGCGACGAGATGAAACGCGGCACGCGCCGCACCCTGATCGATACGCTTGAAAGCATCCTGCGACTGCTGCATCCGCTGATGCCGTTTGTTACCGAGGAAATCTGGCAGACGGTTGCGCCGCGCGCCGGCATCGACGGCGAGACGATCATGCTGCGGCCTTACCCGGAACCCAACGAAGACGCCCGGAACGATGCCGCTATTGCCGACATCGCCTGGGTGCAGCAGTTCATTCTCGGAATCCGGCAGATTCGCGGCGAAATGGATATTTCGCCGGGCAAGCCTCTGCCGGTAGTCTTGCAGGGTGCAAGCGGCGAGGATACGGCTCGCGCCGAATCACAGGCGGCGCTGCTTGAGCGCGTCGGACGCGTTGAATCGGTGACCGTACTCGGTGACGGCGAAGAACCGCCGGCCGCCGCGACCGCGCTGCTCGGCGATATGCAGATCCTGGTACCCATGAAGGGCCTGATCGATGTCGAGGCTGAACGCGCGCGCCTGTTGAAGCAGCGCGACAAGGTTGAGGCCGAGTTGAACAAGGCAAACGGCAAACTCGCCAACGAAAAATTCGTGAACAATGCCCCTGCAGCTGTGGTCACACAGGAGAAGGAACGCGTAGCCGAATTTGAGCGCACGATCGCGCAGCTGGATGAACAGCTCGCGAAACTTGACGAGCTTGGCTGATACTGGTCAATTTCTGAGCACTGCATCACAATCTGGAGGGTGATGCGGTGCAAATCGCCAGGGATTCGGTGACGATGGTGGCCTTACAGCCTTACCGGGAACGAGCGAATGCAACAAGGCAACACCCTGGAGACCCTGCCAAGTAGCGCCGAGGCGCAGCGCCGCGCCGTTGAGCACGCGCGCAAGACGCTTGGCACGATCATACTCGGCAAGGACGAGCAGATCACGCTCGCCCTTTCCTGCCTGCTGGCCCGGGGTCACCTGCTGATCGAGGACCTCCCCGGCCTCGGCAAGACCATGCTCGCCCAGGCTCTGGCGCGAACACTTGGTCTGTCGTTCCGCCGCATCCAGTTCACGAGCGACCTGTTGCCGGCTGACATTATCGGCGTCTCCGTGTTTCGCCAGTCATCAGGTGAGTTTGAGTTCCAGCCCGGACCGATTTTCTCGCAGTTGATTCTCGCCGACGAGGTCAACCGCGCCACGCCGAAAGCGCAGAGCGCATTGCTCGAGGCCATGGAGGAATACCAGGTGTCGGTCGACGGCCAGACTCGTGACCTCGAAGAACCGTTTTTCGTTGTCGCCACCCAGAACCCGGGCGACCAGATTGGTACGTTCCCCCTGCCGGAGTCGCAGCTTGACCGCTTCCTGATGCGCGTCGAGATCGGTTACCCGAACGAAGCCAGTGAACGTGAACTCATCGCCGGCGACGATCGTCGTTCCATGCTTGACGACATTAACGCAGTGGCAACACCCGAGATGCTTGTCGAGCTGCAAAAGACGGTTCGTCAGCTACCTGTAAGCGACGCACTCGTCGATTACGTCCAGGCGCTCGTCCGCCACACGCGCGAATCTGCAGATATCGAGATCGGTATGTCACCGCGCGGCGCCCAGGCATTGATCGCCGCAGCACGCGCACACGCATATGTAGAGAATCACTCCGGCGTTTACCCCGACGATGTGCAGGCGGTATTTACCGCCGTTGCCGGACACCGGCTGAAGCCGGCTGGCAGCACCCGCTTCCGCAGCCCGTCCGAGCTCTGCCAGCATGTCCTCGATTCCGTGGCCATCCCCTAGGCGGCTGTTCGGCGGCGTACGCGACCGCGCTACGCAACGCGCACGCAACTGGGCAAGACGACGCCAGGGTTCCGATGGCGACAGTGCCACGCTGGGCCCCGGACGCGTCTATATCCTGCCGACCGGCGTCGGCCTGATCTTCGGGCTCATGGCCTTTGCCATGCTGCTCGGCTCAATGAACTACAACAACAACCTGTCGTTCGTGCTGACTTTCCTGCTGATCGGCATCGGCTTCGTCGCGATGCACCAGTGTCAGCGCAATCTCGTCGGACTCGAGCTGACATTCGCCGGCACGGACCCGGTGTTCGCCGGTCAGACGATGCGCTTCCGGGTTGCGATCACCAATCACTCCAAGTCACCGCGTTATGGCATTCGCATTTATCATGACCATGCGGAAAGCGAGGTACATGACCTCGAGCCCGGCGAAAGCCGCATATTCATTTTGCCCGTGCGCACGGAGAAACGCGGACATCTGGCGCTCGAACGCTTCGGCATTCGCACACTGTTCCCGTTCGAACTGTTCCGCTCGTGGGCGTGGCTGCATATGGACATGCATGGCCTTGTTTACCCGCGCCCCGCTGAGGACGCGCCCGAACCGCCGCCATCCATGGTGGCGCAGGGGCACCGCCAGCACGATGCCCGCGGCGAAGAGGATTTCGCCGGCCTGCGTCGTTACCACGAAGGCGATTCGCCACGTCACGTGGCCTGGAAGGCGTATGCGCGCAGCGGCCAGCTGCTGTCCAAACAGTTCGCGGGCGCCGACACGAGCAGCCAGTGGTTCGATTTTGCCGAGATTCATGGCCTCGACGTCGAGCAGCGACTGTCCGTACTGACCAGCTGGATCGTTGCTGCAGATCAGACGCGCGAGGACTTCGGACTGCGCCTGCCTGGCGATGAGTTCCCGCCCGCCCACGGTGACGCGCATCGCCGCCAGTGCCTTGAAGCACTGGCCCTGTTCGACGGTGAGTCATCATGAAGGTGAAGACACAGCCGCGCGGCACCGACGGTTCACTGTTAGCAAGCCTGCCATGGACGCTGACCGCGCTTGCGGTCGCGCTGGCGCCGCATCTTCCGTATCTGCCGATCTGGATTACAGCGACATTCGTTGGTTGCGCAGCCTGGCGCATGATTATCGAGCGACGCCGCAAGCTGCTGCCAAAGACCTGGGTCCGCGGTGTACTGGCGCTTGGCTGTTTTCTCGGTGTGCTCGGCACCTACTCTTCCATCAGCGGCGTCGGCCCCGGTTCCGCGCTGCTTGTCGTGATGGCGGCGATGAAGCTGCTCGAAACCCGTAAGCGCCGCGACCAGTTCGTGCTGCTGTTCATCTCGATTTTCCTGGTCATGTCATCGTTGCTGCGCGAACAGTATCTCTGGTCGCTGCCCTATCTCGTTGGTGGCACGCTCGTCATCATGACTGCATGGCTGCGTATGGCCGCCGGCGAACACGAGACCACGCGGCAGAGCTTTCGCACCAGCAGCCGGCTGCTGATGTACGCGGCACCACTCGCTATCGCGATGTGGATCTTCTTCCCCAGGCTGTCGTCGCCGTTCTGGGCCGTACCAATCGACACGAGCCAGGCATCGTCGGGCCTCAGCGACGTCATGAGCCCGGGCGACATCAGCGACCTGTCACTTTCGAATGAGGTCGCTTTCCGGGCAACGTTCGAAGGCGCGATCCCGCCGCCTCGCGATCGCTACTGGCGTGCACTCGTACTTACCCGCTTTAACGGCCGCACCTGGTCTTCAGGCGACCCGGTACTGCGGACGCGGCGTGATGCTTCGCAGATCGAGTACCACGGCGATCCCTATCGCTACACGGTCACGATGGAGCCGACGCGCCAGCAATTCGTACTGGCACTTGAAATGGCGCGCTCGGTCGAAGGCCTGAACCAGCTGCGCTACGGCACACAGCAGTTGCTGTGGAAGGTGACGCCGATAGAACAGCGCATCGCGTACACAGTCGAGTCGCACACGGATTACACCGTACAGCCCGAAATGCACGCGATGCGGCGTAACTGGTACACGGACGTACCCGACAGCAGCAATGAGGAAACAGCCGAATTTGCACGCGATATGCGCGCAGCTGCTGCGAGCGACGAAGAATTCGTCAACAACGTCCTGAGCCACTTCAACCAGGAAGAGTTTTACTACACGCTTGAGCCGCCTCCTCTGGGTGCAGACCCGGTTGACCGCTTCCTTTTCGATACCAAGCGCGGTTTCTGCGAGCACTACGCGTCAGCATTCGCGTTCATGATGCGCTCGGCCGGCATTCCGGCGCGCGTCGTGCTCGGCTACCAGGGCGGTGAAGTAAACCCGCTGGGCGGACACCTGGTCGTACGCCAATCCGACGCACACGCGTGGACCGAAGTGTGGTTCGAAGACCGTGGCTGGCAGCGCGTTGACCCGACCGCGGCCGTCGCACCGGAGCGCATCGAGTTTTCGGCCGGCGACCCCGAATTTGACGGCGCGGCGGCTGCGTGGGGCTTCTCGGGAGGCATCCCGCTGATGGAGAACATCATCCTGACCTGGGATGCGCTCAACGCACAATGGAATGAGTGGATTCTCGGTTACGGTCCCGAGAAACAGGACCAGTTCATGGAACTGCTCGGACTCGAGGACCCGAACTGGCGCAAGATGATGCTTACGCTGGTTTCGCTCGTTGTCGCCATGATCGTAGCGATCAGCGGCCTGATGATGTTGCGTTACCGCCCGCCACGAAAAGATCCGGCACAACGCCTGTATCTGAAATTCGTGCGCAAAACCGGGCTTGAACCCGCCACGGGTGAGACTGCGATGGCGTTTGCACAGCGTGTTATCGAAGCTGGCAGCGTCCCGGCCAGCGACGTGCAGGTCGTGACTCGGTCTTACATGGAATACCGCTACGGCAACGGCCGCGACTTCGAGTCGCTCAAAGCCGCTGTCGACAAGGTCGCCTGATCAGTTCGCGAGTTTTTCGACGCGAACCAGCGCCAGCAGGATGCCGCCGCACAGGAACAATGGCATCAGCGCCAGCAGAACCCACTTCGGGTCATCCGACAACATCGCTGCAATCGCAACCATCGCGGGTCCGAGTACGTGCGCGAACTTCGTGACCATGCTGTAGAAGCCAAAGAACTCCCCGGGCTGCTGTTTGGGAATCAGTGACGCGTAGACCGAGCGACTCAGTCCCTGTACCCCGCCCTGCACCATGCCGATGATGATCGCCATGATGTAGAACTGGCGCACTTCGGTCATCTGCAGCGCCCACAGGCAGGCGCCGATATAGGCCAGCAGCGCGACATAGATGCAGCGTCGCGCGCCAAACCGATGCGCCAGTACGCCGTAGATAATCGTCGCCGGGAAGCCTACGAAGTTTGCTATCAGCAATGCGAGCACGAGGTCGCTGTCAGCGAATCCCAGGCGCTGTCCGTAGTTGACGGCCATGAAAATCACGGTGAAGACACCACCGACGTAAAGCCAGTACGCGCCCAGAAATATTGTGACGTTGCGGTACTTGCTGATCTCCTGGAACGTCGAGCGCAACTCCGCGTATGCCGCCCGGATCGCACCGCTCGTTACCTCAATCGGGCTGTGCCGTTCCGGTACGAGATACAACAATGGCAGCAGGAAAATGAGCCACCAGGCACCAACGGAAACAAACGCCCAGCTGAACGCATCAGCCGGACCAGCGAGACCGAAGGTCGCGGGAGACTTCAACATCCAGAGATGAAGAGCCAGCAGCGCCGCGCCACCGAGATAGCCGATCGAAAAGCCGAGTGTTGAGACGAAGCTGTAATTGCGCGGCGCAGTTACGTCGATCAGCAAGGAATCGTAGAACACGCTGGAGCTGTAGAAGCCAACCGAAGCAACCAGGTAGAAGGCCAGCGCCCACGGCCACTGCCCCTCGCCGACGAAGCCAAGTGCCGTGGTCATCACGGCACCGATTATCGCTAGCACCGCGAGGAAGCGTTTGCGGTAACCGCCAGCATCGGCAATCGTGCCGAAGATCGGTGCGCTTATGCAGACTACGACGCTTGCGGCAAACGTGACCCAGCCGAGACGCACGGTGACCGCAGCACCGCTGTCGCCGGCGCTCCAGTAGTTACCGAGCACAAGGGGGAAAAGGACTGCGAGAACCGACAGCGCAAACGCCGAGTTGGCCCAGTCGTAGAACGCCCAGGCGATCACCTTTTTCGTGATCAGTGTTCCCGCGTCTCGCGAAATTGAATGTCCGGCCACCGCTCTTCCGTCAGGTTCAGGTTGACCCCTGTAGGAGCAATGTAGACCAGTCGGTCACCGTGATCCAGCGCCAGGTTGTCGTGCGCCTTCTTCTCAAAGTCCGCGAGCATCTTATCGTCGTCACATTCGACCCAGCGTGCCGTCGCAACGTTGATGTTCTCGAACTGGCACTCAACCTTGTACTCGTCGCGTAACCGATGCGCTACAACGTCGAACTGCAAGGGTCCAACCGCCCCGAGGATCAGGTCGTTGTTGCGCTTGGGTTTGAACAGCTGGGTCGCACCTTCTTCACAAAGTTGTGCCAGTCCTTTCTGCAGCGCTTTCAGTCGCAGCGGATCCTTGAGTACCGCGCGCCGGAAGATTTCGGGCGCAAAGTTCGGGATGCCGGTGAAGCGAATGTCCTCGCCTTCCGAGAAGCTGTCGCCGATGTTGATCGTGCCGTGGTTGTGAATGCCGATGATGTCACCGGCATACGCCGTCTCGGCATGCTGGCGATCTGAAGCCATGAACGTAATCGCGTCCGGGATTTTCATTTCCTTGCCCGAACGCACGTGCAGAGCACGAATGCCCTTGCGGTATTCACCGGAACAGATACGCATGAACGCGATGCGGTCGCGATGGCCCGGGTCCATGTTCGCCTGAATTTTGAATACAAAGCCGGTCAGCTTGTTCTCGGTCGGAGTTACATCGCGCTGTTCAGCCTCGCGCTGCAGCGGCGCCGGCGCATGCTTGACGAACTCATCGAGCAACTCCTTCACGCCAAAGTTACCGATTGCCGAGCCGAAGAAGACAGGCGTCTGCTTCGCAGCCAGGTAGTCATCAATCGACAGTTCGGGGCAGGCTCCCTTGACGAGTTCGATCTCCTCGCGGAAATCATCCGCCATGTCACCCAGCGCGGCTGTCGCCTCATCCGAATCCAGACCCTCGACGCTCTGGATCTCGGAAGCCTTCTCGCGACCGACCTTGTCGTACAGGTAAATGCGATCCTGCAGCAGGTGGTAAACACCCTTCAGCGTGCGACCCATGCCAATCGGCCAGGTAATCGGCGTGCACTGGATCTTCAGGACTTCCTCAATTTCGTCCAGCAACTCGATTGGCTCGCGGCCTTCGCGATCCAGCTTGTTGATGAACGTCATGATCGGCGTGTCGCGTAGGCGGCACACGTCCATTAGCTTGATCGTGCGTTGCTCGACACCCTTTGCACAATCGATAACCATGAGCGCCGAATCGACGGCGGTCAGCGTCCGGTACGTGTCTTCAGAGAAGTCCTCATGGCCCGGTGTATCGAGCAGGTTCACGACATGGTCGTGGTAGGGAAACTGCATGACCGACGATGTCACCGAGATACCGCGCTGCTGTTCGAGCGCCATCCAGTCGGAGGTCGCATGCCGGCTCGCCTTGCGGCCCTTTACGGTACCCGCAAGCTGGATCGCGCCACCATACAGCAGCAGTTTTTCGGTCAGCGTGGTCTTGCCGGCATCCGGATGCGAAATGATCGCAAATGTGCGGCGCTTGCTGACTTCAAGTTGAATGTCGGCCATCGGTAGGGACGAGTGTGAAAAGGCTGCGCAGTCTAGTCGACGACGAGCTTCTTCGCCAGCACTGCGGCGTCTTCGCGACCGTCGCTGGCCTGGTAGTAGGCGGGTCGCTCGGCAACCTGGTGGAAGCCCTTCTTCTTGTAAAGCGTCAGGGCTGTCTGGTTCGAAGGCCGTACTTCGAGAAATACCTGTCGGACCGACGCAGCACGAGCGCGGTACAGCAGCTCATCGAGCATGCGCTCACCATAGCCGAGCGCGCGAAAGTCGGGATCGATGCAGAGATTGAGTATGTGTGCTTCGCCCGCCGCGATCGACAGGATGCCGTAGCCGGCAACGCGTTGTTCCCGAATCAAGACGACACATTGGTAACCGGCCAGCAAACAGTCCCGGAACACGCCGTGACTCCATGGGAACTCATAGCTGCGGCGTTCGATGTCCGAGACCATCGACAGGTCGTCATGGTTCATGTCGCGAATCGTGCTTGGCGGCTCCTGCATCGGCGTAATCATGCCGTGCCCTCCGCCGCCAGCCTGACTGCGAGGCACAGGTCGCTCCATGACTTGCGTTTCTGCGACGGGCTGCGCAGCAGGTAGGCCGGGTGATAGGTCACCACGAGCGGGATTCCGTCCAGGTCGTGTGGTCGACCGCGCATGCGACCAACCGGGTCGTCGCAGGCAAGCAGGTTCTGGGCCGCAATTCGACCAACAGCCAGGATGATCTTCGGCTGTATCAGCGCAATCTGGCGCTCAAGGTACTCACGGCACGCGGCCGCCTCATCGGCCTTCGGGTCGCGATTATTCGGCGGCCGGCATTTCAGGATATTGGCGATGAACACTGCATCACGGCTCAGGCCAATGGCACGCAACATTTCATCGAGCAACTGCCCTGCGCGACCGACAAAAGGTTCGCCGCGGCGGTCTTCCTCAGCACCCGGTGCCTCGCCGATGATCATCCAGTCGGCATTCGGGTTGCCGACACCGAAAACGGTGTTAGTGCGCGACTGCGAAAGCTCACAACGCTCGCAGGACGCGACACAGGCTCTCAGTTCGTCCCAGCCCAGATCGCCCGCTGGCTCGATGGCCACCTCAGGCTCGGGATCCGCTTCATCTCTGGGCACCCAGACGTCGATGCCCATGGCATCAAGATACGCACGTCGTTGCTGCTCGCCCTGATTCATTCGGTAATTCTACCGTGGGTTTGGAACGCTGCCGAGCATATCCACGCCGGCCACGACTTCGTCGCCGGGTTCGACCGCAATTTTGCCGTCCGCCGGGAACTGCACCTCGGCGAATCGCGCCAGCCGCAGGTAAGCACAGCGCTGCCCTTGACCGAGACGTTCACCAAATCGGGCAAACGACCTTGGGGGCAATCCATAGCGGTAACCGGAGAACTGCAGCGTTACGTCATCGCCTTCGTCGGTCTGCACATGCAGTGCACGTTTACCCAGATCCAGGATCTTGCCCTCCACCGGGCTGCGGGCTGTGTAGGTCCCAAGCGCATCCACCCCGAGCAATACGCGATGTACCGGTATGCCGAGTACACCCTCTTCGAGTTCGCCGACTTCCAGAACCTCGCCGTCGACCGGGCTCACAACGCCAAGTGCTACGGATGGCCCCTTCCTGAGCGGATCGCGGAAAATCAGAAAGAACAGCACGAACAGCAGAATCGGGACAATGGCGTACCACGCAATCCAGTAACGGATGATCAGCACGGCTGCTGTGGCGAGGACTATCAGTATCGGCAGGCCTTCCTGCGCAACAAAAGGGTTTCGGCGACCGTGCACTACTGCGTCCCTGCCGGGGTCCTGAACAAAAGAAGCAGCGAGCCTCCCCGACTTTGGCTTTGGTGTCAAACTGGGTTGAATTACGGGTTAGAATGCGCGGCTTGTCCACAACCGGTAATAACCGACATGCGATTTTCGGAATTTGGTCTGACGACACTCAAGGAAGTACCCGCGGAAGCGGAGATCGTCAGCCACAAACTGATGCTCCGGGCGGGGCTTATCCGCCGCCTGACATCGGGCATCTTCACCTGGATGCCGCTGGGCCTGCGCGTACTGCGCAAGGTCGAAGCCATCGTGCGCGAGGAAATGAACCGCGCCGGCGCGCTCGAACTGCTGATGCCCGCGGTGCAACCGGCCGAGCTCTGGCAGGAAACCGGTCGCTGGGACAAGTACGGCCCGCTGTTGTTGCGCATGAGTGATCGCCACGAACGCGAATTCTGCGTCGGCCCGACTCATGAAGAAGTCATTACCGACATCGCGCGCCGCGAGCTGCGCAGCTACAAGCAGTTGCCGGTGAACTTCTACCAGGTACAGACCAAGTTCCGCGACGAGATCCGGCCGCGCTTTGGTGTCATGCGCTCGCGTGAGTTCATCATGAAGGACGCCTACTCATTCGATATCGACCAGGACGGCCTCGAAGTGTCGTACCAGAAGATGCACGCGGCCTACACGGCGATCTTTGAAAGGCTCGGCCTGATGTTCCGTGTCGTCGATGCCGATTCGGGCGAAATCGGCGGCAGCCGCTCACAGGAATTCCATGTCATTGCAGATTCCGGCGAAGACGCCATCGCATACAGCGAACAGGATGAGTACGCATCCAACATCGAGACGGCTGCAACGCTGCCGTTCGACGGCGAGCGCCCTGCAGCGAGCGAGGAACTCGAGAAGTTCGCTACGCCTGGCGTCAAGACCATCGAAGATCTCTGCAAAATGCTCGACATCGAAGCGTCGCAGACGATCAAGACGCTGATCGTCGAAGGCACGGACGGTCCGGTCGCACTCGTGCTGCGCGGCGATCACGAACTGAATGCCGTGAAGGCGCAGAAGCTCGACGGCGTCGCGGAGCCGCTGACCATGGCGGACGGCGGTGTCATCCACAAGGCGACCGGCGCCAGTGCGGGTTCGCTTGGCCCGGTTGGTCTCGACCTCAAGGTCTACTATGACCATGCCGTTGCTGGCATGGCCAATTTCAGCTGTGGCGCCAACGAAGACGGTTTCCACCTCAAGGGCGTCAATTTCGGTCGCGACCTCGAGGAGCCCGAGACCGTTGATATTCGCAACGTCGTCGCCGGCGATCCTGTCCCGGGCGGCAAAGGCACGATTTCGATCGCACGCGGCATCGAAGTTGGTCATATTTTCCAGCTCGGCAACAAGTACTCCGACGCAATGGGTGCGGCCGTGCAGGACGAAGCCGGCAAGAATGTCACGATGGCCATGGGCTGTTACGGCATTGGCATCACACGCATCGTCGGCGCAGCAATCGAACAGAACCACGACGATGCCGGCATCATCTGGCCTGCCCCGCTCGCACCGTTCGACGTCGTACTGGTACCGATCAACATGCACCGCTCCGAGGAGGTCCGCGAGGCAGCTGAAGCGCTTTATGCCGAGCTCACGGATATGGGGCTTGAGGTCCTGTTCGACGACCGCAGTGCGCGACCCGGTGTAAAATTCGCGGACGCCGAGCTGATCGGTATCCCGCACCGCCTGGTCGTGTCAGATCGAGGGCTGGCCGAAGGACAGCTCGAATATCGACACCGCCGCGACTCGGAGTCACGCAACCTGAACCGTGAAGAAGCTCTCAATTTACTGAAGGAATCGGCAGTAAGCTCCTAATTTATGAAGTGGTTTCTGCCCATCATCATCGGCGTTCTGCTCGCTGCGCCCGTGTACGCGCAGTCGAGCGTCGATCCCGAGTTGCGCGCGGCCCTGTTGGCTGCGGCCAGCGATAATGACAGTTTTGAGCACCGCTTCGACGCCGAGGTCTGGCTGACGGACATGTCGGCCCGCCTCGCGCGCCAGGTCAAAGATCCCAAGGAGCGCATCAAGATCCTGAAGCTGGTGCATCTCGAAGCGACGCGCGCCGAATTGCCGCCGGAGATGGTGCTTGCGGTTATCGATACCGAGAGCAGCTTCGACCGCTACGCGATTTCGGTCGCCGGCGCGATCGGGTTGATGCAGATCATGCCCTTCTGGCTCGACGAAATCGGCCGACCGGACGACAACCTGCTGCATATCGACACCAACCTGCGCTATGGCTGCACGATCCTGAAGTTCTACCTGGACAAGGAAAACGGCGACTGGACCCGCGCGCTCGGACGCTACAACGGCAGTCTCGGCAGTCGCAAATATCCGAACAAGGTTGCCGACAAGCTCACCAACAAGTGGTTCAAAAGCTAGCCGGCCTGCTCAGCGATTCTGCTGATCCCTGACTGCCTCGGCCTCTCGAAGCGCGTCAAGTGCTTTCATCTTTGCCTGCTTCGCATCAAGGCGAGCCTGCGTGTAGTCACGTTGACTGAGCTGTTGCTCGGCACTCTGCAGATATTCCTGCGCTGCCTGCAGATGTACGGCCGCGCTTTCTTCGGCGCCTGCTTCGCGCGCTACGGCTATGGCCTGGCGAGCATCACTCATTTCCTGCACCGGCGGAGTGGTTTCGCAGGCCGCAAGGAAAAATACAAGAATGAGCGCTAAATGTCGGGCGTGTTTCACTTTTTTGAGGTGTTGTTGTGGCGGAAACCGAACAAAATTATCAACTGCCGGCTGCCGCCGTCAAGCGCCGAGAGCAACGCTGACGGGCGTGGCAGGGCCTGATAGAGTTCGGGCTCTCCAAAACTGCGGATAACAAGTTCAGGCACATGTCAGTCACGATCTACCACAACCCGCGCTGCTCAAAGTCGCGCAAGACCCTTGAGATCATTAACGAATCCGGGGCCGAGCACACAATTGTTCAATATCTCCAGGATACGCCGGATGCGGAAACTATCCTCGCCCTGGCCAGCGGCCTCGGGATGGCTGTGCAGGACTTCCTGCGCCGCGGTGAAACCGAATTCAAGGAGGCGACGGACCTGCCCGAGCTTGAAAATGACGCGAAGCTCGCGGCCTGGCTCACCGCACACCCGATCGTCATCGAGCGTCCGATCGTGGTCGACGACGCATCCGGCAAAGCCGTGATCGGCCGTCCGCCCGAGAATGTGTTGCAGTTGCTCGGCTCATGAGCGACGTACTGGTCCTGTATTTCTCACGTTACGGCGCGACCGAGGAGCTGGCTCGCGAAGTTGCCGCTGGTATCGATTCAGTCAAGGGGATGTCATCCAGGCTTAGAACCGTGCCAGCTGTGTCGCCGACGACAGAAGCAACCGCGGACAGCGTGCCGGATTCCGGACCGCCCTACGTAAGCGCAGCCGATCTCGACGAGTGCTCGGGTGTCGTTATGGGCAGTCCGACCCGATTCGGCAACATGGCATCCGCGCTCAAGTATTTCATTGATACGACGGGCTCGGAATGGATGAAGGGTTCGCTGGCAGGTAAGCCGGCAGGCGTATTCACGTCGACGTCGTCATTGCATGGTGGCTCGGAAACGACATTGCTGACCATGGCAATCCCGTTGCTGCATCACGGCATGCTGTATGTCGGGATCCCGTACTCGGAGGCCGATCTTTCGACGACGACAAGCGGCGGATCGCTGTATGGCGCGACTCACGTTACCTGGAGCCGTAATCCCGACGAGCTCTCTGACGAGGAAAGGCGACTTGCCCGCGCGCTTGGTACGCGCGTCGCGACGGTAGCGCAGAAACTGCAGGACTAGTCCTGCGCGAGTACCTCACGCACAAACGGCACGGTCAGCCGCCGCTTGGCCTGCAAAGCGGCAGCATCGAGCCGATCCAGCAATTCATACAGGCTCGCCATATCCCGACGACTGCGCTTCAGCAGAAACTGCGCGGTATCGTCGGGCAATTCGAGCCCACGGTGCGTAGAGCGAAGCTGCAACGCGGCAATCGTGCCCTCCTCATCCAGCGATCGCAGCCTGAACACCGCAAGCTGAGACAAGCGGCTTCCGAGGTCCGGTAGTCCGGTACCGGCCTCACGTGGTGCCATGGCGGCGCTCGCTATGATGCGGCCGCCACTGTCGAACAACTGGTTATAAAGATCGAAGAGTGCGGCTTCCCAGTCCGCGTCGCCCAGCACGGCATCAAGGTCATCCATACAGACAATGTCGCGGTTCGCCATGCCGTCGAGGACACCCGGGGCGGCATCCTTCAGCATGCTCATCGGCAGGTAAATCGCGCGATCGCCGGCCTTCTCGCAGACCGCCTGCAGCAAGTGCGTCTTGCCGGTCGACGAAGCGCCCCACAACCAGCAATCCTGCTCACTGTCTCCGGACGCAATCGACGAAAGCGCTGCAACGGGCGATTCGTTGCCGCAGGCGTGATAGCTCGCGAACACAGCGTGATCCGCAAGCTGCAGGGGTAATGCAAGCTGGCTCATTCGAGCTCGATCTCCACCTCGGGATGTTCCTTGAGGTAGCGGTGAAACGCGAACCGAACAAGGACCGACAGGACCGCTGCCGCCGGCAGCGCGAGAAGGATGCCGAAGAATCCGAACAACTGGCCACCCGCCGCTACCGCGAAGATGACGATGACGGGATGCAGGCCGATTCGATCGCCGACCAGTTTTGGCGTGAGGATCGAGCCCTCGATCATTTGCGCGACCGTGAAAGTCGCGACGACGCCCACCAGTGGCCAGAGCGGGTTCGGTTCGAGCACGACCGTCAGTCCGGCCAGACCAATACCGAATAGCAGACCGAGGTACGGCACAAAACTGACGAGCCCGGCGACGACGCCGATCGCGAGCGCAAACTTCACACCAACCAGCCAGAGACCAATCGAATAGATCGTCGCCAACGCCAGCATGACGAGCAGCTGCCCCCTCAGGAAGGCACCCAGCATTTCGTCCGATTCGCGCGCCAGCTCCAGGACGGTGGCGCGATTGCTGTCCGGAATCAGTGCGCCCATATGCGCCATGATGAGGTCCCAGTCGCGCAACATGTAGAACGTCAGAATCGGAATCAGGAACAGGCTGATCACGGCAGCCATCAGTGCGCTTCCCGATTTGCCAACCGACGCCAGCAACGTGCCGCTCCAGTTTGCGGCCATGTCGCTGTAACGCGAGAGAAATGCTCCGATACCGACATTTCCTTCACCCGAAACGTTCATCACGCCAAGAATGCGCGGCAACCAGACCTGTTCGATCTGAGAGATGATGCCTGGCAACGCGTCGAACAATGCGCCGATCTGCGCGCGAATCAACGGACCGACCAGAACAACCAGCAACAAAATGGTCAGGAACGTGATCAGGAATACAGCGACTACGGCAAGCGTGCGCGGCAGTTTGTATTTCTGCAGTCGATCAGCGAGCGGATCACCCATGTAGGCAAGCAGCGCCGATGCGATGAACGGCGTAAGCACCGGCGCCAGCAGCCAGAACAGCCAGCCCACAAGAGCGATCGCGACCATCCAGTTCAGTCGAACATTGCCAGCCATGCTTACACTCCTGCTTTGGCGCGCCTCGACCACGACCAGACGTAGTCGATACCACTAATTACGACGGTTACAAGCACAGCTGCACCGAGGATCGTCAGCGTAATTTGCTGGGGCCAGTCAAACGCAGCGCGCGAAAGCACGAACAACAGGAACAGCAGCTGCAGCGCCGTGTTGATCTTGCTGATGCGCGTCGGCTCACCCGGGACCGGCTTGACGATAAAGTTGTAGGCCACGGCGCCACCAATGATGACGACGTCCCTGAAGATCACGACGGCCGCCAGCCAGACCGGGATGTGATCGGTATGGGCCAGCGTAATAAACAGGCCGGCAACCAGCAGCTTGTCGGCAATCGGGTCGAGCAAGGCTCCGAGTCGTGAGCCCCAGTCAAAGCGTACGGCGAGGTAGCCATCGATTCCGTCGGATGCGCCGGCGATCCAGAACAACAGCAGGGCCCAGCCGTAACTTCCCTGCAGAATCAGGTACAGGATCGGCGGCACCAGCGCTATGCGCAGCAGTGAGATCGCATTTGGCAGCCAGGACAGCGACATCGATTCGTATCAGGGGTTGTAGAAGAAGTTCAGGTCACCCGCAGGCGTAAGCCCCGGATCCTGCTGTTCGATCAGGCCCGCAAATCCGAGCGCGCGGCGCAGGCGACTCGCGCCACCGCGAACGTCAACATCGTAGGTAACCGTGTCGCCCGCGACTTCCACGACGCGGAATCCTTCAATCACCGCAACATTGTCGAGTTTCTTCTGCAGATCGCCGTAGGCATCCAGCGTTTCGACGCCAGCGATATTGAGCGCGAGCCGTTCGAGCGGCTCATTGCCGCCTACGGCAAATTCGGCCGACAAGGTATCGGCAATACGTGAGACAACCGCCTCGGCAGGCCCCGACCACACCTGCTCCTGGCCGCCGAAGTAATACGTCCAGCGGTTCGAATCGGTCGTTGTCGCACGAATTCGGCCTATCAGGACCGAATTTACCTCGTAGCGCTCCGACGCTGCGAGAATACGTTCGTCGAAGCCGCCCCAGATATCGCTGAAGGTAACTTCCTGCAGGTCCGTCGTATCGAGCAGCGGAAACGCAATCGGCAAGCCGCGCAACTCAGCGATCTCGAGCATGCGTTCGCGCAGCAGGCGATTGCGGTCGATGGAACGTGACTGCGCCGCACTGCGCTCCGGCTCGCCGGCCGCGACGATCTCGCGCTCGCCCTGCCCCCAGTCCACGGCCATCCAGATCAGCGTCAGCGGACGGTCGCTGCCCCATACCGTATAGCCGTTGTTGCGCAGTACCTGCTCGAGCGACTCACCGTCGAAGGACACAACCAGGGTGTCGTCCTCGCCGGGCCGGAACTGCGTAACCCAGGCCGCGGGCGCGGGGAACAGCTCGTCGATCGCCTCATCGTTACCGGCCAGCGCGTTATCGGTCACGCGAGCAAGCACAGTCACAAGAGCTGCACGGTATGCATCATCGCGCGGATTGTCGGCCTTCTCGTCGAGGAATACCTCGGCTGTGTAAAGTGTCGGTACTTCGACCGCGCCTGCAGTGCCCGCCCATGCAAAACACAGCATGAGCAGACCCGTAAATTTCAGAACTTTCATGTAACGGTGGTTTCCCCGTCTGGCCCCAAGCACTATTATATCGCCCTCCCAGAGTATGCCACCCCGCAATGAGCAATAAACCTCTCACTTATAAAGATGCCGGCGTCGATATCGATGCCGGAAACGAACTTGTCGAGCGCATCAAGCCGCACGTCAGAAAGACCATGCGTCCCGAGGTCCTCGCTGGCCTCGGTGGATTCGGCGGCATGTTTGCCCTCGGCCAGTATCGCGAGCCAATCCTCGTGTCAGGCACTGACGGCGTCGGCACCAAGCTGATGCTTGCGCAGCAGCTCGATACCCACGGCTCAATCGGTATCGACCTCGTCGCAATGTGCGTCAATGACGTCCTCGTGCAGGGCGCCGAGCCGCTGTTTTTCCTCGACTACTTCGCCTGCGGCAAGCTCGACAACGACGTGGCCGAAGCCGTGGTCGCCGGAATCGCGGAAGGCTGCCTGCAGGCAGGCGCTGCGCTGATCGGCGGCGAGACCGCCGAAATGCCCGATATGTATTCGCCGGGTGAGTACGATCTTGCCGGTTTCACGGTCGGGGTCGTCGAAAAAGACGAGATGCTGGACGGCAGCGCGATCGCCGAGGGTGACGCGATCATCGGCCTGGCCTCGAGCGGCCCGCATTCGAACGGCTACTCGCTGATTCGCAAGGTCCTGGATCGCGCACCTGATGCCGTTATCGACGGCCAGCCAGCGAAGGAACGCCTGCTCGCGCCGACGCGTATCTACGTCAAGCCGGTGCTGCAACTGATGAAGTCAGTCACTGTGAAAGGCCTCGCCCATATCACGGGTGGTGGCATTACAGAGAATATTCCTCGAGTGCTGCCCGACACCCTCGACGCGGAGATCGATACCGCCAGCTGGGCTCAGGGCCCGGTGTTCGACTGGCTCGCAGAACAGGGCAACATCGAGACCGCTGAAATGCGCCGCACGTTCAACTGCGGCGTCGGCATGGTTGTTGTCGTTTCGGCGGACGATGCCGAAGCTGCGATTCAGGCACTCAATGATGCGGGCGAGTCCGCGTGGCAGATCGGTCGCATCGTTTCCGGCAGCCAGGAAGTACAGTACGTCTGATGGGCTGTCGAACCGCGATCCTGATCTCGGGATCTGGCACCAACCTGCAGGCGTTCATTGACCAGGTCGATTGCGGAGCGCTGGATCTCGACCTGTGCGTCGTCTTCAGCAACAACCCAAACGCGTACGGTCTGGAGCGCGCGGAAAAAGCCGGCATCCCGACCGCCTGCATTCGTCACGGCGACTACCCGGACCGCGAGTCCTTCGACAAGGCCGTCATTGATGAGCTGGATCGCTTCGAACCGGACCTGCTGATCCTCGCCGGCTTCATGCGCATCCTGAGCCCGGCTTTTGTCTGTCACTACGAAGGCAGGATCCTCAACATCCATCCTGCCCTGTTACCAAAGTACCCGGGTCTGAACACGCACCAGCGTGCGATTGACGCCGGCGACGAATGGCACGGCAGCACCGTCCACTTCGTAACCGAAGAGCTTGATGGCGGCCCGCGCATCCTGCAGGGGCGGCTGAAAATCATTGAGGGCGAGTCAGCAGACGAACTGCAAACTCGTGTGCAGGCGATCGAGCACCAGATCTACCCGCAGGCAGCGGGACTGGTTGGCTCAGGCAAGGTGAAATATCGGAGAGGCGAAGCCTGGATCGACGGGGCTATTTCCGAACAACCGCCGATCCAGACGTTCGACTGATTTACTCTTCTTTTTCAGCCATATGATAGTGACCGATATCGGATTCGGATTCGTCGTCAGATCCGCCGTACTCAGCGAGTAGCGCGGCGGCAGCTTCTTCACTACCTTCCTGCTCATTCAACGCTTTGCGCCAAGTGCCAGCTTTTGCGCTGGCAGGCTGAAAGTGGTCCGTAATGATCTGTATGGCGCGTTCTTGTTGTGGAAATATCAGCTTGGACGCGAACTACGGAAACGCAATATTCAGGCTGGGATCTGCACCGAAACGGCTCGGAAACCCCTTTTTTATTAATGACTTATGATCTTATACTGTATATAATAACAGGTCTCTTTTCTGCTCCAGTTTTGCTCTCCGGAGGCGCCATGAGACCTGCCGATTCCGCCGTTCCCGACCTCGTTCCCATCGAGGAACTCGACAAGAATATTCTCAATCTTTGCACTCGCATCAACGCAGCGACGTTTGAGCTGCTGACGATGATTCGGGAGTTCGATGAACGGGTTGGATGGCTCAAGTGGGGGGCACAATCCTGCGCCGAGTGGCTGGCCTGGCGTTGCGACCTGACGATGGCTACAGCCCGGGAGAAGGTGCGGGTGGCTCATGCAATCAAAGGGCTGGCTGTGACTTCCGCGGCCTTTTCGACGGGCGAGTTGTCTTACTCGAAAGTGCGCGAACTGACACGAGTGGCAACGCCTGCGAACGAAGAAGAACTCGTCGCATTTGCGTTGCGTAATACAACGTCGTTCGTCGCCGAGCGATGTCGTGAACTTCGCATGGGCGATGTGTCATCTGTTTCCGTTGCCGAACGCGCGTTTGCCAATCGCAATCTTCGACTACGTCGCAACTCCGAGCGCGGCGTAATCTCAATGACCGTCGATCTGCCGATCGAGGTTGGCGAACTGATCGACAAGGCGCTCGATAAAGCTCGGGAGGACGACGCGCTCGAGATGACTGACGTCGTCGATACCTCGTGGAGCAAACGACAGGCGGATGCGTTTGTCGTGATGCTCCGCGACTACCTCAATGGCGAGAAAAGCGGGCGAGGTTCTACGCCGGATAACCACCTGGTCATGATTCATGTCGATGAATCCGCGCTGACGGGTGAAGCGGGACGATCCTCGGTACCGATCGAGACAGCTCGACGCCTATGTTGCGACGGATCGACAGTGACGATGGTGGAGTCCTCAGAGGGGGAGCCACTGGCCATTGGTCGCAAGTCGAGAACCGTACCGACCGGGCTGGAGAGAGCAGTCCGTGCCCGTGATAACCATCGATGCGTCTTCCCGGGCTGTCACCACCATCGGTTCCTCGACTGTCATCACGTCAAACACTGGTCGAACGGCGGCGAAACGTCATTGGAAAACCTGTTGTTGCTGTGCACGAAGCATCACACCCTGGTTCACGAGGGTGGCTTCCGCATCGAGAAGGACTTTACCGACAGCAGGGTATTTAAACGCCCGGATGGCACCGCAGTTCCAACGGCCGGCTATCACTCAAATGACATGCTCGATGAGGACTGCGGCGAGAACTCAAATCCGCCACGTGGCGGATTGTTGAGCGCACTGGAAAAAGTGGTTAACGAGCCTCCACCGCCGACTTATTGGCATTAGTCAGCACTCTCGGGACTCAAGTCACTGGCAATTTGGACGATCTTCGGCGACGAAGAGGGGCAAGGTTGGGCTCAGTTGCCGTATTCCCACTCCCACACCTTCGCAAGCGTATGAAATTCGCCGTTCTCGCCAAATCGGTCGACGCCATCCGGGAGGCCTTCCATCAACGCCCGAGTATACCGCTCGCCGATCTCCACGCTTCCCTGCGCACCATCGGTGACCGCGCTGACCTCGCAGGCCACCCCACTCGCCTCAAGATCATCCATCAGATCGTCATATTCGACATGCCAGAGCGGATAGTGCGTTGTGGCGCCGGCCTGCTCGGCAATCGGGCCCAGCGCTGCTTCGCGCCAGTCGCGGATGTGCTCGAGATGAAGGTCGCCGAAGACCAGCCGCCCAACTGACGGCACAACTGAGATGCCCTCACCGACTTGCTCAACATAGTCGCGGCCAGGCTGCAGAGGCACACCCAGCAAAGGCAACCCCAGGTGCTGCGCCTGCCGTACGACGTTATCGATACCGACTTCCTGGTGAGCAACGAACCGCTCGCGCGCGTCAAAAGTTGTCAGCAGCACAACCGGACGCAACGCCTCACGCTGCAATGCCCGCAGAGTCAGAAAACTGTCCTTGCCACTGCTCCAGAAAAGTACATCGACCGCATCGTCACCGGGCTGCAGATCTGTCATCCAGCTCGGGCGCTGGATACGCGCAGCCTTTTGACCGCTCGGCACATTCTCGTGCCCGTAAGGGCAATGCCGGCAGCCCGCTCCGCAGCATCTGCCCCGATTTTCGAGCCCGAGCGAGGTAAATACCCGGAAACCCGTAACCGGATCTACGTAGTGCGTCTCGCCGCGCGCGAGCGCGTCCTCGTGCAGCTTCCAGGTGTCGGTCATGCTTTGGGCAGCGTGACGCCGGTCTGGCCCTGGTATTTGCCGCCACGATCGGCATAGGAGGTTTCGCATTCCTCGTCGGATTCGAGGAACAACATCTGTGCGACGCCTTCGTTGGCGTAGATTTTCGCTGGCAACGGCGTCGTGTTGGAGAACTCGAGTGTGACGTGCCCTTCCCATTCGGGTTCGAGCGGCGTTACGTTGACGATGATGCCGCAACGGGCATACGTGGACTTGCCGAGGCAGATCGTGAGTACGCTACGCGGAATACGGAAGTACTCAACCGTGCGCGCCAGGGCAAAAGAGTTCGGCGGGATGACGCAGACGTCGCTCTTAACATCGACAAAACTGGTTGCGTCGAAGCCTTTCGGATCGACAACGGCTGAGTTGATGTTGGTGAAGATCTTGAACTCGTCCGAGCAGCGAACGTCGTAGCCGTAGCTCGAAGTGCCATAGGAGACGATGCGGTTGCCGCCCGATTCGCGGACCTGGCCCGGCTCAAAGGGTTCGATCATGCCGTGCTCGTCGGCCATGCGGCGGATCCAGCGATCCGATTTGATACTCATGAAGCGTCCTCTACGACGATATTTCCAAACTTGGAACTGTAATCGGTGCGTTGTGTGGCCTGCGCTGCGGCGACCTGGGACGCCGTGAACCGGTACGCCCTCGCGGCAGCCGAATCCGGGTCTGATATGACCGTTGGCGCACCACTGTCCGTCTGCTCGCGAATTGAAGCCAGCAGCGGCAATTGCCCCAGCAGGGGAACGCCGAAGTCTCCAACCATCTGCTCTGCACCGCCAGCGCCGAAAATTGCCTCCTCGTGGCCGCAATTCGAGCAAACATGCGTGCTCATGTTCTCGATCACGCCAAGAACCGGGATCGAAACCTTCCTGAACATGGCCAGGCCCTTGCGGGCGTCCAGAGTCGCGATGTTTTGAGGTGTCGTAACGATGACGGCGCCCGAAACCGGCACTTTCTGCGACAACGTCAGCTGGATGTCGCCTGTACCTGGCGGCATGTCGACGATCAGGTAGTCGAGATCGCCCCACTGCGTCTGGTGCATGAGCTGGTTCAGTGCCGAGGTAACCATCGGGCCACGCCACACCATTGGCTGGTCGGGATCGACGAGAAACCCAATCGACATCGCCTTCAGTCCGTGGGCTTCGAGCGGCAGCATGGTCTTGCCGTCTTCACTGACTGGCGACTCGCCCGCCAGGCCAAGCATGTGCGGCTGGCTCGGGCCATAGATGTCCGCGTCAAGAATGCCTACGGAAGCACCTTCGGCTGACAACGCCAGCGCGAGATTTACGGCGACCGTCGATTTGCCGACGCCGCCCTTGCCCGAGGCAACGGCGATGATGTTCCTGATACCCGGCACCGGCTTGAGATTGCCCTGCACCGCATGCGAGCGAATCCTGGTCGAAATCTCGACGTTCGCACTGCTCGCACCGGTCTCGGTGACCAAAGCCGCTGAGAGTTCGTCAGCTATACCCGCGTGCAGCGAGGCAGCGGGCAGGCCCAGTTCTACGGCTACGTTGACGGTCTCGCCGTCCGTTTCCGCTTTGGTAACACGACCGATTTCGCCAAGAGGCCTCCCGAAAGCGGAAACCTCTTGGGAAATCAGGAAATTACTCACATCAGATTCTGTATACACCGTCACACTTCAAAAGCTGGCATTAGGTAAAATTTTGACTGGGATTGCCGCATTGGCGGCAAATTGGGCGCACATTGTATAGGACCCTCGATACGGCTGAAAGCCAGTATTGGCGGGCGATGTGTCGGAATCGATGTGGCATAATGCCGCGTCCGGGGAGACTCTTGGGCAAGAGCGAAAATTTTGTTGGCGTCTATTAACAATAACCAGACCAGCGGTTACGCGGCTCTATGAGCTTTTTAGCGTCGTTCCGCTCAGACCAGATTTTGGGACAGCTCATCGCCGAGCAGGACCCCTCGTCGCCTGCAGCCCGGAAACTCGTCGACAAGCTGAAAAGTGCCGGGAACAAGGCTGTTCCGAAGATCATCGATGCCCTCGCGCTGTCCGACAAGACCCACACGATGGTGCTCGTCGACATCCTCGGCGCGATGGTCAACGACAAGAACATCATGATGTACAAGGAAGGTCTTGCTGACGGCAACGAGCGCGTTGTTTCGGGAACGGCCTGGGCCCTGTCCAGCAGCACCGACTATAACGCCAACGCCCTGCTCGAGTTCTTCGACGACGAAGAAGTATCGAAGGCGGCGCTGATCGAAGTCCTGCGCGTCCACAAGGACGACCTGTCGGTGCACGAGTTGCTGCGCCGCGCCTACGAATGCGAGCCGAAAGAAAAAGCCGCGATCTTCAAGATTATCCAGGACACGCTCAAGCCTGACATGGTCCCGGACCTGATCGCACGTATGGGCGGCAAGGATCCGGTGATCAAGATTCACCTGATGCAGTTGCTGTCCAAGTTCGATAAGCCGGAAATTACCCAGGCACTCGAGATGCAGCTCAAGGACACCAACAAGATGGTGCGCAGTGCTGCCCTCGCTGCTCTTGCAACGCGTGCGCCCGAGATGATCCACATCGAGAAGGTGGCGCAGTCGCTGCAGGACCCGGACCTTGATGTACAGGGTAAGGCTGTTGACGTCCTGATCCGCATCAACCATCCGGACACGGTGCGCTTCCTGATTCCGGCACTTAAGGACGAAAGCGAGTACTCGCGTCGCGCAGCCGTCGAGGTATTGAACGAGGTTGGCAACGAGAATTCCGTCAAGGAACTGCTGACAGCGATCAAGGACGACGACTGGTGGGTACGTTCACGCGCTGGCGACGCGCTGGCCGATATCGGCGGACCGAAGGTCGTGCAGTCGGTCGTGAAGCTGTTCAGCGACAAGGATGAAGAGATTCGCCGAACCGCCGTCGAAATCCTCAATGCGACCAAGTCCAATGAGGTTACCGATCACCTGATCAAAGCGACAGATGACACCGACTGGTGGGTACGCGAACGCGCTGTCGACGCGCTGGTCAAGATCGGTGACTCGAAAGCGCTGCCGAAGCTCGAATCAATGCTGGGAACGCACGCGAAAACAGACACAGTCGTGATACGCGCGCTGGGCAAGATGGGCAACCACACCCACATCGCCAAGATCCTGCCGATGCTCAAGCGTCCAGAGCGGGAAATTCGGGTCGAGGCAATCAAGGCACTCGCCGCACTGACAACCGACAGTCACGTCGAGAGCGTCCGCGGCATCCTGAACAAGATCAAGCAGTCTGACGAGCCGACCATCATTAATGCTGCGGACAAGGCGATTCGTGACCTGAACGATCGGTTCTCCGAAACCGTCGTGGAACAGAATATTCGCGCCGAGAAGATTGGCGAGAACACCAAGACACTGCTGGTCGAGAACGAAGATCTCGAGAAACTGCTTGCGGAAGCGCGCGAACAGAGTGCGGTCGCCCAGGCAGACAGCGACGGCGATATCGTGCCGGTCGAACCTGGTCAGCCTGCACCACTTGCCCCTGCGATACTGGATATTTCGACACTCGAACCCGGCGATGTCATCGACGGACGTTACAGATACATCGAGAAGATCGGTAAAGGCGCGTTCGGCACAGTACTGCTAATGGAAGACACGGTCGTCGATGAGCAGCTTATTCTCAAGTTCCTGAATCCGAACGTGTCATCGGACGAAGAGATGATGAAACGCTTCGTTCACGAGCTCAGGTACTCGCGCAAGATTACGCATCGCAACGTTATCCGTATCTATGACTTCCTGAACCTGCAGGGTTGCTACGCGATTTCGATGGAGTATTTCCCGTCGCATACGTTGTCGGGCGAGATACCCGACAACAAGCCGATGGAACTGGAAAAAGCGCTCAAGTACTCGCGCGACATGGCAACCGGCATGGCAGTAGCTCACCTTGCCGGCGTCATTCACCGCGACCTCAAACCCGCCAATATTCTCGTCAACAACGACGGACTGCTCAAAATCGTGGACTTCGGTGTCGCGGCTGCCGCCTCAAGCGGCGACACACAGTTGACGAAGACCGGCTACGTGATCGGTTCGCCGAAGTACATGGCGCCGGAACAGATTCTCGGCAAGAAGGTGGACGAAACTGCTGACGTCTACTCGGTAGGCGTCATCATGTACGAAATGGTAACGGGCGTACCTCCCTACAGCCGTGGCGACCATATGTCGGTCATGTACCAGCACGTGCAGGGCAAGGCCAAGCACTGCCAGGAAATCAATCCCGATTTGCCCGATGATTACGCCGAGGTTATCGTCAAAGCCATGTCCGTCGACAAGTCGAAGCGCTACCAGTCGATGGAAGAGCTGACCGAGGCGCTCGACGCCATCAATCTCTGAGGCCCGCATGGCACGAATAGACGCGTTTCTGAAGTTGGGACTGGCGCAGGGCTGTTCTGACGTGCACCTGGCGGTCGGTGTGCCGCCGATGCTGCGCATGAACGGCGACCTGATGCCGATCAAGTTCCGCGAGCTGACTGACACCGAACTCGAAACCTACCTGACTGAGATTCTCACGGTAAAACAGCGTGAGAAGCTGGATGGTGGTCACGACATCGACTTTTCCTATGTTGGCGACGAAGGCGGTCGTTTTCGTGTCAACGTGTTCAGGAAGGCAACCGGCATCGGTGCCGTGTTCAGGCATATTCCGGGAGATGTTCCAAAGCTGGACCAGCTGAACGTCCCGCCTGTTCTCAAGAAGTTCTGTGACTATCACCAGGGCATGGTGCTGGTCACCGGTTCGACGGGTACCGGCAAGTCGACAACGCTCGCGGCGATGATCGACCATCTCAACGAAACCCGAAACCTGAATATCATCAGCCTCGAAGATCCAATCGAGTTTGTGCACCCGTCCAAGCAGAGCCAGGTGATCCAGCGCGAAGTCGGCACCCACGTCACGAGTTTTGCCGACGGCGTACGCTCGGCGATGCGTGAGGACCCGGACGTAATCCTCGTCGGCGAACTGCGCGACGCGGAGACCATTTCGATGGCGATGACAGCCGCCGAAACCGGTCACCTTGTTCTCGGCACACTGCATACGACCGGCGCAGTCAAAACCATTGACCGTATCATCGACGCCCTGCCCGGCGAACTGCGCGAGCAGACCAAGGGCTTCCTCGCGATGAGCCTGAAGGCGGTGGTCACACAGGTACTCGTCAAGACACCCGACAACCGTGGCCGTCGCGCGATTCTTGAAATCCTTGTCAATAATCGAGCTATCGCAAAGCAGATTACGACCGACCAGACTCACCAGATCAGCTCGCAACTGCAGATGGGCAAGGACCAGGGCATGCAGCTCATGGACCAGGCTCTGCTCGACGCAGTCAACGCCAAGGAAATCGATCCCGACGACGCTATCCGCTACGCGAATGACAAGTCGAAGTTCCAGCGTTTTGTCACAAACACTGATCTCGTGCCGATGATCGACATCGGCGACCAGTCGAAGGTGTAACGCGATGCCGAAGATCGACCAATACCTGAAGACCGCGCTGGAGAAGAATGCCTCTGACCTGCATTTCATTTCCGGCGACCCCGTGCGAGCGCGCGTGCATGGCGGCCTGCAGGCGATCATGAACGAAGTGCTGACCATCGAGACCGTTGAAGAGGCGATGTCCGAGATCATGGATGGCACCGCGAAGCAGACCTTTGAACGAGAGGATGCCGCGGACTTCGCGTACGAGATCCCCGACGTATCGCGTTTTCGTGTCAACGTGTTCCGCCACCTGAATGGTGTTGGAGCAATCATGCGTGCGATTCCTTCGAAGGCGATGACGCTCGAAGAGCTCAATATGCCGCCCGTTATCCATCAGCTTTGCCGGCACTCGCAGGGCATGATCCTGGTAACCGGCAAGACAGGCTCCGGTAAATCAACGACGCTTGCGGCGATGATCGACGAGATGAATCGTCGCCTGAAAGGCCACATCCTGACGATCGAGGACCCGATCGAGTTTGTGCACAAGGCGCAGGGCTGCCTGATCAGCCAGCGAGAAGTCGGGGTGCATTCGCCGAATTTCGCAGAAGCCCTGCATTCGGCGTTACGCGAAGACCCGGACGTCATCCTGGTCGGCGAAATGCGCGACCTTGAGACCATCAGTATCGCCGTGACCGCGGCCGAGATGGGTATCCTGGTCATGGGCACTCTGCACACCAACGGCGCTGCTCAAACCGTCGACCGCATCATCAACTCGTTCCCGGCCGACAAGCAGGCGCATATCCGGACCATGATTTCGACGTCGCTGAAGGGTGTTGTCTCGCAGCAGCTGCTGCCGACCATCCATCGTCCGGGCCGCGCTGCGGCGCTGGAAATAATGATCAACACTTCGGCGGTTTCGAACCTTATCCGCCAGGGCAAGCTTGACCAGATCGAGACGGCGATCCAGGCCGGTGGTGGTATAGGCATGAAGACGATGGACAACGCCCTGATGGAACTCGTCGACAAGGGCTGGGTTTCCGGAAAAGAGGCCTACCAGCAGGCCAACAACAAGTCGAAGTTCGAGAAAGTCAAAGATATCGAATAGCGGCGGCGGTACTGGCATAATCGCGCCCCATGTCAGACAGCACACGCAAAATCCTCGTCACGAGCGCCCTCCCGTATGCCAACGGGTCTCCACACATGGGCCATCTCGTCGAGTACATCCAGACGGATATCTGGGTCCGCTTCCAGAAACTGCGCGGACACCAGTGCACTTACGTGTGTGCGTCGGACTCGCATGGCACGCCAATCATGCTCAAGGCGCGCGAATTGGGTATCACACCCGAGGAGCTGACCGAAGGTTATTCGAAAGAGTTCGAGAACGACTTTGCGGACTTCGGCATCGAGTTCGACAACTACTACACGACGCACTCAGCGGAGAACGAGGAGCTCGTCGGCAACATCTACAAGATTCTGCGCGACAGCGGCGATGTCTACACCAAGACGATCGAGCAGTCCTACGATGAGAAGGAAGGCATGTTCCTGCCAGACCGTTTCGTTGTCGGCACCTGCCCGCGCTGCAAGAGTGAAAACCAGCGTGGCGACGCCTGCGAAGTCTGCGGTGCAGCCTACTCGCCCGAAGACCTGATCGATCCGAAATCCGTGCTGTCGGGCACGACACCGGTTTTGCGTGACTCAGAACACTACTTTTTCAAGCTCAGCGACTACGAGGATCGGCTGCGAGAGTGGATGCAGACTTCGGCACTCGACAAGAACGTCGTCGCCAAACTCAACGAGTGGTTCGACGCCGGACTGCAGGACTGGGACATCTCCCGTGACGCGCCCTACTTCGGTTTCCGCATCCCGAACACCGAGGACAAGTTCTTCTACGTTTGGCTCGACGCGCCGGTTGGTTACATGGCAAGCTTCAAGCACCTGTGCGACCGAACCGACGGCCTCAACTTCGACGACTACTGGAAAGCCGACTCAGACTGCGAGCTGTACCACTTCATCGGCAAGGACATCATGTACTTTCACACGCTGTTCTGGCCGGCCGTGTTGCAGGGTTCGGGTCACCGTCAGCCAACGGCTGTGTATGCACACGGCTTCCTGACCGTCGACGGCCAGAAGATGTCGAAGTCGCGCGGTACTTTTATCAAGGCGCGCACCTACCTCGACAACCTGAACCCGGAATTCCTGCGCTATTACTACGCGGCGAAGCTTGGGCCGACGATCGATGACATCGACCTGAATCTCGATGACTTCGTTGCACGGGTAAATTCGGACCTCGTCGGCAAGCTGATCAACATTGCGAGCCGCTGCGCCGGCTTCATCGTCAAGCGATTCGATGGCGAGTTATCTGCGGAACTGCCTGACACGGACCTGTTTGCCGAGTTCGCGGCCGAGTCTGATGCGATCGCCGAACATTTCGAGAATCGCGAATTCTCCAAGGCGATTCGCCGCATCATGGCGCTGGCCGACAAGGCGAACCGCTATATCGACGAACACAAGCCCTGGATCATGATTAAGGATGAAGACCGCGTCGCCGAGGTGCAGTCCGTTTGCACACAGGGCCTGAACCTGTTCCGCAGTCTGATGATCTACCTCTCACCCGTCCTGCCGGTGGTCGCGCCCGGAGCGCGCGAATTCCTGAACGAGGATGAGTGGCAGTGGTCCGATGCGTCGAAGCCCTTGCTTGGCACGACAATCAACAAGTTCAAACCGCTGCTGACGCGCGTCGAGGCCGACCAGGTCGCGCGCATGGTCGAGCAGTCAAAGGAGAGTGCCCCGGTGGCTGAACCCGAAGAAAAGGACGACGATTTCATCAGCATCGATGATTTCATGAAAGTCGACCTGCGTATCGCGAAGATTGAAAAAGCGGAACCGGTTGAGGGCGCCGACAAACTACTCGCGCTGACGCTGGATGTTGGTGAATCAAAGCGCCAGGTATTTGCCGGGATCAAGGCCGCTTACGAAGCGGAATCACTGGTAGGTCGCCACGTGATCGTGGTTGCCAATCTTGCACCGCGGAAGATGCGTTTCGGCGTATCCGAGGGCATGGTGCTGGCAGCCGGACCGGGCGGCGAAGATATTTTCCTGCTGTCACCGGATGACGGCGCAAAACCGGGCATGCGCGTCAAGTAATCCTTACAATAGGAGAATGTCTGACATTCTCGTCATCCTGATCGGCACGATCCTCGTCAACAACTTCGTGCTGGTTCGTTTTCTTGGCCTGTGCCCATTCCTCGGCGTATCCAGAAATCTCGAAGCCGCGGCCGGGATGTCTCTCGCAACAGCATTTGTCCTGACGCTTTCGTCAGCCACCGCCTACCTGCTGCACACCTTGGTCCTGGTACCGCTCGAAATTGAATACCTGCGCACGATCGCGTTCATTCTCGTCATTGCGGCGAGTGTACAGTTCACCGAAATCATGGTGCGCCGGCTTAGTCCGTTGCTCGACCAGGTACTCGGCATCTACATCCCGCTGATCGCGACTAACTGTGCCGTGCTGGGTGTCGCGCTACTCAATGTTCAGCAGTCGAATAACTTCGTCGAGTCCGTGTTCTTCGGGTTCGGCGCCGCTGCAGGCTTTGCGCTCGTTCTCGTCATGTTTGCAGCGATGCGTGAGCGACTCGACGCCGCGGATGTTCCGGCGCCGTTTCGAGGTACGGCGATCGCACTGGTCACGGCCGGCATCATGTCGCTGGCATTCATGGGCTTTACCGGCATGGCACGTCCGTGATCTATGTGGGAAGCCGTACTGACAATTGCCGCCATCGCGCTCATCGCAGGCTTATGCCTCGCGATCGCGTCGGATCGGCTGCCGGCCAATGAAGGCGAGCTTGTCGAACGAGTTAATGAATTACTGCCGCAAACACAATGCGCGCAGTGCGGTTACCCGGGCTGCCGGCCATATGCCGCAGCGGTTGTCGACGGCAGCGCCGCGATCAATCTCTGCCCACCGGGTGGCGAAGAAACTGTCAGGCGACTCGCCGACCTGCTCGGGCGCGAAGCTCTGCCACTCGCAGAATCAGCAACGCCATCTGTCGCTGTCATCGACGAAGAGCTGTGCATCGGCTGTTATCACTGTCGCAATGCCTGCCCGGTCGACGCCATCGTCGGCGCACACCAATACATGCATACGGTCATCGAGAGCGAATGCACGGGCTGCGAGCTGTGCGTTGCGCCCTGCCCTGTTGACTGCATCTCCATGAGACCGCTGACGTGAGCGCCCCGACATATGATCTCGGCAAGCTGCATGGCGGGCTGCGTCTCGACGCGCACAAGTCTGCGTCGACAGCGCAGCCGATCATCGATATCCCGGTTCCGGACCAGCTCGTCCTGCCACTGACGCAGCACGTTGGCGACCCGGCGCAGCCGATTGTGGGTATCGGAGAGCATGTGCTCAGGGGACAACTGATCGCCGAGCCGGATGGTGGCCTCGGTGCACCGGTGCACGCGTCGTCGTCAGGAAAAGTCGTTGCGATCGAGCCGTGGCCGGTCGTGAGCCGGCGCGGCGACACGGCCCCTTGCATCGTCATTGAGTGCGATGGCGAGGACCGCGGCATCGAACGTGCCGAGCAGCCACCGGACTTCACGACACTGAACCCCGACGTACTGCTCAACATGATTCTGCAGGGCGGCATCGTGGGTCTCGGTGGTGCGGTGTTCCCAACCGCCCAGAAACTCATGCAGGCGCGCAGCTGTGATACCGAACACCTGATCCTGAACGGCGTCGAGTGCGAACCCTACATCAGCTGCGATGATGTCTTGATGCGGGAGCGCGCCAGCGAGATCGTCAGTGGTGCGCAGATTCTGATGCACGCGTTACGCGTCGACGTCTGTTTCATAGTCGTCGAGAGTGACAAACCCGAAGCGATCCACTGCCTCGGCGATGTGCTCGGCGCTATCAATGACGATCGCATTGTTCTCAAGCAGGTACCGACGATTTATCCGTCCGGAGGCGAGGATCAGCTCGTGCAGCTCGTGACCAACCGCGAAGTGCCGAGCGGTGGCCTGCCGACGGACGTCGGCTGCCTGGTACAAAACGTCGGAACAGCAGCCGCCGTGCACGACTGGGTCATCGACAACGAGCCGTTGATCTCGCGCGTGACGACGATTACAGGCGACGGTGTAAATAGCCCGGTTAACGTGCGCGCACGTATTGGCACGACGGTTGCCGACGTTGTCGAACACGCGGGCGGTTATACGGACCGCGCCGAACTTTTGATCATGGGCGGACCGATGACGGGCAAGTCCATGACAACCGATCGGGTGCCGCTGGTCAAAGCCAGCAACTGCGTGCTCGTGACCTCGGCACCGCCTGCGCCGGGACCGGAAATGCCCTGCATTCGCTGTGGCGACTGCGCTTCTGTATGCCCGGTGCAGCTGTTGCCACAGCAATTGTTCTGGTATGCGTGTGCTGACAACGAAGTGAAGCTGCGCGAGTTCGGTCTGACGGACTGCATCGAATGCGGCTGCTGCGATCTCGTTTGCCCAAGCCACATTCCACTGACGGCTGACTTCCGCGTAGCAAAGGGACGCATTCGTGAACTGGCTGACGAAAAAGCCCGCGCGCAGCGAGCCCGCCGTCGCTTTGAGGCGCGCAATGAGCGCCTCGAGCGGGAACAGCAGGAACGCGATAGAGAACTTGCCGAACAGAAGGAGTCGGCGAAGAAGGCAGGTCCCGCGGCGATTGCCGAGATTCTGAAGCGCAAGCAGCGCGACAAGGAAGAGGACTGATGGAGTTTCGACAGGCTGAAGCTCCGTTCATTGGACCGCGCGTCGACGTGGCGTCGATCATGCTGCAGGTGCTGGCAGCGCTGGTTCCGGCAGCACTGGCACATGTTTGGTACTTCGGGCCCGGCTTCCTGTTCAACCTGATCATCGCATCGGCATTCGCGATCGGTACCGAAACCCTGATCCTCGGCTTCCGCAGCCGGCGCCCGGAGACGGGTTTGACCGACTACAGCGCCCTGGTGACCGCTGCCCTGCTCGCATTCTGCCTGCCGTCACTCACGCCGTGGTGGGTGACCGCAACGGGCGCCATCTTCGGCGTCGGTGTTGCCAAGCACCTGTACGGCGGCCTCGGCTTCAACATCTTTAATCCTGCAATGGCCGGTTACGTGGTTATCCTCGTTGCGTTCCCGATGCACCTCAACCTGTGGGTCGCCCCACAGATGGGTGATCTCGACTATCCCGACCTGACTATTCTGCAGACACTGGGCTTCACGCTGACCGGCAACCTCCCCGAGGGTCTCACGTTCGATGCCGTCAGCCGGCCGACGCCGCTCGACGTCATGAAGTCCGGTCTGAACAACGCGCAAACCGTCGAAGAGATTCGCGCAATCCCGATCATGGGCGACTTCGGTGGCCGTGGCTGGGAATGGATCGGTAACTTTCTGGCCATAGGCGGCTTCTGGCTGATGATCCGCAAGATCATTCGCTGGCAGATCCCGGTCGGTGTCGGCATCGGCCTGCTCGTTCCGGCAACCGTCATGTACATGATTGATCCAGGTTCAAACGCGAGCCCGGGCTTCCACATGTTCGCGGGTGCTGCCATCCTTTGTGCCTTCTTTATCGCGACCGACCCGGTGTCTGCCGCGACCAGTCCAAAAGGACGATTCATCTTCGCCATCGGCATCGGCTTCCTGATCTTCTGCATTCGCAAATGGGGCAGCTATGCGGATGGAGTCGCATTTGCGGTGCTGATCATGAACATGGCGGTACCGGCCATCGACTATCTGACTCGACCGCATATTGTCGGTCATGACGAAGGGGGCGGCGATGGCTGAACGTCCGGTCTGGCAAAGCGGGATCACACTGGCCGCGATCGCTATCGTGTGCACGACGCTGGTCGCGGCAACGTGGCAGCTCACCCACGAGCGAATCGAAGAAAACCGGCAAGCCTGGCTGGAACGCAGCCTCGAGCCCGCGCTCGCCGGCCTTTTTTTCGACAGTGGCGTATCGGAATCGATGCTCACGATTCCGGCACCGCATGACCTGCCCGGCTCGGAAGACGCCATCGTCTATCGCGTCTACTCCGGTGACACACCGGTCGCGGCACTGTTTGTCGTTAGCGCTCGCGACGGCTACGCCGGCCCGATTCGCCTGCTCATTGGCGTAGCTATGGACGGTACCATCACGGGAGTTCGCGTCCTTGAACACCGCGAGACTCCGGGACTCGGAGATCGCGTAGAGATAGAAAAGTCGGACTGGGTGCTGCAATTCGACGACCGCTCGCTGCAGAACCCGGTGCCGGAAGGATGGAAGATCCGCACTGACGGCGGCGAGTTCGACCAGCTTAGCGGTGCATCGGTTACACCGCGCGCGATCGTCAAGGCCGTGCGCGCCACTCTGACCTGGTTTGATGGCAACGCCGTGCAGGTTTTTGCCGCCCCGGCCGACGGCGAGGAAAGCGAATGAGCTTTGTCGAACGTTTCCGGAACGGACTGTGGCGAGATAACCCCGGGCTCGTGCAGCTGCTGGGACTCTGTCCATTGCTCGCGGTTACTGCAACTGTGGAGAATGGCCTCGGGCTGGGTATTGCCACGCTATCGGTCATGACCGTGTCGAATGCCCTCGTGTCGATGACGCGGCGTTTCATCCAGCCGGAAATTCGCATCCCGATATACGTAGTCATCATCGCGAGCCTGGTCACCTGCACTGAGCTGGTATTCAAGGCCTGGTTCCCGGATCTCGACCGCGCGCTCGGCATCTTTATTCCTCTGATAGTCACCAACTGCGCGATTGTCGCCCGCGCCGAGATTTATGCGTCCCGTAACCCTGTCTGGCCGAGCATTCTCGACGGTCTTGCAATGGGGCTCGGCTTCGCGCTGCTGCTCGTCGCCATTGGCGCGTTTCGCGAGCTGTTTGGCATGATCTGGCTGCTGCCGTTACTTCCGCCGGGCGCGTTCTTTGCGCTGGCGATCGCGATCGCGGTTAAGAATGCCATCGACAAACGTCGTGCCGACGCGCGCCGCACACTTTCGCGCAATGCACGCCGACTGAATCGCTAGGAAATCCACTTGAACAGGGAAAAACGCACGGCTATTTACAGCACGCTGCGGGACCGCATGCCGGAACCGACGACGGAGCTGAACTACGCGAATCCATTTGAGTTGCTGATCGCAGTAATCCTGTCGGCACAGGCGACCGACGTGGGCGTAAACAAGGCAACGGCGAAGTTGTACCCGGTCGCAAACACGCCTGAGAGCATCGGTGCTCTCGGCGTCGAAGGCCTGAAGCCTTATATAAAGACAATCGGCCTCTTCAACGCCAAGGCCGAAAATATCATCAAGACCTGTCACATCCTGCTCGAAGAACACAATGGGGAGGTACCACGCACCCGCGAAGCACTCGAGGCGCTGCCCGGTGTCGGACGAAAGACAGCCAACGTTATCCTGAATACCGCGTTTGGAGAGCCTACGATCGCCGTCGACACACACATATTCCGAGTGTCCAACCGAACTGGCCTCGCCAAAGGCAAGACCCCGCTCGAAGTTGAGAAGCGACTTGTCAAACTGACTCCCGATGAATTCAGGCAGGACGCTCATCACTGGCTGATTCTGCATGGTCGATACACCTGCAAGGCACGCAAACCGCTTTGCGGTGAATGCGCGATTATCGAGTGGTGCGAATTTCGCAGGAAGGAACTGCCATGATTTTCGGTCAGGACAGGAACGAGCTGCGGCAGATGTATGCGGATGCCTGGAAGAAACGCTGCGAAGATCTGCCGCTAACGCCGCTCGAAACCCAGATCGCCGACGTCATCGAGGTGCACCCCGAGTACCATGATGCAGTCAGCGGCGACCTCGATCGCGACTTCACGCCCGCCGGCGGCCAGACCAACCCATTCCTGCACATGGGTCTGCATCTGGGGGTGCGCGAACAGGTCGCGACCGACAGGCCAGCGGGCATTCGCTCAGTGTTCGATCAGCTGCTTCGGACTGGCTCCGACGTACACGACATCGAGCACCGCATGATCGATTGCCTTGCGGAAACCCTTTGGGAAGCGCAAGGTCAGAATACTGCACCGGACGAAAGTCGGTACCTCGAGCGACTGCGGGCACTAACCCGCTGAATCCCGTAATAAAAGTCGGGTAACCGAGGTCTACTGCCAACAACGAACAAGGACCTGTGCAAACGACATGACTGCTCAATACCCGGTACAGGGCGCCGGCCTCGGCCTGCGACGCGCGCTCGTCAACAAGCTCATGGCGGATCCGCCGGGCGACATCGATTTCATGGAAGTCGCACCCGAGAATTGGATCCATGTCGGCGGATCGCTGGGCAAGAAGCTGCGCTTCTTTACCGAGCGCTATCCGTTTGTCATTCACGGCCTGTCGCTTTCAATCGGGTCGCCTGCCCCGCTCGATGAACAACTGGTTCGCGACATCGGCGATTTCATGCGTGAGCACGATATTCGGATGTACTCCGAGCACCTGAGCTACTGCGGCGACGATGGTCACCTGTACGACCTCATGCCGATCCCGTTTACGGACGATGCCGTGCGTTACGTCGCTGGCCGTATTCGTCGCGTACAGGACATTCTCGAACAACGTATCGCGATGGAAAATGTCTCCTACTATGCGCCGACCGACTCTTCCATGAACGAGCGCGAATTCCTGCTCGCGGTGCTTGAGGAAGCCGACTGCGACCTGATGCTGGACATCAATAACATCGTCGTTAACAGCATCAATCACAAATACGACGCGAGCGAATTCCTGGCTGCGATGCCGGCCGAGCGCATTCGCTACTTTCATCTCGCCGGGCATTACGTCGAGGACGAAGATCTGCGCATCGACACACACGGCACGCCAGTCGACGAGCAAGCCTGGGGTCTGCTCGACGAAGCATACGGATTATTCGGACCTGTCCCGACCCTGCTCGAGCGCGACTTCAACTTTCCGCCGATTGAGGAACTGGTGGACGAGGTACGTCGCATTCGGTCGCTGCAGCAGACGCACGATTCAAGGGGCGTGGCACATGGATGAGTCGCGCGAATTCCAGGCGAAACAATATGAATTTGCCGCCCACATACGCGATCCGGAGAATACCGTCGCGCCGGCAGACATCGAAGATCGTCGCATGTCGATCTATCGCAACCTATTTTTCAACAACCTCTACAACCTGCTCGGTACCTTCTTTCCGGTTCTGAAGGAACTGCACAGCGATGCGAAGTGGGGGCAATTCATTCGCGCATTCATGCGACAACACCGGGCGAGGACGCCGTATTTCCTGCAGCTACCGGAAGAATTCCTGGCTTTCCTGCAGAACGAGTACGAGATGCAGGACGACGATTTTCCGTTTCTGACCGAGCTCGCGCATTACGAATACGCGGAACTCGCATTATCAGTTTCGGCGGACGAGGTAGACGCTGAGAACGTCAATCCGGCTGGCGACCTGCTGGCGGAGGTTCCGGTGAAGTCCGAACTTGCATGGGCGTTTGCCTACAACTTTCCGGTACACCGGATCTCTCCGGAGCACCTGCCAGAGAATCCGACGGACGAACCTGTCTATCTCGCCATCTACCGGCGCCGCGACGATGAAGTCGGGTTTCTCGAACTCAATGCCGTGACCGCAGCGCTGCTGGACGCGGTGGAAAACAACGCATCAGGCCTCGCCGGCGAATCGCTGTTACGCAATCTGGCGGAAAAAATCGGGTACTCCGATGTGGACGCCCTGGTGCGGCACGGATCAGCAGCGCTTGAAGAGATGCGCCAGCTTGAAATAATTTCGGGTACTCGACCGGTCTGATAACGCGACGACACACCGGAGGACCACTATGCAAGCGTTGATAAACCTGCGCACCAGGCTGCACGACTTTCTTGAGCCGATCGGGAACTGGATCGGCCTGCTGCCGATCAGGCTGCTCATGGGATACGAGTTCGCGAAAGCCGGCCTGATGAAGTACGGCGCTTCGGACACCCTCTACGGCGACGTACCGGGCTGGTTTGCCGGCAAGGCGTTTCCCTTCCCTTTCAGCCTGTTCTCGCCGAGCTTCAACTGGTTTGCCGTAACCTGGATTGAGATCATTGGCGGCATTGCACTGTTTTTCGGACTGTTTACGCGCTTCTGGGCATTCAGCCTTGCGGTTGTGACTGTTGTCGCCATCCTGAGCACCCACTGGCCGGCTGAGTGGAACAGTCTTGCCGAGCTGTGGAATGGCTACCGGATCACGGCAAAAGACGGTAGCGGCAACTTCCGCGTACCGCTGTTGTTCCTCGCGATGCTGCTTGGACTGATGTTGCGCCGCTCCGACAAGCTGAGCGTAGACACGCTTATCTTGAAAAAAATCGGCTGATCTCGCGGGCACAGGCTTCTGGCTGTTCGTAGAACAGCCAGGGGCCGCCCCCCGCAATCTCGACGTACTCGCTGTTGGGCAGATCGGCATGCAGGCCGGCAACGTCACCGGCGAACACATCATGCTCCGCCCGAATCAGCAACGTGGGCTGCTGCATTCGCCTCACCACGGTCCCGTAATCCCACTGCAGTACCGCAAAGTGCATATCGTATGGACGCAGCCGGGCACGAAGACCAACCGTGAACGGCAGGAATGTCACCTCGGGCGGTATGCCCGGCGATGTCATTCCCCTGTAAACGTCCCAGGTTCGTGCCACAAATTCGCCATCCGCATCCATCGGGTAGTCACGTGACATCGGCTGGTTGAGCAGCTTGTCCGCAACCGCGGGATCGGGGTAGCCACCGCCGGAAAGGACGACGCGATCAATTCGCTCAGGATCATGAGTGGCAAGGTATGCGGCGAGCATGCAGCCGCCGTGATGCGCAACCAGGCTGACCTTGCCGAGCTCGAGCGCATCGAGCGCGGCGAGTGCTGCTTCGCCGTATTCTTCAACAGAAAGCTCGTGATCGGGCGTATCCGAGATGCCATGCCCGGGATGGTCGAGCGATACCACCGTGTAGTCATCGGCGAGATGAACGGCGAACTGCAGGAACTCGTCCGAGGACTGCGCCGACTGGTGCAACATAAGTACCGCAGGACCAGTGCCGCCCGACCAGTAATGCACCGCGCCGAAGCGCGTTTCGAGCAAAGCTCTCTTGAAAGGATTGTTCACAAGTTACGGCCACGATCCGGCTGTGCAGTCTGCTAGTATCGGCAAAAACATACCAAGGGGCAAAATGACCGACCCAGGGAGCTCGACCAGTCTCAGGCGCGACATAGGATTCTTTGGCGCCGCATTTCTTGTTCTGAATGCAATGATTGGCGCAGGCATCTTCGCCCTGCCCGGCAAGGTTGCCATCAATGCCGGCCTGTTGAGCCCGTGGTTGTTCCTCGTTGTCGGCGCGATATTCCTGTGCGTCGTACTGACATTCGCGGAACTCGCCAGCTACTACGACAACACCGGCGGTCCGGTCCTGTACGCGAAGGACGCGTTCGGTGACCTCGCCGGATTCAGCACCGGCTGGGCAATCTTCTTGTCCCGAATGACGGCGTTTGCTGCAAATGCCAACGTCATGGCGACCTATCTTGGCAGCCTGGACGAGAGCCTCGCCTCGGAACCTGTTCGAATAGCTGTCATCAGCATCGTCACAGTCGGCCTGACCTGGGCCAATGTCCGGGGCGTAAAGGACGGCGTGCGCACGCTGGGTGTGTTTACGTTCCTGAAGATTGTGCCGTTACTTATTCTCATACTGCTGGGAATGCAGCACGTTACCGGAGCTACCCTACTGCCGGGAAGTGATCTGCAGATAACCGACCTTGGCGGAACAACCCTGCTGTTGATTTATGCCTACGTCGGCTTTGAAACGATTGCAGTGACGGCCGGCGAGACCTCATCGCCACAGCGCACGTTGCCGCGTGCGCTTGTACGCACCGTGTTGCTGACCGGCTTCATGTATTTCCTGATCGTTCTCGTCTTCGTGTCGGTCGTATCACCGGAGGCCTACAAGACAGCCACGCTTGTCGATGTCGGCCGCGAACTTGCAGGACCCATCGGTGCGCTCGCAATTACCCTCGCGGCGGTTTTCTCGATCGGCGGCAATTGCGCAGGCTCAATGCTGGCGGCGCCTCGTCTCGTGTTTTCGATGGCCGAGAATCGGATGTTGCCGAAGTGGTTCAGCTTCGTTCATCCCCGCTACCACACACCAAGCCGTTCGATTCTGCTGATGGGTGGCATGGCGCTTGCGCTGGGACTGACCGGTTCATTCGTATTCCTGGCAGTAGCGAGCACAGTTGTTCGCCTGCTCGGCTACATGATCTGTATCGCAGCCCTGCCAGTCATTCGGAGGCAGGCTGACGAAGAAACTCGCGCCAATGCGTACCACCTGCCCGGCGGCCTGGCCATTCCGACCCTGGGCTTTGCTATCTGCCTATACATGATCTGGTTTGCAAAAGCCGCATCATGGATAGCTGTTGGGGGTCTGCTCGCCGTTGGTCTCGTCCTGTATGCGGCCGAGCAGAGACGCAACCGGGAATAGCTGCCATGTCGATCCGCGCCTGCCTTGTTTCGCTTCTCCTGCTGTTAACCGCAGAGACTGCGACCGGCGAGGCGCTCGAGGAGCGTGACTGGAAGCTCGTCACATCCCCGAACTTCCGCGTACATTCGGTACTTGATCTCGACCGAACTCGCGAACTCGTGCGGCATCTTGAAGCGATGCGTCTTGCGCTGGACGACCCCGCCTCCGAATCGACGTATGCGGACGACGTACCAACCGTAATTCTCGCCATAGACTCGGTCGACGACTACGAGAACCTTGGCGCGCCCGTCAATACAGAGGGTGTATTCGTTGCCGATCTGCGGGAAAACGCCATCCTGTTCGTCGACACGCAGGGTGAGCTCGGTATTGAAGTTGTCCTGCACGAGTACGCGCATTACCTGAATTTCAAGAACGGCGACAGCTATCGTCCGCGCTGGTTCGAGGAAGGCAGCGCACAATATTATTCGGCATCGCGCCTGACCGTCGACGGCTTTGAGTACGGCATTGCGCTGCCTTCCAGAATTGCGGCACTGAATTTCGCCAATTGGCTGCCGGTCGATGTCGTCCTGAAAGTCACCGACATGGCGATTCTTGACGAGATTGGCGGCGAGCTGTTCTACCTGCAATCCTGGCTTCTGTACCACTACCTGCAGAGCCGCGTCGAATCACCCGATACGCTGAACGCACAGTTACAACTCTACAACCAGGCGATGACACGAGACGGCGACCCGATCAGCGCCTTTCAGAATGCGTTTGACGTCGAGGTGGGCACACTGGCTCACGAGCTGACCGAGTATGTCCGTGGCGACGAGTTCCACTCCCGGACTGCCGAACTTGCAGGAAACGGCGGCCAGATCGCTCCGCGCGTCGAACCGGTTTCGCAACAGCAGGTCCTGATCGAACTCGGCCAGATGGCTCTGCGCTTCGAAAATGCCCGAGGCGCCGAAGGCTGGTTCCGAGCAGCACTACTGCACGACGACGTCAAACACCTGGCGGAAGCCGGGATTGGCCGGGTACTCGGATACCGCGGCGACACGCAGGCCGCCAATGAGCATTTCGAATCGGCGATCTACCACGTGTCCTGGGATTTCCGCGTTTGGATGGACTATGCACAGTTCTGGGCCACGCGAATTGCGACAACCACGGACGTTGCCGGGCGCCGCAAGCATGCCCGCAAGCTTAAAGAGGCACTTGAGAGTGCACTGACCATTTCTGACGCGACGCCGGAGCTCAGTTCGTTAATGGGCCTTGCCGAGCTTGCACTTGGCAAGGATCCGAAAGAGGCAATCCCGTGGCTTGAAGATTCGGTGGAGGGAGCACCGATGCACCAGGTCACGAGGCTGCTGTTGGCGCGCGCCTATTTGTGGAACGGGGAGTACCACAAGGCGAGCGGAATGGCCCGCTCGGTGTTGTTGCTGGAACACCAGCAGAACGTCATCACCGAGACGGCGCGGGAACTGATCCGCGAAGCGGATCACGAAGGGTCGCGAAACGACTAGCGCTTCTTCTTCGGCATGTAGAGGTCGGTCAACGTTCCTTCGAAGGCTTCCGACGCAAACGCCACCGTCTCCGACAGCGTCGGATGCGGGTGAATCGTCAGGCTGATATCGGCGGCATCAGCGCCCATCTCAACGGCCAGACCAATTTCGGCGATCAGGTCACCGGCATTCGGCCCGACGATCGCGCCGCCAAGTACCCGTTCCGTCTTCGGCTCGAACAACAGCTTGGTAAACCCTTCCGGACGCCCGAGCGATAACGCTCGACCACTGGCTGCCCATGGGAACTGCGCTTTCTCGTAGGCGATGCCCTCTGATTTCGCTTCCAGTTCGGTCAGGCCGACCCAGGCAACTTCCGGATCCGTGTACGCAACTGAGGGAATCGTCCGCGCATCGAAAAAGCACTTCTCGCCTGCTGCGACTTCGGCCGCAACCTTGGCTTCGTGCGTTGCCTTGTGCGCAAGCATCGGGCCGCCGGCGAGATCACCAATCGCGAAGATGTGCGGCACGTTCGTCTGCATCTGCTTGTTGACGGCAATAATGCCGCGTTGGTCGACCGCGACACCTGCTTTGCCAGCGTCGAGCTTGTCGCCGTTGGCGCGGCGGCCGATTGCAACCAGTACGCGCTCGTAGGTTCCGGACTCAGGCGCCTTGGCACCTTCAAAGTCGACTTCAATGCCCGCATCCGTCGCGCGCATGCCGGTGACTTTTGTTGACGTCATGATCGCCTCGTAGCGAGGCTTGACGATCTTCATGAACGGACGAAGAAGATCCGGATCTGTGCCCGGCATCAGCGAGTCTGTTAGCTCTACGACACTCACCTTCGTACCGAGGGCGGCGTATACGCAAGCCATCTCAAGGCCAATGATGCCGCCGCCTACAACCAGCAGGCTCTCGGGCAGCGGCGCGAGTTCGAGTGCGCCCGTTGAGTCGACGATGCGCGGGTCGTCAGGCAGGCCGGGTAGCATCGCCGGCTCGGAGCCGGCCGCGATAATGCATTTCTCGAAATCGACGGTTTCTTCGTTATCCAGGACAAGACGGTTCGGCGATTCGAACAGAGCCGTGCCGTGCAGCACGCGCACTTTGCGCTGCTTCGCCATTGTCGCGAGACCACCAGTTAACTTGCCGATGACTTCGTTCTTCCAGCCGCGCAGCTTCTCAGCATCGATCTCGGGCTTGCCGAAGACGACACCGTGTTCGGCCATCGCTTCGGCTTCGTCAATAACCTTTGCCGCGTGCAGCAGCGCTTTGGATGGAATACATCCGACGTTCAGGCATACGCCGCCGAGATCCGGCCAGCGCTCGATCAGGATGACATCCATGCCAAGATCCGCTGCGCGGAATGCCGCCGTGTAACCACCAGGTCCGGCGCCAATAACTACCAGTTGCGCCTTGTGAGTCGCCTCTCCATCCGACGGCGCTGCAGCCTCCGGTGCCGCTGCGTCCGGCGCAGCCTGCGAAATCGCAGCAGCAATTTCATCCTGCGTCAGAACCTGCGTCTGCTCGCTTGCTTCAATCGTAGCGACAACCGAACCCGTCGAAACCTTGCTGCCAACCTCGACGTCCACGGAGACGACCGTGCCCGCATACTCGGCGGGCACATCCATCGAGGCTTTGTCGGTCTCAATCGTGACGAGCGGATCGTCGATCGCGATCGTGTCACCAGCCGCAACCAGCACCTCGATAACCTCAACGTCCTCGAATTCGCCGAGGTCGGGAACGAGTAACTGTACGGTGCCGGCCACTACGGAATCGCCTTCAGCAATGCATCAACGTCGGCCAGCGCCTGGCCGAGGAATGTCGTGAACCGAACCGCTTGCGCACCATCAATGACGCGATGATCGTAGGAGAATGACAACGGCAACATCAGGCGCGGCTCGAATTCGCTGCCGTTCCAGACCGGCTGCATCGTCGACCGGGACACGCCCAGTATCGCCACCTCGGGAGCATTGACGATCGGTGTGAACGCCGTGCCGCCGATACCGCCAAGGCTCGAAATCGTAAACGACGCACCCTGCATCTGGTCGGCCTTGAGCTTGCCCTCGCGCGCGAGCGCCGAGAGTTCGCCGAGCTCACTGGCAATCTCGTAGACGTCCTTCTGGTCGGCATCGCGAATAACCGGTACTACAAGGCCGTTCGGCGTATCCGCGGCGAAACCGAGATGACAATACTTCTTGTACACGAGGCTATCGCCATCCTCGCTCAGCGATGAATTGACCTTCGGGAATTCCTCGAGTGCGGATACACAGGCCTTCATGATAAATGCGAGCGGCGTCAACGGAATTCCGCGTTCTTTCGCCGGGCCTTTGAGTTCCTGGCGCTTCGCCTCGAGATCGGTAATGTCCGCGAGATCGTGCTGTGTAACATGTGGCAGGTTGATCCAGCTGGCCTGCAGGCGCGGACCCGAAATCTTCTGGATGCGCGTCAGTGGCTGGACATCAATCTCACCGAACTTCGCAAAATCAACGACTGGCGTCTTCGGCAGGCCACCACCCGCTGGTGCCCCCATCTGGCCGGACAGGATTGCCTTGACGAAGGCTTTGACGTCGTCGTGCAGGATGCGCTTTTTGATGCCGCTGCCCTTGACCTGCGCGAGATTGACACCGAGCTCCCGAGCTAGCTTGCGAACGGAAGGACTCGCGTGTGCTTTCGAAAAGCCCGCTTCATCGATTGCCGGCAATTGCTTCGGAGCTGCGGCGGGCTGCTGTGGCGGCGTCTGCTGAACCGCCTTCGGTGCCTCTGTTGCCGCGGCCGGTGCCGATTTCGGTGCCTCCGGCGCTGGTGCCTCTGCAGCAGGAGCAGCGATAGCGTTAATGATCGCAAGCGTCGCGCCCTCGGACACCTTGTCACCGACGTTGACGAGAACCTCTTCGATCGTACCGCCGACAACGGCCGGTACATCCATCGCCGCCTTGTCGGTCTCGAGCGTAACGAGCGGATCTTCCATTTCCACCGAGTCGCCGGCGGCGATATGGACTTCGATAACCTCAACATCGTCGAAATCCCCAAGATCAGGGACCGTAAGCGTCTGTTTTTCCGGTAGCGCCGGTTTCTCGATAACCGTTGAATCACTTGCGGGCGCAGCATCTTCCGAGATGGCCGGTGTGATCACGACGGTGTCATTGACTTCCATCGTCAGCGTGCCAATGACGTCGCCCGTCGAAACGGTATCGCCGACGGCAACCGTTATCGAACCGATGACGCCATTCTCGGGAGACGGCACATCCATCGCCGCCTTGTCGGTTTCGAGCGTGATCAAACCGTCTTCGCGTTCGACCGTATCTCCGGCGCTGACCAGTATCTCGATGATCTCGACGCTGTCGAAATCGCCGAGGTCCGGAACGGTAATGTCTATGGTTTTCGACATATCAGCACCCGCCTACAACGTCACCGGATCGGGACGATCCGGATCGATGCCGTATTTCTCGATCGCTTGCGCAACAGTCGCCTGGTCAAGCACACCGTCGTCCGCCAGCGCCTTGAGCGCGGTCACTGCGATGTAGCGCTTGTCGACCTCAAAGTGCTGGCGCAGAGCCTTACGAGCATCCGATCGGCCGTAGCCATCGGTACCCAGAGAGATAAACCGTCCCGGCACCCAGCGCTGAATCTGATCGGCGATGATCTTCATGTAATCGGTCGCGGCTATGTACGGGCCCGGACGCTCTGCGAAACACTTCTCGATGTAGCACTTGCGTGGTTCCTCATCCGGATGCAACTGGTTCCAGCGCTCGACTTCGAGCGCGTCACGGCGCAACTCGTTGAAGCTCGTAACCGACCAGATATCCGTCGGAATGCCGAAATCCTTCATCAGCAGCTCGGCCGCGCCGAGCACTTCGCGCAGGATCGTGCCGGATCCCATCAGTTGCGCGCGTATCTTGCCCTGCCCGCCAACCTGCAGCAGGTACATGCCACGCAGGATGCCGTCCTCGACGCCCGCCGGCATCGGCGGGTGTGCATAGTTTTCGTTCATGCAGGTGATGTAATAGAACACGTCTTCCTGCTCGCCGATCATGCGGCGCAGGCCATCCTGGATGATGACGGCCAACTCGTAAGCGTAAGTCGGGTCGTAGGACACACAGTTCGGCACCGTCGATGCGTTCACAAGGCTGTGACCGTCCTGATGCTGCAGACCCTCACCCGCGAGCGTCGTGCGACCGGCCGTGCCGCCAATCAGGAAGCCGCGCGCCTGCTGGTCACCGCCCGCCCAGATGAAATCACCAATGCGCTGGAAACCGAACATCGAGTAATAGATGTAGAACGGGATCATCGGCACGTCGTGGTTCGAGTACGAGGTGCCCGCAGCGGCCCACGAGCAGTATGCGCCGCCCTCGTTGATGCCCTCTTCAAGAATCTGGCCGCTCTTGTCTTCGCGGTAGTACATGAGTTCGCCGGCATCTTCGGGTTCGTACAGCTGCCCTTTGCTGGCGTAGATGCCAACCTGGCGGAACATGCCTTCCATGCCAAACGTCCGCGCCTCGTCGGGCACGATCGGCACGATGTGTTTGCCGATCTGCTTGTCGCGCGAAAGAGCGGTCAGGATGCGTACGAACGCCATCGTCGTCGATGCTTCGCGTTCTCCCGTTCCGTCGAGCTGGCTCTTGAAGGTTTCGAGCGGCGGTACCGGCAATGACGTGGATTTCCTGCGACGCGCGGGCAGGAATCCCTTCAGGGATTCACGACGCTCGAGCATGTACTCGAGTTCCGGGCTGTCCTTGGCCGGGCGGAAGTAAGGGATCGTGTCGCCGATGTCCTTGTCGGCGATCGGGATGTTGAAGCGGTCACGGAAGGTGCGAATTTCGTCGAGATCCATCTTCTTCTGCTGGTGCGCCGTATTCTGGCCTTCACCGGCAGAGCCCATGCCGTAACCCTTGACGGTCTTGGCGAGAATGATCGTTGGGCCACCTTTGTGCTTCGTAGCCGCATCGTAAGCCGCGTAGACCTTGGAGGGATCGTGACCGCCGCGGTTCAGGCGCCAGACTTCCTCGTCTGACATGTTAGCGACCATTGCCGCCGTCTCCGGATGTTTGCCGAAGAACTTTTCGCGAACGTAGCCACCCGAACGCGCTTTGAACACCTGGTACTCGCCATCGACAGTCTCTTCCATGAGCTGGCGCAACTTGCCATCGTGATCCTTGGCAAGCAGCGGATCCCAGCGCGAGCCCCAGACGACCTTGATGACGTTCCATCCGGCACCACCGAACGCCGCTTCCAGTTCCTGGATGATCTTGCCATTGCCGCGGACCGGGCCGTCGAGCCGCTGCAGGTTGCAGTTAACGACGAACACGAGGTTGTCGAGTCCCTCGCGCACCGGCATCGTAATCGCGCCCATCGATTCGGGCTCGTCCATTTCACCGTCACCGAGGAATGCCCACACCTTGCGGTCGCTCGGCGCGATCATGCCGCGGTTTTCCATGTAGCGCATGAAGCGCGCCTGGTAGATGGCCATCATCGGTCCAAGACCCATTGAAACGGTCGGGAACTGCCAGTATTCCGGCATCAGCCACGGGTGCGGGTACGACGACAGGCCGCCGCCACCGACTTCCTGGCGGAATCGATTCAGGTGGTCTTCGCCCATGCGCCCTTCGAGGAATGAACGAGCATAAATGCCGGGCGCAGAGTGGCCCTGCATGAAGATCATGTCGCCGCCCTGCTCATCGCTGGCCGCACGCCAGAAATGGTTAAAGCCGACTTCGTAGAGCGTCGCCGACGACGCATAACTGGAGATGTGGCCACCGTACTCGGTGCTGAGCTTGTTGGCGTTAACGACCATCGCCATCGCATTCCAGCGAATATAAGCCTCGATGCGTCGCTCCAGTGAGCGGTCACCCGGGTACTCCGGCTGGCGACCGGTAGAGATCGTGTTCAGGTATGCCGTGTTCGGGCTGTATGGCAGGTATGCGCCCGAACGACGGGCGAAGTCGATCATCTTGTTGAGCAGGAAATGTGCCCGCTCGGGACCGTGCTGCGTCAGCACGGAGTCAATCGACTCAAGCCACTCGTGAGTCTCAGTCGGGTCAGTATCGTCAAACGGGTTGAACTTGCTCATAAAAGGTCCACAGCTCGCTCTGGGGCACGTCGCCCCGTGGCGTGAATTAGTCTAGGCGTCCTGCTAGGATCAGCGCACCGTGCACCGGCTGGCGCGCCGACTGTTTGGGGGTGCAATCATCAGGGTTTGCACGTTGCCCGTCAAGAGTTTCACATGGTTCATTTCACAACTTTTCAGGATCACGGATGATGCTTCCAGAGCTCGACAATATTCATATTTATCAAAAGGTTGGGCGCGTCGATGTAAAGACGGCGGGCAGCTGCGATCAGTTGCTGGTGATACTACCACCGAAGCCAGATGCGAAAATTTTCCGTGCGCTGCCGCAGGGATCGAAAATGCAACAAGTGTTGCGTAAGAATGCCCCCGGTTCCGTACCCGCGCTTACGACGCGCCTGTCCAACAAGAAGCAGACGCTGGTGGTGGCGGGCACCCTTGAGAGAGATGCCGACGCTTTCGCCCGGCTTACGCTTGCACGCAAGCTGGTACAGGCCGTCTGCAGCGAGAAGGCCGGCAGTCTCGGCATCTGCGTTCTGGGCTTTGCTGACGCCGAGCCGATTTACAATGCCGCCCTCGCCGCGGCACTTGCACACGGCTGTGCGATGCCTGCCTGGAAGTCGAAGCAGGCACCTGCGACGATCAGGTCAGTAAGGTTGCTCGGCCTGTCGGAACGACTGGACGTTGCACGCACGGTCGCCGAAGCCAAAGGCAATAACCTCGCACGCTGGCTGACCACGATGCCACCGAACAAGCTGGACGCTGTTTCCTACGCCGCGTTTGCGAAGGAACTGGCCGCCGAACAGGGCTGGACTTACAAACGTTTTGACACGAAGGCGCTCGAGAAGCTGGGTGCCGGCGCATTCCTCGCGGTCGCGCAGGGAAATGAAGACGACAGCGCCGGAATCGTGCGGCTGCGTTACCGGCCGGGCAACAAGTCCGCCAATGCCGACCTGAGCCTGGTTGGCAAAGGGATTATTTTCGACACAGGCGGTAACAACCTGAAGCCCTTCAACGCGATGCTCGATATGCACGGCGACATGCAGGGCTCCGCCGTCGCACTTGGCACCCTGCTCGCGATCTCCGCACTCGAACTGCCAATCGCAGTCGACTGCTGGTTGGCGCTGACCGAGAACAGGATCGGTCCGACCGCCTACAAATCCCAGGACGTGGTTACAGCAGCGAACGGCAAGACGATCCAGACCGTGCACACCGATGCCGAGGGCCGCATGGCGCTGGCCGATACGCTGGTGCTCGCGAGTCGCGACAAGCCGGGCATTATTCTCGATTACGCAACGCTGACCGGCACCTGCGTCAGCGCGCTCACGACCCGCTACTCGGGCGTGTTTACGAACCGGGCGAAATTGCACCCGGCATTGAAGCGAGTTGGCCGAGAGTCCGGTGAACGTGTCTGGCCGTTCCCGATAGGTGAGGAATTCATGGAAGGCCTGAAGAGCGAAACGGCCGACTTCCTGCAATGTTCACCCAAAGGTGCCGGTGACCATATTCTTGCCGCAAGTTTTCTCGCAGAATTCATCGAAAACGACACACCGTGGGTTCACATGGACCTCAGCGCAGGCGACAATGACGGCGGACTTGGCCATGTCGGCACCAAGTTCACCGGTTTTGGCGTTCGCTACACGATACACGCCATTCTCGATGAGAACCTGTTCAAGGCTGCAATCTAAGTGAATGATGAAATTCGGATGGCGAACCGCTTTCGCGGTTTCCTCCCTGTCGTAATCGACGTCGAAACCGGTGGTTTCAATAGCAAAACCGATGCACTGCTGGAAATCGCGGCCGTCCTCGTCGAACTCGACGACGACGGACTCGCACAGCGCGGCGAGACTATTCGCTACCACGTAAAGCCGTTCGAGGGCGCCAATATTGAGGCCGCGTCAATCGCGGTGAACGGCATCGACCCGTATCACCCTTTGCGCCCGGCGATCGATGAGAAAGACGCGTTGCAGCGCGTTTTCCGTGAGGTGCGCCGCTCAGTGCGCGAAGCCGGCTGCAGCCGTGCCGTGCTGGTCGGACATAACGCCCATTTCGATCTTGGCTTCATGAACGAGGCCGTCGAACGCGCGGCGATCAAGCGTAACCCGTTTCATCCTTTCAGCTGTTTCGACACCGCGACACTGTGTGGCGTCGCGTTCGGGCAGACTGTGCTTGCACGAGCAGCGATCGCAGCAGGACTCGGCTGGGACGAAACCCAGGCGCACTCGGCGTCGTACGACGCAGAAATGACAGCTGAGCTGTTCTGTGAGGTCGTAAACCGGTTTGGGGATGTTTACGCGAGCGCGTTAAAGAACGCCCCGCCTCAGCCGTAAAGGATTACTCGCCCGCGGCAGGGTCGAGCAGATCCTTCAGCTCGCCTGAGTGGTACATCTCGATAACGATGTCGCAGCCGCCAACTAATTCACCTTTCACGTACAACTGCGGGAACGTCGGCCAGTTCGAATAGACCTTCAGTCCCTCACGAATCTCCTGATCCTCGAAGATGTTGACGTAGGAGTACGGCTTGCCGATCGCGTTCAGCGCCGCGACGGCCTGGCTGGAAAAACCACACTGCGGGAAGTCCGGCGTGCCCTTCATGTACAGCAGCACGTCGTGTGAATTGAGTTGTTCTTCAATGCGGGCGTTTACGTCCACGTTATTTCCTTTTGAATGAGCGCCGATTCCGCTAGCTGGAATCGCTTCTGTCTTCTACAACGATCTGGTTCGACACCGAGTTGACGCCTTTTGTTTCCTTCGCCAAACGGTGTGCCTGGTCTCTTGCCACGAAACTGCCAACCGTACCGGTCAGCGTGACGTTGCCTTCGTACGTGCGCACGCCGATCGCGAAAACACTGACGACCGAGTCAGCGGCGTACTTGCCTTTGATCTTGGTCGTAATGGCTGAGTCCGCGGCAACTACGCCCGGCTCCCGTTCGTCTTTGCCCAGCTGGTAGCCACCAACAGCAGCACCGCCGACCAGTAGCGCCGTACAGCCGCTCATCATGAGGGCAGCGGCCAACAAAACAAGTATTCGCATGTATGGATCTCCAGAGACTGGCGCGATTGTAGCCCGATTTTCCTGAACGTGAGCTGTCAATTGGCTCTATAATAGGCCCCGCGCTGGGGCGCATACTCCCGATACACCATAAAAAAACCTTCGGAGAAGCGAATAATGAATCCCTTGAAGACTGTGGCCGGAACGATCATCGGCGGCATAGTGCTGGCTGTCATCATTGCTGCCGCTACACAGGATATTTCCTTTAACATGTCGAGCTTCATCGTCTGGATCCATGTCCTCGCGGGCATCACCTGGATCGGACTGCTCTACTACTTCAACTTTGTGCAGGTTCCGGCTCTCGCCGATGCCGCCGCTGACGAAGGTGGCCCGGGCGGCGCAGGTATCACGAAGTACGTCGCACCGCGTGCGCTGTGGTGGTTCCGCTGGGGCGCGGCACTGACGTGGCTCTCAGGCGCGGCCGCCCTCCACAATATGGGCATCCTGCACGATGCGTTCACGCTCGGCATGATGGGCGAAACTACGAATGTTGGTGCAATGATCATTGGTGTTGGCGCATGGTTCGGAACGATCATGCTGTTCAACGTCTGGGTACTGATCTGGCCAAACCAGAAGAAGATCTTAGGCATGGTCGAGGCCAGCGAGGCCGAGGTTGCCAAAGCACGTGTTGTCGCGTTCACGGCATCTCGCACGAACACCCTGCTCTCAATCCCGATGCTCATGAGCATGGTTGGATTCGGGCACGGCGGTTTCTTCCTGTAAGGGAACCGCAACGTAACAACCGAAGCCCGGCTCCGGCCGGGCTTTTTGTTACTGATTCCTGAGAGTCGACATGAAACTGACGGACGAGACAAAAGCTTCAATTGGCCCGAGCGTAGCTGCGGCACTGGCTGAAGATGTGGGCAACGGTGATCTTACGGCGTCATTGGTAGACGCCGATGCGGTGGTTGGCGCGCAGATCATCGCTCGCGAATCGATGGTCATTGCCGGTGCACCGTGGGTCGAGGAAGTGTTTCGGCAAATCGATGATTCGATTCTCGTCGACTGGTACATCTACGACAGACAATTGGCCGAAGCCGATGACGTCGTTTGCAAACTGGTCGGTCCGGCCCGCAGCCTGCTGACAGGCGAACGTACAGCGCTTAACTTCCTGCAGACGCTGTCGGCAACGGCAACCATAACGAAGCAGTACGTCTCAGCCGTCGACGGCACCAAGGCGCGCATTCTCGATACGCGCAAGACGATTCCGGGCCTGCGACTGGCACAGAAGTACGCGGTTACCTGCGGCGGTGGCCACAACCACCGTGTTGGTTTGTTCGACGCCATCCTGATCAAGGAAAACCATATCAAGAGTGCCGGCAGTATCACAGCCGCACTGAAAGCCGCGCAGCAGCACGAGGATGTGCTGATCGAAGTTGAGGTTGAAGACCACGACGAACTGCTTGAAGCGCTCGACGCCGGCGCCGGTCGCATCCTGCTGGATAACTTCAGCAACGACGAGCTGCGCCGTGCCGTCGATATTAACGCGGGCTACGGAATCGTAGCCGCCAAACTCGAAGCATCAGGCAACATTACGCTGGAGACGATTCGTGGCGTCGCCGAGACAGGTGTGGACTACATCTCGACTGGCGCCCTGACGAAGAACATACAGGCTGCCGACCTGTCGATGCTTTTCCGCATCGACTGATAGGGTCCAGTTACCTTAGACTGAGTAAAGGGTAACTGGACCCTTTTAAGCGACGGCGCGGGTAACGCGTTTGGGCTCAGAGACGCCGTAGCCCTGCGCGTAGTCGATGCCCATTCCGCGCAGCATCGTGATGATCTCTTCGTTCTCCGCGAACTCGGCGATTGTCTGCTTGCCGGTGAGGTGACCGATCTCGTTGATCGAGCGAACCATCTCGCGGTCGATCGGATCGTGCAGGATCTCCTTGACGAAGCTGCCATCGATCTTCAGGAAGTCGACCGGGAAATGCTTCAGGTAGCCGAACGACGACAGGCCTGTACCGAAATCGTCGAGCGCGAACTTGCAACCGAGTTCCTTAAGCGCATTGATGAACCGGTTCGCCTGCGAGTAACTCGCGATTGCCGCAGTTTCGGTAATCTCGAAACAGATCTTGGTCGCATCCAGCCCGCTCATCTGGAACTGGTCGATAACGAAAGGCAGAAACTTCTCATCGCCCAGGCTCTGGCCTGACAGATTTATCGAGCACAGCGAGAGTCGTTCGCGCTCATCGGCTTCAGATACCAGCCAGCGGAATGCCGTGCGAATTACCCAGCGATCGATACTTGGCGTAATGCCGTAGCGTTCGGCCGCCTCGATAAACAGTCCCGGGGAGATGATGCCGCCGTTCTCGTCGCGCATGCGCAGCAGGATCTCGTAATGAGCGCCCTCCTCCTGGGCCTGCAGCGGCTGGATCGTCTGGCGGAACAACTCGAAGCGGTTTTCTTCGAGCGCATTGTTGATGCGCGCTGCCCACTGCATCTCGCGACGGCGACGCATCAGGTCGATATCGTTTTCCTGGAAACTGTGAATGCGATTGCGGCCGGCTTCTTTCGCAGCGGCACACGCGCTGTCTGCGGCGCTCAGCAAGGCTGCTACGTCTTCGTTGTCGGCCGTGATCGGTACGACACCAATGCTGACGCCGAGGCGGAAGCTGCGTTCTTCCCAGACAAACTTGTACTCGCCAATCGCCATGCGCAGCGTTTCGGCGGTGTTCATTGCCTCTTCGAGGCTGCAGCTCTCCAGCAGCACGCCGAATTCGTCGCCACCGAGGCGAGCGAGAGTGTCGCGCCAGCGAATCTTCGACTTGAGCAGCGCTCCGAGCTGACCAAGCAGGGCGTCACCTGCCGAATGGCCACAGGAGTCATTCACGATCTTGAACTGGTCGAGGTCGAGGTACAGCAGTGCGTACGACGTCTCTCGCGCTTTAGCGCTCTTGAGCGCGCGTTCGAGCCGGTTCTCGAACTCCCGGCGATTAACGAGGCCGGTCAGGATGTCATGGCTGGCGTGATAACTGAGCCGGCGGTTCAGTTCGCGCGACTCGGAAACGTCGTGGAATACGAGCACGCCACCGGTTACGTCTCCCTTGCCATCACGAATGGGTGATGCAGTCGACTCGATATAGAGTTCGTTACCATCGCGGCGAATCAACAGCGTCGGTCGCACAGATTTGATTGCGCGATCGCGGCGTATCGATACCGCGAGCGGATTCTCGAGAGGCTCACAGGTCTCTTCGTGGAAGCCGCGGAAAATTTCATCGATCGAACGACCACTGGCGTCGTCGACCTTCCAGCCGGTCAGTTCCTCGGCGACCGGATTTACGTATTCAACATTGCAGCGAGCGTCAGTCGTGATGACGCCGTCACCGATTGACTGCAGGGTAATCTGCGCACTTTCTTTTTCACGGAACAGCGCATCTTCGTAGAGTTTGCGTTCGGTGATATCGACTTCGACGCCCAGCAGCCGCAACAACCGTCCGTTGTCATCGACAACCGACTTGGCGCGACTCTTCATCCAGCGCCAGTCGCCGCTCTGGTGACGCATGCGATGCACCGATTCGAAGAACTGTGTATCTCCTGCGAGGTGCGCACGCATGCCGTTCTGTACACGCGCAATATCGTCCGGATGCACGAGCTTGTACCAGTCGAGTATCACTTCTTCGTCGTCCGGGTCGTAACCCAGCATCGTCTTCCAGCGGCGCGACAGGTTGATGCGTTTCGATTCGCCGTCGAAATCCCAGATGCCGTCGTTCGCGGTCATCGCTACCAGCGAATTGCGTTCCTGCAACTCGTCGAGAATTTCGCGATCGCGCACGCGCTCGAGGCCCACCGCAAGCGACGAGCCGAATAATTTCATCAAAAGATGCAGGTTGGCATCCCAGTTGTCGACGGGACGTTCGTTGGCAATAGCAAGGAAACCCGAAATCTCTCCGTGCACGGAAAAACCGATCAGCAGCGCCGAACCGATGTGCAGTTCGTTGAGCCGCCCTAGCTCATCACGTGCCGCGCTCGGGCCTTTTACGGTGTCGGCAACTTCGATGACGCGCAGGTGGCCAAGTCGTTTGCAGAGCCAGGGCCAGTCCGCCAGTGACTCGCCGGTCAGGACCTTCGGTGTGCATTGCGCGAAGCCTTCCGAGACCGCGATGACCGATTCGATGCTGGCGCCGTCTTCATCGATCAGCGCAATGAATGCCGAGTCTGCGCCTGTGGATTCGGGCAGCTCATCAACCACGCCCTGCAATTGCTCGCGATAGTTGTACGGATCGAGGTTCTGGACACTGACCGCAATCTTGGTCTGGAGAGCGTCAACAGCGCCGCGGGTGCGCTCGCCGGCCCGCGGACGGCGGTGCCGGATGCCCGTGTTGATGGTCGTGTCGGACGAGTTCGTCATTACGGGTGACCATTTTGACATGATCGCTTAGGAATACAAGATAAGTCGCTGTAACTTTTGCGGGTTTTTAATGCCTGTCAACCATTCGCGGTACATCGCGTTATTGCTGTTAATCGTAACGACGCGAACAAGGAGTTCCCGATGAAGCTCACGAACTGGATGACAGCATTTACAGCATCGTTGCTGCTGGTCGCTTGTGGCGGCGGTGCCGGTACCGATCCTGCCGCACCGGTCGGCTCAGTTGAATGTAACCCCGCCGATCCGTCGACCGCCGCCGAATGCGGCACGGTCATGATCGCACTGACCGATGCAGACGGCGACTTCCTCAACTACACCGTGGATGTCGTTTCCCTTGAACTGGAAACGGCTAACGGTCGCATCGTCGAAACGTTGCCACGCAATACCCGAATCAACTTCACTGACTACGTCGACCTGACGGAACTCGTCACGATCGCAACTGTTCCGCCGGCCACCTATGTTGCCGGAACTATTCGCCTCGACTATGGCGACGCCGAAGTCTTCGTCGAAGCCGACGGCGCATCAAAGGAAGCGGTCGTCACCGATCTTGGTGGTACGCCACTAAGTCAGACCGAGCTCAGGATCCAGTTATCGAATCGCGATCAGTTGCGTGTCGTCAAAGGCAAACCAGCGCTATTGCAACTCGATTTCGACCTGGCTGCGTCCCACGAAGTAGACATTGCGCCAACCCCGGCAACGGCTGCTTCGGAGCAGTTCATCATCGCGGAAGTGTCACCAGTCGACGAAAAGAACATTCGCGTGCGCGGACTTCTCAAGGAAGTAAGTGAAGACGCGATGACCTACACGGTCGCCATTCGCCCGTTCCATGATCGCGACGGCGATTTCGGCGAGGTCGACGTCCACGTAACTGACGACACGGAATTTGAAGTCAATGGCGAGATGTTTGCCGGCATCGAGGGTCTGCGTGCGCTAAACGCAGCAGGAGCACGAACGCCGACGGTCGCGAAAGGCACGCTGAACGTCGCCGAACGCATATTCACGGCCGACCGTGTACTTGCAGGATCCAGTGTTCCAGGCGTCGACCGTGATGCCGTAATCGGCAACATCATCGCTCGCGACGGTAATTTCCTGACCGTTCGGGGTGCGACCATTATTCCGTCCGACCGTCGTGCTCATTTCCATGACGATGTCGTCGTCGAAGTCGGCCCGGAAACCAGGGTATTCAAGGACGGCGACCGCGTGACCGATCACAGCATCGATTCACTGTCGATTGGCCAGCGTGTCACGATTCGCGGCGATCTCAATCGTGCCGAGACGGATGCCGCAACGCCTGATGTGCTGTTTGACGCCACCCCGGGGGCCGTGCGCATGCACATCACGCATCTCGTCGGCATCGTCAATACCGTTGTACCTGGCCAGACCGACATCACATTGCACGGCATCGACCGACGTCGTGTGCAGATATTCGACTTCACCGGTACCGGGGCATCCCAGGAAGTGGATGCGGACCCGAATAACTACGAGATCGCGACCGGTAGCCTGACACTCGCAAACTTCGCCGAGGGTAAACCGATTGTCGCCTACGGCTTCCCGAACGCATTTGGTGCAGCACCGCCGGACTTCATGGGCCGCACGGTAATCGACTACACCGATGTTCGCAGTGCACTCGGGGTTGGCTGGGGTGCAGAAGGCACGACAGTCCCGTTCGTCAGCATCGGCACCGATGGACTGGTGCTCGACAATCACAACGAGGACATCGGTGTACGCCATCACATCAAGCAGGGCCCGGTCCTGATCGACCTTACGGCGCTCGACTCGGACACGAGCATCGTACCCCGCGAAGGTGACAGAAGCGTTTTCTACCTGAAATCGGACGACAGCCTGCGCCTGTACTCAAACTTCGATGACTTTGTGACCGACCTGCTGAACAGCCTCGACGGCGCGACTGCGGCTCGCTCAATGCATGCCCGCGGTCTCTACGATACGGATACCAACGTGTTTACGGCTTACAAGATTGGCGTCTACCTGTTGGAGCCCTGAGTTCTCGGCGGAACGACTCTCCCTGCACGATCCGCCAGGGGCCTCGCCCCGCTGCCGCAAGGCAGCGGGGCTTTTTTTAGTAACCAGTCATCGAAGTCGGACGAGCTCGCAACAATTTGAAGCGGTGAAAGCCCATCTCGATGTACGGCTCGAGCGGAAAGTCGACCATGCCGAGCATCTCACGCTCTTTCAGCTTCTGCGAACACTGGAACTCGCCGCCGTCACCTTTGTTGATCTTTGAAACCGACGGATAGCAGATACGTGACGGACAGGTCAGCGCGCACCCGGCGTTTGCAAACAAGGTGATCTTGTCCTTGTCTTCGATTGTGCCGAGGAACTCGAGATCCTCGTTGACCGGCATCGGCAGAACAACAGAGTCATAAAGCTCCATCGCCTTTTCGATCTTGTCCATCGACCTGACGTTCTTGATAACGCTTGCATCCAGCCGGTAGTCCGGAAAGTCGTCGCGAATCCAGCGAGCCAGATCGTCATTTGTACAGATGACCGAGTTGCCTTTGCGATGATATTTGCGCAGCAGCCAGTGATTGAGTTTGTACTCGCGCCGGGTCGCGTAGTGATTGGTCATCGGCAGACGAACGCCAATCCCCGCGTTGTTCAGCTGCGAGACATCTTTGTCGGAGAGTTCGCGACGTGAGAAGCCGCGACCGCCGTACAACGTGCTGCGCTCTACAAACCCGAACAGACTGTCGATCTCGCGCAGCGGCGTGTTGCCGTAGTTTTCGCGCAGGAATCTGAAAACAGGCGTTTCAGGAGCCTTACTGCGCGCCGAAACGGTATAGGTAGCCGCTGGCGGCGCCAGCGGCTTCGCCACGGTGAATATGCGTTCTAGCTTTCCGGAATCTTCGTTGCTTGCCAGGCGACTACCCTCCACTCACCATCACGCTTCAGGAGCGTCCCGGTGTTGAAGTAGTACAGCACAGGCTCACTGCCAGACTTATCCGTAGGTGTACCTACGAGTTTGAATGCGACAACGGCCGTATCGCCGTAGATACGGACATCGAATTCGTCGCCGGAGTAGGTTGTCGCAGCAGGTGCGTTACTTGCAGGCGCATCGTCGAATCCACTCAGGATGTCTGCCTTGCCAAAGCGGGCGCCGCTCGACGAGGTATAGACGAGATCCTCTGCCCAGAACCAGACGTGAGCCTCGCGCTTGTCACTCGTAGCAAGAAAGCGCTCGACCATGGCCTGCAGATCGTCGGCTTCCGATGCCAGAGCCGGGGAACCCCAGACCAGTAATGCAATCAGAAGGGTTGCAACTCGCGGCTTGATCTTCATATCCACTCCTTCGTTTTCACGTATTCTAGGCGCCGATGGCCGAAGCGAACAACCCGGAAGCCGGTTTCCTCCGACGCGCCCTGGGCGTTTTCGGTTACAGCCGACGCGCGATAGAACTCGTCTGGACGACGAGTCGGCCGCTTACGATCGCCATCGCGATACTGACCCTGATCGCCGGCGTGCTGCCGGCCGTTATCGCGTACATTGGCAAGTTGATCGTCGATGCTGTGATTGAAGCAGCGGCCGTCTCCAACCCCGATATCAACGCCGTCCTGTGGCTCGTCGCCCTGGAGGCCATCGTCGTCATCTGTGCGGCAGCGAGCCAGCGTGGTATCTCGGCCAGCACATCCCTGCTGCGCGCCCTGCTTGGGCAGCGCGTAAACGTCATGATCCTCGAAAAAGCGCTGACGCTGGAGCTCGCTCACTTTGAGGACTCGGAGTTCTACGACAAGCTCACCCAGGCGCGCCGCGAAGCCTCGAGTCGCCCGCTTGCGCTCGTCACCAAGACATTCGGGCTGGTACAGAACGGCATTTCGTTAGCCAGTTACTCTGCCCTGCTGTTCGCATTCTCGCCGTGGGCGGTCGCAATACTGATTGTCGCAGGCCTGCCCTCGTTCTTCGCCGAAGCGAAATTCTCGGGCGATGCATTCCGCCTGTTCCGCTGGCGCTCCCCCGATACCCGCATGCAGATGTACCTGGAAACTGTCATCGCGCGCGAGGACGGGGTTAAGGAGGTCAAGCTGTTCCAGCTTGGCCCGCGTCTGCTGCAGCGCTATCGCGATATCTTCCGCAAGCTGTTTATCGAGGACCGACGCCTGACGATACGGCGCGATGGCTGGGGCTTCGTACTCGGCCTGGTGTCGACCGCGGCCTTGTATGCCGCGTACGGGTGGATTGTCGTCGCTGCCATCGGCAGCGTTATCACAATCGGTGCCATGACCATGTATCTCGTGCTGTTCCGCCAGGGACAGGCGGCGGTCGGCGCAATCCTGTCGTCTGTAAGCGGCATGTACGAAGACAACCTGTACCTGTCAAACCTGTACGAATATCTCGAACAGCCCGTACCAACGCGCACCGGTGACGCCGAGAAAGGGCCGGAGCCTGCTCGCGGCCTCGAATTCGAGAACGTCTCGTTCCGTTACCCGGGAGCCAGCGACTGGGCATTGAAGGACATCAGCCTGCAGATCACCCCGGGGCAGAGCCTCGCGCTCGTCGGTGAGAATGGATCTGGCAAGACCACGCTGATCAAGTTGCTGACCCGACTTTATGAACCGACCGAGGGTCGCATCCTGCTCGACGGGCTGGATCTGCAGGAATGGGAAGTAGAGTCGCTGCGCAAGCGCGTCGGCGTCATCTTCCAGGACTTCGGCCGCTACCAGTTCACGGTTGGCGAGAACATCGGCGCGGGCGACGTTCGCTACATCGATGACCGGGAACGCTGGGAGGCAGCTGCCGAAACCGGCCTCGCTGCGCCATTCATCGAAGACATGCCGGATGAGTACGACACCCAGCTTGGCCGCTGGTTCAAGGGCGGGCGCGAGCTGTCCGGCGGCCAATGGCAGAAGATCGCCCTCTCGCGCGCGTTCATGCGCTCGGACGCAGATATCCTGGTACTCGACGAACCGACGGCAGCGATGGATGCTACGTCGGAGGCTGAAGTGTTCGAGCATTTCCGCAAATCGAGTGGCGACAAGATGACGATCCTGATATCGCACCGTTTCTCAACGGTACGCGCCGCCGCGCAAATCATCGTGATACATCAGGGCCGTATCCTCGAACGCGGTGACCACAAGAGCCTGCTGGCCGAGGACGGCCAATACGCGCACCTGTTCAATCTGCAGGCCAAAGGCTACCAGTAGGCCTTCATCAGCTAATCATCATGTTTCCCTGCGCTCACGGTCAGGACCTTGTGACCGTCCGGCGCGATGCTGAACTCGCGGCATGTGGCCGCCCAGTTCAGTCACAAGGGGAATTACAATGAACAAGCTAGTAACGATGGTCGCGGTCGCGACCCTGGCCCTCTTGCCGGCCATAGCCAGCGCCGGCAACGAGAAGGCCGATATCAAAGTCATGACCCAGAACCAGTACCTGGGTGCGGATCTCGCGCCGGTTATCGGCGCCGGCAGCCCGGGCGAATATGCGGCCGCGATCGCCGAGGCGATCGTATCGATTGCGCAGAATAATGCACCGGAGCGAATAGCCGCGTTATCACAGACCATTACTGATCGTCAGCCGCACCTGGTTGCTTTACAGGAGGTCTACGAGTTCGACTGTATCGGCGAAGCCTTTCCCGGCGCTTGTGGTTTGTTTCCGGGCGCTTTCAATGACCATCTCGCATTGACAGAGGCTGCGCTGGGGGATGACTACGTAACGGTCGCCGTTCTGAAGAATCTGGATATTCCAGGGCTGCCGGTCGTCATTCCGGAGATTAACGGCCTCGATCCGGTGTTCTACGTCACCGTCAAGGACCGTGACGTGATTCTTGCGCGCAGCGATGTCGATGCCAATGTCGCGCCGTTGTTCTGTCAACGACCGGCAGCGGAAAGCCATGGCTGTCACTATAACGATGTTGCGCCTATTACCGTGCTCGGCCAGGACATTTTGATCGAGCGAGGATTTGTCGCCGTTGATGCGGTGGTAGATGGAAACAACTACCGCCTCGTCAACACCCACCTCGAGATTCGCCAGCTTGGCGACAGTGTTCTCTCGACGCTGCTGCAACCGGCGCAGATGACTGAGTTGACGGCGACGGTCGCTGCCAACCCGATGCCACCCGGTTCGCGCCTGATCATTGCCGGTGATATTAATTCGGCCCCGACCGATGGCCCAATGGCGCCGTTTAACGTACCAACGGCTTACCAGCAGGCTACGTTCGGCATCAATGCGTTCGGACAGCCGAACGGACTCGGTCCGATGATCGACAGCTGGACGCTGCGTCCGGGCAATTCTGACGGTTTCACGTGCTGTGAGGCGGCAAACCTGCTCAATGATCCGTCAGAGCATGATCGTCGCATCGATGTTGTCATGGTTAAGGACATGCCCAGCAGCGTCAAAGCTAACGTCCTTGATGCAGAGGTGGACGACAAGACCGCCTCCGGCCTGTGGCCTTCCGACCACGCTTCAGTGATCGCCGAAATCAGCTGGGACTGACTTTAGCGCCACCAACAAATCTTGTAGGGTGTCTTCAAGGGGCCGCCGCAATGGCGGCCCCTGTTACTACAAGATCAAGGAGCCATCATGAAGTACATCGCAATGCTGTTGCTGCTGTTTGTCGGCACTGCTGTAGCAGACGACTCAATCGACGACAAAGTGAACGCTGCACTCGCGGCCGAATCCCGGCCACAGGCTGACCGTGATCGCGATCGCAACCGCAAAGCGCTGGAGACGCTGAATTTCTTCGGCCTCAAGGACGACATGACGGTTATTGAACTGATGCCCGGCGGCGGCTGGTATACGCGCGTCCTGGCACCGGTACTCGCCGAGAACGGCAAGCTGTACGTTGCCATCGGTTCCGGCCGGGTTGCAAGCACTGTTTTAACCGAGCCCGGATTCGAGAAGGTTGAAGTCCTCGAGACCAACGAAAACATTCATCGACCCGAAGGTGAACGCCTTTACACGATGGACGAATTCGAATTTGGCGTATCGGGTGTCGACATGGTGCTGACCTTCCGCAACGTGCATAACTTCGGTGCTGACGGACGCCAGATGATGAATAGCGGCGTTTTCGATGTGCTTCGTCCCGGCGGCCTCTACGGCGTTGTCGACCATACCCGGCGTCACATGGAAATGGACGATTTCGAGAATCGCCGCCGCATCGACCCGGTGCTGGTTGTCAAGGAGATGCTCGATGCCGGTTTCGAGTTTGTCGGATATTCGGATCTGCACTTCCGTGCCGACGATGAACTTGAATATGAAGTCGGACGACGCAGCGTCTCAGGCAATACCGATCGCTTTACGATGCTGTTCAGGAAGCCTGACTAGCCGGAGCGCCGCTTCTTCTCCAGCAGGTGCTCGTTTACGCGCGCCACGAACTCGTTCATGCGCTGCTGTTGTTCGCCCTTGATGGAGGACTTCAGCGGCCCTGTGAACAACACGAACAGTACTAGCGGGATGAGCAGGAATGGCCCGAAGATGGTGAACAGGAAGACACCGGCAAAGATCAGGAAGCCCCAGACAAACTTGGGCAGCTTGAATAACCACGCGATCAGCGCGCCCCAGTCCAGCGAGGTTTCTTCACTCGTAACAAAGGTGCGCTCACGGGCCCGCTGATCTGCCAGCGGATCCGGCCGGTTTCGCGGCTTTGGTGCCGGTTCGGGTAATGACCGGTGCGGACGATGCCCGGTTTCCGACGTATGCGTGTGATCGAATTTGTTCTGGTAACCATCCAGGCCAAGGCGACGTAGCAGTGACCGCGCAACATAGGCCTCAGTGGTGTCGGGATATCGCCGGATTATCTTTCTGGCGAGTGCTGTTGCCTTGGCAGCGTTGCGCCGGTTCGCACGTGACTCACCGTACGTGATCAGGTTGAAGGCGTATTGTGCTTCCTGCAAAAGTTTCTCGGCATCCGCCATTCGGTGCGATCCTTTCGCTTCGATTCCGCCGTTATGATGGCACAATTCCGCCTGTGACCGTATCCAACCGCAATCTCAGTCTGTTCGCCGTCATCGCGTCGATGGTCGTCGTCAACCTTGTGTATGGGCTGACTTTGCCTCTCCTGTCGCTGGTACTCGACGCACAGGGAATGAGCAAGACGATAATAGGCACCAGCATCGTCGCGCAGGCCGTTGCCGGTGTGGTGATCGCACCGTATGTGCCGAAGCTCATCGTGCGAATCGGTGCCGCACGCATCATGCGCTTCGCTACCCTGCTCGCGGCCCTCGCGCTCATCGCCATCGGACTGACACAGAACGTGTGGGCCTGGTACCCGTTGCGCTTCATTCTTGGCGCCGCGGCCGCTGTCCTCTGGTCGGCAAGCGAGGTCGTCATCAATGAAATGGCCGACGACGACTGGCGTGGCCGGATCATCGGCATCTACGGTTCGGCGGGCGCGGCCGGGTTCGCGCTGGGGCCGCTCATCCTGATCGCAACCGGAACGGATGGCTTATTGCCGTACATTGTGCCGGCCGCCCTGATTTTCGCCGCCGGCCTGCCACTGCTGTGGCTGCGCGATGCCAACAATGACGAGCCACACCATGAAGACCACATGCGGCTGGGTCGTATCTTCCGGCTCGTGCCTCACATCATGTTGCTGAACCTGACATACGCTGCTGTTATCGAAGCGTTCATCGCATTCTTTCCGTTGTACGGACTCAATATTGGCCTGACAGCGGCTCGTACGCTGTCGCTGCTCACTATCTTTGCGCTCGGTGGCGTATTCCTGCAGCTGCCGCTTGGCTGGCTGGCGGACCATGTGCCGCGGCGCAAACTGCTGTTGTTCTGCGTGGTCGGAACTGCAATCGGATTCGTATTGCTTCCGTGGTTCATCGCACTGCCGGTCGGCGGCCCGGTGTTCGCGTTTTCGCTTGGTGGCATTGAGGGCATGATTTACGCGATGGGCGTGATCCTGCTCGGGCAGCGTTTTCGCGGTGCGGAGCTGGCTGCGGCCAGTGTCCTGTATACGACCTGCTGGGCAGCCGGGACAATGATCGGCCCCGCCGCGGTTGGAATCGCGATGGACGTACTCGGCGACCTCAGCCTGCCGTATCTCGCGGCCGTGTTTTATACGCTGTACCTGCCCGTTTACCTCGTTTACTGGCGTCGAGATAAGTAGCGTAAGTAGCTGATTTTATTTAACTCAGGATTTCCTCAGGTATTGATCGCGGGACCCTCAAGTGCGGTCTGCGCGTTTCCCCGAATCTCAGGCTCGAGTACAGAGCCTTCGGGAGTAAACCAATGGAAATCGTTGTCTTTATCGCTGTTCTTGTAGCGACCTACTACATCATGTCGATCGTGCAGACGGTGCTGCACCGCGACTTTGGTCACCGCAACAGGATTCGTGCTGTCTTTTCGGCGCACGCGATCGGCCATCACGGCGTCTACAACCGCAACAACCTGCGCACCGACGAGTTCGTCGATCATGAGTCACACGCCCTCAACTACTACGGCATTCCGATCGTGATCATCGCGGCAGTCACCTGGTACCTGGGCGGTCCGCTGGTGATGGCAGCGCACCTGCTCGGCGTGATCTTCACGTTCCGCTGGCACATGTTCCTGCACAAGCACTATCACCTGAACGAGACCTGGCTTGAGCGTTTCGGCTGGTTCCGCAAGAAACGCCACCTGCATTTTCTGCACCACGAAGACGCGCGCTGCAATTTCGCCGTGGTCGAGTTCTGGATAGATACCCTGCTCGGTACGCGCAGGGAATCGCTGGAGGTCACCCCGCCGGCGGACGGTTCCAGAATGCCCAGCTGAGCTGGATCTTTGCCGCAACACCGATGAGCAACACGGCATGAACGAAAACGGGCTGGTCGCCCCATATAACCAATACAGGCAAGAGCGTGAAGAACAGCGCCATCGCGAAACGCCCGAACTGCAGGTGCGGTACGCCGTAACGCTGGTGCCAGACCCGCACCCACGACATGTAGGCCTCAAGGACGAGAAAGATCGGCAGGTACGGCAACCAGTAACGGGTAACGAAGCCCGGAATCAGCAGCCACAGCCAGAACAGCGTAGCTATGCTCAGCAAGAGATCGGCGATACCGTCAAGGTCGGTATCGTTCTTCGGCGGAGCGGCACGCCGAGCAAACCAGCCATCCAGCAGGTCGGTCAGCGCCGCAGCGACATAAAGCCCGAGCACCCACCACTTAAGCCCGGCGTAAGCCGCGACACTTATTGGCAGGATGCTGACAATACGCGCCCAGGTCAGTGCGTCGGCAGTTATTCGTGCGGCTTGCGGAGTCATGTCGCGGCTGATGGTAACACCGCGACGGTGATTCAAGGATCAGGGTGAAAACACAACCAGTACCACTGCGGCGATGATGATGCTGAGGATAACCAGCCAGCGGCCGGCTCCTTTCCTTTCTGCAGGGGCGCGAGACATTCAGATACTCCCGGATCAATCAATACCCGTACCGTAGCGACCTCCCTGGCCACGGTATGCCCCGAATGCCTCGTGTCTTTGTCCCTTTGCATCAGGACGAACCGTCCGTCGAATTGCTAAAATGCGTGAATGGCCGGAGGGTTCGCAAAAGACGGTGCAGTTCAGGAGCAGATCGACGCCTCAATCGAGGACGCGATCGCTCGCACGCGCGCGGATATCCCAAAGGGCGAAAGCCTAAAGCATTGTGAAGAGTGCGACGCCCGCATTCCCGACGCGCGCCGCGTAGCGGTGCCCGGAGTTCGTCTTTGTGTGAATTGTCAGTCCGAATCGGACAAGGAGCGCAAAACTTACGCCGGTTATAACCGCCGCGGCAGCAAGGACAGCCAGCTGCGCTGACTAACTGTTCTGAACGATGCGCAGTGGCAGTGAGCGAATTGCCTTGGCGCGGCGCGCATCGGCAATGTTCTTCATTCTTGCCGTATCGGCGAGATCAGCGTCCTCGAAGTCTGTGCGTACGCCAGCCTTCTTGTAGTCCAGCTTGATGCGATGGTCGCCAAGCGCGATGACATCGTGATTGCGCATGATCTGCGTCTTGATGCGACGTGAATTCACGAACGTACCGTTCGAGCTGTTCAGGTCGAACAGCACGACGGCATCGTCGTTCCAGACGAGCAACGCGTGCTGCTTCGAAACAAACTGGTCGTTGACGATCACGTCACACAATTCCGAGCGACCAATCAGCAAGCGTGTCGCTACCAGTTCAATATCCAGCAATGTTTCGCGGTTCTTCGTGACAATGAGTCGCGGTGGCTTGTCGTCGGCCACAGCGGAGCCCGGCTTTTCGAGTTCGCCCATTGCCACCTTGTCGATGCTGCCTGGCCAACCGCCGGAAACCATGTGCAGACGATCGCAAACGTCCATCGGAAACACATCGTCAGGATGCTGCGCACCGACGGTACGAAGTTTCTCGTGCAGGTATTGGCGGGACTCTGTCGAGGTCATCGATTTAAGCATGAACTCACCAACCAGCCGATCCGCAATTGGCTTGAGGCTGGCGGATCCGAGAATATTCTGAACGTCACCAGTGGCGACGAGAATGATGCGTAACGCATGACGACCGCGTGCTGTCACTTGTGCAAGTCGACACAGCGCATTGAGCGCGCCGGGATACATCGCCTGCACATTGTCGACCACCAGCAGCGGTGCATGGCGCGCACGTGTTTGTTGTACGAGGAATACCGTCAGCATGTTCAGAAGGTCGTCACTGGACGTCAGCGACACCTCGTAGCCAAACTGTCTGAGAATCTTTGATAGCAACTGGGACGCATACAGCCCGGTTCCGTCCACGACCGCGACGGCCGCGTTGACCTCAAGCTCACGCGCAAACTGTCTTACGAGAACCGACTTGCCACTCGACGGCGGGCCCGACAACAGGCCAATGCCACGATCATCGATGATCGTGTCCTCGAGGAATCTGAACGCATCCTGTTGCGACCGGTATCGAACAAATGTCGACGGTCGCCCCTGCTCATGAAATGGCTGCGACTGCAGCCCGTGGTCTTCCAGCGGCATTGCAAACTTACTTTGGTTAAACGAGTGCCCCCTCGCCTGCAGACCGAATGTCGCTCAAAATTGCACATCCGTCCAGATGTCTCCAAATGGCAACAGTGCCGGGGTCATGAACACGTATAATGTGGTCTGCGCCGCCCACTGGCGTTACAACAAAAACAATCAAGGACTGACAATGCGCAACTACCTGCTCGTACCCTTCGCCCTCCTGTTCGCGACTGCCACAATTGCTGACGACACCGCTCCTGACGCCCCGGCTCCCGAGGCGAAGACCTGGGTCAGTGATCACTCGATCCGGATCGACGGCGATTCAATCGACTACACAGTGACGGCCGGCACAATGCTCATGAAAAACCCGGCTGATGAGCCCGTTGCACTGTTTGGTTACACGGCCTACGTAAAGAAAGGCGGCAACCAGCGCACCCGGCCGATCATGTTTGCTTACAACGGCGGCCCGGGTTCTGCATCGATCTGGCTGCACATGGGCGTGCTGGGACCACAGCGCGCGATCATTGAGGACGCGGGCTGGTCAGACAATGGTCCGTACCAGCGCGTCGACAATGCCTACAGCATCATCGATGAGGTCGATCTCGTCATGATGGACCCTGTCGGAACAGGGTTCTCGAAGCCGGTCGGCAAAGGCAAAGGCGAGGACTTCTGGGGCGTCGACCAGGACATCAAGTCAGTGTCCGAATTCATCGTCCAGTATCTGAACGAAAACAAGCGCTGGGCATCGCCGAAGTACATTCTTGGCGAGAGCTATGGCGGTATCCGCTCCGGCGGCGTTGCGCACTACCTGCTTGCCAATCACATGGTCGCACTGGACGGTGTCATTCTCGTGTCACCCTTCATGGAAATGGCGGTCGGGTTTGCCGGTATGGGTGTCGACTTCCCGCACACCATGTTCCTGCCGACCTTCGCGGCAACGGCTCGCTATCACGGCGCGCTCGACGAGGAACACCCTGATCTCGAGGCATTCATGGCCGAAGTCGAGGAGTTTGCCCTCGGCGATTATGCGTCGGCACTGTTCAAGGGCAACCGACTGCGCGGTGAAGAACGTGCCGACATTCTCGCGCGGCTCGAACAATACACGGGTGTTTCGGCCGAGTACTGGGACAGAGCCGACCTCAGAATTTCCGAGCAGCAGTTCAACAAGGAGCTGCAACGCTCAAGCGGCAAAACCATCGGGCGGGTCGACTCGCGCTTCAGCGGCAACATGGTCAACCCGTTGGGCGAGTCCATGAGCTACGACCCGATGACAACCTCGATCGGACCGGGCTACCTCGCCGCGTTCATGGACTACTACCAGACTGATCTCGGCGTGACCGACACCGGCAGCTATACGGTGTTCGGCGGGCTGTTCATGCAGTGGGACTGGGGACACAAGATGCCCGGCAGCCCGTTCAAGAATCCGATTCCGAACACGTCGATCGACCTCGCGTACGCGATGCAGAAGAATCCGTCAATGCGTTTGCTCGTACAACAGGGCTACTACGACCTCGCGACGCCGCACCTCGCGACGAAGTATTACGTCGACCATCTTCGGATCTCGGATGAGCTGCAGGAAAACGTCACTGTCGAGATGTACGAAGCCGGGCACATGATGTACACGCACGAGCCCTCGCTGATCAAATTTAAAGAGGACCTCGCGCGCTTCATACAGGCTGACTAGGACGTCCTTGAACGTTTCGGCCGGGCGCTGCGACTGCGTTGCTGCCCGGCCGCTTTCTTATTGCGATTACGGCTGCGGGCGTTCTTGCCGGGTCGCGGCGGACGAGGCCCTGAGCGAGCCTTTCGCAGCGGTTCCGGTTTAATGCGCGTGTCGACCTCGTATCCCGGTACGACGTTGCGATCGAGTTTTCGCTTCAACAGCGTTTCGATATCGTCGAGCAGATTTTTCTCATCGATACAGACGAGCGAGATTGCGGTGCCGTCCTGACCGGCGCGCGCCGTGCGTCCGATGCGGTGCACGTAGTCCTCTGCAACGTAAGGCAATTCGTAATTCACGACGTGCGGCAGTCGATCGATATCAATGCCGCGAGCAGCGATGTCTGTTGCAACCAGCACCCGGACTTTGCCGTCTTTGAAATCCCGTAGCGCTTTGCGGCGTGCGCCCTGCCCTTTACTGCCGTGAATCGCGGCGGTCGTGATGCCGTCTTTTTCGAGCTGCGTCGCGAGACGGTTTGCACCGTGCTTGGTGCGCGTGAAAACGAGTACCTGGCGCCAGTTACCGCGCCCGATGATCTCTGCAAGCAGTTCGCGCTTGCGGGCCTTGTCCACCGGGTACACGATTTGCTTGACGCGTTCCGCCGTCGTGTTTCGCGGCGCAACCTGAATTTCGTGCGGATTATTCAGCAGGCGATTCGCAAGATCGCGAATCTCCTTCGAGAAGGTCGCGGAAAACAACAGGTTCTGGCGCTGCTCCGGCAGCACCTTGATGATCTGCCGAATGTCACGAATAAATCCCATATCGAGCATCCGGTCCGCCTCGTCGAGCACGAAGTGTTCGACATGGGAAAGATCGATATTCCCTTCACGAACATGATCGAGCAGTCGACCCGGAGTCGCAACCACGACGTCGACACCGCGATTGATCTTGGTGATCTGCGGCCGCGCACTGACGCCACCGTAAATTTCCATACTGCGGACGGGAACGTACTTTCCATAGGTATGAACGCTCTCGTTCACCTGGCTCGCGAGTTCGCGGGTTGGCGTCAGGATAAGTGCCCGAACATTGCGCCAGCCTTTAGGCTTGATGCGCATGTTATGCAGCAAAGGCAGAACGAAACCTGCAGTCTTGCCGGTACCCGTCTGGGCGCCCGCCAGCAGATCGTGGCCTTCGAGTATGTGAGGAATGGCCTTGCCCTGAATCGGGGTGGCCTCGCTATAGCCCTGTTCTTCGACAGCACGCAGCAATTCGGCCGACAGGCCGAGGTCGTTAAATAACACTGGATTTTCTCCGGGTCGCCTGATCCGACGCGTCTCAAGACGTGCGGTTCGGTCCAGGCTGGATTTTGGTAATGACTTCGGGCGGCGGAATTGCCGGCCGGAAGTGTGTGACGCAGACCGATGTGCGTCAGGACGGGGCGCACTGTAACAGGATTGGCGGGAATTGAAAGTGCTAAAATCCGTTGCAGTACAAGAATCTACGAGGGTGCCATGAGTTTCATTCGATCCGCTGCCTTGATCGCACTGGCGCTGTTCGGCGCTACCACGGCCCTGGCCGAGACGATTGCCATCATAGGTACGGGCAAAGTCGGCCGCGCAGTCGCACTCGAGTTCGCTGAACAGGGACACACGATAATCATTGGCTCGCGCTCTCCGGCCGGTCTCAAGGCGCTCGACCTGGCCGATGAAGTCGGCGACGAAGCGTCGACTGACAAGCCGGCCGACGCCGCCAGCGAAGCAGACATTGTCGTACTTGCCGTGCCCGGCAACGCCGTGGTCGACGTCGCGGCGTCTCTCGGCGATTTATCCGGAAAGATCGTGATCGATCTGACCAACCCGCTCGGCATGGACTCACCAATGCACTTCGTAAAAACCGTGGAGACTTCAAACGGCGAGCTGGTGCAAGCGGCGTTGCCCGGGGCACTCGTCGTGAAAGCCCTGAACACAGTGACCTGGCAAACCATGATGAATGCGGAAGACCTGGAAGGCCCGGTGTCCGTACCGCTTTCGGGCGATGACGATCAGGCCAAGGCGCGCGTCGCCGCACTCGTGACCGGCATGGGCCTGACGCCAATTGATATCGGACCGGTTGACACCTCGCGCTGGAGCGAACTGTCTGCTGTCATCATGCTCAATAACCAATTCTCGGAACGGACCGGCTTCGATTTCTACCTGCGCCCTGCCAACTAATGCAGGCGTGTACTGCAGACACCCCGGGTATCGCCACGTCGTGCTGATTCGAATACGGTCAGTGGCGACACGTCGTAGTGATCCAGGTAGGCAACGACATAGCGTGACAAGGATTCGAGATAGCGATCCGCTTTGAGGTCATCGCAGTACTCATCGGAGAGATCGGCACACACGCGTGCATAACGCAGAAACGCCTCGGCAAAGCCGTCGTAGGTAGCGATAACCTCTCCGTCCTCGAGGTTTTGCTCCGCCAGTGCCGCGCAGGCTTCCGCAATACCGGCCGCCTGTGCCAGTTCCTCGGCCAGCGCCGCCTGTTCGGCACCCGAAAATTCGTCCAGGTTGGCCGATCCATTCGCAATGTCGTTGACCAGCGCCATGGCGTTGGCCACCTTCTGGGTCTGCTGAAAGGCAAACTCACGGGCATCAATCATCATCACACTCTTCCGTCCGTGTCTGGAAAAGCGTGAGAGTAGAGAGCTACCCCTGTCGGCTCTGGTGCTGCTGCCGCAATGGCGGGTCATTTGCCGTCAGGCGGGCAGAAAAAAACCCCGCCAGGGCGGGGTTTTCCGAATTCGAATGGTGCCGATAAGGTGACTCGAACACCTGACCCCCTCATTACGAATGAGATGCTCTACCAACTGAGCTATATCGGCACGGTCAAGCGGCGCGCAGTATAGCTGCGCGCCGCGCCCGCGAAAAGGGGTTACTTCGAAAAAATCAGGCGTTCCGGACCCGGATCGTAACCTCTACACCTGCCTGCAGAGTCCCCTCGGGAATCTGCGGAAGGTTCTCGATGGACAGGCCGTCGAACGGAATATCCGTCAGCTCGCCGGTGTCTTCATTGTAGAAGTGATGATGAGCGTCGGTGACCGAATCGTAGAACCGGCGTTCCGGATCAACGAGGCACTCCTTGATAAGCCCACGTTCCGCGAACAGGTTGAGCGTGTTGTAAACGGTCGCTTTCGACACCGAGCTACCGCGCTCGCGCAGGCTGCCAATAATTTGTTCAGCCGATAAATGTTGCGGTCGGTCCAGCAGAATGTCTGCTACCTCGAGTCGCTGCGGTGTCGGCAGGATCGAGTGTGTCTCAAATTTTTCAATAATTTCAGAGCGTTGCATGCCCAAAACTCCCAGTATCAGAGAAATATTACAGTTTTGTGACATCCCCGTTTTTGTTGTGGCGCAACCATAACACGACATTCATCGCGTTTCTCAGCTTTTTTTAGTCACATTCTAAGTAACGTTTTATTCGCCTGATTCCCCACAGAAACAGTCATTCCGTTTCGGCACGAGCCGGCTCAATCTATGCCTTCGACGGAGGACAAATGCACGGACCGCATCGGGGATTTACGCTATACGAACTGCTGCTGACGCTGGCAGTTGCGGCCGTGGCAACATCGCTGTCGGTATCGTGGTTCGGGGTGCTCGCGGCCCGTCAGGCCCAGACCACCGAACTCAACGCACTGTTCGGTGCAGTACACCTCGCTCGCAAGGAATCGATCCTGCGCCGCAGGGTGGTCTCATTATGTCCGAGCGTTGATTTCAGCCAGTGCGCCGACTCTCGCGACTGGTCGACCGGCTGGATCATGTTCGAGAACCGGGACCGCGATTCGCCCCCCAGGGTCGACGCCGGCGAACGCATACTGAAAACCCACCAAGTCCTTGAAAATGTGCGTATTTCTGCAAATCGCAGAGGATTCACCCTGCGTGCGACGTTCCTGCGTGCCACCAACGGTACCCTGGTCGCATGCGACCGCCAGGAACGGACCTCCCCGAAGGCCCTGGTCATCAGTTACACGGGCCGACCGCGTGTCGCAGTTCACACCCCCGATGGTGAACCGTATTCATGTGCGGATTAAGTCAACTTGAGCGACCGGAAACCGACCGCTTATCGGTCCTGACGGGCCGCTTGTCGGCTCGACCGAACGCACGAGTAGCGACTCTTTATAGTGTTGCGCATGAACAAGAAAACCCAGCAAGGATTCACGCTCTACGAGCTGCTGACGACCGTTCTGATCGTCGGCGTTATCCTGGCGCTTGGCGTTCCCAACATGGGCACGTTTCGCCAGAACAGCCGTATGAGTGCCACAGCGAACGACCTGCACTCCAGCTTTCACCTGGCTCGCAGCACGGCGTCTCGCTCAAAGAACACGGTCACGATCTGTGCAAGTGACGACTCCATGACAGCCACGCCTTCGTGCAACGGGCAATTTGAGGATGGCTGGATCGTGTTTGCCGATGATGACGGCGATATTGCCGTCGACGTCGGCGAGGATGTTCTCATGCGATTCCCGGCCGTGAATGCAGACATCACGATCAACAGCGGCGGTAACGACGACTATTTCTCCTTTAATGGTGCCGGTCAGGGCCGCGGCAATGTGACGGGCAATGCCCCGGTTGCAACCCTTGTTATGTGTGACTCGCGCGGCAATGCGACGGCTTCCGGCGGACGCTCCGCGGCACGCGTTCTTGTCGTCACGCCGATGGGTCGCGCTACGGTCCTGCGCGACAAGGACCAGGTCACATTCCACGGGGGCTGCTGATGATGCATTGGACTGAAAAGAAATCTCAGGGCGGGTTCTCGCTGGTCGAAGTACTAATCGCGCTGGTCGTTTTATCCGTCGGCATGCTCGGCATTGCCGGACTGTTCCTGCAGGGCATGCAGGCCGGCAGAACCTCGACGTTCCGGCATCACGCTGTCACGCTGGCCGGCGACGTTGCTGACCGGATACGCGCCAACCCGACAGCGGGTGCGGCGTATAACCATGCTGCAAACGCAACTGGCACGAACAACAACTGCGTTGCGCAAGGCGTGGATTGCAACCCGGCCGAGATGGCTGCCAACGATATTTTCCTTTGGCAGGCTCAGGCCGATGACACCCTGCCCGCCGGCGACGTAGCCGTAACCTTCACAGCGGCTGCCGGCGTTACGCCCCCGAACTACCAGATAGACGTCACCTGGACAGAACCGAACCCGATCGGCGGACAGCAGCCGTCGTATTCGATTTCAATCCCGGTACTGAGCAATTGAGGGCACATCGCATGAAGAAGCAGACTGGTATCACCCTCGTTGAACTCATGGTCGCACTCGCGATCGGCTCTTTCCTGATCATCGGCGCGGTGCAGGTTTACAACCAGAGCCGTCAGGCCTACGTGGTTAACGAATCTATTGCCCGAGTGCAGGAAATTGCACAGTTCGCGCTGGACACGATTGAAGCGGACCTGCGCATGGCGAGTAATTGGGGACAGAACAGCCGTGGCCTCGCCGTAGGCGGGCGATCGATTGTCGGTGATGCAAACCCGATCAACCTCCCAATGCCGACAGATAACTGTGCGGCTGACTGGGTCCTGAACCTCGCGTTGCCTGTCGACGGCGTCAACAACGGCTTTGGTCTCAACTGCCCCGCGAATGGCGGTTCAGTTAATACCTCTGACGTGATTACGGTCCGCCGCGCCAGCGTCGCCGCCACGGCGCTCGAGAATAATCGCCTGCAGATCCAGAGCACCCGGATTCAGGGCCAGCTGTTTGCGGACGGCGCTGTACCGACCGGTTTTTCGGCAGCCGATAGTGCTACACACAACCTGATGGTCACGAGCTACTACGTTTCGCCAACCTCACAGCTGATTGCCGGTGTACCGACGCTGCGCCGCAAGCGCCTCGGTGTCGGTCCCGCGATCATCGATGAAGAAGTCGCACCGGGTGTGGAGAACATCCAGATCCAGTTCGGCGTCGATGTCGACCAGGACAATACGATCGACCGCTACGTCAATCCGGGCGACCCGATTTACAACCCGACCGCGGTTGGTTATATCCCGGGAGCACGAATCCTGACAGCTCGCATCTGGATGGTCGTCAGAGGACTCGACTTCGAATACGGCCTGCAGGACACCCGCGACTACGAGCCCGGCGACGTCGACCTTGGCGTCCAGAATGACAATTTCCGACGCATGCAGGTTTCCAAGACCATCCTGCTGCGTAATTCACGGATCTGATTTGAGAGACATATGATGAAAACCAATTTCGCAAGACTCGTCGAACGCAAGCACCAGCGAGGTGCAGCTCTCATCGTCGGCTTGTTGTTGATGGTCGTGATCACGATTCTGGCCGTGTCCGGCATGAATACCGCGACGACGGAACTGACCATGGCACTCAATGACCAGACCTACGAGACCACTTTCCAGGCCGCCGAGACCGGGCTTGAACGGGCACTCGCACAGGGACAGTTCAATACCGGCGTTCAGACTACGCTGCCGCAGATCGTAACCTCGAACAAAACGGTATCAACCTCGATCCAGTTCGAAGACTCTACGCTGGTTCCCGACAAGGCATTCAGCCTCGGTGCCGGTAGTGGCATCGCCGCGTACCACTTTCTTGCCACCTCGCAAGCCATCTACCAGGTTAACGCTGGCAATACGACGGACCGTGATGCATCAGCCGTACATACACAGGCCTTTTACATTGTTGGCCCCGAATCCAACTCGCTTAACTAAGCGCACCGGAGAACACCGATGAATTTCATGAAACTTCTGATTATTGCGGTTCTCCTGTCGTCGCCTTTCGCGGTGCTCGCACAGGACGTGCCCAAGACCGAAACCTTCGAGGTATCGATTTTCGATATCCGACTGCCACGCAGCGCCGGCGGTACGGTTGGATTCAAGCCATGCGACGAATGCGATTACCGACGCATTCGTGTTACACCACGAACGGAGTTTGTGGTTGATGGCAAACACCTGAAATACAAACAGTTTCTGAACGCCGTAGAGACAATTCGCCAGGGTGGCGACAAGACTGTCAATGTCGTTCGCGAGGAACTCACGGGCACCGTTTCGCGCATTCACCTGCGCAGCCACTAGGCACTCGGAAAGGATACTGAGGATAGAACTATGAACTCTTTTATGAAGAAATCGGCCTCCGCATCTGCAGCTCTTGTGCTGACGTTTGCCATCGGATCACCTGCCGTTGCCGACGACACCGAGCTGCTGATTGTGGATCCGTCGAAGTCGGCCGCATCGCCGCCAAACATCCTGTTCATCCTGGATACGTCCGGTTCAATGGGCGATCCGGTAACCACGACCGAACCTTTCGACCCGGCAAAGGACTACTCTGGTCTTGGTAGCTGCGATCCCAACAGGCTCTACTGGACGACGCTGGATGTCCCTCCGACCTGCCAGGACTCCGACGGAGACCCAAACCTGCAGTACATCGAAGATTCTGCGTTCCTCTGCGCGGACGCGAAACTGCGAATGTCCGGCATGGGTGCGTACACAGGAATCATGGTTCAGTACCACTCGAGCGGCAGCGGCTCGGCCCGCTGGCAACAGTTCGACATCGGAAACACCTCAGATCCTGTTGAGTGTCAGAACGACTCGGGCATTCATGGCGATGGCAGCACAGGCGTCTATGCACAGGCTGGCACCGGTCTCGCGCAATTCACCAACGATTCAAATAATGAAATTTCGTGGGGCAGTGGTGACGCAGCGCAGGTCTACACGGTCTACGACGGCAACTACCTGAACTGGCGCGAAAATCCGGTCTACGTTAGCTGGTCGAAGATGAATATCCTCAAAGCCGTTATTCGCAACCTGATGAACTCTATCGAAGACGTCAATGTCGGACTCATGCGCTTCAATGATTCGGAAGGCGGTCGCGTGATCAACGACATCGTTGACCTCGACGCTAACCGGACGGCGCTGATCAATAAGATCCAGGCTCTTCCGGATGACGGCCGTACACCACTGGCCGAATCACTGTACGAAGCCGCGCGCTTCTGGCGCGGCCTGAGTGCTGACTACGGCAACTTCACAGTTACCGATATTGTCGCAGATCTGGACGGAGACGGAACACCTGAGACGATTACCGGCTCCGTACAGTCTCCGGCTGATGTCGATCCAAACGCTTTCGTTGCCGGTGTACCGGGCACTTACGAACAGCCAGTCATGCCGTCCTGCACGCGCAATTTTAATGTACTGCTGTCTGACGGTCAGCCGGTTGGTGACACAGGTGCGCAGACAAGAGCCCCGAATCTCCCGGGCTGGACCGCGGCGAATGCTGCAACCTGCGACGGCAATGGCGAAGGCCGCTGCCTCGACGATATTGCCCGCTATCTTGCGCAGGTCGACATCACGCCGAATTCACCAAACGATTTCCATTCGGTCATTACACACACGATCGGATTTGCAATCGATCTGCCGATCCTGAGGGACGCGGCGGCAGAGTCCGGTGGCGTTTACTACGTTGCCGACGATACCGAAGAGCTGACGAACGCTCTGATGCGCATTGTTGAAATCGCGCTCGACAAGGGTCTGTCGTTTTCGGCACCAACGGTTGCGGTCAACACGTTTAACCGTACGACCAACCTGAACGACCTGTACATCTCGACGTTCCTGCCGGACAACAAGGTCCACTGGCCGGGCAATCTGAAGAAGTACACGATCGACGCCGGTGTCATCAAGGACGCGAAAAACCAGGACGCAGTCGACCCGATTACGGGCTTCTTCAAGACAGGCTCACGAAGCTTCTGGACGGTCGGCAATGACGACGGCTCCGACGTGTTGCTCGGCGGTGCGGCGAATATGCTACCGGACCCGTCGACCCGAAAGGTATTCACTAACTACGGCCTGAGCAATGATCTTTCTACGGTAGGCAGCAATGCGATTGCGACGAGCAACACGGCGCTGACGCTCGCCGATTTTGGCCTGACGGGTGCGGCCGGCGAACCAACGCTGACGGAGATCATCAACTGGTCGCGAGGCGAAGATGTCCTTGACGTCGATAACAATCCGAACACTACGGTTCGATACGTCATGGGCGACCCGCTGCATTCGCAGCCTGCTGCGGTTGTGTACGGCGGCTCGGCGAGCACCCCGGACGTCGTTGTCTTTACCGCCACAAACGATGGTTACTTCCACGCAATCGATGGCAATACGGGCCGCGAACTGTGGTCGTTTATTCCGAAGCAGTTATTGCCGGACCTGCCGGCGCTGATGCTGAACGGTGACTCAACCTACAAGCATTACGGCATCGACGGCGACATCGTTCCGGTTGTTGTTGACTTCAATCAGGACGGCATCATCAATGGCAACGACTTTGTACATGTCATATTTGGTATGCGTCGCGGCGGAAACGAATTCTTCTCTCTCGACGTCACAGACAAGGACAATCCGAAACTGAACTGGGTCAAGTCCTACTCGGAGTTCGGGCAGTCCTGGAGCCGCCCGGTTGTTGCTCGAGTAGACATGGACGCGACTGCGGCGAACTTCAGCACCAATAACCAGACCATGAAGGCGGTTGTTATTGTCGGCGAAGGGTACGATACGGTGCATGACACGGCCGCATGGCCGACAAACGACGACAACGCCGGAGCCGGCATCTCGATGCTCGACCTGTTCACAGGTGACCGCATCTGGCGTGCCGGTCGGGCCAATGCCGACCTGACTCTGGCGGATATGAAGCGTTCGTTCCCTACGGCGGTCCGCGCGATCGACTTCTCCGGTGACGGTTTCATCGATCGGATGTACGCCGTGGACGTTGGCGGGCAGGTGTTCCGTTTCGACGTTACACAAGGACAGGCTCCTTCGGCCTCGGTTGCCGGTGGCGTTATTGCGAAGCTCGGTGGTGAAGGTAATGTGACCGCGGGCGACACTGATGGTCGCCGCTTCTACAATGCGCCGGACATCTCCATGTTCGTGGATCCGAACCTCAACCGCCGCTTCATCGCAATTGGCGTAGGCAGTGGCTACCGCGCTCATCCGCTCGACACGTCAGCCGCGGACACGTACTTTTCACTGCGCGACCCGGACCTGTTCGCCAAACTGACACAGACACAATACTCGACCTACAACGTCGCCTACCCGTCCGATTTCCACGAAGTCAGCGGACAGGTGCGTACTGTGATTGGCCCCAATGAGCGTGGCTGGAAGTTCACGATGCCGGCTGGCCAGATGATCCTGTCGTCCTCCGCGACGTTTGATAATTCCGTGTTCTTCCTCGGCTACGCGCCGGACAAGAGCTCGGCTGCAAGTTGCCAGGTCGCACCGGGTGACAACTTCCTGTATCGCGTCAGCGTCGTTAACGGCGACCCGGTCGCGAACAACCTCGACTCGATGTTGCCGGGCGACAGCAATTCCGCCCGTACGACGGCACTTGAGCAGGGTGGTATCGCGCCGACGCCGGCATTCCTGTTCCCGGGCACCGACAGTTCCTGTCAGCCTGGCGATCCGTGTTCGCCGCCGCCGATCGGTTGTATTGGCGTCGAGTGTTTCGACCCGGGCTTCAAAAACTTCCCGGTTCGCACTCTGTGGACCCAGGATGGAGTTGAATAATGGGTGCAATCACGAAACACGCACAGCGCGGTATCACGCTGATCGAGCTGATGGTCGTGGTAGTCATCATCGCCATACTGGCCGCGGTGGGCTACCCCGGCTACCAGGAATTTGTTGCCCGCGCGAAGCGTAACGAAGCGCGTTCAGCGCTGCTGATGGCAGCGACCAACCAGGAACGCTTCTACCTGCAGAACGCCCAGTTCTCAACGGACCTGACGCAGCTCGGTTTCAGTGCGAGCCCGTTCACGACGGATTCCGGCGCCTACGTCATCACGGTCGCGTCCGCGAACACGGCAACTGATTTCACGGTTACGGCGACATACCAGCATGGCGGCTCGGAAGCCGGCAAGTGCCTGACGTTTACGATAACCGGCGCCGGCGTTCGCGGTTCTGCGCCAGACGCAGATTGCTGGATGCGAACGCGTTAGGAGTTGCGTTCGTCTCTTCCTGAGAAGAAGAACGCATCAATAATCAGCAGGACGGCGCCGGCAGTAATGCCGGCGTCGGCGATATTGAAGGTCGGAAAATAACCCAGCGACTGTCCGAGATAGACCTGGATGAAGTCCGTCACGTGCCCAAGGCGGGCACGGTCGATCAGGTTTCCGACGGCGCCGCCAAGCACCAGCGCCAGCCCGGCTGATAACACCAGGTATCCCTGGTCGCGAATCCGCCAGATCCAGACCACCAGGACGATACTGACGATCGAAGACAACGCAATAAAGAACCAGCGCTGCCAACCGCCGGCATCGGCGAACAGGCTCCATGCAGCACCTTCGTTCTGGTGATGCGTGATATTCAGGAATGCATTCACCGGAATCACGTCAAAGCGGACGACCCACTCCTCGATGGCCCACTTGGTCGCCTGGTCGGCAATGAGTACGACGGCAGCGACAATCATCCACATGACGAAGCGGTGTGTCGTATTGGTGTTCTTTTCGGTCAACGTCCGGCCTTTAGTCGCCATTCAGAATCTGTTTCGCATTGTCGGCATCCCGGTGCATTTGCGCAACCAGCTCGTCAATTGAATCAAAGCGCATCTCATCGCGGATCCGGCCAACAAAATCGACGTGAATATACTCACCGTAGATATCACGGTCGAAGTCGAACAGGTGTACTTCGAGCAGCGGCTTCGTCAGGTCAAAGGTTGGCCGCGTTCCTACGCTGGCGACTCCATCGACCGGGCCTTCGGGCAGGCCATGCACCCGGACAGCGAATATCCCCATAACGGCACTCTGCCGACGTCGCAGGTCTACGTTTGCAGTCGCGTAACCGAGCGTTCTGCCAACTTGCCGTCCGCGAACGATGCGTCCCGACATGCGGTATGGCCGCCCAAGCAGTGCTGTTGCCTGCTCGACGTCGCCGGCCGCGAGCGCTTCACGAATAGCCGTACTGCTGACCCGCACATCTCCGACGCGAATGCTGGGCACTTGCTCGATGGTCATCCCAAGGGCTGGCGCTACCCTTATCAGGTCGTCGATAGAACCCTCGCGCCGACGCGCGAAACGGAAATCATCGCCGATGACGATGTGCCGGGCATTCAGTCCGTGTATGAGCACCTGGCGAATAAATGATGCCGCCGATATCTGGCGCATCGCGGGACTGAATCTCGGGCAATAAAACAGGTCGACCCTGTTGTAATCGAGCGCGTCGTACTTTTCCCGAAAGCGCATCAGTCTCGCCGGTGGTTCGTCACCACCGAAGAACTCTCGCGGTATCGGCTCAAAACTCATCGCGATGGCCGGCCTGCCGGTTTTCATTGCCGTCTCGACAACGCGACGCAGCAACTGCCTGTGCCCGAGGTGGATGCCGTCAAAAGCGCCGATCGTCACAACGCTGCCATCCGCGACGTCGTTATGCGGCATGTCCGACAAGTGCCTGACGAGACGCATGGTCAGGTCCGGATCCGGAATTGCGATGGCCGCATACCGGTCAGCGCCAGCACAAGAAAATAGCTCCCTGCCCCGGCTGCCACCGTCACGCTGATCCAGAACACGCGCCCTGACATTGCCTCGGCAAGCCACCAGTCGGCCGGGCGCTGCAACTGTCCAAGCACCAGCCACATAACGACATTCGCCGCCGCAACACGCGCGAGGAATGCAGCCCAGCCCGGAGCGTGCTGCAGTACACCGGACCGGTGCAGGCTGCGATACAGAAGTGCTGCGTTCAGCACTGCGGCCAGCGATGTGGCCGCCGCCAGGGCAACATGCGGTCCGTCGTGTCCCTGTGCCACCAGGGTAAATGCTGCAGACACACCAACGACGACATTGACGACGAGAGCGACAATGCCGATACGAACCGGCGTCTTCGTATCCTCACGCGCAAAGAATGCTGGCGCGAGAATCTTTACGAACGAAAAGCCGACAAGCCCGACGGCGTAGGCCTGCAGGGCCAGCGCCGTCATCTCAACCATGCGCGTATCGAACTCACCACCGAAGAAAATGGTCGCGACAAGCGGTTCGGCCAGAAGCACCAGGCCGAGAGCAGCCGGCACTGCAATAAGGAACGCCAGCCGCATCGACCAGTCGAGCGTCGAGGAAAACTGGTCGCGCTGATCGCTGGCCCAGAGCCGCGACAGGTACGGCAGAGTCACTGTCGCCAGTGCGATTCCGAACAAGCCGAGCGGGAACTCCATGAGTCGATCCGAATAATAGAGATAACTGATACTGCCGACCGGCAGCAGCGACGCAATTATGCCGCTCAGCAGTACGTTGATCTGCGCGACCGACGAACCAAAAATTGCGGGCAGCATCAGGCGGAAAGCACGCCTTACACCATCATTACGCGGTGCCCAGCGCGGCCTTGGTAAAGCCCGGATCCGCGCGAGAAACGGTAGCTGGAACAAGAGCTGCAACAGACCTGCCACGAACACTGCATAGGCCAGCGCCATTACCGGTTGTTCCAGCATTGGCCCAACCCATACGGCCGCTGCAATCAGTACCAGGTTCAGGATGACCGGTGTAACGGCTGGAACGCCAAAGTGGCCGTAGGTATTGAGGATGCCTCCCGCGAACGCGGTCAACGAGATGAAGAACAGGTATGGAAATGTAAACCGGAGCATCAACGCCGCAAGGTCAAAGTCGCCCCCGTCGCTGATAAACCCGGGTGCGACGACAAGTACCAGCAGCGGAGCCGCGATGACACCGATCACCGTGACGACAAACAGCACGAGCCCGAAGGTACCGGCCATTGCATCGACGTAGTCGCGAGCCTCATCGTGGCCGTGTTTCTCACGGTAGCGCGCCATGACCGGCACGAACCCGGCGGAGAACGCGCCCTCAGCAAAGAAGCGGCGCAACATGTTGGGGATGCGCTGGGCGACGAGAAAGGCGTCCATCAGCAGGCCGGCACCGAAAAATCGGGCAAACACGATGTCGCGAACCAGGCCCAGAATACGTGACAAGAGCGTCATCGCCGACACGACGGAGGTTTTCAGTGCCAGTTTCCGGCCGGACGCTTCTGGTTTGCTTGCCATAGGTACAGGAGTTTACCTTAAATCCCTAAAAAATCAGTGCCTTAGGATTAGCTCTCAGAACCCGAAAATTCCGCGATCTGGCCATTGACAACGCCGCCCGGCGCACGAATAATACGCGGCTCTTTGAGAGCAGTACACGGATAAAACCAGTGGCAAACATCAAATCAGCCAGGAAGCGCGCCAAGCAAGCGGAGAAAACCCGCAAGCACAACATGGGCCTGCGCTCGGCGATGCGGACCGAAATCAAGAAAGTCATCAGCGCACTTGACGCTGGCGACAAGGACGCTGCCCAGGCGGCTTACAAGTCGGCTGTGCCTGTCATCGACAGCATGGTCAACAAAGGTATTGTTACCAAGAACAAGGCCGCACGTCACAAGAGCCGCCTGAATCAGCGTATCAAAGCACTCGCCTGATTCACGCGTAACCTGAGACACGAAAAAGGCCGCCCTTCTCCACGAAGGGCGGCCTTTTCTTGTGACTGACTGTTATTAGCGCCAGCAGTCGGTGCCGGAGCCCGTGTTCCACTGGTTGCCGGCCTGGTTCAGTACGAACGTGCCACACTCGGTGTCGCGAGTTGCCTGTCCGTTTAGAGGGGCTGCGACGGCAGTCCAGGCTGTAGCACCAACCGCAACAACCGCAACGATGTAGACACCATTGGCATCGCCTGCCGCTACGGCTCGTCCGTCGTCACCGACCCAATGCGGATTTCGCGTAAAGCCGAGATCCGTCATGTCCGATGCATAGCTCTTGTTGTCCATAAAGAACTGTTGCTGACGGTCGGCAACCTGCATCAGCAGGTTGCGCGCTGTCGTGCGCTTGGTGTCCACGATGTGCTGCACGTAGGACGGATATCCGACGGCGGCAATGATCGCGATGATTGCGACAACGACCAGTAGTTCGATCAGAGTAATGCCGCGTTGAGTCTTGGAAAAAATCTGCATGGTTTGCTCCTGGAATTACTGGTCAGGGTTTTCGTCAAGGTGCCAGAACGTACGCCAGCGGGTAGTCGCGTTGACGTTGTCGATCTGCAGGTCGGGCCGCAGGATTTTGTTCGGCGGAACTGACACAACTTCGGCGGGAATACCGCCGGAACGCAGTTCGACTGAGCGGTCTGCCGTTGAATTAGGCTGCTCCGGATCCTGGTCCGGCAGGTCGTCACTGGTGTCGTAATTGACGACCGACGTAGCATCCTGCAGCGAGACCGCGTAAAGGCGACCGCCACCTTCTGTCGGCGAACACACGGACGAGGACGACGACGCGTACGGCATATACGACGTAAAGAATACTTTGCCCGTAAGCGTCAGCGCGGTCGCGAGAATCTTCTCTCCGGGGTCCGTCATCTGCAGGCGCCAGCCGCTGTACAGGTTGACCGTACACGGTGTATCCGACTGCAGGCAGTTGCTCGTAACGTCGCCAAAGTCGACATGTGTCATGCCGCTGTCGGTATTCGTCCCGACTGCTGTCTGCCGATCCTTGATCATGTAGAAGAAGTTGGTTGCGCCGCCGCCGGAATCCAGCGGATTCGCGCGGTTGCCCGAGCCTATGGCGACTCCGTCAAACAGTCCTTTGCCGTCTTTTGTCGGAACGAGGTCGGGACGATGGAAGAAGCGACGGTCGGTGGCCATGCTCGGTGTGCCCTGGTGCCGACCTACCGATGCCAGCAGCGTCAGGTTCCACTTGGACGTATCGGAGCCCACGAGATCTGCACGCCAGATCTGGCCGCCGGTATCGCCAACTACGAGTCGATCTGTAAGGCCGTCGCCATTTGTATCGGCCGCGGTCAGCGTCGATGGAATGCTGTCGGTCAGGTTCTTGTGCTCGAAGACTCCTGAACCCGCACCGCCACTTCCCTGGCGCGCCTTCCAGATCAGAGCACCTGTTTCTGCGTCAACGACATAGATGGCATTGCCTTCGGAGTCGTCGGTTCCGACCGTGCCGCGAATGTCCTTATTCATATCGTAACCGCCGGCAAACATCACAACCGGACGCGGGCCGGATACGCCTTCGATCAGGCCTACACGCGGTGTAGAAAAGGTATAGCCCAGTTCCGCGAAATCGCCTCCCTTGTCGATGCGCCACATCAGGCTGGGCGCTTCAGGGTTGGTTATGTCCAGCGCATAGTAGGATTTGCCGCCGCGACGCATGCCGATGTACAGGTAAACCTTGTCGCCGTCAGCAGCGTTAATCGTGCCGTCGAAGTTGACGTCCTGAATATAGGCTACGGGCGCGCCGTCAAGCGTGTACGGGTGAGTCGTGCCCGAGCCGTTGGCGCGCAAGTCGGCCTGCGCACCCATCGAACCGCGCGGCATGAACGCCCAGACTTCGCTGCCATCTTCCTGGCCGCTCGTAGATGTATTGCGAATCAAGCGCAGCATGCCGTCGTTTGACGACACGGCAACGAAGATACCGGGATTGGTATCGGTGTAACCATACGAGGCGCCGTAGTTGATCGGCAGCGGACGCGAGTGCAACGCGTCCCCGAAGACCCACTCGCGCGACTCGGTTCGAATCAGGTCGCCGTCCTCGTCATCGATATCAAGGCCGCGGCTGTAGGCGATCAGTTCCGCGGATTCGGTTGCCAGCGTCACGCCGAAGTCGGATACCAGAGCTGACGCTGTCGTAGCATCGACATTGAAGTTCGCGAGACTGGACGACGTACGATCATAAAAAATCGTACGTCCACCAAGTCCATTTGCCTCCTGGGGATTAGCGGAAAGGAAGCCCGGGGTCTTCTGCCCGGCGCCGCCGCGCGCAACGCTGCGCCCGTCGCGGCCGGCAACTTCGCCCACGTCGAGGTCCGGTGGAGGCAGTGCAAAGCCGTTTGTCCAGTAGGTCAGTGCGTCGAAGCGAATACGGCCGTCGCCGGCAACCGCCGGCACACCATTCGCATCAACGAGCTGCGCTGTCGACGAGGCGTCGTTCGCACCATCGAGCTTCAATTTCTTGACGTTACCTACCCAGTACGGCTTGCCCTGGCCATCGACTTGGAATAGCGCAATATAGACATTGTCGGTAATCTCAGAACGGTTGAAGACGTTGACCGGTACGGACGCCGCAACGAATGTCGTGCTGACGCTCAGGATCTGCTTGAAGATCTCCTGCAGTGTCGCAACCAGTTCATCGGGCTTCTCGCTGAGAGCGAGGGGTACGCCAGTACCGCCGGCACGCGCATAGCCCGTCGTCGTCGTATTGATCTTGGTTTCGTCGACGATGAAATAGGAAATCAGGTTCTGTTTGTCATCGAGGTCCGGGACGGTGCCGTAGCTGCCATTTGCGAGGTCTGCATCGTGCAGATACTGGATGACGTCCGGGAAGGTGCTTGGCGAGGTACCAAAGCCGCCACTCGTTATGTCCGATGATATCGCCCTGTCGGAATCATCCTCCTGGTTCGACACCTGGAACATGAAGTTGACGCTGTACAGTTTGGAGCAAGCACCGGCAGTCGCCAGCGGGCTGACGTAGTCAGGCTTAGTCTTCGGCCCGGTCTCGATACTTGTATCCCAACTTGCTCCCGGGTAATCGACATCAAGGTTATATGTGTTGTTGGAGCCGTAGTCGGTAAAGCCATTGTGCGCGTTGTAGACACCTTGGCCGGTCAAATAGCGAAAGAACTCAAAGAACAGTTCCTTACCCTGATAAGAATGACTCAGGTTACCCTGGGGTGTCGGCATCGAATCGAGAATGCTGTGGAAACGAGCCTTCGCGCCGTTGGTATCCCCTTTTTCAAAGGTATCGAATCCCATGGCGATGTAACCGCCGTTACTGCAGTTGGTACGGCCGAAGCCTTCGCAACTGTTCACGTGATCATGGTTCAGCATCAGGCCGACACGAACTCCTTCGAGCGGATCAAAGACCTTGCGCAATGCAGCACGCAGCACGTCGAAGAACGTATACGAGGCCTGCTTCGGCAAATAGCCTTCCAGGATCAGCGTGTCGCACTCCGTACCGTTACATGCGGTTGCCCCGAGGTTCGGGCGATAGTCGAGCGAAAACATGACCATCGGTTCACTGCCTGGCGGCAGTCCCGAGCCCGGGTTCATGTAAACGTCGGTGTCGTCCGCACTCGAGGTACCTGCCGTCGCAACTACGGCGGCGAGCATTGCGGTAATAGCGAGCTTCGTTATCTTGATATCCATATCTGCAGTCTCTTGCTGGGGTGCCCTAGTCCTTGGGAACGAGGACGAGAACGCCCTCGGTCACCTGCTGGTAACCGAGGCCGTCGTCAACGCGATCAAACGTTGTCGTAACAACGAAAGACGCGCTGGTGAATTTATCGATGCTTGATTCAACCGCACGCGGCGGCGGGCTGAACTCCGAGCCGGTTCTTTCGACACGTGCCGACATGTAGCTTGAGGCGACGGCGTCGGCCAGTGTGGTATCCGTTACCGGCAGGTCATTGCGGCTGCAGTTGGCTTCGCCCGACGTGCAGAACGAGAATCCCGAAACTCCAACGACCGGAGTCGAGGACGGGTTCGAAACGATCGCATCGGCAAGCGCCTGTGCTGCCTGGTCCGCTGCTACCCGAGATTCCTCGTTAGCTGCCATGAAGAGGCCGAGGTTGGTCGAACGCATCGACGAAATCGTCAACAGTGTGATAACGACCAGGAATACCAATGCCACTACGAGAATGGCGCCCTGCTGCTGCTGTCGTGTTGCACTCATCTTAAAAGCCCATCAGGTTCATGCTGCGAATGTTCTGGATCGACACGGTCGTCGAGAAGATTCGGCGGTGAAAAGAATCGTCGGGTGTGTAGTCGGGGGCGTTACCCATCGAGAATGTCTTGGTGTTCCGGTAACGCGTATCGATGTCGGTCGTACGCGCAAGTAAATGAATACGCGCGGTAACCACATCCTGAATTTGCGTCAGTGTCGGGTCGGACAGGAATACGTTCGGCTGACCGTCTTCGGTCGTATCAATGCCGTACTCAACCTGCAGGTTTTCGATACCAGCCGCGATGCATTCGGTCGTCATTGCCGGGCCTGCGCCGGCAAGAATCTTGCGGCACAACGTAGGAATGCCGTCGTCGACAACATTCTCAAAGCTGCGGATGTAGTAGATCGCCGGGCGATACTCCCAGTCGGCGTTGGGGGCAGCGACCGTGATCGTTGGCGCACCAGGCATCGGGTTACGGAACAGCAGCCCCTGCGTTCCGTTCGTTCTTAAATAAATGCCGCCGTTCCGAAGTGCAGCCGTAGAGCCACCGACAACACGCTTGATCGTGACAATATCCGTACCCGGCTCAACCTCTCCGCCTGCAATGCAGGAATGGGCAGCCTGAGCCTCAGCATCGGTCGCATTATCGACACTGGTAATAGACAGTGATTCGCCCGTAGCGGCGTCGGTTGTGCGGTACATCCAGTTGGCTTCGCCCACCGGGCCGCAATCGGTTGTCAGCGCCAGGCCCGCGTCCGGGGTAACCGCACCGGGAATGACCAGGTCCGCGTAGTGGCCTGCCATGCTGATATCAAAGGCAAGCTGGCGCAGCGCGTGGCGCGCGTCATCCTGCATGTTCAGCAGGTTCTCGTCCTGCGAGAAGCTCTCATTGTTATTAACGAACACGCTGACGATCGCGCCGGCGAGAATCAGCGAGAGGAGCATCGATATCATGAGTTCTACTAGACTCAAGCCCGATTGTTTTTTGCGGAGCGTAGCCAATCTGCTATTCCTCAGAAGTTCGGATCAATGTAAGTGGGTACCTGTACGATGCGGCGGAATTCGTTGGCTGCACCGTAGTTTCCGGTCAGCGCACCGCAGCCACCGGCGTTGCCGGACAGCGATGTTGAACCACGCCAGACGATCGTGACCTGGTAAATGCCTGCAACAGGGCCGCCGGGCCCCTGCAGGCAGAGCGTCGGCAGAACCAGTCCGCCAGCCGCGTTGCCGGCGCCGGTCGTCTCGAAGGTGCCGTCAAGAACCTGTTCCCAGAACCACAGGTCGTAGGCAGCTTTCTGCGCGGCGTTGCAGACGGCCCCGGCCCCGCAGTTGGGTGCCGGCTCGTTGCCACGTGAGCCGTTGCCCAGATCGCCGGCGCCCAGGTAAATGCCGATCGCAGAACCGTTGGTCCGCATGTCTTCTAGCAGACCGTGCGCTACCTGCGATGCCGTGGTTCTCTGGATTGCTTCGTAGTTGGCCTGTTTGGAAACCGTTTGCATGCCGGCGATGGCCAGCAAGCCGAGGCTGAACACCACAACCGCGATAAGCAGCTCCAGCAGAGAAAAACCTGATTGACGTGAAACCTTAAGCATCGGCAGACCTGTTGAATTCAATTAAATGCAGGACGGCGCGGAGCCGGTGCGTGTGGTTTTTGATACGCGCGGACGCCCGGACAGGTCGATAATGACGACCTTGGCGTGATCGGCGCCGCGGCTGTCGCAGACAATGAACTCACCGGTGTTGACGCCGACAGCTGCGTTCATGACGCGGCCATTCGGGCGATACATCAGGAAGCTGCCGTACTGCGACGATGAAAACGTCAGGCCTTCCACACCGGTTCCGGCAGCAGCAACCCGCTCGGTGCCGTCGACAGCCTGGTTGCTGTTGGAGTCGCGGAATACGATCCAGCCATTCTCAAAGGACGCGCCGCCGCAGCTGAAGCCGTTGGCACTGGCGCAAAAAGTGACGCGCGAGTTGGTCGTGACCGCGGTATTTCGGGCCAGGTGCATCGACGAGATGAAGTCGTTGATCGCCGATGTCTGGCGTGCATTGTTCGAGAACATCTGCATCGCGGGAACAGCGACGGACAGCAGAATGCCGGCGACGGCAATCACCAGCATCAATTCGATAATCGTAAATCCCTGTATTCGCTTCACGACATAATTCCCTGTAGCCGATCCTTTGCGGAAACAGCTATAGGCTACTGATGACGCGGGATTCAGGGTGGGACGCAGGTCCGGTTTGGGCGATTTCGGGGGCTATTCACAGCCAAAACTGTGAACTGGTTCCGGCCTTATGCAACGAAAAGACTGACGCAGATCAGAGACAGTCAGCGGCGGCCAGTTCTTCCTCGCGGCGTTCGAGTTCCTGCATGACGGCCTGGGCAAGTTCTTCGGTGCCGGCACCGGTTGCGGCGCTGACTTCGAAGACCGGTTCTTCCCATTCGAGCTCACTCAACAGACGCTCCCTGGCCTCCCGCAGGTCGTCTTCGAGCAGCAAATCGGTCTTATTGATAACCAGCCAGCGAGTCTTTTCGGCCAGGTCGTCCGAATACTTGGCAAGTTCCGAGGCAATCGCGCGTACCTCGTCTGCCGGATTGGTGTCCGGATCTATCGGCGCGATATCGACGAGGTGCAGCAGCAGTCCAGTGCGTTGCAGGTGTCGCAAGAACTGGATGCCGAGCCCGGCACCCTCTGCCGCTCCCGCAATCAGGCCAGGGATATCGGCCATGACAAAGCTCTGCAGACGACCGACGCGAACGACACCCAGGTTGGGGTGTAGCGTGGTAAACGGGTAGTCGGCAATACGCGGTTTGGCGGATGACATGGCCGTAATCAACGTCGACTTGCCGGCATTCGGCATGCCGAGCAGGCCGACGTCAGCAAGCACCTTGAGTTCGAGTTTCAGGTGACGGCCTTCGCCCGGCGTACCGTTGGTCGTCTTTCGTGGCGCGCGATTGGTTGAACTCTTGAAGCGGGTATTGCCGAGTCCGCCGCGGCCGCCTTCGACGACCTTCTGGCGCTGGCCTTCTTCGGTCAGGTCGCAGATCTGTTCACCGGTGTCGACATCGAATACCACGGTGCCGCAGGGAATCGAGACTTCGAGATCGTCGCCGGACCGCCCGGTCTTGTTGCGGCCCGCTCCCGGCTGTCCATTGCCGGCGCGAAACTTCCGCGCAACACGGAAATCCGCCAATGTATTCAATGATTTATCGGCCACCAGGAAGACGCTACCGCCGTGGCCGCCGTCGCCGCCATCAGGGCCTCCGCGTTCAACGTATTTCTCTCGCCGAAACGACAGGCAGCCGTGACCACCGTTGCCGGCCATAACGCGTATGGTTGCTTCGTCGACGAATTTCATGGCATGACTCTAAATCAGATCGATACAAAAAACCCCGCAACCGCGGGGCCTTTTAGCATTGGGGACACATTCCAATGTGGCCCCTATACTTGACTCCGCTCTATCGCGGAGCAAATCCGAACGCCTTAAGCGTCAACAACGCTCACGAACTGGCGGTTCTTCGGACCCTTCTTCTCGAACTTCACGTGTCCGTCAGCCTTGGCGAACAACGTGTGGTCACGACCGCAGCCGACATTGACGCCCGCGTGGAAACGAGTGCCGCGCTGACGAACGATGATGTTGCCGGCAACAACTTTCTGGCCGCCGTAGATTTTAACGCCCAAGCGTTTACTTTCTGAATCGCGACCGTTCTTACTGCTACCGCCTGCTTTCTTATGTGCCACTGTACTGTACCTTTCGGTTCCATCACCGGGCGCCGCCCGGCTTCGTTAAATTGTTAGTCGTCCTTCTTGGCTGCGGTTTTTTTCGCAGCTTTTTTCTTGGCCGCCGGTTTCTTGGTGGCTGCCTTCTTCGTAGCGGCTTTCTTGGTAGCCGCTTTTTTCGCCGCAGGTTTCTTGGCCGCCTTCTTCTTGGTGGCTTTCTTAGCTGCAGGCTTGGCTTCGCCTTCGTCCTTCTTCGGCGCCGCTTTCTTCGCGCCCTTGGCGCTGATGTCCGTGATCTCTACCTCGGTAAAGAACTGGCGGTGCGAGCCCTGACGCAGGTAGTTCTGGCGACGCTTGAACTTGACGACCGAAACTTTCTTTGACTTGCCCTGGCGCAGTACCTTGCCGCTGACCGAGCTGCCCGAAATCGTCGGATTGCCAACCTGGATGTCGCTGCCTTCCCCGATCAGGAGAACGTCATCGAACTGAATCGTCGCGCCCTCATCAGCCTCGATTTTCTCGAGACGCAGGACGTCGCCCTTTGCCGCGCGGTACTGTTTGCCGCCGGTGCGAAAAACCGCATACATTGTTTTGCTCCATTGTGTGAGCCGCGATACAGGCAACTCACTGAGAATTAAGACATTTTTGTGGTTTCACCGAAATGCCGCGCAGGCGTTCCGCTGGCTGGTGCCACAAAAGAGCCGGAATTCTATAGATTCCGGCGCCTCGGGTCAACGCCGACAGGGCGCAAAATTCTACTGCTTTTCAATAGCTTGCAATCTGGCCGTCTGAGCCCAAAATGCGCGAACCTTGTACCAAACAAGAGACCTTTCAGGCATTATCCCCACAGTTATGCAGGTGGCAAAGAAAACTCCCGACGAGGTCCGTTTCGAGGACATCGCCGCTCTCGCACAGGAAGATATGCAGGCGGTCGATGCGTTGATTGCAGAAAGCCTCGCATCAGACGTTGCGCTTGTATCCCAGGTGTCGCAATACATCGTCATGAGCGGTGGCAAGCGGCTGCGGCCGTTGATCGTCCTGATCGCTGCGCGCGCATTGGGATACACAGGTGACCAGCACGTTCGCGCCGCCGCGATTATTGAATTTATACATACAGCCACCCTGCTCCACGACGACGTCGTCGATTCGTCGGAACGCCGCCGCGGCCGTGATTCAGCCAATACAGTATTTGGCAACCAGGCCAGCGTGCTGGTCGGCGACTTCCTGTACTCCCGTGCCTTCCAGATGATGGTCGACATCAATGACATGCGGGTGATGCAGATTCTCGCCGATGCGACCAACACGATCGCGGCCGGCGAAGTCATGCAGCTGATGAACGTGCATGACCCGAACACCAGCGAGGACGCCTACCGGCAGGTTATCTACCGCAAGACGGCGAAGCTGTTCGAAGCCGGCGCGCAAATTGCGGCAGTGCTGGCCGGCCGGGACGATGCGACGATCGAGACGATGGCGGAGTACGGTCGTCATCTCGGTACGGCATTCCAGCTCGTCGACGACGCGCTCGACTACGATGCTTCGGCTGATGAACTCGGCAAGAACATCGGAGACGATCTCGCAGAGGGCAAAGCCACCCTGCCTCTAATCTACGCAATGCAGCATGGCGATGATGCCGACCGGGAGCTGATCCGGAAAGCGATCGTGGAAGGCGGTCTCGACCAGCTTGAACGTATCACCTCGGTCATCCGCGATACCGGCGCGCTGCAGTACACGGCTGACAAGGCCCAGGAAGCGGCCGATCATGCGGTCGCTGCTGTTGCGGACGTCGCAGACAATGAGTATCGCGACGCGTTACAGAGCGTTGCCCTGCTGTCGGTGCAGCGCCGCTCCTGATGAGCGAGTTCAATACGCCGTGGCGGGTGACGTCAGCCGCGATCTACACGACACCAACCGACTCGCGCGTTTACGGCACGCTCGATATAGATGTGACCGAGGCGAAGCGGTTTCTCGACGAGAAACGAAACGCCGGAATAAAGCTAACCATGGTTCATCTCGCCACGGCGGTGTTGGCGCGTGCTGTGGCGTTCGACGTTCCGGAAATGAATTGCTTTATCCGTCGCGGTGCGGTCGTTGGCCGCGAACGACTGGATGTCATGGTGCCAGTGCAGGTTGGCGGCGACGCAGGTGTTACACCCGCAGTCGTTCGCGATGCTCATGCCCGGACCGTTACGGACATTGCGGCGGAAATTCGCGACAAGGCACAGAAGAGCCGCGGCGGCGATGAAATCAAGGCGGCACAGAACAAGTACCTTCTGAATCGAATCCCGTGGCCCCTGCGAAGACCGGTGTTTCGCCTGCTGAAGTGGATCACGGTCGACATGGGTTTCGAGATCAGGGCGCTCGGCTTATCGGCGCACAGCTTCGGCTCGTTTGTTATTTCCGACATCGGCAGCTTTGGTCTCAACACGGGCATGACGGCGCTGATGCCGGCGGCCAAGGTCCCGGCCGTCATCGTGCTGGGGAAAATGGAAGAAAAACCCGTGGTACGGAAAGGCGAAATCGAGATCCGGACGATTCTGCCGCTGACCGGCACGTTCGATCACCGTATCGTCGACGGCATGCAGATCGGCAAGCTGGCACGCGGCATCAAACGCAATTTCCGTAAACCGGAATGGCTCGACGAGATTCCCGAAAAAGAGCTGGAAACGTGCCTGTTCAAGGCGCGGGAGAGCAAAGAATGAGTGGTCGGGGATACTTGATTCGAACAAGCGACCTCTTCGTCCCGAACGAAGCGCTCTACCAGGCTGAGCTAATCCCCGACAGGGCCGCGAATCTTATAGCAACCCCACCCCCACCACAAGGGTCCGGTTCCGACCGTCAGGGTCCGGTTCCGAGTCGAACGGTCCGGTTCCAAATCGGCACAATTTGCCCACTTTCAGCAGCGGTTTTGACGCATAGAAACTGCGAGGCTCGGCATCTCAATAACAGTTCCGGAAATGCCCGTGCCCAGACCACCCAGGATCTGCATTCCGCGCCTCCCTCACCATGTCGTGCACCGGGGAAATAATCGCTGCCCGATATTCAATTTTACCGAGGACTTTCTCGAGTACCTCGCCGCTCTGCAGATATCGGCCGAGAAATCCGACACCGCAATTCATGCCTATGCATTGATGTCGAATCACGTACATCTGCTGGTCACGCCATCCGACGAGCACGGACTCTCCAGATTGGTACACGGAATCGGCATTCGCTACGTGCCGTACTTTAATCGGCGCTACGGACGATCCGGAACTCTGTGGGAAGGACGTTTTCGATGTTCGGTCGTTGAGTCTGAAAGATACTGTCTGGAATGCTATCGCTACATCGACCTGAATCCAGTTCGAGCGAGCATCGTAAACTCACCGATCGATTACATATGGAGTAGCTGTCGTTCGAACGCATTGGGCGAGCGCAACGACCTGCTGGTCCCACACGACCTCTACACCGCACTCGGAAAGGATCTGCCGAGCCGAACTCAGGTATACAGAGAACTTCTCGATTCCGCCCCATCCAAATCGATCCTTAAACTGTTTCGAGACAGCACTTCTGGCGGCTTGCCCGTCGGCAGCGCCGACTTCGTCGAAAAGGTCGTCAAAACCAACTATCCATCTTACGGTTGAAAATCCGCGGAACCGGACCTCAATCATCGGAACCGGACCTCAATCATTGGAACCGGACCTTAACGGTCGGAACCGGACCCTGCTCGTCGGAACCGGACCCTTTTCGGTGAGCGAAGCGGGTTAGGTAATATCCACGAGGCCTATGTGATGGTTGGCTCCCTAGAATGAAATTGCGCTCAGAAGAACACTGGCATCGCAATCAGGGGAGATGCTCATGCGAACACCCAAAGCTCCTGTTCTGTTGGCTGCGCTTACCCTGGTTGCTTCCGCACCAGTGCTGGCGCAGGACCAGGTTGACCAGGCCATGCGTACGCAGACGGACAGTCTCAATAGCAGCGCGGACGTACAGAATCGAATCAATGCTCTTGACGACGAGACGCGCGAACTGCTCAACGAATATCGCAGCACGATGTCGCAGGTCGCAGATCTCGACGCGTACAACGAGCAACTCGAGCAGCTGGTCGCCACGCAGAATGTTGAGATCGCCGACTACGAACGACAGTTCCAGCAGATCGAAATCACCAAACGTCGCATCCTGCCGCTCATCGTGCGCATGATCGAAGTCCTCGACGAGTTCGTCTCGATCGACATCCCGTATCTGGAAAAAGAACGCAACCTTCGAATCTCCGAGCTGCAGAAACTGATGGCTCGCCCCGAAGTGCCGACATCGGAAAAATACCGTCGCGTTACCGAGGCATACCAGATCGAGCTCGAATACGGTCACACGATCGAAGCCTATGAAGGCGAAATGACCTTCAACAATGAGACCCGCACCGTCGCGTTCCTGCGCTTCGGCCGCCTCGGCCTCTACTACATGACCCTCGACGGACTGGAAATCGGCTTCTGGGACAACTCCCGCGACGACTGGGTCGTACTCGACGATGAATACCGCCAATCGCTCGACCGTGCCATCCGGATCGCACGCAAACAATTGCCGCCAGACCTGATCCGCCTGCCCATCCCGGCACCGGAGAATCGACAATGAAATCAAGACTGCTGCTAGCTGCACTACTGATCATCACGCCACCCGTATTCGCGGACTCACGTGACGTCGACGAACTGGTTGAATCGGTACGCGCCGAAGCCCTCCGCGAAGCGGAACACGACGAACAGCGAATCGACCGCTTCCTCGCCGACCAGGCCGCACAACGTGACCTGCTCGATGAGGCACGCCGGCTGCTCGCTGCCGCCAATCGCCGTGCCGATAACCTGCGCACTTCCTACGAAGGCAACGAGAAGACACTCACCGAGTACGAAGCAACACTCGAAGAACGTGCCGGTGACCTGAACGACCTGTTTGCTATCGTCCGGCAAACGGCGCTCAGCGCCGACAACGTACTCGACGCATCGCTGGTCGCCGCCGAGCAGAAGGACCGCTCAACATTCCTGCAGGATATCGGCAAAGGAGAAAAGACACCGACCATCGAGGACATCAAGACCCTCTGGACAACCGTCATGACCGAGATCGCCGAATCCGGCAAGGTGGTCCGGTTTCCGGCAGTGGTCATCACACCACAGGGCGACGAGCTCGAAAAACAGGTTACGCGCGCCGGCGTCTTCACTTCTGTCAGCGACGGTGCGTTCCTTCGATACCTCCCTGAGAGCGGCAAACTTGTCGAGCTCAGCCGGCAGCCACCCGCGCGATTCCAGTCCATGGCCCAAGAACTCGAAGGTGCTGAGTCCGGCGTCGTTGCCATGGCACTCGACCCATCAAAAGGCGCAATCCTGAGCCTGATGGTGCAGTCGCCGGACCTCAAGGAACGCATTCGCCAGGGCGGAACGATCGGCTACCTCATTCTCGTCCTCGGTGCGATCGGCGTAATCATTATTGTCATACGCGCCTTCGGGCTGCTCTCCGCAAGACGCGCTGTCGATAAACAAGCCATTACGAAGGAAGCCAGTAACAAGAATGCGCTTGGCCGCCTGAAACTGATTGCAGCAGCAAACGACGAGGAAAGTATGGCTTCACTCGGCATTCGCCTCGACGAAGCGCTCGCCGAGGAATCCTCATACCTTAATCGCGGCCTCGCGACGGTTGCCGTGTTTGCCGCTGTCAGCCCGCTACTCGGACTGCTCGGCACCGTGACCGGCATGATCGAGACATTCCAGTCAATCACACTGTTCGGCACCGGTGATCCCAAACTCATGTCCGGCGGTATTTCCCAGGCACTGATTACGACGCAGCTGGGTCTCGCCGTGGCGATTCCGCTGGTACTGTTCCACAGCATGCTGACGGGCCGTGCAAACCGCCTGATCGAACGGCTCGGTAAGTACGCCAGCGATCTGCTGACTCGCACCGAAACTGTCGAGGCAGCGTGAACTGGGCCGACTACATTGACGGCCTCTCTGCCCTGTTCGAGCAGGGAGGCCTGACACTTTGGGCGATCCTGTTTGCTTCGATCCTGCTCTGGATCCTGATTATCGAACGCTACTGGTTCCACTACCGTCAGATGGACGATGTGCGTACGCGCCTGCGCGAGGACTGGTTCGTCAGTCGCCAGGGCCTCGACGAAGACATGCGATTTCGTCGCATCCACGCGATTGTCGCCGAACTCACAGCCGAGTCGAATCGCAATCTACAGGCGTTGCAAGCGCTGACGGGCATCCTCCCGTTGCTCGGCCTGCTCGGCACCGTGTCCGGGATGATCAAGGTATTCGAGGTAATCACAGTATTCGGTACCGGCAACACACGCGGTATGGCGTCCGGAATATCCGAAGCACTGGTTACGACAATGGCAGGGCTGTTCACCGCCCTGTCCGGACTGTATTTCGTGTCCGATCTCGAGAGCCGCAGCTCAAACCTCGCGCTGCGCTTCGAGACGGAACTCGTGGAGGGAGACTAAGTGGCTACCAAAGACCACCTGAAATCCGAAGCCGGCCCAACGGCGATGAACATCACACCATTGATAGACATGGTGTTCATCCTGCTGATTTTCTTCGCGGTCAACGCGTCCTTCATCAAGGAAGCCGGCGTCGAAATCGAACGACCGAGCGCACGCACAGCGCAGACACAACAGCAGGCCAATATCATGATCGCCGTAACGGAGAATGATGAAGTCTGGATCGACCGCCAGCGCGTTGACCCGCGCAGTGTTCGCGGCCATGTAGAACGACTGCATGCCGAGAACCCGGAAGGCGCCGTAGTCATTCTCGCTGATGACAAGTCGAAGACCGGACTGGTCATCGAAGTCCTCGACCAGACGCGCCTTGCCGGTGTCGAGAACGTCGCCGTTGCTGCGACGCCGGACGGCATGCGATGACCCTCGATTCCGCCAAGACTCCTGTCATCATTCTGGCGGCGATTATCGTGAACATCCTGATGTTCACAGCAATAGAACTGATGGTCGGCATGAAGCGAATCCGCCTGACCGACGCCGACAACATCGACATCGCGAACTTCATCCGCATGCAGGAACAATCCCGTGAGGTTCGTTCGCGCAGGGACCCGAAGGCACCGAAGAAACCACCCAAGGAAATGCAGCAGGATCTTCGCAGGCTTGCCGATGCTGCCGACTCCTCCATGAGCGGCATGTCGATTAACGTCCCGGACATCAACATAGAGCTTGGTGTTGGCGGAGACATCGCAATTGCTCGCGAACTGACTCCGCTGGTACGCGTTCCGCCCGAGTACCCGATGTCGGCGCTGGCTCGCGGTACAGAGGGGTATGTACTGCTGCGCTTCACAGTGGACGAGACCGGCTCGGTTCAAGATCCCGAAGTGTTGCGCGCCGAGCCACCCGGGGTTTTCGAGCGCGCCGCAAAACGCGCTGCGTCCAAGTTCAAGTACCAGCCACAATTTGCGAATGGCAAACCGATCCGGGTTGTCACCTACACCAAGATCACCTTCGTCATGGCGGATCAGTAAATGCGACAACTGTTGGCAATCATTGCTCTGACGCTGCTCGCACTCGCCGGCGCGTCGGACAGCCATGCCCAGGGTGCATCGAGCAGGACATACCTGAAAATGATGGATGTCCAGAAACTCTGGGACGAACAGAACTACAGCGAAGCACTGCTGGAACTGCAGGAGCTTGCAAAGAAAACTGCCGACAAGCCGTACGACTTCGCGATCGTGAACCAGTACATGGCACACACGTATGTGTTTCTCGACCAATATGACGACGCGCGCCGCGTCCTGGAGACAGCACTGGCCGTACCGGACCTGACCGTACAGCTGACCGCAGAAATCAAACTTATATACGGGCAGATCGTTCTTGGCGACGACCAGTTTGAACTTGCCCGCGACGCTCTTGAGTACTGGTACGTGAACACGGAAGCGGAACGTCAGCCGTCGCAGATATTCTCTCTTGGTTACGCCAACTACATGACTGACAATCTGCCGCGCGCCGAAGAGTTGCTCGTTATCGCCATTGGCGAAACGAAGAAACCATCGCCGTCGTGGTACCGGCTCTACTACCAGGTGTTGTTCAACCAAAAGAAATTTCGCGAGGCAGAAATTGTTGCTCTCGGCATGATCGAACGCGATCCGTACGAACCCGACAACTGGCGACTGCTTGCCGGCCACTTCCTGCAGCTTGAGGATTCGAAGGCGGCGCTCGCCGCAATCACAATCGCCTACAACGAAGGCCTGCTTGAAGGCGCGACCGACCTGAAGCGCATGATCGCGCTGTACGGAATGATGGAGATTCCTGAGAAAGCCGCGAGGTTGCTCGAAACCCACCTGGGCGACGAGTCGATTGAGACAGACGCGGAAATGCTCAAGCGTCTCGGCGACCTCTGGCTGTTGTCACGCGAGCGGAGCAAGGCGAAAGAATTTCTGCTGCGCGCAGCCGAGCTGGCGCCCGACGGCAAGACCTACGAAATGCTGGCCAATATCTTCTTCGAAGACGAAGACTGGGAAGCCGCGTACGACGCTTACCTGGAAGCTATCGAACAGGGCGGCATCGATGAACCGGAACGGCTGTATTTGCTGGCAGGCATCAGTGCGCAACGCGACGGCAAAGACAACCTGGCGCGTGACGCTTATAACGAAGCGAAGAAGTCGGACGAGCACAAGCGTCAGGCCGAAGCCCTGCTCCGTCGCCTGAATGAAGGTCGCGGCAGCTAGTCGGGAACAATCGCCTCGCTGAAACGCTCGACGCCACCGTAAACCACGCGGCAAACCTGGCCGGCACTCGCCGTCGTTAGCGGCGTTACGATCGATTCGTTACGTAACCAGATACGACCGGCCTTTTCGACGTTTCCTTCGAGTACCAGGGTATCGTCCAGGAATATCTGCACACGCTGCCCTGCTCCGAGCGTCGGGTGCCGCATTCGAAACTTTGCTTTGAACGAATCTTCGGTTTCTTCTTTCGCAATGCGCGACATCTCGATGTCGAACTCACCGAACTCGCGTCCGTTCCCATCGCGAAATTCCGCTTCGAATTCCCAGGCCTTGATAATGCGCTTGCCGAATAACAGCGCCAGCACGAACAACAGACCGATCAGCCCAAAGAAGCCGAGCACGATGTACTTGATCACAGTGAAGATCATGTCCATGGCCATACTATACTAAACGCGTTGTCGCCATTCCGCGTCGGTGGTCACCATGCAGCGCTCAAAGTCGGTCGCCGAGTACATAGGCAGCTCACCGCAGTGGAAGAACGAACTAAAGCGGCTTCGGGAAATCCTGCAGTCCACGGCGCTCACCGAGGAAATCAAATGGGGCGCGCCCTGCTATTCCAAGCAGCAGCGCATCACCAAAATCCTGCCGATGATCACGGCGGGAGTCGGCTTGCACGACAAGTACCGCGACTGCTGATCAGATCCGGATATTGGCGTTCAGGCGGAACAGGTTGGTCGGGTCGTATTTCTTCTTGACCTCGACAAGCCGTTTGAAATTACCCTGGTAGTTCGCGTGCCGAATTTCATCGGATTCGTCTGCCGTGTCCACCGTGTAATAGCCATCGGTGTGTGGGAACAACGCGTCCCAGTAGCCGCGAATGTAATCAACGTGCGGCTCTGCTGCATCTTCGTTCGGCCAACCAACGATCACGAACATGTTGGCAACAGATTTCCTGTGTGCAAACGACGTCGCAGGTGTTTCCACCCTGCCAATGGCGCCACCCGACTGCTGCAGATAGGCCATTACGGAGCGCCTGTCCTGCGGCTCGAAATTCTCCAGCAATTCGTTGATCAGTTCGTCGGAGAAGTCATTGATAAAACCACCTTTCAGGTACTCGGCGTGGTTGCGCGGGTCGGTATTGTCCCAGGATCGCTGCACCTCAACGTAGTCTTTGGCAGCCACGGTATTCATAACCGGCTCTCCAATACCGAGCAATGGCCCAAGCACGGCATCCGCTTTGCTTTCCGGCCCCGAGTAACAAATTTCGAATCCCGCCATTCCGGCCGCACCTTCCATCGGCGACATGATCATCAGGTCGCAGTACAGTTCGTCCGGCCCGTTCGCAGCTTTGTCTCGATAGACTTCGCAGACCTCACGAGCAAGCGCAAATGGATACAGGATGGTGCCCGCAACCACGGTACGCTGCATTTCGTGCAACTCAAACTCGAAGTTGGTAACAACGCCAAAGTTGCCGCCACCACCGCGAACACCCCAGAACAGGTCGTCGTTTTCGTCTGCACTCGCCCGTCGCAACTGACCGTCCGCCGTAACTACATCGACGCTTCGCAGGTTATCCAGTGCCAGTCCAAACCGCCGAGCGAGGCGACCAAACCCGCCGGCGGTTGTCAGACCGCCGACACCGGTGTGCGAAACCGTACCCGCTGTGGTTACCAGCCCCTGCGCCATCGTTTCGCGATCAAGTTCGCCAAGCAGGCTGCCGCCAGCAACATATGCGCGTTTGGCCGACGCATCAACGCGAGCATGCCGATAGGTCGACAGATCAATCTGCATGCCACCTTCGCAGGTCGACTTACCTGAGTAGCTGTGGCCACCGCATTTCACGGCAAGCAGCAGCTGCCGCTCATTCGCAAACTCAACGGCCCGGCGGATATCTGTCGCACCGACAGGTTGCACGATCAACGCCGGCCGCTTGTCGATTGACGGGTTGAGTACTTTGCGGGCCGTTTCGTATCCCGCATTGCCCGGCATTAGAAGGTTGCCGCGCAGACTTTCCGAAAGTTCCTTGAGCGCAGCTCGCTCAATCGAAATTTCGTCCCGATTGCCAGTAACAGCTACGACATCGGTCTCGACCGCCGTTAGCGCGGCCCAGGCGCTGCAGTCGTAGAGTGCTGCGGCGACGCCGGCAGCGGTGGCGGAAGCAAGAAATCCCCTTCTGTTCATCACACACCCCTTATATTTCTTTATCTTGTTATACGGACATTCTAGACCCGTCGGACTGGCAACGTCACGCTCCGCGCGTCGTTTTTTGGGCCGTGTTGGAGTAACTTAAGCACATGAAAAGAACAATAATGAGCAAGCTCCCGGACGTCGGTACGACGATATTCACGGTCATGAGCCAGCTGGCCAATGACACGGGGGCCATAAACCTGTCGCAGGGGTTTCCGAGCTTCGATCCGCCGGCGGCGTTAACGGACCGAATCAGCTATCACCTGACGCATGGCGCAAATCAGTACGCGCCGATGACGGGCATGCCGTCGCTGCGCGAGGCCATTGCCGCGAAAACCGGGAAATTGCAGGGACGCACCCTCGACGTTGAAACCGAGATCACCGTCTGCTGCGGGGCGACCGAAGGGTTGTTCAGCGCTATTCAGGCGGTGGTACGGCGCGACGACGAGGTCATCGTTTTCGACCCGGCTTACGACTCTTACGAACCGGCGATCACCCTTGCCGGAGGCATAACAAAGCACATACCGCTGCAGATTACCGGCAGCGACTTTGGCATAGACTGGGAGAAACTGGCAGTAACGCTGACGCCGAAAACCCGGCTCATCATCGTGAATTTCCCGCACAATCCTACCGGCGCCATCCTGTCGCGCGACGACCTGCAAAGACTCACTGACCTGGTGCGTGATACAGATTGCCTGCTGCTGTCCGACGAGGTCTACGAACACATCGTCTTCGACGACGAGCCGCACATATCACTCTTGTCGCACGACGAATTGTGGGAACGAACGATGGTGATCTCATCGTTCGGCAAGACGTTCCACGCCACGGGCTGGAAGATTGGCTACTGCATGGCGCCGGCCTACCTTTCCGCTGAGTTTCGCAAAGTGCACCAGTTCACGACGTTCGCAATCAGTACGCCCGTGCAGTGCGGCATCGCCGACTTTCTTGTCAGCAACCCGGAGTTTTATGAAGAACTCCCGGCGTTCTACCAGCAAAAGCGTGACTACTTCTGCAAGCAACTTGAGGGATCACGTTTTCGCTGGCAGCCGGCGCGCAGTACGTTCTTCCAGATCCTCGACTACGCTGACATCAGCGCTGATGCCGATCACGAACTCGCAAAAACCTGGACACGCGACATCGGAGTCGCGTCGATTCCCCTGACTGTCTTCTGCGAACAGCCGTTCACAGGCACCCGATTACGCTTCTGCTTTGCAAAAGACGAAGAGACACTGGCTGCAGCCGGCGCCAGGATGCGCGAACTCTGACCTAGAGCGAACTACCGATCTGGACCGCGAGCAGCGCGCTTAGATAGCCGAGCCCGGTCATGTAGACCCACGCGAAAATCGGCCAGCGCCAGGAGTTTGTCTCACGTCGGATAACCGCGATCGTCGCTGCACACTGCAGGCACAGTGCGTAGAACAGCAGCAGGCCAATTACCATCGGCAACGTAAAGACCGGACTGCCGTCCGAGTGCCTGATATTCGGCAACCGTGCCGCGAGGGTCGCCTCGTCGGCATCGCCACCCACGGCATAAACGGTACCGAGCACCGCGACTACAACCTCGCGCGCCGGGAAGCTGGCTATAACGGCAGACGATACGCGCCAGTCCCATCCAAGTGGTTCGAACACCGGCTCGACGGCCTTGCCCGCGCGTCCGAGCCAGCTCTGTTCCATCTGCTCTGCGGCCGCCAGGTTCTCGTCACCGTCGAGCGATACCTCATCGGCTCGCGGATAGTAAGACAATACCCATACGACAACGGTCACAGCGAAGATCACCGTACCCGCGCGTTTCAGGAACACCTTCGCGCGACCGAGTAACTGGATTGAAACGGTCTGCAGATTCGGTCGGCGAAACTCCGGGAGCATGAGTGCGAATGATGGCTTCGGGCCGCGCAATGCCGACTTGCGCATTACTAGCGCTGTCAGTATGCCCATGACGATACCGAACAGGTAAAGCCCAAACAGCACCAGGCCCTGCAGGTTCATAAAACCAACGCTCTGCGATGGCACAAACGCACCAATCAATAATGCGTAGACCGGCAGGCGCGCCGAACAGGTCATGAACGGTGCCGCGAGAATCGTCGCGATTCGGTCGCGACGATTCGGGATTACCCGGGTCGCCATGATGCCGGGCACAGCACACGCAAAACTTGAGATCATCGGGATGATTGACTGCCCTGACAATCCGACCGAGCGCATCAAACGATCGAGCAGGTACGCCGCGCGCGCGAGGTAGCCCGAGTCCTCGAGCAGGATGATAAACAGGAACAGGATGACGATCTGCGGCAGGAACACCACGACGCTGCCAACTCCGGCAATAATGCCGTCGGCCAGCAGGCTGGAAAGCGCACCGTCACCGAGGGTGTCCTTGACCATGCCCGCGAGAGCGCCGGCACCTTCGTCGATGCCATCGGCAAAAGGTGTTGCCCAAGCGAACACAGCCTGGAACACAATCGCCATGACGAGAAACAACCCGATCGTGCCGGGTACTGGCCTGTTGATGAAATCGGTTATGCGGCTGCGCCATGAGACATATGGACGCGCTGTCTTCTGCGTGCGTTCGAGTACGTCGCGAACCCACTTGTAACGTGCACGCGCCTCCTCGGCGAGCGGCGGTTCGTCGCCGAATAACTCGCTGCGAAGCGCATCGAGACTCCGCCTCCCCGCCTCGTCAAGTAACTCCGCCGATGCCAAGTTGTACTCGGTAACGCCGTCAACTATCAGGCGCCCGCATTCAGCGGGACTGAGAACGTTACCCGTCGCTTCGCCCAGGGTCGTGGCAGCGCGCGCGAGCTCCGGCCAGCTTTCGATAGCGCTCGGCACCGTGTCCATCTCTCCGATCGCGCGACGCAGTGCCTCGATTCCGCTGCCCGTGGTAGCGACGACGGGAACGACAGGCACCCCGCCGAGCGAACGCGACAGTTCATCGACATCGATGTCGCGACCTGCCCGCTCCGCCGCGTCACTCATGGTCATCGCGACAACCATCGGCCGCTCGAGCTCAACCAGCTGCTGCATCAGGAACAGCCCCTGGTAAAGGTTTGTGGCGTCGAGAATTGCGAGTACGCCGTCAGGTGAACTCGATCCCGGCATGCGCCCGAAAACCACATCTACGGCGATGCGCTCCTCGATTGAATGCGCGCTCAGGGAGTGAGTACCAGGCAGGTCGACCAGTTCGACCACATGATCGCCAGCGTCAATCCGGCCTACGTGTCGTTCGACGGTTACACCCGGATAGTTGCCGATGCGCTGACTTAAACCCGTAAGGCGATTGAACAGCGTGCTCTTGCCGGAGTTCGGGGTACCAACGACAGCGATACTCGCATCCGCCTGGCGGATGTTGCGAATCTCGTTGGCTGGGATACGTGTTTCGGTAGGCTTAGCCACCAGCGGCCACTGGCGCGACGGTAAAGCAGCGGGCATGCTCCTGGCGCAGCGAAATACCGCAGCCGAACAGCCGGAATTCAATCGGGTCGCCGCCGATCGCCGAGCTTGCATGCTCGACTTCTGCGCCTTCGACCAGTCCGAGCACCATCAGGCGCTGGACCTGGGGATCGCTGGCATCAACCGATTCAATGACACAACGCTCACCCTTCCCGAGTGTCGCCAGTGTGTAACCGTCTGTTTTCATTGTGGAAATCCGAACCGCTTCCGTACTGTTCTGAAATGATAATGATTCGCATTAACAAGCGCAATAGGGGCATGTACGGAGTCGGCGTTCAGCTTTCATTCATTGATCGATCGTTAGATTCAATCTCGCACCCGCTCCTCGAATAAGACGCACGAAGGACCGCAACATGAACAAAACAACGATGAGCCTCGCCGTCTGCCTGGCCGTGCTCGCCACCCTGACCGTGTCGGACACAAATGCGAACTCGCCGACAATCCGGCTGTTCCCGACAACCGTCGTCGAAGATCTCAAGCAGACCGGCAATGTCGCACGTGACATGGAAACCGGTTTGCAGGAAGTCATCTCCAGGCTGGACCAGCAAAGCGAACTGTATGACCAGTCAAAGTGTGACGGCGCCGAAAACGACCCCGGCTGCCAGCGACTGGCCCGACAGATCGGCGCTACCTACCTCGAGATGCTGACGATCATGGAAGAACGCCTGCCGGATATGGAACACACGGTGAACAACACCCGAAACAGTCTGGAAAAAGGCCTGCGCAACGAACTCGGCAGGAAGATGACTCCGTGGACGCTGCAGGAAACGCTGATCGGCAAGACCTCATCGGCAGCGGCCAAATCAAAAGACAACCCCACGCTTCGCGGACGCTCCGGCATGCGTCTCTCGGAACGCTTTAATCAGTATTACCAGCTGGTCGCCACGTCCGGCGCCAAAGGTGACCAGTCGCTTGCGGTGCTGGCGTCGGACATTTATCTCGATATGGAGGAGACCAGCCTGCTGATTCAGCGAACTCGCCAGGAAATCGCACGCGCGACGCTAATGGAGCAGCTCAACCAGTCGTTCGGAATCATCACCCCCGAAATGATCGAAGTCGTTGGCGGCGTGAAGACGATCCTGTTCGGCGATGAAGAGGCGCTCGCACCGGTTGCCGGTCCACCGCCCGGCAGCGTTGTCGAGGTTTACCGCAGCCCGCTCGAACAATAGGAGACGCAACAATGACAAACCTACGCTTACCTGCCCTGCTGTTGTTCGCAACGCTGTTTCTCGCGAGCTGCGCATCGACTCAGCCAACCTGCGGCAGCCCGCAGACACGCAACCTCGATGCGGCGATGAATACTGTTCAGTCCTCACTGATGAACGGCTGCCATACCCACTTCGATCGCTACTACAGCGACCTCCTGACGATTGCGGAAGGCGACCCAAAGCCTGAGAACAAGCGCGCGTTTAGTGAGTTCCTCGTCTGGGCCTCGGGCAAGGGTCTGCTATCGACCCGACAGGCCGAGGATTACTACAACCGCTATTTCAACGTGAAGTTCATGTCGATGCGCGGTGACTACAACAACTGCTCCCACACCTGCCCGAACAAACAGAAAGTGCTGTTCGACATGGAGCGCGAACTGTCCGACAAGGAGCGAGGCCTGCTGAAAGTCAGTCGTGACGCAGATAGCTACTATCGAGCGGATCGTCTGTTCCAGGAAGTCGAGCTTGTGCTCGAGGCAACCTGCAACGCCTGCAGCAGCAGCGGACGCTGAACATGATGAGTCGCCGCGCCACGGTATTCCTTCGCGGCCTCGGGGCCGGAGCGCTGGGCACCCTGCTCGGCGCCTCGGCCGTGCTCTATACATTCAGCAAGCTCGGCTGGATCCACTTCGAGGACACGCTGATCTCAACGCCGGGCGACTGGCTCGACTGGGCCTACCTGAATCTCGGCTCGTCCATTCCGGTGTTCTCAATATTGCTGCTCGCCTACTTCATGACACTTGGCCGCCTGCGTAAGGCTCTCGCTGACAGACAGCCCGTAACGCGCATTGTGCATCTCGATCACCTGACCGACATCTGGACTACGCTGTTTTTCGGCACCGGTGTCATCTGGACGGCGATCGGCATGCGCAGCGCGTTGATCTTCGCGCTGGGAGATCGCGATACTGCCGTGCAGGAAGGCGCATTTGCGGTGCTCGAGCGCATGATTGACGGAGGCATCCTGCTGGCGTTATCGACCACGATTTTCGGCGGCGTCGGCGGATACCTGATGCGGGTCTACAAGACCATTACGATCGGCACTGACCTGCAATCGACCTACGACACCGCCGCACGCGCTGAAACCTCGGAGATGCGTGATTCGCTGCAACGTATCGAGCAACACCTGCGAACGGAGCCCGCAGCCTGATGCCGTCGCGCTACTCCTATCCCCTGACTCGCACCGCTGACACGGATGTCGGCGGTGCAGCAGATTTGCAAACCGATGTCATGCGCTTCATGGCAATCCTGCTTATGTGCCTGGTCGCAATATTCGCGCTCGTACAAAGCATGCCGTTGACCCCGACGCCGGTTCCGCAACCCGATGTTGTGGAAAGCGTGCCGGAACCCGTTCCGGAGCCGGTGCCGCTCATTCCCGAGCCGGATCTGGAACCGGTACGTACCGAACCTGCGAAACCGGTCGAAGAAGCGGTTGTACTGACACGGCCGAAGTGGATCCCGAAGCCGTTGCCCGAACGCAGACCGGTTATCGAGGAGTCACCTCCATTGCCAGTTGAAGAATCGCCCAAAGTCGCAGAAGCGCCTCCGCCGCCAGTGGAGGCACCGGCACCTGTAGAGGAACCGGAAGGCTTCACGCTACGTTTCGAGTCGGACGCAGCCCTGATGCGTCTCGTCGCCATGAGCAAGGTCGGCGTTTATGCGATTGACGCGGATCGCGCACGACGTATGTCGGTTACCGATTCCAAGATCAGTTTCTGGGATGCGTCGACGCCGAACAGCTTCCACGAGATGGAACCCACGACAGTGCCGATGCCGGTCGTCGATGCCCTGGCCCGCACCGGCATTATCGCCGACTCGGTCAGCTGGGGCGTCACTTTGCCCGGCAAGCTAAGTACGCAACTCGAAACACTCATGCGCGAGCATCGCGGCGGCGCACTCGTTATCGAATCAAGCGGCAACATTCGTTGGGAGGCCATCTCATGAAACATTTGCTGATCGCACTCACAATTATCGTCGCACAGGCTATTCCCGCGACCGCGCAGTCGCGCGAGAAAGGCCTGGATCACTGGATGGACCGCAGCCTTGTACCCTACGTGCGCCAACAGCTGCAGAGTCACCCGCGCTTCAAGGGGCAGACCGTCACGTTTGTCGTATTGCAGGACAATGCGCCGACACCGACGACCAATGCACTCGCACTGTCCATCCGCGATCGCCTGCTGGAGTCTGCCCTCGACTCCGGCGGAATTTCGATCGGTTGGCAACAGGGCAATAAACCCGTCGGACTGCAGGGCTGCCAAAGTGATGACGTGCATTACCATGTTGGTATCGAACTCTCTCAGGAACTTGACGGAAGCTACGCCGTCAACGTCCGCGCCCTGGATCTCGGTGAGCGTGAATGGGTCGCAGGATTTGGCCGCCGCTGGCAGGGCAAGCTGACTACAATTCAGCGTCAGGCCATGCGTCAGTCACGGGTTGATGAAACATTTCTCGGGGCGCGCGAAGTACCGTTTACAGTCGAACAGACCGACCTTCTCGCAGCACACCTCGCGCATAGCCTCAACTGCACGCTACAGCGGCAGCTGGAGGGAGACTACATTGTCATTCCCGCCGCCGGTCCTGAAGACACGCCGCTCGCCGGCACGGTCGAGCTCATTGGCAACAATCTCGCCAATAATCAGGCACTGGTACTGACCGGGAATCCTGAAAAGACCAATGCTGTCCTCAGCGGCAAGGCACATCCGATCAACGGTCGGCTGCACCAGTACTGGCTGACCATCACACCAACATCAGAAACCGATGGACTATCAGCACTCAGTGCGAGCGCCTATGTATTGCTCCCGGAGACCTCACGTCCGACGCTTGTTATCGAGTCGGAGCCGGTCGAAACGAATGCGGCAGTCGTCGCCCCCGCAAGTCTCAAAGTTGGGCGTTCGGTATCGGTGCCGACTGCAGGAGCCGATGGCCTGATCGGACCATTGTCCATCACGGGCCCCGCAAACATCGCAGAGTGCGAGTGGCCGTGTTCAATGTTGCGCTCGAAGGCCAATGTCGACGCCATCGTGTTTTTCCTGGAGCACCAGGCCGGCTATGGCCTCGTACGTCTCGCCAGTGGCGATTGCCGAAATCGGACCGTGGCTCGCGTGGTACGCGAGGGCGAAACCGTGAGTTTCCCTATTTCACGCAAGACCACTGACGCAAAGAAATGGCGCGAAGCTTATGAATGGCAGCTCGATCCGGAGCTCGATACGTTCTACGCCATTGCGATTACTGATGCAGATATGGCTCGCAACATGGCGAACGTAATGGACAAGCTGCCACAGCGATGCGCGAACGCGTTGCGGCCGGGCCTGACCGAGTCAGAGCTCGAAACCTGGCTACAGGACTTTGCAGAATTTGCGGCCGGTTCGGCACGCCACCTCGACTGGCGGGCTCTCCAGGTTCGCGACGTGATGTAGGAGAACACTATGACGCGTGTCATCGGAATTCTTTGTGGTTCAGCTCTCGCAATTGCTTTCCTGCTGTTTGCGTTCGGGGTACCGCGCCTGAGCAAACCGGAACCGGTTCCGCAAGTTGTTGAAGAGGTCGTCGAGTACGTCCCTGAACCTGTTGCTATACCGGAGGTACCAGCGAATCCGGAGCCTCTAGCCGTCGCCGAAGAACCAGCAGCGGTTGAAGCCGTGCCGGAACCGATAATCGCCGAGGTCGAAGCGGTACTCGCTGACGTAGCGACTGAGACAGCAGTCGAGGAACACTGGTACGCATTCTGGAGTCCGTTTCGGAGCGAGCTCGCAGCCAATGGCTTTATTGAGCAATTGCAACGCACGACCGGGCTCGACTATCGCGTTGTGAAACAGAAAGTCGGCGTTTACGAAGTCGCGTTCGCCTACACCGACGAAAACGATATCGACACCAAACTGGCACGAATTTCCGAGGCAACCGGGCTGGAGATGCCCGGTGGATAGCCGCGACCTGCTGCGACGAGTCAGCATCATCGCCGGCGGGGCACTTCTGACCGTGCTGGCCATGACAGCCGATGCTGCCACGCGTCACGTTGAACTGGATTCTGCCTGGGAGAAATTCCGCAGCAGCCGCTCGGCGGAAAATCCTGCAATGCAGTTTCCACACGCAACATGCTTCAAGGCAGCGGCCCTCGAGCACCGTCTGCCCGAATCGCTGCTACTCGCTGTAGCACGCGGCGAAAGCGACTTCGATGAGATGGCCAGATCACGCGCCAATGCGCATGGCGTGATGCAGATTCAGTGGCCAGGTACGGCGAAGCATCTAGGCATCTATCGTCTCAGTGAACTCTACGAACCATGCAAAAATATCGATGCAGGCGCCCGTTATCTCAACGAGTTGCTGGAGCGATACGACAACAACCTGCACCTGGCACTGGCCGCGTACAACTATGGTCCCGGTCGCATTAAGTCACAGGGTCCGATTCCCTCCGGTGCAGTCTGGTATTCAGGCTATATCTATCGACACCTGAACTACGTTCTCGGCAACGGCGCGACCGGTACGCCAACCCCCGATACGCTTTACTCGGACATTGGCCAGTCGACGCTGGTCACTTTCGGCGAACCGTATCGCGCCGAAGCGTTTATAGAAGGCCTCGAACGGAACGGCTCTGCATTGCAACTCGACTGGTTTCGACGCGGCACAGGCGAGTTTGAAGTTGTTATGACCTACGCGAACAGGGAAGAGTTTGATCGTAGCGCGAGGTTACTCCGAGCTGCCGGATTTCGGATCGACTGATCCACCCAAATGCAACTTGAAGCGTCTCTAGCAACCACGGATTCGGCCATTGGAGTCCTGAATAATTAAGAACTACCGGTACCACCCCGTGAGTCACTAAAGCGGCTAATCCGGGTCAACACTGGACTCTGATGGCTGAGCGTCAGCTCTCAAAATTAGCGGTCGTTCGAACGGCAAGTTTTGGCGGACGCAATGGGTCGCTTCACGGCCAGAACCGGACGGTCAGGCAGCCTGTCGTTTCTCGTCGGACTCGTTAGCAAAGAGCAGCGAGCCTATGAACGGGATTAGAGCGAAATACTCCAAGAAGAACCCTGCAACGGCCCAGACCAGTTTCATCCCAAGCGACCCCTCGGAGTTCTTCACCAACCAGATGGCTGTGACGACTCCCGGAAGGTAGTATCCGACCATAGCCAAAACACTGGGAATTAGCGCCTCGAAAAGCGAGAACTCAGAAGGCTCTGCAAACATCCCTTCGACGTCGGGAACATATCCATCATTGTACGAGTATGCCCACGCTTGAAAAATAAGTGCTGGCGCTAGCCAAATGACGTAGCGTTCAATCGCTTTCTTCAATTGATCTTCCTTTCGAGATTACGCCATAAGGCGAACGGCGCCTTAGGGTCAACAGCGGAGATTGTAACGCATTCCAGGCCACCGGCAGCTATGCCAGGCAAAGGAGTCGTTCGTGTGCCAATCAACGAAAATCCAAACTTAGATTTCCGCTCTTTCGAAAAGCAGTCGTTCAGCCACCAACTGGGGAAACTTCGCCTCTCGGCCAGAACCAGCCATTACGAACGTCGAATCGCGTCTATCGGTGGCCATGCTTCGACATCGCCGCCATCCACAGACCAAGCCTCGAGCTCAGTGGGCATTCCGTCCTTTGTGAAGATACCGATTCCCACTAACGTGCCGTTCTCAGCTCGACCTGACCAATCCATGTTTGCTTGCGAATCCCGGCTTGTGATCGGCGAGTCTTCCATTGATTTGCCAAAGAAAACAGTCGGACACGCGCCGCAACCGCATCGCGCCACGACCATTAATTCGTCAGCTGCGACATTCACATCATCCACTTGCGGCAACAGGTATTCGAGCAGCGCGAGTTCGCTTGAAGTCAACTCACGTTTGTCAGGAACGCAGTATGGAAAGCCGCCTTCTTTCATAAATATCGTACTGAAAAACGAAATGCGCGAATGGCCGCTTGGGGTCAAAGAACGACAGTTTACAACAGTTCAATCGACGGTCAGCTAACCAGGGCATTCCGGTCGGTCAGGCACGTTTCCGCGGAAACATCGTGATCGATCGTCTGCTCCTGCTAAGAGCTGTCGTTCAAATCGCACCTGGAAAAACTTCAGGACTCGGCCATTAGCGGTCGTACGATCCCCGCAAGCGACTTACCGTCAGACTAACTATCGTCAGTAGATAAGACGCAAACGCCGCTCCCGTGATGTAGGCGTTTCGAGGCGGCTCCGCATCGCTAAAGTACAGGCCAGCCTTTTGTCTTTGAAGTAGGTAGTAGGTGTAAAAAACAGCCCCAATAATTCCGGCAATGCCAATACCCACGACGATCCACAGTCCGATACGTTTGAGATCATCAGCCGCGTAAGTCGCGAAAACCAGTAGACCTACGAGAACAAAAGCGATTCCCGCAGGCTGAGGCACCTGCGCACGCGCAATGAAGATATTCAATTCTACGCCGTAGTAAAAAGACAAGAATGGGTTTAACCCCTTTATCGCGGACGCTTTCGAAAAGGCCGATAATGGCCGTGGAGGAGCGTCATGCCAAAAAGAAGAAATTACTCAGCAGAGTTTAAACGTGAAGCCGTTGCCCTGGCGAATCAGCCAGGTGTAACCAAGGCCCAGATCGGTCGTGAGCTGGGCGTCAATCCGAACATGATCACACGCTGGCAGCGGGAGATGGCGGCCAATGGATCAAAGGCCTTTCTCGGCCAGGGCGTCGCTCGAGACGAAGAGATGGCGGCCCTGAAGCGTGAAAATGCGCGGCTCAAGAAGGAACGAGATTTTTTGCGCGAAGCGGCAACGTTCTTCGCGAAAGACCCGAAGTGAAGTACCGGGTCATCGACCGTTGCCGCGAAGCCTATCCGATAAGACTGATGTGTCGTTGTCTCAAGGTGTCACCCAGTGGCTACTACGGCTGGCGTGATCGTCCGATGAGTCCTCGCGCAAGAGAGAACCAACGCTTGCTGGAACGCATCCGTGTCCTGCATGAGGAGAGTGACAATGTCCTGGGTGCGGGCCGGATCTGGGAGGATCTGCGTGACGAGGGCGAGACCGCGAGCCTGAATCGCGTTGCCCGACTGATGCACGTGGACGGCCTGAAGGGCATTCCCTGCAAAAAGAAGCACCGCAACAAGAAGTCAGGAACACGACCGGACAATGTGGAAAACCACCTGGCTCGTGACTTTGCGGCTGATGAGCCGAACACCAAGTGGGTGACTGACATTACCTACATCCCTGTCGTTGGCGGCCTGTGGTTGTATCTGTGCGTGGTCGTCGATCTGTACTCAGGGATCGTGGTCGGCTGGTCGATGAGCCGCTGCCAGAATCGGCAGCTGGTGCTGCAGGCTGTGCTCATGGCGTTGTGGCAACGAGAGTCGCGACAACCAGTGATCCTGCATAGCGACCGTGGCTGCCAATTTACCAGTGACGAGTATCAACGCTTTCTCAAAGGTCATAACCTGACCTGCTCAATGAGTGGCGTTGGCAGCTGTGCGGATAACGCAGCCTGCGAGGGCTTCTTCGGCATGTTGAAACGCGAGCGCGTCAACCGTCGTCGCTACGACTCGCATGCTGATGCAAGAGCGGATATCTTTGACTACATCGAGTGCTTCTACAATCCGAGAAGGCGGCGAAAGATGGCAGCACTCAAACTGAAGGAATCGAACTTAACTCAACCGTCCGTGGTATCGGGGTAAAACCCGAGGGACATTATTGAACCGAGAGAATGACCACTCTTGGCTGCGGAAGCGGTTGTTCGCGATGGCGACTTTAAGCAGCGGCTATCGGAAAAGCCGACGTTTCCGCTGACTACGTGCCCTCCGGGGTAAACCATCCTCGAAACCACTTTAACTTTCGCAAATAGCGTCCGCCACGTGGCGGATTACCTCGAAATCACTTTAAGTTTCGCCGCTCAACGACTGATCCCAGATATCGAACACTCTTGCGAATGTCGCCTGTCCCAACGGATGGAGAAATCTTCCGTCGGTGGTTGCCAGCTTCACCTCCTCGAGCGTCATCAGGTGGATGCGAATTGCCTCCCCGGAATCTGGCTGTTGATCTCCAACCTTCTCGACGCCGTCTGCGAACCAGAGGTGACAAAGGTTATTCTGAATCGCCGGGTTCGCCTGCACATGCCCTAAGGATCGCCACTCGCCGCCGCCGAAACCGGCCTCTTCCAGTAGCTCCCGCTTCGCAGCCTCGATCGGTTCCTCGCCCTCGTCGACGAGCCCGCCCACCGGTTCCAGCGTCAGGTCTTCGATGCCAAATCGATATTGCTCGACCATAACCAACAGGCCATCTTTCGTTCTTGCGACGACATTTACCCAGTCAGCTGATTCGAAAACCAGCCGGGTGAATAAAGCATCTGATTCAGGATGGCGAAGCTGGTCGTAGCGCACATCAAATAGCGGCAACTTTGGGCCACGCTTGCTGGCGACTTTTTTCCAACGCAGTTTCCGATCGCTCATCGATTCAACACTGCGGCTTGCCAATCTCGTCCGGCAGAATCGCCTCGATGCGCTCCATAACATCAAGTTTGTGTACGAGATCATGGATGTAATCGAGCTGATCGGTCTCAAGAACAAGGACCTCGCCCATATCGTAGTTCGATATCCAGGTTTCGTAATTCCGGTCCAGTCGCTTCAGGTAACTGAGCGGAATATCCTGCTCCATCTTGCGGCCGCGCAGGCGAATCCTTTGGCGCAGAGTCCGCATCGAACAACGCAGGTAGATCATCAGGTCCGGCGGACGAATCGCGTCAAGAATCGCATGATAAAGGCCCTGGTATGTTTCCCAGTCGCGCTTGTTGATCTTGCGCATCTGGTGCAACGCGGTCGCGAAAATCTCCGCATCCTCGAATATTGTGCGATCGAGTGCCACGACGCCCGGTTGGCGATCCAACTCCTGGTGCAGGCGGAACTTGTTGGAAAGGAAGTAGAGCTGCGACTGGAATGCCCAGCGTTTCATGTCCTTGTAGAAATCCGCGAGGTATGGGTTCTCGTCGTTGGGCTCATAGAATGGCGAAATGCCATAGGTGCGATGCAGGAATTCGACCAGTGTCGACTTCCCTGCCCCCATGTTGCCCGCAATTGCTATGGTTCTTTTCATTCTGGCGGTACCATACCGCAATCCCCGCACGGATTGAGACATGAACGTATCCGATCCCGAAGTCCTGATTCCGGAAGATGAAATCCAGGCTCGCGTCAATGAGCTGGCCGCTCAGATCTCGACGGACTACGCAGACTGCGATGACCTCGTCATGATCGGCGTCCTGAAAGGTTCCTTCATCTTCCTGGCCGACCTGTCGCGTCGCCTCTCAATTCCTCGCACGATCGAATTTATCGCCGTATCGAGTTATGGCACCGGCAGTGTTTCGACAGGTGCCGTGCGACTCGTCATGGACGTGCGCGGCAGTATCGAAGGCAAGCATGTGCTCATCGTCGAAGACATTGTCGACACAGGTCACACGATCAAATACCTGACCGGCCTGCTCGAGTCGCACAACCCGGCCTCTGTCAAGACAGCGGCCCTGGTTCGCAAGGCTGAACGCGCAGAGGTCGACGTTACGGTCGACTATCTCGGCTTCGATATCGGTGATGAATGGGTGGTCGGCTATGGACTCGACTACGCCGAGCAGAATCGCAGCCTGCCGTATATTGGCGTCGTCAAGCCAACAGACGACTACTGATCTGAACAGCCATCCACATCGACCTCGATGGTCGCATGGCCGATACCGTACTCGCTCTTCAGGAACTGCTTGGCGTCACGCAGCACCTCGGTCTGGCTGGTCGCCTTGTCCGAGAGCGTCATATGCATCGTCGCCATGAGCTGCTGCGGCGTCAGCCCCCAGATGTGAATGTGGTGGATCTCGCCAACGCCCGGCACGCTGGCGACCAGTCGCTCCTGCATCGCTTCGCGATCAAGCCATTCGGGGGCACCCTCCAGCAGCACGTGCGCGCTGCGCTTAACGAGTGACCACGCGCTCTTCAGAATAAGAGCGGCAACGGCGACCGACAGAATCGGGTCGATCAGCGTCCAGCCTGTGTAAATAATGACGAGTGCCGCGACGATTGCCGCGACGGATCCCAACAGGTCGCCCGCTACATGCAGTGCAGCCCCACGAATATTGAGATTATCCTGGTCGCCCGTATGCAATACGGCGAAGGAAATCAGGTTTACCACGAGACCGGCAGTTGCAACGACGAGCATGGTTGCGCCGAGAATTTCGTTCGGATTCAGGAAGCGGTCGATTGCCTCGATCAGGATCCAGCCGACGATAGCCAGCAAACTGAGCCCATTGACGAAAGCCGCGAGAATCTGGAAGCGCTGGTAGCCAAAAGTGAGTTTGCTGTTCGGTGGACGCTTGCTGACATGAAATGCCATTGCGGCCAGCGCCAGTGCCATCGTATCGGTCAGCATGTGTCCGGCATCTGCAAGCAGTGCCAGTGATCCGGAAATTATGCCGCCGATGACTTCGACGACCATGAAGCCGCCGGTCAGCACCAGCGCGATCAGGACGCGACGCAGGTTCTTCTCGTTGGCCTCGCTGACATGCGCATGATCATGATCGTGGTCATGATCGTGTTCGTGTGAATGGTCGTGCCCCATCGCGTCAATCTTCGGTCTTGCTGATCCTGTAGATAAGGATTGCAGCACGCTTGATTGCCAGTGGCAACGAATCAAGACGCACAAATTCATCCGGTGTATGACCGCCACCACCTATACCACCGAGCCCGGCCAGCGCGTCAGTATACGGAGCAACAAACGAGATATCGGCGGCGCCGCGACGCGACGGATCAAGCATCTGCATGGGATCGCGCCCGAGCAGCACATTGATCTCGGACAGCATTTCAGCGAGCGCGATATTTCCATCAGTCGGCGCCATCGGCGGATAGCCGTCGTCGAACTTAATGCTCGCGCTTGTATGCGGCAGATTTTCCTCGACGATGTCGCGCATTTTCTGGCGGGCGCGATCCAGCTGGTCCTGTGTAATCGCGCGAATGCCGCCGTGCACGACTACCTTGCGAGGCACGACATTGGTCTTGCCGAACGTGCTGCCACGGTTCTGCGCCGGGTCGTACTCAACTTCCGTGCCACCCTGAACGGTGCCCGCGTTGAATGTCAGGTGCTGCTCACCCCGGACTTCGTCATAGAAAGCGTTGAGAATGCGACTGGCTTCGAAGATCGCACCGGCACCAACGTGATCACTGAAAATATCAGAGGAGTGCGATTGCTTGCCTTCGACTGTCAGCACCCAGCGACTGGAACTGCGACGGGCAACTGTTGCCCAGTCGGTGTGGTCGAAGAACATGGCCTCCTCGAATCCCAGCGCAATATCCGCCCACTCGCCCGCTTCGATCAGGTGCTTGCGCGAAACCTCGACCGGCCGACCGTATTTTTCCTCGTCCCCGGTATAGGCGACGACGACGGGTATGTCGTCGAGCGCGCCGACTTCCTGCAATGCACGCAACGCATAGACGATGATCATGTTGCCGGTCTTCATGTCGTAGACGCCGTGACCGGTTGCCACTTCGCCGTCTGTCTCGTACGGGCGGGTACCGTCTTCCTCCTCAAATACGGTGTCGAGATGACCAATAAGCAACAGCTTCCTGCCGCTGCCGTCCTTGCGTCCGAACAGGTGGCCCGCGCGCTGCAGCTCCGGCGGCATTTCGATCCATTCGGTCGCCAGCCCCAGCGCATCCAGTTCGCGCTGCATGACCGCACCGACTGCACGAACGCCATCCTGGTTCAGCGTGCCACTCGGGATATTCACGGTTTCCTCGAGCAAGGCGATTGCCTCTTCGGTGTGGGCATCAATCCACTCAATCATGCGTTGCTCGTCGTCATTGAACGGACCGGCGTTTGCGGTGGCGGCGAACGCTAGCAATGCGGGAATCAGGAACTGTCTCATTGATGTGTTTCCAGGTGACGTGGAATACGAATGTTCTCGACCATGTGCTGAATGCGTTCCGGCGGCGCACTTGTCAGGTAACTGACCGTAATCGCAACGACGAAGTTGAGGATCATTCCGATCACACCGATGCCCTCCGGTGAGATACCGAACAGCCAGTTCTCGGCAATATTCTCACCGTACGGCGCGCCAGCCCATTTCAGGAACAACCCCTTGAACCATTCGATGTATCCGTAGGTGAACAGCAGCCCCGTAAGCATGCCTGCTATCGCGCCTTCGCGATTAATACGTTTGAAGAAGATGCCGAGCAGAATAGCCGGGAACAGTGACGCAGCGGCGAGACCGAACGCGAAAGCGACGACCTGTGCGACCCACCCAGGCGGATCAAAACCGAGATAACCGGCGATCATGATCGCAATCGCAGCTGCTATGCGGCCGGCCAGCAACTCTTTCTTCTCCGAAATTGTGGGTACGAAGATCCCCTTGATGAGGTCGTGCGAGATCGCCGCCGAGATAACGAGCAACAGGCCTGCTGCCGTCGACAATGCGGCTGCGACCCCGCCGGCCGCGACCAGCGCGATTACCCAGTCGGGCAGTCCGGCGATCTCCGGGTTTGCCAGCACCATGATGTCGCGATCAACGCTGAGCTCGTTACCTTGCCAGCCATACGCGGCCGCCTGCTCTGCAAACGCGGGATTGGCGTCGTTGTAATATTGCACGCGGCCATCACCGTTCCTGTCTTCGAACGAGATCAGGTCCGTCTCTTCCCAGGTACGGAACCAGTCCGGGCGCTCGTCGTATGCAAGATTGCCGTCCGCGGCCCCTGTTTCGCCCGGCTGAATCGTATCGATCATGTTGTAACGCGCCATCGACCCGACCGCCGGCGCCGTCGTATAGAGAATCGCGATAAACAGCAATGCCCAACCCGCCGAAACGCGCGCGTCGCGGACTTTCGGCACGGTGAAGAAACGCACGATGACATGCGGCAGGCCAGCCGTGCCAACCATCAGGGCCAGCGTGATACAGAACACGTCAATGCGGCTCTTGGTGCCGGACGTGTACTGGTTAAAGCCGAGAGACGTCACGATGTCGTCGAGCTTGTCGAGCAGTGCCGTACCACTGCCCGCGACTTCGCTGCCAAAAGCGAGCTGCGGTATCGGGTTGCCCGTAAGCTGGATTGCGATAAATACGGCCGGGACGGTGTACGCAAAGATAAGCACGCAGTACTGCGCGACCTGTGTGTAGGTGATGCCTTTCATACCGCCGAGCACCGCGTAGACGAAAACCACGCCCATGCCGACGAGCAGCCCCCACTCGATTTCGAGTTCGAGGAAACGCGAGAACACGATGCCGACGCCGCGCATCTGCCCGGCGACGTAAGTGAATGAAATGAAAATCAGGCAGATAACCGCCACGATGCGCGCCGCTTTGGAGTAGTAACGCTCGGCGATGAACTCCGGCACCGTAAACTTGCCGAACTTGCGCAGGTATGGAGCCAGCAGCAGTGCGAGCAGCACGTAACCGCCGGTCCAGCCCATCAGGTACACGGAACCGTCATAGCCAAGGAACGCGATAAGTCCGGCCATCGAGATGAACGACGCCGCGCTCATCCAGTCCGCGGCAGTCGCCATGCCATTCGCCAGCGGCGATACACCCTTGCCCGCGATATAGAAGTCACCCGTCGAATGCGCGCGCGACCAGATCGCGATTCCGATATACAGGGCGAAGCTCAAACCCACGACAATCCATGTCAGCATCTGCAGGCTCATGGCTCAGTCCTCATGCACGTCGTGTTCGCGGTCAATGCGGTTCATGCGCCAGGCATAGAAGAAGATCAGCGCGACAAAAATGTAGATTGAGCCTTGTTGTGCGAACCAGAAGCCAAGCTGGAATCCGCCGAATCGAATCGAGTTCAGTTCATCGACGAACAGGATTCCGAAGCCATAGGAACAGACAAACCAGATTGCGAGGCACAGGCCGACAAGCCTGAGATTCGCACGCCAGTACGCGAGACGTTTGTTTTTGTCCATCGGTGTCCCCGTTGGTAAGCTGGCCCAATGTAGCAGGGAGACCTCGATGATCTCAACGCAGGAACACCCGAAGAAGTATATCGACGTGCGCGGCAAGCGCATGGCTTATGTCGAGATGGGCGAAGGCGATCCGATCGTATTCCAGCACGGTAATCCGACCTCGTCCTACCTGTGGCGCAACATCATGCCGCAGCTGGCTCACCGGGGACGTTGTATCGCGGTCGACCTGATCGGCATGGGCGATTCCGAGAAGCTCGAAAATTCCGGCCCGGATCGTTACACCTATGCAGAACAACGTGACTACCTGTTCGCCGCGTGGGAGCAACTGGGCGTACGTGACAACGTAACGCTCGTGATTCACGACTGGGGATCAGCCCTGGGCTTCAACTGGGCGATGGATCATCCGGATGCAGTAAAAGGCATCGCCTACATGGAAGGTATCCCCTGCCCTGTGAGCTGGGAAGACTGGCCCGAGATGGTGCGACCGATCTTCCAGGGCTTTCGCTCCGAAGCTGGCGAGCAGATGGTGCTGGAGAAAAACGTATTCGTGGAACGCGTGTTGCCCGGCTCGATCATGCGTGAGTTATCGGACGAGGAAATGGCCGTTTACCGGCGCCCGTTCGAGAACCCGGGCGAGGACCGTCGCCCTACCCTGACCTGGCCGCGCCAGATCCCGCTGGATGGTGAACCTGCGGACGTCGCAGCGATTGCGAAAGCCTACGCCGGGTACCTCAAGGAATCGGACATACCCAAGTTGTTCGTCAACGCAGAGCCCGGCGCAATCCTGGTCGGGCGGCAGCGCGAGTTCTGCCGTTCTCTCAGGAACCAGACCGAAGTTACCGTCAAGGGCACTCACTTCATCCAGGAAGACTCACCGGACGAGATCGCAGCCGCATTGAACGACTGGCTGGACGCTATTCCGTAGGATTCGTCTTAGCAGCGACGGCACCCGTAAACACGACGTCCGTCGAGCTGTTGAGTGCAGTTTCGGCCGAGTCCTGCAACACGCTGATGATGAAGCCGACACCGACGACCTGCATGGCCACCTCGTAAGGGATACCAAACAGTCCGCAGGCGAGCGGGATCAGCAACAGCGAACCACCCGGAACACCGGAAGCTCCGCAGGCCGACAATGCCGCAACGACCGACAGCAATAATGCCGTAGGCAGGTCGACACTGATGCCAAGGGTGTGTGCCGCTGCCAGTGTCAGAACCGTAATCGTAATCGCAGCGCCGCCCATGTTGATGGTTGCGCCAAGCGGGATCGACACCGCGTATGTGTCTTCTTCCAGGTCGAGGCGTTCGCAGAGACCAAGATTGACCGGGATATTGGCCGCGGAACTGCGCGTGAAGAATGCGACGATGCCACTCTCACGCAACGCCGTGAAAACCAGCGGGTACGGATTGCGGCGGGTCTTGACCCAGACGATGAGCGGATTCGCGACCAGTGCCACTATGAGCATGCAGCCGATCAGCACTGCAAGTAAGTGCGCGTAGTCAGCAAGCACACCAAGTCCTTCTTTCGCGAGGTTGCCTGCGACGAGACCGAAAATGCCGATCGGCGCGAGACGCACGACGATACGAACGATACCGATCACTGCGTCCGACAGGTCATGCAGCGCCGTGCGCGTTGTGTCTGCGGCACGGTGCAAAAAGAGTCCGAGCAGTACGCCCCAGACCAGGATGCCGATAAAGTTGCCGGTCAAAAGGGCATTGATCGGATTATCGACCAGGCGTTCAAGCAGGGTCTCGAGCACTTCAGCAATGCCCTGCGGCGCGCTTTGCGTCGCTTCGGGAACGTCAAGCGCGAGCGTTGTCGGGAATATGCTGCTGGCCACGACGGCAATCAGCGCGGCGGCGACCGTGCCGACCAGGTACATCGCGATGATCGGTCGCATCTGGGACGCGTGACTGGTCCTGCGATTCGCAATAGCGGACGCGACGAGCACGAGCACGAGGACCGGCGCCACGGCTTTTAGTGCGGCGACAAACAGCGAGCCGAATACTGCTGCGTTCATGGCTGCCGTCGGCGCAACCAATGCGAGCACCGTGCCGAGCACGATACCGATGAGAATTTGCAGCACGAGGCTGCCCGAGAAAAGCTTGGCTAAAAGTGCGTTCATGGGCGCAGCAGTCTACCCGTCCGCGGCACAAAAAAAAGCGGCATCTTCCGATGCCGCTTCTCCAAACCTACGTTAGCACGTGGTCCTGGCCCCCTGAGTCCCCCGCCAAGTCGTACCCGAAGGTGTCTTGCTACTCGCAGCGAGTGCCTTTTGTTGCTCAAAGGCTACGCTTTGTGGGGCTCAAATTCGCAAAAAACCCGCTGTTTGTCAATCCTTTATAATGATTCCAGCCGTTCCGGCCCTGTTCTGCGGATTTTTGTTGCATTTTTGCAACGACAAAAACCACGCAAATTCCGGTGCAAAATCAACGCGTAACAACGCGTTGATACATCATTCATCACGAACCGGGTTGCTCAGGGTGCCAACACCGGGAATCTCGACCTCGACGACATCCCCGGCTTTCAGCCACTCAGGCGGCGTCCGCGCCGCGCCAACCCCGCCCGGCGTGCCCGTCGCAATAATGTCTCCGGCTCGTAACTCGGTGAAGGTCGAACAGTAGGCAATCAGTGCCGGGATGTCGAAGACCAGGTCGGCGACACAGCCCTGCTGCTTCACCTCGCCGTTAACGCGTGTCGTCAGTTCAAGTGCGCGCGGATCTCGGACGTCTTCGGCCGCAGCGACATGTGGCCCGATCGCACCGCTCGCAACGAAGTTCTTGCCGGCCGTGAATTGCATTGTGTGTCGCTGCCAGTCACGCACCGACCCATCCATAAAGCAGGTATAGCCGCCGACATAGTCCAGGGCATTGGCGGCGTCGACATGTCGCGCGGACCTGCCAATGACAACAGCAAGCTCGCCCTCGAAATCGAACTGTTCCGAGACCGCCGGACGCACGATCGACTCGCCGTCACGCACGAGGCTGTCCGGGTAGCGGGTAAAGACAACGGGATAATCGGGAATCTCCCTGCCCATCTCTTCGACATGCGGTCGGTAATTGACGCCCACGCAGAGGATTTTTCCAAGGTTTTGTAGATTCATGGTGTGCCGATGGTATCGTCTGGGAACAACAAGACAAACAAGGTTGCTCCCTTGAAAAGAATAATTCTCGCCAGCCTGTGCCTGGCAGCCGGCATTGCCAATGCCGATACCGTATTTTCGAACGCCAATGGATACAGCTCAAGCGACAACGGGCTGATTCGCTTTACGACGATGGTAGTCGCCGACGACGGCCGCATCGTTGCCACCGGCGATGATTCGCTGGCTGCAGAGCATGCAGGGGCTGAAGTTGTCGATCTCGGTGGCCGTACCGTGCTGCCGGGGCTTATTGATGCGCACGCTCATGTCCTCGGACTCGGCGTCCTGAAATCCGGTCTCGATCTCGCCGGCATACCGAGTGTCGACGCCGCAGTTGCGGCGATCGCGGAGTATCACCGCAGCCGGCCACAGGCACGCTGGATCCAGGGTCGCGGCTGGAACCAGGTACTTTGGCCGGTCAAGGAATTTCCGACCGCCGCCGATATCGATGCAGTTGTCAGCGATCGCCCGGTCTGGCTGCGGCGCATCGACGGCCATGCCGGTTGGGCCAACAGCAAAGCACTGGAAATCGCCGGCATCGACAACGATACGACCGACCCTATCGGCGGCAAGATTATTCGCGACGATACAGGGCGCGCGACCGGTGTCCTGATCGACCGCGCCATGGATCTCGTCGAAGAGCACGTACCGGAGCTCACAAAGGCAGAAATTCGCGCCAGCCTTCGTACCGCCATTGCGGCGCTCACGGCGGAAGGTGTCACCGGCGTCCATGACGCCGGCATCTCACTCGGCAATGCCGAGGTTTACCTGTCGATGGCCGATAACGGCGAACTCGACATGCGTATTTACGCGATGACAGGTGGTGCGGGCGACGTACTGGACGCAATCGGCAAGCCGATTCGCGGCTACGGCAACGACCACCTCGATATCGCATCAGTCAAGCTGTATGCAGACGGCGCACTTGGCAGCCGTGGTGCGGCAATGATCGAACCGTATTCGGATGATGACGAAAACCGTGGCCTGTCGTTCTGGACGCAGTCGGAACTCGATGAGCAGGTCGAGAAAGCCAACGGCATGGGCTTCCAGGTCGGCATTCATGCAATTGGCGATCTCGCCAATCGGATGGCGCTGGACGCGTTCGCAAGGGTTCAGGGCGGCGAACCTTCACCGCTCAGAAATCGAATCGAGCATTCGCAGATCATCGCGCTCGACGACATCCCGCGCTTTGCGGAGCTTGGAGTTATCGCGTCGATGCAGGCCACACACGCCACCAGCGACAAGAACATGGCTGAGGATCGTGTAGGGCCAGATCGAATTCAGGGCGGTTACGCGTGGCAGAAACTGCTGCAGTCAGGTGCTGTAATTGCGAACGGCTCGGACTTTCCGGTGGAGCTTTCCAATCCGTTCCACGGGTTGTACGCGTCCGTCACTCGACAGGGCCGTGACGGCGAACCTGATGGTGGCTGGTACGCCGGCGAATCGATGTCGCGCCTCGAGGCGTTGCATTCGTTCACGCTCGCTGCCGCATGGGCCGCTCGCCAGGAAGAACAACTTGGCAGCCTCGAGCCGGGCAAGTGGGCCGACTTTATCGTGATTGATCGCGACTACTTCTCGGTAGCCGCCGATGAGATCGACGACATAGTGACACTCCAGACGTGGGTTGGTGGCCGCAAGGTTCACGACGCCGGGGAAACGCAGTGATCGTCGAACAGGTCTGGACCGGCAATGCCTACCGTAACTTCAATTACCTCGTTGCATGCCCGGAAAGCGGCGAGGCGCTCGCGATAGATCCACTCGACTTCAACCGCTGTCTTGCGGTCGCCGCAGAGCGCGGCTGGAACATAACCCAGGTTGTTAATACGCATGAGCACGGCGACCACACCGGTGGTAACAAGGGGCTTGTAGATGCAACCGGTGCAAAACTGATCGCGCACGAGGACGCGCGAATCGCCAACGTTGATATCGGGGCCGGGGCCGGCGATGTCATCAAAGTCGGGCGCACGGTTGAGCTTGAGTGCATGGACACGCCGGGACACACGATGACGCATATCTGCCTGCTGTCACGTACCGAGCGACCGGCGTTGTTCAGCGGCGACACGCTCTTTAATGCCGGCGCAGGCAACTGCCACAACGGCGGCCATCCCGAAGAGCTGTTTGATACCTTCGAGAGTCAACTTGAAGTACTCGGCGACGATACCCTGCTCTACCCGGGTCACGACTATCTACTGAACAATCTCGGTTTCACGCTGGACAGGGAGCCGGATAACACGGCTGCGCGGGCGATGCTCGAACAATACCAGCAGCAGGATCCGGCTGACGCCCATGTCACGACGCTGGCCGAAGAAAAAGAGATCAATACCTTTTTCCGGCTGCAGAGTTCGTCAGTCATTGAACGGCTTTACGAGCAATTCCCGGAAATCGGCGACAGCCCCGACGCGAAGACCGTTTTCCTGAAGCTGCGCGAACTCAGGAACTCGTGGTAAGAACGCGCTCGGCGACCGCTTCGAGTTCGACCGGGTCCGTATCGTCGCGGGCGGCCATCCACAGCCACAACAGCGCCCGGTAGATTCGCTGCTGCACCGCAAGCTGCCTGCGCCAGGCTGTACCGCGCCCTTCGAAATATGCATCCAGGAATACCAGCACCTGTTCCTCGTCCAACTGGTGCTGCTCCGAAATGACCGCGAGGTCAAAGAAAGGATCGTTATCGCAGGCGTATTCCCAGTCGAGGAATTTGAGATCAGGGGTCGCTATAACGTTGCCGACAACAGGGTCGTTGTGGCACAGACACAGGTTCTGCGGCATGCGCCATTCACTGATAATCCCCACGCACAGGTCCGCTATCCCGCGCTTGTCCGGGTCAACGCGCTGCCCGTACATCATGGCAGTTTCGGCAAGATCGCGTGTACCGCCCGTGAGCGGCAGTGAATGCAAGCGTCGCAGTGCCTGCCCGATGCGTTCAAGGTTAGCCGGCTCGTCGAGGCAGTCCCGATCCCAGACGGTACCTTCAACAAATTCCGTGAAAATGACGCGCTCGTTCGAGTAAATCACCGCGGGCGCCAGCTCGATCGCGGCGGCGCTTCGCTGCACCTGCGCTTCGACGTTACGTGAGTTGAACGGCAGTCCGCGCAAGGACTCGTCAATCTTGAGTACACCAGAGCGATCGCCAGCTGTGACCTTCCAGGCGTTGTTGGTCAGACCACCCTGTAGCGGTTCATAACTCGCCCCCTGCCACTCCGGCAGGATTTCCAGAAAATCGTCGACGGTCATGCCTGACGTTCCTTCATTGAGCGTGTCCAGCTCATCAACCCGAAGGGAATCATACAGACGTAAAGGACGAACAACAGTGCAGTAAGTACCAGTTCGCGGTCGTAGTAGATGTAGATCGACACCAGGTCGATCACGAGCCAATACCACCAGTTTTCAAGCACTTTGCGGGCCACCAGAAACGTCGCCCAGATCGCAAACCACGTGGTCGCCGAGTCAACAAACGGAAAGGCAGCATCACTGAAATTGTCGAGCAGCCAGCCGCTGCCAAGACTGACGGCGGAAATTCCGGCCACGGCGATGACATGAGTGCGAATCGACCACCGCACAACCGGCAACTCTGCATCGTCCTGACGGCCGAAGTACCACGAGTACCAGCCATAGCCCGCCATGACCAGGTAGAACGCATTCAGACCCGATTCCATGTAGAGCTTTGCCGAAATGAACAGCCAGACATAAATCGAGGTACTGACAGCCGCGAACAACCAGCACCAGATGTTCTGGCGAATCGCCAGCACGAGGTACAGGATCGCGGCGATCACTGCGATGATTTCGGGCGTCGTCAATTGACCGGGTTATTGATGATCTTGATCGCAAACACCGCGTGCGGCACATCCTCGCAGGTCGTACGAATTTCTTCGGTCAGCGCAGGCATAACGACATCGAACTCGCCGCGCAGCTGCGTGCTCATACGATTGCGATCAACCTCGATACCGTCACGGGCCTCGAGTCGCTCGATGATGTCCTTGATTGGCGGAATAAAATCCTGGTCCAGCGGGTAAAGGCTGATATCAACGGCAACCTGCATGTCAGAATCTCCTCTCGATGGTCACGCCGTACTGGCGCGGGTCGCCACCACGCGTATACAACGTGGCGGGAAAATCGGGCGGCTCATTACCAAAGTAGAAGCCACGCACGGCGTAATACTTGTCAGAGAGATTTCGTACCCAGCCGTAAATGAGCCAGTCTTCGTTTTCGTAACCGACGCGCGCATTCAAAAGCTCGTATGCGCTCGACTTCTGGTTATGGCTGACATCGAAGTAGAACTCGTCCTTCGCTGTCATATCGAAGCGCGCAAAGACGCCGCTCGGATGATTGTATGCGGCCCCGGCGGCCAGTGTGTAGTTTGGCGAATGCGCCTGTTCACGATCCTGCAACCACGGGAACTCGGTGATCTGACCAGGGAACTTGCCGTATAGCAGGCCGATACTCGCGTACACCTCGAATTCCTCCGACGGGAGCCAACGCAGATCGGTCTCCGCACCCCAGCCGGTCGCGCCGTCAATATTGATCGTGGCGAAACCAAACGATGCTGGGTCATTCGGTACCAGCTGAAAAGACGCCCTGACCTGCTGGTCTTTGCGCCAGGAGTGGAATACCGCCGCGTTCAGCAAGACCGTGTTATCGGCCAGGGCCGACTTGATGCCCGCCTCGAGTGTCCACATGGCCTCCGCATCAAAACGGCGCCAGTTGTCCGGCACCGGGCCCAGGTTGAAACCGCCGGCTTTGTAGCCGCGCGAAAGCGTTGTGTACCCGGTAATTGCCGTATTGAAGTCATGGCTCAGGCTGAGTTCGCCACCCCACAGCGTGTCAGACGGGCCGTCTTCGAGCCCGTCAGTGTCTGAATAATCGGACGTCCGGCGTTCGATGCGCAGTCCGGCCGACATGCGCGTGGAATCTGAAAGATCGCGATGAAACTGTGCGAATCCGGCGAGATTGGTCGACTCGTAATTGCTGTTGAACGGGTAATCAAGACTGTCGGCCCAGTCGTAGAAGGGATCGTAGTAGTCACCCTGGTTAAGCGTTGCCAGGTCGTCGCTGAGATGCAGCGCGTACAGACCGAACAACCAACTGTCCGTCTCGAGGCGGAACTCCTGGTTGAGCGTTTTACGCTTGCGTGAACTCAGCGAGATGTAGTCGTACAGTACCGGTGCCCAGCTACCGTCGTTACCCCAGTCGGCGTCGAACGAAAAGTCGATATCGGAACTGGCGAATGAAGTGATCGACGTCAATGAACCGGGACCGACGGATTCCCAGTCGAGGCGCAGCGACATACCGAGTGTTTCCTGCGCATCCTTGCCCGGTTTATCGGACAACATCGTGTAACCGTTATCGAGCGCAAACGCGTCATAGCCATTGTCGACGTTCACGTACAGCAACGCGACGTTGGCCTCGAACAGATCCGACGGCGTTATCGTGATCCTGCCACGCAGGGTTGTTTCGTCGCGCCCGTTGGTGTCCTTGCGATCGAGATAGTTGTTGTTTCGAAAACCATTGCTCTCGTGCCGGTGCGCGCTGACACGGAATAGCACCGAGCCGTCGTCGCTGGCAGGACCGCCGATTGCCGCCCCGATGGACAAGGCGTCATCGTCACCGGCAGTCAGCTGTACCCTGCCGTTCCTATCGGCGGTTGGTGCAGCCGAGCGGATGTAAACCAGGCCGCCGAGTGCGTTGGCGCCGTAACGGCTGCCTTGCGGGCCACGCAGTATTTCAATGCTTTCGATGTCGAACAGCGTCGCGACAGTGCCGATGCCGCTCAGATCAATGTCATCGATCAGAAAGCCGATCGAAGGGTTCGGCGCGCCCTGATATTGCTCAAGCTCGCCGACACCGCGAATCTGCAGGTATCGTGCGCGATGACCATCTCCCGACCAGTTCAGGTTGGGGATGAAGTTGATGATTTCCTCGAAATGCTGCGTCGCCGTGTTGGCAATTGCTTCAGCATCAAGCACCGAAACGCTCACGGGCATTTTACTGATTGTCCTGCCACGAAAATCGGCCGTAACGACGATTTCGTCGAGGACGTCAGACTGCGCGAATGCGGTGACGGGACAAAGGACAGCGACTGCAAGGAGCCGCAAAATAGCGGATGCGTTCATTGATTCCCTTCCTACGCCGGCATTACCCGGGTCAGGTTCTAAGGGTTCCCGGCCCGCCGGACCTTCCGGCGAGGTGCGGGTCTCAGGCACTGCGGCCACCCCTGTGAGGCGCGAATTCTACATTATTTCAGGCGTGCGATGAGCGAAGACGTATCCCAGCGATTGCCGCCGAGCGCCTGCACCTCTGCGTAGAACCGGTCGACGAGCTTCGTCATTTCCAACGTTGAACCGTTGCGCTCGGCTTCTTCCAGCGCGATCGCCAGGTCCTTGCGCATCCAGTCGACTGCGAAGCCAAAGTCGAACTCGCCGGCGACCATCGTTTCCCAGCGGTTCTCCATTTGCCAGGACTGGGCCGCTCCCTTCGAAATCGACTCGATGACTTTTGCAGGATCGAGACCGGCCTTGTCGGCGAAATGCAGTCCCTCGGCGATGCCCTGCACGACGCCCGCGATGCAGATCTGGTTGACCATTTTCGCGAGCTGTCCGGCGCCAACCTCGCCGATGAGCGTGATCGCTTTTGCGTAGCAGTCCATTACCGGAGCTGCCCGCTCGAACACGCTGGCATCGCCGCCGACCATGATCGTCAGCTGGCCGTTCTCGGCTCCGGCCTGGCCGCCGGACACAGGCGCATCTAGGAATCCGGCACCCCTGTCTTCCGCAACCCCGGCGAGTTCGCGCGCCAGCTCCGCGGATGCAGTTGTGTGATCGACGATGATAGAACCGGACGGCAGCGTAGACAGCGCACCTTCAGCGCCCAACAATACCTGGCGCACATCGTCGTCATTGCCAACGCACGAAAACACGATATCGGCGCCGTCGGCCGCAGCCGCGGGGGTCTCCGCAGAATTGCCGCCGAAATCGCTGCACCAGGCCTCGGCCCTGGCGATGGTTCGGTTGTAGACCGTTACCTCATGCCCTGCCTTCGCCAGGTAACCCGCCATCGGGTACCCCATGACGCCCAGTCCGATAAACGCGGTCTTCATGATCAGGCGGCGTTGGCGCGCGAAGCCTTTTGCTTCTTGCGCGGATCGAGTCCCATCGAGCGCGCAATGATTTCGCGCATGATTTCGGAGGTACCTGCGTAAATTCGCGAGATACGCGCATTCAGGTACATGCGGCACACCGGGTACTCGTCCATGTAGCCGTTACCACCATGCAGCTGTACGCACTCGTCGGTGACGCGTGCTTCAAGTTCGCTGCAGAACAGCTTCGCCTTGGCTGCGTCCTCTGCGGGCAAATTGCCTTCGTTGTGCTCCATCACGCAACGATCTACGAATGCCTGCGCAATGTCCATCTGGGTGCGCATGTCAGCCAACTTGAAACGCGTGTTCTGGAAGTCGGCAACAGCCTGGCCGAAAACCTTACGCTCCTGCACGTATTCCATTGTCACGTCGAATGCCGCCTCGGCGTTGGCAAGATACTGGCACGCACCGATCAACCGCTCCTCGGCCAGGAAATGCATCAGGTGGTAAAACCCGCGATTCCACTCACCGAGCAGGTTTTCCTTCGGTACCTTGACGTTGTTGAAGAACAGTTCGGCCGTATCCTGGCTCTTGAGCCCCATTTTCTTGAGGTTCTTGCCGCGCTCAAAACCTTCCATGCCGCGTTCGACAACGAACAGGCTCAGGCCATGGCTGCTGTTGGGGTCGGTCTTTGCCGCGACGATGACCAGGTCGGCCAGGATACCGTTAGAGATAAATGTTTTGGAGCCATTCAGCAGGTAATGGTCGCCCTTGTCTTCCGCACGTGTCCGGATGCCCGAAACATCGCTGCCCGCACCAGGCTCGGTCATCGCAACCGCGAGAATCTTCTCACCCGAAATACAACCCGGCAGCCAGCGCTCTTTCTGTTCTTCATTGGCAAGCTCGCCGAGGTACGGTCCGACAAGGCGGCTGTGCAGTGTCATGAAGAAGCCGGGGTCGCCGTGCTTTGCCATTTCCTCGATCAGGATCTGTTCGTAACGAAAATCGGGGACACCCGCGCCACCGTATTTCTCGTCGGCCCACATCAGCAACATGCCCTGCTCGCCGGCTTTCAGAAACGCCTCGCGATCAACAATGCCTTCCTCATGCCAGCGATCTTCGTGCGGCTTGATCTCATTCTTGAAAAAGCTCCGCGTCGCATCGCGAAACATCTCGTGCTCTTCTTCGAAAATATTTCTGTCCATAGTTCTCGTACCGTTCGACTATTTGCCGGTGAAGTTGGGTGCGCGCTTCTCCAGAAACGCCTGCACACCTTCGGCCGCATCTTCGGAATCGCGCAACTGGGCCTGCAATTCCGCTTCCATTTCAAAACAATCCTTCCACTCATTGTCCATCGCGAAGCGCATGACTTTCTTGGTCGCAGCAACTGACAACGGGGCTCGCTCAGCCAGCTTCTTGCCCCATTCAATAGCTGTATCTCGCAGCTCTGCCGTCGGAACCGTCTTATTGGCGATGCCCAGTTCGACGCAGCGCTCCGCACTGATGCGCTCCGATTCGACACTAAGCTGGAACGCGCGACGGTAGCCGAGTTGACGCACCAGCAACCAGTTCGCGCCGCCATCGGGCAGCAGCGAAATGGTCGTGAAGGGTGATAAAAGGAAAGCATCATCGGCCATAAGAAGCAGGTCGGCGTACATCGCAAACGAAAGTCCAATACCCGCCGCAAATCCTGGTACAGCAGAAATTACGGGCTTTGGAATTTCGGCGATCAGCAGCATCACCGGCCGGTATTCGTGCAGCAGCTTCTCATTCACCGGGCGCCCTTCGAAACCGCGCTTAAGATCAGCGCCGGCGCTGAACGCGCGGCCTTCACCTGTGAACACGATTGAACGAACGCTATCGTCATCGCGCGCCCGTTCAAATGCGACAACGAGCTGTTCACAGAGCTCCGTCGTGAATCCGTTGAGCGCGTCCGGGCGGTTCATGGAAATGACCGCGACGGCGCCGTGCTGTTCGTAAATTACGTCGTCCGACATAGCTGTACTCCTCAGGCCGCGGTACGGGTCTCGCCCGCCGCAGATAATCCGTAGTAAGTCTTGTCCTGTTCAGCCATAGCGCGCAGCCCTTCCGGCACCTCGAAGCGTGGCCCGTAGCTCGCCGCCAGGCGATCCGCCTCGGCAACAAAATCCCGCGTTCCGATCGTATCGATATATGACAGCGTGCCGCCTGTATGCGGCGGGAAACCCCAGCCGAACACAGAACCGATGTCGGCGTCCTCGGGGGTCGTCAACACGCCTTCCTCAAGACAGCGAGCCGTTTCGATCGCCTGGATGTAGAGCAGTCGTTTCTCCACCTCATCACGTGATGGCTGCTCCGCAGCTCGCGGAAACTCTTCTGACAGACCACTCCACAAACGTTTTTCACCATCTTCAGGATAGTCGTAAAAGCCGGCGCCCACTTTCTTCCCTTTGCGCTCGAGCTTTTCGACCATCACCATCATGACCTCATCCGCAGGCGTCGCGATGTACGCATCACCGAGCGCCTTGCGCGTGGCATTGGTTATCATCCACGCCAGCTCAATCGATACCTCGTCGGTCACCGCGAGCGGACCAACCGGCATACCCGCCTGCTTCGCGACATTTTCAATCAGCGCCGGATTCACACCCTCTGCAAGCAGGGCAATTCCTTCACGTGTAAAGGTCGAGAAAACACGACTCGTGTAGAAGCCACGACTGTCATTAACGACGATAGGAGTCTTGCGAATCTGCTGGATGTAATCGAGTGCGCGCGCTGTCGCTACATCACCCGTTTCCTTGCCAAGAATGACCTCGACCAGCGGCATCTTGTCGACCGGCGAGAAGAAATGGATACCGATGAACTGTTTCGGACGCTTCGATGCCTTGGCAAGCCCGCTGATAGGCAACGTCGACGTGTTCGATGCAAAAATCGCATCCTCAGGAATCACGGCTTCGGTCTTTTCGGTTACATCACGCTTGATGTCAACGTCCTCGAAGACGGCCTCAATGACGAGTTCGCACCCCTCGAGTTCAGCGTAATCATCGGTCGTCGTGATCAGGTCAAGCATTGCCTGCGCCTTGTCCGCATCCAGGCGTCCGCGATCGATGGCTTTCTGGTTCAGCTTGCGCGAGTAGTCCTTGCCGCGCTCGGCATCGTCCTTGCTGCGATCCAGCAACACGACCTGGATGCCCGCACGCGCCGAAACGTATGCAATTCCGGCACCCATCATGCCGGCACCCAGTACGCCGAGCTTCGTTACCCTGCTCTTCTCAACGCCGGCCGGACGCCGCACCAGTTTGTCGGCCGCACCCTTGTTGACGAACAACGTGCGAATCATGTTGCGCGCCTCGTCACTGACAAGCAACTCGGCGAAGTAGCGAGATTCAATCCGCAGCGCAGTATCGATCGGTACAACCGAACCTTCGTATACGGACTTCATGATGGCAATCGGCGCCGGGTAGTTGTGATTGGTGGTCTGCTGCAGCAACGCGGCAGCAACGGTCTGTGTCTGCACGATCTTGGGATGCATGAGGCCGGAACCACCCGGGACCTTGAAGCCCTTCTGATCCCACGGTGCGATCGCCTCGCCGCCGTCCAGAATCCACTGTTTCGCTGCGGCGACCTCCTCGCCTGGCGCAACGACCGCGTGCACGATGCCGAGATCGGCGGCCTTGCCCACCTTCAGGTGTGTACCCTTGAGCATCAGTGGCAACGCCGCTTCGATGCCAATCAGGCGTGGCAGGCGCTGCGTGCCTCCGGCGCCGGGAAGCAGTCCAACCTGGACCTCCGGCAGGCCGATCTTCGACTTCGGGTTGTCGGCCGCAACGCGATAGTGACAGGCAAGACAAAGCTCGAGACCACCGCCCAGGGCCGTACCGTTAATCGCCGCCGCAAATGGCTTGCCGCAGGTCTCAAGCTTGCGGTAGACCTGCTGCAGCCCCGTCCACTCTTTATAGACGTCGTTCGGGTCACGCCCCGGGCGCATATCGCTCAGGACCATCATCAGGTCAGCACCTGCGATGAACGAATCCTTGGCGGACGTAACGACCGCACCCTTTACAGCATCGTCAGCGGCAACCTTGTCAACGAGCGCGTCCAGTTCCTCGATAACATTCCGGTCCAGGACGTTCATCGACTTGTCCTGCTGGTCGATCGTAATCAGCGCGACGCCGTCGGCATCGACTTCGTATTTGAATGCACTCATCTCAGACTCTCTCAATAATCGTTGCCGTACCCATACCGCCACCTATGCAAAGGTTGACGAGTGCGGTTTGCTGGTCGCGACGCTCGAGCTCATCGAGCACCGTGCCGAAGATCATCGCGCCTGTTGCACCTAACGGGTGACCCATGGCGATCGCACCGCCATTGACGTTGATTTTCTCGTGGTCGATATCGAGACGCTTCATGAACAGCATCACGACAGATGCAAAAGCTTCGTTGAGTTCGAACAGGTCAATATCGTCGGTGGTCATTCCGCAGCGTTCCAGTACCTTTTCTGCCGAAGGCGCCGGGCCCGTGAGCATGATCGTGGGGTCTGTGCCGATGGACGAAAAGCCCCTGATTCGCGCGCGCGGTGTGAGGCCCATTGCCTCACCAATCTCTTTTGTGCCGATCAGCACAGCTGCCGAACCATCGACAATGCCGCTCGAGTTGCCACCCGTATGGACGTGATCGATGCGCTCGATCTGCGGGTACTTCTGCAACGCAACAGCATCAAACCCTGCCTGCTGCCCCGGAATTTCGAAGGCCGCCTTGAGGCCACCCAGATCTTCCAGCGACGTACCAGGACGCATGTGCTCGTCGCGATCCAGCAGGACATTGCCAAACTGGTCGCGGATCGTAATCACCGAGTTGTCAAAGTAACCGTTTTCCCAGGCATGAGCTGCGCGTCGCTGGCTTTCAACCGCGTAGGCGTCGACATCTTCACGGGTAAATCCTTCCAGGCTCGCAATCAGGTCCGCGCCGATTCCCTGTGGTGCGAAATACGCCTTGTAAGCCATTGACGGGTCGGCATGCATCGCTCCCGAGTCCGAACCCATCGGCACGCGTGACATGCACTCGATGCCACCTGCAATCGTCATATCTGACTGGCCCGCCATGACCTGGGCTGCAGCAGCGTTAATCGCTTCGAGACCCGACGCACAGAATCGATTCAGCTGCTTGGCCGGCACGCTCTGGTCGTAGTCAGCATTCAGCACCGCCATACGTGGCAATACCGAACCCTGCTCACCAACAGGCGATACACAACCGAACACGACGTCGTCCACGCGGCTTGTATCGAGTTCGTTGCGATCACGCAGTGCCTCGAGCACCTGGGTCGCGAGCTTGACCGGTGTCACTTCATGCAACGAGCCGTTTGGCCGCCCTTTACCTCGCGGCGAGCGGACGTGATCGAAAATATAGGCATCTGTCATGGTGTTTTCGTCCTGCTTTATGTTCTGGCGAGCGACGCCCGTAACTGGCGTTTCATCTCGGCGTTGGTGACCGCAAAATCGAATGTCTCGGGGCTTGTCAGCCACAGGTAGGTCATGCCTGTGATGTAAGACACGTACTGGCTGGCGACTTTCTCGGCGTCTATGTCGTCGCGGATGTCGCCGTCTGCAATTCCGGCCCGCACCCAGTCGGCGACATCTGATCGCTGACGCTTGTGAATACCGCGTGCCGTATCGGTGAATTCGGAACTCGGGCTGCCGGCGCCGGCGTTCAGAATCTGCAGGACGCGGCCATCTCGCGGCAGGTCTTCGACAAATTTCTGAATGGCATCCAGGGCCGCGCACATGGCGTCGATACCGGACTTCTCGCCAACGCCGCACTTCAGGTATTCAAGCCAGTCGCGCGAAATCGCCTTGAAAAGCGCATCAAACAGCCCGCCCTTGCTGCCGAAGCGATAGGTTGCCAGCCCGCGGCTGTAACCGGCCTTCTCGCCGATCATGGCAAGGGTCGTCTTCTCGGTACCGTGCTCAAGCACCAGATCCTTGGCCGCCTCGAGCATGGCGGCATCCGAGATCGCAGTGCGTTCGGCCTGGGTCAGCGTGGTTTCGGCTTTGGACAAAGTCGTGACTTACTTGCTGTTAGCAAGCAAGTGATTATACGCGCGCCGCCGAGACATGCAATTCCGCTTATTTATCTATCATTTTCAGCATGTTACATGTTGCGGCGATATTCGCCGCCGACTGCATACAGGGCACCGGAGATCTGGCCAAGCGAACTCGACTTGACGGTCTCCATGAGCGCCTCGAAGACGTTGTCCCGCCGCCTTGCCACGGCCTGCAACTCGGCCAGCGCGGGTCCGCTTTCCGCCGCATGCGTACGCTGGAAGCCCCTGAGATGACGAATCTGGTCTTCTTTCTCGGATTCGGTTGAGCGAATCAGTTCGAGATCGTGTACTTCGTCCTCCTGCCCTTCCTTCGGCAGGAAGGTATTCACGCCGATCAGTGGCAGTGAGCCATCGTGCTTCTTGCCTTCGTAGTACAGGCTTTCTTCCTGGATCTTGCCGCGTTGATACATCGTGTCCATTGCACCAAGCACTCCGCCACGTTCGGAGATGCGCTCAAACTCCAGGTAAACCGCCTCTTCGACCAGGTCGGTAAGCTCATCGATGACGAAGGAGCCCTGCCACGGGTTCTCGCAGAAATTCAGGCCGAGCTCCTGCGAAATGATCATCTGGATTGCGACGGCACGGCGCACCGATTGCTCGGTCGGGGTCGTGATCGCCTCGTCGAACGCATTCGTGTGCAGACTGTTGCAGTTGTCAAACAGCGCATACAAGGCCTGCAGCGTCGTGCGAATGTCGTTAAAGCTGATTTCCTGCGCGTGCAGCGAACGGCCCGAAGTCTGCACGTGATATTTGAGCATCTGCGAACGAGCGCTGGCGCCGTAACGCTCGCGCATGGCACGTGCCCAGATACGGCGCGCGACTCGACCGATCACGGTGTACTCGGGGTCCATGCCGTTCGAGAAGAAGAAACTCAGGTTCGGCGCGAAGTCGTCGATGTTCATGCCGCGCGCTAGATAGTACTCGACGATCGTGAAACCGTTCGACAGCGTGAACGCCAGCTGGCTGATCGGGTTCGCGCCGGCCTCGGCGATGTGATACCCGGAGATCGAGATGCTGTAGTAGTTGCGCACGCTGTTATCGATGAAGTACTGCTGCACGTCACCCATCATCTTCATCGCGAATTCAGTGGAGAAAATGCAGGTGTTCTGCGCCTGATCTTCCTTCAGGATGTCGGCCTGCACAGTACCGCGGACAATACTCATCGTTTCGGCCTTGATGCGCGCGTAGGTCTCCGCGTCGACGACCTTGTCGCCCGAGATTCCGAGCAGGCCGAGACCGAGGCCGTCGTTGCCATCTGGCAGGCCGCCCTCGTAAACCGGTCGCTCCTTGCCTTGGAAGTACTTGTCGATACGCGCCTGTACGTTGTCCCAATCGCCGGTCTCGCGCAGATGCTTCTCGACCTGCTGGTCGATCGCCGTATTCATGAAAAACGCGAGAATCATCGGCGCCGGGCCATTGATCGTCATCGAAACCGACGTCGTCGGTGCACACAGGTCGAAGCCCGAATACAGCTTCTTCATATCGTCAACGGTCGCAATGGATACGCCCGAGTTGCCGACCTTGCCGTAAATATCGGGACGCTCGTGCGGATCTTCGCCGTACAGCGTTACCGAGTCGAACGCCGTCGACAGGCGTGCCGCCGGCTGACCCAGCGACAGGTAGTGGAAGCGCCGATTGGTCCGCTCAGGCGTGCCCTCTCCTGCGAACATACGGGTCGGATCCTCGCCGTGGCGGCGGTACGGATAAACGCCGCCCGTATACGGGTATGCGCCCGGCAGGTTTTCCTTCTGCAGGAAAGAAAGCTGCTCCCCCCAGTCCTCGAAATCCGGTGCCGCGATTTTCGGGATCTTCTGGCCCGACAGTGATTCACGATAATTCGGACCGGTAATTTCGCGGCCGCGCACCGTGTAGCTGAATTCCTCGGCACGCACGCCGGCCTTGCGTGCCGGCCATTCCTGCAACAGTCGAATCGACTCGGTATCGAGGTCGCCGATGGCCTCCTGGTAGCGCTGCCGCAATAACGTCAGGCTGCGATCACCATCCTCGACGAGATCTTCGGCCTTGTAGAGTTCGAGCGGTCCGGGACGCTTCGGGTCTTCGAGCATCCCGAGCGACTCGTAGACGTGCTGTGCACGGCTGGCCGTCTCTGCCTGCGACTCGACGCGGTCGTTGATCGCACGGCCTTGCTCCGCAATTTCGGCAAGATAACGGATGCGAGCACCCGGTATCGTCGCCGTGGAGCGCGGCTCCCTGTTCGAGGTATCAATGTCAGGAGTCCAGCTTGCCTCGTCGAGTTCCGCCTTGTCTGCGACTCGCCGGCACAGCTCCTTGAACATCCAGGAGACACCCGGGTCGTTGAACTGGCTTGCGATTGTCGGGTAAACCGGCACGTCATCGTCGCTGGTTTCGAAGGCGACGTGGTTGCGTTTCCACTGCTTGCGAATATCGCGCAGCGCGTCTTCGGCGCCGCGCTTGTCGTACTTGTTGAGCACTACGAGGTCGGCGAAGTCCAGCATGTCGATTTTCTCGAGCTGGCTGGCCGCGCCGTACTCGCTCGTCATCACGTAGACCGAGAAGTCCACCATGTCGACAATCTCGGAGTCACTCTGGCCGATGCCCGCCGTCTCGACGATAACGAGGTCGTAGCCCAGCGACTTCAGGAACAGGATGTGATCGGCGAGCATCTCGCTCGTCGCGAGATGCTGACGGCGAGTCGCGATAGAGCGCATGAAGATACGATCGGAACGCAGCGTATTCATACGAATACGATCGCCGAGCAGTGCACCGCCGGTACGGCGGCGTGTCGGGTCGACAGCCAGTACCGCGATGCGCATCTCGGGGAAGCTCGCGAGAAAACGGTTCAGGATCTCATCGGTGACCGAGCTCTTGCCCGCACCACCGGTGCCGGTAATGCCGACAACCGGTACCTGCCCCGCCTGTAGCTGCCATTCCTTGCGCAATGCTGCGAGCTGCTGCTCGCTGTATGCGCCCTCTTCGAGAGCCGAAATCGTTGCGGCGACGTCGGTGACATTGTCGCGGCTTACGTCGTGGGGTGCGGCGAGGTTGCGTCGGGCTGCTGCGGTACGCTCGATCAGGTCATCGATCATCGCGGTCAGACCAAGCTCCATGCCATCGTGCGGATGATAGATACGCTCGACGCCGTACTCCATCAGCGCCGCGATTTCTTCCGGCGTAATCGTGCCGCCGCCGCCGCCGAAGACCTTGATGTGTTCGGCGCCCTCTTCGCGCAGTCGATCCACCATGTAGCGGAAAAACTCGTTATGCCCGCCCTGGTATGAGCTGATCGCGATACCGTCAGCATCTTCCTGGATTGCTGCACGCACGATGTCATCAACACTGCGATTATGTCCGAGGTGAATGACTTCGGCGCCTTTCGCCTGGATCAGGCGGCGCATGATGTTGATGGCGGCATCGTGGCCATCGAACAGGGAGGCGGCAGTGACAAAGCGCAACGGTGCAGTGCGCGTCTCGCCGGAGAGACCCGGCAAATCGCTGACAGCAGTACTCATCGGTGGAGATCCTCACGGGCCGCAAATCGCGGCTTGCAATAATTTTAATGGTGATTAAAATAATTTAATCTGAATTAAAATTCAAGTGAAACCATGGCCCGGACTGCGACCGCAACCAGGTTCGAATTCCAGAAAGACCGCGTCCTGCGGGCGGCCGCCCGCTGCTTCAACGAGAAGGGCTACAGCGGTACTTCGCTCAAGGACGTTGCCAATGAGCTGGGCCTGACGGACGCGGCGCTGTATTACTACGTGCGCAACAAGGAAGAGCTGGTTTATCTCTGCTATGTCCGCGCGGCCGACCTTGGCCGCGAGGCAATGGATGCGGCAATAGCTGAAGGCGGGTCCGGCTTCGAGATCGTGATGAGCTACTTCCGTCGCCACGTCGAGATGATGGTCGGGGAGCGCGGCCCGATCGCAATCATGAGCGAAATTCCATCGCTGAAACCCGAACACCGCGACGAAGTTCTCGAGCTGTCCCGAAGGCACAGCGTCGCATTCGAAAAACTCCTGGAAACCGGCATTGCGGACGGCAGCATTGTGCCCTGCAACGTGCGCATGACCGGCAACGCGATCATGGGATCAATCAACTGGATTCCGAAGTGGTTCCACGGCGATGCCGCCGTCGCTCGCGACCTTGTATCAGACTATCCGGGGATTCTTGCTCGCGGCCTGCAGTTCGCGAACTAGTCGACGTCCGACTCGAGCTCCTGCAGCACAAGCTGGCTCAGGCGCCGTATGTTCGCGCTGGTCGGTTCCGTCAGCGCATCGTCGAAGCCACCGATCTCGATAACCAGCTTCATGCGTTCTTTGAGCCGCCGTCGTATGTTGCTGTAGTACGCGGCACTGCTGCGAATACCGCCGCGACTAACGTCGATAATTGTGACCGGACTGGTCTCGCCCGACAGGCGCGTACCGGTGGTGCCTTCGAGCGCCCTCGAATCTCGTCTGATCGAATTCATCAACACTGCCAGGTCGCTGTATTGCCGGCGCAACTCCAGGTAGTGCAAGTCCGAGATTGCACGCTCGCCATCGTCCAGGGAACTCAACAACTGGTCACGAACCGCTACAAATTCGGGCGTGTCGCGGTCGGCTGCCAATCTGTACCAGGCAGACGCCTGCAACACATCCTTGTCAGTGCCAATGCCCGACTCAAACATGTAACCGACCATGTACTGGGCGTACTTGTCACCGATCGGCACAAGCTCGTTGCGGTAGATAAAGAAAGCACGGTCGTACTCGCCGTCCTTGAACAGATCTTCGACCTTGCGTTGAGTGGCCAGTGTTTTCGCGTCGGGCAGGTCAACCGACAACTCGGACGAGCGCTGCGCAAGCACCGGCCCGCCGCATACCAGCAGACCAATAATCAATATTGTCGAAAGGCCCTTCAAACTGACCGTACTCCCCACACTACCCTGTCCTTTTGAGTCCCAAGGCCCTGCTTAGTTCCGGTCAGTCACGGAATTTTGCGGGCCTTTTCTCAAAATTCGCTGTCGCCGCCTCGACCTGGTTTGGTCGGCCGATGACGCCCCCCTGGATTCCGGCTTCCAGCGCCAGCGCAGCTCGATCATCGAGCCTCCAGGCTTCGTTGACCAGGCGTTTGATGCCGCGCATCGCGTCCGGCGAGCGGGCCGCACATTCCTTGGCGAGCTGCCGAGCCGCGGCAACCGGATCCTCGACAACCGCGGTGACCAGGCCGAGATCTCTGGCTTCATCTGCAGCGACAATACGACCGGTCCAGGCGAGCTCCTTGACGCGATCGGCCGGAACAATGTCCCGCAGCGTCGTCGAAATCGCCATATCCGGAATCAGTCCCCACTTCGACTCCATAATTGACAGTCGGGCGTCGTCTTCGGCGAAACGCACATCAGCGCCCAGGGCAATCTGCAGACCGCCGCCAAAAGCTACGCCTTCGACAGCGCAGATAACGGGCATTGCCAACTCCTTCCATGCATACGCAGGCCGTTGCCATACGTTTGCCGGCGACGGATCGCAGGTTGCGGCAAGGCTCGAAGGGAAGTCGACGTCGCCTGCTGCGAATACCGAGACATCGATGCCGGCGCAAAAGCAGCCGCCGCTGCCGCGCAGAACTACAGCCCGAACTTCGGGCATTGTCGCAAGCCGGTCGGCCGCCGCCGCAATGGCCTCGAACATCTCCAGGTCGAGCGCGTTCTTTTTTTCGGGACGATTCAGGATCACGTCGGCGACGTGGTTATCGACTTCGATGATTACGCGATCACTCATTCGCAGCCTCAGGCCTGCAGCGTGCACTTGCCGTTGCGCAGTACCAACACATCGCGCTCAACGGCCGTACACCGGAACGACACGATATTGCCGTCCTGCCACATGTCGGTACGTATGGTGTCGCCGGGAAGTACCGGCGCCGTAAAGCGAGCGTCGAATCCTTCGATCAACGTGTAGTCGTAGTCGCAGATTGTCTGCAGGATCGCGCGGCAGGCGATACCGTAAGTACACATACCGTGCAGGATCGGGACCTCAAAGCCGGCAGCGGCCGCCATCCGTGGATCCGCGTGCAGCGGGTTGCGATCGCCGGTCAGGCGGTACAGCAGAGCCTGGTCCTCGCGAGTCGTCAGTTCACAGGATAAATCGGGATCGCGTTTCGGAGCGCGATGCGGTCGCGGCCCTTTACCTGTCGGACCACCAAAGCCTCCGTCGCCACGGGCCATGACCGTGCAACCCAGCGTAAACAGGACGGTGTCGTCACTGGCCAGTCGACCCTCGGCTTCGAACAACAGCAGCGCACCCTTGCGCGGCCCCCAGTCGAACGCGTCAGCCACCCGTTTGTTAATCAGCAGATCCGCGGCGGGCGGCAACGGGCGGTACAGCTGCATGCGCTGTTCCGAATGCAGCACCTGACTGAAATCCCAGCCAAGGTTGGGCGGGAACAGGTCGGGGACCAGCACGGTCGCGAGCGTTGGTACCGTGCGGAACGCGTCGCCCTGTTCGAACACGTATGGCAGCTCCTTGAGATCCATGGGATCCCTGGCCATGCCGATGCTCAGTGCGTAAAGAATCGAGTCCCTGTCGGTGTAGCTTAATGGCAGATCGAGTATCTCGGTCGCCATGAGCTGGTCGTAGTCAAGCGGCATGCGTCATCCCTAGATTGAATCTGCAGATTGTACCCTGTCGTGCGCCGCGGGTGCCGCCTCAAGTACGGCCGCGGCGGCAAACAGGTCCTGCGCGACCGAGCCAAGCGACTTGTACACGGTGGTATCCTCGTCGGACGTCCGGCCGGCAACCCTGCCGAGCAGCACTTCGCCGATTTCCCCGACAATCGCTTCCTCGGTCAGCTCGCCCTCGGCGATCGGAATCAGAATATCCCCTGATTCGACTAGGGCCGCGCGCCGGCCATCCACAAATATCCGCGCTCGCGCCATCAGGCTGGTATCGGCTTCACGGGTCACCGCGGTGTGAGCGCCGACCAGGTTGATGTGCGCGCCGGCCGCAACATCGGTCGCATGCAGCACGGGTTCAGCAGCTCCGGTAACGCAGGACACGATATCGCACGCCGCGGCCTCCGCCCGGTCGCCAGCCGTTACTGCGACACCCGTCTGCCGCGCCGCACGCTCGGCCAGCTGCGCAGCTTTCGACTCGTCGCGCCCCCAGACCACAACCCTGCTGATCGGACGAACAGCGGCGACAGCAGCGATATGCGCCAGAGCCTGAACGCCGGTGCCGAGCACACCATGCGTGCTTGCATCGCTCCGCGCGAGCTCCCTTGTCGCCAGCGCGGAAGCAGCCGCCGTACGCAGCTCGGTAACCGTCGCAGCATCGAGGATTGCTACAGGCCGCCCGGAAGCGTGCTCGAAAAGCACGATTACTCCCTGGATTGCCGGTAGGCCGGAAGCCGGATTGTCGGGATGCATACTTACGAGCTTGGCGCCGTAATAAGCCGGATCCGCAGACGATCCGGGCATGACAAGTAATGTCGCCGAATCGTCAACCAGCGGCATGTGCATGCGCGGCGGAACAGCGACCTCATCGGCCGATGCCGCGCGCATTGCTGCAGCCATCACCTCGACGCAACGTGCCGGCGGCAGCGCGGCACGAATCTCGTCTGCAGCATGCAACTGCATCCTGTCCTCCGTCAGATGCTTTGCACCAGTACCGCCACGATTGCGGCCGGCGCGACAACGCGAAGTATCCACAGCCAGACGTTGAACAGCATGCTGTTGCCGAATGACAAATCCTCCGCCAGTTTGGCAGGCGATATGCGCCAGCCGACGAACAGCGCAATCAGGATACCGCCGATCGGCATCATCAGGTTCGCGGTGAAGTAGTCAATCAGCGCATACGGTGTCATGCCTTCGAATGCGGCAAACATCGCCAGCGGCTCGAATTCTGACCAGGCGTTGAAAGAAAATACAGAAGCGAGGCCGATGAACCAGGCCAGGAAGCCGAACACCAGGCAACCGTTGCGGCGCGACATGCCCCACTTGTCCTCGGCATAGGCAATAACCGGTTCAAGGATGGCGATCATCGACGTCACTGCAGCGAATGCCAGTAACAGGAAGAACAGCGCGCCGAAAATCGAGCCACCGGCCATTCCGGCAAATGCCGTGGGCAGCGTCTTGAAGATCAGCCCCGGCCCTTCGGCGGGATCAAGACCGTTGGCAAATACCAGCGGGAAAATCATCAAGCCGGCAAGCAGCGCAACCAGGGTGTCGGCGCCCGCGATAATCACGGCTGACTTTGTCAGAGACACCGACTTCGGCACATACGCGCCGTAGATCATCATCAGGCCCATCGCTACACCGATTGAGAAGAACGCCTGGCCGATGGCGGTCAGCACCGTGCCGGCGTTTATTTTTGAGAAATCGCTGTTGAAGAGGAAGTCGAAGCCAGCCTTGAAATCGCCGGCGATGGCCGCGTAACCGATCATGACGATCATCATCGCAAACAACGCAGGCATCAGGATCTTGACAGCCTTTTCGATGCCTCCCTGCAACCCGCGGCCGACAATCAGCAGGGTCAGCACAATAAATACGGAATGCCACAGGGTCAGTGATCCCGGATTAGCCTGTAGTGCATCGAACTGCTGCGCGACCGAGGCGGCTGCGGCACCACCAAAGCCGTTGGCTGCCTTGACGATGTAGACCAGCGTCCAACCCGCGATGACACTGTAATATGTGGCGATCAGGAAGCCGACGATCATGCCCATCCAGCCGATGACACTCCAGTTCCGGGAATGACCTTCGGATTCGGCAATAGTGCTAACGGCCAATGGCGGGCTGTGATGGCCGCGGCGCCCGAGCCACAGTTCGCCGATCAGGATCGGTATCGCGACAAACACCACGCAGACAATGTAGACGAGTACGAATGCACCACCGCCCGACACGCCAACGACGTACGGAAATTTCCAGATATTGCCGAGCCCCACTGCTGCGCCTACGGCAGCCAGGATGAACGCCCAGCCGGACGACCAGGTCTGCTCGCCGTTGCCAGTCATTGCCATGTTTAAACCCCCGTTGTTGTTCTTGCTGGTTGCGGCTCAGGTAGCCGACAGTTTATCGATAAAACTCGAAAACAGTTCGTACTGCGATGTAATGCCGAGCTTGGAAAAAAGATTGCGCTTGTGAACCATTACGGTGCCGGGTGCAATACCCAGCTCTCTCGCGATCGACTTCGATGAATGGCCGCCCAGCAGCAGCTGTGTAATCTCACGTTCGCGGTGGGTCAGGATGCCGTCGCCGAAATTTTCGAAACACTCGGTAAGGCGCCTGTGCATGTCACCGTCACTTCCGGCAGGACCATCCGCGCGTGCACTCCAGGCACGCTGCATTGCAGCAATAATGGTGGGCCGGATGCAGTCGAAGCGCTGCAGTTCAACGCGCGAATAACGTTTTTCGACACGGCCGGCGATGAGCACAAGCGCACTTTTCCTGTTCGGCCCGTAAAAGAAATCCATCTCGTCGGCGAGGTGCGTGCGCTCGACATACTGGCGATAGTACTCACTTGAGCGAAAGCGATCGGGCTGGGTGTCGCGGAACCGGCACATGCCGGGCTTGTCGACCGACAGCGCCAGCTGATAGATCGGGTCAAGCAGGTACGGTCCTGCGAGGAACCGGTCGAGATAATGACGCGCCCTGTTGGGTTCAAGGGAATGCGCGAGGACCTCGGGAGCCGCATCCCTGTGAAATGCGAGCAACGACGTACCGTTGTTCGGCACTGTCGAACAGACCAGCCGTACAAGTTGCTCGGCAATGTCATCGACAGTCTCCGCCGCGACCAGTTTCGCGACATCCGCATGCCACTCGGGAGTGTCGAACCGGCTCTGCATCAGGACTGGTAAAGTGCCGCTTTCGACCCTGCCGGGTCTTCGATGACACAGAAACGCCCGCCGGCGAGGCCACGTGGTTCGACGAGTACGGTGCCGCCCTGTGCAACGCACGCCGCAGCGCTCTTGTCCACGTCGTCGACGGTAATATAGATAAGCCAGCCACCCGGCAGTTCGGCATTGCTGCCGCGGGCATGGCAGATACCGGCAACCGCTGTGCCATCCCCAGCCAGCATCGAATAGTCGGAGTAATCACCCATACTCACATCCTGGACATTCCAGCCGGCCACGTGCTTGTAGAAGTCACGCAGACCGTCTGCATCTTCGACAGTCATGTCGATCCAGCCAATCTTGCCTGTTTCGGACATGGTCTGGCTCCTAGAATGAGGTCAGGAATGAAGCGGCGTTGCCGCCGATAGGGCCGCTGCCGGACTGCGCCGCCCGCAGGTAGTCAACGCCCTGCGGATAGTCCTCGGGGCGCGGGCTGTAAACGCGCCGCACGCGATTCTCGTGGTACACCCTGAGCTGAGCGCCGAACGGGATGACGCATTGCGGATCATTGCCGGTCAGCTCGCGATGCTTTTCCGGCAGTCGGTAGAACGGCAGGTGCATGTCCGCGTGATGTGCATTGTGGTAACCGAAGTTCAGGACCAGCAGGTTCAGCCACGGGTACTTCAGCGACAAGGTCGGGCTGAACGTATGTTCCTGTTCCCACGCAACATCGCCCTTGTGCGGCGGCCGCGTCTTCGGGTCATACAGCGTCAGGTGGTAGCCGTAGTCATGTTGCAGGCTGTCCATGAACCGCAGGACGTGAATCAGGATCAGGTAGGCAACGACATAAAGAAGCGCCACCTTCGGATACCAGACAAGCAGCGCGATGAATATTCCTCCGCGCACCAGTATCACAACAAGATTGCGCCGGCGCTGGCTGCGACGTTCAGGGATGATCCAGGACGTAAATACCATGACGCCGTGCATCATGATGTCGTGCGCGGGTATGTACAGCCATTCGAGCGCCTTGGCGACGCGTGTAAGCGTCGGGTTATTTTCGAACACCTTGTCGTAATCGAATGCGACCACGTCGTCATTGTCGACGTGATGCCGGAAGTGCTTGTAGCGAATGTCCTCGTAGGTGCCGTAGGCCGCACCGCACATCCAGCTCAGGAGGCTGCCGAGCGTCGCATTGTCGCGATGACGATGAAAGATTGCATTATGGCCGCACTCGTGGATCAGGTACGCGGCAATAATCATGGCGTGGGCAAGCAGCAGCGTTGCGGCCGCGTTGACCAGCCAGTTGCCCGCGAACAGGCCCGCGAAACCGGCCACATACCCGAGGCACGCGTAGGCGAGCGCCAGGCTGTAATACAGGACGCCTTTGCTGTCGCGAAACTGGAAACTTTTTGCTGCCATACCGGATACCGATTTACTGCTCCTTTTGTACACATACGCCATGGCTATTGCTAGCATTAGCGCCACCGTGAACCGGCCGGAGAAGCCCTGAATGAAGCTCGTAACCGCTATTGTCAAACCGTTCCGCCTCGATGACGTCAGGAACGCCCTGGGCGAAGCCGGCATCCAGGGCATGACCGTCAGCGAAGTTAAAGGATTCGGGCGTCAGCGCGGGCACACCGAGCTGTATCGAGGCGCTGAGTATGTCGTTGATTTTCTTCCGAAAGCAAAGATTGAAGTCGCTGTATCCGACGATTCTGTAGAGCGCGTCGTGGAGGCGATTATCGAAGCCGCCAAGACCGGCAAAGTCGGTGACGGCAAGATTTTTGTTACGCCTATCGACCAGGTCTGGCGTATTCGTACCGGGGAAACCGGCGACAGCGCCCTATAACCCGATCCACTCAAATCCGTCACCGCGACGGTAGTAAACCGCGACTGCGCGACCGTAGACTTCGTCCTCCGGCACGGGCCCGAATGCCCTGCCATCAATACTGTTACCGCGGTTGTCGCCAACAGCGAGCACCATGCCGTCGGGCACCGTGCCACTGACCTCAGCGCCACCGCCACGGGACAGGTTTACCTGCACGGCCTTCCCGTCCATGATTTCCAGCAGCGGATTCTCTGCGGAACCCAGGCGCTCGCCGTTGATGGTCAGTAGTCCGCCCTGAATCAGTACCTCGTCGCCACCGACGGCAACGATACGCTTGATCAGTCGCTTGCCATCGCGCGGGGAATCGAAGATCACTATGTCACCGCGAGCTACCGGGTCGCCATCGGTAAGCTGGATGCGCGTGAACGGAATACGAAACCCGTAAGCACGCTTGTCAACAAACACGCGATCACCGATCTGCAGGGTTTCCAGCATCGAACCGGACGGCACGTAGTAATGATCCGCGAGCGTCGAGCGGCCGGCAAGGATGCCGAGCACCAGCAGGCCGAGGACGACCGCCTCGCGTAGAACCTTTTGCCTGTCAAAGCGCATTGAAAATCGCCCTGCCGAGCATGAAGAACAAGGCCGCGGCGCCCATGCAGTACAGTGTGAAGCGGGCAACAACGATGTTGCTCGTGCACTGCACGATGCTGTGCAGCACGCGCGTCGCGAAAAATACCCACGCTGCCGTCACGTAGATCGCGTCGACGGCATCGATCGCGTGCAGGTACAGGCAAAGCACATAGAAAAGGACCGGCAGTTCGAACAGGTTACGAAAGTTATAGGCCGGGTAGTTCGCCCTTTCCTCGAGAACATCAATCGTCGATGGCGACGTATAGAACTGTGTTGGTTTGCGCGCCCGCTTCATGGCCGGGATGCGCAGCGCATACATCCAGACCCACACTACGAATGTCAGGGCCATGACGCCAAGCATTGGTGCGAAGATCGCTTCGGGATTCACGGCGCCCTACCCTTGGTCAACAATGCAGAACGCATTCAGCTTGTTGCCATCCAGATCGCGGAAATAACCAACGTAGAAATTGCCCATTCGCGGTCCGGGCGCTCCTTCATCAGTACCGCCGAGTTCGAGCGCTTTGGCATGCAGCGCCTGCACCTGCTCGGGTTTCTCGACCGGTATCGCAACCATTACGCCATTGCCAACGGTCGCGGGATTGCCGTCGTACGGCTTGATCACCGAAATTGAGGGCGCTTCCGGGCTGGTAGCCCAGGCGACGAATGTTTCGCCCTCAAACATACGTTCCGCACCGAGCATGCCAAGCAATGCATCGTAGAATGCACAGGATTTTTCGAGATCGTTGGTGCCCAGTGTTACGTATCCGATCATGTCCTTCTCCCAATTCAGTGTGACAGTGCCTGCCGCCAGGCGTGCAGCTTACCGGAGAACGACAGTGACGCGTAGGCCGGACTCGTGGACGGCAACGACGCAAGTGCGATTGTCGGTTCCTGCGACAGTTTGACCATGCGGCGAAACAGTTGTTCGGCCTTCCTGCCATTGAAGGCAATAAGCGAAACGTCCGGGTGAGCATTGAGGAACGTTATGAAGTCGTTTGCGACCGGCGTACTGATGTCGGCATCCATGCTGCCCGGCCTGACAGCAGAACGCAGGACGTCCCACAGCGCGACCCGATTCCGTACAAGACCTTCGCAGCGTTCTGCGTAGTCCCCGTCTATTCCGTAGATCTCCTGCATGATCTTCCAGAACGCGTTTTGCGGGTGTGCATAGTATTCCTGATCCGCCAGCGATTTCTGGCCAGGCAGGCTGCCGAGAATCAGGACCTGTGCGTCTGTCCGCGCAAGCGGCGGAAAACCCTCAGATTCGTCCATCTGAGTGTGCGCGTCGCATATCCGCAAACGTGGACATCAATCGGGTCCACCGGCACTTCCAATGATCCAGGTTGCCAGCGACTCCATGTCGCTGCCGTGCCTGTCAGCTTTTGCCGGGTCATCGGCCGTGACATTCAGTGCCCGCACTATTTTGCGCAGCGCTTTGCCGTTTTCGTCGACATCAATGTCCAGAATATTCAGGCAACAGGTAGCCTGATCGAACATGCCGAATGCACGCAGACCGACATCGGTCGCCCACCCGAGAATGGCTGCATTAGTGCCGCCATGTGCAAAGATTGCGAGGTTGTGCCAGTCGGGTTCGGTCAGCAGGGAATTCATCGCGCCGGCCACGCGCTCAAAGAATGGCCGGTAATGCTCACCGGCCAGAAACTGTGCACCCTCATTGGGTGCCTGCCAGTGAATAAATGCTACATCGTCGATGACATCGTAATCGCCGACGTACTCGCCCTGCAGCTGCTGGATTTCGCGAAACTCCGCGACCGTGCCGATTTCAAGGTTGCGCTCACCCAGCACCAGCTCGCCGGTCTGGCGAGTGCGCGGTAATCCTGAACAGACGGCACGGTCGACGGTAACGCCGGTAAACACGTCGTGCATCGCGGCGGCCTGCGCCCGCCCCTTCTCGTTCAGATCAACGACATCGGTATCGGGAACGACCATGCCGTCCGCATCCATGTAGTCGACTGCGCCATGTCGAAACAGGTAGATGCGTCGCCGTCTGGCTCCGTCGAGTGCGACCCGACGACCATGCTCGTCAACCCGCGCCAATCAGACGTCCTCGTAGGGCATCGTATCCATAATTGCCAGTTGCTCAGCCTCGCTGATGCCGCGCCCCAACCAGTTGGCGTGCGGGCGAAAAGCTTCGCGTGGCGTCAGGGCAGGAACGTTTTCAATGCGGATATCGTCGCGCAGAAAGAACGCATTGGTGCCAGTAAGGTCGCAACCGACGAGGTAGTAGCCTTTCTGCCGGCCCAGCGACTCAAGCGCGGCCAGCGATGCGCCATGGAAAAAACCGCTCGGATGCTGCGCATAGCGCTCGAACTCATCGTCGTACGGCACGGTGCAGGACCGGTCGGGACCAAGACCCGCGTTGTACTCGATACAGACGACTCTCGGCGAGACGCACTCGAGCTGTTGCCAGAACCAGTAGTCGTTGCCATCGACATCGAGCGACAGAAAGTCGATTTCTTTCGGCACGCCGTTACCACTGATCAACGATTCAAGGTTGCCAAGTGTAATGAACGCCTGCACGGCCTTGACCTTGTCGATGCCGAATCTCTTTGCCGTGTAATTGAAGAAGTCGACATTCTCGTCGCTGCCATCCATGAGCAAACCGCTGAAATCCTCGTGCAGCATCAGACGCAGACTATTGCATTGCACGGCACCAAAACCGAACTCGACAAACCAGCGCGACTCGAAGCCGATCTCATCGAACAGGTAGCGCAGTACGCCATCTTCGCCGTTCTGCGACAACAGGCTGTATTCGTAACGATCCAGTCCCGGCAGGTCACCCTGTGGCGGCCAGTCCTGACGATCAGTCTTGCGCCATTTGGCGGCGACCTTCCGGGCTCGCAGCGGAAACGGCAACAATGTTCGCTTGAGCCACTTCCTGGCACGCCGCACGCGGTATTTCTTGACGGGGATCTCCGTCATGTCAGTAACCCCGCTCCGGGTCGACGACGTTCAGCAGTTGTTCGCCGGCCCGGAAACGGCGGATATTCTCGATGATCAACACACGCAGTGGCTCGCGTTCGCTGCCGCGCCCGGATACGTGCGGTGTGATGATGACGTTTTCGAGCTGCCAGAGCGGGTGATCCGCCGGCAACGGCTCGGGGTCGGTAACGTCAAGACCTGCTCCTGCTATACGGCCATCCTGCAATGCAGCCAGCAAGTCATCGGTGACTACGGTCCCGCCACGTCCGACATTGACGAACAGCGCACCCGGTTTAAGCGCGTCGAAAAACTCCGCATCCATCAGGCCACGCGTACTATCCGTTAGCGGCAGTGCATTTACGACAACGTCGGCCTGGGCGGCAAGTTCGAGCACTTCATCCGCCAGCCCGACGTATTCCACAAACTCCGGACCTTCGCGCGAGCTGTTACGCGTGCCCGTGACCCGCATACCAAGACCGGCACCAACGCGCGCTGCCTGAGTACCGATTCCGCCCAGCCCGACAACGAGCAGCCGCTTGCCCGCCAGTGACTGCATGCCCGCGGTTGCCTCCTGAGTGCGCGCCCATTCGCCGCTGGGCATGGCGCGAGCAAACAGCGGCAGGTTGCGGGACAGTGCCATGGCCATGCCGATCGCATGCTCGCCGATCATTGGCGAAGCCATTTTCTGGCCGTTCGTCAGGATGACATCACCGCTTGCGATCTTTGCCTTGCCGACGCATCGTTCCGCTCCTGCTGCGCCTATCTGCACCCACGCAAGACCGGACGCAGCGTCCATCTGGCCGTCGTCGCACCAACCAATGATTGCGACGGCTGAGGCTGCGTGCTTTAACGCTTCAGCCATGTCCGCAACGAGCACTACGTTCTTACCAAGACTGTCAATCTGAGTTTCGGAGAAACCGTAATCTCCCAGTACGATCTTGCCGTCGGCGCGCCAGTTGCGATGTTCCCTAAGCGGCTCTCCGCCGGCACGAACACCGGTACGCTCTATGAGTTCTTCGACAGTCAGCTGTGCGTGACAAAAGAGGGGCGTTGCCAGCAACGTGGCAAGAATCAGTAGTCTATGCATGACGTCAGTTTAGCGGGCGGCGGCGGTTTCAGGAAGCGTTGGCTGCCAGCGCCTGTAGTCGCACATGATGATCCTCGTAATACGCGTCGCGGTTCGCGTAGAAGTCCGCGGCGAATCCCGGTGGTGCACCCGTCCGCGGATCATGGGACGCCCCCCAGGCCGCGATCTCCAGTAAGACCGGTGTCAGGCTCAGTCCAAGCTCTGTTGGCTCATAGCGCTTCTGGCGGGCGTCGTCAGGGTCGCGGCTCGAGGCGACGAAACCCTGCTGCTCAAGGCGTCGCAGACGGTCGCTAAGGATATTCGACGCAATTGACTCGTCGGAAGACTGCAACTCGGCGAAGCGTGTTTTACCCCACAACACAATGTCCCTGAGCACGATCAGGGTCCAGCGATCGCCAAAGAAATCAAGGCTGTAGCTGATCGGACAGCTGGATTTTTCGCGTCGGCTGGTAGACGGCATCGGCGCTCCTCGCCTGCTTGTTCATCCTGGATTGTTATGATATTACTTTTAAATTGCAAGTGAAATTACAGCAGGGTACCGAGATGGCGGAAATTGTTGATGACGCGAGCTGGGCTAGCGCGAGACTCGAGCTTCTGGCCGCCGAGAAAGAACTGCAGCGCTTGCGCGACGAAGTTGCTGCGAAGCGCCGCAAGCTGCCGGCGCGCAAGATCGATTCCGCGTATGTATTTGAGGGTCCCCGAGGAGCGGCACCGCTCGCAGACCTGTTCGGAGAGTGCAGCCAGCTCATCGTGTATCACTTCATGTACCACCCCGACTGGGAGGCAGGCTGCAAATCCTGCTCCTTCTGGGCGGACAGTTACGACGGCGTTATCGCCCACCTGGCAGCAAGGGATGTCGGCTTTGCGGCGATTTCGCGAGCACCGCTCGAGACTCTGCTTGCCTACCAGCAACGCATGGGCTGGTCGTTCGCGTGGTACTCCTCGGCGGATTCTTCGTTCAATTACGACTTCGGTGTTTCATTCACCCAGGATGAGATCGATGCCGGAAGCGGAAACTACAACTACACCGAGGGCGCCGGACGGATTGAGGAACTGCCGGGGCTGAGCGTATTCCGCAAGGGTGGCGACGGCAGCATCCTGCACACCTACTCGACCTTCAGCCGCGGTCTCGACCCACTGAATCCTGTCTACCAGATGCTGGACCTCGTGCCTAAGGGTCGTGACGAGGACGGGCTGCCGTACCCAATGGATTGGGTACGGCGCCACGATGAATATTGATTAGGCTGGGAAGAAGTCGATCGGCTTGGTGGTCGTAATCGCCTCGACGTCTTTCGCTTCGAAACGGAACAGCTTGACGCGTTGCACCAGCTTGCGCTCAAGCTCCTCATCGCCGAGTTCACTTGAGACGACCTCACACGCCGTAACTGCACCGTTCGGAGCGATGGTCAGGCGCAGCACCAACTTGCCTTCGAGCGACGGGTCACGTCGCAGTGCGCGGTTGTACAGCGCAAAGATCGCACCCTTGTTCTTGTCGAACACGAGCTCGATTTCTTCACGCGAGCGCGATGCCTTGCCACTGGATCCGGTACGCGTAGCGCTGCCGCCCGCCTGACCGATGCCGGCAACCGGGCTTGCAACGCGCGTCGTGTTACGTCCCGCAATTCCCGAACCGCCCGTGTTGCGGCTCATGTCGGCCGTGTTGATACCACCCGATGCAACACCCGCATTTGAGGTGATCATCGAGCGTTCATTACGTTCTGATTCGCCAACCGAAGCGGTCAGGTCGCGGTCGTCGTCAACCTGGTCGAGCAGTTCGTTGTCGACGAGATCGGCAAGATCTTCAGCAAACGGCATCAGTGCGGCCTGTGCTTCCTCGCGAGCCTGCTCGGTGCGATCGATCTCAGGCTCGGGCTCGGGTTCCGGCTCCGGCTCGGGCTCGGGTTCCGGCTCTGCCTCGACAACCTCTTCAGGCTCGGGCTCCGGCTCTTCTTCCTCCGGCTCGGGCTCCGGCGGCGGCGGTGGCGGCAGCGGCTTCTCTTCGAGCAGCAGCTGCGCGATCCGCGGCGGAATCTCTTCAACGTCGAAGGGATCGGGCTCGGGAACCGGAATGAACGGCCAGATGGCGCTCAGGAGCAGACAGACCCCGAAGATAATACCCAGCAGGCGCTGGAACTTCTGGTCCTGTCCACGGCCCGTGGTCCATGGCAGGTCATATTCTCTGTAAAACGGTAGATCCACTGCGCGCTCCTTGCCCTAGCGTGATGCCGTGAGCTCGTCCAGTTTGTCCGAGCTTTTCTGCAACACGGCCAGTGAAATCTGTCCGTAATCCGAATCCGTGCAGGTCTTCATGACTTTCTTCAAAAGACTGTACGGGATGTCTTTGTCACCCATGATCGTGACTTCGCGTCCCGCGATGTCATCTTGGGCCTCGCGGCGCAGCACGCGATCGTTCTGCGACAGCAGCGCCTCACGCAGCGCGGGAATGTCATTGCCCTTCTGCGCCATGACCTCTTCGATGTTCGCGACCGGCGCACCCTGTACGAGAATGTCGGTGCGTCCGATCAGGATCACGACCGTTTCCTCAGGCTTCTTCTCGGCGATCGATTCCGGCAGCTTCATATCCTTCTGGTTGGGCAGTGACTGCACATCCGAGGAATTCACCAGCAGGAAGAACACGAGAATCGTGAAGATATCCATCAGCGATACGAGGTTCAGACCACCAGCGCCCCTGTTGCGCTTGTGGTGCTTCTCCATACGTTTGGCGCGACCTGACTTGACCATTACGAGGCACCTCCAGGCGCAATCGGCGCATCGCCGATCGATATGTCGGGGAACAGGTCGGAACGCTCTACGACTTCGGCTTCTTCATCCACTTCCTGTGAAACACGGACTGTGTCCATGATCTGCACGAGCGTGTCGTACGCGATGTCCTGCTCCAGCAGGATCGACGCGTCGGTCTTTTCCGGGTAACGCTCTTTCAGCTGCAAAAGCTTTTCAGCCAGCGCCGCATAGTCGTAACCTTCTTCGGTGTTCGGGTAGATACCCAACAACCCCTGGTTACGATCACCCACTTCAATCTTGTCCTGACGGACGATGACTTCCAGCTGGAAGACCTGGTCCTGCGGATCCACGGGCTCCGTCGAGGAGCCTGGCAGGTTCAGTTCGAGCACTGCCAAACGTGAGAACACCGCGGTAATCAGCAGGAATGGAACCAGGATCACCATCAGGTTCATGAAAGCCGTGATGTTGAGTTCCGCCGTCTCTGTGTTACGACGGCCACCCTTGCGGCTGCGAATCATTGCTTACGCCCCGGAAGTCTTCAGCTGACGTTCCGTGACAGCGTTCAGGAACTTGACCGATGCCATCTCGAGGCTGTCCACGAGTGCATTCGTCTTCGTCTGCAACAGTGCGTGAATCAGCAACAGCGGAATCGCTGCCATCAGGCCGAATGCGGTCGTGTTCATCGCGGTCGAGATCGACGCCGACAGCATGTCCGCTTTCTCAGCCGGGTTGGCCGCGGCTACCGCCGTAAATGCCTGGATAAGACCGATAATCGTTCCCAGCAGGCCGAGCAGCGTAGCGATGTTCGCAAGCGTCGCAATGTAGTGCGTGCGCTTTTCAAGGCGCGGCAACACTTCCATCAGGCTCTCTTCCATCGCTTTCTCGATGTCGTCGCGACGGCGTGCCGACTTAACGCGGTACAGACCGTAGGTCAGGATCGAGCCTATGGCGGCTTTCGATTTTGCCGTGTGCTGTGCCGCTTCCTGGAAGTTACCGGCCTTTAAGAAAGGCACGATCTTCGCCCACAGGGCACGATTGCTTGCACCCGACATTGTCAGATACATCCAGCGTTCGATCGCAATCGCGATACCGAAGCCGAATACCAGCAGGATGGGAATCATGAAGGCTCCGCCGTCCTGGAAAAAACGCACGATAGTGCTCATTTGTCTGCTCCTCTAAAACAGATGTTTACAAAGGCTCTCGCCTACTCTTCCTTTTCTCCGTACAGGTCGCCGTAATACTCGACCTGCCGAATAAATTCTTCGCGATCGACCGGTGCCAGCACCTCGTCGAGCAACGTATTAACCGGCTTGCCCATCAGGTCGCCGGGGTCCGCCTTCTGCCAGGGCACGATGTACAGCACCTTCGGCAGCTCCTGGTTACCCGTAATTTCGGTCCGTCCCAGGGTCATCTCGTCCATCACGCGATTGCCTTCGGTGCGCCGCGTGATCTCGGGCGTCGTCTCGACGGCCGGCTCGAGGTCCGCGGCCGAGGTATCAACGGCCGGTTCGAGTTCGTCTTCGACCATGGACGACGTGTCCACGGCCGGGCCGATGTCCTCGACCTCCTGGGCGAAAGCGGCAAACGCTGCCAACGTCGTGGCGAGCATGAATCCGGTTCCGAATACTGATTTCATTCGAGTACCCATGTCCTTCATTCCGCCACGTTTGCCGTTTGCTGACTCGTCGCGCCGCGACGCTTCAGGTCTGCAATCCACCTTTCAACCTGTTTGTCTTCTCCAACGAGGGACTGGTAGGTCTCAAAGTGTTGCAGCGCGCTGTCAAGGCGCTGCAGGTACAGTTCATTGAGAACGCCCAGGTTGTAGTGTGCCAAGGCGTAATCGGGCGAAACTGTGACAGCCTTCAAATATGCGGCTTCTGCCTCGAGGAAATTGCCATTTCTGCGAAGTAGCATGCCTAATTGGTTGAGTGCCGCCGGGTGATTCGGGTCTATGGCCAGAGCGGCGTCGATCGCGGCACGGGCCGCCTCATCGTTGTCATTCTGGCTGTGAATGATCGCCAGGTTGACGTGCGCGCCCGGGTATTCCGGGTATTGCAGCGCAAATTCTTTAAAACGGAACTCTGCCTCGGTGTAATTGCCTGCAGCGAGCACCGCCGATGCCTGCTCGAACAGCGTAAGTGCCTGCGGCGGAATATCGGCAAAAATTACTGCGTCTTCGACGCGTTGATCGGTCTGCGCCACTTGCTCGGCATCGCCGGACGGTGGTGCGGACGCGCAGCCTGCCAGTGCCAGCAGCGCCAGCAGTGCAAGTGGCTTCCGTGCCTCTTTAATAAAGCGCTGTGACGACATCTTCGGAGCGCTCCTTCTTCGCGTAACGGGCCGGCATCAGGATCGCCAGCCGCTCAAAACTCTTCTCAACCCACTCGTCGTAGACACCATCCGCCGCGCGATCCGCGTTCGCGGTGTGCAGGTCGATTGCCTTTTCCTCGAATGGAAACGCCTGTTCTTCAAGCAGGATTTCGTACTGCTCCAAAGCATCGGCCTCGAGATCCGTTGGCCGGTCGGAATCCATTAAAGCCGCACTGAACTGTTCGTAGACCTCGCCCAGGCGGAAAGTTGCAGCGGTCGTTACCTCCGCAACACCGTAGTCGGCTGCATCGGTGTAGACCTTGATGACGTCTTCCATCAGTGAGGACTTCAACTTCAGGCTGTCGGCCAGCGGCTGCGACAGCTTTACAACCTCGAAGCGACGGCGCACGGGTTCAGCCAGTTCCAGGGACGCTGTTGCGGCCAGGTAGCGGGTACGATCCGAGCGCTGCGCGCCTGCCGTAGCGTCGACGGCAACCAGTTCTTCAAGTCGTGCAGTCACATCAGCAGCGCTACCGGAATCGCGCGCGATTTCGAGCAGGCGATAACGCGCCTCGATCGATTCAGACAGCGGGTTCGGGTAGCGTGCAATGATGTTATTCAGGACGCGTTGCTCGGCGCTCGTAGCACCGCTTGTTTCATACAACTCGGACGCCTGCCACAGTGCGTCACGACGCATATCGTCGGTGGATGACGGCGCGTTGGCAATACGCTCGAACTCGCCAGCCGCTTCGACACCACGTCCGGCTTCAAGGTATGTCACGGCAAGTTTTTGCGTGATGTCATCCTGAAACTCACTGTCCGGGTAATCAGCACGGAACTGTTGCAGCACGGTCGATGCGCGATCCCACGCTTCGAGATTAATCAACGCCGCGGCCGCATCGTACTCGGCAGTTTCGCGGAATTCGCTATCCGGGACTGCCTGGCCGAGACGCGTGAAATGATGCACAGCCGTTTCCAGGTCGCCCGCGTCGCGGGCCTGCTCACCCTGCTTGTAGATCGAGGACGCAATGCGGTCCTTGATCTCCTCACCAGCCGCGGCATCGTCGACCGGCGTAAAATTACGCAGGCTGTAATACGAGCTCTCGGCTTCCGCGAAACTCTGGGTATCAAACTGCGAGTGCGCGATAACAGTCCAGGCCGTACGCGACAGCTCCGGCTTGACCGGCGGCTGCTTGGCGACGACAGCCTTACCCACGGTGATCGCGAGATCGAACTGATTCTGACGGAACAGATCTTCAGCTACGGTGGTCAGTACCGCACCTGACTCCGGATGCTCCGGATAGGTTTCGGCGAACTTCAGGCCGCTGTCGAGATAAGCGTTGTGCCATGCCGTCTTTTCAGCACCCGCAAGTCTGTTTTCATGTTCACGATACGACAGCAACGCCGCATAGCCCGCCTCGGCCGCGCGCTCATGCGAACCGTACTCGTAAGCAGTCCTTTCGTATTCGGCTGTTGCACCGGCGAAGTCATTACTTTCGAACAGCACTTCCGCCAACAGGAAGTTCGTATTGGCTGAGTCCTGTTCGCCCGGGAAATAAGACAGGTATTTGCGATACCAGTTGGCAGCCTGCTGGTAATCGCTGACCGAACCTTCCTTCTGTGCCTCGGCATGGTAGTACTGCGCCAGGTCATTGAGGTTCGCCTTCAGGTGCGCCGCAACTTCGGTGTTTTCGTCACGCGGGTTGCGTACCCAGAACTGCCCGTCCATGCCATAGGTTTCGACAAAGTCTTCCTTGCCTTCAAGCACCAGGCTTGGAAACCCGCCCTGCTTGTAGGATTCGATAACCTCGACCTGCAGCAGCGGTGCCTTCGGATGATATGGATCGCGCGTCACGAACGCATGGTAGGTCTCAGCCGCATCCTGGTAACGCTCCTGCTCCAGGTACAGGTCGCCAAGATTGCGATATATCACGTAGCTGTAATGAGGGAAGCCGCGCTGCGCCAGGAAGGTATCGATGCTGTCAGCACCGCCCATGTACGAGAAACTGATCGACAGGACGCGGAATGTGTCCTCAACCAGCTCGCGTTCGGCGCGCTTGAGCGACGCGAGGCGCTCGTCGCCCTCGTCAATCTCGACATCGCCGATCTTGCGATCGAGCAGGTCGAAGAAAGGTACAAGGCTGTCTTCGTGCCAGGCCAATTTGAATTGTGACCAGCCCAGCTTGTACAGCGACTGTTCGTAAAAACGCGAATTTTCGCCGTAGCGAACAACCGCCTGGTAGGCCATTTCCGCCTGGTTGTACTGTTTGCGCAGGAATAGCATCTCGCCGCGGCGGAACTGGATCTCGTCGAGCATCCCGGTATCGGGATAGCGAGTCACCGCCTCGTCAAGAACGGTAAGCGCTTCGTCGGTCCTGCCACCGATTTCGTACGCTCGCGCGAGCTGGTACAGCACCGTGTCATTGCGGCGATAGTCGGGATAGGCCTCGAGCAACTGCTGATACAGGCCGACCGCGCTGTTGTAACCCGTCGTATCGAGCGCATCGATGTTCTGCTGCAACTGCTCGGCTTCGGTCGCTTCCAGTTCGAGGTCACCAAGGCGACGCATCGCTTCCGCGCGCAACTCCGGATCGTCAGAAACGAGGTCCAGGAATGCGCGGTAGTTCTCGCGCGCAAGGTCCGTGCTGTCGAGAATGACGTTGCCCGGCTTCAGTGTTACTTCCTTGCCTTCGAGACTCTTGATCGTGTCTTCTTCCTTGACGCGGTCTGCATATACGGGCGACGCGACAAGCGCGACAGACAACGTACCTATGGTCAGGAGCGAACGAATCATTCCGTTACTTCCTCACCTTCGGTGGCCGCAAGATCATAAATCGTTGCCAGCGCAAATCGTGCCTGGACCGTGTAGGTATCCAGCCGCTGCTTCTGCGCGCGCAGCTCACCAACGGCGATTTCCTGCAGAAAGGCGCGCTGCTCGGCAAGTGTATTCTCGACGCGCATCTTCATGCCTTCGATACGCGGTGCGAGACCATACACGCGCTCGCTCAACGCTGCGAAACGCAGTGGCTCTTTCTGCATCGTGTCATCAATCTGGCGACGCGAGCGGTGCGTTTCGACCAGCGCTTCGCCAATGTCGCCGAGTTCACGGCGCACACGCCACAAGCGATCCTTGTAGTCTCGTTCAAGCTGCCACTGCAGCACGCCTTTCAACAGCTCAATCTTGTCGAGCAACTCGCGCGCCTCGGGCAGGTCGGCCCGCAGGCCACGTTGCAGCGACGGCGAGCTTTCGAGGTCGGCGATCTCGCGCCACATCTCGAATTCCGGGCGTGAGCCCAGTGCCAGCCAGTCGTAATCCGACTCGATGTTCTCAACAGTGGTATCGAAACCGAGCTTGCGATTTACCATGCCATCGACATCGGACTCCTCGAGCGCCGACTCGACCTTCGGCAGGCGTTCCTCGAAAGCCTGGATACGAGTTTCGAGCATGTTCGAATACACGTCGACATTGCTTTGCCAGTTATCGAGATTCCGATGCAGGTAGGTCAGGTCACGATAATTCTTCAGGCCTTCCTGGAATTCATGCGATGCCAGCAGGTGATAGAGATAGCGCGACTCCGGACCTTCCGGCAGCTCTTCAAGCTCCCAGTACCAGCCGGTCGTGTTAAGCGGATCGTTCTCGATGAAGCGATCGAACATTTCGCCCGACTCGATATGCGCTATCGTTTTGTCGAGACGATTCGTTTCTTCATAGAACGCTTCTATCGCATTCAGGTAATGGTCGGCAGCCTGGCTGACAGAATCGAGCTGCGACATCGCGTACGGAATCGCAAGCATGGATTCCTGTACCGCCGGGTCCAGAAGATCACGGCTGCGAAGCTCCATCCACGGTACCAGCGCACGCTGCCAGTTATTGATCTCCGCGTCGGCCCAGCCGACACCCAGCAGTGCTTTGTTCGAGAACGGTCCCTCGAGCCGCACACGTTGCAGCGGCTCTTTCGCTTCATACGGCTTGCCGTCCTGCAACAGCGCGTATCCGAGCGCGAGATTCGCCTTGTCACGCAGCGACGTCAGTTCCTCGTTGAAGGGATTCATGTTGCCGAGATCGTCGAGCAGCTGGCGAGCCTCATCAACGCGTCCGCTGCGCACAAGCGCTACGCCGACGTTGAAGCGCGCGTAGCTCGACCACTCCGTGCGGCCGCTCCAGTTGGAGAGCATCGCGACCGCCTCGTCAAAGCGGCCGGAGTCGATCAGGATCTGCGCCCTGAGCATCCTCGCTTCGCGTTCGATGTTGTCGGGAAGTTCACCACGGATGAAGCCGAGTGCCTGCTCGGCGTTTTCAAGGTAGCCACGCTGGTACCAGATCTTGGCGAGGAAGAACCAGGTTCGATCCCGAACTTCGGCATCGACGTTGTCGGCCAGCAAGCGCTCAAAAATCGCTGCAGATTCGAGGTGATGCCCGTATGACAGGTACATGCCGCCCAGCAGCAGCTCCGACTCCTCGGCATGGTCGTCGAGCTGGTTGCGCTCGGCGGCAGCCAGCAAGCGTACGATCGCCGGGAAGTAGTCTTCCTGGTAGAAGTAAAACAGCACCTCCCCGAAGTGCGGGTCCTTTACGACAATCGGGTCACGACCGTCGTCCGCGTATACCGCGGACAGGCTTCCGAACAGCAGGCTGGTCGCAGCAAGAATGGAGCGGAGTCGGGGCAAGGACTACTCCCATTCCCGGATTACAAACTCCGGCTGCTGCTTTTTGACACGGTCCGTAATCTCAAGCTCGATGTACTTGGCACCGATGCCCTTGTTGAAGTTAAGCGTCGCACCACGTCGGTAATCGCGGATATTCGGTCCTTTGCCGACGAAAACCGCGACCACCTCGTGATCTCCGGTCTTCAGGTTCGCCATGTGCACGCGGTGCACGCCACCACGCATCAGGGCGTCCGCTTCGCGATCCGTGTACAGGTAGTTGGCGACTTCCTTGCCATCAATCTTGATGTTGACGGAATCCAGCGTGAAGTATTCACCGACATCGAGGGAGAGAAAGAATGCGACCTGCGAGTTCGCCGGGAACAGCAACTCTTCCTCAAGCAGGAACAGCTCCCGATTGAGATCCAGAACCTCTTTCTTCAGCGCCTGAACGTCCTGGTCGATCTCCCGGAATTCCTCACGCGATTGCGTTTCGGCACTGTCCTGTGCTGCTGCACCCACGGTGAGCATCAAAGCCGCCAGAACGCTGATCAGTGTCTTCGTCACGTTTTTCTCTCCTGCGAACCCTTGCCTTTCTTCACTAACGCGCCGCGGGCACTATTCCCTGAGCAGCGAGCGAACCTGGTCGAGGTACTTGTCCTCGTATCCGGGTTTGTAGCCATGGTGCACAAAGCGCACCGTACCCTGGCGATCAACGATGACTGTGACCGGCATGGCCTCCACCTCGTACAGGCGCGAGACTTCCTTGCGATCGTCAAACAGCACCGGGAAATCGACCCCCAATTCTTCGATCATCGCCATTGCACGGCGCGAATCGTCGTCAATATTGACGCCGAACAGGTTGAAACCGACACGTTCGTAACGGTTGTACAACTCGTCCAGCAACGGCATTTCCTGGCGGCACGGACCACACCAGGTTGCCCAGAAGTTGATCATTACGACGTCACCGCGGAATTCGCTGAGTCGCAGGTTTTCACCGGTCGAACTCTTGAGCGCAAAATCCGGCGCAGGCTGCCCTTCCATACCCGACGATGCGAGTGCGGTCGCGGCGAAGACAGCGAATAAAGTTCCGATTGCCAAGTTCTTGATTTTCATCCGTCCATTCCTTGTATTTCTGCCCGATTCCATCCGTGCGATCCCGAATGTTGACAGCCGGGGCCGCATGCAGCCGTGATAATCGTCACAAATGCCCGAATTCCTTGAACATAATGACGCGCAGAATCGTCAGACAGGAATGAGACGCAATCGTTACAGATTACGTTAAATCACCTCGATTCCCAATGCTTTTCTGCGCCCACAGCGAGAATCTCATGATATGCGTATCAGTATGAATTTAAAGTGAAAATCCGTCGCCTTTCAGCGACAACAGCGATTATTTTCCGGGCGGCAGAATTTGACCTAGGGTGATGGCGGTTGCAGCCCATCGGAAAAATAGACCCGGCCCGCAGCATCAATAACGATGGCCTCGTATGCAGGTTGACCTGCAATCAGCGTCAGGCCCTTGTCGACGCCCAGCAGGAAGACGCTGGTGGACAAAGCATCGGTCGTGACCGCATCCGGGCCAATCACTGTTGCACTGTGAACGCCTTCGGCGGGTTTGCCGGTCTCCGGCTGAATGATGTGGTGCCAGCGGACGCCCTCTTCGTCGAAAAAGCGTTCGTAGTCGCCGGAGGTCGAAATGGCCTCATCCTCCAGGGGAATACGCATGGCTACCTTGCCATCTTCGCGAGGGTGCCGGATTCCAATCATGAAAGGCTGGCCGCGGCGGTCCCCGACCAGGCGCGAGTCCCCGCCAGCCGTGACGATGCCGTGCCGGACGCCGGCCCGGCGCAGAATGTCCGCGCCGCGCTCCACTACGTAACCCTTCGCGATACCGCCGAGGTTGATGCGCACGCCCTGCTCCCGAAACGACACTGTTCCTGCTTCTGCATCAAGTTCGACAAAGCGGTAGTCGATTTTCTCGAGTTCGTCACGCAGCGTTTCGGCGTCGGGGCGCTCGCGTTCGCGAAAGTCATAATGCTGCCCGACACTCTCGTAGGTAATGTCGAAAACACCACCCGTCAAAGCCGAAATTTCCGCGGACCTCTGTATCAGAGAATAGAGTTCTGCACCTGCCACAACCGGCTGATTGGCGGCATCGCTGTTGATTTCCGAGATTTTGCTCTCATCTTTGTACGTACTCATGAGCCGGTCGATCCTGGCCGCCTCATCGAAAACAGCCTCAATCGTGACCCGCCCTTTGTCTGCGTCGTCGCTCCAGAGGTAGACGCTGACCTCGGTACCCATCATCGGCCGGGCGTCGTGTAACCACTCCGCAAATGCCGCAGGACTGGCAATGAGGAGCAACAGCGTCGCTAGTTTTGCGCCCGGTCGAGGGTTATGCTTGGCGCGCCAATCAATGAAGAAGGAGCGGGACAGTGACATCACTTCTGATATTCCTTGGGCTCATTGCTGCGATTGTTTTCTGGGCGATCGGCATTTACAACCGACTGGTTAACGAACGCAACCGCGTCCGCAACGGCTTTGCCCAGATCGACGTCCAGCTCCAGCGGCGTTATGACCTGATACCGAACCTCGTCGAGGCCGTCAAAGGTTACATGAAACACGAGCGTGAAACGCTCGAAGCCGTAATCAAGGCCCGTAATGCCGCGCAGTCCGCACTTGACGCCGCGAAAGCCGACCCGGCCAGTGCTGCCGCCATCCAGCAGCTCGGTGCATCGGAAGGCGCGCTCGGCAGCATCCTCGGTCGCCTGTTCGCACTTTCGGAAGCCTATCCGGACCTGAAGGCGAACCAGAACATGCAGCAATTCCAGGAAGAGCTGACTACAACCGAGAACAAGGTTGCGTTCGCACGCCAGGCCTTCAATGACGCCGTCATGGGTTACAACAACACGGCCGAGAACTTCCCGAACAACCTGATCGCCAACACGTTCAACTTTGAACTGGCGAGCTTCCTCGAGATCGAATCCGAAGAGGTGCGTGAAGCACCGGAAGTATCCTTCAGCTGATCGACCGCTGCGCGGTTAGCAAATGGACTTTTTCTCTGCACAGGACCAGGCCCGTCGCACGTCACGGCGCCTGGTCTTTTTGTATGCGGTTGCAACGCTGTTGATCGTCCTGGGAGTGACCACGATCATCGGTGGCGTGATTTATGCCGGCCAGGGAACCTACCAGCCAGCCGCAGCAGATTTCATCGCGGCGCACGCCGGCACCCTTGGCCTGACCGCCCTGCTCACTCTCGCAGTGATACTTGGATCGAGCCTTTACAAAACGGCCTCGCTGTCGTCGGGCGGCGGCAAGGTTGCTGTCGAGATGGGCGGCACGATGGTACCGGCCGATGTGCAGGACCCGCTGCGTCGCCGGCTGCGCAACGTCGTGGAGGAGATGGCTATTGCATCCGGTGTCCCGGTTCCGGAAATCTACGTGCTCGAGGAAGAACAAAGTATTAACGCGTTTGCCGCCGGGTATTCACCAGCCGACGCCGCGGTCGCCGTAACGCGCGGCACGCTTGAGTTGCTTGACCGTAACGAATTACAGGGCGTCATCGCGCATGAGTTCAGTCACATCCTGAACGGTGACATGAAACTAAACATCCGGCTCATGGGTGTGCTGTTCGGCATCATGGTGCTGGGACTGGCGGGACGCCTGATCCTGCGCGGCGGCTACCATTCAAGCATTGTCTCGAGCCGGCGTGACCGTAACGGCAGCGCGATCATGTTTGTGGGCCTCGGGTTGGTGATCCTCGGCGCCGTCGGTGTGTTTTTTGCTCGCTTGATCAAAGCCGGTGTATCCAGGCAGCGTGAATACCTGGCCGACGCTTCTGCTGTGCAATTCACTCGCCAGAGCGCGGGCATTGCGAACGCGTTGAAAAAGATTGGCGGTTACAGCGGCGGCTCGATGATCACCTCGGCCGACCCCGAAGAAGTCAGCCACATGTTGTTCGGCAGTGGCGCAAAATTCATCGGCATGTTCGCGACACACCCGCCCCTGACCGAACGTATCCGGGCGCTCGATCCGAACTTCACTGAATCGGACTACCCACACGTCGACCCGCGCAAGCGATCGTCACAACCTGCAGCCGATGAACGACACGCAGGATTTGTCGGCGATACGACGACGGCGCTCGCAACTGGCGGCGAAACAGTGCTCGCGGAAACAATCGCCGAATCTGTCGGACAGCCAGACCAGGAGCACGTCGAATACGCGAAACAACTTCGGCAATCCATTCCTGCATCGTTGTACGACGCGGCGCACTCAGCAGAACTCGCCTACCTCCTGACTGTGGCCCTTGTCCTCGACCGTTCCGGACGTACGACCGACCGACAATTGTCGCTGGTCCGGGAGCAGCTCGGTCAGGAGCGCGCGCAGATTGTCCAGCGCTATTACGACAAACTCCGCGAAACCAGCTCTGAAGTTCGGCTACCCCTGCTCGAAATTTCGTTTCCTGCGCTCAAACTGCGACCAATTCCGGAGCTTGCCTACCTTGTTTCGCTGGCCTCGCGCATCATCGAGCAAGACGGTGACATCGAATTGTACGAATACTGTTACTACCGCATCATGACCAGCAATCTCGGCCAGGCCATCGACCCGCGTGGCAAGCGCAGCGCAATCAAGGCCTCGCGCGCAGAACTGCGGGCCGCCGTCGCCCAGGTGCTGAGCACAATCTCGGATTACGGCCACGACAATGACGACGAGCGCGTCGCCGCTTTCCGTGCCGGCACCGCAACACTCGGCAAATGGGCGCAGCAGCTCGTGTACAAATCGGACCGCCAGACTTCGATCGCAAAACTCGACCGCAGTCTCGATATCCTGCTGGGCCTGAATACGAAAGGCCGCGAGAGCCTGCTGCATGCCATTAGTGCCGCAGCTTCGCACGATGGTCACCTGGCAGTTGCCGAAGCCGAACTGATTCGCGCCGTCTGCGCGACGCTCAACTACCCGCTGCCGCCGATTCTCGTGCATCGCGATTGACACATTCGCTTGTCGGGTGGCGTATGATTGAACTCCCGAGCGATGCAACAATCCAATGCAACCATGAAGACGATGCGATCCTTTTTGATAATTGCGCTGGCCGCCGTACTGGCAGCCCCCGCATACGCCGCCACGCGTGAGGAAAAACGTGTTGGCGATGCCGCTGACGTGCTGGAGCAACTGCTCCGGATTCCGGAAAAACAGATCCCCCCGGCGCTGCTGTCCCGCGCTTATGCCGTTGCGGTCATTCCAAACGTCGTGAAGGCGGCGATCGGCGTAGGTGCGCGTCGCGGTAAGGGCGTCATAGTAGTCCGCCAGGGCGACAATTCCTGGAGCAACCCGGCTTTCATCACGATAACGGGCGGCAGCGTTGGCTGGCAGGTGGGTGCACAGTCGACGGACATCATCCTGGTGTTCAAGACGCGCAAGGGCGTGGACGGGATCGAGAACGGCCGCCTGACTCTTGGTGCTGACGCATCAGTTGCTGCCGGCCCGCTCGGCCGCCATACCGGGGTGGCGACGGATATCGAGTTCCAGGCAGAGGTTTATTCCTATTCACGGAGCCGCGGACTGTTTGCCGGTGTCGCGCTGGAAGGCGCAGGAGTAACGATGGACCGCAAAGCCAATGCCGCGTTTTACAGTTCGTCGTCCATGACGCCTGAGAAGATATTCGTCAGCTCACCGAATATTGCGCCGGATATCGCGAATCGTTTTGTCCAGATCCTCACGGCGCAGACGAGCCGGCTGCCAACGCAACCCGGCATGTCCACGGGCGGCGCAGTCCCGCCGGCTACTGGCGCCGAAGAAGAAGCTGAATCTGAAGTCCGGACTTACGGCCTGCCCGAAACATGAGTTTTTCGGCCATAGTCGACGCGATCCAGCAGTTTGCGGAGTTCGTCGGCCCCAATCTTTACGCGCAGGCCGCGATCATCGCGGTTGCGTTTATTGTTATCGGAAAGGTTGCCGACTGGATCATTTCCGGAATCATCGGCCGCCTTGCGCGCAAATCTGCCAGCAATCTGGACGACGAATTCGTCGCACTCGTGCATCGTCCGGTGTTTCTCTCGTTCGTTCTCGTCGGACTGTACTTCGCGACCCAACGCATCAATCTGCCGGATGCGCCAACGTTCGTAACCATAGGCTTATTGAAGACGATCGCTGTCATCGTCTGGTCCGGCACGGCAATGCGCACGATGGCGCTGCTGGTAAAAGTCTTCTCGGCCAACTCGAGTCACAAGCTGGTGCAGACCGGCATGCTGTCACTGTTGCACAACGTTATGAAGGTTGTGCTGTTCGCGCTGGCCGGCTACTTCGTTTTCCTCGCCTGGGATATCGACGTCACGGCGTGGCTGGCATCAGCCGGTATTGTCGGACTGGCTCTCAGTTTCGCGGCCAAGGACACGCTTTCAAACCTGTTTGCCGGCGTGTCGATCGTGATGGACTCACCATACAAGGCGGGCGACTTCATCATTCTCGATTCAGGCGAGCGAGGCGTCGTTACCGATATTGGCCTTCGCAGCACCCGCATACTGACGCGCGACGATGTCGAGATCACCGTACCTAACGGCATCATCGGCAATGGCAAGATCATCAATGAAGCCGGCGGGCCGCCGGCGCAACACCGGATTCGCACAGGTGTCGGCGTCGCCTACGGCAGCGATATCGACCAGGTTATCGAGGTCCTGCAGAACGTCGGTACTTCACACCCGGAGATTCTGGACAACCCCGCGCCCCGAGTGCGTTTCCGGCTGTTCGGTGACTCGGCGCTGAATTTCGAGTTGCTTGGGTGGATCGGCCAACCCGCGAATCGCGGCCGGGTAACGCACGAACTGAACTGCGCCATTTACAAGGCGCTTGCGGAAAACCGCATCGAAATACCGTTCCCGCAACGAGACCTGCATGTGAAATCAATGCCTGCGTCGTTCGACGCAGCTGACGTCTAGCTGCCGTCATCCTCGCTGCGGCGCTGCAGTTCTTCGCGAACGGCTGACAGGTCCGTTGCCGCCTCTTCTTCGGGCTCTTGCGCAATTACCGGCGCGTTGCCGCCATCTGTGGCGCTCATCGACGGATCCGATTGCGGCAGCGGCTCCGCGTCGACAGACTCCGGAATCAGTGCGGTTGGCGTATTTCCGGCCATCACATCGGGATCTTCCGGCTGGTCCGGCGGCATAGGTACCCCGAACTGTGCGAGATACGCTTCTTCCTTACGTCGCTGTTCCGCCTCTGCAGACCGTCTGCGTGCTTCGGCAGCTGCTTCCTGTGCACGACGCAACGCCTCACGTTTGGCCTGTGATTGCTGTTCCGCTCGCGCACGGCGCTCAGCCTCCTCGCGAGCCTCGATGCGATCGACGGCCTCACGAGCGTTGACGCACTCGGCGTTATAGCGCGTCGCCTGGCGATTCGCCGAGCAGCGCACCATCGCGGCCTCGAGCAGGATCGGGTCGTCGAGAAACTCCTGCACGGTTCGTGCCGGTGGTTCCTTGCTACACGCGGCCGCAATTACGACCGTCGTCAGCAGCAATGTCAGTTGCCTCGTCATCGTTGCGTGTCGTTCCGTCGCCAGCCAGAACTGGCTAAATGGTAAAGAAAACATGCTTCTGCGGTCGACATAATAACAAAACTGTCAATCTCCAATATCCGCCCGAGTTCGCATTTTCACGCTATAGTGGCGCAGCCTCGATGCCACAAGGGAAGTCGTGTGTCCGAAAACAGCCAGTTCAGATTGCTAGGTCAGCGACGCTTTGCCCCATTCTTCGGCACCCAGTTTCTCGGCGCACTAAACGACAACATATTCCGCAATGGCCTGGTCATACTGATTACGTTCCAGGGCGTTCGCATAGCTGGCATGGATTACGTAGTGCTGGCATACGTTGCGGCGGGCCTGTTTATCCTGCCCTTCTTCCTGTTTTCTGCGACAGCCGGACAGCTCGCCGACAAATTCGAAAAATCGATGCTGATGCGACGCATCAAGTTGCTCGAGATCATACTCATGTCAATTGCCGCATTTGCCCTTTTAACCGAGAGCTACGCGGTATTGCTGCTTGTGCTGTTCCTGATGGGCTGCCAGTCGACCATGTTCGGCCCGGTCAAGTACGCATATCTCCCTCAAAAACTGCACACGGATGAACTGGTTGGTGGTAACGGCCTTGTTGAATCGGGTACGTTCGTCGCCATCATCCTCGGCCTGATCATCGGCGGAGTCGCCGTTGGCGTCGAGATCAACAAACAAGCCGTGCTTGGCACCTGCCTCGTCACTGTTGCGGTATTTGGTTTTCTCGCCAGCAGGGAGATTCCGGATACGCCGGCGGTAGACCCGACACTGCGAATCAACTGGAACGCCTGGCAGGAAACCTGGCATATCGTCCAGTTTGCGCGCGAGAAGAAAAGCGTCTTTCTCTCGATACTCGGCATCTCCTGGTTCTGGTTTTTTGGCTCGGCGATGACAATCCAGATCCCGGCCTACACGCGTGACATCCTGCTCGGCAGCGAGAGCGTCGCGACTTGCGTACTCGCCGCCTTCGCAGTTGGTGTCGGCATCGGCACCCTGCTCTGCGAACGCATGTCGGGCCATCGAATCGAACTTGGCCTCGTTCCGTTCGGCTCGATTGGCATGAGCCTGTTCGCCATCGACCTGTATTTCGCGCAGCCGGCTGCAAGCACAGTCGCAGCCCAGACTGTCGGCGAGTTTCTCGCGCGCCCGGGCAGCTGGCGCATCCTGTTCGACCTGTCCATGCTCGGCGCATTCGGTGGTTTCTACAGCGTACCGCTCTACGCCCTGATCCAGAAACGATCCAATGCATCGCACCTGTCGAGAATTATCGCCGCCAACAACATCATCAACTCGGTGCTGATGGTCGCCGCGGCCGTTTTATCAGTTGGCCTGCTCAAATCCGGCTTCACAATCCCGCAACTTTTTCTGGTCATCGCAGGACTCAATGTCGTCGTCGCCGTTTATATCTACTCGCTGCTGCCCGAATTCCTGATGCGCTTCCTGGCGTGGATCAGTATCAACATCGTGTATCGGATAAGGCCGTCGGGACTTGAAAACATTCCGAAGTCAGGACCGGCAATTGTTGTCTGTAACCACGTTAGTTACATGGATCCGATTATCCTGGGTGGCTCGGTTCGCCGACCCATGCGCTTCGTCATGTACTACAAGATCTTCCAGATGCCGTTCCTGAATTTTATTTTCAAGAATGCCAAGGCCATACCGATTGCATCGGCCAAGGAAGACCCCGAGATCATGAAGACGGCTTTCGACAAGGTCGACGCCGAACTGGCCGAGGGAAACGTCGTCTGCATTTTTCCGGAGGGTGCGCTGACGCGAGACGGCGAAATCCAGAGATTTCGACCGGGTATTGAGAAAATTCTCGAGCGGCGGCCGGTACCGGTTATTCCGGCAGCGCTTGGACGCCTGTGGGGCAGCTGGTTCAGTCGCCAGAGCGGCGGAGGTGTTCGCACGATTCCGGGCCGGCTGTTTGCGCGCGTCCCGGTGATGTTCGGCGAACCTGTTCGCCCCGAAGACGCGACGGCCGAAAAACTGGAACTGCTCGTCAGGACCCTTCGCGGAGAGTTGCGCTGACGCGCGCCTCCCAGTCGGACAATAACTCCGACCTGCGGCCAAACAGACCAGCCGACGCGGACCCGGCAATATCGATCTCGGCAAGTTCTATGTAGCCGTTCCTGGCTACCGGCAGGAATGCCCTGCGCACCACGCGCTCGCCCGACGTATCCAGCGCGAATACCATCCCTGCGCCACGAGGCGGCGATGGCACCAGAACCGCGTCAGCCCAGGTAAGGCCCGCGATTGATGAGCTTGCCCTGTGAACCCAGCGCAGAGTACGGAAGTACACCCGTGAGCCAGAGCTGTCGAAAGCTACCTCTTCGATCTGTGCCGGCAGCTCGAGTCGCTTGTCGGACAGCCGACCGTCGGCCAGTGAAAACTGTGCAGCGACATTGTCTGAGTCCACCATCACGAGGAAATCGCCTCGTGGTGAGGATTGCAGCCTGTGAATTGCCTTCTCGCCCTGCCAGACCTGCCGTACCTGCCAGCCCAGGTCCGTATTGTTCTGCAGATGCATCAGCGCACCGGTTTCCACACCGACGTAGAGACTGCCCTGCGCCGAGAAACTCAGGTCCCTGGCCCGGCCCGCCACGTCTATATCAGCGACGATGGCGCCGTTCGAAATGTCGATCAGGACGATCCTCGCACCTGCCAACAGGCCGAGGACCCGGGCGTTCGGCGACAGTGCCATTCTTGTAACGCCGCCGAATGCCGTACTCCACGGCAACGGCTCACCGCTGTCCGTGCGCCATACCCTGATCGTGTCGTCCTCGGCGACACTTGCGACGATCGATCCACCGGAATCGACCGTCAGCAGGCGGATCGGGGCACCGTGACCGATATAGCTCACATCCTCGGACGCGGCTGCCACATCGTCGAGACTGCTACCGACGGGCAGCAGGTGAACGTGCCCTGACGGATCACCAATGATCAGCGTTTCGCCACCGGGCACCGCGAGCAGCGGATTGCTCGCCGACGGGCTCCAGATACTATGCTCGCGAGCTGCGACGCCGAGCGTTGACGGACCGGCCGCCGGAACCCGCCAGACACGCAACTGTTCGCCCGGGTCGCCCGTGATCAGCATTTCCTCATCGTGACTGAATGCCACGATGTCGCGCTGGCTGCCCGAGCCGCGCAGACCGAGCGCAGGACCAATCAGCGCACCGGACTGGCTGTCATAGATCTGGAAGCCGGTATCGGGTCGCCCGGCGACCACGCGACTACCGGACGGCGCAAACGCGAGATACCAGGAGCCGTTCGCGACGTCTTCGAAAAGCGGTTTCTCCGTGTGTTCGACGTTCCACAGCGACAGCCCTGACTGCGCGTATACTGCACCCAGTGTCGTCCCGTCTGCAGAAAGCTGGATTTCACTCGGTTGCAGCGCCAGGTCAAACTGGCCAAGCAGCTCGCTCGTCGCCATGTCCCAGAGGCGGACCGCGCGGTCGAAATCGGCTATCGCGACTCGCGTACCGTCCCCGCTCAGGGCTATTCGCGACGGTGATCCCGCTACGGTTACGCTGTGGCGGATGCCGCTGCCGTCGAGCGACCAGACCTCGATTTCAGTTTCAACATCACCGCGGCGCACAACGAACAGGCTGCTGCCATCGGGTGTAAGTTGCGCCGTCCGGCTCGCGGCGCCAATCGGCAACGTCGCGACCCGGTCACCACTAGAAGTTTCCCAGATATTTACAGCGTCCTGGGTTGCAGTAACAAGGTGACGCGCGCTTGCGTCGAGACCGATCAGCGATTCACTTTCGCTGACCGCGATTGCACGCAGCGGCTCACCAAACGCGAGGTCCCAGATGCGCGCGGAATCGCTCTGCGTCGCACGCGCGACCGCATAGCGGCCGGAACGATCAAACCAGATGTTGTCAGTTTCGATTTCGACTGGATCCGGGATGTTGAGCCCACGCTGGAAGTACTCGACCGCACCCTGTGAATTCAACTGCAGATTCCAGCCTACGAGGTGTCCGCCAACCCCCATCGCTTCGTCGCGCACACTGATCGACCAGGTACCGGCGAGTGACTCGCCGATCAGATCACTGAGTTGCGTACCCGGAATACGGATGTCATCCGCGCTCGAAGCGCGATCTACGCCGGTTTCAATCTCGACGGTTCTGCCGGACGGCGCAATGATCTTGATGCGCAGGTCATTCATGCGCGGATGGCTGATATTCAGCGTGAGACCTATGCGTTGCACAGCTCCCTCGCGATCGACGAAGAGCCTGCGTACCAGCGGGCTGACCTCCAGCGCGGTGACTGCCCAGGGTTCACGCACGTTGACGCCCTGCGGCGTATAACTCCACTGCGAAATTGCCGCACCTTCGGCGGCAGTCAGCAGCATGTTCACGGGATCGAAAACCGTGTCACCGGCCGGTAATGCCGGGATCGTGGACAACAGCAACGGATAATCATCGGCCACCAGGGTCGCCGCGCGCTGCCGTCGACCTGCTGTCGACAACACGAGCGACCGCAGGTTATTGAGCAACGCAGCGTCGCGATCTTCAACCCTTAAAGCAGCAGCAGTAAGGCGATCCCAGAACCCCGCCTCAATCTCGTCAGGAAGTCGTCCGGTATCCGGCAGTGAAGCCACCTGCTCCGCCAGCAACCGAATTTCCTCCGGGTCCGACGTCAGGCGTGCTCGTTGCTCGAGGAAACTTCGATACAGGCTGTCGGCCGTTTCGGCATGCCCGGGGAACGACTGCAGGTTTTCGTGTGCTGCCGAGGCGACGGCAAGATCGGACCCGGTATTTGTCAGCACTCGTACGTAGGGTTGCGGTAACCACTGCGTGTACCAGAATGGCACCAGCACAATAAGCAGCATCGCACCAGCCACGGCGAGCGGGACACGCAGGCGGGTTGGCAGGTTTTCATTTGCCCAGCGCGCAGTGAACACATCGCGGTACAAACGATTCCTGACTGCCAGGTTGCCGTCTGCGTCAATAACAACCAGTCCGACTGCCATCAGGCGCCTTTGCAGGGATGAGCCAAGATCGGCCGGCACCTCGATCCCTTTGCGTAGCTTCCCGTACAGGTTCAGAAGCGGCTCGCTGCGCGCACGGTCCTTCACGATCGTACGATGGATATGGCTCATGTGCGGTTCGCTGTGCAGCGCCGCTCGCCCGCCTATCTGGGTTGAGGCGATGTGGTCAATCTGCGCCTCGACGTCCTCATCCGGCACCTCGCGCGACACGGCCCGCGCCAACTTCTGTGTCAGGTACGGCTGGCCGCTGGTCCAGTAGTAAATCCGGTCGAGCGCTGCAGCTGCCGTAGCCGGCTCCAGGTTCAATTCGGTGGCGAACAGGGCCAGGTCTTCACGAGAGAAATCGTCGAGCGGTACCGCCTGGGTCACGTTGAACGGCGACAGCTCCGGCTCCTCGACCAGGCTGATCGGGTCACACTCTCCCGACATTACGAACGCGAGGCGGGAAAACTCCGGATCGGTCGTGCGCGCATTATGTGCGGCGCGAATGCTGGCGAGCAGTTGGTCTGCGTACGGCAGGTCCTCAATGCACTGGATCTCATCAATGAATACGACGATGCGCTCGCTAACCTGCGCGAGTACAACTTCCGAATAGAATTCGACAAGCCGCTGCCGATTGCTCAGGAATGACTTGTCCTGCCACCAGCCCTGCAGATCGAAGCGTATGCGCAACTGGCGCAACAACCGGTAGGCGACGTTGTAGTACCAGCGGCCTGCGTCGGTACCGCCATCACGAACACCGATCTGCTCAAGATCGAGGACTGCGACCTTGCAGCCGTTGTTTTCGAGGCGCGCAGCCGTGGCCGCTATCAGGCTGGACTTGCCGCTCCGGTCCGGCGCGATGAGGTGCGCATAACGGCCGGCAACAACCGTCTCGAACAACAGGTCATCGGCGCGCCGCTTGACGTAGCCGGCGCGCACGGCATGCAACGGCGCGCCGACGCTGAAGAACTCACCGGTCGCATCGAGCTTGCCGCGCCCCTTGTCGGGACGATCTTCATCCGTGTTGCCAGCCAAATTGCCCTACCCGCTGCCATGCATCTGTGCGAGCACTGCATTATACTCGCCGCGCTTTTGCATTAACGAGGAATCGAGTCGTGAATTTTTGCCATCAGCACAACCTTGTCGACCCGTCTGCTGCCGGCGCTGACCGGCCATTTGGTATCCGGGTCTCGCTTCCGGCCGGTGACACCCTGCGGCGCGTCCTCGGTGATGATTGGGAACGACTGCACTGGTATCCCACCGCGGCAGAGCGCGACGAGGCATTCGAGCAGATGGCGATCCGCCATGGTTACTACCGCAAGACTGACTCGCCGACGCAGGTACTGGAAAAAATCGACCGTTAACGCGGCGGCGCGCCGATGAACAGGTAGAAATTCGACTGCCCGTTCTCGGCGAAACCTGCGGCAAAAAACAACGGGCCGAAATAGGTATCAATGCCCGCGAAAAGGCTGCCAGCCAGCTGCATTGAACGGAAACTCATGTCCGATCGGTTCTGCCAGACATTGCCCGCCTCTGCCGAGGCACCAATGTAGAACGGCGTATCAAGCATACCGCCGGCGGAATCGCCCATACGCCGGTAATAGATCAACCTCGCCAATCCGGCGTGCGGTCCAGCCAGCGCACCGCGTTCCAGTCCGGAGAGTCTGAGAAAGCCACCCAGCGGGAAGAAATCCTGCACAGCCCCTGCCGCATCGAGCGTCGTGGCATAGCCAAGCCCCACCTGCAGACTGCTTTTCCCGCGGCTCCAGGTCTGCGCAACTTCCGCCTCAATCGTATCGTAGCGCTGGTCGGCGCCGAACCCCGGTAAGGACTGCGTCCAGCGGAAGTCCGCCAGCATTCCCTTGCGCGGAAAGCGCGCGTTGTCCTCGGAATCGATACGCAGGCGCGCAAACGTTCCCCCTGATTCGAAATCGGTATTTGGCAGTGCCGGGTCGCCTAGTTTGAGACGCGAGTTACCGCCCCCGCGGAACGCGCCAATCCTGAATTCACCAATTCGGCCGAGCTCGCGGCCGACATCAATCGCGACGCCCCCGTCCGTAATGCGATAACGACCAACCTGGGCACCGTCAAAAAAGGCATTGAAATTCGATTGCCGAATCTCGGCACGCGGCGCCAAGAACCACTGCGAATTGGAACCCAATGGCTGGTAGAACTCTGCTATCAACACAGGATCAGTTCCGAGCTGGGCGTCGGTCCGCCACTCGGCACCAAGACGATTGACACCGGCGCGCGTCAGGCGCGCAGCAAGGTTGAATGACGTCGCACCGTCAAAGTCATCCTCAAGCGAGATACCAAACTGCAGGAAATTTGGTCCCCAACTTTTTGGTGTGACGGAATAGACAGCGCCAGTTTCGCCGTCTTCCTCGACGAGCCGATAGCCTGTCTTTTCATACACAGAAAGCCCGTAGAGAAAGTTGGCATTACGTGCAAGTACACCAGGATCGATATCGTCACCGGCTTCGACATCGAGCTTTGACTCGAGAATTCGCGGCGCAAGTCCACCATCGTGCTCAACACGGACAAACGCCAGCTTGTCGGCGCCAGTCGTCGCGGTACCACGACTTGCAAGGTGTTGCCGCCAGGCATCTTCGGCCAGCGCGAGGTGCGCGAGTCTTGCCGCCTGGCCGCGCGTTGCCTCAACGCCGGGCTCTATTGTGTCGACGACTTCGTCGAAGTTGGCTGACGCGAACAGCCCGAGATCCGGACGGATCAGGACGTCGTCTGCGCTAAGAGAATCAATCTGACGCGTTGTTTCGCGACGAATGAGAATCGTCAGCATCTGCTCTGAGATGGTAAGTACGGAGTCCAGCTCAACGGCCGGGTAGAGAGGGAACTCAACGTCTACCGCGATGACGATATCAACGCCCATCTCACGCACGACATCGACGGGCAGGTTGCCAATGATGCCGCCGTCCACGAGCATCTTGTCATCGACGCGCACTGGATCAAACACGGCGGGTACCGACATGCTCGCCCGAATGGCCTGCGCGAGATCTCCTTCGTCCAGCACAACCTGTTCTCCCGCAACGATATCCGCTGCCACAGCACGGAACGGAATCGGCAGCTCATCAAAATCCTCTATGTGCGATGCACCAAGCGTCAGCTCGCGCAGCAGCAGATCCAGTTTCTGCCCCTGGATAGCGCCTTTCGGCAGCTGCAGTTCAGTGCCTTTGAGGCCAAGCTCGAAGTTCACCGGGTACTCGCGATCGTCCTGCTTGCGACGGAAGCTCAGATCCCTGCGTTGCGGTACATCCGACAATGCCGCGGCCCAGTCCATCGAGTTCACAATGTCCTCGATCTCGGCGGCACTCTTGCCGGTCGCATACAACCCGCCAACGATCGCGCCCATACTCGTCCCCGCGATCGCATCGACCGGTACGCGCAGCCGTTCCAGTTCCTTCAGCACACCGATATGAGCCGCACCGCGGGCTCCGCCGCCACCGAGTACCAATCCAATGCGGGGCCTGTCGGGCGAGTTCGCATCCGCGACTTCGTCGGCAGCAGCAATATGCAGCGGCGCCGTGATCAGGACAATGGAAAGTGTTAACAGTCTGGTCATCTGGTTTTCTCTGCGAGGATGCATTGGGCAACATGCTGGCACATAATGTCGGCACCAACCAGAGGACGCGCAAGTGCACCACACCCTGGCAAGGATCGCTGCGGTCCTTCTCGTCGTGCCGGCGACGATGCCGGCCGTTGCCAATTCCGACGCCGACGGGATCGATGAAGTCACCGTCACCAGCCTGCGACGTCCAGTACAGCTGCAGTCGCTGGCAGGCAATATCTCAATCCTGGACGCTGCAGAACTGCAGGCCGGCGGTCACCAACATCCGCATGAGATATTTGCCCGGATGACCGGAACCTGGCTAAGCCGCGGCAGCGGCCAGGAACACCTCACGGCCATTCGCTCCCCGGTACTCACGGGCGCCGGCTCCTGCGGTGGATTCCTGTTTCTCGAGGACGGCATTCCTGTGCGTCCGTCGGGTTTTTGCAATGTTAACCAGATGCTGGAGCTGCAGACCGAACACGCGTCGAGCATCGAGGTCGTGCGGGGACCCGGCAGCGCACTGTATGGCTCCAACGCACTGCACGGCGTAGTAAACGTACTGTTGACGGAACCCGATGAACTCATGAGCGGCGCGCTGGAGCTCGGCGCAAATGATTTCGTGCGTGTGCGCGGTGCGCTCTCCGGGGAACGGATGCTGGCGGCCGTAACCTACGCCGACGACGGCGGCTTTCGCGACGACAGTGGTTACCGCCAGGCCAAGCTGCATGCACGCCACGGCATGCCGTTCGCCGGTGGTTCGCTAACCGTTGCACTCTCGTTGACTGACCTCGACCAGCAGACAGCCGGCTTTATAGTCGGCCAGGACGCCTACCGCGATCCGCTGGTCAATCGCAGCAACCCGAATCCCGAGGCATTTCGCCTGGCCGACAGCCAGCGACTGTACGGAATCTGGCAGATGCAAACAGAGCGCCTGGATATCGAGATTCGCCCGTATCTGCGCCATAACGACATGCAGTTCCTGCAGCATTTCCTGCCTGGCAAGCCGCTCGAGGAGAACGGTCATGTGAGCGCGGGTTTTGTTTCGAGTATCGCTACGACGGCGGGCAACAGCCGCTGGATTGCAGGCGTCGATTTTGAATGGAGTGATGTCTTTCTCCGGCAGACCCAGTTCGGCCCCACCGAAGGCTCCGACTTCTTGCGCGCGACCCGGCCTGAGGGAAAGCACTATGACTACGACGTAAGTGCTGTCAGCATCGCTCCATGGATTCTTGTCGAGACCCCCCTCGGTGACCGCTGGGAACTCAATGCCGGCTTGCGGACGGAGTATGTCCATTACGACTACAGGAACCGGATGCTCGATGGCAATACACGCGACGACGGCACAGCCTGCGGATTCGGCGGCTGTCTGTATACGCGCCCCGGCAATCGCAGCGATAACTTTTCCAACCTCGCGCCGAAGTTAAGCCTGCGATACTCGGCCAGTAACTCGGCAACCTGGTACCTGAGCATCGCGCGCGGCTTTCGCGCGCCGCAGATGACTGAGCTGTATCGACTGCAAAGCGGGCAAACAGTGGCCGATCTTGAGTCGGAAAAACTCGACTCTATTGAGATTGGGGTGCGTTTTCGCTCCGAGCGATTACTGGCCGAGTTTGTCACCTTCATGATGCAAAAGCGCGGCAGCGTTCTGCGCGATGCGGATGGCTTCAATATCAGCAATGGCCGCAGTCGCCACAGTGGTTTTGAGGTGGCCATCGACTGGCAGCCGAGCGAACGCACGCAGGTGCGGCTAAACGCAAGCTGGGCGAGCCACAAATACGATTTCGATTTTGTCGCCGCGCGCGGCGAGACATTTGTATCCGGGAATGATGTCGACACAGCGCCGCGCTGGCTGGGCAGCGCAGAATTCCGCTTCGACCCGACGGATCGCTCGTCGCTTGCGCTGCAGTGGACGTCGCTCGGCAAGTACTACCTGGATGCCGAAAACCGCTTCACGTACCCGGGGCACGACATCGCGAACGTCCGCGGACGTTTCGAGTTTACGGATCGGCTGTCAATCGTTGCGCGACTGAACAATGCTCTCGACGCAAAGATTGCGGACCGCGCCGATTACGCATTCGGCAACTATCGCTACTTCCCGGGTCGCGGCCGCGAGCTTTTTGTCGAACTAAGTTACCAGCAGTGAGTCGGCATACGCGGTAAGAGCGTCCAGCTCTGACTCTCGTTCAGTGGCAGACCAGCTGAACTCGCCGGCGGCGACATCTGCGATCAGTCCGTAGTGAGGCCGGCCCTGATCGGCATCGAGACCTATCATCATGCGGCGAAAAACGATGTCGATCAGCGTGCGCGGAAATTCCTCGCGAATCACGAATCGGACCTCTGCGGCCAGCCAGTCCCCGGCAGACTGTTCAGTCGCAATATCGGCCGCCCTGCCGCCATAAACCCCGACCAGTCGTTGTGCTGCTGCTTCTTCCAGCCCGGCCGCCGACAGCGCTTTGCGAGCTTCCGCCACGGCGAATGCGCCGGGCAGGTCGACCTCTGCAGTCCGGCATTGCGGCAATCGCTGCCGCAGAATTTTCCCGAGTTTATCGACAGTCTGTTCAGCGAGATTCCTGTATGTCGTCAGCTTTCCGCCTATGATCGAAACGAGCGTATTCGCAATGCGCCGATTCACCTTGATGATGTGCTTGCGAGTAATGGCTGACTCGGGGCCTTTCTCCCGGTACGGCAGTGGTCTTACGCCTGCGTACGCGTAGTGAATGTCCTGCCGGCCGAGATTGGCACGCGGAAATACCCGGTTCGTTTCGGCCAGCAGATAGTCGACCTCGGCATCACTTGCACGAATTTCGTCGAGCGAGTCGTCGTAACGAATGTCCGTCGTTCCGACCAGGTACTGATCGTTCCAGGGAATGATGAAGAATGGCCGCCCATCGCTCGCCGCCTCCACGTAAAACGCATCGGCAGGTGCGCCGTCGAACTGCGGAACAATGATGTGACTGCCTTTGGTACCACCGATGAAGCGTTTGGTGGGAATCGGCGCACTTGCCAGTACCTGGTCAACCCACGGGCCCGCGGCATTAACCACCGACCGCACGCGTATCTCGCGCTGCCTGCCGTCGACATCCGTCCAGGCGACCGCGTCGACTTTGCGGCCACGTACCGAGATCCCGGTGACTTCGGCATAGGTATGGACCACTGCCCCGGCAGCACGCGCGGCCAGCAGGTTTTCCAGCACCAGCCGCTCGGCGAAGGTTACCTGTGCATCATAGTAGCGCGCGGTGCCAAGCAGTCCGTCGTCCGCCAGGCCCGGTGCCTCCGCGATCGACTCGTCCCGGTCGAGCATTTCATGCGCTGGCAATCGCTTGCCGAATGACAACAGGTCATATGCAAGCATGCCGAGCCGTATCAGCAACGGTCCGCGTCGCGCTCCTTTGAATATGGGAATGCTGATCCGCAGCGGTGCAACGAGGTGCCCGGCAATATTTCGCAGCGTGCGCCGTTCGCGCAGGGACTCGTAAACCAGCGGGATCTCGGCGTACTCGAGGTAACGCAATCCTCCATGTACAAGGCGGCTCGAGATCGACGATGTCGCCGAACACATGTCGCCCTTGTCGAAAATGGCGACTCGCAGTCCGCGCAGGGCTGCGTCACGCGCTATGCCGGCCCCGTTGACTCCCGCGCCAATGATCGCGACGTCGTAGACAGCGTCGCGATCGGCAGTCACGGCCTCACCTGTCCCGCACCGCGAACAACATACTTGTAACTCGTCAGCTGTTCAGCCCCTACCGGGCCGCGCGCATGGATGCGCCCCGTTGCAATACCGATCTCGGCACCCATTCCGAATTCGCCACCATCGGCGAATTGCGTGGACGCGTTGTGCAACACGATCGCGCTATCAACGCGAGCCAGGAACCGATCCGCTACATCCTGATCGGCTGTTACGATGCTTTCGGTATGTCCGGAACCATGGGCCGCGATGTGCTCAATGGCGGCGTCGACGCCGGAGACGCAACGGATCGACACGATGGAATCCAGGTATTCCGTATCCCAGTCTTGCTCGGTCGCCGCTACGATGCCGCCGACCAGTTTCTGCACGTCATCGTCGCCGCGAATCTCGCAACCGGCTTCCTGCAGAGCGGCACAGACCGCAGGCAATAATTCGGCCGCCGCGTCCGCGTCGACGAGAATCGTCTCGGCAGCACCACAGATTCCCGTGCGCCGCATCTTTGCGTTCAGCACGACATCCCGCGCCATGTCCGCATCGGCGGCATTGTGCAGGTAGACGTGACAGATACCTTCGAGGTGACCAATAACCGGAACACGTGCTTCGTCCTGAACACGGCTGATCAGGTTCTTGCCACCGCGCGGCACAACGACGTCTATCCACTGCGTCATTGACCCGAGCATGTGGCCAACGGCGGCGCGATCGCGCGTGGGCACCATCTGTACGCTGGCCGGATCGAGACCCGCGGCTTTGAGCCCGTCAACGATGCAGGCATGAATCGCATTACTCGAATGAAAACTCTCCGAGCCGCCGCGCAGGATCACTGCATTGCCGGACTTGAGACAGAGGGCCGCAGCATCGGCCGTAACATTCGGGCGACTCTCGTAAATAATCCCGATGACACCGAGCGGCACGGCGACGCGCTGGATACGCAGGCCGTTTGGACGCTCCCATTCAGAGGTCACACGCCCAACCGGGTCGGGCAATTCGATAATGGCTTCAATGCCACCAGCCATCGCCGTGACCCGATCATTGTCGAGCGCCAGTCGATCGAGCATTGCGCCGCTCAAGCCGCGCTCGGCGGCAGCCTGCATGTCGATCTTGTTGGCCTCGAGAATCCGGGCGGAATTCCTGCGTAACGAATCGGCTGCAGCCTTGAGCGCCTGGTCACGAACGTCACCGCTCGCAGCAGCCAAGGTCGCAGCTGCAGCACGGGCAGCTTTACCCATCGCGTCCATGGCGCCGCCAATATCCGTAGCTTCGTCAATCATCGCCAAAGAGTACCAGCTCATCCCGATGCACGATTACCGAACGTCCGCGGTAACCGATGGTCGCTTCAATTTCTTCCGACCGACAGCCGGCAAGCAGTGCTGCCTCCTCACTCGAATACTCGGCGAGACCTCTTCCGAGTTCGCTGCCGTCTGCGCCAACGACACTTACGACGTCACCGCGTTTGAACTCGCCACTTACGGCCGTTACACCGACCGGCAACAAACTGCCACCGCCGTTGAGCGCGGATGCGGCTCCCGCGTCGATATGAAGTTCGCCATCCGTTTCCAGCAAGCCGGCCAGCCACTGCTTGCGAGCAGCCCGTGGTGTCTCGGGACTGACGAACACGGTATGGCGAGCGCCCTCCGCCAGTTTCCGCAGAGGGTGTGTGATCACGCCGCTCGCGATGAGCGTCGAACAGCCGGCATGGGTTGCGATCCGTGCAGCCTGAACTTTAGTCGCCATACCACCGGTACCGACGTCGGAGCGCGTTTCCCCGGCCATTGCCAGCAGCTCCGGCGCAAACTCGGTCACTTCCGGTATGTGCTGCGCGCCCTCGTCCCTGCCCGGGTCGGCCGTGTAGAAACCGTCGACATCCGACAACAGAATCAACGCATCGGCCATGACCAGTTGAGCAACGCGAGCGGCGAGGCGGTCATTGTCACCGTAGCGAATCTCTTCGGTCGCAACCGTGTCGTTTTCGTTGATGATCGGAATGACGTTGTGCTCGATCAGCTTCGTAAGCGTGCCACGAGCATTCAGGAAACGACGCCGGCTCTCGGTGTCCTCGGGCGTCAACAGGACCTGCGCCGCGCTGCGGCCAAACCTGCCTAGCGATGCCTGGTAGGCGTGTACCAGTTGCACCTGCCCGGCTGCGGCGGCCGCCTGCAGCTCCGCGAGTCGCGCCCGCTTCTTGATGATGCTGAGTATTTCGCTGCCGATTGCGATTGCGCCGGACGATACGACCAGCACTTCGTGGCCGTCGTCACTCAGTCCGGCGATATCCTCGGCAAGGCTATCGAGCCAGTCACGATTCAGCTGCCCGTTATCGCCAACCAGCAGTGACGAACCGACCTTGACGACAATCCGCCGGTACCTGGAGAACTCGAATTTCGACATGCCCGCAGCCGGGAGGCAACAAGTCAGCCGGCCAGCAGGTGCTGGCGATCAAACGACGTCAGGGTGACTTCGCCTTTCGATACGGCCACCGTACCGCTGCGCGCCACGGCTGAAATCTCACCGATGTCGGCTGCTTCAGCAACGAACGCATCGATGTCACGGACAGCACCCGTCAGCTGCAGCGTGCAGCTTTCCTGGGCCTCATCGAGAATCTCGGCGCCGAACTGCTTGACCAGCGACATGACACGCGCAAGCGCACCGGTACCAATCTTGAGTTTTACGATTGCGAGTTCGCGCTCGAAGTGTTCGCCGAGCGTCATGTCGTGAATATTGACAACGTCGACCAGCTTGGCGAGCTGGGCATTGAGCTGTGCAATTGCAGCATCGGAGCCCGACACCACGAGCGTTACACGCGACACGCGTGGATCATAAGTTGGCGCTACATTCAGAGTTTCGATGTTGTAGCCACGGGACGAGAACATGCCGGTCATGCGCGTCAGGGCGCCGACTTCATTCTCGAGCAAAACGGATATTGCGTGTCGCATTGTCGCACTTCTTTGGAGATTACCGATGAAACCATTTCGGCTTCGCCTGAAGCGGATACTCGCGCACTATTTGCAGTATTGCAATGCACCCGGAATTGTTAAACACTCGCGCGAAATCCCCTATTTTTAGCAGTATTGGCAGCATCATGAACGAACAGTCGAACACCGCCGCAGTCGAGCAACATGCGCTCGCAGGACAGCACATGACGGGAGCGGATACCGTCGTGCAGGTGCTTGCCGACGAAGGTGTGACAACCGTGTTCGGCTATTCGGGTGGCGCGATCCTGCCGATCTACGACGCCGTATTTCGCTACAACCGTCACCACGAGGAACCGGATCGAGAAGCCGCGATGCAACTCGTCGTCCCGGCCAACGAACAGGGTGCGGGATTCATGGCGGCTGGCTACGCACGAGCGAGCGGCGATGTCGGCGTTGTCATGGTTACGTCAGGACCCGGTGCAACAAATGCCGTAACGCCGGTTCGCGACTCAATGGCCGACTCGGTGCCGTTGGTCGTCATCTGTGGGCAGGTACCGACTGCGGCTATCGGGACTGATGCATTCCAGGAAGCGCCGGTCGCGGCGATCATGGGTGCCGTTGCCAAGCACGTGTTCCTGGTCACCGACCCCGAAAAGCTCGAAGAAACCGTTCGCTCGGCGTTCGAACTCGCGCGCACCGGCCGACCGGGCCCAGTTGTAATTGATATCCCCAAGGACGTGCAAAACTGGGAAGGCCCGTTCCGCGGTAGTGGCACTCTGCCCCTGCATGGTTATCGCCGGCGCCTCGCGGCCGTCACGGACAACAGGCTCACCGACGAGGCCTGCGAACGCTTCTACACGATGCTGTCGGAGGCGGAGCGCCCGCTCATCTATGCTGGCGGCGGTGTCATCAACGCCAACGCCGCGAAGCCGATGCGCCGGCTGGCGAGCGAGTACGGCATCCCGGTCACGACGACGCTTATGGCGCTCGGCGCCAGCAACACGCAACACCCGCTTGCCCTGCACATGCTCGGCATGCACGGTCTCGCGTCAGCCAACTACGCGGTTGAAGACGCCGATTTCATTATTGCAATCGGCGCGCGATTCGATGATCGCGTGGCGGGCAACCCGTCGAAGTTTGGTCCGCGCGCCAAGAACATAGCGCAGTTCGATGTCGACTCTGCAGAGATAGGCAAGGTCAAACGCGTCGATTGGCACCATGTTGGAATCCTGGATACCGACCTGACTGACATCCTTGAGTACGGCCGCCGCATTAAATTCAAAAAGTCTTTCGATGCGTGGCATGAAGAGATTGCAGAACTCAAGCGCGAGTATTGCCTCAACTACGATCGCGACAACGCTGAAATTCAGCCGTACGCGATTATCGAAGAGGTCAACAAACACTCGAAAGGCGAAGCGATTATTTCGACCGGAGTCGGTCAGCACCAGATGTGGGCGGCGCAATACTTCGATTTCGCGGAACCACGTCTCTGGCTCACGTCGGGAAGCATGGGCACGATGGGCTTCGGACTACCCGCGGCAATCGGAGCTCAATTCGCGCAGCCCGACCGTGTCGTCATCGATATCGACGGCGACGCAAGCATCCGCATGAATATCGGCGAACTCGAAACGGCGACGACCTACAACACGCCGGTGAAGGTCATCGTGCTCAACAACCGTGGCGACGGCATGGTTCGCCAGTGGCAAAAACTTTACTTCGACGGCCGCATGTCAGGCAGTGACAAGTCGCTGCATGCGAAAGATTTCGTAAAGGCGGCGGAGGCCGATGGTTTTGGTTTTGCCAAACGACTTGAGAATCCGGCCGACGTTCCGGCCGTGATAGCAGAGTTCATGGCATTCGAAGGTCCTGCTTTCCTCGAAGTGATTATTGACCGCGACGCCGGCGTCTACCCAATGGTAGGGCCCGGCCAGAGTTACGAAGGAATGATCACGGGTGACTGGATCAAGTCCCGCTCGAAACCCAGCGATGAGACGCCGGGTCCGAGCGAGATGTTCTGATACGCATTCTGGCAATCAGTCGTTGCTCGCTGTTTGCGCATTATCTGCGCCGAAACAGTCCGCGGACTCAAGGAAGCCCAGCAGTTCCGAATAGAGCTTGAAATTGTTGTCAAAACTTTCAGGGGAGTGTTCTGATCCCTCGAGGGTGACAAATCTGAAGCGCTTGCCATGCTTCTCAAGCTCGGATGCGTAACGCCTGGCATGCGCGTACTGCACGCGCGAATCAACATCACCGTGCACAAGCATGATTGGCACGCTCACGTCGTCGACATGATCAATCGGGCGTACGCCTGCATATCGGTTTTCGTAGGTTTTTTTGACAAATCCGCGCGCGCGAGCCTGCTGCATGTACTGCTTTTGCAACAGCGGATCGGCCACCGGAGCACCGGAAATCGTACATTGGTAAATTTGCGGCGAACGCGCAGCGGCGACCAAAGCCGCTGTTCCACCTGCAGACCAACCAAACAACGCCAGGCGATCTTGGTCCGCAATGCCCTTTTCGACCAGGTACAAGAGCCCATCATCCATATCGTCTTGGGTCGCACGTCCGAGCTGGCTGCCATCGGCAAATCCTGCGAGGAAATGGTCCATGCCATAGCCTTCGGTGATGCGGTGTGACACCTCAATCACAGCGTAGCCGTTGTTGGCCAGAACCTGGGCCCATTCGCGAAACACCGGCGTAATGTGAACTTCGGGCCCGCCGAGATTAATGACCACAGCCGGGTATGGGGCCTGGCCAGTATTCGGCAGCGTCACAAACGCCGGAATTGTACGTCCGTCACGCGCCTTGTAGGTTACATAGGATTGATCGGCGAGATTTTCGCTTTCCAACAGGGGCTGACGGCTTCCGACCGTCGAAAATTCACCCTTTCTGTACAGGTAGTACGTACCAGGGTCACGCGGCCCCTCGTTGTAAACGACAAACGAATCCCCGGATCTCGAGCGCGACCCAATATTGATGTAATGCGCATACGGAATCAGCTCCTCGAGCTGTTTGTAAAGAGCGCCTTCGGTTTCGTCGAAGTACTCGTAATGAAACTTGTCTTTGAAATAGCTGACGGCGGCAACAGAACCGGGATTGGTCCATCGATTGCTGTTCATTCGAACGCCGTAAACGTCGACGTCATTGCGGCGATAGATCAGCTCATCAAATTTCTTGGTGCGGGTATTGAACGACCATAGTCCGATATGGTTATTGCCGTTGTGTGCGATGACCAGCAAGTTTCCGGGCACGGCATCATCTTTGCCCATGATCTCAAAGGTTTCGAAGCTGTCCTGGTGTCGAGTGTAGATTGGATCCCAGCCCTTCCCACCTTTTGGCCGGTAGTACCAGACAAATGACTGGGTATGACGATCGAACCCGAATGCAACGTACGGATCACCATCCGCATCAAACGTGTAGACCCCTTTGTCCAGCTGCCCGCGGATCAATAGCTGCTCTGTGCCTTTCTTGACGTTGAGCTTGTAATACGCGCGCGGCCTGAATGTTGTACCGAAGCCAACACCGTCGTCGAACCCCGGGGTCGTCGATACGATGATTGTGTCCGGATCATTACGAACCAGGTTTTCTATTGCCGGTCGTTCGACGCCGAAATCGTCAAACTCCAGGGTATCGACGTCAAGAAGCGTAATCCGGTTCCTGAATACCCCCTGATCCTGCCCATCAATCCTGTCCCGAACCCGCTGCCGTAATGTCAAGACCATCTTGGTATCGCTGACCCATTCGAAACTACGAATCTCCATGGGCTCAGCATTGATCATGATCGGATCGGGATTCTCGAGGTCGCCAGAATCATAAACCTGCAAAATCGGGTCGCCGGTCTTGCTCATGATCTTGAGCATCCCAATCCGATCACCGCTCGGAGACAACTGTACGTTCCGGACTACATCACGCAGCGCCCAGTACTCGACCGGGTACGGCGCACTGACAGTCGATTCATCGTCAGCCAGAATTGCACCAGCAGGCAGGCAGATCGCAAAGCACAGCACCAGCATCCGAGTCTTTGAGCGAATTGTCATCATCAGGTCCTCCATTCGGCATCGCTTTAGCAAAACCGGCAAACTCCCCGGGGCGTCCAGACAAAGAAAGCCTGCAGGATCGCTCCTGCAGGCTTCCAATTTTAACAGTTCTCGTTAGAACGACGGCGTATCAAACCTCGCCGACACATTGACGAAGAACTGGCGTCCCTGGACGTCGTAACCACGACCCAGCGGAACATTCGAACGAGTAAACGACATACCACGACCGTCGACGCGCGGTGGCTCGGTGTCGAAAACATTTCGAGCACCTACGCCAAGCGTGAATCGGTCCCCGTAGTAGTAAAACGACACATCGTGACGGAAGTAGTTGTCGGCCTCTGCTACCGGACGGCAGTCGACATCACCGGCAATTGCACCACGGCAGGTCCATGAATCGCCTCCAAACCAGTCGGCCGTTGAGTACGGCCAGTCGGCACGGACATCCGGGTCGATTTCAACGCTCGACAGGTAACGTGTTGCCCAGGTAAAGCGATAGTCACCAATATCGGCACGGAAAACACCCTGGCCTTCCCACTCCGGCAGACCGAAATCACCGAGGTCGCTGTCAGCCGAGACCGAACCATCAATCCTTGAGATAAACAAGTCCGAAAATTCGAGCTTGCGATTGAAATTCAGGTCTGCAGACAGGTCCACCGCTTTCCCGAAAATTGTCGTCGGCCAGTCAATCGTGAGATTGATATCGACACCGCGCGTCTTCAACGAGTCGCGGTTGATAAAATTCTGGTCGACTTCGTCGATCAGGCCGAATGCGCCGCCACCGAGGTCTACCCTGCGAACCGCCTGGCAGAACGGACTGTCACCTTCAGCATCGTTGTAACAATCGTTGATCGCGCCCTGGAAGCTGAACTGCACGATCTCATCGTTAATCTCAATATCATAGTAAGTCGCACCGAACGACAGATCGAAGCTCTCGAAGAAAGGCTGCTCCCACGCGAAGCCAGCCGTCCAGGATTCTGACTTTTCTTCGTTCAGGTCGGTTGAACCGACGAACTGCAGCACCTCGACGCCATACACCGGCGACGACGTAGCATTTGCAGCTACGATGCCGAGCGTCGTTGGGTCGGTTCCCTGGGCGATACAATTCTGTATGACCGTCGGACTGCGATTATCGAGATTCGGATCGTAGATCAACCCAAGCACGATATCCTGAACCAGTGCATCTGCAGGCACGACGCAAGGATCGGTCGCGGCCGCAAACCCGCTGAGTCCTGCCAGGAAGTTCTCGCGCAGGTTCGGCGCACGGTAGGACGTACCCATCGTTCCGCGTAGCAACAGCGAGTTCATCGGACGCCACGAGAGCTTGCCCGAATAGGTCCAGGCGCCACCATAGAACTCGTCTTCAGTGTGACGCGTTGAGAAGTTTGCCGTCAGCTCTTCAAATGCGGGAACACTTGCCAGTAACGGCACCTCCACCTCAACGAACCACTCCTTGGTATCCTTTTGTCCGGTTGCACCGAGATCCTTGAAGAAACCCCAGAGCTGGCCTTCGGCGGCAACATCGTTCGGCCGGGACTCAATATCGTCATTGCGGAACTCATAGCCGATTGCAGCCCCAACGGTACCCGCTGGCATTTCGAACAAATCACCAGTCAGGAGCAGATTCACGTACGCCTGCTTGTAAATCGTGTCAATCGTGCGCTCTGCGAACAGAAAGTCACGTTCAGCCTGCGTTGCAAACTGGTTGCCAAGCAGTCCCTGGTAAAGCGACGGCGCAAACAGGTTTACAGGCACACAAGCGCCGCCCGTCGGCGTCCCGCAGACAACTTCGCCGTTTTCAATTCGAGACGTATTCAGCGAGTACCGAAGTCTCTCCTCATGCACACCCGGGCGCAAGGATGAGCCATTGCTCTCCGAGAACACGTAGGCAACATCGAAGCCCATATTGTCGAATGAGCCGAAATTGAGCATCGGCAGGTCGCCTCTTAGTCCGCCAACAAATCTCAACTGATCAACGTCAATCCAGCTTTCGTTTCGGTCGCCAGCGACCGAGAACTGCGCATCCATCGGACGCGCAACACCGGGCCCGCCGCCTGGCAGGAAGTCAAAAAATCCTGGACCCACGCCGAAAGTTGCAGGCGTGCAGAACTCCTGCGGAATATTGAAGAAGTTGATACAGGCATCGAGCACGGAGATCGTGCCGCCACCGAACAACAAGGCTTCCTGGAAGCCGGCAATGTACTGCGGGTTTGTCAGGATGTTGTTGTAGGCGAGCCAGCAATCGACGCCATTGACGCCATCTGGATTACACGGGTTATACGGATTGGTCCCAACCACTTCTTCCTGAATGACGGCACCGGCGTCAAAGATGTAGGTCTTGCGCCGGTTGTAGGTCGCCTCGAAGTACGGCGTGATGTTCATGTCGCCGGAGAACGTGTACTCACCGTAGGCCATGAAACTTGTCCGTTCACGCTCGGGCAGCAGGTGAGTTGCATTGTCCTCATTCGCGATGAAGTAATCGGTAAAGTCGACGTCGGGCTGTCCGTCACCATCCTGGTCAAGGACGATGTCAAATCCGCCGGTCGCCTCAGACCAGTTCGGAATACCGACATTCGTGGTGCCTTCCGTGAAATAGAGCGAACCAAACAAGCCATTAAGATCGAAAATACGTTGCGACCCGAATGTCGTGCGGCACGGCGACGTTTTCATGCCGTACTGTTCCGCGTAGGCAATATTGGTGGTGCGAATTTCGCCGGTAGTAGCTTGCTCGACATAAGAAGAACAGTCGGCCGTCCACGGGCGGTCGGAGTACGCTACAGCGTCACCCTCAGTATATTCGGCGGCAATTCCGAAGAAGCCTCGATCCGAATTCACACCCCATGCAGCGCTTATCGTATTCTCGATACCGTTGGCATGTTGCGGCACGCGCGTGTACGCCTCCAACTCGATGCCATCGAAATCCTTGCGAAGAATGATGTTGGCGACACCCGCTACCGCATCAGAGCCATAAATGGAGGATGCGCCGTCGAGAAGGATTTCGTACCGGCTGACAAGCGTGCTCGGAATAACGTTCAGATCGGGCGCAATCGGCACACCCTCAACGCCTGCAGGAGAAATGCGGCGACCGTTCAACAGCACGAGAGTTCGGGCAGCGCCGAGTCCCCTGAGATCTGCTGTCGATGCGCCGGGACCATTGTCGAGTACGAATCCACCGAAGGTCGTGTCAAACTGAATACCGGCAGAACTCGACGCATCCTGCAGAATCGTGCCCGGATCAACTGCGCCGAGATTTCGAGACACCTCAGCCGTAATAACCTGCAGTGGTGCGACGCTGGAGAACGTGTCGCGTCGCAGACGGGAACCGGTGACGATGACTTCGTCTACAGCACCGTCATCCTCAAGTTCCGCCATATCGTCCATTCCACTGCCCGCGTCCTGTGCGTAAACGAGCGAAGCCGGACCTGCCAGCAATGCTACGCCAGCCAGGGTTGCTGCAAATGGACTGAGTACTCGCGCAAGCAACGCGCGATCTTCGTCGACTCTCATTTTCTACCCCTTAAATGCATTTAATTATTCGGCAGGCCTTTTTAGGCCCTTGTGCCGGACTCGGATGTTGGAAAAACACCCTTGCCATGTCGCACATGATGCGAAATCACAACAGATAAGTAAATGCTTTAGGCCAATAAACCTCAGAAGTTTTTGCGGTATGTTGCTGAAACGCCACACAATTTTGTCGACTTATGCGACACCAGTTTCGTTTCTCTTCGCAAGCTGTCGAAGTGTGCATTCGTGAGGGCCGTCACGCCCGAACTGTGCGATACGCATACACTGTCCAATCAGCTTCAAGAAGCCGCTTTTGACGGCAGGGAGATCCCATGAAACGCACAATTCTCGGCCTGGCTTGCAGCGCTGTCTTACTGTCGGCCTGTGGTGGTGGCGATTCGGACCTGCCGGGAGGCTCGTCCGGCGGTATCCAGATGCTGGTATTGAGTGCAGCCAATGCCGAAGCCGCCGCACGCGTATCGTGGGGTTCCGCGCAGACTTCCGCCGGTCTTGCAGATACCGGTCTTGACCTTGACTCGTTCGGTGTATCTACGGCTCCCGGCAAGCAACAGACGGCAAACGCGGCTGCGGGTATTTCCGTCAACGTCAGTCAGATTGCGATCGGGCCTGAGATAACGGTCTGCGATGGCGGCGGCACGATTACCATGAACGCGGACCTGGCGTCCCTGACGACGCTGACGCCCGACGACACGATTTCTATCGACGCCGATAATTGCAATGACGGTCTCGGTACGACGCTCGACGGCCTGATCGAAATGACCGTGACAAGTTTTGAAGGCGATATTTTCGGTCTGTACGCGGTCGGCACCGACACGATCATTACGGCACTGACGGCGACGTCGCCCGAAGATACCGTTTCGATGGATGGCGATAGCAGTGTGTTGCTCGATTCGCTGGCATCCCCGTTTGTCACCGCCGATGTCAGCGGTGACGAAGTTACGACAAGCAACAATGCAGGCACAGCAACGCTGACAGCCTACTCGAGTCATACAAGCGTTGACGGAGGCGCCGAAGGAACGCCATATACAATGCAAGCCGGCGGAACGCTGGATAGCTCGGAGCTGTCAGGTGTGGTCAGCTACACTACACCGGTACCTTTCGAAGGCAGCGGAACCGAGTATCCGCACAAGGGCGAATTGCTGATAAGCGGCGAGAACTCCTCGGTCAGGCTGATCGCGGTCGACAATGTCAACGTGACCATCGAGATCGATAATAACGGCGACAACACCGTCGATGAGACGATCGACACGACCTGGGATGCCCTGCTGAGCGGCGCTACCTGAAGCAGTTTTTCCACCCGCTCGAAAAGCGGTATTATGTGAACTGCAGCAAGGAATTCCCGCTGTTAATCGGTCAGATTGACCCTATGCTCATAACGCCGCGCAGAGACAACCTGAACAAGATCGTCGTCCTTAACCCGAAGGGCGGCTGCGGCAAATCCACGCTCGCAACGAACCTGGCCGCCTGCTACGCGCAGCGCGGCGCCGAGCCGGCAATCATGGATTTCGATCCGCAGGGCTCAACCATGGCCTGGCTCGAGCGTCGTCCCGACGAGCTTGCACGGATACACGGCATCGCGGCCTACAAGAAAAGCATGCAGGCGACCCGCAGCTGGCAGCTGCGTGTACCTAATGAGACCGAAACGCTGATCGTCGATTCGCCGGCCAGTGTCACGCACGACGACCTGCGGGAGCTCACGCGCGACTCATCCAGCATCCTCGTACCGGTACTGCCTTCGTCGATGGATATTCACGCGGCGTCACGTTGTATCGCCGACCTGTTGCTGGTCGCAAAGATCGACCGCCGCGACCGCAAACTTGCGGTCGTCGCAAATCGCACACGCAAGAACACGAAGAGTTTCGGCAAGCTGATGCGCTTCCTCGATTCGCTCGGCATTCCGATCATCGCTGTACTTCGTGACAGCCAGAATTTCGTTCATTCCGCCGAGAAGGGCGTGGGCATCTGCGAAATGCAGCCGTCGCGCGTCAAACCGGATATCGAACAGATCGACAAGATCGTCGGCTGGCTGGACGGCTGGCAGCAACGTCGCCAGACCTCAACGTCAACGACGACAATCAACAAGCAGCCGCTTGCCGGTCGCCTGTTCCGGCGCGTACAGGCCGGCTAGATATCCCCGGCCTGGATCCGGCCGAACAACTCTGCATCGATATTGCCGCCGGACAGCACGATCGCAGTCGTGCGCCCGTTGCTGTCGAGTTTGCCGGCAAGCAATGCTGCCAGCGCTACGGCACCGCCCGGTTCGACCACGAGCTTCAGGTGACGAAACGCGAAACGAATGGCTGCAGCAACCTCGGCATCCGTCACGAGCGGTACACCTGCCAGCAACTGTTGATTGATCTCGAAAGTGAACTTGCCGGGCGCGGGCGTCTGCAATGCATCACAGATGGAGCGAGCCGAGTCATCGATGCGTTCGATTTCGCCGCTCGCGATCGAGCGTGCCGTATCGTCAAAATCAGCAGGCTCTACCGCGTGAATTTTCACATCCGGCAGGCGGCTACGCAGCGCGACGGCAGAACCCGATGACAATCCGCCGCCTCCGCACGGAATTGCGACGAGATCAGGAGGCAGCCCCATAGCAATCGCGTCGTCGGCGAGTTCCAGTCCGACGGTTCCCTGCCCTGCAATGATGTGTTCATGATCGTAGGACGGAACGAGAGCAGCACCGCGCTCTGCCGCCAGTTCGCGTGCAATCGCTTCACGATCACCGCTATAGCGATCGTAGGTGACTACTTCACCACCCAGCTTACGCGTGTTCTCAAGTTTTGCTCGCGGTGCATCTTCGGGCATCACGATGGCAGCGTGGATGCCCAGCATGCCCGCGGCCGCTGCCACGCCCTGGGCATGGTTGCCTGATGACCAGGCGACGACGCCGCGGGAAGCCTCTTCAGGCGTCAGCTGCGACAGTCGGTTGTACGCGCCACGAATCTTGAACGAACCGGTTACCTGCAGGCACTCCGGCTTGACCAGCACGGTGCCGCCGGCCGCCGCGTCCAGATCGGCACTGCGCAGCAATGGTGTGTGCACTCGCACGTCGTCGAGACGCGCGGCAGCCGCTTCGATATCGCCGACTTCGATCATTGTGTTTCTGCCAGCCGGTCGATCTTGGCGGCGCAGATAAAGTCGTTGTCCGACAGCCCGTCGATCGCATGCGTCGTGTAGCTGACATGGCAGCGGTTGTAGCTGACGGTCAGCACCGGGTGATGCCCCTCGGTGATCGCGATCCAGGCGACCGCATTGGCAAAACCGAGCGTGCGGCTGTAACCCGGAAAGTCGAACGCGCGTTCGATCGCAAGGCCATCGTCGCTCAGTGACCAGTCTTCATGCAGCGCCGCAAGCAGCGCTTCGCTCTGATCCCGGCGTAATGGTTCCACCCCGCCTTCGCAGGGTTTGCAGCGTCTGTCTGCCAGTTCTTCGGTCATGCGCAGGACGGTAACAGAAAAAAGGCCAGCCCCGAAGGGCCGGCCAGGCGGAGACTCGATGAAGAGTCGCAGGGAAGATCTAGTTCGAGGCGACCGAAGTTGCCGGGTCGATGAACAGCTTGACGCTGACACGCCTCTCGAAAGCGAGGCTGTCGACGTTTGTGTCAGTCGCGACAACTTCGCCATGTGCTGCTGCGCGAATTCGTGCCGGGCTGACACCAGCGGCAACGAACAACTCGCGAACGTAGGCGACGCGCTTCTCCGACAGCGCCAGGTTGTAGTCGGCCGCACCGCGCTCGTCAGCGAAGCCGTCGAGGCGGATGTGCACATCGGACATGCCGGCCAGCGTGGCCGCAAGGCTCTCGAGACGTTTACCGGTTTCATCGGTCAGGGCCGACTCGTCAGTGCGGAACAGCAGATCCATATCGATGCCGGCCTGCATCAAGCTGACAAGTTCCGGGCGAGCGACGTGCTGCAGTCGATCTACTTCCGAAATCAATGCGTTGACATCGCCCTCAAGTCCCGCAACGCGCTGCTCGGACTCACCAAGCGACGATTCGAGACTCGCAACCTGCTCGTTCTTCTTGTGATAGTTGTCGCCGATTTTTGCGCCGATTGCCGCGCCGATGATGAGGCCAACCGGTCCGCCGGCAGCGGCCCCTATAACAGCACCGGAACCAACACCGACAGTTTCACTCTTTGATGCTTTCGCAGCGTGCGCTTCAGCACCGAACATTGCTACGGCACAGATCGCGCCGGTCGTTACCAATTTCCTGATCATTTGTAATTCCTCCGAATCAATCACCACGTATGTGGCGTTTTCGGAGTTCATTAAGCCGCGACATCGGGCCTTGCCACGGGCGCCGAAGTGCAAAGCCGGCGATCAATTATGGCGAAAAGTGACGGCGGCTAGCGACCGCTGAGCGCGACGAAGGTACCGCCATTCAGCGCACAGACGGCGCGCATGAAGGTCGCAAAGCGCTGTGCGGTCTCAGGCACGGAATTGGTGCCAAAGCGTCCCGGGAAACCCACGCCATGAATGCGCACAAGTTTTTCCCCGTCCGGACCGGGCCGATTGGCCCTTTCGATCGCATCGATCGCGCCATCGATGGTGCGACCACCCTGGAAGTCGTCGCCGAACACGTAGATGCTGATCTTCTTGTCGTCGGCGCGGAAATCGCGAATGGCTGCTTCGATGCCGTTGACCGGATTGGAGTCACTGGTCGCACTCCAGGTACGCATGCGATTTACGATTGCCTGCCTGCGACCCGGTGAATCCGGCATCCAGCGTGCCGTGTAGTCGCGGAACATGTAGGCGCCGTCATCGTTCATGACCTGGATACCCTTGACTGTAGGGTACGCCTCCAGCGTTTCGCGCAGTTTCTGCTGCGCGAGCGTCCAGCTGCGATCCAGCATACTGCCGGAAGTATCGATGACGAAGATCACGTATTCGCTGTCGACCGGGATACCCGCAACTGCGTCCTCATCCGGGCGACGGTAATAGGGCTGCAAGCGACGCTGCTCCTCCGACAGGCGCTGGCGCGCGGCGCGCAGCTCACCCTCGTCGATCGTCTGGTCTTCGTTCTCACGGCTCGCGGCGTACTGTCCCTGCACTTTCTCGAGATCGCCCTGCAACTCGCCGAGCTCAGTGCGCGTTGCACGAGTTTCTTCCTTAACGTCCATCAGCGTGCGATCAAGGACCGTCGACGTGCCACGAATCTCGTGCAGCTCTTTCTGCAGCAGCGCGATCAGGTTCTTGAGGTCCTGCTCCGCTTCCTCGACGACAACCGGCTCGTAGATTTTGGAAAGCACAAGCAGCAGGATGATTGCGCCGAAGCCGCAACAGATGCAGTCGAGGAACGAGAGGCTGAATGCCTGTGTATCTCTGCGCTTCCTCACGGCCAGTCCCTCGACACGCTGATAAACGAACCGCGCGTCTTCAGCGCCAGTGACCACAACGATGTCGGCGCATAGAAGTCGCCTTCCATCGGGTACAGCATGACGTTGACCGGGATACCGGACGGTATCAGCTGTGTAGCTGAATAGAACAAGTTCAGGCGTTCATTGCCGCTAATGACAGCCTTGGACGTGGTTGGCGCGTCCATCGTCGGCATGCCATCGACGAGCAGGATGACGTTGTCAGGGCGCGGGTTCATATCCTTGATGACCTGGAATGCGGCATGCAGATTGGTACCGTTCTCCGGGACGGTGCGGCGTAACGTGCGGATCGCTTCGTCGAGCTGCGAACCATCGTCAGCCTTGAGCCACAGTCCATCGGTGCCCTTCACGACCGGTTCGGCCGTATTGTTGAACATGTAAATCTGCCACTCGCTTTCAGGGCGGAACTGCGACGTCAGCCAATCGGCGCTTGCCACTACCTGGCGCCATTTGCGCGACAGCAGTTTTTCGCGGTCCGGCAGGTTGCGGCGGCGAATCACGTTAACAATGGTTTCGTGCAGCATGCTCGCCGATCGGTCGACGAGAATCAGCGTCCGTTCGCCGCCGAGTTTCAGGCCGGTCAGGTACTGTCGATCACCGTCACCTTTGAACGTACGAACATTCTCTCCAAGCGCATCCGCTTCCTGCTTGAGCGCCAGCAGCCGCCGGATTTCTTCTTCCAGCGACTTGATGTCCGACTGCAGCTTCTCAACACGCTCAATCTTCGCCAGTGTGTTGTTGTCGTATTTCGCAAGCTCGGCCTGCAGCTCGGCAATCAGTGCCCGGATCATCGAGATCTGGGTCTTGGCTTCTGTTGTTTCGGTTTCCAGCTTCTGGATAGAGGTGCGCGTCAGCGCCAGGTTCTTGCGGCCCTCCAGTACCTCGATTTCGAGCTTGTCGGTCTCGGCCTGCAGGACCTGCATGTCCTCATCCTGCGTGATATCGCTGTGCGAATTGATGATCATGAAGAACAGGATCACGGCACCGAAACCGCAGCTCATGCAGTCGAGGAACGACATGCTGAAGACTTCACTCTGCCGGCGTTTACGCGCCATCGTGGTCCTCCACGCTGATCAGCCGCAGCTCGAAGCCGGGCGTGCCGATGCGCAGCAGGTCACCGACCTGCAGCACAGCAGACTCGTCGATGCGGTGGCCGTTCAGGAAGGTGCCGTAACGACTGAAATCCGTTACCACGACCTGACCATTCTCACGACTGACCACGCAATGCCTGCGAGAAACGCCGGGCATCTCTTCGCGCAGGTCGAGATGCCGTTCGTTGTCCTGGATCTGGGAACCGAGAACGAGCGGCGCGCCGTTGAGGCTATAGGCACTGTGTCCGAACAACACGTGTGTAGGCTCCCCGCCATTGCCGCTGCCCGATGCGACCTCGACCGCGACGGCCGCCTGGTCCCAGGGCAGGTGGCGCGCCAGTGTAACGCCGCCAGCTTTCTGCTCGCCGCCGACGCGGTGTGCAAGGCCGCGTGCCGTAGCACCGGGTTCCAGAAGGAACACCTCACCACCAACCCGGGTTTTCAGCGTGTCGGCCAGTCCCGGCATGCGAGCCGCGCGGTCCGATAACTGCAGAGCCGGAGTTTCTTCCGCCCTGAACAGCGCACGCAGGTTGCTCACAATACTCTGGTAGACGGGTGCCGCAGCGGCCACAAATTCCAGCGACTCTACTTCCGCTTCGTGTGTCATGCCGTTCCATTCGATCGCAAGCGCCACCTTCGGATCGGTCGATGCCTGGCGCAGCCAGCCTGGCATCCGATCCTGCAACATCTGCTCGGTTTCAGCGGTATGCAATGGATCGAAGCGGGATTGTTGCACGAAGGCTTCGGCCACCGTCTTCAACCAGTTGTCGTAAAGCGACAGCAGACCACAGTCTTCGATAACCGTGCTGCGATCGACCTGCACTTCGTCGCTCTGAATCAGTCGCGTCAGCATTGTTGAATGCAGGCTCAGGTCGATGTGCACCGGTACCGCGTGTTCGTACTGCCTGCGCGTCGCGGCGACGGCTGCGTCTACCATGGCGACAACCGGAATATCGAGCTCCATCGCAATACCGAGCAGCAGGCCCAGCTTGTCGCTCGACAAGTATGGCGGTACTGCCAGAGCCAGTCGGTCGCCGTGTGCGGAGACATTCTTCCACATTGCTTCGAGGTGACGGCTGACGAGATCTGCCGCGCTCAGGTGATGGAAGCGTCGGTCGGCAAGAGCCCCTGTCGACAGCTCCGACCAGAAGTGATTCTGGATGCGCCGCGGCTTCAGGCTCGCGCTTTTATATGCGTCGAGCCCGGTGATGAGATGATCGTCTTCCAGCAGCGCAAACCCCGGCTCGCGATAGACCAGCTGATCGCCGCTGACTACGGCGATCCCGGCGTCGTTGAGATGGGCTGCGACGAGGCTCATGGGTCCTTAGTCCGCCTTCATGTGCCGAATGACTTTTTCGTCACAGTAGGACTCACTATCGAATACGAGCCGTTCCTGCATCAGCTGCAACTGGTGTACGAGGAACATCAGGAAAATACTGATCAGCAGCGCGATGAAGGTCGAGTTGAACGCAACGCCGAGGCTCTGTGTAACACCGGCGATATCGCCCTTGACGGCCTTGTCCGCCTGCGCGAGTGCCTCACCGATACCGCGCACGGTGCCAATGAATCCGATCGACGGAATAGCCCAGGAGATGTAACGAATCATCGCAAGTTCGGACTCGAGACGTTCGGCCTCCGATTCGCAGATCGTGTGTGTACTGGCCGATACGTCCTGGATATTTCGCGTCGACGCGAAACGACGCAGTGCATTGAGCAACGCGCGCGGCAGCAGCATCTGCTGCCTGTCATCAGGCAGCGCCTGCACGGCGCGCGCGAATTCGCGCGTGTCTTCGGGAAGTATTCGCATGCCCTCCGCGACCGGCACAAGATCGACATCCAGCAGGCGACGCTCGCCGCTGATCTTGGCGGCTTTGTATCCCATGATCGCGAGCGCCCAGAACATCAGCACAAAACAGGCCTCCTGCTCGAGATCCTTGATCAGCACCCAGACGCTGCGTTCGCGCACGTAGTCGGGATCGGTTGCCGCGATCATGTTCTGTTCTTCGATAACTTCGGCTGCCGTCGGGCGTACGACCGAAACGTAGAACGCGTGCACGACAATGACCGCGATGATCAGTGCGAACAACTGGAATACGAACTCGACCGGGATGTTTTTCTTATTCATAAAACTGTGCTCTTGAACGATGCCTTCAGATATCTGTCGGGAACGGGACCGACTGCTGGTAAGAAACCTCGACAGAGGCTTCAAACACGTCCTCGTCATCTTCGGTGTGGTCAATATTGGTATCGAGTTCGAAATCGTCTTCGAACGGCGCTTCCTCCGCCTCGGCTGCCTGTTCCTCAGCCTGCGGTTCTTCCTCGGGAGATTCATCCTGCGCAGCGACCGGGACGGTCATCAGCACGGCAATCATGATCAGCCAGCGAATCATTTTCGGTTCCTCATCCTGTCATCCTAGTCGACGTTTCGCGCAATGCGAAAACCTACATCGACACGTGCGTCGGTGCCAAAGTCGCGATAACTCAGTCGCAGCTCCGTAAAGCCGGCATGCCGCCAGCTCGAGCCACGGATCACGCGGCTCGTGCCGCGTTGTGGTCCAACCGGGTCGACGTCGGGCGTCGTAATGCCTGGCGTTGGTACCGTGTACCAGTCGTTGACCCATTCGGCGACATTGCCGCCGCCATCGTATATGCCCAGTGCGTTTGCCTTGAACGAACCGACCGGGGCTGTTGACGGCCAACCGTCATCATAGTTAGGCACGATTGACGGTACGAGTTCCCGCGCCGACACATCGGCAAAATTTCCGGAGCCTTCAGGCGGCGGCCAGGCTTTGCCCCATGGGTATTTCATCGGCGCCGGCCGTTCGGCGTAGCGAATGGCCCATGCCCACTCTGCTTCCGTCGGCAGGCGGTAGCCATTGGTGAACGGATATACGGCAACCCACTTGCCGAATTCCTGACGGTAGGCCGGCGTACGACCTTCCTTCTTGCTGAGCCAGTTGCAGTACTGCACCGCTTCGGCCCAGGTCACGTTAGCGACCGGGCTGTTGTCATTTGCCATTGCAACGTGCGTATCCGCGCCGGAGTCGTGGTTGCGCTTGAATTCGGCGAACTGTTTGTTGGTGACTTCGGTCGCACTGATCATGAACGGCTGCGAGATCGTGACCGGTCGAATGACTTCGTTGGCGCGCCGGCCGTTCTCGGCTCGCGATGCGCCCATCGAGAATGTGCCGCCCTCTACTCGCACCATGGTCTGGCCGCCGGCGGTCTCAGCCGTACGCGCGACCGATGCGCGCTGGATTGCCTCCAGCGAACGCAGGCTGGCGCTCAATGTCTGCGGATAGCCGGGCCGCGGCGTAATCGTACGCGTCCAGTCCTGGAATCCTTCGCGCCTGACCTCGATTCGATGTGGCGCGGAACTCAACCGCAGTACCGTGTTGCCGGTACCACGCGCACGCCCGTCAACGTATACCGTTGCATCCCCTGGTTGAACGTTGACTGTTACCGTACCGACGCGGGCTGACAAGTCTACGGTCATGGCATCAGTCGACGCGGACTGCAGCCGGATACTGCGTGTGGTCACACCATAGCCGGCCTTCGACATTCCGATCTGGTAATCGACATCGGGTGACAGTGACAGAGTAATCGGTGACTGGCCGCGGTAGCGACCATTAACTGTCACGTTCGCACCGCGCGGAATAGTATTGACGACAAGCCTCGCGTCGGCCGGGATCAGCGCAATTGTCGGCAGCGTCTGCCCGACATTCGGGGCCGCAACAACGTTGCCATCCCAGGCCGCGTAGCCATCCTTGACGACGGTCAGTTCATGCGTACCTTCGAGCAGCTGCACCACGGCGGGCGTTACGCCGACTTCCTCGTCGCCCAGCAATACAGTGGCACCTGCCGGATCTGAATTGACCTCGACATCAGCCCAGCGCGGCACCAGCTGAACATGCAGCTCTTCAAGCTTATCGAGACCGTCAATTGACACCAGGTCTTCAAACGGCAAGAAACGCGGTGACTCAACCATTACCGAGTGATCTCCCGGCTCCAGTTCGATCGGTCCGAAAGGTGCTTTGCCGATCTGAGAACCATCGACGGTAACAACAGCATCAACAGCCGGCTCAGTGCGCACGACCAGGCGGCCCGGCTTCTTGCGCATGCGCAGTCGAACGGTCATTGCAGGCGCTTCACCTACGACAAAGGTCTGGCTGACATCGTAGTAGCCCTGTTTGCTCACCTTCACCGTGTAATTGCCTTCGCGCAGCAGGATGCGTTCGCCGATCGGCAGGCGGAACCAGCCGCCCTCGACACTGAAAGCATCGGGCTCACCGGGATCGATCTCGAAATCAATGGACTTCGATGTAAACAACAACCACGACGCCACCAGCAGAAACGCAAGCAAGCCGCCGATGATCGCCTTGAGCGGACTTTTCCGGTCACTGTCGTGAACGGCCCGCGTTTCCGCAGCGCGCTGGAACGCCGTGGGCGCAATCGCCTCATCATCCGGTCGCTCTTCATCATCGTCGAGCTGCGGAGGCCGGGTAACGTAGGCGCTGTCCTCCAGCCTGACATCGACGACCACCCCTGCATCGCCGACGTTGATGCGCAAGCGGCTGCCAAAGAAACGCAATTCGTCGCCATCAACGAGTCGTCGACTCGTTTCGAGCGCTTCGCCATTCAGCTCCAGCGCCAGTGACGACGCGAGCGGCTGCACGAACGGCAGCCCATCCAGCAGGTCGATCTGCGCGATCGGCGTACCACCCGGGCCCGGCAGGCGAATTTCGCAGTCGCCGCCGGTTCCGACGCGCAACGGCAGCCGGTTCCGGGCAATGCTTCGCTCCCCGGTAACGTCCCTGATAACCAGGTGATCGGTGCTCAAATTGGTTCCTCGCATTGAATGATGACGGGCTGCATATCAAGTTCCGGCGCAACCCGGAATTCGAGCCGCACGTCACGATAACCGGCTCGCGAACCCACCGCCACATAGGTTCCCGGGCGCAACTGCACTTCACGACGCATGAACGTGCCGAGCCGGCCAACGCGATACACGGCCACCTCGGTCATGTTGTCGGAGACGAGGCTGACCGTCAGCGCAGTTGCCGCACGTTTCAGTAGCCGTGACAGCTCGTCACGCTGCGCGGCAAGCCGCGGCCCGACATCACCGCGCGTTGTAATACTGACAACGAGGGACGTCGCTTGTTGCATCGTCGCAGGCGCACTGAGCTTGTCGGGGTCTTCTATATAGCCGTCGAGTCGCGCGTGCAGCGCGCTCATCTCTCGCGCGTACGCCAGGCCATCACTGGCGAATACCAGCGAGTTGTCGACATTCAGGATCTCTTCGTAGGTACGAATTACGGCGTCCCAGTGCTCGTCCTGCTCGAGCGACTGCGCCTCCTGCTCAAGCGTCGTGATCTGCTGCATGCGCAAGCCCTGGTCGACCTGCAGCAGACCATCTGCCGGTTCGGTCGACTCGGGGATCAGTCGCTGCGCCATCCGGAACGCAGCACGCGCTCCCAGGTAGTCTCCGGATATCAGTGACTCAAATCCTTCGCTCATGCGGGTATCGAATTCGATCTTGGTCTGCGCAGTCCTGACGCGCACGAGGCCGTCGTGCGCAGGTTGCCATTGTTCGTCGAGTTCTATCGCGCGCTCATAACTCTGTACGGCAGCAACGAAGTCGAGATCTTCCTCGTATTCTTCGCCCTGTTCGACGAGTTGCAGCACGGCCTCGAGATTGCGAGCACGGCGCAACCCGGCCAGTGCGCCGCTATGCGTTGGCGTAATCGCCACGGCAAGTTCGAACTGCTGCATCGCGGTCGCGCGATCGCCGGCGTCGAAGGCTGCCTGGCCAGCAGCGTAAGCCTGCTCGAACATCGGTTCGATCAGCGCGTAGGTCGGTTCGAGCACAGTCAGCGCACCGAGGTAGTAATCCTCGGCATCGACAAACAGTTTATCGAGATAAGATCGGTCACCCTCTTCGTACAGGTCGCGCGCACGACCATGTTCTACCGGCGCCCATAATTCGATGCCACGGCCTTCGAGTACTTCGAAAGCCGATAGCAGCTCACCCAGTGCCAGCTCGGCCTTCATCCGGTCACGCGCTTCCTGATCGAGACCACTGTAGTCCGCCTGGTTCTCACTGAAGGTAATGTCTTCATCGCCCTCGAGCGTACGAGTCGGCACGCTCGCGCGTGCATCGATCCGGGCCCGGATTTCGGGGTCGACATACACGCCAGACTCGCCCTGCGGTCGGTCAACGACGACCGGCGCGGCTACTTCTTCAGGCTCGATGACAACCACCGGAGCCGGCTCGTCTTCTGAATCGCGCATCTCCTCCACGCGATCCGGCAGCAGGAAAACCACGCCAAGCAGGACTGCGACCAGCACTCCAAGAGCCACGTATACCGTACGTGCGCTAAACCCCGATGACTCCGCGGCGGGTGCTGGTGTCGGCGTATCTGTTGGTCGTTGCAGGGGCCTTATCGTCGCCTTCGATTCGACAATCTCTTCGTCGGCCGCTATCTGCGCCTTGCCCTTGACAGCTGCAGCCCGCGCGGGGAAACCGGCGTCACGCAACGCGACGGCAACGGCCTCCGCGTCCGGCCGGTTCGCGGCGTCCGGGTCCAGCATGCTGCCGACGAGCGCTATCACGGCTTCGGGTAAGGGCGAACCGTCGGCCGCCTGCAAAGGCGGCGGGCTGGCCGCCCGAATGCTTTCTTCGACAGCGTCCGGCGCCCACGGAGAACGTCCGGACAGCAGTTCATAGATCAGGGAACCGAGCGCAAAAATATCGTCCGCCGCCGTCGCCGGTTGACCGGCCACGGATTCCGGGCTTTGCGCAATCGGCGACCCGCCCGCACCGGCTTCGCCAATCCGAACCGCGCTGCCAAAATCCCCCAGGTATGGCGCGCCATTGCCGTCCAGCAATACATTCGTTGCCTTGAGATCGCGGTGCACAACGCCCTTGCCATGCAGGTAGCGCAATGCGTCGGCGAGTAATCCTATCGGACCCAGGACCTCAGCTGCCGGCCGGCCGGTTAGTACACCGAGTTGCGGGCCGTCGATGTATTGCTGGCTGTAAAACGCGACCTGTTCGTCACTGTGAAATTCGAAAACGCGCACGGTATGTGCGTGCATCAGGCGCAACGCCGCCTGCCATTCGCGGCGCAACTGATCGGCGCCAGCCTGCGCAACGAGCTTCAGCGCGACCGATGCGCGCGTCATGCGATCGCGTGCCAGCCAGACCTCGGCCTGGCCACCATCACCGAGGCGACGCACAAGCGAGTATCGATTGGCGAGTTGAGTGCCTTTAGTCAGTTCGAGCATTGTGCAGCGACGCTTATTCCGTCGGTTCGGGCGCTCTCGCGGGGGCACCTACCTCAATCGTTTGCGAGAACCCGGTTTCGGCCTCATGAATTTCGCGCAGCAATTTCCGCCAGCTCTCGAACTGGGCAGCGGCGGTACCGGTCAGGCGGCGTTCCTGCCCCTCGACGTTGACCACCATCGGCGCAGCCTCGTTACCGAAGGAGCGCGACAGCTCGGCGATCTGGTCAAGGTGCAGCCCGGCTTCGCGATTGCGGTTCAACGCTGCGAAAACGGTATTCAGCCCCCTGGAAATGCCCTGGTACTGCAACGCGCGGTTAATGTTGCGCGTGTTGCGGCTGCTCGAACTGGTTGTATCGATCTGTGTGGAGCCCGCCAGCACGACAACACCGACGACTGCCTGCAGCTGCGCTGAACGTTTCTCCTGCCGATACTTGACCGAAGCGGCTCGCGAATTCTTGCGCCAGCTCTGGTACGGCAATGCGATGCCGTAATAGAAGTTTGCATAGTGCTCATTGAGCGTATCGACGACGAGTCGGTCACGCTCGCGAATCTGCCTCATCCGCGCCACCGTCGGATCATTTTCAGCCGGCAGGCGCAGTACCGTCGCGTGGCCATCTTCCGTAATGCCGAGATACCCGTTGTAGGCCGCCGGGTTCATGTCGGCAAAAAACTTCAGCTCCGAAACCTGGCGTGTCTTCTGCAATTCCTTCTTCGGAATAGTTGCCGCGTGTTGCTGCAGGTCGTTCGCAAAATCATTGAAGACCTTCTGGTAAGGATCGCGGCTGCGATCGCGACGCTTGGAGTACGAGGTCAGCCCGGTCTGGGTCTCGTAACTGCGCGAAAACCAGTGCCTGCCTGTCGCGTCCTTGGCCGACAACTCAAGTTCCACGTACTCGCCGTCGGACTTCAGGATACGACCGCTGACAATAACATCGGTGAACGCCTGCTCCGACGGGATGACACGCACCGCACCCCAATGTCCTGCGCCCTGCAGGGTCGTCTTGAGGTGGTACGGCATGTACTTGGCCTCGGCACGCCGGATATCTTCGTAGACTCCGGTTTTTTCGGGGCGGTTGTTCTCCGGAATGCCCGGCCCGAATTCGACGATGCCGACATCCAGCAGCATTGCTTCGTCAACGGACGAGGCCGCCACGATCAGTTGCGTTTCCTCGGCGACTACCAGTTCCTGCACGGCACAACCGATGGCAAATACAGACAGTGTTATTACGAGAAGAAGGTTTCTGATCATGTAGAAGGCGCCCTACTTCAGTCCTTTGTACTTGCGGTATTCATCCCACAGCCGTTCACGCAACTCGGGGTCATCTTCGGCCAGCGCTGCCTCGCGCAACTGCCGCGCGACGACGTCATCATAAGTGGTCGCAACAATGTCATCGGGAGTGCGGGCCGCAATTTCTTCCGAGCTCATGCCGTCGAGCGGCCCGGCCTGTGATTCCGCACTGCCTGCCGCACCGCCCGCACCGCCGCCGGCACCTGCACCGGTGCTGCCGCCTTCCGATCCGCTTGCCTGTTCGCCGAGATCAATGGAGCCGCCGCTGCCGCCGCCACCGCCGGAGCCATCACCGAAACCCTCTGTGTTGCGCCCTACTGACGAGACCTGGCGCTGCTCTTCGCCGAGGGTTTCGTCGAAACCTTCCATCGACTTGTCGAGTTCTTCACCGAGCTGTTCTGCGCTGGGACCGTTGCCAGGAAACTGGCCGACGCCACCGCTGCCATCACAGCCGGAACCGCCACCGGTACCACCGCCAATGCCGCCGCCCATAATTCCACCGTCCTGGCAGTCGCCACCTTCGGCACCGCCGCCGATGCCGCCGGTGCCCGGGATTGGAGCAGTACCGCCCATGGTGTCACCCCCCATGCCGCCGCCCATCGAGCCGCCGCCCATGGAACCGCCACCGGATGAGCCACCGCCCATGGAACCACCGCCCATCGAGCCGCCACCCATGGAGCCACCGCCGCCGGGCATTCCACCACCTGACGAACCGCCGCCCATGCTGCCCCCGGAGGAGCCGCCACCAGGCATGCCACCACCGCCGGATGAGCCGCCGCCTGGCATACCGCCGCCCGGAAGCTCCATGCCAGCGCCGCCACCGGCGCCAGGGCCATAGCCAGGTGCGGTTGCGCAACCGACAAGAACCAGTGCTGAACCGGTAATAATGACGCCCCTGAAAGAGCGTCGCAGCAGGGTTTCCGGGGTGCTTGGATGCTTCATCGTCTCGGCCTCGCTGAGTGTTAAGGGTTTGAGCACCAAAACGGCCGCAGAGTTCCGCGCCAGGCGAACATTGACCCTTGCCGTCGATAATACGCCGATATTCGGGTCTTCGACAGACTACATAACGCTCGCAGCGTGCCTGCGGTAGACAATGATCGACAAATCGTCAGGTTTGCTCGGCTGGCCCTGCCGTTCTTCGTGCATGCGACGGGCAGCAAGAGTTGCGAGGCTGCCAACGGACCCGGCAATCGGGCCCTTGCGCACAGTCTCGATGATCTCGTCACTGTGGACATTGTCCGTCAGCCCGTCACTTGCCAGGATCACGGTGTCGCGCGGCCGCATGCACACTGTCGCGCCAACATCGATCGTCATGTCCGGTGTGCCTATGAAATTCGAAACCAGGTGGCGCTCCGAATGATGCAGGGCATCGCGCTCGTCGAGAAATCCCGCTTCCACGGCGAACCCGGTTGGCGAATGTGGCGTGGTCTGCAGGCGCACAACACCTCGCTGTCCGACGACCATCGCCTCGGAGTCGCCGACCTGGTAGCTGCGCGCGATGTCGCCCTCCACGGTCAGCACTGTCAACGTTGTTGCCGAACCATTGGCGAGCGCCAGCACTGCGGCATTTGCGGCCTCGATACCGTTCAGGATGGCAGTGCGCAATTGCGCCGCTTGTTGCGAAGCAATCATCAACGTCGACACAAGTGTCTCAACTGCGGTCAGCGACGCACGCTTGCCTGCCGGCAAGCCGCCAGCCCCGTCCGCAACCACAAACACGGCGGCACCTGGACCGTACGGGATGATTGCCGTCGTGTCCTCGTTATCCGTTTCTTTTTCCGGGTCCCGGCGCGACCACGCATGCGCAAGGCCGCCAGCCGTCGACACCTGCGCCTCGGCAGGGTCCTCCTGAGTGTCAAGTATCACGTAGCCGGGACCGTTCAAGGGCTACTCTCGGCGCACCGGTTCGCGACACCAGGCGCAGTGACTCCAGTAGTCGTGTGCTATCCCCCAGCCGCAGGCGCGGCAGTTTCTGCGACTGCTCTCGAGCTTCCAGGGCTTTTTGACCTTCTGACGGCACCACGGGCAGTACTTCATGAACGGCATCAGTGGTCCGCGACAACGGCTGTTGCCGCATTTGCTGGTGTAACGCTTGTCGGGATAACTGCGACTGGTCTCTTCGACAAATCCCGGGCCGTAACACCATGCACAGTAATCCCAGTCAGTCTTGACGCCTCTTTCGCAGCGCGGGCAACTGGACGGCATACGGGATTCAACACCGCGAGTCGGATGATCAAAGCCGCACCACGGACAAAACTGCATGCTCTCCGCGACAGGGGCCTCGCAACGCCGGCAGGAGTGACGGGTATCCAGCACTGACCGGAATTGCCGCTGGAACTCGCGCCATTGCACCTGGCGCCAGCTCCGGCCGCGTTTAGTGCCGTTGGTTTTCGCACGGGCGCGCTTCTGGCGTCGCGCGTGACTGGTCGCACGACTGAATGCGGCCTGCATCTGGACAGCATCCTTGTAGCGCTTGCGCGGATCAATCTGGATCGCTTTCCTGAGAACCTCCATGACCTCGGGGCGAACGCGGCTTGCGAGCTTTTCATGCCCGGCAAGTGGCCATTCGAACGGCCACTCGGGCAAGCGACCTGACAGCAGCCGGTAAATCACGAGGCCTAATGAAAACACGTCAGACTGGAACTTCGGTCGTCCCATCGCCTGCTCCGGCGCGATGTAGTCGATCGTTCCCGAGCCGGACGCCTTCAGCGTACGCAGGTTCAGCTTGGCGAAGCCGAAATCGGCCAGCTTCAGCACGTTGCCCGGGAACAGGATGTAGTTCTCCGGCTTGATATCGCAATGAATGATCTTGTGTGCGTGCGCATGCGCCATCGATGCCAGCGCCTGCTCAGCGAGTTCGAGCGCACGCTGGTTCGAAATACGGCGTTCGATTCGATCGGCGAGCGACTCCTCGCCGAGCTCCATCGCGATGACGAAATGATCGTCAATGTAGCTTGCGTTCAGGACACCAAGGATATTCGGGTGCTTCAGCTTGGTTGCCATACGCACTTCGTGCAGAAATTCGTCGTGCCCCGTATCGTCGTCGGACTTCGGGATCTTGAGCGCGACCTTTATGTTCTGGATCGTATCCTGCGCCCGGTAAACGTCGGCAAGCGGACCGCTCGCAATACGCCCGAGAATCCGGTACTTGCCAATTCGTTGCCTGGTCCTGAGCACGATACGTTACCGTTCGCTGCGCACGCGGGCTACTGCGTCAGCCCAGCCGGTCAACAGCGACTCCCTGCGATCGGTATTCATATCGGGCTCAAAGCGGGCATCCAGCGCCCAGCGCCCCGCAAGTTCGGCAACATCTGCGGCGATTCCGGCCTGCCAGGCCGCCAGCGAGGCAGCACCGAGCACGGTCGACTCTACGTTCTGCGGTCGTTCGACCGGGGTGTCGAGGATATCGGCAAGAAACTGCAGGAACCAGTTATTTGCCACCATGCCGCCGTCAACTCGAATGACGTTCGGCCGGATCCCGTCATCGGCCATCGCCGTCATCAGGTCGGCCGTCTGACAGGCAATTGCCTGCAGCGTCGCGGTGACTACCGAATCACGGTCACTGCCACGAGTAAGTCCGAATATTGCGCCGCGCGCATCGGGATCCCAGTAGGGTGCGCCGAGACCTGCGAAAGCCGGCACGACGCGAACGTCCTCAACTATGCCGGTGCGTTCGGCGATTGCCTCGGACTCGGGTGCCGACTCTATCAACTGCATCTCGTCGCGCAGCCATTGCATTGCAGAACCGGCGACGAACACGCTGCCTTCCAGACCGTAAGTGACCTGCCCGTTCACTCGCACGGCGACAGTCGTCAGCAACTGGTTATCAGATACGAGCGCCTGTTCACCCGTATTGGCGATCACAAAGCAGCCCGTGCCATAAGTACTTTTGGTCATGCCTTCGTCGAACGCTGCCTGACCGACCAGAGCGGCCTGCTGGTCGCCAGCCATGCCAAGCACGGGCACATCTCCCAGATGCGACGCGACGCCAAACTCAGCCGTACAGTCCTTGACCTGCGGCAACATTGCCTCGGGTATCCCGAACAACTGCAACAGCTCGTCATCCCAGGCCTGTCGGCGAATGTCGAATAACAGGGTGCGCGAAGCATTGGTTGCATCAGTGGCGTGCACGGCACCATTCGTCAGCCGCCATAACAGGAATGAATCGATCGTCCCGAATGCCAGCCGACCATCCTCTGCCAGAGACCGCGCGCCCTCGACGTGATCCAGGATCCACGCGATCTTTGTCGCCGAGAAATAAGGATCAAGTCGCAGTCCGGTCTTCTGCGACACCATGGGTTCCACCCCGCGTTCCCGCAATCTGGCGCAGGTATCCGCGGTGCGACGGTCTTGCCAGACGATCGCGTTGTAGATGCATTTGCCGGTGTTGCGGTCCCAGACCAGCGTCGTTTCGCGCTGATTGGTAATGCCGATTGCAGCGATCTGCCCGGCATTAACCGCGGAGTCTGCGAGTGCGGCTGACATCGTGCTGCTAACGGACTCCCAGATCGCCTCCGGATCGTGTTCAACCCAACCGGGCTGCGGGTAAATCTGCGGAAACTCCTGCTGCGCGCTTCCGAGTACCTGCAGTTCATCGTCGTAGACGACGCTGCGGGAACTGCTGGTCCCCTGGTCGATCGCCAGAACGTAGCGACTCACGTGCCGTATCCCGGAGATGCGTAGATCGGCTCCGGTACCTGCATTTTTTTGCCGGCCTCCGGAGGCCATCCCCAGTCGAGCTGCCGTCCGGACAGCTTGCCGATTTCGGCGAGGATGTGCTCCGGCCACGGTGCAACACGGCGCACCGAAAGGTCGACATGCAGATTCAGCCACTCGGCCGTCGCCGCGAGGTAGTGCTCTTCGGCGTGGTACATGCGCATGAACTGGTGGATACGCTTGGCGTCGTAAGCCAGCAGTTGCGATGTGATGACAAATGGCGCGCCGAGCGCCATTTCGCGCTGCCAGGTGACATGGCTTTCAACAGCAAACGTCGACGAGTTGCTGACGTTGATGTAGTCCTCGGTTATGCCAAAAGTCTCCCACAGGTAGTCGACGCCCATGTCGAATGCGAGCACGTAATAGGCGACGTTCATATGGCGGTTGACGTCAATCCACTCCGGCCTGACTTCATCACGCCAGACTTCGATGCCCTTGTATTCGGTTTCGCTCATTTTCAGCTTGCCAGTTCTTCCCTGCCACGGAAGTGCTCGAGCGCCTCCGGGTTCGCGAGTGCGGTTGTGTTATGTACCTTCTCACCGTGTACGACCGAGCGTACCGCCAGTTCGACGATCTTGCCGCTCTTGGTGCGCGGGATATCGGGTACCGCCAGGATTCGTGCGGGCACATGTCGCGGCGTCGTGTTTTCACGAATCACGGCGCGAATCGTTGCCTGCAGCTCATCGTCGAGCTCAACTCCGGGGCGCAGCACGACGAATAAAACGACTCGGACGTCATCATCCCAGTTTTGCCCGATCGCGATGCTTTCCACAACGTCGTCAAGCTTCTCGACCTGTCTGTAAATCTCGGCCGTGCCAATGCGCACGCCGCCCGGGTTCAATACGGCGTCCGAACGGCCCTGTATGACCATACTGCCTTCTGCCGTCAGTGCCGCGTAATCACCATGCGCCCACACGCCTGGAAAGCGTTCGAAATATGCCGCTCGGTAACGCTTGTCACCGGGATCGTTCCAGAAACCAACCGGCGCCGAAGGGAACGGCCGCGTGCAGACCAGTTCGCCCTGTTCGCCGATGACGGAATTGCCGTCTTCATCAAAGACATCGGTCGCCATGCCAAGTCCCTTGCTCTGCAGTTCGCCGCGCCGCACGGGCAGCATCGGGTTACCAAGCTGAAAGCAACTCAGAATGTCGGTGCCTCCTGAAATTGACGACAGCTGCAGATCGTCGCCCACCGCGTCGTACACGAAATCGAAACTCTCAGGGGCGAGTGGCGAGCCGGTCGATAACACGGTGCGCACAGACCCGAGATCAAACTCGTCGCGCGGCCGCACACCCGCCTTTTCTAGCGCGGAAATGTACTTGGCGCTGGTGCCGAAAATATCGATACGTTCTTCCTCGGCGATACGCCAAAGGATGCGTCCCTCATCGGCAAAAGGTGCGCCATCGAACAGGATTAATGTAGCGCCGCTGCCTAGCCCGCAAACAAGCCAGTTCCACATCATCCAGCCGCAGGTCGTGAAATAGAACAGTTTGTCACCGTCGCGCAGGTCGGTGTGCAGCACATGTTCCTTGGACTGCTGCAACAGTGTGCCGCCGTGACCATGAACGATGCACTTGGGCACACCGGTGGTCCCGGACGAGTACATGACGTAGAGAGGATGATCGAATGGCACGGGCTCGAATATCAGCTCGTCGCTGTCGGCGGAAAAGTCAGTCCACGGTACACAGCCGTCAACTGCTGCTGGCTGGTCACTGAGGAACGGCACGATGACAGTGACCTGCAGCGATGGCAGCGCTGCTACGATTCCAGAAACGGTTTCCCGTGAGTCACAGCACTTGCCGTTGTAAAGGTACGCATTCGGCGCAAACAGAACCTTCGGTTCAATCTGGCCAAATCGATCAATGACACCGTTAACGCCGAAGTCCGGTGAACATGACGACCAGATCGCGCCGATGCTTGCGGTCGCGAGCATCGCGATAACTGCTTCGGGACAATTAGGCAGAAAGCCCGCGACGCGATCGCCTTTCGCGACACCACTGGCTCGCAGCGCGGCCGCCACTCCGGCGACGGCGTTGCGAAGCTCATCGCGACTCAGGCTGCGGCGACTACCGTCCTCGCCACGAAATACGATAGCTTCCGTGTCACCACGGTGCCGCAACAGATGTCGTGCGAAATTGAGCGTCGCACCTTCGAACCAACCGGCATGCATGATGTCGTCGCGCCGTGACAACACGGTCTCGGGCGGCACATCGAACTCAATCTCGCAAAGATCACAGACCGACAACCAGAACAGCTCTGGCTCCTCAACAGACCAGGCGTGCAGGTCTGCATAGTCATCGAAACCCCGCTCTTTCATAAACCGGTACATCGCTGAATGGCGTCGGCGGGTCGCACCGGGCGTCCAGATTATCGGGTTCTGCGGCATCATTTTTCTTGGTCGTAGCTTGCTCGTCAGTATCCATAAAACGGACCTTGTGTCCATGACCTCCTGAGGGACATACTCGTTGGCATGGACCTGACCGACCTGCTGATCTTCGCCGCCATCATCGCGGTCATCGTGCTGGCCTGGCTGCGTTTTCGCGGCGTGATAAAACCGGTTCCGGCGCCGCTGCGCCGAGGACAGCCGCTGCCCGACTTCCTGGCGCATGACGAACAGGGAGACCCGCTTCGTTCAACCGAACTGCATGGCGCACCAGCGGTCATCCTGTTCGTGCGCGGCAACTGGTGCCCTTTCTGTTCGAAGCAGGTCAGCAACCTGACATCTCACTACAAGGATATTGTCGACCTCGGCGCGCGCCTCGTTTTCATCACACCCAAGCCGCTCGAGACCACCCGTCGGGTCGCACAGTTTTTCGAAGTCGAATTCGAATTCTGGCAGGACCAGGATCTCGAAATCGCAACGCAGCTCGGACTATTGCAGAAGTCAGGCGTGCCAGGAGAGCATCAGCAAGAATACGGCACCGACACGGTCTGGCCGACGGCTATCGTGACCGATGCTGCCGGAATAATTCGTTACGTGTCGTTATCGAAGTTCATCGCCGACCGGCCGGATCCGGAACGACTTGTGAGCGAACTGCGGCTCGTCGTCAAAGACTGACGCCAACCGCCTTGCACAGGAACTCCATGTACGGAGTTGCATTGCGGAATGAGGTTTCAACGGTCTTCTGAAACTGGGGTTTCAGGCAGGCAGCTGCGTCGAGATTCCTGACCGCGATGAAACTCTTGCGTTTGATGTCATCAATCAGCGGGTGATCCTTGTCGAAGCCGCGCGGCGGCCTGCTCAGCGATTCTCCGCCCAGGCTGAAGTGGCGGCTGAAATATGCATCACCGGTAACCCGCTGCCACTCACCCGGATGTGCCACGATACGCTCACGAATCCGCCGCAACGGGTCCGGATCGGGGCGCCACATACCGACACCGAGAAACGCATGGTCCGGTTCGATGTGTACGTAGAAGCCCGGCGCATGAACGTCTTTCGCACGTTCATGCCGAAACTGGATGCCGATATTGGTTTTGTAGGGCAGCTTGTTCTTTGAGAAACGCGTATCGCGGTAGACACGCATCAGCGAACCGCCGACGCGAGTCGGTACCGCCGTGAAGCTGGGCGCAATGTCCGCGAGAGGATCCTGCATCGACAGGATGAAGCGCAATGCTACATCGAGAACGTCTTCCTCGTAGCGAGACTTGTTCTCTTTAAACCACTCACGATTGTTGTTCGCAGCTAACTCTTCGAGGAACCGAATCGTGCGTGTTTCGAATCGAGCATAGCGTGATGCCATGGACGATACTCCTGGCGCTTAACCAACCCGACGAGCTGAGATGCTCGCCGGGTCAGTTGGAGTGTGTGCGATAGTGCGCCTGAAAAAGTGCGTAGGCTGGTCCGCTTATTCAGCGGCCATGACATTCTCGGCCTGCGGGCCTTTCTGTCCCTGGGTCACTTCCATCGTAACTTTTTGCCCTTCCTTGAGGGTCCGGAATCCTTCCATCTGAACCGCCGTGTGATGAACAAACACATCCTGCCCACCGTCGCGTTCAATAAAACCAAATCCCTTATCGTCGTTGAACCACTTGACGGTTCCTTCAACTCTTTCGCCTGACATAACAACCTCTTTACTTAAAACTCCGCTCTGTGGCGGTTCCGTACGCCGTATCCCCTTGCTGACGATTCGGCAGCCGAAAGTCTACGCGCAAATCCGTGTCAGCAGTATTACTTAATACCCGCGAGCGCCTGAAAAGTTGCTGATAGGTCGCGGTTTAGACTGTGTTTATAGGGGATTCAGGCATTGCGGCCGAAAAAACTGCTGCGATTACGCAGCAGAGGATACACCCGTATTTGCGACGTTTTTGCGCAAATAGTCCGCCGTGTTGCGCGATTCAGACGCGCTGGCGAACGTAATGTGACCGTAACTTTCCAACCGAATCGCAGCCGAGCAGTGCCATCGTTCGCGAAATTTCATCTCGCAGTAACGTGAGTCCGCGTTCAACACCTGCCTGCCCTCCCGCCGCGAGCGGATACAGGTATCCGCGGCCGATACTGCAGGCGTTGGCGCCCAGAGCGAGCGCTTTGATGACGTGCGTACCGCGACGGACCCCGCCATCGCAGATAATCTCCAGTCGATCGTGCAACGCATCCGCGACATCGGCGATACAGTCAACCGGTGCCGGCGCCGATTCGAGTTGTCGGCCTCCATGATTGGAAAGCATCACCGCAGTTGCACCGGCATTTGCCGCATTGCGGCAATCGGCGACCGTCTGCACGCCCTTGATCACGAGCGGACCGTCCCAGCGGGCGCGCAGCCACTCGACATCCTTCCAGGTCAGCGAGCGATCAAACTGGCTGTCGATGTATTCCTTCACGCTCATGTCGCTGAACTGCTCGACATTCTGACCCGCGGTTACGTTGACCATTTCCAGGTCGTTGCCGATCACGCAACGCCTGAGCCAGCCCGGGTGACGAAGCACACTCAGGACACTGCGCAGGTTCAGGCCTCCCGACGCGATACCGTAGACGTGGTCACGTTCCCGATTGCCCGCGACCGGGGTATCCACGGTCAGGCACAGCGCCTTGTAGCCGGACGCCTTGCAGCGCTCGACGAAACTCTCGGTCAGCCCGCGGTCCCGGAACACGTATATCTGGTACATCTTCGGACAGTCGTTCACCGCGGCAACGTCTTCAATCGTCGTCGTACCGATCGTGGACAAGCTGTAGATCGTCCCGAAGCTCGCGGCTGCCCGAACGACCGCCGGTTCGCCTTCAGCATGGAACAGTCTTGACGCGCCGGTCGGCGACAGCATGACAGGCATGTCGATGTTTTCGCCGAACAACGTCGTCGACATATCAATATTACTAACGTCTGAAAGTTGCGCCGGCAATAACTCATAGTCATCGAATGCGGACGTGTTGCGGGCAAGCGTCCACTCGTCGTCGGCACCTCCATCAAGATAGTGAAAAACCGGAGCCGGCAAACGGCGCTTGGCGATGCGCCGAAAGTCCATGATGTTGTTGCAGTCCCTGATTCCCATGCATCGAGGTTAACACGCATTGACGCTGCGAAAACCGGTCCGTAGGGTGCGACCACATGTACGAATATTCTCTACCGATTCGCTCGGAAGCAATCCGCCGCAACACGAGCGCCTGGTTGGTGCTCGCCCTGATCTCGCTGGTCGCCGCGGGAGTGTTTTCCATACTCCTGGTTCTGGCTCGCACACCTGGCATCCAGGACCTGATCCCGTTCGTCGACTTCTTCCGCACGGCACTCGTCGTACACGTGACGTTGTCCGTGCTTGTCTGGCTGCTTGCCATGTCTGCGTCAACCTGGAGTCTGTCGACAACGACCGAGCAACCCTGGTGGGACCGCATTTCGTTCTCGCTCGCGGCCATTGGCACGCTCGTCATTGTCGTCTGCCCGTTTGTCGGCGCAGGCGACCCGCTGATGAACAACTACGTGCCCGTTCTGCAGCATCCGGCGTTTTACGCCGGGCTCGGCCTGTTCGGGCTCGGCATACTGAGTCATCTCGTACGCGCCCTGGTATCGCGCCCCAACCTCCGCAGGCATCTCGACGGCACTATCGCCCTGCGCGCGGGTATTGTTATCTCGGCCGTACTGACCGGCTTGTCGATTCTCAGCGTCGGTATTTCCTGGCTGGGTCTGCCGAGCGACATGGACGGACAGATCTACTTCGAGTTTCTGTACTGGGGCGGCGGGCATGTCGTGCAATTCAGTTACACGCTGCTGATGATGGTCGCGTGGGTAGTGCTTGCCGATCGCAGCGGCTGCCGCTTCGAACTGACGCCGCGGCTTACACTCGTGTTCCTGATCTTTCTCGCACTGCCCGTTATCACGGTACCGTTCCTGTACCTGGCTCACGACGTCGTTACGCCGGGGCACCGCATCGCATTTACGGAGCTCATGAAATATGGCGGCCTTTCCTGCCTGCCCATCGGCCTGGCCGTAACCGCCAGCCTGTTCAAAGCGGAAAGCCCGGGCGGTGAAGGTCGCTACCTCAGGGCCGCGCTCGTAAGTTCGCTCGGGCTGTTCGCTGTCGGCGGCATGCTGGGTTTCATGATCGCGGGCCTGGATATCGTGATCCCGGCGCATTACCACGGCGCCACCGTAGGAGTGACGATTGCCTTCATGGGACTGGCTTACTACCTGTTGCCGAGACTCGGATTCGGTGAACTGCCCGAACGCATGGCAACCTGGCAACCATACGTTTACGGTGGCGGTCAGCTGCTGCACATCATCGGACTCGCATGGAGCGGCGGCTACGGCGTGCAGCGCAAGACGGCCGGTGCTGCACAGGGACTTGAGGGCCTCGGCCAGACCATGGGTATGGGCCTTATGGGCCTCGGCGGCCTGGTGTCGGTGATTGGCGGCCTGATGTTCCTGATCGTGGCCTGGAAATCGCTGCGAGCGAGAAAGGAGAGCACCCAATGACACAAGTCCTCGTCTTTACGGCGACTGCAATTGTTCTTTACCTGCTGTCTGACTGGATTCTCAGGATGATCGAAATGAAACGCGGCGAGGTTCTGAAGAATCGGCAGGTTGTTTTCTTTGTGATTATCCTGACGCTGTCAGTGGTTACCTTCCACGTACTGCAGGAATTCCTTACCAACGTCTCCTAGATTCCGAGCTTGCCGTGCAGGCGCGCGTCATGCGTGCTGAAGTGATCGGCAAACCAGGACGACAGTTGCTCCTCAAGTGCCCGCTGGCCGCTCGCCGGATCGAGCACGAATCCGTCCATCAGGTCGAGCAGCTGGTCCAGCAAATCCTCGTGATCATCTTTGTGCTCGGCAAACTGATCGTAACCGTGCTCCTGCATCATGCGTTCTTCGAGCGCAAAGTGCATCGCAATCGCGTTGTGTATGGCACCCAGACATTTTTCAATCTCGGCCGAATTCGAACGCTCGTCGAGATGTGCGTACAGGGCGTTGATCAGCTGAATCAGTTCGCGATGCTCGTCGTCGACGGCGGCAACACCAACTGAATATTCCGTTTTCCACTCCAGCAGTGTCATAGGATCCTCACTGAATCTCGAACCGCCCGTCGACAAACCGGACAACGACGTTTTGCCCCGGCTCAACGTCGACGATCTTCGTCGCAGTGTGATCCGGCCCGCTGTCTCCGTTATCGTTCATCGCGACGGCAATTTCGTGGCGGCCAGCGTTGATTCGAATCCTCTTGTAGACGCTTGCCTTGCCGTCATCCCACAGGCCACTCGGTGGCAACAGGCCGGAGTACAACATCTCGCCGTCGGACAATAATTGCAGTCGCAGCGCGTGGCGCTCGCGTGGGCACTGGTCGGGCCGACGCATGTTGGGCGGCAGCTCATTGAGCTCTTCCTGCGTCAAGCGACGGCACTCGCCGATACGCTCTGCGGCATGCGAAAACGCGACCGACACGATGGCCTCATCATCCCCGACCAGTTCGTAGCGCGGCCACACCGACAACAGGCCAACGACTGCAGCGAATGCAACGTACGCGGCAATTTCGAGCAGCAACTTCATGACTCGCTTACCCTGGCAGCAAACGCAGCGACTGCGTCGTCAATATCGGCATAATCCGACCACGGCTCGAGCCAGGCAAGCGCAACGCGATCGACATTCACGCGGCGCCGCAGCATCGGGTCGCGATCACGCGCGATGCGCTGTTCTGTCCAGTCTCCGCCGAGGCGAAAATTGCAGTTGCCATCTTCGCAGCCAAGCAGGAACACGCCCTTCGCAAAACCGCGACTCAGCGTAAAGTCGACAAACGACGGCGGCAGTTGCCCCATACACTCAAGTTCGATGACGCGCTGCCCCTCGCCTTTCATTTGCGCGATGCGCCGATCATTGCGGCAGCCGAAAATGATGACATCACTGCTGGATTGGGTGATCTCCTCGCGCAGCGCCGCCATCGGCGACAGCGGCAGGTCGATACCGGGAGTCAGGTCACCGTGAGAACGAAACGGCGTCGCGGTCGGACAGGCACCGACGCAAATGCCGCAGCTGATGCATAGCTCCGGATCGACGGCAGCCTCGTGTGCATAACTCTTGCCGTCGCTTCGCGCGACCATTTCGATCGCACCGAACGGGCAGTCATCCGCACAACGTTTGCAGCCGTTACAAAACTCCAGCGATACCAGTGCAGCGTTTTCACGCTTCGCCGGCGGTACCCAGGGCGCCAAAACAACTACCGCACTGATGGCGACCAGCAACAACCACACCCAGCCCGGCGACCACGTCTCGATGAGCGGATAGAAATGCAGGTAGAACCAGTCGAGCTTGAGGACCTGCGGTGTCGCCGCCAGGTCCGCCCGATCGTGGCTGACAGCCGGGAAAACAGCCGACAGCACCAACATGCACAGCAGCGCACCGGCCATGAGCCGCCGCGGCGGATTGATGCGCGGGCCATTCAGCCGGAAGACATGCAACCAGATGCCGAACACCAGGAAGATCGGCAAACCGATCAGGTGCAGGAATGCCATCAGCGTAAAAAAACGATCCGACAGTACGTCGTCGCTCAGGAAATTGCCGGCCATCGAATCGGTGAATACCGGCAGCCGGTCAAGCAGCTCGGCAGAACTGATAGCAACGTACTGCGCAAGCTCGTCCCAGACGAGCCAGTACCCCGTGATACCCAGCGGGAACATCATCCAGATGAGCGGCATCCCAGTAAGCCAGGTGAACCAGCGATTGCGGCGGTAGCGATCGAACACGAATTCGCGAACAACGTGCAGCAAGATCGTTACGATTGCCGCGTCCGACGCGTAGCGGTGCAGGCTGCGCATGATGCCGCCGAGATACCTCTGCTCATGCGTCAGATATTCGACGCTGTCGAATGCGCCCGACACACTGGTACGGAAAAAGATGGTCAGCCAGATACCGCTGATCAGCACGATCCAGCAAAAGAAAATCGTCAGCGCGCCGAGGTGATTCAGCGGATTCTCATCACTCGCAAATGCACGACTGAGCGGGCGCCAAAAGAAGCGCCAGGCACCCTGCCCGACCCGATGCAGGCGCCCTATCATCCGCGTTGGCGTGCCTTGCGGGCGAGAATTATCTCGCGTCCGAACCAGAAGAACGCGCCGAGCAACAACAGCCCGCCGATAATCATCTGGAAGAACAGCGAGTAGTCGTATCGATAACGGCCCGTGGTCGGATCAAAGACCGTACAAAACAGGTTCACCTTGTCGACAATTCCCGCGATCAGGTGGCCCTTGCTCGACGGCCGGTTCAGCACCAGCTCCTTGAGCGGTTCGACGAACCAGGGCATCTCAAAAGTAACCCCGTACACCTGCGCGTACACACTGCCGTCGCGGTTGATGATCGTTGACTGGTTCAGGTGATCAAAGCCGCGCGCGGTCGGGAAAAATTTGAAGCCAAGATCCTCACTGAGCGCCGCGATGGTCTCGGCATCGGCCGACAGAAAACGCCAGCCGCTGGCATCAACGCCCTGCCGACGTGCAAACGCACCCATGGCTTCCGGCGTGTCACGCACAACGTCAAAGCCGATCGTCACGACGTCGAAACTGTCATCGCCAAGTGCTTCGCGCGCGACGTCGACAGCCTTGTCGAGGTGCTTGGTCGTCATGGGGCAAACGTGGTGGCATGAGGTGAAGATCATGCTGATGACGAGTGGACGGCCCTGGTGGTCAGACCTGAGCTTCACGGTACGACCAAGACTGTCCGTAAACTCGTAATCACCGATCGTTTTGCCGATCGCCGCCTGCGAACGCCGCATCGCAGCGTCGGGATCGTAGTTGTCCTGAGCCACTGCGAACGCAGGGATGCTGAGGACCAACAGAAAAGTGAGCGCTTTATACATGGTCTTCTTCTAAAACTAGGGCGGGCAAGTGCCCGCCCTGTAGTGAGGCATCAGTCGACGCTGGGGGGTTATGACATTGGCCAGACCGACGCCAGATACTTCCAGTTGACTGCGTAATACAGCACGAAGACAACCAGGAAGAACATTGCCAGCAGGAAGGTACCCGGAGCCGCGAGACCCCACTTGCCTGCTGCCTCGTGGCCTCCTTGTGGAACCACTATCGGACCTGCGCGCTCAACCTTCGAGGTCGCAAATCCATATTCAGACTCGGATTCAACGGGCTTGCCGAAAAACACCGACACCACGGTCACGAGGATGTACATGGCACCGCCGATGATCGCGATCATGCCCGCCACGCCCATGATTCCCATCATCGTGTAGGCACTCGCCGGGTAATCGAACGCCAGTGCTGCATCCGTAAACGCCATGTCCCAGTGCCGGCGTTCGACGCCGAGCGTGCCGGCACCCATCATGGCCAGCGCAAACACCGACATACCGATACCGAAGAAGTACGGCTGCCATTTGGCTATCGTCGGGAACGCAACTTGCTTGCGGAACAGTGTCGGGATCAGGAAGTATGTCAGCGACATGAAGGCCAGCGTCGTTCCGATTACGACGGTCGCATGGAAATGACCGGGGACGTAAATCGTATTGTGAATGATGATGTTGATCTGCTCGGTACCCATGACAACACCCGAGATGCCGCCGAGGAAACCGAAGCCAATCAATGAGATGAACATGCCCGAGAACACCGGGTTACCCCACGGCGCCTTGCGCAACCATTCAAACAGGCCGTTCGTGAGTCCTTTCGCGCGCTGCGCGACCTCGATCGATCCCGGCACGGTCAGGCCGTGCACCATCGACGCGAGTACCGCAAGGTACATCGCGTAAGAAGTATTGAATATCTTCCACTCGGCCGACAGACCCGGATCCACGAGCAGGTGATGTGCACTCGCGATCTGCAGGAACAGGATGTACAGCACGAACGCGATGCGGCTGACTTTCTCCGACATCGGGCGCGCGCCGAACACAATCGCTGCAATTGCGTACCAGACCGCAACGTGTGCTGCGACGTTGATCTGCTGTGACGAGTGGCCCAGTGCCCACCAGACGACACGGTACATGGCGGCATCAATGTTGTTGATGAAGCCGAGCGACCACAACCAGGTCGGTACCAGCACGATCGCACCGGAAGCGATCGTGAAGATCGCAATGATGCACGCTGTCAGCGCGCCGAACGTAACGAGCGGTATCGATCCCTCATAGGTCTTCTCATCCTTCGCCACGACCAGCGTCGCAAGGAAGATCATGCAGCCTATCAACGCGCCGACGGCGAACAGGATCAGCCCGAGGTAAAAGTTCGGGTTGGCCGGCATTGGCACGTAGGACGTCATCATCACCGACGCGTCGCCGTTCGCGACCGCTGCGTTATTGATGATGATGCCTGCGAGCATCAGCACAAATCCGACCCAGGCCAGCTTCGGTGTCGCAAGTCGACACTTCAGTAATGTCGAGGAACAGAAATAAAGGATCGCTATCTCAAATGAGATGACCCAGAAGATCAGCATGTTGACGCCGTGCGTCGTCAGGAGCTGGTAGAACTTGTCAGCTGGCAGCAGATGTACGGCCGGCCAGCGCGTCAGCGTGACGAGCAGCGCCGAGATGCCGCCGATCAGGAGAATAACCACCGCGACGACCGCATGCGCCTTCATCAGGCGCTCGGCCGGCTTGTGATACTGCAGGCCGGTCTCGGGGCAGGTTCTGAATAGTTGGTTGCTCATTGTCCCCCCTCCACAACGTAGATCTTGCCGACCATGTTGTGATGGCCCAGGCCGCAGTATTCGTTACAGATGATTGTCTGTTCGTCAGACGTATCCGGCGTGACGGTCAGCACCATCTCGTAGCCGGGCAGAATCTGCGTATTGATGTTGACGGGCTGCAGCGAGAAGCCGTGCTGCCAGTCGAGCGACGAGATGTGCAGTCGGTAGGTCTGCCCCTTCTCGAGTTCGAGCAGCGGGTACCAGGACCAGAGCCGGCCTGCAAGATACACGTCGCTGCCGGGTGGCGGCTTGACGACCTTCAGTTGCTCGCCATTCTGGCCGGTTTCGGTGCGAACCGTGTACTGGTCCACCATTGCCTCGGTCTTGGCGAGAAACGCCTGCGGCGTCGTCTTGTAGGCCTCGCTAGAAAGGTTCTGTTTTCCGTACACGTGCCAGAACGGCATCATGAAAAACATGATCAGCGACCACACCAGTGCGATCGCGATCCAGGTTCCCTCGACCTTGTCGAGAGGCTGCTTCCACCAGACGGTCTCAGCAGGCGGTTGAATAGCACTCATTGCCTTACCTCGATGTGGTGGTTACGGAGCGATCGGGATGTTAACGATCTCGACGATTCCCCAGATGATGTAGAACACCGTCGGAACGACGATGCCTGCAAACAGGAGGATGAAAGGATTGTCCAGGATGCGTTGCATCGCAGGGACGCGTTCCGGCGGCGCGGTCACTTCTTCACTCATGCCAATGTTCCCCAAGAATGTTGGCTTTAACCGACGTCTACCCTATGCCTGTGAACCCCTTGGCAGTACTGGGGAAAATACCTAGGGAACTGGCGGGCTTCCGGGCATGATTCGTGCCGGCAATCGGGTAAGCTCAGACTCCATGAAAGCGCTCAAATTCCTTCCGTGCCTGCTGCTGGCAGCTTGCGGCGGCGACGACCGCCCGAATCCGCACGACACGAAATACGAATCATTCGCCGTTGGCGATGAAACCTGTGTGACCGATACGGTTACCACGCTTACCTGGCAGGTACGCGACGCGTCCGGCGGACTCAATGATCGCAGCCACACCTACTCCTGGTACGACCCTGACGAGGCTGTCGGCGAACTCGATTACCGCGGCGTCGAAAATGGCGGCGACTGTAGCGGCAGCAAATGCGATACCTGGCACTACGTGCAGGCCGTGAACGAGGCCGGCTTGTGCGGCTTCAACGACTGGCGTCTGCCGCTGCGCGACGAACTGTTCTCAATCAGCGACCTGACGCGTGCCGAACAGCCGCCAACGATCAATACCGATTTCTTCGCTGACGCACTGGCTGCTGAATACTGGTCGAGTAACGACTACAGCTTCCAGTATGACGCGGCATGGGCCTGGAGTTTCGAGTTCGGTCACGATCGAGTCGACTGGAAGAAGGCCCCCAAGCAGCTGCGACTCGTGCGGGGTACAGCGACGGTGCTTGGTCAGGTCAAGGAATAAACCGTGCAACGACTGGCTGTAACTGCACTCGTGCTCGTGCTGATGCTGGTATCGGTCAGCGCCTATCTGCGACTCGATCACTCGGGCATTGGCTGTGCCGACTGGCCGGCGTGTTATGGCCTGATCGGCGAGGCGAGCGATGTCGAACCAACGGTGTCGAGTACTTACGCAAGACTCGCCGAAGAAGCACAGCAACCGCTTTCCTGGGCCACGCCCGTGCACAGGCTGGTCGCGAGCGTACTTGGCCTGGTCGTGCTTGCGATGGCGTTGGCGTCGCTCAAGGTCGGGCGCGACCGCCTGCTGAGTCTTTCCTTGCTTGGTCTCACGGTATTCCTCGCCTGGCTCGGCATTTATTCAGGTGGGCTGCACAGTCCCGCGATTGTCATGGGAAATCTCGCGGGTGGTTTCTCTATGCTGGTGCTGACCGGCTGGCTGGTGTTCCGCAACGCACGCCCGCGTGCCAACGCGTCGTCCCCAATCCGTCACTGGATCACCGCCGGCATCGTACTCCTGCTCATGCAGATCGCACTCGGCGGGCTTACCAGTGCGAACTTCGCAGCGTCAGCCTGTCTGACCCTGCCGGACTGCCACGGCAGCTTTCTGCCTGGCGATGAGCTCGGCACGGCATTCGACCTGGGCCGCAGTCACGAGATCGGCCCGACCGGCCTGGCACTCGGTGGTCAGGAACGCGCCGATATCCACAAGCTGCATCGGCTGGGCGCCGTACTAACGACAATCGCCATATTCGCAGCCGCCGTACTGGCGCTGCGCGCCGGCCTGGGAGCAACCGCGCTCACGGTGCTGGCACTGGTTGTCACGGAATTTGCGATAGGCGTGTTCGCCGTCATGATGGACCTGCCTGTCGCCGTCGCTGTCGCCCATAACTGGGTTGCAGCGCTCACCCTCCTCGCCCTGCTAAGATTGCTCGCCCTCAGCCGCAATCGGCAGGATCTCCTCTGACAGAAGCGACAATGACTGACACCACTCAACAACAAAATCGCGCGGTGGCGTACTGGCTGCTGATCTGCTGCGGACTCGTATTCGCGATGGTCGTGCTCGGCGGATTCACGCGCCTGACCGGTTCCGGCCTGTCGATGGTCGACTGGCGTCCGCTGATGGGCTGGCTGCCGCCAATGACCGACGCCGAATGGCAGCGCGTCTTCGAGATGTACCAGCAGAGCCCGGAGTTTCTCAAGGTGAATTCGGACTTCGGTGTCGAAGAGTTCAAAGGCATCTTCTGGCTTGAATTCCTGCATCGCCTGCTTGGACGCACGATCGGCATTGTCTTCATCGTGCCGTTCATCTGGTTCATGGTGAAGGGCTATATCCGCAAACCGGAGTGGCCGAAGTACTTCCTGATGTTCGTGCTCGGCGGTATGCAGGGCGTGCTCGGCTGGTACATGGTAAAGAGCGGCCTCGTCGACGTGCCGGCCGTTAGCCAATACCGCCTCACCGCTCACCTCGTTGCCGCTTTTATCATCTACGCCTATATGTTCTGGGTTGCACTGTCGCGGCTGTACCCTGCGTCGGGCACCGATCGCCACGCCTGGTACGGCAAGACGTTCGCACTGACCACACTGATATCCATCACTGTGATCTCTGGCGGCTTTGTCGCCGGCCTCAAGGCCGGCAAGATCTACAACACGTTCCCGATGATGGGCGACTACTGGCTGCCGCCGGGCCTGATGGCGCTTGAGCCATTCTGGCGCAACTTCTTTGACAACATGACGACGGTGCAGTTTGATCACCGCATCCTCGCTATTACCACGCTCATCGCGATAACCGTTTTCTGGTGGAAGGCGCGCGCAGCGGACCTGCCGCCACGTTCGCGCAAGGCCGTCAATGCGCTTCTGCACACCGGCCTGCTTCAGGTTGCACTTGGCATCGCGACCTTGTTGCTGGCGGTGCCCGTATTCCTGGGCGCCATGCACCAGGCTGTTGCGATGGTGCTGTTCACAGTCGCGCTGTACCTCCTGCACAGCCTGAGGCGAGCCTGATGCGGGTCGAATTCGATACCGATCTGATTATCCGTCACGGCGGCCGCGGTCCACGTTACACCTCTTACCCGACTGCACTGCAGTTTACGGATGCATTTACAGCGGACGACTACCGCCAGCATGTTGCCGCAAGCAACGAGAGCGGCGTGCCACTGTCGCTTTACGTGCACATCCCGTTTTGCCACTCGCTCTGTTACTACTGCGGCTGCAACAAGATAGTGACTCGCAATGCGACGCGTGTGGCGCGTTACATCGAGATGCTGTACCGCGAGATCGAGATGCAGTCCGCTCTTGTGGACCATGAGCGCAAGGTTGAACAGCTGCATTTTGGCGGCGGAACCCCGACCTACCTCGACCGCGATCAGCTGGATGAGTTGCTCGCGAAACTCAGAAACGCGTTCAACTTTGACGAGAGCGATGCGCGCGAGTTTTCGATTGAGGTCGATCCTCGCACAGTCGATGCCGACGGCATACGTCACCTCTCGGATCTTGGCTTCAATCGCCTGTCGCTCGGTATCCAGGACTTCGAGCCGGTGGTGCAGAAGGCGGTCAACCGCGAACAGTCACCTGAAGAAGTTCGCGCCCTCGTTGAAGCTGCGCGAGACACAGGCTTCGAGTCGATTTCCTTCGACCTGATTTACGGCCTGCCGCACCAGACCAGCGAAACCTTCGACGCGACACTTGATGAAGTCGTAGCGTTACGTCCGGACCGCCTTGCCGTTTATAACTACGCGCACCTGCCACAGCGCTTCAAAGGGCAGCGCATGATCAACGACGCGGATATCCCGCTGCCGGAGACCAAGCTCGACATTCTGCACAGAACGATCGACCGTCTCTGCGACGCGGGCTGGGAATACATCGGCATGGATCATTTCGCGCTGCCGGACGACGAGCTCGTTCGCGCACGTGCAAACGGCACCCTGCAGAGAAACTTCCAGGGTTACTCAACGCACCGCAATTGCGACCTCGTTGCGCTCGGCGTGAGCGCGATCGGCGGTATTGGCAACATGTTTGCACAGAACGCTGTTACCACGATGGAGTATGAAGCGATCATCGAATCCGGCGAACTGCCAATTAAGAAGGGGCTCATCGTCGACGCCGACGACCAGCTGCGCAACGAAGTCATCCAGGCGCTGATGTGCTACGACGCCCTGTCCTTCGACGACTTTGGCCGCGAGCACAGTATCGATTTCCGTGACTACTTTGCGGACGAAATCAAAAGACTGCAGCCGCTCGACGACGACGGCTTGATCCTGCTCGACGACTCGGGTGTCACGATTACGGAGAAAGGCCGGCTGCTCTTGCGCTCGATAGCGATGGTGTTCGATCGCTACATTGATCAGGCGTCGAACGACAACCGGTTTTCCAAAGCTATCTGAGGGGTGCTCGGGTGGCTTTGTCGCGGGGTTTAGTCATGTATAGGGGACACACTGGAGTGTGTCCCCCGTACTAAATGCCTTAGGTGTTTACTTCGGTAAGCCAGTTGTGCGTGTCCGGCGCGAGTCCGTACTGGATGTCCTGCAGGGCCTTGCGCAGTTTCTCCGTGTTCGGGCCGGCAGAACCATCCCTCACCGGAATCTCTTCGTCTCTGTAAACAAGCGCGCCTACCGGCGACAGGCAGGCTGCGGTACCTGACAAAGCGGCCTCGTGCGTTTTTGCGTACTCGAGCAACTCTGTGACCGTGAAGTTGCGCTCGTTGACCGTGTAGCCGAGATCGGCTGCAAGTTTCAGGATCGAATCGCGTGTCATGCCATGCAGGAAACTTGAATCGAGCGGCTTCGTAATCACTTCGTTATCACTGATCAACAGGAAATTGGCTGCACCGGTTTCCTGCACGTCACCGTTAGGGCAGAACAATACCTGGTCCACGCCATGTTCGGCCTTGGCTTCGAGCGTCGGGCCCAGTGCCGCAGCGTAATTACCGCCGGTCTTGGTGCTGCCAAGCTGTTCGGTCGACCGCGCACGCTGGTCCTCGACCAGCAATTTGAGCGTCGCCGAGCCGCCGGAGAAATAATCACCGACGGGCGACGCCAGCACGAACAGGGTTGCTTCAGTCGACGGCGATGCCGCCGCGCCGATGTTCTCAAGTGTGCCGATCAACGTCGGGCGCAGGTACAACGAACTCGGCGGCGCCGGAATGTCCTCGACATGCTTCGTGACCAGATCGATAACCATCTGTGCAAGCTGCTCTGCATCAGGCACGGGCAGGCGCAGCGATTCTGCACTCCGCTGCATGCGTGCCACATGGTCCTGCAGGCGATAGATGCGAGCCTTGCCGTCATCCCAGCGATACGCCTTGAAACCCTCAAAGCAGGTGCTCGCGTAATGAAAGACATGCGCTGCCGGGTGCAGCGACAGAGGCTGCAGCGGCTCTACAGATGCCGGGCCCCAGGTATCGTTTTCGTATCGGGCGATCGCAATGTGATCGCAGAATTCTGTTCCAAAAGCTGCCATGAACTGAGTTGTATTGAGTCTGAAGGGGCGTAACTGTGCCCGATTGTTTCGGCTGTGACTAGAGCCATTCACATCGATTTGGGTTACGCTATGGACTGAATCTAACAGGGGATCCCATGAAACGTCTGATCGCAGTTACATTGCTCCTTTTTACCGGCGGACAGGTCCATGCTGCATCGTGCGGCAACCTGCGCGATCTTGGCGACGATCTGACTGTCGGCCTGCCGGTTGCGGCCATGGCGCTGACAGCACTGAAACGCGACGGCGAAGGCGGTATCCAGCTTGCCCGCACAATGGTCCTGACCGGCGCTGGCGCCGGCACTTTCAAGGCAATCGGCGACAAAACCCGACCGGATGCCGGCACGGGACGCCAGTCTTTCGTGTCCGGCCACAGCGCCGGCGGCTTCATCGGCGCCTCCTACCTGTACACGCGTTACGGCAAGGGCTGGGGTATTCCGGCCTACGGCCTCGCAATCCTGACCGCCTACAGCCGCGTTTGCGCCCAGAAGCACTTTGCGGATGACGTACTCGGCGGTGCGCTCGTCGCCATGATGGCAAACTGGTACTCAACCTCACCGATTGAAGGCAGCGGTCGCCTGTACCCGAGCTTTAACTCGAACGGTATCGAGCTGTCGTTCAGCGGATTCTTCGATGGCAACCGTCACCCGCGTGAACCGTCGGATTTCGAGGCCAAGTACCGCACGGTTTTCGAGTTCGGCCCGGTTGTGCAGGACAAGAACATCGTGCGCTCGCCGAATGACGGACTGGTCGTCGATCTCGAGGCGCTTGAGTCAGAGTTCCACATGACCGCACGCATGATCGTCGACTACCGCATTAACGATCGGCACGAGCTGCGCTTCTGGTACGGACCGATGGGCATGACGGATTTCGCCAGCCCTACGCAACCGTTCACGATCGGCCAGACGACGTTCGATCCCAACGACGGCAACGGCGAAATCTTCGATTCCAACTATCGCTGGTGGGATGTCCGTGGCACCTGGCGCTATCGACTTGTGGACAACGAGCGCTGGACGGTTAAGGCAGGACTGGGTATTCAGTACAGCCGCACGGAATTCGAAGTCGAACAGCGCACGATGGTGCCCGGGCCTGTTAATGCGGCAAGCCACGCCGAGGAATCAGTATTTTCGCCAACGCTGCACCTTGCAGCGGATCTTCACCTGAATCACAAGTGGTCAATCGGGGCCGAATATGATGGTGCCTGGACCGAGTATGAAGGCTACGACAATCTTGGCGTGTTCGTCCGCTACCAGGCGACACAGCTGTGGGACCTGGCCGTCGGCGGACGCATCATCCGCGGTAAACTCGATCGGCCCAATCTCTATAACGATGTCGAGGTCTCGGACGTTTCGTTCCAGATCGGGCGCTCCTTCTAGCGCGCCTACTCAAACACCAGCCCAAGCGTAGCGACCCAGACCAATACCGCACCACCGACTTGCTGTCGGTGGTTGCGGGTAACGGCGAGCGTCGCAAATGCGGCACAAAGCGCCAGGCTCGCGTAGCTGAGCATCGTAATAATTCCGCCCGCAACCTCGGCGAGCGCGAGCAGCACCTGGGCCAGCCCGATGCTCAGGATGAACACGAACATGGCCGCAACGAGGCTGGCCGGGTCTCTCATAATTAGTGGAAGCCGTGCGTCACACTGAAGACGAAATCACCCGCCTGTAACTTGTTGTACACGTCGCCATCAGTAACGCGGCGATCAATGTAACGACCGCCCAGGCCGAGGTCCCAGCCCGGTGCGGCACGCCAGTTCAGCACGAAGCCCAGGCTTGAGAATGTGTCGTCACCGCCATAGCCGTCATAGCTGCCTGTGAGCCGCCAGCGCTCGTTGAACGAATAAGTTGCGCGCAGGCTCGCCATCGGTTTGACCTGCTGGACATTGGCGCGTGCGAATTCAACAACATCATTGTCTCTCGGGCTGCCGCGGAACTGCGTCACTGCGAGCAGTGTTTCGATGTACTGGGCGCCAGCACCGACGCGTACCTGCCAACGTTCGGTATCGACGAGTCGGTAGCGGTACATGGCGCGGATGTCGATCATGTTGTAACGAGCTTCGAAACTGGTATCCGGAACCGGGAAAAATGTCTTGCCCGCGAATTCGGCCGGTTCGGTCAGTGTGCGGCTCGGATCGAACTCGATCAGCTCCATTGGCGCGACGTAAAGACTCCATTCGTGCCGATCGGCGAAGAAATGCTCGAACGTAACGCGGGAGGTGATGTCGAATTCGTCTTCCGCAGTTGCCAGGTCAATGACGAAGCCGGTTGCCACAGGGCTGATATAGATATTCTTGTCCTGGGTGACAGGCCCCCATTCCAGGGTGTAGGCAAACTTGGGGCGCGAGATGAAATCCTGGTTGGCGCGAACCCGATCGCCGGACAGCTTGTAGTCGAATTCGAGACCGTAACCACCGTCGGACCTGGCCGGTCGAATTGTCAGGTTCTCACCTTCCGGTGTCGTGAAGAACCAGTTCCACAGCAGGCCATTGCTCATGCCGGCCAGCACGTCGTCGCGGAAATGTTTATTGGCGCGGATACGCGTGTACCCAACGAAACCGGCGGCAACAGTTGCAGGAATCCCCCAGGTGTTGCCGAATCGCTGGCGAATGTACTCGGATCCGGCAAAAGATGCGGTCGTGTGTCCTGACGGGAACGAAACCTTGTTCGAGGCATCAGGCCGCGTCCGTTCTCCGAGAAACTTGAACGTATGCGCGGATATCGAGGATGAGACGATGACCTTGGTCAGCTGCATCATGCCTTCCTTGTCGCCCTTCATCCACGACGCCAGCATTCCGGCCGCCGGAATGCCGATCTGCACCCAGTCACCGATTTCGGCGAGGTCCTTGTCACGTTTGGACGTGGCTGCTTCCGCGGCCGGCGCCGCCACGACCAGCGAAACAACGGCAGCCATGCCCATTACACGAATTCTGCCGAAGCCGTTCATTTTGCAGCCTCCTCGACCGGATCGATACTGACGAGCTTGCCGTCGCTGAAGTTAACCACGCGCGCGAAGACGTCCTTGCTGCGCTTGAACGCTGTCGGGCTTGAGCACCACCAGCAGACGCGATCCTCGGTCACGAGGAATGCGCCGTTACCAGGTTCACCTTCAAGCATTGTCGCCAGCGGGAATCGTTGCTCGAACGCGTCGAACGACATACCAACTGACATCTGCGAGTCGAGGTGCTCGCGCGTCTCACGCTCTTGCTTTTCGGAGCCCCAGTTGGCGCAACCTGCCAGGGAAATCATGGTCAGAATCAGGAGCAATTTGTGCATCGGCTAGTCCTTTCTTGGGCTTGTTATCGGGACCGTCCCTGTAAGTTATGAGTGTACACGATTAAACTGAGTATAAGCGTGAACACCACTTCTTGTTCGGGGCGCCAAAATGAGAACTCTTTCGGTAAGTATTGTCTTTCTGCTAGCGGGCGCCACTGCTGGTGCGGAGACGCTGACCGGCGCCGATGTCGTCGAAGGCCTCGACATCAGCGACGCCGAAAAACGGCGGCTTGAAGCCGGCGAAGTTCTGGCGATGGACGGCGAGCCCTGGGAAAACTCGGCGCGCGAACTCGCAGCCGACGCCGCTGTTCTCGTCAACCGGCCGCTCGCCGAAATCCTCGAGGAAGTACAGGAAGTTCCCACCATCATCCCGCAGAAGTACCTCATCGAATATCATGACATCGAATCTGCAGATGACTTTGCCGCGGTTGCATTTGCGGCCGATGAATACGAACACGCCGATGAATTCCTGAAGACGAAAGTCGGCAAGGACTTCAATCTCAGTAACGAGGAAGTCAAGGCACTCAATGCTGCCAATGCGTCAGCAAAGTCTCGCGAGGCGCGCCTGCAGGCTGCCTCAGACGCCTTGCGAAATATTCTGGTCGCGCGCTACGAGGCCTACCAGCAACAAGGCCTTGATGGTGTCGCGCCATACCAGCGCAGCAAAAAGAAGGCCGTCTCGATCGGTCGCGACCTCAAGCTGACTACGGAAGCGCTGCAGCCGATTTCCGAGTATTTCTCCGACTATTACCAGGTCATGCACGACTACCCGGACGGCGCGGACTGCTGCGAGCATATCTTTCGCTGGCTCAAGGTCGAAATCCGCAAGAAGCCGGTCTTCGCGCTGTCACACACGATAATCCAGCGCCGCGACACATCTTTGCTGATAACCGAGCGCCACTTTTATGTCTCGAGCACACTGAACAGCGTGCAGGTAACCGTGTCGTGGGTGCCATGGGACCACGACACGCAGATGGGGCTCGCTGTTTCGGCCAGTACCGACATACTCGACAGCCTGCTCGGTAAAGTGCTCAGGCCGCTCGGGCGCAACAAGGCACGCGACCTCGTAACCGACGTGATGACCGAGATGCGCGACGACTTACACGGTGTGTCGAACGACGACTAGAAGGTTGGCGGCGAGCAGGCCGTAATCAGCTCACAGGGCTCATTGCCCGGATTGCGGAACTGGTGCGGCTGGCTGCTCTTGAAGTAATACGCATCTCCTTCCCGGAGCACCGCAACTTCGTCGCCGACAGTAACCTCCAGGCGTCCTGACAGGATGATGCCGCACTCCTCGCCGTCGTGAGTGAGCGCGTGCTTGCCGGTTCCGGCTCCCGGCTGGTAACACTCCTTGATCATCTGGATGGCACGATCCGCAAGATGTGCACCGACCTGCCGGAACGAGACGCCACCATCGGCTATCTCGGTCAATTCGGAGGCGCGAAAAAAAACTCGCTCGCGTACCTCGAAATCGTCGCCGAAGAACTCGCCCATGCTGATCGGAACTCCGTCGAGCACCTTCTTTAGCATGGAAACTGTGGGATTCAGCTTGCCCGCCTCGATCTGCGAGATCGTGGCATTCGCGACGCCGGACTGGCGTGCGAGTTGTCTCTGCGAAAGCTTCAGCGCGCTGCGGATGCGACGCAATCGTTCACCAATTTCCTTGTCCATCACGGAAAGCCCGTCAAATTGTTTAGCTTAATGAACATTTTCAACGCACTGACAAATAAAATCAACAGCTTATAACTGCACTAATAACGGATTGTTTAACAACGCTAGACGGGCGTAAACTCTCTGCTTTCCACGATTCCCGGAGATTTTGAATGTCTGGTTCAGCCGTTCGAAATGAAGCGTATTGGATGCCGTTTACGGCCAATCGCGACTTTCTCAAACAGCCTCGCGTTATCAAGGGCGCCGAGGGCCACTACTACATCCGCGAGGATGGCACCAAGGTGTACGACACGTTCTCAGGTCTGTGGACCTCGGGCGTCGGCCATTGCCATCCGAAGATTGTTGATGCGGTGCAGAAACAGGTCGCCGAGCTCGATTACTGCATGACCTTCCAGGTCACCAATGACAAGGCGCTGGCTCTGGCCGATCGCGTCACGTCGATGGCACCCGAGGGTATCAACCACTGCTTTTTCACGAACTCCGGCTCGGAGTCGGTCGATACGGCACTCAAGATTGCGCTCGGTTACCACCGCGCCCGTGGCGAAGGAAATCGCACGCGCCTGATCGGCCGCGAGAAGGGTTATCACGGCGTGAACTTCGGCGGTATGTCAGTTGGCGGCATCGTGCCGAACCGCAAGGTATTCTCAGCTGCCCTGCTCCCGGGTGTCGATCACCTGCGCCACACGCTCGATATTGGTCGCAACGCATTTTCGCGCGGCCTGCCAGAGCACGGCATCGAACTGGCCGAAGACCTGGAGCGTCTTTGCCAGCTGCATGATGGCAGCAACATTGCCGCGGTCATCGTCGAGCCGGTCGCCGGTTCGGCTGGCGTCATTCCGCCGCCTGCCGGATACCTCGAGCGTCTGCGCGAGATATGCGATGCCCACGGCATCCTGTTGATTTTCGACGAAGTCATCGCCGCCTTCGGTCGCATGGGCCATGCGTTCGGCGCACAGCGCTTCGACGTTACGCCGGACATCATTACTACAGCGAAGGGCCTGACCAACGGTGTAATCCCGATGGGCGCTGTACTGGTACGCGATTCGATCTACGATGCCTTTATGAATGGCCCGGATCACATGATCGAGCTGTTCCACGGCTACACCTACTCTGGTCACCCGGTTGCAGCAGCTGCCGGCCTGGCATCGTTGGACGTGTACGAAGAGGAAGGCACCTTCCAGCAGGCTAAAGACCTCGAGCAGCATTTCGAAGACCTGCTGCATTCGTTCGCCGATCACAAACACGTCATCGACGTGAGAAACTTCGGCCTGATGGGCGCGATCGAAATGGCGCCGCGCGAAGGCGCAGTTGGCGCACGTGGTGGCGAAGCCCACAAGAAATGTTTCTGGGATGAGAACCTGGTGGTCCGTAATGGCATGGACACGCTGCAGTTCTCGCCCTTCCTGAACTCAGACCCTGACGAGATGACCAAGTCGTTTGAGAGCATCCGTCGCGTACTCGACTCGATCGAGTAGGAGAAAACCAATGAATGCAACAGCAGCCAAAGATATCGACGCCGCAGCCGTCGTCGGTCATTTCATTAACGGTGCCGACGTCGCAGACGACAACCGCCCAGAGCCAGTGACGAACCCGGCGACGGGCCAGGTTGCGCGCCATGTGGCGATGGCCTCCAAGGCCACGGTCGAGGAAGCGATCGCAGCGGCCGATGCCGCGTTCCCGGCCTGGCGCGATACGCCGCCGGCAAAACGCGCGCGCATCATGTTCCGGTTCAAGCAGCTGCTTGAGGAGAACGCTGAGGAAATCGCTGCGGCAATTACCGACGAGCACGGCAAGGTGCTGGACGACGCGATGGGCGAATTCGGTCGCGGTGTCGAGGTCGTCGACTACGCCTGCGGCATCCCAGAGCTGCTGAAGGGCGAATACTCGCGCAACGTCGGCCCAAAGATCGACAGCTGGTCGGACTTCCAGCCGTTGGGTGTTGTTGCCGGCATTACGCCGTTCAACTTCCCGGCCATGGTCCCGATGTGGATGTTCCCGATGGCAATCGCCTGCGGCAACACGTTTGTACTGAAGCCGTCTGAGAAGGATCCGAGCGCGCCGATGATCATCGCCCGCCTGCTGCACGAAGCCGGTCTGCCCGAAGGTGTCTTCAACGTCGTTAACGGCGACAAGGAAGCAGTAGATACGCTGCTCAATGACGATCGCGTACAGGCAATCAGCTTTGTCGGCTCGACGCCGATCGCCGAGTACATCTACTCGACCGGTACTGCCAACGGCAAGCGCGTACAGGCGCTTGGCGGTGCCAAGAACCACGCAATCATCATGCCGGACGCTGACGTCGACAATGCGGTAAGTGCTCTGATGGGTGCAGCATATGGCTCTTGCGGTGAGCGCTGCATGGCGATCTCTGTCGCGGTCTGCGTTGGCGACGAAGTCGCGGATGAGGTCGTTTCGAAACTGCAGGCCGAAATTGCAGACCTCAAGGTCGGCAACGGCAACGACGTCTCCAACCACATGGGACCGCTCGTAACGAAGGTTCACCACGACAAGGTGCGCGGCTACGTAGACCTCGGCGTTGAAGAAGGCGCGACCCTGGCAGCTGACGGCCGTGACCTCGTTGTTGAAGGCCACGAAGACGGCTTTTTCCTCGGCCCGTGCCTGTTCGACAATGTCACGAAAGACATGCGCATCTACCAGGAAGAGATTTTCGGTCCGGTTCTGTGCGTGGTTCGTGCGGAATCCGAGGAACAGGCAATGCAGCTGATCGACGACCACGAGTATGGCAACGGCACCTGCATCTTTACCCGCGACGGTGAAGCAGCCCGCTACTTCGCCAATAACATCAAGGTCGGCATGGTCGGCATCAACGTCCCGTTACCGGTACCGGTCGCATATCACAGCTTCGGTGGCTGGAAGCGTTCCCTGTTCGGCGACCTGTATGCCTACGGTCCTGACAGTGTACGTTTCTACACTCGCCGCAAGACCATCACGCAGCGCTGGCCGTCAGGCGGCGTTCGCGAAAAGGCCCAGTTCTCCTTCCCGGGCCGCCAGTGAGCTGAAATGCCGCCCCGGCCTCACGCCGGGGCGGCACCAGCCCGGACTCTGGGCTACAATCGCTGTCCCGCCAACCGGAGACAGCGATGAAAAAGCTACTTGCGATAAGCACCCTGTTCACCTCCAGTGCGTTCGCGCAGGACTGGATGGCAACCGAGTACACACACGTCGATGTCGCGCCCGGCTTCTACCTGCTGGTTGGCGCAGACGGCAAGATGGCGGGCGGTAATGTCGGTCTTATGGTCGGCGACGAGTACGTCATCCTGATCGACGATGGTTTCACACAGACGGGCGCAGCCCTGTTCGCCAAGGTTCGCGAGCTCAGCGGCGGTCGCAACGCGGACTTCATCATCAATACTCACGCCCACGGCGATCACACTGGCGCTAACCAGTTGCTGGCCGAAAATGGCTCGATCATCGTGGCGCACGACAATCTTCGTGCCCGCATGCAGGATGACGAGCGGCAGAATACCGGCCCGGGCGCCCTTCCCGTCATTACGTTCTCGTCGGAGATGACCTTCCACGTCAACGGTATTGAGGCCTACGTATTTCACGTTCATGCCGCGCATACGGATGGTGACGCCGCCATCGAGTTTCGCGGCGCGAATGTCATCGCGACCGGTGATCTGTTATTCCGCGGCATGTTCCCGTTCATTGACCTCGACAGCGGCGGCAATGTCACGAACTACCAGAATGCGATCCAGACTCTGATCGACATGGGCAACGCGGAGACGAAGTACATCTCGGGGCACGGCCCGGTTGCGACGCGTGAAGGCCTGATCAAGGACCTGGCAATGCTCAAGGATGGCGAGGCACGAGTGAAAGCACTTGTCGACCAGGGCATGAGCGCTGACGATATCGTAGCTGCGAACCCGCTCGAGTCTTACCACGAAGAGTATAACTGGAACTTCATCACGACCGAGCGCATGACGCGCACGTTCATTCGCTCACTGACTTCGGAATAAGTACGCCACATGGATAACCAGAAGACTGCAGAGTTCGTCAACGCGATGTGGGATGACGAAATCATCCCGGAGATCGCCGAATACATTAAGGTCCCGAACAAGTCACCGCACTTCGACCCGGACTGGGAAAAGCATGGCCACATGGAGACAGCTGTCGCCATGCTCGAGAAGTGGTGCAAAACGCAGCCGATCAAGGGCATGACCGTCGAAGTCATACGCATTGAAGGACGCACGCCGATCCTGTTCATCGACATCCCGGGCGACTCCGACGAAGTCGTGCTTTTGTATGGCCACTACGACAAGCAGCCCGAGTTCTCCGGCTGGGACGATGACCTCGATCCGTGGACGCCGGTCATCAAGGACGGCAAGCTCTACGGCCGCGGCGGCGCTGACGACGGTTACTCGACCTTTGGTTCGCTGACCGCGGTACGCGCCCTGCAGGAGCAGGGAATTCCGCACGCGCACTGCGTCGTGCTGATCGAAGGCTGCGAAGAATCCGGCAGCTTCGACCTGCCCTACTACATCGATTTGCTCGAAGATCGAATCGGGTCTCCTGACCTCGTCGTCTGCCTCGATGCCGAGTGCGGCAACTACGACCAGCTCTGGTGTACGACCTCCCTGCGCGGCAACCTGACCGGCACACTGCGCGTGGACGTGCTGACAGAGGGCGTACATTCGGGATCGGCGTCCGGCGTTGTACCATCAAGTTTCCGCACGGCGCGCCAGCTGATCAGCCGGATTGAGGACGAATCTTCAGGACAGATCCTGCTTGACGACCTGCACGCCGATATTCCGGAACAGCGCCTCGACCAGGCGGCGAAGGCCGCGGAGACGCTGCAGGAACTCGTGTACGAAAAATTCCCGTGGGCTGTCGATACGCCCAACCCGAGCGAATCGCATACCGAACTGATGCTGAACAACACCTGGCGGCCGACGCTTGCCGTGACGGGCCAGGAGGGTATGCCGGCATTGATCGACGCCGGAAACGTGCTGCTGCCTTACACGGTATTAAAGCTGTCGTTCCGCCTGCCGCCGACCGTCGATGCCGGCGAGGCAGCCGTTGCTGTAAAAACGGCGCTTGAAGCAGACACGCCACCACTCGTGAAGGTCGAGTTTGATGCTGACTCGAGCATGGCGGGCTGGAATGCACCGGCAGTTGCGCCGTGGCTCGAAGCGTCGATGCAGAAAGCCTCGGAGGCCTTCTTCGGCAAGCCGTCGATGTACATGGGTACAGGCGGCACGATTCCGTTCATGGGTATGCTCGGCGAGACTTTCCCCGAAGCGCAGTTCCTGATCACCGGCCTGCTCGGTCCCAAGTCGAACGCGCACGGACCGAATGAGTTCCTGCACATTGAGACCGGCAAACGCCTGACCTCATGTGTCGCGCAGGTACTCGAGGATCACTTTAATCGCTAGTCGGTCGACGCTTCAGAATCATTACTGACGGCGGCGTCAGCAACGCCGTAATTGCGACCACCAGTGAACGATCGACCAGTGCCACCGCAGTCGCGGTGGCCGCGTCGATGCCTGCCAGTGCCGCACCACCGATAATTGCGCCCTCACGCAGGCCGAGACTGCCCGGCGTGACCTGGATCAGCATCGTGGATTCGGCAATAGCGACGAGCACCAGCGTGTCGCTGATGCCGAGTTCAATGCCGACGCAATAGAAGATCAGCCACAGGCGCGCACCGCGCAGCACGATAACCAGCAGGTGGAAAACGACTAGCCACGGAACCAGCCCGCGGGTATCACGCAGTCGCGCCAGTGTATCCGCCGTCTCCCGGCCGCGCTCCTTCAACGACCCTGGCAAAAGCCCAAGCACCCACGGCGCTCCGTGGGCGATCGCATAGGATGCGATCGTCAGTCCGACATACACAGCGAGCAGGATCACGACTGCCGGATCGGCAAAGCCGCCGCGCGACAACAGTGCCGCGATACCGAACAAACCCAGCGCGGTTGCGGCCAGCACGAACTGGGGCGTGGCGAGTGCTGCCAGCGCCGACCAGGAGATGTTTGTGCGGGTACGTAACGCATGCGCATAGGCCGCGATGCCTGCGAGCGGCACCAACTGGCTGGCAAAGGTTCGCAGCCAGCCGATCCAGAATACGTCGGCACGCGAGATTGGCAGGCCGAGGGCGTTAAGCGGGATCACCGTGGTCTCGCCGTGGCTGAAGCGAGCAACGATTGTCAGAACGGACCAGGCGAGAATGCCTGCGATGCCAAGTGAACGGAAGGTATCGACGAAATCGGCCGGCCTGAACCACCAGACGATCAGAACAAGGGCACCCAGCCCGAGCAGCCACGATCCAGCCTTGGCCAGCTGCTGCCGCATCAGCCGTCCTTGATACCCGCGGCCGCAAGTATCCGGCCGAGGACCCGGCCGCTCAACGTGCGAACGTCGGCAACGAGCAGCGAAACAAGTGACGGTTGCCTGCGACGGATACGCTCCTCGAACGGCAATGTCTGTGCCGCCAGCATTCGCACGACGCCGGACACGACGCCAAAGAAATACTCAGTCATCGCCTTGAAGCGGGACTCCCGCAGCAACCAGAGCGTGCGCGCGAAATGCATGCGATTGCGCCAGCCATACGCAACACCCTGTTGTTCAAAATCGACAACGTTCAGCGTCACGGTATCGCCGCTCTCGGTCACCATGAGGTTGTTGATGTTCAGATCGCAAACGTCGATCACGCTGTTGCCGGTTCGCATGACCGCGCCGTCATTCAGGTTCAACGCCGTCGTCGTCGCATCGCGGTGCACCGCCCTTACCTGCTGTGCAAGTGCGCGACGGCGCTTGCCAGTCTTTGCATATTCCGCAAGCGGTACAGCATCCCCGAGCAGTGGAAACTCCAGTGTCGCGGTCCGCCGATCACAGGCCGCCGACGTTACGGCCCAGGCGTGGTGAATGTGTTCACCGATACTGTGTTCAACAGCGGCAGCAATCGGGTGATGGCGATGTTGCTTGAAGAACTTGCCGGACTCGTTCGACTTCCAGAAGCGAGTTGGCGAACCGGCGACGGCAGCGTCAGTCGCCGGCAGGATTTGCTGGTCGCGCGATCCAAAGCTGCGCGCAAACGGGCCTTCTGCATCGCCGGGCAATTCCGGATCTGCCGCAACCGTGATTACGCCTTTGCCGCGCTCCTTCATGTCGATGCGCAGGTAGGAGCGCCGGATACCGTGAATCCAGAACTTGCCGATGATGCTGAATGCACTGATGTCGTGCTCGATGCTGCGCAACAGGTAACAGAAGTGTTCTTCGTCGGTACGGAAGAATCTGCGTGCCGCCCGCTGCCAGCCCCAGCGACCGCCCTCGCCTGCCTGTCCAGTTTCGAAGAACAGGCGGCCATCACAATGGCGCACCAGCTTCTGCATTGTTGCTATCGCGGCGGCAAGCCCGTTGAAGTTCAGGATGTGGTGATGCACGGCGCCATAGATAACCACGTCGTAGTTCTCGTCGAGTTCAAGGTCGACGATATTGCCTTCAATCAGCCGGAAGTCCGGATGCTCCTTGAGTGGCTCGTCGACTGTACTCGCGAGCAACTCGATACCCGTCACATGCGACACCTTGCCGCTGTCGAGCAGGAACTGGCTTGTGATGCCGTTGTTGCAACCGACATCGAGTACGCGAGCGCCATCCGGAATATTCTCGAGGATGCGCTCGGCGCGTTGCAGGGTCCGGCGCGCGTGCCGCGAGTGGTAACTGGCGTCAGACGCGTTGGTTCGATTGGCCGTCAAGATTCGTTTCCTTTGTTGCCGCTGCTGCCCGTCCAGCGGGCCAGTGCATCCACCGTCATCTGCGATGGTTGTACGCCGTCGTCCATGCGGGACTCTGCCCGCAGCGCGTCCAGTTCGCCGGACGCGAAACATGCTGCCGGTGTATCTGAGAATTCATGGCGAAAGCGAATGTTCGCGCCAAGCCCGTCCGGCCGCTCGGACCGTTCCCGGTACAGAACCGTGGGCACGCCCAGGTACGACAGTTCTTCCTGGTTCGAGCCACCGTCGGTGAAGACGGCTTTCGCCTTGCCCATCAGCGCCAGGAATTCAGAGTACGGCAGGCGGTTCATCAGTCGCACGCCACTGCTGTTTGCGAGTTTGTCGTACAGCCCGTATTTCTTCAGCCGGATTTCAGTCGGCGGATGCAGGATAAACCACACGCTGCCGTGCTCGGCCAGCGCAATGATCTCCGCGACGATTTCTTCCAGTCGCTCGCGCTTGTAGATGTTCTGGAACCGATGAATCGAAACCACGAAATCGGCGGCCAGTTCATCTTCACTTCTATGCCGTGCCAGCGCGTAACGTACGCAGTCGAGCAAAGTATTTTCTTCAGTATTGATGACTATGCAGCCATCGTATTTCTGCATGCGCTCGGCCGCCGCGTCGTTGGGGCAAAACGCGTACTTCGTACGACGGAACGTCAGCCGCCGCAGAATTTCTTCCGGGAACGGGTCGGTCAGCTTGCCGGAACTCAGGCCGCTTTCAAGGTGCACAACCTGTCCGCCACCCCAGGACCCGGCCAGCGCACCGAGATACGTCGATAACGTATCGCCATGCACAATGACGAGCGGCGTCTTGCCGGTCCAGATACGGACGCTGTGCACGTAGCGATAGCAGCGATGCAGCGTACCCGGCAGCCAGGTCAGCAGTTTGACGATGCTCGATCGTTCCTTCGCCTGTTTCGGCTGCTCGAACGGCGACGTCAGTTCAAAGTCGCTGACGAGGTCGTCAATGGATTCCTGGTGCTGACCAGTGAACCAGACAACGTGTTTCAGCCCCTGCTCCGCGGCAAGCTGCAAAACAGGCGCGATCTTGACGAGTTGCGCCCGGGTACCAAGTACGAAAATACACTGCCGCATGTCAGGACTTGCTGTAGGTGAGCGCCGTAATCTGTTCGGAGATCAAACCAATGAGAAATACGATCACGGCCGCGCTGAACAACAGCATGCTCATGTTCGTAAAGCGACCCATACTCGTATAGGTGTACGCGTACCAGCCGAGGCCGGTCGTAAAAAACAGCGCACTGACCGGCAGGAAAATCTTGAGCGGCGAGTACAGCGTTGCGATCTTGAAGATGATCACGAGGAACCTGAGTCCGTCTCGCAGGGGCTTGATGTGACTCTTGCCAACGCGTTTCTCTGCCTTGATCGGTTCGAACACGATCGGGTAGCCGCTGCGCAGGAATGCCATCGTGATCGTCGTCGGGTAGGAAAAACCGTTCGGCAGCAGGTACAGGAACTGTCGGAACAGGCTCGCCCGGGCTACACGAAAACCCGAGGTCAGGTCGAGGATCTTGCGCCCGCTCATCATGCTGGCGATGCCGTTATACAGACCATTCGCGAACAGGCGGCCAACGCTGGCGTGCGATCCCGTATCCCGGGCCCCGATTGCCATGTCGTAGCCTTCCTCGATGCGCTTGAGCAGTGGCCCGAGGTCAGCCGCCGAATGCTGGCCATCGCCGTCCATGAACGCAATCAACTCACCCGTCGCCGCACGTGCACCGGATTTGACCGCGGCGCCGTTGCCCAGGCTCTCGGGGTGCGTAACGACGCGCGCGCCTGCCTGTTCGGCGACCGCCGCTGTATCGTCTGTCGAACCGTCGTTAACGACGATAACTTCGGCATCGGGATACTCGCCGAGCGCAGTTTCCACGACGTTTGCGATGGCGCCGGCTTCGTCCTTGGCCGGAATGACAATGGACAGTTCAGTCATCGGGTACCTTCAATCAACTGCATCAATTCTCGACTGTAATCGCTCAGTTAAGCGCCGCCACTGTATAGCATGAAATGGATTCAGTGGCGCATGCCCGGGTAGCTGTTCGACGAATTTGCGCGCCTCCTGCTGGCGCCCGGCATCCAGCAGCGTCCCGGTCAGTTGCTCGGCGAGTGCCGTCGACTGCTGCAGCTCGAACGCTTCCTGCAGACCGGCAACCGCCTGTCCCAGGTCGCCGCGGCTGCGGCTGTCGAGCGCAAGCAAGGAGTTATGCAGGCTGCCGTAGAAACGATCGTTCGCATACATATCGATACCGTACACAGCTTCGGCCAGATTGATTACGTCGGTACCTGTAACTTCACCACAACCGCGTGCAGAGACGGTCGACCACAGGTTCGACAACATGCTGGCTGTGACATACGAAAATCGTGCTGCGGCGACTGAATCGACGACAACGTCGAGGTCAGCTTTTCGAATTTCTTCCGGCGACAGCTCACAACCCGCTTCGAATTCATAGATACGGTAGAAGCCATACTCGGGATTGCGATCCACAAAATCGGACATCGCTCCCACCGACGCCCGCATGCCGGCTTCCATGTAGCGCATACGCGCGTAGTGCATCATCGCGCGATCCGAGTCCGGGTACTTCGCGTACCAGTAACGCGCCGTTACGGGCGGATCCGTCAGCAGCGTCGCAAATCCATACAGAAAGGTCGCGTTCGCGAGAAACAGGATCGGAATAACAATGCGCGCAACCCGCCGTGAACTCTCCGTGTGCACATACAGAAATGCCAGAACGCCGAATAACACGCCGGCAATCGGCAGGTAGTTACGGTGTTCGAAATACAGCTCCAGCGGCACAGCGGTCGACTCGACCAGGTGCCCACCGAGATACCAGAGGACGACAAATGCCACGAGCGGGTAACGTCGACGCCATGCAATTGCACCGACGAGCAATACGAGCCAGGCCAGGACCGCAAGCAGCGTCAGCGGACTCAGGATTGAGCGCGACACCTCGGCCAGTCCCTGGTAGACACCCAGGCTACCCGGACTTCCGGCAAGCGCCTTGAACAGGTAAACCCACAGAATCTCGGCCTGCGACATCAGCCGTTCACTTGCGCTGAAACCGCGCCGGACGATGATCGACTCGTCGTAGGGCAGCAAGGTCAGCAGGTAAGCGCCGATCAGGACCAGTGGCAGCCAGAGAAAGGCACCCTTGAACAACTGCCAGTGACGACGATGAACAGTTGCCGGCGCACTCAGTAATGTTGCTTCGATAATCAGGATGTAGATCGGGAGCAGCGCACCGGACTCTTTCGCAGTTGCGGCGAGCAGTGTGCCGAGCCCGACACTCGTTCCCATCAACACCAGCGAGCGCTTCGGCGATTGCTGCAGGCCAGCGCGCGCCAGCAGGTAGCCGGCGAGTCCCAGCAGCACGAACATCGCACTCAGCGTCGTCATGCGCTGGACGACCATCAGTGACGCGCCGGAAATCAGCGGCATAACCACCCACAGGCCTGCAACAGCACACGATAGTTCCAGCGCGTACTCGCGTACCCGCTCGACACGAGTCGCCAGCAGCCATAAGCATCCGGCGAGCACAATTGCATTGAACAGGTGAATCAGGACGTTGACCCTGAGGAACCCGGCTGCACCCTTCTCCCACTGCTCGGCCTGCAGCGCAAAGGTGATCAAAGACAGTGGGCGACCGGTCGGACCGGCCTGACCCGACAGCACGAAGTCCCAATACGACTCACTGTCGCTTACTTCGGCGAGACCGGAGAGATTGGCCCCATCATCAAACTGGAAGGTCGCCTCGAACCCGGCGCTGTAGCAGAACCAGGCAACGACAAGGGCCAGCAGCAGGCCAGCGAGCGGCAGGCGTTTTATCACGAAGCAAACATGATCATGATGCCAGCCGCGACCGCCGAACCAATAACGCCGGCGACGTTTGGCCCCATCGCGTGCATGAGCAGGATGTTCTGCGGGTTGGCTTCAAGACCGACTTTGTTTGCAACGCGCGCCGCCATAGGTACAGCCGACACACCGGCCGCACCGATCAGCGGATTTATCGGCATGCTGGATACGCGGTTCAGCAGTTTGCCCATCAGGAGTCCGCTTGCCGTACCTATTGCAAAAGCGACCATGCCCAGTGCGAGAATGCCGAGCGTGCTCCAGTCGAGGAACTGTTCGGCACTCAGTTTTGATCCGACTGACAGGCCGAGGAAGATCGTCACAATGTTAATCAGCGCATTCTGCGTAGTGTCCGACAGGCGGTCGACAACACCACATTCGCGCATCAGGTTGCCGAAGCACAGCATTCCGAGCAGCGGCGCAGCCGAGGGCAGCAGCAGCGCGACCAGCATCAACAGCAATAACGGGAATATGATGCGTTCGGCCTTTGACACCTCGCGAAGCTGCACCATTTCAATACGGCGCTCCTTCTCGGTTGTCAGTGCTTTCATGATCGGCGGCTGGATCAGCGGCACAAGTGCCATGTACGAATACGCTGCGACGGCAATCGCTCCCAGCAGGTTCGGCGCGAGCTGCCCGGCGACGTAAATCGCCGTCGGCCCGTCTGCCCCGCCGATGATTCCGATCGCGGCAGCCTCCCGCAGAGAGAAATCCATCCAGCCAAGTTCAGTCAGTCCGAGCGCGCCCAGCAACGTCGCGAAAATCCCGAACTGGGCGGCTGCGCCCAGGAACAGCGTGCGCGGATTCGCCAGCAACGGACCGAAATCTGTCAGCGCGCCGACCCCCATGAAGATGATCAGCGGAAACGCACCTGTCTCGATGCCGACAACATAGGTCAGGTGCAGCAGACCGTCTCCTGTCGCTATTTCCACGCCAGGAATATTCGACAGCAGGCCGCCGAAGCCGATCGTGACCAACAGCAATGGCTCGAATTTCTTCGCTATGCCGAGGTACAGCAGCAACAGGCAGACCGCGATCATCGCCACCTGTCCGCCCGTGATCTGGGCTATGCCGGATTCCGTCCAGATCTGGAGAATCAGGTCCATGTCTAGCCGATTGCCACCATCGGATCACCGACCGCGACAGTGTCGCCTTCGGCCACAAACACTTCAGTCACGGTGCCGCTTTGCGGCGCACTGACCACGGTTTCCATCTTCATCGCTTCGACGACGAGCAGCGGATCCCCCTCGTTCACCACGGCACCGGGAGCTACATGCACCTTGAAGATATTGCCGGCCAGCACGGCGTTGACCGGTGCGCCGGTGCCAGTTGCGGCCGGTGTAGGAGCCGCTTCAGCCGCGATAGTCGACAGCTGACCGCTTTCTGCTACTTCTACCGTAAACGCCTTGCCGTTGACGCGCACCGAGTACACGCCGCCGCCTGCCGACGCTGCCGCCACAGGTGCGGGCAGTGTTTCAGGCTCGCCCGTCGGCGCCGGTTCGAATGCGTCCGGGTTACCGCGGTTCTCAAGGAACTTGATGCCGATCTGCGGGAACAGCGCGTACGTCAGCACGTCATCCACTACATCCGCCGCCAACTGAATACTCTTCTCGCCGGCGATGCGCACGAGTTCTTCGGTCTGGTGTTCGAGTTCCGGCTCCAGCAGGTCAGCCGGACGACAGGTCACAGGCTCCGCACCCTCGAGTACTTTCGCCTGCAGCTCAACGTTGACCGCGGTCGGCGTTGCACCGTACTCACCTTTGAGAATGCCCGACGTTTCATTACTGATAGTCTTGTAACGCTCGCCGGACAGTACGTTGATTACCGCCTGAGTGCCAACGATCTGTGACGTCGGGGTCACCAGCGGCAGCATTCCGAGATCTTCGCGCACGCGCGGAATCTCCTCGAGCACTTCGTTGATCTTGTCGCTCGCATTCTGCTCACGCAGCTGGTTTTCGAGATTCGTCAGCATGCCACCTGGCACCTGCGCCACGAGAATGCGCGAGTCGACGCCGCGCAGCGAGCCTTCAAACTTCGCGTACTTCTTGCGGACCTCACGGAAGTACGACGCGATCTCTTCAATCTTCGCAATATCGAGACCGGTATCGCGGTCAGTACCTTCAAGTGAAGCGACGAGCGTCTCGGTCGCAGTATGCCCATAGGTCATGCTCATTGATGACACGGCACAGTCCATGTTGTCGATACCGGCTTCGGCTGCCTTGATGTAGGTCGCGGTCGACAGACCCGTCGTCGCATGGCACTGCATGTGAATCGGGATATCGACGGCTGCCTTGAGGCGGCTGACCAGTTCGTAACAGGTATACGGACGCAGCAGACCCGCCATGTCCTTGATGCAGATCGAGTGCGCGCCCATGTCCTCGATGCGCTTGCCCATGTCGATCCACAGGTCCATCGTGTGGACCGGGCTGACCGTGTAGGAAATCGTGCCCTGCGCATGCTTGTCGACCTCGAGCGTTGCCTTGATCGCAACTTCGAGATTGCGCAGGTCGTTCAGCGCATCAAAGATGCGAAACACGTCGACGCCGTTGACCGCGCAGCGCTCTACGAATTTCTCAACGAGGTCGTCGGCATAGTGCCGGTAACCGAGTATGTTCTGGCCGCGGAACAGCATCTGCTGCGGGGTATTCGGCATGGCCTCTTTCAGAAGGCGGATGCGCTCCCACGGATCTTCGCCGAGGTAGCGGATGCAGGCGTCAAAGGTTGCGCCGCCCCAAGACTCCATCGACCAGAAGCCGATCTGGTCGAGTTTCTCAGCCATCGGCAGCATGTCGTCGATACGCATGCGCGTGGCCAGCAGGCTCTGGTGCGCGTCGCGCAGCACCAGCTCAGTGATGCCCAGTGGGTTCTTGTTACTCATCTAGTTCTTTTTGTTGCGGTGCAGCGCGATGGCGGCCGTGATTGCGGCTACCTCCTCATCGCTGGCGCCGGAAGGTGGGGTTGAACGGGAAAACCGCAGTGCCATGCCCGACATCAGTGACATCGCCATGACCAGCACGGTCAGGAACACGAATACCGTTCCCATGCCCACGAGCATGAGGGTAATACCCTGATCCATCAATGTTGGCTGCAAGACGTTCTCCGGCGGATGCGGCAAGCGGCTGATTATAACGAATCAATCCACAGGGTTGTGCTTTTCCACGAATTCGGACATCAGTCGCAATGCCTCAAGACGCGTCTCTTCCTGCGTCAGCCAGTGATCCTCACCCTTCATCAGCTCGTAGGTGACTTCCTTATCCGCTTTCTTCAACGCTTTTTCCATCAGGCGACTCTGGGCGCGTTTCACAACCGTATCGTCCCGGCCGTGAATCAGGAGAACCGGTGCCCTGAACTTGTCCGCGTGTTGGGCCGGCGAAATGGCGTTCAACAGCTCCTTTTCCTTCAACGTGCCGCCCATCTTGTCTTCCCAGTAATCGAGCACCCAGTCGCGACTGCCATGCTCGTACTTCTCCTGCCTGAGCATCTCGACAAGATCGGTAACACCGGCAACGGAAACGACACAGCGATACGGGAGCGGGGAAAAAGCGCCTGCGGCAAGCGCTGCGTAGCCGCCGTAACTCGCGCCTACGATACAGGCCCGGTTTGCATCGGCGATGCCCTCATCGACGAGAAACTGCACACCATCGTCGAGGTCGGTTTGCATCTTGCCGCCCCACTCACCGTTGCCGGCCCAGTAGTGTGCGTTTCCAAACCCGGTCGAGCCCCTGAATTGCGGCTGCAATACAACATAGCCGCGGCTGGCGAAATACTGCGCCATCCAGTCAAAGCCGTAGACGTCATGCGCCCCGGGACCGCCATGCGGCATGACGACGAGCGGCGCGTTGCCCGCCTCGATGACATCGAGTTTGCCGGTCAGCAACATCGGGATCATCAAACCATCACTCGCCTGGTACTCACCAACACGAACGTGCGCAATATTGGAGCGGTCGAAATCCGGGTACTTGTGGCCGATGGGCACCGGCTGGGATTCGGGACCGCGGAATAGCAGGAACGAGCCGGCGGTCCAGGAGCCGCTAACGTAGAACAACATGGTTTCGAAATCGTCGCTCCAGTCGACAAGTTCGGCACTCACGTCCCCGAGACGCGCCTGGATGCGTCGAACGACGCGATCAACGGTAGGGTCAAGAAACTCGTAGGTTGGCTTGAACCCCGTATAGCGCACGCCGAGAACATTTCTATTCAGGTCTGTCAGGACGTGGTCGACATCCTTCTCGTCGCTGCCGAGAATCGGCTCGGAGACAAACCCGTCAGCGATGTTCATCAGGTGGTACTTGTCGACATCGGCTGCATAATCTGCCTTGCGTATGACCAGTGATTCACGGTCAGGCGTCATTCCGACGATCGTCAACGCCGGTCTCTCAACGTCCTCTTCCTCAAAAATGGTGACGCGCTTCCTGCCGTCATAGCGCACCAGCTTGTAGGTATTGGCGCTATCATTGAAGTCCTCGCGCACTATCGGATTGCCATCGCCATCGACGAACCAGTCAATCGTGTTGCGCGTACCACGCACGAGAAGTCGCTCACTGCGATGGTTGACGGGGACACGGTAGAAACCGTAGGTCGGTGCTCCTCCACGGCCGTCGTCAACATATGCCGGCATGAACATCGCCTGGTTGTCGGCCTGCATGCCGATAACTCTGCCTAGGCCCGACTGAAACGGATATATGTCCTTGGCGTTGCGGAGTGACACACGGATTTCGCCGGAGTCCAGGTTGAACGTGTACGCCACGGTATGCTCGTAGGCGTTCTTAAGGTAGCGACTGTCTACAGTGTCGCTGGCTCTTAACAACAACGACTCGTTACCAACGAATTCGACAGACCGCGGGTTGACCTCTTTGGCGTCGACGGCCTGTGCTGGCGCACCCGATTCGAGATCGAAAATCATGATCAGGTCGCGTCCGCCGCCGATGCGACGCACTGCTACTGTGCTGCCATCGGGCGACAGCGCCGCCAGGCTGACCTGCGGCAGTTTTCCGTAGGCTTCCAGGGGTGGCGCATCCGCGCCCATGGCAATAGAGCTGCACGCGATGAAGGCGGCAGCAATTCCGGCTCTTCTGATCAATTTCTCCTCCCTCGAAAAACAATCAGCGTTCGCTCAACGGAGCATAACCCGATTCGAAACCAGGTGCGTCACCGTATGCGTGGGCTGGAATGGTTCCGGAAGGAGATTCGCATGTACGGGAAATGCACCACGCTCACATTTTTCATTGCTGTCGCCTCGCTCAGTGGCTGCAGTGCCACATCGCACCGCGCCGACGCCCTCGCGACCGGCTGACTCATTCGGATTTCACTTCGCCTGGCGGGTCGCCTGTAAGGCTGCACCGTGCAGTTCGCCCAGGTCGGCCACCTCCCAGTCGAGAATGCCGCTGCGCCAGTCGTAGTCTTCGTCAGTCGCGACCGACAGCAGGAAAAAGCCTTCGCCATGTTCGGCCAGGTGTTTACCGGGTACCGACTCGGAGTCGTACGGCTCGACCAGGACAAACCACGATTCACCGAGCCGGCTGCGCGCCACACGCGCACCGCGCGGTGCGTGATCAACGACTTCAAAAGGTGCCAGGCCAAGCGCCTGCTCAAATCGCGGCATGGCTTCATCCAGGCTATGGACAACGAAATTGACGTGATGGATATGGGAAGCGGGCATGGCCCTGCTCAGGCGGCCTGCCCTGTCGGAAAACCGCCTGCCTTGGGCAGTAATGCCGGCACGCCACGTCCCAGCGTCTGCTCCAGCCACTCGCTCGTCGCGATAATCCCGTCGAGCGACACACCAGTCTCGACGCCCGAACGATCCAGCATGTAGAGCAAGTCGTCGGTAGGAATATTGCCCGTTGCCGCCGGCGCGAACGGACACCCGCCGATGCCACCGATACTGGCGTCGAGGTAGGTGACACCCACCTCCACAGCGGCCTGCGCATTGGCGAGACCGGTGTTGCGGGTATTGTGGAAATGACAGCGCAGAGGAATATCACCAATCACTTCGCGCACGCGACCAAGTACGTCAGCAACCTGGTTTGGCACCGCGACTCCGATACTGTCGGCGATACCGAGCTCGGCGGGCTCGGACTCGATCACCTGCCTGGCGAGCTCGACGACGCGATCTACATCGACGACGCCTTCGTAAGGACATCCGAATGCGGAGGAAATCATTACGTTCGCACGACGACCCGCGTCACTGGCTTGCTTACTAATGCCGTGCCAAGCTGTCACTGACTCGCTCGTGGAGCACCCCTGATTCTTGCGGTTGTAGGTATCGCTCGCGACCACCACCATGCCGATTTCGTGAACCGGTGTTGCAAGGGCGCGATCGAGCCCACGCTGATTCATGATCAGGCCGATGTAAGAAACGTCGTCGTGCTGCGGCAACGCCGCAAGCAATGCTTCAGCATCTGCCATCTGCGGCACGAGCTTCGGATGCACGAAACTCGCAACTTCAAGACGCTTGATACCAGCCGCAACAGCACGCTCTATGAACTCGACCTTCGTCTCGGTCGACAGGACTTCGGGTTCGCTCTGCAGTCCGTCGCGCGGACCGACTTCGACGATAGTGATCGCTTTACTGCTCATAAACTCTTCAGCTGTGAAATAACGTCGGCCTCGCCGACAACGTCTGCGTACTTGGCATTCATATCGAACAGATTGGCCTCATGCGGCGCCTCGTGACGATCTCCACAAGCATCGCTGACGACGATCGGGATAAAGCCGTTCGACACCGTGTCTATGCAAGTCGCACGAATACAGCCACTCGTCGTCAGCCCCGTGATGATCAGCGTATCAACACCGTTGGCCGTCAGCGTTGCCGCCAGCGACGTGCCGAAAAACGCACTCGGATACTGCTTGGAGATAACGTACTCGCCCTCGCCCGGCTCAAGTCCCGCCGGCCACGCACCGAGCGGATTGCCGGCTTCGAAGCACTTCAACGCCGGAACCTTGCGATAAAAGACGCCGCCGTCGGCGCCGCCTTCGTGGTACACGACATTCGTATAGAAAATCGGGATACCAGCCGCGCGCGCTGCATCACGGATGCGAATCCCGGACGCGAGCTCATCCTCGACACCCGCATACAACGGGCTGCCTTCCTCGAAGTACGCCTGAACGAAGTCGACGAGAATCAGGGCCGGCTTGTTGCCGAACCCCAGACTCCCGTCAAATGCGCCGCGATAATTGTCGGCGAGGTCGTCCGTCATCTCAGAAGCGGTACTTCCAGTCGATACCGGCAGACTTGCCGCGCGCCTCGTGAATAAACGAACCACCGAACTCAGGTGCCGGAATGACCTCCTCGAGATACTTCTCGTCAGTCAGGTTGCGAGCCCAGGCCGTCACCGTCCAGTTTTCCGTATCAATACCAATCCGCATGTTGACAGTCTCGTAAGCGTCACGCTTCGACTTCGAGAAGTTCGTATTCACGGGGCCGAAGCCGAATGCGCGCCAGATGTTCGGCACGTTCTCGGTCTGGATAACATGGAACCACATGTCGCCGACATGCTGAATGTCAAAGCGCATGAACATATCCGCGTTGGCCGTAACCGGGATATCGAATTGCGCGCCTACGTTGAACGTATTTTCAGGTGCCTGCGGAACCGGGTTACCCACCGACAGCGGACGATGCACGTTCTTCTCAATCTTCGAATCGAGGAAACCGATACCGCCGAACAGGGCAACGTTATCCGTAGGACGGAAAGTGATGTCACTCTCGAAGCCCTGGATGTACATCTCGTCGATCGTTGTTACGACGCGCAGGATGCCGAATGGGCCGGCGAAAAACTCGAAGAACTGGTTGTCTTCGACATCGGTGTGGAACACGGAAGCGTTCCATTGGAGGCGACCATCGCTCGAAGCCATCTTGATACCCAGTTCGGCGTTGGTCGAGACTTCTTTCTCGTACTCGTCCCGGATCGTCAGTCCGGCACCGACAGCCTCTCCGGCACCACCAAAGCCCTGGTTGAACCAGAAGTTGATCAGGTCAGCACTGCCAAGCGAGTTGAAGCCGCCGCTGCGGAAACCAACACCGTAGCTCGCGTAAACGTTCAGGTTATCGGTTGCAGACCAGCGCGCTGTCAGCTTTGGCTGCAGCTGGTCGAACTTGCGACTGCGATCCGGAATGCCGCCAGGGTTGGCATTAAAGGCCGGGTTGATCGGCCCTGGCAGGAACGTAACGCCGTCCAGCGTGTGAATGTTCAGGCCGGACGCGTTTACGTTTGGCACCTTGTTCTTGACCTTGCGATCTTCCTGGTCCCAGCGCAGTGCCAGTGACACCTCGAACGTGTCAGAGACGTCGTAGGCGATTTCACCAAATGCTGCGATCACCGTGGTGTCGAAGTCATCCCAGAACAGCAGGTCGGTCGGGTTCGGACCTGATGCGTCAATGTACGGCTGACGCAGGAAGCCGAGGCCCTGGTCAGCACCATACGCAACCACGACCTCGCGATCGATCTGCGTACCATAGATACCGGCAATCCAGCGCAACGCGCTGTCCTGCGCAGACGTCAGGCGCAACTCGAAGCTGAGATCTTCCTGGTTGCGTTCCTGGTACTGGTAACCGTCACACGCGGTTGGCGTGTACGGGCCGTAAACACCGTCAAAATCGGCACCACCTGCAGACGCCGGCGGCAGTACGATGAACGGATTAAGGAATTCACCGAACAGGTCTTCACGACCCGCACCACCAAATGCTGCCGGGAAGTTATTCAGCGTCAGACGGTCGTTCTGGCAGGTCGGCGTCGCGGCATATCCGTAGAACGTGGCACTCGTGCCATCCGAAAGCAGGTACTCGTCCAGCTTGTTCCACGAAACGATACCGGTCACATCGATATCGCCCATTGCCCAGTCGGCCTTGAGCGCGAAATCCGTCGTATCCTGTTTGTTTTCGCCGGGTACGTTAAAGACGTAGCGGAAGTCGACGTCGTTTACGTTGGCGTCGAAATTCGGCGAACCGAAGAATGCCGCGAAATCCGGAATTGCGAATGCAGCGTTAAAGTTGATTGCGCCACCCTCGACATTCGAGTGGCCAAGGCGCGTATCGATGCGCATGTTGTCGTTCGGCTCCCAGATTGCCCGGATTCGGCCGGTCAGGTCTTCAACATAGTCGACCTCACCATTCTTGCCCGTAAACGTATTCTTGAAATGCCCTTCTCCGTTGCGATAGCTGACCGACGCACTGGCGCGCAGGTTGTCGGTGAGTCCGCCACTGAATCGCAACGCAGCTTTCGCCTCTGACGGTTCGCTGTAGCCGAAGTGCATCGATGCCTCAAATTCTTCGCTTGGCTCCTTCGTTGTCACGAGAATTGCGCCGGCAACCGCGTTTCGCCCGTAGAGTGCGCCCTGCGGTCCCTTCAGGACTTCGATCTGGCGCACGTCAACGAGCTCTTCGTTGAAACTGTTGGGGTTGGTTGTCAGCACTCCGTCGACGACATACGCAAAAGTCGACTCCGCGTCACGCGTCGATACGATGCCGCGAATACTGACCTGCGTATCGCCGACGTTTGCCGTGTCGACTATCGTGACGTTCGGAATCATCGAAATGAAGTCGGCTGGCCGCTCGATGCCGGCACGCTCAATGGTCTGCTCGGTAAACGCGGTTATCGCGATCGGCACATCCTGAAGGTTCTCGTCACGTTTACGAGCCGTAACCACGACTTCCTCGATGGCACCTGCGCCGTCCTGTGCGGATACGGTCGCGACAGGCAGCAGCGATGCAGACAGAACGCATGCAATGGCTTTGCTTAGATTGTTCATTGTTTTGATCCCGATTGTTGTTCCAGCCGACCTAAGTATAGTCGGACGCTCCCATTATCTCTGCTGCGGCGCGCTTGCCAGACACCAGAGCCCCCTCCATGCCGGGCGCAACCAGTTCGGTATGCTCCCCGGCGAAATGCAATCTGCCAACCGGCTTCGGTATCTCCTCCGCAAACCGTGTCAGCTGGCCTGGCGCGTAATGCGCGTAGGCTCCTCTTGCGTACGACTGCCCCCAGTTGTTGGTCAGCGTTGTCTCGATCTGGTCACGACTCTTGGGCCAGATCCTGTGAATCTCGTCCTGCACGGCAGCCAGGTGCTGCTCCGGATCAGCGGCAATCCATCCCGTACCCGTGCCATTCACCCAGTTGATCAACAAGCCGCGCTCTCCCTGCATTTTCTTCGATGCATCGAAAAGTCGCTCCAGCGGACCGTCGGACACGATCGCCGATACCGGCCCGCCCTGCTCCCAGAATCGCGTTTTCGTCTGCAGGAACACCTGGGCAATCTGCGTGTACGGCAGTTCGTCGATAATCATGCGCCGTTCTGTCGGCAACGGCGAATCAAACTTCACCTTGCGCAACGCCGTAAACGGAATCGCCAGTATCACGCGGTCAGCATACAAAGATTCGGTACCGGCCTTTGTTTCGACTTGTAACTGCACACCGTCGGTCGTCTGGTTTACCGCGACAAGTTTTTGTTCGAAGCGAATCGCATCCCCGAGCCTGGCCGCGAATGCCTCGGGCAGGCTCGAGTTGCCATTTTGCAGGTTCAGTGCCTGGCCGCCACGCATGTGCAGCATGCGCACGGCGTCGCGCAGCGCACTGAGCGCTGACACCGAGTCCACGCTGTTGTAGTTCAGGCTGTGGTTGATCATGTCGATCGCCGCGGCGGTTGCGCCGCGTTCTTCGAGCAGCTCACGCAATCTCATTGCGTCGTATTTCGCGAACTCGGGTTTCAGCACATCGGCAACGTTGCCGATCTGCTGTGCGACCGGACCGAGATAGTGACCGAGAAGTCGGAAAGGCGCGAGCGGCCGTTCGTGCTCGGCGAGTTCGACCGGCCACTGCGACGGATCGCGCATGAGCTGGCCACCACTGTAAATCCGGTCGTTCAGATGCAGCAGGAAATCGGGCCGCGATTCCGGCGGCGTTTGTGCCTCAAACTCGAGGCCGAACAGCGAGGAGTAGTAAAAGAAGTTGGCGTAGAACGCCCCGGTGGTCTGACCGCCAAGATCGACCCAGGCGTCGTCGGCAAAATGACCCCGGACCGTCTTGATACGTCCGCCCGGCCGATTCGACATCTCTATCAGGCGAACGTCTGCGCCCGCTTCCTTCAGATCATAAGTGGCCGCGAGTCCCGCAAGACCAGCACCGATTACAACAACGGAAGGTGAATTTCCCGCGGCCGCGAACCTGGCAGGCACGAGGCTTGCGCCGAGTCCGGCGAGAAAACTGCGCCGAGATACCTGGGCCATTGCTCCCCCAAACTGTGTTTGTTATAAAATACTAACATTAAGTCATTTAGGCAGCAAAGCTGCACAGGCCTTGCTGCCGCGGGGAGAACCACGTGGAACTGATGCGCGCAGCAACCCTGTCGGTTGCCGACCTGAACCGCTCGATTGATCTTTACTGCGAGTGGCTCGACTACTCCGTGGAGGAACAGGGAGAGCTGTCCGACACACTGGCACTAAGCTGGGGTTGCCCGAATGCAGCCGGCAGGAAATTTGCGGTGCTGCGCCCTGCCTCCGGCGTAGACATCTTCATTCGCCTCGTCGAGAACCGCATCCATCCCGACTTCAAGGCGCTGAGGACGTACGGCTGGTCAGCGATCGAGGTTTGCGTACAGGACGTGCTGGCGGTGAATGAGCGAATCCTGAAGTCGCCGTTCGAGGTCATTGGTCCGCCGAAAGAGCTCGACGGTTTGCCAGCGATCTACCCGATGCAGGTGAAAGGGCCGGACGAGGAGATCGTCTATCTCACCCAGATCCGCGAGAATCTCCCCGAGTTTGACCTGCCGCGCGCTGGTGCACTGATCGACAAGCTGTTCATTCTCGTGATGGCCTGCTCGGACATGAAGGCATCGCTCGACTGGATGGTCGAGCATCTCGACATCGCAATCGGTCGCGACGAACTGGTTATCGTCTACACGATGCTCGCCAAGGCCTTCGGATTGCCGGAAGAAGATCCGCATACGATTTCGACCATGATTCACGGCAAGGACGTGTTCCTGGAACTCGACCAGATGCCGGAGCAGGCAACCGTGCGCCCGGGTTACGAGGGTGAATTACCTCAGGGTGTCGCTATCGGTACGTTTTGGGTTCCGGACTTCGACGAGATTGATCGTCGCAACAAGGATCTCTGGATTACGCCGCCGACGACGCATGAGTCGTGTGTCTACCTCGGTAAACGTTCGGCGACGATTCGCGGTCTGGATGGTACGCTGGTCGAGGTAGTCGAAGCCGGGGACTAGTTGGGCGCATTGCCGTTCATTCGCAGGTCGACCCTGCAGGAGGCATCTCGCATGAAGATCGATCGTTTCCATATGGAAAGAACGCAGTGCCTGTACGAGAACGTGGTCAGGTACAACCTTTCGGAAAGCGGCGTCGCCCCACTGAGCCTTGGTGAATTGGTGCCCGGGAAGGACCAGCGCAAGTTACTCGACCGGTTGCCGCTTTCGTACCCGGAATCAACCGGCCGAAAGAGCCTGCGAAAGAACATCGCTCGCTTCTACGGCTGCAGCGACCATGAGTGCGTCACCGTCATGAACGGCGGTTCGGAGGCTAACTACGCAACCATCTGGGGACTTGTCGGACCATCGGACAGGGTCGCAATGATGCTGCCCAATTACCTGCAGGGCTGGGGACTCGCCCGGGCCTATGGCCGCCAGACCGACACTTTCAAGCTGGTCATGAAGCGTGACTCCGAAGGAGGCTGGCGCTGGCAGCTCGACGTTGACAGCCTGCGCAAGGCAGTCACGAAAAAGACCAAACTCATTGTCGTTACCAACCCGAACAACCCAACGGGTTATGTGCTTTCAGAAGAAGAAATGCAGATCATTATTGCGGAGGCGAGACGTGTTGGTGCCTGGCTTCTCGCGGATGAAATTTACCGCGGTGCAGAGGTCGACGGACCGCTGACGCCAACCTTCTTCGGACGCTACGACAAAGTGATCATTACCGGCGGGCTTTCAAAAGCGTTCGGACTGCCCGGTCTTCGCACAGGCTGGGTTGTATCCAAACCGAGCCTGATCCGGAAACTCTGCGGCTATCACGACTACATGACGCTGACGCCGTCTTACCTGTCCGATTATCTGGCCGACATCGTCATGCGACCAACGCGCCGCGACGAGATCCTGCAACGGACCCGATCGATCATCGCTGAAAACCTGCCAACGATCGAGAAATGGGTGGGCAAGCACGATGACGTATTCGACTATGCCAGACCGATGGCCGGAGCGATTACCACGATCAAGTATCGCCTGCCGATCGGTTCGGTTGCACTGTTCGATCGACTGCGAGAAGAGCAATCCGTCCTGATTACGCCGGGTGCGCACTTCGGCATCGGGAAATACCTGCGCATCGGCTACGGCTACGACATTCGGAAGACACGCAGCGGCTTGCGCAGGATCGACGCCTTGCTGAACGAACTTTAGTTTTCGATCGGCTCTTCGTAATCGCGGTATTTGCCGAGCAGCAATAACGGGATCGCTCCGATAAGGAACAGTACGGCGGAAATTTTCAGAATTGCGTCGTAGTTGCCATCGGCCTCGAAATACGCACCGTATACCGCCGGTCCGATTCCTGCGCCGAGCGCGAAGAATCCGTACAACGCACCATAGATCGCCGCGTAGTGCAGCAAGCCAAAGTAACGAGACACCAGGTAGGCCATCAGGTCGTATTCAACACCGGCCGCGGCACCGAGAATGAAAATTCCGACTGCCGCGTACCAGAACGACATCTCCGGCTGCGCGAGCATCAACGCTGCAATCGCGGGAAGGCTCAGGATCGTCGCGGCTACAGCCGGCGCCCAGATATGATCGAGCAGGAAGCCGCCGACCACTCGACCGACGACAACTGCGTAACCGATCACACTGGCGAGCATGACTGCTTCCTCGGGCGTAAAACCCTTGGTGCTCATCATGTTCTCGAGGTTCGGAATCGGTCCGCCGACCGCAAACGAAATCGGCACAAACGCATAGGCGAGCAGGTAAAAGCGCCAGTCCTTCAGCGCCTGCAGCAATGACAGACCACCGTGTCGAACTTTTGGCTTCGCAAGGCTGCGTTCCATATGCGCAACCTTGTCCGCGACTTTCGGATCGGAGATATCGCGGAACAGCAGGAACGCGATCGGGAATGAAATCACGAGCGGCAACATGCCGACGCCAATGTACGCGCCGCGCCAACCGAACATCTCGATCAGCCAGAACGCGTATTGCTTCGCGATGACACCAAAAATACCCGTGCCAATCAGGGCCATGCCAAGTGCCAGTCCGCGCGATTCCTGGAACCAGCCGGTCACGGCGCGCGTCCAGGTGATCGGCAAGGTACCCGCACCGAAGAACGCGACTGCACACCAGGTCGCCAGCCACTGCGGAATCGAACCGGTCTGCAGCGAGAACGACATCATCGACAACGAGAAGAGAACGATCGATGTCAGCGCCACGCGCCGCGGCCCGAACTTGTCGGTCAGGTACCCGACCAGCGGACTGGAAAACAGTGCCGAAAACGTAAAGAACGCCATCGACAGCATGATCTGGTCGACGCCCCAGCCGAACTCACCGATCAGGGGCCCGACGAATACACCGAGCGTGTAGAACGGCAGCGGAGACATGCCCAGCCCGATACCAATCGCCGACGCGAAGACAACGGGCCAGCCAAACCGGAACTCGGCGTACTTGGAAGCCATAAGGGACCTTTGTTCTGCTTGTTAGATCAGCAACGCGCCCTTGAATACACCAAACAGTGCGACGGTGCCAATGACGACCCAATACAGGTAAGCGAGCATGCGGCCCTGGGCCAGCTCGCGATCCAGCGTCTTTTCTGCTTCCGGATCATCGCCCGCCGTGATGCGACGGAACAGCATGACCCAGCGGCGCATGATGAAGCGCAGCAGCAGGCCAATGATCAGCGCGACGCCGTAAAGCCCGACCTTGGCGGCATACCAGCCCTGCGGGAACGGCCACTGTGTCATGAATGAGTAGATCGCGAAGCCTATCAACAGGGGAATCACGACGTAGCGGAACGACTCGTCGATCTTCGTAAGTTTTACGCCCAGATCGGTTCCGCGATTGAAGAACGCCGAGTAAGTAATCGAGAGCCAGAACGCAACGAAGATCCACATCCCGACAATCCAGGGACCGTGTAGCGGCTGGTAGTTACCGATCGCGCCCATGTGCAGGCCGAGCGGCAGCAGCAGGATGATGCCCGTGCGCGGCAGGATATCGATGCGGTACGCGGTTTCCATATGCCGCTTGCGCTCCTCGAGCGACAGTTTCGAATTGGTAATCGGCCGCGACGCGTTGAACACACCCCATTCGCCACCGAGCCAGTAGGCCATCGCAATGATGTGTGCCCACTTAAGAAACAGGTAGGTCATTGACTGCTCTCCTCTATCCTTCTCGTTCTTCTGTTTGTTCGAAAAATTCTATCCAGACGCCGTCAGGTCCGCGCACTGCCATCAGTATCACGTCTCCGTACGGGGCCAGCGAAACTGCGCGCGGCGGCATTACGACTTCAATGCCCTCGCTCGCAATGTGCGCCGCAAATGCATCGATGTCCGCAACCGGGAATCGCAACATCAGCACCCCAAAGTTAGGCGGTACTGCGCGCGCTGAAAAATCCGTGCCCTTGGCTCCGTCGAATTCGATCAATTCAACGGATCCCTCGTTTATCTTGTGCGGGTGCAGGATTGAAACGTGCCGAGTCACTTCCGCCGCAACATTGTGCGGCAAGCCGAGGACGTTCGGCCCCGGCTCCTTGCTCGGCCCAACATGCTCCAGGTAGCTCTGGAAGCCGAGCTTGTTCATGTAGAAGTCGCGCGCCGCTTCGATGTCTGTGACGATCTGAGTGGCGTTGATTAACCGGCCCATTTCGCGCAGGTGCGGATGGCCTTCGAGCGGCGGTTGCACGCGTTCGATTAACGCAATAACGATGCCGTCCGGACCGCGCGCCAGCCATTCTTTCACCACAAACGGCCCAAAAGAAAACTCAACCGGGTCGCTCGCCGCCTGCCAGTCACGCGCCTGCAACTCCGCGAACTTCCTGTCCATGCTGACAATGCGCGAATTGACGTCGAACCAGCCACCCGTGTCCCAGCTTTGCGCGCTGGAACGAATCTGCTGTTGCTCGACTCCGTCGAACTGGATCAGTCGGACGTAACCGCGCTCCGTGCCTGGATTGCCAAGTACGACTTCGCGCGCACTCGCCGATTCGAGAAGGTCCCATGCGGCGAGCAAATTACGGTCACTGTCCCCGTCATGGAGCACTTCCCAGCCGGCGACCTGCTCAAAAGTTTCGATCCACTCATCTGCGTCGGAAACGCTGAACACCGCTTCCTGGTAACCGCCGGTCACAAGGGACTCGGCAGTTGCGAGCTGCGTGACAAGCAGCCCGATGAGTGCAAACGATCGAATCATGAAGCGCGGCCGCGAATGGACTCGACAGAATCCCAGATGACGCCGCCCATGAACTTGCCGCCGGCCGGCACGCAAGCATGCACAACGATCTCCCGGTACATACCGCTCTGCACATACGGGTCGCCCGCGACAATTGCGCGTGCCGCATCAGCGTTTTCGGCGGCAACGAGAAAAAAACTGCCCATCAGGGGTTCTGTCCCGGGCTCGCGTAACGGCCCTGCCACGAGGTAATCGTCGACGTGTTTCTCGACGTACTCCAGGTGACCATCGAGATGCTGTTCGCGATGCTCGTCGGCACCTTCCGCGTCGTAGCAGATGACGAGAAACACCGCGCTGTCGATGCGCGGTACCGTGGGCGCGTGCTCGGCCATTCGTGTCCCCCTGGACCGGAAAATCGGCTAGTATTGGCATAATGATATAACAAAATACCCTTTGCGGGAATCCGATTGCGGGGATCACTGATGACACGCCTTTTATTCTTTGTATTTCTTATAGTTACGTCGCCATCGCTAAACGCCGAACCGGTCCCGGAAGAAGACCGGGTGCCCATCGACCTGCGCCGGACAACGCTCATCGTGCGCGATATCGACCGCTCACTGGCCTTCTATCGCGATGCTCTCGGCATGCAGGTCATCTACGACAACGCCATCCGCACACCGCGCAGCGCAACCACTGACGAAGAGGCCGACCGCGCGTCCCGCCTCGTTTTTCTGCGTGCAAATGACACCTACGTCGGAATCATCGGGCTACTGCAGTACAGGAAGCCGGTGAAGCCGGCTCCCAACCAGGGCGATGAACCCTTCAGCACCGGCAGCATCGTGTTGTTGTTCAACAGCGAAGACGTCGTGACGACTTTTGAAAAGGCGCGCAAGGTAAACGGCGTGCGGGCCCTCTACGAACCTCGTGAGACTGCCTACCCCTCTTACGACGGCAAGGGCACAATACCCGTCATAGTCAGCGTGCTGACCGATCCGGATGGCTTTGTCATCGAGCTGAACCAGTTACTGACCGACGAGATTCGCTAATGAGCGAGACGCTGCAGATTCGCAACCCGAGAACCGGGCGCCACGACTACGAGATTTCGGTAGAGACTGACATAGCGCCAGTTGCGAACGAAGTGCGGTCCAACCAGTCCGCGTGGCGCGACAATGGCGTCGAAGCGCGCATCGAGGCCATGCAGCAGTGGGAACGTGAACTGCTGGCGGCTAAAGATGAAATCGTCGAAGCGCTCGTAACTGACACGGGTCGCCGCAAACTCGCCGAAGGTGAGCTGTTCGGCATCATCGGGCTGATCGAATCATGGTGCATGAACGCGCCGGCCGCTTTCGAAGGCGAGGAATGGCCATCGAAAGGTATGCCCGGAGTTGCGTTGCAGCAGCGTCTCGATCCCTACCCGCTGCTTGGCGTCATCAGCCCGTGGAACTTCCCGTTGTTGCTGTCGTTTATCGATGCGATACCGGCATTGCTCGCCGGATGCAGCGTCATCATCAAGCCCAGCGAAGTGACGCCGAGGTTTGCTGCTCCCGTGACAGAGACTATCGCCAGGGTCCCGGCGCTGAACGGAGTGCTGAGATTCATCTCGGGAGACGGCCGCAGCGGCGCCGCACTGATCGAACACGTCGATGTCGTCGCATTCACCGGCAGCGTAGCGACGGGCCGCAAGGTTGCTGCGGCAGCGGCCGAACAGTTCATCCCTGCATTTCTCGAGCTCGGCGGCAAAGACCCGGCAGTCGTGCTGCCGGGTTCGGATCTCGAGCGCGCGGCCACCGCGATCCTGCGGGCGTCCGTCAACGCAACAGGACAAGCCTGCCAGTCCATCGAACGCATCTACGTTCACGAAAGCCAGTATGACGAGTTTGTTGAGCTGCTCACGGCCAAAGCCGCCGCGACGCCGATCAACTACCCCGACATTGGCAAAGGCGTCATCGGCCCGCTGATTTTTGACAGGCAGGCAGAGATCATCAAAGCACACATCGAAGACGCCGTGAACAAGGGAGCGGTAGTAACAACGGGCGGCGAAGTTCTCGACCATGGCGGGCTCTGGATTGAGCCGACCGTGCTATCGAATGTCGATCACACGATGGATGTCATGCGCGAAGAAACCTTTGGTCCGCTGATGCCGGTCATGAAGTATTCGACCGAAACTGAAGCCCTGGAACTCGCCAATGACACTCACTATGGACTGTCCGGCGCTGTGTTTGCCCCGGATGAAAACGACGCGAAGGCATTTGCTGACCGCCTCGATGCCGGTGGTATCAGCATCAACGATGCCGGCATGACGGCGATGGTATTCGAAGCCTGCAAAAACGCGTTCAAGATGTCAGGAATCGGACCGTCGCGTATGGGAGCGACCGGCATGACTCGTTTCTTCCGGCAGAAAGCGCTGTATATGAATCGCGGTGACGTTGTCCCGATTGAGGCACGAGCCGAAGACGCCGAATGAGCGAAGATGCGCCAGTCCTGATTGCAGGTGCAGGTCCGGTCGGCCTGAGTGCGGCGCTTGCCCTGACAAAATTCGGTATCAGTGTTCGTGTTGTCGATGCCGGCAAGGACGTCGATCGCAGGATGCGCGCGACGACCTTTCACCCCCCAACACTCGACATCATCGAGTCCCTCGGGCTCATAGATGATCTCGTTGCCCAGGGATTGAAGGTGCCGCGGTTCCAGCTGCGGCAACATGAAACCGCGAAATTTGTAAGCTTCGGCCTCGAGAATATTCGAGGCGAGACCAAACATCCGTTTCGACTACAGGTCGAACAGCATCGCTACTGTGATCTCGCTATCGCCGAGTTGGCCACCCGGGGTGTCGAAGTAGAATTCGGCAACCGCCTCGAAACGCTCGTGCAGGACGACGACGGCGTCGACGTGCAATTGTCGTCTGGCGACACGCGCATCGCCTGGCTTATCGGTGCCGACGGTGCAGGCAGCGCAGTCCGACCCGCGATCAGCCTTGAGTACGGCGGCATGACCCACACGCACTCGTCGGTACTGGTCTCCACCGACTTTGCATTTCATGAGGCGATCGACGATCTCGATGGGGTCAACTACTGCTGGTCGGAGCGCGGGCCGTTCAGCCTGCTGCAGCAACGCGGCTACTGGCGGGCCAGTCTCTACCCGGGCGTCGAAGACCTCGACGAAGCAGCCGATGAGCAACGCGTCCGCGACTGGCTCGCCTATATTCATCCGGACGCCCGTGACGCGAAACTGATTGACATCAACCCGTATCGAGTACACGAACGATGCGTGGACCGCTTTCGCGTCGGCCGCGTGCTGCTTGCCGGCGACGCGGCACACCTCAATCCGCCAAGCGGCGGCATGGGCATGAACGGCGGCATCCACGACGCGATGAATCTCGCCAACAAGTTGCTGCGCGTATTGAGCGGCGCCGACGATGCTTTGCTGGATCGCTATGACCGGCAGCGACACACACTGGCATCGCAACGCATCATTCCGCAGGCGTCCGCAAATCGTGAACGCATGGCTACGATGGACCGCGGCGAACAACTCGCAAGATTGGAGAATCACCGGGCGATTGCCAATGATCCGGAACGCTGCCGCGACTTCCTGTTGCGTTCATCAATGATTACCGGTCTCAGGGAGGCAAAGGAAATTGAATGACGTTTTGATCGGCGTCGGCACGCCGCAGGCAAACCCTACAGTCGACATCGAGTTTCAGCAGTTCTTCCGTGGCCCGGCGCGTGCCATGTTCACGCGCCTGACCAGCCGCGGTGAGTCCCCGGCCGAACGCCTTGTCGAGTACATCGAGAACATCGCGACAACAATGTGCAGTTACGACACGATGCCGCTGCGCGGATTTGCTTTCTCGTGCACGGCATCGTCCTACCTGGTCGGCCACGAGCGAGAAGACGAGTTACGTGAGCAGGCAGAACAGCAGCACCGCGTCCAGGTTGTAACTGCAACCCAGGCCATTCGCCGTGAACTCGAAGGTCACGGCGCACGCAAGATTGCGATGCTTGCGCCCTACCCCGACGATCTCTGTAATGCCGCGATCGGCTACTGGTCCGAGTTTGGTTTCGATGTCGTCGCATTCCAGCGCATCGATGTAGGCGACGACACACGCGCTATCTACGGCATCACCGACGACCAGGTAGCTGCCGCCCTGGCCGGTTTCGATGCCGCCGATGCGGACGTGATCCTGCTGAGCGGCACGGGCATGCCGACGATCGAAGCGCTCAGGAATGCCGAGCGGCCGATGCTCTCCAGCAATCTGTGTCTCGCGACCGAGATGCTCAGACGCACACAATTGTGGGCGCCAAACGAGGCCGCGAATATCCACCAGATCTGCGGAGACGGTTAATGGCAATGCGCTGGCGAATCGCGATCCTGCTCGCGGTCATCACGACGATCAATTACATCGACCGCTCGGTATTTGGTGTCGTCGCCCCTGTGGTACGGGACCTGTTTGCAATCGACGACGCCGACTACGGACTGATCACAAGTGGCTTCCTGTTTGCCTACGGCATCGGACAACTCGTCTCGGGACCGATCATCGACCGGCTCGGCACGAAACGCGCTTTTTCGATTGCAGCGATCATGTGGTCGGTCGCCACGGTGCTGCACGCGCTCGGTCGCGGCGTCTGGAGTTTCTTCACCTTACGCGTCACGCTCGGTATAGCCGAAGCCGCAAATTTCCCGGCCGCTACCAAGGCAGTCGCGCAGTGGTTTCCCGCCAAAGAACGTTCAACAGCGGTCGGTATCTTCATGCTCGGCGCCGGTCTCGGCGCGATCATCACGCCTCCGCTTGCGGTCTGGATCATGGAGACACTCGGCTGGCGCTGGGCGTTCATCATCCCTGGTCTGCTCGGGCTGGTCTGGGTCGTACTATGGAATCGCTGGTTCAGCCAGCCCGAAGATTCGAAGCAGATCTCGGCGGAAGAACGCGCGATGATTCTTGCCGAGCGCTCGGAGCAGGAGAGCAAGGAGCCCTGGTACTCACTGATGGAACATCGTGAGTTCTGGGGCATCATGGCGTCACGACTCGTCAGCGATTTCCCGTTCTACTTCTTCCTGTTCTGGCTGCCGACGTACCTGATCGAAGCACGCGGCTTCAATCTTCGCGACATCGCGATGTTCGCGTGGCTGCCATGGGTGGCGGCCGATCTCGGCGCTCTGACCGGTGGCTGGCTGTCGAGCAAACTGGTTGCCCGGGGATACACCGTTAACTTTGCACGCAAGGCCGTCATCTGGCTCGGCGCCAGTATGGTGCTCGTGGTTATTCCCGCGGTACAGGCCGAGTCGGCAATGCTCGCACTGGGACTGATCTGTTTCGCGATGTTTGCGATCCAGATCAAGAGCTCGGCGTTCTTCACGGTCCCGGCGGACCTGTTCCCGGCGGCCAAGGTCGCAACGGTCTGGGGCGCATTCGGCGCGGTTGGCAGTCTCGGCGGCAGCGTACTCGGCATCATTGCAGGCCTCATGATCGCGCAGTCCGGTTACGAATCCGTGTTCTACATGATCGCGTTGCTGCACCTCGTGTCGGCCGCCGTTCTGCACATTGCTGTACCCAATATTCGTCAACTGGAGTCTTGATATGACCGCTGGCAACAAAATGCTGTTTGGCGTACTCGCCGCATTATCCCTGACCGCGGGTCACGCGGACGAACAAGCGGAGGAGTTTCCCGACTCGGTGATGCTGCGCATGGCGCTGGTCGTCAGTGATGTCGAATCGAGCAAGCGATTCTACAGCTACGTCCTTGGCTACGAGGTCGGGTTTGACGGAGATATTTCGCGGCCCGCGGTTCTCGAGCAACTGCAACTGAAGGAAGGACGCACAGCGCATTTCGTGGTGCTGCGGGGCGCAAAAGAAGTCGATGGCCGGGAACTGACCGGCGCCATGATAGGACTCCTGCACATTGACAATCCGCCGTTACCGGCGATGCAGCGGCCCGGGCCGGAAACGATGGCCACGGGGGAAGGAATGATGGCGATAGTCAGCTCGAATATTGCCCTGGTCTATGAACGGGCGCAGGAGCTGGGAGTAAAAATACTGCTGCCGCCGACCTTGTCGGCCGACGGCAGCGAGTCAGAGCTGGTCATGTATGACCCCGACGGGATTCGCATCCACGTCGTTGAGGTGCATGCTGACCGACCGTAATCAGAAGCGGTAGGTCAGCGTCGCACCCACTTCGCGAGACCGCGGTGCGGTTACCGTGAAGTCGCGGATAAAGCTGAAGCGCAAACCACTTGCACGTACCTGGGACGGCATCAGCAGGAACTGACGGAAGTCCAGCAATCGCGTGACCACTTCCGGCGTGTCGTCGTCGGTCAGGTTCTTCGCCCACAGGCTGACTTCCCAGTTGTCGTTTCTCCAGCCCAGTCGGGCATTCACATTTTCAGAAGCGCCGATCCAGGCAAGGTTGGCCGCCTGAACATAGCGCTTCGACTCGTGGCTGTAGTCGATACGGATATAGCCTTCGCCATCGGCGCCCATCGGCCAGTGCAAATTCGTAGACAGGCTGATCATATGCTCCGGCGTCTGCGGCAATGCGTTGCCTTTCACCTGGCCGTCCGGGTCTACAGTGTCGACGATGAGATCGCCGTTAACGTCGAGGCCCGTGTAAATACCATTGGTATCCTGCAGGTCGCGGAAATTCTCATCCAGGTAGTCGTCGAACTCGCCCCTAGCCCATGCGTAATTGAGCGAGAAGTCGAGATAGTCCGTGGGGCGAGTAATCAGTTCGATTTCCGCGCCCGTTACCGAAGACTTACCTGCATTGGTTATGTAGGCGACCGTCGTCTGGGTACCCGAAGCGACCTGTGTGAGGGCATCGGAGTTTGTCAGTGCCTGCTTCTCCCAATCGTTCTGGTACAGAGAGACGTTGAAGGCAACCGCACCGTCGTAGTACAGGCCTTTCATGCCAACCTCGTAGGACGTAACGTCAGACTCGTCATAGGTACCGCGCGTCGCAACGAAAATGTCGCGCTCGGCTTGCACAAAGCGGGACTCGTAATAGTTTTCATTGAAGCCGCCCGGCGAATTGCCGGTCGCGATGGCCGCATACAGATTTACAGTATCGGTCGCGGCAAAGCTCAGCGCGACCTTGGGCAGCGTGGCCGAAAAGTCGATACTTGGCGAGCCGTCAAACGTCGGATTACCGGCCGCATTGGTACCGGCCAGCTTCAGATCTTCTTTCTGATGGCGAACCTCGGCCGAAAAGGTCAGCCGATCGTCAAGATCCCAATCGACGCCCGCAAAAACCGCCACGTTCTGGACTTCGGAATCATCAGAGAATGCCACCGCGGCGAGGTCGATATCGCCCGGGCTCGTGTTCAACGGATTGAACGATGTACTGAAGCCATCGCCCGATTCCTGACGGTAAAAGTAACCGCCAACCGTAAACCGTGCGGCGCTGTCAGTATTCGTCGACAACCTGATTTCCTGTGACAGGGTCTTGTTACCATCCGCCCCGCTCCAGCTTACCGAAGCGCCACTGTAAATCGCGGCGAATGCGTTCTGGTAATCGTAAGTCGTGTATCCGGTCGCCGAGGTGAGCAACCAGTCACCCAGCTCGAAATCGGCAATGACGTTTGCCGTCAGTGTTTCGCGCTCAACGCCATTCAAACCGCCGAGGTCTTCGTAGAATGCTTTCGGACTATTGATCTGGCCGCACCAGTAGCCACGGCTGCGATTGGCGGTGAAGATGGAGAACAGGAATGTCGGCCCGAAACAATTGCTGGTGTTGGGCGAACTCGTGTTTATGTCATCAGGTCCGTTGTCGCCACCGTTCCATTGACCGTAGGCGAAGGTCCCGTCCTCATCCTCGGAATACTGCAGGTTGAGGTAGATGCTCGCGCTATCTGTTGGCGTCCAGTTCAGCTTGACGCCCACTGCCGTGGTCTGCTCAGCGCCGATCTTGCCGCCGTTCGGCGCCTGGTTCGGATACTTAGGGTCTGATCCACGGTCATAATGACGCGCATTGATCTCGTACGCGAGGACACCCGCGACCAACGGGCCCGATATGAAGCCGTTGATCTCCGTGGTGTCATGATCGCCAGCTTCGACTTTTACGCGACCGTTAAACTCGTCGCCCGGACGACGCGTCACGAAGTTGACGGCGCCGGCAAATGTTCCGCGGCCAAAAGTCGCGGCTTGCGGACCACGAATGACCTCGGCACGCTCCAGGTTTTCCATGCTGTAGGCCGTGATCGGGCCATTCACATAGATGCCGTCAACAAAAAAGCTCGCGTTCGGTGCACCCAGGATGCTCGACATGCCGCGGATTGAAGGACGGTTGTTGGCGTTACCCGTGGCACGACCAAAGCCTTCCCTGTATGACAGTCCCGGGCTGATCAGCGCCAGGTCCTGCACGTCCGAGATGCTGGCCTCGGCCATCGTTGCTTCTGAAAAAGCCGAAACGGCAACCGGCACGTCGCGCAGGTTTTCCTCGCGTTTACGTGCGGTGACGATCACCTCTTCTATGCTGTTGGCACCATCGTCCTGTTGTGCGAATACTGGCGCACCGAGGCCGGCAGCCAACACCGCCAGGAACGAAATCTGGCCTAGTTTTGATGCATTGCGGATCATCGAATCCCCCTTGGTTGACAGTCCGAGCGCGCAATCCGGCGCACGGCGAATGAACTAAGTGATTGATTTACATTATGTTGTTCTAATGATATAACTATAATTCTTTTTAGATGGCAATGCAATTGAGTAATCCCGACAAACAGCCCAGACGAAGCCGCAATCTGCTCGGCAAGATCCACCGCTGGCTCGGCCTCGCCGCCGCTCTGTGGCTGACCATCCTCGGGGCCACGGGCATCGTTCTCGACCATCCGGACTGGCGTATCCCCAACCAGGTCACTGTCCCCGAAGCATGGGGCTCACCCGACCTGACGCGATTCATACGCATCACCTACATGCGCCAGATCCTTGTCGACCCTGCGGACGACAATCGCTGGCTCGGCGGTTCCGAGCGCGGCCTCTGGCGCAGCGGCGATGGCGGTCAGTCCTGGGCCCAAATCAGTTTCGACGGCCTCGACTATTCGCCACAGATTCTCAGCCTCGTACACGACCCATCGGGCGATCTGATCGCAACGGATGATGGCGTTTGGCGGCAGTCGCTTCAGAGCCCGGCAACTCGCATCGCGCTGGAAGGTAAGGTCGTAAACTCGCTATCCCGAAGCGCTCGAGACGGCGAACTGGTTGGCGTCACCGCGCGATCGGAGGTGTTCTTTCTTCGTCCGGCAACCGGTGATATCGAATGGCGTGAAACGGCTGCTATCGAACCCGTCATCAGCGGTGACGTGCCACTCAGCCGATTCATACTGAACATGCACTTCGGCCACGGCCTTGTGGAGGGCGCGGCCGGCGTTCTCATCAATGACTTTTCCGGCCTTGCGCTCATAATCCTGTCACTCTCCGGATTCCTCTACTGGTTCATGCGACGCCGCTGGCGCAAGCGGCCGGGACGCGTATCCGCTGCTCGCAAGCGTCGAACAACTGCGTGGCTTTATCGCAGCCATGCGCCGATTATCGGCCTGCTGGCGCTCATTCCGATCTTCTACGTGTCGGTTACAGGGATATTCGGCAATCATATTCGCGCACTGTACAAGTGGGCGGAATCCACCCCTGTCCCGGCCGCTGTCGTTCCAGCCGGCTTTTCGATGCGCTCTCTTGACGGCGATATCCAGGACGTCGTTGCGGCGACGGATGATTCCGGTGACCTGTTGCTCGTGACACGCAAGGGCCTGTACCGATCGACGGATGACGCGCGGACCTGGCTCCGCGACAACACTCTCCCGATCCAGAAAGCCGACTACGGCAATTCGCTGAACATGTTCCGGGTCGATGACGTGCTGTTTATCGGGGCGGGACTGAACGCCAGCTACTTCTCAAACGACTACGGGCGCTCCTGGTCGGCTGTCGAAGGGCCCTTTACCGGTATTTCTTCCGGTTCTCGTTGCGGTGACGACTGGTGCCTGAAGAACAGCCAGGGTGTGTTTCGCGGCGAGACGCCCGGGCTTGTAGCGATGACCGATGTGAAACCGCCGCCGCTTGAAGGTATGCCACTGTTTCTGTTTCTCGCGGATATCCATACCGGACACGCGATTCATCCGGCATTCCCCTGGATCAGCGACGTGCTGACATTCTTTGCGCTCGTGCTCGTCTTTACCGGACCTTTCCTGTGGTGGCGCAGGAAGTGGCTCTAGTCCACTTCCCGCGCTTCTCTGCCCGGCAGCATTTCACTCAGCACACCGTCCTTGCGCACGTACTCGTGGAACAACGCCGCGAGTACATGCAGCAACACCAGACCGGCCGTCGTCAGACCGAGCCAGACGTGAAAAGGATGCAGTCGCCCGACCATGTCCTTGTCGGGCGCAACGATATTGCCAACGGAAAACACGCCAAAGAAGTCCACCGCCGAATCTGCGTACTGGGACATGAACCAGCCGGTGACCGGTACGACCAGCATCAATCCGTACAGCGTCACGTGCACCAGCTTGCTGGCAATCACCTCGCTGCGGCTCATGCTTTCGGGTAATGCCGGTCGTGGGTTCATCAGCATCCATACGAAGCGCACGAAGATCAGGACCATGGCGGTAAAGCCAATGGGCTTGTGCAGCTTCATGATCAGCCATTGCCACAGGGTCCGATGCCAGTCGACTTCAGGGTCAAGCTGATCCGCCCAGACCGAGCAGACGATCGCCGCGATCATCAATACGGCGATCGTCCAGTGCAGCCACTTGCTGAGTGAGCCCCAGGATCGCTCAGTGTTCCGCAGAGCCACTCACGGTTCCCTCGCGCTCGCGCTTCTCCTCGATGTGCCGCTTGAACACCACCCAGGACGTCTCATTGGGACGATCGTCATCAACCGGAGGTGGCTCGCGATAAATCGGATAGTTCTCCTCGATCTCATCGCGGATCACGTCGGGCATGTCATCCCAGTTCTGCAGGCGCATTCCGGCCGTATTGAAGACAACAACCCCTTCGCGATCACCCATCTTCATCCATGGCAGCCATTTTGAAACCCTGCCCCACGACAACATCACGTCATCGATGGTGTCGCTATCCGGATCAAGCGCCTGGTCGATGTTGGCGCTGAACGCACCGAGCTCCATCGCGTGGTAGGTGCCGCCGATGTATTGCTGGTAGTCGCCCGCCAGCGGGTTCTTGTAGAACAACCTCGCCGCGCCACCGCCGTCCAGCAACATGTCGTCAAATGCCATGAGATCGTCGCCAATACCACTTGGCTCGCCGTTCTCGTCACGCGCCCACATGTGACTGCGCATGTTCACCGGGTCATTGTGTACGTGCACGACTTCAACCGTCTCACCCGTGAACGGGTTCTCCCAGGTATCCAGGACTTCGTTGGTTTCCGGGTCCAGGTACAGGAGCACTTCACGCGATACCGACCTCAGCCCAGGTCCACGCACATCGTCCACGCGGTAATCGCAATTGCGAATGTTCATCCCCTGGACATTGAATAGCGCTCGGTCCTTCTCACCCGAACGGCGGCTGTACATTTTGCCGTGCCACCACCAGAGAACCGGCTTGTTCGGCGTCAGGCGGCATTGCAGTTTCGCCCAGACAGTAAAGCGATCGTCCGGATCGCTCATATCGAGCTTGTCATCCGCCATCGCGTTTGCCGCAATACAGCAGGCCGCTGCGGCGATCAAAATTCTTGCGATTCTCATTTTTCGCCCTCCTCTGCGCGCCGCGCATCGATTGCACGCTTTGTAATCGTCCACGTCGTGTCGTTGGGCCGATCATCATCCAGCGGCGGTGCTTCCGTGTACTCCGGGTGGTTCAGCATGATCTCGTCCTTGACGACATCGGGCAGCGAATCGAAGTCCTTCATGCGACGGCCGACCGTTGTCGCAACCATCATGCCAACCCGGTCACCCATCTCCATCCAGGGAAGCCATTTCGAAACCCGAGCCCAACCGAGCGACTTCTTCATGTTGGACGGTACCTCCGGATCGAAGACTTCGTCCTCATAGGCGAATGAATTGAACATCTCCATCGCGTGGTACGAGCCACCAACATATTCCTGGTAGTCGCCACCCATGGGGTTCGTGTAGAACAACGGCACAGCGCCTGTCGTGAAGACCCGGCCGTTCTTGACAGTGCCGCGGAATTTCGCGAGCGGTTTACCGTCGGCGTCATAAGGGAAGGAAGGACGGCGGGCATTCACCGGGTCGTTGGCGACGTGAATGACTTCGTTGATCTCACCGGTCCACGGGTTTTCCCATTCACGCAGGACTTCGTTGGTTTCGGGATCGAGATAGAACATGACTTCCCTCGAAACCGAACGATAGCCTTCGCCGCGAACCGGGTCCGTGACCGTTCCACATGTGCGGATATTCATACCCTGCACGTTAAACAGCAGCCGGTCGCGTTCGCCGGGAACCCGCGAATACATGGATCCGGACCACCAGTAGATAACCGGCTCACCGTCAACGAGTGAACAACTCCACTTGCGTGAGATCTTGATGGCGTCGTCGGGATCGTCAGGGTCCAGGCGATCACCGGCATTCACGGCCAGCGGTGCCAAAACCGCCAGCGCGAGCAGCCAGCGGCTGACATTACTCGTCAGTTTCATTTGTTGCTCCTTCTGATTTTTCGTCTGTATCGAGCAGGGATTCGATGATTTCCGCAATTTCCCCGAATCGTGTGTCGAAGATGCCGTATCCCCATTCCGGCCTTGCAACGATGTCGTGCGGAGTTAACAAAGCGGCAGCCTGTCGCGTTCGTTCCTGCAGGCCGTCACCCGGGATTACTATTCCGACCGGCGCGCGGATGTTCTTCAGCGCTGCGGTCATATCAAATTGTTTAAGGGCTCCAAGCGCCCACCACTCGTGACTGCCGGCGCGTTGTTTCTCGGCGACCGTTACCGCGATCATCTCCAGGTCCTGCTGCGGATCTCGATTGTCGAAGCTGCTGTCCCACATGCGTGTCAGGTGGGAACCATCTTCGGCCAGCTCAGGCGGTCCCGGCTGCCAGTCGTCAAGAAATGCCTTGTCAAACAGTGGCACTGACATCAGCACAACGTTGCGGACTCGCTCCGGGTAGCGAGCGGCAAGATCAGCCGCTATCGCGCTGCCCGTGTGATAGCCGAACAGGTCGACCTGTGGCGCTTCAAGGCTGTCGAGCCAGTCGATCATGGCATCGGAGTAATCGCTGATCTCGGGCTGAGTGGCAGGCCCATCGGACTCTCCGTATCCAGGCGTATCCGGCGCCAGCACCTGGCGGCCAGGCGCCAGCTCATCAATCAGGGAGCGATACATGCGCCCGGAGAGTGGCGACTGGTGCAGCAATACCAGCGGCACAGCGTCGCGAGCCGCGGTGTATCGATAGTGGAGCTGTCCGTGACGTGTATCGGCGAATGCCCGCCTCTGGCCCTCGAATTCCGGGGGCTGATTGTGTGGCTGATTGATTTCCAGCAGGTGCCCGTCCGGGTCAAACGCGAACAGGAACGTCGCGTCCCATTGCTTACCGCCCGCACCGGTCACTGTGGTTGTGACCGGGTGCTTCCAAATTGGCGTACCAGCCTCCAGCATCCTCGCGTAGATCCCGTCGAGGTCCTGCGTTTCCATCATCAGGATGACGTCGCCGGGTTCCACGGAGTATCGCGCGGGATCCACGTCAACTGTCTGCGCATGGCCCTTCTGCAACAGTCCGACCATACCGATCCATGGATCGCGGCCTTTCATGATCGCGAAAATGCTCGGGTCGCCGGTCTCGGCAGACGACGGGATCGAGCCCTCCGTCACGGCGCCCTCGTTGAAATACCAACGGCTGTAGCCGAGCACGTCGCGGTAGAACTCAATGGACTTCTCGACATCCGCAACGATCAGGGTAGTACGCCGCACCAGCGTATCCTCGCCCGCGGCGCTGAGCGACAGCGGCGTCATCCCGATCGCGACAGCCGCGATTATGAAGTTTCGAATCCGAATCCCCCTGCCCCCCGGTGTTACTGGACAAACTGCCCGAAAAGGGCATAATGACTCAATCATATAACAATATATCCTATTCGTCATTCCTTCAGGGGAGAGCTCCAATGACCGCACGTCTGTTCTCGTGTATTTCTTTGTTTTGTTTAACGATTCTCGTTTCATCACCGGCTATTGCCGAGCAGCTGGATCCCAATGATCCCGACGACGCACTGACCATCGGTCGCAAGATCGGCTGCTCGACGGTCGACAATGAACCGATCACCTACTGGTGGCACGGTCGCGCCTACTCCCGCCGCCAGGGCGAGAAAGACAAGCTCCTGTTTGCCGTAGAAGGAATGAATGTGCGCTCCTGTTCAACGGTGACGGACCCCGAAAAGGGCGAAGGCTACAAGCTGGTTTCGCGTGAAATCCTGCTTTACAAGGATCCAAAGACCGGCGAAGTACTGTCCAAGTGGGAGAACCCGTGGACGGGCGAGGTTGTCGATGTGCTGCATGTCGCCAATGACCCGGTGAACTTCACGCCGTACAAGGGCCGACCTTTCACGGGCGACATTCTCGGCGATCGCTGGTGGACCACGTCCGAAGTACCGCTCTGGTACCCGAACCCGCTGGCGAGCGAATACCAGAAGGAAATCGGCGGCACCTATCACGCGACCGAAATGTTCAACTTCTTCGGTGACACCGAGTCCCTGTTCAGCAAAGAGACAACGACGGCCGACGTCCAGGTCGGTTGGGCCCGCATGTCCGACTGGCTGCCGTGGATGATGATGAACGGTCGTGAAGGCGTGATCTACATGCACACGGCAGGCCGCAAACTCGATTCGTGGGACGATCTTTCGGACACGATGAAAGCGGAAATCGCAGCGCACTACCCTGAGTACACGGCTCCGCCGCCCGCTGACGACCCGCGTCGCAACGAGACCAGCTGGATTTACTACAAGCGCATCCGCGAAGGCGAGCGCACCGCGCCGAAACGGGACTGATCGTGGCGAGTACCGTCAAGCGCACAACACTGATCGTGCGCGACGTGAAGAAGTCACAGGAGTGGTACGAGAAAGTCCTGGGTATGACCGTATGGATGGATACGGACTTCACGCTGTCGGGCACCGGTCTTGCCGCTGGCAAGGCCGGTGACGTCACGCACCTGACGATCATGCAGGCGAATGACCCCGTTATTGGCATGATCGGCTTGCTGCAGTGGGTCGATCCGCCACTTCCGGCGCCTGAGGAGATTCCTACGACAGTCGGTTATGGCAGCCCGACATTTGTTGTGGAAGCCGAAGACGCCGCGGCGAGCTGTGAAGCCGCCCGCGAGCTTGGTACGCATATCCATTCGGAGATTCACGAATGGTCGACACGCGGTCATGACGGTCGCATGAAGCATTTCGTTTCATGCTCGCTGTTCGACCCGGATGGCTACTTCTTCGAGATGAACCAGGTCCTGCGCATCACCGACGACTGACGTGAGAGAAGACCGCAACTGCCAATGGCGCGTTGCCCGTCGGCCCGACGGCAATGTCGTGCGCGACGACTTCCTCTATGCCGAGGAAGACATCCCCTCCCCGGACGACGGGGAGATGCTGCTCAAGACGTACTACATCAATCTCGCGCCTGTGATGCGCATGTACATGAGTGGCGAGTCGGTTGCCGGCGAGGCGCCACTCGCCATCGGCGATATCATTCACGGCCGCGCGGTCGCAGAAGTCATTGAGTCGAATCATCCTGACTACGCCGTCGGCGACTGGGTGCAGGGCCAGTGTGGCTGGCAAACGTACAAGGTGACCAAAGCCACACCGCAGGAGAAATTCCGAAAGTTGCCAGACCTCGGTCGCTCGTACTCGGTCGCACTCGGTTCGCTGGGTATGACCGGATTCTCGGCCTACTTCGGTTTCATTGACTGCGGCAAACCAGAGGAAGGCGACATCGTCGTGATTTCAGGCGCCGCCGGTGGCGTCGGCACTCACGTTGTGCAGCTCGCAAAGATTCACGGTTGCAAGGTCATCGGCATCGCGGGCGGCCCCGAAAAGTGCGAGCTGATAAAACGCCTGGGCTGCGATATCGCACTCGACTACAAGGAAGGCAATATTGGCGAAATGATTGAAGCCGCATGCCCGGATGGCATAGACCTCTATTTCGACAATGTTGGCGGCGAGACGCTGACCGCCGTACTCGAGAATCTGCGCATGCATTCTCGCATCGTCCTGTGCGGTTCGATTTCCGAGTACCTGCTTGACGAACCGTTCGGCCTCACAAACTACACGCGGCTGCGTCGCACCAACTCAACGATGCAGGGTTTCTTCATCTACAACCACGTCGACGATTTCGACCGTGCCGAAGCAGACATGGCCGGCTGGCTGCGCTCGGGAGATCTGACGCCGGCCGAGCACATCTTCAACGGCTTCGATGCCCTGCCTGACGCGCTCGCAAGCCTGTATGACGGCAGTAATCACGGTATCGCGCTGGTACGCATCCGGCGCGGGCCCCACGACAAGGACTGATCATGGCAAAGAACGACTACCTCCGTTTCCAGCGTGGCAACTTTCTGGTTCGCGATATCGAGCAATCGCTGCGGCTATATCGCGACGTTCTGGGATTCGAAGTTGCGTTCGTAAAAGACTCGCCCGACGATTCCTACTCATACCCGGTGTTCGAGATCGACAAGAAGGACAAATTGCGCTTTGCCGTCCTGAATACCGAATCGCAGGTTCGCGTCATGGCACTGACAGAAGTACCTGCCGAACTGGCACCCGTGCCACACCCTCGCCGCTCGGCAATCGTCCTCGAAGTCGGCGACGTCGATGCCGTCTGTGATGGCGCGCGCGAGATCGGCTGCCATGTCTACGAAGAAGAAGAACTGCACACGCATGATGGCCGCGTCGGTCGCGAAGTCGGAATCGTGGATTTCGACGACAACCTCGTCGTGATATACAAGATTCCGGCTGCTGAATAAGGAAAAACAATGAGCGCCGAACGCCAATACCCGAGTTCGAAGTACGCCTGGTACATGGTCATTGTCCTGACTGTGGCGTACATCCTGTCGTTCGTGGATCGCTATATCCTTGGACTGCTGATTGAACCGATCAAAGCCGATCTTGGCCTCACCGACACGCAGATAGGCTGGCTGCTGGGCTTCGCGTTCTCAATCTTCTACGCGACCATGGGTATCCCGCTCGGTATTCTCGCGGATCGCAAGCGGCGCACCTTCATAGTCGCAGCCGGTATTGCGGTCTGGTCACTGGCGACGGCAGCTTCCGGCCTCGCAAAAAACTTCTGGCACATGTTCATCGCGCGCATGACAGTCGGCGCCGGTGAGGCAACGCTGTCCCCGTGCACGATGTCGATGATCTCGGACAGTTTCCCACGTGAAAAGCGTGGACGGCCGATCGCGTTTTACACGGCCGCTCTTTCGCTGGGCGCCGGTATCGCGTCACTGGTAAGCGCCGGTGTACTGACATGGGCCAAGTCGGTTCCCGAGATATCGCTGCCACTGATCGGCGCCGTCGCGCCCTGGCAGTTCACGTTCATCGTGGTTGGCCTGCCTGGCGTCCTTGTTGCGTTATTGGTATTGACCATGCGCGAGCCGACACGCCAGCCAAGCCCCGAATCTGATGTCGAACCGAAATTCACGCACATGCTGCGACATGTCTACGACCGGCTGGGCGTATACCTGAGCTTTGTATCGTTTGTGTGCGTGATGACGATCATTGCCTACAGCCAGGGCTGGCTCGCTCCGACATTTGAACGCACCTGGGGCTGGCCCGCGGAAAAATACGCGACGATTAACGCCATCGTGCTGCTGGCGGTGGGACCGCTGACCGTCAATATCGCGGGCTGGATGAACGACAAGCTTTATGCGCAGGGACGCAAGGATGCCCCGCTGCTTATCATGATCATTGGCGTCCTGATCATGGTGCCCACCGGCGCAATCGCGCCATTGATGCCAAGCCCCTATGTCGCAATGGGCATCTACGCCATCAACACGATCGGTATCGCCATGACGTCGGCAACCGGCGTGACCGGCCTGATGAACATCACGCCAGGCGCGATCCGCGGCCAGACGGTCGCCGTCTATTACATGATGATCAGCCTTTCCGGGCTGCTGCTTGGGCCGAGCACGGTCGGCTGGCTGTCAGACAATGTTTACGGCAATGAGCATCTCAATTATGCGGTGGCAACGGTGCCGGCGCTGTTCGGGATCCCGGTCATCCTGCTGATCGGCTACGCACGGCGTCGATACCTGGCCGAGATTGAAAAACAGGAGGGCGCAGGAACTGCATGAGCGACATCATTCGACATTACGCCGACACCTCATTCGGCCAGGTTCACGTCCGCTGCTTCAAACCTGCTGACAAGGACCGGAATCCGCCGCTGATCTGCCTGCACCCGGCACCTTCGAGCGGCCTGTACTTCGAAACGGCGATGCCGATGCTCGGCAAAGGTCGTCATGTCACGGCGCCCGACTACCCCGGTTACGGTGGCTCGGATCGGCAGGAAAAACCGCTGTCGATTGCCGAATACGCGTCCGCAGTCGTCGAGGCGCTCGGTTTCCTGAGCGTCAATCGCGAGGTTGACCTGCTTGGCTTTCACACCGGATGCCTGGTTGCCGCTGAGATTGCTCACAGCTCGCCGCAGTGGGTACGTAAGGTCATCCTCTGCGACATCCCGTTTTTCGAAGGCGAGCAACAAACCGCACTGCACAAGAAGATGGCACAGCCGATGCCGGCAACCGCCGAGATGGACAGCCTCCAGGGAGTCTGGGATTTCAATGTCGGCAATCGCGTCGCTGACGTCCCCTTACCGCGCGCGCTTGCGCTCTATTCAGAGCACCTGCGCGCCGGTACGCACGACTGGTTCGCATTCGATGCAGCATTTCGTTACGACTGTCGTGAGCGCTTTGCGGGACTGAATGCCGACGTCGCCTGCCTTGCAACCCAGTCACCATTGCACGACCCGACCGTTGCTGCGGCCGGCATGATCCCGAACGCGAAGCTGGTCGAAGTTCCCGAGGTCACGAGCGCCGTGTTTGAGGCCGGTGCCGCCGCCATATCCGAACGTATTTTGGCCGAACTATGAACGAATACCTGCTGATCAAACTACTGCACATCGTCGGCTTCGCCTACTGGCTGGGCGGCGACCTCGGCGTGTTTACGTCGAGTTACTACGTATCGGATGAAAAGCGATCACCGGAAACACGCGTCGCGATGGCCAAACTGCTGTTTGCACTCGACCAGGCGCCGCGCATCTGCATGACGATGATGCTGCCGCTCGGCACACACCTGGCGTGGAAGCTCGGCTTGTTCACCTTCAGCGCCGCAACAATGGCGGCGATCTGGCTTGCCTGCTTCGCATGGCTGACCATGGTCATCACCCTGCACGTCGCGGCGCAGAGTCGCGGCAAGGCGATGCTCACAACTTTCGACTTTTTCTTTCGCCTCGCACTGGCTCTGGGCCTGTTGGCTGCCGGCATTCTGAACCTGACGTCGGGCGCATGGCCGTACTGGCTCGCGGCCAAGATCATGATCTTCGGCGGCCTGGTGGGTTGCGGTCTGATCGTCCGCGTCAAGCTGAAACCGTTTGGCCCGGCGTTTGCGAAGCTCGCCGGCGGCGATGCCGGCGATGACGTCAATGCGGACATCCGCGGCAGCCTGAACGGCACGCGACCATTTGTCGTCACGATATGGATTGGCCTGCTCGCGAGCGCGGCGCTGGGCCTGCATTTGATTTAAAGGAGAAGCGAAGATGGGCGCATTCATGTTCATCCAGGCAGATATCACTGACCCCGAACAGTTCATGGAGTACGCGAAACGTGCGCCGGCACTGATCGCGAAAAACGGCGGCCGCTATCGCTGCATGCGTGGCGCAGTTGATCAACTCGAGGGCAACCCGGACAATCGCAAGATCGTTGTTTCGGAATGGCCCTCCATGGAAGCTGCGAAGACATTCTGGGATTCTGACGAATATCAGGAGCTCAAGAAGGTCCGCGAAGGTGCCGCCGAGATCGACGTGTATCTCGTAGAAATCACCGGTGACTGAAATGTCGATCGATCGCTACATCGCTCTCGCCCTGCAGACACGCTGCGACTCCGTCAACCATACGGACCGCGACGGAGCACGTGCCGCGATGCTGGCAACAATCGCGCGTATCGACGAACAGATTCGTGGCTCGCTCGTACTCACTGGCCCGTCGTTGAAACTGGTCGTGCTGCCCGAATACTTCATGACCGGCTACCCGGTCGGCGAAACGATCGATGGCTGGGCCGAGAAAGCTGCTATCGCGCCGGACGGACCCGAGTACGACGCGTTGTCCGCTGTCGCACAGAAACACGGCATTTATCTTTCAGGCAACGCCTACGAGACCGACCCGAACTTTCCAGGCTACTACTTCCAGGCCTGTTTCGTTATCGATCGATCCGGCGACGTCATCCTGCGTTATCGCCGCCTGATTTCGATGTTCGCGCCGACACCGCACGATGTCTGGGACAAATACCTGGACATCTACGGCATCGACGCGGTCTTTCCCGTTGCCGACACCGAGATCGGCCGTCTGAGTTGCTGCGCATCCGAGGAAATCCTGTTCCCCGAAATCGTTCGTGCTCACGCGTTGCGGGGGGCCGAACTTGTGTTACACCCGACCAGCGAAGTATCCAGCCCGGACCTGACGCCCAAGGAAATCGCGCGGCGTGCACGCGCCCTGGAGAACCTGGTTTACGTGATCTCCGCGAATACGGCAGGCGTACACGGCGAAGGCATTCCGGCGCAGTCAGTTGATGGCATGTCCAAGGTTGTCGATTACAAGGGACGCGTACTCGCAAGCGCCGACACGGGCGAGACGATGGTCGCAAACGCAGAAATTGACCTGCCCGCACTGCGCGCCGCGCGCGCAAAGCCCGGTATGCCCAACTATTTTGCTCGCCAGAGACTCGAACTGTTCGCATCGGCCTACTCGGGCAGCTTCTACCCGGCGAACTCGCTGCTTGAGGATGGCGAACCATTCGTTCCGGCGCGCGAACACTTTATCGGCACGCAACGCTCGACAATTCAGAAGCTGATTGACGACGGACTGATCTAGCCGAGGCCGAGTGCCCCGGGATTCATCCGACCGTTCGGGTCGACAACCTTCTTGAGTTCTTCCACCAGGCGGAATGATTCCGGCCGCAGGGACTCGCGATACGGGTAGGACTTGCCGATCTGCATGTGCACGCCGCCCGCGTCCTGGAAGACATCGATCAGCTCCGCCCTGATCTGCGCGGTTGCCGCTTGTGCTTCCGGATTGCGCTCGAATCCCGGCATGCGTTTCAACACACTTTCTTCGACCGTCGCACGATGAATCTCGTTGAGTTCGTCGGGCGTGAAGAAGACGGGCTCGATCACAAAGCCGTTATTCGCGATCGTCGTCAGCAGGAAGCCGTAGCCAATGCCATGCTCTTCCATGAGCGCATCGTGCTTTTCGAACAATGCCATGACAGCTGCGTAGGTTTCTTTCGCTTTTGAATGCGGCAGGATCGTGTGTACCGGAACCCAGCGTTCGCCATTCGGCCCCACCATGTTATTGAGCGGCGTAAACGGGTTTGCGCGCAGGATTTTTGGAATGCTGTTTTCAATTTCGGTCGCGCCCGCTGCGGCACAGATCCTGCGCACTTCGCCCGCTGCGTGTTGCACGGCAGCATCGGTGCGATCCTCGATCATGACCTGCAGCGAGAATTTCACGCCCTTCATAAATCCACGTCCGGCAAGCGCGACCTTTGCGCCATCCTTCAGCGCACCGAAAACTGATCCCGCTGATTTCAGTACGCCCGCAAACTTCTTGACGTCGCTCATCAGGCTTTCGCGCTGCATGCGTACGGCCTGCAGTTGCGGATCAAATGCAAAGCATTCGTCGGCCAGGCCGCGACGCGAAATCTCGCTCATTGCCGAGATCAGGCTTTCGTAGTCAGCAAAGTCGAACGCGAGTCCGTCGCGATGCTCAAACTCGGGAACCAGCCGCAGCGTTATCGTCGCCTTGATGCCAAGCGCGCCTGCGTCACACGCGAACAGGCCCGTCAGGTCGGGACCGTAATGCCGGAAGAATGGAGTGCCATTGCTGCGCGCGTTCGCGCCAGTAGATACGATCGTGCCGTCGGCCAGGACAACATCCATCGAGACGACAGAATCTGCGACCGTGCCGAACTTGCCGGACCCCCAGAAAATGCTGTTCTGCGAAACACCGCCACCGACCGTCGCGTGAATGCCTGACAACGTGCCCCAGTACGGTGTGCGCAGGCCGCTGCCGTCGAGTTCAGCATGCAGGTCTTTCCAGGTGCAGCCACTTTCGACCGTCACATACATGTCTTCGCGATTGATCTCGAGCACGCGATTCATACGCTGCGTATCGACGATAACGCTGCCGTCTTCCCTGGGAACAAACCCGGAGGTATAGGACATACCGCCACCGCGTCCGATCACCGCGTGACCGGCTGACGTCACTGCGGCGACAACCCTGGCCAGCTCATCGGCGCTTGCCGGGCTGACAACAGCCATCGCCGGCGCAGCCTTCGTGTAAACGTCCTGCGCGTAGAACACACAGGACGCCTCATCAGTCCTGACGAATTCTCCACCTACCGTGTCGGCAAGTTCCTGTAGCAAAGCGTCGCCCCTGTAAAGTATTATTTATATATCATTATAACAGCTTGGACTCTCAGGCCATGAGTAATAACACCCGCGTCCTTTTGAAACGTCGCTCGGACGGCGTCCCGGTCGCCGATGACTTTGAGGTTACAACATCGGCCGTCGAGTCACCCGATGACGGCCAGCTGGCCTGCGAAACCATCTACCTCTCCCTCGACCCGTACCTGCGCGGGCGCATCAGCGGCCGCCATCTGAGCGGTGCCATCCACCCGGGCGAACTCATGGCGGGCGAAGCTATCAGCCGCGTCGTTGAGTCACGGCACCCGGACTTCGCAGGCGGAGACATCATTGCCGCGCACAGTGGCTGGCAATCGCACCCGGTCGTCGACGGCGGACGGGCCCGCAAGCTGGACCCCGATCTTGGCCCGCTCTCGACCTTCGTCGGCATTCTCGGCATGCCCGGGCTAACGGCCTACGCCGGCCTGCTGCGTCTCGGCGAACCGAAGGAAGGTGACACTGTGCTCGTCTCGGCAGCCTCCGGCGCTGTCGGTTCGCTCGTCGGCCAGATTGCAAAGGTCAAGGGCTGCCGCGTCGTCGGCATTGCCGGCGCACCTGAAAAAGTTGCCTGGGTTAAGGAAACCGCAGGCTTCGATGACTGCGTCACGTACAAATCGGGTGACCTGCGGGAACAACTCGACGCAGCATGCCCCGATGGCATCGATGTCTATTTCGACAACGTCGGCGGCGATACGCTGCAAGCTGCAATGGAGCGCCTCGCAGTCGGCGCCCGAGTCGTGCTGTGTGGGCTGATGGCGCAGTACAACACAGATGAAATGCCGCCGGGCCCGAACCCGGCGTTCATCATCAAGGCCCGCGCCACGGTACGCGGCATGGTTGTCTATGACCACGAAGACCTGCGAGCCGAGATGGTCGCAAACGTCAGCCAGTGGCTGCGCGACGGCAGGATCGCTTACCTCGAAGACCGAACCGAAGGACTGGAGAACGCGCCCGAAGCATTTTCCCGCCTTATGAGCGGCAAGAATGTCGGCAAGGCTTTGGTCGTCGAAGCCGACGAATAACTACAGTTCGGGTCGTGCCTCGTCGCGCGGCACTATCGCGCAGTTGACCAGCATCCACTGCATGTTCATGCCGATGCGCTCAGCATCTGGTTGCGTGAATGCGTACGAATGCGTCTTGTAGCTGCCATCGGATAGCAACTCCATGACGTACAACACCAGCGAATCGCGATTGAAGTTGCCGTTGTCCTCGTTGTTCACGTGCCAGGTCACCCGTCGCAGCGTTACCCCGATTTTGCGCGGCGTGTCTTCGCGGGTATCGAAAAACGCCAGGCCACCACGATCATGGATCGTGATGCCGTCATAACGTTCGAATGGAATATCACGGCCGCCGGCGACACCCGGGATATCGGCATAGCAATGAAACTGACGCGCACGTTCCAGCCAGAACGGTTCGCCGGAGTCGACGCCCGTTGTTCGTTCATCGGTGTCCACAGCGTACTTGTGATCGACAAACCAGAGATCACTGTTCGAGATTTCGATCGTGTTCGCCGTGTAGACCCGCTCGCCGTCCCACTCGAACTGGCATTCGCGCTCGCGCTGCGAGCCGCGGAAGTGATCGGCGCGGCGCTTGAAGAAATAATCACAGCCTTCGGTACGCCGCAGGTCTTCCGGCGTCAGCGTAGCCAGCTCATCTGCGGTAATTTCGCCCGACATGCGGAAGTAGTGCCGCATCGTAACTTCGTCTGAAGAATCAGCGGCGCTGAGCGTCGCGATCCGGTAACTGCTTTTTGGCCCTTTTGCAGTCGTGTGCGTATTGACCCACAGGTAGGCGTAGTCCCCAAAGGCCGGCGCATCGACGCGGCTGATTTCCGTCCGCAGCCTGGGGTGCCGATCATCGGCCTCGAGTCCACGACGGGTATCGAAATACGCCTGGTTCGCGTTGTCGTAGAGACCCGGCAATATCTCGTTCATTATCAGCAGGTTACGTTCCGCCATGGTCGAGTCCTGGCCTTGCGCAAAGACCATCGCAGGTACTGCGAGAACCAGCAGACTTAAGGTACGCCACATCATTAATATCTCCCCGACACCGTTTAGAACCAGAAAAGAGCTATTGTTATACTTTTAAGTCCTTATTGTTATATGATTGAGACCATCGGCGCAAACCGACTTTGATAATTCTCATAAATCAGGGGGATCTCTTGATGCATACGAACCGTGTTGCCGTGATGCTGGCAGGTGCTGCCGCGCTCGGTCTTATTGCAACCGCACCCGCTCCTGCACTCGCACAGAACGGCATGGCACTCGAGGAGATTGTCGTCTCCGCCCGTAAACGCGACGAGTCGCTGCAGGACGTGCCGATCGCGGTATCTGCCTTCGGCGCTGAAGACATCGCAGCACGCGATATCCGCAGCATCGAAGACGTTGCCAAATTTGCACCCGGTCTGAGTTTCGCGAAAGCGTTCGGCCGTGCTACTGACCGCCCCGTAATTCGCGGCCAGGGCAACGTCCTGGCTGGTGTCCAGTTCGGCGTTGAGTCCGGTGCTGCCTACTTTATCGACGGCATCTACTACCCGGGCGACCTGTCATCACTCGATCTCGCCAACGTTGAACGCGTTGAAGTTATTCGCGGCCCGCAGGCAGCACTCTACGGTCGTAACACCTACTCCGGAGCCCTCAACTTTGTGACGCGCGGCATCGGTGACGAATTCTCGGGTGACCTGAAAGTTCGCTACGGTGAGCACGAAGATCAGGAGATTTACGGCGCGGTGCGCATGCCATTTGGCAGAAGCGGCAGCGGCGTGAGCCTTTCCGGCCGTTACTACAGCTATGGCGGTGAATACACGAACATCGTGACCAACAAGACCGTCGGCGACGAAGAGACGACCTCGGTCAGCGGTCGCATCGACCTCGCCCTGTCAGATGCCTGGACGGTAAGTGCGCGCGCTACTTACCAGCAGGACCGTGACGGCACGCGTCCGTTCTTCCTGCAGCCATCCGAATCCAACAATTGCATGCCAGGCACGCGCTCCAACGCCGCCTGGCTGTGGACTGGCAGCACGAACAACAACCAGTATTACTGTGGCGAGGTCAATCGCCCCGGTGACACGGTGCAGCTGAATGACGAAGCGGGTACCAACCTGGTCGTTGTTCCGGGTATTCCGAACCAGCCGCTGCCTGGCTTCAGCCTGCCGTTCCCGGGTTCTCCGGTACCTCCGGGACTTTTCCCCGGCGGCAATCCATACAGCCTGAATGACGGCCTCGCCTTCTCAGGCGTACACCGCGACATCATGCTGGCGTCCATCAAGTCGGACATTGAGTTTGGCAATGGCTGGACCATGACGGCCCAGATCGCCACGCGCGACGAAGAGCGCAAGACAGGTTCAGACTCCGACCATACCTCGGTCAACTACCTGTGGTCTGTGTTTAACCCGGCGCCTGCCAACGAGACCGTCGAATGTACTTTCTGTGCGTCCGGGCAGGACGACTGGCAGGACTACTCAATGGAAGTTCGCCTGAGCTCGCCGGTCGATAATGCGACGCGCTGGATGGTCGGTGCCTTCTATTACGATCAGGAACAGAAGATCAAAGACATCACGTTCCAGGGTATTGATCCGGCACACCGCATTGAGAACGTCGAAAACACCGCGATCTTCGCCTCGGTCGAGCATGACTTCAGCGACGCGTTTTCTGCGTCTCTCGAGCTGCGCTGGTTCGAGGAGACCAAAGCTCGCAACGAACTCGACATCGACGCGCAATTCTCGAACAAGTTCAGCGAAGTCGCACCTCGCGTGACCTTCAACTACGCGCTGAATGACAACGCGATGCTGTACGGCATTTACGCCAAGGGCTACAAGCCTGGCGGCGTAATCGGCTCCGACGGTGCAACGCTGGTACCGCAGACGACCACCTACGAACAGGAAGTTTCGGATAACTACGAAATCGGCCTGAAGTCGACTGGCATGGACGGACGCATGCGTATCAATGCAGCACTGTTCTTCATCGATGCCCAGGACATCCAGCTCACAACCCCACTCGCTGACGGCGGCGGCGGCGCCCTGACGTCAGTTGTTACCAACCAGGGTTCCGGCGAAACCTTCGGTGTCGAGCTCGACATGCGCTACGCGCTGAGCGAGAACCTCACGATAGGTGGCACCTACGCGCTGGCCGACAGTGAATTCACCGAGGGCTGTGACGAGTTCCAGTGGACGGCAACGTCTGGTGGCGGACTGTTGCTTGACGCTGTTGCCTGCACGGGCAACAACGTCAACGGCAACGGCACGGGCTCGATCAAAGGCAACCAGTTCCCGCTGAGCTCGGAGAACCAGTTCAGCCTGTTCGCCGACTACCGCCGCCCGTTCGGTTCCGACAAGGAGTTCTTCGTCAACGCGAACTACTCCTGGGAAGACAAGAAGCCGGTACAGGTGCACAACCTGGCATGGGTTCCTGAGGCATCGATACTGGACCTCGCGTTCGGCATTGCGGGCGACCGCTGGACCGCACGCGTCTACGGCCGCAACCTGACCGACGAGAAAGCGCCTTCAATGGTCACCCGCTGGTTACAGGATCCTCTGCTGAGTATTTACGCCAGCGGACCTTTCGGCGTGCTCACCAGCACGACGGCCGCCGGAGCACCCCCGGGAGCCTGCGACGCGGGTTGTTCGACAAACTTCCCGCGTGCGTTCTTCGGCGATATGCGCCGCGGACGCAACATGGGCGTCGAATTCAGCCTGCGTTTCTAGGTTGGCGACTGCGTGACAAGTATTGGTCCCCGGCCTCCTCCGCCGGGGACCAACTACGATGAGCAAGACGCTATTCGACAAGATCTGGAATTCCCACGTCGTCAAGAAACTCGATGACGGGACCAGCCTCGTACACCTCGACCGGGTTTTCATTCATGAGCGCACAGGCAGTGTCGCCCTGACCTCACTGAAGAGTCGCGGCACATCGGTCCGTAACCCGAAACACGTATTTGCGACGATGGATCACATCGTCGATACCCTGCCCGGACGTAATGACTCGACGCTGATGCCGGGCGGTGAAGCCTTTATCAAGACCATGCGTGCCGAAGCCACGGCTGCGGGCCTGACGCTGTTCGACATCAACGACGCACGCCACGGCATTACACACATCATTTCCGCCGAGCAGGGCATCACCCTGCCCGGCCTGATCGCCGCATGTCCAGACAGCCACACCTGCACGCTCGGCGCGCTTGGTGCCATCGGCTGGGGCATCGGCACGAGCGACTGCGAGCACGCACTCGCGACCGAAACACTGCGCGCGATCAAACCAAAGCAGCTGCGCGTTCGCTTCGAAGGCGAACTCGCTCCCGGTGTGACCGCGAAAGACATGGTGCTCCACCTGATCGGCAAGTACGGCGCAGACGGCGCTCGCGGTCACGCGATGGAATACGCGGGACCTGCCGTAGAAGCGCTGGATATCGAAGCACGCTTCACCCTCTGCAACATGGCCGTAGAGTTTTCGGCCTTCACAGGCATCGTCGCACCGGACATCAAGACAATCGCTTACGTCGAAGGCCGCCCGTATGCGCCAACCGGCGACGCCTGGGAAGACTGCCTGAAGTACTGGGCCACCTTGCGCTCGGATGACGACGCCGAGTTCGACAAGGAGATAGTCATCGATTGCGCGGAAATCGCACCAACGATTACCTGGGGCACCAGCCCGGCGCACGCCATGCCCGTGGATGGCACGGTTCCGGCGCTCGATACCGCTGTCGATAACGAGCAGCGCGAACAGATGGCGAGCGCGCTCGAGTACATGGGGCTCGAGGCGGGACAGACGCTCGTCGGTTTGCCGATTGACGGTGCGTTTATCGGCAGTTGCACCAACGCCCGCCTGAGTGATCTGCGCGCCGCTGCCGCCATCCTGATCGGAAACAGGGTTGCCGAAGGCGTTCGTGCCATCTGCACTCCCGGCTCGAGACCGATCAAGGAAGCAGCCGAGAAAGAAGGACTCGACAGGGTCTTCCTCGACGCCGGCTTCGAATGGCGCGAACCGGGCTGTTCGCTGTGCTTTAACGCAGGCGGCGAAAGTTTCGGCCCGGAAGAACGTGTCGTCACCAGCACCAATCGCAACTTCCGCGGCCGCCAGGGTCGCAAGGTTCGCTCGCATCTCGCCAGCCCCGCAGCCGTCGCAGCTTCTGCGATCGCGGGCCGCATCGCCGACGTACGCGAGGTAAAACACTGATGCGCGCCTTCCGCCAACACATGGGCGTCGTCGCGCCAATGATTATCGATAATGTCGACACCGACCAGATCATCCCGTCACGCGAGATGAAACGCGTCAGCAAGTCCGGTCTCGGCGAAGGACTGTTCGCCGGCTGGCGATACAACTACGACGACATGAAGAAGATCGGGCTCAGGAAGAATTTCATCCTCAACAAGCCCGAGTATTTCGGCGCCTCGATTATTCTCGGCGGCAAGAACTGGGGCTGCGGCTCATCGCGTGAGCACGCTGTCTGGGCGTTGTATGACTACGGCATCCGCGCAATCATTGCCGAAAGCTTCGGTCGAATTTTCTACCGTAACTGCGCACGCAATGGCCTGTTGGCGATCGAGCTGCCACCCGAGCAGATCGAAATTCTTGCCAACAGTACGCAGACCGCACCGCAATCAAGCAGAGTGCTTATCGACCTGCTGAGGCGCGAGATCCATGCACCGCGCGGCGAAGTATTCGAGTTCTCAATCTACGAATCCGATCGCAACATGCTGCTTAACGGCCTCGACTACATCGAGTACACGCTGCAGTACCGGGACGCGATCGAGTCGTTCGGCGAGCGCAACCGCAAGAGCCGGTCCTGGGCCTACCTGTAGAAAAAGTCAGCGTTTCGTAGGGAATCCTGCGGCCGTTCCACAGGCGTCACGGCCCTCAGAGGTCCAGCATTTGAACATCCACAGCTACCGGGGATGTACCAATGCGAAACCTGTTGATTTTCAGCTGCGCACTATTTCTTGCCGCGCCCTGCGTCGCGGACCCGGACGAAACAGCAGATGAATCTGATCAGCGTTGGCGCTGGAGCATTTCCCTGGGCGTCGCGTCCTGGGCCGATATCGAAGCACTCGATCCTCCCGCAGGCGGCAGTTTCGAACAGACCGGCTTCGTCCTCGAAATGGCAGCGCACCGACCAGTCGCGAGCTGGGGTGAAACGGCCGTGCATCTCGGCGTCGACTGGGGCCTGTTCTCAGCCGGCGGCAGCGTGCGAGGTACGCGCTTCTCACTAACCCAGCGCGGCATGTACCTGACGCCGTCCGCGAAATTCGCGTTCGGCGAAAAGCAACGAGTATTTGCCGAGCTTGGGGGCGGCTGGTACAGCGTCGACTTCGCTGAACTCGACTGCGAATCAGCGTACATCTGCAGCGAGCTGTCTGTGCCGTACGACGCCGATACGTTCGGTGGCTACCTGGGCGCAGGGGCGCGCATCGGGCGACACACGACACTGAGCTTGCGCGCGCACTTCGCCGACTTCGGTACTCCGGTCGGATTCACAACTACCGGGCAGTCACTTGGCGGACCCATTTATATCCTGACTGTTGGATTCCTTTTCTAGGACGCCAAGCGGAGGTATTGCAATGCGTTTCACTATTCTGTTTTTGACTGCACTCCTGGTCGGCTGCGGTGGCGGCGGCAACGATGGTCCGCCACCCCCACCGCCAAACGACTCCGCCGGAGGTATCTGGCAGGGCACACGCCCTTCCGGCACGGAAATCGTCGTGTTCGTTTCCGAAACCGGCGAATTCCGCATGCTCGACCCATTCGGCAATGTTGGCCACGGAACGCTCACCGTGAGCAACCAGACGGAGATCAACATACAGTACGAGATCTTCGCCCCGTTCGGCGGTACGATTTTTGACGGTAGTGAATCGTCGAGTTGTACGGCAACCGGAACGATCGACGAGCGAATCGTGCTGCCAATAACCACGGCATGCGTGTCGTCGCTCGGCACGAATTTTGGTGGCGACATCGAGCTTACATATCAGGATGTGTACGCACGCAATTCGAGTCTTGCTGAAATAGCCGGGAGCTACGACAACCAGGGCGAAGTCTGGACGATTGACGGCGCCGGGCTGGTATTCGAGCAAAACTCGCAGACGGGTTGCGTACTCGACGGCCAGGTGTCGATTATCGACGCAAGCTGGAACCTGTACGACGCCACCTTCACGACGAATAGCTGCGCCGGATCATTCGCGCCCCTCAACGGTGCCCGCTGGAACGGCCTCGTAGCGCTTGCGATGGATGACACGGGTCGTGATGTTCTTATTGGCGCCTTTGACACGTCGCACGACTTCGGCGTTGCGGGGCTGATCGTCGCGTTACCCGAGCTTTAGTCAGCGCACTGCAGGGCATCGTCGCGCCATTCGCAACCCAGGTTTTGCCAATGGCGCGTCACGCCAAGGCTGTCGAGCAGATCGGGAAAGCGGTCGTGTTCGCGGAACGCCTTGAATTCGTCGATGAATACGATTTCCAGTTCGTAGATCGCGCCGGTAGCAGTAGCCGTGCTGAGCGCCGCATCCATCGCCCTGTCGGCATCGCCAAACAACATCCAGATCGTCATGGCAACGTACGGCGCGATATCGCCGTTCACCACAGCAGCTTCGACCGACGCCTCTGCATGTGCACGCGCCGCCACATCGTCAGGCTCGACGAGGCTGTCAAACACCGCGTCGACCCAGCCGGTCGGCCTTCGGGCAAGCTGAAATGCCATACGCACGGCTTCACGCGCGTCATCCAGTCGACCGACGCGCAGCATGTAAACGGCAAGACCCAGATAATGATCGGGTACGCCTTCGCCCTTCGAGTTGGCGTCCTCAAAGAACTCCTGTGCGCGTTCCAGATCGTTGTTCCAGAGGTAGGCAATCGCGAGGCGACTGTTGATGACCTGTGCGTCCGGTTCAAGACTCAATGCGTTGTGCGCGTGCTGCAGTGAATCTTCAACCAGTCCAAGGTCGCCCAGGTAGCGCGAGTACCAGTGGTGTATGACGGCAAAGACAGTATCGGACTCGAAGGCCGCTGCGAATGCATCTTCTGCTTCCGCCCAGTTACCTCGCTGGTGATTTACGAAAGCCGGGATCAGCTGGATCGCGTCACGAACTCCCGGGTCACTAAGAGCGCCCTGCCGCGCAATGGCAAGTGCCTCGTCATAAATCTGCTCCTTTCGCGCTGGCTCATAGTCCGCAATCAGCAGCTTGGCAACGGCCCGCCGGAGGTAAGCCCGACCGAACGCGGGATCCAGCTCGTTTGTCTTGCGGAACAAGTCATCCGCCCGCTGCAGCGACTCGTAGTTACGCGTAGCGAGCTCGGAAAGCCCCAGCAGAAACGCGTCGCCGGCCTCCTTGTTTGCGGGCTTGCTGGCCAACTCGACGTCCACTGGCGCAACTCCGAGGGTTTCCTCACGAACGTAGTTGGCAACCAGCACCTGAAAATCGAAGATCTCTTCCGCCTTGCCATCGTAATTCCGCGCCCATAGCTGGTAGCCGTCCGCATCGGTCATTGCAACGGTTATGCGCAGCTTGTCGCCATCCGTGCGCAGGCTTCCCGATATGACGGCGTCGACACCCAGCTGCTTCGCGATGTCCTGCGCAGGCTGGCCGATGTCCGCGGGCACTCCTTTCCTGATGCGTAGTTCCGGTACGCGACCGAGACTGACCATGAGTTCCTCGGTAAATCCATCGGCCGTGTACTGAAACTTGGCGCGGTCAGCACTCAGGTTCTGAAACGGCACAATGCCAATCGAATCAATCGGGTCGGGGTAAACGGTAAACGCAACGAAAGCGATCAGGACGATTGCGGCCAGCATGCGAGCAGGTGTAAGGCGCGACCTTCTGCCCGCAGGTTCCGCCTCCGCAAGCGGTCGCAAAGTTGCCGAAGCCTTGAGCCTGTAGCCGCGCTTCTGGACGGTCTCGATGTAGGTCGGATTGCGGCTGTCGTCACCAAGGCGATTTCTCAGTACGCCGATTTTTGCCGCTATCGCGTCATCCGATGTACGGCGCCCGTCCCAGACCGCGTCGACCAACTGGTCACGGCTAACCACCCTGCCGTGATCGGCCACGAGGGTCAGCAGCACATCCATGACTTTGGGTTCGAGGTGTACGGTATCGCTGTCTTTTTGCAACAGGCCGCGATCTGGGTACACCGTCCAGGCACCCAGAATGAATCCGTCCCTTAACTGCGCTTGATCTTCAGACATTGGCGATCATCCGCAACCCTGCACCAGACTACTGTATGAAACGGCACCGCGCCAAATTTCGGCTTCAGGGTTCTCCGGAAACCGCTCCTGCCGACTTGAGCTGCTCGATCTCTTCGGCGCTGAAACCGAGGTCGGTCAGGACCGCATCAGTGTGCTCGCCCGGCCGGGGAGGGTTCAGTCTGGCCGCAAACTTTTCACCGTCGAGTTCGAAAGGCATGGCCGGCAGGCTTACCGATTTGCCGTCCGGCAGTGTCATATCGAGCAGTCCGCCCGACTCCGCCAGGTGCGGATCTTCGAACAGGTCCTCGGGCCTGGCGATAGGCGCAAATGGCAGGCCGCTCTTCTCAAGTTCACCCATGAGTTCGTCGCGCGTCATTGATTCGAAACGTTCGCGCACGACAGGCATGATGGCGTCACGCTCGGCCACGCGATTGTTGTTCTCGCGGTAATGCTCATTCGCCAGCAGTTCATCGAAGCCGAAAGCTTCGCAGAAGGTAATCCACTGCGTATCGCTGACGACACCAACGAACAGCTTCTCGTCATCGCTGGTATCGAACACATCGTAGATTGCCCAGGCCGAGATACGCGCCGGCATCGGCGCTGCCGGCGTGCCCGTGACGGCGTACTGCGCCATGTGCTGGCCGACCAGAAACACCGTACTCTCGTACAGCGAGCTTTTGACCTGTCTGCCCTTGCCGGTGCGGTGCCGTTCTTCAAGCGCAGCCAGAATACCAACGGCGCCCCAGACGCCGCCCATGACGTCAATCACCGACGCGCCCGCGCGCAGTGGTCGTCCGGGCGGCCCGGTCATGTACGCGAGCCCGCCCATCATCTGCGCGACTTCGTCGAGCGCCGTGCGATGTTCATAGGGTCCCTGGAGGAATCCGTGGGTCGAGCAATAGATCAGTCGCTCGTTCGCCGCACTCATCGCGTCATAGCCGAGGCCAAGACGATCCATTGCACCGGGCCGGAAGTTCTCGATCAGGATGTCGGCATTGCCAACGAGGTCTTTCGCAATCTGCGCGCCCTCTTCCGACTTCAGGTTCAGCCGAACGCTTTTCTTGTTGCGGTTGTACATCGCGAAGTAGCCGGCACCCGAACCCTTGAGCGTGCGCGTCTTGTCGCCCGAAATCGGCTCGACGCGAATCACATCAGCGCCGAGGTCGGCAAGCACGAGACCGCCCGCCGGTCCCATGACCATGTGCGAAAATTCGATGACGCGGATGCCACTGAGCGGCAGGTTGTCGGCGGTGTCGCTCACAAAGTCCCCAAAAGCCTGAGCTGCATTTGCTATAATCATATATCTTTATTCACATTACCTGCAAGGTATTGTTTTGTTAAGTAAATTTCATGAGTAACATTGATATTCTCGTCAGCGAGGTCGGCCCGCGCGACGGCCTGCAGAGCATCGACGCAATTCTGCCTACCGATATAAAGATCGAGTGGATCCGCGCCCAGGCCGAGGCCGGCTGCACCGAGATCGAGGTCGGCTCGTTCGTGCCGCCCAAGGTCCTGCCGCAGATGGCGGACACGGCTGAGGTCGTCAAAGCCTCGCTCGACATTCCTGGCCTGACCGTTGCAGTACTCGTACCGAACCTGCGTGGCGCCGAAAACGCTATCAAGGCAGGCGCGCACAAGATTTCGATCCCGTTCTCTGTCAGTGAGACCCACAGCCTCAAAAACGTGCGCCGCAACCACGACCAGATGGTCGACGAGGTCAAAGCGATTGCTGCGCTTGTCGCCGAACAGGACGCACCGCCCCACTTCGAAGCCGGTCTGTCCACCGCCTTCGGCTGCACCATCGAAGGCCCGGTTAGTGAAGACCTGGTCGTACGCTCGGCGGAACGGCTCATCGAAGCAGGCGCTGCAGAAGTCGGACTTTCGGATACGACCGGGTACGCAAATCCGGCACAGGTAAAAAGGCTCGTGCGCAAGGTCCAGGCCGCGGTTGGCAAAGACAAGATTACCGGCGTGCACCTGCACAACACACGTGGCGTTGGCCTCGCCAATGCGCTCGCCGCGATCGAGGAAGGCATCACCACCGTTGACTCGTCGCTCGGCGGCATCGGCGGTTGTCCGTTTGCGCCCGGGGCGTCAGGCAATATCGTCACCGAGGATCTCGTATTCATGCTTGAGGCAATGGGCCTCAGGACGGGCATCGATATCGATAAACTGCTGTCCGTTCGTAATATACTGAGCCGCGCGTTACCCGATGAACCGCTGTACGGCTTTACGCCCGATGCCGGCCTGCCGAAAGGATTCCAAAGCGCATGAGTGACATCAAAGCGATCGACGCCGTCGTCAACATCTGGACAGAAGAAGCGCTCTCCCACCGTCCCGACTGGGGCGATGAGTTCTTCACCGGCAAGATGAAGGCGAAGAACAGCCTGATGGCCGGCCTGACGCTTGACGAGATGATCGAGCGCATGGACTCGGCGGGCATCGAACACGGCTTCCTGATCGCGGCGAAGTCCGGCCGTCCGGGACTCAAGGGCTGTTACCACATGCCGCCGCAGGTCGTTGCTGACGCAGTTGCAAAGCACCCTGACCGCTTCTCAGGTCTCATCGGCATAGATCCGTTCACCGGCATGGACGGCGTACGCGAACTCGAACATGCCGTGAAGGAACTCGACTTCATCGGTGCGCACCTGTACCCGCACTGGTTTGAGCTCGCACCGGACCATGCAAAGTACTACCCGTTCTACGCGAAGTGCGTCGAACTCAACGTGCCGATCCAGATGCAGGTTGGCCAGTCGATGATTTATTCGAAGGACTACCGCTGCAGGAGCGTTGGACAGCCGATCACGCTGGATGCCGTCGCCTGCGATTTTCCTGAGCTGAAGATCATCGGTATCCATGTCGGCATACCGTGGACCGACGAGATGATCGCGATGGCGTGGAAGCACGACAACGTGTTCATCGGCTGCGATGCACATAGCCCGAAGTACTGGCCCGAATCTTTCGTGAAATACATCAACAGTTACGGCCAGAACAAGGTGATCTTCGGCACCGACTTCCCGGTGCTCGACTTCAAGCGCACGATGGACGAGATTCATGCGCTCGGCTTCAAGCCCGAAGTGCTTGAAAAACTGCTTCGCGATAACACGCGCCGTATCTACGAACTCGACTGACTATGAACCTCGCCGCCGTCATTCGCGATCACGCCGAGTCGCGAGGCGACAAGGTTGCAATCTACTTTCGCGATCAACGGATCACTTACGCTAAGGCCTGGGAGCGTATCGAGGCCATCGCCACGACCCTCTGCTCACGTGGGATTGCCGCTGGTGACCGCGTCGGTCTGTCGATGTCGGAACACCCGGACCACCTGCTCGCACACTTCGCCGTCGGAAGGATCGGTGCTGTTATCGTGCCGATGGACCATCGCTGGACGGACGCAGAAAGATCCTCGGCAGGCGAGGCGTTCAATGTTCAGATCGTTCTTACCGACAACGATAATTTTGAGATCGTTTCGGGCGCCGAACTGCCACAGATAGATGAAGCCGACTCCGATCTTTTGATCTCACTATCCTCTGGCACCACCGGCAAACCCAAGGGTGCACTGGTGACGCATCGCAATCTCTACGAACGATTCGTCAGCCAGTGGCATGCAATCGGCTACGGCGAGGATGACTGTTTCGCGGTTCTGACACCCTTCTATTTTGGCGCCGGTCGGTCCTTCGGAATGAGCCTGCTTGCCGCGGGAGGAGCGGTTCTGATTGCACCACCGCCGATGAAACCGCCTGAAATCGTCGCGGCGTTGCAGCAGGATTTCGTCACTGCGACTTTCCTGCCGCCGACGCTGATGCGGCGGCTTTTCGAATTCTCTGAGTCGGGTCCGTTGTTCCCGAATATCAATTACCTGATCGCAAGCGGCGAGCCGCTGTTTGCGGACGAAGCGCATGAGGTCATCGAAAAGCTCACGCCGAATCTATACAGCTACTACGCATCGAGCGAAGGCGGTGGCATCACGGTATTGCAGGCAAGCGAGTTCGATGAATTCGCAGCCACGGTTGGCAGGCCCACCTACAAGACTGACGTCGAAATCGTCGATGACGAAGACAGGGATGTCGGCACAGGTGTTGTCGGTCGACTGCGCTATCGCGGGCCGGGTGTTGCCACTCGCCATCTCGACAGCGATGGCACAGAACATGAAGCGGCCGTCGGCGGCTGGTTCTACCCGGGCGATCTTGCTGAACGACTCGAGTCCGGCCACATAGCGCTGCGCGGACGAGACAAGGACATGATCATTCGCGGCGGCGTGAACATATATCCCGCTGAAATTGAGTCGATGTTGCTACAGCATCCTGAGGTGACCGAGGTTGCCGTCGTCGGCGTCGATGACGAGGTGCGCGGCCAGGTCGTACGCGCGTATTTCTCGGGCTCGGCAATTGCGGATACGCTCGGCGATTGGTGCAGGGAACGCATGGCACCTTACAAGGTGCCGCTGGAGTTCCTGCATCTCGACGAACTTCCGAGACGCTCCTCAGGAAAAATAGATAAAACAGCGCTGACCAGTAACTAATCGCGAGCGCAGGTCTCGACAACGAAATCCCTGAACTCGTCGCTCAGAAACTGCGAAACGTTTGTTTCCCAATACTCGCCACGCGATTCGCGATAACCACAGATGCGCGTCTGGAATCTCTCCCACTCTGCTTCGCCGACAAGATCGTACTGGTAGGAGTAGAAAGTCTTCTCGTATATCGACCAGAGATTCACCACGAGTAACTGCTCGCGCAATACCTCTTTATCGTCAATCCCCCAGTAACCCGCTATTGCGGCAAGCGATGCGTCGTTACCTGCAATCTCGGTGCGAAGGTCAATCAGGCTTTCGATATTCCTGTTAAAGGTATTCGCACGAATCAGGTCGGAATTTCCGCGAACCTCAATGATCAGGAAGACAAGCGTTACAACAACGGCCACGCCCGACACGATCTCGGCGTACTGTGCCCATTGTTTCAGGCGTTCTTTATCCATCTTTCCTGATTCGCTCCATTACCGCTTCGAATCGCGGATCATCACGCAGTGATTGAACCGTTGGATCGTGCTGCATCCATTCATACCAGAAACTGCCCGATACAATCAGCTGGTCAAGCAACTCAAACGCGCGATCGAAGTCGCCTTCTTTCGCGTACTGGCAGGCAGCCGCGTAAATCGTAATCGGGTCATCAGGCTGCAGTTCCAGGGATCGATCAGTCAGCTTGATCCCGGCGGCGCCCTCTCCCAGATACTGTAAGGCCCCGGCGCCGTGATAGAGCGCACGATTGTTATCCGGGTTCAATTCCAGCAATGACTCAATGACGTCCCAAGAGTATCCGGCCCACTCGACCTTCTTCTTGTGTAATCCAAGGGAGTCGTAGCACTGTGCCGCAAGATACCGGCACTGGTGTTCATCCGAGCGCAACTCGGCACCCCGACGGAATAGCTCGACAGCTTGCGCGTTCTTCCCCTGTCCTACACAGACACGTCCATGCAGGTAATACGCTTCATACAGCTGTGGATCCAGCGAAGTCGCAATAGCAAACGCCTCCTCAGCTGCCGCGTAATCATGCGCAACGGATTTAGCGACGCCTCGCGCGAGAAATGCCTGCGGCGACTCCGGCGACCGTTCGATCGCAATACGGCTGTGCTCTTCGGCGGCTTCCTTGTGTGCCGGGTCCTGCTCGAACCACTGGAATATCAACGCATGACTTATAGCAATGCCGGTTCGTGCAGGCAGGTAATCAGCTTCCGCATCCAGCGCCTTTTCAAACATCTCGATCGCCAGCAGGTGACCCCGCTTTGAAAACCAGTGGGTGTATTGGCGACCCTTGAGAAAATAGTCATATGACGCGAAATTCCTCGTCGCGGAAACCGCATGAAGTTCGTCGATGCGAAGCTGCGGAGCAATAGACCGGACGACGTTTGCGGCGACATCCTCCTGTACTGCAAATACGTCGTCCAGAGTGCGCCGGTATTTTTCGGACCAGACCTGGAAACCGCTGCGCGTGTCGACAAGATTCAGTCGCAGGCCCATTTCATCGCCCTGCTTCTGCAGGCTGCCTTCGAGCACGTAGCTGACACCGAGCGTCTTGCCGACTGTGGTCGCGTCCACCTCCTTTAGACCGAATGTCGATGAACGGCCGGCGACGTCGACACCTTGCAGCCGTGCAAGGCTGTCGATCAATTCTTCAGCCATGCCGTCACAGAAGTACTGCTGGTCCTGCGCCGGGCTCAGATCGCGAAACGGCAGGATGGCAACGGACGGTCGCCCCGGTTGCGGCACAGGGGGTTCTATCGCCGGATCTTCTTCGAGCTGTGCAACGAATCGGTAACCGTGGCCACGCACGGTTTTTATGATCTGCGGGTCCTGCGGATCATCGTTGACGGCGCGCCTGGCCTTCATGATGCAGCGCGTCAACGAGGTTTCGGTAACGATCGTGCGTGGCCAGATGTTGTCCTGCAGCTCGTCTTTCGACACCGCGCGATCGCGATGTTCAATGAGGTAGACAAGCAGGTCGAGCGCCTTCGGCTGCACACCGATAAACGAGCCGCCGAGCGCTATCTCGCGACGGTTTGCGTCGACGACGCAATTACCAAAACGATAAATTCCGGCTACATCCACTTCCTACGCCACCACAAGATGGGGCCGGTGATCGTCATATAGATGAGAAAGACGGCCATTGCATCAAGAATATACTTGAACCACGGCGCAATAATCTTGCCATTGTGCAACTCAAACATGAGCAGCATGAAGGCTTTGTGATCGTCGTTCGGGAGATTGAATGGCGCAGTCGTCACCCCTGCCTCGAGATCACCAACGAACATGCTCGGACCGCTGATGACGTACCAGACGTCGTCGCTTAGCGCAGCGTCAGACGGCATACCCATTAATCCCGGTATCATCTGCCAGCTATCGCCATCGACGGCACGCGAATAACTGGGTCCGCCCAGGCCGCCGAGGAACAGAGTCTCGCCGTGGCGCTTCAATGACCAGACGAATCCCGGCGCCACCGGCGTGCCGGTTTCACGTGCCCAGTTTGTTCCCCGATCAGTCGTCGTCAGCACGCCAAGACGGGTGCCGACGGTCAGCTTATCCGGGGCGCCGGGATAAGCAATGACATGTGAGATTTCCTTGTGCAGGGTTTCGAAGTCATACACATCCGGCAGCGACGAGCGTTCGATCTTGTTGCGCACGAGCGGCTCCATCCACTCGAAACGGTGATCGAAAATGATTCCGGTGAACGACAGGTACAGGAGGGGAAAGATCACCAGCAGGCCGAATGTCGGCGCATGAAAGTTGTATAGAATCTTCAGAATGCCGCGGCGCTTTTCGGGTGCGGGTCCGCTGCCGCTGCGCCAGCGCTTCTTCAGGTACCACGCCAGTACGCCACCAATAGTGAGCAACATCATCGCGATTGCGCCGATGTCATTCATGAACATGTTCCAGCTGCGGTTCATGAAGGAACGACCCAGGTGCATGTCAAACAGGAAACGGGACCAGCTGACCTGCTCCGGCAAGCCCGTTACGACAGTCTCGTCGGTGGAGACAGCATCGACGCTGTCGGGCGTGGCGGAGTTCCAGAGAAGAATCGTACTGCGGTTTTCGATCGCAACCAGCGAACCTGGCTCGGATCCGTTATCGAGTGCAGTCAGGTAACGACCATCCAGACCACCTCGTATCGCCTTGCTGCCTGCCGGGTCCAACGACCACAGGCCGTCGTCCGTTGCGAGCCACAAGCGCTGCCAACCCTCAACCTGGTCCAGGACAATGCCGAAGACCATTGGCGAAATATCCAGCCCTTCGAACGCGATTCCGCTCCAGCTCTCGGCGTTATCCCGACTCTGCCAGACCCCGGTCGGGCCGCCCACGACCCAGTTCCCAGCATCATCCGGATTGACCTGGGCAAGCATGATATGGCGATTTTCGAGCGCCTCGATCGTGTGGTCGGGGATTAGCGTATCCGGCACCTTCAGGCGCCATGCCCAGCCCCAGTCATCGCGGTGATCCAGCATAAGCCCGGTGAAGCCGAGCACGAGAATCCAAACTCCACCGATGATTCCGAACCATCGGTGGAGCCGGAGTACGCTGTTACGGATGCGACTCAATTAGTGAGAGTGATCGTCATGATCATGTGAGTGCGAATGCGTCGTTCCGTCGGCATGTGTGTGCAGGTCGCCACGCGTCTTCATCGTGTCCTCGAAGTCCTCGGGACCATGCGGGTGATTGTGCGAATTACTCACGCACCACTTGTACAGTACCGGATCGCGCTTCGCGAGACGCGCGGCTGAGCGTTCCTCGTTCTCGTCCGGTGTCGTCCACGGGTTGTAGTGGAAGTGGTTGAATAACTTCGAGTCAGTACGACCGATCGCGATACAGCCGTTCTGGCTCGCGAACGCACCGTGGTTGATGTACGGCGGGCGCCAGAAGTAGCCGCCGGTTGGCAGCTCACCGAACTGCATCATCCAGGACGTACCCCAGAGGTGATAACCCTCTTCGGCACAGTCATGGTAGGAGATGTTGTCCTGGTGGAAGTCGGGCGTCATGCAGTACAGGAACGTCATCGCGAAGGTATCGGGATTGAAGTTCAACAGCTTGATCATGCAGCCTGATGCAACCGACGGGCTGACAAGATTGCCGGGCGCCCATACGATGTCGCGGAACGTATCGACGTCGTGGTACAGCTCCTTGCGGCACTGCGGATGATGCTCGTCGCTCTCCTCGTAGCTCGGCTCGCCGGTGTTGTACATCATCAGCACAACGCAGCCCTGCTCCGTGGAAATTTCCGGCAATGCGTAGCCGGCCGGTATGAAGAAATAGTGACCGCGATTGCAGACGGTATCGCCGACTTTCATCGTGCCTTCAACGACGATCATCTCGCGCTCGGAGTAGCTGAAACCAGGCTTCTGCTTGAAACCGCCAGCGAGCTGGACAGTCATCGTGCAGGAGCCGATCTCGTTGTCGAGGCTGAGCATCTTGTAGCTGAATCCAACCGGAAAATCCGACAGCGTCATTTTCTTGAAATGAACGTCGAGATCGCAGAAGGGTTCAATGTGTGGTCTGGACATGTTGAATCTCCTGCTTAGTAGACGACCGAGTGGTCGCGATCGGGTTTTACGGGAATCTCGTCATCGGTCAACTTGCGGCGGCGATCGCCGTCTTCATTAAATCCGTACTTCTTCAGGCGCTCGAAGAATTCCTCGTACCATTGCTCGCGCGCAGGATCGAGATCCTTCATTTCCTGGTAGATCTTGGCGTAGCGTTCGTCCTGTTCCTTGATCTCTTCTTCGAGCCATTTCTTCACCTCTTCGGGAAGCTCTCGCTCTATTTTGGTGTGCAGGAAGGTCATAACTGTCTCCGGGATAAATCTCTTATTACAGTCCTAGGAAACTGATAGCCGCACCACACGCTGCAACCGATCCCCCGGCGATAGCGTGCGCATAACGTCCGATGGACGGCAGTTTCAGTTTCTGAATTCCGAGTGTCGTCACGGCCACGGCAACCATCATGGTTGCCAGCGTGACGACGCCAAACACGGTAGCGACCCCGATAACGAGCGATGCGCTTTGCTCAGCGGCGGGGTACATGAACAACGGGATCAGCGCTTCGCAGGGTCCCAGCACAAACACGATGAACATTGCCCACGGTGTAATCGAGACTTTCGCGGGCTCGTCATGAACGTGTGCATGATCGTGCGAGTGATCGTGTGCATGCGAGTGCACGAGATCACCGTGCGAATGCATGTGTGAATGCGTGTGACCGCGGCCGGCCTTCTTCAGGCCCCATGCAAAGTACATCAGGCCGAAGGCCAGCAGCGCCCAGCCTGCGAGATCGCCGCGCATGCCCTCGATCGCGACAAGCGACGCGAGCTGCGAGCCGAGCAGCAGACCGACTGCGCCAATAACAACCGAACTCAGCACATGGCCGACGCCACAGTAGAACGTGACGCGCAGTGTTTTGGCGAGCGTCCAGTCGCGCGCCTTGGCCATGGCCGTGAACGGCAGGTAGTGGTCGGGGCCGAGGATCGTGTGCAGGAACGCAATCGACGCTGCGGTAAGCAGCAAAATCTGCGCTTCGCTCATGCTGCCGGCCTCGCCGTAGGACGTGAAACGTACTGGCCGTTCGGTTCGCCGACGACGTTACCGTTGTCGTATACGAGGCTGCCGCGCAGGAATGTTGATTTGACCTTACCCGTGAGCTCCATGCCTTCGAACGGCGTGTATCCCTGGGACGACTCCGACTCGGCCGCACGCACGACAAACGACTCATCGGGGTCGAGCAATACGAGATCGGCGTCGTAACCGACCGCTATGTCGCCCTTGTTAAGCAGGCCGTAGCGTTCTGCCGGGTTCTTGCTGACCAGTTCGGCCATGCGATTTACGGACAGACCGCGTTTCGAGCCTTCGCTGAAGAGACCGGAAAGAAGGTACTCGGTGCCGCCAAAGCCTGACTTCGATACCCAGATGTTGTCACCATCTTTCGGGTCCTGGTTATCGGTCTTGAGCTCTTTGGAGCAGCAAGCGTGATCCGAGGTGACCCAGTCGATCTTGCCCTCGAGCAGCTTCTCCCACAGGAATTCGACGTCTTCGCGTGACCGGATCGGCGGATTCACCTTGGCATGACAGGCCGACGGCGCATCGTAGTCCAGCAGCATGTGGCCGATCGTGACTTCGCGGCGGAAGTTAATGTGCGGGAACACGTCCTGCATCATGAGCGCTGCTTCGACGGCCTTGCGCGAGGTCAGGTGCAGGAGATTGATGTTCAGGCACTCGGTTTCGTAGGCGAGGTAGGACGCGATCCAGATCGCCAGACCCTCGGAATGCGGCGGACGTGCAGCGCTGTAAGCACGCAGGCCGGTCAGCTTGCCTTCCTTTTGCACGAGCTTCGTGTAGGCATTCAGGATATCCGCGAGTTCGCAGTGCAGGCTGACCGAAATCTGGTCCTTCATCTCGGGGTACTTCTGCATGAGCTTCTGCGCACCGCGCATGATGAACTCGAAGTGGGCGATGTCGTAGGACTCGTCCTCGCCAATCATCAGGAACTGCTTCTGCGCGTCCTTGTCGGTCTTGCCATGCAGACCGTAGCCGCCGTAGAACATGAAGATCTTGAATGAGCTGACACCGTGGTCGGTCAGCAGCGATTCCATCTCGTCGATATGCGATGACGAAATCGGCGCCAGGTGATACGCATAGTCGACGTAGTAGTTGCCGTCCGAGATTTCCAGCACCTCGGGGTAGAACTCGGCATACGGGCCGCCTTTATTGAGGTAGTACTGGCCGGTGCGGAAGTAGGTGATTGCTGAGGTTACACCACCCATGGCAGCTGCCTTGCTCTCGGTCACCGCATCATCGGCCAGCGGCGAGTAAATGCCGACATGCATGTGCGCATCGACAAGCCCCGGGAAGACGAGCTTGCCGCCGCCATCCTGTACTTCTTTCGCCTCATCGGACGAGATATTTGCCTCGAGTTTCGCGATCTTGCCGTCGGCAATACCGATATCGAGGTCTTCAGCGCCATCGCCGCCAGGGCGAACGACGCGAACGTTCTTGAGAACGAGATCCAGTGACATGTTGTTAGTCGCTCTTGTCAGTCGACGCTCAGCACCATCGCGTACTGGTAGCGTTTCGGGTTGTAGAGTCCGTCGAGGACGTCGACGACGACCCCGTCTTCGTTTGATGAAAGGCGCCGGATCGACAACAACGCAGCACCGGGTTCGGTGGCCAGGTCGTCTGCGATCTGCACTGACGCATTCTCAGCGCTCAGCACCTGTTCAATCTTGGTCAGCTTGATGCCGTTCTGGCGCACGACGTCGAGTCGCGGCATTCTTTCGAGATTGGCTTTCGTGAAGCCCTCGGTAATTCCGACCGTCCAGCTGACGTAGTAGGCGTAGGGTTCGCCTTCTTCGTTGCTGCGCACACGTACCAGCTTGTGCACAGTGTCTTTTTCACCCAGACCGAGAATTTCACGGACGTCAGCGGGTGGCACGACCTCCTCGACAGAGATCACGCGCACGATACTGTGCTTGCCCATCTCGACGAGATTTTCGAGCATGCCGACGAGCGGCGCGCGCACCGGTGGCGGTGTGTACTGGTAGGTGACGTGAGAACCCTTGCCGCGGAAGCGCGCAATAAGGTTCTCTGCCGCAAGTTCATCCATCGCTCGCTTCGCCGTAATCCTCGACACGTCAAATGTCGCCGCGAGCTGCTGCTCGGTCGGCATTTGCGCGTCAAACGGAATCGTGCCGTTCAGGATCGATTCCTTGAGTACGGTGTAGAGCTGGTGGTAGAGCGGCACGCGTGCCAGCGCGCCACCCTGTGCCAGGTCCCACTCGGCTTTCAACGAGGTCAGGAACTCACTCATGGTGCTTCAGGCGCAGGAAGGTGCGTCTCCTCCATGCAGCGCTCTTTCAGCTCCTCGATCGTGCCGCCGCGACTGAAGAGTCCCATCTCTTCGCGCGCCGGCGCCATCTCGGCTCGCAACTTCTCGGTAGCACCGGCGTCAACCGAGCCGTCATCGGTGATCACGACACCGTAGCGTTTGGCCCCTTCTGCGCTGACAAGACCGCGATTAACGTCCGTCGCAACCAGCTCGGGATCACGCTCCAGCGGGTTGCCCCAGCCGCCGCCGCCCCAGGTGTTGAAGTACAGCACGTCACCTTCGTTGACTTTGATGCCGTCGCTCTTCGCCGGCAGCCATTCTTCGCTGCCGTCAGTGCGAACAAGGCGCTTCGTCGAACGCATGCCGGGATCGCCGCCACGAACACCCCACGGATGCGTAAGCCAGCGCTCGTCGTGCACCGCGATTTCACCGTCGGCGAGGAACTCGTAGGCAACGGACAGGCCGTTACCGCCACGATGCAGACCTGCACCACCCGAGTCGGCGATCGGTTCGTACTTGACGATGCGCAGCGGGAAATAAGCCTCGATGAACTCGTTCGGCACGTTCGTAAAGCCCGGCCACAGCGAGTGTCCATCGGGACCGTCGCCTACCGGACGACCCGGAATGCCACCGAAGCCGATCTGGAACAGCTGGAACCACTCACCGTCCTTGTCGTAACCCGAGTAGAACAGGTGCGGGCTGTCCGAGAAGCCGGCTGCGTTCATCGCGTCCGGTGCACCCTGGCCGAGCACGCCGCCCATGACGTCGAAGATGCGACCCAGAGCATGCGTACGACCCGACAGTGCCGCCGGGAAGTTCGGTTTCAGGAGTGAGCCCTGCGGGATGCGAACGTCGACGAGTTCGTAGAAACCGTCGTTGAACAGGATGTGCGGATCGAACAGGTTGATCGTGAACGAGCCGAAGAACATCTTGAACATTTCTTCGTTCATGTAAAAGTTGATCGAGCTCTTTGCCTGTGGGTCGGTGCCCTCGAAGTCGAAGATGGCCACATCGCCTTCGCGCCAGAGTTTGCACGCGATCTTGTACGGACCTTTGCCGACGCCGTCGTCGCAGACGTAGTCCTCGAAGTACTGCGGCTCCTCGGGAACGATCATGTTGATGATCGCGCGCATCGCTTCGAGGTTGCGATCGAGCATGATCTGCATCGTCTGCTGGAAGACGTCGTCACCAAAGCGCTCGGCAATCTCCACGCAACGCTTGCCGGCCGTGCGGCAGGCAGCGACGAGTGCGTTCAGGTCGAAGCGGTTCCACTCCGAGGTACGCACGTTGTGCAGAATCAGTTCCAGCACGTCCGCCTGTAACTCGCCTTTCTTGTAAAGCTTGGTCGGCGGAATGCGGATGCCTTCCTGGTAGATCGTCTCGGCGCTGATCGGGATCGAGCCCGGCACCATGCCGCCGTTGTCCGACATGTGACCGAACATGGCTGACCAGGCAATGTGGCGACCGTCCTTGAAGATCGGGACCAGTACGATCCAGTCAGGCAAGTGAGAAACGGCCGCGTTACACATGTACGGGTCGTTCGTCAGGATGATATCGCCTTCCTCTATTTCGCCATCGTAGGCTTCCATGAAGCCATGGATGAACGAACCGAACTGGCCAACGACCATCTTGCCATCCTTGTTCGCGACCATCGGGAAGCAGTCACCCTGCTCACGAATACCCGGGCTCATTGCCGTACGGAACAGTACCGCGTCCATTTCGATGCGAACGTTCTTGAGAGCGTTCTCGATGATGTCGACCGTTACCGCATCGACGTCAACCTTCTCGAACGGCGTGGAGTTTGTCTGAATGATTTTGGCTGTCATGTCTTAACTCCTTACGCCGGGTTGATAAGCAGGTTACCGACCTTGTCCACCGTGGCCGCGTGGCCCGGAAGGATCAGTGTGGTCGAGTCCATTTCGGAAACGATCGCCGGGCCTGGCACGACGGTGCCTGCCCCGAGTTTCTCGCGATCGTAGATTTGCGCGTCATGCCAAACTTGCTCGAAGTAGAACTTCGTCTCGTGAATGATGGCGTCCTTGAGATCGGTTGCCGTGTCGGCCACCTCGTTCAGGTCCGCCGTCAGCGTGCTCTTCGCTTTGACAATCGCGCGGATCATGACGATCTCGTGATCCTTGCCATGCGCAAACGTGAACAGCTGCTCGTGCTGGCGATCGAACTCGTCGGTCAGGACCGCGAGGCCCTTTTCCTTGAGCTCATCGATCGTCGTCGTGAGTGAAAGCTGGAATGCCTGTCCGGCGTAGCGGATATCGGCCTGGAATGTCGCAACCTGCTGGTCGGCAGCGATACCGTCGGCCTCGAACGACTCACCGGCGCGAGATTGCAGCGTCTCGAACTCTGCGATCAGGTCGTCGGCTGAAATTGCATCGGTGCGGCGTACGTAGGTCTGGGAAGCTTCGTCCTGTACCTGCGTTGTCGCATCGCCGTAGGCGCAGAGTACGCCCGGGCCCGGCGGTACGATGACCGGCCAGGCGCCCGACAGGGTTCCAAGCGCGTTCGCATGCAGCGGTCCGGCGCCGCCAAAGCCAACGAGTGCAAAGTCGCGCGGGTCGTAGCCCTGCTCGACCGATACGAGGCGCAGCGCACCAAGCATCGACTCGTTGACGATCTTGATGATGCCTTCGGCCGCGGTCATCAGGTCGATTCCCATGGCGTCGGCCAGAGTCTGTACCGCTTTCTCTGCAGCGTCGCGATTGATTTCCATCGCGCCGCCGAGGCGTACATCTGAAGGCAGGTAACCGAGTACGACGTTCGCGTCGCACACAGTCGGCAGTTCTCCACCCTTCATGTAAGCCGCAGGGCCAGGATCGGCACCCGCCGAATCAGGACCAACACGCAGTGCCTTGGTCAGCTCCGGCACGAAAGCGATCGAACCGCCGCCCGCGCCGATCGTGCGAATGTCCACTGACGGTGCACGAACCGTGACGTCACCTACGCGCGTTTCGCGTCGAATGCGTGCTTCGCCGTGCTGGATCAGCGCTACGTCGGTGGACGTACCGCCCATATCGAAGGTCAGGATGTTCTCGAAGCCGCCGCGAGCGCAGAAGTACATTGCTCCGGCAACACCGCCGGCCGGGCCCGACATGAGCAGGTTTACCGGTGATTCACTCGACGCACGTGCCGAGGCGAGACCGCCGTCTGAACGCAGGATCGAGAGATGCACGTCGTCGCCGAGGCGCTCTTCAAGAGAACCCTTGAGGTTCGTCACGTACTTCGACACCTGCGGACGTACGTAGGAGTTAAGTACGGTCGTCTCGGTGCGCTCGTATTCCTGCATTTCGGGAACGACATCGCTTGAAATCGAGATCGGGATATCCGGAAAGACCTTCGCCGCAACCTCACGCGCTTCCTGCTCGTGCGCACCGTTGACATAGGAGTTGAGCAGACAGATCGTCAGTGCTTCGACTTCGCCCTTTGCCTTCAGCGGGTTCAGCTCAGCTTCGAGTGCCGCCTTATCAAGCGGAGAAACCACACTGCCGTCGGCCCCCATGCGCTCATCGGCTTCGACGGTGAGCTCGAGCGGTGCCATGAGCGGCGCCTTTACGTAGCTGACCCAGCCACCGAGACCGCCAGGACAGAAGGAACGTGCCACCTGCAGCGTCTGCCGGTAGCCCTTGGTCGTAACGAGTCCGACCTTGGCGCCCTTTTGCGTCAGTACCGCGTTGGTCGCGACCGTCGTGCCGTGCATGACCGACACGACCTGCTTCGGGTCGATGTCCGACTCGTCGCAGATGCGATCAATGCCGTTCAGGACGCCAATGGATGAATCTTCCGGCGTCGACGGTACCTTTGCCATGTATGTCTGGCCTGACCCCTCGTCAACCAGCAACAGGTCGGTGAATGTACCCCCGACGTCAACTCCCAATCTAAACGACATAATGCCCCCTGGACTTGTCTAGATGATTCCGTTTTCCTTCATCGTTGCGAGATCTTCGCCGCTGTAGCCAAGCTCGCCCCCGTAAATTTCTTCGTTATGAGCCCCGAGTTCTGTGACGCCGGCCCAGCGAATCTCGCCCTGGGTTTTCGACATCTTCGGGAATACATTCTGCATCTTGAGATTCGGCCATTCTGCGGTCGGCACGTCGACGATCGCCTCACGCGCCTGGAACTGCGGGTCCTCGAGCATTTCCGGCGTGCGGTAGACCTTGCCGGCCGGTACGCCTGCATCGGCCATGAGCTGTTCGAGCTCATCCATGGTCTTGGTGGCGGTCCACTCGTTGATTATGCCGTCGAGCTCGACCATGTTGGCGCCGCGCGCAGTATGTGTTGCGTATTTCTCGTGCGTTATCAGGTCATCGCGGCCCATGACTTCGCAAAGGCGCTTGAAGACCGTGTCCTGGTTGGCGGCCACGAGGAATTCGCCGTCGCTGCATCTGTAGACATTGGACGGGGCAACACTCGGCAACGTCGAACCGGAACGCTCGCGAATGTAGTTGCTCACGACATACTCGGGAATGGTTGCTTCCATGACGTTGAGTACGGCTTCGTAGATTGCCGAGTCGACGACTTGGCCCTCACCGGTAACTTCACGATGATGCAGTGCGGCGAGTGCGCCGTTACATGCATAGGTGGCTGCAAGAGTGTCGCCGATTGAGAGTCCCGCCCGGCTGGGCGGACGATCCGGCTCACCACACAGGTAGCGCATGCCACCCATAGCCTCACCAACTGACGCATAACCGGCGCGGCTCGAGTACGGACCGGTTTGGCCGTAACCGGAGACGCGGATCATGATGATGCCCGGATTGATCTTCTTCAGGTCTTCGTAGCCAAGACCCCAGCGTTCCATTGTGCCGGGGCGGAAGTTCTCAAGTACAAAGTCGGCGTCCTTGATGAGCTCTTTGACGAGGGCCTGACCCTCTTCAACGCGGAGGTTGGCAGTTACGCAACGCTTGTTGCGCGCGCAGACGCTCCACCAGAGCGGATAGTCTCCGCGACCCCATTCACGCATCGGGTCGCCCTTACCGGGTGCTTCGACCTTGATGACGTCGGCCCCCATGTCGGCCATGAGCTGGCCGCAAAACGGGCCCGCAATGAGTTGCCCCAGTTCCACGAGGCGTATATCGGTCAGAGGCCCCTTGCGCGGCGCTGTCTCGGTCATTTTTGCTTGTCAGTCCTTTGTCTGGGGCGGCTGGGACGCCGACCCGTTTGTACTTTTAGCCCTATCAATATAACAATAGGACTTATGGGGTTCAACAATCACCGATTTGAGGAAAAAGAACAATGACAATTGTCAGATACAAATGGCTGGCGACCGCATTGCTACTGGCTTTCACGGCCTTTCCGGCCTCGGCGACCGAGATCACCGGCGGGACGGCCGAGGACCGCGAACAGATGGCTGCGGTCGCCGCGACCTGGGTCGAAACCTACCTGAGCGGCGATCTGGACGGATTTATGGGCATCATGCACGACGAAGCTATCGTCATGCCGCATAACGTCGCGACGATTACCGGTTTCGACGCGGTTCGTGAGTACTTCGCGACGCGCGTCGGAAACCCGGGTGTGTCGATGGAAGACAATCTGGAAGAGATCCGCATCAACGGTACCTGGGCCATCGTTCGCGGCCATTTCAAAGTGACGATCAATACCGGCGACCCGGAGAACCCGTTCGTGCATCACGGCCGATATCTTGTCGTTTACGAAAAGACGGCAGACGGCTGGAAGATGTTCCGCGATATGGACAACGCGAATCCGGTTAGTCAGTAAGCTCGCCCGACGCGGCCATTCCGCGTTGCACTGCTCCGCGGGCTCCGATCCTCTCTGCCCAGGCAGCAATGTTCGGCCACGGCTCGAGTTTCTCGGGCAGGCGCGTCGCACTGCTGGCTGCGGCCGGGTACATCATTACGTCTGCGAGTGAGTAGCCGCCAGGCAAAAAATGCTCGTTGCCAGCCAGGTGGTCATCGATGCTACTCATGAAGCGCCGAATCACATCGAGGTAGAAGTTCAGTGACCACTCGTCTGGCTCGGGCGCGAGCATGCCTAGATAGAACTGCGCGGCATAGGCCGGCGCAAGGTCGGTCATGATGATGCCGAGCCAGTGGTGGAACGCATCGCGGTCATCATCGGAGGGCAAAAGTCTGCCGGTCGCGTTGGCTGCGTGCATGCCGATTGCGAGACTACCGTAGATGGCATCGCCGCCGTCCGGCTGATAAACCGGAATCCGACCGAACGGATTAAGCGCCAGAAACTCATCTCCCCTGTGCTCGCCCTTGATTAAATCAACGCTCTTTACTTTGTATTCGAGGCCACACTCTTCGAGCGCAATGCTTGCACGTTGGCCATTGGCTGTTGCGTAGGTAAGTAGTGTCGACATGAGTTGCTCACTGTTAGCGAGCGCCGAGTCTATCGCACGACTGTACTGATTGCCGTTGCGCTGCAGGTCACCGTCGAAAAGCAGTTGTTATTCAGGTCCCAGGTCGTGCGCGTCTCGCAACTCGGGGTACTAATGTGGTCCGCGCCCTTTATAGCCGCTCGAAGCTTTATCTGGTCGATGGCCGTTTCCTCACCGGTGCCCGCGTACGGCGGGCTACGATCGCAGTACAGCCCCTTCACTTGACCAAGTTCCCGATAACCACCGGCAGCCAGGGTCGCATCATCAATGATCTGCATCGTTCGAATCTTTTGTAACGCTTCCGTTTCGACCTCGTAGTAATCGATCTGTGCAAGCGGCGCCGCGCAGCCAGACAGCGTGAGGATTCCGGTCAGTAAAGTTATATGAAGTTGCATCTTCATCTTCCGCACCCTGTCTTGATCTCAGCAAACCCCTTCCAGAACTCGCGCTTGTAACTCCAAGGCTGGTGCCCGGACAAGCGTTCCGCAAGATTAGCCTGTCGCATCCATTCGCCAGCTCGTTTTTGTCCGCCAATCTCAAAGATTGGCCGCACTGTCCAGGACAGGGTTCGGCAACGCGGCAGATCGCCTGCAACCTCATGGCTCATCCCGGCAACATCCTGCGCTGAATAGACGACGCGGCTGCCATCATAGATCTCAATGTCGAAGAGAATCGGGTTGTCAGCGATATCTGTATCGTCGAATGAGTCGCCGCCCAGCAGGACAAAGTCCCAGGTCAGTACAGGCTGCTTTGATCTCGCCATGCCACTCCAGTCGTTGTCAGTTGGTCGCAGCACGTGGCGAGTTGTGACGGCCTCAAACATCCGCTCGCTCGCAACCCTCGCGATATGCCGATGCGCATTGATCGTAAATTGCTTCCAGAGCGCATTATCGTTGGCCGTCCAGTTGGACAAGGTATCCTTGTCCCAATAGTCAACGTCGCGCATGAACAAAACGCGGCCCGACGGGTCCTTCAGCAGCACACCCGCCGTCGCGGAAATCTCCGCATCATTGCCATTTACGATGACGCCGATCTCCTTCAGCGTAACGATCAGTAAAGCGTCAGCCTGGTCGGCATCAACGACGTCGACGTCATCAACAGCGCGGACAGATTCTTCGAAATTCTGCGCCAACTCAGTATTTGGGTTGCCAAACTCGGCGTCATCGAGCATTTCTTCAGTCTGGCCGTCGCGGAACTTCTGCACCTGCTGCTTGATTTTCGCCGCAGCTGCGCCCGTTACCGAACCAGCAACGATGGCAACCGGAAGGATAATAGGCACGAGAATGATGGCACGTGGGTCTTCGCCGACCATCTCGCCTGTAGCAAGAACTCCCCCGGCGGCACCGGCTGCGGCGCCTTCTCCGGCCGTCAGCGTTTCTGCGCCATAGTCACCACCGACATACAGGGTTGGCGCCAATGATCCAGCTTCAATACTTATTGATGAGATTGACGCGCGAATATCCTCCGCCATGTAATTTCCGTCGCGACCATAAAGCACAGTCGGCTGTTGCCCCATGTAGAAAGGGGTCGCGCACCCGGTAACAACCAGTGTTGCCGCGATCATCGCGGTCGTTGTGAGGGGTTTCCTCATCTCGCTTCCTCGAAATGAATTCTCAGTTTCAGTATAGGAGATAGGTGCGCAGAGTCCTGAGCGAACGATGATGTTCCTCTGACTGACGGATATTCAGAACATCAACGACACCGCATAATCCGTGTCCATCCGCTCACCAGCCTTCCATCCACTAACCGACGTTTCAGCTGACACGGTACCCGGAGGGTGAACGCCAAACTGTGGATAAGTCTGCCGCATCCAGGCCAGTGAGTTCTCAATTGAGATCGGCCGAGGCTTAAAGCTCTCGGCTAACCGTTCATCGCGCTTGTCGGCAAAGTAGATTTCGCCGTCTGACTTCCTGCAATCGAATCCGCCTTCGTGCACGAGGTGATGATGGAAATCGCACAGCAACACGAGGTTATCGAGGCTCGTCCCGCCGCCATCGGACCAATGCTGAATGTGATGCCCAACAACGTAACGGCAATTCGTGCAGCCAGGAAAGCGACAACCACCGTCGCGAACAACCAGTGCCCGTTTAATGGCTGGCGGAATCGTCCGTGACCTGCGCCCGATTGATAACGGTTCGCCATGTTCGTCTTCAACGACGTTCGCCGTCGAGCAATCGCAGGTAACGCGACGACACGTTTCAGCTGAAACGTGGGGTCCATGTTGCATCTCCTGCGAATGCGCTGTCTTGTGAATAAATACCTGGTAGCGATCGGCCGCACTCCCTGATGCGTTACTGCCGTTCAAATAACTCTCGGCGATATGCAGCAGCGCATCGGCTCGACGCGTCTTCGCGGTCAGCCGTTCCTCACCTTCGACTTTCCCGGACTCCTCCCGAAAATCCTCGTCCATCATTTTCTCAAGCGCCTTGAGTACCAGTTCGCCTCGCTCCGCAGGCATCTTTACTTTCATGACAACTGAGCCATCATCATCGTAGTAGTAGCTCATCTCTCTGCTTTGGTATTGCGCATAGGCGACATCGGGATTTTGCAATTTGCAGGCCCGGCGATACTGGCGAACCAATCGCTCCATGTGGCTGGTCGTTCCATGCTCGGCCACCATAAGCAGATAGTCTTCGTTGTCACTGTCCGCCACCCGCGTCATCGCCCGGACCATTGAGTAACTCAGCTGCCCTTTAGCAAACTTCTCGCTGATCCTTGGCAGCGTTCCCAACGCGTACGCAACGCGCAGCCGTTCACGAGCGGAATTCAGCCCCAGACCACAATGAAAGTTCATCCAGTGAGAACAGGACCGGAACCCCTGCTCCTCCCAGTAACGCTTCGTGTCGAACTCCCGGATCATTACCAGGAACTGATACGCGGCCACGCTCATGTACCCGCAGAGCTCGGTGATTTTGTTACCAAGCTCTTGTCCTGGCGACCTCTCAACGATCGCGATAGCAGCTGCAGACGACATAATTCTTCCCTCTCTTCTTATACTGTTTTAATATACAGTATTATATGCGTAACAGATTGTTATTTCTATAAAAAACAGGGTAGTATCTGCCGTGTTTACCCGAATTCAGATCTCTCGATGACCCGCAAAGTCTCTTTCGCACTCGCAGCGGGCGCCGCCCTCCTCACGGGCTGTGTCAGCACTCCGCGCACAGAAGTCTCGACGGCCGAAAAAACCGACGAATGCGTTGTCCTGTTGCACGGCCTGAACCGCAGCTGGCGCGCGATGCGTCCTATGGCCGAAGCGCTGCATGAAGCCGGATTCACAACTGCAAATGTCGACTACCCGTCGCAGTCCGGATCAATCGAGGACATCGCACCGATCGCGGTCGGCACCGGATTGAGCGAGTGCCGCGCTACCGGCGCAGCAACGGTGCACTTCGTGACGCACTCAATCGGCGGCATCCTGCTCCGTTACATGCACGAACAGAAGCCGATCGCAGACCTCGGCCGCGTAGTCATGCTCGGCCCGCCCAACCAGGGCAGCGAGATGATCGACATGACCCGCGACTGGCCCGGCTTTGACATGTTCACCGGCGACGCCGGCGCACAGCTAGGCACTTCGGAGGATGACATGCCCGGTAAACTTGGTCCGGTCGATTTCGAACTTGGCGTGATCGCCGGAACACGAACCGTGAACATCTGGATGTCTGCGATGCTGCCCGAAGAGGACGACGGCAAAGTCACCGTCGAGGAAACCAAGGTCGAGGGAATGGACGACTTTCTTATCGTCGGCCGCTCACATCGCTACATCACGCGCGGCGACGTAGTTATCCGCAATACTGAAGCTTTCCTGAGAACCGGGCAGTTCCTGGCGGCCGACAAAGCCGTGATGGACGACTAGTTACAGAGCTCGTCTTTCTTCGCGCGAGTCTCGTCGATGATGGCCTTCGCTTCCGCGTCGGAAACATATTCCTTCGAACCATCGTCGGCGGTGCGATAGAGCCGCGGCGCATTCATGTAGGACTCGTAAATCTCGGTGGCCTGCTTGCAATAGTAAGCTTCGGCGTCGAGGCGCTCGGCGCGCTCTTCAGGAGTCTCGCCGGGACGATATTCGTCTTCCTGCGATTCCATTTCCTCTAGCGACCCGGATGAATGCCAGACGAGCTGCACGAGGACTGCATCGTCATGGTCTTTCTTGTCGCTGTAAAACACACGACCCGACTCGTCGCGCCAGGTGTAAATAGACTTATCAGTATCTACGAAGTGGGTTTTGCCATTGGCATCGACCCACTTCCAGACGTCCGCGCTGGCGGTTCCGGAAACGAAGACGAGCAGTACCAATATGAATCGCATGTAGCCCATGAGCCCTCCTGAATATGGAGAGTATGGTCAATTCGGCCCATATTTCCTTTGAACGCCGTCACACTAACGCTAGCGCGACCTATTGCCGCCGGCCGTCCAGCTTCGCCTGTAACTCGTTGATTTGTTTCTGTTGTTCCTGCACTACCCGGGCAAGAACAGCGACAATATCCATGGCGCTCAGGCTTTCGCGATCGGCCATCGCCACCAGGTCCGGAACGTCCTCGGCAATGAAGCCTGCATACCTCTCCTGATCGCCGTTCCTGTAGGTGAAAGTGACAGGTTCGAATGCTGCCAGCGCATCCAGTGCCTCATCCGCGCTTATTGGCGTGATGTCACTCTTCGCTGCACGCGATGAACTGTTAGTCCAGACCCCACCTTCCGTAACACGGGCACCGCTCGCCATCTGCAGCGGATGTGCCGGGCGACTGACACCGATGCCTACGAATCCGTCGCGATCGATTGTGATGCGATCGATCGAACCGGCACCGATGGTCAGCGTACTCGCACGGTTATGCATGATGTACCCGGTGTCACCGCTGGATTGCGAAATGATCACTCCGGCAACACTGCTGTTACGGTCATGCACGTGCAGGCTGCCGTTAATATCAAGCCGCTGCTGCGGTTCGTCGGTGCCGATACCGACGCGGTTGCCATCATCGAACACTTGCGAGGATTCACCTTCAGTTCTGTTCTTGAATCGCACCAGGTAGTCCTTGCGGCCCTTTAACGCGAGCGGTTCCTCCGGCTCTGGTTCCGGCACCGGCTCAGCGACTGGCACGGGTTCGGGTTCGGGCTCGGCCGGCGGCTCAGGCGCCGCCTCAACAACAGGTTCCGGTTCCGGTTCCGGAGCAGTCTCAACGACTGGTTCCGGCGCGGGCTCGGGCGGCACGACCTTCTGCGTCCAGTCGGCGCTGATAAACCCGGTTGCGCCACCCTCAAGTTCGATTTCGTACCAACCTTCAAGTTCTGCGACAACTTCGGCATCGTCACCCGCGAGCAGTACACCGACAATTTCGGAACTCGCATCGGCCTCCATGCGAACATTGACCGATTCCTGCACCTTGTCGATCGGTGTAACCGTTTCGGCGAACGTCCACGGCGTCGCCAGCAAAAAACACATGATCAGCTTCTTCATCACTCATCTCCCCGCGGATTCACGGCGTCGACCAGCGCCTCGATCATCGCGTAATGCACCGCCCAGTCCTCACTGCGGCTGGCGTGCTCCCTTGCACTGTTAATCGCAACGATCGTGCCGGTTTTGGGATCGATGTAGATCCCTTGCCCAAAAATCCCGCTGGCGGCGAAAACACCCTCGTCTCTCAGCCACCACAAATAACCATATCGACTGGAACCGACCGACGGTGCCGTCGACTCGGCAATCCAGCCATCCGGTAGCACCCGAGTTCCGTCTGCAACGACGCCATCATTGAGAACAAACTGTCCGATGCGTGCATAGTCCCTGAGCGTGGCGTTCAGGCTGCTGCCGCCAAACTCGGCGCCGCCCTCCTCGACCAGGGCCCAATATCCATCGGCCTGCATACCGAATGGCTGCCAGATTTTCTCCGACAGGTAACTCGACAGGTCCTTTCCGGTTGCCGAGCGAACAATATCGCCAACGATGTTTGTCTCGGCCGTGTTGTAGTTGAATTTGGTGCCCGGCTCGCTGTCGCGTGGCTTGTGCCGCAAGTACTCGTGCATGGCGTCGGTCGCCCACGGTGCCTGGTTAATGTCGTCGTCCGGGTCGGCGTAGTCCTCACCCCACTCGACACCGGACGCCATCTGCAGAACATTTCTTACACTCGATGCATCGTAAGACGAATCGCGCAGTGCCGGCAGGTATTTCGTAACGCTGTCGTCGACGCTCTCGATGAACCCGTCCGCGATTGCGGCACCAACCAACAGTGATGTGACCGACTTCGCCACCGAGTATGAAAGCCACCGTGAATTTTCATCGTTGCCGCGCTCGTAACGCTCGTACTGAATCACCGCGTCTTTTACGACTATCAATCCGACGACATTGCGTTCGTGCACATAGCGATCGACGCTCCAGGCTTCACCTGCAATTTCAAATTCAACGTCCGACAAATCGACTTCGTCGCGACCGAACGCATACGGGACCCCGCCTGCCGGCACCGGGCGTGTCCAGGTGATCTTGTCCATGTTGCGGAAGCCGACGATTTTCTGCTCGACGCTCCAGAACAACTGGTCCTCGGCCGCGCCGAACAGCGCCGGATCATCGCCCGCCGGCGGACTCGCTGCTTGCTCACAGGCAGAGACCAGCAGCGCGAATGTAATAAGGAGAGTCTTTCTCACAGCGACTCGGCCTGAGTGTCGGGATCAAACGGAGAAGGAAAGTGCATGTTCCAGGCCGACGCCATCATCGCGATCGCCTGCCATGCAACGAAGATGAATCCGTTGTCGAACAGCGCCAGGTGAATCAATGCGAGCAACAGGAATGGCGTGTGCGCAATCGCTACCTTGCGAACGTTCCACTCAGGAATGTTGTGTTCCGGGGAAACGTAGATGTCCCAGTACTGGCTCTGCCATGCACCCGAGAATGCCGAATAGACGACAAACATAATCACGACGTTCAGGATAACGCCCAACTCGAAGCTGGCCACGAATCGAAACACGGTCAGCATGAGGAGCCCCTGGCAACCTCCCCAGAACAGTCCGAAAAGGAGGGCAAAGCCGGGATGCAGTTGGCGCCCAAGCGTTACAGTGCCCTGTGGCCAGATCCAGAAGTACGCGAACGCCATGTAACTGGTAACAACCGCGGTAGCCAGGAGCCAGTACGGGTCTGATGCCTGACCGGGCGCGACGACTGGCAGCAAGGTGGAAAAGGTACCTGCAAACGCGGCAATCGCAATGCAGACGGCGAAAAAGACGCTGGCGCGCAGCCAGGCTTTCCTCGGGCTGTAGACACTCATCGCCCAAGTATCTCGCAGTTTGTCGCGCTTTTGTTCAGAATCCGCGCATGCCACAGCTCCCGTACATCGTGCGTTTGCTCATCGCACTCTTCGCCCTCGCGATGAGTGCCGGCGCACTTGCGCATCCGGACGATGAATTCTGCACCCCCGGTCAAGACAGCCTCGACCCGGAACTGTGTGCATTGCTGGCGCAGATGGACAGCAAGGATGGCGATCTGGTGATGGCTGATTCGATGCCGATACTCGACGCCGACGGCAATGAACGCGGCTTTTGGTCAACAGCCACACTGTACGTGACGATCGGTATCGATCACATCCTGCCAGGCGGCGCCGATCACATTCTGTTCGTACTTGCGATGTTCCTCGCGTCGACGAGGCTGCGTGCGCTCGTTTTGCAGATAACCGCGTTCACGATTGCGCACACGGTGACACTCGCACTGGCTGCGAGCGGCGTTATCGCACCGTCGCCAGAAATCGTCGAGCCACTGATCGCACTGACGATCGGCTTTGTCGCGATCGAGAACATCGTGTTCAGCGACATGACGAAGTGGCGACCGTTTGTCGTGTTCGGCTTCGGACTGATTCACGGTATGGGGTTCGCTGGTTTCTTCGGTGAACTGGGACTGCCACCTGGCCAGTTCTGGAGCGCTTTGATCGGCTTCAATATTGGCGTCGAGATTGGCCAGCTTGCGGTGATCGCCGTTGCGGCACTGGTCGGTTACGCGCTGCGAAAGACGCTCATGAAAAAAGCCCGGCAGTATCGACAGATGGTCGTACTGCCGGGCTCTGTCGTCATCGGCGCCGTCGGCTTCTGGTGGGCCGCCGAACGCCTGTTCGGGCTTTAGTCGCTCTCACCTTCGGTCGAGAAGCCACGACCTTCGAGCAGCGGCTCGATGCTCGGATCCTGACCACGGAAATTACGATACAGCTCGTCTGCGTCGCGCAGACCACCTGATTCGTAAACCCACTTCTTCAGGCGTGCAGCAAGTTCCGGATCCCAGATGTTCTCGGCCTGCTTGAAAGCTTCGAAGCCGTCAGAGTCGAGAATTTCGGACCACAGGTACGCGTAGTAACCCGCCGAGTAGCCACCCATGATGTGGCTGAAGTACTGCGTGCGGTAACGCGGCTCGATCTCGTCGATCAGGCCGTAGCCACGCAGCGTTTGCTGTTCGAACGCACGCGCGTCGGTGATCGCCTCGGCCTGCTCGACCGTGAGCGAGTGCCATGCGAGATCCAACAGTGAGGCCGCGATGAACTCGGTCGTGCGGAAACCTTCGTTGTGGTTTGCTGCTTCGCGCATACGCTCGACCAGGGACTGCGGAATAACCTCGCCCGTCTCGTAGTGATGCGCGTACATGTCGAGCATCTCCGGTTCAGTTACCCAGTGCTCCAGCATCTGCGCCGGGAACTCGGTGTAGTCACGCGGGCTGCCGCTGGTACCGGCAAAGCGCTGGTAGTTAACCTGCGTCATCAGACCGTGCAGTCCATGACCAAACTCATGGAACAGTGTCTCGACTTCGTTGAGACGCATCAGCGTTGGCTGGCCTTCCGGCGGCGTCGACAGGTTCAGGTTGTTCGTGATGATCGGACGAATCGAGTCACCGTTGATGTTCGACGCAATGCGGTAGCTCGACATCCAGGCGCCGCCGCGCTTCGAATCGCGAGCGTACATGTCCATCATGAACAGACCGAGATGTTCACCCTCGGCATTCTTTACGTCGTAGGCAGTGACAACCGGGTTCCAACCTGTGACGTCAACCTCTTCAAACGTGACACCGAACAGACGGGTCGCCATGGCGAACGCACCGCCACGAACTTTTTCGAGCTCGAAGTACGGTTTGGTTGCATTCTCATCGAGATTGTAGCGCTCGAGGCGAACCTTCTCGGAGTAGTGCCACCAGTCATGACCGGCAATCTGGAAGTCGTCGCCGACCATCGCCTGCATATCGGCCAGCTCTTCCTTGGCACGGGCGAGGCCCGGGCGCCAGACCTTGAGCAGGAACTCTTCGGTAGCCTCCGGCGTTTTCGCCATACGTGTCTCAAGCTGGTAATGCGCATGCGAGTCGTAACCCAGCAGACGCGCGCGTTTTGCACGCAGCTGTGCAACGCGAATCGCGATCGGGCCGTTGTCGATGTCGCCAGACGTGGCGCGCAGACGGTAGCCATTGAAAAGCTGTTCGCGCAGTTCGCGATTTTCCGAGCTCGTCATAAAGGTTTCGTAAGCCGAGCGGTTCAGGCCGATAACCCAGGCGCCCTTCTCTTCGTTCCAGACTGAAGCCTTGAAGTCGTCCGAAAGGCCGGCGGTGTCGGCTTCATCGGTAATTTCGATCGTGAAGCCCTTGGTCGCAGACAGCAGGTTGAGACCGAACTTCGTCGTCAGCTCAGCAAGCTCGGCATTGATATCGGCAAGCTGCTGCTTCGCCGCATCGTCGAGTGCCGCACCCGAACGAACAAATGAGCGATGCACGAGCTCGAGCAGACGTGCGTCGTTTTCATTGAGTCCAAGCTCATCCTTCTGTGCATAGACTGCCTGAACCCGCTCGAACAGCTTCTCATTCAGCATGGTCGCCGAACCTTCGCGTGACAGCATCGGCGAAACCTGCTGCTGCAGTCCGCTCAGCGTGTCGTTAAGTTCGGTACCCGTGATGTTGAAGAACGTCGTTGCAACCCGGCCGAGTGATTCACCCGCCGTCTCGAAGGCGACAATCGTGTTTTCGAAAGTCGGCGCCTCGGGGTTGTCGACGATGGCAGCGATGTCGGCGCGCTGCTCCAGGATGCCCTTCTTGATTGCGGGCATATAGTGCTCGTCCCTGATCGCGTCAAAAGGCGGCACGCCATACGGCGTATCCCACTCACCAATGAACGGATTTCCTTCGAGTTCGGCGTCGGTTACGGCGATGTCGTTAGCGGGCGCGGCGGTGGTTGCCGCCTCCTGCTCAGGACTTCCGCACGCAACCAGCACCAGGCTGGCAGCTGCCAGCGCAGATAAACTTTTGAATTTCATAGAAATTTACTTCGATTGTTCAGGAAAGATTTCAATTGTATCCGTTTCGGATAAACGATTGCCAATTGGACAATGCGCTCGCACGATACGTTCACTTAGACTTGATCTGAGCGAATCAACTATAGTCACCGCAACGAATTCGCGATTCGGTTAGCGCGTATGTTTCCAGTACGCCAGATCGGTATAAAGAAAAGAAAAACGCGGGAATAAGAAGAATGAGTGAAGAATCGGTTCGCCCCCTCAACCCGTTGCCCGAGGAATTCTCGGGTCAGTCGATGGGTCGCCGCATCAAGCGCCTGTTTCATGCGACCCGACCGAAGTTCTTTCCTGCGTCCGTGTTGCCGGTCGTCGCAGGTACGGCATACGGCGCAGCCGTCGCCGGTCCACTGGACCTTTACATCGCGATCCTCGCCCTGCTCGCCACGATGTGCGTGCACGCCGCAGCCAACGTGATTAACGACGTCGGGGATGCAGAAGGAACAGATCCGATCAACGAAGACAGGATCTATCCGTACACCGGCGGTTCACGATTTATCCAGACAGGCATCCTGACCCAGTCGACGATGGGCCGACTCGGGATCGCACTGATCGTCATCGCATCGTTACTGGGGCTGTTACTCATTGTCGAAAAAGGAGTTGGTGTCCTGATCTTCGGCATTGCCGGCATCGTACTCACCGTCCTGTACTCGGTCGGACCGGCCAAGCTCAGCGGACTCGGGCTGGGCGAACTCGCAGTCGCTGTCGGCCTGGGCGTTTTGCCGGTTGCAGGCGCCGCCTGGCTGCAGGGTGCCGCGATAGATACCGCACTTGTACTGTTCTCGATCCCGGTCAGTATCTGGGTAGCCGCAATCCTGTTTATCAACGAAGTTCCCGACATGGCTGCCGACCAGGCCAGTGGCAAAAATACCTTGCCAGTGCGTATGGGTCTGAAGCGTTCGGCCGCTCTCTACATTGCGGCACACGTCGCGGCGGCCGCGATAACGGTCTATCTCACTATTGGCGGACACCTGCCGCTGCTGGCACCGGTCGTTCCAGTGCTCCTGCTCGTATTGGCAGCGAAAGCTGCTGCGGCGATTCGCGTTGGCGTGGCAAACCGAGAGCAAATGACAGCAGGCATCGAGGCCACTCTCGGAATTCACACGATCGGCTGCATCTGGCTGGCCGGCTGCATGGTGTACGCGATTGTCTTTTAGTATCCGCAAGGGACTCGACATTCCTATAGCGGGAGCGCCCGAGCAGGTCGTTCACCCGGGTCCGGAGATTTCGGCAGTCGCTTTGCTCGGTCCTGACACGAAAGATCTGAAACCGCGGATGCTGGTTGCCGAAGGCGACCGCGTGGCTCATGGCCAGCCATTGTTCGTCGACAAGAACAATCCCGATGTTCCTTTCGTCGCTCCAGGCTCCGGCACCGTCACCGCTGTGAACCGCGGCGAACGACGTATATTGCAATCAGTCGTCGTCAAACTGGATGGCAATGAAGATGCGGACACGATCGAGACGGGCGACACGAAGACCGCACTGCTCAAGTCCGGCCTCTGGACGTCTTTCCGCACTCGACCCTTCAGCAAGATCCCGGCGCCCGATGATCGACCTGCATCGATATTCATAACTGCGATCGACACGAATCCACTCGCGGCCGATCCGGCGGTGGTGATTGCTACGGATCCGGATGCATTCCGTCGAGGTCTTGAGGCCGTCGCGGAGTTGTCCGACGGCGCGGTACACGTCTGTACGGCGCCGGACGCCGACATCGCCGTGCCGAGCGAGACGCCATTTGAGCAGCACAGCTTTGGCGGCCCCCACCCCGCCGGGCTCGTCGGTACTCATATCCATCTCATCGAACCGGTCAGCGAGCAGAAAACGGTTTGGCACATCGGCTACCAGGATGTCATGGCGATCGGGAGATTGATGACGAGCGGCCGCGTCGACACCCGGCGCATTGTTGCGTTTGGTGGCCCGTGTGTTTCGAAGCCACGCCTTATCGAGACGCGAGCAGGGGCGAATCTCGCAGAACTGACCGCGGGTGAATATGACTCTGGCCCGGTACGTATAGTCTCAGGTTCCGTGCTGAGTGGTCACCGGGCAGCCGGCTGGGCATCCTGGCTCGGTCGCTATCACAACCAGGTAGCCGTGCTGAGCGAAGGTGCGCCGCGGGAGTTTCTCCACTGGCTTCGCCCGGGCATTGGCAGGTACTCGTCGACGCGTGCCTACATCGGCAACCTGTTTCGTGGAAATTTCTTTCCGCTGTCGACCAGTCAGAATGGCAGCGCGCGTGCCATGGTGTCGATCGGTTCATTCGAGCAGGTGATGCCGCTCGACATCCTGCCGACACCTTTGCTCAAGGCATTGATCGTGCGTGACACCGAGAACGCCAAAGCGCTTGGTGCCCTGGAACTGGACGAAGAAGATCTCGCGCTGTGCTCGTTCGTCTGCAACGGCAAGTACGAATACGGGCCGCACCTTCGTTCAACGCTCCATGAAATCGAGGTTAACGGCTGATGAAACCATTACGTCGCTTCCTTGATCGCATCGAACCCCTGTTCACGCCGGGCGGGCGATTCGAAAAGATGCATGCCGTGTACGAGATGTTCGACACGCTGTTTTATTCGCCGCCCGATGTCGCGCGCGGCGCGCCGCATGTTCGCGACGCGCTCGACCTGAAACGCGTGATGATCTCGGTTGTAGTCGCGGTGACACCATGCGCACTCGTCGGCATGTGGGCGACGGGTTACCACGCAAACCTCGCCATGGAAGCAATGGGCGTGACGGCGATCGACGGCTGGCGCGGCGATTTGCTGCCACTGTTCGGCGCCGCTTACGACCCGCAGAGCATCTACGACTGTGTTGTGCACGGCTTCCTCTACTTCCTGCCGATCTATGCCGTCACCATGGCGGCCGGCGGTTTCTGGGAAGTGTTGTTCGCCGCGGTTCGCAACCACGAAGTCAATGAAGGCTTCTTCGTAACCTCGATGCTGTACACGTTGATCCTGCCGCCGACAATTCCGCTTTGGCAGGTTGCGGTAGGAATCAGCTTCGGCGTTGTGATCGGCAAGGAGGTCTTTGGCGGCACGGGCAAGAACTTCCTGAATCCTGCACTGGTTGGCCGCGCGTTTCTTTACTTCGCCTACCCGGTGCAGATCTCCGGCGATGCAGTGTGGGTAGCGGTTGACGGTTACACCGGCGCAACCGCGCTGGGCGTGGCAGCGCTCGATGGTATGCAGGGGGTCGCGGCAAGCGGCCTGAGCTGGATGCAGGCATTTGTCGGCCAGATGCCGGGCTCCTTTGGTGAGACCTCGGCACTCGCCTGCCTGATCGGTGGCGCGTTCCTCGTATTCGCCCGCATCGCGTCGTGGCGAATTATCGTCGCCGTGTTCGCGGGGCTGATCATTCCGACGCTGCTGTTTGGTGGCGACGGCGATAACCCGATGATGTCGATGCCATGGCACTGGCACGTCGTCGTAGGTGGATTCGCGTTCGGCGCAATATTCATGGCGACGGATCCGGTCAGTGCCGCGCAGACAGACGCCGGCAAGTGGGTATTTGGACTCCTGATCGGTTTCATGACCTGGCTGATACGAGTTATCAATCCGGCGTTCCCTGAAGGCATCATGCTCGCCATCCTGTTTGCCAACATCTTCGCGCCCGTGATCGATCATTTCGTGATCCAGGCGAACATCAAACGGAGGATCGCGCGTAATGGCTGACAACTTCGACAGGGACAGCATCCGCAACACGCTGATCGTCGCGGTCGGCCTGTCGCTGGTCTGTTCGATTCTCGTGGCGAGTGCCGCAATCGTTCTGCGACCGGTGCAGCAAAAGAATGCGGAGGAGTATCGCCAGCGCATCATCCTCGAAGTCGGCGGCCTGCTTGATGAAGGACAGTCCGTAAGTGATGCATTCGCTGGCATCCGGGCCGAGACGGTAGAACTGGCTGACGGTACGACGGCAGAGGTGTATCTCGACATGCAGGACGGCGAGGTCGCGCAGATCATTCTGCCTGTCGAAGGTCCGGGTCTGTGGTCAACGCTGCGCGGCTATCTCGCGCTCGATGCAGATGGCTCGACGATTAACGGTATTCAGTTCTACGAACACAAGGAAACGCCGGGGCTTGGCGACCAGATCGATAAAGACGACTGGCGCGCACAGTGGTCAGGTAAACAGGTTTATGGCGACGACGGCGCACCGCGCATCACTGTCGTAAAGGGACTCGCGGTCGAAAGCGGTCCCGACGCAGCTTTTCAGATTGATGGGCTGTCGGGCGCGACGCTGACGGGCAACGGCGTAACAGCGCTCGTGCATTACTGGACCGGGCCTGACGGTTTCGGCCCTTATCTCAGCCAATACAGGAGCGGCTCATGAGCGAACCTCGCAGTGTCCTGATTGATCCGCTGATAGATAACAACCCGGTCACGCTGCAGATGCTCGGCATCTGCTCGGCGCTCGCCGTCACGACCGCGGTACTTCCGGCCCTGTTAATGTGCATCGCGCTGACGAGCGTCGCCGCACTGTCTTGCGCGGCCATCAGCCTGATTCGCAATCGCATCCCGAACAACATCCGCATCATCGTGCAGATGACGATCATTGCGTCGCTCGTAATCCTGACTGACCAGTTGCTGCGTGCATACGCTTTTGAAACCAGCAAACAGCTTTCGGTGTTCGTCGGCCTGATTATCACCAACTGCATCGTGCTCGGTCGCGCCGAGGCATTTGCGATGAAGAATCCCGTCGGCATGAGCTTCCTCGACGGGCTCGGCAACGGACTTGGCTACAGCCTGATCCTGATCGCAGTTGCAGTTACTCGCGAACTGTTCGGCGCCGGCACGCTGCTGGGTTACCCGATTCTTGAGTTAACACAGGACGGTGGCTGGTATGAAGCCAACGGCATGATGCTGCTGCCGCCCAGTGCCTTCTTCATCATTGGCCTGATCATCTGGGCGATTCGCTCGTGGCGAACCCAGCAGGTAGAGCATCCGGATTACCAGATCCACGAGGTGCACAGGACGGATACGTACTGATGGAGAATTACGTCAATCTGTTCATCACCGCCGCGTTCGTCGAGAACCTCGCGCTCGCGTTTTTCCTCGGCATGTGCACATTCCTCGCCGTATCGAAGCGCGTGGAAACGGCAATCGGCCTGGGTGTTGCCGTGATCGCCGTGCAGACGATCACGGTTCCCGTCAATTACCTGATTACGAACTTCCTGCTCGCGCCCGGCGCGCTCGCCTGGGCCGGACTGCCGGAAGTCGACCTGAGCTTCCTGGGACTGGTCAGCTACATCGGCGTGATCGCTGCCCTCGTGCAGATCCTCGAGATGACGCTCGACCGCTACGTGCCGAAACTCTACAACGCGCTCGGCATATTCCTGCCGCTGATCACGGTTAACTGTGCAATCCTCGGCGGTACGTTGTTCATGGTCGAACGCCAGTACGACCTTGGCGAGAGCGTTGTCTACGGTCTGGGTAGCGGCACAGGTTGGGCCGTCGCATTAGTCGCACTCGCCGGCATTCGCGAAAAACTGAAATACAGTGACGTGCCGGACGGCCTGCAGGGTCTCGGTATTACGTTCATCATCGTCGGCCTTATGTCGCTCGGCTTCATGGGCTTCTCGGGAATCAGCCTGTGAACCTCGACGCCGCAATCCTGACGGAAGTGCTGCTCGGCGTCGGGCTGTTTACGGCGATCGTGCTGGTGCTCGTGTTCGTTATCCTGCTCGCACGATCGAAGCTCGTCTCAAGCGGGCACGTCAAGGTAACGGTCAACAAGGAACTCGAGCTCGACGTGCCGGTCGGCGGCAAGCTCATGCAGGAGCTCGCGTCGGCAGGCCTGTTTGTGCCATCGGCCTGTGGCGGAGGTGGCACCTGCGGGCAGTGTCGCGTGCGCGTACTGTCAGGCGGCGGTGCAATCCTGCCGACCGAAACGTCGCTGATCACCCGCCGCGAGGCGGCGGAACACTATCGACTCTCCTGCCAGGTCGCCGTCAAACAGGACATGAATGTGCAGGTCGCCGACGAAGTGTTCGGTGTGAAGCGCTTCGAGTGCACGGTGCGCTCGAACCGTAACGTCGCGAGTTTTATCAAGGAACTCGTGCTTTCGTTACCCGAAGGCGAAGAACTCGACTTTCGTGCAGGCGGTTACATCCAGATTGAGTGCCCGCCTTACGACCTCAGTTTCAACGAATTCGACATCGACGAGAAGTTCCGTGATGAATGGGATCGCTACAACCTGTGGCGCTTCGAATCGCATGTAAAAAACAGCGAGATGCGCGCGTACTCGATGGCGAATTTCCCGCTGGAAAACGACATCGTGCAACTGAACGTCCGCATTGCGACGCCGCCGCCGGGTGCAAGCGAGAACATACCGCCGGGAATCATGTCATCGTTCATATTCAACCTGAAACCCGGGGACAAGGTCTGGGTGTCCGGCCCGTACGGCGAGTTCTTCGCGAAAGACACGGATGCCGAAATGGTCTTCGTGGGCGGTGGCGCCGGCATGGCACCGATGCGCGCGCATATCTTCGACCAGCTCAAACGCCTCCACAGCAAACGGCGAATGTCATTCTGGTATGGCGCGCGCAGCCTGAAGGAAGTGTTTTACGACGACGAGTTCGACGCGCTCGCACGTGACAACGACAACTTCAGCTGGAACCTCGCGCTGTCCGAACCATTGCCAGAAGACAATTGGGAAGGCCATACGGGATTCATTCACCAGGTACTGCTCGAACAATACCTGCGGCAGCACGCAGCGCCGGAAGACTGCGAGTATTACCTCTGCGGCCCGCCCGTGATGAACGCGGCCGTTATCAGCATGCTCGACAGCCTCGGCGTGCCTCCCGAAAACATTCTGCTGGATGACTTCGGTGGCTAGGTACCTGCTGGTCTCGCTGCTCGTGGCACTGGCTTTGCCAGGCTGCTCACGTCCGGTCACCTGGGAGCTCAATGGCGAAACCATGGGCACCACGTTTAACGTACAGCTTGTCGACGCACCCGAAACGCTGAATCTCGCGGAGCTGCGCGAAGAAATTAACGATACCTTGGCAACCGTCAACGGCATCGCCTCAACCTATGAGACGACTTCGGAACTGTCGCAGTTCAATGCATCCGCGTCCGAAGATTGGGTAATGGTTTCCTCCATGTTGTGTGGGCTTGTCGAACGTGCGCTGGCAATCAGCCGCGAGACCGATGGTGCCTTCGACGTGTCTCTGGGCGGACTCGTGCGACTGTGGGGATTCGGCCCCGATTTTGGTGATGGTTCGATTCCTGACGGCTCTGAAATTGATGCTTTACTGGAGAGATCCGGCTTCACGCAGCTCGAAGCCGACTGTACAAAACCGGCGCTGCGAAAGCGGAACGCCGGCCTCGAGATTGACCTGTCGGCATCGGCGAAAGGCAGCGCCGTCGATGCCGTTGCCGAGGACCTGCTCGAGGTTGGCGTTCAAAACTTTCTCGTCGAAATCGGTGGCGAGATTCGCGTTCGCGGCAAAAATGAGCGCGGCACACCGTTCGCGATTGCCGTCGAAGCTCCGGAGGCTGCGAGTCGTAGCGTTCTCCGGGTCGTGGAGCTCGACAACGCCGCGATCGCAACATCGGGCGACTATCGCAACTTTGTCGAAATCGACGGCAAGCGCTACTCGCATGCGATCAACCCCGCGACCGGTTATCCGATTGAGCACGCACTGGCTAGTGTCTCGGTAGTTGCCAGAACGACGGAAAGAGCGGACGCACTGGCAACGGCGTTGCTCGTAATGGGACCTGAGCGCGGCCCGGAGTTCGCCGAGCAGTCAGGTATCGCAGCCCTGTTCCAGGTTCGCGAGAGCGGCAGTATTTCGGTCCGTACGACAACAGCATTCGACGAGGTGACACAGTGATCGCGGTCACGATCGTATTGAGTTTTATCATCATGCTCGCCGTGATTGCGGGCATGAGTATTGGGGTGATGAATGGTCGCCGGGCGATCAGTGGCAGCTGTGGCGGCCTGAATGGCGGCCGCTGCGAACTGTGCAGCGGCAACCGGTGCAAGAAGAGGAAGACCGATGGGTAGCAACACCGCGCTGGTCAAGGATTACATGGCCAAGACCCTAGTGACGTTCAGTCCGGACACCGACGTGCTCGAAGCCGTGCACGAACTGGTGAGGCACCGCATTGCCGGCGCGCCGGTTGTGGACGATGCTGGCAACCTGGTCGGCATGCTGTCTGAATTCGACTGCATGAAGGTAGCGCTGCATGCCGGATACCATGGCGAATGGGGTGGCCCGGTGTCCGACTACATGAGCACTGATGTACGCACAGTCAACGCCGAGATGAGCCTGGTCGATCTCGCGCAACTGTTCATCGAGTCCGAGTATCGCCGCTTTCCGGTTACGGAGAGTAACCGTATCGTTGGCCAGATCAGCCGGCGCGACGTACTGCGCGCACTCGAGAACATCTCGCTCAGGGCGACAATTACGCGCCAGATTCCGGGGCCGCGGACGCGCTAGCCGCAAAGCGTCGCAAGTAAGCGCTGACCTCAAGCAGCGGCAACTCCTTCGGGCAGACATCGGCGCAGGCCATCAGGCCAATGCAGCCGAACACGCCATCCGGCCCGGCGACAACGTCGAACCACTCCGACGCATCACGGCCGTCGCGCGGATCCATGACGAAGCGTGCGACCCGATTCAGGCCGGCGGCACCAAGAAAATCCGCGTCGAGATTCGCTGCACCACAGGCTGCAACGCAACAACCGCACTCGATACAGCGATCGCTGTCGTAGATGCGACGAGCTTCGGCGTCACTCATGCGTTCCTCGCTGGAATTTTCGTCGAAGGCGCGCTGTTCGTGAATCCAGGCTTCCGTCTTTTCCGCCATTGCCCGAAACCACTTGCCCGTGTCGACTGACAGGTCGCCGATCAGTTCGAAGGCCGGCAGCGGATGCAGGCGAATCGTCGCAGGCAGGTCTTTTGTCAGGGTACGGCATGCGAGCCCCGGACGACCGTTGACCAGCATGCCGCAGGATCCGCAGATGGCGGACCGGCATGCAAAATCGAACTGCAGGCCCGGATCCTGTTCCTCACGGATTTGATTCAACGCAATGTACAGGGTCATGAACGGCGTTTCCTCGAGCTCGAAACGGTCAATACGAGGTTCGGCTTTGGCATCAGCTGGGTTGAAGCGGAAGATTTCGAAGGTCAGGCGGCGTGGCGAATCTGTCATGGCGAAACCCGTGCGTTGTAGTCGTCGACCGAGTCGGTCATCTCAATGCGTTCGTCCGCACCGTATCCCCGGTACCCGGGCGGTACCTCGAGTCTGCCGACCGGTTCGTAATCCAGCCGTGGCCCGTCACATGACCAGGTCGCAAGCGTGCGGCTTAGCCAGTTCGCGTCATTGCGCAGCGGAAAATCAGTTCGATAGTGCGCGCCGCGACTTTCCTCGCGCGCCAGCGCCCCTGCAGCAACCGTAATCGCGAGGCGCAGCATGCCCGGCAGTCGCAGCGCGAAGGACAGCTCGGGATTCATGCCGGGGTCAGAACAACGCAGCGATACCCGCAGAGACTCGTCGTAAAGTTCGCGCAGCTCTTCAACAGCAGCAGACAGATCTGCGCCATTCCGAAAAATGCCGACTTTGCGCATCATGATCTCGCCCATCGCATCGCGAATTGCGTAAACGCTACGACCGCTTTCATCCCTGTTCCGCAGCGCGGCGATGCGCTGCTCCGCATGTGCAATGCCGTCGACCGCGATTCTCAAATCACCCTCGAGCTTCCTGCCGGACGCTGCACGGGCAACCTCACGGCCAATTATCCGGCCCGCGACCAGGGTTTCCGACAGGCTGTTTCCGCCGAGGCGATTAAACCCGTGCATGTCCCAGCAGGCTGCCTCGCCAACGGCATACAGCCCGGACAGGCCGTATGCTTCGCCTTTCCTGTTCACGCGCACGCCCCCCATTGAGTAGTGCTGCATGGGCCTGACAGGGATCAGCGCCTCGCAGGGATCCAGGCCGGCAAAATCGCGGCAGATCTCGAATACCTCGAGCAGCTTGGTCGTCAGGTGTTCGCGACCCAGGTGGCGAATGTCGAGCCACAGGTGGCGGCCGTCCGGATGGCCGATACCGTCGCCGCGTTCGATCGCCGTCATCATGTGGCGTGACACGACGTCACGACTCGCGAGCTCCTGCTTCTCCGGTTCGGCGTCGACCATGAAACGATGTCCATGCCGGTCGAGCAGGTAGCCGCCGTCTCCACGACAACCTTCCGTGATCAGGATGCCGCTTGGGAACAGTGCCGTTGGGTGGAATTGCACGGCTTCCATGTTGCCGAGCGGTACTATGCCAGTGTCCAGTGCCAGCGCCGCACCGGTACCGTCGTTGATCGTTGCGTTCGTTGTGTAGCGCCCGTAAATCCGCCCGTAGCCACCGGTTGCTATAACGGTCGCCTTCGCGAGCACCGCGAACAGGTCTCCGGACTTCAGGCAGCGGGCGACAGCACCCGAACAGCGACTGCCATCGTGCAGCAGCGTGATAGCCTCCGCGCGATCACGCACCGTAATTCCCAGCCTGACGACTTCGCTGTCCAGGGCATAAAGTGCAGCATGCCCGGTTCCGGCGCCTGCGTAACACGCGCGCCACTTCGCAGTGCCACCGAAATCCCGCTGTGCGATAAGCCCGTCGTTGGAGACTGACTCCTCAATGTCGACCGACTCACCCTTGATGAAGTAGCGGTTGCTGCCTGCCGTAACGCGCGACCATGGCATGCCAAGATGCGCCAGCTCGCGCACTGCGACCGGCGCCTCCTCTGCAAAGATGCGCGCTACCTCCTGGTCGGCACCCCAGTCGGAGCCGCGCACCGTGTCAAGGAAATGGCTATCCGGGTTATCGCCGTCCGCTTTGACACAATTGCCGAGAGCGGCCTGCATACCACCCTGCGCCGCGCAGCTATGGCTGCGTCGCGGTGGAACCAGCGACAGCAGCAGTACGTTCTGGCCAGCCTTCGCTGCCTCTATGGCACAGCGCTCTCCGGCCAGCCCGCCACCGATGATAAGCACATCCGTTGTCAGGACGTCGGCGCTCACGGATCACCGCCGACAAGAAATCTGAGTGGTGGCTCGAACCAGCCTGCAAGCACGGCGAGTGTTACGGCGCCGAGCCCGAGTACCAGCCAGAAGATGACGCGCTCAATTGCGAGCAGCACCGGACGCGATAGCAGACGCCCGGCGCCCCACTTGATGGCAAACCGATACAGGCCGACACTGGCATGAAACTCAACACAAAGCAGCAACACGGCATATGGCAGCCACAGCCCGGCCTGGACTCGCGCCATACTCGTTACCGCCTCTATGCCCGGCCGATCCCCGAACAGGGATGTGTAGACATCGAGTCCGAGCAATACGAGATGAAAACTACCGAGCACGAGAATCACAAAGCCGGTACGCACCTGCCAGATCCAGAGCCTGGACTCGAGGTGTGGCTCGAATGGCGCATGAGCAAGGTCAGCTGCAAGTGCATTGAAACGTCGTCGTTCACGCAGCTGTGCGGGAACTTTGCGTGCGGCGAGTACGGCGTGCACGAGGAAGACGACGCTGATGACCGCGACGGTCGGCTGGGCTATGAAATAGTCCTCGAGGAACCCGGCAAGCCAGTTGAAGCCGCGCTCACCGGTCAGGATAGACCCGACGAGGATTACGTGCCCCCACATGAACAGCGCCAGCACGACGCCCGTGCCACCGCTTGCAAGCTCGTACACGAGCTCCCTTCTTGCTGCCCGGTGACGCTCGTTAGTCGCCTTCACCTTCTGCCTGCAGGCGTTCCATGATCTCGTCGGCATTCTCGGGCTCGGCATGCACGATGCCGTAATGGCAATCAATGCAGGTCTCACCGCTCTCGCCGGCTTTTTCATGGCGGCGCGCCGTGCGCCGGTCCTGCTCCTCAAGGTTCATTGCGTCGAGGCTGTGGCAGCTCTTGCAAAATGCGGAGTCGTTTTCACGGTATTCGCGCCAGACGGACTCGGCCATCTCTGCGCGATGCGCTTCGTACTTCTCCGCCGTATCCAGTTTGCCCATGAGCTCCGGAATGATGTCGAAAGCGACCACGGTCTTGGTCCAGACCAGGTCAAACCAGCTGTCGTGCGGCAGGTGGCAGTCGGCACACTCTGCGCGCACTCCGGCCTTGTTGGAAAAGTGTGACGATGCCTCGTACTCGGGCTTGATGAACTGCTCGTGCGAGTGGCAGGTGTAACAGAACTCGGTCGAACTCGTTGCGTGCAGCGTGTAGTTCATCGTGCCAAGCGCGATGGCGCCCAACACGAACGCGATCAATCCGCCAATCGGGATCCCCAGCCGCCATTTATTCGTCGGGATCTTCCACAGGCGCGACTTTTTGTCGTTGTCACTCATGCCCCTGCCTCCTTTTCGGACCCGTCATTCTGCGTACAGCGGGCCGATATCAATATAGATTCGGTAATCGTCTATCAACTGGCCGTCGACTTCGAACACATCGACGAACGGAATTTCCACCGACCTGCCATCGTGGCGGTCGTAGGTAACGAGCCCTTCGGTAATCAGCGTCGCGCCTTGCGCGACAATACGATCGACGCGGTGCGAAAGCCCGGCTATGGACTCAAAGAAGGCACTAACGCCGTCGCGAATAGCATCACGTCCAACAGCCGCTGGTGCCGACCCGAAACGAAATGACGCGTCTTCGGTCAGGTGTGAAACAAAGCCGTCTGCATCCTTGTCATCGATGGCAGCGAACAGCGCGTTTAGCCGTTCACGCGGATATTCAGAGGCGCTCATTGCTGGCTCGCGTAGTAGTGCAGCAGGGCCTCGACGTCGTCTTCAGACAGCAGGTCCATCTTGTCCTTCATCTTGTCCATCTGGTCGCGCTCACCACTGGCGTACTCGGCGAACGTCGCCCGCAGGTAGCCCATCCACTGCCCGCCGAGCATGCCCGCCTCGTCTTCGGGGTCCATTCCCGCGTTGGCGTGGCAGCGATTGCAGTGTTGGTCGTGGACAGACTCACCGGCCGCAGCGAGTTCCGGGTCGAAATCCTGTACGGCTTTTACATACAGCAGCTCTGCATAGTAGGCCGCAAGTTCTTCAAGTGTTGATTCGCTCAGACCCGCGACAATGTCACACATATTCGTTGCAGGTCTGCCGGTGTCGCCCTGGCGATACTCACTGTCGGCGCAAGGCCGGTCACCGTCCAGGAAAACGAACAGCGCATCAGCGTGCACGAACTCGGCAAGACCGGCGATCGTCGGTACGTCACTCCATTGACTGACGCCGTTGTCGCCGTGACAACCGTTGCAGCCTTCAATCACAGCGTTCAGGTCATCCGCCGACGCGCTCGAAAAAACAAACAAAATCAAACAACTAGCGATCAACTTCCAGTCTTTCATCGTGCTCTCCTCGCGGTCGTGAAGCGGAGCTTGCCACAGTCCATTTATGGACTGCGCAGGAGCGACGAACAATAGGTAAATGTCGCGATGAGCAATCGGTTTTCCATTTGATAAAAGATCTATGCAGGAAGTACCAGAAGGACAAAAAGGCGCTCACTGACTCACTAACGCAACAGATACAACCAGGGGAACGATCATGAATCGCCGTAACTGTAAGCGCTCTTCGACCATCGCCATGCTCGCGGCGTCCGCGCTCTTGTTCGCGTGCAGCGGTGATACAGGACCACAGGGTCCGGCCGGCCCCACAGGACCAACAGGCGATACCGGACCACCCGGACCGCCAGGTTCATCAGGTGCAACCACCGTCCCGATCAGCGATGCCGACAAGATCAATGTCAGCGTCGTCAGCGTCGCGGTACCTTCAGGCGGCGGCGCGCCGACCGTTACGTTGCGACTGACCAACGATGTCGGCTTTGGTTTGACCGGTCTGCCCGCAGCCAATATCAGCTTCACGCTGGCGCAACTGACAGCGGGTGCCTCCGGTTCGTCCAGCGAATGGCAGTCATACATGACGCGTTCGTCGGCCGGCATCCCGGATGCACAGGCAACGACCGAGTCGGCATTAGCCGGCAGCTATACAGACAACGGTGACGGTACCTACACGTACACGTTTGCGATGGACCTGACGGCGTATCCTGCCGGACCGACATTCGATGCAATTAAGACGCACCGCCTGGGTGTTGAAATCCGCACCAACCGCGGTGGCTTCCTGCCTGACAACATTCCGGCGAACAACGCACCGTACGACTTCGTACCGGCCGGCGGCTCACCGCTTGAGACACGCTTGATCGTCAATAACGCGGCCTGCAACGCCTGCCACGACAATCTTGAGCTGCACGGTGAGGCACGTTTCGACGTCGAATATTGCGTGACCTGCCACAACCCCTACTCGATCGACGGCGACACTGCCGCCGAAGCCTGGGGCGGTACGGTCGACATGAAGCAGATGATTCACAAGATCCACTACGGTGCCAATCTCGTCTACGGCTACGCAGTGGTTGGCTACGGCGGCTCAGTGCACGATTACTCCAACGTGCATTTCCCGCAGGACGTTCGTAACTGCACGACCTGCCACCAGGAAAATGACACGACCGTTCCGCAGGCCAGCAACTGGCGGCAGGTACAGAACCGCGACTCCTGCGGCTCCTGCCACGACTGGATCGACTGGGAGGCTGGCGATCATCCGGGCGGCCTGACGTTTGCCGACGATGCACTCTGCGTCGACTGCCATGGCGAGAACTCGACCGTAAACGGCGGCGCGCTGCGCGTCACCGAGGCGCACAGGCAACTCGATCGCGAAGCCAGCGACCTGTTCGCGTTCAATGTCGAGAACATCAGCAACACTGCGCCCGGTGAGTTCCCGGTCATCGACTTCTCGGTAACCAATCCGCAGGACGGCAGCTACTACGACATCCTGAACGACCCGGCGTGGACGCAATGCTTCACGAGCCGCCTCGCTATCGGCATTGCCTGGGATACTGACGACTATCACAACATGGAATCCGGCGCGACGCCCGGCCTGCCGGTCTCGATCGATCCGCTCGGTGGCGGTAGCTGCTTCGGCAACTCGACACCGATCGGTGGTGGCATCTTCCAGGTCACGTCGCCAGTGGCTGTTCCGCTGACTGCGATGGGCTCACTCGCGGTAACAATGGATGGTCACCCGGCAGCCGACATTGACGGCAGCCTGGCACGAGTCGCCGTGACCAACACGGTCGCCTACGCGGCGATCACCGATGCGTCCGCACAGGCTCGTCGCAGTGCTGTCGATATCGACAAGTGCAACGACTGCCATAACCAGCTGTCGATGCATGGCAATAACCGTACCGACAATGTCCAGGTCTGCGTCACCTGCCACGCACCGAACGTCACCGACATCAACCGTCGTGCCGGACAGTGCGCAACAGACATTGGCACGGACGATGCTCCGGTCGATATGAAGTACATGATCCATGCGCTGCATGCATCTTCGATCACGGGCATTCCGTACGAAGCCTGCGGCTTCGGCAACCGGCCGCACACGTTCGACTTCCACTATCCTGGTCGTCTGAACAACTGCGAAGGCTGCCACGTCGAGGGCGGCTTTTACCCGGTCGATCCGACGCAGGTACTCGGTACGACTGTCGATGCCAACGACCCGGCTACGCCGACAGACGATCGTGTCATTTCGCCGAACACGGCAATCTGCTCGACCTGCCACGTCTCGGCACTGGCGGCCGATCACATGGAGCAAAACGGCGGCAGCTTCGGCGCGATGAAGACGGCCGACGGCACGCTGATCTCGAGTGGCTCCGAGACCTGCGAACTCTGCCACGGCGAAGGACGCTCGGCAGATGTCGGTGTCATGCACGGCGTCGGCGAATTTGAGTTCAACTAGGCCAGGGAGACTGATGTGACCGCGAGAACCTGTGTTACAGCCGTAGCAGCCATGCTCGCGGTCACTCTCCTGCCCGCCTCCGTCTCGTCGCAGTCCCCTGGCGACGAGGACGGAGCGGACTACAGCCGTAAAGGCGCCGACACCTGCCTGTCATGCCACGATGAGCAAGCAACGCTCGCCGTATTCCGCAGCGACCACGCGGTACCGTCGGACCCGAACTCCCCTTTCGGTCACGGGCAACTGCAATGTGAAGCCTGCCACGGAGCGGGCGGTGAACACGCAGCGCGCGTACGTCGCGGCCAGCAGCGACCGCCGGTATTCGCGTTCGGCGCCGATGCCATCCTGTCGGTGGGCGAGCAGAACGGACTTTGCCTCGACTGCCACACGGCTGACACCGGTTTCGGCTGGCACGCCGGCGATCACGACATCAATGAACTGTCCTGTGCCGACTGCCATACCAGTCACACGGATAATGACCCGGTGCTGGCCACCGCTACCCAGGCGGACGTGTGCTTTGACTGCCACCAACAGCAGCGGACGCAGGCGATGAAGCCCTACGCACACCCGGTACGCCAGGGCAAAATGGACTGCGGCAGCTGCCACAGCACGCATGGCCAGACAAGCGACGGTCTGCTGGTTCGCCAGACCGCCAACGACACCTGCTACGACTGCCACGCCGAGACGCGCGGCCCGTACCTCTGGGAGCACGCGCCGGTCGCCGAAGACTGCGGCAACTGCCACGACCCGCATGGCTCGACACAGCCCGGCATGCTCAGCATGCGCGCGCCGACGCTGTGCCAGTCCTGCCACTCACAGGACGGTCATCCAAGTATTCCGCAGGATGAGCGCGGCCTGATCTCCATATCGCCGTCACCATTCCTGCTTGGACAATCGTGCCTGAACTGCCACAGCGAAGTGCACGGCTCGAACCATCCGTCCGGCTCGAAGCTGATGCGCTAGGAGCGAACGCAATGAACAAGACGGCAATCTTCGCGCTCCTCACCCTCTCCGGAACTGCCTCGGCGCAGGTCGATACCAGCAACTGGCTGTGCGAGTCCTGCCCATTCGAGGATGGCTACCGGGCAACGACTGACGTCGGCGCCACCAATGTCAGCGACGACGCTGCCCGGTTCGGCAACGCGACGGGCTACGACAAGAAAGGGGTGTACGCGAACCTCGACGGTCGCGGCGCCTGGGCGAGCGACGGCTATCGCCTCGACTGGTACGCCGAAGACCTTGGGCTGGCATCACGGGTCTTCAGACTTGAAGCCGGCAAGCCTGGCTCATTCGGCGTCACGCTCGCATATCGCGAACTGCCGTACAGGCGCTTCGATACGACCCGTACGATCTTTTCGGGCAGCGGTGATTCACTGACATTACCACCAGGCTGGGTGCGTGCCGGCACGACCGGCAACATGACGGCGCTCAGCGGCTCGCTTGCTGGGCGCAGTATTGAGAGTGACCGCCGGATACTTGATCTCGGCGCAGCGTGGTCGCCGTTCGACCAGTTCGACCTCTACGCGGATTTTCGTCGCCAGAATCGTGATGGCATCAAGATCACCGGTGGCTCGAGCTTCACGCAGGCATCACTCCTGCCGCGCTTCTTCGATTACGAAACCGACCAGATTGATGGCGGAGTTCGCTACTCCGGCGAGCGTGGTTACCTGGGCCTCGCTTACTACGGTTCGTTCTTTACGAACCGTCATCCGTCGCTGACCTGGGAAACGCCTTTCCTCACCGCACCCGGCGCTGAAAACCTGCGCAAGGCGACAGCGCCCGATAATGACTTTCAGCAAGTTTCGCTGTCGGGCGCATGGCGCGCCGCGCCCTGGAACACTCTTGTTGCGTTTTCGCTGGCAAATGGTCGCGGCGAACAGAATGAGGCCTTCCTGCCGTACACGATCAACCCGAACGTTGTTGCATCGGCACTGCCGCGCGCGTCGCTTAACGGCGAGGTCGACACTTCGAATTACGCCTTGACCGTTACCGCACGGCCGTTCGAAAAAGCTCGGCTGCGCTTTACGTATCGCAACGACAAACGCGATAACAAGACGCCCGTAGACACCTGGAACCGCGTCATCGTTGACGTATTCGATTCAGGGGATACCGAGGTCAACGTTCCGTACAGCTTCGACCGCACTCGTATCGGCGTGAACGGCGACATCGCCGTGTGGTGGGGGATCCGCATCTCCGGCGGTTACGTACGCAAGGAGCTCGAACGTGACTTCCAGGAAGTTGCCAAACAGACGACTGATGCCGGCTGGGGCCAGGTACGCTGGAAACCGCTCGACTGGCTGGACCTGCGCTTCAGGGGAGGCACGGCCGAGCGTGATATCGATCGTTACGACGAAACGATTGCGCAGAGCATTGGCCAGAATCCGCTGCTGCGCAAATACCATCTTGCCTACCGGTTCCGCTCGTACGGCGACCTGACGGCTTCGATCTCGCCAGTCGAGTCACGCTGGTCGATGTCACTGCGAGCAATGCTTGCCGATGATCGCTACAACAAGTCGCAACTCGGTATGACCGACAGCGAGGAACTGCGCGTGACGGCTGATTTCTCAGTGGCGTTCAGCGACAGCCTGTCGGCCTATCTGGTCGCAGGCCATGAGGCCATAGATGCATTGCAGGGCGGCAGCGAGCAGTTTTCGACGTGGGACTGGTCGGCCCATCACGACGATCGTTTCGATCATGTCGGACTGGGCGCCACGTGGCGAGACCCCGACGACAAGTACGAATTCGGCTTTGACTTTGGCCATGGTCGCGGCACGACAGACATTCTCGTGCAGAGCCTGTCGGGCGGCGACAGCCTGCTGCCGCAACTGGAATCAACGCTCGATACGATTCGTGTCACCGGTCGCTACCGATTCACGGAACGAATGAGCGGAACGCTGAATCTCCGGTTCGAGAGCTTTGCGGTCAAGGACTGGGCCCTGGTGGCGCCGGACACCATACCCACGGTGCTGACGCTTGGCGCCGCACCGTATGACTATGACGTATGGGCGCTCGGACTCGGCATCAGCTACTCATTCGGTTCCCTGTAACGCTCGAACCACGCGAGAATGTGGTCGATCTTCGTAATCAGCTGGCTTGGCCGGCCCGCGATGTTATGCGGTGCATCGGGTACTTCCACCAGTGCCGTGTCGATACCGCGAATCTTCAGCGCGCTGTACATCTGCTTCGATTCTGACAGCGGCGTCCTGAGATCCGCTGTACCGACCATGACCATGGTCGGAGTCTCAACATTACCTATCAGCGAAATCGGCGAGAACTTCATATAGCCCTCGATGTTCTCCCACGGTTGGCCGGGATAGCGATAGTCAGCATAACCGTAGTAGTTGTCGGCCGTCAGCGTCTTGGAAATCCAGTTCAGGATCGGCTTGATGACAGCGGCCGCTTCAAAGCGATTGTTCTTGCCGACGATCCATGCCGTCATGATGCCACCAGCGCTGCCGCCGGTAACGTATAACTGATCTTCATGCGCCAGTCCCTGCTCGATCAGGTAGTCGACACCATCCATAACGTCCTGGTAGTCGTCGCCCGGGTAGTTGTTGTACAGCAGGTTGGCAAATTCCTCGCCGTAGCCGGTACTGCCGCGCGGGTTCGGATAAAACACGATATAACCGGCCGCGGCGTAGAGCTGCACTTCGGGCGAGAAGCGCGGACCATAATTCGAGATGGGGCCGCCATGATTCTCGACGATCAGCGGATACTCATGGTCGGCATCAAAGCCCGGCGGCTTTACGATCCAGCCCTGGATGTCGCGGTCATCAGTCGACGCCTTGTACCAGACCTCTTCAACTTCGCCGAGCTCGCGCCAGTCGAGAAGCGCATCGTTATAGTCAGTCAGTAACTCCGGGTCCTGACCGCGCGTCGTTGTAACGGCCAGTTCTGCGGGCCGATAAGGAGTCACATGCGTGTATGCAACGCGTCCTGTCGGTGACACTGAGAACGAACCGCCGCCATATGGCCGTCCGATCGTTGAACCGCCAAGATTGCGAGCGACGACATCGATCTTGCCATTCATGGACGCACACGCGACCAGCGTGTCGCCGTGCTCGTCGTACTGAAAGCAGACGCGGTCACGATGCCACGCGAGCGAGCCGACGCTGCGATCAAGATCGGCGGTCAATGCGCGCTTGTCGCTGCCGTCTGCGTTCATGACATGCAGGACCGATACCTGGTGCGCCTGCACCTTGTCCTCGTAGCTGATCCACGCAATGCGGGAACCATCCGGAGACACAACGGGACTGTGGTCAGGTCCATCGCGGTCTGTCAGCGCTTCAACTTCACCGGTCTCGACGGAAACGCGGTAGACCTCCGAGTTCACAAACTTGTGCTCCCAGTCGTCGTTTCTGTTACCGGAAAACACCAGCGCGCGGCTGTCAGCTGTCCACTGTGCCGCACCGCGGTGATGAAACTCGCCGCTCGTTACCTGTCGAGGCGCACCGCCGTCAGCCGGCATGACGAAGTAATGGTTGTAACCCGTCTCGATGTAACCGGCGCCATCCTGCTCATACTTGAGGCGCGTCGTGACCCGGGGTGAGTCCGCCCACTCCGCACCGTCCGGTTTGGCGGGCGCACTCACAAGCACAGGCGGCTTTTCAGGGACCAGTTTGGAGAACGCCAGCATCTCGCCGTCCGGCGACCAGCTCAGGCCTGACGGGGAACGGTCGAGTTGCGTCAGTCGCGCGGTCTTGCCATTCGCGAGCCAGTAGACATAGACCTCGCTGCCGGCGCCGGCACTGCTGGTAAAGGCGATACGCGATCCGTCCGGTGACCACGCTGCATTGGATTCGGAAACGTCTCTTCCCGTCAGCGGCATGTTGCCCGAGCCGTCGGCGTTCACGATCCAGAGGCGCGCCGACGTTCCGTCAGTCATGATGTCCATGCTGTTGCGCTTGTACACGATACGTCGGCCGTCAGGCGAAATCTGCGGATCGGAAACCCACTGCAGATCGAAGACATCCATGTTCGAGAACGGCTGGCGCTCGGCGTGTACCGGGAGCAGCAAGACAAGGCAGAAGCAGATGACTGAGATGCGGTGCATGATCGGGCCCTGATGAGATCGAGCCGCAAAGTCTACCCGCGATTGCGCTACTCGTCTGCCTCTATCAGGTTGATCAGGGCCTGTGTCTGCTCGCGCGTTTCCTTGTAGAACCAGACCAGGCGCTCAATGTCCTGCAGCGCATACGGAAAAAAGTTCCTGAAGACCTGGCGGTCCAGCAGGCCGGGATCGGTGAGTTCCATGCCAATGATATCGAAACTCCCCATCATCAACGGGATGTAACCGTCGTCTAGAGCCTGCAGGTAATTGCCCTGCAGCGTCTCGATCTCGCTCCAGCGTCGACTGAGGCCGAGCAGGCCCTTCTTGATGTCCGAGTTTTCCAGCAAGCGGAAATCGCCGCTCTCGAGCAAGGCCTGGTACGTGGCATCAACAGGCTCGAAGAAACTGTAGCTGGACGGCTCGAAGATTACCCGGGCAAGGTTTTGCTGATCTGCGCTCTTGATCGCGTCGAAGTCGGCAACGATTGCCTGCAGCCGCTCGGTCTTCGCCGTATTCAGCTTGATGACCGCATCGAGATCCCCGATGCTGCTCGCAAGATCATCGCGAAGTTCAACCAGGTATTGCGCTTCGGTTTCGCGTTCGCGGCGGTCTTCGAACCAACCCTCAAACCACAGCGCGACATTGATGCCGATGACGATCATCAGCAATTCTACGACCAGCCCCGATGGGCTGCGGCCACTCACATTATTTGAAAAACGCGCGAACATGACACCCCTTAGGATGTCATGTCGCGCGTTCGGGTTTAAATATTAGCGGTACTAGAAGTTGTAAGACAGCTCGATGCCGTAGGTGCGCGGCGGGTAGATACGCGCGAACGGTGTGCCGAAGATGTACGTCGTCCGGTCACTGACACTGCGTACCCGACGCTGATCAGTCAGGTTCTTACCCCAAAGAGCAACTGTGAACTTGTCCGTCGAATTGGTCCATGCAATACGGGCATTAACGTCACGCCGGTCGATACCGAATCCCGGCGTATTGGGATTGATGACTCCCGGATCCAGCTCCGAATTATCGGTATTAAAGATGTAGTCGATGTGCGCATTTATCGAACCACCGGCCAGTTCACCGTTGTAGTCCAGCCACAGCGTGTAGTCCGTATCCGTCGAGCTCACTGATGCATCGCCGTCTTCGATCAGATCTCCCACCGCGTTGAAGAACGGCTCCCAGGTAGCCTTCGAGTCACGCCAGGTCGTCAGGAAACCGGCGCGCAGCGAATCAGTGACCTGGAAGTTCATTACGAGCTCGACGCCTTCGACATCCTGCTCACCACTGTTCTGGCGCGGGATTGCATTGGTCTCACCGGGAAGCAGCATATCAACAGTACGCTGGCGGCCGTCGACGTTCATGTCGAAGATGCTCAGCGTTGCGCGCAGACGATTGTTGAGGAAGTCACCTTTCATGCCGACCTCTATATTGGTCGACTCTTCGGGCCGCAGCGGATTGTTCGAGGTCGTTACATCCAGGGAATCGAAACCGCCCGACTTGTAGCCGGTCGAGTAGGACGCGTAAAGCATCGAGCTGTCGGTCATCGAAAAATTGACCACGGCTCGTCCTGATACCTTGCTCCAGCTGTCTGACGCCGTCAGCGTGCCGGTGCGCGCCTGGGTGTAGCCAGGAATGGGGCGGAACGCCAGGTCGGCTGTTCCCGGGCGAACCAGGTTCAGCGTATTCGGCGGATTTCTCCACGAAAAGGTCTTGTCGTCCTTGCTGTAGCGCAGACCGACGAGAACGTTCAGCCGATCGGTTACGGCATAGTCAACGTCGCCGTAGATACCCCAGTTCGTGAAGTCACCATCGTTGAAGTAGATCTCGCTCCAGGGCTGACCCGCCAGCGACGGGCCGACGATCGGTGCAGCATCACCAAGTATGAAATCCAGCTGGTCGTAAAACAGGTCGCCGGTCAGCGCTACGTCCTGCGGCGTCACGGGAAGACCAAATGCATTCAACAGAATAGCCATGTCAAGCGGATTCCAGACGTGATCGAGCGGACGCCCGATCAGGCCGATAACGAACTGTTGTTCGGGATCGGAGAGACTATTCCAGATATTCGCCGTGACAGCCCGCATCGCTGAATCGGCATTCGTGTTGACCGGAATAACCTGGCTGGTGTTTTCCTTGCTGTAGTTTGCGCCGAACACCGCGTTGATCCGTTCACCGGCAAAGCTGAACTGCAGCTCGTTGTACTGAATGTCCGAATCTTCGATGTTGTCCGTGTCGAGGTAACGATCGACTTCAGCCGTGCCATCTTCATCCTGTCGATTGATTACCGCGAACTCGCGATAGTTCGTGACGAATTTCAATCCCCACTGGTCGTTAAAGTCGTGGAACAGCTTGGCCGTGATCGACTTCATGTCGCGACCTTCGGTGCCGTCAACAACGTCATTGCGGACGCGGCCGCAGAACGGGTCATTCGGGCACTCGCCCCAGGGGCTCAGGCCGTAGGCACCGAATGCCGAGTTATCGAGCTCGTCATGATCGTACGAAAACTGAACGCTGGTCGCGTCGCTGACTTCCCAAAGCGCCGCGATGCGGGCTGCGAGATTGTCCTGCTCACCCGGCTCACGACCACCGGGAATAACGTTGACTGTGTAGCCGTCGCGCTGGTTCGAAAGGATATTGGCGCGAACGAAGAGGTTGTCGGTCAATGCCATGTTGCCCATCGCCTCGATGCGCATCAGGTTGTGGTTACCGATACGAGCCTTGACGAAGCCCTCGGTTCCGTCTCGTGGCTGATTCGGTACCATGTTTACAACGCCCGCTGCGGCATTACGGCCATACAGCGTACCCTGTGGGCCTTTCAGCACCTCGACACGCGCCATGTCCGAAAACAGCACCTGGGTGGCCGCGCGCGGCACATACACATCGTCGTAGAAGGTTGCGACTGACGGGTCACCGCCTGAAGAGATATTTGCACTGGACACGCCACGCATCGTGATGCCGGCCTGCGTCGGGTTGAAACCCACCTCGAAGCCCGGGATGTAATCCTGCATCTCGGCCATGTCGAGTGCACCGGTATTCTCGATATCGAGCGCACCGAAAATATCGGCTGTCATCGGAACGTCGAGCACGCTTTGCTCGCGTTTCTGGGCCGTTATGACAATCTCATCGAGCGTGTCTTCCTGTGCCGGCGCTGCGAGCGGCAGACACACAGCCAGCGCGGTGATCGCACCGCGACGGCGTATTGCTTGGTCAATCATTGGCTTCCCCCTTAAAGGACCTTTCTGCACTCACTCCCATGAGTCGCTCAATCATCGATGGAATTGCACAAAAGTGCAACTATCTCCTTCTGCTATAGTCGCGCGATGCGCCCCGTCGTCGTCATCGGCAGCTCCAATACGGACCTCGTAATGCAGGTCCCGGAATTGCCCGCGCCGGGCCAGACCCTTATGGGCAGCGGCTTCCGGCAATTCCACGGCGGCAAGGGTGCCAACCAGGCGGTCGCAGCGCGACGCGCGGGCAGCGAAGTCATATTCGTCGGCGCGTTCGGCAACGACAGGATGGGCGTCGCTGCGATTCAGGCGCTGACCGACGAAGGCGTCGATACCCACGCTGTCTATACAGTGTCCGGCACGCCATCAGGTGTCGCCTTGATTTTTGTCAACGAGGCCGGCGAGAACTGCATCGGCGTGGCCCCAGGCGCCAATAACAAACTCGACGAAGCCACTATTACCGACGCAGCAGACGAAATCAGCTCCGCCGGCATCGTGCTCGCACAACTGGAAACACCGCTCGCCACGATAAGCCACGCGATGGCGATCGCCCGGGCCGCAGGTGTGATTACGATGCTGAACCCGGCCCCGGCCGCCGAGCTGCCGGACGCCCTGCTTGCAAACCTCGACTGGATAACACCGAATGCCGGTGAAGCTGTTCTGCTGACCGGGTGCGACGCTCCCGCGGCTGCCGCCGCTGAGTTGCTTGGACGTGGTGTCCGCAATGTTGCGATCACGCTTGGTGCCGACGGCGCAATGCTTGTTAATGACGACGGTTGCGAGGTGTTTGAGGCAGCAACCGTCGATGTTGTGGACACAACGGGCGCAGGCGATACCTTTAACGGTGTGCTCGCTGCAGCCCTGAACGAAGGACTCGACTCCGCAGCCGCCATACAACTTGCGGTGCGTGCCGCTTCTTTGTCGGTGCAGAGACCCGGTGCGATCGCGAGTATTCCGCGGCGCGAGGAATATGCATGAACGACGACGTCATCAAGGTGATCGAGTGTCACGCCGAAGGCGAAGTCGGTGACGTAATAATAAGTGGCGTCGACGCACCACCCGGCGACACGCTCTGGGAACAATCACGCTGGATAGCAAACGATGAATGGCTGCGAAACTTCATGCTCAACGAGCCGCGCGGCGGGGTGTTTCGTCACTGCAACCTGCTGGTTCCCGCGAGGCAGCCCGACGCCGACATCGGCTTCATCATCATGGAACCGGCGGACACGCCGCCAATGTCGGGTTCCAATTCGATCTGTGTCAGCACCGTTGTGCTCGAGTCCGGCATTGTAGAAATGCAGGAGCCCGTGACCCGACTGACGCTCGAAGCACCGGGCGGTCTTGTCGAGGTCACCGCGAAATGCAGCAACGGCAAAGCCGAGTCAATCACGGTCCATAACCTGCCATCGTTCGCCTGCCAGCTTGACCAGGCGCTCGAGGTCGAAGGGGTCGGATCCCTCACCGTCGATACCGCGTATGGCGGTGACAGCTTTGTCGTCGTCGATGCGCAGGCGATGGGACTCGACCTGGTGCCAGCGGAGGCTGCGGACCTGGCAAAGCTCGGTGTAACGATTGCGAGCGCGGCAACCGAACAACTCGGTTTTCATCATCCTGAAAATCCCGATTGGACACACATCTCGTTCTGCCTGTTCGCGCACCCGGTTGAGCGCTACGGCGACGTGCTCACAACTCGCCACGCGGTTGCGATTCGTCCAGGGAAGATTGACCGTTCGCCGACCGGTACAGGTGTTTCGGCGCGGCTCGCACTGCTGCACGCAGGTGGCCAGATCGAACAGGGCGAAGAACTTGTCGCACGCTCGATTATTGACTCGGAATTTCGTGGCCGTATTGTCGACACAACCCGGGTCGGCGATCGTGATGCCGTTGTACCGGCGATTACCGGTCGCGCCTGGATTACAGGTGAGCGGCGACTACGCCGGAACAGCGGTGACCCGTGGCCAACCGGCTATCGAATCGGGGATACCTGGCCGTCAGGCAATCATCGCGGTTAGCACGGGGCCGAACCATGAAATCAGCGCGAAGCTGACACCACCAATCAACAGTGCTGCGAACAGGCCAAGCGCAAACGGTCGCATGCCGATTTTGATAATCCCGCCGAACATTGAAGTCAGTCCGACAGCGGCCATGGCCACCAGCAGGCATCGCTCTGCGCCGTCGCGGATGACGTACACAAGCCGGTCCCAGACAGCGGGATCGAGAATTCCGAATGCCTTGTCGCCCATATCACCGATTGTGCGCAGCGCGGACATCAGCGCAAAGCCGACGATGAACCAGGGGATCATTGCGAGGAAATTGATCTTCGACGTATCCCCCGCCTCACGGTCGCGGCCATAAAGAATGCCGACCAGCGGAATTACGGCGATCATGCATAGGTTGCGCACCAGTTTCGTGACAGTTGCGATATCCAGGGCAACCGGCGCGTTGTACTGCGCCTCATACATCATGCCGGCACCCGCGACCTGCGCGGTCTCGTGAATTGATACGCCGAGAAATAACCCGGCCAGTTCCGGCTGAGTCGCGAATACGCTATGAGCAAGAATCGGGTACAGGAACATGGCCGCAATGCCGAACACGGTGATGCAGGCAATCGAGTAGCTGACCTCCGATTCGTTTGCCTTGATCAGCGGCGCCGTCGCGACGATCGCCGTGCAACCACAGATACTCGTTCCGACAGCGATCAGGCCCGACAGCTGCTTCGACAGGCCCATCCAGCGTCCGAGCAAGCCCACCGTGAGCAGGCCAATGGCAATCGCGGCAATAACAAAAGGCAGTGCGACGAGCGTGAACTGCCCTGCGCCTAGCAGGCTCAGCCGGATACCAAGCAGCATGATGCCGATACGCAGAATGGTCGAAGTGCAGAACTTGAGACCCGACTGCAGGCCGTCGGGAAGTTTCACGAGATTGCCGATCAGCATGCCGAGAATGATCGCCATCATTATGGCGCTGACCGGACTTTTCTCAAATCCGAGAATTGCAGAACCGAACCAGTCGGCCACAAAACCCGCTGCGACAGATACGGCAACAGCGAGTCCGGCGCCGGCCCACCAGCCGGCAGAATTCAATTTTAGAGTCACGAAATGGTCCCGGTGAGACTTTGGCGCGGAATGATACCCTATACTCCGAAAACGCATAAGAACGAGGAGACCCCCGCATGACGATTCGAATTGCAGCCACCTGGCTGCTCTGCCTGCTTGTTGCCCCGGCACTTGCTGATACCACCTTGATCCACGCCGGCGAACTGCTGGCTGTGCCTGGCGAAGCACCGAAGCGCGCGCAGACGATCGTTGTCGAGAACGGCCGTATTGCCGAAGTACGCAACGGTTTCGCGGATGCCAGTGAGTTCGACGGCAACGTGCGGGTCATCGACCTGTCGGGCCAGTTTGTACTCCCGGGCCTGATGGACATGCACGTCCACCTGCAGGGCGAGATGGGACCGAATCGCGACCGCGACGCCCTCAAGATGTCGTCGCAGCTGATGCAGATGCGCAGCATTCACTACGCCAGGAAGACGCTGGAAGCGGGCTTTACTACAGTCCGCGACGTCGGCTCAAGCGAACAGGAAATGTACGCAATGCGCGATGCGATTGAAGCCGGCTGGATTGATGGCCCGCGCATCGTAGCAGCAGGCGGCGTCGGCATTACCGGTGGTCACGCCGACATCAGCGGCGTCAAGCACGACCTCATGGACATCTGGACCGACGTCAACGTCTGCAACGGTCCCTACGACTGCCGCCGCGCAGCGCGTAACGTCATCAAGTATGGCGGTGACTGGATCAAGATCACGTCAACGGGCGGTGTAATGACACAGCGCGCGACGGGCACCGGCCAGCAGATGGAAGCCGACGAACTGAAAGAGATCGTTCTTGCTGCCGCACGCATGGGCCGCAAGGTTGCATCACACGCACACGCCGAGGAAGGCATCATCGCCGCGCTCGAAGCCGGCGTTGCCAGCATCGAGCACGGCTCCTACACGGGCCCGCGCGCGATCAAGCTGTTCAAGGAAACCGGCGCCTACCTCGTGCCGACGCTGCTCGCAGGCAAGACCGTAGCGACGGCGGCTCTCGAAGCGGACTACATGCCGCAGACCGTCAAGGACAAGGCAATTCGAGTCGGTAACGACATGGCCGGCAATTTCGAAAAGGCCCACAAAGCTGGTGTAAACGTGGCCTACGGCACCGACAGCGGCATCTCGCCGCATGGCACCAACGCCGAGGAAGCGGTATTGATGGTCGAGGCCGGCATGTCCGAGATGGACGTGATTGTCACGGCAACGATCAACGCAGCCGACCTCATCGACATGAGCGACGACATCGGCACGATCGAAGCCGGCAAGTACGCCGACATCATCGCCGTGGACAGCTCGCCGCTTGAAGACATCGCCGAACTGCTCGACGTCGATTTCGTTATGAAAGGTGGCAAGGTCTATAAGGACTGATTCGTGCGCTGGCTCCTGATCGCAGCACTGAGCGTAGTCTCTGTTGCCGCCCACGCAGAAGGCGTGGAGTGGCCAGGCGGAGCGCGGGTTGCAGTTAGCCTTTCGTACGACGACGCACTTGAGAGCCAGCTCGAAAACGCGGTACCCGCGCTCGACGAGTTGGGTTTCAAGGCATCGTTCTATCTGACGCTCGCCTACCCGCCTTTTACTGCAAGACTGAACGACTGGCGGGCAATTGCGGCCAACGGCCACGAGCTGGCCAATCACACCGTCTATCACGGCTGCGATGGATCGCTGCCCGATCGCGACTGGGTCGCGCCGCATCTCGATTTAACGCAGCGCTCGGTCGCGGAGCTCGCCGAAGAGGTCCGCATTGCAAACATGGTGCTGAAGGCGATCGATGGCAGGAATGAGCGGACGTTTACCACGCCCTGTGGCGACGAGCTCGCCGGGGGCGAAAACTATATCGACGCGGTGGCCAGCCAATTTGTCGCAGTCAAAGGCCGGGATGAAGGCATGCCCGAGAACAACACAGCATTCCTCGCGCCTGTGGAGCTCACGGCCGATGAACTTATCGCGTTCGTAAAGCAAAACACGCAGAATGGCATGCTGCTTCATATCCTGTTTCACGGCGTCGGCGGCGACTATCTGGCTGTTTCTGCGGAAGCTCATCGTGGCTTGCTGGAATTTCTTGCCACAAACGGGGACACCTACTGGGTCGACACCTATATGAACATCATGAAACACGTTCAAGCGCAGCAATGAAACCAAGCACCCTGCGTATCGGGTATCGCTACCGCCCGACACGGCTTGCCGATTCCTACGATGCCGTCGTCATCGGCTCCGGCATGGGCGGACTGACGACCGCTGCCCTGCTCTCCGATCTCGGCTGGCGCGTGTGCGTACTTGAGCAGCATTACACGGCTGGCGGCTACACGCATTCGTATGAGCGCAATGGCTACGAATGGGATGTCGGAGTGCATTACATCGGCGACGTAGGTGCGAAAACTCGCACACGCTGCATGTTCGACTACCTGTCGGACGGCGAGTTGAAGTGGGCGCCAATGGACGATGAGTACGATCGTTTCTACATCGGCGACAAGGTCTTCAATACAGCCTCCGGCAAGCAGGAGTTTCGCGACAACCTCGTGCGCCAGTTCCCGAACGAAGCTGACGCGATCGACAGCTACCTCGACCTGCTCAAACAGGCGGGCAATGCGATGTCGGCTTTCGGCATGAGTCGCGCACTCGCGCCGTGGCAGCAGACGCTCATGTCGCCGATCCTGAAATGGAAAACTCCGGACCTGCTGTACCGCAGGACTTACGACGTACTTGCCGAACTGACTGAAGATCAGGACCTGATCGCAACGCTATGTGGTCAATGGGGCGACATGGGCCTGCCACCCAAGCGATCGCCGTTCCTCGTGCACGCGATGATCGCACGGCATTACCTGTATGGCGGCTACTACCCGGTCGGCGGCTCGTGGCGTATTGCGGACACGATCATTCCAAAGATCCAGGCCGGCGGCGGCGAAGTATTCACCTACGCGCTCGTCGAGGAAATTGTCGTCGAAAACGACAAGGTTCGCGGTGTCCGGATGAAGGATGGCCATGTCATCGAATGCAGGTGCGTGATTTCTTCGGCAGGTGTGTCGAACACGTTCGGTCGTTTGCTGCCCGAAGCAGTATCTGAATCGCTTGGCTACGACCGCAAACTGAAGAGCGTCGAACCGAGCTTTGCGCATCTTGGTATTTACGCGGGTCTCCAAGGCACCGCCGAAGAACTCGGCCTGCCAAAGACCAACTTCTGGATCTACCCAAGCAATGACAACGACGGCAACGTTGAACGATTCATGCAGGATCCTGACGCGGAATTCCCGGTCGTGTACATCTCGTTCCCGTCGGCGAAGGACCCGGACTACCTGAACCGACACCCGGGCACGGCCACAATTGAGATCGTGGCCCCTGCCCCGTACGAGTGGTTCGAGAAGTGGCGTGACGAAACCTGGGGCAAACGTGGCGATGACTATGAAGCCCTCAAGCAGAAGTTTGGCGAACGCCTCATGGAGCATCTCTACGACAAGCTGCCGCAGCTGCGCGGCAAGGTCGACTACTGGGAAGTCTCGACGCCTCTGTCCACGAACTGGTTCGGCGGCTACCAGCAGGGCGAACTCTATGGCCTGTCACACACACCCGATCGCCTGAAACAGAAATGGCTGCGGCCGAAGACCGATATCGACGGCCTGTGGCTGACCGGCCAGGACATCCTGACCTGCGGTGTGACCGGCGCAATGATGGCCGGCATGCTGACAACAACGAGCATCGTTGGCATGCGCAAGATGGGGCCGCTTATGAAGAAGATCTACGAACAATAAGAAAGGAAACACCATGACCAACAAAGAGATCATCCAGGGGCTTTACGACAGTTTCGCGACCGGCGATGTGCCTGCCGTACTCGCGGCATTCGCGGACGATATCGAGTGGAAAGAAGCTGATGGTTTCCCGCTCGCCGGCACCTATACCGGTCCGCAAGGTGTTCTCGAAGGCGTGTTCATGCGACTGGGTGATTTCAGCGATAACTGGGGCGTCGTCGTAGAACGGCTAATCGGTGACGGCGACACGGTCGTCGCAGACGGCTGGTACACCTGGAATCACAAGTCGTCGGGCGAAGCGTGCAAAGCACGCATGGCACACATTTGGACTCTGGCCGATGGCAAGGCCACTCACTTCCTGCAGCATGTTGATACGGCGGTCGTTCGTGAACTGACCGCTTAGCAGTGCGGATTCAATCGATCATGGTTCCAGATACGTAACTCTAATGATTTCCGCCTCAAGGAATTCGGTGCGTGGAGCATCATTTGCATAACCAATGATTGACGTGAAGTGTTCCTTGTTGTTTTTCAGATCCAGCACTAACGTCATGTAAAACGCATTGTTGGTGTCGTGCCAACTAACAAGGTAAATATCATCAGCTATTCGCCTGGATTCGAATTCAAGGTTGCTGTTAAAGGCACCTTTAATGGGCCCTGCCGTAAACTCATACCCCAGCTTCCCGTCACGGAACGTGTAGACGATGACATTGCCGTTTTCGTAGGCGGAATGGATTTCCACATTGGGAATGCCTTGAGATTGGCTTTCTTCGCCTGCTGCGATGCATGCGTACAACAGGGAAACAAGACAAGCGAGAAGCCTGGTAGACGAAATTGCAACGTACTGCCTGTTTGAGCTCATAAGAAACCCTTTGGTTGAGTTGCGATGATCTAAGCGGGGAAGCCTTCTTCGGGCCGCGAACAGCTTATCACCAGAACCGGGTCTCTACCGGGTTACTGCTTCCGTCCACTGACAACGTATCGGCGATTGCCGAGTCCTAGAGGCTCTCGACCGGCAGCGCCATCGTGACGTCGGCGCCGGCTGTAGCCGCTGCCCTGTAGCCAGATGTACGTGGCAGGATGTGTTGCGCGTAGAACAGCGCCGTCACGATCTTGCCTTCTGCAAACGCCGCGTCGTCAGCCGAAGCACCATTCGCAATAGCGAGAGCTGCACGCGCCAACTGCCAGCCACCTACGGCTGTGCCGGCCAGCATCAGCATGTTCACCGACGCAGCACCCGGTGCGTGCGGGTTGCTCGGGGCGTTCGCCTTGAGCCAGTCAACGCAGGCCTCGAGATCATCAATGCCGGCTGCCAACGTTTCCTGCAGCGGAACGAGACGATCATTGCCATCAAGTTCTGCGACTGTGGCGCGCATTTCGTCGATCAGTTCGCCAACAGCCTTGCCCTCGTCTGCCAGAATCTTGCGGCCAACAAAGTCACCAGCCTGAATGCCCGTCGTGCCTTCATAGATTGTGAGAATTCGCGCGTCACGCATGTGTTGCGCAGCACCGGTTTCTTCAACAAAGCCCATACCGCCATGAACCTGCACGCCGAGAGACGTGATTTCCTGGGCCGCCTCCGTGAGCCACGCCTTAACAACGGGCGTCAGTAGGGCGGTTCGTGCTGACGCGCTTGCCCGTTCGGCTTCGTCGCCAGTGTTATGCGCAACATCCTGTACGACAGCCGTTGAATAGGCCGTTGCCCGCATCGCTTCAATCTGTGACTTCATCACCATGAGCATGCGCCGCACGTCCGCGTGATGAACGATAGCAGCTCGACCCTCGATTCCCGGCGCCCTGCCCTGCACGCGATCCTGTGCGTAGGTTCTTGCCAGCTGGTACGCACGCTCGCTGATAGCGAGCCCCTGGATACCGACGCCAATGCGCGCGTGGTTCATCATCGTGAACATGCACGCGAGGCCCCTGTTCTCTTCGCCGACGAGGTATCCGATTGCACCGTCGTTTTCGCCGAACGACATGACGCACGTCGGGCTCGCATGGATGCCGAGCTTGTGCTCGATAGAGGCAACCGTTACGTCATTGCGCTCGCCGAGGCTGCCGTCGTCGTTGACGAAAAACTTTGGTACCAGGAACAACGATATGCCCCTCACGCCTTCGGGCGCATCGGGCAAGCGCGCGAGTACCAGGTGCACGACATTCTCCGTGAACTCCTGGTCACCCCAGGTAATGAAAATCTTCGACCCCGTGATGCGATACGCATCACCATCCGGTACTGCCTTTGTCGTTACTGCGGCAAGATCAGAGCCGGCCTGCGGCTCGGTCAGATTCATCGTGCCGGCCCACTCGCCGCTGATCATTTTTGGCAGGTACGCATCTTTAAGCTCATCCGAGGCGTGCGCCTCGATCGCCGTGATAGCTCCGCCGTTCAGCATCGGCGCAAGACCGAATGACAGGCAGGCAGACTGCCAGAACTCCGCGGTGGCGGCACCTACTGTCTCAGGCATCCCCATGCCGCCGAACTCGGGATTGAACTCGACACTTTGCCAGCCGTTTTCGACAAACTGGCCGTAGGCTTCGGCAAAACCGGGCGCGGAGATAACACCGCCGTCGACCACCTTGCAGCCCGCCTCGTCGCCCGGAATATTGATCGGCGCGAGTACCTCGGCAGCGAACTTGCTGGCTTCTTCAATCACCTGGTCAACGACCTCGGCGTCGTAATCGGCGAACGCCTCAAAGCCAAGCACTTTGTCGATTCCAGCGACATGGTGCAGGTTGAATTGAATATCTTTGAGTGGCGGGTTGTAGTCGGTCATGGCTCTGGCAGGTATGAATCAATCTGGGAGCAAAAATATACGCCCGCCGGGACTTGGTTTCGTACCCGAGATTGGGTAGAAACACTGCTGAAACAGACAGATTCCGCTATTCGAACAACAACAAGGAATACCGAATGAGCCTCGGAACACTGGATCTGACGGTTGTTGCCGTCTACGCGATCGTGCTGCTGGTCCTCGCGCAATGGGTGTCACGTGAGAAAGCCGGTCACGAAAAGGACTCCAGCGACTACTTCCTTGCGGGACGTGCGCTGCCCTGGTGGGCTATAGGTGCCTCGCTGATTGCGGCGAACATCTCGGCCGAACAGATCATCGGCATGTCGGGCTCAGCCTGGGTAATGGGTATTGCGATTGGCGCGTATGAATGGATGGCGGCGATTACGCTGGTCATCGTCGGCAAGTACCTGCTGCCGGTATTCCTGAAGCATAAAATCTACACAATGCCGCAGTTCCTGGAGGAACGTTACGACCACCGGGTACGTAACGTCATGGCGTTCTTCTGGCTGGGTATTTACGTCTTCGTCAACCTGACCTCGATCCTGTGGCTCGGTGCACTCGCCGTAAATACGGTGACGGGCCTGCCCCTGACCACCGGGCTTGTCGTACTCGGCGGGTTCGCTGCCGCGTATTCGCTGTACGGCGGTCTCAAAGCAGTCGCGTTGACTGACATCATCCAGGTAACCCTGCTGGTACTCGGCGGCATCCTGATCGCGATCATCTCGCTCAATGAGGTATCAGGTGGCCAGGGTGTCGTTGCCGGCTTTCAGACGCTTCTTGAGAAAACGCCGGAGCGATTCGACCTGATCTTCGACAAGAGCTCGCCCCATTACGTCAGCCTGCCCGGCATCTCGGTGCTGGTTGGCGGCATGTGGATCATGAACCTGTCGTATTGGGGCTTTAACCAGTACATCATCCAGCGCGCACTGGCGGCCAAGAGCACACAGGAAGCGCAGAAAGGTATTCTGTTTGCGGCATTCCTGAAGATGCTGATGCCATTGATCATTGTGCTGCCAGGTGTCGCTGCCGCAATCCTGGCGCCGGACCTCGGACAACCGGATCGTGCGTACCCAACGGTCATGAACCTGCTGCCGGCGGGCATTCTCGGACTCGTATTTGCTGCGTTAATTGCCGCGATCATTTCCTCGCTCGCATCGATGATGAACTCGATCTCGACGATCTTCACGATGGACCTTTACCGCCACATGAGCGGCGACGATAAGACTGAGAAGCAGCTGGTGACGGTCGGCCGTATCGTCAGCTTCACGGCAATCGTTATCGCGATGATTCTCGCGAAGCCATTGCTCGGTAACTTCAAGGAAGCATTCCAGTACATCCAGGAGTTCACCGGATTCTTCACGCCGGGCGTCTGCGCCCTGTTCCTGCTGGGATTTTTCTGGAAGAAGACAACAGCGAATGGCGCGCTTCTTACGGCACTCGGTTCGGCTGTGTTCTCCATCGCGTTTAAATTCCTGTGGCCGGAGCTGCCGTTCATCGACCGGGTGGGCATTGTCTTTCTGCTCTGCATCGCGGTCGGCGTGATCGTTTCGCAGATTCAGGGTGCCGAAGAGCATCCCGATGCGATCGACTACGAGGACGTCGACACGTCGACCACGACCGGATTCAATATCGGTGCCTTTGTCGTGGTCCTCATGCTGACGGCGCTGTACGCGACATGGTGGTAGACTGCCCGCCATTTTGTGATTTCCGGGGGGATACCTGAATGGCGATGAGCGACACTCACACGACCACGGTCAAGGACGTCAAGCAGCTCGGAATCTGGGCGGCAATCTGCAGCCTGGGCTACGTGTTCTGGATCTGCGGCGCGATGGAAATGGTCGAGCGCCTTGCCTATTACGGCGTTCGCCAGGTCTCGAGCCTCTATGCCACGGACGCGCAGTCGAATGGTGGCCTCGGACTCCCCGGCACTGAGATCGGTATCATTTTCCTGGTCTGGGCGATGGTGCAGTCATTCGTACCGGTTTTCACCGGCGGTATCTCTGACCGCATCGGCTACAAGGAAACCATCTTCGCGTCGACGGTTTTCAAGATCCTCGGCTACCTGCTCATGGCCTGGTTCCCGACGTTCTGGGGCTTCATGGCTGGCGCCGTCGTTCTCGCCTTTGGTACCGGTATTTTCAAACCCGGCATCCAGGGCACGATTGTCAAGGCGACGAGTCGCGAAAACAGTTCGATGGCCTGGGGCATTTTCTACCAGACGGTGAACATTGGCGGCTGGCTCGGTCCACTGGTCGCAGCGCAGCTTCGGCAGCTGGAATGGCAGTACGTCTTCTACGCGTGCGCCGCGATCATTTCCCTGAACTTCTTGTTGCTCCTGACCTACAAGGAACCGGATAAGGAAACTCGACTTGAGCATCGTCGCAAGATCGAGAGTGGAGAGATCAAAGAGGAGAGTCTGTGGCTCGACAGCCTCAAGGAAATCGGCCCGCCCCATCATGATCTGGTACATGGTGCTGTTCTCCGGCTTCTGGTTCATGCTCATGGCGTTCTGGGATGTCGGGCCGCTGTTCTTCCGAGACTGGGTGGATACGTCTGTCATGATCACCCACCTGTTTGGCGAAGACGGAACTCAAAGCAAGTTCTGGATATTTGTTCTCGGCCTCGCCCAGGACGGCAAAAGTATGCAGCCGGAGGCGCTCGTGAACATCAATGCGATGCTGATCATGCTCGTGTGCTTCCTGGTCGCGGGCTGGAGCGCACTGATAAAAGCCACCAATTCGATGGCGATCGGCACCTTCCTGGCGGCCGCGACACTGATCATATTTGCCGAGTTCAACTACGTCTGGCTGATCGTACTCGGCATCGTGTGCTTCTCGATCGGCGAAATGCTGTCGAGCCCGAAGAGTTCGGAATATCTCGGCAATATCGCGCCCGATCAGAAGAAGGCCATGTATCTTGGCTTCAGCCAGTTGCCGCTGGGCTTCGGCTGGATGGCCGAGGGCTACTTCGGACAAACGCTGTATTACAAGTACGGCGCCATCGACACGGTCGCACGCCCTGCGCTTGTCGATGCCGGCATGAGCCAGGCAGATGCGGACGCCATTCCGATCGGCGAAGCATTCCAGAAGCTGGTTGAGGTAACCGGACAGAGCGCCGATGTGCTGACGGCTCAGCTGTACGCTTCGAATAATGTCGGAGTGGCCTGGTACATCATGGCCTCGGTCGGCATCGTTGCCGCCGCCGGTATGTACGTCTACGGCCGCTGGACCTACCAGCTCAAGGAATAGCCTCGAAGTAACGCACAGCCAGCGCAAAGCCCAGGATATGTGCCGGATAGATCGCGTAGAACGTGATCTTCGGCAGCCTGGGCAGGCGCAGGCGTTCGAGCTTTAGCGATACGAAGGCGATCACGGCCGCGGACAACGCAGCGAACACCGAAATCCAGTCGTTAATGCTTTCGGCCGGCAGGTTGACGACCATTCCCATGACCGCAAGTGCGGGCAGGCTCAGCCCACGTTGCGCTGCCATCCACACAACAGGGATGGCGATAACTCCAAGCGGACCGTAGTCAGACGTCCAGGCAAGCAGCGCGAGCGCGATAACGACTGCCGCTCTCTGCTCCACGCGCGGCAACTCGCGAAGTGCCCACACCGCGAGAACACCGAGCAGCAGGATGAACATGATGTTGCCCTCATACCACTCACGGCCGGCATACATGATCACGGGCTGGCTGATCAGGGCCCAGGGCAACAGCCATTTCGCATAGGTTTTTGCCAGCTCGGGACGTTCCGCCAGCCGGCATGCGATGATCCAGAAAAACAGCGGAAACGCCGCGCGCCCGATCCAGTGAGTCTCGATGAGCACGCTCTCGTTCAGAATCTTGCCGTAGTGGTCGATGACCATCGTAATGACGGCCAGCCACTTGGCGAGTTCGAAACGCTGCGGATGGATCGGCTTCACAATGAAAACTGCGACCTGTTAAGCGTGGGTTCAGCGCAGCATACCCTATACTGGGCGCCTCTCACTGACGAGGAACAGACGATGAGCCACCGCATTTTGTTAAGCATCGCAAGCGCAGTTCTCGTATTTGCCGCACCCGACGCACTGGCATCCAAGGAGAATTTCCAGCGCGACAAACCGCACGTCAATCTTGGCGCCGCCGAGCAGGACGAAGAAGAAAACGCCGAGAACAAGGGAACGCGTGTTCGCAAGGGCATGCAGGAGCTTAAGAACACGGCACAAGACGCAGCTGACAAGGACAAGCCCAAGCCTCGCAAGAAAGACGACGTCGCAGAGAAAACCGACAAGAACGAAGCCGCGCGCTCCCGAAAAAAACCTGACTAGCTGAGACGGTTTCGCTATCGTTGGTCGCTTCGATTCAGGAGAGACCAGCGATGACAATAAGAAAGGCTGCCGTTCTGGCGCTGTTGGCCTGTGCGCCCGCATTTGCGGACGTTCGCGACGCGGACAAGGCCATGTACCCGGCGGATGTCAGCTACGACCCTTCGGTACCAACACCCGCGAGCATCCTGGGCCACGAACTTGGCGCTGAACCAGTGCGTCATCACAAGCTCGTCGAGTACATCACACAGGTCGCCGAGGCGAGCCCGCGGATGTCAGTCGAGGTCATTGGCTACACCCACGAACGGCGTCCGATTCTGTTCGTCGTCGCTACGTCCGAAGAGAACCGCGCCAATCTCGACGCTATCAAGGCACAACATGTCGCACTGACAGAACCCGGCAGCAACCAGGCCGTGACCGGTGACATGCCTGTGGTTACCTGGATCAACTACGGCGTGCACGGTGCAGAAGAAAGCGGAATGGATGCCTCTCTGCCATTCGTTTACTACCTGGCGGCAGCACAGGATGAAGCGCTCGAGCGCGTACTCGATGAAAGCGTCGTCCTGATCACGGCGATCTTCAATCCGGACGGCCACTCGGCACGCGTAGCGTGGCTCGACTCCTGGGGCGGACAACAGGCGATCACCGATCCCGCACACATGGAACACCAGTTCAGCTGGGGCTTCGCGCGCACCAATCACTACGGCTTCGACCTGAATCGCCAGTGGCTGCTGCTGACACAGCCCGAGCCGCGCGCGTGGATGAAGAAATGGCACGAATGGCGACCAAACCTGACCGTCGATTACCACGAGATGGGCTCGCAATCGACTTACTACTTTCACCCGGGCGTCGCGACACGCACCAACCCGCTCGTACCCGACGAAGCCGAGCGCCTGATGGCCGAGACCGTAAAGACGTCAGAGGCAGTGCTCGATGAGGACGGGCGCCTCTACTACCACGGCGAAAACTTCGACAACTACTACATCGGCAAAGGCTCGACTTTTCCGCTGGTCAACGGTGGCGTCGGCGTACTGTATGAAGCAGCCGCCGCACTCGGTCGCGAAATTGAAACGGGCAACGGCCTGCGCACGTATCGCGAAAACATTCGCAAGCATTTCCGTACCAGCATCGCGAGTATCGAAGGTGCGGTCGCTTTGCGAAGGGACTACCTCGATTACCAGAAGGAGTTCTACGAATCGGCCCTCGAAGAAGCTCAGCGCTATGGCACAGAAGCCTGGGTGTTCTCGGCCCCGGGCGACCCTGCCCGCCTGCACTTCTTCTCGGATCTTCTGAACTACCACCGGATCGATACCTACAAACCGGCTGAGACGATTCGCGTCGGCAACCGTCAGTGGTCGCCCGAGGACTCACTGATCGTGCCGGTCGCACAGCCGCAGTTCCGGCTGATCCGCAGCCTGTTCGAAACCGTATCCGAATTTGAGGATGCAACCTTCTACGATGTTTCTACCTGGACCATGCCGCCCGCATTCGGCCTGCAGGTCGCGGCGCTTTCCGGTCGCGGGTTCGACGACGATATGCTCGGCGCGAAGCACGCACCTGAGCTTCCGGTCGGCCCGACGCCGGACGAGTCAGGCTACGCTTACGTATTTGAGTGGGACGGCTACTTCGCACCGCGCGCGTTGCAGCGCGCGCTTGGCGAGGGCCTGCTTGCGAAAGTCGGCACGAAACCGTTTTCTGCGACGACCAGTAAGGGCGTCCGCGAATTCCGCCGCGGCAGCATCCTGGTTCCACTCGAACGACAGTCAGTAGCTCCTGCCGATATTCACGCGTTGATGCAGGAAATTGCGGCTGAAGATGGCATTACCGTACACGCCATGACGTCAGGTCGCAGCGCGATCGGGACAGCAGGCGTCGACCTCGGCGGTCCCGCGTTCAAGCCACTCAAGGCGCCACGAGTGCTGCTCGTTATGGGCGACAACGTCGCTCTCTATGACGCAGGCGAAATCTGGCACCTGCTCGACTACCGCATGAACATGCCGCTGACGATTCGCGATCGCGAAACGCTGGCCGGCATTCCGTGGGGACGCTACACGCATATCGTGTTCCCTTCCGGCGAATACGATGAGTATGCGCCCGAATACCTGCCACGCCTGCGCCAGTGGGTCGCCGAAGGCGGCACGATTATCGGTATGCGTGATGCGGCCGCCTGGGTCCGTGCCAACACCATTGACTGGGTGGACCCCGAATCCGAAGAAGCCATGGCGGCGGTTGAAGAAGAAGACGAAGAGGAACCCGTCGAGCGCAGCCGCTACGGTGACAAGGCAGACGAGGAAGCCGTGGACGTGATTGGCGGCGCGATTTTCTCGGCCAACCTCGACAACACGCATCCGCTCGGCTTTGGCTTCCGCGGCGCGCAGATCTATCTGCATAAGAACACAAAGGACCCGATGGAGCCCGTGGACAATCCTTACGGCACAGTCATCCAGTACGACGCAGCGCCGGTGTACTCGGGCTACGTATCGTCGACCAATGCCGAAGCGCTCGCGAGTACGCCAGCCCTGATCGCCGAACGTGCCGGTGCCGGCAGCGTCATCCTGTTCGCTGATAACCCGAACTTCCGTGGTTACTGGTACGCGACCAACAAGCTATTCCTGAACAGCCTGTTTTTCTCCCGGGCTTTCGACGCCCCGGCGGAGGACTGACATGCGCCTCGCCACCCTCGCCCTGCTCCTGGCTACGCCGGCATTCGCTGAAGACTGGCGTACCCCCGATCCGCACAACCTCATGATCATGAGTCTGGACAGCGGCGACGTCGTAATCGAACTGGCGCCGGCATTTGCGCCGGAATCGGTGAAGAACCTGCGTACGCTCGTAAATGCTGGCTACTTTGACGGTCTTGCGATCATTCGCTCGCAGGACAATTACGTCGTGCAATGGGGGGATCCCGATGCAGGAACCGAATCCGAGCGCTCGATTGGCGACGCTTCCGAAACCGTCACGGCGGAGTTCTCTCGCCCTTTTCAGGGCCTTGAGTTCAGCGCAATAGAAAGCCGGGACGCCTACGCCGACTCGGTCGGATTTGTCGACGGTTTCCCGACGGCACACGACGGCAAGCAAGCCTGGCTCACGCACTGTTACGCAATGGTCGGCGTAGCCCGCGGCAATGACGCCGACAGCGGCAATGGCACGAGTCTGTATGTCATTACCGGGCACGCACCACGCCACCTCGACCGCAATATCACGCTGATTGGCCGGGTGCTTGTCGGAATGGAACAGCTTTCAGTGCTGCCACGCGGCCCTGGCCCCATGGGTTTCTACGAAGATCGCAGCACCACAACGCCGATTTTGAAGGTGCAGATGGGGAACGAAGTGGACAAGCCGCCTGCGATAGAGGTCATCGACACGAATGCCGCGGAGTTCGGCAAATACGTGGCGGAACGCACAACGCGCAGCGGCGAGTGGTTCGTCGAACCGGTCGGTCGCATCGAGCTCTGCAACCTGCACCCGGCTGTCCGTGAAAAAAGCCAGTAAAATCAGCGTGTGAAATTAACAGTGTGAAATTCTTTTTGTGAAATTTCGCATTTCACAGGGGTAGACTGGTCCCACGTCGAAACTACGGGGTGGACCGACATGCTAGCCGAACGACAGAACACACAGGACGCAATTCATCTGCTGGATGAGCTGATCCCGCTCGCGGGCGCCAGCCACGCCGAGGTCGTCGACTACGCTGTCGAGATTCCGCTCCGCTACGCGCAGTGCTACGCGACGCTCAAGGACGGCCGCAAGGTTGCCTTCTGCAAACCAGGTCAATTCATGGGCTGGACGGGCAACGAGCCGGGACGCTCACTGCTGTTCCGCTGCGGCGCATCCACGCTGGAACTGGGACTCGAAACAAGCACCGAGGCATCCTGCATCCGCAACATCATTTTCGAGATCCTGCCGCGCTGCGCCAGCACGGTTAAGAAGTTCGTGGGAGTCGACGGCGGACTGGTCTACCAGCCCGCCGCTTAGAACTCAGTCGTCGCGGAGCTCGCGACGCAGGATCTTGCCAACGGTCGATTTCGGAAGCGCGTCGATAAACACGATGTGCTTCGGCACTTTGTAGGCCGTCAGACCGTCGCGGCAGTAGTCACGAACAGCGTCCTCTGTCAGTGACTCGTCGGTCTTCACGACAAATACCTTGACCGCTTCCCCGCTTTTCTCATCGGGCACGCCGATACAGGCGCACTCGAGGACGCCTTCCATGCGTGCGACCTCTGCTTCGATTTCATTTGGAAAGACGTTGAACCCGGACACGAGGATCATGTCTTTCTTGCGATCAACGATCCTGAAGAAGCCTTCGTCCGTCATGATCGCTATGTCACCGGTTCTGAAGTAGCCGTCGTCGGTCATAACCTCGGCCGTTGCATCTTCCCGACGCCAGTAACCCGGCATCACCTGCGGCCCTTTCGCGCAGAGTTCGCCTCGCTCACCGTGGGGAACGACGTTGCCCGCGTCATCGCGCAGCGAGATTTCGGTGGATGGAATCGGCACACCGATACTGCTCTTGAAGTCACTCATCCCCATCGGATTCATCGTGAGTACGGGCGACGTCTCCGAAAGGCCGTAGCCCTCTTTGATATGACGACCCGTAATGTCTTTCCAGCGATTCGAAACTGCTTCCTGTACCGCGGCGCCGCCACCCATGCTGAGCCGCAGCTCGGAAAAGTCCAGGTCGGCGAATCCCGGTGTGTGCAGCAGGCCGTTGTAAAGCGTATTCACTCCCGTAAACAGCGACACTGTCCATTTCGACCATTCGGCAACAAATGCCGGCATGTCGCCCGGATTGGTAATCAGGACATTGGTTGCGCCGTACTGGAAGAACGTCAGTGTGTTCACCATCAACGCGAAGATGTGGTACATCGGGATCGCCGTTACAACAACTTCTTTACCTGGCCGCATGCTGCCGCCAAGCATCGCCTGGAACTGCAGGATATTGGCGACAAGATTACGATGCGTCAGCATCGCGCCCTTCGACAGGCCGGTCGTTCCACCTGTGTACTGCAGGAAAATCAGGTCATCGCCGGAAATCTCGACGGGCGTGAATTCCAGCGCTTTGCCGGCCTCGAGTGCATCGGTAAACGTGGTCGTATCGCTGAGACGTTCGTCGACAGGCGGTGACGGTATCACCGGATCGGTCAGATCGTTCAATCCCGCAACAATAATGTTCTTGATCCCGGTATTGCCGACGATCTCAGCCAGAGTCGACGTCGACCCGGAGAACACCACGATCGTTTCGACGTCGGCGTCGTTGAGCTGGTGCTCAAGCTCGCGCGGCGTGTACATCGGATTGACGTTTACCTGCACGGCTCCACACCGCAGGATGCCGAGCATGCCAACAGGAAAAACATTGGTGTTCGGCATCATCATCGCGACACGATCGCCCTTCGCCACGCCGTGCTTGTTCTGAAGATATGCAGCAAAATCCCTGGACAGAGCCAGAACCTCACCGTAAGTCAGCGCTTTCCCGAAGTTGCTGTATGCATCCCGATCGGCGAAGGTCTCGCCTGCCTCGAGCATCATGTCAACGACATTGGCGATTGAGTCTGCGTCAATCTCGTGCGGCACGCCCTCGTCGTACTGCGAAAACCAGGGTTTTGTCATGCTTATTCCTCTGCGGTCTTGCGATCAAATACTTTGCCGAGCCAGGCTCCAACCGCCGCCCATACGGCAGCAATTGCAGCACCAACGCCCGCGACCGCAGCTAAACCCAGGCCAAGTCCGTCGGTTAATGTCGCAAATAAGGTACCGCTGACAGCATCGCCGCCACGGTAGACGACAATATCGACCACGGGCTTGGACTTGAATCGCTCCTCGCGACTCACGTGCGTATAGAGCATTTCCCGGCACGGTCGCGTCAGACCGTAGTTCGCACCGCGACGAAGAATCTGCATACCAAGGAAAATTGTCAGCAATGGTGCAAAGGCGAGAATGATCAGGCACACGGCCATCAGGATCGGCACAATCGCCAGTGCAAACGGCATGCCGATCCCGGTGACGATGCGGCCCGTCAGGAAAAACGCAAGACCGTAAGTCATCAGCGCAACGATCCAGTCGACACCACCGAGAATCTGCGTTCGCTCTGCACGAGTGAAATCCGCGAGCAGGTTCTTCTGTTCGAAGTAGAAAAATGAACCGATGAACACGTAGAGCAGGATGAACGCACCGATCATTAACAGGTACGGGTTGCGCACAAACTCGCCGAAGCCCTTCCACCATTTGCCGCCAAGTACCAGCGCCGAGGTGTCAGCCTGCACATCTTCATTACCAAGCTCCGAACCCTTGAGCTTGTAGAGATAGAAGACCAGCGGTATGACGAGCAACAAACCCAGCGTCGCCGCGAGCGTCAGAGTTTCGAGTTCAACTTGCGTCGCAAGCAGCGTCGGCACCGACGGACCGACGAGCGTGCCTGCGCTCATGCCGACCATGATGACGCCAAACAAACGCTTTGACTGGTCCTTGCTGAAGGTATCGGCCATCAGGGTCCAGAATGCGGTGACGTGAAATAAAGCGAATACGCTGACCCACAGATAAAACATCTTGTCCGCCAGGTTGCGGTCGCTGGCCATCGATATCCAGAGCCATAGCGCCACGAATGACGCGGCAAAAAATATGTAGAGGGCGGGGATCGCCGCCTTGAGCTTCATCCGCGAGACCGCAACCCCCCAGATCATGACAAGTCCCGAGCTGACGAAGAAGTTGATGTTCCAGAGCAGGCTGACTTCGGTATCCGTCCAGTCGCTGGCCATCGCATCGCGCACCGGTCGCAAAATGTAGTACGAAACCATCAGGATGAAGATAGTGAATGCCGAAACAAACGTGGCTTTCAACTCGTTTCGCTCAATGCGCGCAAGTGCATTGAATACGTCCGCGACTACGCCGCCCTGTTTAATTGTCATCACGCCCCCGGGGTGTAGAATCGGGCTTATAAGCCGGCCTGCATGTTACCTCGAAATAAGCCAGATCAAGTAGGGATTTGCACCGATAGAACGTATCGGCCGCCGGCATACAATTCACCTGCAATCCTGCGCTCCCCAGGGGTTTCAAGAGAAAATGAGTCCAGAAGAACACCACGTTTTGACAAAGCGCGGCGAACGCCGCGTGTTCATCTTTATTGCCGTCTTCCTGTTCCCGGCCCTGTCGGTGTTACTCGTCGGCGGCTACGGCCTTGCGATCTGGCTGTTGCAGCTGATCTTCGGTCCGCCAGGCACCTGATATGGCCAACAGCGAATATCACGTTGCGAGCTTCATCGTGCAGACGCTCCCGGAGCACATGGACGAAGTTGCCGCCACGATCAATGCCGTCGAGGGGCTCGAGGTCCACGGTGCCGAGAACGGCAAGCTGATCGTTACCGCCGAGGGGGATCACGTCCGCGTGCTCGCCGACCGCGCCCAGGAATTGCAGACTGCCCGCCATGTGCTGGCGGTCGCACCCATTTATCACGAATTTTCCAACGACCAGGAAACCCGGTCTTCGACAGGAGCAGGACTCCAATGAGTATCAGCAGAAGAGAGTTTGTCAAAGCCAATGCCGTCGCGGCTGCCGCCAGCGTAGCAGGCATGGCCACACCGGCCATTGCCAGCAATGTAGTAACCGGGTCCGACATGACACGACTCGACTGGAACAAGGCGCCGTGCCGTTTCTGCGGTACTGGCTGCTCTGTCAACGTCGCCACGCTGGACGGCAAGGTCGTTGCGACCCACGGTGACATCCAGTCGCCGGTTAACAAAGGCCTTAACTGCGTCAAGGGCTATTTCCTGTCGAAGATCATGTACGGCAAGGATCGCCTGCAGACGCCACTGCTCAGAAAGCGTAACGGCAAGTACCACAAGGAAGGCGATTTCGTGCCGGTGAGCTGGGACGAAGCCTTCGACATCATGGAAGAAAAGTACAAGGCCGCGCTGAAAGCCAAGGGACCGACCTCGATCGGCATGTTCGGCTCAGGCCAGTGGACCGTCATGGAAGGCTACGCGGCCGTGAAACTCATGAAGGCAGGCTTCCGCTCCAACAACATCGAGCCGAACGCTCGCCATTGCATGGCCTCGGCCGTCGGTGGCTTCATGCGTACTTTCGGCATCGACGAGCCGATGGGCTGCTACGACGACATCGAAGCAGCCGACGCGTTCGTGCTGTGGGGCTCGAACATGGCGGAGATGCACCCGATCCTGTGGACGCGTGTTACCGACCGTCGCCTGAGCGCGCCGCACGTGAATGTGACCGTCCTGTCGACGTTTGAGCATCGCTGCTACGACCTCGCGGATTCCGGCATTATCTTCACGCCGCAGACCGATCTCGCGATCCTGAACTACATCGCGAATTACATCATCAGGAACAAGCGTGTAAATCGCGACTTCGTCAACAAGCACACAAACTTCCGTCGCGGCACGACGGACATCGGTTACGGCCTGCGCCCCGAGCACCCGCTGCAGCAAGCTGCTGACAATCCCGATGCAGGTAGCTCGGAGCCGATGACCTTCGACGAGTTTGCGAAATTCGTCAGCGACTACGACGAAGACTACGTGTCCGAGTTGTCGGGCGTGCCGAAGAAGCAGCTGCGCGAACTCGCTGAGCTGTACGCAGACCCGAACGTCAAGGTTACGAGCTTCTGGACCATGGGTGTCAACCAGCACACCCGCGGCGTCTGGTGCAACAACCTGATCTACAACATCCACTTGCTGACCGGCAAGATTGCGACGCCGGGCAACAGCCCGTTCTCGCTGACTGGCCAGCCGTCTGCTTGCGGCACGGCGCGTGAGGTTGGTACGTTCGCGCATCGCCTGCCGGCAGATATGGTTGTCGCCAACGAGGCGCACCGCGACTACGCCGAGAAGGTGTGGAAGCTGCCGAAAGGCACGATCGTCGGCAAACCAGGCTTCCACGCAGTTCTGCAGAATCGCAAGTTGAAGGACGGCGACATCAACGTGTACTGGGTACAGTGCACAAACAACATGCAGGCTGCCGCCAACATCAACGAGGAAGGCCTGCCCGGGTATCGCAATCCTGAGAACTTCATCATCGTTTCGGACCCCTACCCGACTGTAACCGCGCAAGCGGCTGACCTGATCCTGCCGACGGCGATGTGGGTAGAGAAGGAAGGTGTTTACGGCAACGCCGAGCGTCGCTCGCAGCACTGGTTCCAGATGATTGAGCCGCCTGGCGAGTCTCGCTCGGACATGTGGCAGGTCGTCGAGTTCTCGAAGCGCTTCAAGGTCGAGGAAGTCTGGCCCGAAGAACTGCTCGCGGCGAAACCCGAGTACCGCGGCAAAACGCTGTACGACATCCTCTATGCGAACGGCCAGGTCGACCAGTTCGGCCTCGACGAAGTCAGCGAGGATCACGCCAACAATGAGTCCGAGCACTTCGGCTACTACATCCAGAAAGGCCTGTTCGAGGAGTACGCGACCTTTGGCCGTGGCAAGGCGCATGACCTGGCACCGTACGAGGTGTACCAGCAAACGCGCGGACTGCGCTGGCCTGTCGTCGATGGCAAGGAAACGCTGCGCCGCTTCAAGGAAGGATCCGACCCCTATGTTTCCGAAGGCGCTGACTGGGAGTTCTATGGCAAGCCGGACGGCAAGGCGATCATCTTCGCGCTGCCTTACGAGCCACCTGCGGAAGCTCCGGACGAAGAATACGACCTGTGGCTGTCGACCGGACGCGTGCTGGAACACTGGCACTCCGGCTCGATGACACGTCGCGTACCCGAGCTGCACAGCTCGATGCCGAACGCAGTTCTGTACATGCATCCCGATGATGCGCAGGAGCGCGGCATGCGCCGTGGCGATGCGGTCAAGATCGTCTCGCGTCGCGGCGAGTGCCTGACGCGTGTCGAGACACGCGGACGCAACAAGGTGCCTCAGGGCCTCGTCTACATGCCATGGTTCGATGCCTCGCGACTGATCAACAAGGTCACGCTCGACGCCACCGATCCACTGTCGAAACAAACCGATTTCAAGAAATGCGCCGTCAAGGTCGTCAAGGTCTAGGAGAAACGTGATGAGACGCAACTGGACATTCGCTGCAATCGCTGCGGTATTCACCCTGGGCCTGTCAATCGTCAGCGCTGACGAAATTGCAACTCTGCGGGATGGCGTATCTATCGACGACGAAGCGGTTCCGGCCGCGATTCCGAAGACGGTCGATTCCGACATCAAGGTACAGCGTAACTACCCGATGCAGCCGCCGACCATTCCGCACGATACGCGCGGCTACGAGGTCAACCGAAACGTCAACAAGTGCATGTCGTGTCACGCGCGCACACGCACCGAAGACAGCCAGGCTCCGATGGTCAGTGTCACGCACTTCATGGATCGCGACGGCAACTTCCTGGCCGAGATTTCGCCGCGCCGCTACTTCTGCAACCAGTGCCACGTAAACCAGACGGAAGCGCGGGATCTCGTCGACAACACCTACCAGGACATGCACGAGCTCATCGAAGAGCGTTCGGCGAAAGAGGACGACTGAGGTGCTGCAATACTTTCAAAAGCTGATCCGCGACATCGACCAGCCGAGTGTGCACTACGGCATCGGTACGCTGGTGCTCGGCGGCTTCATCGCCGGCGTGATCTTCTGGGGTGGCTTCAACACCGCGCTGGAGGCGACCAATACCGAAGAGTTCTGTATCAGCTGCCACGAGATGAAGGAAAACGTCTACGAAGAGCTTCGTGAAACGATTCACTTCTCGAACCGCTCCGGCGTGCGCGCCAGCTGCCCGGACTGCCACGTACCGCACAACTGGACCGACAAGATTGCGCGCAAGGCACAGGCGTCAAAAGAAGTCTGGGGCAAGATCTTCGGCACAATCAGTACTCGCGAAAAGTTTGAGGCGAAGCGCCGCGAACTGGCAGAGCACGAATGGGCACGACTCAAGGCGAATGACTCGCTGGAATGCCGCAACTGCCACAACTTCGACTTCATGGATTTCACAGCGCAGAGCCCGCGTGCAGCACAGCAGCATTCAACTTCCCTGGCTGGCGGCGAGAAAACTTGCATCGATTGCCATAAAGGCATCGCGCATCAGTTGCCGGATATGGCGGGGGTTGAGGGTTACTAGGCGCTCGGGTGCGGGTAGGTGTCGGCGTCGTCTTCGCAGTCGCGGTGATGGCCAGGCTCGAGGCAGCTGAAGTCTTTCTCGACCAGCAGTGCCAGCTTGTCGCCACCAGGCAGTTCCTGCTCTGAGTACAGCGACACGAGGTCTGTATCGGCCCAATCGGGAATAATCTCCGTTGGCATCTTTACGGCCAGGTTGCCGTCCGTGAACGAGGCAGTCATGTCGGGTGCACCCTCGGCCAGCTCGAGGCTGTAAGTGAGATCGTTGCCGGGAAAACGGGTGGTCTCGATGATCTTCTCACCACTGGCGAGCCGCGAGACCTCGCCTTTCTTGAGCCGCAAACGAACGGAATCACCGCGAATTCGGAGTTTCATGCTGCCTTACTCTGTTCAATGTCAGGGGACGGCAATTGTAGCTGAAGCCGGGTCCGTTCCCATACCGTGTTAATACCTATTTTGATGCGAGGTATGATCGGCGAATGAGAAGCCTGTTACTGACCATAGCCCTGCTCGGCCTGGCCACCGCCAGCTCTGCCGAGGCGCCACGCCAGATTGCCCTGACCTTTGACGATGCTCCGCGTGGCGATGGTGTGTTCATGAATGGCCGCCAGCGAACGAAAGCACTGATTGACGCACTGCGGAATGCAGAAGTTGACGGAGCGATGTTCTTCGTAACGACGGGCAACCTGGCAAGACAGGGCGAGGCTGGCGATATTCGACTGCAGGCCTATGCCGAGGCGGGACACTATCTCGCCAACCACTCCCACCGTCACCCTTGGCTGCATCGTAGCGATGTCGATGACTACGTCGCCGACCTTGATTTCGCGAGTGAGGAGTTGTCCCGCTTCAGCAACGTCGAGGACTTTTTCCGTTTCCCGTTTCTTGACGAGGGCAGAGAAACCGGCAAGCGAGATGCCATCAGGCAAGCGCTCGCGGAGCGCGGAATCAGGAACGGATATGTAACAGTCGATAACTACGACTGGTATATCGACATGCTCGCCGTCGAATCCAGCCGGTATGACAGCCTGGACATGGAAGAACTGCGAGATCTGTACGTCACCGTTCTTGTCGACGCTGTCGAGCACTACGATCGAATCGCGCAGGACGTGCTGGGACGCTCTCCCCGCCACGTCTTGCTACTGCATGAGAATGATCTTGCAGCGCTGTTCGTTGGCGACCTCGTCGCGGGGTTACGCGAAAACGGTTGGGAAATTATTCCGGCACTGAACGCGTTCGAGGATCCAATCGCGGACGAAGAGCCGGATACCCTGTTCCTCGGTCAGGGCCGCATTGCAGCCCTCGCCCACATCGCCGGCTACGAACCGCGCGACCTTGTGCACAAGTCCGAGGATGAAGAGCAGCTGCGCGCAGCGTTTGTCGAGTCAGGCTTGCTGCCAGCGCCGCTGGATGAGTCCAACAACGAGACCAACGACCAGGAACTGCAGTAGCTGGAACGCCGTGCCATAGGCGATGAATTCTGCGGCTGGCTCGATAGTGAACTTGGCAGCCGTTGCGAACACCATGACCGAGTAGACGACGAGGCCGAACAGCAGGCTGAACTTCACCGTGTTTGCGACAGTTCCACCGTCCCGATCTCGCAGCCACACAGGCAGCAATGTCGCGTACACGACGGCCTGGATGAGGATTGCCGTCATGCCAAACGCCATGACCGGTTCGCCGCGTGTGAACGCACCCAGCTCAACGTACTTGTCGTGAAACAGAATCATATGCCACGGCATCGCCGTAGCCATAGTGGCTGCGAAGAAGCCTGCTACTGTCGCGAAGAACCGGACGTTCACTTCGGCAGCCTCGCACGTGCCCTGGCGATGACATCAGACGCGTCAAGCTTTTCGTACCAGGCCTTGAGATTGGGAAAGTCGTCGATGGAGAAATCGATGTGTTTCTCCTGCTCAACGTAAGCGAACGCGAAGTAGTCGGCAATCGATTCGCGACCGTTCGCGAGCCATTCACTGCCGGCCAGTGCTTCGTCGACGACCTTGAGTTGCTGGCCGGCAAACTTCGTAGCCTCTTCGATTGCGTCCGCATCAGGATCGCCGAGCCCGAAACGCGGTTTGATGACATTCTGGAAATACAAGGTCGTGAGCCAGCGCCCCGGATGGCAGGTGAAGTAGTCGATCCACTGGTCGACGACACCGCGCTCATAGGGATCGGTGGGATAGAGATCTGAACCGGTCACGTTGCCGACGTAACGACAGATGGCACCCGATTCGAACAGGTATTTGCCGTCGTGTTCGAGCACCGGCACCTTGCCGACCGGGTTCATCGCGAGGAACTCAGGCGTCTTCTGCTGCCCCTCAGCGAGGTTAACGAACTGGTAGTCGAACCCGGTGCCAATCGCCTCCAGGACGTAAACCGCTTTCAGTGAGTTCTGTGTAAAGAATCCGTGCAGGCGAAACATGGTGAGACCTCTTTATTACTTTTATTTTGCAAGTGAACTGCAGTTTAGGTTTTTAACTTGCATTTTGCAAGTTACTTTCATAGTGCGTCTGCAGCAGCGCGCGCGGTAAGAATACAGCCGGAGAGGAACGTACCTTCAAGCGATGCCTTGCCGCTCGCACCACCGCCACCGAAACCGGCCGCCTCACCGACCGCGAGGAGTCCGTCGATCGGCTGCCCTGCCGTGTCGAGCACCCGGCTTGCAAGATCCGTCTGGATTCCGCCCAAACTCTTTCGCGTGACAAGGCGCAGCTTGATTGCTATCAGCGGACCGGCTGATCTGTCGAGAATGGGCGCCGGTTTGCAGGTGCGAACGCGATCCGGACGCCAGGCGCGAGCATGCTCGATGCGACGAAGTTGGTCGTCATTCCACTGTGCCCGGCCGCGCGAGACGATCGCGTCGTATTCGCCGATGCTGCGTTGCACGCGGTCGTACTCGACGATTTCCGAACCGTTCAAGTCGTTCATCGCAGCAACCAACGACTTAAGGTCGTCGGCGACGATAAAGTGATCGCTTTCATCCTGCATCTGCCGCACAAGCTGATCGCTCCCGAGCAGCGCATCCTTGATGTAGGCGAATTTGCGCCGGTCTCGTATCAGCGGATTGTGATCAGAACCGGAAATTGCAAACTCGCGCGAAGCGATGCGCCAGTTGAGCACCTGCCAGGTGTGCGAAACCGGCAGCTCACAAACGCGGCGGCACAGTTCATTGGTATCGAAACCTGTGACCAGCGGTTCCGGGCCGATGCGCTCGCCGCGGTGGTCGAGCCAGAGTGCCGACTTGCACGGGATCAGACTGAGTCCGTGGTCCTCGAATCGCGCCTGCGGATGCGGGATGCCGGCAGCGTAGTTCCACATCTTGTCGAGGTGAGTCAGCACGCCGCCCTTCTCCGCCACAAGGTCATGTACATGACCGTCTGCGTTCGGGTGAGCGCCGTTGAGCATTTCGTCGGGCGGATCACCCCAGGGCCGGTACCAGTTTTCGCGAACGCGCTGTAATGTTCCGTTTATTCCGCCGGTCGCAACCACCACGGTGTCGGCTGTGAACTCGACCTCGGCACCAACGGTCTCATCAACCGCCCTGCAGCCGATGATGCGTCCATTCGATTCAAGCAGGTCAGTTACACGAGTTTCAAATGCCATCTGCAGTTGATCGCCTGCGGGATGCGCGTCGAGAAGTTCGACAAATCGCTGCACCAGTCCATGTCCGGTACCCCACAGCACGTGGTAGCGGGGAACGCTGTTGCCACGGTGATACATGCCGCGCTCCGCCCAGATTACGGCAGGCAGGTACTGCATCCCTTTGTCGGTCAGCCAGTCGTAGACACGCGGCCGGCTCTGCTCGACGTAATACTCGGCCCAGCGGCGCGGCCACTCATCATGCTCTTCGAAGTCGGCGAACGAATGCCAGTCGCCGAGCGCAAGCTCTGCACTATCGCGAATACCGGAGCGACGTTGCAACGGGGTATCGACAAGCGCCATGCCACCAAAAGCCTGGCGAGCGAGGCCGCCAACGTCTTCAGCCGCCGAGCGCTCAACAAGCTGCACGGACAATCCCTTTTCAAGGCATTCGTGCGCCGTCACAAGCCCCGCTATGCCTGCGCCGATTACGATTACGTCAGTTTGACTGCGATCCATAGCGTGTGCCCGACCTTGCACTTTCTTGCACAAATGTCCAAACTTAGCCCTATCGTTGCATTCTCAACGGGCCCTGACAATGCTCTTATCGAAGCGATTTCCTGCACTGCTGGCCGCCTTCCTCGTAACGCCGGCGTTTGCGGCTGACGTCGATGCGGGCAAGTCCTTGTACACGACCTGCATCGCCTGCCACGGCGCTGAAGCCGAAGGCAACCGGCAACTTAACTCGCCTGCCCTTGCCGGGCAATCGTCTGCGTATCTCACACGCCAGCTGGACCTGTTCAAGCGAGGTGTGCGTGGCGCTGCAGACGGCGATGTCGAAGGCGCGCAAATGCGGCCGATGGTGATGACGCTCGCTGACGACGCCGCCATTGAGAATGTCGTTGCCTATATTGCGACGCTGCCTGTCGCCAGGCCCGAAACCACGATCGACGGCGACGCCGGCAACGGACTCAAGCAATACAACGGTGCCTGCGGTGCCTGTCACGGCGGCAGCGGCGAAGGCAACGATGCGCTGAATTCACCACGACTGACCAACATCCAGGATGACTACCTGCTGCGCCAGGTCGAGAAGTTCAAGTCAGGCCAGCGCGGCGACCATCCTGAAGACAAGTTCGGCAAGCAGATGAAGATGATGTCTGGCGTGCTGAACGACGAACAGCTTCGCGACGTGATCGCGTACCTGAATGGGCTCGCTGAATAAGAAACTGATCACCGCGGCCTGCCTGGCCCTGCCGTTGTTCGGCACGGCCGATACGCCTGCGCCGGTCTCACTCAAGGATACCTGTCCGCCCGGCTTCGAACTCGTCGATCCGAATCGCTGCGAGCTGCGCACGCTATACCAGAACTATGAGTCGCTACGTTACGCCGGTGTCGGCGGTCCTCGCACCGGTTTGCCATCGGTACGCGACGGGTTTTCACCACAACAGATTGATCTCGGACGTTACCTGTTTTTTGATCCGATGCTGTCGGGCGATCACAGCGTTTCATGTGCGAGTTGCCATCACCCCGATCTCGGCTTTGCAGATGGCCGGCCGCGCAGCGTCGGTATTGGTGGCACCGACGTGCCGCGGGCGGCACCAAGCCTCTGGAACGTCGCATTCCTGAACTCGTTCTTCTGGGATGGTCGCGCAAGCAGTCTTGAGGAACAAATGGTCGGGCCGCTGTACGACGAAAAGGAAATGGGCGGCAACCCTGCACAGCTGCTGCAGGATCTCGCTGCGAGCGACAACTACCGGGACCTGTTTGAACAGGCGTTCCCGGATGCCAGTGCGGCGCCAACCCTTGACCAGGTCTACACCGCTATCGCGGCGTTCCAGACCTCGCTGATTTCGCTGAACAGCCGTTACGATCACTATGCGCACGGCTACCATGAGGCGCTGACCGAAGACGAAATTGCGGGCATGAACATCTTCCGCTCTTTCGTGGCTCGCTGCGCCGAATGTCACACACCGCCGCTGTTTACCAACCAGCAGATTGCCGTACTCGGCGTGCCGGAACCAGAAGGCCGACCGCTCGATGCGGGGGCGGAAGCGGTAACCGGCAACCCAGGCTTGCGCGGCGGTTTCAAGGTACCGTCACTACGCAATGTGGCGCAGACGGCGCCGTACATGCATTCCGGCTCGTTCGAGACACTGCGTGATGCCGCAGAGTTCTACACGCTTGGGCGCGGACACGCCCTGCCCGATGAGGAAAAGGACCGGATGACCGTACACTGGCACATCTGGGAACCGGAGCTTACGGGTGATGAACTCGATCGACTGGTCGACTTCATGAAGACACTGACCGATGAGTCGTTCAAACCACAGATACCGGATGCCGTGCCCTCAGGCCTGGCACCGATCGGCGAACTGCCGGATGCACTGAATATCCGGCTTGGCGCCAATGAATAAACCGCAGGAAGGAAAAACAATGGGTAGCAAACTCGGAAAAATTATTGCGGGCATCGTCCTGCTGGCTATCGGCGCATACGGGGGCATCAAGTACGCAAGCGATAACCGCGGCACGGTTGTCGGTGACGCGTCGCAGTACTCGGCGAGTGTACACAGCGGCACATTGACGAAGTCAGTTGGTGGTTCGGGCACCGGCACCGTGCACGAAGTGCGCGACGGTGACACGATCCAGGAGGCCGTTGCCAAAGCCCAGTCCGGCGACGTCATTCGCATTTACCCGGGCACTTACAGCGAAACCGTCTACATCGACAAGGATGACATCGTGCTGAGCGGCGTTGTCATCGGTGGCCAGTGGCCGGTCATGGAGGGCAACAAGGAACTCAACGACGCCGTACTGTACTCGGGCAACAACATTACGGTCGAGAACCTGCAGATCCAGCACTACAAGGGCAACGCGATCATGGGTCAGGCCGGCAACAACTTCCTGATCCGCAACAACAACATCATCGACACGGGTGTTTACGGCATCTTCCCCGAGTTCGGCACAAACGGCCTCGTGACACACAACGTGCTGTCGGGCATTGAGGACGCGGCGATCTACGTCGGCATGTGCGACAACATCCATGTCACGAACAACGAGGTGTTCGACAACGTAGCGGGCATCGAGATTGAAAACACACGCCACTCGATCGTCGAGAATAATTACGTGCACAACAACACCGGCGGCATCCTGGTCTTCATTACGCCGGGCCTGCCAATCAAGACAACCTTCGACACGATCGTGCGCAACAACTTTGTCGTCAATAACAACACGCCGAACTTTGGCATCCCGGGCTCAACGGTTGCCGGCATTCCGCCAGGCACAGGCATCCTCAACATGGCCGGCGACGAGACGACGATCGAAGGCAACATCATCACCGGCAACAAGACGATCGGTATCCTGATCACCGATCATCACAACGCGCCGAACGTAACCCTCGACCCGGAAGCCGATCCGAACTCCGACAAGATCGCGATTCTCGACAACATGATGTGGAACAACGGCTACGACACCATCCCCGAGATCACGGCGCTGAAGACTATCGAACTCGTCGAGGGCGACGTCGAAATCCTCAACATCGGCACGAGCACCGACAGCTGCATCCTGAACCCGGATCAGTACATCACGGTCGGCCTGAAGAGCTTCGGTACCTGCGGCTTCACCACGACCGCAAACGTCACGACCTACCTGCTGGACGAACCGGCCGAGCGCCGTGAGATTGCGGCAGAGGATATGGGCAAGCGGGCCTACTATGGCGTCTGCGCTGGTTGCCATGCGTACAACACCAAGATGATCGGTCCGCCAACGCAGGTCATCCAGGCGCTTTACATGGATAACCCGCAGGGCATCGTCGACTACATCACCAACCCGGTGAAAAAGCGCGACGACTACCCCGAAATGCCGCCACAGAATTACCTCTCCGAGGACGTTCGCATGGCCGCCGCGGAGTTCATGCTGCAGGTCAAACGCTAAGGGTTTCGCCTGAAATTCCCTGGTGTATGATCGCTTCGACAGCGATCTGCCAGGGGATTTTTTCGGTGAAGAATGCGCTCGCGCCGGTAGCGGCGCTCCTGATCAGCGTCTCCATATTGCTCACGGGCCAGGGCCTGCAGGGTACGCTGTTGCCTGTGCGCGCTGGCCTCGAGTCGTTTTCCACGATCGCCATCGGCGCCATGGGTGCCCTGTATTTTCTTGGTTTCACGGTAGGCTGCCTCAAAGGCGGGGAGCTCGTGAAGCGCGTTGGCCATGTTCGCGTATTCCTGGCGATGACCGCGCTGGCCTCGTCTGCACCGCTGGTGCATACACTTGTTGTGAACCCGATTGCCTGGGGCGTATTGCGCGCCCTCACCGGCTTTTGTTTTGCGGCGCTGTACGTCGTCATTGAAAGCTGGCTGAACGAACGCTCCAGCAATGAGAACCGCGGCATTGTCTTCTCGACATACGCCTTGATCACTCTGACAGTTATGGCTGGAGGTCAGATGATGACCGTGCTTGCGGACCCGGCAGGCAGCGAGCTCTTCATCATTGCGTCCATCCTCGTATCGCTCGGCGCCGTACCGATCGCTCTATCGTTGTCCGCATCCCCTGAGCAGCCACAGTCGACGACCGTCGACATCGGGAAACTGTTCCGGATCTCTCCCACAGGCACAGTCGGATGTCTTGCTGCCGGCTTTGCCAATGGCGCCTTCTGGGCGCTGGCGCCGGTCTACACGGCCGGTATTGCGGACGATACACGGCTCGCCGCGTGGTTCATGACGGCTGCCGTCATCGGCGGTGCAGCCCTGCAATGGCCGTTGGGGCTCTGGTCCGATCGCGTCAGTCGCCGCGTCGTCATGATCACAATTGCTGTTGCCGGTGCACTGGCCGGCGCAGCACTGTCGTTGTTCGCAAATGACCTGACTTTTCTGTCGATCTGCCTGCTCGGTGCCTGCTGGGGCGGTCTCGCCTTTACGCTGTATACGATCGCCGTAGCCTATGCAAATGACTATGCCGACCCGGACGAATTCGTCATGGTCTCGGGAGGCTTGCTCTTGATGTACGGTGTTGGCGCGATTGCCGGTCCATTCATTGCCTCTGCGGTAATGACTGTTCGAGGCCCGGGAGACCTGTTCCTGTTCGGTGCGGCGATACACCTTTTGCTGGCGATTTACGCCGTTATCCGCGTGGTGTGGCGAGGACCACAGGAACTCGAAGAACCGATCACGTTCAGCGACGCACTTGCGGCTACCCAGACCGCGTCATTGGTCTATGAGGACGAGGGCTACACGGACTCAGCGACTGACGAAACCGACCTGAAACAGTAAGTTCTGCCAAACTATTGATTATGTATAGATAACTATTCCCTATATTCAATAAGTTACGGCGGTCGTTGACCTTGTTTCTATAAACCTATAGATTCCTTTGAATCCAAAGGGGATCGGGTCCGATGACCGCGAGCATTCAAAACGAGAAAAAACAGCAGGCCGCCGTACGCGCGGCCGCCGCCGTATTTGCGGACCAGGGCTATCACGGCTCGTCTACTCGCGATATCGCGGAACGTATGGGCATCCAGCAAGGCAGCCTGTACTACTACTTCAAGTCCAAGGAAGACGCGCTGTCTGCTGTATGCCTATACGGCATGCAGGACTATGCCGAGCGCATGGACGCCATCGCGGCGAACAATGAGCCGTTCGTCTCGAAACTGCGTGCAACCGTCACGTCACATCTCGCCCGCTACCGCGAAAAAAACGAAGCGATGCGTGTCTACAACGCCGAGCGCCTTTACTTGCCGGCGGAAAAGCGTACACGCCTGCACGAGCTGGGCAGCGGCTACCGGCAGAAATTGCAGGCGATTTTCGAGCAGGCGACGGCGGCCGGAGAAATTCGTCCGGAGATCGATTGCCATTTCGCAGCACAGGCCGTCATCGGCTTGTGCAATGCCTGGGGCGAACTGATCGTTCGCGATCCGGATCTCGACCTCTACGACATTATTGAAAAATGCGTTGGGCTGTTGCTCAACGGCTTCACGAATACGATCACAAAGGAATAATCAAAGTGGCAGAACAGAAAGCTACCAACGTCACCTGGCACGACGGCGACGTCACGCGCGAGGACCGCTCAACGATTCTGCGCCAGCGCGGCGCAACCATCTGGTTTACGGGTCTCTCCGGCAGCGGCAAGAGCACGATCGCAGTCGCACTCGAACGCGCGCTGTTCGGCCAGGGCAAACTTTCCTACCGACTCGATGGCGACAATGTGCGTCTCGGTATTAACAAGAACCTCGGTTTCTCGGAAGAAGATCGCAAGGAAAACATCCGCCGTATCGGTGAAGTGGCGAAACTGTTCGGCGACGCCGGCGTCATTTCCCTGTCCAGCTTTATCAGTCCGTACAAAGCGGACCGCGACGAAGTTCGCGAGCTGCACGAGCAAGCCGGCCTGAAGTTCATCGAGGTTTTCGTCGACTGCCCGCTGGAGGAAGCCGAGAAACGTGATCCCAAGGGCCTGTACAAGAAGGCACGTGCCGGTGAGATCAAGAATTTCACGGGCATCGACGATCCGTACGAGGCACCGGAAAACCCGGAGCTGCACTTGCGTACGGACCTCCTGAGCATCGAGGAGGAAGTCCAGGCGATCCTTGACCACCTCGAAGCCAACGGCCTCATCCAGACCCAACATTTCACGCGTGCCGGCGACGAGCCACAGGCCGCCGCGCACTAGGAGACTCGAAGTGATTAACCCACACGGTGCGGAACAGCTGGTTTCGCTACTGGTAACTGATGCCGCAGAAAACGCGGCGCTGCTCGAAGAGGCCGCAACCCTGCCCTCACTCACGCTGACGTCGGCAGCAGCCGCAAATGCCGTCATGCTGGGTGGCGGTTACTTCACGCCGCTCTCGGGCTACATGAATGTTGCCGACGCACTTAGCGTTGCGCAGAAAATGCATACGGTCGATGGCCTGTTCTGGCCGGTGCCGGTTCTGAACCTGGCCGATGATATCGCTGGCATCGAAGGCGCGACCCGGATTGCACTGCGCGATCCGAACGTCGAAGGCGAACCTGTTATTGCCGTCATGGATGTCGACGCGATCGAGACGCTTTCCGACGAGCAGAAAGACGAGATTACGAATGCCGTTTACGGAACGCTCGACGACTCTCACCCGGGCGTCGCGGTGTTCAAGGCGCAGGGCAACAACGTTATCTCCGGTGCGATCCAGGTTCTGAACCTGAGCTACTTCGCGAGTGATTTTGGCGGCACGTTCAGGACCGCAGTCGAGATTCGTGAAGAAATCGCTGAACGCGGCTGGGAAAAGGTCGTCGCCTTCCAGACTCGCAACCCGATGCATCTCGCGCATGAGGAACTCTGCCGCATGGCGATGGATCGCCTGGGCGCCGACGGCATCGTCATCCACATGCTGCTCGGCAAACTCAAAGCCGGAGACATTCCGGCGGACGTTCGCGACGCCTGTATCCGCAAGATGGTCGACGTGTATTTCCCCGAGAACACCGTCATGGTCAACGGCTACGGCTTCGACATGCTTTACGCCGGCCCGCGCGAAGCGGTACTGCACGCTGTATTCCGGCAGAACATGGGAGCAACCCACCTGATCGTTGGCCGCGACCATGCCGGCGTCGGCGACTATTACGGCCCGTTCGATGCGCAATCCGTTTTCGACGAGGTTCCGGAAGGTGCCCTCGACATCGAGATCTTCAAAGCCGACCACACGGCGTGGTCAAAGAAACTGGGCAAAGTGGTAATGATGCGCGAGGCGCCCGACCACTCCCCTGAAGACTACGTATTCCTGTCGGGCACGAAAGTACGTGAAATGCTCAGCGAAGGCATCGCGCCGCCGCCCGAGTTCTCACGCCCGGAAGTCGCACAGATCCTGATGCAGCACTACCAGGCAGAAGCCTGATTACTGCATCGTCATAACGACCTTGCCGAGCACCCGGCGCTCGGCAATGGTCGCAAATGCATCGACAAACTGTGCCAGCGGGAACGCTGATGTACTTTGCGGATTCAGTTTACCGGCGGCCACCAGGCCGCCGAGTTCCATGACATTCTGCACGGCACCGGCCGGATTCTTCGCGCACCAGGTACCCCACCAGACACCTGTAATCTTCGCTTCTTTGAGCAGCGCAAGATTCGCCGGAAATGACGGAATCTCACCACTTGTAAAGCCGATCACGAGGTAACGCCCCTGCCACGCGAGTGATCGCAGTGCCTGCATTGCCAGCTCGCCGCCGACCGGGTCGACAACAACGTCCGGCGACTCGTCGAGCTCTTTCAGGGATTCCCGTAACGGCGAATCCGAGTAGTTGATCAACACATCCGCCCCTGATTCCCTGGCAAAAGCCAGCTTTTCTTCGCTGCTCGCCGCAGCGATTACGCGAGCACCCATGGCTTTCGCGATCTGCACGGCCGTGATGCCAACACCTCCCGCAGCGCCCAGCACAAGAACGGTTTCACCAGGCTGAAGATCGGCAGACTGCTTGAGCGCGTGATAGCTCGTGCCGTAGGTCACCATGAAGCCGGCGCCCTGCTCGAAATCAAGCGACTCCGGCAGCGGCATGACGTTGTGCTGTGGTACGCAGAACTTCTCGGCAAACGCACCACCAATCCGGTACGCAATTACGCGATCTCCGACCGCCAGTCTGTCGACGCCTTCCCCAACCGCCGCAACAGTGCCCGCTGCTTCATTGCCCGGCACGAACGGTGGCGGCGTCTTGTCCTGATACTGACCGGCAACAACGAGAATATCCGGGAAATTGATACCCGCAGCCACGATATCAACAAGTACCTCTCCGGGACCCGGCACCGGGTCGTCAATATCTTCGATGACCAGTGAACTGTAGTGACCGTATTCCTTGCAAACCAGTGCGCGCATTCTCGAGGCCTTTGAAAAACAGAACGGAGCGCTATGATACGAAATCATGAATATTTCTGTACTCATCCCTGCGGCCGGCAAGGGCGAACGCTTCGGCGGCGGCAAATTATTGTCGCAGTTCAATGGCCGTCCCTTGTTGCACTGTCCATTGCAGGCGGCGACGCATTTTGGCGCGGAGACGATTGTTCTCGTCGTCGGCAACGATGCGACGGCCGTTGCGGAGGCCGCCAATGAATTCTCTCCCCGGGTCGTTACTAATCCGGATTATGCAGACGGGCTTGGTTCAAGCATCTCGAAGGGCGCCGCAAGACTCGATGGGGACGCCGTCATCGTACTGATGGCCGACCAGCCGTTTGTCAGTGCCGAACACCTGGAGGAACTCGCGAGTAGCTGGGATGGGAAACCAGACTCGATCGTCGCTGCGAGCTATGACGAAATCACCGGTCCGCCGGTTCTGTTTGGCCGGGCATGTTTTGAAAGCTTGCAGCGACTAGGTGGCGACCGGGGCGCACGCTCGATTCTCGGGGACCCACGATTCTCGGTGACGACGGTCACAATGCCTGCGGCCGCCACGGACATCGACACGCGCGCCGACCTTGAGCGTGCGATCAGGCAGTAAACCAGGCCTGTAGTTCGGCGACGATCTCGAGCGCTATGGCCGCTGGGCCACGACCACCAATCTGTATCCCGACCGGCGCATGCAAGCGATCGCCGAAGTCCACGTCGGTGAGCTTGCCAAGAATCCTGTCACGCCGGTGCGGCGGTCCAAGCAGACCGACGAACCGAATACTCGTCGCAGACAATGCACGCAGAAATCTGCTGTCCTTCTCGAGGTTGTGACTCATGACGACGGCGGCGTCAAAATCCTCAATCGAGACAATGTCATCCAAAGAACCGGATGACGTAACACTCCAGCCCATGGCGCGGCTGATCGCCACCAGCGGCAGCGCATCCTGCCCTGTTCCGAGCAGCAGGAGCCTCCTGGGCCGGGTCTCCGGCGCATCGACCAGCGCGGCAAACTGCTCATAGTTGTCCTCTGCGACCAGCGGAGTGATCGCAATGCTGATTGTGCCCTCGCAGCCCACGCCGAGGCCGAACACGTCATCATCTGCCAGGTTGTATGTGACAGATTTCGGCTCGCCGCTCGAAATGACTTCGACGGCGTAGGCGGAAAGATCGCCCTCGAGGCAGCCGCCGGACAACATTCCGTGCCAGTCGCCATCCTCGTTAACCAGCATCAGGTCGCCGGCTTTGCTGTACGTAGACCCTTTGGTCTCTTCAACCTGCAATAGCGCCAGTGACGCGCCGCGATCCGCATGCGCCCGGAAGAAATCGACAAGCTGCTGCGTCAGGAAAACCGGCATGGCCTAATTGAAGACATCGAAGATATGGCTGTACTTCAAAATGATCTCACGACCTTCGGGTGGTGCCCCAACGCCACGTTCGTCGACCTCGTTATAAACAAGGAACAAGCCTGCATTGGCCGACTGCAGCCATGAAAAGCGCAGGTTGGTTCCAAGCACATCACTGAGTTCGTTGTACTGCACCAGCGCCTGCAACTGCATCTTCGGCGTGAATGAGTAATTGAGTCGCAGCCTCGTGAGATTCGCCTTGAAACTTCCGCCCGGCAGGTCGAAGTCGTTGTATGCGTAAGTCAGCTCGGAACGGAAGGTCTCACCAATACGGTAGCGAATCGTCGGCGTCAGCGATGTCCGGTCGCCGCCGAAGCGTCCGCCCACTACCGCGCGCAGATTGAAAGTCAACGGCGCCGACTGGTTGGTGAATGCGATGAACTGCACCTCACCATGATCGTAGGTGCCGGGCGGCACAACTACGCCGTCAACGATTTCGAACGCCAGTTTAACGCCTTCCCGGGTCAGGTTGTAGCCCGTGTGTATCTCGTGGCCATTGCGCCACTCCCAGTGCGAATCGATATGCGCAAAACCCGATTCCTGGAAGCCGTCAAAGTCCCAGTGACCGGTATATGACACGTGCGGTCGAATTTCATGCAGGCCAAACCAGTCCTTCGGCCGGATACGGCGCATGATAAAGGCGTTCGGCTTGCGATAACCGGAGCGCGACAGGAAACCAACCTCCGGATTAAAGTCATCACCAACCTCGGTGTAACTCAGTCTTCCGGCCCACTCGGCCGAGTCGTAGTCATACTTCAGTGCAAACGCTCGATCGCGACCATCGAGGCCGGGCGTTTCCGTACGCGCGACCCACGCCTGCAGCATGTGATTGTCACCGATACCGTAACGCCCATCGATCGCGTAGGTTCGATTCTTGTCCTGGTCCGCCGGCGTCAGGTAACTGCCGTCACCGTCCCTGTTCACGAACAGGAAACCGATTGCCGAACGACTGGGCAGTTCCTGGTTAATGCGCGCCACCGTGAACTTGTTACCTGGGGCGACATCGCTCACAGCCTCGGATTCCATATGCAGGAAGCCGACATTGGTACTGCCGCCGACCTTGCCGCTCAGGCGCACACCACCATCAATTGGCAGCTGCACGCCGTCGTCGCTGATACCGATGCGGCGGCTGAAAAACATCTCCGCTTCCTGCGGATTGCCAACTGTGAACTGGCCGGAATTCTCGAGGAAGAACGGCCGTTTCTCGGGAAAGAACAGGCTGAATCGATCGAGATTAACCTGCTGCTCGTCGGCCTCAACCTGCGCGAAGTCAGTGTTGTAGGTCGCGTCGAGCGTCAGGCTCGGCGTGATCGAGTACTTGATATCAAAACCGATCTCTTCGTTATTGACGGTACCCGGCAGGTCACCACCGCGCGTCGAGCTTGCAAGTACGTACGGCGTTATCTGCAGATTGCGCTGCGGTGGCGGAGATACTCCGGTCACTGTCCCTGCCTCGGAGACGCGGTACAGGTTACGCTCCCGCGACAGCTGCGCCCAGTAGGCGGTTTCAATGTTGCGGCGGATGTTGCGCTGGAAGTTGATACCCCAGGTCTGCTCCTCTCCACTGCCGTAGCGCAAGGTCGAGAACGGGATCCGGAACTCGGCGCTCCAGCCAATATTGGAAATATCGGTCGCGACATCCCAGGAACCATCCCAGTTCAGGTTGAAGCCGCCACCACCGGAGCCGAACATGCCACCCGATCCCTCGCGCACAACCTGGCCGTCGTATTCGATGCCGGCCGGGTTGGTCCCGAAGACAAAGCCGTTCTGGCGATCGAGCATGCCGTCGATAATGATCTGGAAACTGTCGGTGTTGTCGAGATCGGAGTCGCGTCGGCTGTCGGTTACAAGAATCCGGTCCGGTTCGTCATCATAGGCGACAACGCCAATGTAAAGCGCATCGTCAGTAAAGCCGATGAAGACCTCCGTTTTCTGAGTCGCCGGCTGGCCGTCGTCAGGCCGAACCTGCCAGAAATCTGTTGCGGGCGTCAGGCCGTCCCATGCAGGGTCACCGAGCACTCGCCCGTCGAGCGTTGGCAAGGTGTCGAGCAGCGCACTCTCGACCACCGGGCGTTCGGCGGCGGCGGCGAGAGGTAAAAGCAGGAACATCGCCACCAGCAGACGGGGAAAACGTAAATCAGACACTTGGCGCGCGGCCTCCGGGACCGACAGATCTGAGCGGGCGCCTATTCTATAGAGTCTCGCGACAATACAGAACTCGGAAAACCCTTAGACAGTCGCGCGTCGAGACCCGCCTGAGCGGCGGCCGCGATGTTTGTTTCGGAGTCATCAAAGAAACGGATGGCCCCGGGATCGCAGCCGTAATGTGCCGTCACCTGCTCAAATGCGGCGGGATCCGGCTTGAATCGGCCCGTCTCGAAGGAAAGAAACAAGTGGTCGAATTCTGCGAAACATCGATTTCCCGCTGTTACCTGCGCCCAATGAACCGGGTTCGTGTTGGACAATAAGGCCAGGCGATACCGATCGGTAAGCGATCGCAGCACTTCTTCGACACCGTCGTACAGCCGCAACTGCCAGCCATTGAATCGATCTGCAAATCCCTGTGCGTCGACCGCGAGCTCGGCAGGCATACGGCAATAGAAATCGGCGACCGTCATGCGACCGGTTTCCAGTGCGTGCACAGTTGGCGAGTTCACCCAGATCGACCAGAAACTGTCGCTGTCCATGTCGAGGTTCAACGCTGTTACCGGATCGCCGAGATCCGCGAGCACACCACCAAGGTCCAGCAGCAGGACGGGCCTAGTCAGGGGACCGCACCTTCCAGACGAACAACGCGAGAATAAAAGAAACGACCGCAGAGCCCACCCACAACATGGCCGCGGCGTCAAAGTTGTAGACGGCGACACCATCGACCATGGTCTTGCCATCCTCGATCAAACGGCCGCTGATAATGTCCTGGAAACCGGCACCAAGATAACTGGCAACACCGACGACACCGAGCACGGCTCCGGATACCTCCTTGGAACAGATATCGACGGCCATGAGGCCGCCGAGGTAGACCATCAACACGCCGAGCGCGACACCGAATACGGCCATCGCCACGGTATCCATGAGCGGATCAGCAGGCCCCCATACAAACAGAGCCGCTGCGCCGGCATACATCACACCAAAAATCAGCGCTGGCAGGTTACGCGAACCGCCAAAAAACCGGTCAGACAAGATGCCCGAGAAGAACGTGCCGAAAATCCCGGCAATCGCGTTTGCCGAAACGATCGAACTGGCTTCGATTGTCGTGTAGCCCTTTTCAGCCTCGAGGAAAAAAATCCCCCAGCTGTTGACGGCGTAGCGTGTCACATAAAAACAGGCGCTCGAAAGGGCCAGTACCCAGACGGCCCAGTTCGTAACCACCGCCCATTGTTTGCGGGTAACACTCCAGTCCTGCTGCTCGCCTTCCTCCGGGTGATTGACGAGCGGCAAGCCGTAGACATCGGGGCGCTCGTACAGAAACCTCCAGATGAACAGGCTGGCAAACACGCAGGCGATGCCGGCGGCCCAGAATCCCCAGCGCCAGCCCATCAGCGAGATGATGAACGCAGTGCCTACGAACGTTATCGCTTCGCCGATGTTATGGCTGCTCGCCCACATGCCGTAGAACGTTCCACGCTCCTTGCCGCTGTACCAGTGCGTGATGGTCACCACGCTGGAACCGGCGCCGAAGGACTGGAACCACCCGTTCATGCCCCACAGCACGAAGAAAAACCAGAATGCGGTCGTGAATCCAAGAAGCAGGTTTGCTACCGCCGACAGGAACAGGCCCGTCGCCATAAAACGTCGGACATTTACGCGATCCGCAAGGATGCCGTTGAACAACTTGCCAAATGCGTAGGCGAAAAACAGCGCCGACCCGATGTAACCCATCTCGGCAGCATCGAAAACGCCTGCGTCGGCCATTGTCTTCTTCGCGACGGAAAAACTCAGTCGGCAAACGTAGTAAAAGCCATAGCCGACCGTAATAGCGAAGAACACCGCCCACTGACGGCGTCGCATCTCGTCCCTGACCGCGGGATCCGACCCGTCACGCTCGACAGGGGCCGCGGGCGACTTGCGATAGAAGGAAAGCACCGGTGCTATGATGCCCGAAAATGAAAACAATAACGGTATCTATTCTCGCAGTCGCAATCGGCCTCGCGATCGCAATTGCTGCGGTTCCCGGCAACAACCAGGTCAGCGGCTACCCGAAGAAGCCGGTAACCCTGGTCGTCGCCTACTCGCCGGGCGGAGCCGTCGACAACGTCGCGCGTACTGTCGCGAAATACATTCAGCCACACCTTGGCCAGCGTGTTGTCGTAAAAAACGTTCCTGGCGCGGGCGGTGAAATCGGTTACCGCAGCCTCGCGCATTCACCGAATGACGGTTACACCCTCGGCATGATTACGTCACCGCCGATACTGATGCTCGACAAGCTCAGGCCGGGGACGGGCATTCAGATGTCGAGCTTCGACGCGATCGCAAGCCTGCAACGTGACCCGGTCGTTCTTGCGGTCAATGCGGACAGCCCCTGGATGACGCTCGCAGACTTTGTTGCAGCCAGTCACAAGTCCGTACTTAACGTCGCAGGCGATGGTCCAAACTCGAACAACCAGCTGCAGCTTGCCGTCGCGACGGCGATGCTCGGTATTGACGTCAACTTCGTGCCGTACAGTGGCTCCGGACCATCGATTACGTCACTGCTCGGAAACCAGGTCGAAGCCGCAGTACCCTCCGGCAGTTCTGCAACTACCTACGCACAGCGCGGCGACCTGCGTGTGCTTGCCGTATTTGCACCGGAACGATACGAATACCTGCCTGACGCTCCGACCATCTTCGAAGCATCCGGAGTCGAAGTCCCCGCCATTGGTGCGGCGGTACGTGGCGTCGTTGCGCCGGTCGGCATCGACGAAGGACGCAGGAAAGTGCTGGTGGACGCACTGGATGCGCTTTACCGCGATGCGGAGTTTCTGGCGCACGCCGAGCAGACTCGCCTGCCGCTGCACTTTCTTGGCGCCGACGATTTCGAGGCTTATCTCGACAAGACCGGCATGCTGCTTGAAGAACACATGAAATTACTCAACGGAAGTGACTGAATGAGGGCGCTCGACAAAGACCGGGCGTTTGCGACGTTGACGATCGTCATCGCCATCGCAAGTGGCACGGTTGCGTTCGGCTATGCCGCAGAGTCCGCATGGTTCCCGCGCGTGCTTTCAGTATTCATCGGTATGGTGGGTGCGTTGCTGTTGTGGAACAGCCGCGCAAGCAACGACACCGGGTACAACCTGAATGTTAAGACGGCGCTAGTCGTGTTCGCGTCGTGCGTGGTTTACGCAATCGCGATTCAATACGTCAGCTTTGAAATCGTCAATTACGTGTTTCTTGTCGCAGCGATGTACCTGCTCGGGCAACGCAACCCCTGGGTTATCGTCGCCGTCGCGACCGGCACAATGCTGCTCGTGAAACTGCTGTTCTTCGTCATGCTCGATGTCGCAAGACCGGTCGGGGTGCTGTTCTGATGCTCGAGTCGTTGCTGACAGGCTTCGGCGCCCTGCTCGACCCGGTCATGCTGGGAGCTATCGCGATTGGCGTTATCGGCGGCGTCGCCATCGGCGTTCTGCCGGGACTTACCAGTACGCTCGGCGTGGCCCTTCTCATTCCGGTCACGTTTTCGATGCCGCCGCAGGCAGGCCTCGCGATGCTTGGCGGAATTTATGTCGCCTCGACCTATTCGGGCGCGATCACAGCGATCCTGTTGAATATCCCCGGCACCCCGGCTGCTGTCGCAACACTGCTCGACGGCAACCCGATGAGCCGTAATGGCCAGGCAACCCGCGCACTGGCGCTTGCGACCTTTGGTTCAGCGGTCGGCGGCATTATCAGCGTACTCGCACTGCTGTTTATCGGACCGCTGTTGGCAAGATTGTCGCTGTTCTTTGGTCCGCCCGAGTATTTCATCCTCGCGATTTTCGGCATCACCGTCATCGCTTCTCTGTCGGCGGGCGCCATGGAGAAAGGCCTGATCGCGGGTGGACTCGGACTCCTTATAAGTACAATCGGTTATCACCCGCTGACCGGAGACATGCGCTACACCTTTGACGTGCCGGCGCTGTACGACGGTATCCCGCTGGTAGCGGCACTGATTGGTCTCTACTCGATCCCGGAAGTCATAGACATGCTCTCGGGGCGCAAGCGAGACAGCAGCAGCGCGGCCAGGCTGGAGACACGTTCGCCTTACAGCTATCTGCCCGAGACATTCCGGCAGAAGCTCAACCTGTTGCGCTCGAGCATTATCGGCACCTTCGTCGGCATTGTGCCGGGCGTCGGTTCGAGTGTTGCGGGTTTTATCGCTTATGACGCCGCGAAACGCGCATCGAAGAAGCCCGACGAGTTTGGCAAGGGATCGCCTGAAGGCGTGCTGGCCTGCGAAACTTCGAACAGCGCCGTCACTGGCGGCACACTGGTTCCGCTCATGACGCTCGGCATCCCCGGCAACCCGGTCACCGCAGTCATGCTGGGCGGCCTGATGATTCATGGTCTGCAGCCGGGTGCCGAGCTGTTCACGACCAATGCGGATGTCTCCTACGGTTTCATCCTGAGCCTGTTCGCATCGAACATACTGCTGATACCGGTCGGCCTGGTATTTGCTCGCTACTGCGTAAAGGTTGTACAGGTGCCGCCGAGCATTCTCGCGCCGGTCATCCTGCTGCTTTCAGCGATCGGCACGTATTCGATTCGCAGCTCGAGCACGGACATCCTGGTCATGCTCGCGCTCGGCGCCATTGGTTACCTGTGCAGGGTCTTCGCGGTGCCGCGAGCCCCTCTCGTACTGGGCCTGGTTCTCGGCACGCTTGCAGAGAGTGAACTCGAGCGGTCGCTGGCACTTGTGCAGGGCGATGTCGGTGCGTTCCTGCTGCAACTCGTAACGCGGCCGATATCGCTCGTGATCGTGCTGCTATGCGTGCTTGCCTTGTACCAGGGCATCGTGCAGCATCGCCGCCACTCCGGCAGCCTGTCGAAGTAATGTTTTGGAGACTGCTATTCCTGGACTGATTGATGATTGACCGTCCATGCCCGATTCGCCGCGTCGGTTCCGGCGAGCTGCATCACTTTTTCGGCTACTACAACAAAAGCACGTGGAGCCCGGACGGTCGCCTGCTGCTGTCGAATCGTGTAGCGATGATGACGCGGGACCTCGACGGCAGCGAAGTCGCCGACGTTGGCTACTTCCGCCTCGGGGACAGTCACCCTGATTCCGGGGACAGTGACCTTTTTATCAAGGTCGGTGAAACCACGACCTGGAACTGGCAAATGGGCTGCCAGCTGCAGTGGCTCGGCGGTGAAGAGCCTCTGCGACTCATCTACAACATCCGCAAGTCGGGTGACGCGCCCTACCCTGATTTCGGTTCGCGTATTCACGACACAAAGTCCGGCGAAGATCGCGACCTGCCGTTGCCGATCTATGTCGTTGCCCCATCCGGACAGTACGCGTTGTGCGTCGACTACTCACGCTTCGAAGTCACGCACAAGACGATCGGCTACAGAGCTACCCATTCGGAACCGGAGCTACAGCTGGCGCCCGCCGACGATGGCATCTGGCGCATGGATATCGGGTCCGGCGACTACGAGCAGATCCTGTCACTTCGGCAACTGCGCGAATTCCAGCCGGTCGCATCAATGGAGCGAGCAATTCATTGGGTCACACACCTGGAAATCGCGCCGAACTCGGAACGCTTCCTGTTTATCCATCGCTGGACCGAGCGTGTCGAGGACGAGACCTGCTTTCTGCATCGCCTGTTCACATGCAACCCGGACGGCTCAGGCCTGAAGCTGCTCGAATGCACCGATCACCCGTTGCCACAACTCGCCGACAATTTCGACCCGAACGCGGTTGGCACTTTTGACTACGAGAAATCCGAGTACCAGATTTCGCACCCCGCCTGGAGGGACGACAGCTCGGTCATCGTCTGGGGACCGCACGCGGGATCGATTCATTATCATCTGTACGACGACGCGGACGGCAGCGCCGAAGTTATCGGTGACACGATCCTGACTGAGAACGGCCACATGACGTACTCGCGTGACGGACGCTGGATCCTGACCGACACTTATCCGGATGCCGACACGAACATTCGGAAACTGCTGATGTACGATGTATCCGCCAATACCGTATACAGCGTTGGCGACTTCTATACGCCGCCTGACCTCGGCAAACACAATCGCTGCGACCTGCACCCGCGCTTTAGTCCGGACTGCCGATACGCGACAATAGATTCCGTACACGAGGCTAGTCGACAGCAATACATCGTCGACTTCGCTGGACTCTAGCCGCTCTATTACTCCGGAATTTCGATAATGATCTTGCCGCGGGCACGGCGACTTTCGGAATGCCTGATCGCGTCGGCCGTTTTCTCAAGCGGATACGTGCTGTCGATCGCGGTTACTAGTTCTCCTGCCGCGATCAGGTCACCGATGTAGTCGAGGTCAGCCTGATTGAACCGCGCAATCATCATGCCGTGCTGCTGGTCGACGAACGGCGACTGGATCATCGCCGCCAGAGGCGCAATCAAAGGTGCGATCCAATTTCCCTTCTTGCCACCGACAAGCACGTGGCGGCCTTCGGACGGCATGACATTCCTGTTCGCGGACAACGACTGGTTCGCGACCATGTCCAGGATCAGATCGAACTGCTCGCCACTCTCCGTATAGTCCTCTACCTTGTAGTCGTAGACGTGATCAGCACCGAGTGACTCTACGAGTTCGACATTGCGCGTGCTGCAGACTCCGGACACTTTTGCATCCATCGACTTCGCGATCTGCACCGCGTAGGAGCCGACTCCTCCGGAAGCGCCGTTGATCAGCACGTGTTCACCGGGCACGAGCCCGCCCGAGTCACGCAAGGCCTGCAATGCGGTAATGGCTGCGATGCCAATACCCGCACCTTCTGCGAACGTCGAACGATTCGGCAAACGCGCAATTGAGCCCTCCTGTCTGACGACAACGTACTCTGCAAACGCACCGGCCGCTCCGCCAAAGACTCGATCACCTACCACAAACCTGGTGACCTCATCACCAACCGCTTCGACTACTCCGGCGTAGTCGACACCCATGCGGTGATCCTCGGGCGCACCAAGACCAATGCCAAGCCGCATCAGGTACGGGGAACCGTACATGTGGTGCCAGTCGTAGGGATTGACGCCTGCCGCTCTTACACGCACCAGCACCTGCCCGGGCCCCGGCGACGGCTTCTCAACATCGGCGACCTCGAGCACATCGGCAGAGCCGTAGCAGCGATAGATCACGGCCTTCATGGTCTCGCCGCCTCCGCTGTACGCGGGTGTCGTCGGGCACGACGATGTGTAGCTAATGGTTATCGCCAGCGCGGCGATCAGAACGACCAGGACACCGCCCAGCCACAGCAGAATCTTGCGTAGAATTTTCATATTGCCCCCTCTTGGACCCAATCTAACCCGTCCGCCGACAGCAAGAAAGGGGCGTGATACTGAGATCAGACAGTTGCGCTGTTGGCGAACAGTTCGCGCCCGACCAGCATGCGGCGAACCTCACTCGTACCTGCACCGATTTCGTAGAGTTTGGCGTCACGCAGAAGGCGCCCCGCCGGGTACTCATTGATGTAGCCGTTGCCGCCGAGCAGCTGGATCGTATCGAGGGCAACCTGGGTTGCACGTTCGGCAACGAACAGGATGCATGCCGCCGCATCACGCCTCGATGACGCGCCGCGGTCGCAGGCAGCCGCCAGCGCATAGACGTAGGCCTTGCAGGCGCTGAGCGTCGCGTACATGTCGGCAAGCTTGCCCTGTACCAGCTGGAAATTGCCGATTGGCTCGCCAAACTGGCGCCGGTCATGGACGTATGGAAGAACCGTATCCAGGCAGGCTTCCATGATGCCTACCGGACCCGCAGCCAAAATTGCGCGTTCATAGTCGAGTCCGCTCATGAGGATGCGAACACCATCGCCCTCTTTGCCAATCAGGTTTTCTTCCGGCACCTCGCAGTCTTCGAAGACCAGTTCGCAGGTGTCTGAGCCGCGCATCCCGAGCTTGTCGAGCTTCTGCGCCGTAGAGAATCCTTTTAAGCCCTTCTCAATGATGAACGCCGAAATGCCCTTGTTGCCGGCATCCGGGTCGGTCCTGGCGTAAACCACCAGAACGTCTGCCGTCGGGCCATTCGTAATCCACATCTTGTTGCCATTCAGGACGTAGCTATTGCCGTTGCGCTCGGCGCGCAATTTCATGGAAGTAACGTCGGAGCCGGCACCGGGCTCGGACATGGCAAGCGCGCCGAGGTGTTCACCCGAGCACAGCCTGGGCAGGAAGCGTGCCTTCTGCTCATCGCTCGCGTTCAGGCTGATCTGGTTCACGCACAGGTTCGAATGCGCACCGTAGGACAGTCCAACCGATCCCGAACCGCGCGAGATTTCCTCCATCGCGACGCAATGCGCGAGATAACCGAGTCCGGTACCACCGTATTCTTCGTCGACGGTCATGCCGAGCAGACCCAGTTCGCCCAGCTCCGGCCACAACTCCCGCGGGAAGCGGTTGCTCTCATCGATCTCCGCGGCAAGCGGTGCCAACCGCTCGTCGACCCAGCGAGCGATCGGCTCGCGGATTGCCTCAACGTCTTCGGGCATGCCGAAGCTCATCGAGAGACCGCTGTCGTTTCGTCGCATTTGTTGTCCTTATTCTAGAGACGCAGCACGCCGTAGCGTGGGTCGCCTATTGGCGCGTTTAGAGAGGCGGCGATGGAGATGCCAAGTGCATTGCGGGTATCGACGGGATCAATGATGCCGTCGTCCCATAATTCCGAAGTTGCGTAGTACGCGCTCGACTGGGCTTCGAAGTCGTCGGCGATCTGTTGCCTGATCGCTTCGACTTCGTCGGGGCTCGGCTCGCGTCCTTCGCGCTCGAGCTGACGTACTTTCAGAGTCACGAGCGTATTGGCAGCCTGTTCGGCACCCATGACCGAGATCTTGCTGTTCGGCCAGGAGAACACGGTGCGTGCATCGAATGCACGACCGCACATGCCGTAATTGCCGGCGCCGAATGAACCATTGCACATGATCGTGAACTTCGGCACCTCGGCGCAGGCCTGGACCATGATCATCTGCGCGCCGTGCTTGGCGATACCGGCCTGCTCGTACTCCTTGCCGATCATGTAACCGGTAATGTTCTGCAGGAACACAATCGGCGTGTGGTTCTGGTTGCAGAGCTCGATAAAGTGCGTGCCCTTCAGCGTGCTGTCGTTAAACAACACACCGTTGTTGCCGAGGATGCCGACCTTGTAGCCCCAGATATTCGCGAAACCGCAAATGAGAGTTGTGCCGTAGTCAGGCTGGAACTCGTGGAAGCGACTGCCGTCGACAATACGCGCGATGACTTCGCGGATGTCGAACTGCTTCTTGTGGCTGTCCGGAATGATTCCGTACAGCTCAGCCGGGTCGTAGTATGGGTCCTCAGGTGTATCGCGCTGCACGCGCGCTTTCTCGCGTACTTCCCATTGCGACACAACCTCGCGGCCGATCGCGATCGCCTCGCGCTCGTTTTTTGCGTAGTAGTCGCAGACGCCGCTGACCGAGGTATGCATGCGCGCACCACCGAGCTCGTCGACGGTCACGTCTTCACCGGTCGCAGCCTTCACCAACGGCGGCCCGCCGAGGAATACGGCTCCGGTACCTTCAACGATTACGGAGTAATCGGATAGTGCCGGTATGTAAGCGCCGCCCGCCGTGCAGTGGCCGAACACGAGCGATAGTTGCTTGCAGCCGAGCTTCGAAAGAATGGCCTGGTTGCGGAACAGGCGACCAGCGCCGATCTTGTCGGCGAACAGCTGCGACTGCAGTGGCAGGAAAGCCCCCGCGCTGTCGCACAAATGCACCATCGGCAGGTGATTCTCGATCGCGATATCCATCGCGCGCAGGATCTTTTTGACGGTCAGCGGGTACCAGGCGCCGCCTTTGACCGTCGAGTCGTTTGCATGGATGACGACTTCGCGACCGCTGACGATGCCGATACCTGTAATGCAACTGGCTGACGGTGAGCCGCCGTCGTAGGCGCTGTTCGCCGCAAGCGACGAAAACTCGAGGAACGGCGTACCCGGATCAAGCAGCAGCTCCAGACGCTCGCGCGGCAGCATCTTGTCCTGGCGAGCAAGCCTGTCGATGTCACGCTGCGGCCGAGTGTTGCGTGCCGCCTCCTGGCGCTCCCGAAATTCACCAACAACCTTGAGGTTGTGCTCGCGAAACTGGCGATAGGACTCCGAAGCCGTATTAATGTGGGATTCAATTCTGCGCATGCCTTAGTCCTCTTCCGCCACGACTTCTACCAGCGGACTGGCTTTCTCAAACGACTGACCTGCTTCGACATGTACGGCTGTAACCGTGCCCGCGACCGGCGCAACGAGCTCCGTTTGCATCTTCATGCTTTCGATCAACGCGACCGGCTGGTCGACAGTGACCTGATCGCCTTCCGCGACCATGACCTCGAGGACGACGCCCGGCATCGGCGCCGTAATCGCGCCGTCGGATGCAGCACCGCCTGCGCCCGCCCCCGAAAATTCATCAACAATCTCGACTTCCCAATGCCTACCTGCAAGATGCAAGTACATCGTGCGCTCGTCCTGTGCCACGACGAAGGGCAGCTCTATGCCATCGACGACGATGCTGCCGTGGTGTGCGTCGCTGACAGTCATGTCGACTTCGACCGTGTGACCGTCAATCGAGATTCGCACCGCGTCCCCGAAGCGCAGGGGCTCGACGATGTGCTCACGATCATTGAGGCGGAGCTTCGGTTGCATGGTCAGTTTCTCCAGCGCCCGATTTCGCCGTACGGAGCCGGCGTTGCATCAACAACGGCGCGATAACCGCGCTCTGACAGCAAGCCGACGGCGAGTGCCGCATTCGTGACTCGCGGATCATCCTGTTTATCCAGTAGCGCGTCTGCGTGACGTGGCAGGAAGCCGGTATCCGTAGCGCCGTCCGCAAATGCGGGCAGCTGGAGAATACGCGCGAGGTAGGCGGCGTTGGTGCGAACTCCGAGCACGACCGTTTCGGCCAGGGCCGCAACTGCGCTCATGGTTGCCGCGTCGCGGTCGGCGCCATGCACGATCAGCTTTGCCAGCATCGGGTCGAACGCGACTGTCACGCGCAGACCCCGATACAGGCTGCTGTCGAAGCGCACACCCTCACCTGTGGGTTCACGCACGTACAGAACGCGCCCGGTCTCCGGCAGAAAGTCATTGCCAGGATCTTCGGCACACAGGCGACATTCGATCGCATGACCATAGAGCGTGATGTCGTTCTGGGCGAGGCGCAGCGGCAGCCCTGCGGCAACGCGCAGTTGTTCGGCAACCAGATCTACGCCCGTGACCATTTCGGTCACCGGGTGCTCAACCTGGATGCGGGTGTTCATCTCGAGGAAGAAGTACTCGCCTTCCTGTGTATAGAGAAATTCGACGGTGCCGGCGCTTGAGTAGTTCGCGGCCTTTGCAATGCCGACCGCCGTTTCACAGATCGCGGCGCGTTGCTCGTCATCAAGAGCTGGCGACGGCGCCTCCTCGACAACCTTCTGGAAGCGTCGCTGAATTGAACACTCGCGTTCGAAAAGGTGTACGACGTTTTCGCCGTCTCCCAACACCTGCACCTCAATGTGGCGCGTGTTCTCGAAGTAGCGTTCGACGTAGACGCGTTTGTCACCGAAGTATTTCTCGGCCTCGGACGCTGCGACGCGAATCGTCTTGTCGAGCTCCTCCGATGAACGCACGATGCTCATGCCCTTGCCACCGCCACCGGCCGAGGCCTTGATGACGACCGGGAAGCCCATCTCTTCAACGGCTTTCACGAAACCCGGGTCGTCGACATCCATCGATACTGACGGCGGCACCGGGAATCCGTGTTTCTCAACAAATTCGCGGGAACGAATCTTGTCGCCCATAAGTTCGATGGCCTCGACCGATGGGCCAACGAAGGTCACGCCTGCCTTGTTCAGGGCGCACGCAAAGTCCGCGTTCTCGGCGAGAAAACCGTAGCCAGGATGTACGGCATCAATTTCATGTGTCTTGCAGACATCAACAATCTGTTCGATGTCGAGATACGCCGCTGCGGGGGTGTCACCCCTGATCTCCACGGCCTCGTCAGCCGTCTGCACCGCCGTCGAGTCGCAATCCACAGCGTGGTAGACGATGACGGAGGGAATCCCGAGTTCACGCAGGCAGCGCAGCACCCGCAACGCGATCTCGCCGCGATTTGCTACCAATACCTTTTTGAACCGAGCCGTCATAGTCGGCCGAATATACGCCGCTATTGAGTCTGACTCAATGCAATCACCCCCAATTTCGGTACTTTCTGGCGCCGATACCAGAAATTCGGTAGATTACTGACCTGCACTCAATAGCTGGACAAGGCGCCTTGGCACGCACCACAACCCGACAAAGCAGGCCCGAACGCGAAGCAGCAATACTCGCCGCCGCCCGCAGTGAGTTCGAGGCAAACGGCTTCGACAAGGCGAAGATGGCTGATATTGCGAGCAAGGTCGGCATCGTCGAAGGCACGATATTCCACTACTTCGGTTCGAAGCGCGGCCTGATGATGGCGGTCATGCAGGCCTTCTACGCCGAGATTACCGGCAGCCTGCTGGCCGGCCTGCGCGACGTCCGCGGTACGCGAAACCAACTCCACTTCGTTATTCGGCACCACCTCGGTGTCATGAGTGATAACGCTGCGCTGTGCGGGGTCATCCTGCGACAGTCGCGCGGACTGTCGGGGGAACTCAAGGACGCCATCCACGGCTTCAACCGCGAGTACACGTCGCCGCTCATCGACATCATCGAGGCAGGCATCGAATCCGGCGAACTCAGGGATTCGGCGAATCCCGCGATGCTCAGGAATACGATTTACGGCAGCATCGAGCACGCACTTTGGGTGCACCTCGCCGAGGGCCAGCCAATCGATCCGGATGCTTACGCCGAGGACTTGTTGCGTGTCGTCATCGACGGTTTGAACGCCGGCACCAAGGACCTCACGAAACGGGAAGTTGCAACCCTGGTCCGTAAGCTCGACCGGCTGGTCGAGTAAGCCGATATGCAACAGGAACATACGGACGAGTACCACGATGCGATGGTTACATTGCTGGAACTCATCTGGGGCCGGGGCTACATGGCACCGGGAGGTCCGGGCAACGTCGCGAAGCTACTGCAAGGCACGGACCCGGCCGGCAAGCGCATTCTCGACATTGGCTGCGGCATTGGTGGTCCCGCCATGGAAATGGCGAGAAACCACGGCGCCACTGTCGTCGGCATCGATCTCGAAGCTCCGCTGATCGAGCGGGCTATTGCCAGCGCAGCCGATACCGGCTTACAGGATCAGTGCGAGTTCCGTGTTGTTGAAGCGGGCCCGCTTGAATTCCCGGATGCGTCATTCGACATCGTCATCTCCTCGGGCGCGGTTACGCAGACGGAGGATACGGCCGGCATCTTCGCCGAGATTCTCAGAGTCCTGAAGCCGGGCGGTCACTTCCGCTGTTACGAGTGGATGAAGTCGGATGCCGAGTACTCCGACGACATGCATTACTGGTTCAAGATGGAGGGCCTGACCTACGCGATGCGAACGCTCGAGGAATACGGCGCCCTTCTGCATGGCTCCGGCTTTACGGACGTAGAAACAGAAGACGCCAGCGACTGGTACCGCGCTGAGGCCCGCCGCGAGTACGACCTGCTGCGCGGCGATCTGAATGCGCGCATGGTTGAACTGCTCGGCCAGGAAGATGCCGACTATTTCGTCGAGAACTGGCGCGCGATGGTCGTCGTCATCGACAAGGGCGAAATGCGGCAGGGCTACTGCCGCGCTCGCAAACCCGGCTAAGAGGCCTTCGGCCCCTCGATCAGCGCCCGCTTCGTCAGGTCGACGATCAGGTTGACTTCCTTCTCACCGATATCGAACACCGGTGTGTAGCGCAGCGAGTGCGCACCGCCGTGGATTACGGCGAGACCAATCTTGCGCAGGTAGTCTTCGGTGCTGTTTTCGCCGTAAACCTTGTAGCGATCATCCAGCTCGCAGCTCAGCAGCAAGCCTGTGCCCTGTGCGCCGGTTACCGCACCATCGGTCTCCGCCGCAATGGCCTGCAGACCCGCGACAATCTGCTCGCCACGTTTCCGAATGTTCTCGCGCAGCTCGGGTGTAAACGACTTCAGCACGGCTACCGCGATATCAAGACTGCGCGGATTGGTCGTCATCGTATTGCCGTACAGGCCCTGGCGGTACTGGCTCGCTGCATGCTCGGACAGCGCAAGTACCGACAACGGGTACTGGCCGGCGTTCAGCGCTTTTGAGTATGACTCCATGTCCGGCGCATCCAGGTCCTGGAAGCCGGGGTAGTCAACGATCGACAGCACGCCCTGGGCACGCAGCCCGGCCTGGATCGAATCAACCACGAACATGGTGCCGTGCTCGCGCGTGAGCTGACGTGCCCGTTTATAAAACTCAGGCGTAATCGCATAGCCAGGGTTGCCCTCGCCCATGACGGGCTCCATGAAAAACGCCTCGATAAACACATTGCTCGCATCGGCTTCCGCAAACACGGCTTCGAGTGCCTCGATATCGTTTGGCGGAACCGTAACGAGGTAGTTACTCTCACGGAATGAAGCAAGATGCTTCTCGTAACCTGCCCGCGTCGAATCGGAGAAACGTGCCGGCCGGTCGGTACGGCCGTGGAAGCTGCCTGACAACGACAGGCCGCGAATCGTCCTTCCTTCGTGGCGGCCTCCGGGATCCGTCAGTTTGCGCGTGTTGCGGTCGGCAAGTCGCGACGCGACGGTCATTGCCTCGGAACCGCTGTTGACGCAGATAAATGACGCGTACGGGTTACCGCCACGCGTATGACCGATCTCGGCATTCAGGCATTCGATGAATTCCATCTGACTGATGTTCGGCGTCATGATGTTGGCCATAACCTGGGGCTCGCCCATCGCGTCATGCACGATGTCCGGCGCGTGACCAAGTCCCAGCATGCCGTAACCACCGCAGTCATAAACCACGGCACCTTTCAGCGTGACAATCCACGGGCCCGCACTGCCGGCAGCAACATATGGATTGACGGCGTCTTCAGCGTAGAAATTCGTCAGGCCCGCCTGCGCGCGTTTCACCTGCTCTGATTCATCGAGAGCGAGAAAATCGGCGTGCGTTTCGCGCAAGCCCGAAAAGTGCGCATAACCGCGCTCGACGGCCGTAGCGAGATCCGGGCGATCGGAAAGAAAATCTTCGACCACGTCGTCGGTGAGACCCGTCGTCATTGCGACGCCGCCAAAATTCTTCATTTCATTCAGGTAGTTACGATAAATCTCGTAATCCCTGAGGTTGGCAACCTGAGACATCCAAGGTACCCCGGAAGTGACAATCCGCGACTATAGCAAATGGCCTGACCTGCAAGCAGTCCTGTTTTCACGATATGTCCGCGATACCATAGCTGCATGAAACGCACGGTTGTCACGCATATCGAGCAATGGCCAACCCGGATTCCATTCCGGATCACGGGACATACCTGGTACTCGTTCGATGCTGTCTTCTGCGAGATCGAGCAGAACGGTCTCGTCGGTCGCGGCGAAGGCATGCCCGTATACTACTGCGACGAAACCGAACTCGGCATGCTCGATGCCATTGAAACCATCCGCCCGGCGCTCGAGGACGGCGCATGTCGTAACTCGCTGCTCGATCTCATGCCGCCGTGCGGTGCGCGCAATGCCGTCGACGCGGCGCTCTGGGACCTTGAGTGCCAGCTCGAAGCGAAGAACGCATGGACCGCAGCTGTCGGGAAATGCGAGCCGATCGAAACCGTCATGACGATCGGCCTTGAGCCCGAGCCCGAAGCGATGGGCGAAGCCGCACGCAATTTCACCGACTACACGTTATTCAAGGTCAAGCTTGACGGCGACCGGCCGGTAGAACGAATCGCAGCAATTCGTGCGGCCCGGGCCGATGCCCGAATCGTCATCGACGCGAATCAGGGCTGGTCGTTTGCGCAGTTGCAGGAAGTAGCGCCGCAGCTCGCCGAACTCGGCGTGAGCATGATCGAACAACCACTGCCTCGGGGTGGCGATGCCGAACTCGAGAGTTACGAATCGCCGGTTCCATTGTGCGCCGACGAGTCGTGCCTGCACCTCGGCGAACTTGACGAGACACTCGGCCGCTACCAGATGATCAATATCAAGCTGGACAAGGCTGGCGGCCTGACACACGGCCTGCAGCTTGCCGAAGCAGCGCGACAACACGGTCTCGGCCTGATGGTCGGCTGCATGGGTGGAACATCGACCGCGATGGCACCGTCGCATGTATTGGCGCAGGTCTGCGACCTGGCTGATATCGACGGACCGCTGCTTTTGCGACAGGACAGCCTTGGAGGCCTGGTGTACAACAACGGCAGCGTTACGCTGCCTGAGAAACCATTTTGGGGAATACCGCGATGAACGGTTCGGAAGCAAGCCTGTTTCCGCCCGGGTTCCTGGACACTCGCGCCGACATCCTGATCGACATCGTGACATTGTCGTTCATCGTCATTCTGCCGGTCCTTATCTGGTCGTGGCGCTCAGCACGTGTCCGCAAGAACTACGTCCTGCACCGCAATATCCAGCTCACCCTCGCTGCAACATTGTTCGTCGTCGTGGGCATCTTTGAATACGACCTGCACCAGTCGGGCGGCATCTTTGAAATGACCAAGGACAGCTCGTACGCCGATACGACATTGCTGCTGGCTACGATTTACATTCACGGCCTGTTCTCAATCTCAGCGACTTTGATCTGGGTTTTACTGATCCTCGTATCGCTGCGCCGCTTCGGCAACCCGCCCTCCCCCGGCTCGTTCAGCAGCCTGCACCGCGCCTGGGGTATCGCGGGCATGGTCACGATGATGGGCGCCGGACTGACCGCGCCTCCGCTCTATTACTTCGGGTTCGTCGCCTGAGCCCCGGCGTATAGGCCCGGAAGCGGCCCCCGTTCGGCAGGTCTAGCGTTACTACTGTCGACAAATAACAAAGAAGAACCGGTTTGAGTCGTTACGACACGATCATTATCGGCGCCGGCCATAACGGCCTCGTCTGCGCCTCCTATCTTGCAAAGGCTGGACAAAATGTCGCCGTCATCGAAGCAGCCGAGGCTCCGGGCGGACTGGCGCGCCCGTACGAATTTCACGACGGCTTTCGCGTCCCTGTTGCCCACGATGCCGGGCATTTCAGCCAGAAAGTCATCGACGACCTGCAACTGGACCAACATGCCCTCGGCGACACGTCTCTGCCATCACCACTCGTCGGACTCGCTGAATCCGGCGAACACGTGATCGTAAATGACGGCGTCACCGGCGCCTCTGACAGCGACGCCGCTCGCTGGCACGACTACCGGCAACTGCTGCAATCCTGTGCAGGTGCGCTGGAACCCTTCTGGGGCAAAACGATGCCACGCATCGGTGTTGGTGGTTTGCGAGAGATGCTCACTTTTGCACATGTCGGCTGGAACCTCCGCAGGCTGGGCAAGAAGGACATGCATGAGTTCATGCGGATCGCGTCATTGCCCGCGCGCGATCTCATGGACGAATACTTCGACAACGAGCTTCTGAAAGCGACGCTTAGCTGGGACGGATTGACGGGCGGACGCATGGCGCCGCGCTCACCGAACAGCGCCGTGCTTGTCATGCTCTACCGCCTGGCCGGCGTTCGAGTTAATGCTGCGCGAGTCGTAAGCGCGCTCGTCTCCGGCGCCGAAGCCAACGGAGTCGACATACGCTGCGGTGAGAGCGTTGCACGAATACAGATTGACGCCAGCGAGGCAGGACTCACCGCCAACGGCGTCAAGCTCGCCAACGGAGAGACGCTCGAAGCCGACAGGGTTATTTCTTCGGCCGACCCACAAAAAACTTTCCTGTCACTCGTCGGCGTCGAGAATCTCAATATCGGCTTTACGAATCGCATCAGGCGCCTGCGCTGCAGGGGCTATGTTGCCAAGCTGCACCTGGCGCTCGACGGGTTGCCCGACTTCGCCGGGCTCGACCGACCCGAAGGCCGCCTGCTCACAGCACCGAGCATGGACGCTATCGAGTTCGCGTTCGACGATGCCAAGTACGGGGATTGCTCGGCTGAACCGGCGCTCGAAATCACCGTGCCGACGCTCAACGAACCGTCGCTTGCCCCGGATGGCAAACACGTGCTGTCCGCACATGTCATGTACGTACCGCATGAACTCAAAGGTTGCTGGACAGAGGCAGCTCGCGATGAGATTCGCGAACGAGCGATAGATCGGCTGGCCGCGTTCGCTCCGGGCATTCGCGAACAGATCCTGCACAGCGAACTGCTGACACCGGCGGACCTCGAACGTGACTTCAACGTTACGGGCGGCCACTGGCATCACACCGAGATCGCGATGGATCAGATGCTGATGATGCGTCCGACCTATGAGGCTGCACAGTACTCGACGCCGATTCCCGGCCTCTGGCTTTGCGGCGCGGGCTGCCACCCCGGCGGCGACGTGACCGGCCTTGCCGGCCACAACGCGGCGCAGGAGGTGCTGCGATGAGTCACTACGACGCCATCGTCATCGGCGCCGGGCACAACGGCCTGACGAACGCAGCCTACCTCGCGAAAGCGGGACTCAATGTCGTGGTGCTGGAGAAGAACGATTACATCGGCGGTGCGGCGGTCTCGCGTGAATTGCACGAGGGCTGGCACTACTCAAACTGTTCGTACGTCTGCAGCATGATGCGGCAGGCAATTCACCGCGACCTGGATCTCGCGCGGCACGGCCTGATCATCGTGCCCTACCTCGGCACCGTGAATTTTGGTGACGGCGACGAACGCCTGATCTCTTACCACGACGAAGCCGCGATGCACATGGAGCTTAAGCGCCACTCGCCGCACGATGCGGATGCGATGCATCGCTTCCATGCCGACATGACGCGCTACTCGCAGCTGATTCGCAAGACGCTGATGCGCACGCCGCCCGAGCCAACTTCATTCCGGCCGCGCGACGTCATGGAACTGCTGTGGCTCGCGAAAGAGTTCTGGAAGCTCGGCGAGAAAGAAATCTACGAATACGTGCGCTTCTTTACGATGAGTGCGTCGGAGTTTCTCGACGATTACTTTGAGAACGACATGATCCGTGCCGCGATGGCGAGCCCGGGCATCATCGGTACCGCGCTTGGTGTTGAGTCTCCCGGCTCCTCTTACATCCTGCTGCACCACGTTATGGGTGATGTCGACGGCAGCATCGGCGCCTGGGGTCTTGCACGCGGGGGCATGGGCGCGATCTCGAAGTCGATTGCAAGTGCTGCGCAGGGTTTCGGCGCCGAGATCCGTACCGAGGCCGGCGTACGGCAAATTCGGGTGAAAAATGGCAAAGCCTCCGGAGTCGTTCTTGAGAATGGCGACGAACTGTCGGCTGACATCGTCGTATCCAATCTCGATGCCAAACGCACGTTCACGAAGATCATGGACAAGAACGATCTTCCCGATGGCATCTACGAAAAAGCGAAGAACTTCAAGATTCGCGGATCGTCGGGCAAGGTCAACATCGCACTGGATGGATTGCCGAAATTCACGCACGTACCGCAGAACCGTTACATCGACCGGGGTGGCCAGGCATTTACGGGCTCGATGGAAACCATGGAACGCGCTTACGATTGCTGGAAACAAGGTACATGGTCCGACGACCCGTTTATCGAATCGGTGATCCCTTCCGCATGGGACCCCACTGTCGCACCGGACGGCAAGCACTGGATGTCGAATTTCATCCAGTACTGCCCTCCCAAACTTGCTGACGGTCCATGGACGCCGGAGAAGCGCGACGCGTTTGGTGAAAGCGTCATCGCCAAGATCGAACGCTACAGCCCGGGATTCCGCGACCTGATCGTGCACATGGAAGTACGCACACCGCACGAGATTGAAAACGAAATTGGACTGACTGAAGGCAACATCTTCCAGGGTGAGCTGACCATCGACCAGTTGTTCTTCAATCGGCCGTTCCCGGGTTACGGGCAGTACCGCATGCCTGTGAAGAACCTGTACATGTCAGGCTCGTCGACACATCCGGGCGGCGGAGTCTCGGCGGTGTGCGGCGCAAACTCAGCCCGCGAAATCCTCATGGACCTGAAAAAGCCGAACACGGTCCCCGAAGACGACTTTTACGACGAATGATGATGAGCCAAGATCCTTTTGCCGGCGAACGCCCGAAGCTGTCACCGTTTCACGAACGGATGGCGGCACTGAACATTCGCGACGCCTGGTCTGTCTGGAACGACTACAAGTTTGCTGAGTACTACTACGACGCAGAGTACGAGTACTTTTGTATTCGCAACCTGTGCGGCACTTACGATATCTCGGCGATGCAGAAGTACGAGATTCGCGGCGAAGACGCCGAAGCCATGCTGAACCGTCTTGTCACACGCGATGTCAGGAAGATTGGCCGGAACCGGGTCGCGTACTGCGTGTGGTGCACGGACGAAGGTCGTCTCATCGATGACGGCACGATATTCAAACTCGCCGATGACCGCTTCATGCTGACGAGCGGAGCGCCATGTGTTTCGTGGCTGCGGCAGGCGGCGTTCGGTTTCGATGACGTTACCGTCACCGATGTCACCGACGACTTCGGCGCACTAGCATTCCAGGGTCCGGTCACCTGCAGTGTGCTGAAGAAGATGGGTCTTGACGGAATCGAAAACCTGAAGCCGTTTGGCATCACGCACTTCCCTTTTGAGGACGGCGAACTCATGGTGTCGCGTACCGGGTTCACCGGTGATCTCGGCTATGAGCTGTGGATTGAACCGCGCCTTGCGCTGCAGCTCTGGGACGCGCTGTATGACGCGGGTGATAACCAGGGGATTCAGCCTTTCGGCGAGGCGGCCCTGAACATGGCGCGCCTCGAGGCTGGCTTCATCATGCCGGGTATGGAGTTCAACGAGGCGCTGCACACTGTTCATTTCGAACACGACCAGACGCCGTTCGAACTGAACCTCGGCTGGCTCGTGGACTTTTCGAAGCCGCATTTCAATGGCCGGGAAGCTTTGCTCGAAGAAAAGAAGCGTGGCCCGACCTACACGCTCACGAAACTCGACATTGAAGGCAACAAGCCCGCGGAAGGTTCGTGGATCTACGCCGACAAGGCCTGCAAAAAACACATCGGCTACGTCACATCGGCCATGTGGTCACCGGCTGCAAAGGCAAACATCGCACTTGCGATGATCAAGACCGAACACCTCGACAGTGAGATGTGGGCGGAGATCTACTACGAAAAAGAACTGCGCCAATACGGACGCGTCGCGAAATGTACGAAGCAAGATAAACCGTTCTGGACGCCCGACCGGGCGCGTGCGACCCCGCCGCCGGACTACTGATCCTCCCGCGGGAGAGTCCATGTTTGCGAAAGTTAAAGCAGATTCCGACCGTACCCCCGTAATTCGAGCCATGCTGTATGTGGGATTCCCTAGTATTTTTGAACCAAGCGGAGTCAGGTTTATCTGACTAACATGGATGGTGTTGCTACAAGGTGATGTCTATGCGGTTCCTTACACTCGTTCTGCTGCTCCTCCTCGTCCCGGAGGCGCACGCAACCGACGCGTGCTCATTGCGAGCGATCAGTGCAAGTGCCGACGTCTCGGTCACCGACGGTTCATCATTCAAGATTGAATCGTATTTCAGGTCGCGAGACTACGCGGCCATCCGGCACTTCTATGAGAACGAAAGGATAACGTCGGTCGAAGGTCCATTCGGCTGGATCGGCTCCGGCGACAAGTATCGACTGGGCGGTGACTTTGAAAAGATCTTCGCGCTCGGCCATCAGTTTCACGCATTTCTCCTGTACTTCGACGAGTTGACCAACGATCAGCGCGATATCGTGGGCATTGAGTTTCTCGGTGAACTGTATACCGCTCGCAGCGGTGCTTATCCCCACGGTGGCGACGTTCACCTGATATTCGGGGACGATCCGGCGCGTCCAATTGGCATGGTTTTCGACTATCCCGACATCGACCCGATCGAAGTGGCGCTGGATGACTGGCGCGCGGTTGATGGTGTCGATTTGCCATTCAAACTCGCCATTCACGATCGCGGCAAAGTCTTCGAGTATCGCTACACTACCGTCGATCTGTCGCCACAGAATGAATTGTGGTTCTTTGATCAAGTCCGCGGGCCCGCACCAGATGAGGTTCAGGCGGTCAGACTGCATCGCAAGCTACTGGCCGCGCACTGTCTCGGCGATGCAGAAATGATGGCACACCTGTCGAATGAGACGATCATTTCTGCCGACAGGGGTCGACGCACCGAGCACGACAACAGTTCAATGCGCGAGCGCTTCACCGACCTGTTCAAGATGCTCGACTACACCGAGTACCATGACCTGCAACTGCCCGTCGTCGAAATCGCCGCATCGGGTGACCTTGGGTGGGTTATCGTCAATGTTCGGTCGGTCGGCGAGCAGCTTGGCACCGATCAAGTATTCGATTACGAATGGGCATGGGTCATGCTCATCCGCAAGATTGACGGCAGGTGGCTGCATACGGGCGGTGCGTCGAGCGTCGTTCGCGAGTAATCGCGAACCACAGACTACTTTGGGGTGCGGGTTCAAGCGGACGGTCACGAAGGCCTCGCGGCCATTCTTTATTGTGGCGAGTACGCCCGCCTTACGTAACGCATCGTAAAGATGCCAAGCGTTATCCAGAACACACACCACAGCAGCATCAGAACGGCCTCACCCGTCATCCAGTTAATCGATCCGTCGGGCGACAGCGCCCCGGTCGCCGCCTGGTACGGCCGCACGTAATTTGCGGTCAGCAGGAACGGCATCGCAAGGCCATTGATAATCAGGAGTATTGCCGGCGCATACAGCGTCACGCGCGTGCGTCTCGGTCCTACTTCATCCGCAGGCCGTTCATGCAACTGCTGCAGGTAACTTGCTTCCGCGTCGCTGACCGTGGTCCGTCGAGAAACTGCGATGGTGACGATGAGGCTTGCAACGCCACCGATAACCACAGGGTTCCCCCACGACGGCAGGTCGATCGCACCGACAAATTCGAAGAATTTCGGCACGACGTTGAAAACCAGCCCGGCCAACATGCCCCAAAACGCGGCTTTCTCGGTAATGCGCTTGCTCCAGATCGACATGAGGCCAACAGGACCCCAGGACGATGCGAAAACCGTCGCGATAAAAGTCGTGAGCCAGAAAATCTGCGGAGGAAACACCAGGGAAATGGCAAGCACGATTGCACCGACAACGAGCATCGACATGCGGCTGAACCGTAAGGCGTTCGCCTCATCGCGGTCCTTGATCAGCCCGACGTCATTGCTGACGCTGAACCCGACCAGCGACAGAAAGGTCGACGCCGACGAAAGTACGGCAGCCATGATGCCCGCGAGCATCAATGCACCGAGAAACTTCGGCAGCATATTCAGTGACGCCCAGATCGTCGCACTCTCGGGCGGATCGATCGCCGGGTTACCGAGATTGATCACCGCGCCAAGCCCGTAGACCAAGACCTGCAGCAGCACCACGCAAAGAGCGGCGAACACGGCGGCGCGTATGACAACGTGTTCATTCCTCGCCATCTGGTGTCGGCTCGACTGCCATGGGCTCACCATGTAAACGAGCATCCAGCTCACGTCGATCGCGATCCCCCATATCAGGTAGTCGGTCGCCGTCGGAAACTCGGTACCCGGACCAATCACACCGTGCCAGGACAACAGTTCCGGTTTTGATTCGATTGCCGAGATTTCCGTGACGATACCCGGCACGCCGCCCAATTTGTCGACGAGGAACACGACCGCCAGCATGCTCGCGATCGTGAACAGCAGAAACATCAGCGTGTCGGTCAGGATGACCCCGCGCGATCCGGAGTACATCGTAAATGCCGTATAGCTGAAGAACGCAACGAACAATCCCTGCGTGTAACTGAGCTCAGTAAGTTGCGACAGCAGGATAGCCGCGCCCTGTGTTACAGCCAGCAGGTATCCGCCGAGCGCGAAGATAATCGTCAGGCCGGCAAGGGCCTGAATGCGGGTGCTGGAAAACCGTCGGCCGAAGAACTCGGCGAGCGTGTTGGTCCTGCTGCGTCTCAGGTAGCGCCCGAAAAACAGCGCACCGAGCACGTAGCCGATCGCTGCGAACTGCGGCCACAGGATATACGGTCCTGCCTGGGTGTCGTACGCAAATCCGGCCTCGCCGAGGAACATCGTCGAGCTCATCAGGCTGGCGACGAGCGTACCTACGATGAAGAACGTCGGAGCGCGACGCCCTGCGACGTAGTAATCGTCAAGCTTGCGAATGCCGCGACCGGCGAAGTTACCGATCGCGATATAGACCAGGATGCTGACCGCAATCGTGATCGTATAGATGTCCATCAGTCGACGTTACGCACGAGCCACGAAGGCGTTTCATAGATTTCGACTTCAACCTCGTCACCAGCACTGATCGTGCCAGCCACGTCGACGACACCAACGATTCCGCGTGTCAGTTTTGCTGCTTTTGAGAACTCTGTCTGATCTAGCGCCTTCCCTGAATTCGTCGCATGCGTTTCGGCAAGCTTCTTACCCATATCCAGACACGGCGGGTTGTACTCGACAACGACCAGTGTGGCGCCGGACGGAAACTTCAGTGTCGTACCTTTCGGCAACCGCGACAGCTGCGGAATTCCGGACAGGCAGAGGTTTGCACCAACCTCGGTCGGGGTCAGCGTCTCGACAAGATCCATCGCTGCAGAAATCTCCTCGAGTTCTTCGACTGACATCGCAGACCACTGACGTTCGTTGCGCCGCACGGTGCCTTTGGGCTGCTTGTCACCCGCCCATGCTTTACGGCTGAACGAACGATGCGCATCGCCGACGATGCCATCGAGTTCGACGACGATCGTCTGCTGCGAATCCTTGCTCATGTCTTCGTTGTCGCCGGCGTGCACCGATACGACGATGCCGACTTCCTTGCTCATTCTGTTCTCTCCAGTTCATGCACCGCTCTGTGCGCCTGAACGATAGCAACTTCTGTCATGGCATCAGATGCTGAATCAGTGCCCGCAAGCGAAATGTTCCCGATGCGTCGCCTCGCCTCAACCCAGGGTTTCCGATCGTGCTGCCAGACCTGCGGCCACCACGCGACGTCGCCGGACTGCTTGTCAACGGAGTAAGCATAGCCATGCGGCCAGCGGTTAACGGTAATGCCAGCGATATCTCGCGCAGGGTCGAAACCACCGGGGCCAAGGAGTCGTCCAAGTTGCTCACGAACATTTCGTTCAAACTCTTCGAACGACGTTTCGAGCAATCGCTGACGGCCGGAACGAAACTGTTCGAGCGCTGCCGCGCCCGGATCAAGCGGGATGTGCTGCAAGTGCAACAGGACCGGGTCGTCCGGGGATGACGAGTGACGGTAACCGCCGATGCTGATCGGCGAATCGATCCGCACGCTCTGGAAGAAACTGCCAGGACAGTAAGCCCGATGAATTCCGAGCTTCACAAAACTCTGCCAGTTACGAATCAGGACAGTTGTGTAGACCAGAGGCGCACGTATCGTACTTGAGAGCGAGTCGGCCTGCTCTGCCGGCACGTCTGCGCAGATGTACGGCAACATAGCGTGATAGCCCGCCCATACGACCTTGTCGGCTCGCACAGTCGTCGATTTGCCCTCGTGGACGGCGATAACATCAACCTTTCCATCAGGATTTCCATCAACATGCGACAGCTGCACAACCATGCTCGAAAGGCGGATACGGACATTGGACGACTCGGTATCCAATCGGGAGTAGTCAAATGGAGCAATAACGATGTCTTCCATCGTGGACCCTGGCGCCACACCCGGAACCAGCGAACGAACCAGCAGGCGCGCGACGGACGCGTTGCCGTCGGGGAAGTGCAACGCCTTGTACTCATAGTCCTCAGCAGCCTCGTCATACCCCGGAATATCGAGCTCCATGCCGCCAAACCCCGGGTAGCCCTCGATCCAGGCCATCCACGCCGGCAGCGCGTCTGCACCTATCGCCCAGACTCCATGAGAGACCTTTTGCATGTACAGGAGAGCCTCGTCACCGAAGCCTGCAAACTTCTGCAGGTATTCCGCAAAACTGTGAGTCTGCAGGATCTCAAGCCTCTCGCCGAGCGACTTGTCTTCAAGGTAATTGATTTCGTCGGCGCCGAGTCTCGCGAACTCGGCTTTGCCCTCCGCCGATAGCGGAGCATCGGCCAATGCTTCGTCCGACCATAACTGGCCGGCAGAAAGATGATCCGCTCCGAATGTCTCACGATCGAAAAACGTGCCTCGTTGCATCCCAAGTGACCGGAACAGGTCGCGATCGTAGTATGGCTCGTGACTGTCGGCGCTGATTCCGAGTTCACGAATTACCTGTCTGGCTGCGTCCGGATAATTTCCTGGCGACTCCATCAGCATCGTGCCACCGAAGCCGATCAGCGTACGGCCATCAATCGTGAATTCATTGCGCTTGGCGTGCCCGCCGAAATCGTCATGGTTATCGAGAATCAGTATGCGCGCGTCCGGATTCACGTCGCGGCGATGAATGTAGGCTGCGGCGAGCCCGCTGATGCCGGCTCCGACGACAACGAGATCATAGTGCTCCGCCGGCTCCGAGGCCTCCCAGCGTTGTCCCTGCACGATTGCGTGTGCCGCTTCGAACGAACCCGGGTGCGAGCCCCGTAGGCCGGTCAATGCCGGCGGATAATAGATCGGGTCCGATTCGTGCAGATCGGCGTCGCTGCAGCCCGGCAGCAATGCCGCGCCAATCGCGATCCTCGTGCCATTCAGGAAATCCCTGCGAGTAATCTCGCGGTGCATGCCAAGCCTGTCGTCGCCAGCGGACATCGCTGCCCTCAACTGTTGCGGGCCGACATAATAACTGAGGCTCGTGCGGCGGGGCATCGCGTCGATCACGCCGGAATTTTCAGGCTATACTCGGAGTGAGAGAGGGTCACGAGAGAACCAATGCGGGCCGAGCAGTTTGTCGCAAGTTATATCGACGCGTGGAACCACCACGATCCCGAAGCTGTGGCCGATCACCTCGTCGACAAGGGCGTCTATGTTGATGTCCCTGAACACACCGAACGTACCCGCCCGGAGCTGATTCAAACATTACGCTCCTGGTTCGAACAATTCCCCATCCGGCACGAAATCATCGGCGATGTGATGACGGGGCGAGACAGCGTTGCATACCAATATCGCGCCCTCTTCCCAGAGCGGCTGCGTGAACAATACGGTATTGAGTCTTTTTGTGGCGTCGACATCATAAGTCTCAAGGGCGACGGCGCCGTCACGATTACGGACTACTACGACATGCCGGCGGCGGTATCCGGCAACAAGTACGCGAAATCAGGACTACGAGACGAACAGATGATTCGCTACAAGCGACGTCTCGAGAACACCATGAAGGTAGACGAGTTGTACCTCGACCCCAACCTGACGTTGCCCATGCTCGCTGAAATCATTGGCTGCTCTGTCAATCACCTGTCGCAGGTCATAAACGCCGGTTTCGGTGTGAGCTTTTTCGACTACCTTAATCGCCACCGTGTGCAGCACGCTCAGAAACTGCTGGGGCAGTCCGGCGAGCACAACCAGGCGATTTTGAATATCGCGTTTTCCGTCGGATTCAATTCGAATTCGGCGTTTTACGCAGCCTTCAAGAAACACTCCGGCATGACCCCGGCGCAGTACCGACGCAGCAGACTCTGATTCCCGCCTCGCAACATACCGGTTCGTATTACGCAGCCACCGCCAATGCGGCGACAGACTATGCCCCGTTGCGTGGCAGTCAACGTGCTGACGTCTGCGTTATCGGCGCGGGCTTCACCGGCATCTCGACTGCCTTGTTCCTCGCCGAACGTGGTTACAACGTCCACGTCATTGAAGCGAACCGGGTTGGGTGGGGTGCCTCAGGCCGCAACGGCGGGCAGATCATCGGTGGCATTGCAGGTGAAGGAAATGTGGCGAAACATCATGGCAAGGATGTTGAAGTCATATTTTCCGACCTGCGCTGGGCCGGGCACGAGATCATTCGCGATCGCGTTGCCACTTACGACATCGACTGCGACCTGAAGTGGGGCTACCTGGATGTTGCCATCAAGCAGCGCCACCTCCGCGATATAGAATACGATTTCGAACGATTGACCAAAGCAGGTTTTCCGCACGAACTGCAGGTACTTTCGGCCAGTGAAACAGCCGAAATGATCGGTACGGACGCGTACATCGGCGCACTGCTCAACATGGGCAATGGTCATCTGCACCCACTAAACCTCTGCATCGGTGAAGCTGCTGCGGCCGTTTCGCTTGGCGCCACCATTTACGAGCGATCACCCGTTGTTCGCATCGAGCACGGCGACAGGCCTGTCATTCATACTGCTGAGGGCTCGGTTACTGCGGACGCCGCAGTTTTGGCCGGGAATGCATACCACCACATTGACCCGAGTCTGCAGGGCGTCATGTTCCCGGTGAACAGTTTCATCATCGGTACCGAACCGCTGGACGATGCGACCGTGCAGCGAATCAACCCACGCGACCTCGCCGTTTGCGACCCGAACTTTGTCCTCAAGTACTACCGCCTGTCGGCAGACAAACGCTTGCTGTTCGGCGGACGCTTTAATTACTTCGGCGACGACCCCGATTACATTCGCAAAAGGCACAGGAAAAACATGGCACGTCTCTATCCGGAGCTTGCCGACGTGCGAGTCGACTACGCGTGGGGCGGTACGATCGGCGTTCCTCTATTGCGGGTGCCGTTGCTCGGACGCCTTTCGCCCAACGTATTCTATTGCCAGGGTTATTCAGGACACGGCGTTAACGTTACGCATCTTGCGGGCCGCATCATGGCGGACGCGGTCGGCGGAACGCTGGAACAGTTCGACCTGTTCGCTGACGTCAAGCCTATGGTCGTGCCTGGCGCGGCGACGTTCACAAAGGCGATGGTGACGCTCGGCATGTGGTACTACCAGGTCAAGGACCGGCTCTGACCGGCTGAGGTCACATTCTGGAGTCGAGTCATTGCTGTGGTCCGGTTTGTCGTAGGCTTGCAGGACCCTGTATCACGAAGGTGCTGCGACATGATAGACGGACATTGCGAATGCGGAGATATCCGCTTCGAAATCAATGGTGAGATCAAGGACTATGCGCATTGCCATTGCTCGCAGTGCCGCCGTACGCACGGCGCGGCATTCGCGACTTTCGCCGGCGTTGACAAGTCAGCGTTCAGCATCGTACAGGGCGAAGACTCACTAACGAGCTACGCCTCGTCGGAAGAACTGGCAAGAACGTTCTGCAAACGATGTGGCTCGAACATCGTCATCTATTCCGACGAAGAGCCGGATACCGTGTACGTCAGTATGGGCGCTGTAAACGGCAATCCGCCGCATCCACCCGTGTACCACATCTTCGTCGGCTCCAAGGCACCCTGGTACGAAATTACGGATGACGCACCGCAGATGGAAACGTACTCGCCCGACTACCCGGGTACCTGAGCATGCTCGCGCACGAACAAAAGCAGGAACACACAAGCTCCTACTACGCCGCGACCGTTAACGAGGTCACCAACTACCCGGTACTCGAAGGAGATCACCAGGCCGACGTCTGCGTTGTAGGCGGCGGCTTCACCGGAATCGCCACCGCCCTGACGCTGGCCGAACGAGGCTTTTCGGTTGCGGTTGTCGAAGCCAATCGCGTTGGCTGGGGCGCCTCGGGCCGAAATGGCGGCCAGCTGATCTCGGGCCTCAAGGGTCTCGACAAGATTCACAAGAAGTACGGCGCGTCCGTCACCGACATGGTCTGGGAGATGAAGTGGCGTGGCAACGACATCATCCGTGAACGTGTCGAAAATTACGGCATTGACTGCGACCTCAAGGACGGTTACGCCGAAGTTGCAACCAAACCGAAGCAAGTCGAGTGGCTGCAGGAGTATGTCGACGCCCGCGTCGCGCACGATGCGCCCGAGACCTACGAGGTATGGGACCGCGATGAGACGCAAGACAAGCTCGGCACGGACGCCTACCACGGCGCGTTCGTCTGTTACCGCGACGGCCACCTGCATCCCCTGAACCTTTGCATTGGGGAAGCACGTGCCGCAGCAGGGCTAGGCGCGAAGATCTTTGAACAGTCGCCGGTCGCTGAGATAGAACACGGGCCTCGACCAAGAGTAAGGACAGCCAACGGCTGCGTCGAAGCGGATTCGGTTGTGCTATGCGGCAACGCTTACAGTCGACTGGAGCGCAAGCACCTCTCGAACCTGGTCTTTCCTGCCGGTAGCTACATCATTGCGACGGAGCGCCTGCCTGACGATGTCGCGGAGTCGATCAACAAGCGCGACGTTGCCGTTTGCGATCTCAATGAAGTTGTCGACTACTACCGACTGTCTGCCGACAAGCGCCTGCTGTACGGCGGCGCCTGCAACTACTCGGGACGCGACCCGAAGAGCATCAAGTCCTACATCCTGCCGCGCATGCTCAAAGTCTACCCGCAACTGAAAGACGTCAGTATCGAGTACGAATGGGGCGGCAAGATCGGCATCGTGTTGACGCGTACCCCGACAGTCGGACGTATCAACGGCAATGTCTGGTACTGTCAGGGATACTCGGGACATGGTGTGGCGCCGACGCACCTGATGGGTGAAGTCATGGCGGACGCAGTCGGCGGCACACTGGAACGCTACGACCTGTTTGCCGGCATGAAGCATTTCCGGATCCCGGGGACGCAGTGGGTAGGCAACCAGATCATTGCTCTCGGCATGCTCTACTACAAGCTGATGGACCGGCTCTAGAAAAAGAATAACGAAGGAAAAACCAGTATGGCCGGACACCCCGACGGACTCGTCCACCACAAAACCATCTTCGACGACTGGCGCTCGCTGACTATCGGCATCTACATGGCCCTGGTTGGCTACGCCGTCATGGTCGGATTACCGGTCATCTCGACACAGTGGGTCGAGAACCTCGGCTTTACGGAGGTCCAGGTCGGACGCGTGTCGGGCGCGGACCTTGGCGGCCTGGCTGTCGGTGCGGTCATCGCCGCGTTCTTCGTGGCGAAGGTAGACCGTCGTTGGCTGACCGTCGTGGCAGCTGCAATAGCGATTGTCGCTAACCTGGCGTGTGTCTACTACCAAAGCTACGAAGCCACCCTGATGCTGCGGCTTGCAGCCGGAACAGGTGCTGGCATCTACACGGGTATCGCAGTCGCGACAATTGGTGGCCACTCACGACCGGCTTTCGCTTTCGGTCTTGAGCTGTTCGCATTCGCAGGTTCGCAGGGGGCGGAACTCAAGTTCCTGCCATACCTGACCATTGAGGGCATGTACGTCACGTTCGCCATCACATTCGTGATCGGCCTGGCATTCATATCATGGCTGCCTCGACGGCCGGTCGAAAAGAGCCTCGACGTTGAGGTGAAAGTCGACTCCGGACCGGAAATCCCGATCGGCAAGGAGAAAACCGTACACAAACACGTACCGGCGTACGTACCGTGGCTGGTTCTTGTCGCGGTCGTGTTTACCTACCTGAATATTGGTGCGTACTGGACGTACGTGGAACTGGCCACGGTGGATTCAGCCGCAGACTCCGACTGGGTCGCCGACATGCTCGTCTACACATCTGTGTTCTCGGTAATCGGCTGCCTGTTCGCGGTACTGCTCAGCAACCGTTACGGGCTGGCTCGTCCGCTGTTGTTTACGCTCGTGCTGCAGGCCAGCATCGTCGTGATGCTGGTATTCGGCATAACCAACGCCACCGTCGCGATCAGCATGTTCATGTTTAACTTCTGCTGGATCTTCGTTGACATTTACCAGGCGGCGACGATTGCCAATGTCGATCACTCCGGACGCTACGTCGCCCTGCTCCCGGCCGCCCAGGGCCTCGGCAATTTTGTCGGCCCGAACATGGCTGCATCCGTGCTTGCATTCGGCCTCGGCTACAACGGGGTGTTCATATTGTGCGCCGGTGCTTCCATCACCGCGATGCTTGTTTATCTTTACATGTACCTGATGTTGAAGAAGAGCATTCCGGCACTCGCCGATGCATCATGACCGAGACCACATACGACGCCATTGTCATAGGCGCGGGCCATAATGGCCTGACCAACGCGGCTTTCCTGCAGAAGGCCGGCGTAAAGACGCTGGTCGTCGAAAAGAACGAATATACAGGCGGCGCGACCGTAAGCCGCGAGCTGCACGAAGGCTGGAAGTACTCGAACTGCAGCTACGTGTGCAGCCTGTTTCGACCGGAGATCTACAACGCGCTGGATCTCGGCCGGCACGGACTCAAGGTCATTCCGCTGACCGCCAGCATGACCTTCAAGCAGGACGGAGATTTCTTCGGCAGCTACTACGACCCGAACGTCCGGCGCCGCGAGCTCATGCGCCACAGTCCACGTGATGCTGACGCCGCCATCAGATTCGATGCCGACGTCATGCGCTGGTGCAAACTGATACGCAACTTTCTGCTGCGCACCCCGCCGGACCCCGGTTCGTTCAAGCCGCGCGATGCGTTCGAGTTCGCGTACCTGCTGAAGAAGTTTTACGAGCTCAGCGAAAAGCAGCTCTACGAGTTCATCCGCTTCTTCACGATGTCGATCGCGGAGTATCTCGAGAATTACTTCGAGAACGAGACGATCCTCGCGCACTACTCCGGTGGCAGCATTATCGGCACCGGGCTCGGCGTGTACTCGCCGGGCACCGCATACGTATTGCTGCACCACGCGATGGGCGACGTTGACGGCAACGTAGGCGCATGGGGATTCGCGCGAGGCGGCATGGGCTCGGTATCAAAATCGATCGCTTCGGCCTTTCGTTCGTACGGCGGCGAGATTCGTAACGAGGCCGAAGTCGACCAGATACTGGTTTCCGGAAATAAAGCGACGGGTGTGCGCCTGACCAATGGCGAAGAACTGCACGCGAAAGTCGTCGTTTCGAATCTCGATGCGAAGCGTACGTTCACGCGAGTAATGGACCCGAACGACATTCCGCCGTCGTTGGTCGAACGTGCACGCAACTTCAAGATTCGTGGTTCGTCGGGCAAGGTCAATATCGCGCTTGACGGGATGCCGACGTTTTCAGCGCTACCCAAAGATTCACCGCTTACGCTAGGTCACATGCACTTCACCGACACGCTCGAGCGACTCGAACGTGCATACGACGACTGGAAGGATGACCGCTGGTCGGCTGATCCGTATCTCGATTTCCTGATTCCGACGCAGTACGACCCAACAATGACGCCACCGGGCAAACACATGGCGACGGTATTCGTGCAGTACTGCCCGGTCGAGCCCGAAGGCGGCTGGGACGACGAGAAGAAACAGGCATTCGGCAAGGCCGTCATTGACCAGATCGCTGACTACAGCCCGGACTTCAAGGATCTGCTGCTGCACGCCGAGATTCGTACACCACGTGAACTCGAAGCCGAAGTCGGACTGACTGAAGGCAATATTTTCCAGGGTGAGCTGACCTTCGACCAGCTGCTGTTCAACCGTCCGTTCCCGGGCTATTCGCAATACCGTGGCCCTGTGAAAGGCATGTACATGTGCGGCTCGTCGACACACCCGGGTGGTGGTGTCATGGGAGCGCCGGGCGCCAACGCAGCCCGCGAGATCCTGCGCGACCTGAAGAAGCCCGATACAACGCCGGAGGGCTTCAGCGATGACTGAGCTCACGGCAAGAAAGAACGACGTGATAATCGTTGGCGCAGGTCACAACGGCCTGACCGCCGCCGCCTACCTGGCGCGGGCCGGACTGAATGTCGAAGTCCTCGAAGCGTCATCATGTGCAGGCGGCATGGCCGCCACGCGCTCAATCGGCAGCAACTACCTTTTCCCGGGGCTGGCGCACCTGACCTGCCCTCCCGACCCGCGCATCGTCAATGATTTGCGACTTCGCGACTATGGCTACACGCAGGGCAAGGCCGTCGGCACAGTTTCACTCGGCCTGGACGGCCAGCACACGGTGTTCGACGCGGACGGCGTTGAAAACTCCACGGATGATGCCGCGTACCGGGATTTCCGTGCGCAGTACCTCGATTTCGCTCGCGCGGTGCAGGCGCTGTATTCGACACGTCCACCGCGCCTCAAACACATGGACTTCGCGGACAAGAAGACGCTTGCGAAGCTCGGCCTGAAGTTGCGATTCGGACTTGGCAAGGACTCGATGTACGAGTTCCTGCGCGTTGCTGCCATCAATATCTACGACGTCCTGAACGAAGCGTTCGATGATGATCGTCTGAAAGGTGCGATTGCAACGGACGCCGTCATGGGTTCGGCGATGGGTCCGCGTACACCGGGCACCGTGCTGACGTGGCTACAACGACTACAGGGCGAACTGCATGGACCGATGTCCTGCGGCAATGCGCGCACGCTTGTCGATGCACTTACACAGTCAGCCGAAGCAGCTGGTGCCAACATCCGCTACGGGACACGCGTCAGTTCGATCCTGATCGAGAACGACAAATGCTTCGGCGTCGAGCTCGACGACGGCTCGATGGTCAAAGCGCCGGTCGTAATCTCGGCAATCGATCCTCGCACGACGTTCACGAAACTCGTCGGCGCGCCGCGTCTCGACACAATGTTCGCATCGCGGGCGAGCCAGGTTCGCGGACCGGGAACGGTCGGCAAGCTGAACATCGCATTGTCAGGCCTGCCCGAATTCGACGGTCTCGAGCCGGATCAGCTCGCAAGCCGCATGATCGTCGCGCCGTCGATGCGTTACGTGGAGCGTGCCTTCAACCCGTCGAAGTACGGCGAGATTCCCGAGCATCCGGTTCTCGAGATCACGATTCCGAGCCTGCACGACCCGTCACTCGCTCCGGATGGACACCACGTCATGTCGGTTAATGTTGCGTACCTGCCGTACGACCTCAAAGGAGGCTGGGATGAGCAGTCGAAGGGCGTGGCCTACCGGGTCATTGCGCAGCTCGGCGAATATGCTCCGGAGCTCAAGTCGCTGATCGTTGACCACGAATTCCTGAGTCCCGCAGATATCGAACGCGAGTACGGCGCCGTGCAGGGCCATTGGCACCACGGCGATCTGTCGATCCACCAGTCATTCATGTTGCGGCCGACTTATGGCGCTGCGCAGTACGACACGCCGATCGATCAGCTGTTCATCTGCAGCGCCGGCAGTCATCCCGGCGGTGGTGTCACGGGCATGCCAGGACGTCTCGCTGCAGCGCGCGTCCTTGAAACGGGGGCAACTAAATGAATATTGCTCGCGAACATTTCCGCCATCCGTTATCGCTGTCGCCGTTCCACGAACGCTACGGATCGACCTCGATGACCGAGAACTGGGCCACCTGGAATACCTACAAGGTCCCGCGCGTATTCGACAAGCTGTCGACCGAGTACTTCGCGGTGCGCAGCGGGTGCTCCGTGATGGACCTGACTCCGATGGAGAAATACCGCATCACCGGGCCGGATTCGCGCGCGTACCTTGATCGCCTCGTCACGCGCAACATCTCAAAGCTTGTACCGGGACGCGTGACATACATCGTCTGGTGCAATGATGATGGCAAGGTCATCGACGACGGCACATTGTTCATGCTTGGCGAGGACGACTATCGCCTGTGCGCGCAGCATCATCAGCTCGACTGGCTCATGCTGTCGGCCGCCGGATTTGACGTCGAGATCCGTAACGAGACGCGTGAGGTTCCTGCACTCGCTGTGCAGGGGCCAACGTCTTATTCGGTGCTATCGGCGGCGGGCATTGCCGGACTCGAAGACCTGAAGCCGTTCGGTATCGCGAATCTGCAATGCAACGGGCTGCCTGTCACGGTATCGCGCACCGGATTCACAGGCGATCTCGGCTACGAGCTGTGGATGAGTCCTGAGCACGCGTTACCGGTCTGGGACGCCATTTTTTCGGTCAAGGGCCAGTACGATATCAAGTTGATGGGCCTCGATGCGCTGGAGATGGTGCGCATCGAAGCTGGCTTCATCATGCCGGGATTTGATTTCAATACAGCCGATTCGACGATCCGCGACGGCTACGATCGCTCGCCGTTCGAACTGGGTCTTGGCTGGGTCGTCGATCTCGAAAAGGGGCATTTCACGGGACGTCGCGCGCTACAAGCGGAAACGGCCCGCCCTCCCAAGCGCCAGCTCACGAAGCTGGTGGTCGATGGCAATAAGCCAGTGGGCCTTGCTTACATCTACTCAGGCAAGCGTGGCAAACAGGTCGGCGAGATCAAATGCACGATGTGGTCACCGGTACTGAAAGCCAATCTTGCACTTGCCGATATCGAGTTCATCAATGGTAAGCTGCCCGACAAGTTGTGGGCACGCTTTGACTACGAGCGCGAACTGCACTGGCGCACAGCCTGGGCCGAGTGTCACGCGCAGAGCAAACCGTTCTACGTACCCGAGCACCGCAGCAAGACACCGCCTGATCGCTTCTAGCTCAAGGACAACAATATGAAGAACTCCGTCTTCCAGCGCTGGTTTTTGCCGGGGTTCCTGTTCCAGTCCGTAATCATCGGCGGCGGCTACGCAACCGGACGCGAACTCATCGAATTCTTCCTCGGTGCCGGACCACTCGCCGGCCTCCTGAGTCTTGTGCTCGTAACACTTGGTTTCAGCATTTGCATGGCGATCGCGTTCGAGCTGTCACGCATGACTCGCACGTATGACTACCGAACATTTCTAAAGCAGCTGCTGGGGCGTGGCTGGTTTGTGTACGAGATCCTGTTCCTGGTGCTCGTGCTGCTGATTCTCGCTGTGCTCGGAGCTGCATCGGGCGAACTCGTCAGCGCCAACTTCGGGATACCTCCGATTGTCGGCACGGTCGCATTGATCGCACTCATTGGCATCCTGGTCTTCAAAGGCACCGAACTGATCGAGAAGGTCCTGGCCGGCTGGTCTTTCCTGCTGTACGCCGTATACGCAGTACTGATCTTCTTTTATCTGAAAGATCACGGTCACAAGTTGCCCGCGATCTTTGCGGCCGACGACCTGAGCGGACCATGGGCAATCAATACAATTCGCTATATCGGCTACAGCCTGACGGCGATTCCGATGATCCTGTTCTGCGTCCGCCATATGGAAAGCCGCAAGGATGCATTTATCGCCGGTGCGTGCGCCGGCCCGATCGGCATGATCCCGGCAATCCTGTTCTTCCTTGGCATGACGACGAGCTATCCTGAGATTCTCGATATCCCGGTACCCGCCGACTACATGATGCAGCAGCTGAGTTTCGCGTGGCTGTCGGTCATCTTCTACGTCGTCGTGTACGGCACATTCGTCGAAACCGGTACTGCACTGCTGCACGGCATCAATGAACGTATCGATCACGTGTTTATCGAGAAGTCGCTGCAGATGCCGCGCTGGCTACGCCCTGCCATCGCTGTTACGTCACTGACTATTGCGGCAATCCTCGCCGCGTACTTCGGCATTATCGAGCTGGTGTCGAAAGGCTACGGAACGATGACCTGGTTGTTCCTGCTCGTTATCTTTGTGCCGCTGGTGACAGTCGGCGTCTGGCGCATCGCCAAAGGGAACTCAGCGTAGCTGATCTTTCAGGCTGCGAATTTCTCGCGACAGCGCGTCGATCTGTTCAGACAGGGCCTCGCGCTCGTCGTGCGCGATTTCGGCTTCCTGGTGAATCTCTTCTGAGGTTTCGGCGTTCAGCGTTTGCATCGAGTTGACGATCAATGCGATGAACAGGTTCAGCACCGTAAACGTCGTGACGATAATGAATGGCAGAAAGAACACCCAGGCGTACGGGTAGACATCCATAACGGGCCTTACGATGCCCATTGACCAACTTTCGAGCGTCATGATCTGGAACAGGCTGAACATCGAGGCACCGACATTGCCGAACCAGTCCGGGAATTGAGATCCGAACAGGTTGGTCGCCATGACGGCCGCGATGTAGAACACCAGGATCAGAACCATGACGATCGAGCCCATGCCGGGGAGTGCTTTGAACAGCGCACCGACGACCATACGCATTGACGGCACAACCGACACAAGCCGCAGCACCCGCATGATACGCAGTGCGCGCAGTACGGACAGTTGACCGGCTGCCGGCACCCAGGCGATTGTCACGATGGCCAGGTCGAACAGATTCCAGCCGTCTTTGAAAAACCGCAGCCGGTAGACGGCGAGTTTCAGCGCCAGCTCAACCGTAAATATCCACAGTGCAATCGAGTCGATCGCATGCAGTAATGGTCCGGCTGTCGCGACGGCACGCGGCGACGTTTCGAGACCCAGCGTAATGGCATTGATCACGATGACGATCGTGATAAAGCTTGTGAACAGGCCCGATTCCACCAGGCGGCGGATCGCTTCCATCGGACTGAAGCCGGTTTTGACTGCGGTACTTTCCATAATTCCGGCGCAGGATACCGCCGGCGTGGGCTGCGCACCACAACGGAGTCCACATTAATTGGAATCGGCCGTGCCGAAGTGCTTTAAATGCGACCTGCCTCGAGGTTTCCTTCGAGGACGAACACGCCAGGTACCAGGTTGAACCTCGCGGTGTATTCGGCGAGACGCGCCGATAAGGGAGCGACCGAATCCATGTGCGCGAGCGTAACCGTACAGCCGCCGAAGCCAGCGCCCGTCATTCTTGATCCAAGTACGCCATCCGTGCTCGTCGCGATCTCAATGAGGAGGTCCAATTCGCGGCAGCTCACCTCGAAGTCGTCGCGCAGCGACTCGTGCGACTGATTCATCAATCGGCCAAACTGTTCGAGCGAACCAGCTTTCAATGCGCCAGCCGCGTCCAGCACTCGCTGATTTTCCGCGATCACGTGTCGGCATCGTTTGCGAGCGTCCGTCATTAGTCGTGCATTGTGCTCGGCAAACAGCTCCGGGCTGACGTCGCGCAAAGCTCTCACCGACTTGTCAAACTGACTGAACAGCTCAACGCCTGCCTGACACTCGGCACGACGGGTGTTGTAGGCAGAAGAAGCCAGCGATCGCTTGACCTCGCTGCTGATGATAACGATGCGGTAGTCCGCCAGTTCGACAGGCACATTCTCGAATTCAAGGGATCGACAGTCGAGCATCAACGCATGGCCGCTTCGCCCGATTCCGCAGGCAAACTGGTCCATGATTCCGCACAACACGTTCGCGTAATTGTGCTCAACGTGCTGGCACAGCTTAACGAGATCAACCTGATCGAGTTCGAAGCCGGACACCTCGCGGATCGCTACTGCGGTCGCGACCTCAAGTGCCGCCGACGAACTCAGGCCGGCGCCAAGATTCAGGTTGCCGTCGACGACTGCGTCGACGCCGTGATCGAGCAGCCCGCGCAATCGCAATTCTTCGACGACGCCAAGCACGTAGCTTTGCCAGCTGCCCGGCCTGGGTGCCTCAAATGCATCGAGCTCATACTCGGCAAGCTCGTTGTAGCGCAATGACCCGATGCGGACTTTTTTGTCCTTGCGTGCCCGAATTGCTATGTAGACGCCTCGATCCACGGTCATCGGAAATACAAACCCGTCGTTAAAGTCCGTGTACTCGCCGATCAGGTTGACGCGACCAGGTGCCATAGCAACCAGTACCCCACCAGTATCGCCGAACGCATTTCCAAAACCGGAAACAACGTTATCGATCATTTCCCTGTGCGACGCGCTCAAACGGCCCGCTCTTTGAAGTGCGTTTCGGAAACCTCGCGCAGAAACCCGGCGGCGGCTTCGGGCGTGATATCACGCTGCGGGTCGGCAAGCATTTCGTAGCCGACCATGAACTTCTTTACGGTTGCTGAACGCAACAGCGGTGGATAGAAATGCATGTGCCAGTCCCATTCGGGATGCGCCTCGCCGTCGGTTGGAGACTGATGCATGCCGGCCGAGTACGGGAAGCTGCAGGAGAACAGATTGTCGTAGCGAGTCGTAACGCGCTTGAGAATATCGGCCAGGCCATCTCTTTCCGTTTCGGTCATCTCGGCCAGGTTCGCAACTCGCCGTTTGCACAGCACCATTATCTCGAACGGCCAGGTAGCCCAGAAAGGGACGACTGCCGCGAACTGACCATTCTCACAGACAATGCGTTCGTTTCGCTCCAGCTCTACTGCGAGATAGTCACCGAGCAGTGTCGTTTCCGTTTCGGAAAAGTGCCGCTGCATCCGCTCGCACTCTTTTGCCGGCTCCCCCGGCACATTGCGCTGTGCCCAGATTTGCCCGTGCGGGTGCGGGTTACTGCACCCCATGACAGCGCCCTTGTTCTCGAAAATCTGCACGTGATTGATATCGTCCATCGAACCGAGCTCTTCATACTGCTCGGTCCACAGGTCAACGACTTTGCGGATATCGGCGACGCTCATTTCCGGCAATGTCAGGTCGTGTCGCGGCGAAAAACAGATAACCCGGCAGATCCCGGATTCGCCCCGCAATCGCAGTAACGAGTGCTCATCATCCTCTCCGGCCGGCACGTCCGGCAACAGCGCCGAAAAATCATTCTGAAACACGAGCGTTCCGTCGTAGCCGGGGTTCTTCACGCCGCCCGCACGTTCATTGCCCGGGCACAGGTAGCAATCCGGATCATATTGCGGGCGTTCGTCCGGCGCCGTTTTTTCCACCTGCCCCTGCCAGGGCCGTTTGGTCCGGTGCGGCGAAACCAGCACCCACTCGCCCGTTAACAAGTTGAAGCGACGGTGCGGATTATTGTCAGGATCGAATTTGCTCACGAGTTACTCGCCAGAGTGACTCGTCGAAAATACCATATTTAACAGAGGCTTAGAATATGCCCTCGCTCTGTCAAAAAAAAGGGGCGGAACTCGCGTTCCGCCCCAATCGTCCAGCAATACGAGGATTGTCAGGAAAACTGATTCATCGTGTTGTCTTCGCCCGCAGCCTTCAGTGCAGCGTCGCCAGAGAAGTATTCCTTGTGATCGTCGCCGATATCCGAGCCAGACATGTTCTGGTGCTTGACGCACGCGATGCCCTGGCGAATCTCTTCGCGCTGTACATTCAGAACGTAGCCGAGCATGCCCTCTTCACCGAAGTAGCGCTTCGCGAGGTTATCCGTCGAAAGTGCCGCCGTGTGGTAGGTCGGCAGCGTGATCAGGTGGTGGAAGATGCCAGCTTCGCGCGCGGCATCCGCCTGGAAGGTACGAATCTTCTCGTCGGCTTCGGCTGACAGCTCGCTGCCGTCGTACTCGACGCTCATCAGGTTGGCGCGATCGTAAGCAGACACGTCCTTGCCGTCTTCCTGCCAGGCATCAAACACCTGCTGGCGGAAGTTCAGCGTCCAGTTGAACGAGGGGCTGTTGTTGTAGACGAGCTTCGCGTTCGGCATGACTTCGCGGATGCGATTCACCATGCCACCGATCTGGCCGATGTGCGGCTTCTCGGTCTCGATCCACAGCAGGTCGGCGCCATTCTGCAGCGACGTGATGCTGTCGAGTACACAGCGATCTTCGCCAGTACCCGCACGGAACTGGAACAGGTTGCTTGCGAGGCGCTTCGGACGCACCAGCTTGCCATCACGATTAATCACAACATCGCCGTTCTGCATGTTGTCAGCAGTGATTTCCTCGCAGTCGAGGAACGAGTTGTACTGGTCACCGAGGTCACCCGGCTCCTGCGTGACCGCGATCTGCTTGGTCAGGCCGGCACCAAGCGAGTCGGTACGAGCAACGATGACACCATCATCAACACCGAGTTCGAGGAACGCGTAACGCACAGCACGAATCTTCGCGAGGAAGTCGTCGTGCGGAACCGTGACCTTGCCGTCCTGGTGACCGCACTGTTTCTCGTCCGATACCTGGTTTTCAATCTGGATCGCACAAGCGCCTGCTTCGATCATCTTCTTCGCCAGCAGGTAGGTCGCTTCTTCGTTACCAAAGCCGGCGTCGATGTCGGCGATGATCGGCACGATGTGCGTCTGGTAGTTCTCAATCTGGTTCTTGAGATCCTGTTCCTGGACCGAATTGCCCTCTTCACGCGCCTTGTCGAGCGCGCGGAACAGGCCGCCGAGCTCACGAGCATCTGCCTGGCGCAGGAACGTGTAGAGCTCTTCGATCAACATCGGTACCGAGGTCTTCTCATGCATCGACTGATCCGGCAGCGGACCGAACTCGGAACGCAGCGCAGCAATCATCCAGCCCGACAGGTACAGGTACTTGCCCTTGGTCGTGCCGAAGTGCTTCTTGATCGAAATCATCTTCTGCTGGCCGATGAATCCGTGCCAGCAACCGAGTGACTGCGTGTAGTTGGCGGGATCGGCATCATAGCTCGCCATATCCTCACGCATGATCTTCGCCGTGTACTTCGCAATATCCAGGCCGGTCTTGAAGCGGTTCTGCGCTTTCATACGAGCCACGTATTCCGGGTCAATCGCTTCCCAGGCGCTCCCCTGGCCCGCAATAAGGTTGGCAGCTGTAGTGATGTCGTCAGAGTACTGAGACATGATGAATCCTCGTGTGAATCAAAAAATGTTGGCGGCCTCCCCGCCGGGATTGGTGAATCTTACGAGTATTTCTTGACAAATTTCACAGAAAAAATTTCACGCTGTTAATTTCACTAGCGGACTTCAGTCTCGTATAAATGTAAAGTTTACTTGACACAACGGAGCGAACCCGATACTTTGTGTCAAGTTTCTTTTACATTTCGACAAAGGAGATTGACAGTGAATACCCCCACTTCGGGAGAATTTGAAGCCCGTGTAAAACAGGAAGCAGTAAAACTCGGCTACTGGACGCTCGCATGGGTCCTTTCCACAGCGCTCGTCGCGTTCGGCCCGATGTTCATGTGGGACGCCAGGGGCCTGACAGTTGCCGCCATTGCACTCAACGTATTGCTCGGCGCCGGCATGATTCGCGCGAACAAGCACCATCTCGAAAGTCTCGACGAGCTACAGCAGAAGATTCAGCTGCAGGCCATGGGATTGACGCTTGGCGTCACGCTGGTCGCCGGCCTCGCCTACTCGATGCTGGACACGACCAACCTGATCGCATCCGATGCCGAGATCTCTTTCCTCATCATCCTGATGGGCCTCACCTACATGACCACCCTGCTCTTCCTGAACAGGAAGTACCGATGAAGAATCGTCTCAAGGTATTGCGGGCCGAACGTGACTGGACTCAGGCACAACTGGCCGAGGCACTCGAGGTGTCTCGCCAGACCGTCAATGCAATCGAGAAAGGCAAGTTCGATCCGAGTTTGCCGCTCGCATTCCGTGCGGCACGCCTCTTCGACCTGGCAATCGAAGACGTTTTCCAGGACGAGGAGTAACTCAGTACGGCTTGTACGGACGCCTGAAATGATTGAACAGGCCAAACGCAAGGAAACCCAGCGACACCCACATCGCGATGCGCCAGCCACTCGTTGCTGGCTGCACGATTTCAAAGCGCTCGATGTAAAGGGTCTCACAAGCGCCATCACCCGTGTCCGTACGAGTCGTACTCGTGCCCCGCTCGCCGACCGGACTTACGTAGCTCGCAAGATAGCCTCGAACACGAATCTGGTCGCCAACGCGAATCTTCTGCACCTGTTCGCGGATGAATTCATCATCGGAAAGCAGGTGATTGTTTGACAGCTGATCCATGTTGAACGAATCCCAGGCCTGCTGATTTCGGGTCTTGACGTTACAGGTAAAAAGTCCGTTCCAGAAATCGAGCTTGTTAAGCATTGCCCGCGTGTTATCGCCCCAGATCACGCAGACATCGAGCATGTTCAGGTGATCCTTGGCACGACGATGCATGCGGCTGTTGTCTTCGTCGTGATGACGAAACGAAACAACCATGCCGGTGATGTCGTAGTCGTAAACAGGCTTGACCCGATACTCAACACCATTGAATGAAGCATCGAAAGGTCGTTTGCTGACGGCGGTCTGGGCCGGCTCTTTTTCAATATCAGCAACGTAATCAATGCTGCCCGGCAGTGCATTGCGGTACCAGAATGAGACCGCAAGACACAAAAAGCTCAGCACGATCAGTGAGTCATTGAGTTTCCTGCCCATTTACCGAATCTACTGCAGATATAACGTATTCGGTACTACACAGGTCTCAGTATCAGGCGCACGCGATGCTATCCTGTGGCGATGACTGAACAGCTTTTTCGAGACGACTCCTACCTCCGTTCCTGTACCGCGACCGTTACGAGCGTCGCAGAGAACGGCTTTGTAACCGACCGTACCGTGTTCTATCCGCTTGGCGGCGGACAACCGGGAGATACCGGTCGAGTAACGTGGGACGGAAATGCACTCGATATCGTCGACACACGCTACGCAGCGGAAGGGATCGTACACGTCGTGCCTGCGGGCCAATCATCCCCGGCTGTCGGGACCGACGTCTCACTGGAGATTGACTGGGACCGACGCTATCGCCACATGCGTATGCACACGGCAATGCACCTGCTCGGCTCCGTTCTGCAATACGGCGTAACCGGCGGCAACATCTCAGAACAAAAGAGTCGACTCGACTTCGATATGGAAGACACGGTCGACAAGGAAGCCGTCCAGGCTGCGCTCGATGAACTCGTCGCTGCGGATCACCCGGTGTCTTGTCGCTGGATCAGCGAGACAGAACTAGACGCCAATCCGGAGCTTGTACGCACGATGTCGGTACAGCCACCTTGCGGCAAAGGTGACATCCGACTACTGGAGATAGCAGGTGTCGATCTACAGCCCTGCGGCGGCACACACCTGCGATCGACGTCAGAAGTCGGGCAAGTACGCGTCGGCAAGATCGAGAAGAAAGGTCGACAGAACCGACGCGTCAACATTCACCTCGACGACTAGCGCTGCACCCGGCCGGATGCGTCACCACCCATCAGCTTCTCGACTTCGGGCACCGTAACGCGATTGAAGTCACCAGAAATGGAATGCTTCAGACAGCTTGCGGCAACCGCGAACTCGAGGCTGCCCTGCCTGTCGTCGTAGGCATTGAGTCCATAGATCAGGCCTGACGCGAAACTGTCGCCGCCACCGACGCGATCGATGATGTCCGTAATCTCGTAACGTCGTGACAGACGGAATCCCTTGCGGTCGCGCAGACATGCGGACCAGCCATTGCGGTCCGCACTCCTCGACTCACGCAATGTAACTGCGAGAACTCCCATGTTGGGAAACTCCTCGAGGACTTTCTCGGTAAGACGCTCGTATCGCGTTGGGTCCAATTCGCCGCTTTCGACGTGCACGTTGTCTACGCTGATATCGAGTGACTTCTGGCAGTCCTCTTCATTGGCGATACCGACATCGACGTACTTGACGAGCTCGCGCATGACTTCGGGTGCAGACTTGCCGTACTTCCAGAGCTTGCCGCGGAAGTTGAAATCACACGACACGGTCACGCCTTTCGTTTTGGCTGCCTTGACAGCGTCCAGACTCAGTTCGGCGGCGGACTCGCTCAGAGCCGGCGTAATGCCCGTGATGTGCATCCACTTCGCGCCGCTAAGAATGTTTGACCAGTTGAAGTCCGCCGGATCGGCGTTCGCAATTGAAGAATTCGCCCGGTCGTAGACCACGTTGGAGGGGCGCTGGTTGGCACCCGTCTCGAGGAAATAGATACCAACACGGTCACCTGTCCGCTGGATCTCGCTGACATCGACGCCAAAGCCGCGCAGTTCGCGAACACAGGCCTCGCCGATCGGGTTATCCGGCAACGCCGATACGAACCCGCTGTTCAGGCCGTAATTTGCGAGCGCGACGGCAACATTTGCTTCGCCTCCACCGAACGTCGCCTCAAATTGCCGCGACTGGAAATAGCGTTCATGGCCAGGCGTCTTCAGACGCAACATGATTTCGCCAACGCTCAGGTAATCAGCCATTAGTTTGCTCCTCGACCCGTTGCAATGGCTACCGCTTCGCAGGCGAGCTTCGTTACTTCGTCGAAATTTCCGGCGGCTACTGCGTCCGCCGGGGTCAACCAACTGCCACCACACGCAAGCACGCTGTCGACAGCCAGGAAATCGGCAAGGTTGCTCGCCGATACTCCGCCTGTGGGCATGAATTTCATGTTCCGGAACACACTGCCGAACGCCTTCAGAGCTGGAATGCCGCCCGCAATTGATGCCGGGAAGAACTTGACGACATCAAGACCCAGGTTCTGAGCTCGCATTGCTTCGGTCGGGGTCATCACACCCGGAAAGATCGCCACATTTGCTTCCTGGGCGATGCCTACGCTCGCATCGTCGAGCCCCGGAGCCACAATGAACTGCGCACCACGCTCTAAAACCTCTTGCGATTGCGTGCCAGACATTACCGTCCCTGCGCCTACCAGAAGATCGTCATCCAACTCGCAGATTGCCTGCAGGCAATCGAGGGCCGCGTCAGTTCGCAACACAACTTCGATAACGGTAAGTCCACCGGCCGCAAGTGCCCTGGTCGTCGCGATTGCAGTGTCGGGGTCGTTGGCTTGAACGAGCGGCACAACTGGCGCCCTTTCCAGCCGGGTTCTTAAGTTAGACATGCTTGTACCCGCTTGGTCTCTTGTTGACAGGTTGTTCCATATCTGGAACACTGTTCTTTATATAGACCATTTTTGCCGAATTCGGGCCTGAAGTCAATGGAACCGTCGCCGTGGGATCAACGACAAAATCATTTGAGCTGATTCGCAGAATCGTCGAGTCCGGCCCCGGGGGACTGACGTTCTCCGAGGCGGTTCGCGAAAGTGGTGTTCCAAAGTCGACCGCGCACAGGCTCCTGAGCGAACTCATCGACATCGGGGCATTACGTTTTGACGAAGACTCGAAAACCTATCAGGGCGGCCTGTTGCTGGCGCGGTACGGGTCTGCGGTCGCCTCGGGTTATGACGTTCGTGATATCGCCCGCCCCCACCTGGAAGCACTCCACGAGATCACTGGACATACGGCGACGCTGGGAATCCGTGATGGATCGCAGGGCATTTATCTCGACAAGGTCGAATCAAGCGATTTCGGCATACGGCTGCATTCCGAAATCGGCAAGGCGTTTCCGCTGCATTGCACAGGGATCGGAAAAGTCCTGCTTGCCGGAGCTCCGCAAGGTGAAGTTAACGGCATCCTGCAGGGACGCCTGGAGTCGATGACGAAGAACACGATCACTGACAAAGGCGCGCTCCGGGCCGAACTGGCGCAGGTCCAGGAACGAGGCTACGCAATCGACGACGAAGAAATTACCCGCGGCCTGATTTGCATAGCCGCGCCGATTTACGGCCCCGGCGGTGAAGTTGCCGGCGCACTGAGCTGCACGTTTCCAACATGGATCCGAGATGAGCGAGGCATTGGAAACGAAAAAGACGCCGTCCTTGACGCCGCCAGAATGGCGTCAGCCCGATAGAAAAACATGACAGCAGCACGATACATCGGCGACAAGTCCTTCGATTTCGTAACCGGCGATTCGATCGAACCGGGACCCGGCGAAGTGCGACTCGAGGTCGGCTACGTCGGAATTTGCGGCACCGACATGCATATCTACCACGGTGTCATGGACCAGCGTGTGGAGCCGCCGCAGATCATTGGTCACGAGATGTCAGGTGTCGTTGCAGAAATCGGTCCTGACGTTGAAAACTTCGCCTGCGGCGACCGCGTGGTCGTCCGGCCATTGGACTACTGCGAGAACTGCCCTGCCTGCGACTCCGGTCATTCACACATCTGCCAAAACCTGAAATTCATGGGAATCGACACGCCCGGCGCGCTGCAGCAGTCATGGACGGTGAAGGCCCGCACCCTGCACAAACTACCCGACAGCGTGTCAATGCAGCTGGGAGCGATGATTGAGCCACTGTCGGTCGCCTGTCATGACGTGGCGCGAGTGGGGCTGAGTCAGGGAGAGAAGGCCGTCATCCTCGGCGGCGGTCCTATCGGCCAGCTCATCGCGTTGGTCGCGAGGGAACAAGGTGCCGATGTCCTCATCTCTGAAGTCAGCGACATCCGTCGCCGGTTCGCGGAGGATGCCGGTATTCGCACGGCGAACCCTGTGGAAGATGATTTGCCGGCGCTCGTACAGGACTGGACCGGCGGTAAAGGGGCCGACGTGGTATTTGAGGTTTCCAGCGCAGCCGCAGCTGTTGCAACGATGACGCAGATCGCCGCTGCGCGCGGGCGCATCTGCGTGGTCGCAATTCATTCTGAAGCGCCGGCGGTCAACCTGTTTGAGTTCTTCTGGAAGGAACTGGAACTGGTTGGTGCCCGGGTTTACGACGCCGCAGATTTCGAACAGGCGATCGCCTTGGTTGCGGAAGGCAACATCGACCTGGAACCTTTCGTTACCTCTGTAAACTCACTGCAGGATGTCAAAGCCGCTTTCACCGGCATTGACGGAAACCCGGCCGGGATGAAGGCGCTGATCGAATGTCGCGCGACTGACTAGTTGCTGCGATCTACTGAGCGGCTCAACTGCAGCCGCGCAAATGCGACAGCCACGAAGTCACCGTTCGCCACATCCGTTTCCCAGTCACCAGTTCCTGCACAACCGGCATACCAGAATCCGTCCCGATCCTGCGTGCTGCACTGGTTATAGGCGCCGGCCTTGAAGTAAAGCGAATCGCCCGAGTAGCCTCGTGGATTATCTTTTTCGTCAACGCCCTGCGACAGGTCGACTTTGTGAGTGACGGTGCGCGCCGGATCCCGGGTCCGGAACGTCAGGTGCATGACGTTGCCATGAACGTTGATGTTGTAGTTGAAGACTTCACCGAGCGCGATACCGGATTCGCCAGGGTCGTCGAGATTTTCCCAGGTGTTGCCCCATATCGGATACGCGATGTCAGTCCGGTCCGGATCATCGCGTGGCAGGTTGCGCTCGTAGGTCCAGAACACTGAGCCATATTCGTGGCCAGGCAGCTTCTTGTAGTAGATCTTGATCGGCTCGTTGCCGTAGCCAAAGCCTTTGCTGGCGAGGCCATCGTCCTTGATCGCGTGGATCTGTCCGACGACCACCGAATAAGCCGGCCGCTTCCTGGGGTTCTTTGCGTTTTGCGCCACCTGCAGAACGGCGAGCGTCGCCTCAAGCTGCCCACCAACATCGGCGAAGTTCCTGGCGTTACGATTTGCCGCCAATGCAAAATTATTGCCCGGGTCGTGCGTGCCGATATTCGTATTTTTTGAACGATACATCTGGCGCAATTCGCTACGCGTGTTTGTCGAATTTGATGTTGTCGGCGCCTTGTTCGGTGCCGCAAATATCAGGAAGCCGTTGTCGTCGACATAGAAAAAATCCGGGTGGCTGTAATTCTGCAGTGCCCGTACGTCGATCTCGTCCGGTTTGCCGTCATTGTTGTCGTCTGTCGGCAGCGTAATCTTCCAGTACGTCAGGTCGTACTTGTCGCCGGGCACCTCGCCCACCGAAACGAACGGTACGGTTACAACGATTACCGCAAGACAAACTGTTTTAACTCTTGCCACGATTCTCCTCCTGCCAAATGCACCGCTTAATTTGCGAGCATGACCTCCTCGACCGAAAAATTTGCGAAACGAACATCCTCTTCGTCGGCCCTGAGATTTTCAGTCTCCACAATCGAGCGATAAATCCCCCACTTAGGCCGGACAAAATGACTGGCATCTTCCCCGCGCCAGAAATCGAGATTGGACGCATCAATATCGAATATGACCACATCATCGCTGACACGTTTCACAATCAGGCGCAGGTCCCCGGATTCTGAAAACGTTACACGACAGTAGGCGTCCAACCACTCGCCGGTGACATCCGACCAGGCTGTCCGCTCCAGAATATCGAACTCCCGAACCGGGCTGTGCCGCACTTCAATACCGTCTTCACTACTGCGCTGGTTACCCGTAATCGTAAGAATCGGCATACTGTCGTCGCCGCCGACGGCCTTAAGCTGGAAGAAGTGAGAGAAGCGCGTGGAAACGTCCATATCGGCGTTGATACGAAACTTCCATTTGTAGATGAAGGTTTCATTCTCGTAACCTTTTACGGCTTCTTCCGACTTGTCGTAAGTCTTGATCTCGTTGCGTTGCCGATCGTCGAGGTCGAGACGATCACGATCAATGTCGAGGTCGCGATGAATCACGAAAACGAAATGATTCCCGACTACGCTGTCGCTGTCCTCGTAGATATGTTCCGCACCGGGGTGATTCACCGAGTAAAGATCCGGCGACTCTATCGAGCGGGAACCACCGAAATCTCGAATCAGGTCGTAGGCACTGAGCCCGGACATATCCCCATCCGCATCCAGCGTGCGGGTGGTCATGACGGTGTAGCTGGCCGAGTCTTCGGGACTTGCACCACCCACCGGCGGCGCAGTTGGCGGCGTAACGGTCGCGCCGGAGGAGCCACTCGATCCGCACGCCACAATGGCTGACAAAAGCACCAAAAGCAAAACCGCATCCCGGAGCAAATCCGGAATGCGGTTCCACGACTCTTGCGCACTAGTGCCTACGGCGCGACCCAGGTAGAGCCCGGGCCGACCATGTCCTCGGTGATGAAGATCAGCGCGTCGATATCGGCACCGATATCGGCATCTACTCCAGTGCCTTCGACCATGCCGTTTGCATCTGGTGCGGTCAGCGAGGCACCGTCTTCCGAGCCGTCAATAGCGATATTGCCATCAACCCCATTCACAAGCGCAGCTGCGCCTGACCTGAGCAGAATGTCATCGTCAGAGATCGTCTGCGAGTAAATGTGTGTATCCGAGAAGTTTGACGCATTGTCCAGGCGGCATCCGTGCGGTGTTGTGTACTCGTCAACGAGGATCGCGGTACGACTCGCACCGGCAGGATTCGTACTCTGGTTTGCGACCAGGTTGTCATCAAAATCCAGCACGTAGTCGAGGTTGGTGCAGTTCTCCACGCCGTTCTCGTCGGCATTGTGCTCGAACTGGATTGCGTTTCGCGAATTTACGACCGAGTTGCGAGCAACGATTGTCGTCAGATCCAGACCTGATTCGAGAATATCGAAGCTGGAGCTATCGCTCTCCTCCAGCGTTTCCGAGTCGATGTGAAGCCCCGCGCGGTCAGATGAACTCGACGCAATATTGGCAATATAGTTATCGGTAACCACGTGTCCGAGCGGGACAAACGAGATACCGCCGTCAAGGTTATCGGAAACACTCACACCACCGAATTCGGCCGTATAGCCGGTACCGTTCGAGATGATGATATTGCTGGATACTACATTGCCGTAGCCGTGCTCCAGGGCGATATTGCCCCACGAATTCACGATCGTATTGCCCTGAATAGTGTTGCCGCCACCCTGTACGAGAATCACGCGTCGGTCGGTCAATACCGTGTCAAAGCGGTTGAACTGTACGACGTGCGCGCCAAGACCTGCGCCATCCCTGCTCGACGAACGACCAATCTGAACACCGAATCCGTTGGAATCGGTATCCCACTCTGTACCGCCGTTCTCAGTGGCATCCGGCAGGAAGTTCCTGAACAGGTTGTATTGAACGATATTGCGTTCATTACTACCGTTCGAAACATTAACACCGTCGCCTTCCGTGCGGCTGATAAACATACTGATCGCAGCACCTTCCTTGGCCTCACTTGTTGGCAAGCCCTCGAACAGGTTGCGCTCAACAATGTTGTCCGTACCACCGACAGTCATGTAATGCAGTTCGTCACTGCTACCCAGATACGCGGGACGGGGATCCGCCTGACCGAGAATCTGGTTATTGCGGAAGACGTTGTTCGAGCCTTGCAGACGAATGGAGCCTTCGCCCTCACCACAGTTCGAAGTATTCGGATTCGAAAGGTCATCGAAAATCAGGCCGTCGATGACAACACCCGAAGACGAACTGCCGTACACAATACAGGTTGTGCCTGTAATTACCGCTGAGCTGCCATTAACAAGTCGCAACGTGACATTGTCAGTGCTGATCTGGATCTCCGCCATATCCTGATAGTCATCGGGTGCTACGGCACTGTCGACACCGATAATGTCGCCGTCCGCCGCTGCTGCGACCGCCGCCGCGAGAGACAATTCGCCGTCGGCGATATAGCTGTGAATAAAGTCTCTCGTCGTATCGGTCGGCGACTCACCGAACAAGTCTGCATCAATGTAGTAAGCCGTCACCGTGACCGTAAGGCCCAACTGGGCAGGTTGCAGAACGTAGTCATTCGACGTCTGGTCAGTTGTGACATCCGACAGAACAGTTCCGTTCTCGTCTTCCCATACGTAATTGATACTTGGCGTGGCGGGGAAACCGTTACCGTCGACGACCGACGCGGTAAGCGTGGCGCCAACTTCAATTACGCCGGTTATCGTGAGAAGGCCTTCGGCTGACGCGGGTTCAACAGGCCCGTACTCTCCCGAGGTCAGGTCCTCATCATAGTTGTCGTTGTCCGTATACGTCGCACTGACTGAGATGGTTTCGCCAACCAAAGCGTCCGTCAGCGTTAGCGTCATGCCGGTCTCTCCCGCTAGCGGTCCGCTGTCGCTGCCATTCCATTGGTAGTTCACGACGCCGAAGCCATTGTCGTCCACAAGGTCCGCAGTAAGGATCTGGCCGACCGATGTGCCTTCCGGCGGAACAATAATGCTCAGCGTTGGCGCCGCATTAAGCGGCCTGACCGTGATCGAATTGGAAACCGCCGTAGACGTGATGTCCTTGTCGTCGGTGTACTGGATCTTCACATTGACGTCCTCACGACCCTCGTCAGATGTCAACGTGTAGGTAGAACCGGTCGCTCCGGCAATAGCGCTATTGTTGCCGTACCACTGGTAGGAAACCGTGCTGTCCTGCACACCGTCAGGATCAGTCAGGTCAGCTGTCAGCGTTTCATCGACAAGACCCGTACCGGAAATTGTGGCAGTACCGGGACTGTTGGTCGTACCGAAGTCCGATACTTCCCTGTCACCCCCGCTACAGCCGGCGAGCGCCGCTGCGAATACTGTCATCAGAATTAGTTTTGAATTCATTTTTTAGTACCTCGAATCGAGATTCTTTTCAGGGGAATCAGAATTTGGCGCGCAGGCCGAAGAAGATTCTCTGTCCGTAGTAATTCACTTCGCCCAGGTTGTCGGGCGTGTAGAAGTACTGGGTCTTGGGCTCATCGAACAGGTTTATCGCCTCAACAGACAGCCGGATGTGATCGGTCACGTAGTAAGACGCTCGCGCCTCCCAGACACCAACGTCGCCTACGTAACGGAGGCGGGTTCCGTTAGACGTGTATGGCTGGAAGTACTCATCGCGATACTTGTAGATGAGCGACGCGTCGAAATCGCCAACCGAGTAGTACAGCTGACCCGAGAACGTGTTCTTGGAAAAGCCCGGCACGTTCCCTGGTGGGATTATGCCAATGTGAGTCTGCACGAACTGGCCACTCTCATCGATGAAGCCGCGATCGCCATAGTTGCTGTCGTGGAACTTGAAGTCGGAGTCTGCGTAGTTGTAGCTGATCTTCGCGCCGAAGCCACTCAGGAAACCCGGAGCCCAGGAGAACCGATGCGAAGCCGTGACTTCAATACCGGTTAACGTACTGGAACTCTTGTCCGTCTGTGAAAGGACAATCGGGAACGTCAGCGTTGTGCCATCTACAACGTAGTCCTCCGAAATCACAGTGTTGATGAAGCCGCCCTTGAAGTCCTTGACGTACAGCGTCGTCGCAAGGATCGAATCCTCGTTCGGGTACCACTCGAGCGCCACGTCGTAGTTCCATGACTCCAGCGGGTCGGCGTACGGATTACCCGAGCCGTCCACTCCAGTCAGCAGAGCTTCAATCTCGGTGGGGTCTTCATCGTCGTCCGCAATCTCGAAGCTTCGCTGGAAACCCATGTCGCCGGGATCGGCGCGAGAGATGCCTTTGAAGATACCGGCCCTCAGAACCAGATCATCGGAGAGATCCATTACAAAGTTAATGCTCGGCAACACTTCCGTGTAATCGTGCTTCGCGACAATAGTCTCGAGATCACCCGTAGTTTGCAGCGAAAGCTCCAGCGTTGTCGGGTCGGTCAGAATGTTGAATGCACTGCGGTATCCGACCGACGTTACATCCGTCTTCACCACACGAACGCCAAAGTTACCGCGAACCGCTTTGCCACCCCAGTCGGTGTCGAAGTTGGCCTTGATGTACGCGGCCTGCGTTTCTTCGGTGACATCGACCGTCGTCGGGTGATTCGACAACTCCGGGTAAATCAGGTCGGCACCGTTGCCTGCAAGAATCGCATTGAGGCGACAAGCGTTATCAAAGATTGCCCAGTTGTTGTATTGGGCGATGACGTTGCCGTTGCCGTCATGATTGGTGACCAAAGCACCAGCATCTGAAGCACTCAGGTAGCTGCTCTCCGGAAACTCCCGGGCACAGGCCATCACGGCAGGGTCGGCGTCGCTGACCGTATACGTAAAGCGCGACTCGTTGTCTCCGGCACTGCCGGCACGGGCCGAGTAGTACTTCAACTCCGAGAATCGCGCGCCGAAATCGATACTGGAGAAGAATCCGGAGTCGACAGCCCAGTTAAAGTCGAGACGAGCGGCCTCGATCGTGTTCTCCCTGTCCGCATCCGTGTCCATGCGGACGCGCAAGCCGTCGTCAAAGTTGGTCGGGTCGGTGATGTCGAAATCCTCGACTGTCCACGTTACATAGCCTTCGTTGTTGCGCGTAAAGGTCACGTTCTGACGGTTCTGGCTTTGCTGGCGGAACGAAGCCTGTCGCTCGAGACGGGTGGTCTTTGACGAAGATATGTCTGCCGACGCACTGAGACGATCGGTAAAGTGATAGATGCCCTCAAGACCCCAGCCCGTGTACTCCTCCTTGCGGGAGTAGAGTTCGCCATTGGAATCAATATCGGTCGCACCAGCCCAGCTCGTAACGACACCGTTGGTTTGAAAGATCAGGTTGTCCAAAGTCGTGCCGCGCGTGTTGCGCTTCATGTTGGCGAAGTTCAGGTCATAGCGATCTTCAGTTTGCGTACGCTCGGACCATTGTGCGTCGAGGTTGAATTCCAGCTTGTCACTCGGGCGCCACTGCAACGCCGTGAACACGGCATTGCGTTCATCGTGAGTGTCGTTCTGGCGGAAGCCGCGTGAGCTGCCGGCCCAGGCGAACGGCCGGCCGTCATCGACGGCAGCGCCTGTCACCGGGTCGATCGCTGTATTAAACGCACCGTTCGTACCGGTGCCAGCCGGGTTATCTTCACAGTCATCATCCGTGCCGGTGATGTTCGAGTAACCCTGCAGCGGATCGTTGTCGGCCAGGCAGGCGAACAGCGAGCTGCCGCTTGGGCTCGAGGAACGCATTTCCTGTTCGGGCTGAGAGATGTCACTGTGCTGCAGTCCGAAAGAAATACCAAACTGGCCGCCGTTCGCGAGATCGAACTGGTCGACGTAACTGGCGGTACCGCGAAAACCAACATTGCCGGCCATCGAGCTGGAAATGTTCTGCTGGTCCGGGTTGTAGTTGCCTTTCGCGTCCAGCTGGAAGCGTCGCTTACCGTAGTCGAGAGGCTTGACGGTCTCGAGTGCGATCAGGCCGGCGACTGCACCTTCGATCAGGCTCGCATCCTGCGTCTTGTATACGACGAGCTTGTTCATGAGTTCCGACGGGAACTGCGAGAAGTTTACGGATCGATCGCCGGTTCCGTTTGTTGCCATGCGGCCATTGAAGGTCGTGGCGCTGAGATACGGGCCCAGCCCTCGAATGGAAATTTCGGTCGCGCCACCGTTTTCACGATGTGACGAAACACCGGTAATGGTTTCAAGCGCCTCGCCAATAGACAGCGCGGGCAAGTCACCAATATCCGCCGCGGACAGTCCGTCCGCGATCGTCGTGGCGTTGCGCTTGATGTCGATCGTGCTCTGGATGATCTGGCGCGAACCCTGAACCACGATTTCTTCAATTTCATCGGGCTCCGGGTCCTGAGCGAAAGCGCCACCCGCTGAAGCTGCGACGCCGCCGATCAACGCCCAGATGGACGATGTACGGAAAATGGATTTATTTCTACGCATGTCGGATTCCCCCGGTTATTTGCGCGCTTTTTATCTGATTTATGAGTAAGCCAGTCCGCCGTTGATATCGACGTTCGCTCCGTTGATGAAACTGGATTCACCAGAGGCGAGATACGAAACAAGGTCCGCGACCTCTTCCGCCTGCCCCTCGCGTTTTAACGGCGTCCCTGCAGCAACATTCTTGCGAACTTCGTCCTTGGTGAAGTCGTCGTGAAACTTTGTTGCGATCATCCCCGGGCAGACAGCATTAACGCGGATGTTCGACGGTCCGAACTCCTTCGCCATGGCTCGGGTAAAGGTCATTACTGCACCTTTTGAAGTCGCGTATGCCGATGCACCCGGACCACCGCCATCGCGACCAGCCTGCGATGCCAGGTTGACAATCGCACCGCCACTACCCATGTGCGGGCGCACTGCTTTTGTAGTCAGGAAGGTGCTGGTGAGATTCAACTGCATGACATAACTGAAGAATTCCTCGTCCATTTCATCGATTGTCTTGCGCTCGACGAGGCCACCAACGTTGTTGACCAGGATATCGATTGAATCACCGAAGGCCTTTTGCGCCTCGGCAACCAGGTTTGCGACGTCTCCTGACTTGGTCATGTCGCCGGCAACTGCGATCGCGGTGCCGCCTGCCGCTTCGATTTCGGCAACCGTTTCGTCACCCTGCGCCGCATTACTGAAATAGTTGACGACGACCTTCGCGCCTTCGGCAGCCAACTTGAGAGAAATCGCTTTGCCGATATCACGGGACCCGCCGGTCACGATCGCTACTTTGTTTTCGAGCTTCATTTAAATGTTCCTGTGTATAGATTGTCAGGCTGAGTCAGCCGAACGCTGTTTCAAAGGGGCAATATTCGGGCAGAGAATCAGGACCGAAAGGACAGTCATGATTGCCAGCCCGGCACCAACAGCGAATGCCGGTGCATAGCTGTTGACGGTGATCACGGGGATCAGGAAATTGAGCAGTACGACAGCCAGCTTTGCCGCGGTACCTGCGAAGCCCGCAAGTTGACCGACCGCCGAGCCGTAAAAGTCACTGGGCAGCGTCTGAATATTTCCAACGGCCGTCTGGAATCCGAACAGGATTGCTGCCATTAGAAGAACCGCTGTCAGCGGGGTCGATGCCTTGATGGTCGCGAGCAGGCAGACCAGCATGATCACTCCGCCAAGACCGATGACAAACTTGCGCGTCTTGTTGACGGTCCAGCCGGCTTTGATCCGGTTCTGCGCGAGCAGCCCGCCGAACCAGGCGCCGAACATTGCGCCGATGTAAGGAACCGCCGCGTATTTTGCGATCTCGGCAACACCGAAACCGTAAGTCTCGTTCAGGTACAGCGGCAACCAGCCAACAAACAGCCACCAGATCGGGTCCAGGAAGAAGGACGCCAGGATCACACCCCAACTTTCCTTGCGCGACAGAATCTCGCCAGCCGACGGAGCTTCGATGGCAACCTCTTCAGTCTCCTCGCTGCGCTGGCCACTCAAGATGTACTCGCGCTCACCCTCATCCAGCCACGGGTGCGTATCGGGACCTGACTTGTAAACAATCAGCCAGGGCACGAGCCACAACAGACCCAGGACACCGATGATGATGAAGGTCGCCTGCCAGCTTCCAAACCAGATAAACAGTAGTCCGACGATTGGGGCAGAAACGATGCCACCAATTGCCGCACCCGAGTTGAAGATTCCCTGTGCCAGAGCGCGCTCCTTGATAGGGAACCACTCGGCATTGGCCTTGGTCGCGCCCGGCCAGTTGCCTGCCTCCGAAACACCGAGCAATCCGCGAAACAGCGAAAAGGTGAGCAACGAATTCGCGGCCGCGTGCAGGATCGTCGCGACGGACCAGACCGCGATGGCAAGCACAAAGCCGAGCCTCGTACCGATCCAGTCGAAAATCTTGCCGAACAGCGTCTGACCGAAGGCGTACGCAAACGTAAATACGTTAATGATGATCGCGTAATCGGTCTTGGTCAGGCCGAGGTCAGCCGAGATCTCCGGCCACAATACCGCGAGTGCACCGCGGTCGATGTAGTTGATGATCGTTGCCAAAGCGACAAGGCTGACGATCACCCATCTCAGTTTTCCATGCATCACGATTGCGTTTCTCCAAGGAAGTCTTCGCGGACCGGACTGAACACATCGAGCAATACGCCGGCTTTTCGACATACCGCACCATGATCAAGGTTGGGATCTACACAGAAGCTGTCACCCGGGCCGAGCAACTTTTTTTGCCCGTCGATGTACACGTCAAACTCTCCGCTTTCGACGTAGCTGACCTGGGCATGCGGGTGCGCGTGTACGTAACCCTCGGCACCCTCTTCAAACTCCACTCGCGCTACCATCAGCTGGTCGTTGTAACCAAGCAGTTGGCGTTTGATGCCATCGCCAAGATCTTCGATCTCGACATCCTTGGCCTGGATAAAGGCTCCGCTGGAATGCTTCATGCAGGTCCCCCGACCTCGTTATTGTGGTTTTGAGGCACTGTAACCAATGGTTTAATGCTGGTCAAATCGTCATTATGACCAACATTCGAAATATTCCCTATTTTTCGTCAGACCAATTGCAAACCAATCTCATTCGCTTTACCAAGTTGGAAGCTGGTGATCGCCAGCTTATCTTCCTACCCGGCTCATTTTTAAGGTTTTTTTACAAACGTTCAGTTGAGGCTGGGCGGCAGATAGATCTTCTAACCAATTTCAGTTTTGTGCTAGACTCCCGTGATGCCGCCGACGAGGTGGTCACCGCGGATAACAGGAGATCAATCCGATGGCCAACGAAAAGCGCCTTTACAGAAGCGTTCTCGAGCGACTCGAAAAACTCATAGATGACGGCGAGTACCCACCGGGCGGTCGCCTCCCCCCGGAACGCGAGCTGGCCGAGCGTTTCAATGTCAGTCGCCCGACCATTCGGGAGGCCATCATCGCACTTGAAGCGCTCGACCGGGTTGAAGTCAAAACCGGGTCCGGGGTTTACGTGCTTAACGCCCCGAACAAGAAGAACGGTATTGACGCTGCGGTCACCGCGTTCGAACTTACAGAAGCCAGGGCACTTATTGAGGGTGAAGCCGCCGCGCTTGCCGCGACGATGATGAGCGATGAGCAACTCGCTGAGCTGGAGACGGTGCTGTACGAAATGGCGGACGAATCCGAAGACGGCAAACTGGTTTCGGAACTCGCCGACCAGAAATTCCACCACATCATTTCGGAAGCGACGCAGAACAAGATGCTCTCGTCAGTAATCGACAACCTCTGGTACGTGCGCGACAACCTGCCGAAAGTGCACGAGGCCTACCAGTCAATCTGCGAAACTGAGCCGCAGGCACGGGTTGATGAACACAGGGACATCCTTGACGCGCTCAAAAAGCGCGACCCGCAGGCGGCGCGCGAAGCCATGCATGCCCACTTTGCGCGCATTCTCAACAAGCTGATCGCAGCGAACGAAAAAGCGCAGGTTGAGGAAATTCGTCGGAAGACGATGGAAAGCCGCGAGCGGTTCTCGTTAAACCATCTCAATACCGGCGCTTAAGTCCCACCAAAGAATCCGTACGGGCCCCACCAGTCCAGTTCAAAGCTGTCGAGCACGACGCGATGACGCGACTCGTCTGTGGCGTCTTCGTTGGCAATCGCAAGAATGATCTGGCGACCGTCGGCAGCTTCGACGGAAATAACCGAATAGTCATCGTCGTCGTACAAAACACTCAGGTTTGCGACGCTCGATCGCGCGTTGACGGCCAGCTCCGTTACCGGGCTGTACTCGCCGTGTGACTCGATAGTGCTGACGAACAGCGTGCCGGCTGTGTCGTTGCGACGAAGCATGATCGCAGGATCACGTCGCAGGTTAAAGTCAGGGTCATTTGCACCGATGCGCGTCAGCAGAATCTCATCATCGTCAGCTGCGACCGAGGTCAGCGTGTAGAAGCGTCTGTTCTCCATCCAGGAAAACCGCACAGTATCGGTTGAGGGTGATCCGCGGCCTTCAACATACAAGTGCTGATACCCGTTCTGTTCACCCAACGCGGCTAGTGATGCCGGCGACTCATACTCGAAATTCGTATCGATGATCTGCCCCAGGTAATAGAACGGCAAGTCGTAGCGATGACGCTCATCGGTCAACGTCTTGAAAATATCGAGCACCAACGGCTTTTCGAAACTGTCATGCTCGATCAGCGCAACAGTGCGATGCAGCATAGTTCCGGGATAGGCATCCCCTTCGCTGGCACTCGCAATACGAACCTTTTCGTCCGCAAAGAAATGCAGCTCCGGGTGATGCTGACTGCCGATCTCGTACCTGCCACCGTAATGCGATGCACCGTCCAGGGTGAGCGTGTTGTGAGCGATCGTCTGCTTCGCCCAGGAAGTGTTTTCAGGCAGGTAGTTACCGCCACCCTTCTGCTCAATGTTGACGAAGCGCGCAAGCCCATAGTCCTGCAGGACCTCATCGCCCTTCTCGTAAAAGGAGTATGAAAGCTTGTCATAGTGGCCGTGACTGAGTCCCTGCGCGGCATACTTGAATACGAGCTCCAGTTGTTCGTCGCCGTCACGCAGTACCGCAATTCCACCCTGCTCGCCCTTGCTGCCGTCAGACAGGTTTACAGAGACCTTTTCGAATGGCCGCGACTGACCATCGCGGATAGCCACGGCGACCGTGACGCCGGCATCGTCCAACAACACTTTGCCTTGCTCTTCGGCGACTCCGAGCAACTGCGGGTCGTTGCCGACCAGGTATGCAATGTTTACTGCGGATACAACGGCATCCGTGTAATAAGACATGCCTTTCTGGCCGTCATTGAGAGGAAAGAAATCGCCGTCAGCATCGGATAGCTGCAGCATTGCATTGACGCCCTTGATTAACACCCCGTCGTTGTAGTCGAAGATATTCAGGTCAGGACGCACGTTATGCAGCCCCTGCGCAAAGATCAGGAACGGGTACATCGCGTAGCGCTGATAGTACGGACCCTCGGTGTGGTAGCCGTCCGGAGAAAACGGCTCATCGAGGTTCGCCAGGAATCCCGCCCTGCCGTCCTGATCGAAGATGAATCCACCGTCGTCGTCCTTGAGTTGCGGATCCATATCGAATTGTTCGGGCGACAGCCCGTATAACGCCCTGTCGACGAGCTCATCGTCACCCATGACAAGACCAATCATCCCTACTGCCGCATTGCCCCAGGTGCTGTGATTGTGAATACGGTTGAAAAAGCGCGGATTCTTTATCGACAGGTGATCGGCGAACGGTCGGAACAGGTTGTTCTCGAGCGTGTCGCGTTCTTCAGCCGTCAGGAAATCGTAAACCGCATCGTATGCCTGGCTCACATAGACTAGCCAGTTGGCATCGTTCAGGCATTGCCAGAACAATTTGCCACGCGCGTACGAACGGGTCTTGGGATGCAGAGGCAGGTCCTTATACATCGCCTCATACTGAAACAGCATATCGCGCACGTACTTCGCATATCTCTCGTCGTCGAGAATCTGATAGAGCGCGCCGGCTTTCTGGATTACAAAGAAATTTCGTTTGTGTCGCTCGTGCGTGTAGCCGCCCGAGTAATCCTGCGGAATCGGTGTGTCGATTCCTGCGGCGATTTCCGCGTCCACTTCGGCCTGTACGTCCGCGATTGTCGCGTCCAACAGCGGCACCGAACCGAGAGCCGAGCGGATCGTATCCACGCCGGCCCGGGTCATCACCAGGTTTGGATGCCCTGATTGCAGGGCCTGCGCCTGATCGGCGTGACGGTCGCAGCCGACGAAAGCCGAGAGAATTGTCAGCAATAGAATCAGCGATGCTGGTTTCATAAGTGTTTCAGCCTTATTCGTACGCCGTGGTCAAGTGATCGTATTAACCAATTAAAGGCCTGAAGTCAACTCGGCTAAGTAGGCGTGGTCCGACCCGGCAAGTGAGCGACTGAGTGAGAATAAATAATTGTTTATTAAGTTTTTTTTGTAAAAACAGCTACTCCATTTCGGGACCTGAAAACACTCTGAAACGCTCATTTGGTCAGACCAATTCGGGGTCGTTTTCTTCTCCTGCGAATGCTAAATTGGCTGTTCGAAGATATGCCCTAGCGAGACTCACCATGCACAAACTTCGCCGACTTTTTTCCGTCGTCATTGCCCCCGTCCTGTTGGTCGCCGCCTGTGCCGCCCCCGAAGAAACCGGCCTCGTCCGCAACATTGACGAGTTCGATGCGGCTGTCGCCGCGGCACAGCCCGGAGACCGAATCGTGCTCGCCAACGGCACCTGGACCGATGTTGAGCTGCGGTTACACGGCGAAGGAGCACCTGACAATCCGATTGAGCTTACGGCCCAGGAAGCCGGCAAGGTCATTATCAGCGGCCAGTCCAACCTCGGTATCTCCGGTTCGCACATCGTAGTATCTGACCTCGTCTTCAAGGACGGTCATACGCCCACTTCAGCGGTTATCGAGTTCCGGACTTCAAAAGAAGACCTCGCCAATGACTCTCGCGTGACCAATGTGGTCATCGACAGTTTTACGAATCCCGAGCGCAATTCATCGGATGTCTGGGTCGCCCTCTACGGCAAGAACAATCGTTTCGATCACAACTCGCTCATTAACAAGGGCAACGCGGGCGTAACACTGGCCGTGCGCATGAACACCGAAGCCAGTCGCGAGAACGGGCACGTCATCGAGTACAACTACTTCGGCCCGCGCCAGACGCTCGGCTCTAACGGCGGCGAAACACTGCGCATTGGCACGAGCCATTACTCACGCGAGTTTTCAAACACGGTCGTTCGAAACAACTACTTCGACCGCACCGGTGGCGAGCTCGAGATTATCTCGAGCAAGTCGTGCGGCAACGAGATCAGCAACAACGTGTTTTTCGAGAGCCAGGGTACGCTGACGATGCGCCATGGCCACTACACGACGGTTGAGGGCAACTATTTCCTCGGCAATCGCGTCCCGAACACGGGTGGCATTCGCATCATCAACGAGAATCAAACGGTCAGGAACAACTACCTGTCGGGCCTGACGGGCTACCGCTTTCGCGGTGCGATGGTCATCATGAACGGTGTGCCAAACGGGCCGATTAATCGCTACGACCCGGTCATCGACTCAATCATGAACAACAACATCGTTGTCGACAGCGATCACATCCAGCTGTGCGCCGGCAGCGACGAGGAGCGTTCGGCGCCGCCATCAGGTTCGTCGATGCACAACAATATTTTCATGAGCAAAACAAATCTCAACCCGTTCACAATTTACGACGACATTTCCGGCATCAGCTTCGAGGGCAACGTCATGAACGAAGAGGCTGAAGTCCAGATCAGCGAGGGATTCAGCAAGGCACCATTTTCACTGGTCAGAAACCACAACAACCTGCTGGTGCCGGAACAAAGCCTGATCGATCAGATCGGTTTCGGCGAAGTCAAACTGCCGGTTACGAAAGAAGAGACGGGTGCTGACTACTACCCCAAGGTTGACCCGTTTGTTGCATTCGGAAGCGGGGCAACCATCAGTGTCCCACCAGGGACCAACACGCTGATGACAGCGATTAACGCCAGTAGTCCTGGCGACACGCTCGTTCTGGAAAACGGCGCGGAATACCTGCTGACGAAATTCACGAGCGTCCATCATCCGCTGACGATCAAGGCGGAAAACGGCGACAAGCCAGTCATCCGCGCCGAGAAAGCCATATTTTTCTTTATAGAGAACGGCGGCTCGCTCGAACTTGAAAACCTGTGGTTCGACGGCGCGGAGTCACCGGACCTCTACGGCAACAGCGTCATCAGCACCAGTCGCTACTCGATGAACCGCAACTATTCGGTAGCGGTACGCGATTGCAAGGTCACGAATCTCGACGTTAACCGGAATTTCAACTTCATGAAGGTATCCAAATCGACGTTTGCCGATTCAGTCGAGATCGTCGATTCCGAGATGAGCAATGTGAGCGGATCCATCCTCGCGTTCGACAAGGAGCCCGAGGATCTCGGCATTTACAACGTCGAAAACGTCACGGTCAGAAACAGCCGCTTCACCGACATCCAGGGTGCGGTTGCGAATATCTATCGAGGCGGCACAGACGAGAGCACCTTCGGCCCGATCGTGACAATCGAAGGTAACGAGTTCATCAATATCGGCAAGGGAAGTCGCAACAAGACGGGTGCATCGCTGCGGTTTCACGGCGTACAGAAACTGCATATTTCTGACTCAACCTGGGACAACAGCGCCCCGCTCGACCTGTTCCTTACCAACGGCGAACCTATCTCCGTCATCGAAAATGTCTCGATGAAAAACACGGGTGCGATTCGCGCCAACAATGACGGCTATACGGTTCGCAACGTGTCGTACGAATCAACGCCAGCCGGCAACTAGGTGATGAACAGAAGAGAGTTTGGCCAGTTGATCGGTGCGGCCGCATGCACGGGCGGTCTGTTTGCTACAGGCTGCAGTGACAGCACGATAAATAAGCGGAATGCTTTTCTCGAGTTTATTCACGGGTCCGGCAAGCAGACCTATTTCCCCGGCGCATTCTTTACCCATTTTCCGGTCGCCGACCATTTCGGGCCAACGGCCGTAATCAAACACCTGGAGTATTTCCGCGCTACTGATGCAGACATTCTGAAGGTCCAGTACGAACGCAAGTTTCCGCTCATTGAGTCACTGCAGCGCCCCGCCGACTGGTCATCCGTTCCGCTGTTAAAGAAGGACTTTTACGCTGAGCAGCTGAACGTCATCGAGGGCATCGTCGCAGAAGGCAAGAACGAAGCGCTGGTTATCCCCACCGTGTACCCGCCGCTGGCGTTCGCCGGTCACTTCACCGACTACAAGCACCACATCAATCACCTCAACGAAGATCCGGAGGCGGTGAAGAAAGGTCTCGAGATTATCACCGAGAGCACCATCATCTTCGTACGCGAGTGCGCGAAGCTTGGCGTAGACGGGTTCTTCCAGGCCTCGCAGGGCGGAGAAGCAAATCGATTCGTGGACGAGCGAATCTTCCACGAGTATGTGAAGCCTTTCGAGTTAGCTATCGCGAGTGAAATCGCGAGCGCCGGCGAATGCAACATTCTGCACATTCACAATGCGGGCGAAGGCTACCGGGACTACGCGGCATTCGTCGACTACCCCTGCCACGTGATCAATTGCGGCCTGCAACTACATGACTCAGAAACAACGTCTGCGGAGATTTACGACCTATTTGAGAAACCGTTTCTTGGCGGCCTTGAGCGCGAAGGTGTCGTGTACAGCGGATCTATCGAGGAAATCCAGTCCCGTGTGAAGAGCGTTATTGCGGATGCGCCGCCCAGGTTTGCCCTGGGCGCCACCTGTACACTTCCGCGCGATGTCTCATGGGACAACATACGGGTTGCGCTGGATACAGCGCACGCCCATTCGTAAGGCAAGCCGCCCGACTAGTAATTCCAGAGCGTGCCATCTTCGAGACGGCAGATCGGATGGTAGCGGCGCTCGTAGGAATACTGCTCAGCCTCTTTTTCGTCGAAGTCGATGCCCAGACCCGGTTCGTCACTCACGTAAAAAGCTCCGTCCTTGTAGTAGTGCTCTGACGGGAACAGCGCATCGCATTCCGGCGTACCCAGCACAAGATACTCCTGGATACCGAAATTGGGTGCCCAAACATTGAGATGACCTTGCGCGGCCATTGAAATCGGCGAGTGGCTGGGCGCGCCATGAAACCCGGTTCGCACGTTGTGCAACGCCGCGAGTTCGACAATACGCCTGACGTGAGTGATGCCGCCGCCGTAGACCGCCGAAACCCGGATGAAGTCGATCAGGTCTTCCTCGATCATCTGCTTGTAATGCCAGACCGTGTTGAACACTTCACCGATAGCAATCGGGACGGTCGTATGTTTTCGGATGATACGCAGAACCGACTGGTCTTCTGCCGGCGTCGGGTCTTCCATCCAGAACAGGTTGTACTTTTCGACTTCCTTGCCGAACGCTGCGGCTTCACGTGGCAGCAACCTGTGATGCACATCGTGCAATACCTTGAGGTCCGGACCGAATCGATCCCGAATCGCTTCAAAGACCTTGGGCATGTATTGCAGGTACTTTTCGGTATCCCAGACTTCTTCCTTGGGCAACGACCCGTATTGGGTAATGAAGTGCTTTGAATCCTCGCCCTTAGCGGCCACGCCATACGAATCCGAAGGCATACCCGGTATGCCGCACTGGATGCGTACCGCCTTGTAGCCCTCCGACTGGTAGTGCTCGATCGTGTCCAGAAGGTCGGGTAAGTCTGTGCCGGTCGCGTGCGCGTAAACCAGTGCACCTTCGCGACTCTTGCCACCGAATAGCTGATAGAGAGGCAGGCCCGCGACTTTTGCCTTGATGTCCCATAGCGCAATATCGACCGCGCCAATTGCCGCCATCGCAATCGGTCCACCTCTGAAGTAGGCGCCGCGGTAGAAGTACTGCCAGATGTCTTCACTCTTCATCGGGTCCTTGCCGATCAGGCAGGGAATGATGAAGTCTTCGAGGTATTTCGCAGGAAGAGTTTCCCGATTGTTCAGGGTCCCGTCACCGAGACCGTAGATTCCTTCGTCGGTTTCGATCTTGAGCGTGACGTAATTCTTGGCGGGCCCGCCGACAAAGACTTTTGCGTTGGTTATTTTCATTTTCCTGGTCCTGCAAATGTTTCCTGGAGATCTTCTGCCGTATCTGCGTCATCGGCGTCGGAATCGTGACCCTCGGGCACCTCTGTTACCGAAGTAAACAACAGCACTCCGACGAGAATGACTGCCGAACCGCAGCCGAGGAACACGAGGCGCCCCCAGAGCGGATTCGGAAGCGCCATCATTGCTATTACCAGCACGCCGGCGGCAGCAATTGTCCGGCCAAGCAATATGCGTTGCCGGTTATCCAGATGCGCATGATCACCTTCTTTCTTGCGCAGCGGCGTGTTGATGTTGGTGAAGAAGCGATCGACGTCTGCTTCCCGGTTTTCGGGAAGGCGCTTGTAGAAAAGTGGCGTAAGGCAGAAGAAACCACCTGTAATGACGACGTGACTGGTCAAGCTGATCGCAACAACGAGGTCCACCCACTCGCGATCCGTCAACGGCACAGCCAGATTGAACCAGGCCTCGATGTACTCGGGCTGCAGCACTACGGCGACGATATAAGACACGCCCGCACCGACCAGCATTGTCGCCCAGGCAGCCCAGTCTGGCGTCTTGCGAATAAAGAAGCCAAGGAAGCTGGGCACCATCTGGGGGAAACCGAGCAGCGCACTAAGCAGCAACATCGCGTCGAACAAACTCAGCTCCTGCATGGAATTCAGGAACAGTGCGATTGAAATGATAATTACGCCGAACGCGACCGAGGCGAACCTCGATACGCGCATCAGGTTCTCTTCCGAAATATTCGGAACCAGGACCGGCTTGATAAAGTTTTTGACAACAATACCGGCGTTCCGATTCAGGCCGGAGTCGATCGAACTCATGGTCGCCGCAAACATGGCCGCAACCAGCAATCCAACCATTCCGGCAGGCATATACAGTTTGACGAACGCAACGTAGGAAACTTCCGCGTAGTTGCTGCCCTGTTCCGGATACATCGCCGCCAGGTCAACCCCGGTGCTGGCCAGGAACCATGGCGGAATAAACCAGATTATCGGCCCCAGCGTCATAAGCCCGCATGCCAGCAGTGCTCCCTTGCGGGCGTGATGTGAATCCTTGGCGGTCAGGTATCGGTAGGAATTCAGAATGTTGTTAAGCAGGCCCATCTGTTTCAGAAAAATACTGAACGCCCAGATGTAGAAGATCGTCATGTAGTTGACTTCCGAGCCCGCAACGAAGTCCCTGGGGAAATTCTCAACAACTTCCACGACGCCGCCAGCATGGTAGATACCGACAGCGGCACACGCGATCGTGACAGTCATAATGACGATCATCTGCATGAAGTCCGACGCAATGACCGCCCACGAACCACCCGTCACCGACATCACAATCACGACAAGTCCGGTCGCAATAATCGTCGTCTCCATGGAGAATCCGAACAGGCTGGACGTGATGATCGCCAACCCGTTTAAGCCGATGCCGGCTGAGGTCACGTTAGTGAACATACTCACCCACGCGAACACCTGCTCATTGCGGTTGCCGAATCTCAGGCGCAACGCCTCAATGATCGTGACGACGCGCATTTGCCGGAAACGCGGCGCGAAATACAGGTAATTAAAGAAATAGCCCAGCGCGTTACCAACAAAAATGAACGCCACGGCAATGCCGTCCATATACGCCTTCGCCGAGGCCCCCGTGAACGTCCACGAAGAAAACTGCGTCATGAATGCCGACGCGCCGACCATCCACCAGAGAACGTTGCCGCCGCCGCGAAAGTAGTCGCTGGTATTTGACGTCAGGTTCCTGAACGACAGGCCAATAACTATCAGAAACGCAAAGTAGATCAGGACAATTATTACGTTAATGTCCATGCTCAGCCCTTCGCCGCACGCGCGGTGCCACGTACCCTGGTGTCCATCTCGACCAGCCTGTTCAGATCTTCAATTGTTTGCAACAGCTGCGAGTTTTCCGCCATTCGCGTTACTTCGTCGTCGGGACTTCCAATATTTTCAGTCATGTAGCGCTCTGCTGAATCCGCATCGCGATCGAGAATCGCGTCCACAACGGCAGCATGTTCCTGGATAACGAGGCGACGCTGGCGAATACCAAAGCGGCGCTTCAGGTGACGCACGCGGTCAAGTTCCGCCATTGCCGACTTCAGAATCTCCCATGTCCCCGTCAGGCCCGCACATTCGAACAACGCGTGATGAAAGTCTTCGTCTAGTTCAAGAAATCGTTGGCCATCATCGTCTTTAAGTGCATGCCGGGCTTGCGTCAGCAACGACTTCAGCTTCACCTCGTCCGCTTCACTTATACCCCGCGAAGCCAACCGCCTGACACAACCGGTCTCAAGCTGGGTACGAATGAAGCGAGCCTCAAAGTAGCGCTCCAGGCTGACCGCGGTGACGTAACTTCCGCTTTTCGGCACAACCTGAATGAGGCCTTCCCTGGCCAACCGGATAATCGCCTCCCTGACCGGCGTCTTGCTAATCTTCAAGACGCTCGCGACTTCCTGCTCAACAAGGGCGTAGTCCGGCGGCAGTGACAGGTTGATAATCTGCTTGCGCAGCAATGAGTACGTTTGTTCCACGAGGCTCCCAGTACCCGACAGGCCGTCGGCGAGTACCTCTTCGATCGGACGAAGTTCAAATGTCAGCTTTTTCACGGAAATAAGTGTAATATATTAGATCTGTTTTTAATATATTTGTTTTTCAGCCAACCGGCAAGAAGGAATGACAAGCAGTGAAGCCAGAAACCAGAGAAACGCTGCTCAATACGAGCACAGCCAGCATCGCCACGCTCCTCTACAAACGTGGCCTCAGAAACCAGTTCCTGCAGGATGTATATCGGCTGGGCGGGGGGGCCGGCCGTATGGTCGGACCGGCTTATACACTCCGCCACATCCCGGCGCGTGAGGACCTGAATCCGATCGAGGTACTACGTCAACCGGACCATCCACAACGCGTGGCGGTCGAGGAAATACCCGAGGGACACGTGCTCATTATGGACTGTCATCGCGACGCCACGGCGGCATCTTCGGGCTCGATCCTGGCTACCCGGCTCGAAGTGCGCGGCTGCGCCGGGCTGGTTACCGACGGTGGTCTGCGCGACTCCGAGGATATCTCAGCACTCGACATGCCGTCGTTCTGCGCGAAACCGTCAGCACCAACCAACCTGACCAAACACCAGGCGCTCGAGCTGAATGTTCCGATCGGTTGTGGGGGCGTTGCCGTATTCCCCGGCGACATCGCCGTCGGCGACGGTGATGGCGTCATCATCATCCCGGCAGCGATCGCCGACGAGATTGCCGAAGAAGCGCGCGGCATGGAAACGTATGAAGCCTGGGTAATGGAACAGGTTCGGGGCGGTGCGAAGGTCATCGGTCTCTATCCCGCGAACGAGGAAAACAGGGCCCGCTATGAGGCGTGGCTTGCCGAACAGCAAGACGATTAACGCATGGCCGAAAAACTGAAAGTACTGGTACACGGCACCGGCTTCGCCGGACAGGGGCACACCGACGCGTTCAGGAATGTTGGTGCCGAAGTGGTGGGAATGGTCGGCCGCACCGCGGCGGTGGTTAAGGATGTCGCCGGAAAGATGGGCATCCCATATTGCAGTACCGACTGGCAGCAGGCACTCGCCGAGTGCCAGCCAGATATCGTCTCTATCGGAACGCCAGGCGGCGCTCACGTCGAGCCAATCGCGCAGGCAATCGAACAGGGCTGTCACGTGTTCTGCGACAAGCCGCTGACCGAGAGTGGCGAGACAGCGCAAGCGCTCTACGAACAGGCGCAGGCGAAAGGCGTAAAAACTGCATTCGCTTCAAGCTTTCGCTACATGCCGCACATCCTGCACACCAAACGGCTTGTCGCCGACGGCGCGATCGGTGAGCCGCTCGAAGTTGAATGTATTTCGCACTTCAACCTGGAACGTGACATTCCCTTTGGCTGGTCGCACCGCAAGGAAGATGGCGGCGGCCGCCTCAACAACAACTTCACGCACATGCTGTCGATCGTGACGTCAGTTATTGGCGAGGAGATTCTCGCCATCAAGGCCGAGGTGCGCGACGATCTCGGCAAAGCGCCCATTGTCGAAGGAATGCATAATTTCAAGACTCGTCGTGAGCTGATCCCCGAAGATCTGGACGACCCGTCTCTTGAATGGGGCGAATCCAACGTCGAGTGGAGCTACACAATACTGGCGCAACTCAATAGCGAAATCGCTGCCAGACCGGTTTCGGTTCTGTTCAGACATGGCGGATTGCATCCAAGATTTAACGAAGACCATCTCGTTTTCTACGGCAGCACGGGCGCGATCTATATCAAGGGCCACTACGGCAGCGGTCCGCTGTACCTGTACGGCCCGGAGAAAGAATGGCGAGAGGTTGAACTGCCAACCGACATTGCCGCGGACGTGCCGGACATCGAGGGCGATACCGAACGCAACTGGCAGTACCTGATTCGCGAATTCGTCAACGACATCGAGGGCAAGCCCTTCAGGCCGTACCAGACGTTCAAGGAAGGCAGCCGGTACCAGCAACTGATCGATATCATCAGGCAAAATGATCGCTGGACCGACGTCAGCAGTCTGAACGGGAACTAACACGCTTGAACTACGACTACCTGGTCATCGGCGGCTACTTCCTGCTGGTCGTAGGGATCGGGTTTGCGTTCAAGCGCATGGCGAAACAGTCCACCAGCGATTACTTTCGTGGCGGCGGACGCATGCTCTGGTGGATGGTCGGCTCGACGGCATTCATGATGCAGTTTTCGGCATGGACCTTTACAGGTGCTGCCGGCAAGGCATTCACCGATGGCTTCGCGGTCTGCCTGGTTTTCTTCGCAAATACGTTTTCCTATTTCTGCGGCTGGGCATATTTCGCACACCGTTTTCGCCAGATGCGGGTCGACACTCCGACTGAGGCGATTCGCAGACGATTCGGTCCCCAGAACGAGCTGTTCTTTTCCTGGGCGCTGATCATTTTCAGCCTGATAAACGCAGGCATCTGGCTCAATGCACTCGGCGTATTCTCAAGCGCTGTATTCGAAGCCGACATCACACTAACGATCGTGGTTACAGGGCTGACGGTGCTGTTTGTGTCAGTGGTCTCCGGTGCATGGGGTGTTGTGGCGTCCGACTTCGTGCAGACGCTGACAGTTGCCATCGTCTCGGTAGCCTGCGCGATCGTCGCACTCGTGATGGTCGATGGCCCTGTAAAACTGGTGCAGAACTTTCCGTCCGGTTTCCTGATCGGTCCAAACATGAATTACCCGCTGTTGCTTGTCGGTACGTTCGTGTTCTTCCTCGTCAAACAGCTGGTAACGATCATGAATCTCCATGATTCGTTCCGGTTCCTGAACGCGCGCGACTCAATCAACGCGAGGAAAGCGGCTTTGCTTGCAATGGCGCTGATGGGCGCCGGCAGCCTGATCTGGTTTATTCCACCGTGGGCATCAGCAACGCTGTACCCGGACGCCGCTGCCGCGTATCCGGAACTTGGCAACAAGGCGGCGGACGCGATCTACCTCGTATTCGCACGCAACGCCATGCCAGTAGGAACAGTTGGACTGTTGCTCGCCGGCCTGTTCGCCGCGTCCATGTCGTCAATGGATTCAGCACTCAACAAGAACTCCGGCATTTTCGTGCGCAGCATGTACCAGCCCTTCCTGCAGCGCCGCAACAGACAGGTTTCGGATGATCACCTGCTTTGGGTCAGTCGACTTTTGAGCTTCCTGAGCGGAATTGTCGTCATCCTGATGGCGTTGTTCTTCAAGTCGTTAAAGGAAATGAGCCTGTTCGACCTGATGATGTCAGTTTCGACCATGATCCAGGTACCGCTTCTGATTCCGCTAATTCTCGGAATACTCGTGAAGAGAACCCCGAACTGGGCACCGTGGGCAACGGTTGTCGTGGGCCTTGGCGTGTCGTGGATCATGAAGGACATCCTGACACCGCAGGTTGTCGCCAGCTGGTTAGGCCTGAATGAACTGACTGCGCGGGAAGTGGTTGATATGAACCTGATGCTCACGCTCGCTGCACACCTGTTCGTCACAGCGGGCTTCTTCTGCTCGACCACCCTGCTCTACCGCGACCAGGGCGACGTGCACAGGGAGCAGCGAGAGGACTTCTTCAGGGATCTCGAAACGCCTGTCGTTGCCGACGAGGCGCAAGACAACTACGACCGGCAGCAACGCGAGAAGCTGGGGACCATGGTGATGTTCATGGGTACCGGAATTCTGCTAATGGCGCTGATTCCGAATCCGCCGTGGGGTCGGCTGATGTTCGGCGCATGCGCAGCAGCGACTTTCATGATTGGCCTTCTTTTGCGACAAAGCGCGTCAGCTTCGCATGAAACGGAATCGCCTTGACGATCTCTTCGAAGGGCAGGATCGCAAATACCCAGAACAGCGACAGCTCGAAATACAGTACCGCCAGCGAACACAGCGGCAGGCAAATGATCCACTGGCAGATGAAATGGATCTTCAGCACCTCTACGCTGTAACCCATCGCACGCAGTGAGTTGCCCGCAATCGTATTGTGTGTCCGAACCAGTGGCAGCAGAACATAGACCGGCATGATTGTAGCCATCGCTGCAAGTGTCTGGCTTTCGACATTGGTGTAAATCGAGGGCACCAGCAGGCTCAGCATGTAAAGTGCCGCGCTGACCGCGAGGGCCATCATCATCCCAAGCCGTATGCAACTGCTCACAATAACCTTCAGGTGCGCATGGTCGCCGCGACCTATCGCCTGCGTAATGCTTATTGAATTGGCCTGCGCCCACGAGACAATGGCCTGCGTTGCGATTCGCAGCCACGGGAAGATCAACGTAATCGCCACAAACGAGTAGATATCCAGTTGCGAAAACAACAGCTGGTAGACGGTATAGCCGACAGACAGCACAACGAAGTTGCTCGCGACCGGCAGAACTTCGTGGAAATGAGCTGAGACTTCATTTGCCGGGTACTTCCCGCTTAGGCGGAAGTCGCGCATTACAGGAAGTTTGCCGACGTGCTGAAGCAGCATGAGGAGACGAAAAACGACTGCTATCAGGCTACCCGTCGCAGCCCCTGCGACGCCGAGTCCCTCGAAGGCAAATTGGTCAACCCCGAATATCAGCAGGTAGCTCAGCACGATATTGAGGGGTACTTCCAGCAGATAGATTTTGAACGTGGTTTTCGTGTCTCCCTGCCCGTTCAGAAAAACGGTCAAGGTCTGGCCTGCCGCATTGGCAAGGAACAGATTCCTGGCGATTGCCAGGTAGGCCTTGGCATCGACCCGCACCTGCTGGTCCGCAACGAGCGCGTCGACGACGTCGCCACCAAATACCGTGACTGTCAGGAAGAACAGCAGCGCCGCGACCATGCTGATAAGCGCACCATGCCGGAGCTCACGATGCAGCCCTGCCTGGTCGCTGGCACCGGCAATTCGGCCAATAATCAGCTGGGTCCCGTTTCCGATCGCGAATTGCAGCCCGAGGAAAAAAGCGACGATTGTCGTTGCGATGCCCAGCGCGGCAACCGGGACCTCACCCAGAGGAGATACCAGTAATGTGTCGATGATCATCATCGACTGCGTCAGCAATCCGTTCAATGCGAGCGGCCAAGCCATGGACAGGTTACGGCGCGTATATGCGCGAGCAATTTGTTTTTGTTCGCCGTTAAACAGGGTGCTTCACCTTACAAAGACGAGATCTGCCTAAAAAAAACCCCGGCCGAGGCCGGGGTTTCGTTCGAATCCGGGGGACTGATTCGAAGTCTGACTTATCAGAAGCGGTAGATGCCACCGAACACGATGCGTCGGTCGGGAAGTCCGACGAAACACAGCGGTCCGGATTCAGCTACGCAGTGCTGATAGATCGGCTCTTCGGTCAGGTTGACCGCTTCAACACCGATATCGATATTGTCGTTAACCGCGTAGTTGATGCTGGCGTTCAACTGACCCCTTGCCAACGTATTGACCGGGAAGCTGAATGTGCTGCTGCCACTGGTGTTTGCGCCACCAGCGAAGTCCTGCGTGCGGAAACCTTCGCGCCAGGTGTAGCGAGCACGTGCAGAGAGTCCGTACTTCTCATAGTACAACGTGAAGTTGTACGCATCTTCAGAGAAGTCGAGCAGGCCACGCGGAACGCAGACGTCGCCGAGAACAGCCAGGCCGCGACCCGAGGTGCAGTCCTCAACAGAGCCGCCGGAGAAGTCCTGCTTCGTGTAGTTAGCAAGAACACCGAAGCCTGATGCCCAACCCAGACGATCTTCAAAGCTCGACAGGTCGTACTGGAAGGCAAGCTCGATACCCGACTGAGTCGTGGTTTCCGGATCATTACCTGGCTGCGTGAAGTCTACACACAGTCCAACCGTCGTCGGGTCGCCCAGAACGTTCGGGATGACCATCGGGTTCCAGATACCGCCACCCGGGCAGCTCGGATCGGTCTCACGTTCCAGGCCCGTCGGGGTCGTCGTACTCGGGAGAAGTGCAGCGCCCTCAAAGTCCTGACCGAAGATGTTCGTACGATCCTTGGTGAAGTAGCCGATGCTGGCCATTGCACCTTCCGCAAAGTACCACTCTACGGCGAGGTCGAATGAATCAACTTCTTCCGGCTCAAGGCCCGGGTTACCCAGTTCGACGGCGAAGTTTTCGCCGGTCTGGAAGACGAATCCGGTGCTGAGCTGGTCAAAATCAGGACGACGAACGTCCTTGGCGTATCCGAAACGAATAAGCAGGTCGTCTCTCGGGCTGGCAATGACATTCAAGCGCGGCAGGATGAAATCGTACTTGCCTTTCGTAGGCTGCAGCGTGCGATCACCGGTACCGGTTTCCTCGGGTCCGTAGCCGACCGACGTAACGTCAGTTTCGATATAGCGCAGACCGAAGTTGCCGCGGAACATACCCATCTCGAAGTTTGCCTGCGCGTACAGAGCAATGGTCTCTTCCGAAATGTCGTAGAACGCGTTCTGATCCGACCGCAGATTCAGGATGTCCGGGTCAATCGGATTATGCGCGATGACAGCAGCCTGAAGAATTGCGATCGTGCCTTCCGGATCGTTGAACGAACGGTCCGGATCGACAAGCAGGAAGTCGGAAAAGTAGAGCGAACGGCCGTCCGCCGAATTAAAGTTGCTCGGTCCTGGAACCAGCAGCTCCGCGAACAGCGAACCGTTCGGGCTGTCAGCCATATCGCTGAATCCACCGATATTGTCGGCCACGCGATTATAAGTGCTCGATGACTCATTGAATCGAACGCCAAAATCTACGGTAGTAAGGCCGCTCCAGCCAAGGTCGTACGTGAAGTCAACGCGGAACGCATTCTCTTCGTTGTCGTTCGTATTGCGAGCTACCTGAACCTGGTCGAGAACCACGTTGTTCGGGTCAAGAAGCTGTGCTGACGTCGGCGCATAGCCTGAGCTGGTATCGATTCCCCACGAAAGAGTGTTGCCTCGCAGATCGTAGGCGAACGGCGTAGAGTTGTCGTTGTAAACGAAACCACCGGTCGAATTCGGCACGCTGTTGATAGCATCCTGCAGCGTCTGGATGTTGCCAACCAGGCCGACGTTCGTGCGACCGCTGTTGCCCATGCCGTCGTCGTAGTTGACTCGAGCTACCAGGTTGCCGTTCGGGTTGATGAAGTTCAGCGTAGAGCTCAGGTTCGGATTAACCGTAGCCGACCTCGTCGTGGAAATCTCGGCTCGTGCAGAGAGACGCTCACCTGACCAATCGGCCGCGAGTGCAAAAACTTCGCTGTCTGTTACGCGAGCACCCGTATCACTCGAGAAACGCAGGTTACCGTTATCATCGTTCGTGTCCCTCCGAACAATGCTGCCGGTCAGTGCTGCCGGAAACTGCCCGGGACCGATACCGAAATCGATCGTTTCGAATGACGTCGGTATGCTGGTTTGCATGAACGTACTGATACCGGAAGCCTGCAGTCGGTATGAGTCCTGGCTGCGTTGCTGATCATTGATGATCGCGTCAAAGCTGAATGTCAGGTTGTCGTTCGGAGCGAACTCGAACGTAGATGCGAGGTTGGTGGTCTCGTAGTCGTAGTTCTCCTGCTCCTGCACGAGGAACTGAATACCAAGCCACTCGGGAGGATTTGCACCCGCCGGACGACCGACATTATCGCGGTCGGTACGAGGACGGAAAGATACCGATTCCTGTTCCGTGTAGCTGCCGCTGATGACGAAACCGAACGAACCTGCGTCAGTATCCCAGTTGTTACCAAATGCGCCCGAGAGTCTCGGCGTCATGCTCTTGGTGCTCAGGCTGCTGTCTTCGTACTGCAGCCTGACAGCGCCTAGCATTTCGTTCAGGGCGAGCGGACGGATCGTCTTCAGGTTGATCGTACCGCCGACAGAACCTTCGATGGTCTTGGCGTCCGGCGACTTGATGACTTCTACCGACGAGATGATGACAGGGTTTACGTCCTCGAAATCGATGCCGCTGCGCCCGGCACCGGATCCAACCGTGGAAACACCGTTGAACTCGATGCGGTTTGCGTTGGTACCACGAATCTGAACGCCTGTGCCGACACCGGCAGTACGCGTAATCTGGACTCCGGTAATGCCTTCCAGGACTTCCGCAAGGTTCTGGTCCGGAAGCTTGCCAAGGTCTTCCGAGACGACGACTTCAACGAGCCGATCCGAATTGCGCTTCTGATCAACGGCGCTCGCAAGAGAGCCGCGGATACCCACTGTGATGATTTCTTCGATTTGCTCATCGTCGTCCTGCGCGATGGCTGCCGGCATAACTGACAGTGCAGCTATCGGCAATGAGAGCAGTGCTATTGCACGCTTGGTCTTCATTGTGTTCCCCCTGAAAAAGGTTCTGACTCATTTTTGGTTTGGACAAAGTCCAGACCAATCCCATGCTTGGTCCGGGTAGACCCCCGACCAATCTTATAAACCAATTATGACAATACTGTCAACCGTCGATTGTTTCCAATTATCATATATTGGTAATACCAATTTTCTGAAAGCTTACTCATTACTGGGCTTCCCGATCGTCGCCAGGATGCCGCCATCGACGTAGATCACCTGGCCGTTGACGAAATCGCTGGCTTCCGAGGCGAGAAAAACTGCCGTTCCCTGCAGGTCATCGGGATCGCCCCAGCGCCCGGCCGGCGTACGCCCGACGATAAAATCATTGAAAGGGTGTCCGTCGACCCGGATTGGCGCAGTCTGTTCGGTCGCGAAGTACCCCGGACCGATTCCGTTGACCTGGACGTTGTGTCGTGCCCACTCGGTAGCCATGTTTCGGGTCAGCATCTTCAGCCCGCCCTTCGCAGCGGCGTAGGCGCCAACAGAGTCGCGACCGAGCTCACTCATCATCGAGCAGATGTTGATCACCTTGCCCCGTTTCCGCTCAACCATGCCGCTAACCACAGCTTTGGAAACCACGAATACGCTGGTCAGGTCGGTGCGAATTACCTGCTCCCACTCATCGAGCGGCATCTCCAGCAACGGTATACGGCGAATAATCCCTGCGTTGTTGACGAGAATGTCGATCGGACCGACTTCGTCTTCAATTTTCGCGACAGCAGCCTCGACTTCTTCTTCATTCGTCACATCGAACTTGTAGCCATGCGCGGTGAAGCCAGCGTCGCTGTATGCAGCGACAGCCTTGTCGATTTTTTCCTGCGATGAATTGCCGTTGACGACCAATGTCGCACCGGCAGCGCCAAGCCCGTTCGCCATGGCCATTCCGAGCCCATGAGTCGCGCCGGTTACGAGTGCGACTTTGCCGCTGAGGTCGAAAAGTGTGGTGTCGGCCATTACTTAGTCCTTAATCAATCAACCCGAAGTACCGCGGCAGCGACTCGCTGAACTCCGGCACATAGGTAACAAGCAGCAGCGCGATAATCAGTGCGATATACATCGGGATCATCGGGCGTACGATATTGGCGATATTGGTCTTCGCTACCGCGCAGCTGACAAACAGGATGCTGCCCACCGGGGGTGTGCAGAGTCCGATGGTGAGGTTCATGATCAGCATGATTCCGAAGTGCAGAGGCGACATGCCCAGCTCAACCGCAACCGGCAGGAAGATCGGCGTGAAGATCAGAACGGCCGGCGTCATATCCATGAAGATGCCGATCGCCAGCAAGAACAGGTTGATCAGCAGGAACAGGATGATCGGGTTGTCGCTGATGTCCAGCAAGATAGCGGCGAGTTCCGCCGGCACGTTTTCGAAGGCCAGCAACCACGACATCGCGATCGAAGTGCCTATCAGGAACATGACGATCGCAGTGGTTTCAGCCGACTTGACGAGAATCTCCATCAGTTCGGACGGCTTGACCTCGCGATAAACGAACACTGCGAGCAGCAGCGAATAGACGACGGCTATTCCACCAGCCTCTGTCGCAGTAAAGATGCCACCAAGAATGCCGCCGATAACGATTACGACGAGCAGCAGGCTCGGCACGGCAGACAATGTCCGCCGAGCGGCTTCCGCGACGCTGACGCGAGCACCACGCGGCATGTTGTGCTTCCTGGCGTAACCGGCAGCGACGATCATTAACGCCAGCCCCATCAGGAGCCCTGGCAGATACCCGGCAACAAACAGTGCGGCGATGGACACGCCGCCGCTGGCGACGGCGTAAATAATCAGAATATTGCTGGGCGGAATCAGCAGACCGGTTGAAGACGCCGTGGCGGTGAGCGCGGCACTGAAATTGCCGTCAAACCCGTCGCGCTTCATTTCCGGGATCATGAAACCGCCGATTGCAGATGTGGCTGCAACAGCTGATCCGGATATCGAACCAAACAACATGCAGGAGATGACGTTTACGAACGCCAGGCCACCCGGGAACATGCCGATAAACGCCTTTGAAAAATCGATCAGCCGCCGGGCGATACCACCTCTCGCCATCAACTGCCCCGAAAGGATGAAAAGCGGAATTGCAAGCAATGCAAAGCTGTTCAGGCCACCTGCCATGCGCTGCGCGACAGTCGTTACTGCCGGCATGAAATCGACCGCGAACAGGAACGCGCAAATCGTCGCACCGCCGATACTGAACGCGATAGGTACTCCGATAGCGAACAGCATGACGAAGACGAGGACAAGAATGATGATTTCCATCAGCCCTCCTGTCCTGTCACCGTTTCGCGGACGGCCGAATCGACCGCGAACAGGCAGATGAGAACGCCGCTGGCAGGAATGACAGAGTAAACCCAGGCGATGGGCAGGCCCATGGCCGCAGAATACTGCTTGAGTTCCCAGGTCATCGACATCAGGGAACTGCCGCCGACAACCAGAACGCTGGCGGCAAATATCAGGCAGATAATGTGCACAGCAACATGCAGCCGGCGCCTGCCGGAATCTTCGAGCTTGTCAGCCAGCAGGTCTATGCCAAGGTGACTGCCGTGACGATAGGCGAACGCCGCACCGAGCATGCCGATCCAGATCAGCAGGAAGCGTGCCAGTTCCTCAGTCCAGGCCGCTGGAACGACAAACAGGTAGCGCGACAGCACCTGCCAGACCACGGATGCAACCATCGCAACCATCAGTGCGACCAGCGCCGCGTGCAGTCCTTTCTCGAGCAGACGCATAAGGTTCATCACTCCATGCGCCTGATTGCTTCGAGCAATTCGCCAGTTTCGGTCCCGGCGTAATCTGCTTTCATCGATTCGACGGCGGCACGAAACGGCGCTTTGTCCGGATACGTCACCGTTACACCGGCCGCCTTGACGGCTTCCAGCGATTGTTCGGTTTCGGCTTGCCAGAGCTCTCGCTGGTAAGCGACGGACTCATTGACCGCGCGCATCAGCCAACCCTGCTCTTCGTCGTTAAGGCCGTCCCAGACGCGCCTGCTCATCAGCAGCACATCCGGAACAAAGGTGTGTTCATCCAGCGAGTAGTAACCCGCCGCCTCGTAGTGACGCATGCGATGAAACGTCGGCGGATTGTTCTCAGCGCCGTCCACAACGCCCTGCTGCAACGCGGTATAGATTTCACCGAGCGAAATCGGAGTCGGACTGCCGCCGAGTTCCGCGACCATGCGAACCGAGGTCTGGCTCTTCATGACACGAATCTTCAAGCCCTCGAGATCCGCGGGCGTATCGATGGACCGTGTGTTCGTATAAAAGCTGCGACTGCCCGCGTCGTAGTAGCCAAGCCCCTGCAGTCGAGCCACTTGTAAAGAATCGAGCAGTAGCGCACCGATCTCCGAGTCCAGCACTCGCAGGTGATGGTCACGATCGGCGAAAATGTAAGGAATGCTGAAGAGTTTCAGCGTCGGCACGAATCCCTCGAGCGGGCTGGCAGAGACCTTGGTCATCGCCAGCGAGCCTATCTGCAGCAGCTCGAGCGTCTCGCGTTCGGATCCGAGTTGACCACCCGAATAAATCGCGATCTGCATTTCTCCGTCCGAGTACTCGGCAAGCCGCTCACCCATCAGGACCATGGCGCGATGCACGGTATGGCCTTCATCGAGGCCATGAGCGAGCGTCAGCACTTTCCCGCTGCGCACCTCGCTGCAACCCGCCAGCAACAGAACACCGGCGAGTAATGAAACAAGAAATGCGTTTCTTACTTCAGCTGGCATATATCCAGGACATTCATATCCGTGTAATCGAGATTTTCGCCGCCCATTGCCCAGATAAACGAGTAATTGGCGTTACCGCAGCCCATGTGGATCGACCACGGCGGCGAGATAACCGCCTCGTCGTTGTGCATCACGATGTGACGCATCGAGTCGGGTTCGCCCATGAAATGGAAGACACGCTCGTTCTCACCGAGCTCAAAGTAGAAATACACCTCTGAGCGCCGGTCATGCAGATGCGGCGGCATCGTATTCCAGACACTGCCAGGGTTAAGAATCGTCAGGCCAAGGAGAAGCTGCGCCGACTTGCAGGTTTCGGGAACGACATACTTATAGATGGTTCGGTCGTTCGATTCCTCGAGTGAACCCAGCTTTACGGGCACCGCTTCCTTGATCGAAATCTTGACCAGCTCGAAACGGGCGTGCGCCGGCGTCGACGCCAGGTAGTACTTGGCGGGCTGGTCACTATCGGCGCTGGAAAACGTAACTTCCTTGCTGCCCATCGGAATGTACAAACCGTCGCGCGGCTCCAGGTCCTGTACGTCTCCGTCGACGGTTACTGTTCCCGCCCCCTCGCCAACATTAATGACACCAAGCTCCCTGCGCTCGAGAAAGGGCGCACCCTCCACTGGCTCCGACTGAGCCGGGAGAACCACGGCCTTGTCCACAGGTGCTGCGCCACCAATCACCATCCGTTCGTTGTGCGTGTAGTTGAGACTGACTTCGTTCGCTACAAACAGATCCGTAACCTGGTACAGGTCACAGAGTGCTTCATTACTGATGCCGTCGATCATCGACGGGTGAGTCGCCTGGTAGGTCTTCCTGAACATGCTGGTTTCTCTGGGTATCGATTTGTCCGTATGGTAACCGGTGTCAATTTCGGATGTAAAGGCCAATCTGGTGCAAATAACAGGTTATCTGCCGGGTTTTCGGGAAGATTCGCGGCGAACCAGCCGCGGGGTGGTGTGGTTCGGAGCGGCTTCGATCGTCGTGTCGTGGGCGGCACGCAGCAGCTGGCGGGCCGCCAGCCTGCCGATCTCTCGTGATGGCGTTTCAACCGTCGTCAGGCGCGGCCAGATTCGAGTTGCTGTCTGAAAATTGTCGAAACCAACGACCGACAGTTCCTCAGGAACCTTCAAGCCTGCGACCAGTGCGGCCTGCATGACGCCAGCCGCCATCTCGTCGTTTGCCGCAAAAATTGCGGTCGGCGTCGGATCCAGGTCAATCAGCTCCGCCCCGCGCGCAAGACCGGATTCGAACGTGTAATCGCCCTGTGCAACGTAGTCGGATTGCAATTCAATTCCGTGTTCAGCGAGCCCTTCTTCGAAACCGGCGCGGCGTTCGTGCGCGGAACGGAAACTGCGGCGCCCTGTCACCATGGCAACACATTCGTGACCGAGGTCTGCGATGTGCCTGCCGGCTTCGCGACCTCCGACCCGGTCATTGGTCACGATCATGCGCTCTTCAAGATCCAGCGCTACTGATGCAATACGCACGTACTCGCATCCGATGTCACGCAGTACTTCTGCGAGGCGCTCATCTTCGGATACGGACGGCGTGACAATGACGCCGTATAGTTTCTGCAATTCGATAAATTTCGATGCATCCTCGATAAACGTTTCGCTCTTGCGATCGCAGGGATGCACCACCAGCTCGAAGCCAGTGCCACGTAAGCCGTCAAGGACGCCCAGCTGTACATTCACGACATACTGCGGGTTCGGATTGTCGTAGATCAGACCGACCAGGTAGGAACGGCGGAAAGCGAGCCCCCTCGCCTGCGGGTCTGGCCGATAGCCGATTTCGTCGATTACCAGCTGAATGCCGTCTCGAGTAGACTGATTTACCAGCGGCGACGCGTTGATCACACGTGACACTGTTTTCTTGGAAACTCCTGCTAAATCAGCAACATCGTTGATAGTCGGCTTGCGGCCATCGAAGTTATTTTCCTTCCACTGCCGGCAGGCAGCCAGGTAGTCACGCTGGGATTTTCGACTTCGTTTCGCCACTGCAGGCTATGCTACTGCGTGGGCGACATCGGCTCAAACGTCACTTCAAACCAACCGAACTCGCCGAACTCCACCCGCGCAAGCGAGGTCGTCCCGACATCATGAATTCCGGTAGACGCACCGGTAGAAATCAGCGTGTCGGCCGGCAGCTCGAGTCCACGTTCCGCGCACAAGGAAACGACAAAACCGAGCGCGGCAATCGGCCCGCCTGGAATTGCTGCCGCGCTGGCTTCGCCAACACATACGCCGTCAATGGTCACCTTCGACGGCAACTCTTCCAGCTCAGCAGCATGCCAATCTGATATTTCGGGGCCAAGCAGCAATCCTGCGTTGTTACCGAAATCCGAGGCGACGACAGTCGGGCCCAGGTTGTTGATCTCTGCCATCGGACTACTGGCGATTTCCGCACCGACATGTAAACCGCCAACGAGGCTGACCAGTTCGTCATTTGACCAGTGTCGGTCACTTGGCGATACCGCCTTGCCAAGTCTGATAACGAACTCGGCCTCGATCGCTGCGAATCCCCCAACAAAGATCGGCGACGTGACTCGCGAGCCGGAAGCCACGGCACGAATCTGCGATTGGAAGATCGGGCCGGCCAGACGCTCGGCCGCATATGTTTCCTGGTAATGAGGTGCGAGGAGACCGACTTTCCAGCCTGCGACGGTGTCCGGCCAACGAGCTATCGATGCGGACTGGATACGGTACGCGTGCGCCATCGATGTCGGAGTATCACCCGGAAACCCGGGCAGTGGTGTAGCGCCCGACCTGGCATTTACCAGCGTCTGCGAAACCATATCGTCGCTGTCAGGCGTGTCGTTTATTGTCGACAACTCACTCTCCTTTTATCAGCGCCGCAGCATACTCAAAATGATACCGGTGTCAATAAAAATCAAAATGTGTTCCAATATCCACAGCAATCGGGTACCGGTCTAGGAAAGAGAAACGCAATGACTCGCAGATCCAGAATCCTGCAACGCCTTTCAGTTCTTGCAGCATTTGCCTCACTACTGTGCACGTCGGCCGCAGCCTATGCCGAAACAACAGAGCTGCCGGCTGTCCTCGACGATGGGGTTGCAGCAAACGAACATTGGTTGCCGGACTTTTCCTATGCGGGCTACCGGAACGGCTCGCAGCCCTTGCCGACACCGGCAGACTCAGTAGTTGAAGTAGACGACTATGGCGCGACACCTGACGACGACAAGGACGACACGAAGGCGATTCTCGCGGCACTCGCTGCCGCCGAGGATATCTCCGGTCCGGTAATCATCCGGTTTTCGGCAGGTCGATACGTCGTAACTGAAGTTCTCAAAATCGAGCGCTCGAACCTCGTCCTGCAGGGCGCCGGGTCCGGCAAAGGCGGAACAACCCTGCGCTTTCCGCGACCATTGAGCATGGTCGACAAAAGTAATTCGCTCGACGAATTGCGCGAATACCTCGTCAAGCTCGACAAACGCCAACGCGAACCGGATAAGAATCTGGATGAGTACTTTTCGGAGTATTCGTGGAGTGGCGGTTTCATCTGGATTCAGAAACCAGGCACGCGGGCAGCGGCGTATCTCGAAGAGTACGATCCGGAGATCGACGTTCTGGTGGATGCCGTAACCGGCAAACGCGGCGAGACCTCGTTGCGTGTCGAAGACGCGTCCGGGTTGCAGGCGGGCCAGATCGTGCAGCTGCAATGGCTGAATCGGTCAGGGCCTGACGCCGGGATCATCAAATCACTGTACGGCGAACATGCCGATATGGCCGGTTCGCATCACTGGACCTTCCCTGAGCGCCCGCTTGTGAGGCAGACGACCCGTATAACTGCAATTGTAAACGGCGTTGTCACGTTGTCAGACCCTCTGCTGCATGATGCGAGTGAATCCGTTCCGGCGCAGATCGCATCCTGGGACGGACTTGTCGAAGTCGGCGTCCAGGATCTGCACCTGGAGTTCCCTGTCGCCCCCTGGTTCGGTCACCACATGGAACGCGGCTACAACGGAATCTACTTCACCTCTGCGTTTGATTCGTGGGCGCGCAATATTCGCGTCACGAATGCGGACAGTGGCATCCTGAGTTACAACAGTGCCAACCTGACTTACAAGGACATCACCTCCGACGGCGAGCGACGAGCGCATTACGGTGTTCACATGGGCAACGTTCACAATGTCCTGGCCGAGAACGTAATCGTTCTGAATCCTGTATTGCATTCACTGACGTTCAACACGCAGTCGACGAAGTGCGTCTACAAAGACTCTGAGGTATTCGTCGCGCCTGTGCTTGACCAGCACGCCGGCTCAAATCACCAGAACCTGTACGACAATGTGACACTGCATTCGCACGCGACAGAAGGAGAAGACGGGCCGGAAGCCGTCATCTTCGACGGCAGTGGCGCAGGATACTGGCAACCGGGCCATGGCGCGTTCAATACAACCTGGAATCTTCGGGTTCTGATCAATGGCGGCGCATATGCGAACGATATCGTGAGGTTGCTCGGTATTGACGAAGGACCAATGGCCCGAATCATCGGCCTGCACGGTAATCGCCGGTTTGAACTCGACTATCGGCCCGAACCGTATATCGAAATGCTGAATGTTGAGCTGACCACCGTGCCGTCGCTTTATGACTACCAGCTTCGCAAGCGCCTCAATACGAATTGAATCCTGAGGTTCCGGCAGGCAGGGGGCGCCACAAGGACGCCCCACATTGAACACTAGTTGATAGGCAGCGCCGAGTAGTCCTGTGCCTGGTAACCGGCGATGGAAATCCAGGCATTGTTGATCTTCTCAATATCGTCGAAGAACAGGTTGTCATCGACGCCGAAGATCTTTGCAGCCTTGGTGCATCCTTCAAACCGAATGCCATCGTTTGCCATTTGGGCGATACGATCGGCGATCTGGTCGATGTACTGCAGCTCGTCTGCTGTATATCCCGGTTGGTCCGATGCGATCAGTCGCACGGCGCCACCGTTCACAACCACGACAAAGTTCGCCGACTCATCCATAGCGTTCACATCGCGGTCCTGCCAGGTCTCGTGAATCAATTGCAGGAACAGCGCCGCCGTTTTCGGATCTGTCAGGCGAAAGTCGAACGCGACATCAAGACCGGCGACTCCCTCGAGCGACTTGTAAGTGGACGCGTTGGCCGTATGACTGCCGACGCTAAGTAGTGTTGCAAAAAAAACCAGGCCAAGTACGGCCTTCTTCATGGACGTCATGATTCTCTCCCTTGTGAGTTGACGGGGCGGGAGATTGCGGGTTTGCAGATTTAGCAGCTAGTACAAGATTTGTACTAAGTCTTCGTCGCAGATTTGACGTGGGACAACACACTGCAGCCGAGCCAGCCTGGCATTTTGCGATTGAGGTCCGAATTGCCCCTTACCTCGAGGAGCCCCTCGCGTTTGGCGCGCGTGACCGTCAGGTCTCCGATCCAGATGGCTGTCATCGTCTCCAGCGGGCACCTTATATAAAGGTCTACCTCGTGCCCGGGGTCCTTGAGACAGATATCGACTTCGGGGTGTTCGATCTTCAGCCACCACAGGCGCATTTTTGCCGGGTAGTCGTAGTACTCAAAACGCAGCACCTTGCGCTCATCGCCGAAGTACTCGGTATCAATGTTGCGGTGCATATCCCACATGAGCAGCGACGGATCCAGGTCCTTCTTGCTCATGTCGCTGCGCGCCCAGCGTTGTCCCCAGACGCCGAGTTGCTCGATGATCGGCCGTAACTCTTCACCTGCGCTGGTTAGGGAGTAAACGACACCGCGATCGGTCTTGTCGCGGCTGATAACCCCACCCGCCTCCAGCGTCTTGAGGCGACTCGACAGCAAGGATGGTGACATCAGTGGAACACCCTTGCGGAGATTGGAGAAGCTTTGCGAGTCGACCAGCAACTCGCGAATGATCAGCGGCGTCCAGCGCTCACCAAGTAACTCGGTCGCCTTGGCCACCGGACAGAATTGACCGTACCCCTGCATACCGCCCGACTATACGGCAGGTACAAATCTTGTACTAGAGGGGTTTTGCCCGGAATGCGATCCTGCCTGCCATTGGAAAGCAAGTTACGAAATATCAAGGGGTTAGCAATGGCTGCAAACGTCGAAACATTATTCCCGCGCTACTGCGACGGCGCTGAATTCGTGAATGCGATGAGCAGAACGGTCAGCGGCGTCAGCATCATTACAACAGATGGCGCACACGGGCGCTTTGGCCTCACGGTGAGCTCCGTAACGTCGGTGTCGGCCGAACCGCCCCTGCTGCTCGTGTGCATAAACAAAGGATCCGTTCCGCACGACGCCATTCGCGGCAATGCGCGTTTCGCCGTCAACGTGCTCGGAGATGTGCACCGCAACATCGCGGACCGATTCGCCGGCCGCGGAGACGATGCCTACAGGTTTGACGCAAACGTGTGGGACACCCGTGAATCACTGCCGCATTTGCGGGGAGCCGCTGCCTGGTTCGATTGTCGCCTGTCATCGGCAATGAGCTTTGGCACGCATTCCATTTTCGTTGGTGAAGTCGTCGCCGCCGACGCCGGCGACACCCCGCCGCTTCTGTATACGAACCGCCGTTACGGCCGGCCCTTCATTCTGAATTAGGAGAAGACCATGAACTCAACAGCAAAGGCGATAGCCATGCAGACCACAGACTGGAAACAGGTCGCGAGACAGCTCGGACCTCAATTTGCGCAACGCGCAGCAACCCATGATCGCGACGGTGTATTCGTCGCAGAAAACTATGCGGAGATGAAAAATGCAAAACTGTTCTCGGCTGCCATCCCGGTGGAACTGGGCGGTGGCAACGCTACTCACGCCGACGTTTGCTCCATCGTGCGAATACTTGGTAAACATTGTTCTTCAACCGCGTTGTCCTACGCCATGCACTCGCACCCGGTGCTCGCAAACGTCTTCAAGCACCAACGTGGAGACGACCAGGCAAGCGCAGCGCTGAACAGGATCGCTGCGGGCGAACTGGTCATCGCCGGTACGGGCGCCAACGACTGGCTCGCATCGAATGGTGAGGCCGTCGAAGTCGCGGACGGGTTCGTTGTCAACGCACATAAACGCTTTGTCAGCGGCAGCCCGGGCGCCGACCTGTTCGTAACGAGTGCGATTCATGACGGTGATGACGGCCCCGAGGTTATTCACTTCGCGATTCCGATGAGCAGTGACGGCATTGAGTTCGAGTCCAATTGGGACACGATCGGCATGCGCGGCACGGGCTCGAACGACATCATCATGCGCAATGTTTTCGTACCCGCCGCCGCCGTTGCCGCACGTCGGCCGGTCGGCGAGTGGCATCCGATGTGGGATGTCATCGTGCCGATCGCCCTGCCCGTCATCGTTTCTGCCTACGTCGGCATCGCCGAGAAAGCCGCAGAACTGGCTGTCGAAGGCTCAATCGGAAAAGCGCACCTGGCTGCGGCGATCGGCAACATGCACAACGAGCTGACCACGGCACGGGTCGCTCATGAAGACATGGTACGGATCGGGGACAACCTCTCATTCACGCCGGATATGTCCATCACCGACGCAATACTCACGCGAAAGTCAGTTGCGACGAACGCAGTAAAGGCGACGATCGAGGCAGCCGCTGACATCGTTGGCGGCAGCGGATTTTTCCGTAACCATCCGCTGGAACGCATCATTCGTGACGTACGGGCGATTCACTTTCATCCACTGCCGGAAAGAATCCAGCAGACGTTCAGCGGGCGGCTGGCAATCGGGCTGCAGCCGGTCGAGATGTGAAACTCCGGAAGGACGATAAACAAAAAAGGCACCCGAGAAGGGTGCCTTTTATTGGTTGGTGGTGAAGGGTGGATTTGAACCACCGACCTACGGGTTATGAGTCCGTCGCTCTAACCAACTGAGCTACATCACCATATTTTTGGCCCCGGTTCCCCGGGGGGCGCAAATTGTCCTTTCAGGACCCACCCCTGTCAAGACGATTTGCCTCCAAATTCCTCCTTATTTTATGCTCCCGGCCCATGCAGACACAAACCCTCGGAAACTCCGATTTAGACATATCCCGTATCGGCTTTGGCGCCTGGGCGCTGGGCGGCCATTGGGATTACGGCTGGGGCGCACAGGACAACAGCGAATCCATTCGTGCCCTGCATCACGCCCTGGACAACGGCATCAACTGGATCGACACGGCGCCTGTCTACGGGCTGGGCCACTCGGAATCGGTTGTGGGCGAAGCGCTTAAAACTGTCGCCTCAAAACCCTACATTTTCACAAAATGCGGCTTCGTCTGGGACGACGCCGGCGACGTCTCACCCAGCCTGTCGGCAGACTCGGTTCGCCAGGAAATCGAGGACAGCCTGCGACGGCTTGGTGTTGAGACAATCGACCTCTACCAGGTGCACTGGCCGAACCCCGCGGAACAAATTGAAGAAGCCTGGCAGGCCATGGCCGATGCGCAGCAGGCCGGCAAGATTCGCTGGCTCGGCGCCAGCAATTTCTCAACGGAGCAACTGGCGCGGGTACAGGCCATCGCGCCGGTCACGTCGATGCAGCCGCAGTACAGCATGGCCTACACCGAGGTTGAGGCAGAGCTGCTCCCCTACTGCCTTGAGAACGAAATTGGCGTGATCAACTACTCGCCGATGGGCTCTGGGCTGCTGACCGGCAAAATGTCGCGCGAACGTATGGAAAATCTCGACGACGACGACTGGCGCAAGGATCCCGAGAAAGCACCGCATTTTGCCGAGCCACGCCTCAGCCGCAATCTCGGTCTCGCCGAGATCGCCGCCGACATCGCGGCGGAGCTGGGTCATACAGTGCCGGAAATATCCATCGCCTGGACGTTGCAGAACCCGGCAATCACGGGCGCCATCGTCGGACTGCGCAGCGAGGAACAGGTAAACGGTGTGCTCGGCGCGGCAGCGGTCACGCTGAGCGAAGCGCATATGGCTCGAATTCGCGAGTATACCGACCGGAACCCATGACTCTCGTCTATCTTCTCGAAATGATCGGCACCGCGGCATTCGCGATCACGGGCGCTCTCGCTGCCTCGAGGAAACGCATGGACATCTTCGGCTTCATCGTGCTGGCACTGATGCCGGCGATCGGCGGGGGGACGATTCGCGATGTCGTCGTGGCGATAATCGCGGCTTTGGTCGTTTACTTCACCGCCTGGAAGCCTGGCAGTCGCCGCCGCCTGCTGCTCTGGATGGACGCCATGGGTCTCGCGCTGTTTGCAGCACTTGGTACGCAAATAAGCCTCGCCCACGATACGGGTGCCCTCGTCGCCGTAATGCTGGGCGTCACGACAGCCGTGACCGGCGGCATGATCCGCGACATCATCTGTAATGAGATCCCGCTGGTGCTCTCCAAGGAAATCTATGCGACCGCGGCATTCGTTACCGGACTGGTTTATGTCGGGGCTGCCGGCGCAGGCGCCAACGAATGGATCTCGCTCGGCCTCGCTGTCCTGGTTGGATTCGTGGTTCGCGCGCTCGCGATCATCTACGACTGGACGCTGCCGTCATTCGGCGCCGATCGCTAGTCGGCCAGTGAAAAGTCGGCGACGAATATTACGTCGAGGATAATCCGTTCCGGTAACTGATCCAGGTCCGCCTGAACGAGTCGCCGTACGACGTCCAGCGACTCGAAACCGCCTAGTTCGAAGTCAGCAGAAGGCTGAACGTGGATCATCACGTTCACAGTGTCGCCGAGCTTCAGCTGGCGCACGCGATACTCCTCGACAGGGAGTTTTTGCATCGTCTTGTCAACAATTTCGCGCAGGCGCTGCCGGTAGCCCTTTGGCGGCGCGAACAACAGCGACTCGCGCAGACTGGTCACGAGAATCTTCGACGGCTCGGGTATCGCTATCAGCACGAGCGCGATCACGATGGCCGGGTCAACATACGCGCCGTAGGTTTCAAATTGTGTGCCTTCGATCAGGAATCCAATCAGGAAACCGATCAGTACCGCCGAGCTGATCGCCGTGTCGACCAGCCAGGTAACGGCATCGACCTCTACAAGAACCGACCCCGTTTTCTTTGCCGCCCGGCGCAGAAACACAGCCGCCAGGGCACAGGAAACTGTGGCTACCACCCCGTAAGCCAGCGCCCAGTCGAGTTGCAGTTCGCGCCCGCCGACAAAAAATGTCTCTACGGCGGATGCAGCCGCGAACACGCACATAACGACCATGACCAGCGACTTCACGACATTAAGCAACGGCGTGAAATGGGCGTAACCAAACTGGAAGTGATCGTCATCCGGCCGCTTGACCAGCTCGGCGACCTTGAGCGTAACCAGCGCCATCGCAAACCCGATGGTCGAGAAAACGCCGTCGAGCATGATGGCCTGCGAATGGCTGGCAATCGCCAGCGCAAGCCCCGATACCGCCATAACTGCCATCAGCCCGGCGGAGATCCTGAGCGCCTTGCGCTCTTCGGTTCTGTTTATCTCGGGCACCTTCGTCAGGATCCGCTACGAAACAAATTCCTTTATACTTAGTCTAATAAAGAACTCAACAATCACTCACCGAGTCTAATCAATGAAACACCTTATTCCTGCGCTGGCGCTGGTCGCCCTGTGCACTGCCTCTCATGCGGATGACATCGACGCATCCGATCCAACCAAGATCCAGACCTACGCTGGTCCCGGCTTCAAGTTCACGAGTTTCGCGGACGATTCCGACATGTGGGAACTTCGTGCCACCGGCAATATCGGCCTCGGCGAGAAGGACATGATCATGTTCGAACTCGGCTACGGCGACTACGATGGCCCGGCGCTTGGTACCCAGACAACCAATGGCCTCACCAACGCCCGTGCACGCTGGTTCCACCTGTTCAACATGGACCCGACCGTCACCAAGGGCTATCGCGGCTGGGCCACGCAGGTGGATCTGCAGCTCGAAGGCAACGTGACGCGTACGGATGGTTCAAATACGGTCGCGATCGGCGCCCTGCCCGCCTTCGCAATCAACCAGGACTGGGCGTTCTACCTGCCGGTTAACTACGTCTCAACGTGGAACTCGGACTTCAAAGACCACACCGGACACGGTGTCAGCATTGCGCCGATGGCAGCGTACGCACCAGCCGAAGGTCCCTGGCCGGGCTTCTTCGTGCAGATCTGGCCGAGCTATACCCGTTACTTCGCCGGCGACTTGGAAAACTCGGGCGCAGCGAACGTCGACCTGACGCTGGGCTGGGCACCAGCCGATCGCTGGGTGGTAACCGGTGTGTTCCAGAAGAACTTCGACAAGGACTTCCAGGGATTCCGTCGTCCTGGCGTGGTCTCCGGCGCCAACGACTGGAACGTGTTCGTTGCCGCAAGTTATTACTTCTAAGCCGGCGTCTCAGCTACAGCACCGCTTGCGACCAGGGCGTCTATCTGCGTACCGCTCAATCCGGCGAGCATGAGTACCTCGCGACTGTTTGCCCCGGGTTTTACGCCCGCTTGGGGTTCCGCGTTCGGCGTACCGCTGAACCGCGGCGCCGGAGCTGCCTGCCTGCCGCCATTTACATCGACGAACGCGTTACGCGCGACATTGTGAGGGTGATTGACGGCCTCAGCCATTGTCAGAACCGGCGCGAAGCAGACATCTGTATATTCCATGATGTCGCACCACTCCTGCAGTGTTTTCTGTTTGAAAACCTCGGCCATCTCAGCCTTTAACACTTCCCACTCGTCACGCAGTTCTTCGTCGGCTTGCCATTTGAACACGTAGGGTGCGAAGCGCTCGCGATCCAGCCCAGCCTTCTCGATCAACAGATCGTAGAACTGTGGTTCGATCGATCCGATCGAGATGTAACGTCCGTCCTTGGTCTCATAGGTGCTGTAAAAATGTGGCGCGCCGTTCAGGAGGCCGCCGCCCGTTTCATCGGGCAGAAAGCCGGCCGGCGCCAAGGCGTGTACGACAGACATCATTGCGTTGACGCCATCCAGCATAGTCGCATCGACTACCTGGCCCTTGCCCGATGACCGAGCACTAATAATTGCCGCGAGCATGCCGTAAGCGAGCAGCATTCCGCCGCCGCCAAAGTCTGCAACAAAATTCATAGGTGGGACCGGCCTTCGCCCTTTCTCACCGATGAGATGCAAGGCTCCGGTCAACGCTACGTAGTTCAGGTCGTGGCCTGCGCAATTCGCGAGCGGGCCGTCCTGCCCCCAACCGGTCATACGTCCGTATGCGAGCGCCGGATTGCGCTCCAGGCAGATTTCCGGTCCGAGGCCGAGCCGTTCCATGACGCCGGGGCGAAATCCTTCGATCAGGCCATCCGCTTTCTCGACGATCGTCAGGACGGCTTCGACCGCTGCCGGGTTTTTCAGGTCGCAGGCCAGTGACTTGCGATTCCGTGCCAGCGGGTCCTTTTCTGCCCGGGAATTGTCGTCCGGCCGTTCGACGCGAATGACCTCCGCACCGAGGTCGGCCAGCATCATTCCGCAAAACGGGCCCGGGCCAAGTCCTGCCATTTCTACGATCGTAACTCCGGAAAGTGGTCCCATCGTTTGCGGTTGCTCTCTATCTGATTTTGGTAGTGTATCTGCGTGCAAATCATTCTAGGCTGTAACTACGGCTGGAAAAAGAGAAACCAATGCAAACCGCGAACCAGAACTCGGGAACCACTGAATACACCGATGACATTGTCCGGAAGGACAAGGACCACTTTGTGCACCCGTGGCAGATCTTCGATGTGTTCAAGCACGACGGTGCGCTGCCCATAGAGCGCGGCGAAGGCTGTCGAATCTGGGATACGGACGGCAATGAGTATTTCGATGCCGTAGGCGGCCTTTGGTGCAACAACATTGGCTTGGGCAACCAGGAGCTTGCGCAGGTTATCGGCGACCAGGCCGCAAAGATGTCCTTCGCCAGCACATTTGTGGATATGACCAATGCGCCGGCTGCAGAACTCGCCGCTAAACTGGCCGAACTGGCGCCAGGCGACCTGAATCATGTCCTGTACACATGCGGTGGTTCGACCGCGAACGATGCCGCATTCCGCCTCATGCATTTCTACAACAATGCTCGCGGCAAACGCGACAAGAAACACATAATCTCGCGCGTTCACTCGTATCACGGCTCAACCTATGTCGCGATGTCGATCGGCGGCAAGCCGGGCGACCGCTCCCCGCTGTTCGATTACATCTCGGATACGATTCATCACGTCACCGCGCCGAACTATTACCGCGAAGCCAATGATGGTGAAACTGAGGAGCAGTTTGTCGAACGACTCGTCACCGAATTCGAAGACAAGATAATTGAGCTTGGTGGTGCCGACGCCGTCATGGCCTACTTTGCGGAACCCGTCATGGGAGCCGGCGGCGTCATCGTGGCACCGGACGGCTACAACCGCCGCATGTGGGAGATCTGCCAGAAGTACGACATCCTGTACGTCTCCGACGAGGTCGTTACCGGGTTCGGACGTTTGGGACACTGGTTCGCATCGAAAGATGTTTTCGGCATCCAGCCGGACATTATTATCTGCGCGAAGGGCCTGACATCCGGTTATCAGCCGCTGGGCGCCGCCATTTTTTCAAGTCGCATATTTGACGTGATCGCCGAAGACGGTACCGGCCGCTGCTTCACCCAGGGATACACTTATTCCGGTCACCCGGTGGCCTGCGCAGCCGCGCTGAAGAACATCGAAATCATGGAACGTGAAAAGATGTTCGACAACGTCAAGGACGTCGGCCCCTACTTCATGGAAAAACTGCAGACTCTTGCAGATCTGCCAATTGTCGGTCAGGTACGCGGTGAGCAGTTCATGGTTTGTGTCGAGTTCGTCAAAAATCCAGCGACCAAGGAGCTGTTCGACGAAGAACTCGACATCGGCAAGCGCATCGCCAATGAGGCCGACAAACGCGGCCTGATCGTTCGACCGATTGTGCACCTCAACATCATGTCGCCGCCGCTGACCATGACGAAGGACGACGTCGACTTTGTCGTGCGAGTCCTCCGCGAGAGCATCGAAGCGACGCTTGCCGATTTGGAAAGGGAAGGACACTGGCCGGCCGACTGACGAGGGTGGTAGATTGACTCAATCCCACCAACACAGGCGCACACTCGGAGTGCGCGACATGACACTGTTTACGGTGTCGGCCATCCTGTTGCTCGACACCCTTGCCGCATCCGCCTCGATCGGCGTTTCCAGTATCACGTGGTGGGCGATTCTGGGGCTCATCTTCTTTATCCCGTATGGGTTGATCAGCTCCGAGCTCGGCACAACTTACCCCGAACAGGGTGGTCTGTACGCCTGGGTCCGCGACGCTTTCGGCAAACGCTGGGGTACTCGTGTCACCTGGCTCTACTGGCTCAACAATGTGCTCTGGAATGCGTCGATCTTTGTGCTGTTCGCCGGCGTATTCGCGCAGATGTTCTTCCCGGACCTGAGCCTTATGGCCAAGCTGGGAATCGCCATTGGCCTGAACTGGGTCGTCATCCTGATGACGACTTTCTCGCTGCACATCGGCAAGTGGATCCCGAACGCCGGCGGAATGATCAAAGTGATCGCATTCGCCGCATTGATTGCTGGCGGCATTACGTTCGCCACTCGGGGTACGGCGCCACTTGCCAACGATTTCTCGCTGTCAGCATTTGTCCCGGAGTGGGGTGCAAGCACGCAGTACATCTCCACGATCATCTACGGCATGCTGGGGTTCGAATTGATGTCGTCGGCCAGTGAGGAGATGAAGAATCCCGTCCGCGACGTTCCGCGCGCCATCTTCAGTTCGGGACTGATTATCTGGCTCGCCTATGTCCTTGGCACATTTGCGATTCTCGCGGCCGTACCGATTGAAAGCATCGACCTGGTCGAAGGCCTCGTCGACACCTTCCGGCAGCTGTTCGGTTCTTCGGAGCTCGGCGTTGCTGCGGCAGGGGTATTGGGTGTCATGGTGCTATTTACGTTCTTTTCGAACGGCGTTACCTGGTCTATTGGCTGCAGTCGCGCGGCCGCCGAGGCAGCGATCGACGGCGAACTCCCCCGATTCCTCGCCCGGGAACACAGTAAACATGGAACGCCTGTCGGTGCAGCCGTCACACTGGGTGTTGGAACAACGATCGTACTATTGGCTTACGGGCTGATGGTAACCAGCAACGAGGATCTCTTCTGGAAGTTGTTCGCCGCGAGCGCAGTACTGTTCATCCTGCCGTATATCGGCGCGGTGGCAGCGTTCTGGCATGCGCGCAAACATGATGCCGATCGCCCTCGTCCATTCAGGGTTCCGGGTGGCCCGCTGGTTGCAAACACGATCACCGTGGTCTGCATCTCGTTGCTGCTTATGACCGCGGTACTGTTTATGTACGTACCCGGTAGCGGTTTCGACTGGCCGGTGGTGATCGGCTCGATGACCTGCATTGTCCTGGGCGAAATCACCATTTTCCGGGCAGAGCGTCAGCGCTGAAACATACCGTAGCTACTGCCTGCGCGTATTACCGACCCGTTTCAGATCGAGCAGCTCATGTCCTGGCCGCAGCAAAGCGGTGACTTGATCTTGCCGTGACCGTTCGGGCACTGCGAGATCTGCACTTCGCGACCGTCGTCCAGTTTCAGCATGTCATTCTCTAGCGGTGCATCACAGTGTCCGCAGGTTGCATTCACGCTCATACCGCATTTGTCGCACTGATAAGTTGCCATATCGCCCCCAGGCATTTTGTTATTTATCGACCGCTAACGATCATACATTGAATCGGAAGTGCATGACGTCGCCTTCCTGAACGATGTATTCCTTGCCCTCAAGGCGCAAGCGACCCGCTTCTTTCGCGCCCTGTTCACCGTTACCGGTGACATAGTCGTCATAACCAACCACCTCGGCGCGAATAAAACCGCGCTCGAAATCGGTGTGAATCTCACCCGCCGCCTGCGGCGCCGTCGCCCCGACCTTGGTTGTCCATGCACGGACCTCCTTCGGGCCTGCGGTGAAATAAGTTTGAAGTCCAAGCAGCGCGTAGCCGTGACGAATCACGCGATTCAGGCCCGGCTCATCGAAGCCGAGGTCGTCGAGGAACACGGCCTTGTCGTCGTCATCGAGCAGAGCAATCTCGGCCTCAATTGCGGCGCAGATAGCGACTACCTCGGCGCCTTCGTTCTGCGCATACTCGCGAACCGCGTCGAGGTGTGGATTGTCTTCGAAGCCACCTTCGTCGACGTTCGCGACATACATAACCGGCTTCTGTGTAATCAGGTGGACCGAACGCAGGATCTCGGCCTGCATGTCGGTGAGCTCCATCGAGCGAACCGGATTACCTTCATCGAGATGTGCCTTGATTCCAGCGAGCGCATCGCGATGCGCGATCGCGTCCTTCTGGCCGGTCTTGGCCGTGCGCGACACCTTGTCGAGCTGGCGTTCAACCGATTCCAGGTCCGCCAGCGCCAGCTCCGTGTTGATCGTCTCGATATCGTCGATCGGATCGATCTTGCCCGAGACGTGCGTTACGTCGTCATTCTCGAAGCAACGCACAACATGCGCGATTGCATTGGTCTCACGAATATTGGCGAGAAACTGGTTGCCGAGACCTTCGCCTTTCGATGCGCCCGCCACGAGGCCCGCAATGTCGACAAATTCCATCGTCGTCGGAATCACTTTCTCCGGACCAACGATGCCGGACAGCACGTCGAGGCGCGGATCAGGAACGGGCACGACGCCAACATTCGGCTCGATCGTGCAGAACGGGTAATTCTCGGCCGCGATCTCAGCCGCAGTCAGTGCGTTGAACAGCGTGGATTTGCCAACGTTGGGCAGGCCAACGATGCCGCAGGTAATAGCCATACTCTTTAACTCTTGGTGTGCAGCTTCTTCATCGCTGCGTTTGCTTCGCCGTCGACCAGCAGGTCGAGAACGGCGATCGCGTCGTCTATGTTTCGTTCGATTGCCGCTTCAGTATCAGCCGAGCCTCGCTTCAGGACGTAACCCGTCACCTTGCTCTTTTCACCAGGATGGCCAACACCGAGCCGCAGTCGCATGAAGTCATTGCTGCTGTGCTTGATGATGTCGCGCAAACCGTTGTGACCACCGTGACCCCCGCCCTGTTTAAGCCGCACCGTGCCTGGCGGCAGGTCGATTTCGTCGTGGGCGACCAGCAGCTCGTTCACTTTCAGCCGGTAGTAATCCAGCATGCCGCGAATCGGTCCGCCCGAGCAGTTCATGTAGCTCTGCGGCTTGATCAGCCAGACATCCTCGCTATGCACGTTCACTTTGCAGATTTCGGCGTCGAACTTCTTCTCATAGCGAAAACTGCCGCCGAACTTGCGAACGATCGCATCCGCGAACCAGAACCCGGCGTTGTGCAGGGTCCGTTCGTACTTGTCCTCGGGATTTCCGAGGCCGGCGATAATACGGATGGGCTTGGCCATAGCGGGGTGATCTTAAACAACGCCGCTCTCGGCCGTCCATGGCCTTCGCGGCATAAATACATCCCTGTACAAAAAAGACCGCCCGAGGGCGGTCTTTTCGCGTTCGGTGAAAGAGACCTTATTCTTCGGTCGCTTCCTCGGCCGGGGCATCGCCACCGTCCTCGGCAGCCGGCGCTTCTCCGCCCTCTGCTTCGGCAGCATCTTCCGACACTGCCTCTTCGACCGGCGCAGCCTTGATCACGTGGATCGAGACAACTGCGTGGTCGTGCTCGGGACCCTGTGCAAGTTCCGGAATCTCGACACCTTCCGGCAGCTTGATGTCCGAGAGGTGCAGCATCGCGTCGAGCTCGAGTTCCGAGATATCGACTTCGATGAACTCCGGCAGATGCTTCGGCAGACACGAGACTTCGACGTCGTTCATGATCTGCGAAACCGTGCCACCGCCCTGTTTCACGCCCGGAGCCACATCGGCGCCGATGAAGTGCAGCGGAACGTTCATCTTGATCTCAACGTCGTCAACGATGCGCTGGAAGTCCATGTGCATGATGATCGGCTTGGCCGGGTGGCGCTGGATGTCCTTGACGATCGCAGCCTGGCTCTTGTCGCCAACCTTGATCGTGAGGACACTCGAGTAGAACGCTTCGTTCTCGAGCTGGCGCAGGACCTTGTTGTGGTCAAACGCGATATTGCGCGGCGGACGGCCGGCACCATAGATGATTGCGGGTACCATTCCTTGACGACGCAGGCGGCGGCTCGAACCTTTCCCCAGGTCTTCGCGGAATTCCGCAATCAGATCGAATTCGTCAGACATGACTAACTCCGTAACTGATTGATTTGTTTACAATAAAAACTCGCGCAGTCTTCGACCGACCTACGCGAGGTCGCGCATCATAGCCGATGCAGCCGCTAAATAGAAGGGGATTCGGGCTCTGACGGCCCATTCGCGATTCGGGCGAACAGCGCTGCCACGGCGGCGCCACAACTCGTGGTGATTAAAAGCCAAAGCGCATCAGGAATCCCCATCAACCAAAACCCGAAAGCAGCCCCGATCACCGCTCCGAATGTCGCCACCAGCCAAATGCTCGCCAGCCCCAGAGAGCGGAGCAGGAGGTACACCGGCAGTCCGGCAGCTATGAGAGTAGGCCAGCCGAAGAACATGCCATATGCAGCGACCATAGAGCCGAACTGTATCCACTCATTCAGTCCACTAAGTATCTCTTGTTCTGACGCTACTTGAAGCAAAAGGGGTATCAAAGTAATGAGAACCGTAGGGCAGATAGCCAGCGGAGCCAGGATGGTCGCGACGAAGATTCGTGTAATCGGCTTCATGATCTAGTACCAGACGCCGGGCTGTTTGACGTACTTCGGCTCGGCCGGACCATTGGCAATGCGGGCAAACAGCGCCGCCACGGAGGCCCCACACAGCATGGTCAGGAGATAGATCGGGAATCGGTCTCCATCAACGGTTTCAATTCCCAGCAGCAAGCCCGCAATCGCGCCGAACAGGGCGCACGGGACAGGACGGCCAAGTCCGTTGTATCTGAGAGCCAGGAAAGCGGGCCAACCAAAGACGAGGTTTACGAACCAGCCAACGAACAGTGCCCCCATTGCGATTCCCAGCGTGTCGTCCAGGGCTCGAAGCAGTCTTCTTTGACGATCCGGATCCAGAAAGTCGAACTGCACCAGGTCGACGAAATGCACCGCAACCATTCCCGCGAGTACCGCGGGAATAACTGCAAACGGCGCGAGCAATACAGCTCCGGCGATTCTAGAGCCGCTCATCGCCCTACCCCGCTGTCCGCGATTCGCCGATCAGGTCGATATCACTCGAGCTGATGCGATGAATCACATACATGTTGAAAAAGTGCATCAGGCCAAGCACGAGCAACACGAGCCCGATGCCCGATGCCTGGTAGGCAATAAGCTCTTCGGGAGTCTCGATGTAGACACCCGTACGCATGCGCAGCAGCACGAAGCCGAGGTTCACGAGATAGAAACCGACGACGAGCAGGTGGTTGGTCGATTCGGCCAGTTCGCGATTGCCCTTGAATCCAGCAACCAGGAATGCGATGCCGTTCTTGCTCAGTGACCGTGACACATACACGGTGATGAACACGCTCAGGATGATGTAGATCAGGTAGTTGGTTGTTGTCAGCATGGTGGTCTCCCTAGATGAATATTGATCTCGGGAATCAGGCTAGGGACCGCCACAACCTGCAGCTTCCTGATTGATCATCGGGAAGCAAAAATAATTTTTCAGCTGTTAAATCAGCGCCTTGCAATTATCCTGAATGATAATTCAGGTGTTCCTGCGATAGTCGCCCGGGGATTTTCCGGTCACTTCCTTAAACGCCGTGTAGAAATTCGACTGCGATCTGAAACCTGTCATTAGGCTGATCGACAGTACCGAGGCATTGGTGTCTTCCTTGAGCAGCCGGCGCGCCTCCGCTACACGTTTCTCCCTCAGGTAACGGGAAAACCCGTAGCCGAAATTGGTATTAATGAGCTCAGATAGCTGGTGCGGTGTCAGTTCGACGGCCTCGGCCAGCAGCTTCAGGTTCAGGTTTTCGTTCTGGAACAGCTTGTCGTCATCCATGAGCTTCTCGAGCTCTGACAGCTTCCTGTCTGTGTCGACATTGCCCAGCGTTGTTGTCGCGTAAGCCATCTCGGCGGCAGCCGAGATATCGCTGAGCAGCTCGGGAAAACTGATTAACACCGCCACGACCAGAGCCAGTGCAATGCCCGTCATGTTTGCGTAGGCAAGATAAAAAGCGCCGGTGGGCAGGTACGGCGAGGCAATCGCCAGGATCAGTACAAGTATTGCAAGGAGCGCGAAAAACCCGAAGAAGAAAACCTCGAACTTGAAGCGTCGCACATGTCGGCGGATGCGTAGTACCACACGCACGAACCAGATCGCGTAGCCTGCGCCGACCGTCAGGGCTACCGGGATCACGAAGTTCATTGGCATTACGAGACTGAGCGAAATCGACAGGAAATGCACCGCATCGGATAGCGTCAACTCAGTCTCCGGCAGCAACAGTTCGCGCGAGAAGAAATAGAACGACGGCGGCGTCAGCAGCAGCACCGCGACATAGGCCCGGTATTCGAATAACTCAGCACCGGTTTGCAGGTATATCCAGTGCGACAGCTGCAGACCGGTGAGCGACAACAACAGCATGGCGCACGCAATCATGCTGCGCGGCGTCTTGCGCATGTCGCGAATAAAGAAGATGTATGCGACCAGCAGGATCGCTGCAGCGACAACCGAGAAGCCGACGAACAGCGTGGACAGCTGGACGAGCCCCGGCAAGCTCATGACCGGTCAGTCGCTCCGGCCGCCAGGCTCAGTCGACATAGAGCGAGCTGACAGACTCTTCGTCCGAGATGCGGCGCATCGTTTCGGCGAGCAGTTCCGCCGTGGACAGCTGGCGGATCTTCGGGCAGGCCCTGGCTTCGTCGTTTAGCGGGATCGTGTCGGTAACGACGATCTCATCGAGCTCGGATTCCGAGATCCGCGAAACGGCCGGACCCGACAGCACCGGGTGGGTGATGTAGGCCGCGACGCTTTCGGCGCCATGTTCCTTGAGCGCGCCTGCTGCGTGGCAAAGCGTGCCGGCGGTATCGACCATGTCGTCGATCATGACGCAGTTCTTGCCCTCGACCTCGCCGATGATGTTCATGACTTCGGACTGGTTGGCCTGCGCACGACGCTTGTCGATTATGACCAAGTCGGCGTCGCCGAGGCGCTTGGCCAGCGCGCGGGCGCGAACCACACCGCCAACGTCAGGCGACACGACGACGAGATTTTCGTATTTCTGCTTCCAGACATCGGAGAGCAGGATCGGCGAAGCGTAGACATTGTCAACGGCGACATCGAAAAAGCCCTGGATCTGATCGGCGTGCAGATCGACAGTGAGAACGCGGTCGACGCCGGATACACCGATCATTTTCGCCACCAGCTTGGCCGTAATAGGCACGCGTGACGAGCGCGGACGACGGTCCTGGCGAGCGAAACCGAAATACGGGATTACTGCCGTAATGCGTGCCGCCGACGCACGCCGGCAGGCATCGACCATGACCAGCAGCTCCATCAGATTTTCTGATGTTGGTGGGCAGGTCGGCTGCACGATAAAGGTCTCGCGGCCGCGAATGTTTTCGAGAATTTCGACGTTGATCTCGCCGTCCGAGAAGCGGTCGACGTGTGCTCGTGCGAGCGGGAGTCTCAGGTAGCGCGCGATATCCTGGGCCAGTTGCGGGTGAGCGTTCCCCGAAAAGACGGCCATTGTTGCGAGATCCACGGTTACTCCCTCTCTGTCGCTGAAAAATGGCTGGGGCGGCAGGATTCGAACCTGCGAATCACGGGATCAAAACCCGATGCCTTACCGCTTGGCTACGCCCCAATCGACAAGTTGCGGGGCGAATTGTGAGGTGCGGCTTGTGGCCTGTCAACGATGCCTGTTAACGATCGAAAAACGACCAGCGATCGATCACCATCCGAACGCGTGTATCCGGGTTGGTCGCCGTCAGCGTGCGTGGCATCAGCTGCCCTGCAGCCTCCCGGTAGCGGGAAATTTTGACGGTCCAGTTGCCCTGGTGCAGGACTTCGAGCTGCCCCTCGTCGTTGAACTCAGTCTCCGATGGCAGGCGCGGGTCCGGGATTCCGAGCGCCCAGTAGCGCAAGCTGCCGACCGGAATCGTCCAGCCGTAGCGATACCAGAGCTCGGCCTCGGGATTCACAAGCTCCGTTTTTTCACCATCCTTGTCGGTCAGCACGACGCGGCGCTCATCGCCCTCGATCAGCACGGTGCCAATCCCGAGCGGCCCGCTCACGGTCGTCTCGAAAGAGTCGCCATGCTGCGCCCAGTAGAATTTTGCGTTGAATCCTTCGTCGCCGGCCTTGACGCCCATGCGCCCCTTGAAGTCCCAGCGTGGCTGCTCGGCCAGCACGGCCTGGCGTTCGTCCCAGGTAGACATGGGCGGCAGGTCGACGCCTTTCGGCATCGTCGCGCAGCCCGCCAGCAGCAGGAATGCTGCGAGGCAAGTAAGGCTATTCTTCACTTTCCGGGAAATAGCGATCGCGGACGCGCTGCAGGAGCTCACTGTCCGGATCCTTTTTCTCAGCCTGTTCCAGCTGTTCGAGCGCTTCGTCACGACGATCCAGCTCGGCGAGTACTTCAACGATGTGCGCGGCCACTTCATGGTCGTTCATCTTTTCGTAGGCGCGTTGCAGCTCGGCGAGCCCCTCCTCCAGGTGACCGAGCTTGTAGAGCACCCAGCCCATGCTATCGATGATCGCGGGGTTGGTCGGGTCGCGCTCCAGAGCATCGCGAATAAGCTTCTCGGCCTCTTCGTACTCCTCGGTGCGGTCAGCCAGCGTATAACCGAGCGCATTGAGCGTCAGCGCGTTATCGGGCCAGCGCTTCACGATCGCGCGGTACTCGGTGATGGCGTCATCAAGCTTGTCGGCTCGCAGCAGCAGCTCGGCCTTGCCGAGCAGCAGGTACTGGTCATCGGGCCGGAAACTGATGGCCTTGTCGAACACTTCGAGGCCTTCGTCGAAACGATCGAGCGACAGCAATAGCTGCGCCCTCGCAATCACCATATCGACAGCGAAATTCGGTGCGCTCTGTGCGAATGCCTCGAGGTGCGAAAACGCGCCTGCTTCATCCTCGAGCTGATGCGCCATGATCGCGGCAGCACGACGCTGCGAGAACACGGCGTTATTGCCGTAGCGAACCTCTTTGTAGAGCCGCACGGCGCGGTCGTATTCCTCGCGATAGTCGGCGATGCGGCCCAGGTAATAGAGCGCATCCATGCGGTACTGGCCGCTCGCCAGCAGGTCCTGGAAATCACTCCAGGCCGCGTCCAGACGCTCGAGCCGGAAATTGATGATCGCCATCAGTCGCAGCGCATCGAGGCGGCCGCCCTGGTCCATCAGGACCTGGTTTACCTGTGACAGTGCGTCGTCATCGCGGCCATCGAACATGAGCAGCAAGGCCAGTTCCATGCGCGCGTCCGGATCCGGCTGCGGGCTGTCGCCAATCAGGTGTGCAAGATAGTCGATCGCCTCATCGCTGCGCCCTTCCAGGGACAGTGAGCGCGCGTAGATGAGGTGCGGGCGCACATTGTCGGGCTTGATCTCGAGCGCCCGCTGCGCTCGCTCACGACAGTGCTCCCCATCGCCTGAACCGAGCGCCGCGACCGCCACGGCGAAGTGCGCGGCCCAGGAATCCGGGTACGGCTTCGCGAGCATGCGGATCAGCTTGTCCGCACGTTCCGGCTGATCTTCGTCGCGCAACGCGTCGACAAGCGACAGAATGCGCATGCCGGGGTCGTCTTCGCCGCCTTTGATCAGGCGTTCGAACTGCCGCTTCGAGTTCCTGAGATCATTGGTCCGGAAATACAGCGTGCCCAGATAGATACGAGCCTCGTCGCTTTCCTTATCCAGCTTGATCCAGCGCTTGGCAGCCGCCAGCGCCTGCTCGTTAAAGCCATAGGAAAAGCCTAGCCGGGTCGCCTTGCGGGCGACCTCTACGCTATCGCTCGCCTCAGCTGCCTTGCGATACTCGACAGCCGCTTCCAGATAATCCCGTCGCTGCAACGCGCGTTCCGCCTGCAGGATATGGGCACTGGCCTCGGAGCTTTGCTGGTCGTCCGCGAAAAGCGGCTCGCTATGAAGGATGGTTGCCAGCGCGACAAGCGCGATTGCGGGCAACCGGCCGCAAGTCTTTTGCATAAAAAATCTCGTCCGTTAACTACAGAGACAAGCAACCGGGCCATCAGTTCGCTTATGATACGCGTTCTGTAGTTCTGCGGTGCCGCACCGGCACACAAACACACACTATGCCGCTGCAAATACTCGGCCTGAACCATAACACGGCACCTGTCGAAATTCGCGAACAAGTCGTCTTCTCCGGCGATGACGTGCCGCGCGCGCTCGCCAGCATGACGGAGCTTGAAGGCGTCGAGGAAGCCGTGTTGTTGTCGACCTGCAATCGCACCGAGTTTTATGTCATTACCGAGGACGGTGGCCGCGACCGGCTGCGCGAGTGGCTGCATGACGATCGCAACCTCGATCCCAAGTTTGGCGAGACCCTGTTTTCACTCGAGGACGACGCGGCAATACGCCATATCTTCCGGGTCGCCTGCGGACTCGACTCGATGGTGCTCGGCGAGCCGCAGATCCTGGGCCAGCTCAAAGACGCGTTCCGATTCTCGCAGGATGCCGGCACGGTCGGACCGCAGCTCAACCGCCTGATGCAGCACACCTTCGGCGTCGCCAAGAAGATCCGTACCGACACCGAGATCGGCGCCAGCCCGGTATCGGTCGCATCGGCGGCGGTCAGCCTGGCTACGCAGTTTTTCGCCGGCTTCAGCAACCATACGGCGCTGCTGGTCGGTGCCGGCGTCACGGTGGAGCTCGTTGCCCGCCACCTCACGTCGCGGGGGCTCGCGCGCCTGTTTGTTGCCAACCGCAGTATCGAGCGGGCCCAGGCGCTGGCAGGCCAATTCAACGGTTTCGCAGTGCCGCTGTCGGAAATCGGCGGGACGCTGCCTGAGGCCGACATCCTGATTACATCGACAGCCGCGACCGATCCCGTCGTGAGCTACGAAGACATGAAAGCGGCGATCAAGGCACGCAAGCGCAAGCCCATTCTCGCGATCGACATTGCCGTCCCGAGGGACATCGAAGCTGCTGCAGGCGATCTTGAGGACGTGTTCCTGTATTCGGTGGACGATCTCGATCGAGTCATCCAGGAAGGCCAGGGCAGCCGTGAGGCAGCCGCCGTCGAAGCCGAGAAGATCGTCGACGACGAGATTCATCGCTACCAGAGCATTGAACGACTGAAGCAGGCTGTGCCGGTCATCGCCATGCTGCGCGAGCAGAGCCAGGCGGTTCGGGATGAAATCAACGCCCAGGCCAAGCGTCGGCTGGCGCGCGGCGAGTCGGCCGAAGACGCTATTGAATATGCGACGGCTGCACTGATGAAGAAGCTGCTGCACAATCCGAGCATTACTTTGCGCAAGGCGGGTGAGGCCTCCGACGAGGAACTGATCGACGCGGCGCGGCAACTGTTCGGTCTCGACAAGGACGTGAAGTGAAAGAATCCATTCGCCTGAAGCTGGAATCGGTCGTCGACCGCTTCGAGGAGATCGCGGGCCTCCTGGCAGACCCGGATGTCATCGCGGACCAGGACCAGTTCCGGCAGCTGTCGAAGGAATATTCGCGCGTCGAGCCTGTTGTCGAGAACTTCAAGCAGTACCAGTCATTGCTGGATGACATCACGGCAGCCGAGGAAATGGCCCGCGACGACGATCCCGAAGTGCGCGAGATGGGCGAAGACGAACTCGGCGGGCTGACCGAGCGCCGCGACGCCATGTTGGTCGTGCTGCAGAAGTCGCTGATTCCACCGGACCCCCATGACGACGCCAATGTCTACCTCGAGATCCGTGCCGGCACTGGTGGCGACGAGGCTGCGATATTTGCGGGCGACCTGTTCCGTATGTACTCGAAGTACGCGGAGACCAACCGGTGGCAGGTAGAGATCGTGTCAGCCCGGGAAGGCGAGCACGGTGGCTACAAGGAAATTATCAGTCGCGTCACAGGCGACAACATCTTCGCAAAGCTCAAATTTGAGTCCGGCGCGCACCGCGTACAGCGTGTGCCAGCGACAGAATCGCAAGGAAGGATTCACACCTCCGCGTGCACGGTCGCCGTACTGGCCGAGCCCGACGAGGTAGAGGCGGTCGAAATCAACACGGCTGACCTGCGCGTCGACACCTATCGCGCCTCTGGCGCCGGTGGCCAGCACGTCAACAAGACCGATTCCGCCGTGCGCCTGACGCACCTGCCAACCGGCATCGTCGTCGAATGCCAGGACGAGCGCTCGCAGCACAAGAACCGCGCCCGCGCGATGTCGCTGCTGCAGGCCCGCCTGCTCGACGCCCAGGTCTCGGCCCAGGAGGCCGAACATGCCGAGAAACGCCGCCTGCTGGTCGGCTCCGGGGACCGCAGCGAACGCATTCGCACCTATAATTACCCGCAGGGGCGCGTAACAGATCACCGTATCAACCTGACGCTGTACAAACTCGATGAAATTCTCGAGGGCGGTATGGAGCAGGTGATCGAACCCCTGACCAATGAGTACCAGGCTGACCAGCTCGCCGCGCTCGGCGACTGATAACTACAACAACAAGGGGGCACCATGAAGCTACCCGCGCCCGGTTCCTGCCAATGCGGGGCCGTTACCTACGAAGTCGTGTCGCAACCGATCGTGACGATCGCCTGCCATTGCGCGGACTGCCAGAAGTTGTCCGCCAGTGCATTCAGCATTTCGATCGTATTGCCGCGCGATGGCCTGAGGGTTCTGACCGGCGAACTCAAAAGCTGGGAGCGCCCGACCGCCGCCGGTGGAACCGCGATTTGCTGGTTCTGCCCCGATTGCGGCAATCGTGTGTTTCACGAAAACCCGGCAGCTCCGCAGATGATCCGCCTGAAGCCTGGCGGGCTTGAAGATACGAGCCAGATCGAGCCGATGGCGCACACCTGGACGTGCCGACAGCAGCCGTGGTTCAGTCGCGCCGGCGATCTGCCCCGCTTCAAGACCCAACCGGATCTGCAAACAGCACTCGCAGCTATCGCCGCCGGTGAACCAATTGCAGGAGACGCGTGATGTCGAAGGGCGTATCAGACCTTGTATTTTTCAGCGAACACGAGCCCGACTTCTCCGAGGACCTGACGGCCGAGGAAAAATGCGTGAAAGGCCAGCCGCTGCAGCGTACCTGGCATCACTTCACGAGCGAGGACGACAAGTTCTTTGCCGGCTTCTGGGAGGCCGAGCCGGGCTGCTGGTCGATCAGCTACACCGAGAACGAGTTCTGCCAGATCGTGCATGGCAAATCGATCCTGCGCGATGCCGACGGCAATGAACACGAGCTCAATGCCGGCGACAACTTCACAATCCCGGCGGGCTTCGCCGGCGAATGGGAAGTCGTCGAGACCACCAAAAAGATCTACGTCATCTACGAACCCTGATTTGTTGCACTAATGTACAATCAGGAACCGGACCCAACCATCGGGTCCGGTTCCGAGCCACAGGGTCCGGTTCCGAATGCTTCGGAACCGGACCCTGTGGCTGACCCTGTGGCTCGGAACTGACCCCGGAGTGAGAAAATATGAAAGTAACTGCAGCCGCCCTCGTCCGCCACGCCCTCGAGCAACTGGGCGTCAAGTACACGTTCGGGATTCCCGGCGTGCACAATATCGAGCTGTACGACGAGCTGCTCGGGTCCGAGCAGATCCTGCCGGTGCTGGTCTCCCATGAAGGTGGCGGCGCTTTCATGGCTGATGCGATCAGCCGCGCTACTGACAGCATTGGAGTTCTCGCCATCGTGCCTGCCGCAGGCATCACGCACGCCGCGAGCGGTATCGGCGAGGCCTTTCTCGACGGCGTCCCGATGCTCGTCATTTCGGGCGGCATTCGTACCGATATGGAACAGTCGTACCAACTGCACGACGTCGACCAGCAGGCCATTCTCGCCCCAATCACCAAGGCGACCTACAAGATCGAGCGCTACGAAGACGCAATCGCGACCGTTTACGAGGCATACAAGACCGCAGTCTCCGGCGAACCGGGCCCAGTCTTCATCGAGATTCCCGCGAACCTGCAGCTGCTGACCGGCGAAGTCGATGGCATGCCGGATGCGGATTTCACAATTGAACGGCCGGAGCTGAACACCCAGGCACTCGAAGATGCCGTTGCGATGCTCGCCAACGCCGAGCGTCCAGGCCTGTTTGTCGGCTGGGGTGCCAAAGACGTCACCGACGACCTGATTCGGATTGCCGAACACCTCGGGGCACCTGTCGCGACGACGCTGCAAGGTCTCGGCGCATTCCCGGGCAGTCACCCGCTGCACGCTGGCTTCACATTCGGACCGTCGGCTGTACCTGCCAGTGAGAACGCATTTGCCGACTGCGACGCCATGCTTGCTGTCGGCACGCGCTTCGCCGAGATCTGCACCGGCAGCTACGGCGCCGTTCCTCCAGCCAACCTGATCCACATCGACATCAACCCTGACGCGATCGGCGCCAACCACCCGACCCCGGTCGGCATTCATGCGGACGCGCGGGATGCAGTGCCCGCCCTCGCGGATCTGCTCGTCGAGCGCACCGAGGCTCGCGACTCGACGGTAATCGCAAACAGCATCGCGAAGGACAAGACGGCCTACCGCGAAGAGTGGCACCAGCACGACTCCAAAGGTCGCGTAAACCCGTGCCGCTTCTTCGAGGAGCTGCGGTCGCAACTCGACGACGACGCGATCATCGTCGCCGACGACGGCAACCACACATTCCTGACCGCCGAACTCATGTCGATCAACAAGGGTGGCCAGTATCTCTCGCCGACCGACTTCAACTGCATGGGCTACTGCGTCCCGGCGACGATCGCTGTGAAGCTCGCCCTGCCCGACCGCCAGGTCGTCGGCATTGTCGGCGACGGCGCCTTCCTGATGACCGGTCTGGAAGCTGTAACTGCCGTTTCCAACGACATCGGCGCCATGTGGTTCGTCTTTAACGACGGCGAACTGGCACAGATCGCGCAAGCCCAGGAAGTGCCCTACCAGCGCAAGGCCTGCACCGACGTCGGCAAACTCGACTACGAAGCATTTGCCGCCGCCACGGGTGCAGCCTACGTAAACATTGCGAGCGATGCAGATCTCGTCGACGGTGTCGGCGCCGCAATCGCGGCAGCAGCCGACAACAAGCCCGTCGTCGTCAACGTGCACATCGACTATTCGAAGAAGACGCGCTTTACGGTCGGCACTTTGCAGACCAACCTCAAGCGCTTCGACACAAAGAACAAAGTGCGTATCGTCGGTCGCGCCCTGAAGCGGAAGTTTTTCGGCGCCTGACATGCAGCTCACCGCAGAACAACAGGCGATTCTCGACGGCGCTGAAGGCGACGTCATGGCGCGCTGCCTGCGCACGCTTGTGCAATACGGCGAGGCCTTTGATGCGCCCCGTCTGGTACCGATCAAGAGCGCGCACCTGACCGGCAGTTTCAAGATCTTCTTCTACACGGCCTACTACAAGATCGTCAGCCAGCTCGTCGATGCCGGCATTCGAGTCAAGGTGCCGACTACGCTGAACCCGCGTCCCGGCTATGACTACGCACCACAGAACCGCATCGTATTCAAAAGCCAGAAATGGCACGAGGCGCAGCTCGAAGCGCTCGGCGTTACACCGAACTATTCCTGTGTCTGCTACCACGGCGCCAACGTCCCGGAGTACGGCGACGTGCTCGGCTGGGCCGAATCGTCGGCGATTATCTACGCCAACTCCGTCATCGGCGCGCGCAGCAACCGTAACTCGATCATGGTCGACCTTTGCCAGGCCGTTACAGGCCTGACACCCGAATTCGGCTATCTCTACGACGAGTACCGCAAGGGCGAAGTACTCATCAAGCTCGACATCGACAACATGGATGCACCGGCACTCGGATTTCTCGTCGGCCAGATCGCCGTTGATCGCAACCCGATCCTGACGCACTACCCGTTCGACCAGGCCGAACTCAAGAACATGGGTGCGGCTATGGCTTCGTCCGGCGGCGTCACGATGTTCGGCGTTGAGGGGCTCACGCCTGAAGCACCCGACCTCGACACGGCATTCGGTGGCAAAGAGCCAGCCAAGACCGTCACAATCACGCAAAAAGACATCGACGGCGTTCGCGCCGAACAGGCGGCGCAACACGATGCCTCACAAATCGCATTCGGCTGCCCGCAGATGACCATCGAGGAAGTCACAGAAATCAGTCAGCACTTCGTCGGCAAGACGATCGCAAAGCCTGTGACCTTCCACGTCATGCCCGACGCCGCCGACGAGTTCTCGAAAACCGATCTCTACCAGGAAGTTCTCAACGCCGGCGTGCAAGTGATGCGTCACTGCCCGCTCGCCGGACTCAGCTTGCGCATCGGTCTTGGCAAGAAAGACGTGCTGACGCCGTCCGGAAAGCTCTACTACTACCTCGAAGGCACGCGCTACGGAAATCTCGACGATGTGCTGCGCGAAGCGGGAGTGCTGAACTGATGACTACGCTCAAGTGCAAGACCGTCATCGGCGGCACGGCACGCGGTCCCGCTATGGTCACGCGGCAACCGATCAACTTTACGGCCGCGATGTGCAAGGTGCCGAACATGCTGCCGTCGAAGCGCGCCGAGATTCGTGACTCACACCACGAGTTGTTCGGCCAGAACATCGCCGACCAGGTGCTCGTGTTCCCGTCCTGCATCGGCTCGACACACACAGGACTCGTACTACTCGACCTCGTCAGCATGGGTCGCGGCCCGGCTGCATTGATCGTACAGCGCAACGATTCGTTGCTGATCTCGGGTGTGGTTCTGTCTGACGTCTGGTTCGACCGCAAGATCCCGATCGTCGAATACGAGGATGACGACCTCTACGACCTGATCAAAGATGGTGCCGAGGTCTTTGTCGACGCCGATGCCGGCGAGATACGGGTTACTTCGCCGGCGTAAGCGTAGTCACGTCGCCGAATACGTCTTTCGGCTCATGCTTCAGATTGTATTGCGCGCCTTCCAGCCAGGCCCGGAGCTGGTCATCGTAGTAATCGCTCGATGGATGCCCGTGTTGTCCTCCGGGGATCACAGCATGCACTTCCATCGGCCCGCTCATCTCGGCAACCACTCGTACCGTCGCACCGGCCCGGCCCTCGAACGGCCTTGCATACGAATAGCGCGCGCGCGCCAGCGTCGCATTACCACCCTGCCACGGATAAGGCCCGCGACTCAGCCAGCCATCAAGCATCGGTACAGCACCGTGCAGCTCATGCCTGAAACTCACGCTGTGCGCTGCATCCCAGCGCCACTCAAGAGGGTCAACGCCGTGGGTTTCGGCCAGCAGGTCGATCGCTTCAAACAGCGACTCCCGGACAAGCGCTCCGCGATCCCCCTGCCACCACGGCGACCCCGGTGCCTCGAGCAACAGGCGATCAAGCGCGTGATTGAGCAGGTAGCCGTCGCGCAGGACACGCTTGCGCATCTCGGCATCGAGCGGTGCAAGTACTCTCCTGGCCAGCACCTGGTACCACTGTTCCCATATCAGCGCGCCGGCGGAATCGGCATGGGTAAACGGTTCATCCGCCCAACCGCGCAACACATCGACTGCAAGATCGTACGGAGCGCCAAAGCGCGCCTCTCGCGGCGGTAACATCGTCGGCAACAGCAGCGCCGCCTGCACGTTAAAGGTATCCAGCTGCATGTCCGCCATGTCGTCAATCGTCATCCCGCCACGCGATGACAGCAGATCGTGCAGACGTCGCAAGCGATAACCAGGCGCGTTATCAGCCGAGACCAGCGGCAGACCATCGTGCACGCGCGCATTTGCTGCCGCGACGTAGCCGTACTGCGGGTCGAGAATTGACGGCAACTCTTTATCCGGCACATAGCCCTGCCAGCCGTTCGCCGAAACGCTGCCATCCAGTGGCAGCAATCCATTGCCAGCACCGCGCACCGGCAACAAGCCGATCGTGCGAAACGCGATTCGCTGGTCGCGATCGCCATAGGTCACATTAAGGCTCGGCGCGGCATGCCTGTTGATCGCATCCTCAAACTCCTCCCAGTTCGACGCTGTGTTCATACCGAGCAAAGCATCGATACCGCGCCCATCTGGATCGTGACCGGTCCAACGCAGCGAGATCGGCGGCTCGGTTTCGATCAGTGGGCCGTTTGCCGTCGTGACGATCTCGATCACTTCCGCTTCGCCCTGCCCTTTCACGGGAATCGAGACGCTTTCGACCTGCGCCTCGTACCACTCACCGTCACTCAGGAAGTGGTTCGGCTTTTCCGGGTGCGGTATTTCGACAAACAGGTCCTGCGTGTCGCCGATATTTGTCAGGCCCCACGCGATGTTTTCGTTGTAGCCGTTGATCACCCCGGGCAGGCCGGGCGTCGACCAGCCGCGAATGCTCTTGCCCGTCCCGTAGAACAGGTGAACCTCGTAGAACAGGTTCGGCAGGTTCAACGCATCGTGCGAATCGAATGCGAACAGCACATTGCCCGACGCCGAGCGCGACGGTGATACGACCCAGCCACTGCTGCCGAACGCAGCGTTTGGCAACAAGCGAGTCTCGAAAGCATCGAGCGCGTCTGTGAACCGCCTGGCAGTCATCAGCTGCGGGTCACGCAGCACATACGGGAATCCCGGGCGTGTGCTTTCGTCGGGCAAAAAGACGCTCAGATGCGCGTCGTCGAGCAGGTTCGCGAGCGACAGGCGCAGCAACTCCCGGTCCATGTTGTTGGCAGTCTGGAACGCGATAATCGCGGCCACGGCAAAGACGTCGTAGCGAGTCCACGGTTCAGGATCGATGCCTGTCAGTAGCAGATCGGGTGGCCGGGCAGGCAGCGAGTCGAGGCCTGCATTGACGCCGGCGATGTACGCGTCGATCGCGGAAAAATCAGCTGTATCCGCTTCGAGCCGAGCGGCAAGCTGCGGCACGCCGGCACGCCACAGCGCGATATCCGATTCGAGCAGGCTCGCTCCCAGCCCATCGGCCAGGCGCCCCTTGCCTGCACGCCGCAGCAGCTCCATCTGCCAGGTGCGGTAACGCGCATGTAGCCAGCCCTCCGCGAACAATGCGTCTTCCAGCGACGTTGCGTCTGCGAACGGACGCAGTTGCGCATCGAAGCGGATCTCGATCTCTTCGGCGATACCGGCGACCTCAAAGTCACCGGGAGACGCGACAGACAGTTGCAAATAGGAGTACGCACAGACTGCGAGCAACGCGACCAGCGCTGCGAAGATCTTGAGCGAGCGTTTGAGCATTAGCGCAATTTGCGCAACAGCTTGAATTTCTTGTCCGTGTACGGTGCGTAACGCACGTCGAGATCGGGCCACCAGCCGCGCTTCAGGACCGACTTCAGATGACTGAACGTATCGAAGCCGTGACGCCCTGAGTAAGCACCCATGCCGCTCTCGCCGACGCCGCCAAACGGCAGGTCGTGCACAGCCATGAACATCATCGTGTCATTCAGACAGACATTACCTGCGCTGACCTTGGCCAGGAATTCGGCCTCAGCCGCCTTGTCTTTCGAGAACAGGTACGCAGCCAACGGCTTGTCGCCAGCGCGAATTATCGAGATCGCTTCGTCGAGTGACTCGGCCCGCATGATCGGCAGGATCGGGCCGAAGATCTCTTCCTGCATGACGGCACTGTCGTCGGACACACCAGCGAGAACGGTTGGCGCGATGTAGCGTGTTTCCGCATTGCTCTGGCCGCCGATTGCGACCTCACCTGTATCGAGCATCGATGCCAGGCGCTCAAAGTGACGATCATTGACGATACGTCCGTAGGAATCGGACTGCTCCGGATCCTCGCCGAACATCTCGGTAATCGCCTGCCGCAGCAACGGCAGTAGTTTCGCCTCGGTATCTGCATCAACGAGCAGGTAGTCCGGCGCCACGCAGGTCTGCCCGGCGTTCGTGAACTTGCCCCAGACAATACGCCGCGCTGTCGTGAGCAGATCCGCGTCCGGCATGATGATACAGGGACTCTTGCCGCCAAGCTCGAGTGTCACTGGTGTCAGGTGCTTCGCTGCCGCAGCCATAACGATACGACCAACGTTGCCACCGCCCGTGTACAGGATGTGGTCCCACGGCATCTCGAGCAGGGCCGAGGTCTCGGGCACGCCGCCCTCAACAACTTTCACGGCTTTGGGATCAACATACTCCGGCAGGCGCTTCGCAATTACTCCCGAAATCGTCGGCGCAAGTTCCGACGGCTTGATTACGGCGCAATTGCCCGCCGCAATTGCCGCCGCGAGTCCCGCCAGCGTCAGCTGCAGCGGGTAATTCCAGGCACCGATGATCAGCACCACACCGAGAGGCTCGGGTTGCAGCCAGCTCTTGCCGGGCTGCGCGAGCATGCCGGTGGACACCTTGCGTGGTCTGCTCCACCGCTTCAGGTTCTTGCGACACAGGGCCGCGTCGCCGGCAACGTACGACACCTCGGTCGACCAGGCTTCCATCGCATGTTTGCCGAGGTCCGCGTGCAAAGCCTCGCAAAGCTCCTGCTCACACTCGACCATCATGCGTTCGATGCCACGCAACTGCTCCGCACGCCAGCCAAGGTCGCGCGTGCGATCGCTGTCAAATACGGACTTCAGGCCCGCGAAATCGTCTGAATAATCGGGTGCCGCGGGAATGTTCTCTGCAGCTTCGCTCATGGTTCCTGCCTCACTGTATGTCGACGATCCAGCCCATGATGCGACGGATCTCGCGGCGCATGCGCACAAAATCAATCTCATCAGCTTCGTACGGCAACGCTTCGTATTCGAGCCGCAGGATCGTGCCGAGCAGGAGACTGGCGTCAGTCTCCGGGTCGGTTTCGTTAAAGTACTGGCAGAACGCGATCATCGGCTTCATGAGTTCCGCGCGATGCTGCTCCGACGTCTTCTGCAGCTCGCGATCGTTCAATGCCTCGAAAAAGAAATGGTGCTCAACCGCGAGCCCTTCGCGTGACTCGGTCAGGCCCCAGCGCATGTGGTCCAGCACGCGTTTTGAGCAGTACTCGACAATGCGTCGGCGCACATCCGTGTCTTTCAGTTCGCGTGTCGAAAACTGGTCGAGGTAGCGAAATGCCTTCTGCCATTCGACGCCCATATCCGCGTGCCCACGTTCCATGAATCGTCGGAACGCGAGCGCAATCAATTCGTTGAGATCCTTGAAGTAGTAGGTGGTCAGCGACAGCTGTACCCCGGCTTCCTTCGCGATTGCCCGGTGCGTCGTACCGGCCACTCCGTAGCGCGCGATGACGCCGAGCGTCGCATCGAGGATTTTCTGCCGGGTTTGTTCGCCTTTCGGTCGTGACCCGCGATTGTTTGCCTTGACGGCACTGCTCCCTGCCATGCGGGCAATTCTCCCAGAATTCGGCACGGTTTTCATTGGACATTTGTGCAATTAACGCTACCCTATCGTTTCCACGGAGGACCCGCAATGAAATTCCCGCGCTCAGGTCGAGACCCGGCCGAACTGCTGACCGAACTTGAGGCTCTCAAGGGGCACGATGTCCCATGGGCCGACGGTCGCGTCTTTGCTTACGTCTACGACGCAGGCCCGGTTGCCATGCAACTGCTGAAGGACGCGTACTCGCTGTTTTTAGTCGAAAACGGACTCGACCCGACGTCGTTCCCGAGCTGCCTCGAACTCGAGAACCAGGTCATCGGTATGGCGATCGACCTGCATGAAGGTGGACCTGGCGCGCGTGGCAGCTTCACCAACGGTGGCACTGAAAGCCTGCTGCTGTCGCTCAAAACAGCGCGTGATCGCGCGCGCGCACTGTATCCGGAGATCACGAAACCGAACATCGTCATCCCCGAGACCGGCCACGCGTCGTTCTTCAAGGGCTGCGCGTATTTCGACATCGAAGCCATCCGCGTTCCCGTCGATCCGGATACCTACTGTGCCATTCCTTCCCAGATGGAAGCAGCGATCAACGACCAGACCATCCTGATGGTTGGGTCGTCGCCCTCCTACGCTCACGGCGCGGTTGACCCGATCGAGGAGCTCGGCGAAATTGCGGCGCGCCACAACATCCTGCTGCACGTCGACGCCTGTGTCGGCGGCATGTACCTGCCGTTCGCGAAGGAACTCGGCGCCGACATCCCGAACTTCAACCTGTCGGTCCCGGGCGTCACGCAGCTCTCGATGGACTTCCACAAATGGGGTTACGCGGCCAAGGGAGCGTCGTCGATCCTGTACAAGGACGGCGAGATGCGTAAGCACCAGATCTTCGCGTGGTCGGGCTGGACCGGTTACTCGGTCGTCAATCCGACGATCTCTTCGACCAAGAGTGGCGGCCCGGTCGCCGCATGCTGGGCGGCGCTGCAGCACATCGGGCGCGACGGCTATCTCGGCCTGGTCGAGCAATGCCAGCAGGCGTCGAAAATAATCATCGACGGCGTCAACGCGATGCCTTCGCTGCGTGTCCTCGGCGATCCGAAAATAAACCTGTTCTCTATCACCTCCGACACGATCGACATGTTTGCGCTGGCCGACGACATGAAGGCGAAAGGCTGGTACATCCAGCCGCAGTTCGGCTATTCGAATTCGCCCGCCAACCTGCATCTGTCGGTAGGCGCCAACAACGCACCGCATGTTGACGAATTCCTGCGCGACCTCGGCGATTGCGAAGCTGCGCTCCGTGACAAAGCCGTCGCGAGCCTCGACGGACTGCCACCGGAGATCGATGCATTGCTGCAGGGCGATGGTGGCGGCGACCTGTTCGCGATCCTGAGTGAGTCTGCCGGGATAGACCCGAACAACCTCCCGAGCCGTATGGACGACATCAACAACCTCCTGAACAACATGCCGTACGAGGTTCGCGATAAGCTGTTGGTCGAGTTCATGAACCGTCTCTACGCCGATCGCCAGTAACACGGAAAAACTCGCGCGCTGGAAACTCGTCGCCACGCTCGGCGTCACGTTTCTTATCGCCTATTTCGACCGCCTGAACATTTCGCTGGCGATGCCACTTATCGCGGTGGAGCAAGGCTGGAGCGAAACTGAGACCGCCGAAAAAGGCTCACTCCTGATGGGCCTGTTCTATGCAGGCTACGGACTCGCGAATATCTTCCTGACGCCGATCGGCGCGAAATTCGGGCCACGCAAAAGCCTCGTTGTCATCATCCTGCTGTGGTCATTATTCACGGCGATGGGCGCGATCCTGAGCCAGGTGCTGATGCTGTTTATGGCAAGCCGAATCCTGCTCGGTATCTCGGAAGGTATTCACCCGCCGATGATGAACCAGCTGACCAATCGCTGGTTCGCACCCGAAGAACGTGCCCGAGCGAATGCCGTGTGGGTATCGGGCCTGTTTATCGCGGTTCTCTCGGCACCATTGATACTCGTACCGATCATGGAACGTTACGGCTGGCGGACCGGTTTTTATGTGCTGGCAATCGGCGGCATCATGATCAGCCTGCCGCTCGTCATGCGCTTCATATACAACCAGCCAAGCGACCACCCCCGAGTCGGCCGGGAACTGGCCGCTGAGCTCGAGGCAAACGCAGGCCGCATCGATGTCGAAGATCGCCCAATCTGGACGCTGCTCGCGAGTCGTCCCTACCAGCTTATGATCGGTGCAGGCATCCTGAACAACGCGGTCTCTCTTGGCTTCGCCGGGTGGTTACCCACCTATCTCGCGAACATCGACGGTGTGCAGTATGGCGACCTTGCCTGGCTGGCTGCAATCCCGTACGGCGCCTCACTACTCGGCCTCGCGCTTTGGGCCCAGATCGGCGATCGCACAAATCGAAGAGCGCTGACGGCGGCCTGCGGCATGTTCTGTGCCGGGGTGATGGCGGTGGGCGCACTGACGGCTGGTGGTGCCGGCGTCGTCTGGCTAACCGTGACCTTGTTGAGCTTCTCGGTGTTCTTCATCTCGGCATTCACTGCCGCAGAGTTCGCAACAGTGCAGCGCATCGTGCCACGCGCGCAGGTCGCCAATGGCGTCGGCCTATACAATGGCCTGACAACGCTCGTAGGCGGCGGCTTCGGCCCGTTCATCGTCGGCGGCATTGTCGACGGCGGCGCAAATCCGAAAGACATCGGCATTATCTTCGGCCTGTGCCTCGCGATTTCGGTGTTGTTGACGCTTTTCTCCCGCCGCGTCGCCTATTAGACTCGGTCCTCACAAAACAAGAACAACTAACTTGGGGAACAACATGATTCGCTACATCAAAATTGCGCTTGCCGCATTTGCTTCGCTGTTCTGTCTTTTCTACGCCGTCCAGAATATCGCCAACCTGCCATCTGCCGAATGGTTTGTGGGTTCTATGGCAGCCATGGAAGGTCACGAGGCCTACCCGAACACATTCGCGTTTGCAGTGAAATCACCGGCGCTCGTCAAAGTCATGCTTTGGATAATCATCCTGCTGGAACTGGCCGCAGGCATTCTCGCCGGCAAGGGTGCCTGGGACATGTTCAGCGCTCGCGATGGCAGCAGCGACGATTTCAACAGTGCCAAGACGTACGCGCTCGCCGGCACCGGAATGGCCGTCATTATCTGGTTCGGAATTTTCGGCGCCTTCGGCGGTGCGTTCTTCCAGATGTGGCAGGTTGAAGCCGGCTTGAACGCGCTAAGAGATTCTTCGTTCTTCGCGATTCAACATGGCGTTGTGTGGCTTATGATCCGCGCCGACGACTGACGATCAGTTCTCGACGACTGCTCGCAGTCGTTTCGACATTTGTGGCTTCAGTTGTTGCCAATAGCGATTTACACCCGGCAACGCGCATAAATCCCGAATCGCTTGCCGGAGGGCTTGCCATTCATCGTCCTCCAGCAAACCGGATTCATACTGATAACACTGCGATTCAAAGCCCCTGAGCATCGCGCGCACCAGCAACGACATTCGTGCGTCTTCCTCAGGCGACGAGGGCTCGACACCGGACGTCAGTTTGACCCACTCTTCTGAGCGATCAATCGCCGCGTAGATTATGCTCTGGGTTGCCTCGGTCAGGTTCTGCTTCGCCGTCGTCTTCATCATCTTGGTGTTCTGGCGGATTTGCGCCGCCACATAGATGAGACTGATCACGACGGCCACTGCGCCGATGATCTCGCTGATAGCACCTGTTGCTTCCCAATTCATTGGGCTCAGCCCATCGCCTGATCGAGATCCGCTATCAGGTCGTCGAGTGACTCGATCCCGACCGACAACCGAATCAGAGAATCGCTGATACCGAGCTTCGCTCGTTCCTCTTCCGGGACGCTGGCGTGCGTCATGATCGCCGGATGATCGACGAGGCTCTCCACGCCGCCAAGGCTCTCTGCCAGTGCAAACACCTCGAACTTCTCGAGACAGGCGCGCGCCTCGTCGATACCGCCCTTCAGGAAAAACGTCACGATGCCGCCGCCGGAACCCATCTGCCGCATCGCAAGATCGTGCTGCGGGTGCGACGGCAATCCCGGGTAGAGGACACAGTCCACGCGGCTGTCATTCTCAAGCCACTCAGCTATCGCGTGCGCGCTGCGGCAATGCCTCTCCATGCGCACGTCGAGCGTCTTCAGTCCGCGCAGCGCGAGAAAACTGTCAAACGGCCCCGCGACAGAACCGATTGAGTTTTGCAGGTAGCCCATTTGTTCGGCGATTGCATCGCTGGCCGTGACCGCGATGCCACCCACCATGTCTGAGTGACCGTTGATGAACTTGGTCGCCGAGTGCATGACGATGTCGGCGCCAAGCTCGAGCGGCCGCTGCAGGTACGGCGTTGCAAACGTGTTATCGACAACGACGAGTGCACCGTTACTTTTCGCGATTGCGCTAACGGCGTCGACGTCGACAACTTTCAGCAACGGGTTCGTCGGCGTCTCGATCCAGATCATCTTCGTCTCGCCCGAGACAGCCCGTTCGACAGCATCCAGGTCCGTCAGGTCGACAAAAGAAAACTTCAGCCCCGAACTGCGCTCACGCACGTTCGCAAACAAGCGTCGCGTGCCGCCGTAAAGATCGTCCATCGCAACAATTTCACTGCCGCTGTCGACCAGTTCGAGAATAGTGCCGGTCGCGGCCATACCCGAAGCAAACGCAAAACCATGCGTCCCCGACTCAAGGTCCGCCACGCAACGCTCGTAGGCCATGCGCGTCGGGTTTTGCGTGCGCGAATACTCGTAACCCTGATGCACGCCGGGGCTCGACTGCACATAGGTCGAAGTTGCGTAGATCGGCTGCATGATCGCACCCGTTGTCGGGTCCGGTTCCTGGCCAGCGTGAATCGTGCGTGTCGCGAAATCTTTCTTCTTGTCTGTCATTGCTGAACCCTACATTTGCCTGCGCAGGTAGTTCAACACGTCCGAGCGTGTGATCAGGCCGAGGAAGTCATCACCGTCCAGAATCGCCGCGTACGGCTGCACGCGCAACATCGCGACGAGGTTGTTCACCGACGCGCTCTTCTCGAGTTTGATAAACGCCGATTCCATCGCATCCTGCACCGGTGCCGTCATGAGCTCCGGATGGCCGTAGACGAACTGGATGATCGCGTCCTCGGTCACGACACCAACCAGCTTGCCCTCATCCATGACCGGCAGCTGTGAGAACCCTGCATTGCGCAGGCGATTATGCGCTGTCGTCAGGACATCCGTCGGTCCGACCGTAATCGTTGCACGTTCACCGTGCAGGCGCCCGATCAGGTCGCGCAGGTCACCGTACTGTTCGCGCCGGATGAAGCCCTGGTCCTCCATCCAGAAGTCATTGAACAATTTTGACAGGTACTTGTTGCCGGTATCGCAGGCAAACGTGACGACGTTTTTGGCCTCGGTCTGCTCGCGGCAATATTTGAGCGCGGCCGACAGCAGCGTGCCCGACGACGAGCCGGCGAGAATGCCTTCTTTCTTCAGCAGCTCGCGTGCCGCAGCGAACGATTCGGCGTCCGAGATCGGGTACGCCTTCACAACCTTGTCGAAATTGGCAATGTCGGGAATGAAGTCCTCCCCGATACCCTCGACCAGCCAGCTGGATGCTTCACCCAGCGTGCCCTCGTTAATGTAGTCGGACAGCACAGAACCAACAGGGTCAGCCAGGACCAAATCCACATCCGGCGCGTTGTCCTCGAGGTACTTCCCGAGCCCGCTCACCGTGCCGCTGGATCCGACCCCGAGCACGATGGCGTCGAGATCACCACCCATCTGCTCGACGATTTCCGGTCCGGTCGTCAACTCATGCGCGAGCGGGTTATCGGGATTGCCGAACTGGTTGATGAAGTACGCGCCTTCTTTCTCGGCAACACTGCGACCGAGGTCCTGGTAGTACTCGGGGTGGCCGCGTCCCACGTCAGAGCGCGTCAGGATGACTTCGGCGCCCATCGCGCGCAGGTTGAAAATCTTCTCCTGGCTCATCTTGTCGGGCAGCACGATGACAAGGCGGTAACCTTTTTGTGCCGCAACGAGTGCCAGACCAAGGCCGGTATTGCCGGCCGTCGCTTCGACAATCGTGTCGCCGGGCTTGATGTCGCCGCGTTTCTCGGCTTCCTCGATCATCGAAATGCCGATGCGATCTTTGATCGAACCTCCCGGATTCATGAGCTCCAGCTTCAGGAACAGGCGGCACGGACCCGTGTCAATGTGGGTCACCTCAAGCATCGGCGTTTTACCTACCATCTCGAGGATGTTGGAATACACGTTCATGGGCGAGATCGTTTCATTGGAAATTTTTGGCGAGTGTACGCGAACATGAGGATTGATGCCGCTATCGCGCATGCGGTGATAGAGCTATCGGAAATCAGCGAGTCACCGCGCCTCGACGCGGAACTGCTGCTGTGCCAGACGATCGACGTCTCCAAGACCTACCTGTTTGCACACCCCGAGGACGAACTCGACGAGCTCGCGGTCGAACGCTTTGAAAAGCTGCTTGCCCGGCGCACTGGCGGAGAACCGATGGCATACATCGCAGGCACCCGGGAATTCTGGTCGATGGAGCTGCTCGTCAGCCCGGCAACGCTCGTGCCGCGACCCGAAACCGAACTGCTCGTCGATCTCGCATTGCGCGAGATTCCGAGGAAGGCAGAGTGGCAATTGCTGGATCTCGGCACCGGCAGTGGTGCCATTGCGCTCGCGCTCGCGACTGAGCGGCCACTGTGCCAGGTCACCGCCACCGATCGCAGCGAATCGGCACTCGCCGTAGCGACACAGAATGCGCGGGCGTTGAACCTGCCAAATGTCGAGTTTATTGCCGGAAACTGGGCCGGCCCGGTTGCCGGTCGGCGCTTCAACATCGTTGTTTCCAATCCGCCCTACGTGCGCGACAACGACCCGGCGCTTGCCGCCCTGCAGCACGAACCGCTCGACGCTCTCGCCGCAGGCGCCGACGGCATGGACGACATTCGCGTTCTGGCAGCCGACTGCGGTGATCTGCTCGAAGCTGACGGCTGGCTCATGATCGAGCACGGCGCAGAGCAGGAATCGCAGGTTGCCGGCGTCCTTGCCGAGCACGGCTGGACGGATATCTCATGCCATAATGACCTCGCCGGGCTGCCGCGCGTGACAGTTGCGCGCCGAGGTGGTACACAGGCGCCCTCCAAACCCACAGACGAGACATCATGATCACGATCAAGACCAATCACGGCGACATCGCCGTCGAACTGTTCGACGAGCAGGCGCCGATCTCTGCGGAGAATTTCCGCCAGTACATCCGCGAAGGCCACTTCAATGGCACAATCTTCCACCGCGTCATCCCTGGCTTCATGATCCAGGGCGGCGGCTTCGATGCCGACATGCAGCAGAAACCGACCAACGACCCGATCAAGAACGAAGCGGACAACGGTGTCTCGAACGAGCGCGGCACGCTCGCGATGGCGCGTACCAACGTCGTTGACAGCGCAACCTCGCAGTTCTTCATTAATCTCAAGAACAACGACTTCCTCGACCATGGCGGCCGCGACTTCGGTTACGCGGTATTCGGCAAGGTTACCGACGGCATGGATGTCGTAGACGCGATCGCTGCCGTGCCAACCGGTAACAAGGGCATGCACGGCGACGTCCCGGTTGACGCCGTCACGATTACCGAAGTCACGATCGACGAGTAATCCATGAGTCTCAGCCGTGACGCCCGACACCTTGCGCTGCCGCAGGTCGGTGCGGACGGCCAGCAACGTATTGCCGCCGGCACCGTTCTCCTGATCGGTGTCGGCGGTATTGGTTGTGCGACCGCGGCATATCTCGCATCTAGTGGCGTCGGACACATCATCCTGTGCGATTTCGATACGGTTGACGAGACCAACCTGGGCCGACAGGTGCTGTTCACGCCGCACGACATCGGCAAGCCAAAAGCGGAAGTTGCGGCAAAGAAACTCTGGGTCATGCACCCGGACATTCAGGTCACTCCGATCTGTGAACGACTGACAGGTGACCGCCTGCTGAACCAGGTCATGGATGTCGATGTGGTCCTTGACGGCTGCGACAACTTCCAGACGCGCTTCCAGGTCAACGATGCGTGTGTATTTGCGGGAAAGCGCCTGGTCTCCGGTTCCGCGATTCGGCTCGAGGGCCAGCTCGCCGTCTTCGGTCCCGATTACGCCGACGGTCCTTGCTACCGCTGCCTGTACGCAGAGGCTGATGAGTCGCTCGACAGCTGTGCCGGTAATGGTGTCCTTTCGCCGGTACCAGGCGTCATTGGCAGCATGATGGCCGTTGAAGCACTCAAGGCACTGGCGGGTATAGCTACTGATACGTCGACGCTGCATCTATACGACGCAGCGACACCCGAATTCCGTTCACTGAGGATTGCGAAGCGCAAGGACTGCGAAGCGTGCGCAGGGCAGTGACCGTAGCGGGCCTCATCCAGGTAGCCGCGTTCCTGCTCGTTACCTGTTCGATCATTGCGTCACTCAGGATTCCGCACTGGGCCTTCGAGCTGCCAAGTCACTTCCGGTTCCAGTATTTCTGGGCCGGTATCGTACTGTTTATGGTCTGCTTCGCTTCCAGGGACTGGTGGTCTACAGGCGCAGTTGCGCTGATCACGGTCCTGAACGGCTGGTACGTGCTTTCATGGTTCGAGCACATGGAGCAATCGGTGGAAGCGGACGTACCACTGAAGCTGCTGCATGCCAATGTCCTCGCCCGGAACGACCAATATGAACGGTTCCTTGAACTGGTACGCAACGAAGACCCGGATATCGTGTTCGTGCAGGAATTTACGTCGCGCTGGGAAACGGGGCTCGATGCGCTGCGGCAGCAGTGGCCGCATGTCTACCTGCAACCACGTGATTCGAATTTCGGCATTGCGGTGTACTCGAAACACCCGTTTGACCAGGTCCGTCATATCGACAGCCCGCCGCTTGGATATCCGACCATCGTTGCAACACTTTCAATTGGGCAGAAGACCGTCAACCTGGTCAGTACTCACCCGACGATTCCGCTTGGTGGGCAATTGTTCAAGGCTCGAAACGAACACATCCGGCACATAGCCGATCTTGTAAACTCGCTGTCCGGGCCGACGATTGTCAGTGGTGATTTCAATGCGACAGTGTGGGACCGTCGTTTGCTGGAGTTTGAGTCGGATACCGCGCTTCTGAATGCGCGCAGGGGATTCGGGATAATCGCAACCTGGCCGACTGCAGGCGTTTCCCTGTTTTCGATTCCGATCGACCACCTCTTTGTCAGCGGCCAGATTGTCGTGCGTAAGATTGGAACCGGACCGGATATCGGCTCCGACCATCTTCCGCTGATCGCCACGCTCTCGCTCTGACGACCAGCGGAAGTCCTGCCCGCACCTCAAATGCCTTTCTGGCGAATATTGAAGCGCTTGATCTCATCGTTGTCGTTGATCGCGCAGAACGATGCATATTCACGGATAACTTCACCTTCACCGTAAACAAGCGTCGCTATCTTCATCTTGTGGCCTGACACCCGACGCTCTTCAGTCTCGACTTCGTGCGTCACGCTGCCGGCACCGGCGTAATCGGCCTGGGCTGCAACCTGGGCGATACAGGTATCAACGCTGCTGGCCGGAGCATCGGTCGTGCGCAGGACGCCGGCAAAAGCGACATTGGCGCCGAACAGTACGATCAGGGTTATTGCGATAGCTGACTTTTTCATGGTTTCTCTCCTCAGTTTTTCACTCAAATCAGAACTTTCGTTCTGGTACAAATACTTAAACAGAACAATCGTTCTGATTAAGGCAAAAAAAACGGCCTACTGGAACCCGGCCAGGGTGCTGTCGACGATGCCTTCCAGCACCGCCTTGTCAAAGCCCGACCTGCTCAGCACGGCCAGCCCAAACATCGTGCTGGTGAGCAATTCCCCGGCCTTCTCAACGTTGACGTCGTCACGAATCTCCTTGCGACCTTTCGCCGAATCAAGTCCGATCGAGAACGCTTTCGACATGCGTTTCATGAACCGCAGCAGCACACCCTGCAATTCGTCGTCCTCCGGCGAAAGCCCCATGGCCGTATGTACGAACAGGCAACCCTTGTGCTCGTCTTCACAACACATGTCGGCGATCCGCCCACGGAAAAGCTCGCGAATATGCTCAAGTGACGCGCCCGGTTCCAGCAGTCGCAGGAACGCGCTCTTGCCCATGCCCTCCGCGTACCGCTCCAGCGCCTGCTCGAACAGCTCACGCTTGTTGCCGAACGTGCCATACAGCCCGTAGCGGCTCACGCCGGTCGCCTGCACCAGGTCTTCCATCGACGTGTCCGCGTACCCTTTGGACGCAAACAGGTCGACGGCCTGTGTGAGGGCACTGCCCGGATCGAATGTGCGTGTTCTGACCATGCAAAACAGAATAGTCATTCTGTTTTAGCTTGTCAACAAAAAATGTCGGTTTTTTCAGTCCGAGAGGTCCAGTTTCAAGACGATTGGACCCGCGAGCCCTTCAGGCAGGCGGTTTTCGGCATCGAAACGATTCCAGTGGGAATTCGCGACAAACAGCAATTTGTCGCCGCGAATCGCGCCAAGCGTCGGCTCATCGAAGTCGGGCAGGTTCGACGCCAGAACCCTGCTCCCGGTCACCGCCATACCGTCCTCCGACAATTTCAGTGCCGCTACCCTGTGGGGTCGGATCCCGTTCTGGATCACAATCAGTTCATCGCCGTGTCGATATAAACCGTCTATACCGTAGTCGACGACGCTGTCCGCGACCCTGACCTTCGCAAGCGACCGGTCAATCAACGACGCCCGGTACAAGCCGCCTGTGTAATCCGCGATATACAAGAACCCGCCCGACTGATCCAGGACCAGCCCTTGCGGCGAATTCAGTTTGCCGGGAGCAACGAGAATTTCGTATTCGTTTGCGTCGATATTGTAGCGATACACCCCGCCCGTAATGCTGTCGGTCGTGTAAATCGTGTTGGCGTCGGCGATGACCAGGTCACCGAGTACCTGGTTGTCCGCATATTCCGGCAGGATTGCCGACTTGAGCAACTCACCGGAATCAACGTCGATCTGGAACAGCCCCGCCTGACCCTGCGCATCGCCGACATTTTCCAGCTGCGCCACGGCAGAACTCGCAAACCAGAGCGTGCCATCAGGGTGAAAGCGCATGCCGAATACGCTCCAGTGCCCGGTCCCGTCCGAGATGATCCTGAACGTGCTGTCGTGACGCAGGATCTTGCCTTTGCGAATGCTGCCGACGTAGACGCGACCCTTGGCGTCTACCGCGATTCCCTCGGGAATGAAGTCGCCCTCCTCGATCATCTTCATCTCACCGGCGGTGCCTACCGGCTCATACAGAGCCTTCACGCGAGCAACGTAGGAATCCCAGTCATCGAGCTCGTGCAATGGTGCAAACACATCCATCTCATCCGCGCCGAAGTCCACATTCCCGGCGAGTATCTGCTCGAGGGTCTGGAGCGACCGTTCGGGCTCGCCATTCAGCGACTGCGCCATCGCAAGATTGAAGAGTGCGCCGGGAAAGCCCGGCCTTGCGCCCAGCGCCCGCTCGGCGGCCAGCACCATCGCCGGGTAGTCCTGCGCCTGGTATGCCGTGACCAGCTCGGCTCTTGCTTCAAGGTAATCGTCCGCTGCTGCATTCGTGAACCCAAACGCAACCAGCAGCAACAGTAGTGTTCTAGGCTTGCTCATCCTCGCCGCCCTGAAAATCCATGCTGTAGGGTTTGTCATCCTCTGCAAGAATTCGTTCGACATTCTTCCGGAAGTCCTCGTGCACGCCAAACTTGCCATGCTCGTCCCAGAATTCCCTGCCGCCGGGCGACTGCAGCTGCGAGAAACTGCATGCCCTCGTCAGGATCGAGGTTTTCACCGTCCAACGTACAACAACGTCACCACAACGGCGACGGTACCGATCAGCTCTCCGACGGCCCCCAGTGCATCCCAGTTCATCGGGCACTCCTTTCTTGTTGTTATGCGGCGCTTGCCTCCGCCGGATCATAACCCAGGTTCGGTGCCAGCCAGCGCTCGGCCTCCGCGACGCTGATTCCCTTGCGAGCCGCGTACGACTCAACCTGGTCCCGGTCAACCTTGCCGACCGGGAAGTACTTCGACTCGGGGTGCGAGTAGTAGAAACCGCTAACGGCAGCGGTCGGGAACATCGCGAACGAATCCGTCAGGGTCAGACCGATGCTGGCTTCAACATCGAGCAATTCCCAGAGCGTGGCCTTCTCCGTGTGATCAGGACATGCGGGATAACCTGGCGCCGGTCGGATGCCGTTGTACTTCTCGGCAATCAGGTCGTCATTGGTGAACGCCTCATCCGACGCATAACCCCAGTGTTCCTTGCGCACGACTTCGTGCAGGTACTCGGCCGATGCTTCCGCCAGCCTGTCCGCGAGCGCCTTCAGTACGATCGCGCTGTAATCGTCGTGCGCAGCCTCGAAGCGCTCGACATGTTCGTCAATGCCGATGCCCGCCGTAACGGCAAACGCGCCTATGTAGTCCTCTGCGTCAGGCGCCACGAAGTCGGCCAGGCAATGCTGTGGCTGCCCTTCAGATTTCGCGCGTTGCTGGCGCAGGTGATGCAGGCGGTATGCAATGTCCTCGCGCGATTCATCCGCGTATACATGCACGTCGTCGTGATCGTGCGCATTGGCCGGGAAGAAACCAAACACGGCCCGTGCCGTCAGCCACTTCTCGTCGATAATCTGCTCAAGCATCGCTACCGCGTCGTTGTACAGCGAAGTCGCCGCTTCACCGACCGTCGCATCGTCGAGAATCTGCGGGAAGCGTCCGTGGAATTCCCAGGCATTGAAGAACGGCATCCAGTCGATGTAATTACGCAGGATGTTCAGGTCGAGATCTTCGATGACCTGCCTGCCTGTGAACGACGGTTTGGGCGGTTCGTACCCGTCCCATTCGATCGCGTGCTTGCGTGCACGTGCCTCATTGAGTGACAACTGCGGAGCGAGGCGCTTCTTGTTTGCGTGCTGGTCACGGCGGCGCGCATTGTCGGCACGGGTCTTCTCAACCAGTGCGGTTCGCGTCCCCGGTTCGATGAGTGCCTGGGCAACACCGACCGACCGCGATGCGTCCTTGACGTAGATAACAGGCCCTTCGTATTTGGGCTCAATCTTGACTGCAGTGTGCGCCGGTGAAGTCGTCGCACCGCCGATCAACAGCGGCAGGTCGTAATCGAGGCGCTGCATTTCGCTCGCGACGTGCACCATTTCATCGAGAGACGGCGTGATCAGCCCCGAAAGACCGATGATGTTCGCACTTTCACGTTTCGCCGCCTCGAGAATCTTGTCACAGGACACCATGACGCCGAGATCAACGACCTCGAAGTTATTGCACTGCAGCACGACGCCGACGATGTTCTTGCCGATATCGTGGACGTCGCCCTTTACAGTCGCGAGCACGATCTTGCCGTTCGAGCTAATGTCACCGTCTTTCTCTTCCTCGATAAACGGCACGAGGTGGCCGACAGCTTTCTTCATGACACGTGCCGACTTCACAACCTGCGGCAGGAACATCTTGCCTGCGCCGAACAGGTCGCCGACGACGTTCATGCCGTCCATGAGCGGCCCTTCTATAACATCGAGCGGCCGGGTCGTGTTCTGGCGCGCTTCCTCGGTGTCATCTACGACGTATTCATCGATGCCGTTGACGAGTGCGTACTCGAGCCGTTTGTTCACATCAAACTCGCGCCACGACAGGTCAGCGCCTTTCGCCGCAGCCCCACTCTTCTGGTCCTTGTAGTTCTCGGCAACCGCAAGCAGCTTCTCGGTGCCGTCGGGGTCCGTGTTCAGCACTACGGCCTCAACCGCTTCGCGCAATTCTTCGGGCAGGTCCTCGTAAATCGCAAGCTGGCCGGCGTTCACAATACCCATGTCCATACCCGCACGAATCGCGTGATACAGGAACACCGAATGAATCGCTTCGCGCACGACGTTGTTACCGCGGAACGAGAACGACACGTTGCTGACGCCGCCCGATACCAGCGCGTGTGGCAATTCTTCCTTGATCCGGCGGGTCGCTTCGATGAAGTCGAGCCCGTAACTCGCGTGCTCTTCGATACCGGTCGCAATTGCGAAGATGTTCGGGTCGAAAATGATGTCGGCCGGATCGAAACCGACTTTGTTTACAAGAACGTCGTAGGACCGCTTCGAAATCTCGACCTTGCGCTCGATTGTGTCCGCCTGGCCCGATTCGTCGAATGCCATGACGATGACGGCCGCGCCATAGTCGAGACACAACTGCGCCTGCTCGATGAATTGTTCTTCACCTTCCTTCAGGCTGATCGAGTTCACGACCGCCTTACCCTGCACGCACTTGAGGCCCGCCTCGATTACGGTCCACTTCGACGAGTCGATCATGATCGGCAGACGTGCGACGTCCGGCTCCGACGCGATCAGGTTGAGAAATGTCACCATGGCCTTCTCGGAGTCGAGCATGCCCTCGTCCATGTTGACGTCAATGATCTGCGCGCCATTGTCGACCTGTTGCCGGGCAACGTTGACGGCCGCCGTGTAGTCATCTGCTTCAATCAAACGACGGAAGATCGCCGAACCCGTAACGTTGCAACGCTCGCCGACATTGGCGAACAGGTCGTCGGGACCGAGATTGAACGGCTCGAGGCCCGCAAGACGCAGTCGAACCGGCAACTCCGGCACCGTGCGCGGCGCAACGCCCGCGACGACTTCGCCCAGGGCCGCGATGTGCGCAGGGGTCGTGCCGCAGCAACCGCCAACCAGGTTTACGAGGCCGCTGGTCGCGAACTCGCCAACAACCTTCGCCATGTCCTCAGGCGTTTCGTCGTATTCGCCGAACTCGTTCGGCAGACCCGCGTTCGGGTGCGCGCTAACGCGCGTGTCGGCGACTTTCGAAAGTTCGGCAACGTACTGGCGCAGATCCTGCGCACCAAGCGCGCAGTTCAGGCCGATCATGAACGGGTTCACGTGCCGCACCGAATTCCAGAACGCTTCTGCGGTCTGGCCTGAAAGCGTGCGGCCCGATGCATCCGTGATCGTTCCCGAGATCATGACGGGCAGCTCGGTACCGGTCGCACGATACGCGCGCTTCACGGCGATGATTGCAGCCTTCGCATTCAAGGTATCGAATATCGTTTCGATCATCAGGAAGTCGACGCCGGCTTCGATTAACGCGACCGCGGCAACTTCATAGGTATCGGCAAGTTGGTCGAACGTGATGTTGCGATAGCCGGGATCGTTAACGTCCGGCGAAATCGATGCGGTGCGATTCGTCGGGCCGAGTACGCCGGCAACGTAGCGAGGTTTACCGGTCTCCTTCTCAGCAGCATCGGCACATTCGCGCGCAATACGCGCTGACGCCGTATTCAATTCGGCGACAATGCCCTCCATGCCGTAGTCGGCCATCGACGGCGCGTTCGAGTTAAACGTGTTCGTCTCGATGATGTCGGCGCCGGCCGCAAGAAAGTCCGCGTGGATCTTCCGAATGACCTCCGGCTTGGTAATCGACAACAGGTCGTTATTGCCTTTGAGGTCGTACTTCCAGTCGGCGAAGCGCGCGCCGCGGTAGTCGTCTTCACCGAGTCCAAAGCCCTGGATCATCGTGCCCATCGCGCCGTCGAGCAGCAGAATGCGTTCATCCAGTGAACTCAGCAGCGTTTCAATTCGTTCGTTACGTTCCATCGTCTTGTCCTACGCCGCTGCCTGTCCCGGCCGTACGCCCAGCGCATGGCAAATCGCAAACGTGAGTTCCGACCGGTTCAGCGTGTAAAAGTGAAATTCTTCGACCCCTTCGCGCTGCAGGGTCTGAACCTGTTCGATCGCGACGCTCGCCGCGATCATCTGACGTGTCTCGGCGTCGTCGTCGAGGCCGTCGAAGCGATGCTCGAGCCACTCGGGCACCGTCGCGCCACACATCTCGGCAAACTTCGTCAGCTGCGGGAAGCGCGTGATCGGCAGGATTCCCGGCACAATTGGCTTGTCGATGCCGACCGCTGCACAGCGATCACGGAAATGCAGAAACTTCTCGATGTCGAAGAAGAACTGAGAGATCGCATGGCTGGCGCCTGCATCAAGCTTGCGTTTGAGATTATCGAGATCGAAATCGGCGTCCGGCGCCTCCGGGTGCACCTCAGGGTACGCGGCAACCGTAATGTCAAAGTCGGCGACCTTACGCAGCCCTGCAACAAGGTCCGACGCATACGCATAGCCGTCCGGATGCGGCACGTAAGTGGTGACATCCTTCGGCGGATCGCCGCGCAACGCCACAAGGTGACGCACACCCATGTCCCAGTACTCGCGCGCGATGTTGTCGATTTCACCGCGACTTGCGCCAATGCAGGTCAGGTGTGGCGCAGGCGTGAGCTGTGTCTCAGACATGATGCGCGCAACCGCTGCGTGAGTACGTTCACGCGTCGAGCCGTCGGCACCGTAGGTTACCGAAACGTACCTTGGCGCCAGCGGCGACAGGTGTTCGATCGAACTCCAGAGCGTCTTCTCCATCGCCTCGGTATTGGGCGGGAAAAATTCAAAGGAAACGGCGGGAGGAGTCTTGGCGTTCATGATTCTCTTGCTTTATTCAGGCAGCAACGTCGGCGCGGTCGGCCGGTGTTGCGACAGCGAGGAGCCAACCGGGGTTAACTCTTGGAATTGGTCGTGGGTGCGCGAGTCGCAGGCCGGTATCGGCAGACAGCTTCGCGAAGGTCTCGCGGATTTCTGCGTCCGGGTGACTGGCGGTCGACGCCAGCAACAGGATGCGGCCGTCCGGATCAAGCAGGCGACTCGCTTCGGCCAGTGCCCCAGCCGGATCCCTGGCACCCATCAGCACATCGTCGAGAATGATCGTGTCGAACTCGCCATCGTCGAACGGCAGATCATGCATATCGCCTTGGCGCAGCGAGCAGTTCGGCGTACCGGCCAGCAACAACTCAGCGCGCGCATGCCGACGCTGGTCCGAATCGACATCGACTCCAACCGAACGGTGCGCACGAGACGCCAGCAGCTTGAGGATCTTGCCCTGGCCGCAACCGATGTCGAGCAGGTCGCCTAATGGCCGTGCGACCGTCAGTTCGACAAGCGCGCGATACAGCGAACGATCGCTGTCGGAATCGGCCTCGGATTCGACCTGCTCGCCGCGCAGCACCCGCAACCTCTCAAGATCGCGGCCGAACTGTGGCTCGTCTTCAGACAGCAGCCCCAACAGCCGTCTGCGCGAGATGGCCGTGTCACCCCGGGTCGCAACGCGATAGTAGACAAACTGGCCATCGCGGAATCGTTCGAGCAGGTCGGCAGCAATCAGCGCCTTCAGATGCTGCGAGATGCGCGGCTGGCTGAGACCCGTTACCTGGGTGAGCTCGGATACCGAGCACTCGGCGACGCCGCACAACGCAACAAGGCGCAGCCGCACGGGATCGGCCAGCGCCTTGAGGCGATGCATGAGTTGTTCTGTATCCGGACTCATTAAGATATAAGAATATCTTTATATATTGGCCGAATAGTGTAGCACAGGCTTTCGCCCCGCAAACAAACTTATTGCATGGAATCGGGAGCTGGTACGACGTTGTCGGCGAACAGGCGGGACACGTCCACGGAGTCGTAAGTGCGCTCGCGGCCGCAGTATTCGCAGACGATGCGGATATCGCCGAGCTCTTCGAGCGCGGCACGCGCCTCTTCCTCGCCCAGCATCTTGAGCACGTCCTCAGCCTTCTGGCCCGAGCAACGACAGCGGAAATCGACGGGCTTCGACTCGTATACGCGCACGTCGTCTTCGGCGAACAGCTTGCCAATCAGTTCGAGCCCGGCGTCGCCTTCGAAGTCTCCGGTGGTCAGCGTCTGCGCGAGAAAGTGCAGCCGGTTCCAGTCGTCTTCCCCGATCGGCTGGCCCGGCATCTGCTGCAGCAGCAAGCCGCCAGCCAATTCGTCGTTCGCCACCAGCGCAATATGACTCGGCACCTGCACCGAACGCTCGAAATAGTGCTCGAGACTTTCCGACAGGTTATCGCCATCGACCGCGACGATGCCCTGGTACGGACGATCACCCGAATCGACCGTGATCGCGCAGTGCGAACCGTTGGTCAGTTCACGGAAGTCGGCCGCCTCAGTGCCCTCCTCCAGCACCGCCATACCACGCATGTCGTGATCCGAGGTGCACTGCATCACGAGCATCTGCAAAGCGCCGGCACCCTGCAGCTGCAGGGTAATCGCGCCGTCGAATTTGAGGCTTTGCGCAATGAGGCCCGTTGCCGCGGCCGCATGGCCGAGCGTCTCGGCGATCAGCGGCGCGTAGTCGTGATCGCGCTGCATACGCCGCCACGAGCGACTCATATGAATCAGCGCGCCACGCACCGGCAGCGTCTCGAACGAGAACGGAATGACGGAGTCGGCAGACATTAACCCAGCTTGTCTTTGAGGATCTGGTTGACCTGGCCCGGGTTGGCCTGGCCTTTCGATTCCTTCATGACCTGGCCGACGAAGAAACCGATCAGCTTGTCTTTACCTGCCTTGAACTCGGCAACCTGCGACGGGTTCGCTTCGATGACCTTGTCGACTATCGCCTCGATCGCCGACGAATCGGTGATCTGCTTCAGGCCCTTCGCTTCGATGATCTCGTCAGCCGAGCCTTCGCCCGCCCACATCGCTTCGAATACCTGCTTCGCGATCTTGCCCGAAATCGTGTTATCCGCAATGCGCGAAACCAGTCCTGCCAGGTTCTCCGCAGAAATCTTGCTGTCGCCGATCTCGAGGCCTTCCTTGTTAAGGGCGCCAGTCAGGTCACCGACAACCCAGTTGGCCGCCGCCTGCGGCTTGGCATCAGTCGCCGCAACAACAGCCTCATAGTAATCGGCCAGCGGACGGCTCACCGTCAGGATGTCGGCGTCATCGGCCTTCAGTCCGTACTCATCGACGAAACGCTGCTGCTTCGCGGCCGGCAGTTCCGGCAGCGTCTCGCGCACGGCGTCGATGTACTCGGCACTGATCTCGACTGGCAGCAGGTCCGGATCCGGGAAGTAGCGATAGTCGTTCGCCTCTTCCTTCGAACGCATTGAACGCGTTTCGTCCTTGTCCGCGTCGTACAGGCGCGTTTCCTGCACAACTTCACCACCATCCTCGATCAGGTCGATCTGGCGCTCGACCTCGAAATTGATCGCTTTCTCGATGAAGCGGAACGAGTTCAGGTTCTTGAGCTCGGCACGCGTACCGAATTCTTCCTGCCCCTTCGGCCGCACCGACACGTTCGCGTCGCAACGGAACGAGCCTTCCTGCATGTTGCCGTCGGAGATACCAAGGTAGCGCACGATCGAATGGATCTTCTTCAGGTACGCGACCGCTTCCTTCGCCGAACGCAGGTCCGGTTCCGAAACGATCTCAAGCAGCGGCGTGCCAGCACGGTTCAGGTCGATACCTGAACTCGCGTCGAAGCCTTCGTGCACCGACTTGCCGGCATCTTCTTCAAGATGCGCGCGCGTGATACCGATGCGCTTCTCATTGCCGTCAGCATCCGTGATGAACAACTCACCGTGCTCGACAATTGGCAACTCGTACTGCGAGATCTGGTAGCCCTTCGGCAGGTCCGGGTAGAAGTAGTTCTTGCGCGCGAATACCGAACGCGGCGCGACCGTTGCGTTGACAGCAAGACCGAACATCGTCGCCATGCGCACGACTTCTTCATTGAGAACCGGCAGCACGCCCGGGTAGCCAAGGTCGACCAGGCAGGCCTGCGTGTTCGGCTCTGCACCGTATGCGGTCGAGGCACCGGAGAAAATTTTGCTGTCGGTCGCGAGTTGCGTGTGTATCTCGAGACCGATGACGACTTCCCAACTCATGCGAAGCCCTCCGGAGTCTGTGTGTGCCACTCGGTTGCGCCCTGGTACTGGTGCGCACAGCGCAGCAGCACACTCTCACCGAAGTGCGGGCCCACGAGATGCAGTCCAACCGGCAAGCCGTCGACAAATCCGCAAGGCACCGAGATGCCCGGCAGTCCGGCCAGGTTTGCGCCGATCGTGTAAATGTCGTTCAGGTACATCTGGATCGGGTCGTCGACCTTGTCGCCCAGCTTGAACGCTGGTGACGGTGCCGTCGGACCGGCGATGACATCCACGTCCGCAAACGCATTCTTGAAATCATCGGCGATCAACTGGCGAACCTGCTGCGCCTTCAGGTAGTAAGCGTCGTAGTAACCCGCCGACAACACGTAGGTGCCCGTCATGATGCGGCGCTTCACCTCGTCGCCGAAGCCTTCGCCACGGCTGCGGCAGTAGAGATCCAGCAGATCCTCCGGGTTGTCCGCACGATGTCCGAAGCGCACGCCATCGAAGCGTGACAGGTTTGACGAACATTCGGCCGGCGCAACAACGTAATAAGTGGGTACGGACAAGTCGATGTTCGGCATGTCGACTTCGACCGTCGACGCGCCCAGCGCTTCGAGCTGCGCGATCGCTGCTTTGACGCGCTCACCGGTCTCGGCCTCCAGGCCCTCGTCAAAGTGCTGGCGCACGATGCCGATCTTCAGGCCTTCGATCGAATCGCCAAGCTCGGCAACGTAGTCGGGCACGGGCTCGTCAATAGATGTCGAATCACGTTCATCGAAACCAGCCATGACACCAAGCAGACGCGCCGCGTCCTCAGCCGTACGCGTGATCGTGCCGGCCTGGTCGAGGCTCGACGCAAACGCGATCATGCCGTAGCGGGAAACACGACCGTAGGTCGGCTTCAGACCAACCGTATTGGTCAGAGCCGCCGGCTGACGAATTGAGCCACCCGTATCCGTTGCCGTTGCGGCCGGCGCGAAACGCGCCGCAACCGATGCAGCCGAACCGCCTGACGACCCGCCTGGCGAACACTCAAGATCCCACGGATTGCGAACCGGACCGAAGTAGCTGGTCTCGTTCGACGAACCCATCGCGAACTCGTCCATGTTCGCCTTGCCGAGCACGATGGCGCCGGCATCGGCAAGCCGCTCAACAATCGTCGCGTCGTACGGCGAAATAAAATTGTCGAGCATTTTCGAACCACAGGTCGTCTTCACGCCCTTCGTGCAAAAGATGTCTTTGTGAATAATCGGCACACCGCACAACGCGCCGGCATTCCCCGCGGCTCGAACTGCGTCAGCCGCAGCCGCCGCTGCAAGAGCTTCGTCGCGTGTGATTGTGATCATCGCGTTGAGCTTTTCATCTTCGGCCGCGATGCGATCCAGCAACGCGCCGGTCAGTTCGACCGACGTAAACTCTCCGGCCTCGAGGCCCGCCAGCATTTCGCTGACCGTTTTCGTGTGCAGCCCCATCACTCAATCACCTTCGGTACGAGGTAATGCCCGCCGCTCACGGACGGCGCATTTTCCTGGTAATGATCTCGCTCATTCGGCTCGGTTACGGCGTCCGCGCGCAGCCTCTGGACTGCGTCTAACGGGTGCGCCATTGGCACGACGCCGTCAGTGTCCGCCTGGGACAGCTGGTCGACGAAATCGACGATTTTCGAGAGCTTTTCGACGCTCTCGGCGTACTCGTCATCGGTCAATTTGAGTCGGGCCAGCATCGCGATGTGCCGGACCTGATCTTTGTCGAGAGACACGGTGTTTTTCCGGAATTTTCAGTGTGATAGTCGGGGCCCGCGTGAGCGGGGACGCAATAATACATGAACCTTGTGGATTGTCGTATCGGTTGCTAGATTACGCCGTTAATCTCTTTCTGGGCTCCAACCTGCATGTTCAAGAATATCCTGGGTTATTTTTCCAATGACCTGTCCATCGACCTTGGCACCGCCAACACCCTGATTTACTCCCGGGGCGCCGGCATCGTGCTCGACGAACCGTCCGTAGTGGCGATCCGTGAAGATACAGGTCGCGGCGGCCGCATCGTTGAAGCGGTCGGAATGGAAGCCAAGAACATGCTGGGCCGCACCCCGGGCAACATCACGGCCATTCGGCCCCTGAAAGACGGCGTTATCGCCGATTTCACGGTCACCGAGAAGATGCTGCAGCACTTTATAAGGAAGGCGCACGAATCGCGTTACTTCCGGCCGAGCCCGCGCGTCCTGATCTGCGTGCCCTATGGCTCCACACAGGTCGAGCGCCGCGCTATCCGCGAATCGGCCGAAGGTGCCGGTGCCCGCAAGGTCCACCTGATCGACGAGCCCATGGCCGCTGCCATCGGCGCCGGCATGCCGGTGCACGAAGCCCGCGGCTCGATGGTCCTCGACATCGGTGGCGGTACTTCGGAAGTTGCCGTCATCTCACTGAATGGCATCGTCTACGCCGCGTCGGTTCGTATCGGCGGAGACCGCTTCGACGAAGCCATTACCAACTACGTGCGCCGTAACTACGGCATCCTGATCGGTGAAGCGACCGCCGAGCGCATCAAGCACGAAATCGGCTCCGCATTCCCGGGCCAGGAAGTGCTCGAGATTTCGGTCAAGGGTCGTAACCTCTCGGAAGGTGTGCCGCGCAGCTTTACGCTCAACTCCAACGAAATTCTCGAAGCGCTGCAGGAACCGCTGCAGGGCATCGTCGGCGCGGTCAAGGAAGCGCTCGAGCAGACGCCGCCGGAACTTGGTGCCGACGTCGCCGAACGCGGCATCGTCCTGACCGGCGGTGGCGCGATGCTGCGCGACCTAGACAAGCTGCTGATGGAAGAGACCGGACTGCCGGTCGTCATCGCAGACGACCCGCTGACCTGTGTCGCCCGCGGTGGCGGACGAGTCATCGAGCTCATCGACGAGCACGGTCCGGCCGTATTCGGCCTGGAGTAGGCCGAGTCCCGGCAGATGGTCGCATCCCGGGAAACCCAGAGTAATCCCGCACGCATTCCGGTACTCGGCCTGCGGGCCGTCGTACTTATACTTGCGGGCGTCGCGCTGATGTACGCCGACCAGCGCGCAAACTTTCTCGACACCGTGCGCAATACGATCAGTGCTGCCGTGTACCCATTGCGGGTCGCCGTTGACGCGCCGGTGCGTCTCTGGAACTGGATGGGCGACTCCTCGCGTTCGCGCAACGACCTCGAGATCGAGATTGCGCGCATGGAGGCCGAGCTCCTGCTAACCAAGGCTCGCTTGCAGCGCTTCAACGCGCTCGAAGCCGAGAACGCAAGACTGCGCGGCATGCTCGACGCGCGCGCCACGGTGCGCGACCAGGTGCGCGTCGCGGAAATCATGTCCGTGAATGCCGGCCAGTACGACCACAGCCTTGTCATTGACATCGGCAGCAACGACGGGGTCTACGACGGCCAGGCACTCGTCGATGCCGACGGCGTCATCGGCCAGGTCATCGAGGCCGGCCCGCTCACATCGCGCGCCATGCTGATCAGCGACCCGGGCCATGCGCTGCCGGTCGAGGTAAATCGCAATGGCTTGCGCACGATTGCCAAAGGCACCGGCGAAATCGACCGCCTCGACCTGCCATTTATCGTCAACAGCGCGGACATCGAAGTTGGTGACCTGCTTGTCACCTCAGGACTGGGTGGCGCCTTCCCGGCCGGGTACCCGGTCGCCGTCGTAGAGTCCGTCGTGCGTTACCCGCAGAACCCGTATGCGGAAGTCACCGCCGTGCCAACTGCGTCACTCGGCCAGGTTCGCGAGGTCATGATGATCTGGTCCGGCAACGGAGGCGAAAATCATGAGCAGTAACGGCATGGCGCGCCGCGGCCCGGTCATTGTCTCGCTGCTCATCGGCCTGATGCTCATGATGATGCCGCTGCCTGACGCCCTGAGCCCGTTCCGGCCCGATGTGCTGACGCTGATGATGATCTACTGGGCCATGCGCCTGCCGCGCAGCTGGAGCGTCGGCTGCGCCTGGATCACCGGCATCATTCTCGACGTATCGATGGGTACCCTGCTGGGACAGCACGCCGTCGCATTGTGTGCGATCACCTTTATTACTGTGCGTTCGCACCTGCTGATGCGCGTGTTCCCGTTGTCACAGCTGACAGCCACGGTGTTTGCGCTGCTCGCGATGTACCAGTTCCTCCTGTTCTGGATTAACGGCGTCGCCGACGTGCAGGCACCGGCCGTCAGTTACTGGGGACCGGTCATCACGGGTACGCTGCTGTGGCCCGTCATCCATACCTTGCTGTCGGGCGTGCGCGTCCGCGCTCGCGCCTAGTGGCACTGCTATCGCCCATCAAGGACCATCACTCGGAGCGTCGAATCTTCGTCGCGCGCGTGGTGCTTTGCAGCGTCATCTCCGTGATGATGCTCGGCGTGGTTATCGCGCGCCTGGTGCAGCTGCAGGTCTTCGACCACGAACAGTTCGCCGAGAAGTCCGAAGGTAATCGCTACCGCATCCAGGCAGTACCACCCAATCGCGGCCTGATTCGCGACCGCCGTGGCCGCATCATCGCTGAGAACCTGCCGGCCTATCAGCTCGAACTGATTCCCGAGCAGGTTGAAGATCTCGACGACACGCTGTCGCGTCTCGCCGCCATTAACCTGATCGAAACCGACGACATCCCACGTATTCGCGATCTCGCCGTTTCGGGCCAGCGCTTCAAGCCCGTCACGCTGCGCTTTCGACTCACCGATGAGGAAATCGCCAACTTCGCGATCCAGCGACCGCGCTTCCCGGGTGTGGACTTCCAGCCACGCCTGGTCCGCCACTACCCTGACGGTGAACTGTTCGCGCATGCCGTCGGCTACGTCGGTGCGTTAAGCACGAACGATCTGCAGCGGCTCGATGCCGCGCGTTACGCTGGCTCGTCGCATACCGGCAAAACCGGCGTCGAGAACAGCTTCGAGTCTGACCTGCATGGTGCCGCTGGACATCGGAATGTCGTAACCAACGCACGCGGAAGGCAGGTTCCTGCCGGCAATAACGAACTGCTCGATTCTCTGCCCGCCGACCAGTCTCCCGAGCCCGGCGCCAATATCTACCTGAGTATCGACACCGAGTTACAGCAGGTCGCGACAGAAGCACTGGGCGAAAGACGCGGCGCAGTCGTCGCGCTCGATCCCTGGTCCGGTGAAATCCTCACGCTTGTCAGCGCCCCTTCGTTCGACCCGAACCTGTTCGCCGTCGGAATGACGACGGCGCAGTACGCCGCATTGCAGGAAAACCCCGACCTGCCGCTGTTCAATCGCGCGGTGCGCGGTACTTATCCGCCCGGCTCAACCATCAAACCGATCCTGTCGCTCGCCGCACTTGAGACCAACACCACCAACCTGACTCGCAAGAGCACGTGCATCGGCTACTTCCAGCTGCCCAACGACGATCATCGTTACCGCGACTGGAAACCGGAAGGTCATGGTCCCGTCGACCTGCACGATGCCATCTCACAGTCCTGCGATATCTATTTCTACGAAATTTCCGGTGAGCTCGGCATAGACAACATGCATCGCTACCTCGGGATGTTCGGACTCGGAACACCGACCGGGATCGACATCGGCGGCGAACGCGCCGGAATCAACCCGTCGCGCGACTGGAAGCGCAATAATTTCCGCGAGCGCGACCACAAACGCTGGTACCACGGCGAAACTGTCATCAACTCGATCGGCCAGGGATACATGCTTGCCACGCCGCTGCAACTTGCGTCGGCCGCGGGAGCCATCGCCACCCGCGGTGTCCGTTACCGCCCGCACCTCGTAGCCGCGGTCGAAAACCCGTTGACCGGTGAACGCGACCTGACCCGTCCCGAAAGACTCGACGACGTGACCGTGGAAACCGACTTCTACTGGGACTACATCATCGAAGCGATGCACGATGTCCTGCAGGGCCCGCGCGGTACGGCCCGCGCCGTCGGCATGAACGCCGGCTACACCATGGCTGGCAAGAGCGGCACGGCGCAGGTTGTCTCGATTGCGCAGGACGAGAAGTACGACGAAGTTGAACTCGAGGAACGCCAGCGCGACCACGCGTTGTTTATAGCGTTCGCTCCCGTTGAAGACCCGCAGATCGCCGTGGCCGTCATCGTAGAGAACGGTGAAAGCGGCAGTAATATCGCCGCGCCTGTTGCCAAGGCCGTAATGGACAAGTACCTCGGATTCGACAATGCGACTGACTGAAACACAGCGCATGTTCACCCCAAGGGCAAACTCCGGCCGAGGAATCTCGGCGCTGGTCCGCAACCTCAACATCGACCTGCCCCTGCTTGGCGGCCTGTTGCTGATCTGTGGTTTCGGTCTGCTCGTCCTTTACAGCGCGGTCGGCGAAAGTCCACGCCTGCTCGTCAACCAGGCCGTGCGCCTTGGCGTTGCGTTCGTCGCAATGATTATCGTCGCGCAACTGCCGCCCGACTTCCTGCGCCGCTGGACGCCGTGGGCCTATCTCGCCGGTATCGTCCTGCTGATCCTCGTACTCACCAAGGGCGACATGGGCCAGGGAGCGCGCCGTTGGCTGAACATCGGCATCCGCTTCCAGCCATCCGAGGCCATGAAGCTCGGCGTACCGATGATTGCCGCGTGGTTCCTGCACGACCGGCAGGTACCCCCCAAGGCCGGCCACCTGCTGATCCTGCTCGTGCTGATTGCTATCCCGACAATCCTGATTAACCGCCAGCCCGACCTCGGCACCTCGCTGTTGATCGCTGCATCGGGAATTATCGTCATCGTGCTCGCCGGTATGTCCTACAAACTCATGTTCGGCCTCGCGGCACTTGCCGTGCCCGCCGCCATGGCGCTGTGGCCTTTCATGCCCGACTATCAGAAACAACGCGTGCTGACGATGTTCAATCCCGAGGCCGATCCGCTCGGCGCCGGATACAACATCATCCAGTCGAAGATCGCGATCGGTTCGGGTGGCCTGTTTGGCAAGGGCTGGACCAACGGCTCGCAAGCGCAGCTCGAATTCCTGCCGGAACGCCACACCGACTTCATCTTCGCGGTACTCGGAGAGGAATTCGGCTTGTTTGGCGTGTTGTTGCTGCTCGCCCTCTACATGTTTGTCATCGGCCGCGGCCTGTATATCGCCTCGCAGGCACCGGACACCTACTCTCGTCTGCTCGCCGGTTCGATCAGCCTCACGTTCCTTGTTTACGTATTCGTCAACACGGCTATGGTTACGGGGCTGTTACCGGTAGTCGGCGTGCCGTTACCGCTCGTCAGTTTCGGCGGCACCTCCATGGTGACGCTGATGGCGGGATTCGGTATTCTGATGTCGATTCATTCTCACCGGAAATTGTTGCCACATTGATGCCGTTACGATCGCTCGCACTGCTCCTCGCCTCCCTCCTTTCCGTCGCCACTGCATTTGCTGAAGAAGTTGATCGACCGGTTAATCTCGATCAGGACAATGTTGTCAGGTTCGTTGACGAACTGGTCGCCGACCACGACTTCGATCGCGACGAGCTACGTGCACTGCTCGGCAAGGCCGAAATCAAGGCCTCGATCATTCGCAAGATCTCGACGCCGGCCGAGAAGAAACTGACCTGGGCCGACTACCGCAAGATTTTCATTACCAAGGAACGCGTCAACGCCGGCGCGACCTTCTGGAAAGAAAACCGCGAGATGCTCGAGCGCATCCAGCTCGAGACCGGGGTGCCAATCGAAATGCTCGTTGGCATCATCGGCGTCGAGACCTACTTCGGCCGTATCACGGGCAAGGACCGCGTCATCGACGCGCTCGCAACGCTCGCATTCGAATACCCGCCGCGCTCGAAATTCTTTACCAATGAACTCAAGCAATTCCTGATCCTCGCGCGCGAGGAAGACGTCGACGCCACCGTGCCGCTCGGCTCCTACGCCGGCGCAATGGGTCGGCCGCAGTTCATGCCATCCAGCTTCCGTGCCTACGCTGTCGACGCGACAGGCGACGGCAAACGCGACATCTGGGAGAACTGGGCGGACGTCGCCGGCAGCATCGCCAATTACTTTAATGAGCACGGCTGGAAGCAAGGCCAGGAAGTCGTCGCACAGGCCAGCCTCGGCCAGGGCTGGGAAGGCGCCGTACCGAAACCGAAGAACACACTCAAAGCCGAGGACACGGTCACCTCGTTGAGCCGGAAAGGCGTCATGTTCGCGACCGACCTGCCCGGGGACAGCGTCGGGACACTACTGACCTACGAAGGCGCGGCTGGTACCGAACACTGGGTCGGCTTCCATAACTTCTTCGTCATCACGCGCTACAACCGCAGCGTCATGTACGCGCTCGCCGTGCACCAGCTCGGCCAGCAGATCTCGGCCAAGGTCAGCGCCGATGCAGCGTAAGCTTGCGCTGCTTGTCATCACCGCCGTCGCGGTAAGTGCCTGCGGCGGTAATCGCACAAAGGACGGCCCCGGCTCCACCCGCATTCCGGATCTGCCGCCTGACGCCGTGCCGCGCTCCGAAGCGCGCAGCAAATATGGCAACGGCCCAGTCTACGAAGTGTTCGGCAAGCGCTACACCGTCATGCCGTCGGCCAATGGCTACCAGGAGCGCGGTGTCGCTTCGTGGTACGGCAAGAAATTTCACGGCAACCTGACCTCGAATCGCGAGGTGTACGACATGTACGCGATGACGGCCGCGCACAAGACGCTGCCGCTGCCAACCTACGTGCGCGTCCGCAACCTCAAGAACAACAAGTCCATCATCGTGCGCGTCAATGATCGCGGACCGTTCGTGCATAACCGCATCATCGACCTGTCGTACGCTGCCGCCATAAAGCTGGATATGGTCAGCGATGGCACCAGCATGGTCGAAGTCACGGCCATCGACCCTCGCAGCCCGAAACAAGAGCAGTCCAAACCCCGGGAAGTCGTGGCGGACAGTATTTACGTCCAGGTCGGCGCCTTTGGCGATCGCAGCAATGCGTCGCGGCGTCTCGCGCTGCTCGAGCAGTCCGGAATTAACAACGCTTTCGTCGTCACTGACAGCTCGGGTGGCACCCCGCTGTTCCGCGTACGCATCGGCCCCGTCGCCGACGTGGTGCAGTACGATGTACTCGTCGAAGAGCTCGAGAACATCGGCATCCTCGATCCGTACCTAATTGCCGAATAGCCGCGTACAATAGCGGCTGATTTACCGAACCTCGCAACAGGGCCCTTAATGTTCCAGCGTTTTGCTGCAGCCACGCTGCTTTTCGTACTCGTATGTGTTTCAACGGCTTACGCCGCCCCGATGCCGACCCCGGCCCCGCCTATCATCGGCGCCAAGAGCTACCTCGTCATCGATTCCAAGACCGGCCACGTGATCGCCGAGCACGATCCCGACATTCAGCTCGCCCCGGCCAGCCTGACCAAGATCATGACAACCTACGTTGTCTTCAGTGCCCTGCAGCAGGGCCAGATCTCACTCGAGGAAATGGTGACCGTGAGCGAAAAAGCCTGGCGCACCGAAGGCTCGCGCATGTTTATCGAGGTCGGCAAGCAGGTCAGCGTTGAAGACCTCCTGCTCGGCCTGATCGTGCAGTCCGGCAACGACGCCGGCGTCGCGCTCGCCGAGCACATCGCGGGCAGCGAATCCGTGTTCGCCGAGATGATGAACCAGCACGCCGTCGCCCTCGGCATGACCTCGAGCAACTTCCGCAACGCAACCGGCCTGCCGGCTGAAGGCCACATCACCACCGCGCGCGACCTCGCACTCCTCGCGCAGGCGCTGATCGAGCAGTTCCCCGAGTATTACCCGTGGCACGCTGTCGAAGAATTCACGTTTAACGACATCAAGCAGCGCAACCGTAATACGCTGCTGTACCGTGACGACTCGGTCGACGGCATCAAGACCGGCCATACCGATGACGCCGGCTACTGCCTCGTCGCCTCGGCCAGTCGTAACGGCATGCGCATCGTCTCGGTAGTCCTTGGCACCGCCAGTGACAAGGCCCGCGCCGATGGCAGCCAGGCGCTGCTCAACTACGGTTTCCGTTTCTTTGAGACCCACCTGATCTTCAAGGCCGGCGAAGAGATCTCCACAACGCGTGTCTGGAAGTCAGCCAACGAAATGTCCCGGCTTGGCGTACTCGAAGATCTCTACATCACCGTGCCGCGCGGCGCTTACGACAGCCTCGAGTCACAGCTCGACATGCCGGCCGTCGTCATGGCCCCGCTCGCGGCCGGTCAGCCGGTCGCCGAACTCAATATCACGCTGGAAGGCGAGACACTCTTGTCCGCGCCCCTGCGTGCGCTAGATGATAATCCCGACGGTTCGTTCTGGCAGCGCACTCGTGACAGCGTCAGCCTCTGGTTCGAATAATGAGCGAAGAAAGCGCCATCGAATTCCCGTGCCAGTTCCCCATCAAGATGATGGGGCGTGACACACCGGAGTTCCGTGCAACCGCGGTCTCGCTCGTTGAGAAGCACGCCGGCCCGGTTGCGCCGGAAGCCATCAAAGCGTCGCCCAGCAAGAATGGCAACTTCGTCTCGGTCACGGTCACCATCACGGCAATGAGCCAGGAACAGCTCGACAAGATCTACATGGATGTCACCGACCACGAAGACGTGTTGATGGCGCTTTGAAGACTGAGTTCCTCGGCCGGCAGGACTACGAACCGCTCTGGAAGAAGATGCAGGCGTTCACCGATGATCGCGACGAGTCCACGCCTGACGAGATCTGGTTCTGCGAACACCAGCCTGTTTACACGCTCGGGATTAACGCCAAGAAAGAGCACCTGCTGGCCCCCGGTGATATCGACGTCGTGCAGATCGATCGCGGTGGCGAAGTCACCTACCACGGCCCGGGCCTGCTCATGGTCTATCCTCTCATCGATCTCAAGCGCGCGAAGGTCGGTGTGCGTACGCTGGTTACAGCACTTGAGCAGAGCGTCGTCGACTTGTGCGCGGCTTATGGCGTCGAGGCTGCCGCCGATCCGAAAGCGCCGGGCGTTTACGTCAATGGTGTGAAGCTCGCGAGCGTCGGCCTGCGCATTCGCCGCGGTTGCAGCTTTCACGGCATGGTCGTCAATGTCGACGGCGACCTTGAGCCTTATTCAAGGATCAACCCCTGTGGTTTCGAGGGACTGCAAATGACCGACCTGAAGGGACTTGGGATCGGATTGACGCTCGAGGAAACAGCTGAGAAGTTGTTGCCGTTGTTGCTCAATCACCTCGGACTCGACGCATGATCATCAGACGCCTGTCCCGAAATCTCGCCGAGCAGAACTGGACGGCCGTCACCATCGATTTTGTGGTCGTCGTCCTCGGTATCTTTCTCGGCCTGCAGATCACCGCCTGGAACCAGGATCGCCTGGACCGCCAGGAGGCTGATTACTACATCAATTTTCTGTACGAGGATCTGCTCGTTGCGATCGAAGCCGCCGACGAAGAAATCGAGCGACGCGAGCAAACCCTGGCCGACAGCTTTGGGGCCGGCCAGCTGTTGTTGAAAGAAAGTTGGAGCGAAGAAGAATCGCGGGAGTTTGCGGGCAAGATTGCCTCGACATTCGAGCTCTGGGGCCCGAATCAACGGCCCGTTGCGCTGCGCCGCATGATTGACGACGGCAAGATCGACCTGATCGAGTCGAAAGACCTGCAGCTCGCCATTCTCAGGTTTGAAACTGCCTACATCGACGCCATCGACCAGACCGAAACGTCGTACAGCTACTCGCTCGCGGTCACGCCGAAGATCACAGCGGCGCTGACCTTTGCAGGTCCGCGTCTGGCCACGGATCCGGAAACATTACTCGGTAATCAGACACTAGTCACCGCCGTCCGCGACAAGGCAGTCTTGCAGCGCATTCAGCTGGATGTACTGAAAGACCTTCAGGCAGCGAGGATCAGGCTGAAGGAAGAGCTTGAGCGGGACTGACGACGAGGTCAGTGCAAATACAACGGCGGCGGCGGTTCGTTCGCCCGGTTTACGGGTACTTGCAGTGACTCTCCCGCGGGAGGATACCCTTCCGGGCAGACCTCCGGGATCCGGTAGCCGTTGTCCGGGATGGCAACTCCATCGGGGCGCACAAAGATCCACCGGTCCATGAAGTCCTTGTCGATGCGGTAACCACCTTCGTGGACCAGCGTGTGATGCTTCTCGCACAACAGGATCAGATTGTCCGCTGAGGTCTCACCGCCGTTCGACCAGTGCTCGACGTGATGTAGATCGACGAAGCGCTTGTTGCGGCAACCCGGGAACGTGCAGCAGTGATGATCTCTCGCCTTAACGGCTCTTGCGATGCCGGTCGGAACAGTTCGGGTCTTCCGGCCAATCGATAGCGGTTCGCCCTCGCTCGTTTCGGTCATGACGACAACAGAGCTGTCGCAGCAAAGTCGTTTGACCGTCTCGATCGGCAACGAAGATCGACCTTGACCATTGGCCAGCGCCGACTGATCCACGTGGATGGTGACCAAGTGATTGTCGGAACTGCTGCCCTCGCTCTGCTCACCTGAGAGGTACTCACTCACCATCGTCATGAACGCATCGGCCTGCCTTGTCGACCAGGACGTGTCCTGCAAGTCAGGCGCCTTCAGACACTCATCGTCTCTCGCCTTGTCGAGCGCTTTCTCGAAGAGCTCACCTTTCTCCAGCGGCACTTCAATCGAGATCGTCATGGTGCCGCGCTCGGAATCACGACGAACGCGAAGCGAGCGATTGGCCAATGCCCGCTGAGCAATACTCAACGATTCCCCCGAACCAAAACGCAGTTCCCGGCAACGCTCCGCGACAACGCTTGCCGAATGGCGCAGTGCAAATGCCACCAGCAAATCTTCATTCTGTCTGTCTGCAACGCGTGTCAATGCACGCACCTTTGAGTAAGACAGCTTGCCAACCGCGAACTCCTTGCAAACCAGCGGCAGCGTTTTTAATGCACGAGCAACGCGCACTTTCTCGAGTGCGGTGGTCATTGAGTAATCGCAACGCCAGGCCAACCATTCGGCCGTGTTTTCCTGGCCCCACTTCAGGAATCCCCCACGCTCTTCGAACTCCCTGATCAGGACGAGCAGCTCGTAAGTGGCCTTATTGATGCGGGATGCGAGGGAGAGTATTCGGTGTTCAAGATCGTCGATTTCAGCGCTCATTTTCGACTCCGGAGGTGCAGGAAAAAGGTACTGTAATTATATACAGTTCACAGCTGAAAATCACCCTTAAATCTATGTTTTAAAAGGAAAAATAGATCTGATACGATACCCGCATGAAACTCTACGGCGAACCTGGCTGGGGCTCCGCAATCATCGAAGCACAGCTCACTTGGTACGGCCTCGACTACGAATTCGAGGCGGTCGGAGACCTGTTCGAGTCCGAAGATTCGCGCCGCTGGCTGGCCGATAAAAACCCGGTCGCGCAAGTGCCAACACTGGAACTCGATGACGGCACGATCATGACCGAGAGCGCGGCGATGACTCTGCATCTCGCCGAGACGCAAAACGACTATTCTTTGGTGCCTGAGCCAAACGACCCGCAGCGGGCAATGTTTCTCCGCTGGCTGATCTTCATCGTTGCGAACATCTACCCGACCTACACCTACGCCGACGAACCGTCACGCTTCGTGCCTGACGAAAACGCGCGACAGGGCTTCGACGATCAGGTCGGCCGCTACGGGGAAAAACTCTACGGGATGCTGGAACAGGTTGCCGGCAGCCCATGGTTCCTCGGTGAGAAATTCTCGGCGATCGATATCTACATCTACACGATGAGTCACTGGCGCCCGCGACTTCCCTGGTTCAAAGAGAACGCGCCACGCCTGTACGCTATCGCGCAGGCGACGAAAGACATCGAGAAACTGAAGTCAGTGTGGGACGCTAACTTTCCTGAAGGCTAGCCAACCGCTCCGGCGTGCCGACATCGGCCCACTGGCCTTCGTACAGCGAGCCACTCACCCGACCGTCATCGATCGCTTCGCGCAGCATCGGCACGACAGAGAAACGACCCGCCTCGCAACCATCAAAAAAAGACGGCTTGTAGAACGACGCACCACTAAACGTGTACACGGGATCATTGGTAACACGATCACCATCGAGCCCGAAGTCACCACCATCTCGATACGCAGGCGATCGCACGAGTACGAGATGTGCATCATCTTCTCCGAGATCGACATCGGGCATCGGCATGTCGGTGTAGATATCTGCATTCACAACAAAGAATGGCGCATCGCCGAGCAACGGCAACGCCTTGTGAATTCCGCCACCCGTCTCGAGCACGTTGCCGCGCTCGTCACTGCAGCAGGCACTGAGCCCCCAACGTGATCCGTCGCCGACGAATTCAGCAACTTGCTCACCGAGCCAACCCAGGTTGATCACGACTTCGCGGACTCCGGCGGCACTCACCCGCTCAAGGTGATATTCGAGCAAGGGCTTGCCTCGTACCTCGACGAGCGCTTTCGGCGTCGAGTCGGTCAGCGGGCGCAGTCGCTCGCCGCGCCCGGCCGCGAGGATCATTGCTTTCATCAGGCGCCCTTCCAGTCGGGAAGGACACGCTTGTCGATCAATGAAACCAGAAAGTCGAGCTCGGGGTAACGCTCGGCGATCCGCTGGATGTAGGAAAGCGTTCGCGGCACGTCACCAAGATAGCCCGACTTTCCATCGCGATGATTCAGGCGACAGAAAATGCCGGCCGCTTTGAGGTGGCGCTGCACGCCCATGAGTTCGAAATAACGCAGGAACTGCGCTTCGCCCATGATGCCGCGATTGGCAGCGTCGAGTTTCTCGTAGAACCCGAGCGCGCGCTCATGAATCCAGCCTTCGGGCCACTGCACGTAGCAGTCTTTCAAAAGCGAAACGAGGTCGTAGGTAACTGGTCCTTCAACGGCGTCCTGGAAATCAAGAATTCCGGGATTACGTTGCTTCGTGACCATGAGGTTGCGCGAGTGATAGTCGCGATGTACGAAAACCTGCGGCTGATCGAGTGCGTTGCGGACCAGCATGTCGCAGCAGGTCTGCCATTCACTTTCATCCTCGTCGCTGAATTCGAGCTCAAGGTGCGTACGGCACAGCCAGTCGCGGAACAGCGAAAGCTCAAATCGCAGCAGCTTCTCGTCATAGGGAGGCAGCAACGACTGAAATGCAACGCCTCGTCGTTGCATGGTCAGCAGAGCGGTGATCGCGTCGTCGTACAACCCCTCGGCCGTATCATCGTCAAGATGGTCGAGATACTGGTCATCGCCAAGGTCAGTTAAAAGCAGAAAGCCCTGCTCAAGATCGGCTTCGAGAATTCGCGGCGCATTAAGGCGCATCGACTCAAAGTAACCGGCGACCCGGACAAACGGCAGGCTGTTCTCCTGCGCAGGCGGTGCGTCCATCGCGATGAAACTTTCGTCGCCGTTCTGCAATCGAAAGTAACGTCGGAACGAGGCATCCGTGGAAGCTGGTACCGGCTCGCTTCCGGCGACAGCAGGAATGCGCCTGGCCCACTCACGCAGGGCATCAATGCGGGGGTCGCCGCCGGGTGTCGAAGGGGTGATTCTCTTTCTCCGTAACGCGTTGAAGCACCTGAAAAACTATGCGAAGGTAACAAATAAGCATGCCTGATAACATCCCGTTCCAGCAGGCTTCGGCCACCACCTGATCAAGACTCCGATTTGTCCTCCAAATTCCTGATTTCGGCTAGCATGCTGCTGGCAGCAACCGGCGCGATGGCGGACGAACCCGCCGCCTGCCATACGGGCCTGTCACCGCAGATCGGCGGCGACTCCTGGCTGAGCGGAGAGCCTCTCGCAACCCCTGAGACTGTCGAGTTTTCGGCTGGCAGTGTTGATGCCGTACTCGGAGAAGAACCGGCAATGCTGTTGTCGGGCGGAGTGCTGGTCAGGCGCGATGACAAACTCGCCGGAGCAGATAGCGGGCGTTACGACCCGGAACGCCAGGCATTGTGGCTGGACGGCAACGTTCGCTACGAGGACCCGGGCACACAGATTCTCAGCCAGCATGCCGAGTTCGGATACCTGGATGGCCGCGTCCGCTTCGAGGGTGCCGAGTTTTCGCTGGGCAGCAACAATGCACGCGGCGAAGCCGATGCGCTGGAAATCAACCAGAACGGTACGCTGCAACTGGATAACGTTGGCTACACGACCTGTCCGCCGGGTTCCGAAGACTGGATCATGCAGGGCGCGTCGATCAAGCTGGACACACGAGCCGGCGTGGGCACTGCAAAGGGCATGAAACTGCGCTTCAAGGGTGTGCCGATCCTGTACGCGCCGTACATCTCGTTTCCAATCGGCGATGCTCGCAAGTCCGGCATCCTGACACCCGAGATCGGCAGCTCGGGTCGCAGCGGCAACGAAATCCGCGTGCCGTATTACTGGAATATTGCGCCCAATTACGATGCCACGATCACGCCACGACTGCTGACCAATCGAGGCCTGCAACTCGAAACCCGGTTTCGCTACCTGACGCGCCGCAATGAAGGCGTAGTGACGGCCGATTATCTGCCTGACGATGACATTCTAAAGCGCGCCCGCCACCAGGTTCGCTTCGAGCACCGCACGCTGTTCAGCAATGCCTGGCGCAACCTGGTCTCGTTCCGCGAGGTATCGGACAGCGAGTATTTCGAGGATCTCGGCGGCAGCCTGAGCATCTCGAGTATCACGCACCTGAATCGCTACATCAGTTTTGACTACTACGGCAGAAACCTCGCGTTCTTTGCGCAGGTGCAGGACTACCAGACGATTGATGAGGCCATACTGCCCGACCAGCAGCCATACAAGCGGCTACCGCAGGTCGCTTTGGACGGCTCCTGGGATACGCCGCTGGCCCTGCGCTTTGGCATCTCGAGCGAGGTCGTCAATTTCGATCGCGACGTTGGCATCACCGGATGGCGATTCAATGCTGCGCCACGGGTGGAGTTACCGATCGGCGGCGCAGGCTGGTTCATAAAACCCGCGGTTGAACTCGACTACACGCGTTACGACCTCAGTAACACGCTGCCTGGTGAGCGCGCCGACCCCACACGCACGGTACCGATTTCGAGCCTCGATACAGGGCTGATTCTCGAACGTACTATGGCGAATGCGAATCGCATCCAGACAATCGAGCCCAGATTGCTGTACGTGAATATCCCGTTCGAGAACCAGGACGAGCTGCCGGTGTTCGATACGATCACGCCGGATATCAACCTCGTGCAGCTGTATCGCAAGAATCGCTTTCTCGGGATCGACCGCATTGGCGATACCGAGCAGCTCAGCTTTGGCATTACATCGCGCATTCTGGACGTATCGAGCGGTCGCGAACTCATGACTGCGACGATCGGCCAGACGCGCTATTACCGCGATCGCATGGTGACGTTACCGGGGCAGACTGCGGCGACGGCAGACACGTCGGATTACATTGCACAGTTACGATTCCTGCTGTGGCAGAACGTCAACTTTGACTTCGGCCACCAGTGGGGTTCGGCGGTCAGCGACACGACCAAGTCCGAGGCGCGGTTGCAGTATGCGCCGGGCAATAACAAGGTGCTGAACCTGGCCTATCGCTTCCGCAAGGACTCGCTCGAACAAGGTGACCTGTCATGGTCGTGGCCGGTGTCGAAACGCTGGAATTTCGTCGGTCGTTACAACTTCTCGTTCCGTGACGAAAAGGTACTCGAACAGTTTTTTGGCCTCGAATACGAGAGTTGTTGCTGGGGCCTGAGGCTCGTCAGTCGCCGACATATCTCGAAACGTGACGGAACCCGTGATTCGTCATTTGGTCTGCAATTGGTACTGAAGGGAATGACGAGTGTCGGCACGGCGGCTGACAAACTTCTGGAACGTGGTATTCTTGGCTATTCTGCAGACCTCCGATAGGAAAAAGTCTTGAAAATCAAGATCTTATGCGCATCGGCAATACTTGCCGCTGCGCCTTTTGTCGTCGCTGAAGAACTCTCAGAGACCGGCGAGTTTCTCGATGGCGTCGCCGCCATCGTCAATACCGGTGTTGTTCTGAAGGGCGACTTTTACGCGCAGGTGGACCTGATCAAGCAACGCATTGTCGCGAGCGGTACCAATCCGCCACCTGACAGCGTGCTCGAGGAGCAGGTCCTGGAGCAGCTAATCAGCAAGGAAATCCAGATGCAGCTGGCGAAGCGCTTCGGCATTACCGATTACATTGGTGATGCGGCCGTCAACGATGCGATCGGGCGCATTGCGGCACAGCAGGGCATTTCCATCACGGAGTTTCCAGCCTTCATCGAAACCCAGGGAGAGGGTTCCTATGCCGAATTTCGCGAGAGCATTCGCGAAGAGCTGATCCTGCAGGACCTGCGCATGAATGTTGTTCTGCGCAACATCGATGTGTCCGAGCGTGAGGTTGAACAATGCATTCTCGACCTCGAAAGTAACGTGGTCGTTAACTCCGACTGGCAGCTCTCTCATATCCTGCTACCGCTCCCCGAAGGTGCGAGCAATACCGAGATTGAAGAAGTGCAAGCGCTCGCCGACGATATTTACGCGCGGCTGCAGGATAACGCCGACTTTCGCGAACTCGCGATTCGTTACTCAAAGGGACCGACCGCACTCGAAGGTGGTTCGCTGGGCTGGATGAAAGGCCAGCAGATTCCGTCAATCTTCACCGACATCCTGCAGGATATGAAGGCAGGTGACTTTACCGCGCCGTTCCGTACGACCAGCAGTTTCCATCTCGTTCGCGTTGACAACCTGCGCAGCGTGGTTGAACGGTCCGAAATCGAGCAGTCGAATATTCGCCACATCCTGATCACGCCAAACGAAATCATCGATGATGCGACCGCGAAACAACGTCTCGAAGAAGCTCGCGAAAAGATCCTCGGCGGCGAGGACTTCGGCGAGCAGGCGAAACTGCTGTCCGATGATCCGGGCAGCGCCAACCAGGGCGGCGAACTTGGTTGGTCCGAGGTTCGCGATTTTGCGCCCGAGTTTGCCGGGGCGGCCACTGATGCGGAAATCGGCGAAATCACCGAACCTTTCCGCACGCAGTTCGGCTGGCACATCCTGCAGGTGCAGGAACGTCGTATCTACGACAACACCGAGGAAATGAAAGAGCGCAACTGCATCGTACGAATTCGTTCGAGCAAGCAGGAAGAAGAAACCGCGCTCTGGATGCAGCGCATTCGTGACGAGGCCTTCGTCGACAAGCGCATCTGACGGGAAGCGACGTGGCGACAACTCCCCCGTTAGTTGTCACCGCCGGTGAACCGGCGGGGATAGGACCGGAGTTGTGTTCGGCGCTCGCGGAAACCAGGTGGGCTGACCGGGTCGTCGTTGTCGGCGCGCGCGACCAGATTGACGCGCGCCTCGAAGTCATCGACCTGCCCTTTCCTGCCGCGGTCACGCCAGGCAAGCCCGATCCTGCGAATGCAGCGACGTTACTCGACGGACTGCGGCTGGCAGTCGAGGGCTGCCGGGATGGACGGTTCTCGGCACTCGTGACTGCACCGCTGGCCAAACATGTAATCGCGGACTCCGGCACTGCGTTCACAGGGCATACTGAATTTCTCGCTGAACTGACCGGCGCCGAGTTGCCGGTCATGCTGCTCGCAGCCGATGAACTGCGCGTGGCGCTGGCGAGTACGCACCTGCCACTGCGTGACGTACCGGACTACCTGACTGCCGAACGAATTGAGCAGGTCATCCACGTCTTGCACAAGGATTTGCAGCAGAAGTTCGGCATAGCGGAGCCCGAGATTATCGTCTGCGGCCTGAACCCGCATGCGGGTGAAGGCGGTCATCTCGGCAGTGAGGACGACGCGGTGATACGCCCTGTTGTCGAGAGGCTTAGCGCCGAGGGGATGCGGCTGCGCGGACCGCTGCCGGCGGACACCGCGTTCACGCCGAACGCGGGGCACGCCGATGCAATCCTGGCGATGTATCACGACCAGGGCCTGCCGGTCCTCAAGTACGCGGGCTTCGGGCATGCGGTGAATGTCACGCTTGGCTTGCCGATTATTCGGACGTCGGTCGATCACGGCACCGCTTTTGATCTCGCCGGTACCGGCAAGGCGGACGCAGGCAGCCTGATAGCGGCTGTTGAACTGGCGGCTACGCTCGTGGACCGCTCATGAGCCAGCATCGCGCGCGCAAACGCTTCGGCCAGCACTTCCTGACTGACCCGGGCGTGATCGACGCAATCCTGCGATCGATTCATGCTACTGCGGATGACGTTGTCGTAGAAATCGGACCCGGCCAGGGTGCGATTACAGATGGTCTCGCCGAACAGGCGGGCGAACTGCACCTCGTGGAACTGGACCGGGACCTCGTTGCGAAGCTGCGTGAGAAATACGCGGATCGGGATCACATCACGGTGCACGAGGGTGACGCACTGGCATTCGATTTCGCGAGCCTCGGTGATCGCTTGCGCGTCGTCGGCAACCTGCCCTACAACATCTCGACGCCGCTGATGTTCCACCTGCTTGAGTCACGCGACTCGATCGTGGACATGCACTTCATGCTGCAGAAGGAAGTGGTTGATCGCATGGCCGCGCAGCCGGGCACGAAGGCCTACGGCCGGCTCGGCATCATGCTGGGCTGCTACCTGAATATTGAGTCGCTGTTCGACGTGGAGCCTTCGGCATTCAGCCCACCGCCCGAAGTCATGTCGGCAATCGTGCGACTCGATCCACTCCCGCCTGGCACGTTCGAGATCGCCGACGAAGTGGCGCTTTCAAAGCTGGTCGCGAAGGCCTTCATGAAGCGCCGCAAGACGATACGCAACGGTTTGCGAGACGAAGCGACGGCCGAAGATTTCGAAGCCGCCGGCATCGATCCCTCACAAAGACCCGAACAGATACAGATCGAGCAGTTTGTCGCACTGAGCAACCGACTGATCATGCGCTAGAATACGGCGCATGGACGAGAAGAAGTGCGATATACACATCGATGTCGCGACGGACTACGTCGACGACCAGTCGGAACCGGAATCTGACCGCTACGTGTTCGCATACACAATCACCATTGCCAACAACGGCAATGTTCCGGCGACGCTGATCAGCCGTCACTGGATCATCACCGATGGCAACGGCAAGGTGCAGGAGGTCAACGGTGACGGCGTCGTTGGCGAGCAACCGCACCTGATGCCCGGCGAAGCATTCACCTACTCGAGTGGCGCAGTGCTCGAAACACCGGTCGGCGCGATGCAGGGTCTGTATCGTATGGAAGCCGATGACGGTTTCAACTTCGATGCGCCCATCCCCCCGTTCACGCTCGCTGTGCCGGGACTGCTCAACTAACATCATGGCTGTCTGGGCGATCGGGGACCTGCAGGGCTGCTACGACCCGTTCCGCCGCTTGCTGGACGCCATCGACTTCGAGCCAGGGCGCGACACGCTCTGGCTGGCAGGCGACCTCGTTAATCGCGGACCCAAGTCCCTGAAAACACTGCGCTTTGTGAAGGGCCTTGGTGACTCGGCCATTACCGTCCTCGGTAACCACGACCTGCACACGCTCGCGCTGTCAGTCGGCGCCGTACGCTTCGGCAAGCGTTTCGGATCGCTCGAGAAGCTGCTCAATGCACCTGACGTTGACGAACTCTGCGACTGGCTGCGGCAACAGCCACTGGCACATTACGACGAAAACCTCGACACACTGCTCGTACATGCCGGCACGCACCCGAACTGGAGCGTAAAGAAGACGCTCGCGCGGGCAGCCGAGGTCGAACAGGAGTTACGGCACGGCGATCACGTGAAACTGCTGGGCAAGATGTACGGCAATATGCCAAATGCCTGGTCCGGAAAGCTCACAGGCTACAAACGCCTGCGCTTCATCATCAACTGCCTGACGCGCATGCGCATGATCTCCGGGGACAGTCACCTTAACCTGAAGCACAGCGGTTCTCCGTGGCGTGCACGCAAAGGGCTGCTTCCATGGTTTGATGCCGAGAATCGTGCGACCGGGAAAACGCGCATCGTGTTCGGCCACTGGTCGCAGCTCGGGCTGATCGTGCTGCCGGACCTGGTCAGTCTCGACACGGGCTGTGTCTGGGGTCGTCAGTTGACGGCCGTCCGGCTCGACAAGCCCAGCCCGCGCGTCGTACAGGTGAAGGGTCAGTCCGCCCTTTCGTAAGTCAGGAATTCGAAGTCGAATTCGTTGCGCTCATCAGCTGAGTGCAAATCGCTGTCGACCAGCGTCCATTCGTCTTCGTTGATTGCCGGAAAGAACGCGTCGCCATCAACTTCGGCGTGCACTCGAGTCAGGTACAGGCGATTCGCCTTCGGAAAGAACAGATCGTAGATCTGTCCGCCACCGATAATCATGATCTCTTCGGCATTATCCGCGGCATTCAGCGCGGCGGCCGGTGATGCAACGACATCTGCCCCTTCGGCCGCAAAGCCTTCGCTGCGGGTAATCACGATGTTCTGCCGACCCGGGAGTGGCTTGCCTATCGACTCCCACGTGAGACGGCCCATGACAATGGGTTTGCCCATCGTCAGCGCCTTGAAGCGCTTGAGATCGTCAGAAAGACGCCAGGGTAGTTCGCCCTGCACGCCGATAACGTTGTTGGTCGACGCCGCGACAATGATGCTGATCATTGGAGGCTAAACGGCAACGGCCGCCTTGATGTGCGGGTGCGACTCGTAATTGAGGATCTCGAAGTCCTCGAAACGGTAGTCGAAAATACTGTCGGGGCGGCGCTTGATCGCCAGCGTCGGTAACGGCAGCGGATCGCGCGACAGTTGCTCATCAGCCTGTTCGAGGTGATTCGAGTAGAGGTGACAGTCACCTCCGGTCCAGACAAAGTCTCCAACTGCGAGATCGGCCTGCTGCGCCATCATGTGCGTAAGCAAGGCATACGATGCGATATTGAACGGAACTCCGAGGAAGATATCGCAGCTGCGCTGGTAGAGCTGGCAGGAAAGCTTGCCGTCGGCCACGTAAAACTGGAACAGGCAGTGGCACGGCGGCAGCGCCATGTTCTCAATCTCGGCAACATTCCACGCCGACAGCAGGATGCGCCGCGAGTCCGGCGTTTCCCTGATCTGCTGCATGATCTGCGAGATCTGGTCGACCGTGCGCCCGTCAGGCGTCGGCCATTTACGCCATTGCACGCCGTAGACAGGACCGAGATCGCCGTCTTCATCGGCCCACTCGTCCCAGATCGAAACGCCGTTTTCCTTCAGGTAACGAACATTGCTGTCGCCCGACAGGAACCACAGCAGCTCGTGAATGATCGAGCGAAGGTGCAGCTTCTTGGTCGTGACGAGCGGGAAGCCTGCCGACAGGTCAAAGCGCATCTGGTGGCCGAACACGCTGCGCGTGCCGGTACCGGTGCGGTCGCCTTTGACGGCGCCGTTGTCGCGCACGTGGCGCATCAGGTCGAGGTATTGCTTCATGTGCGCTTCCGATACGCAAGGTACATCAGGACAAAGCCGCCGATAATCATCGGCAGTGTTAGCAGCTGCCCCATCGTGACCCAGTCAGCTGCGAGATAGCCAATGTGGCTGTCAGGAACGCGAACGAATTCGACAAGGAAACGGAAGGTGCCGTAGCAGATCAGGAACAGGCCAGAGACTGACATGAATGGTCGTTCTTTCTTTGAAAATGTCCACAGAATTACGAACAGTACGAGACCTTCGAGAACCGCCTCGTACAGCATCGAGGGGTGCCGAACGATGCCATTGACTTCGAAGGCCCAGGGGACGTCGGTCGGCTTGCCCCAGAGCTCGCCGTTGATGAAGTTACCAACGCGACCAAAGAACAGGCCCCAAGGCGTGATTGGCGCGACGAAATCGATGACGCCCCAGGCGCTGACACCAAGTTTCTTTTTAGCGAACCACCACATGGCGATCATTACGCCAACCAATCCGCCGTGGAACGACATGCCGCCCTCGGTGATCTTCACGAGATACAACGGATCGCTGAGTAACTGTTCGGTGCCATAGAAGAGCGCGTAGCCAAGCCGGCCACCGATGATGACGCCGAGCATGCCGTAGAAGATCAGGTCATCGACCTGTCCCGGTTTGATAACCGACCAGGGCTTCCGCGCGCGCACCTTGGCGAGCTGCCAGGCGATCAGGAAGCCAATGACGTACATGAGTCCATACCAGCGCACGGAAACCGGCCCGATGCTGAAAATGATCGGGTCAATCTCGGGATATGTCAGCATGGATACCTGCTCGGCGAAAACTGGAGACAGGTATGATAGTCAGTTTCCAGTGCCCGTCATAGTGGGCGAGACAGCCGATGCCAAACCGACTGGGCGAAGAAACCAGCCCGTACCTCCTGCAACACGCCGACAACCCTGTGGACTGGTATCCGTGGGGCGAAGAGGCGTTTGAACTCGCCCGCGAAACCGGCAAGCCGGTGCTGTTGTCCGTCGGCTATTCCGCGTGCCACTGGTGCCATGTCATGGCACACGAGTCGTTCGAAGACGACGCGACGGCCGAGCTCATGAACAAGCTGTTCGTGAACATCAAGGTAGACCGCGAGGAACGCCCCGACGTCGACAAGATCTACCAGACGGCGCATCACCTGCTGACACAACGCGGTGGCGGCTGGCCGCTGACAATGTTCCTCGACGCCGAAGACCAACGCCCGTTCTTTGGCGGCACCTACTTCCCCAAAGAACCGAGCCACGGAATGCCGTCGTTCGGGGACCTGCTGCAGCGTGTGGCTCAATACCACGACGAGCAGCGCGAGGAGATTCGGCAGCAGAGCGACAAGCTTGTCGGTGTATTCAAGCAACTGGAACCGCAACCTGAAGACGCGGAGTTCACAGCTGTCCCGCTCGCCCAGGCGCGCGACACGTTTGCCGAAACCTGCGACCGTGACTACGGCGGCTTCGGCGGAGCGCCCAAGTTTCCGCACCCGACGACAATAGAGCGGCTGTTGCGCCATTGGCGTTCGACTTCGGGAGACTCGGAACCGGACCTCGATTCGCTGTACATGGTGTCGCTGACACTCAAGCGCATGTCGGACGGCGGCATCTTCGATCACGTCGGCGGCGGCTTCTGTCGCTATGCTGTCGATCGCTACTGGCAGATCCCGCATTTCGAGAAGATGCTGTACGACAACGGTCCACTGCTTGCGAACTACGCACAGACAGCGCTCGCGACCGGCGAGAAATCTTTCGCAGCAACCGCGAATGCGACGGCCGACTGGATGCTGGCCGACATGCAGGCGGATAACGGCGGCTTTTTCTCAGCGCGAGACGCCGACTCGGAAGGCGAGGAAGGTCTTTTCTACCTGTGGACGCCCGACGAAGTGCGGGAATTGCTCGGCGATGACTACGAGCGATTCGCTGCGCATTTCGGACTCACGGAATCACCCAACTTTGAAGGCCGCTGGCACCTGACGGTTCGCGATGAGTTGAGCAAGGATGATGTCGAGCTTATCGAGCGATCGAAGAAGGTCCTGCTTGGCGTTCGCGAAGAGCGCGTACCGCCGCTGCGTGACGAGAAGCAGTTGACAGCGTGGAATGCCCTCGCCATACGCGGTCTGGCCATCGCGGGGAGGGCTTTGGAGCGACCGGACCTGGTCGACGCCGCCGAGGGAGCAGTCGAGTTCATTCGGGACAATCTGGTCGTCGACGGGCGCCTGCTCGCGAGCTACAAAGATGGCAAGGCGCGTTTCGCCGCCTACCTCGATGATCACGCATTCCTGCTGGATGCCCTGCTCGAGTTGCTGCAGGCTCGCTGGAGTACCGCACACCTCGAATTCGCAATCGAACTCGCGGAGTTGTTGCTCGAGTATTTCGAGGACAAGGAGCTCGGCGGCTTCTGGTTCACGGCGAACGATCACGAGACGCTAATTCACAGACCGAAGCCGATCGCCGACGAAGCCATCCCGTCCGGAAACGGGGTCGCGGCGCTGGCGCTGCAGCGGCTGGGATTCCTGCTCGGGGAAACTCGCTACCTGAAAGCGGCAGAAGGCACGCTGCGCGTCGCGTGGAGCACACTGGCGAGCTATCCGCACGGGCACGTCACGCTGTTGAACGCGCTCGAAGAATATCTTGAAAATCCTGAGATCATCATCATGCGCGGTGATGAGGACGAGATTGCAGGCTGGCGCGAGTCGGCAGCGAAAGTCTATGCGCCGAGCCGCCTTGTATTCGCGATAAGCCGAGATGAATCCGGGCTACTCGGGGCACTTGAAGATCGAAAGGCGGTCGAAGATGAGACTGTTGCGTACCGTTGTGTCGGCACGCATTGCGAGTTGCCGGTCACTTCCTGGGAGGCGCTGGCTGCACAAATTTCGGAGAACCGGGAATGAAAAAAACTTTGCTTGCCCTGCTGCTGATAACGATGACGCCAATCGCGTTTGCCGATGACGAGGAAACGCTCCGGCATATCAAGGAAGTTCTCTGGAACCAGGCGTATCGAACCCAGGACGTCGAACTGCTCGACCGGATTCTGCACGAGGACTTCGTGGTCATCACGGATTCCGGAGAGAAGTCGACGAAGCAGCAGGAACTCGACTACATCGCAAACAACGTCTGGGACCCAGGAACGTTCAGATACGAAATTGAGCGCCTCGATATCTATGAGGGAAAGTTTGCCATCGTGGCTGGCCGCGGGATTGCAGAGAACTATTCCTATTCGTCGAGCAACGTGCTGATCAAGGTCGACGGCGAGTGGAAGGCCATCTCCTCACATGTTTCAGGCGTCAAGACTGACGACGAGTAAGAATTCTCCCGGGGGAGAGTCAGTCCCGACTTTCAAACTCGTCGATAAGTGAGTCAATCACAGTATTGAAATCAGGGTTGTACTGGCTCTTGTGCTGTCGCCAGTGGTCAACCAGACCAATATCTCCGCTCAAGACTGCCAGCATAAAGGCACGCTGCGCCTGCCAGTTATCTTCATCAAATACGTCCGACAGGTATTGGTAGTGTGTGAACTGCCACTGCCGCAGGACCTGGTTGTAGAAGACCCATAGCCTCAACTCGTTCGGGCCGTCGATCTCCTGTCCTTCGCGTCCCTGCGTGAGGAGCTCGGCAAATTCCGGATTCCCGGCGATGAAAAGTTCGATTTCGCTGAAGCTGGAATTGAAGTTACTCGCCGCCTCAACACGAGTTGCCACCGTGTTTTGCTGCAACTCATAAGCCAGAAATATGATTCCGGCCAACACTCCGACGTTGGCTACGAGCGTTAACCATCGATTTACTGAGTCCAGGTTCACAGATTTCTCCAGTAGGGCAACAACGACTTAAGAATTCCTGACAACACCCAACAAACGCATTGGCGATCACTCGATATGCTGATCCAAATCAGCAATCAGAGCCTGTAGCTCCTGCTCCAGAGTTTCCGCTAATCCCATGTAAATGTCGTTCTCGCGAAGCAGGAATGCTGCCTCAGCATAGGCACTTGCGGCGACATCGTCGTCCCAGGATTCGAAACGCTTCGCAATGGGGTCGAAGTAACTACGGCTATCCCAGGCCGCGATTTCAACGCGTTGGTCGTAGATCTCGCCGTTGTAGGAAACCCGAGTGTAGTGATGCCCGTAAAGATTCATTATCCGGTAGCGTATTTCCTTATCCCGAATCAGCTCGATCTTTCCAGACGTCAGCGCAGACTGGTAAACCCCGTTTGCCGGGAAGAACGTATTGTTGCCCGCTCTCGCGTTGAAGAACTCGGTACCACCAATCTGAACGCCGTTTCCAAGCTTTTGCACCGCGTCTCGTAAACGATCGCCCTTGCCTTCCTGAAATTCCATGACGGCGTGCAGATGAGCAAGGTCCCGCGACAGATCGCCTTTCAGGTCGAGATAAAATTCGCGCTCCCATCTGACATCCTCTCTGGCATCGTTCCACTGCGTAACCTGCAGGCCGAGGAAAATACCGACGACCACGACGACCAGGTCAATAAATACAGCGAACCAGTTCTGTTCGTTTACGTGCTCGGTAAACCGCCTGAGAATCATTTTCCCGGATCAGGAAATCGGTAATCCGGCGTACCAGGCAGCGAACGCGGCCCAGACCGGCGTACCAACCACGAAAAACGTCGGCAACTGAGTAACAACCAGCACACCGAGCATTGGCAGGAACACGTCTTTGCGCTTCGACGAACGCCAGTCCATGAAGACCAATGCGACCAAAATCAGGTCTGTCAGCGCGTAGGTGAAGTACTGTGAGAGCGGCAATGTTTCCGGCGTCAGGAAATTAAAGATCAAGACCCGCGCGAAAATCGGATCGAGCATCGGTAGCGCGGTACAGATCATATAGCGCGCATGCACGTCCGGTCGTTTTCGGTTCTTTATCGCCAACGCATAGAAGATCACGAACTGAGACAGCATGGTGATCTGGAGCATGAGAATGTAATGGCCTTCCATGTTCAGGCCACGCTGGTTGATCCGCTCGTTGGCTAGCGCCAGTGTCGACAGGATGATGAATGGCACCAGCAGATAGGAGATCTTCCCGACTGCCCGATGCGTGCTGCGCGCGCCGTTACGGATCAGCAGCGCCTGGGTAATCAGCATTGCGCACCAGCCGAACATTGCGAGTCCGTGTGCGTGGTCCAGAACGGAGATGGGCCTGATAGCCCCGGCGAAATATGTCGGCCAGAAACCGATAACGGCGAAAACCGGGATAAGGCAGAAAAACAGGTAGCTGTGTTTGTGAATCGCGTTGGTGCTATTCATGAACGCCCCCTTCTTTTTGTTGTTTTCCCCAAAATACCCCGAATTGCTGCCGGGGACTAGCGCCTACGGACCCTGATCAGCAATGTAGAAGTCAGGAATCCAAGCAACCATGGCCCGATCCAGCGCGTGTGCAATAGCGCTGGGCGTCTACTCCTCCCTGATGAGCCTCCCGCACAGAAATACGGCAACCAGCGCCCCAACACACTGCGCGACGATGAATGCCGGCGCGTGCGCCGGCTGAATACCGGAGAATGTATCTGTTAATGTTCGGCCGATAGTAACGGCAGGGTTCGCAAAACTGGTCGAAGCTGTAAACCAGTATGCGGCTGTTATGTACAGCCCGACGGCCGCCGCGACGATCTTTGTGCCCCAGCGCAACGTACCGAGAATTGTCAGCACGAGGCCAAACGTGGCAACACCTTCGGCAAACCACTGCGCCCCGCCAGTGCGCACTTTGGTGGAAGTCTGGACGATATCGATATCGAACATCGCGTGAGCGGCGAGTACGCCGAGCACCGCGCCGATGATTTGCGCGACGACGTAAATTGCGGCCATCCCTGCAGCAATCTCGCGGCGTACAAGGAATGCCAGCGTCACGGCCGGGTTGAAGTGCGCGCCTGAGATCGGGCCGAACACCCAGATCAGGACGACGAGAATAGCGCCGGTGGGAATCGTATTGCCGAGAAGAGCGATCGCAACATTACCGCCAGCCAGGTTTTCGGCCATGATGCCGGAGCCAACGACCGTGGCGAGCAGCATCGCGGTGCCGAGTGCCTCTGCCAGCAGTCTGCGATCGGTCGTCTCAGTCATCTGCCTGCTCACGTACCTGCGCCGCATCGTGAATCCGCTGCAAAGCATCTTCGAGATGACGCGGATCCGTGCTCTCGAACGGGATCTGCATCAGGTCGGCAATGCGATCGCGCAGTTGACGATAGGCAAGATCGAACGCCACGTCCTTTTCTTCGTCGGGCGCCTTGGCAGGATCAGGAATTCCCCAGTGCACACGCACCTGGCCGCCGTACCAGACCGGGCACGCCTCTCGCGCCGCGCTGTCGCAGACCGTGATCACGAGATTCATCTGCGGCGCATCGTCGCCCGCGAACACGTCCCATGACTTGGAGGAAAGCCCATCCGTGGAGTGGCCCTCCTGCTCCAGCTTTTGCAATGCTCCCGGGTGTACGCTGCCTGCAGGGTCACTGCCTGCGCTGTAGGCGCTGATTCGATCCCCGCCCAGATCGTTGAGTAGTACTTCCCCAAGAATGCTGCGGCAGGAGTTGCCGGTGCACAGCACGAGTACGTTCACCCCATTTACTCCTGCTCGGCGCGGTACCGCTCGACACGTCGCCGGATAGCGTGGCCGAGTTCCTGGCGAGTCGTCATCTTGACGATGCGCAGTTTGCGCTTCTCACCGTCAGCCAGCGGTCGACCGTCGGCTAACTGGAAGCGACAGGCGCCACCCTTCTCACCATCGACCAGAATGCAACGCCACGGGATCAGCATCGACTCTGGCGCCTTGGCAGGCTGCGGGCCGGAATACTGCAGCCAGAGCCCTTCGTCGTCGAGATTCGCATCGAACAGGGCGAGGCCCTGCACTTCGATGGGCTCGTTCGTGAAAGCAATATCGAGCGGCTTCACGTTGGTCCCGAACCACTCGCCCATCTGCGCCCATTTGCCGGACGGTCCATCGGGCGCGAACTGGAAAGCCGCGACAGCAACCATGACGAGAATGAGCATGACGCCGAGCGGCGAAGCAATGAAATCCATGTTTCGAGTGTCTTGCAGGGAACCTGCAATTTCAAGAGGTCAACGATAACCGACGAGAGACTCGCCGCTCCTGGGTACGAAGCTACCAGAATTGCGGCCACGAAATGTTACAGGAACGGTCTCAATCTGCATGCCTGTATTGCGTTGCACGGCGAAGTGCAGGTGCGGCCCACTGGAAAATCCGGTGTTGCCCGAGTCGGCGATGTACTGGCCAGCCTTTACCTTGTCCCCCGGCTTGACCCGAATCGAATTCCAGTTGAGATGTGCGTACAGCGAAAACGTGCCGTCGTCGTGCAGGATACGAATGATATTGGCCTCGTCACCTGTCATCTCGATATCGAGGCCACCTTTGAAATTGTCCGACGTGACATCAAAGACAACGCCATCTCGCGCAGCGAGGATGTCCGTGCCGACGGGCATCGCAATGTCGACCGCGTGCTGGCTGTCGAGAGTCCGGTGCGTTTCGGTGTCCGGGAATGCCTGCGTGACCGGGAATCGAATTCCCACCGAAAACGGCGCCTGGTAAGCAATGGGAGGACTGTGACGCGCTGACGGATCGCCCGGGAGGTACTGATATCCGTACTCAACGGACGGCGACTGGGCAGTTTCGAGCACGTTCAGCGTCATTAGCGTAATTTCGCTGCGTGCGGGTACAACCCAACGCATGCGATTATCCGGATCCGGGTAGCTGACGCCGATTATTTCCTCGAACTTCAGCCGTACCTCGATCGGCGCATGATATTCATTGTCGGCGACGAACTCGATAACGGTTCCGACGACGTCATGACGTACGACAAAGGTCGGCTGCACGAAAGTCGATTCAAGCTTGCGGGTCTCGGCGAGCACCTCGGCAGGAGGTTTCCGATCCGTGTACACCCACTCGCCGTCGGCGTTCTGGTACTTGTAGAGCGTCTGCGCAACCGCGGGTGCGATCGCGAACAGCAAAGTCAGGAACAGGCCAGCACTACGAACCAAAGTCGGTGCGCCTCCAGCCATCATCGTCGCGACGAATTTCGTAAGCCGGCCAGTACTCGTTGTCGAGCCGTAGCGTAATCACCTCGGCGGTGCCGTTCCAGGTAACCGTCTTCAATCGCACGGACTCGCCATGGCCAAGATCCTTGACCGCGTCGATGAACGCCTGCAGGTCGGCAACCGGCTGTTCGTTGACTTCTGTGACGCGGCGACCCGCGTACAGGCCATAACGTGTCGACGGCGAACCGTAACTGAAGTACGCGACATACACGCCATCGGTGGCTACACCGCGCTGGGCGGCCATCGCACGATGCGGGTCCTGCAGTAATGCACCGGCCCAGGACGCGGCACGTTCGATGCCGCGACCGCTCAGCGCAACCGTATCGAGCTCGATATCGAGTGCCTTGTCGTTGCGCCAGACTGTGACCGTGACACGCGGTTTCTGCACAGCGTTTTCCAACGCGCGATAGGAAGTAACCACTTCACCGTCGATCGCAAGAATCATGTCGCCGTTTTTTAACAACTCTGCCGCCGGCGTATCGGCGACAATCCGCGATACATTCAAGGCACGACGCTTGACCGGGTCGTTCGCCTCCAACCGGTCAATCCATTCTTCATCGATACCCATCTTGCGGGCAGCAAACAGCGGCGCGTAAACAAATTCCGCCTCGAGCGAATAGAAGGGCTCACCGGAGCGAACGGTTGCGAGGAATTGCGTAATGACCTCCGCACCGATGCCGCGATTGAATTGCGCAGTATCGCCGCCGGTCTGCACCGGGAAACTCGACCAGGTGGCCAGAACACTGCCGGCATCGTCGACAAGTACGCCGTCAAAGTCCGACGGGCCATTGACGAGAGCCACGCCTTCGATGTTCGAATCGCGGAATCGCAGTGTGCGCGACAACGGTAGCAGCAACGGCTCGACCGACGAAACAGTGCCGCGCTGGTGCGCCAGCTGGTGATCAGGTTTGATGCCGACAACCATGACGTCATCACCCGGCTTGAGCTGTTCGGTATTAAACGACGCGGATTTGACGGGCGTGTCGCCAATTGTCTCCGGGTCGTAAGACACGATCGCGAAATTGTGCAGCGGGTGCAGTTGCTCGATCTTGCCACGCACCTCGAGCGAACCGGCGAAGGTAACTTTCACGTCGCCGATGGCGATCGGGACTGTATTGCGATCCACCAGCACGTAGCCACGCTCCGCATCTATGACGAGGCCGGTACCGTAGTAGTGCCGATCGGCAACACCCGAAAGGGTGTACGGCATATCGAACGATACGATGACGAGCGACGGGGCGATCGTGTCGAGCAGCGGGTCGCCATGGTTGGTAAAGCTGGTGCTGCCACTCGGCGGCTCTTTCGGTGACGGTCCCTTGCCGAGCTCCCGGCAAGGCCAGAAGCCGGTGTCGTCATCACGAACGCAGCGGCGCACAGGGAACCACACGCGATCCATCTCGAGCAGGCGGACGATCGAGTTTTGAGGATTCTCCATGTTGACGTAGCGAACCAGCGCGCGGTCGCCATCGGCAAGCTCATCCAGCGCAGCTTCGAAATCGTCAAGATCCGCGATCGGCTCACCGTCCATTTCCGTGATAACGGCGCCGCGCGGAATTGCGGCGCGTGACAGCAGGTAGCCCGGATTGGCGACATAGACGCCGCTGGCGGAGCGGTTGTAGTGGCGCGCCTGCTGATAGGACAGCGTATTGACGATACCATCACCAATCTCGACGTACTCGTCGGGAGTAATCGCGTGCAGGTCATCGACGACAACCTCCTGCCGCATCGGTCGGCCACCACGCTCAATGTCGACGGTGATGATTTCGCCAACGTGCTCGTCGAGCAGCGCTGCGAGCGGCACAAACTCAATGACCAGTTCGCCATTCACACGTACCAGGATATCGCCGGGAGCCAGCTTGCCGTCCGCCGGCGAACCGGGAATGACCTGGTCAACCGTGAGCATGCCGGTCTGGTCTTCTGATGATTCGCGAGCGAGACGCTCGGATTCGGCGGTGAGGCCGAGGCGAGCGAGCTCGTCAAATGGCTGGCTGCGGAAAGTCGTCTGCAGCGTGCCGCGAGATACTGCCTCGCCGGCCTGCAGTTGTTGCAGGGCTCGATCGATACGATCGAGCGGCAGGAAGAAGCTACTGGCCGCCTTGGCGTTCGCTCCGGCATTCAGTGCAACGACCTCGCCTTCGATATTTACGACCGGAGAACCGGACGAACCACCGGACGTGCCTGAGGCCGCCTGCAGGTAAAAGGTATTGAAATCGTTGTACTGGCCGCGACCGTACTCAGGCGCGCGGCGATCGAGGCGCGCAATCGTGCCAGCGAGAATCGAAAGCTGCTCACCGGCGTCATTGCCGATAACCCGGATTTCCTTGCCGATTGCAGCTCCCTGCGGAGCAAGCGGCAGCTCCGCCGGTTCGATGTATTGCAGTTCCGACGGGTCGTAACGGAAGAACCCGAAATCATGCACGGGGTCGCGGTAGACAGGTGTCAGGCGTACCTCTTCATTGTTGCGAAAGACGGCTTCGGCAATGACCGGGCCCGGAGTTACGACATGCCGGTTGGTAAGAATAAGCCCCTGCTCTGCATCGACGACGAATCCAGTGGCCTGGGTCGACGAATTCCACTCGGTGTCGAAGGCGCGCGTACTGTCGACGCGAATCGAGACCACGCCCGACGAGATGCGCTCGAGCGTCTCGGTCCAGGCACTGTTTTCGGCCGCAGAGGCCGCAGGGGTTGCGAGCAGCGCCAGCGCTGCCCACAGTAATCTGGCGTGATTCATAGCATTCCTGATGTTTTGCAGGGTCTTTCGACCCACCGCTCCCGCAGGCGGTTCCCTATTGGAGCAAAATCAGCGGCGTCGCGCGACTACGGGTGTCACAATCGGAGTCGGGACCCATTACAGGTACGGGGAGGCGAAAAATGTTTTTGGCCGCACAGATCCTGCCACGCCGTGCAAAGCTGCTGCTTTCGACTGCCGTTCTGGCATTTCCTTTTCTGGCCAGTGCCGAGGCGCCTGCAGACCTTGGTGACGGGTTCCGAACTACAACTCCGGACGGGATCGGCCTCACATCGGGGCAACTTCGGGCGATGACCGAAATGCTGCGGCAAGACGTCTATCCTAACGTGCACGCATTACTGATCAGAAAAGACGGATACCTTGTCTACGAAGAGTACTTCGCAGGCAGAGACGGTCGGTTTGACGATGATCTTGAATGGGAGACCGTCGATCTAAATTTTGATTCGGAGATGCTGCATCAGACGAGATCAATCACGAAAAGCATTACGTCCGCGGTGGTCGGACTGGCGATCGCCGATGGCGCCATCGAATCAGTGGACGTGCCTGTCTTTCCGTATTTTCCGGAACATGCGGACAAATTAACTGATGAGAAGCGCAACATTTCTCTTCAGCACCTGCTGACAATGAGCGCGGGCATTGACTGGAACGAGGAGGACGTGCCGTATTCGAGCCTGGACAATGACGAAGTTCGCATGGACGCAAGCGACGACCCGGTTGGTTTCGTGCTGGGCAGAAACCTCGTAAGCGAGCCGGGAGCAAACTATTACTACAACGGCGGTCTGCCGGTGTTGAGTGGCTTCATGGTCAGCCGGGCCACCGGACAGTCATTCGCAAAGTTTGCGAACGAGAAGCTGTTCGAGCCATTGGGAATAGACGGCGTTGAATGGGGTGGATGCTGCGGCTGGGACGATATCCCCGAGATGCGCTGGGACACTGACAAGCCCTGGGCCCGCTTTGTAAATCCGGCAGCTCAATTGTGGATTCGGCCGCGCGACCTGTTGAAGTTTGGATCACTGTACCTCGACGAGGGGCGCTGGAATGACAAGCAGATACTGCCCCCGGACTGGGTTTCTGAATCGCTAAGAGCACACATTCCGCAACGGTATCCGGAGATGCGGCATGGCGACGGCGCCGTTGCCCGACATTCATACGGATACTTCTGGTGGCACCTCGAGTATGAATTGCCATACGGAAACTTTACCGTCCATGCGGCCTACGGCAACGGCGGGCTACGAATCTGGATCGTACCGTCACTCGATCTGGTTGCAGTGCACCTGACCGGAAACTACAACTTGTCCACCTCGAGTTGGAATGCGGAACGCCTGTTGCTTGAGCAGATTCTTCCGTGGGCGGCCGGAGTCAAATCAGATTACGAGCACGAGACAGGCGTTGAAATTCAAACGCTGCAGCCCGGCGACTGGCCGAACGTTGACATCAACCCGGCCGCCTACGTCGGAAGCTGGGAGGAAGACGGTGGGCTTGTGTCGATCATCGATGATGCAGACCATATTACGATGCTGAGATCTGAAGGTGCTAACTGGGATCTGCTGCCGGAATCGGAAACTGTTTTCGCATTTGGCCGTATTGTCGACGGAGTACCAGCCAGTATCTTCTGGAAGGACTTCAGGCTGATCTTCATCCCAAACGAAAACGGGCAATTTGACCGCTACGAAATCCGTGAAGTCAACCGTAACCGTGTCGTCTTCGAAGGAACGCGAGCCTCAGACTAGCCGCCGTATACCAGGTCGAGTTCGCGGGCGGCTTTCACGTCATCAAGGCGGCGAACCGGCATCTTGTAAGGCGCTTCCTTGTACTCAACGCCATCTTCCTTGGCTGCCCGGGCAATCGTGATCATCGCCGCGACGAAGTTATCGAGCGTTTCCTTGCTCTCGGTCTCGGTCGGCTCGATGAGCAGACATTCCGGCACGAGCAGCGGGAAGTACGTCGTCGGCGCATGGTAGTTAAGGTCCAGCAGCGCTTTGGCGACGTCCATCGCGGTCAGGTTGACAGTCTTCGCCTCGTCCTTGAGCGTCACAATAAATTCGTGGCTCGCACGACGTTCGGGGAATGCCAGCCTGAAGCCGGCGTCGCTGAGTTTTGCAGCGAGATAATTCGCGTTCAGCGTCGCATACTCGGAGACCCGCTCCATTCCGTCCCGACCGAGCATGCGCATGTAGACGTACGCGCGCAGCAGTACGCCCGAGTTGCCCATGAATCCGGACAGGCGCCCAATAGACTGCGGCAGGTCTTCTTCGGCCAGCCAGTCATAAACCGTCTCGCCATCGATTTCTTTCCTGCCGACAACAGGGATTGGCATGAACGGCAGCAGGCGATCGTTGACACCGACGGCACCTGAACCCGGACCACCGCCGCCGTGCGGCGTTGAGAAGGTCTTGTGCAGGTTCATGTGGATGACGTCGAAGTCCATGTCGCCCGGGCGGACTTTGCCAAGAATGGCGTTAAGGTTCGCACCGTCGTAGTACAGCAGGCCGCCTGCATCGTGGACCATGTCCGCGACTTCCTTGATGCGACGCTCGAACACGCCGAGCGTTGACGGATTCGTCAGCATGATGCCGGCCGTTTTCGGGCCGAGGACTTCCTTGAGCGCATCGATATCGATATCGCCATCCGAGCCGGTCGGGATTTCCTTGACGACGCAGCCGCACATTGTCGCAGTCGCGGGGTTGGTGCCGTGCGCCGCATCGGGGCAGATGATCTCGTTGCGCTCATGGTCGCCGCGGGCGTCGTGATAGGCCTTGATCATCGCAACACCGGCGAGTTCGCCCTGCGCGCCGGCCATCGGCGTCAGCGAAACGCCTTTCATTCCGGTTACGTCCTTGAGCATCTCCTGCAGTTCGTACATGCAGGTCATGAAGCCCTGGCCGTGACTGACAGGGCCGAGCGGGTGGCGGCCTGCGAATCCGGGCAGCAATGCCAGCGCATTACAGGCGCGCGGGTTGTACTTCATCGTGCAGGAGCCCAGCGGATAGAACTGCGTGTCGATCGAGAAGTTCATCTGCGACAGGCGCGTGAAGTGACGCACGGTCTGCAGCTCCGACGCTTCCGGCAGGCGCGGCCTGTCGTCGCGCAACAGGTCTGCGGGAATGTCGAATTCGGTCGATGCGGCGGGTGCCTGCGCAAACGCGCGGCGACCCGAGCGGGACTTGTCAAAAATCGTTTCAGCCATCGATATCAATTCCAAGGGCGCGGAAAGCCGCGCGGTAATCCGGTTCTTCGGTGACGTCCTCAATCAGTTCCTGGTGCACCACCGTGTTATTTTCGTCGAGCACGACGACTGCGCGACAGAACATGCCCGCGAGCGGCCCCTCGACAATCTGTACGCCATAGTTTTCGCCAAAGCCTGCATGGCGAATCGCCGACAGACCCTGCACGTTCTTCAGTTCGTGCTGGCTCTGGAAGCGCTTGTGTGCGAACGGCAGGTCATACGAGACCATCAGGAACGCGACGTCGTCATGCCCCTCACCGAAGCGATCAAACTCGATAACCGAGCTTGCGCAGACGTCGGTATCGATGCTCACGAAAATGTTCAGCACCTTGCGCATGCCCATCCAGTTCGCGAACGAGACGTTCTGCAGTTCGGTATTTACAAGCGACACATCCGGCGCGCTGCTGCCGATCGCCGGCAAGTCGCCGTGCGTCTGGTAAGCCGATTTGTTGTAAACGAATCGGGCCACTATCAGGCGCCCATCACGTCGGCCCACGCCGCGACGCAGGCAGCGATATCCGCTGCGGTCTTGGTCTCGGTCGCACAAACGAGCACGGCATTTTCACCGGTGAATTCCGTCAGGTCGAAACCGGCCAGGATGTCTCGCGCCGCCAGCGCCTCGAGCACCGGGCCGACTGGGCGATCAAGCTTCAGCGCCGCCTCGTGGAAGAACGGTCCGTCGTACAGCTTGTCGATGCCGTCGACAGCCGTAAGGCCTTCAACCAGTGCTGCCGTGTTCGAATGCGAAGCCGATGCAACACCGCGCAGTCCATCGATGCCGAGCAGCGACATGTAGATTGTCGCCGCCGTGACCATGAGGCCCTGGTTGGTGCAGATGTTCGAGGTCGCCTTTGAGCGGCGAATGTGCTGCTCGCGCGCCTGCAGCGTCAGCGCAAAACCGGTGTTGCCGTCGAGATCAGTCGTGCGGCCGACGATACGACCCGGCATCTGGCGCACGTGCTTCTGCTTGCAGGTCATGTAACCGAAGTACGGCCCACCGGACGACAGCGGCACGCCGAGCGGCTGCCCTTCGCCGCACGCAATATCTGCGCCCTCTTCGCCCCACTGTCCGGGGGGCTTGATCAGCGCGAGCGCCGTCGGGTTGGAAATTCCGATAACGAACGCGCCCTGCGCGTGTGCCCAGTCGGTCAGACGGTCTGCATCCTCTAGCGTACCCGGGAAGGTCGGCTGCTGAATGACGACTGCGACGGGTTCGCGATCGTCGGGCAGCGCGTCGAAGTCGACATTGCCAGTAGCAGCAACCTGCGGCAGGCGCTCGAACGTAATGTTCTGCGCACCGGCAATGGCCTCCGCCACCTGCTGGTAGACCGGATTAACGCCCGGCGCGAGCAACACGCGACCAGATTTGACGCGTCGATTCGCACGCACCGACATGAGAGCGGCTTCCGCCAACGACGAGGCACCGTCGTACAGTGATGCGTTGCTGACATCGAGACCGGTCAGCTGCGTGATCATCGTCTGGTACTCGTAGATCGTTTGCAGCGTGCCCTGGCTCGCTTCGGCCTGGTACGGCGTGTAGGCGCTGTAGTACTCGCCACGCGTCGCGATATCCCAGACCGCAGTCGGGATATGGTGCTCGTAGGCGCCGGCGCCAATGAAACACATCGGAGCGCCGTCCTGAGCCGCGCGATCACGCATCAATCGGGAGATTTCCATCTCGGACAGTGCCTCGGGCACGTGCTCGAGGTGCTCGATCATGAGCTCTTTCGGAATCTCGTCGAACAGGTCCGCGATGGAGTCGACGCCAATGGCGTCGAGCATTTCACGCGTGTCTTTTTCGGTATGCGGAATAAAGGGCATTGAATTACTCGTTAGTCATCCAGCTCGTCGCAGAACTGCTGGTAGTCGTCGGGCGACATCAGTGAGGCCTCGTCGATGGAGCCGGACTCCATGCGCACAATCCAGCCGTCGCCGTACGGGTCGCTGTTGATCTTCTCGGGATCGTCGGCAAGGTCTTCGTTAACCGCGACAACCGTGCCCGCGATCGGTGCGTAGACATCGGATGCAGCTTTCACCGATTCGACGACAGCCATCTCACCGCCTTCGTCAACGTCGAGGCCAACTTCCGGCAGCTCGACATACACGAGATCGCCAAGTGCGCTCTGTGCGTGGTCGGTAATGCCGATCGTGACCGAACCGTCGTCTTCACGGCGCAGCCATTCGTGTTCTTTCGTGTACAGCAGGTCTCCGGGCAGATCACTCATTGTTATTCCCCTCAAACATCGATTCTGATTTGTCCATTACGAACGAACGGCGTCTTGACGATACGCACGTTCAGCAGTTTGCCGCGCACTTCCACCTGTGCACGGTCGTAGTCACCGGCCGGAACCCGGGCCAGTGCGATCGAGCGGCCGATTGTAGGTGAGAATCCGCCGCTCGTGATTTCACCCTCGCCGACCCCGTCGACGACAATTTTCTGGTGGTTGCGTAATACGCCCTTGTCTTCCAATAGCAGACCGACAAAGCGCTGTCTGTCCGTATTTTCACGTTGTTGCTCGAGTGCGGCGCGGCCGATGAAGTCCCGGTCGGCGGGTTCCCAGGCGATAGTCCAGCCAAGGCCGGCCTCAAGTGGCGATATGGTCTCGTCCATATCGCTGCCATACAGGTTCATGGCGGCTTCGAGGCGCAGTGTGTCGCGAGCCGCAAGACCGCAGGGCGCGACGCCCGCGGCTGCGAGACGGTCCCACGTGTTCGCCGCATCGGCTGCAGGCAGGCAGATTTCCCAGCCGTCCTCACCCGTATAGCCGGTGCGTGCAACGAACCAGTCTCCGGCCTGCAGGCCATAGAAGGGTTTCAGCGCGAGGGCCGCGTCGCGATAATCAGCGTCGATGCACGGTGCGGCAAGCTCCCTTGCATTGGGCCCCTGCACAGCAATCATCGCGAGCTCACCGCGTTCGGCAACCGCCACGTCGAAAGCCGTGGCCTGTTCGCGGATCCATGCGAGGTCCTTCTCGCGGGTAGCGGCATTCACCACGAGGCGGAAGTTAGTGTCGTCGATGTAGTAGACAATCAGGTCGTCGATGACGCCCGCATCGGCATTCAGCATGCACGTGTACAGCGCCTTGCCGGACTCCGTAAGTTTCGCGGCGTCATTGGCAACGAGGTAACGCAGGAAATCGCGAACACGCTCACCGGCGAGGTCGACAATCGTCATGTGTGACACGTCAAACATGCCCGCACCCTGCCGGACGGCGTGGTGCTCTTCTTTCTGGGAACCGTAATTGAGCGGCATATCCCAGCCGCCGAAGTCGACGATGCGCGCGCCGGCTTCGGCGTGCTTGTCGTAAAGAGGTGTTTTCGATCCCATTTGAGCTCCAGCAAAAAAAACAGGGCGGCAGACACCGTGTCCGCCGCCCCTCTGTCCTTTGCTACCTGAGAGATCAATGGCAACTCGTTGATGAGCTGGCACTTTCCCCTTCGGTGGGCCGTCTCGGCCGCTCTCCAGAGCTAATCAGCGTACTCAGTCCTTTTGCCTGAGCGTTTCCGGGCGTGTTGCGCCTTCGGCGCCCCGATCGAACGGGGTCTCTTCTGGGCACGCTGTGGATTAGTGCGCGCAATCATAGCCAAGTGGCCGCCCGGTTGCCAGCCGCCGGGTGGCAGGTAACAATGCCGCCACGATTTTGAGAGGACTCAACATGAAATCACTCCGTATCTGGGCCGCTGCGGCCGGAATTATGGTGACCGGCGCCATATTTGCGGACGCGACCGAGGACTTCCACGCGTTGCTGGATGAGCACTGGGAGTGGACCCTCGATTCCAACCCTGTCATGGCATCGATGATGGGCGACCGTCGCGGCAATGACCAATGGGGTGACAATACGCTCAAGGGGATTGAGGCACAGCATGCGGCCGAACGTGAGTTCCTGCGCCGCATTTACGCGATCGATCGCGACGGGCTGAGTGAAGAGGATCAGCTCAACTACGAACTGTTCCGACGCGAGTTGCAGGACTCCGTCGACGAGTTCCAGTTCAATGGTCACCTGATGCCGTTCCGGCATCGTGGTGGTATTCAAAATCTCGAGAACGTGCTGAGCCAGCTGCGGCTTGTGACAGTCGAGGATTACGACGACTGGCTCGCACGCCTTGCAAAGGTTGATGATCTTGTCGACCAGACCATCGCACTGGCCGAGGAAGGTCGCAGGAAAGGCGTCATGCCGCCGAAGATCCTGATGCAGCGCATTCCTGACCAGCTCGCTTTACAAGTCGTCGAGTTCCCTGCTGACAGCCCGTTCTTCAAGGCGTTCGATAATCTTCCCGAGTCGTTTTCGGCGGCTGATCGAGAACGACTGCGAGCGGAAGCAACCGAGATTATCGAAGACGAAATCCTGCCGGCCTACCGCAAGCTCGACTCTTACTTCAATGACAGCTACATGCCGGCATCGCGCGACAGCATCGGTCTGTCGGCGCTGCCAAACGGCACTGCGTGGTACGAACATCTCGCACGTTCGTTCACGACGACCCGCATGACGCCGGAAGATATTCACCGTCTCGGCCTCGAGGAAGTCGCTCGTATCCGCGGCGAGATGATGAAGATCATCGAAGAGGTACAATTCGACGGCACGTTCGAGGAGTTCCTCGTATTCCTGCGTACTGACCCGCAGTTCTACTTCGAGACGCCGGAAGAGCTGTACACCGAATATCTCGCGACCAGCAAACGCATCGACCCGGAACTCGTGAAGCTTTTCGGCTACCTGCCGCGCATGCCGTACGGCGTAAAACCGATTCCCGATTCAATCGCACCGGATACAACGACGGCGTACTACTCGCGCCCTGCCGCCGACGGCAGCCGCGCAGGTATCTACTGGGTCAACCTGTACCGTCCGGAAGTGCGGCCGAAGTACGAGATCGAAGTACTGTCGGTACACGAAGCAATGCCGGGCCACCACCTGCAGATCGCGATCCAGCAGGAACTCGGTGACATGCCGAACTTCCGCCGCTTCATGGGCTTTACAGCATTTGTCGAGGGCTGGGGCCTGTACAGCGAGCGTCTGGGCTACGACCTTGGGCTCTATAAGGATCCTTACTCACGCTTCGGGCAGCTCACCTACGACATGTGGCGCGCGGTTCGACTCGTTGTCGACACGGGCATGCACTACAAGGGCTGGACGCGCGAGCAGGCGATTGATTTCTTCAAGGCAAATGCAGCCAAGGCCGAGCACGACATCGTTAACGAAATCGATCGTTACCTGCTGATGCCGGGCCAGGCGCTTGCCTACAAGGTCGGTCAGCTCAAGATGCTGAGCCTGCGCGAGCGTGCCGAACGTGAGCTGGGCGATCGCTTTGACATCCGGGCGTTCCATGACGAGCTGCTCGGCGCGGGCGCTCTGCCGCTCGATATTCTCGAGCAACGCATGGACCGATGGATCGCTTCACAGTGAATAGCGACCGATTCAGAGAGTGGCTGGAGATCGTCGGCATTGGGACCGGCACTGGCAGCTTCGGCACCAGATATCCGACGAAGTGGACCTGCACGTATGGAGAGATATGGTAATCAAGCGTGTCGCCGAGTATCCGTCCTTTGAGCCAGAGCCTTTGGACAACTCGGCCCGCTGCGGACTGAATTAGTCGGGCAGGTCGTAGTCGTTGCGTTCGGCAACGTCGTCTGAGAAATACTCGACAAATTCCCAGTCATTGCCATCTGCATCGTAGAAGTACACCCGATTACGATGCGGGTGGCTGTTCGGGTAGGTGGAGTCCCTGAACCCTGCGGCTGACAGCCGTTCGCGAATACCCTCGGCGTCATCTACCTCAAAGCCGAGGTGATTAACGCCCGGCTTGCCCGCGTAAGGCTCCCAGCCTTCCCGCGCGTCGTCTGTTGCCTCGTTGATCGCAAGATAGGTCTCGTCGGTGCCTATGTGCATCCAGCGATGCCCGTCTTTCGTGCCTTCCTTGCGAATATTGAAGTCTGGGAAAGCCGTTTGCAGGAAGCGGACAGCTTCGTCGTAGTGCTGAACCGTCAGGTTCGCGTGTTCCATTCGAATTGCCATGGTGAATCTCCTTCGTAGAAAGCATAGTTCACCGACTTCGCTATGATGACAACTGAATTGCTATTTCAATAGCGGATTGCTAGTTTGCTGACATGTCCGATATCCAGAAACACCTCGCCGCCAATATCCGAAGGCTGCGTGAAGCACGTGGGCAGTCGCAGCAGCAACTCGCCGACCTGTCCGGCATCCCTCGCCCCACCTGGGCCAGCCTCGAAACAGGGACGGCGAATCCGACGCTCGCTGTGCTGACCAAAGCGGCAGGCGCTTTCAATGTCTCGATCGAGGAATTGATCGGCCCGCCGCGCAACGAGTTCGAATTTGTGCCTGCCGACAAGGTACGAGAACGTAAACGCCAGGGCGCGAAAGTACGACCATTGGTACCCGAATCGATTCCAGGGCTCGAAATAACCCGCACTGAGCTCGAGCCGGGCGGTCGCATGATCGGCATTCCGCACAAGACTGGCACACGCGAATACCTGACCTGTGAGTCAGGCAAGGTCGAATTGATTGCGGGCGGCGAACATCATGTGCTCAGCGAAGGGGACATGCTCGTGTTTCGCGGTGACCAGCGGCACTCCTACGTGAATCCCGACAAGCGCCGTAAATCGGTGTCAGTGTCGGTGGTCTGCTTCGCGAACTAGAGCGACAGTTCCGTGAACCTGCTGAACGGATCATCCTTGTAATCACCGAACGGCCCACGAAACGAGAAGCCGTATCGCGCGTACAGGCGGTGCGCCGGATGAAAGGCATCCCCTGAACCGGTCTCGAGCAACAGGCCGGCATAGCCGCGCTCTCGCGCGATTTGCCGGATGTGCTCGAGCATCGCGGAACCGACCCCCTTGCCGAGGTCGTCCTCAACGATACGCAGCAATTTCCGCTTCGACGAGCTCGATCAGATCGTGAATCTTATCCCGGTTGTCCGTGATCACGTTGGTTGCCACCAGCAGGTTGGTCGTCCAGAAACGCAACCCGCTCACGATATCCCTGTCGCTGGTAATCGTCGCCAGAATCGCTTCGGCTTCGCTCTCTGAGACGGGTAGCTCACAGTCGATCAGGAGCTGGGCATTACCGTCAGCCTTGTGGCAATGCGTCCACACGTACTCCTGAATCTCGTACGGGAACAGACCGCGAACGTCTTCACGATACTTCGGGATGTGACGGAACAGGTGCGTTTCCTGCAGGTCGGTCGAGTTGACGAAATACTCGGCAAACAGCGAACGAAGTTCTGCACTTTTAATCAGGTGCAGGTCGCCGGCCGTTGCCATTTCCTCGTACGTAATGTTGACGGCACGGTAAGGGTCGACCTGTGATGCCTGAAAATAGGCAAGCAATGTTTTGGCTGCCGTTCCATCCAGCAGTTCCCCCTTGTCAGCGTGCGCGGTTGCCGCCTGACCGAAAGCGAGTACTTCCCCCCAGAATTGCTTGCGCAGCTCAATTGTAACCAGGTCATTTTCGAGATCGGCTTTGATGCGCTGCATGTATTGCAGCGCACGTTCTTTTTCCTGCTGTTGTTCATTCCAGTTACTGAATTGCAGACCGACGTAAACGCCGACAACGACGATGACGAAATCGACGAAGACCGAGAACCAGTTTTCGTTCTCAACGTGCTGCTTGATGCGTCGAAACAGTATGCTCAGACCTCCGCTTCGTCAAGATGTCGTACTCGTCGTAACAGCTGATAGACGGGAAAAGCGACGAGGATGGCGGCCATGGCGAAGATCGCCGATTCCGGACTGCCAACAGCGACGAACACAGACATGCCGGTCCAGCCGATCGCGATTACCCATCCCACGAACGGGAAACCCCATGCCCTGTGCGGCCGTTCGGTGTCCGGTTCCTTGCGGCGCAACCAGAACACGCCAAGGATGCAGGCAACGTAAGAAACCAGTGCGAGCGTGACCGTCAGGTTCAGCAGGAATTCCCAACCCCCGATCAGGATCAATCCGACGACAACCGCCCAGGAAATCACCACGCCACCGATAGGCGCGCCCTTCTCTGTCACGTGCGTTGCCTGCTTACTGCCAAGTCCGTCAGTCGACAACGCATACAGGACACGGCTCGTGAACATGTAATTCAGATTCTGGTGTGCCAGCAGGAAAAATACAGCGGCGCCGATCAGGAACATGCCGGCCGCTTCACCAAAGTGCAGCTCCAGAGCTTTCGCGAGTGCAAGGTCGTTGCCCCGAATTGCCTCGAGCGGCGCACTCAGCACCAAAGCGAGATTCAGGAGCAGATACAACGCGAAAATAACCAGGAATCCGCGAATGCTGCCCTGCACCACGCCGCGTCCACCAGACCTGACCTCACCGCTCGTATAGGTCGCGGCGAACCAGCCGTCGTAGGTGAAAATGATCGAGGACGCCACCAGCGCCCACGCCGCGGTCGACGTGTCGAGCGGCCGGGACACGATGACGGCGACATCGGCGCTAGCCGTGATAGTGCCGCACAGCAACGCAATCGCTATGCCCGCAACGATCAGGCCGATAATCGTGGAAGCCGCCTCCTGGATGCGCGCAGAGCCCTTTGTGCCGATGAGCTGAAGTGCCGCAAAAAACGATGTGATCGCGATCGCAAGGACCGTCTCATGCGCCACCAGTGACGGTACCAACATTGCAAGATAGGCCGCCGCGACGACCGCCTTGAGCGCCATCGTCGAGGTGTATGACATCCAGTCGGCCCAGCCGATCACAAACCCCGGGTAGCGGCCAAATGCGCGCTTGATGAGCTGGTAGGTACCACCCGATCGTGGAGTGAGACCGATGAGCTCGCCAACGAACAGCAGGCTCATCAATACAAACAGGCCACCAAAGGTCCACATGCCCATGTAGAGCCACGGGTCGGAAACGGTTTCGGCAATTTCGCCGGGTGTGCGCATGATGCCGAGACCGATAACCGCCCCAACGCACGCCGCCATTGAAAAACCGCGCCCGAGGACTCGCTGTAACTGGTTTCTTGCCATTCCTGGCGATCCTTATTTTTGTTGTTCGGCCGGAAACTCCCTTCTTGCCGCCGCGGCACGCTCAGCCGGAGTCGCGTCTGCGTCGTAGATCTGTTCGATGCGTTCGATCCGGTTTGCAAGCCCGGTCTGGTTGGCGATCTGGATATTCAGCCCCGGCCGCGCGTTCATCTCGAGAATCAGCGGCCCTTTGTCGCGGTCAATAACCATGTCGACACCGAGGTAACCAAGACCCGTGACTTCAAAACCACGAGCCGACGATTCGAGAATGAAATCCCAGTGCGGTATTTCGAGTCCCGCAACCAGCGCACCCGTGTCGGCATGTTCTTCGACGATGTGATCGTTGTGCACGCCGTGCATGGTCTTGCCGGTCGCGAGATCTACGCCGCTACCTACCGCACCCTGGTGCAGGTTTGCCTTGCCGTCAGACTCGCGCGTCGGCAGGCGCACCATGGCCATTGCGGGATAGCCGCGGTACACAACGACGCGAATGTCCGGCACGCCCTGGTAGCTGACCTCGGCAAACGTCGGATCAAAATGCACGCAGTATTCGATCAGCGCCTTGTCACGGTTGCCACTCAGGCTGTACTGGCCGCCGACGATGTTGGATATGTGGTGCTGGATCTCGTCTTCAGTGATCAGCACGCCGCTCGACAAACGAAATGAATCGCGGCGGCGCTCGGATCGGCCGGTAATGACAAGGATGCCGTCGCCGCCGCTGCCCTGCGCGGGCTTGACGACAAAGCTGTTGTGATCCGCGACGTAGTCGGGAAAGCGGCGCACGCCGGCCTGGTGTTCAATGCAGCCGTACAGATCCGGAACGGCCATGCCGGCGTCGAGCGCGAGTTTCTTGGTCAATGCCTTGTCGTCGACGCGCGGATAGAAGCGACGCGGATTGAGCCGCATGATGAAATCGGCGTTGCGCTCGTTCAGTCCGAGGACGCCGATTTCACGCAGTTTTTTCGCGACCGCGAACATCAGTCCTGCGCCAGTTCCTTGAAGCGACGCAGCTCGGTCAGGCGATAGCCAGTGTAACGACCGGTCAGTACGACGAGTGCAAGGATCACGAGCAACAGTTCGGGGAACGTGAAAATCAGGTGTTCAAGCCACGCCAGTCCCATGAAGATGTAGGCGACGACCGCAACAATGAGACTACCGAGACCTGCGCGAATCGCATCACCTGCGCCGCGCTCCTCCCAGACCACTGACATACGCTCGATCGTCATCGCGATAATGACCATCGGGAACAGCGCGACGGAAAGTCCGGTGTCGGCACCCATGCGATGCGAAATCAGGCTGATGAACAGCATCAGAATGACGACCACGATCAAAACGGCACTCAGCCTGGGGACGAGAAGTAATCGCAATCGGTCGAGCAGGAAACGAATAGTGAGACCGAGCGTTACGAGCAGCGTAAACAGGATGACTCCCCACAGCAGTTTCGTCTCACGGAAGGCAAGTGCGATCAGTACCGGCATGAATGTGCCGAACGCGTCGATGCCGACGATATTACGCATGACGACCATCACCAGGGCGCCGATTGGAATCATGAGGAGTACGGCGTATACGGCCTGGGTCCGGATCGGCAGGCTGTAGAGCGAGAAATCGACTGCCGTAGTGCCGCGCTCGGCCGCCTGCGTCTCGGCGATAGTCACCGCATCAAGATGGTTTTCCTGTACGGCGAAGTCGACCTCGACATTGCTGCCGCCCTGCACGTCAATCAGGTCTTCGTTACCGCGCCACCACACGAAGAAGCGTTCGGGCAGCGATTCTTCGCCAGTCGCCGGGTTGAAGTACAACCATTGATCGCCGTCATGCACCTCCAGCCAGGAAACCGGTTCGGCATTTCGCTGCCGACCGGCAAGCGGGAACCCGTGCACTACGCGTGCAGGTATGCGTGCAGCCGCGAGCATTGTCGTCACGGTTCCGACGTAGTCCGCTTCGCTGTCAACGCCCGCCAGGATCAGTTCGACGTTCGCATCCGGCGACGGATCGTTAAGCCGCCGCAGCAACTCCGCAGTGAATGATGCTGTGTCTGCCGAATGATCGCGCGCATCGGATACCAGCACATCGACCGCAGTCTTCATTGGCTCGTTGATTACAGGAACGGGCGGGAACGGCGGAATGGTGTCCGACTCATCAACCGAGTCGTCTTCGTAGACCGAAACACGGTAGTAAATCGTCTGTTCGCCGTCGGCCCGACGGATCGTCCAGCGCGCGATACGACCGCCGCTGCCATAGTCAGTGCCGAAGCCGTAGCCACGTGATACCGAATGTTCGTTGAGGGTTCGAAAGCCCGGTGTAAGTGCCGGAACATTGAGCTCGACCGAAATAGTGCCGGGGCCACTGTCAAAGCTGACAGCAGCCTCGATCGTCCACACCGGCGTCTCCTGGTCTTCGGTGAGCGGAAAGCCCAGCACTTTCCATTTGTACGCGAAGACGGACAGGCCGATGGCCGCAAGCAGCGCGGCCAGCACGTATACGTATCGTTGTGTCATTTAACCCCTGTTGGCGCTTATCGCACGCCGAGCGCTACCTTAACGGCGCGCTCCCTGATCGGTCCGCTGCGGTTAAAAAGCCGCATCCCGGCCGACCTTATTTCCCCGACCAGGCCTGAGTCTGTCGCAAACAGCCGGTTCAGGCCAGTCATGAAGTGCAACATTGTCAAATTGGCACCCTTGCGCGCGCGCTCGTAGCGTCGCAGAACGGGTCGATCACCGGGGTGCAGGCCGTCCATTATCGCGGCCTCCAGCGTCTGCGCGAGCTTTGACGCGTCCTGCAGGCCGAGGTTTGCACCCTGCCCCGCCAACGGATGAATTGCGTGGGCTGCATCGCCGATCAGCGCGACACCGCGATCGACGTATTTTTCGGCGTGCCGGGCAGACAGTGGAAATGCGCCGCGCGGGCCGGCGACAGTAAGGTCGCCGAGTACGTAATCGGAGACTTCAGTCAGTCGGCGACCGAGCTCTGCGTCGGGCAAATCAAGTGCTTCACCTGCGTCGTCAGGATCCGTCGACCAGACGATGGAAATGCGACCATCGGCAAGCGGCAGCATGCCGATCGGACCGGAGCGCAGGAAACGCTGCCACGCAACTCCACCGTGATCCTGTTGCGGCTGCAGATGCGTGACAAAGGCGGTCTGGTCATACGGCCACTGATTCGCTGCGATGCCCGCGAGATCGCGAACACGCGAACGCGCGCCGTCTGCGCCGACAACCAGGTCGGCTGGCGGCAGGTCTTCAATCGGTGACTCGAAGCACAGGTCGACATCTGTCTCGTCCAGAACCTCCAGCAATGCCTGCCGGATGCGAATGTTTTCGACGATGTAGCCGAGCTGCGGGACGGCGAACTCGGCGGCATCGAAATGCAATGCCGTGCCACTGTCGGCAGCATCGTTCTCGTCCCAGACTCGCATTCCGTCGTAAGGAGAAACTCGCTCGATCGGCAGCTTCTGCCACGAGCCGACAGAGGACAGCAATTCTGCGGAGCCGTTTGCGACAGCTGACACTCGCAACGAAATGTCGTCTTCGTCCGCTGCATGCGGTCGAGGTCCTGCGTCTACAACCCTGATCGAAACGCGCTTGCCCGCCCCGCCCTTTGCAAGCAGAGCGGCAAACGCCAGGCCGGTCATACCTGCACCAACCACGGTGATGTCGAATGGACTGCTCACGGCAGCGGCACCCCGCGCGACAGTCGCGGCAACTCACCCGCTAGACCCATCGTGTGCTTCGCGAACAGCGGTCGGATCCCTGGAATGAAATCGAACGCGAGCATGCCGGCATTGCGTGCAATACGTGTGAGCGGCCGTGAACTGCCAAACATGCGCACAAGATTGTCGGTGAAGTGCACAAGTTTTTTCTGGTCGCTGCGGCGCCAATTCGCGTAACGGGACAATACGTCGTCACCGCCAAAGTCGGCATCGCTTCTGCGCGCATCGGCGATGCAATCGCAAAGCGCGGCGACATCGCGCATGCCAAGATTAAAACCCTGGGCCGAGACCGGGTGCAGTCCGTGCGCGGCGTTGCCGACGAGAACGCTGCGGGTTGCTGTGAGCCGAACTGCCTTCGTCAGCGACAACGGGTACGAGACGCGCGTGCCGACGCGACTGAATGTTCCGAGGCGATAGCCGAACTCGTTCTGCAGCTCGGCAAGAAATGCATTGTCGTCTAGCTCCATGACTCGATCTGCATCACTTTCGGACACCGTCCAGACGAATCCGGCACGTTCCTGGGCGACCGGCAGGATCGCGAGTGGTCCCTGCGAGGTAAAGCGCTCGTAGGCGACGTTTCGCAGGGGCCGTTCGGGCAGCAGATTTCCAATCACGGCACGCTGCTCATAGCTGATCGTCTGTGCCGAAATACCCAGCATCTCGCGCACGGTCGAGCGCGCACCATCGGCGGCAACAAGCAACTTCGCAGTCAAAACGCCCTCGGGGACGGTAACGGTTACCGTCCCCGGCTCGGACCTGACGCCTCCTATGCGGGCGGGGCAGAACACGTCAAGACCTTCAACCTGTGACAGTCGGCTCTGCAGAACCTCACCAAGTACCCGGTTGATGACCACGTAGCCCAGCGCTTCGACGCCCTGCTCTTCGGCATCGATATGCGAGAAGCCGAAACGGCCTTTGTCGGAGACGTGAATGCTCGTGATTGGCGTCGACGCTGCGACGATCTCGTCCCACAGGCCCATCGCTTCAAACATGCGCTGTGTGCTTCGTGACAGGGCCGTCGAGCGGTCATCAAAACTCGGTTGCGAATCCGCCTTGCGTTCGACGGCTTCGACAACCGCTACCGATAGTCCGAGCGGTGCGAGGGCCAGCGCCAGGCTGGTTCCTATCATGCCGCCGCCTGCAATAACGATGTCGTAGTCGGTCCGCGTCGTCATTACGCCGCCTGCATCAGTGCCTCGACGTCGTCGGGATCTTTCACAAGCCCCTTGCTCAGCACGTCCGGTCCTTTGCTGGTGACGGCGACGTCGTCCTCGATGCGAATGCCGATATTGCGAAATGCTTTCGGAATTGAGCGACCGTTGTTGATGTAGATCCCGGGCTCGACCGTCGTGACCATGCCGTTCTCAAGCAGGCGCCACTCGTCGCCCACTTTGTAATCGCCAACATCATGCACATCCATGCCGATCCAGTGACCGGTGCGATGCATGTAGTACTGCCGATAGGCACCATCACGAATCAGCGCCGGCACGGAGCCGTCGAGCAGCCCGAGTTTCTTCAGTCCCTTGGTGATGACTTTCACTGCCGCATCGTGGGGTTCGTTCCAGTGGTTGCCATGCACGGTTTTCTCAATCGCCGCGAGTTGCGCTTCAAGAACGATTTCATAAACAGCACGTTGTTCGGGCGTGAATCGGCCGTTGACCGGGAAAGTTCGAGTGATGTCGGATGCGTAGTAGTCGAGTTCGCAGCCTGCATCGATCAACAACAGGTCGCCGTCTTCAAGAACGGCATCGTTATCGACGTAGTGCAGCACGCAGGCGTTCGCGCCACCGCCAACGATCGGGCTGTACGACGACCAGGCGTTATGTTTTCGGAAAGTATGTCGAAATTCCGCTTCGACTTCGTACTCGTGCATGCCGGGCCGGGTCACCTGCATCGCACGCTTATGCGCCTCGACCGCAACTTTTGCCGAGCGGCGCATCGCCGAGATTTCGCCGCGGCTCTTGTAGAGCCGCATATCGTGCAGCAGGTGGTCGAGGGCCACAAATTCGTGCGGCGTATGCCCGCCGCGCGACAGCTTGGAGCGCAGCGTATTCACCCAGTCGGCTATGCGCGAGTCAAAATCCGCGTACATGCCCATCGTGTAGTACACACGGCTGCACGACTCCATGATGCCGGGCAGGATGTCGTCGATATCGTCGATCGGGAACGCATCGTCGGCACCAAATTCCTGTATCGCGCCATCCTGACCGACTCGACTGCCGTCCCACTGTTCGGCCTCGGAGTCGCGCTCGCGGCAGAACAACAGGTACTCGCCGTTCGGCCTGCCGGGCGCCAGCACCGCCACTGATTCCGGCTCGGCAAAACCAGTCAGGTAATAGAAATCGCTGTCCTGGCGGAAACGATACTCGACATTGCGGCTGCGCTTCTGCACCGGCGCGGACGGCAGAATTACGATACCGCCGGCGCCGACCATGCGCATCAGCTGTCGCCGCCGTTTCTCAAATTCCGCTGCGTTCATGAGTCTTTGGGCTTGGCATTCCTGATATCGGCGAGCTCTTCGTAGCTGAGCTGCGCCGCGACGCGCAGGTATTCCACCAGCTCGGTGAAGGCCGCCTCGTTATCTTCGCTGTCTGCGTCCTCGTCGAGGCCTGCGCGCGTGATCTGCAACATGTCCTTGATGATGTCCGACAGCGGCTCCGCACCAAGACGCTCTTTCAGTTCTTCACCGTGGTCGCCTGAGACCAGTCCGTGCAGAAATCCTTCGCACCAATGCGCCATTGCGACGGTGCGCAGCGCGATATCGTCCCCGTCGTCAGGCATGAGCGGCTCGAATTCCGACAGTCTTTCGGTGAGTTGCCAGTAGGTTCCCTGGTACAACTTGTCTAACAGGGCCTGGGTCTCGGTGCGCAACGCATTGTTCTCTTCCACCCCTTCGAGCACCTGCAAAAGCCAGTCCGGGCCGGCAGGAACACCAGCTACAGCCAGCCGTCCTGTCAGCAATCCGTGCGCCTGGGCCGCGTCCCAGCTGGAGCCGCAACGCTGCAGTGCATCCTCGAGCACGGTGTACTCGACTTTCTCTTCCATCGGGGTTGATCCCTTTGCCAGTCTCGTGGGCCGGTATGATCCCACGGACCGCTTCCACAGGCCATCGCCCGCAGGCATTGTGCAAGCGACGATTGATTCTGATTTGGCGCGTGACTATATTGAGCTTATGGCAGAGAACATCAATTCCACGTTTGAACACGAACTAAAGCGCCTGGAGAAGCGCGTCGACGCGCTGGTGCGCGTGTGCGACCAGCTGCAGGACGAGAACCGGTCTCTCAAACAAAGGCAGGACGTACTGACGTCCGAACGCGCAAACCTGTTGCAGAAAAACGAGCAGGTGCGAGCGCGAGTGGAAGCGATGATTGGCCGACTCAAGGCAATGGAACAGGGTTCCTGAGCCAGGCAAACGGAGACTTAAGCCGCATGACCGATCAAACAGCGCAAGTGAGCGTCCGCATCCTCGACAAGGAATACCAGGTCGCTTGCCCTGCTGAGGAACGCACCGCACTACTCGATTCCGCCGAAATCCTGAACCAGCGCATGCGCGAGATTCGCGATAGCGGCCGGATCGTCGGACTCGACCGAATTGCCGTAATGGCAGCACTCAACATGGCGAATGACCTGATGTCTGCCGAGAAGCGCGACAAGCAGCTCGACGGCGATTTCAGCGACCGCCTGAAGCACATTTCCGACCGCGTCGACAGCGTACTGAGCGATACGCAGCAACTCGACCTCTGACGCGCGTTCGGTGCATCGAATTGGCGCCTCCTGCAGTGTTCGATACCGACCTGGAAACCTTTCGACCCTAACTAACCACCTCGGGGTCGTGTTCTGTCGGCGACATTTGAGCAGGGCCGAACGTGTTTCGGTAAGCCTGTTGTGGTCACGGCTGACCCCACCTGTTGCTCCGGTTCGAGAGCGACGGTTTGTAACGGCACAGGCGGGAGGCGCCTCCTCCCATTCTCAATGAGCACGACGAACGAACAACGCAAGTTGGCGTTGTCGCAACGTCGTGCGCTCGATGTGCAGGAACGATTCGCTGCGTCTGCTGCAATCTGCGAACGCTTTATCCGTTCCAGGTGCTTTTCTTCGGCACGCAACATTGCCTGTTACCTGCCGCTTTATGACGAAGTCGACCCACGCGCGATCATTGAGCGCGCGTGGCGCGCAAACAAGCGCGTTTTTGTTCCGCTTATGGGTCCCAATCGTCACATGCGCTTTATCGAATTGCGCCCCGATACGGACATTCGGCAAAACGAATTCGGAATCTGGGAGCCGCAAAACGGTGCAGAAATTTCTCCGCGGAATCTCGACGTTGTCGTTACTCCAACAGTTGCATTCGACAACTATTGCCATCGAATCGGGATGGGCGGCGGTTATTACGACCGTGCGTTTGCGTTCCTGAAGCATCGTTCTCACTGGCTCTCTCCCAAACTGATCGGTGTTGCGTTTAACTGCCAGCGAGTTGAGAAAATATCGGCAAGTTCTTGGGATATACGGCTTTATCAAATTATTACTGAAGCCTGAAACCGCAGTTTTCTCCGGGGAAAAACACACGGTTTGCAAAACCTGCGTGCAATGCGCGTTTGTAAAAACCGAAGTGTAAAAACGCTTCAAAATTTTTTTGTCTTTGCTGCCGAATGCAACGTCGAATCCAGTTCGATTCAATCAGACAACACGGGAAATTTTTTCAACGCGTTCGTGCGCAAACTCAACGATTGGGAAAGTTCGTTTGCGCACTTTGTTTGTAGTGTTTTGGCAACTTTGAAGTCGCTGGATTTTTCACCCTTGTTGTATATACTCAACGCCGGGTACCCGACACGGAGAAAATCATGGCTACCAAAAAGAAGTCTCGTAAAAAAGCTTCTAAGCGAAAGGTCGCGAAGAAGCGCAAAGTAGTACGCAAGAAAGCCACGAAACGCGTAGCGAAAAAGAAAGTCGCCAAGCGTAAGACGAAGAAGAAAGCGGCTAAGAAAAAAGCTACTAAGAAGAAAGCCAAGAAGAAAGTAGCGAAGAAGAAGACCAAGAAAAAAGCGGCCAAGAAGAAGGCTAAGAAGAAAGTAGCCAAGAAGAAGGCGAAGAAGAAAACCAAAAAGAAAGCCGCTAAGAAAAAAGCCAAGAAAAAGGCTAAAAAGAAGGTAGCCAAAAAGAAGGCGAAGAAGAAAGCAGCCAAAAAGAAGGCCAAGAAAAAGGCTAAAAAGAAGGTAGCCAAGCGCAAGACGAAGAAAAAGGCTGCCAAGAAGAAGGCAAAGAAAAAAGCCAAAAAGAAAGTAGCGAAGCGCAAGACCAAGAAGAAAGCGGCTAAGAAAAAGGCCAAGAAGAAGGCCAAGAAGAAAGTCGCCAAACGCAAGACGAAGAAGAAAGCTGCCAAGCGGAAAACCAAGAAAAAGGCGACCCGCAGAAAGAAACGGTAGCTGACTGACCTCTTGGTCTGAGCCTACTTTCAGGCAAGAGCAAAAGAGCCCGCAAAAGCGGGCTCTTTTCGTCTCAGGCTATCGCCGAATGAACCCGCTTTTGCGGGCTCTTTTCGTTTAATCCTGAGCCCGAAATCACTATAGTACGCAGCTATGGACGCAACAGAGAAGAAGCGCAACGCCGCGAAAGCCGCGTTGGAGTTCATCGAGCCGGGCGTCAAGCTCGGCGTAGGTACAGGGTCAACGGTCAACTGCCTGATCGAGTTACTGCCGACCGTACGCGACATGATCGACTGCGTCGTATCCAGCTCGAAGGCATCGACAAGCCTGCTCGAAGAGCATGGATTCAAGGTCGATACGTTAAACGAGGTCGGCGACCTCGACGTCTATATCGACGGTGCCGACGAGAGCAACAAGCGCCTGCAACTCATCAAAGGCGGTGGCGGCGCGCTAACTCGCGAGAAGGTCCTGGCAGCCGCATCCCGACGTTTCATCTGCATCGTCGACGACTCAAAGCTGGTGGGCATGCTCGGGTCATTTCCACTGCCGATTGAAGTACTGCCGATGGCCCAGGAAATGGTCAGCCGCCGCATGCTCAAGATGCGCGGCCAGCCGGTCTGGCGCGAAGGCTTTGTTACCGATAACGGCAATCACATCCTTGACGTTCACGACCTGCAGATCACCAACCCGATAGAGATGGAAACCCGCATCAATCGCATTCCGGGCGTTGTTACGGTTGGCATTTTCGCGGACCGCCCTGCAGACGTTCTCCTGATCGCGAGCGACGACGGCGTCCGGGAGCTTCGCACCTGACTTCCTAGTAGTGCAGGTACTCGATCCCGAGCTCGCGCGCCAGGGCGTTCAGCTGCGCCACTTCCTCTTCGAGAATTCGCTTTAGTTCGGCCTTGACCGCGTCATGCTCTTCTTCGAGCTCGGCGCCCACCTCGACCATGCCCTGAGTTGGCGGACCGATATGGTCAACCGTCGAGTTGTAGAGCCAGCCATAACGTGAGTACAGCTGTGCGCCGCCATGGCGTCCGGCGAGAATGTCGTAGTTAACGATCGCATCAGGGTTGTACAACTTACGTGCGACGCCCTGCAGCGCCTCGGAAGCCTCGTCGCCAAGCTCTATGAGCCTCTGCATCCGCTCTTCACCCTCGAGACGCTTCTTGTGATTCGCGATCTGCTCGCGAATCGAGCGAATCAGGACCGCGTCATCCGCGATGTCCGAAATCCGGTCGCGGGAGCTCAGCATGAACTCCGTCTGCGCACTAAGGCCCTCTGCATCGATATCGACGCGCGGATCGGCCACGACCGTCAGCGTCTGCTCTACTATTGTATCGCCAACGATCAGCTGAACGGTGTAGTCGCCCGGCGCCGCCAGCGGACCTGAATCCGGATTGCCTGCGTCGTTGGTGGACTTCGGAATCAACGTCGCACCTGCATAGCGGAAGTCCCACGACGCACGGTTCATGCCGAAGTTCTTCGACAGATCGTAGCGAGAACGCTGCCCTGGTCGCGCATCAGGATGATCGTCGGCGAGATACGGCTTCTGCTCCGCGCTCGTCAGTGAACGCACCAGCCTGCCCTGGTCGTCGATGATGCGAACTTCAATGTCGTCCTCGGGCTCTGCCGACAGGTAGTAAGTAAAGGCAGCACCACGTGGCGGATTTGAAGTGTCGCCCGCCCCGCCGATTCCGTCCGGGCCATGGTCATAGGTCCAGCGAATGGTATCGAGTGGTTTGAACAAGTGTGCATCCGCAGCTGCGATGTCATCAGACATCTCGCGTAAAGGCGTCAGGTCGTCGAGCACGTATGCGGCACGACCAAGCGTGCCGATCACGAGGTCGTTTCCAGCCACGGCAATATCGGCAATTGCCACCGTCGGCATGTTGAGACGCAGCGACTCCCAGTCGTCACCACCGTTGTGCGAAACCATCACGCCGCGCTCGGTGCCGAGGTACAGCAGGCCCTCTTTCACCGTGTCCTCGCGTACGACCTTGAGATAGATCTCGTCGTCGAGTCCATCGGTGATGCTGCTCCAGGTGCCACCGTAGTTCTCTGTCTTCCAGATATACGGCGTCTCGTCGTCGAGACGATGCGCGTCGAACACCGCATACGCCGTGCCGGCATCAAACTTCGACGCCTCGATCGTCACGACCGTCGCCCAATCCGGCGCAAAGAAAGGTGTTACGTCTTCCCAGGTCTGGCCGTCGTCGCGTGTAACGTGAATCAGGCCGTCGTCTGTACCAGCCCAGATAACACCGCGTTCAAGCGGTGATTCGGCGACTGAGAAGATCGTGCCGTAAAACTCGACACCTGTGTTGTCGCCGGTAATCGGTCCGCCAGCCCACTTCTGCTTGCTCTTGTCGTTACGAGTCAGGTCCGGGCTGATCTGCTCCCAGGTCTGGCCGGCGTCGCGCGTGCGTTGCAGGTACTGGCTTGCGTGATACACGAGCTTGGAGTCGTGCGGTGAGATAAGGATCGGCGACGTCCACTGGAAGCGGTGACGCAGGTCTTCTGCACCGTGTCCGCTGCCGTTGTCGGGGTAGATGCCGACATGCGTCTGCTGACCGGTACTTTCGTCGTAGCGCGACAGGTAGCCAAGATACTCACCGGCGTAGACGACGTCGGGATTCTCGGGATCCGGTGCGAGGTAGCCGGCCTCGCCGCCGCCCACAGACTTCCAGTCGCTCAGGGTGATGCCGCCACGATGCAGGCTGTTGCTGGGACCAGCACGCGTACCAAAGTCCTGCAGGCTGCCCATAACGCGATATGGCGTACGGGAATCAACGGTCAGGTGATAGAACTGGCCAATAGGAATTGCGGCGCGTTTCCAGGTCTTGCCACCGTCAAGCGACCTTGAGAATCCGGCATCGCTGGCTTCGACAACGCGGTCGGTGTTTTCGGGGTCGATCCAGACGTCGTGAATGTCCCATCCGCCTGCCGTCGCGCGGCGAACTGTCCTGCCGCCATCCTCGGTCTTCTGCATGCTGACCTGCGGGAACCAGACGATGTCCTCGTTCGTCGGATCGATGGTAAGCGTCATGTAATACCAGGCGCGCTGCGTAATGCCGCGCGAGTCATTGATGTGCGTCCAGCTGTCACCGCCATCGTCGGAACGGAACAAGCCGCCCTCCTCGGCCTCGATGACTGCATACACGCGATCCGGGTCAGTCGGTGCTACGCGTACGCCGATCTTGCCGAGAATGCCGTCCGGCAGGCCATTGCCTTCGAGCTTGTCCCAGGTGTCGCCACCATCGCGCGACATGTAGAAGCCGCTGCCTGGACCGCCACTGACCATGTCCCACGGATAGCGACGCGTCTGCCACATCGCTGCGAACATGATGTTCGGGTTCTGGTTGTTGAAAGCGACGTCGGCCGCACCAGTGTCGTTGTCGACGAATAAAACCTGCTCCCAGCTATCGCCACCGTCCAGCGTGCGGTACACACCTCGCTCCGGACCTGGCCCGAACGGGCTGCCAAGCACGGCCGCGTAGACGATGTCGTCGTCGTCAGGGTGTACGACCATCGTGCCAATCTGCCCTTCGGCTTCCCAGACATGATCCCAGGTCTTGCCGCCATCGCGTGACCGGTAGATACCGTTGCCCTCGCCGACGTTGCCGCGGATATTCGCTTCGCCCGATCCGACGTACACCGTGTTCGGATTCTGGTTGCCAAGCACGACCGACCCAATAGATGAAATTGGCTGGTCGTCGAATACAGAGAACCAGTTCTCGCCGCCGTTTACGGACTTCCAGACACCGCCGGCTGCAGTGGACAGGTAGTAGATGCGGGGATCTCCCGGGACGCCGACAACACGAGTCGCGCGGCCGCCGTTTACCGGCCCGAGCAGGCGATACTGCAGCTCAGCGGCTTCTTCGGAATCGGAATCCTGTGCGATAACAGGCGCGACGAGTGCGACCGCCGCCAGTATGGCGACGAAGCGGTTCAAACAGGTCATGGACATCCCCTAACGAGTTCTTGTTGTTCGAGACAGAGGAAAATGGCACCAGACGTGGCTGCCGTCAAATTTGACCGAGGCTATTCCAGTATCGGGTCGGGCGCGGTCACTTCGTTGCTGCGCGCGAGGAAGTACAGCGCTGTACCAAAGGCTATCAGCACGCCCAGCAACATGAATGCCTTCATCGATGCCTGGATAATCGAGAATACTGAGAAATATGCGCCGACGAGAATCACAGGCCACCACCAGAACGCCAGTTTGCCATTGTGATTTCCGTGCCGTCGGCGCATCAGAACCACAAATGCCCCGATGTACACCAGCGTTACGAACTGCCCACCAACCGAGGTAACCGATGCCAGGAACACGAATGCGCCACTCGCAAGCATGATTGCGACGAGGCACGAGAACATCAGGATGGCTCGGTAAGGTGTGCCGTAACGCTGTGACACTTGGGCAAACGTCGTCGGCAGCAAGCCCCTGTCAGCCATCGCGTAGGCGATTCGAGCCCCGGCGATATAAAAGCTCAGCGCATTTGTCGCGATGGAGAATATGGCGGCGACGCTGAGCAACAGCACGCCGAACTCGCCCATCACAACGCCGGCCGCCGCTGCGAGCGGTGCAGCGCCACCCTCACTGGTGGGTGCTCCTGCTGCAATATATGCCCATTGAACGAGCATGTAGAAAATGACGATTACCACAAGCGATACGAGCATTGTTATCGGCAGGTCGCGACGCGGATTTTTGTATTCACCTGCAGAAAATGCCGAGCTGTTTGCGCCGGAGTATGCGAAATAGACCAGCAATGCCACGCTCTCGAATGCACCGAACTTCGGTAAGGTGAATTCGGTTGCAATGCCGCCCGACGCAAAAGCGAGAATGCAAAGCAAAAGGATCGGTGACACCTTGAGGACCGTACCGACTGCGAGCCCGCCAATACTGTTTCTCATTCCCGAGATATTCAGCCAGGTCAGCGCAATTACCAGGAACGCAAGCGCCCCGGCACGCGCGAACGGATCTAGAAAGACCGGGAAGATTACCGCCAGGTAGGACACCAGTACGTAGAGTGTCGCTGCACGCCCCGACGCTGCCGCGAGAACCAGCACCCAACCTGCCTGGAAGCCGATGAACGGCCCGAATGCTGCCTGCGCCCATAGCTGCGGACCACCGGAGGCTCGAAACATGTTGGCCAGGCGTGCGGAAACCAGGATGCCGGCGGCATAGAAGACGCCAAAAACGAGGAACATCCATGGCGCGAAATTACCGACTTCGGCGTGCAGTACCGCCGGCAATGCGAAGATGCCGGCACCGATCATGCCGTTGATGCTCATAAGCATCGCGCCAAACTTTCCTACAACGCGAGGCGGCTTCATGTCTTGCTGCATTTCTTTTTCGCTTTGGTTGCAGTGCGACTCGTCAACCGTAACACGATCGAGATCGCAATCAATTGCTATGATGATCGACGGCATCCACCTCGGAAGGCAGGATCAGCAACGTGACGCAGGACCCGTACCAATCTCCAACCGCCGAGACGCAACCGGCTGCCGGACCGCCGATGAACGGTTTTTCACTGTTTCTGCAGGCTGTCGACGAGGTAGTTCTGCATAGCCGAACGATTCTGATCGCTTCACTCCTGCCAGTAATGCTGTTGTCGCTGGTTCACCTTGCGAGAGATGCCTACCTGCAGAACTACACGGTTGATGTGGGATCCATGGCCAACTACATGGTGGCGTCTGTCGGATTGTTCTGGCTGACCATCCCTTTCTACGTCCTGTTCGCAACCAACTGCCATCGCGTCGTGTTACTCGGAGATGGTTCGCTTGCCAACAAGCTCGGGCTGTACTGGTCTTACAACGAAACGCGCTTTCTCGGCTGGGTCTTCGTTATCGGCCTGATAACTACGATCGTGACTATCCCTACCGTCGCCATCCCGATCATTCTCCGTGAGTTTGATATCACCGGATTGCTGACCTCAGTTTCCACCTACGTTGGCTTGCTGCTGGCCGTATACATAGACGGGCGTGTTGGGCTGGTGCTACCTGCGACGGCAATTGGCCGGCGACTTCGGTTGCGGCAGTCGTGGCAAGCGACGGGCCCGGTCGGCTGGTCGATATTTCTGGCCTTGGTTATTCCTGCGGCGATCACCGAGGCGATCGACTACGTGCTCTTCGTGGAACTCTTCCCGTCGTCGTCTTTGGCCGTATCCTTTGTCAGAGGCCTGTTGTACTACCCGCTGATCGCAATCGGTGTGGCGGTTTTGACCATCGCGTATCGCGACCTGTTTCTAACGAATCAAGAAGAAGTGAATAGCTAAGATGAACGAAGAAGAAAGACAGCGTTACTACGAACTGGGTCGAAAACTTGTAGCCGAGCAAAGTTTTATCGGGGCAATCGTCGGCGGCGCAGGTGCCACAGTCCTCGCTGCCGGGATCTACGCAATAATCACCGTGGCTTCCGGCGGATTTTCGTACGGATTTATGGCCGCCGGCATCGGCGTACTCATTGGCCTCGCCATGCAGTTCCTGGGCCGCGGACTGGAGTCGAAGTACACCGCACTGGCGATGATCTACGCAGTAGTCGGCTACTTGCTCGGCAATATTATGGTCTTCATTCTGTTCATCGCCCGACTTGAGCAGGCGTCGCCACTCGACATTCTCGCTCGGACTGAATCCAGTGAGATGGTTCGCTGGAGTCTCGAACGCATGCAGTTTGTCGACGTGTTGTTCTTTATCGCGGCGATTGCCGGCACCGGCTACTTCGTAAAACGCAGACTGAGCCACGACGAAGGCAACGCCATTCGCACGTACGAGATGATGGGCGAATAGTCGCTCCGATCATGGACCCGTACATCTCACCAGAAAGCCAGACGTCGACGGCCAGAGGACGCACGATGGCCGAATGGATCGGCGGCGCGTTGGTCGTCATGTTCATCCTCATCAGCTTCTCTCAGATTGTGAAAACCTGGCAGGTCGTGACGCTGATGCAGGTTGGCGCCGGTTCCCAGTTAGGGTTCGTGAGTTTTCTTCTGATCGCCACGAACATCGTGCGCGTCATCATTGCTGCATTGTTCTTCCTGCGAATTAAGTGGTTCTACTGGCTGCTCGTTCTTTCAATGGCGATTGTGTACGTATTTCCGGCTCCGCCCTACCCGACATCGCTTGCCAATACACCAATGCTGATCATGCTGGTCGTTTTCATCGGCGCCGTTTTCGCGGCAGGCAGGCTTGAATACGTGATGGTCTCGAAGAAACCTCGACTCATGTCTTCGGATAATTAGCGGCTGTCAGGACAGATGGCCGCATTTGCTAAACTAGCTGTATGAGCCTGTTGTCGCGAATCGTTAACGCCGCGAACTGGAAGTACGCCCTCGGTGAGGTCTTGCTTATTTTTGTCGGTATTTCTCTGGCGCTCGTCGCTAACTCCTGGTACGAAGACGCGCAGGATCGCGAGGAAGAAAGCGAGATTCTGCAACAGATTCTTGTCAGCCTTCGTACAGATATCGACGCCATCAATGACAATCGTGTCGCGATCGAGAACAAACTCGAATTGATGACAAAGCTCCAGGCACACCTCGGACAGGAACTACCGTACGAAAAGAATCTGGATGAGGCATTCCGCGCGATCATCATGGTAGAGGGCGTGCAGATGAGTACTGCCTCCTTCGACACACTGAAGTATCGAGGAATTGATCTGCTGTCGGACACAGAGCTGCGCAATCGGTTGGTCGACTATTACGACACAGAGAGGGAACGTCTGAACCGACGAAACGAGTTTGACCTCGCTGACGCCATGAGCGCGGAGCCCTACTACAAGCGAAACTTTCGCTGGAGTAGCGATACGCTCGCGATGCAGCCGATCGACTATGCTTCGTTGAGAGCGGACCAGGAGTTTCTGAACATACTCGCGGTACGAATGTGGGCGCACAGGAATCTGACCATGCCCGAATACGAAAGGATTGGCGAAAAAGCCAAGGACCTGGCCGCAAAGATTGAGATTCACCTGCAGAAGATTGACTGAACCGAAATCAGGGTCTTGGCTGCGATTACACAATCATTCAGTATCCCGTGTATCACCGAATTTTCCGGAGTATCCCTATGCATAAGCTCGCCCTGCTCGCCTGCCTGCTATTTCCCGCCCACGCAACGTTAGCGCAGGACCAGGGACGTGAGGTTGGCAGCCCTCGCGCTGTGCTGGATTACAGGGACCGCCCTGCTGCGGAAAATCGGCAACTCGAAGAACGGCTTGAGACGCTTCTGCCAGCGCTGATGGAAGAGACTGATCTCGACATGTGGCTCGTGATCAATCGCGAGTACGCAGAGGATCCCATCTACTTCTCGCTGGTACCGCAGCCGACGTTTGCTGCACGCCGTACCACGATGCTCGTTTTTCATCGCACCGACGAAGGCGTCGACCGACTGACTGTTAATCGCTACCCGCTCGGTAGTCCTTACGAGTCAGCGTGGGAAGGCGGCGACCTCGATGAGCAGTGGCAAGCGCTTGGCGATCTCATCGTTGCGAAGAACCCGGATCGCGTCGGCATCAACGTGTCTCGCCACTGGCCGGTCGCCGACGGACTCACCAGTGCCCTGCACCAGCGCTTGCTTGAGGTTCTGCCTGAAGACTACGCAGACCGTCTCGTGCCGGCGGAAGACCTTGTCATCCGTTGGGCGGAGACGCGCACTCAGAACGAGATGGAAACCTACGCGCACACGGTAAGTCTTGCTCGTAGTGTCGTCGCCGAGGCGTTTTCCAGCCGCGCCATCACGCCCGGCGTAACGACAACCGACGACGTCGCCTGGTACATCAGGCAGCGTTTCGCGGATCTCAACTTACCGATCTGGTTCATGCCTTACGTTAACGCACAGCGCCCGGGCCTTGCCTGCGAAAGCGACTCGCCGTTCTGTGGCGAGGGCGGGATTATCCAGGCCGGTGACGTCCTTCATACCGACGTGGGTATCTGCTACCTGCGGCTGTGCACCGACACGCAGGAAATGGGCTATGTGGCGAAACTTGGCGAGACTGAAATTCCGGAAGGTTTGGTTAACGCGCTCAAGCTCGGAAATCGCTGGCAAGATCTATTGACCAACGAGTTCGAAACTGGCCGCACCGGCAACGAGGTCACAGCGGCGACGCGAGCCGAATGTGACAGGGAAAAGATCAACTGCAGCGTGTACACGCACCCGATCAGTTTCTTCGGGCATGCGCCTGGACCAACGATCGGCATGTGGGATGATCAGGATGGCACACCGGTGCGCGGCGACTGGCCCTTGCATGTGAACACCTGCTACGCAATTGAAGGAAATATCAAGGCGGCCGTACCGGAATGGGACGATCAGCTGGTGCAGATCAAGCTTGAGCAAAGCGCCTGTTTTGATGGTGAGACAGTCCACTATCTTGCGGGCCGGCAGACCACCTGGCATATCGTGCGCTAGCTACGCTCGGCTTGAGAGAGTACTGATGTGCTAATGGCAGCCTGCTTTCAGAGGAGTACCTGAGTGCCGCCAATGAGATCTTCGGCCTTGAGTCTTGCGAGTATTCGCATTCCCAAATTGCGAAGATGATTTCGCGGTCAATTCAATCTCGATATCGAGCTGCGGAGTAATTTATGAATGCTGATAAGTTGAACGACTGGCTCGGGATAGCGGCAAACCTGGGCGTAATCCTCGGCATCGTCTTTCTCGTGATCGAGATTAATCAATCGACGAGAGCCACTGCGGCCGCTGCCAGTGACAGCGTCACGAGCGGATACCTGGAGTTATCTCTTCCAATAATGACGGACAAACAAGTTGCCAGGACGTTTGCTCTTGGGCTATTTCAGCCGGAAGCTCTTGCCGATGATGAAGCGGTCCAGTTCTCTATGTACCTTCGCCACCTCGTCAATCAACACCTCCGGATGAGAGAGCTCGCTCGACAAGGTCTCTATGTGGAAATGTACAAGGGCGGTGACATCCGTCAGCTGGCGCGGATGCTCTCTACACCCGGCGGGCAATTGTTCTTCGAAGGCAATAGGGGTGTTATGCCCCCGGATTTGATTGCGGATCTGGAACCATACATGGGGCAGGAGCTGGAGTCAGACTTTACGTTGGGTCGAAGCTGGGAATCGAATTGAACCATGCAGCCATGTGAAGCGGACTAAGAGCGGCCGCTCAATTTCAGAAATCCAGTCCGCACAGTTATGGCGCGTACTTGGCGTCCACGTGATCAATGAACTCCGGCTTGTAGTAGGACTTTATTTCTCCCCACTGACCTTCAGACAGAAACTCTGTAACCGTTTCAGCCAGGTACTGGTCCCAGTCACGCCAGTCGATTGCGGACAGTGACCCGCTTTGGTGCTGGGTCCACGCAATCTCCCAAACGCCGAGGTACCGGTGCATCATGTACTCGTACTGGAATCTCTCAACTTCGGTTAGCGGCTCTTTTTTCGAAACCTTAAGAAAGATGGATGCAATATTCGGATCCCGGGCGATGTCCCCAGTTATTTGCTCATCAAGCTCATAAAGGAAATTGGAGTTCGATACCTCCATTTCATCCGTGTTCCGCTTGATGCTGTATGCGACGAGCAGCAGGGAAAATACAACGGCGACGGTGGCAACGATTTCAGATATCGCCGCCCAGTCTGACAGTCGTTTGCGTTTCATATCTACGTCCCCAATAACGCTGATCCGCGAGCACAGTCGAAGCGATGATACCGTATTCGCCGAATATCGCTTGTCGGCGTTTCCAGTCAATCGCCGAGTGATAGACTAAGCGGCAATCCAGAGCGGTCACTCGAATTCCGCGCTGAAACATGACAGTTCCATTGTTTGCCGGAGGCACAATGAAATTTCGCTGTTTGCTTTTCGTCCTGATCGTATCCTTAACAGGGCCTGTTTCGGAAAAGTCATTTTCCAAGGATAGTGACGATATCCAGCGAATTCTCGTGTTTGGCGCCAGCGGCAGGATTGGTACTCACATCGTCGAAGAAGGTCTCAAGAGGGGCTATTCAATTACGGGTGTCAGTAGAAATCCGGAGCGGCTGTCGGACCAGGCGGATCGAATAAGAATTGAAGCCGGAGACATTCTCGATCGCGAACGAACGAAAGAACTGATCGCGGATCACGATGCAGTCATCGTCTCAATTGGCGGGACACCTCGGGACAAAAACCCCGAAAGTTACATAGCGGCATTGGCTGCCGAGAGCCTGATAGAGGTACTACAGACATTCGGGGACGACGGACCGCGCCTGATCTTTGTCGGGAATCTGTTTACGCTCATTTTTGAGGATGGCAAGACATTGCTGGAGCATGGACGAGTTGATGAGTCCCACGAGTTCTTTGCCATGTTCTACGGCCACCAGATTGCTCTCGACATGTTCCGCGAAAGTGACGGCGTAAACTGGACAGTTGCAACACCGCCTAACGGACTGCGGCTTGAGGGCTTCACCGGCAATGTTCGCTTTGGTGGTGACGAGTTGCTCCGCGATCCAAACGGAGAGCCAGCTCAGATTTCGCGAGAGGATTTCGCGTACGCGATCTACGAAGAGTTGGAGGCGGGTCGCTACGTCCGACAGCGGTTTAACGCGGCACGATCGGTAGAGTAGCGATCAGTTCGATGGCACTGGGAATCGTATGAAGAACAACGACTGGTAAAGCATCGCAGAACTTGTCGGTATCGCGGCAATCGTCGCTTCATTGATTTTCGTTGGATTGCAGATGAGGCAATCTCACGAAATCGCATTGTCAGAAACACACTCGACCCGCTCCGGAAAGATCATCGAGCAGATAATGAGCGTGTCCGAGAATCCATACTTTCTTTCGGAAGAGCGCTGGCAAGCGTCTCACGAGACAATTCGCTGGTTCATGAGTGGCAATGCACACATACAGTCACGCGAGGTATACGAGAGCAACCCGTCGGTCTGGAGTACTGAGTTTCAGGAGGTCGTGGACGAAATCCTGCGGGAGCTTGACGCAGAAGCCGCAGCCGAGTCTGCGCCGTGAGTTGTTTGCGACATTCACCGTAAATCAAAATCTATCTGCCGGCATGCTCGCGAGCAATCGCCGCCATCTGATCAGTTAAGTGCTGCTCAGTTGCGCGGCGCCAGAAATTACTTGCGAGCGCCCATGCCTCGTCCCAGACGTCGAGCGTGTTCACTGTGGCACGCGGCTGAATTATTGCAGCATTTCTTAGATTGCCACTTGCCGGCGGTGCATAGGCCATCGGCAGCTGATCGTACGCCGGAGCCACGCGATACCCATCATTCGCAGGGAACAATGACACGTTGTAGTGGTGACGATCCGTGTTGGCAATCAACGCTCCAAACGCGTCCAGGAGTGCGATTCTATGAAAACCCTCATCGCTCAATTCGCCCCTTCTGCGCATTTGTTCTGCTGAGTCAGCCCAACTCCCGTCAATCGCTTCGCCGGCCGCTGCAAGAGTGATAACGGCGCGCCGTCCTAGCTCCCCGATGCGATCGAACCTGTCTACAACAAGGCATCTCAATCCTGGCAGATCCACGATATTTGTCGGCGCCGCATCCATGCCGGCATCCTGCAATGTTTGTAGAGCAATGTGTTCAAGTAACAGAAGATCCTGCCACCGCCGAGCATTGTCAGTTACGTCGGTAGCGAACTTTACGATTCGATGTTGTCCGTCAACGAATGCGGTGAACTTTGGCTGTTCGCCGCCAGCGGACGAGCCCACATATTCCCCGGCAATTGCTTCTTCAGCGAACCTTGGAAAGTGCTCTGTGGCGTGAGCTTCGTGCTGCAGATCTTGAAACCGATCGAACGACTCCCGGCCAACGATTAAATTGCCTGGAAGATCCTCCCCACGCCGGCTTACTGCAATGAGGATGTGGTTATCAGACCAATCAGTGACGTCTTCCGGTAGTCCCAGGTCTGCGTGATATCGGACATAGGATCTGCCAAGAAACCCCTTCGGAGCTATGTCGTGCATCTCCGGAGGTAAGCCGGAGATCACGGCATCGTCAGGAAGCCATACTGATTCTGCAGCCTCCAGCGTAACGAGCTCGCCCTCACGATGAAGCGCCCCGGTCTCATCGACCCGGAACACCGGGAAGGTATCTGTATCCAGACCGTTAAGAACTCGCCGGGCTGCGTACTTGGTTCGGCGGGCACGGCCAAACCTCAGGATCTCGCCTGCTTCCCGTTCATAGGCGTTCTTAAGGGTCACACGGCTGACCCCGAGAGACTCTACAAGGTCTCCGGCCCGCCTGGCGCCGTTTATAAGGTGCGGTCGTAGCTCGATCATAGGCTTAACGATTATATTTCTATTAACTCTATGTTTTATATCGATTTACATAAAATTAGTCAACGAGATACTTAACGATTATATTAACTAATTACTGTCTTTCGTTTGGCTGGGGGAGAGGGATAGATTCGTCGCCACGCTCCTCACCCCTTCGGGGCGTGCTCGATTTGCTCGCACGTGATCCCTCTCCCCCAGCCACAAAAAAAGGCCCGCATACGCGGGCCTTTTTGTTTGGCTGGGGGAGAGGGATTCGAACCCCCGTTGACGGAGTCAGAGTCCGTAGTCCTACCACTAGACGATCCCCCAAATAGGATCGTTGGCTGTCGCTTAGCGTTTCGAGAACTGCGTAGCGCGGCGTGCCTTGCGGAGACCGACTTTCTTACGCTCAACCTCACGGGCGTCACGCGTAACGAAGCCAGCCTTGCGAAGCGGTGAACGCAGTGACTCGTCGTACTGCATCAGTGCGCGCGTCAGGCCGTGGCGAATAGCGCCTGCCTGGCCCGTCGTGCCACCACCCTTGACCGTGACCTTGATGTCGAACTTGTCACCAAGCTGCGTCAGGTCGAGCGGCTGGCGGACGATCATCTGGGCCGTCTTGCGGCCGAAGAACACGTCCAAAGGACGATTGTTCACAACGATGTCGCCTTTGCCCGGCGTCAGGAATACACGAGCCGTCGAAGACTTGCGGCGGCCGGTACCGTAGAAATGTGTGTCACTCATAATCTTGTCTCAGACAACGCTTACGCGTTGACCTCCAGAGGAATCGGCTGCTGTGCAGCGTGTTGGTGCTCAGGACCTGCGTAGACCTTCAGCTTGCCGAACATCTTGCGACCCAGCGGACCGCGCGGCAGCATGCCTTTCACAGCCTTCTCAATGACCTGCTCCGGAGCCTTGTCGAGCAGCTTCTCGAGCGAGATCGATTTCAGGTTGCCGATGTAGCCCGTGTGGTGGTGGTACATCTTGTCCTGCTTCTTGTTTCCGGTAACACGTACCTTCTCGGCGTTAACAACGACAATGTAGTCGCCCGTATCAACGTGCGGCGTGTATTCCGGCTTGTGCTTGCCACGCAGGCGGCGCGCGATCTCGGTCGACAGACGACCCAGGGTCTTGCCCGTTGCGTCAACAACGTACCAGTCGCGGCGTACCTCTGCCGGCTTTGCAGAAAACGTCTTCATGATTCTTAATTTCCGTAGGGAAAATGTTCTGCCACCCGAGCGCACGAAATCGTTCGCGGGAGTGGCGAAAGGCGCGAAATAATACTTGAGCGACTGCAGAGATGCAAACCCTCTGCAGCATCTTTTTTTCTTTTTGTAATCAGGCGGTTACACCGCCGCCACAGCCTCGAACGCTATTTGAACGGATATTCGAGCGATAAAGCCGTGTAAGTGTCGGTTTTTTCGGTCAGCAGCGGCACGTCCGTGTTGTGCTTCACGGTGTATGACGCGACCAGCGCGACAGCCCCAATAATCTTGGCTGAGAGTGCCGTGTAGGACTCGAGATAGGTGTTATCACCACCCGATTCCACGGTCAGATCCTGCCGAAATTCAGCCGTTTCACTGAGATTGAAAATGTAGTCCAGGCCGCCGCGGAGGATTGTCTCGTCGTTTTTCAGCCCGAACTGGTCTTCGGACTGACGCGCACCGATGCCGGCGTCGACGTTCAGCTTGTGCTTCTCGCTGCCAATGAGCCTGCGACCGTAACCCACTGACTGCGTAAACTGTGTCGCGTAGGGACCGAAGCGGTCTTTGCGCCAAACCAGGCGGCCAAAGAAGAAGCTCTTCTCCGACATCTCCCACTCACTCTTCCAGCCGGCGTCGTACGCCTCGGCGTTGGTTACTTCGTTCTGGGTAGCGTTAATCGCCGCGAAAGTCGCGAGGTGATTCCAGTTCTGGGTCTTGTAGCCGACCTCGAGGCCAGTGTTCAGGCTCGTGTTCTCGGTATTGCCGGTCGTTGCCAGGTACCCCAGCGTCGCCTTGCCATGCCAACCCAGTTCTTTTTCATCCTGCGCAGCCGCGACCAGCGGCAACGCAAGCATCGCGCACAGCGCGAGACCTCGACCAATCATTCGCTCTTTACTCCAACTCTTTGAATACCCAAAGCTTGCGGACGGGAGTATAACCTTGGGTTACACTTCGCGTCATGCACGTTAGGAATATGACACCGCTAGACCGCCTGCTCGCCAGCGCCAACAATGCGCTGCGCACGGTCGCGGCCCCTGCAGGACGCCCTGCCCGTCCAAACCCGGCCGACACCATTGACGAGACCGACCTTGATGAGGAACAGAAGCGTCATGCCGCAGGACTCATGCGGGTCAATCATGCCGGCGAAGTCGCCGCCCAGGCGCTTTACCAGGGACATGCGGCTGTCGCTCGCGACAAGACCATCGAGTCACAGATGCAGCAGGCAGCCGATGAGGAATTCGATCACCTGGCCTGGTGCGAGTCTCGTATTCGGGAACTGGGCTACGAACCCAGCAAACTGAGCCCGTTCTGGTATGCCGGCGCATTCGCGATCGGTGCCGCGAGCGGTGTGCTCGGCGACAAGTGGAGTCTTGGCTTTATCGCCGAGACCGAAAAGCAGGTCTGCGATCACCTCGACAGCCACCTCGATGACCTTCCGGAAGACGACGCAAAGAGCCGCGCCATCGTCGAACAAATGCACGCCGAGGAGGCCGAACACGGCGAAAATGCCGTCGAAGCCGGTGCCGCCGATCTGCCCGATCCGGTCAAGGGGCTGATGCGCCTGACAGCGAAAGTCATGACACGAACGGCGTATTGGGTCTGAAATCGCCGGAATCGCGATAAAACGCGATAAAACACGGACTTAGCTTGCCCTTATGTCCAATCTGTATTAAAAGAGGGGCGCTACTTGGGCGAGGGAAATTCCATGCAGACAACAGCCAAAAATCTGAGCGATGTACCGGCTATTAACCGCTTTTTGAGTTATTGCCGGGTACGGACTGTTCCGTCGAAAACCGTAATGATCCACGCCGGCGATTTGCCCGACGTGCTCTATTACATCGTCGACGGGTCGGTTGAAGTCATGATCGAAGATGAGGACGGCAACGAAATGGTGCTGGCCTATCTGAACAAGGGACAGTTCTTCGGGGAGATGGGACTGTTTTACGAACAACCGACGCGCAGCGCCTGGGTCCGGACTCGTACGGAGTGCGAGATTGCCGAGATGACCTACCCGCGCTTCCGTCAGATCGCGAGCGAGAGCCCGGGCCTTGTGTTCGAACTCGCCACACAGTTGGCAACGCGCCTCGACCGCACCAACCGCAAGCTCGGCGACCTGGCGTTCGTCGATGTTACGGGCCGTGTGGCACACGCGATCATGGACCTGTGCAACGAGCCGGACGCAATGACGCACCCGGATGGCATGCAGATCAAGGTCAGCCGCCAGGAGCTTTCGAGGCTTGTGGGCTGCTCGCGTGAGATGGCGGGACGCGTACTCAAAGTGCTCGAAGAGCAAGGGCTGGTATCTGCTTCGGGCAAGACGATTGTCGTTTACGGAGCCCGACCGAACAGAAACCTCTGATCGAACTCGGGCCAGGAGCCCGATGAATGTCATTCCTGGCCGAACTGAAACGCAGGAACGTACCGCGAGCACTGCTCGCGTACGCTGCAGCGGGCTGGTTCCTCGTCGAGGTTGCCGATACCGCCGTTCCTGCGTTCGGCCTGCCCCCTTCCCTGGTCGGGACACTCATAACCATTCTTGTCGTCGGCGTGATTCCGGTCGCCGTACTGTCGTGGATCTATGAATGGAGCCCTGAGGGGCTGAAGCTCGACGCTGAGGCTGACCGCGACAGCCCGCGGAGGGAGCAAACCCACCGAAGCGTAGACCGCGCCATCATTGTTGTTCTTCTGCTGGCGCTCGGCCTGTTCGTTGTCGACAAATTCGTACTCGAACCAGCACGTGACGAGCAGCTGGCCGAGCAGGTACGTACTGAAACGCTGATCGAGTCCTTTGACGAAGGTTCCATTGCAGTCTTGCCGTTCATGAACATGAGCGACGACGAGTCGAACGAGTATTTCTCGGACGGCATCTCCGAGGAACTGCTCAACCTGCTCGCAAAGGTGCCGAATCTTCGGGTGATCTCTCGCACTTCGTCTTTCCAGCTAAAAAATACGACGCTCGATATTCCGGAAATCGCTGAGCGACTCGACGTCGTCTATGTGCTCGAAGGATCGGTAAGGAAGCACCTGGGCAGAGTGAGGGTGACCGCGCAGCTCATCGACAGTCGAACTGATGCTCACCTCTGGTCGGAAACCTACGATCGCGAGCTCAATGACGTTTTCGCAATCCAGGACGAGATCGCGACAGCGATCGTCGGTGAGCTCAAGACAGCGCTCGATATTGACGAGATTCCGAAACTGTCTTCGGCGACAACAACAGTCCCTGAAGCACACCAGGCTTACCTTCGCGGCCGCTTCCTGATCGCCAAAAGAACGCCGGAAGCCGTGCGTGCATCTGTCGCAGAATTCCGATCTGCCGTGGAGCTTGATCCGGACTACCCACTGGCGCACGCAGAACTGTCATTGGCATTGCGGCGCCTTGCAATTATCGGCGACATGAGTCGCGGTGACGCTATTGAACTTGCCCGACCACATGCTGAGCGGGCGATGAAACTTGATCCAACGCTCGCGCAGGCCTATGCCGCAGCCGGATATGTAGCTGTTTCGCCCGAGTCATTTGATACGGCATTGGCACTCTTTCGGCGCGCAACTGAACTTAATCCGAATTACTCGGATGCGCATATGTGGCTTGGAGGCTTCCTTCCTGCAAAGGGCGAGTATGCCGAGGCAGTTGAAATGACGGCAATTGCGGCGCGACTCGACCCACTCTCACGTCCTGCGCTTGCTAATCATGCCCGGATGCTGATTATGCGCGGGCGCCTGGCAGATGCTGATCGCCAGCTTCGGCAACTGCAGACAATCGATGAGATCTACTATAACGTATCGTCGTTGCCGATCTTTCGCGGGTCGGTCAATGGCGCCTGGGCCGATGGAATATTGACGTTGCAGGGTAAAAGTCTGCCCGACGAGGTGCTGATCAACGGTAGGTTGGATGCGAAACATGCTGTGGCAGAAATCTTCGCAATTCTCGGTCTGGCCGAAGCAGCGCTACGCCTTAAAGATCAGAGCGGCGAATTGATATACGCTCTGCTCGGCCGACACGATGACGCGGTTCAGGCAGTGGATACCAAACTGTTGGGAGTACAACCGGCCCGCATGGTAGTCCTCGGAACCGCGCTTGCCGCCACCGGCGCGTATGAAGATGCCAGACCTTTGCTCGAGAAGTCGCTACAACTTGCCAATGGTCGCGTCACCGATGGATTCTTCGGGACTCACGCGGCCGTAGCGCTTTACGTAGTAAGAACGGCGGCAGGCGACGATTCAGGTGGTGAGGAAATAATAACCGCAATTCACGACAACGTCTCTCGGCACAAGGAGGCGAAGTTGACAGCAACATCGCCGCAAATCAGCGTTGAATTTGAAGAGGGTATCGTCAAACTGCTGGAAGGCGACGTCGAACGCGGCATGGCACTCATCGAACAGGCTGTCGACAACGGTTACTTCATCATCCAGAACGCCGAATACCTGAACTTCCTGTACGAGCAGCCGGGGTACGAGGCGATTCGCGAGAAACAGATGAATCGGCAGCGTGAGGAACGGCAGAAGGTGCTCGATGCGTTATGCGAGCCGGGCGCTGAAGGGTTGTTCTGGGAATTGCCGGAAGGGACGTGCCCATAGACTATGGCCCCAGTCGGGTAACCTGTTTTTCGCTTCAATGGGGCTCAGGCGCAAAAAACAGGTTACCCGACTGGGGCCTTAGCGCATCAGTTCGTCGCGTTCGCTATTTCCGAACGCATTGACGCAATCGTTTTCGCGTAATCGTCCGAGCCGAAGATTGCCGAGCCTGCCACGAATGTGTCGGCGCCTGCTGCCGCAATCTCACCAATGTTGTCGACCTTTACGCCGCCGTCGATTTCCAGGCGGATCTCGCGACCGCTCGCCTCGATGATCTGGCGTGCCTGGCGCAGTTTTGTGAGCGCCGACGGTATGAACTTCTGGCCGCCGAAGCCCGGGTTCACCGACATCAGCAGGATCATGTCGACCTTGTCGATCACGTGCGTCAGCCAGTCGAGCGGCGTTGCCGGGTTGAAGACCAGACCAGCTTTGCAGCCTGCCTCACGTATCAGGCCCAGTGACCGATCGACGTGGCGGCTCGCCTCCGGGTGAAACGTGATGTACGTTGCCCCCGCTTTCGCAAAGTCCGGAATGATCCGATCAACGGGCTCGACCATCAGGTGAACGTCGATCGGTGCCTCAATGCCGTAGTTGCGCAGCGCTTCGCACACGTTTGGCCCGATTGTCAGATTCGGCACGAAGTGATTGTCCATGACATCGAAATGTACGATGTCGGCGCCGGCGTCGAGCACGGCCTTGGTGTCCTCGCCCAGGCGGGCGAAGTCGGCGGACAATATTGATGGTGCGATGAGTGGTTCCACGGCGGGTCCTCGAAAAATTTCGCTAACTGTAGCGCACTAACCTTCGCGCCAAAAGGCGCTCCCTTGGCTTATCGGATCGAGCGGCGCGCCTTGAGCAGCTCGTACGCGCTGCGAATCTCGCGCGTGCGGCGTTCGGCCTCGGCGATCACTTCCTGGCTCGGGTTATCGCCCGCGACTTTGTCGGGGTGATTACGGTTCATCAGGCGGCGATAGGCTTTCTTTACCTCGTCGTTGGTCGATTCGGGACTCACGCCGAGCGTTTTGTATGCGCCACTGACCCGTGCCGCATCGGCATCTCCAGCCGGCGAATGCTTGAAGCCTTTCTGGGCCCGGATCATCGCCTCCAGCTGTGCGAGTTCCACCCGACCGATGTCGAACTCGACACACACCGTCCAGATCAGTGCCCGCTCCTTGCGCCGCAGTGCGGGTTTCGCCAGCACGACTTCGAGCATCAGGCGCAGAAATGTGACTCTGTCATTCGGCGATCTGGCAGCTGTACGCCGCACCTCGCGAACCCGGTTTACGAACGGGTAATTCGGTTCTTTGCCCTCGTTGAACCAGTTGATCGCCTTGCGAACCTGCGCCGGGCCCAGGCCGAGGCGATGCATGACGAGTCGAGCAGCGCGGATTTCGTCTTCGGAGACACGACCGTCGATCTTCGCAAGGTGTCCCATGGCCTGGAACAGGCCACGGACGAATTCCTCCGAGACGCGCATCGGTTTTTCACCTTGCTTCTGGAAGGTTTCAACCTGGCTGCGAAAGCCTCGCCAGAACTGCCACGCAACAAGCAGCAGCAGGATCAGGCCGATGGTCTTTCCGAGGAACATATGGAAGCGCATCGTATCGCGTGTCATCATCTCGATCCATGAGCACCGCAATTCTCGAAACCGAAATCCCCGGCCTTGAAATGATCGCACGCGGCAAGGTCCGCGACATTTACGCCGCCGATGATGATCACCTGTTGATCGTTACCACTGATCGCCTTTCCGCCTACGACGTCGTCCTGCCCAACCCAATTCCGGGCAAGGGCGAGGTGCTGACGAGGATTTCGCTGTTCTGGTTCGAGATGATGGGCGACATCATCGCCAACCAGTTAACCGATAAGACAGTCGACGACTACATCGACGACGCAGCACTCTGCGACAGCATTCGTAACCAGGCACTGGTCGTGAAGCGACTCAAGCCACTGCCGATCGAGGCCGTCGTTCGCGGCTATCTGATTGGCTCGGGCTGGCGCGACTACCTGGACACTGGACAGGTCTGCGGCATCGACTTGCCGGAAGGCATGCGGCAGGCTCAGCAATTGCCAAAGACGCTGTTCACGCCGGCGACCAAGGCCGAGGCCGGCGATCACGACGAAAACATCAGCTACGAGAAGACTGTAGAGCTGATCGGCGAGGATCTCGCAGCCCAGGTTCGCGATACGGCTATCGCCATTTACGAGCGCGCTGCAGCGTACGCACGCGAGCGCGGAATCATCATCGCCGATACCAAGTTCGAGTTTGGTCTCGACAACGACGGCAAGCTATACCTGATCGACGAAGTACTCACACCCGACTCCTCGCGCTTCTGGCCGGCCGATCAGTACGAGGTTGGCACCAGCCCGCCGAGCTACGACAAACAGTTCGTGCGCGACTATCTCGATACGCTGGACTGGGACAAGACATACCCGGGGCCCTCGCTGCCTGAGGAAATTCTCACGCGCACCGGTGACAAATACCGTGAAGCGCTCGAGCGCATGACTGCGTAAGCAGAGGCATACTTCCCGGATGATTGGTCGACTGATAAACGCGATCGAGCAACTCGTCTGGGGGGACACCCTGCGACAGTACGGAATTGCGGGCCGCCTGCTGACGGGCATCCTGCGCAATCTGTATGCCGTGCTGCGCGACGTCTTCTCAGGCCAGCTGACGCTACGCGCGATGAGTCTTGTCTTTACGACGCTGCTTTCTATCGTGCCTCTGGTGGCAGTGAGCTTCCTGGCGCTTAACGCTTTCGATGTTCGCAAGGACATCGAGCCGCGGCTTTATGGTTTTCTTGAGCCGCTCGGACCGACCGGCGCCGAGTGGACGTCTTACATCATCAACCTCGTCGACAACGTGAACGTCAATGTACTCGGCGGTGTCGGCCTGATCTTCTTCCTCTACACCGCGATCTCGATGGTGCAGAAAGTCGAAGAAGCTTTTAACTACGTCTGGTACGTGACCAAGTCGCGCAGCTTCATGACGCGACTCGTCGAATACAGCACGGTGCTTATCGTCGGCGCGATCGCCGTCGGTCTGGGCGTGAAGGCGCTCATTGATTTCTCGAAAGAAAAGCTCGTTGTCGAGATGACCGAGAACGTCGTCCTGGCACCCGTGTTTACACTCACAGATCGCCTGATGCCGTACATGATCATGATCGGCATCTTCACGGCGCTCTACAAATTCATGCCGAACACGCTGGTGCGATTCAAGTCCGCGCTAGTTGGCGGCATCGCAGGCGGATTCCTGTGGACAACGACTGCCGCGATCTTCTCAACTTTTATTGCCAACTCATCGAACCGGCAGGCCATCTACGCAAGTCTGGCCGTCGCGATTTCCGGGCTCATCTGGTTGTACCTGAACTGGCTGATCCTGCTGATCGGCGCGCAAATCGCGTTTTACTTCCAGAACCCCGCATACCTGCGTATTGGCCGTCGCGAACCGCGGCTCTCGAATGCCATGCGCGAACGTATCGCGATGAACATCATGTACCTCGTCGGCAAGGAGCACCGTAGCCCGGTACTCGGCGTAACGATGCGCAGTCTTGGACGGGTTATGCGCATTCCGACAATTACGCTCGAACCGATCGCGCGCGGCCTCGAAGCGGCCGGCATGCTGACGAGCAATGAGAAGGAGCAACTGCTGCCGGGCAAGGAGATCTCGCGCATCAGGATTGGCGACATTCTCGAGACGGTTCGGCAAGTTGGGGAAACCGGCTCACACCGCGAACCGCACTGGGAAGCGGCGATTGATGATCTCGCCGACAGCCTCGACTCAGCCGTCGCCAGCCGCATCGGTGACAAGACGCTCGCCGACCTGCTCGACGACGACGAAGAACAGCCCGCCGCTTAAGCCCCGGCGATCGTCATTTCGTCGACGAGCAGCGAACCACAGCGGATGCCGCCACGAATATCCTGATCGTCACCTATTACGGCGATGCGCTGATACAGGTCGCGCAAGTTGCCCGCAATCGTGACTTCATGAACTGCGTGCTGAATCTTACCGTTCTCGACCCAATGTCCGACCGCACCGCGTGAGTAGTCGCCCGTAACCGGGTTAACGCCCTGCCCGATCAACTCCTCGACGATAAAGCCACGGTCAAGGCCCTTCACGATCTCGGCGAGATTCGTGTCACTGCCCGGAATTACGAGGTTTTGCGCGCCTCCCGCATTTGCCGTCGTCTTGAGCCCGAGACGCCGCGCCGAATAGCTGCTCAGGACATAGCCCTGCAAGACACCGTCCGTAACGATGTCGCGGTCCCAGGTACCTACGCCTTCGCCGTCGTACGCACGGCTCGAGGTCGCCTGCGGCAGGTGCGGGCGCTCCTGGATCTGCACGAAATCGGGAAAGATCTTCTCGCCGGCTGCCTCAAGCAGGAACGATGCCCGGCGGTACTGCGCACCACCCGCAATCGCGCCAATCGCATGGCCGATGAAGCCGCGCGCGAGCTCCGGGATGTAGACAACCGGTGCCGTAGTCGTCGCAATCTTTTGCGCGCCGAGACGCTTCACTGTCTTGTCCGCTGCACGCTCGCCGACGGCCTGTGCTGACTCCAGGTCACCCGCGAGCCGCGATGAGGTGTAGTGATAATCGCGCTGCATCGTGCCGTCGGCCTCGGCCAGGACCACACAGGTGATGCTGTGACTGGTACGCGCGTAGCTACCGACAAACCCGTGTGAGTTTCCGTACGCACGCACGCCGCGGTTCGTACTGACCGTGCCACCTTCGGAATTGTTGATGCGCTTGTCGTGGGCGAGTGCCGCAGCCTCGGTCTCAATCGCAATCTCGATCGCACGCTCGGCGCTCAGGTCCCATGGATGATCCAGATCGAGATCCGGAATCTCGCTTGCCATCATGTCCGGATCAGCAAGCCCGGAGTGCTGGTCTTTCGCCGTATGTCTGGCGAACGAACAGGCCTTGTCGACGGCTTCGCGGATGGACTCCAGCGAGACATCCGAGGTGCTCGCATTACCCTTGCACGAATCCTTGTAGACCGTAATGCCCAGGCCTCGATCATTGGTGAATTCGAGGTGCTCGACCTCGCCAAGGCGCGCTGTGGCCGACAGGCCGGTATCCTGACTAGCCGCGACCTCCGCCTGGTCCACGCCGCGCTTCTTTGCCTCATCCAGCGCGAGCGCAACGAGGCCCTCGAGATCTTCCCTGCCCAGCGACTGACGCGTCGGTTTTTCCGCCATGTTTGCGCGATTCCTTGTGATAGACTCCGCTGCCTGATCGGCAGACCGGCAGCGGTGAGTACTTTAACCAGTGACTGATGCAAAGCCCAGTAAAAGCGCGATGAAGCGCGAATACCAGGCGCGGCAGAAGCTCGGAGAAGACCTGATCCCGCTGCGTGCCGAGGACCTCGAGTCGCTGTCTCTGGATGAGGATCTTCTCGAAGCGGTGCTTGAGGCACAACAGATCAAATCGCGCGGCGCGTTGCGTCGCCAGAAGCAATACATCGGCAAGCTGATGCGCCACGTTGACCCGGAACCGATTCGGGAAGGACTGGCCAGGCTGCGCCGTCGTTAGAGGATTGAAAGCTAAGATGAGTATCGATGTCGGCATCATCATGGGCTCCAGGTCGGACTGGGACACCATGCGACACGCAACGGAAACGCTCGACGAGCTCGGTGTCAGCTACGAGGTCGAGGTCGTCTCGGCGCACCGTACGCCCGACCTGCTGATGGAATACGCAGGCTCGGCTGTTGAGCGTGGCCTCAAAGTCATCATCGCCGGTGCCGGCGGTGCTGCTCACCTGCCCGGCATGGCTGCATCTAAGACTCGCCTGCCGGTACTCGGCGTACCTGTGCAGTCAAAGGCACTGGATGGCATGGACTCGCTGCTGTCGATCGCGCAAATGCCTGCAGGTATTCCGGTTGGCACGTTGGCCATTGGTCGAGCAGGTGCTGTTAACGCCGCACTGCTCGCCGCATCCATTCTTGCCAATAACGACGCCGAGGTAGCGGCCGCTCTCGATAACTTCCGCAAGAACCAGACGGACCGGGTTCTCGCTGACCGCGATCCGCGTTCGTAATTCATGAAGATCGGAATCATCGGCGCCGGGCAGCTCGGCCAGATGCTGGGCTATGCTGCCCGCGATCTTGACGTTGAGTGCCAGTTCGTCGACCCGTCTGACAACCCGCCGGCCTCCGATTGTGGTTCGGTTATCCAGGCAGCGTTTGACGATGCCGAAGCGCTTGCAAACCTCGCAGCGACCTGCGACGTCATCACCTACGAATTCGAAAACGTGCCGGTCGAGGCGCTCGACAACATCGACGTGCCCGTCTACCCGCCGGCCGATGCGCTGCGACACGCACAGGACCGACTGGACGAGAAGCGCCTGTTCGACAAGCTCGGCATCGGACTGCCCGGTTATCACCCGATCGGGTCAAAAGAGTCGATGGTTACTGCGGCAGAAACACTCGGTCTGCCGATGGTCGTCAAGACACGTCGCTTCGGCTATGACGGCAAGGGGCAGTTCGTCGTCAAGACCGAGGCCGACATAGACGAGGCCTGGGACGAACTCGGCGGGTCACCGCTGATCGCCGAGCAGTGGGTCAACTTCGACTACGAGGTGTCGTGCATCGGTGCCCGCAATGTCGATGGCGACATCGTTATCTACCCACTTGCCCGCAATGTTCACGAGGGTGGCATCCTGCGGACCTCGCGGTCGCCGGTCGATAACCGGGAGATGCTGGAAAAAGCGAGTGGTTTTGTCACGCGCTTGCTCGAACACCTCGACTATGTTGGCGTGCTGGCACTTGAGCTTTTCGTCGTTGGCGACGAGTTGCTTGCAAACGAGTTCGCGCCGCGTGTTCATAACTCGGGTCACTGGTCGATTGAAGGCTCGGAGACGAGCCAGTTCGAGAATCACCTGCGCGCGATCATGAACAAGCCACTTGGATCGACTGCGAGCCGTGGCCACGCGGGTATGGTCAACCTGATCGGCACCATCAGCGATGCAACGCGCGCGCAGGATGTGGGCGTTATTCACGACTACGGCAAAGAGCCGAGACCGGGCCGTAAGCTCGGCCACGTAACGGTCATTGGGGACACTGCTGACCAACGTGACGCGCTTGTCGGAATTATTGACAAAACAGTGACCTGATTCACGCTGCACAGCGAGACATCCACGTAGCCGGTCGCGGCGAAAAGCAGGTAAACTCAGGCGAGTCATGTCTTACCTGGATCATTTCCAAATTGCCGAGCAGCCATTCCGGCTCACGCCCGATCCTGAGTTCCTTTACTGGAGCAAACAGCACGCGCGTGCGAAGGCTTACATGGAGTCTACGATCTGGCTTGCCGATGGCTTTGTTGTCATCACGGGCGAGATCGGATCGGGCAAGACCACCCTGCTGCAGTCGTTTCTTTCCGAGCTCGAAGACGACGTCGTCTACGCGGTCGTTTCGCAGACGCAGCTGACACCAACGCAATTCCTGCAGGCAGTACTGACAGAGTTCGGCTTCAAGCCCTTCAACAAACGCAAAGTCGAACTGCTCGACATGCTCAACATGTTCCTGATCGAGCAGTATTCGAGCGGCAAGAAAGTCGTGCTGATCGTCGACGAGGCGCAGAACCTGTCGAAGAAGGTGCTCGAGGAGATTCGCATGATCTCCGGCATTGAAACCCACAAGGAAAAGGTGCTGCGCATCATTCTCGCGGGGCAGCCGGAGCTCAAGGACACACTCGACTCACCGAGCCTGAAGCAGCTCGTGCAACGCGTACGGCTGCGCTTCCACATCGGGCCGCTCGATCGTCGCGAAATGCGCGAGTACATTGAGCGCCGCCTTGCCGTTGCCGGGCGTGAGAAGCAACTGTTCGAAAATGACAGTTTCGACACGATCTACCGCTTCTCGGGCGGCGTGCCGCGACTGATCAACACGCTGTGCGACACAGCCCTGCTGTGCAGTTTCGCCGACGAGAAAGAGACAGTAAGCGTCGACGACGTAATTTCGGCGGCGCAGGAGCTCAACTGGCAGGAACACGAAAGCAACACTGGTATTTATGACCAGCTGCGGCAGATCGAACAGGAACGCCGCCAGGTATCTCCATCGGACGTTACGCAGATCGAAGTTCGCCAGGATGGCGAAGTCGTCGAGATACTGACCTTCCCGCTCGGTCGCATCATCGTCGGCCGCTCTCCCGACAATGAGGTCTACATCAAGAGCAAGTTCGTCAGCCGCCATCACGCGCAACTGATCAGCGATGAGAATGGTTGCGTGATCGAAGACCTGAACAGTACCAATGGCGTGTTTCTGAGCGAGAAGCAGGTCAAGAAGTACCGCCTGCGTTCGGGCGATGTGGTTTCGCTCGGTGTGCACGAGCTTGTCTACACGGATATCCGTGGCGAACAGGCCTTCGATGGCGAGGAAACAATCGCCGGCGACGAAGAAAGCGAGTCCGACGAACAGGACTCCGCAGTCAACGAACAGTAAGCAGTGTCACTCCCTGTTTTCCGGTTCCTCGATCATGAGATCGTAACGGCCCGGCGAGAGATACTGTTCAAAGGCGAGACTCTCCCCGCCGAGCCCAAGGTCTACGACCTGCTGCTGTACCTGGTTGATCGGCGCGACCGCGCGGTAAGCAAAGAAGAGATCCAGGACGCCATCTGGCCGAACGTCATCGTGACCGAATCAGCGATGACGCGCTGCGTTATGAAGGCCCGGCAACTGGTCGGTGACGACTCGAAACAGCAAAAGGTCATCAAGACCGTTCACAAGGGCGGTTATCGGTTCGTCGCCGAAGTTGAGCAAGTGGAGATGTCGGCACTGCGCTCCGACGAAGTTTCGCGTGATCGTGCATCGATCGTCGTACTTCCGTTTACGAGCCTGAGCGATGACGAGGACCAGGCCTATCTCGCCAGCGGCCTGACACAGGACATTTCCACCGATCTGTCGCGCAACGAATGGCTGTTGGTTGTTTCGCATCGATCGTCGGGCGGTTACCAGTCGGGAGGGGTCGACTACACCAGGGTCGCCGACGAACTCGGCGTACAGTACTGCGTCGAGGGCAGCGTACGACGTAGCTCTGACAAGGTGAGGGTGACCGCTGCGCTGATTGATGCGCATTCGGGCGTTCGCGAGTGGTCGGAAAAGTACGACCGGCCGCTGACTGATCTCTTTGACATCCAGGACGATATCTCCGAGCACATCGTCGCGTCACTCGGCTCGCACGTACGTCGCGCAGAGGGTCGGCGCGCGGAGCGCGCGGATCCGACGGCCCTCGATGTCTGGGGTTTGCTGCACAAAGGCATGTCGATCAGCTGGTCGCGCTTCAACCGCGAATCAAATCTCGAGGCTGAGCAATGCTATCGCGACGCCCTCAATCTTGAACCCGATAACCCGCGAGCAAAAGCATTCCTCGCCTGTAACATCGGTATGAAGGTGTCAAACGGCTGGAGTAACAACCTGGTCGCCGACCAGTACGAAGGTTGGGCGCTTGGCAAAGAGGCGATAAGCCGCCTGCCCGACGAACCCATGGTCATAACGAGCTATGGGCACATGAATACCTGTTTCGGCAAAGCCGGCGACGCGGTAGACCTGCTCAGGCGTGCGAATGAGCTGGATCCGAATTCGGTCTGGACGCTGGGCTTACTCGCGCTCGCACTGACCTGCGCGGGACGAGGTGAAGAAGCGGTGCCGTACGTCAGCAAGGCGCTGCGGATCTCGCCGCGAGACGCATCGACACACTGGTTCCTGACGACCCTGGCGTGGGCCTATCTGCAACAGGGACACTACGACGATGCCGCGCGCGAAGCACAGCGCTCGATCCATACATTTGCCGGCTGGCCGGCGACCTGGGGAACACTTGGAATTGCGCGAGCAGCTCTCGGGCAGATGGACGGCGCACGTGAAGCTATCGAGATGACCGCATCACTCGACCCGGACTCGACGGTCGAGGGCTTCAGCAAGTGGTTCGGGTACGCCGTGCGAAACGATGAGGTCGTCGAGCAGATTGAGGGCTGGCTGTTGGAGCTCTGGCCCGCTCAGTAATCCTGCCGCCCGACGCGACGATCCGTGACCCGGTAATCCCGTCGTTTCAGCAACACGACCATGCCCGCGACCAGGCAGATCATGCCGACAATGAAGCACACCGTCGGCCAGAACGAGTAGTTGATGTACATGGACGCGGTCAGGAACAACGCCCCTGCAAGCAGGTAGAAGTAAGGCAGGCTTTCGTAGATCGGTTTGGATACCCACATATTCTTGTAATAGTCCGCCGCCGGGCCGATCCATTTTCCATAGCCCGGGGTGCTTGTCCAGTGGGTAAATGGAGCGTTAGCTCAGGATTTGCCGACCCCGAACAGGCCCAGGATGCGCGAAAGGATTGATTGGTCCAGGCCATCGACCGCCAGATCCGGCTCGAATTCGCCCCCTTTCTGCTGCAGGCCCTGCACCATCTGCTGGGTCTGAGCGTCCATTTCGTATTCCGTGATTGTTTTGTCGAATGCCATTTCGTCGCTCTCCTTGAGTTAGCGCTCAAATTACCCGAACACTATGTTGAATGAAGTGAGCCAACTCACACTCCCCGGCGTGAACTGGCAAAAACGGATCTTATGTAAAAGAAATCGGCGTCAGCCGGTGCCCCCGACCGTGATTTCGTCGATCAGGACTGTAGGCTGGCCGACACCAACCGGGACCGACTGGCCCTCCTTGCCGCAGGTACCCACGCCCGTATCCAGCTCGAGATCGTTGCCGACCATCGAGATCCGGTTGAGCGCCTCGGGGCCGTCGCCGATCAGCATTGCGCCTTTGACCGGCGTCGTTACCTTGCCCTTCTCGATCAGGTAGGCCTCGCTTGCCGAAAACACAAACTTGCCTGAGGTAATGTCGACCTGGCCGCCACCGAAGTTGGGCGCGTAGATGCCCTTCTCTACCGAGGCGATGATTTCGGCCGGATCGTGCGGTCCCGGGAGCATGTAGGTGTTCGTCATGCGCGGCATAGGCACATGCGCGAACGACTCGCGACGACCATTGCCGGTCGACTCGACACCCATCAGGCGCGCGTTGAGCTTGTCCTGCATGTATCCCTTCAGAACGCCATCCTCGACCAGCACCGTACGCTGGCCCGGAGTGCCCTCGTCATCGACGGTCAGGGATCCGCGGCGGTCCGCGATCGTGCCGTCGTCGACAATCGTGCACAGCTCCGACGCCACCTTGCGCCCCACCCGGCCGCTGAAGGCAGAAGTGCCCTTGCGGTTGAAGTCTCCTTCGAGTCCGTGGCCGACCGCTTCGTGCAACAGGATGCCTGGCCAGCCGTTACCAAGAACGATCGGCATCGTCCCTGCCGGCGCCGGCTGCGCTTCCATTTGCACGGTCGCCTGCCGAACCGCTTCGCGTGCAAACTCCAACGGCGCGTCGCCGTCGACGAAGTATTCAAGGCCCGTGCGACCACCACCGCCTGCGTAGCCCTGCTCGCGGCGACCGTTGTGCTCAAGGATAACGCTCACGTTCAGGCGAATAAGCGGGCGTACGTCGGCAGCCAACGTGCCATCGGATGCCGTGACCAGTATCAGGTCCTGGCTGCTCGCGAGGCTCACAATGACCTGTTCGATGCGCGGATCCAGCGCTCGCGTCGCGGCGTCGAGGTCGTACAGCAGCTTGGTCTTTTGCTCGTCGTCGACGCTGGTCGTCGGATCATCAGCGACGTACAGTGGCTGTGCGCTGGTGCGCTGCCATGCCTGCACCTCGAGGTCCTGTCCCTGTCGCGAAATCGCACGAGCTGCACCGGCAGCCTGCTCAAGTGCCGGCAATACGAGTTCATCCGAATATGCGAAGCCGGTTTTCTCGCCGCTGGTCGCTCTAACGCCTACGCCCTGGTCAAGACTGAAGCTGCCCTCGCGCAGGATGCCATCCTCCAGGGTCCAGCTTTCCTGGCGGCTGACCTGGAAGTACAGATCTGCATAATCCACGCCGCCACGCATCATGCCGGACAGCGTGCGCGTCAGTGCCTGCTCGTCGAGGCCCGCTGGCTCGAGCATGCGCGACATCAGCGCATCGATATTGCTCTGGTCACCCATGTCTATAGTCGTCTGTTGGTGAGGGCCGGGAACTCGCTACGGAGTCTGGCCGGCAGCTCGGAATCGATATCGGCTGCGGCAAAACCGTTACCTTCCGGCAGTTCGGCAATGATTTTGCCCCACGGGTCGACGACGAGAGAGTGTCCGTAAGTGGCACGTTCGTCGGGGTGCATGCCGACCTGCCCCGGTGCAACGACGTATGCGAGATTCTCGATCGCACGAGCCTGCTGCAGCGTGTGCCAGTGCGCTTTGCCCGTCGTCGCGGTAAATGCAGCCGGGACCGTGAACATTGTCGCGCCGTCATCGACGAGCTTGCGAAACAGCTCCGGGAAGCGCAGGTCGTAGCAGATCGTAAGACCAACCCGGCCACATGGTGTATCTACCGCCACAATGTCTTCGCCCGGATACATCGAGCGCGACTCACGGTAGGACTCCTGCTGATCCACCAGATCGACGTCGAACAGGTGAATCTTCCGATAGATGGCCTGCTGCGCGCCGTTGCTGTCGTAAACCGGACATGCGCCGTAGACGCGTTGCTCGTCGATGCCCGGCGATACGAGCGGCATGCTGCCACCGATGATCCACAGGCCGTTGGTCTTCGCCGTTTCGGAAAGGAACTCCTGTATCGGACCGCTGCCCGGTTCCTCGGCGTACTTTGCCTTGTCGCGACCGCGTGTCGGCATCAACGCGAAGTTTTCCGGCAACACAGCCAGCGTACAACCGTCTGCGGCCGCAGCGGCGAGCAATTCGCCTGCGAGTTTCAGGTTGGCGTCGACATCGGCACCACTGTTCATTTGCACTGCGGCTACGCGCATGGCTCGCTCCGTTCGGGGGATGACAAAGTTAGTCTACTCGGTGTCGGCAAGGCAACCCGCACGTTCGCCGCTCGCCACGAACGCTGCCGAGTCAGTCGATTCGACCACCGGGTCGTCCCAGGGGCCGTCAATGCCATAGTAGACCTGGCCGACCTCGGACAAGGGCTTCTTGAATATCTGCGAGAAGATCAGCAATGCCGCCGCGGCCTGCGGGCCGGCAACAACGGCGCCCACGATCGGCAGGGTATTGCCTACGTTCGCGCTCACAGCTGCGGTCTGCGAGTAGTTGCGATTGACGATGTCCGCTTCACCAACGATACCGATAGCGGCCGCGGGCCCATCGAGTTTCAGATCGCAGGTGTAGGTGCGACCGTCGACGATGCTGAACGATCCCGTGATCTCGTCAAAGCCGAAGCCCTTGTTGAAGACATCGCGGAAGTCGAGCGAGAGTCGCCGCGGAAGCGCAACGATACTCATCAGGCCGAACATGCGACCGGCGCCGGGCTCGACTTCCTCGAGCTGACCGTTGCCAAAGCGAACCTGCACGTCGCCGCCAAGCACGCCGAAGAAATCCGAACGCGGGCTGCCGGACCAGTCGAGATCAAACAGGATGCTCATACTGTCGCTGACGATGCCGGGTGTGTAATTGAGTCGCGCCATCGTTTCCTTGACGTCGCTGCTGGTCAGCGTCGCCGTGATGAAGCTGTGGCTGCCCAGCGGGTCAACGTCGTCGGCAACCCAGCGGCCGGTACCCACAATTTCGAACGTGGGATCGCGGGTACGGATCGTCGTTGCGTCGAGACCGTCTTCGGTCTTTTCGATTGTCGCTTCGACCGAACCGAGGTAACGATCCCCCAACGCGAATTCCTGAACGGTCAGCGAGATGGGCGGCAGCGTGCGTGGGTCGATCTCGCGCACAAATGCGGTACCGTCGTCATCGCCCGGCAGGCGCAGGCGCTCCATCTCGAGCACCATCTCGCGATCGCTACCGAAGTCATACGGCACGAGGACGGAACCCACGACGTCCTCGCCATCCAGCCGTACGATCCAGTCGCGGGCACTGCGATCGACACGCACGTGATGCCCGCGCAGGTGCTGTCCGAGCAGATACAGGTCGTCGATGTTGATATCAATCGAACGGATGCGGTCTGCAGCACCAACGTTCTTCTCGCCGCTGCGCGAAAGCTCCAGCCAGTCTCCAAGGCGAACGACGTCCGTAGCGCCGCGAATATGCAGGCCGCGTGTCTCCGCCGGCTGCATCACATCACCGCCCAGCGTAACGACGCCGCGGTCCAGGTCCCAGATGTCCTCGGGGCGGGTGAAACTCAACTGCCAGGCAACACGATTCTCCGTGAATCCCGCGCTTTCAATGACTTCGCCGCCAGGCATGAAGCGAATGTCGCCACGAATCTGCATCGCAGAGTCGGCGTCCTTGCCGGCAGGCTCCGGCAAATCCAACTCGAGACCCTGCAGATCACTGGAGACCTGGATCGTCAGCGGTGGCGGCTCTGCCTGGCCACCCCGCGGGAACAGGATCTCGACTTCGTAAGGCGTTGCTCCGGCGACGAGGCCCTCCAGGGGTACCCCGAGACCATCGACAAGGCCCTCGTCGGTCAGCGTGCCGTTGGCACGTGCCAGCACCGTAAATCTGGGGTCTTCCGAACCCGCCAGCTCGATCGTGACTGGCTGCCCGAGGAACTGGCCGCCGAGCGACTGGCTCGTCACCTTGTCGCGGCTGATCGTGACATCGCCGATCAGCTCGGTAATCGGCGCCGGGAATCCTTCTATCTGCAGTGAGCCGTTAGTACTGCGGATGCGACTGACAAACTCGAATTCGCGCACGCGCTCACGCTTCAGTGGTACCAGCAGATCGAGACTGAACGTCGCATCGCCGTCGACCGCCACGCGGTCAAGGTTGCCGCCGAACACTCGCGAAATCGGACTCTGTAACGAAAACTGTCTGATCGACTCCAGCGTGCCGGTCGCGAATGACTCGATGCGCAGAACCGGGTCGCGAAGGTCCGGGATATCGAAGCGCGCGTCGACAACCGAGTTGCCGGCGTTTACGGAACGGTTCTGTTCCGAGTACAGCCGCGCGTTGTCGAGTATGACCTCGAGATCGGCCTGCTCGGCAGCGGGCCAGTCCCTGTGATACTTGAAGTTCAGGTTGCGCACCGAACCGGTGATCAGCAGCTGGCCTTCGCCGCCATCAAACGGGAAGCGATTGACTGGACCATTCAGTTTGGTGGTGCCGCGCGGTATCGATCCGCTGACCAGTGCCATCTGGAACCAGTCATAGAGTTGTTCTTTCATGACGCCGCGCGGGATCAGGCGCTTCGCTTTCGCGACGTCGCTGATACTCCAGGTGCTCGAGAGGTCGATAACGGGACCTGTCGACTCGTCGCCGACAACGAGCTGAATGTTGCTCTCGCTGTCGAGGTAATCGCTGGCAACCCGGATGCTGTCGGACAGGATCGTCGTAATGCCGCTGCTCTGCCGCCAGATGACGGTGCCCTCGACCGAGTCGAGCTCGACGAGATCATCGATGATTCGCGGCGCACTGACCGACATGATATCGGTGCTTATCTCCAGCAAGCCACCGGACTGGTTGGCTCGCAACAGGCCGGAGAATCCACGGGCACCCGGGCGGTCACCGTCGGCAGCAATACCAACGCGATCAAGCGTCGCCGACGCACTGAAGCGTGGCGCGCCAGTCGCAAACTCGGAAACTGTTGCCTCGAGATCGCGAATCTCACCGGACGGATCAAAAGACGTCAGCTGCGCCCGCTGCGCATCACTGAGCCATGGCGCAATGTAGCCGGCATCGTTGAGATTCAGGTAGCTCGCACGCAGGTCAACGAGCACAACGCTGCCATCCGGATCAGTGCTCGCCTCGAGCCTTGCCGACGTTGGCGGCCAGTCATGGTCCGGCATCGACAAGGCGAGCTCATTGGCCGCGACCAGCCAACCGTCGTCTTCGAGGTCAACTTCGACATGACCGGAAAGATCGAAGTACTGTTCATTGGCAAGTGCGACGTCTACAAAGTCGACATCAGCCGTGATGCTCCTGACGCCACCGCCAGCGACTGCAATCCCGAGTTCGACGTCGCCGATGCCGGATTCAAACCTGCGCTCGGTGCGGGCAAGGTTCGACCAGCCTCTGAGGCTTACGTTGTCGGCATCCATCGCGATATCCCAGCCGCGTTCTTCTGCCGGGTCCGTCAGCAGCTGCGTTGCCGATACTGATAATGCGCGGCCAAGTTCATCCGGAAGCCGAATATCGGCGTCAGCGGCAATACGTCGCTCATCAATACTTACCCGTACTCGCGGAATCGCAAAGAAATGCGGTCGTTCGTCGCCCGGTCGCATGAATGAGACTTCGAGCTGCTCACCGATGAAATCCATTGCCGGCGCTTCGGCATTGCCGCGCCGCATACTCAGCAATTCGTCGAGACTGCCACCCTGCACCCAGAAACTGCCGTCCTCGAGCTCGCGAATATCGACACTACTGTCACGAATCACGACGCGATCGACGACCAGGGCACGGTCGGTCATCCAGCGGACCAGGCTGACACCGATGCGAACCTCTTCGGCCGCGACGATGCGGACACCGTTCGCGGGCCGCAGCAATTCCGCGTCGTAGAACTCAAGCTCCGGCCCGCTCAGGCCCCAGCGCGCATCCATGCCGGAGAACTGAACTTCGATGCCAATGGCACCGCTGGCCCAAGCCTTTATCTCTTCCTGGTATTCGGGCAGCCGCGGCAGGAACAGGCGGAACAGTCCGACCGCGATCGCCAGCAGGATCACGATACCGGCGGCGGTATACGCGATGAACTTGACGAGTTTCCGCAGCAGCGCCTTCATCGTTACATCAGCACCACGTCAAACTGGTCCTGCAGGTACAGGGATTCGGTCTGCAGGCGGATGCTCTTACCCGTCTGCTCCGCGATTTCGGCCAGGCCGTCGGCCTGTTCGTCGAGCAACAGCTCGATAACGTTCTCGCTCGCGAGCACCAGCGCCTCTTCAAAATCAAACTGCCGTGACTGGCGAATGATCTCGCGGAAAATCTCGAAGCAGACTGTCTCCGGCGTCATGATGAAGCCGCGACCGCTGCAGCCCGGGCAATCTTCGGCCAGGATGTGCTGCAGGCTCTCGCGCGTGCGTTTGCGGGTCATTTCGACCAGGCCAAGCGGCGATACCGGCGTTATCTGGTGACGCGCGTGGTCGCGCGCCATCGACTGGTCGAGCACCTGCAGGACGTTGTTGCGGTGGTCCTCTTCTTCCATGTCGATGAAATCGATGATGATGATGCCGCCGAGGTTGCGCAGCCGCAGCTGGCGGGCGATCGCGACGGCCGCCTCCAGATTTGTCCGGTAAATCGTTTCCTCGAGATTGCGGTGGCCAACGTACCCGCCCGTGTTTACGTCGACGGTCGTCATGGCCTCGGTCTGGTCGAAAATCACGTAGCCACCCGACTTCAGCGAAATCGTGCGCTCGAGGGATTTGATGATCTCGTCTTCGACGCCGTGCAGATCGAAGATTGGTCGACGCCGCCGGTACAGCTCGAGCATCGGCTCGATATCGGGAAGATAAGTACTCGCAAACTCCTGCATGGCCGCAAACTCGGACTCCGAATCGACGAGGATGCGCTCAATGTCGCCTGTGACCATGTCCCTCAGCACGCGCACCGGCAACGACAAATCCTCGTGTACCAGCTGTTTTACACCGGTCTTGCTGGACCGTTCCTGAATGACTTCCCACAATTTCAGCGTGTAGCGCAGGTCAGCTTCGATCGCTTCGGCGCTCGCGCCCTCGGCAGCCGTGCGGACAATGGCGCCGCAATTAAGGTCACTGTCCCCGATGAGTTGTTCGACGAGGGCGCGCAGGCGGTCGCGTTCTTCTTCGTCTTCGATGCGTGCCGAGATGCCGATCGTCGTACTGCGCGGCAGCAGCACGAGATGCCGGGACGGCAGTGTCATGTAGGTCGTAAGCCTGGCGCCCTTGTTGCCGAGCGGATCCTTGACAACCTGTACCAGGATCTCCGAACCCTCCCGCACAAGGTCCTTGATGTTTGGTACCTCGTCGGAAGCTTCCTCGACATTGGGCGCGGCTATGTCAGAAGCGTGCAGGAACGCGGTTCGTTCCAGGCCGATGTCGACGAATGCAGCCTGCATGCCTGGCAGCACGCGGGAGACGCGGCCCTTGTAAATATTGCTGATGAGGCCACGACGCGCGGTACGCTCGACATAGACTTCCTGCAGCACACCGTTCTCGAGAAGCGCAGCGCGCACCTCACTTGGCGTGACGTTGATCAGGATCTCTTCTTTTGGCGATTCGTCCGTCATTTCGTGTCCAGTACATCGATGCCCGCAGCAGCAAGCAATTGCACGGTCTCAAAGACCGGCAATCCGACTACCCCCGAATAACTGCCGTCGATCGACTCGACGAACACGCCACCCCGCCCCTGAATACCATACGCCCCGGCTTTGTCGGCGGGTTCACCACTTTGCCAGTATTGCAGCGCCTCGTCGCGACCGATTTCGCGAAACCGGACTTTGGTAACTGATAGTTTCGACTCCATGCCACGCGGGCTGCGTACCGCCACCCCCGTCATGACCTCGTGCTCCCGCTTAGACAGCGTCAGCAGCATTTCGACTGCATCGTCCTGATCGACTGGCTTGCCGAGCACCACGTCTCCAAGCACGACCGCCGTATCGGAGCCGATCACTACGGTATCGTCGTCGGCGTCGGCTGCCGCGGCCTTCTCAATAGCGAGGCGCAGCGCCATGTCGGCCGGGCTCTCGCCGTCCCTCCTCGTCTCGTCGATATCGACGCCCTGCACCGTGAACTCCAGGCCAAGTGCCTCGAGCAGTTCGCGGCGGCGCGGAGAAGACGATGCAAGATGCAGACGTGACATGATCTTATTCCCGGTGATACGGGTGACCGGTCTGCAACGACCATGCCCGATACAACTGCTCGCAGAACAACACGCGTGCCATGCCATGCGGCAATGTCAGCGCCGACAACGACCAGGTGAAGTCAGCTCGCTGGCGAACCGTGTCCGAAACACCGTCCGGCCCACCGATGATGAAGCACAGGTTGCGGCCATCGTTCTGCCAGTCACTGAGTTTCGTCGCGAGCTGCTTGCTCGTCAGCGACTTGCCACGTTCATCGAGCAGCACGACCTGTTCGTCCGCTGCCAACCGGTCGAGAATCTGCTCGCCTTCTGTCTCACGCGCGCGCAGCGAGCGGTCGTTCTTCGAACGCTTGGCCGTACCCAGGGCATCGAGACGAAAACGCCACTCACGCGGCAGCCTCGTGCTGTAAGTCTCAAAGGCGTTATCCACCCACGCAGGCTGGCGATCGCCAACGGCGAGAAGCCGGATGTGCATTGGCTCAGCTTTCGGTCGTAGCTGCTTCGCCGCCCGGCCGGATCGACCAGAGTTTCTCGAGGTTGTAGAACTCGCGAACCTTGGGAAGCATTACGTGCACCAGCGCATCCTGGAGATCCAGCAGAACCCACTCGCCGCCTTCCTCACCCTCGATACCGATCGGGCGATGGCCGGCTGCCTTGGCTTTTTCCGCGACGTTGTCGACAAGTGCCGACACGTGTCGATTGGACGTGCCGCTCGCAACGATCATCCAGTCCGTCACCGTCGTCATCTCGCGTACGTCGAGCTTGACGATGTCGTTGGCTTTGATGTCCTCGAGAGCGTCGACCACCAGGTCGCAAAGCTCGTCGCTATTCATGCGCATCTCTCATGTAAATACCGGTCTCCTCAATATAATCTCGTAAAGAATCTGGCATCAGGAATCTTGGATCCCTGCCGGCGGCAATCAGTTCACGAATCTCTGTCGACGAGATTTCAAGCTGCGTTACCGCGTGAATATGTATGCGCCCGTGGGTCGCGTTGTGCAGGTCCTCGATACGATGCGTACCGTGCTCGCTGATCATCTGACCAAGCGGACCAATGTCGGGTGCCTTCCACCCTGGACGATGCGCAACCACGATGTGCGCAACGTCAAGAAACTCATCCCAGCGGTGCCATTTCGGCAGGCCGAGAAATGCGTCCATGCCGACGATCAGTGCGATCGAGCGATTCGGATGCTCTTCGCGAAGCTGGGCCAGCGTATCGAAGGAATACGACGGACCGTCCCTCTCCAACTCGCGTCCATCAACAACAAAACCCGCCTGCTCGCCAATCGCCAGTTCCACCATGCGTTTGCGAGTTGCGGCGTCGGCGTAGGTAATGCCGCGATGCGGTGGATCACCACATGGCATCAGCCGAACCTCATCAAACTCGAGCGCCTGCAGCATCTCGAACGCGGTGCGCAGATGGCCGTAATGCGGCGGATCAAAAGTGCCACCGAAAACACCGATCGGTTTCATCGCGACAGGCTCACAACAATGTCCGCTGCCATCTGCCAGGGATCGCCAGTGCGCTGGCCTTTCGCAGCCGCGTCCGCGCGCCCGCTGGCCTTGAGCATGCGGTGGAAGTCGCCGTGCTGGTGTCGCCCGATGCAGGCCCTGACGAGACCCTGGCGGTTCCTCCAGACGCCTGATTTCTGCATCGCGCCGCCAAGATCGCCGCCCTGACGTATCACGTCATCGAGTGTCGCAAGCGTGCGCAGCTCTCGCGTTATCGCCCACATCACGATGACGGGTTCGACACCCTCCTCGCGCAGGCCGCCGAGAATCTTCACCGAACGACGCGAGTCTCCCGCCAGCGCTGCGTCAGTCAGCTTGTAGACGTCGTAACGACTGCTGTTCGCGACAGCTTCACTGACCTGCTCGGCCGTGACCTGGCCTTCACCGAGAATAAGACGGAGTTTCTCAATCTCCTGGCTCGCCGCCAGCAGGTTTCCTTCAACGCGATCAGCGATAAGTTGCACTGCGTCGCGATCCGGCGTCAGCCCGGCATTACGCATACGGTTGGCGATCCAGCCGGGCAGTTCGCGTGGCCCGACAGGCCAGACCGGCAGGCTCACGCCCGCCTGATCGATCGTCTTCGCCCACTTGGAATTGCTGCTGCTGCGATCGAGCTTCGGACCGGTCACGATGAACAGCAGCTCCGGCCCGGCCTGCGCGACTAGATCGACGATTGCCGCGCCACCAACTTTTCCGGGCTTGCCGGTAGGCAGGCGCAATTCGACGATGCGTTGTTCGGCGAACAACGACATGTTGCCGGCCGATGCGGTCAAGGAGTTCCAGTCGAAGCCGGTCGTCGCCACGTGCAGTTCACGAGACGTAAAGCCCTTTTCGCGAGCCGCGGCACGAATCGTATCGAGCGCTTCATCGACGAGCAGATGCTCGTCTCCGGTGACGAGATAACAGGGAGCCAGCGATTTGAGAAGGTGCGATGAGAGCTGGTTAGCCTGGATCTTCAAGCAAGCTGCTCCATCGAGATTGACTCACCCTCGAGCAGCACCGGGATGCCGTCATTGATCGGGTAGACTCGCTTACCGTCGTCGGTTACGAGCGCCTCACTCAGGGGGCCCGACAGGGTTGCGCCCTCATGATTCGTGAGCGTGCCCGCCTCGATCGCTGAGTTCAGCTCGGCAAGCTTATCTTTCTTTAATATATTCAACCCCTTATGCGAGACAGGGCAGCGCAGGATTGAGAGCAAACGTTTATCCATGCGCGTTATTGTAGCGTGTCACATGGCCTTTAACACGGCGGCGAGCTCGATGTTTCCGCAGCCCTCGGCGGCCCGGATAGCTCCCGGAATATCCTCGCGAAACGGCCGGAATTTCTCGTCCATCAGCCGGCAGCGCATGATCAGTTTCAGTGCCGGGATATTCTCGTTGTTAGCGAGCATGTCGCGAATGGCGTGCTGCGCGAAGAACAGTGCGTGAATCTGGTTGTCCCAGGTCAGCATCTTGTCGAAGTACCAGAGCCAGGCGCCGAGCGCGTCAGGATCGCGTTCGATTTCCTCAAAGATGTGCTTGAAGCCACCATCGCGATTGCCACGGCTGATGAAACCGTAGGCATGCGTTAGTGACAGCACGCGGGTCTTCTCAAGATCCGAGTCTTCCTTGCTTCGCAATGGCGCAACCGGCGCCGGGATATTGACCTCATCGATGAGCCTGTTTGGCGCGATCAGCGCGCCGCACATGGCGGCCAGCGAGTACATCAGAAACATCTGCAGGAAGTTCTGCACCGGCATCGGCAGTCCAAGCACCTGCAATGACACCCACGCGGTAACCATGCAATAGATCGGTGCAAGCCAGAACCACTCACCCGTATTCGTGTACAGGCGGAAGATAGCGACGGGATTGAGACTCTGCAGCGGCGAATTGGTAATTGCCAGCAGTGCAAGCGCTGCCGGGTAGTGGGCACAGACCACAAGGCACACCCCGATTACGCCGTTCATGCCATACGACTCGTAGGCATACGCGCCACAGATTCCGTACAGAATCGCCAACACGAATGGGAAGAACGCGTAGGCCTTGCCAACCCACCCGAAATCTTCGGCATCCAACGCGCCGGGCGATTCGCCCTTGGCGCAGGCTTCGACAATCGTCATCTGGTAACGAAAGATTGGTGGCAGGGATAACACGATAATCAGGAGCCCGAGCACTCCACCGTGAATACCGATCGACAGCAGCACAGTGAAACTGATAACTACCAGCAGGACTGAGAGCTCAGTCAGCGGAATGATCAGCGCCTTCAGAATGTCCTTCGGATTCATGCGTCTCCCCTGGCACCGGGTCGTATCCGGATCCTCCCCATGGATGGCAGCGCCCTATGCGCTTCGCCGCGAGCCACGTGCCTTTGAATACGCCGTGCACCTGTAGTGCTTCCAGCGCATAGTTTGAACAGGTCGGGTCAAAACGGCAATTCATGCCGAGCCACGGCGAAATTGCGACACGGTAGAACCGCACGAGCAGGATCAGCGGCCAGGCGAGCGCCTTGCTGATCGGATTCGCCATCAGGCTGCTTCCAGCGCCTCGCTGGCAAAGCGGCGGATCGCCTTGAGCATCGAGGCCAGTCCATTCGAGCGAGTCGGGCTCAGGTGGCTCTCGAGCTGCAATTCGCTGACGAAGTCCGGCGACGAATCGAGGATGTCCTGCGGGAAACGGCCGCTATAAAGCTTTAGCAGCAACGCGATGAGTCCGGAGACGATCGCCGCATCGCTGATGGCCTGGAATTCAAGCCGACCATCCTTCTGGTCGGCAACAAACCAGACCTGCGACTGGCAGCCACGAATCTTGTTCTCATCGGTCTTGTGCTCTTCGGGAAACTCGGGAAGGCGACGACCGAGATCGATGATGTACTGGTAGCGATCCATCCAGTCATCGAACAGCGCGAAGTCGTCAATCAGTTCACGCTGCGCTTCTGTGACTTCATTGCTCATGAGCGTCGCCAGGTCGTGCCGCCGGCGCCGTCCTCAATCGTGATGCCTGCCGCAGCGAGGTCATCGCGAATCTTGTCGGCTGTCGCGAAATCCTTCGCAGCGCGCGCTTCGTTGCGCCGCGTGATCAGGGCCTCGATCTCATCAGATGCCATGTCACCCTCGACGTGACCGGCGAACCAGGCATCCGGGTCATTGGTGAGCAGGCCCATCAGGTCACCACAGGCGTACATCGTTGCAGCCAGCTTTTCCTGCTCGGCGGGATCTTCGGTCTTGTTCAGCTTGCGCGCGACTTCGAAGAATGCAGCCATCGCTTTCGGCGAGTTCAGGTCGTCTTCGAGTGCTGCTATCAGGTCATCCGGAATTTCGGCCACAGCCCGCGCCTCTTCAGAGACATCGATACCACGAACTGCACCGTATAAGCGGTCGAGCTGGCGCCGAGCGCCCTCAAGCGTTTCTGCCGACCAGTTGAGTGGCTGGCGGTAGTGCGCGCTCAACAGTGCGAGGCGAATAACTTCGCCAGGGACCGTTTTGATCAGGTCGTGCACGAGCAGTACGTTGCCAAGCGACTTCGACATCTTGGTGTCGTCGATGCTCAGGAAACCATTGTGCAGCCAGTAGCGCGCGAACGGGGCACCGTCATGCGCACAACGGCTTTGCGCCATCTCATTTTCGTGATGCGGGAAGACGAGGTCCTGACCACCCGCGTGAATATCGATCGTCTCACCGAGATGCTTCTCAGCCATCGCCGAGCACTCGATATGCCAGCCCGGGCGACCCCTGCCCCACGGCGAGTCCCAGCCGGGCAGTTCCGGCGAGGAAGGCTTCCAGAGCACAAAGTCCTGCGCATTCTTCTTGTACGGAGCGACCTCAACTCGAGCACCCGCAATCATCTCGCGCAGGTCGCGCTTTGAAAGTGCGCCGTAGCCGTCGTGCGAGGTGACATCAAACAGGACGTGGCCCTCGCCTTCGTAGGCGTGACCTTTTTGGATCAGGGTCTCGATCATCGCGATCATCTCGCCGATGTGCTGCGTTGCGCGCGGCTCGATGTTCGGCGGCTGCACGCCCAGCGCTCCCATATCGTCGTTGTAGGCCTTGATGTAGCGGGCCGTGATCTCGTCGATCGGCTTGCCGGTCTCGACCGAGGCCGCATTGATCTTGTCGTCGACGTCCGTGATGTTGCGGGCGAATGTCAGCTCGTAGCGGCGGCGCAGAACCCGGGCCAGCAGGTCGAAGACCACGGCAGGCCTTGCGTTGCCGATATGCGCGTAGTTGTAGACCGTCGGGCCACACAGGTACATCGTGACCTCTCCGTCGCGGAGCGGTTCAAACGGGACCTTTTTGCCCTGGAGGGTGTCGTGCAGGTGGATGGTCATGGGTACTACGGCCGGCCAAAGGGGGGAATGATATCAATATTGCTGCCGGGTGCTATGCCCGGTATTCTTCCGGGCCCTTACTTTTCGCCGGAAGATTGAACAATGTCTGTCGTACCCGTCAGATTTCAAGCCCGCCAGACCATCGAGCAGGTCGAGGAAGGAAACGACCTCGCGCCGAAGTTCGATGACCGCGGCCTGATTACCGTCGTCACGACGGACGCCGACTCCGGCGAGCTGCTGATGCAGGGCTACATGAACGCCGAAGCACTACAGCTTACGATCTCGACCGGTGAGGCGCATTACTGGAGTCGCAGCCGCCAGGTGCTGTGGCACAAGGGTGCTACGAGCGGACTCGTGCAGACAGTGCGCGAACTGCTGATCGACGACGACCAGGACTGCGTCTGGCTGCGTGTCGATGTCGCCGGCGGTGCCAGCTGCCACGTCGGCTATCGCTCCTGCTTCTATCGCAAGGTACCTGTCGGTGCCGATTTCGAGGGCAAGCAGCAGGAAGGCCACGTCGAGCTCGAGTGGACCGAGACCGAGAAGGTATTCGACCCCGAGGAGGTCTACGGCGACGCGCCCAACCCGACGATCCTCTGATTGGCGACTGCTTCAAGAGTGAAGAAATCCTCCCGCGGGAGGGTTGCGCGACTTTTGTTCTTTAACTCTCCCGCGGGAGAGTCCCTACTCATGAAAGTTAAAGTCGTTTCGAGGAAATCCGCCACGTGGCGGATCTGAATGGCCGCTATTCTGTTCCGTCTATTCGCACAAATTCTTCGTCATCTTGCATCGGTTCGAATGTGGCAAATAGCTTGTCAAAGCCGGGACCGTCAATCCAGAGCGAGTCCGTTTTCGGGCTACTGCTGCGCTCCAGGGCACGCACCCGCATAATCTCCCGCGGACAAACGACCTGATAGAATCTTACTGCGGCCCCGGCAGAGCCCGCGCGTTCTCGCGCGGCATCCCTCGAATCTCGCGTCCAAAAGCCGTGATCCAGGATCACATCATTTCCCGCGCCGATTGCTCTCCTCGCTTCCTCCCATATGATGTTTTCTACCTGGGCCCTATACTCGCCGAAATGTTCCTCCGATGGATTCCATCCGTGCAATCTAACCATCCACTTATCGTGTGAAATCCGGACTGCTCCGCACTCTCGTTCGAGCTGTCGCGACAAGGTGGTCTTCCCGCTGCCCATAAATCCATGCAACAAATGAGCGGTTGGCTTCATTGATTTGGTAGCTTTTCCATAGGTAGTCAGTTCAGCGCTGAGGCTATTGACCCGTTAAATTGTTGCTGTCTGCCACGAGAAATTGAACGGCTACTTTGACTCAGTAGCAGGCCTTCATCATACCGCGAAAGTCACCGATCAAGCGGCCGGTATCCGGGATAAAGCGGTCTCAACCTGTTCGCAGCCGGGTCTTGTAAAAGCGACTCAGCGTAATCCAGAAAATCAGCATGGCGGCGAGACCTACGCCTACGGTCAGCGCTGCCAGGCCCGGATACCCGGCCTCCTTTACTACGTAGCCGCCTACAGCTGGCCCTGGTGCGGCACCTAACCACCATACAGCTTCAGTAGCGACTGCCCAGCGACCTTTCTTGTCCATGTCCGACATGATGCCGAGGATGTACGGCACAACGAAATAGAACGACGCGTTCCAGCCAAAGTACAACACTCCGAACGCCACCGGGCTAAGCCAGATTGCCATAGAAGCCGCTGTTACGGCGTTGAGGGCGATGCCAACCAATGCTGGCCTTAAGTTACCAAAACGATCGGCCAGCCAGGCGGCGACTACGCCGCCAATAAGCCCGACAAAGGCAGCGATACCAAGAATCTCACCGATGCGAATCTCATGGAGCCCGGCACGCAGACCGAACTGTTCCAGGAATACCTGTATGGCGCCCTGGCCGATTTCGAAGATGAACAGGGCAATCATCGCAATAATCGCGAACGATTTGTGCGGCGCACCGCGGACGCCGAGACGTTCGGCGAAGCGTTCCATTGGCGTCAGGCCGGCCATCTTCGCCTGCAGGTCCACTTCTGCCTGGTGGTCACGCGGCGGGTCGGGAAGCCAGTAGAACAGCGGTGAGATCACAAGCACAGCCGCGGCCAGCCCCCAGTAGCCACCCATCGCACCAAAAGGAACTGTCGCATAGGGAATCAAGATCGGTGGAGCAACGGCAACCAGGCCCCAGCACACCGAAACGACGGCAAACATACGCTGCGGATTTAAGGACGATGCTGCGGCGGCGGTGCCGGCAGCACCGATCATGCCGCCACCAAACCCGGCGGCCAGACGAGCAAAGCGCAGGACCTCGAAGTTATCCGTGTAGCCAGCGACGATATTGCTTAGGAAAACGATTGCGGCGCCGGTCAAGGCGATTCTGGCGCGCGGGAATCGAGATACCGGACCAGCAAGGAACAAGGCCGTCAGCGCGTACGCCATGACCTCGTTGGACATCATCAAACCAACCGCAGCCTCATCGAGTCCGTAGCGGTCCATGACCGGGCCAAACAATTGCGCCTGGGCGTAGTAGCCCATCTGGGCCAGCAACCAGCAGCTGGTGATTACCGCGAGAAGTCCCAGCGGTACTCCGCCGACGGTCTTTGCTGTGGGCATTACATTCCTTCGATGTAGGCGGACAGAACCTCAATTACCGATTCGGCTCCGGCGATCTGGGCATCCAACGTACTCGTAACGACTGCTGTAGTACTCAACCAGAAGTTGAGTGTCGTTCGAACGTCAGATCTATCCCGAATATCATCCACGAGCCGCCGGGCCTCTTCCTCGCCTATCGGGGAAGCACAATCCGCGATCAGGTACTGATGTCGCCCCTCGACCCGGTAGCAGCCGGTCCACATATACTGCTGTACCGGCGCTGGAATAATGGATCGAATCAGCTCACGATACTCCGGCAGTTCCGAGAAGATCTTCACGCTCTGCCGGTTTGACGCGTAGTACTCAGCCAATTCTGATTTGATACCCATATCGCGTGGCAATCCTGCTCGCGACATTTCATCGTAGGTGACTTTGTTCAGCGCAACGTCCGTCCATTGAGATGCGTGGAAAAACGCGACCAGCGTGGGCCAGCATTTTTCGATGCAATCGCCTGAGTCGAGCGCAGCCAGGGCCGTGGTACCGAAGTCCGTTACCAGTTCCAGACTCAGTTTGGAGTTTTCAAGATCATCGATGTCACGACGGACGTCTTCCAGCACGGTTCGCAGGAGTTGCTTTTCTTCGGCTGTTTCCGCCAGATTTTCGCGCCACTGGTCGAGCTGCAGGGCGAACAACACGCCGACAACGACGAGCACAAATTCAATAAGGATCGTGGTCCATTCCTGGTTCCGCAGTGCCTCTGCAATTCGCCGCATCATCATTAGCGCGACCTACTCCGGGAAGCCGTCGAAGCGTTCTGACGCGACTGAATCCTCATACCAGTTGGCGCGCTCGACCCAGAAGATATTGCGTTTTTTGGGGCTGCTTTCCACAGGGCCATCAAGCGTACCGGCCGGAACGATCATCGAGCCGCTGCTCTTCGATTGATACGGCAGTCCGGACCCACATTCGGTGCAGAAGGTATTGGAAATCGAGCGACCGGGGACGTCGTAGCGTTTCGCGAACTCCTCACCCTTCGTCCAGGTGAACTTGTCCACGTCGGTGAACAGGTTGGATGCGTGTGCCGAACCAGTCGACTGCTGACATTGCTTGCAATGGCAGAAATTCAGTGCGCGAAAATCGTCTTCCACCTCGTAACTGACCGCGCCGCACAGGCACGTGCCGCTCAACTTCGACATACGATCCCCTTATTCTTGATTGTTGTTCTAGTAAGGCCCTTCTGCGTCCTGCCTGCGCTTTTCCCTGCGCCGCCGTGCCGCCGGTTGCGGCTCGGCCATCGCAATCGCCCGCGCCTGGAACGCGTATTCAATCGTACCAATCATCCACAGGAAGTAACCGACGAGTTCGATGAACTCCTCGACCGCCAGCTTGATTACGCGTTTGTAGTCATCCTGAAGGATAGATTGCCAGAGTGGCTCGTGTCCGACGAGTCTTACAAAAGCAAACAGGATTACGGCGCCCGCAAACAACAGCGTCAGTCCCGGCGACGGCCAGATGCGTGCCAGGGCTATCTGCAGGCGCCGCCGGCTTCGGTAGGTGTAGGCGATAACGGCGGCGCCGAGAATCGCAATCAGCACCTGCCAGACGTTGTCGGCAATGAACTTGTCGAGAAAGTAGTCGAGTTCGCGAATCATGAATGCGATACCCATTCCACAGAACGGGATCGCCAGCGGTGCCTGTGTCGGGCAATTATTCGCCACCCAGGCCATGATGACTGCGCAACACGCGAGAATGATCGCCTGGATGTTTTCTACCGGTGAGTATTCGCTGGTGCCGTAGCGGTCGGTCTCGAGCGGCATGATGTGCAGCTTCAAGCTACCGGGCGACGCGATTTCCATTTGCGTGAGCGCCCAGGTAATGAGCGCAACGGTGACGAAATAGCAGAGATAGCGTAGCCACGGCATACCTGACTATACACCCGGATTCCGGCTACTGGCGCAACCGGAACGTGGGTTCGCCGGAGGCGTCCAGAAGCCCGTGATTCGTAAGAAACTTTGTCGCATCCTCAGCATCGGTTTGGAACCATTCTCGAGTGGATCCAAGCCGAAAACTGTAGCCCCAGGCATCCATATCCTGCATTAGCCGGTCCCGACCGACGCCGTCGAGGCTATCGGCCAGTACCACCTGCAGGTAGCAAACGCCACATTCCTCGATGTCGTCGCCGCCGGCATCTTTGTCCAGGGCGTCGCGCCTTTCCGCGCTCATGCAGATCGTGTGGCAGGTCTCGTGCAGGAATGAATGTACGGGTGTATCGGGGCGAACGAACACCTGCCTGCCGACGATGCCGGCCTCGGAGTCTCCCCAGAAACTGCCGGTAATTGCGTCGGCATCATCCTGCAGAACCAGTTCAAGTCCGTAGCGCTCGAGCAGACGCACGAGCGTTGGCGTTCCGACATCGGCGACGGTCAGGACGGATTCGGGACCAGCCACGAAGGCCTCAGAGCGTGGAAATCTGCTTCAGGACGATGCGCACGAGGTCATTCACGATCGCCTCGCGCAGCAACTCTTCCTCGCGCGCCTTGCCGAGCACCAGCGTGGGGTCGTAGGTGTAGTCACGGGTCAGCGTAAGCGTCTGGCTTTCGAGGATGCTGTTCTGCTCGGCGTCGATGGCGTATTCGACCGTGTAGTAGACCTCGTATTCGGTCGGCGTATTGCGGCCGGATACTGATAGAACACGCTGGTCGGTCTCATCAAACGTGATCGACAGGATCGCGGTTGCTTCGTCTGCTGACTTGACGAGATTTACACCGGCGTCCTCGAGTGATTTGCTCAGCGCGCGATAAAACCGGCTGTGCGAGTCAACAGCGTTGACGTAAGTGCGCTCCATTTCCTGCGGCGGAGAAAACGCACCCTGCAGCTGGAAGCCGCAGCCACTGGCCAGAAGTGCCAGGGCAATGACCACAAGGTTGCGAGCCGCTTTAGACAACGACATTCACCAGTCGGCCCGGGACGACAATAACCTTGCGGATATCCTTGCCATCGACGAAGCGCTGTACATTCTCGTCGGCCAGGGCAGATGCTTCGATCGAGTCCTTGTCGGCCTCGGCAGCGACCGAGATTCGGCCACGCAGCTTGCCGTTGACCTGCACGACGAGTTCGACGAGATCAGCTTCGAGCGCAGACTCGTCGACTTCCGGCCAGCGTTCATCGATAAGCACAGAGTCGTGACCGAGCAGGTTCCAGAGCTCGTGACAGATGTGCGGCACCATCGGTGAGAGCATCACGACGACGGCTTCGAGGGCTTCGCGCTGAACGGCGCGACCAGCGTCCGAATCGTCGTCCAGCTTGTTGACCGCATTCAGCAGTTCCATGGACGCAGCGACCGCAGTGTTGAAACTCTGGCGGCGCCCGAAGTCATCACTGATCTTGGCAATCGTCTGATGCGTCTTGCGGCGCAGGTCTTTCTGCGCGTCGTTGAGCGAGTCAACGTCTACGTCACCTGCGCGACCTTTGTCGGTGTGCTCGGTTACCGCGTTCCAGAATCGCTTCAGGAAGCGGAAGCTGCCCGCAGCCCCCTCGTCCGACCACTCGAGCGCCTGCTCGGGGGGCGCGGCGAACATCATGAACAAGCGCACCGTATCGGCGCCGTACTTCTCGATCAGTTCCTGCGGATCAACCGTGTTGCCCTTGTTCTTCGACATCTTGGCGCCGTCTTTCAGCACCATGCCCTGCGTCAGCAGGTTGGTGAACGGCTCGGAGACATCGGTCAGGCCTTCGTCACGCATGACGCGCTGGAAGAAGCGTGAATACAGCAGGTGCAGGATCGCGTGCTCGACGCCACCCGTGTATTGGTCAACCGGCGTCCAGTAGGCCGCGCGCTCATCGAGCATCGCATCGGCATCCGGGCACGCGTAGCGTGCGAAGTACCATGACGACTCTACGAACGTGTCGAACGTGTCCGTCTCCCGACGTGCTGGCTTGCCGCATTTCGGGCAATCGACGTTAACAAACTCGTCGATGTCCTTGAGCGGCGAGCCGGCACCCGTGACGGTAACGTCTTCGGGCAGCACGACCGGCAGATCGGCTTCGGGGACAGGCACCGCGTCGCAGTCGTCGCAGTAGATGATCGGGATCGGCGTACCCCAGTAGCGCTGGCGTGAAACACCCCAGTCGCGCAGGCGGTAGTTGACCGTACGGCGACCGCGGCCGGATTCTTCAAAGTGATCTGCAATCGCATCGAATGCGGCCTGGTACTCAAGACCGTCGTACTTGCCTGAGTTAACTGTGAGGCCTTTCTCAACAAATACAGCTGCGTCGATATCGATCTCGCTGCCGTCCATCGGGGCGATGACCTGCTTGATCGGCAGACCGTGTTTCTTTGCGAATTCCCAATCACGCTCATCGTGACCCGGAACGGCCATGACGGCACCCGTGCCATAACTCATGAGTACGAAGTTAGCGACCCACAGTGGCACTTCTTCGCCTGTCAGCGGGTGCACGGCGGAGATACCGAGCGGCATGCCCTTCTTCTCCATCGTTTCGAGCGTCGCCTCCGCGGCGTCGGTCTTCTTGCACTCTTCAATGAAGGCCCGCAGGTCCGGGTTGTCGGCCGCGGCCTTGGTCGCAAGCGGGTGCTCTGCCGCGACCGCCATGTAGGTCACACCAAACAGCGTGTCTGGCCGGGTCGTATAAACGGTCAGCGGCTCGTCTTCACCGACAACGTCAAATGACAGTTCGACACCCTCGGAACGACCGATCCAGTTGCGCTGCATCGTCTTGACCGAATCCGGCCAGCCCGGCATGCGATCGAGCTCGTCGAGCATCTCGTCGGCATAGTCCGTGATCTTCATGAACCACTGCGGGATCTCACGACGTTCGACGAGCGCATCTGAGCGCCAGCCGCGACCATCGATCACCTGCTCGTTGGCGAGTACGGTCTGGTCAACCGGGTCCCAGTTGACGACTGAGTTCTTGCGGTAGACGAGGCCTTTCTCGAACATCTTCGTGAACAGCCACTGCTCCCAGCGGTAGTACTCGGGGCGGCAGGTCGTGACTTCACGTGACCAGTCGAAACCGTAGCCGAGGCGGTCCATCTGACCGCGCATCTCGGCGATGTTGCTGTAGGTCCACTTCGCCGGCGGCACCTTGTTCTTGATGGCGGCGTTTTCGGCCGGCATGCCGAACGCGTCCCAGCCCATAGGGTGCATGACGTGCTTGCCCTGCAGTCGCTGATAGCGTGCGATAACGTCGGAGATCGTAAACACGCGCACGTGGCCCATGTGAAGCTTCCCGCTCGGGTACGGGAACATCGTCAGGCAGTAGAACTTTTCCTTGTCCGGATCTTCACTGACCTCGAAGCATTTGGCGTCTTCCCAATAGGCCTGGGCGGCGGTTTCAATGGCTTCGGGGTTATAGGGCGTACTCATTGCTTTCCTGCAGGGTCTAAAAACCCGCAAGCGTACATGAACGGCCGCCTTGGCGCAGCCGAATTCGAGTCATGTATCAGAGCCCGGCGCGGCTCCGGATCCAGAAAATACCGAGCAAAATCAGCGAGCCGCCGATGACCGGCCAGTTGCCCATGGTGACATACGGTGTAGCCCCGCGATGCGCGCGGAGATCCATCGTCATGAGCTCAGGCGCGAACTGCCTGCCGACCTCCAGCAGGCTGCCGTCCGGGCCGATAAACGCGCTGATGCCGTTGTTCGTGGCGCGCACCGCGAAGCGGCCGGTTTCGAGCGCCCGCATGCGGGCAATCTGCAGGTGCTGGTGTGGTGCGATCGAGTCGCCGAACCATGCATCGTTGCTGACGTTGACGATCAGGTCGGCCTCGGGGAAGGCGTACAGCTGCTCGGCGCCGTAGGCATCCTCGTAGCAAATTGCCACGGCAATCGTGGTGCCGCCGACCGTCTGCAGTAATGGCTGTACATCCCTGCCAGCCGCAAGATCGGCATGCGGCAGGTTCTGCATTTTCATCCACTCGCGCACCCACGCCGGCACCGGGAAGTACTCGCCAAACGGCACGAGGTGACGCTTGCGGTAGGCCTGACGCTCGTTCGCATCAACAGAGATGACGCTGTTGTAGATGCGAGGCTCGTCGCTGCGTGCCGCACTGCGTTCGAGTATGCCGAGCAGTACTGTCTGCTCGTTATCTGTAGCGGCTTCCGCAACCTGGCCGAGATAACCTTCGATCTGGTCGTCGACTGCGGGAATAGCAACTTCGGGCCAGACAACGAGGTCGCTGTCCGGCACCGACAGGGTCGCGCCGCGATAAAGATCCATCGTAATGGGCCGCTGCTCAGCGCGCCATTTAAGGTCCTGCGACACGCCGCCCTGCACGATAGTCGTGCGAATCGGTTTGCCGTGCGGCTCGGTCCACTCCATGGCGCCGAGAATGCCGCCACCGATCCATGGCAACAGGACGAAGCCCAGCGCGAACAAACGCTGTCTGCCTGGAACGAGTATCGTGACAAGTACAGCCGTCGCGCTCAGCACCAGCATGAACGACACACCGTAGATGCCGAGGACAGGTGCCCAGCCGCCGAGAATGCCATCCACCTGGCTGTAGCCAAGCGCCATCCATGGGAAGCCCGTCAGGATCCAGCCGCGGAACCACTCGATCGCCACCCAGGCCGCGGGGCCAACCGCCAGTAACAGCCATGGCTCGCCATGTGAAAGGCGCGTCGTCAGCCAGCCGGCGAGACGCAGGATCATCGCCATGATCAGCGACAGGCCAACCATGAGAAGGATCGCGATCCACAGTGCCGCGTTGCCGAACACGTGAACCGAGATGTAGATCCAGTAGGTGCCTGTCAGGAACAGACCGAGCCCGAACCAGAAGTAGTGAGCGCCCGCGTCACCCGGCGAGGTGGTCAGCGACAGGAACAACAATGGAATGACCAGCAGCGTGGCGAGAAAACCCCACTCCATTGGCGCGAACGCCATAGTCATCGCGCAGCCGATCAGGAATGCAACGAACCGGGTCAGCTTCGGTTTGTCAGCCGCCAGCAAAAACAGGAAATGCGGATCCTTACTCGCCATGCGTTACAGGACCCTTATCAGCTTTCGATGTGCTCGTGCCGTTGCACCTGCAGCGCATCGATGCGCCGCTCATCGGCCTTGATGACCGCAAACTTGAAACCACCAAATTCCACTCTCTCGCCGCGTCGCGGCAGTCTTCCCAGCTCGTGCATCACGAGGCCGCCGATCGTATCGTATTCCTCGTCATCTAGCCCGCATTCGAAGTAGTCGTTGAAGTCTTCAATGCGAGTCAGTGCACGCACGGCGTAGCTGGGCTTGCCGTTGTGATCGCCATCCGGGCGAATAAACGCGTCTTCTTCCTGGTCGTGCTCATCGTCGATTTCGCCGACAATTTCCTCGAGTACATCCTCGATCGTCGCGAGACCGGCAACACCGCCATATTCGTCGACGACGATCGCCATGTGGTTGTGGCTGGCACGGAATTCTTTCAGGAGCGCGTTGAGTCGCTTCGACTCGGGTATCACGGCCGCGGGCCGCAACAGTTTCTGCAGGGTCAGGTCCTTTGCCTCGTCGCTGCCGTAGTAACGCAGCAGGTCCTTCGCAAGCAGGATGCCGAGTACCTCGTCGCGATCCTCGCCGATGACGGGGAAGCGCGAGTGGCCGGATTCGACAATGGTTTTCAGGATGTCGTCGAAGTCATCCTCGATGTCGATGACCACCATCTGCGAGCGCGGCACCATGACATCGCGCACCTGGGTCTCGGACACTTCGAGAACCCCGGAGAGCATGCTTTTCTCTTCGGCGTCGAGCTCGACTTCGGTTTCGATAAAGGTCTGGATTTCGTCGCGGCTCCAGGGTTCGCCCCTGATCGCACGCAGGATGCGCGCAAAGAGTCCAGGAGGTGTACCCGAGCCGCTGGGACTTGGAGGTTTGTCGTTCATAACCGCTGAATTGTATCAGTTCTGATGCCTGGACTCCGCATACGGATTGGCAATGCCATGGTCGCCGAGGATGCGTGCCTCGAGGGTTTCCATCTCTTCGGCCTCGGCATCAGTCTCGTGGTCGTAGCCCAGCAGGTGCAGGCTACCGTGCACGATCATGTGAGCCCAGTGATCCCCCAGTTTCTTGCCTTGTCCCAATGCCTCGTCGCGGACCACCGACGCGCAGACCACAATGTCACCAAGTGGTAATTCTGCCTCCAGTGGCAGGCCCTCGATCTGGCCAGATGGAAACGACAGAACGTTTGTTGGCTTGTCTTTTTCCCTATAGTCACGATTCAGCTCCTGCATTTCTCCTGCATTGACAACACGCACAGTGACCTCGACCGAGTCACTGTGTCCCACTGCCTGGAGCGCACGCGACACCCACCGCGACAAATCGTCTTCCGGTGGGATGTCTGTGTCGTCGCACGCAATCTGAATCTCAACCGTCGCCATTGGCCTCGTAGGCCTGGACGATCCGCTGCACGAGCTCGTGCCGGACCACGTCCTTGGGGTTGAAGTAGGTAAAGGCCACGCCTTTCACGTCCTTTAGAACCTCGGCCGCATGTTTGAGGCCGGAGGTCTGACCGTTGGGGAGGTCGATCTGGGTGATGTCACCCGTCACGACTGCACGCGAACCGAAACCGATGCGCGTCAGGAACATCTTCATCTGCTCGATGCTCGTGTTCTGAGCCTCGTCACAGATAACGAATGATTCATTCAATGAGCGCCCACGCATGAACGCGAGTGGCGCAATCTCGATGACGTTGCGTTCGATCAGACGCGTTACCCGCTCGGCGCCAATCATGTCGTACAGCGCGTCGTACATCGGGCGCAGGTAAGGATCGACTTTTTGCGACAGGTCGCCAGGCAGGAAGCCAAGTCGCTCACCGGCTTCCACAGCCGGACGCACCAGCACGATGCGGCGTACCTGTTCATTCTCGAGTGCGTCTACTGCGCTTGCGACTGCAAGATAGGTCTTACCGGTACCGGCCGGGCCGATACCGAAAGCGAGATCGTGGTCGCGCACCGAGCGCATGTAAGCCATCTGGTTCGCACCTCGAGGGCGAATCAGCTTACGGCGCGTCTGGATCACGACCTCTTCGTCGTTGGCAACGTCGGGTTGTGCTTCGTCCATAAAGGATTCCTGCAGCAGCATGTGCACACGTTCGGGGTCCAGCCGTTCCTTGTCGGTCATCTCGAACAGCGAGATCAGCAAATCGCCGCCCACCTCAGCCGCACCGGGATGCCCGGTAATCCGGAATTGATTACCGCGACTGGCGATTTCGACGTTGAGGCGGCGTTCGATTTGCCGCAGGTGTTCATCAAACTGACCGCAAAGATTGGCGAGTCTTTCGTTGTCGGCGGGCTCGAGTACCACGTCCCGCGAAGTGTGGACAGCGTTCAAAGTCTGTACGTATAACCTCTGTGAAGGAGACCGGCTGCCTGGCTGGCAGCGGTGGCGTTACGCTTTGCCCAAGCTGTAACGGATAATCTATTCGAGCGATAGATCATTGCCCCTGAGACTACGCCGCTATTTCCTCGTTGGCAAGTCGGCCGCGCAGTGAATTCGGTAACGCTTCGGTAATGACTACGTCGACAAACTGACCGATGACCGATGGGTCCGCGTCGAAGTTGACCCAGCGATTATTTTCGGTGCGACCCGAAACCTGCCGGTCGCTCTTCTTCGAAAGTTTTTCGACGAGCACGCGTTGGGTCGATCCGACCATACCACGGCTGATATTCATCGCTTGCTGGTTAATGCGCGCCTGCAGCAACTGCAAGCGCTCCTTCTTCACTTCCATCGGCGTGTCGTCGGCGAGGCTCGCCGCCGGCGTACCCGGACGTGCGCTGTAGATGAAGCTGAACGACTGGTCGAATTGCATGTCGGCGATCAGGTTCATGAGCTGTTCAAAATCGCGATCGGATTCACCCGGGAAGCCGATGATGAAGTCGGACGACAGCGAAATACCCGGACGAGCCTCGCGCAGTTTGCGGATCTTCGACTTGTACTCGAGGATCGTGTGGCCGCGTTTCATTGCGGCAAGGACTCGATCTGAACCGTGCTGCACGGGCAGGTGCAGGTAGCTCGCGAGTGACGGCACTTCGGCATAGGCCTGGATCAGGCTGTCGGTAAACTCAACCGGGTGCGACGTCGTAAAGCGAATGCGGTCGATGCCTTCAATCGCATCGATGTAATAGATAAGCGTAGCGAGATCGGCCACCTGGCCGTCGTGCATCGGGCCTCGATAGGCGTTGACGTTCTGGCCAAGCAGGTTGACCTCACGTACACCCTGGTCGGCGAGCGATGCAACTTCGGCAATGACGTCGTCAAACGGACGACTGATCTCTTCGCCGCGCGTGTACGGCACGACGCAGAATGAGCAGTACTTCGAGCAGCCTTCCATGACCGAGACAAACGCGGTCGGACCCTCGGCGCGCGGCTCAGGCAGGCGATCGAATTTTTCGATCTCGGGAAACGAGATGTCGACCACCGAATCTTTTTTCGCGCCGGCGTCGGTAATCATCTCGGGCAGGCGGTGCAGTGTCTGCGGCCCAAACACGACATCCACAAACGGCGCACGCTTGGTGATGCCCTCACCTTCCTGGCTGGCAACACAGCCGCCAACGCCGATCTTGATCTCGGGATTCTTGTCCTTGAGCTGCCGCCAGCGACCGAGCTCGGAAAACACCTTCTCCTGGGCCTTCTCGCGAATCGAACAGGTGTTGACGAGCAACAGATCCGCATCGTCGGGCGTATCGGTCAGTTCATAGCCATGGGACTCACGCAGGACGTCCGCCATCTTCTCCGAGTCGTACTCGTTCATCTGGCAGCCCATGGTTTTGATGTACAGCTTCTTGCTCATTTGCCTATTCTATCAAGTGAAAAAGCCGCGCGGACCCTGTGGCCCGCGCGGCTTCGCTCGTTCAGTTGTCGATATTCCCTAGAACGGAATATCGTCGTCAAAGTCGTCCGGACCCGGCTGAGGAGGTGCGTTGCCGCCACCCTGCTGGCCACCGCCCTGCTGACCGCCACCCATCGGGGCGCCACCGCCACCGAAGTTGCCACCGCCGCCGCGGCCACCGAGCATCTGCATCTCATCAGCGATGATTTCGGTCGTGTAACGGTCCTGGCCGTCCTGGCCCTGCCACTTGCGGGTGCGGATCTTGCCTTCGATATAAACCTGCGAACCCTTGCGCAGGTACTCAGCCGCGATTTCGGCGAGACGGCCGAACATCGCAACGCGATGCCATTCCGTGCGTTCTTTCTGTTCGCCGGTCTGTTTGTCTTTCCACGACTCGTTGGTTGCGACAGTGAAATTGGTCACCGCGCCGCCCGAAGGCATGTAACGCGTCTCAGGATCGCCCCCGAGATTTCCAACGATGATTGCTTTGTTTACTCCGCGGGCCATAGACGGATCCCCTCTCTAGTATGTGTTAATCAACTCGCCGCGGTACAGCGAAGGCAGCCTATTGTAGTGATCGGCCGGGCAAATACCAGCCCGAATTTTCGCACGATTTTTGGAGATTTCCGGGGACGGTAACCTTGAGGGACACAGGCGGTTAACCGCCTGTGTCCCTCAAGGTTACCGTCCCCGGTTAAAGCTCTGCAGCGCCAGCCAGATGCCCGCCAGCAGTGCACAGACAAAAAACACGTCTTCGGGGCGGCCGCCGCCCAGGAAGCGGCCGCCGATCAGGCCGCCGACGAAGGCACCGAAGAACTGGCAACTCGAGTACACGCCCAGCGAGGCGCCGCGGATCTCGTCCTCGGCGAGGATCGACAACCGCGCCGGCAGGCCGGCCTCGAGGAAATTGAAGCCACCGAAGTAGATTGTCATCGCGATAAAGACCATCCAGCCGGAGAAGCTCATAAACGTGAGCAGCAGCAGGCCCGTTATCAACAGTGTGACGGCAATCGCAATAAAGCGGCGCTTACCCTGGCGATGATCCTGCATGACCATCGGCAACGTGATGCCCAGAGATACGACAAGGGCGCTGACGTAGATCTGCCAGTGCTCGGTCAGCGGCATGCCGAGCTTGCGGCTCAGCAGGATCGGTAAGGCAACGAAAGTCGCCGTCATGATCACGTGCAGGATGAACACGTAGAAGTCCATCCGTAGCAGGTCCGGTCGGAACGCAGGCTTCAGGTTCCAGGTGTGGAAGGTCTTCGGCTGCGGCACGCTGGGCAGCAGCTTCAGCGTTGCGGCAGCAACCACCGACAGCAGCGCCGCTATCCAGAACAGACCGCTGACACCGGTCTGCGACGCGATCAAAGGCCCCGCCACCATCGCGATCATGAATGACACGCCGACGCCGATTCCGAAAATCGCCATACCGCGGGTCCGCACTTCCTCGCGAGTCGCGTCCGTTACAAGCGCGGACAAGGTCGAAGAAATTGCGCCGGCGCCCTGCAGCAGCCGACCGACAATGACGCCCTCAATCGTGGTACTCATCGCCGCAACCACGCTGCCCGCTGCGAACACGGCAAGCCCGCCGATGATCACAGGAAGCCGCCCTAACCGGTCCGACAATGCCCCGAGCGGAATCTGCAGGCCGGCCTGAGTCAGGCCGTAGGCACCGACAGCGAGGCCGATAAGGAATGGCGTCGCGCCCGCAAGATCGCCCGCGTACACCGACAGGACCGGCAGCAGCGCGAACAGTCCGAACATACGAATCATCGCGATAAGCGCGATCACGCCAACCGAGCGGCGCTCGGCCGGCAGCATGCTTACTGCGGCATCAGGGGTTTGCGTGGTCATTCGTAACTGTTTGTTGTGTTCTTTTGCGCCGCACTCGCGCGGCGGCGTATATTAGCAGGTTGGCCGCTTCACACTGCAATCAGTAATGAAATCAATCGATATTCGTGGCGCACGGACGCACAACCTGCAAAACATCGACCTGAGTCTGCCGCGCGATCAGCTCATCGTCTTTACGGGATTATCCGGATCCGGCAAATCCTCACTCGCCTTCGACACGATTTATGCCGAAGGCCAGCGTCGCTATGTCGAATCGCTGTCGGCCTACGCCCGGCAGTTCCTGTCGATGATGGAAAAACCGGACATCGATCACATCGACGGTCTGTCGCCCGCAATCTCCATCGAGCAGAAGTCGACTTCGCACAACCCCCGCTCGACAGTCGGCACGGTTACCGAGATCTACGACTACCTGCGCCTGCTGTTCGCCCGCGCCGGCACGCCGAAGTGCCCGGACCACGACACGCCCCTCGAGGCCCAGACCGTCAGCCAGATGGTCGACCAGGTACTGGCGCTGCCCGAGGGCACCAAGCTCATGCTGTTGGCACCTGTCGTTAATGAGCGCAAGGGCGAACACGTACAACTCATGGCCGATCTGCAGGCGCAGGGCTTCATCCGCGCGCGCATCGACGGCGAGATCTACGAGCTCGATCAGCCACCGGCGCTGGATCTCAGGAAGAAACACAACATTGACGCGATCGTCGATCGCTTCAAGGTCAAGGAAGACCTGCGCCTGCGACTCGCAGAGTCGTTTGAAACGGCGCTGCGACTGGCCGACGGCACGGCCCGTATCGCCTGGATGGACGACCCTGATCAGGAGGAACTCGTGTTCTCCGATCGCTTCGCGTGCAAGCATTGCGGCTACAGCCTGACTGAACTCGAACCACGTCTGTTCTCGTTCAATAACCCGAGCGGCGCCTGCCCGACCTGCGACGGCCTCGGCGTGAAGCAGTTCTTCGACCCCGATCGAGTTGTCGTGAATCCATCGCTGTCGCTGGCCGGCGGCGCAATCCGCGGCTGGGATCGCAAGACGACCTACTACTACCAGATGGTCAAGAGTCTCGCGAATCACTACGACTTCGACATAGAGACGCCGTTCAACGAGCTGTCGAACAAGCTGCAGCAGATCGTGCTGTACGGCAGCGGCAAGGAAAAGATCGAGTTCTTCTACGAAAACACGCGTGGCATGCAAATCAAGAAGCTGCATCGCTTTGAGGGTGTGCTGCCAAACCTCGAGCGCCGCTACCACGAAACCGAGTCCAACGCGGTCCGCGAGGAACTGACGAAGTTTCTCAACAGCCAGGACTGTCCTGACTGCGGCGGTACGCGTCTCAACAAGGCTGCCCGGCATGTGTTTGTCGCCGACAAGGCGCTGCCTGAGATCACCAACCTGTCAGTTGGCCATGCCGTCGAGTTTTTCAGCGAGATGGCACTGGAAGGCTGGCGCGCAACAATCGCCGAGAAGATCGTCAAGGAGATCAGCGAACGTCTCGGCTTCCTGAACGACGTTGGCCTTAACTACCTGTCGCTCGACCGCAGTGCCGACACGCTGTCAGGCGGTGAAGCGCAACGCATTCGCCTCGCGAGCCAGATTGGTTCCGGCCTCGTCGGTGTCATGTACATCCTCGACGAACCTTCGATCGGCCTGCACCAGCGCGACAACCAGCGACTGCTGAATACGCTCGTGCACCTGCGCGATCTCGGCAACACGGTCATCGTCGTCGAGCATGACGAGGAAGCGATCCTCGCGGCCGACCACGTTGTCGACCTCGGCCCGGGTGCCGGCGTCCACGGTGGCAAGGTCGTTGCGGCCGGTACGCCAGAGGAAGTCCAGAACGAACCGCAGTCGCTGACCGGCCAGTACCTGTCCGGCAAACGCGCCATCGAGGTGCCCGCCGAGCGCACGCCCGCCGATCCGGATCGCTGCATTACCGTCGTTGGTGCAACCGGCAACAACCTGCAATCCGTGGAGGCATCGATCCCGGTTGGCCTGATGACCTGCATCACGGGTGTGTCGGGCTCGGGCAAGTCGACACTCGTCAACGACACCCTTTACAAGGCCGTCGCCGACGAACTGAATCGCTCCAGCCGCAACCCGGCGCCGCACGAACGTATCGAGGGGCTCGAGCACGTCGACCGCGTCATCGATATCTCGCAATCACCGATCGGCCGAACGCCGCGCTCGAACCCGGCGACTTACAGTGGCCTGTTCACGCCGATTCGCGAACTGTTTGCCGGTACCCAGGAAGCCCGCTCGCGCGGCTACATGCCCGGGCGCTTCAGCTTTAACGTCAAGGGCGGCCGCTGCGAAGCCTGCCAGGGCGACGGCGTCATCAAGGTCGAGATGCATTTTCTGCCCGACGTCTACGTGCCCTGCGATGTCTGCCGCGGGCAACGTTATAACCGCGAAACGCTTGAGATCCGCTACAAGGGCAAGAACATTCACGAAGTTCTCGACATGACCGTCGAAGACGCGCTCGAGTTCTTCAAGAATGTGCCGGTCGTCGCGAAGAAACTGCAGACGCTCATGGACGTGGGCCTGAGCTACATCCGTCTCGGCCAGAACGCGACCACGCTGTCGGGCGGCGAAGCGCAGCGCGTCAAGCTGGCGAAAGAACTGTCAAAGCGCGACACCGGCAAGACGCTGTACATTTTGGACGAGCCGACAACCGGCCTGCACTTCTACGACATCGAACACCTGCTGCATGTCCTGCATCGGCTGCGCGATCGTGGCAATACGGTGGTGGTCATCGAGCACAATCTCGACGTGATCAAGACAGCGGACTGGATCCTCGACCTCGGCCCCGAAGGCGGTGACGGCGGTGGCCAGCTGGTCGCGAGCGGCACGCCCGAAGACGTGGCCGCGACGCCGGGATCATTTACCGGTGAATTCCTGAAACCGCTGGTCAAAAGCACGCGCAAAGCGCGCCGGAGCGCCGCTGTCACAGCGTAGGTAAAGCGACGGCTCGATCAGTTCGAGCTCCATCAGCAGCCAGCGGCCTTTGTCATCGCGTACCCAGTCGCCGCGTCCGTATACGGGCAGCGGTTCGATGTGCGAGAACACATTGTGGCCGACCTCAAGCAGGTCATCGGGCGGCGTTATCGTATGCAACTCGGCGCCATGCTCTTCCTGCACCCGAAAATCGCCGGACTTCGGGATCTTGACCGTAGCGTGGCTGTACTCGCCGTTCATGAAAAACAGCGAATATTCACCTTCGGTCTGGATCTGGCGGATGAACGGCTGCACCACGAAGCCACGGCCAGCAAACGTGCGGGCAAGTGTATCGACCATTTCTTCGCCAACCGGTCTTTCGAGGACGAACGCGTCAACGGCATTTCCGCCTATTGTTGGTTTTATGACGATGCGATCACTGCCGTGCTGCGCAAACCACGAATCAACTTCGCTCGCCGAAATGTTGTCCGGAAAAATACTCGGCACAATGTCATCGCCGCGCGCCTCGACATCACGCAGGTAGGTCTTTTCGATATTCCAGCGCACCATCGACAACGGGTTGAACATGACGGCCGTCGACGCTTCGATGGTCTCCAGCACCGCGAAGAACTCCTCGGCGTGCTGCGGGTAATCCCAGGGTGTACACAGGTAGACCGCATCGAAGGAATCCCAGTCGGGACCGCTGCGCCACGGCACCAGCACTACGTCCCAGCCAAGCTCCTGCAGATTGGGGATCGCGAGATGATAGTCAGTAACAAAGTCACCGGGTTCCTGCATGACCAGGAAGGCCACTCTTTTTTGCGTCAATTGATGTTCCTTGGTCGACCGAATCGCGACGAAGCCGTCGGTGAATAGACGGCAACAGCATGGGCACCTTGCGTTTGTATTGTTCGTAATCCGGCAATTCTTTTGCCAGATCGCGCTCTTCGTACTGTATACCGACAAGAATGTAAATTGTCATGCATGCCGCACACACGAGCCGCGTCACGGTCATGACCGGCGCTGACCAGAAGACCAGCAGCCAGCCGACGTAGATCGGATGCCGAACGTGCCTGTAAAACCCCGGCGTCCTGAATTCAGGTTTTTTCGCAACCCGTCCGCGAAAGGCCGCCCATGCCTGGCTCAGTCCAAACATTTCAAAGTGATTGATCAGGAAAGTGGAAGCGACCATTACCGCCCAGCCCGCGAAGTACAGCGTGTAAACAACACCGGTCGACAACGGGTCCTCGATCGCCCAGACGATACCGCCCATTGGTTGCCACAGCGTAAGCATCAGGTGAATGGCGATGCAGGATACGAGTACGAATGTGCTGCGCTCCAGCGCAGGATCCAGGTGGCGCCCCAACCAGTTCTTGAAGGGCTGGCGTGCCATGCCACTGTGTTGCAGCCCGAACAGCAGCACGAGCAGAACATTTACCGCGAGCGCCTCGCCAATCGCAGCGAGCGGCAGGCTGTCGATCGTGCGTGGCACGAGCAGGTTGCCGAAGAAGCAAACGCAGTACGCCATGGTTGCGACAAAAACCACGTAGGCGACGACGCCGTAGCCCAGCAACAGGTGCCGCTTCATCAGCCTGCCCTCCTGTTTGCCGTTACAGCGCTCGCCTCGATGACCGGCGCGACATAGTCGATGATCAACGGATTCACGAACTCCGGCTGTGTCAGCGGCGCCATGTGTCCGAGATTAACGAGTTGCACAAGGCGCGCATTCTCGATGCGATCCGCCATGAGTTCGGCGATGCGGCGCGCCGCGGGCGTCGTCGCGGTACCGCAGATCAGGCGTACGGGAATGGTCAGCCGGTCGACGCATGTCAGCTCTTCGTAAGCATCCAGCATCGCGTCGAATTCGGCGGCGAGTTTAGGTGTCAGTGAGGCAAGTCGCCGGCGTGCCGCAAACCCGGTGCGCGCCCAGACGTTGGCGCCGCCCCAGTAGTTCATGAACCGCCGTGCACCACGCCAGCGCGACAGCGTTGACCGTGCCCGTTTGCCGAAGCTGCCACGGACCTCGCGAATCTCGTTTGCTTCGTCCGAGTGCAGATTGTCTTCGAGCAACAGTGGAATGTTGACGGGCTCGTACAGGACCAGGCTGCGCACACGCTCGGGGTAGCGCAACGCGAGTGCTGTGGCGATGACACCACCGTACGAGTGGCCGACGATGTGGAAGGGTGATTTCAGGTCACCGATCTGTTCCATGACTGCGTCGACTTCGGCACCGATGGAGTAATCAGAGCGCAGGCGGCGCGAACCGTAGCCGATGAGATCCGGCGCATACAGGCGGCAACGACCGCGCAGATCGCGGCGCAGGCTGCGCCACTGGTTGCTGCTGCTACCGGAGCTGTGGATACAGACGACGACGGGCCGATCGTCGGCAGCGGGCGAATTGTTCATTTCTCTCTCCTGAATAATGGCCTTATGGCTTGCCCTGCAGTCTCCACGTAGAATGGTCAACGGTCCTGACCTCGGGCAGACCATCAAGTGACCATTTGCTGACGCGCGTTCTCAGGGCAGCAGTGAGTAGAGAAACAGAAGAAAAATCAGAGGTTTACAGGTTTGGGGAGTGTGTCATCGACGCCGCTCGGCGCGAGATCACGCTTGCCGGCGAACTTGTAACAACGCAGCCAAAGGCATTTGAGCTACTGCTCTACCTGATCCGCAATCGACACCGCGTCGTGGACAAGGATGAGCTGCAGGATGTCCTGTGGCCGCGCAGCATCGTTACTGAAACCGCTCTGACCCGCTGTGTCATGAAAGCGCGCCGGGCCGTCGGCGACGACGCGGACCGCCAGGTAGCGATCAAGACGGTTCACGGCACCGGCTACCGGTTTGCGGCCGATCTCGACGACGACATCGAGCCAGCGGTTCATTTGCCCGAGAGCAAGACGCCACGGCAGCCGTTCAACTGGTCCGTACTGAAGATCCCGGGGGCCGTCGCCGCACTCACGGTACTGGTTGTCTCCGCGTGGTTACTGTTCGCGCCGATGGCCTTCAGCGGCCCCGTACGTCTCGCCGTATTGCCGTTCGAGAACGCGACCGGCGATGCTGAACTCGATTGGATCGAGACCGGCCTGATGGCAATGATGACCCGCACACTTGCGGACCAGGGCGTTGACACGATTAACGTCGACGCGATGAGCGAGTCAGATACGCAGCAATCCATCTCTGCGTTACTTGCCACGGGCAGCGAGTTCCGCGACCGCATGTCGCGATCGTCGGCTGCCACGCATTTCCTCGGCGCCAGCCTGCAGCAATCCGGCGGACTGTATCGGCTCACGTACACGCTCGCGGGTCACGAAAATCGCCCGATGCGGCGCACGTTAGTCGGCCGCGAACCGACACGGCTGGTCAAGGAAATCACTGACACGATCGTGCACCTGACCGTCGATGCACCACCGCCGACAACGCACCGCTCGTCTGTCAGTAATGACGAATTCCTGAACGAAGCCTTTGCACGCGGCATGTCGCTTTACCACGAAGGCCGCTATGAGGATGCAAAAGACCTGTTCGAAATGATCATCGAACAGGAGCCGCACCTGTTCTGGCCACGCTACGAACGCGCGCTGGCAATACGCAACCTGCGCGACTTTGAAGCCGCCGAACGTGAACTGATCGCGCTGCGCGATGAAGCAGCCGGCGCAGCACTACTTGACGAACACGCGGCCGCCGAGAACGCGCTGGGCAAGCTGTACTGGGAGCGCCGTCGCAATGACGAGGCCCGTGTTGCGTACGAGAATACGATCCGGCTTGGCAACGAGGCTGAAGATCCGTTGCGAGCAGCGACCGGCTACCAGAACCTCGCGCTGGTTGAGAAAAGCATCGGCGACCTGCCGAAAGCGCTTGAGCACATGCGCGCGGCGGAGCAGATCTACGCAAGTCTCGATATCGAGTACCTGCCCGGAACGCTGCACAACAACCTGTCCGGGGTGCTGATTCTGCAGGGACAGCTGGAGGAAGCCGAACGGCACTCGCTCAAGGCGATCGAGAGCTTCCAGTTTTCCGGACAGCGGCTGTTTGAAAGTTACGCCCTGAATCGATTGTCATCGATATACCGCCGCCAGCGCCTGCTCGACGACGCGCTGGAGTTCGCGGAGCGGGCAATGGCGATCCGACAGGACCTTGGAAACCAGTTCGGCGTTGCAGCCACACTCCTCAACATGGCCGAGATATCGTTCGACAAAGGCGACCTGACACGTTCGACACAGTTCGCACAGCAGGCGATAGACATTGCTCAGGAAATTGACTCGCAGATGCTGGTGGTCGGCGCCATGTTCGACCTCGCGAAGGTTAACCTTGCACTCAAGCAGGGCCGCGAAGCGGCTGATCGCTACGCAGCGATCGAAGCCTTAGCCCTGACCAACAATGACCGCATCAACGTCTTTGCCGCGCGACTCGGACAGGTCAACGCGCAAACTCTGCTCGGCGACTTTGATACCGCGATGAGTGGCGCTAATGAGCTGCTGGCTGAGACTCGCGAACATGACAGGCAGCGAGAAGAAACCGGTGTGCTCCGGGCGATCGCGCGAATACACGTCGCCCGGTCTCAGTACGCCGAAGCGATCACGATCCTCCAGGAAGTACACCAGATTGCGTCAGACATCGGCGACAACGGCGTCCGGGTATCAACGTCGATCGACCTCGCGGAAACATACATCAGGCTAAGTGACGCGGAAGCGGCGGCACCATATGTCGAAGTTGCGGCCGCCGAACGTCCCGGGAACGCGGAGACACTCAAGGTTCAGGCTGGCCTGGCCGCGCTGCGGGGCGATCTGCTCAACGCCGCCAGAATCATGGGAGAAGCGAGGTCGGCTGCCGGCGAATCATGGAGCAGCGACGACACAGAGGTTCTGGCCAGTTACCGCGAAGCTGTTGCGATGCCGGACGAATAGTCGGACGTACGCGCTGTTTCGTGCAACTGCCTGCCGGGGATTGCAAGGAGGCGTACCCTTCATTCCAATTCCCAAACTGCGATCTCAGCTCCTCTTTTTTCGAAAGCGCAATGCAAACCGGTCCTGGTAGCCCGCCTTGCGACCGGCAATGTCTTCAAACCAGCTTGACTCAAGGTCGTCATCAGGATTGCGCAACGCGTCGCTTTCGCCCGCGAACTGGAAGCCAGCCGCAATGATTTCATTCTTGAGAAACTCTTCATCAATTCGATGCAGCGTCGGTACCGATTCGATGCCGGACCCGGCAGTGGCCGAGTTGTCCAGTACGATCAGTTCACCACCGGGCTTGAGATATTCGAGCAGGGTCCGATAGATGCTCTGCATGTCGTTTTCCGGGTTGCCATAGCTGTCATGCAGACTGAAGAACGCGAGTATCGTATCGACACCGCCTGGCGTCGCACCTGCAGCAGCAAGTCGATCGGCAAAACCCGCTGGCACGTCGGGTACGACAACAACATTCGACAACCGATTGCCCAGCAGCCGATCCGGGCTGATGCGGTGCGCATAGACCGTACCTGCCTCGCCCACCATTCTTGCTGCCAACTCTGTCGTATAACCCAGACCTGCACCTATTTCCAGGACGACATCTCCGTCACGGATTCCTGCGAAAGTCATGATCGCAACCGGCCGGCGTCGATCATCTTCTTCGCGATCGGAACCCGGCCTGTCCGGGTGACTGATAGCCTCCTGAACGGTTCCCGCATTGGCAACCAGCGCAAGGAAAAGGCACGCAACGATGGCGCAACGGGATACCACTGAGTACATGGGCAAGTCCTTCTTCCGCGACGATACCGAATTCTAGCTCAGATCGGACGGCAGGGTTGACGGGGGCATTCCAAGTTCGGCGCGAATCATATCGATATCGTCGTCAAGCCTGTCAAAAAGGGCCTGAAACCGCGGTTCGTCACGCAAAGTTCTCAGTATCGGGTCGTTTCGGTCCATCCAGCGCAATTCGCCTCTTTCGTAGGCTGCATCGAGCTCGTCGATGGCACCGGCGATATCGCCGTCCAGTACACGGTACTTTGCGTCCAGCAGGTAGAAGCCGAATACCGTGTTTTCGCGCAATGTGTCGAGATAGTTGCTGACCCGCGCCATAATGCCGTCCGCCATGTCGTCCTTACCGAGGATGCGCTGGCAGTACACGCGATTGAGCGCGAGGTTACTGTTGCTGCGACCGAAGTTCGGCCGCACCTCGCCGAAGATCTTCACCTCGTTGCCATGCGCCTGGCTCAGCGTTTGCAGTGCCAGCTCACATTGGCCGAGGTTGATCTGCATGATCGAGAGTTCTTCCAGGTTTACCGAAATCTGTTGCACATTGGCCGGCAGCGAGTCGTAAATCGCCTGAGCCTTGTCCGGCTGGTCGATCCACATGTAAACCCACATCAGGAACATGCCCGGAATCCTGGGCACCTGCCTCAATCCCGCCTCGTTCAGCTCCTTCAGGCGGAATATCTGGAATCGGGCCAGCCGCGGATCCGCGGCGTCTCTTGTCGCCAGCAACTCCCGGTAGCGCTCCAACCAAGCGGTCGGGTCCAGATCACGTTCGATACCTGACAGAATCTCCCGAGCACGCTCAAAATGCGAGGTCGACCGTTTCACCTCTTCGAAGAAGTCCGGATCGTAATACTCGTCGACAAGATTGGCGGCAAGCACGGCACTGATCTGGTTGTGTGGGTCCAGGCGAACCGCCTTCATGATCTCCTCCCGCGCTTCCCGCAGACGGCCGAAGCGGCTCAGGATGCGTGCCCGCCAGATCCGGCCTTCGACCAGGCTCGGATTGATCTCGACTGCCCTCTCGAGGCTGATCAGCGCCGCATCAAACTCGTAACGATCCGCGTGCAACATGCCTTCCGCAATGTGCGCTTCGGCCAGGTCCGGATCGAGCGCAAGCGCCCGATCGATCGCCGTACGAGCCAGCAGTTCCGATTCCTCGCGCGGAATGCCCTCATTGAACGCATCCTCGCGCAACAGGATTACCGTAAATGCCCGCGCCGCCCATGCTGCCGCGAACGTCGGATCGGCATCGGTCGCCGAACGAAACAACTGCAGGGCCTCTCGACCCGAACCGTCTTCCAGACTGTAGAGTCTGTGCCTGCCTTTCAGATAGTTGTCGTACGCATTGACGTCGGTTGCGGTCACGGCCGGAGCATCGGCAACGTCTTCCGTATCAAAATGAGTCAGCAACTCATCGACGATTGCTTCGGTGATCTCGTCCTGCACGGCAAAGATGTCGGTGAGTTCACGGTCGTAAACTTCGGACCAGAGATGGTAACCATTCTTGACATCGATCAGCTGGGCAGTGATACGGACACGCGTCCCTGCCTTGCGCACCGAACCTTCAAGGACGGTATCGACATTAAGCTCCTTGCCGATTGCAGTAATGTCCTGGTTCTGCCCCTTGAAAGCGAAGGATGATGTTCGCGCCGCGACCTGAATGTCCTTTAGCTTTGCGAGCGCATTCAGCAGTTCTTCCGAAATACCGTCCGAGAAGTACTCCTGCGCCGGATCGTCACTCATATTGACGAACGGCAGCACCCCGATAGATTCGTATCCGGCGGCCGCCGCCGCTTGATCAAGGTCAGCGGCGGGTGTTTCGAGATCGCCGCCGTCGTCCAGGAAGTTATCCCTGGCAACAAGGACCACAACCGCGATGGCCAGCAGCGCAATCACAACAAAATTGATCTTCTGGCCCGTTTGCCGCGTGATGGACTGGGACCGATCGACATCTTTCTCCGCTTTGATGCCATCCGGTGTCAGCTCGAATGCCCAAGCGAAAAACAGCGCGATAGGGAAGCCGATAATGCTGATCCAGGTCACCAGAGCGAGGGTCCACTCGGGCAATCTCAGCGCCGGCGCAACCGTGTCAGTGACCTGAATGATCACCCATGCAAACAGCATGTACGCCACGCCGACGCGAAAAACATTCCTGCGCTTGAGCTCTTCGAACAGATCCATTGAGCGCCCTTTGTCCGTTGCAGGTCGTAGCATCGACTATTGAGCGCGAAAGTCAATGTTTCAACGCCCACTGCACATTGCGAGCCCGGCATTCCCGGTTCCGGTTATTGTGCCGCCGAACCGCTAGTCGAAGCGTCCGTTCTCAAGGAAGTGCTTGGTCAGTTCGATTGGCTCGCGCATGCGCATCATGAAAGCGTGCGAATGGTCGACGACGACGAAATCGTCCATTCCGTCGAGCTTCGTGTCTTCGACCGAGACCCGGCCATCATCGGGATTCTCGAGCACAGCTGAAGTAATCGGGTCGATCGTGCGATTGCCTGCAATAACTCCGAGCTCGAACTCGGCTGGCCCAAGGCTGAGCGGAACGCTTTCCTCGCCCTTGCCGAGCTGGCGGCCTGCAGGTCCGTTCAGCCAGTCAAATCCCGGCACTCCGCCGAGCTCGTCGACCGCCGCACTGCCCTGGTTGGGCGGGCCGAGCATCACCACCCTGCCCAGCTCCTCGATCTCGGCGCCGCTCAGGTATTGGCGCACCAGGATGCCGCCGAGCGAGTGGGTAACGAAATGAATGCGCTCGATGCCTTCCATACTGCGGCAGGCCTCAAGCCCTTCATTGACGGCAATATCGGCCAATTCGGCGATTTCGTGCTCGCGCGACGGGTAGTCGACGTTGGCAGTCGCATACCCGGCCTCTTCGAGCTCCTCGGTCATGCGCGCCATTGACGACGAGGTCCGTGCCAGCCCATGCAGCAACACGACACACTCCTCGGCGACAGCATTGCCAGCGAACAGCAACAACAGACAGGCGGTGATCAGGCGCATACAGACTCAGACCGTTGCCAGGAAGCCGCGTTCCCGTAACTGGCCATCGTGATAACGACTCAGCAGCACCAGCGCCAGGATCGCACCGAGTAGCGCAAGACCCATATCCGACTGCGTGTCCCAGACATAGCCCTGGGTTCCCAGGAATGCATCTGCCGCCTCGTCGGACAGCAGCGCCACCCACCATTCGATCAGTTCGTAGAACGCCGAAAATCCGAGGCAAAAGCTGACAATGAAGAAATCGCGCCAGCGCGCCGAGTTGAACACCTGCAGTCGAATGACGATCTCTCGGGCAATGATCGCCGGGACAAAACCTTGCGCGAAATGTCCGAGCTTGTCGTAATTGTTACGCGTGCCGTCCATTGCGTCTCGCAACCAGTCACCGAGCGGCACTTCAGCATACGTGTAGTGCCCGCCGACCATGAGTATCACGCAATGCACGAGAATCAGCGCGTAGGTCAGCGTGGTCAGTGGAAAGCTGTTGCGCGTAAACCAGAGAATGGCCGCACCGATTACGGCGGGCGCCACCTCAAGCATCCAGGTAATGAAGTCGTATGGCTGGATTCCCGACCAGACGAGAACCGCGACGAATACGACGATCCAGGCGACCCTGAGCATGTCAGTAGTGCGGCGGTCGTTCGTCGGCAGGATCGCCCGCAGGCGCACCGTCGCCGATGGACCGCACCCGGTCGATCAGATTTCTGACTAGTTCCTCGAGCTGCATCATGCGCGCCTGCTGCTCGGTCACCACATCATTGAGGTCACTGAGCAACTTGTCCTGGTGCGCGAGTCGCGATTCGAGGTCGATCATGCGCTCTTCACTCATGCGCGTTTCCTGTGACGGGATTTCGAGTAGCATACCGCGAATGTCGCTGATCCGTTTCGAAGATATCAGGCTGCAGTTCGGCGAACTGCTGATCCTGCGCGATGCCGAGCTCGCCATCGAGCCCGGCGAACGCGTGTGCCTGATCGGCAGGAACGGTGCGGGAAAGTCGACGACCTTCAAGCTGATCTCGGGCGAACAGGAGCCGGACGAAGGCGAGATAATCCGCCGCTCCGACCTGGTTGTATCCAAGCTGCGGCAGGACCTGCCCGAGGCTATCGATCTGCCGGTACGCGAGGTCATTCGTTCGGGCCTCAGGGACATCGAGCGCCTGCTCGCCGAGTACAAGGCGATGTCGGAGCAGGAGCTGGACAAACATGGCCTGGCTGAGCTCGAAGCACTGCACTCCAAGATCGATTCTCACGACGGCTGGCATATCGAGCAGCGCGTCGAGTCGACGATTTCCGACCTGAGCCTGCCGGCCGACAAGAAGATGAGCGAGCTTTCCGGCGGCTGGCGTCGTCGCGTCATGCTTGCACGGGCGCTGGTCCAGAAACCTGACCTGTTACTGCTCGACGAACCGACCAACCACCTCGACATCGCGACGATCCAGTGGCTTGAGGATCGCATTTACTCCTACCCGGGAGCCGTTCTGTTCGTCACGCATGATCGTGCGTTTCTGCAGCGACTCGCAACACGCATCGTCGAAATCGACCGCGGCCAGTTAACGAGCTGGCCGGGTGACTACGATAATTTCCTGCGGCGCAAGGAAAAGGCGCTTGAGGATGAAGCCGAAGCCAACGCGAAGTTCGACAAGAAACTCGACCAGGAAGAAGCGTGGATCCGCCAGGGCATCAAGGCACGCCGTACACGCAACGAAGGTCGCGTGCGTTCGCTCGAGAAAATGCGCGAAGAGTTTGCCGGTCGTATCAAGCGTGAACAGCGCGCGCGCATTCACATTGAGGAGGCCGAGCAATCCGGCCGCAAGGTTATCCGGGCGCGTAACGTCGAGTACGCCTACGGCGATGAGAAAATCATCGAGAACTTCTCGATAAAAATCATGCGCGGCGACCGTATAGGACTGATCGGCAACAACGGTGTTGGCAAAACGACGCTGTTGCGGTTACTGCTCGGACATCTCGAACCGCAGGGCGGAACGCTGAAGCATGGCACCAATCTTGAGATCGGTTACTTTGACCAGCTGCGGCAGACGCTCGACCTCGACAAGTCCGTGGCCTACAACGTCGGCGAAGGTCGCACTTACCTGACGCTGAATGGCAAGGACCGCCACGTTGTCGGTTACCTCAAGGGTTTTCTTTTCAGTCCGAAACGCTCGGACACACCGGTCAGGGCTTTGTCCGGCGGTGAACGCAATCGGGTGATCCTGGCCAAGCTGTTTACCCGGCCCGCCAACCTGCTCGTGCTCGACGAGCCCACCAATGATCTCGACATCGAAACGCTGGAAGTACTCGAAGAGAAACTCTGCGAGTACCAGGGCACGCTGATTGTCGTCAGCCACGATCGCGAATTCCTCGACAATGTCGTTACCAGCACGATTGTGTTCGAGGAAGACGGCCGGGTTCAGCAGTACGTCGGCGGCTATTCCGACTGGCTGCGACAGGGCAAGGCGCTCGCTGTGACCGACGACCCGGTGGAAATCGAGGCGCAGAAGCAGCGCGCGGCGGAACAACGCCGAGCGAAGAATCGAACGAAGCTCAGCTACAAGGACCAGCGAGAACTCGACATGCTGCCGGCTGAGATCGAGGAGATCGAAGCCGCGATCGCGACATTGCAGCAAGAGATCGCCGACCCGGCCTTCTACAACCAGCAACAGGATGCAGTGCAGGCCAGGCTCGACGAACTCAAGTCAGCCGAAGCCATGCTCGAGCAACGCATCGAGCGCTGGGGTGAACTCGAAACGCTGCAGGAGTCGCTCAGATAAGCTGCAGTATCAGCGCCCCGCAGGACAACCAGCCCGCAGTAAACGCCAGAGTGCGAACCCACGGTACCGCCATCGTGTACGACGCCACGTGGACTACCCTCGCCCAGAAGTAGCCTTTGCAGGCCAGGACCGTCGTCTCGTTCGAGACGCCTGCCGAGTCGGCAATCAGGACCAGTGACGCAAACACGACGAGATTTTCAACGCCGTTGTAGTGGGCTTTCTTCAGGCGCTCCGCCCAAGCCGCCATCGGCTTCGGGTCGGCCGGGTAACCAACAGCATCGACCAGGCCCCGGACCATAATCACGTTCAGGATGTAAGGAACCCACATCACGGCATTCAGCGTGACCGCCCAGGTCAGCATCGTTAATTCGCTACTCATCGTCTTCTCCCTGTTGGATTTTTCTTGTCAGGTAAAAACACATCTCAGGCATTGGTGCATCTTCAGGATAGTCAAAGATTTCGAATCCCGCAGACTGGTAGCAGTTCAGGGCCGGAGCATTGTGCCGGTACACAAACAGGCCGCATTCGTCATGTCCGTAGGTTTCCGTGGCCCTGGACATCAAAGCGTTGACGAGGGCCCGGCCAACACCCTGGCCGCGCATTGCCGGGTTGGCAATAAGACGCGCGAGATGCGAACGACCGTAGCGTTCCGTGAACTGCCCGAATGCGGCGAGTACGCCATCGCCGCACAGGAGTCGCTGGCCGCCGAACTCGTCCCAGTAGCAGTCCTCAATGAACGACTCAAGCGTAAACGGAAACCGGAAATCAGGTCCGCTCCACAGATCGACTGAGCGTCGATCCGGAAACCAGGTCATCAATTCTTCCAGGTCGCCCAGCGTTGCCGGTTCGAGCCTGAACACGATCAGCCCGTTTTCTTGAGCGAGAATCGCAGCACGAGGTAACCCATGATGCCGGACAGCAGTGAGCCGAGTATCACGCCCAGCCGCTCGTCAAAGATCATTTCGGCTTCGAACGCCCGGTTTTCAAACGCGAGTGATCCGATGAAGAGGCTCATCGTGAAACCGACACCGCACAGAATCGAAACACCGTACAGCCCACCCCAATTGGCACCCTCGGGCAGCTTTGCGAGCCCCAGTTTGATGGCCAGGAAACACAACACGAAGATGCCGACCTGTTTGCCGATGAACAGGCCTGCCGCAATTCCGATCGGAACATTATGGAAGGCGTCCTCGATGCCGACGCCCGCCAGGCTGATTCCGGCATTGACGAATGCAAACAGCGGCAGAACACCAAATGCGACCACTGAATGCAGATCGTGCTCAAGCTCGCGCAAGGGCGAATGACCAGGTTCGGCGGCGCTCCGCATCGGTATGAAAGCTGCGAGGGCTACGCCGGCCAAGGTTGCATGGACTCCAGACTTGAGCACTGCAATCCACATCACGATGCCGACCATGATGAACGGCGACACAGCACTTACGCCGCGCCAGCTCATCAGGGACAGGACCGCAAGGCAGCCCGCCGCCCACAACAACGCGGTCATCGACACCTCGGCAGAATAGAACGCGGCAATAATGACGATTGCGCCAATATCATCGAAGATTGCGAGCGACACGAGGAACACCTTCAGCGAAACCGGCACGCGGTCGCCAAGCAACATCAGGATGCCGAGCGCGAACGCGATGTCGGTCGCTGCCGGGATGGCCCAGCCACGCATTGCCTCCGCGTCACCGTGGTTGAAGAAGATGAACACGCCAACCGGTACGACCATGCCGCCCACGGCGCCGATCGCCGGCAACATGACGTTCGCCGGCCGCGACAGTTCACCTTCCAGAATTTCGCGCTTGAGCTCGAGACCCACGAGGAAGAAGAAAATCGCCATCAGCCCATCGTTAACCCAGAGAAACAGCGGTTTCGCGATCTGCAGCTGGCCGATGCGTACCTCGACCGGTGTCTCGAGAAAATAGTCGTACAACCAGGACAAAGGCGAGTTGGCAGCGATCATCGCCAGCACAGCCGCACCCATCAGCACAATACCGCCGGCCGACTCCATCCTGAGGAAATTTCTGATCGTTGCTTGCATCGTTAGCAGTCGGCCCCTGAAACAACTTCCTGGAAACTGATGCTGAGCCCGCCGGGCGCGACCGCAAAGTAGATTTTCTCGCCGTGCGCTTCCATCGGGCCCTGCACATCAATGCCATTCGATTTTGCGGATTCGGCAACTGCGTCCGCATCGTCAACGACGATCTGCAGCATCAACCCGGCGGGCATGTCCTCGCCTTTCTGCCAGATTTCTATCCAGCTGTCGCTGCCCGCCGGGATCACGCAGCCACTGAATACGTCGGGCTGTCCACCGAGGTCGCGTTCAGGTAATCCCAGCCCCCTGGTGAAGAACTGTGCCATTGGCACCGCTTCTTCGGCTACCGCACAAAATCTTATCCCCAGAACTTTCATTCAATGTCCTCATGCAGGCCCGGCATCGTCTCCGAGAAGTACCGGTCGAAAGCCCGATGCACGATATCGGGCGTGATGTTCAATGCTTCCATGGCAAGATTGAAATGCTCCATCTCCGCATAGTGCCGCCTGCCGTCAGCGGCGATGACCTTGAGTGCCATCAGAGCCATTTCCTCGCGATCAGACTCCGACAACGTCGGTGCCAGGTCGGTCAGCAAGGTCTCGAGCTCCGGCTCCTCCAATACATCCGCCATCGCCTGCGAAATAAGTTCCAGCGACTCCGCGCCGCGCAGATTGTAGCGATCCTTGATCAGCTCGATCATCTTGGCCGATTCCGCCGGATCAATATTGCCATCACCGCGCGCAACGAACACGAGCAGCGCTGCAACCAGGAAACGTGAATCATATTCACGCACTCCATCGCCGGTTTCGACGATCAGCCGCGTCCCTTCGAGACGTGAAACAAGAATGTCAGCCGCCATAATTTTTACCTTGTCTCGTAGTTCTTGCGCATGTGTTTGACCGACTTCGTAATCAGGCGTTCCAGCACCTTGCTGTCGACATCCGCCAGTCGCTTTATATACAGGCAGGAACGTCCTGTCTTGTACATGCCAAGTTTGTCCATTTCCTCTTTGAAGTGGCTGAAACCGGGCATGATGTAGACCGTCAGCGCCTGCTTGCGTGGCGAGAATCCGGTAATCATAAAGTCGCCTTCGCGGCCGCTGTCGTACTTGTAGTGATACTCGCCGTAGCCAACGATTGCAGGGCCCCACATCTTCGCGCGCTTGCCCGTTGCCCTTCGCATCATCGCGGCGACCGCCTTCGCGTCGGCGCGCTTCTGCCGGTCCTCGATAGCGTTCACGAATTCGGTAACGCTGGCTTTTGTCGGGCTTGTCTTGTTTTCGGCCATTGGCGAAACCGCTCAGTGTGAAGTCCCGAACAGGCGGTCGCCCGCATCCCCGAGGCCGGGCACTATGTATTTGTTTTCATTAAGCTTTTCATCAATGGCCGCCGCATAGATCGGCACGTCCGGGTGGCGCTCCTCCACGAGGGCTACGCCTTCCGGACAGGTCACGATGCAAACCACGATGATGTCGTCGGCCCCATGCTCCTTGAGCTTGTCGATCGAATCGGCCGTCGAGCCGCCTGTCGCCAGCATCGGGTCGATAACGATGCAGGTCCCCCCGCGAATCTGTGGCGGGAAGCGTTCGTAATAGGTGACCGGCTCCTTGGTCTCCTCATCGCGATACAGGCCGACGAATCCAACTCTGGCAGTCGGCACCAGGTCGAGAATCCCGTCCAGCATGCCGACGCCGGCGCGCAGAATCGGCACGACGACGAGGTCCGTGTCGAGCTTGTAACAGCTTGCTTCAGACACCGGCGTCTGCACAGTGACGGCTTTGGTACGAATGTTCTTGAGCGCCTCGTAGCAGGTGAACATCGTGATCTCGGTAGCAAGTTCGCGGAATCGCTTGTGACCCGTATCAACGTCACGGATGATCGCGAGCTTGTGCTGCACGCACGGGTGATCAATTAGATGCGCCATCAGGCGTCTCCTTCTTTGGGCGTATGATTTTCTGACCAGATCGCAAACTCGTTGCCCGTCGGGTCGACGAAATGAAAGCGACGACCACCGGGAAACGAAAAGATTTCCTGCGAGATTGTCGCGCCGAGTTCGGTAACGCGTTCTACGTCACGCTCCAGGTCGTCGCTGTAAAAAATGACGAGCACACCGGTCGCCGGGGCCGGCTCATCTGATTTGCGGAACCCGCCGTCAATTCGACCGTCGTTGAAGCTCATGTATTCGTCGCCCCACTCTTCGAAAGACCATCCGAAAAGTTCGGCAAAAAACTCGCGCGCACGCGGCAGGTCCGTCACCGGAATTTCGATGTAGTCGACTTGTCTCTCACTTCTCATGCTGTTTCCCCTCAATGCCCTTTCAGGCGCAGCAACGGACGTTCCGCGTCGATGTATACGGCACCAAACTCACCGTCGATCCTGTCTCGATGATCGCCGGCCGAATGCAGACCTTTTCCCTGGGCCGGGGCTTCTCATAAAACGGATGCTCCGGTGTCAGAAAAAGGTCGATATCCAACATCAGCGTACCGGTCTCCACGTACCAGGACAGTGCAAACGACTGTGCCAGATCGACTGCGGCAAACTCGCGCAGCTCGGTCCAGTCGACTGCTGCGTACGGCTCGTTCATTTCCCTACCTGCCGTTCGGGACCACGACATTCGATGCGATCGGGGATGCGTTACTCACGGCAGCCCTCGTCTTGTTATTTGGATCGAGTATAACTTACCCGAAGTGGTTTCCTACCCAGTCACCGATGAGGTGCGAAAGAACGATAACCAGTATCGCGATGCCGAGATGCTCCAGAACGATCGGCCACGGCGACTCGCCCTGTGCACGTGCAAGGAAGAAGCTCAGCACAATGATTACCAGCATGCCCCAGGCGATCGACGCAGCGACGGCAGGGCCCAGCGGCAGCAACAGCAGCGGGACTGCGAAGCTGAGCGCAAACACGAATTTGGTCAGGAATGTCCAGATCGTTGCCGCCCACACGTGCTTGTGGTCGGTATTGGGATCGGACTCCTCGGCAAGGTGAATGCCGAGTGCATCCGACATGGCATCGGCAACCGCTATGACGAGGATACCGCCAAGAACGGCTGTCAGTGACTGGGTGCCGGCATTCAGGCCCGTGATAAGCCCGAGCGTCGTGATAACGCCGGAGGTTGCACCGAAGAACAGTCCGGTTCTGGCGCCGTCACTCTTTAGAAAATCCACGGGAATCAGGACTCCTCGGCAAGGGCCATGCTGTAGAGGCGGATGGCATCGTCGTCGCCCGGCATCGTAACCATACGTTCGAACGTCATGCCCAGTTTCTCGATAAGTCCGATTGACGGCGCGTTGTGCGGTGAAACAATGGCAGTAAGTGCCGGCAGTCGCAGCGTATCGCAGGCGTAGTCGCGAACTGCAATTGCTGCCTCACCTGCGAAACCCTGGCCGATCCATTCCGGCAGAACTGCGAAGCCAATATCCGGATGCTCGAGATTCTCACGTCGAAACAGGCCGCAGATCCCTATCATCTGCCCGTCCGTTTTGAGCTGCATGCTGTAAGGCCCGTAGCCGAAATCCTCGAACAGTTTCGCCGCACCGGACGCGACTGCGTCGCGAGCCTCGTCGACGGTACGAATGCCTCGATCCATGACGTTGCGAATGAATGCCGGGTCATTCCAGATCGCGAGCATCAGTTCCGCATCGTCAACGGTAATGGCGTTGAGGTTCAGGCGTTCGGTTTCAATGAGTACGCCATTCAATCGAGAAACTCCCAGGAATCGGCCCCATCGAATCTGCGAATGCGATAGTGGCTTATCTCCGCCGGGTCGCAGAGCCTGAAGTTGACGGCCATTTTTGACGACTCATCGCCGTCGGTGCCGATCCAGTGGGTCGTGCAGCCGCAGGTGCGACATGTGTGTAATTCCAGCATCCGGTCGCCCCAGCAATACGCGAGGGTCGCGTTTTCGGCCTTCTCGATAAGCATGTCCTTTACCGGCGCGTACGCCCACAATGTCGACAGGCGTCTGCAGATCGAACAATTGCACGAGAGAAGCCACTCCGGTTCTCCCGGATACTCGAAACGGACTGCGCCGCAATGACAGGAGCCTTCATGCATGTCACTTATTCGAAGATCGCCTCCGGGAACATCATCAAGTAAACCATGACGCCGACAAACGTGATGCCGAAAACCGCGATCAGGCCGAGAATGCCGATACCAAGCGCGCGCCAGCCGGAATGAAATCCGCCGCCGTCCAGGATGAACGACTGCATGTCGTGCTCCTGCAGATTCTTGCAGATCTGAATCATTATCACGACCGTCACCAGGCTCAGGGCAAGTGCCGGAAAATTGCCGGGCAGGTAAAACGTGAGGGCAAGCAGCACTATTGTGGAGACGATGCCGATACCCAGCATGGAGTTCTTTCGTTCGCGTTTCCCCAGCGCGTCGAAGTTCGCGGCTATCAGCCAGAAGCCTGCAGCCGGGGTACCGAAGAACGTCGCTATGCCAACGTGTGACGGCTTGTACACGCGGTTGCCGCTCGACACCGTACTGCTGATGTCAGCCTCGGGTGCGCGAAACGGATCCGGATCATGCATCGCTTTATCCCAGCCGGCGGATTCCGACGGCATCACGAATCTGTGCGAGGTACGGCGCTGAAATCTCGCGCGCCTTCGCTGCGCCCTTCTGCAATTCGGCCTCGACCACGGCCGGGTCTGCGATCAACCGCTCATATTCTTCGCGTGCCGGCCCGACACATTCATTGATGTACTCGAACAACTGCTGTTTCATCGCGCCCCAGGCAATTCCTTCGGCGTACTGTTTTTCGACGGCCGCGGTCTCTTCCGGCGTCGCGAAGGCCTTGTAGATATCGAACAGGGTACTGTCGTTCGGGTCCTTCGGTTCGCCCGGCTCGAGACTGTTGGTCTTGATCTTCATGATCAGTTTTCGAAGCCGCTTCTCGGGCGCGAACAGCGGAATCGTATTGTTGTAGCTCTTCGACATCTTGCGGCCGTCGAGTCCCTTCAACACGGCGGTGTCCTCGCCGATGACGGCCTCGGGCAGCACAAACGTCTCACCGTAGTTGTGGTTAAAGCGTTGCGCGATATCACGCGCCATCTCGACATGCTGTTTCTGGTCCTGACCAACCGGCACCTTCGTCGACTTGAACATCAGGATATCGGCCGCCATCAGGATCGGGTAACTGTACAGCGCCATCATCACGCCCTTGTCCGGATCCTTGCCGCCGCCATCGACGTTTGCCTGTACCGATGCCTTGTAGGAATGCGCCCGGTTCATGAGGCCCTTCGCCGTCATGCCGTGCAATATCCAGGTCAGCTCGGGAATCTCGGGAATGTCCGACTGCCGGTAGAAGCAGGCATGTTCGGTATCAAGGCCCAGCGCCATCCACGACGCTGCAATCTCAAGCGTCGATTGCGCGATCTTGTCGGGGTCTTCGTTCTTCGCCAGCGAATGGTAGTCGGCGAGGAAGTAGAAGTGCCTTGTATCGAGATCCTTGCTCGCCTCGATGCCGGGGCGGATCGCGCCGACATAGTTGCCGATGTGCGGCGTACCGGTCGTTGTAATACCGGTGAGGTAAATATCCTGAGTCATTAATAACCGGCTGCCTGGCCGTCTTTCCTTACTTCGGACGCGCCATAATACACGCCCTCTTCACTGTCGAACATGATCGCCTGGTAGCCACCGAAGCCGCCGTTACTGTCGCCGAGCGTGTGCCCCATCGCCTCGAGTTCCTTGCGGGTTTCCTCGCTGAAGGTGCTCTCAAGATGCACAACACCACCATCCGTCATCGTCGACCCGGTTGGACTTGACGAACCGACATGGTTGATGCGCGCAGCATCGCCGGCCTCCTGCAGGTTCATGCCAAAGTCAACCATGTTGACGACGATCTGCGCATGGCCCTGCGGCTGCATTGAGCCGCCCATCAGGCCGAAGCTGATCAGCGGCTCGCCGTCCTTCATGACAAACGCCGGGATGATCGTGTGGAACGGGCGTTTACCGCCTTCGACGACATTCGCGTGATCGGCGTCCAGCGCAAACAGCTCAGCACGGTCCTGCAACACGAATCCGAGTTCACCCGGCGTCATGCCCGAACCCATGCCGCGGTAATTGCTCTGGATCAGCGACACCATGTTGCCGTCCTTGTCGGCAACGGTCAGGTAGATCGTATCGCCGTGCTCGCGCGCGTCGCCTGCGGGCAGGCTCTGCGAGGCTTTCTTCGGATCGATCAGCTTACGGCGTTCGTCGGCATATTCCTTCGAGATCAGCATGTCGACCGGCACGTTGACGAAATCCATGTCTGCGTAGAACTTCGCACGATCTTCGAACGCGAGTTTCTTGGCCTCAACGAACGTGTGCACGTACTCGGCGCTGCCGAATCCCATCTTCGCCACGTCGTAGCCCTCGAGAACATTCAGAATTTGCAAGGCCGCAATTCCCTGGCCGTTCGGCGGAAGTTCGTAGATATCCCAGCCACGGTAGTTCGTCGAAACCGGCGTAATCCATTCCGAGGTATGTGCCGCCATATCCTCGTAAGCAAGCAGTCCACCCTGCTCGGCCATATAGGCGTCGATACTGCGCGCGATGTCTCCCTTGTAGAATTCGTCGCGTCCCTTCGTTGCAATGGCTTCATAGGTGTTCGCAAGGCGCGGGTTTTTGAACATCTCGCCTTTCTTCGGCACATCGCCGTTCGGCATAAAGGTCTCGGCGAAGCCAGGGTATTGGCTGATGCGGCGCTTGTTGCCCTGGAAGTAGTAGGCAATGACTTCGGAAACCGGAAAACCGTTGCGAGCGTAGCTGATGGCCGGCGCCAGGATCTCTTCCATCGACAGGCGGCCGTAGCGCCCGTGCAGTTCGAACCAGCCATCAACGGCACCAGGTACGCTTACGGGCAACGGTCCGAATGGCGGAATTCTGTCGAGCCCCTTCTCCTGGAAGTACTCCAGCGTCATCGCGGCCGGCGAACGCCCCGATGCGTTCAGACCCGTCAGCTCCTTTTTCTCGGCGTCCCAGACAATGGCGAACAGGTCACCACCGATGCCGCAGCCGGTCGGTTCCATCAAGCCGAGCGCTGCGTTTGCGGCTATCGCCGCGTCAACGGCGCTGCCGCCTTCCTTGAGAATGTCGAGCGCAATCTGGGTCGCGAGCGGCTGGCTGGTCGCTGCCATGCCATGCGGCGCGATGACCTCAGAGCGCGACGCATGCGCAGCGCCGGCAACACGATCGTATCCCGGATTATCGTCGGCCATGGCAATGCCTCCAGCCACCAAAAACGTCAATAGAATCAACCATGCATGTGCCTTCATGCGTCATCCAAGCTGCCTCTCGGGGCGCTAATGATGGCACTCGCCGAGGACATCAGCAACAGGGTATGATGCGGCGATGTGCAATGACTACACCGATAAAAACCCTGCACTCGCAGCACTTTACCCGTCACACATTGCCCACCTGAAGGCAGTACATGACCGGGCGCTGGAGCAGGCAGGCGCAAGTCACGCGGTTATCTTTTCGGGCAATCCACGGTACGCGTTTCTTGACGATTACCAGATGCCCTTCAGACCGAACCCGCATTTCGTCAGCTGGGCACCGCTGACGACGCTGCCGTTCTCATACATTGTCTATACGCCCGGCGATACCCCGGTCCTGGTCTACTTCCAGCCACACGACTACTGGCATGTCGTGCCCGGCGCACCCGAAGGCTACTGGACCGAATATTTCGATGTACGCGTGGTGCACACGGTTGAGGAAGTCGCTGAGCATCTCCCGGCCGACCGCGAGAAGAGCATTCTCATTGGTGAACTTCAGGACGACAAGCTCGCGTTCGGCATCGAACGCGTCAATCCGACGATCGCGATGAACCTGTTGCACTGGGCGCGCGGCTCGAAGACCGAGTATGAACTGGCGGTTATGCGGCTCGCATCCTTACGCGGTGCAACCGGGCACGCTGCGGCGGAAGCGGCGTTCCGCGCCGGTGCGGCGGAGTTCGAAATCCATCGCGCCTATTGCAAGGCTGTCAGCCAGACAGACCCGGAATTGCCGTACAGCAACATCATTGCGCTGAATGAACATGGCGCCGTTCTACATTACACCGACCTCGACCGTGACGCGCCGGCCGATCTGCGCTCCTTTCTGATCGATGCCGGGGCCCAGGTACACGGTTACGCGTCCGACATTACCCGCACGTATGCACACAGCGACTCGCGATTTGGCGAGCTGATCGAGCGCATGGATACCATGGAGCGGGCGATAGTCGATCGCGTGGAAGTTGGCGTCGATTTCCGTGACCTGCATGTGGACACTCACCTGATGCTGGCTGAGGTTATTGGTGATGCGGAGCTCGCGTCGGGCAGCCCGGAGGCGTTACTGGAGTCGGGTGTCACCTCGGCATTTTTCCCGCACGGGCTCGGACACCTGCTCGGCATCCAGGTCCATGACGTCGGCGGATTTCTCGAAAACGAGTCCGGCGGCAATATCGACCCGCCAAGCGGTCACCCCTACCTGCGTCTGACGCGAGTGCTGGAAGAGGACATGGTGCTCACGATCGAGCCCGGCCTGTATGTCATCGACATGCTGCTCGAGAACCTGCGCGGATCACCGGCAGAGAAAATGGTCAACTGGGAGACGGTCGACTGGATGCGCCCATTCGGCGGCATCCGTATCGAGGACAACGTTCGCGTGATGGTCAGCGATCGGGAGAATCTGACTCGCGACGCCTTTTCTCGGCTTTAACGCGTTCCTTAACGCGGCGACCTTTCTTCTCGAGCATTGGGCGCAGCGCCCGACCGAGGAACGGAAACAGGTTATTCAGTGACGCGAGGATTGCCGAGCTGGTCGGCATCGAATGTTCGATGACCGTATTTCCGCAGACGTCGAGAATCGCCTGGGCGACATCTTCGGCCGAGCTCATCGGCTGCGAAAACGTCAGGTCGGAAACTACGTCCGGATTGTCCATGATGAAACCGGTGTCCACCGGGCCGGGTGCGACCAGTGCCACCTTGATGTTCTGACCGCGCAATTCTTCCGAAAGAGAGCGCGTGAAGATGCGCAGGCCAGCCTTGGTGGCACAGTAAGTCGATTGCCCGGGTACCGGACCGCGACCGTACAGTGAGCCGACATTCACGATGGCACCGCCGCCCGCTTCCTGGAGATAGGGCAGCACCATGCGCGTCAGCATGACCGGTGCGCGCAGGTTTACGTCGATGATCTTGCCGAGGTCGATTGCGTCGACGTCCAGCACCTCGCCGCGCGCATGGTAGCCCGCGTTGTTCACCAGCACGTCAATCTGCCCGAACTCGAAATGCGCCTTCTTGAACAGGTCGACGCAGACTTCCGTATCTGAAACGTCCATTGCGAACACTTCGACACGCGTCTTTTCACGCAACTCCTCGGCGATTCGGTCGAGCTTCCTGCGATCACGTGCGATCAGCATGAGATTGGCGCCGGCCTCGGCAAACATACGTGCAGCGGCAGCACCGATGCCTTCGGATCCACCGGTGATGATGACGGTCTTGTTGTTGAAGATCATGCGGGGATACTACCACCGTCGGCGGCGTATCAGAGCCCGAGGTATCCCTTGATCTTCTTCCAGAGGCTGTTCTCCCAGCCGTATACATCCAGCTGGTCGGGGTCCAGTGCGACGACAGGCATCGTCGTATCGGGGCGCACTTCTTCATTGGCAGCAACGTCTTCCGGACGCAGCTCAAGTTTGCCCTTCTTGCCGTCAGCTCCCTCGGTCAGACCGTCGACGGCCAGGCTCAGGTACGGCAGCACTTCATCGTCGACAATATCGTCCATAAAGACGGCGTCCGGATCGAACGCTTCCTTGCCGAGAATGACGCAATCGTCGAATGCCTTGTCGTTACTAATCGTTACAGTACCCGGGGTGACTTTGATGTTTACTTTAGTGGGACTGGTCAATTTTGGATGTGAGCGGACTCACACATTCGATAATGTTGTACACTAGTCCGATAACAGCGCATTTCTCCGTTTTTTCTTTCAAAACAACAAGATGCAATTCAAAGTATTGATATCTGCAGGCGTGCTTTGCACCCTCCTGACGGCATGCAGCGAAGAGCCGCAGTCCGGTGGCGGACGCGGTGGCTGGGGTGCAGCGCCAAAGGTGGTTACGGCGGTAGCCGAAATGCAGCCGCTCGTCGACCAGATCCAGGCACTCGGCACGGCGCGCGCCAACGAGTCCATCGAAATCCGGCCGAGAATCTCCAGCCTGGTGGAGAAGATCTGGTTCGAAGAAGGTCAGCTCGTCAGTGCCGGTGATCTGCTTGTCGACCTCGAAAGCAGTGAAATCGTAGCGGGGCTGGCTCTCGCCGAGGCGTCATTGTCGGAAAGCCGCAGCCTGTACGAGCGCAGCAAGTCGCTTGCGAGCACGCAGGCAATCTCAGCTTCCAACCTCGACCAGTTACTGGCCCAGGTCCAGGTAAACGAGGCACAGGTGGAAGCCGCCAGGGCACGCCTCGCCAATTCAAAGATTCGTGCGCAGTTCGACGGCCGCGTGGGTCTGCGGCGCGTCAGCCCGGGCAGCTTTGTCAACAACCAGACGGTAATCACAACGCTCGACGACGTCAGCAGTATCAAACTCGACTTTTCTGTGCCCGAGACTTTCCTGACGGCAGTCAGTGAGGGCATGGCCATCCAGGCTCGCAGCATTGTGTATCCGGACAGGGTCTTCGCCGGAACGGTTACGAGTGTGGACACACGCCTCGACCCGGTTTCCCGTGCAGTACAGGTCCGCGCTGTGCTGCCAAACGACGATGCTCTGCTGAAGCCGGGCATGTTCATGACGATCGACCTGCAGCGAGACCGGGGTGACGTGCTGGTTATTCCCGAGCAGGCGCTGGTGCCAGAAGGCACCAGCCAGTTTGTGTTCGTTGTCGTCGACGGCACGGTTGAGAAACGAGAAGTACGTATCCTGCGGCGGGTTCCGGGTCTGGCCGTCATCGCCGAAGGGCTTGAGGCCGGCGAGCATGTGATCTCCGAAGGTACCGGCAAGGTACGCCATGGTTCACAGATAGAGGATCTCGCTGGTGCTGATCTCTGACGTTTCGGTCAGGCGGCCGGTATTTGCGGCTGTTATCTCACTGATACTGGTGATCGTCGGCGTCATGTCCGTCACCAGCATGCCCATTCGCGAATACCCGGACGTGCAGCGCCCGATCGTGTCGATCAGCACTAGTTACCGCGGCGCAGCTTCGGACATTGTCGAACGACGCGTCACCCAGGTCCTTGAAGACCAGATCGCGGGCGTCTCAGGTATCACCAGGATTTCATCGACCAGTTTCGACGAGCGCTCGACTATTTCGATCGAATTCTCGCGCGAGATCAGTATGGATGCGGCTGCAAATGATGTTCGCGATCGCATCAGCCGCATCCTCAGCATGCTGCCTGACGAAGCCGATCCTCCAGAGGTCTCCAAGCAGGACAGCAGTGCCGAAACCACGATGTGGATCGACGTCTCGAGCGACTCGCTGTCGGTCATGGAAATTACGGATTTTGCAGATCGCTATCTCGTCGACGCCCTGTCGGTTGTTGAAGGGGTGGCATTCGTGCGCATGAGTGGCTCGCGCAAACCCGCCATGCGAATCTGGGTAGACCCCAAGCGACTGGCTGCCCGTGGACTGACTGTCACGGATATAGAAGATGCACTGCGGCGGGAAAACGTCCAGATTCCGTCCGGCCGGCTCGAGTCGACGGCACGCGAGTTTACCTTGCGTACAGACACAGGGTTTCGCGGCGTCGCTGACTTCAGGAACCTCGTCCTCGCGCGCGGTGAAGATAATTACCTCGTACGGCTAGGCGAGGTCGCGGATATCGAACTCGCGCCGGAAAACATTCGCAGTTTCTCGAGAACTGACGGCCATACGGGTATGAGCCTCGGCATTGTTCCGCAGGCGCAGGCAAACCTGTTGCAGGTCAATTCCGATGTTTCGAAGCGTATTGACGAACTGCAGGGGACCCTGCCGAACGACATCCGGCTCAGTATCAATATGGATAATTCCATATTCATACGGGCGTCGATGAAAGAAGTCGCAAAGGCCCTCGGGCTCGCGCTGCTGCTCGTGCTGATAGTCATCTACGGGTTTATCGGCACGCTGCGTGCGACGCTGATCCCCGCCGTGACGATCCCGATTTCGATCATCGCCGCCTTTATCGTGATGGCCGCACTCGGCTTTTCACTGAATACGCTGACGATGCTGGGCTTCGTTCTCGCGATCGGCCTCGTCGTTGACGATGCGATCGTCGTTCTTGAGAACATCGCTCGCCGTATCGAAAACAAGGAGCCGACACTGCTGGCGGCGACCGATGGCAGCCGCGAAATCGGCTTTGCGGTCATTGCAACGACGCTGGTTCTTGTGGCGGTCATCCTGCCGGTCTCTTTCATGCCCGGCAATATCGGCCTGATATTCCGCGAGTTCGGAATCTCGCTTGCGGCCGCCGTCTGCTTCTCGAGTCTCATCGCACTGACGCTGGTGCCGATGATGACGACCAAGCTGTTTGCTGACGACCGTCTGCACCGCAGCTGGCTGACGCACGCAGTCAATCGCCTGTTCCGGAAACTGCAGGCAACTTACGAACGAGTTTTGCGCCGAACAATTCGACACCCCGTTCTCGTCATAATCGGCGCATTGGCGATCTTTGGCGGCAGCCTGGCATTGCTCGGCGAACTGGATCAGGAATACATGCCGAGGGAAGACCGCGGCTTCGCGATGGTCCGGCTCACCGCACCCGACGGCGCCAGCCTCGATTACACGCTTGGTTACGTGAAGCAGGTCGAGGACATTGCACTACGCGACAAGGAACGGGGCGATGTACTGCGCGTACTGGGCCGCTCGGGCAGCTGGGGTGGCGGCGCCGACGTGAACACCGCCATGGTTTTCGCTCCGCTTTCCGTCTGGTCGGAGCGTGAGCGTTCCGCCAGCGAAATCGTCGCCGGCTGGAACCGCCAGCTGGGCGATCTTCCGGGCGTCCAGGTATTCGCATTCGCTCCGGGCGCCTGGGCCCTTGGCCAAAGCAATCGACCGTTGAACATCGTGCTCGGCGGAACGAGCTACGAGGAACTCGCCGAGTGGCGCGACATCGTGATCCGGGAAGCGCAGAAGATTCCCGGTCTTTCGAACCTGCAATCCGATTACAATGAACGCAAGCCGAAGATCGACGTCTCGGTGGATCGCGACCGTGCTGCGGACCTCGGCGTCTCGCTGGTTACAGTTGGGCGAACGCTGGAGACAATCCTTGGTTCGCGAGTCGTTACGACCTTCGTGGACAGGGGCGAGGAGTACCGTGTCATCCTGCAGGGCGCCGACGAACGACGCCAGACACCGAGCGACCTGGACAACATTTACGTGCGGTCAGCGAACTCCGGTCAGTTAATTCCGCTGTCCAATCTCGTCACGCTGAACGAAGCGGCCGGCCCGGTTGACCTGCGGCGCTTTGACCGCATGCGGTCGATCTCGATCAGCGGCACGATCAATCCCGGCTATTCGCTTGGACAGGCCCTGACCGACCTCGAAGCTATTGTCGCCGAACATCTGCCGCCGTCGGTTCGTCTCAATTACGACGGCGAATCACGCGATTTCAAGAACACCGGCAATTCGATCCTGCTCACGTTCCTACTGGCACTCACGATTGCTTACCTGGTACTCGCGGCCCAGTTTGAGAGCTTCAAACACCCACTGATCATCATGACAACTGTGCCACTGGCGATTGTTGGAGCCCTGGCTGGCCTGTGGGTATTTGGCGCTACCATCAACATTTACAGCCAGATCGGCGCCATCATGCTTATTGGTCTCGCTGCAAAGAACGGCATTCTCATTGTCGAATTTGCCAATCAGCTGCGCGACCGCGGAATGGAGTTCCGCGAGGCAGTAATCGAGTCAGCGAAGACCCGACTTCGCCCGGTACTGATGACGAGCATGTGCACAGCTTTCGGAGCGATTCCGCTGCTGCTTGCCAGCGGTGCAGGCGCCCTTTCGAGGCAGTCGATCGGTGCGGTCGTGTTCTTTGGCGTTACCTGCGCAGTTATCCTGACACTGATCGTCGTACCCGCCGTCTACTCACTTGTCGCCAGGAATACGCATTCACCTGAGTACGTCGCCCAACTGATCGACAAGCTCAAGGCATCCAACCCGGCGTAGGAGCGGCTTTAGCCGCGATCGTGCCACTTGGAAAACCAGTACGGATAGTCTTCCGGTGTCTCGACCAAGTCTGCCCGAACTGGGTTGTAGATCAAATACTTGGCCGCGGCCACCAGATCCTCATCCGCACGGACCCCACGGTCATAATAACCAGCCTGCCATACGGTGCCGCGTATCCCCGTCCTGGTATGAATGTATCTGGCCGATCTACCCTTAATGAGTCGTACCGCTTCTGACAGCGAACGCCGGTGACCAAGTTGAAGTAGCCAGTGGATGTGATCCGGCATCACAACATATGCAAGATACCGATCATCCGTTTCGTGTCTGACTTCCTCGAATACGCTGCACATGAGTTTCGCGCAGTCGCGATTGAGAAACATCTTGCGTTTCGCATGACAGCAGCTGGTCAGGAAATAGATCACGCCCGGACTTGAAAAACGTCCCAGCCGAAGTCGTTTTGTTCCGCCACGCCTCATGCTTACATGCTGCGTCAAACGAGCGCCGTGAGCCGCTGATCTTTCTTTGTGATAGATAAAAAAAGGCCGAGCAATTGCTCGGCCTTTCTTCGATTTTGAGTCGCGGCTAAAGCCGCTCCTACTACTCTTCGGTCACGACCTCTTCAGCGGCCTGCTCTGTGAGCATGACGATCGCCATCGGCGCAGCATCGCCCGGACGAGGTCCGGTCTTCAGAATGCGCAGGTAACCGCCCGGACGCTCCTTGAAGCGAGGTCCGATTTCCGAGAACAGCTTGCCGACCACTTCCTTATCGCGCAGGCGATTGAAGGCAAGGCGGCGATTCGCAACGCTGTCTTCCTTCGCGAGCGTGATGAGCGGCTCAACAACGCGACGCAGTTCTTTTGCCTTGGGCAGCGTCGTACGGATCGTTTCGTGCTTCAGCATCGACGCAGCCATGTTGCGGAACATGGCCTTGCGGTGAGAGCTGTTGCGACCCAGTCGACGACCGGATTTTCTATGACGCATTTTCTTAGTCCTAAAACTGGTTCAAATTACATCGCGAGCTCATGCTCGGGACGCAAGGATGCCGGTGGCCAGTTGTCGAGGTGCATGCCCAGACCCAGGCCGTGCCCTTCGAGCACTTCCTTGATCTCGGTGAGCGACTTCTTGCCGAGGTTCGGCGTACGCAGCAGCTCAACCTCGGTACGCTGTACCAGGTCACCGATGTACATGATGTTCTCTGCCTTGAGGCAGTTGGCAGAACGAACCGTCAGCTCCAGCTCGTCAACCGGACGCAGCAGGATCGGATCAACCTGGTTCTCAGCCTGCGCACCAACGCCTTCTTCCTGACCCTGCAGGTCAACGAAGACAGACAGCTGGTCCTTCAGGATGCTGCCCGCGCGGCGGATAGCTTCTTCCGGATCGATCGTGCCGTTCGTCTCGATGTCGATCAGCAGCTTGTCGAGGTCGGTACGCTGTTCAACACGTGCCGCTTCAACGTTGTAGGTAACGCGAACGATCGGGCTGAACGAAGCGTCAAGCTGCAGGCGGCCAATCGGCCCACCCTGCTCTTCGAACGACGGACGCTGCGTTGCCGGACGGTAACCGCGGCCACGCTCAACCTTGAGGACCATGTTCAGCTCACCGGCCTTGGTCAGGTTGGCGATAACGAGATCCGGGTTGGTGATTTCGACGTCGTGGTCAAGCTGGATGTCGCCAGCCGTAACCGGGCCGGGGCCCTTCTTCGAAATACGCAGCTCGGCCGTGTCACGCGTGTTCATCGTAACGGCAACCTGCTTCAGCGACAGGAGGATGTCGACGACGTCTTCCTGGACACCTTCGATGCTCGTGTATTCGTGCAGTACGCCTTCGATCTCGACTTCCGTAATCGCAGCGCCCGGCATGGACGACAGCAGGATACGGCGCAGGGCATTGCCCAGCGTGTGACCGAAACCGCGCTCGAACGGCTCGATGGTGACTTTTGCTTGCAGATCGTTGACCGGCGTTACTTTTACAACGCGCGGCTTCAGAAATTCGTGTACAGATTCCTGCATGGGAAAATTCCCTCCGATTACTTGGAGTAGAGCTCGACGACGAGGTTTTCGTTGATGTCCGGGAGGATGTCCTCACGGTCCGGCAACGACTTCAGTACGCCCGCCATCTTCTTGGTGTCGACATCTACCCACTCCGGCAGGCCGACCTGGCTCGCAATTTCGATTGCACTCTGGATACGCAGCTGCTTCTTCGCTTTCTCGCGAATCGTCACAGCGTCACCCGCCTTCAGCTGAGCTGACGGAATGTTAACGACCTTGCCGTTAACCTCGATGCTCTTGTGGCTTACAAGCTGGCGCGCTTCGGCACGCGTTGAAGCGAAGCCCATGCGGTATACAACGTTGTCCAGGCGTCCTTCCAGCAGGCGCAGAAGGTTCTCACCCGTCGAGCCCTTCAGCTGGGCAGCACGCTTGTAGTAATTGCGGAACTGACGCTCAAGTACGCCGTACATGCGACGGAGCTTCTGCTTTTCACGAAGCTGCAGGCCGTAGTCCGACAGACGCGGACGACGCTGTGCGGCACCGCCCGGCGGTACCTCGAGCTTGCACTTCGACTCAAGCGGACGTACGCCGCTCTTCAGAAACAGATCCGTGCCTTCGCGGCGGGACAGTTTGCACTTTGGTCCTAAATATCTTGCCATTGTTATGCCTCTATACGCGGCGTTTCTTGGGCGGACGACATCCGTTGTGCGGAATCGGCGTCACGTCCTCAATGTTTTGAATACGAAAACCCAGAGCGTTCAGGGCGCGTACTGCGGACTCGCGGCCCGGGCCCGGCCCACGGACACGAACGTCGACGTTCTTGACGCCGAACTCGAGAGCCGCACGACCTGCCTTGTCAGACGCAACCTGTGCTGCGAACGGCGTCGACTTACGGGAACCGCGGAAACCGCAGCCACCAGCCGTCGCCCACGACAGAGCATTACCCTGACGATCGGTAATCGTGATGATCGTATTGTTGAAGGAAGCATGGATGTGCGCAATTGCGTCAACAACGTGCTTTTTAACCTTCTTTTTCTTCGCTTCAGCCATTTAAGACTTACCTCTTGATCGGACGACGCGGACCTTTACGGGTACGCGCATTCGTACGAGTGCGTTGGCCGCGCAGCGGCAAACCGCGACGGTGACGGATACCACGGTACGAACCGAGGTCCATCAGACGCTTGATGTTCATTGACGTTTCGCGACGCAGGTCACCTTCGACGGTGAACTGGGCAACTGCTGTACGCAGCTTCGCGACTTCCGGCTCCGCCAGGTCCTTGACCTTCGTATCCGGTGCTACGCCTGCTGCCTCGCAAATCTGTTTGGCGCGGGTATCACCAATACCGTAGATAGACGTCAGTGCAATCACGACGTGCTTCGTCAGCGGAATGTTTATGCCTGCTATACGTGCCACTTAACTAGTCCTCAATAATCCCGGGCTTAACCCTGGCGCTGCTTATGACGTGCGTCAGTGCAGATCACCCGTACAACGCCGTTGCGACGGATGACTTTGCAGTTTCTGCAGATTTTCTTAACTGATGCTCTTACTTTCATGAGCTCACTCCTAAGCGCTGAATATCAGCGCGTCTGTCCACCCCGGCCGTAGTTGCTCAGGTTGGCCTTCTTCATCATTCCTTCGTACATCTGGCTCTGCTGGTGCGCGGCCATCTGTGACATGAAATCCATCGTTACGACGACCAGAATCAGTAGCGACGTACCGCCGAAGTTGAACGGCATGTTCGGGTAGAACATGCGGACGATTTCCGGCAGCAGGCAGACGCCCGTGATGTAAAGTGCGCCCCAGAACGTCAGTCGGGTCAGCACTCGGTCGATGTACTCGGCGGTACGCGCACCCGGACGGATACCCGGCAGGAACGCGCCGCCCCGCTTCAACTGGTCTGCAGTCTCTTTCGAGTTGTACTGCAGTGCCGTGTAGAAGAAGCAGAAGAAAATAATCAGTGCTGCATACAGCAACACATATACAGGCTGGCCCGGACCGAGGTTTGCACCGATGGTCTGCAGCACACGCTGCATACCGGTCGGTTCTGCGGCCTGGCCACCGAAAAACTGTGCAATCGTCGCCGGGAACATCAGGATCGACGATGCAAAGATCGGCGGGATTACGCCCGACATATTGATCTTGAACGGCAGGTGCGTCGACTGCGCCTGCATCATGCGGCGTCCCTGCTGGCGTCGCGCGTAGTTGACCGTAATACGGCGCTGCGCACGCTCCATGTAGACGACGAAGATGATCGCGGCGATACCACCGACCAGCATCAGGATAGCCGTAATCGACGACATCTCACCGGTGCGTACCAGCTCAGCCGTTCCACCGATGGCGCCCGGCAGACCCGCGACGATACCCGCGAGGATGATCATCGAGATACCGTTGCCGATGCCGCGCTCCGTGATCTGCTCGCCGAGCCACATCAGGAACACCGTACCGGTGACCAGCGTGATGCACGCGGTAATGATGAAGGCAGGGCCCGGGTTGATCACGAGTCCAGGCTGACCCTGCAACCAGGTCGCCGCAGCGATCGACTGGAAGCTCGCCAGCAATACCGTACCCCAGCGCGTGTATTTCACGATCTGGCGTCGACCCTGCTCGCCTTCCTTACGCAGCTGCTCGAGGCTCGGCACGATGCGGCTCGCCATCTGCATGATGATCGACGACGAAATGTAAGGAATGATGCCGAGCGCGAAAATACCGAAACGCTCAAGCGCACCACCCGAGAACATGTTGAACGTGGCAAGCAGCCCGCCGGCCTGGTCCATCATTTCCTGGAGCACGATGGGATCGACGCCCGGTACCGGAATAAAGGTACCCACGCGATATACGATCAACGCACCGATCAGGAACATGAAGCGAGCGCGCAACTCAGAGAGCTTGCTTGCCTGCTTCGCCAGATCTGCCGGATTTTGTTGGGGCCTTTTCGCCACGTGCTATCCCGTTCTATCTCTTGATTAGTCTTCGATCGAGCCGCCGGCTTTCTCGATGTCTGCGCGCGCACCCTTGGTGACCGCGAGACCCTTCAGCTTGACTGCCTTCTTGATTTCGCCCGACTTGATGACCTTCACCTTGGTGACAAATGCCGGCACCAGGTTTGCTGCCTTCAATACGTCCATGTCGATGACGTCGGCGGTCGGAATCTCGAGTTCGTGCAGGCGCAGCTCAGCCGTGTACTTGGCCATCCGCGAACGGAAGCCAACCTTCGGCAGGCGACGCTGCAGCGGCATCTGGCCGCCTTCAAATCCAACCTTGTGGTAACCGCCCGAGCGAGCGTGCTGACCCTTGTGGCCGCGACCAGCGGTCTTACCCTGGCCGGCCGAGTGTCCACGACCCTTGCGCTTACCTTCATTTTTCGCGCCCTTGGCGGGCGACAGATCATTCAGACGCATCTCAGGCTTCCTCTACCGACAACAGGTACTGCACACGATTGATCATGCCGCGGTTCTCAGGCGTGTCGATTACCGTGACCGTCTGATGCATGCGACGCAGGCCCAGACCAGCAACGCAGGCCTTGTGGCTCTTGAGCCGACCGTTCTTGCTCTTGATCAGCGTGACCTTCAGTTCTTTTGGCTTCGCCATGATCTAAATCTCTTTAACTAATAGCCCCGACGGATTACGCCAGGATTTCCTTAACTTTCTTGCCGCGCTTGGCAGCGATCGCCTGCGGCGAATGAATCGACGCGAGGCCCTGGATCGTTGCACGAACCACGTTAATCGGGTTGCGCGAGCCATAACTTTTGGCCAGAACGTTGCGAACGCCGGCTGCTTCAAAAACAGCACGCATCGCACCACCGGCAATTACGCCAGTACCTTCAGACGCCGGCTGCATGTAAACCTTGGTCGCGCCATGACGGCCCTTCTTGGCGTACTGCAGCGTGTCGTTATTCAGGTTGACCGCAATCATGTTCTTGCGGGCTGCCTGCATCGCCTTCTGGATCGCGATCGGAACTTCACGTGCCTTGCCGTAGCCGAAGCCGACCTGGCCCTGGCCATCGCCGACAACCGTCAGCGCTGTGAAGCCGAATTGACGACCGCCCTTGACTACCTTGGCGACGCGATTGACGGCGACCAGCTTTTCAATGAGGTCATCGCCCTGTTGGTTCTGTTCGTTTCTAGCCATGCTTGGTCTCTGTTAAAACTTCAGTCCTGCCTCACGAGCTGCATCGGCCAGGGCCTTGATGCGTCCGTGATAGCGGAAACCGGAACGGTCGAATGCGACGGTATCGATACCGGCAGCCTTCGCCTTCTCGGCAATGCGTGCGCCGACGATGGCAGCAGCTTCGACGTTGCCGCCGTTCTTGATGCCTTTGCGCACTTCAGCTTCGAGCGTCGAGGCAGACGCCAGTACTGTGCCGCCAGCAGCATCGATCACCTGTGCATAGATATGCTGCGGCGTACGATGAATGCTGAGGCGATTGGCCTCCAGCTCACGAATCTTCGCGCGACCGCGACGGGCACGACGCAAACGATTTTGTTTCTTGTCGAGTTTCATAGGTTTTCTACCTGTTATTTCTTCTTCGCTTCCTTGAGCACGACGCGCTCATCGGAATAGCGAACGCCCTTGCCCTTGTAGGGCTCTGGCGGACGGTAGCGACGGATCTCAGCCGCGACCTGGCCAACTTTCTGCTTGTCTGTACCGCTGACAACGATCTCGGTCTGGCTCGGCGTAGCAATCGTGATGCCCTCCGGTGCCTCGTAGACAACCGGGTGCGAGAAACCGAGCGACAGATTCAGGTTCTTGCCCTGCATCGACGCGCGATAACCAACGCCAACCAGCTCCAGCTTCTTCTCAAAGCCTTCCGAAACGCCCTTCGCCATATTGGCGATGATCGAACGCATCGTGCCCGTGATCGCGGTCGAAAAACGCGAACCCGAACGCGGGCTGAGCTGCAGCACGTTTTCTTCCTGGTTCAGTGCAACTTCGGAATTGAGCTGCATCGACAGTTCACCCTTCGCGCCCTTGAGCGTGACGAGATCACCATCCTGCTTGAACTCAACGCCCTGCGGCAGCTCAACCGGTGCTTTTGCAATTCTTGACATGTCTAAGTCTCTTCAGGGTAAGGACTGCGTTACGAAACGACGCAGAGCACCTCACCGCCAATACCTTTTTCACGTGCCTGCCGGTCACTCATGACGCCGGCCGACGTCGAAACGATGGCAACACCAAGGCCACCCAGTACTTTGGGCAGTTCGTCCTTGCCACGGTATACGCGCAGACCAGGGCGGCTCGCGCGCTGGATCTTCTCGATTACCGGCTCACCGTTGAAGTACTTCAGTTCAACCGTCAGTTCCTTAGCAGCGCCTTCGCCGTCAACACCGAATCCGGTGATGTAGCCTTCGTCCTGCAGTACTTTCGCGACAGCTTCCTTGGCTTTCGAAGCGGGCATCGACACAGCAACCTTGCGTGCCGACTGACCGTTACGAATGCGGGTCAGCATGTCTGCGATCGGATCAGTCATACTCATCTCTATGTCTCCGCCTACCAGCTGGCTTTCGTCAGCCCGGGGATTTCACCATTCATGGCCGCTTCGCGAAGCTTGTTACGACCGAGGCCGAACTTGCGGTATACGCCGTGCGGACGACCCGTGATCGCGCAACGGTTACGCTGACGCGTCGGGCTGCCATCACGCGGCAGCTTGTTCAGCTTTGCCTGTGCGGCGGCACGTTCTTCGTCCGTGCTGTTGACGTTGCGAACAATCGCTTTCAGAGCCTTGCGCTTCTCAGCCTGACGAGCGACCAGCTTGGCTCGCTTCAGTTCACGCGCAATCATCGACTTCTTGGCCATGCTATTTCCTATTTCTTGAACGGGAAGTTGAACGCTTCGAGAAGCGCCTTGCCTTCCTCGGCATTACGAGCCGTCGTGGTAATGACAATGTCCATACCGCGCAGCGCGTCGATTTCGTCGTAGTTGATTTCCGGGAAAATAATCTGTTCCTGGACACCCATGCTGTAATTGCCCTGCTTATCGAACGACTTCGGGTTCAAACCACGGAAGTCGCGGATACGCGGGATCGCGATGTTCACGAGTCGATCGAGGAACTCGTACATGCGTTCGCGGCGCAGGGTTACCTTGCAGCCGATCGGCATGCCATCACGGATCTTGAAACCTGCAACCGACTTGCGGGCAAGCGTCGTGATCGGCTTCTGGCCGGAGATCTTCTCCATGTCGCCACGTGCCTTTTCCATGATCTTCTTGTCAGCAACCGCTTCACCGACACCCATGTTCAGGGTGATCTTGGTGATCTTCGGTACTTCCATCACGTTCTCGAGACCAAGCGTCTTCTGCAACGCCGGCGCGAGCTCGTTCCGATACTGTTCCTGTAAACGTGCCATCTCGTTTATCTCTTAAATGTCGACTGCGTCGCCGCTCTTGAAGACGCGCGTCTTGCTGCCGTCTTTCTCAGTGCGGAAACCTACGCGCTCACCCTTCTTGGTTTTCGGGTTGAACACGAGTACGTTCGAAATATCCAGCGGCATGGCGATATCCTTGATACCACCCTGCTCACCGGCGTTCGGGTTCGGCTTCACGTGCTTCTTCGCGAGGTTCACGCCCTCGACGGTGACACGGTCATCGGCAAATACCTGGATCACGGTGCCACGACGGCCCTTGTCCTTACCGGTGGTTACGATGACTTCGTCGCCTTTTCTGATCTTGTTCATTTCTTAATCCAATGGCCGTCAGTTCTTAAAGAACTTCGGGGGCCAGCGAAATAATCTTCATAAACTGGCTGGTACGCAGCTCGCGCGTGACCGGGCCAAAAATACGTGTACCGATCGGCTCGAGACGAGCGTTCAGCAGTACCGCCGCGTTACCGTCGAAGCGGATCAGCGACCCGTCCTTGCGGCGTACACCCTTGCGGGTACGAACGACAACGGCGTTGTACACCTCGCCCTTCTTGACCTTGCCGCGCGGGATCGCGTCCTTGACGCTTACCTTGATGATGTCGCCAACGCCAGCGTAACGACGCTTCGAGCCACCAAGGACCTTGATGCACTGCACACGACGAGCACCGGAGTTATCGGCCGCGTCCAGGACTGTCTGCATCTGAATCATGACTGCACCCTAAAAAAAGTAATTACCGGTCTGCCGCGCGCTCAACGACGTTGACGACGGACCAGGACTTGTTCTTCGAAATCGGGCGACACTCCGAGATCGCAACGCGATCACCCGGCTTGCACTCGTTTGCTGCATCGTGCGCCAGCACCTTGGTCGTACGGCGGATGTACTTGCCGTATACCGGGTGCTTGATCAGGCGTTCGATAGCGACGGAAACGGTCTTGTCCATCTTGTCGCTGACGACGCGGCCTACGATCGTGCGCTGTACTTTCTGCTCTTCACTCATTTCTCTTCACCCGCTTTGCGCGAAAGCTCTGAAAGAACCGTCTTTACGCGTGCGATATCCTTGCGGACGCGGCCGTGCTCGTGCACCTGGGCCTGCTCGCCCGTGGCCTGCGCCATACGCAGATTGAACTGTTCGCGGCGCAGAGCAACGAGTTCCTCGTTGAGCTCATCAACCGACTTTTCGCGGAGGTCTGCTGCTTTCATCACATCACCTGCCGTTTAACAAACGTGGTACCGAACGGCAGCTTGGCGGCCGCCAGGCGGAACGCTTCGCGTGCGATTTCTTCGGAAACACCTTCCATTTCATAAAGGACGCGGCCCGGCTGAATCTGGCATACCCAGTAATCAACGTTGCCCTTACCTTTACCCTGGCGTACTTCAAGCGGCTTGGTCGTGATCGGCTTGTCCGGGAAGACCCGAATCCATATCTTGCCGCCACGCTTGATGTGACGCGTCATCGCACGACGAGCTGCCTCAATCTGACGGGCGGTCATGCGACCGCGGCCCGTTGCCTTGAGACCGTACTCACCGAACGAAACATTGCTGCCGCGCAGTGCCAGACCGCGGTTGCGACCCTTCATCTGCTTGCGAAACTTTGTTCTCTTTGGCTGTAACATTTTCTTTACTAACCTTTGTCAGTCGCGGCGCGAGCCGTTCCTACGAAGCTTCCGCTGCAGGCGCATCCGCCGGTACAGCTTCGGGCTTGTCAAAGACTTCACCCTTGAAAATCCAGACCTTCACGCCGATGACGCCGTACGTCGTGTGCGCTTCAGCCGTGCCGTAATCAATGTCGGCGCGCAGCGTGTGCAGCGGCACACGACCTTCGCGGTACCACTCCGAACGAGCAATCTCAGCACCGTTCAGACGACCGCCAACCTTGACCTTGATGCCTTCGGCACCAACGCGCATCGTGTTCGTAACAGCGCGCTTCATGGCGCGGCGGAACATGACACGACGCTCGAGCTGCTGTGCGATGCCTTCGGCAACCAGCGTTGCATCGAGCTCAGGCTTGCGAACTTCATTGATGTTGATACGGACATCCTGGATGGCCATACCGATCATCGAAGACACCTCAGCGCGCAGCTTCTCGATGTCCTCACCTTTCTTGCCGATCACGATGCCGGGACGAGCCGTGTGGATCGTGATGTTGCACTTCTTCGACGGGCGCTCGATCGCAATCTTGCTGACAGAAGCGTCTTTCAGCTTCTTCTTGATGTACTTGCGTACTTCATGGTCCTGAGCGATGTAGTCGGCGAAATCCTGCGAATCCGCATACCACTTCGACGTCCAGTCCTTGACGATGCCAAGGCGAATGCCTGTTGGATGTACTTTCTGACCCATCTTTACTCGTCTCCAACGCGGATCGTGATGTGGCTGTTCCGCTTGATAATGCGTGCGCCGCGGCCCTTGGCACGAGCACGGTAACGACGGAACGTCGGCGCCTCGTTGACCTCGATGGTCGCAACCTTCAATTCATCAATGTCCGCGCCGTGGTTGTGCTCTGCGTTGGCAATTGCCGACTCCAGAACCTTCTTCACAATGCGGGCGCTTTTCTTCGGCGAGAAGGTCAGCGACCGCAGGGCTTCGTCCACAGACTTGCCACGGATGACATCAGCCACCAGGCGGCATTTCTGCGGCGAAATACGTGCGTATCGGAGTGTTGCTGCAACTTGCATCTACCCTCTCCTTACTTCGTTTTCCGGTCACCGGAGTGACCTTTGAACGTACGTGTCAGTGCAAACTCGCCGAGCTTGTGACCGACCATGTTCTCGGAAATCAGAACCGGCACGTGCTGACGACCGTTATGTACGGCGATTGTCAGACCAACCATGTCCGGCAGAACCATCGAACGGCGCGACCAGGTCTTGATCGGACGGCGATCGTTGTTCTTTGCTGCTTCGGCTACCTTCTTCGCCAGATGGTTATCGACGAAAGGGCCTTTTCTTACGCTACGCGGCATCTCGAAATTCCTTACTTACGCTTCTTGTTGCGACGACGAACAATCATGTTGTCCGTGCGCTTGTTGGAGCGCGTCTTCGCGCCCTTCGTCGGCGTGCCCCACGGGCTGACCGGATGACGGCCACCCGAGGTACGGCCCTCACCACCACCATGCGGGTGATCTACCGGGTTCATGGCAACACCACGAACCGTCGGACGAACACCGCGCCAGCGTTTGGCACCGGCCTTACCGAGCTTGCGCAGATTGTGCTCACCGTGGCCTACCTCACCGATCGTGGCGCGGCAGTCGATGTGAACCTTACGCATTTCGCCCGAACGCAGACGCAGCGTTGCGTACGCGCCTTCGCGGGCGGCGAGCATGGCAGAACCACCAGCTGAACGAATCATCTGGCCGCCTTTGCCCGGCTTCATTTCAATGTTGTGAACCGTCGTACCAACCGGAATGGCACGGATCGGCAAGGCGTTGCCCGGCTTGATCGGTGCATCTTCACCGCTGATGATCGGCGCGCCGGCACGGACACCCTTCGGTGCCAGGATGTAGCGACGCTCGCCGTCGGCGTACTTGATCAGCGCGATGTGGGCAGAGCGGTTCGGATCGTACTCAAGGCGCTCGACAACACCGGGAATCCCGTCCTTGTCGCGCTTGAAGTCGATGATCCGGTAACGCTGCTTGTGACCACCACCCTGGTGACGCACCGTGATACGACCGTTGTTGTTACGTCCACCCTTCGAGGTTTTCTTCTCGACGAGCGGCTCGTACGGCTTGCCCTTGTGGAGCTCCGGCGTCTTTACAGCGACGACAAAACGGCGTCCTGCAGAAGTCGGCTTGGCTTTATGCAATGACATTTCGCTTAACCCTTATTCGGTGCCGAAGAGCTCTTCAACAGAGCTGCCTTCACCCAGTTTTACGTACGCTTTTTTCCAGTCCGGACGCTTGCCCTTTGTCATCTGGAAACGCTTTGACTTGCCGCGAACGTTCACAACCGTGACGTTGTCGACCTTGGCTTCAAACAGAAGCTCAACAGCCTGCTTGATCTCTTTCTTCGACGCGTCGCGACGAACTTTCAGTACGACCTGGTTGCTCTCGGCCGAGATGTGCGCCTTTTCAGAAAGGTGCGGGCCGCGAATGACCGTCAGCAGTCGTTCCTGGTGCAGAGCTTGACTCATGACAGGCGCTCCTCAATCAGCTTCAGAGCCGGCAGCGTCACGAGGACCTTTTCGAAACGAATCAGGACGACCGGATCCATCGAAGCAACGTCGCAGATGCCAACGTTCGGCAGATTGCGGGCAGCGAGGAATACCTTCTCGTCGAACGCTTCGTTCAGGATCAGAACGTTGTCGAGCTCGAGTTCTTTCAGTTTGGTTGCGAGCAGTTTCGTCTTCGCCGCCTCGAGCTCCAGCTCGTTGACGATGACCAGGCGATCCTGGCGAATCAGCTCACTGAGTACCGAGCGCAGTGCAGCGCGGTACATCTTCTTGTTGACCTTCTGGCTGTAGTCGCGCGGCTGTGCTGCAAACGTGCGACCACCACCGACCCAGATCGGGCTGCGGATGGTACCGGCACGTGCGCGACCGGTGCCTTTCTGGCGCCACGGCTTGGTACCGCCACCGCGTACGGCTGAACGGTTCTTCTGAGCCTTGGTACCGGCACGGCTGCCTGCGAGGTATGCCGTTACAACCTGGTGTACAAGTGCCTCGTTGAATTCGGCGCCAAATGCCGCTTCTGCGACGTCGACCGAACCCTTGTCCTGGAGTTTCAGTTTCATCTCGGCGCCCCTTTACTTCTTGGCCTTGACGGCAGGACGTACAACGACGCGGCCGCCTTTGTGACCCGGGACAGCGCCCTTGATCAGGAGAATGTTGCGCTCGGCATCGACACGGACAACCTCGAGGTTCTGTACCGTGCGGCGAACGTTACCCATGTGGCCGGCCATCTTCTTGCCCTTGAATACGCGGCCCGGCGTCTGGTTCTGACCAATCGAACCCGGGGCGCGGTGCGCCAGCGAGTTGCCGTGCGTGGCGTCCTGCATGGAAAAGTTGTGGCGCTTGATCGTGCCGGCGAAGCCCTTACCGATCGAGGTGCCGATGACGTCGACCTTCTGGCCTTCCTCAAAGAGGTCAACCTTCAGTTCGCCGCCTGCTTCGTACTCGCCCTCTTCGCTATCAAGGCGGAACTCAGCGCGTAGGTCGCCGGCTTCAACCTTGGCTTTTGCGAAGTGGCCGGCTTCAGGCTTACTTACGCGTGAGGCCTTGCGCTCGCCTGCTGCAACCTGCAGCGCTGCGTAGCCATCGGTCTCCACGGTTTTCACCTGTGTGATTCGGTTCGGTTGTGCCTCGATCACGGTGACCGGAATTGATATTCCGTCTTCCGTGAAGACACGTGTCATGCCGCACTTGCGGCCAACAAGACCCATCGTCATCTTCAAAACCTCTCACTGACTGCTTTTGGTCAGTGCAAATCTCTAAATTCAGTTATCACCGCGACCACTTCGTTTGGCAGTCGCTGAAAAGGGTCCAGTTACCTTTTACGGTGCCAGACCCGCTGCGCTTCCAAGCAAAAGGTAACTGGACCCTTTTCTCAGACACGCGAAAGGGCCAGCCATCGAAGAAGACCTTGGTCTTCTTAGCTCTGGGGCTGACCCTAAGCTCCGATTCGGTTATCCAACCGCAATCGGCGGTTCCGGGATTTGCCGTGTCGCCCTCGATTACCTGGCGACTGGTGTTACTGCTGCTGCAAAGGCCGACTCCCGGTCCGGCCTCCCAGCGGGCCCGCAATTATACGGCTAAAACCCCTTATTTCAAGCGGTTTTCAGCCTTTTTTGCGGCTTTTTTAACCCCCTCCCCGCCAGGCGGGCAGTGGGCTCATAACTCATTGATTAAAAAGAACTTTCTTAGTTCAGCTTAATCTGTACGTCAACGCCTGCAGGCAGTTCAAGCTTCATCAGGGCATCGACCGTCTTGTCTGTCGGGTCAACGATGTCCATCAGGCGCTTGTGCGTGCGGATTTCGTACTGGTCACGGGCGTCCTTGTTCACGTGCGGTGAAATCAGGACCGTGTAACGTTCCTTCTTCATCGGCAGCGGGATCGGACCCTTGACCGTGGCACCCGTGCGCTTCGCCGTGTCGACGATTTCGCGAGCTGAATTGTCGATCAGGCGGTGATCGAAGGCCTTCAGGCGGATACGAATGTTTTGGTTAGTTGCCATTTCTCTTCTCTAAACAGAGGGCCCGGTTCCTGCGAAACCGGACCCTAGCTAATGACCTTAGTCGATGATTTTTGCCACCACACCGGCACCCACGGTACGACCACCTTCGCGGATAGCGAAGCGCAGGCCGTCTTCCATGGCGATCGGTGCGATCAGCTCTACTACCATCTGTACGTTGTCGCCCGGCATGACCATCTCGGTGCCTTCCGGCAGCTCAACAGCACCCGTCACGTCCGTCGTACGGAAGTAGAACTGAGGACGGTATCCCTTGAAGAACGGCGTGTGACGACCACCCTCGTCCTTCGTCAGGATGTAGACCTCTGCCTCGAACTTCGTGTGCGGCGTGATCGATCCCGGCTTCGCCAGTACCTGGCCACGCTCAACTTCTTCACGCTTCGTACCACGCAGAAGAACACCAACGTTGTCGCCAGCCTGACCCTGGTCAAGCAGCTTGCGGAACATCTCAACGCCCGTGCAGGTCGTCTTGTCCGTGTCCTTGATACCAACGATCTCGATCTCGTCACCAACGTTAACGATTCCGCGCTCGATACGACCCGTTACGACCGTGCCACGACCCGAAATAGAGAACACGTCCTCTACCGGCATCAGGAAGTCACCGTCGATCGCACGCTCCGGCTCCGGAATGTACGAGTCCATCTGATCAACCAGCTTCAGGATCGAAGGTACGCCGATGTCTGATTCGTCGCCTTCAAACGCCTTCAGCGCTGAACCCGTGATGATCGGCGTGTCGTCGCCCGGGAACTCGTACGTTGACAGGAGATCACGAACCTCCATCTCAACCAGCTCCAGCAGCTCTTCGTCGTCAACCTGGTCGGCCTTGTTCATGTACACAACGATGTACGGAACACCTACCTGGCGGGCCAGAAGAATGTGCTCGCGCGTCTGCGGCATCGGGCCGTCAGCTGCCGATACAACAAGAATCGCGCCGTCCATCTGCGCTGCACCCGTGATCATGTTCTTCACGTAGTCAGCGTGTCCCGGGCAGTCAACGTGAGCGTAGTGACGGTTGGTCGACTCGTACTCAACGTGCGCCGTCGCGATCGTGATGCCACGCTCGCGCTCTTCAGGGGCGTTATCAATCTGGTCGTAGGCCTGAACTTCACCACCGTGCTGTTCCGCCATGACCTTCGTCAGCGCCGCCGTCAGCGTCGTCTTGCCATGGTCAACGTGACCAATCGTGCCTACGTTTACGTGCGGCTTAGTTCTCTCAAATTTTTCTTTGGACATTGTCCTGATTCCCAGATTGTAAAAATCGCGGCGTCATACCCCAAGGGCACGTCGGCCGCTCCTACTTTCTAATTACGGTGTCCGCAACGTTCTGCGGAACCTCCGAATACTTGTCAAACTCCATCGAGTACGTGGCGCGGCCCTGGCTCATCGAGCGTACGTCCGTCGCGTAGCCGAACATTTCGGCCAGCGGCACTTCGGCTCGAATCACCTTGCCGGCGGGTGTGTCATCCATACCCTGCGGCAGTCCGCGACGACGATTCAGGTCACCCATCACGTCGCCCATGTACTCTTCAGGCGTTACCACCTCGACCTTCATGATCGGCTCCAGCAGTACCGGATCTGCCTTGGCCGCACCTTCGCGGAAGCACATCGATCCGGCAATCTTGAATGCCATCTCACTCGAGTCGACGTCGTGGTACGAACCGTCATACAGGGTGACCTTGCAATCCTGCATCGGGTAACCCGCAACCACGCCGTTTTCCATCTGTTCCTGCACGCCTCTGTCGACGGCCGGAATGTATTCTCTCGGCACGACACCGCCAACGATTTCGTTGACGAATTCGTAGCCTGCCCCCGGCTCCAGCGGTTCGATACGCAGGTAGACATGGCCGTATTGGCCGCGCCCGCCGGACTGGCGAACAAACTTGCCTTCCTGCTCGACCGCCTTGCGAATCGTCTCGCGATACGCCACCTGCGGCTTGCCGACGTTAGCCTCGACCTTGAACTCGCGCTTCATGCGATCAACGATGATGTCGAGGTGCAACTCGCCCATTCCCGAGATGATCGTCTGCCCGGACTCCTCGTCCGTATGTACGCGGAATGACGGGTCTTCCTTCGCCAGCTTCTGCAGCGCGATGCCCATCTTTTCCTGGTCTGGCTTCGTCTTCGGCTCGACCGCAACTGAGATCACCGGCTCCGGGAACTCCATGCGCTCGAGCGTAATCTTGTTCGTGATATCGCAGAGCGTGTCGCCGGTCGTTACGTCCTTAAGGCCAACAGCGGCTGCAATATCCCCGGCGCGAACTTCCTTGATCTCTTTCCGATCATTCGAGTGCATCTGCAGAATTCGGCCGATGCGCTCTTTCTTGCCCTTCACCGGGTTGTAAATCGTGTCGCCCGAACTTAATACGCCCGAGTACACGCGGAAGAACGTCAGGTTGCCGACGAACGGGTCCGTCGCAATCTTGAATGCCAGTGCTGCAAACGGCTCGTCGTCGTCAGCATGGCGTTCGCCTTCCGAGTCGTCATCGTTGATGCCGTTAATTGCCGGAACATCAACCGGTGACGGCATGAAGTCGATTACTGCATCCAGCATCGCCTGCACGCCCTTGTTCTTGAATGCCGAGCCGCACAACATCGGTACGATTTCGCCCGACAGTGTCCGTGCCCGGATTCCGCGGCGGATATCGTCAGCCGACAGCTCGCCATCTTCGAGGAACCTGTCCAGCAGCTCCTCGTCGGCCTCAGCGGCCGCTTCCATCATCTTCTCGCGCCAGGCGTCAGCGTCGGCCTTGAACTCATCGGGTATTTCGACCTCGTCGTACGAAGTACCCATGTTCTCCTCGTGCCAGTAAATGGCACGCTGGCCGATCAGGTCGATGACACCGACGAAGTTTTCTTCGGCGCCAATCGGCAGCTGAATCGGCACCGCATTCGCACCGAGTCGTTCGCCGACCTGTTCGATCACGCGGTAGTAATCAGCGCCAGCACGATCCATCTTGTTGACGAAGATCATGCGCGGCACGCCATACTTGTTACCCTGCCGCCATACTGTCTCGGTCTGCGGTTCCACGCCGCCCACCGAACACAGTACTGTTACCGCACCGTCCAGCACCCGCAAGCTGCGTTCGACTTCGATCGTGAAGTCGACGTGCCCCGGCGTATCAATGATGTTGATACGGTGCTCGTCGTACTGCTGGTCCATGCCCCGCCAGAAGCAGGTCGTAGCAGCCGACGTAATCGTAATGCCGCGTTCCTGCTCCTGCTCCATCCAGTCCATGATGGCAGCGCCGTGGTGAACCTCGCCTATCTTGTGCGAGACACCCGTGTAGAACAGCACGCGTTCCGTCGTGGTCGTCTTGCCCGCGTCAATATGGGCCATGATGCCAATATTGCGATAACGCTCGATGGGGGTAGTACGGGCCACGACGGGACTCTGGTCAAAACGGTTGTTGGCCGATTACCAGCGGTAGTGCGAGAACGCCTTGTTGGCTTCCGCCATACGGTGCGTGTCTTCTTTCTTCTTAACAGCCGTGCCGCGGTTTTCCGCAGCGTCGAGCAGTTCGTGTGCCAGGCGGTGTGCCATCGACTTCTCGCTGCGCTTGCGAGCGGCGTCGATTACCCAGCGCATGGCCAGCGTCTGGCGACGAGCCGGACGAACTTCAACCGGTACCTGGTAGGTAGCACCACCAACGCGGCGAGACTTAACCTCGACCACCGGCTTGACGTTCTCGAGAGCGGTCTCGAGCAGCTCAAGCGCCTTGTCATCGGTGTTGGTCTCTTTCTCGGCGATACGATCCAGCGCGCCATAAATGATGCGCTCGGCAACTGACTTCTTGCCGTCGTTCATGATCATGTTCATGAATTTCGCAAGGAGTTCGCTCTTGTACTTTGGATCCGGCAGGATGACCCGCTTCGGAGCCTGAGTTCTTCTGGACATTAGGGTTCTCTAAACTTATGACTTGGGTCGCTTGGTGCCGTACTTGGAACGGCCCTGGCGACGGTCAGATACACCGGCACAATCAAGCGTGCCGCGTACCGTGTGATAACGAACACCCGGCAAGTCCTTTACACGACCACCACGAATCAGGACCACGCTGTGCTCCTGCAGGTTGTGGCCTTCGCCGCCGATGTAGCTCGTTACTTCAAATCCGTTGGTCAGGCGAACACGCGCGACCTTACGCATAGCCGAGTTCGGCTTCTTCGGCGTCGTCGTGTAAACACGCGTGCAAACGCCGCGCTTCTGCGGGCTGGCGCCGAGTGCCGGTACGGCGCTCTTGACACGCTTGGTTTTGCGCGGCTTGCGTACTAGCTGATTCACTGTGGCCATGGGCCTTCACTCTTCTATTGTCTGTTAAAAAAAACTGCGCACTTAAAAACGCGCGCACCCGACCGCCGGACCTCTCAGGCCGGATGATCGGGGGATTTTCGGCCCTGGCCCCAAGGCCCTGACCGTTAAGTTTCAGGGTCCGCCTTTTGGGCGGGCCCCGGGGTTAAGGGCGGGCATTGTATGCATGCCCCCTACCGGAGTCAATGCCTCTCCAGACACTCTGGAGACGGGGACACACTCTCGTGTGTCCCCTTTACTTGACTCAGCACCGCTCCAGAGTCTCTGGAGCAGAATTACCTCATGTATAGGGGACACCCAATAGGGTGTCCCCGGTTCTTTACGCTTCTGGTGCGGCCTCGGCCCCTTCGGCGGCGTCAGCTGCGACGACCTCTTCAGGAACCTCGGGCGCTTCGGCCTCGGCCTCTGCAGCCGCCTGCGATTCCTCCAGCTCCTGGAGCTGTTCGGCCAGGTCCTGCTCACGCGTGCGCCGGCGTTCGGCATGGTGAGCGAAACCGGTACCGGCCGGAATCAGGCGACCAACGATGACGTTCTCCTTCAGGCCACGCAGCTCGTCGCGCAGACCGCGAACCGCTGCTTCGGTCAGGACACGCGTGGTCTCCTGGAACGATGCGGCAGAAATGAACGACTCGGTAGCGAGAGATGCCTTCGTGATACCCAGCAGGACCGGATCAATGGTAAGCGGTTCCTTACCCTGAGCCTCGAGCTGCTCGGCGACCTCGAAGTAGCGCGCCTTGTCGATCTGCTCACCGCGCAGGTAGTTGCTGTCACCCGGGGTGGCAACGTGAACCTTGCGCAGCATCTGGCGGATGATGACCTCGATGTGCTTATCGTTGATCTTCACGCCCTGCAGACGATAGACGTCCTGGATTTCCTTCACGAGGTAGTTCGCCAGGTTCTCGACGCCCTGCAGACGCAGGATGTCATGCGGGTTCGGTTCGCCGTCGGCGATAACCTCACCTTTCACAACCTGCTCACCCTCGAAGACGTTCAGGTGGCGCCACTTCGGAATCAGCTCCTCGTGACTCTCACCGGCTTCGTCGGTGATCACCAGGCGACGCTTGCCCTTGGTTTCCTTACCGAAGCTGACGGTACCCGTGTACTCGGCCATGATCGCCGGCTCTTTCGGCTTGCGAGCCTCGAAGAGGTCGGCAACACGCGGCAGACCACCCGTGATATCGCGAGTCTTCGACGATTCCTGCGGAATACGTGCGATGACGTCACCGACGGAGACCTTCGCGCCGTCGGCCATCGAGATGATGGCGCCGACAGGCAGTGCGTAGACCGCCGGGATATCCGTGTTGGCGAAGCAGATGTCGTTGCCTTCATCGTCGACCAGCTTGGCGACAGGACGCAGGTCCTTGCCGGCTGCGCCACGACTCTTCGGATCGAGTACGACAATGCTCGCGAGACCGGTAAATTCGTCGACCTGCTCGGCGACTGTTACGCCGTCGATGAAGTCTTCGAACTTGATGTTGCCCTCTACCTCGGTGACAACCGGGTGAGTATGCGGATCCCAGTTCGCCAGTACCTGGCCCTGCTGGACCTCGGCGCCGTCGTCGATCGTAATCGTCGCACCGTACGGGACCTTGTAGCGCTCACGCTCCTGGCCCTGCTCGTTGACAACAATGATCTCACCCGAACGCGACACAGCCACGAGGTAGCCCTTGTGATGCGCAACGGTCTTGATGTTGACCAGCTTCGCGATACCGTTCGACTTGATCTCGATGTTGTTGATCGCGGCCGAACGAGATGCAGCACCACCAATATGGAAGGTACGCATCGTCAGCTGCGTGCCCGGCTCACCGATCGACTGGGCAGCGATTACACCAACCGCCTCGCCGATGTTGATACGGTGACCGCGAGCGAGGTCGCGACCGTAACACTGTGAGCAGACGCCGTAGCGAACTTCACAGGTAATCGGCGAACGTACGAGTACGTGGTCGATCGACAGCTCTTCCATACGCGCGACTGTTGCTTCGTCCAGCATCGTGCCCGCGTCGAACGCAACCTTGTCGGAGCCCGGAATCAGTACCGGCTCGGCCAGTACGCGACCCAGTACCCGCTCGTGCAGCGGCTCTACCACGTCACCACCTTCAACGATCGGCGACATGGAAACGCCATTGCGCGTTTCGCAGTCCGTCTCGGTGACCACGAGATCCTGTGCGACGTCGACGAGACGACGCGTCAGGTAACCCGAGTTGGCGGTCTTGAGTGCCGTATCGGCGAGACCCTTGCGAGCACCGTGAGTCGAGATGAAGTACTGCAGTACGTCCAGACCTTCGCGGAAGTTAGCCGTAATCGGCGTCTCGATGATCGAGCCGTCCGGCTTGGCCATCAGGCCACGCATACCAGCAAGCTGACGAATCTGCGCGGCACTACCACGAGCGCCGGAGTCCGCCATCATGTAGATCGAGTTGAACGATTCCTGTTCGACCGTCTTGCCCTTGGCGTCCTTGACCGACTCGGTACCGAGCTTGTCCATCATCGCCTTGGCGACCTGGTCATTGGTACGCGACCAGATATCGACGACCTTGTTGTAGCGCTCGCCATCGGTTACGAGACCCGAACCGTACTGGTCCTGGATTTCCTTAACCTCTGCTTCTGCAACAGCAAGAATTTCCTGCTTGTTGTCCGGCACGACCATGTCGTTAACACCGATCGAGATACCGGCCTTCGTCGCCAGACGGAAGCCCGTGTACATCAGCTTATCGGCGAAGACGACGGTGCGCTTCAGACCAAGCTGGCGGTAGCAAACGTTGATGACGTTCGAAATCGCCTTCTTCGACATCGGCTTGTTGATGTGCTTGAACTCGAGGCCCTTCGGCAGGATGGCCGACAGCAGCGCGCGACCGATCGTCGTGTCGACAATCTTCGTGACTTCCTGGATCTCACCATCTTCGTCCTGCTCGTGCACCGTGACACGAATCTTCACTTCCGCCTGCAGCTCGGCAGCGCCTGCTTCGAACGCGCGACGAGCTTCGTCGAGGTTCGCGAGGATCATGCCTTCACCCTTGGCGTTAATGCGTTCGCGCGTCATGTAGTACAGGCCGAGTACGACGTCCTGCGACGGCACGATGATCGGGTCACCGTTCGCCGGCGACAGGATATTGTTCGACGACATCATCAGTGCGCGCGCTTCGAGCTGTGCTTCGATCGACAGCGGTACGTGGACAGCCATCTGGTCACCGTCGAAGTCAGCGTTGAACGCCGTACATACGAGCGGATGCAGCTGGATTGCCTTACCTTCAATCAGGACCGGCTCGAACGCCTGGATACCCAGACGGTGCAGCGTCGGTGCGCGGTTCAGCATGACCGGATGCTCACGAATGACTTCTTCGAGAATATCCCAGACCTCTGCTCCCTCGCGCTCGACGAGACGCTTGGCGGCCTTGATCGTCGTAGCTTCGCCACGCAACTGCAGCTTCGAGAAGATGAACGGCTTGAACAGCTCGAGCGCCATCTTCTTCGGCAGACCACACTGGTGCAGCTTCAGCGTCGGGCCGACCACGATAACCGAACGGCCGGAGTAGTCGACACGCTTACCGAGCAGGTTCTGGCGGAAGCGACCCTGCTTGCCCTTGATCATGTCGGCCAGCGACTTCAGCGGGCGCTTGTTGGTGCCCGTGATGGCGCGACCGCGACGACCGTTGTCGAGCAGTGCGTCAACCGACTCCTGCAGCATGCGCTTCTCGTTGCGGACAATGATGTCCGGGGCGTTCAGCTCGAGCAGGCGCCTGAGGCGGTTGTTACGGTTGATGACGCGACGGTACAGGTCGTTGAGATCTGACGTTGCGAAGCGGCCACCATCCAGCGGTACCAGCGGACGCAGGTCCGGCGGCAGAACCGGCAGGACGGTCAGGACCATCCACTCAGGCTTGTTGCCGGACTCGATAAACGACTCCAGCAGCTTGAGGCGCTTCGACAGGCGCTTGATCTTGGTTTCCGAACGCGTTGCGTCGATGTCTTCACGAACCTTCAGCACTTCGCGCTGCAGGTCGATCGTCGAGAGCATTTCGCGAACGGCTTCGGCACCCATGCGGGCATCGAACTCGTCGCCGTATTGCTCGAGAGCCTCGAGGTACATCTCGTCGGTCATCAGCTGGCCACGCTCGAGCTCGGTCATGCCCGGCTCGACGACGACGAACGCCTCGAAGTACAGGACACGCTCGATCTCGCGCAGCGTCATGTCGAGCATGAGGCCGATACGCGACGGCAGTGATTTCAGGAACCAGATGTGCGCGACCGGGCTCGCCAGGTCGATGTGCGCCATGCGCTCACGACGAACCTTGGTCTGCGTGACTTCAACGCCACACTTCTCACAGACGACACCGCGATGCTTAAGGCGCTTGTACTTGCCGCACAGGCACTCGTAGTCCTTGATCGGGCCAAAGATCTTGGCGCAGAACAGGCCATCGCGTTCCGGCTTGAACGTACGGTAGTTGATCGTTTCCGGCTTTTTGACCTCACCGAATGACCACGAACGGACCATATCGGGAGAGGCCAGACCGATGCGAATCGCATCGAAATCATCGACCGGGTTCTGGTATTTGAAAAGCTTGAGGAGATCTTTCATTAGTCTGTCTCCAGCTCAATGTTGATGCCCAAGGAGCGAATCTCCTTGACCAGTACGTTGAACGATTCCGGCATACCGGCATCCATGTAGTGCTCGCCGTCCACGATGTTCTTGTACATCTTGGTACGGCCCTGCACATCGTCCGACTTGACGGTCAGCATTTCCTGCAGCGTGTAGGAAGCGCCGTAGGCTTCGAGTGCCCAGACCTCCATCTCACCGAAGCGCTGGCCACCGAACTGCGCCTTACCACCCAGCGGCTGCTGCGTGACCAGCGAGTACGGTCCGGTCGAACGTGCGTGCATCTTGTCGTCAACCAGGTGGTTGAGCTTGAGCATGTACATGTAGCCAACCGTGACGTCGCGATCGAACTTGTCGCCTGTGCGACCGTCGTACAGCGTCGACTGACCCGACTCGTCGAGGTCGGCCAGCTCGAGCAGGCCCTTGATCTCGGCTTCGGTCGCGCCGTCGAATACCGGCGTCGCCGTCGGTACACCACTGGTCAGGTTGCTTGCGAGCTCCAAGATCTCTTCGTCGTTGAACGACTTCAGGTCTTCGACCTTGCCGCCGGTCTTGTTGTAGACGTCGACGAGGAAGCTGCGAATCTTCGCAACCGATTCCTGAGCCTTCAGCATGCCGTTGATCTTCTGACCCACGCCCATGGCTGCCCAGCCGAGGTGCGTCTCGAGCACCTGGCCGACGTTCATGCGCGAAGGTACGCCCAGCGGGTTCAGGACAATGTCGACCGGCTCACCATCCTCGAGGAACGGCATGTCTTCAACCGGAACGATCGTCGAGATAACGCCCTTGTTACCGTGGCGACCAGCCATCTTGTCACCCGGCTGGATGCGGCGCTTGACGGCCAGGTAGACCTTGACCATCTTGAGTACGCCCGGCGCCAGGTCGTCGCCTGCCGTGATCTTCGTCTTCTTCTCTTCGAAGCGACGATCGAACTCATCGCGCTGTGCTTTCAGGCGCTCAAACGCCTTCTGAAGCTGTTCGTTCGCGTCGTCGTTCTTGAGACGAATCTCGAACCACTGCTCACGCGGCACCTCTTCGAGGTAAGCCTTAGTAATCTTCGCGCCGGACTTCAGCTTGTTCGGACCACCCTGCGCCATCTTGCCCGTGAGCATGCGCTCTACGCGCTCGTAGATATCTTCTTCGAGAATGCGCAGCGTATCGTCGAGATCCTTGCGAACTGCTTCAAGCTCTGACTTTTCAATCGACAGTGCACGAGCATCCTTCTCGACGCCGTCACGTGTGAATACGCGAACGTCGATGACGGTGCCATCCATGCCTGGCGGTACGCGCAGTGACGTGTCCTTTACGTCTGACGCCTTCTCACCGAAGATTGCGCGCAGCAGTTTCTCTTCCGGCGTCAGCTGGGTCTCGCCCTTCGGCGTGACCTTGCCGACGAGGATGTCGCCCGCCTTGACCTCGGCGCCGATGAACGCGATACCCGACTCGTCGAGTTTTGCGAGTGCGGCGTCACCGACGTTCGGGATATCCGACGTGATGTCTTCCGAGCCCAGCTTGGTGTCGCGAGCTACACATTGCAGTTCTTCGATGTGGATCGTCGTGAAACGGTCTTCCTTGACGACACGTTCCGAAATCAGGATCGAGTCCTCGAAGTTGTAGCCGTTCCACGGCATAAACGCGACCTTCAGGTTCTGGCCAAGCGCGAGCTCGCCCATATCCGTCGAAGGACCGTCGGCCATGACATCGCCAGCCGCAATCTGGTCGCCGTTCTTCACGAGCGGACGCTGGTTGATGCACGTGTTCTGGTTCGAACGCGTGTACTTTGTCAGGTTGTAGATGTCGACACCCGGCTCTGCGGCAGTCGTCTCGTCATCGTTAACGCGAACGACGATGCGCGACGCGTCAACCGAATCAACGATACCGCCACGCTTCGCGACGACCGTAACACCAGAGTCGACGGCCACGGCACGCTCAATACCGGTACCCACGAGCGGCGCTTCTGCTCGCAGCGTCGGGACAGCCTGGCGTTGCATGTTCGAGCCCATCAGGGCGCGGTTGGCGTCATCGTGCTCGAGGAACGGGATCAGTGCCGCAGCAACCGAAACGATCTGGCGCGGGCTGACGTCCATGTACGAGATGTCTTCCGGTGCAGCCAGCGTGAACTCGTTCTTGTGACGTACTGCAACGAGGTCTTCGACGAACTTGCCGGTCTTGTCGAGTTCCGAGTTTGCCTGCGCAACGATGAACTGGCTTTCTTCAATCGCGGACAGGTACTCGATGTCGCTCGTTACCTTGCCGTTGTTGACCTTGCGGTACGGCGTCTCGAGGAAACCGTACTCGTTGGTGCGTGCGTACACGGCCAGCGAGTTGATCAGACCAATGTTCGGTCCTTCAGGCGTCTCAATCGGGCAGACACGACCGTAGTGCGTCGGATGAACGTCGCGTACCTCGAAGCCCGCACGTTCGCGCGTCAGGCCACCCGGGCCAAGTGCGGAGACGCGACGCTTATGCGTAACTTCCGACAGCGGGTTGTTCTGGTCCATGAACTGCGACAGCTGGCTGGAACCGAAGAATTCCTTGACGGCGGCGGCAACCGGCTTCGCATTGATCATGTCCTGCGGCATCAGGCCATCGGCCTCCGCCTGCGTCAGGCGTTCCTTGACGGCGCGCTCGACGCGAACCAGGCCGACGCGGAAGGCATTCTCAGCCATCTCGCCGACGCTGCGTACGCGACGGTTGCCGAGGTGGTCGATGTCATCGACCGTGCCGTAACCGTTACGGATATCGATCAGCGTCTTCAGAACGTCGAGAATGTCTTCCTTCGTCAGAACGCCTTCACCTTCGGAGTGATCACGTCCAACACGACGGTTGAACTTCATGCGACCAACAGCCGACAGGTCGTAGCGATCGGCGTTGAAGAACAGGTTCTGGAACAGGTTCTCAGCCGCTTCCTTGGTCGGCGGCTCACCAGGACGCATCATGCGGTAAATTTCTACCAGCGCCTCGAGACGTGTCGTAGACGGGTCGATGTTCAGCGTGTTCGAGATGAACGGACCGCGATCGAGATCGTTAACCCAGAGCGTGCGGATGTGTTCGATGCCGGCCTCGATCAGCTGCTGCACAAGTTCTTCGGTCAGCTCTGCGTTGGCGGCTGCGAGCAGTTCGCCCGTCTCGGTGTCGACGATGTCGTGCGCGAGGATCTTGCCCTCGAGGTACACGTTCGGTACTACCAGCTTGTCGACGGTCGACTTGTTCATATCGCGAACGTGCTTGGCAGTGATTCGCTTGCCTTCTTCGACAATCATCTTGCGGCCGAGCTTGATATCGAATGCCGCAGTTTCGCCACGCAGGCGATCCGCCACGAGACCCATCTTGATTTCCTTCTCGGAGAGGTAGAAATCGTTGGTCTCGAAGAACAGGTCCAGCATTTCCTCGTTGCTCATCTCGAGCGCACGCAGGATGATCGTCACCGGCAGTTTGCGGCGACGGTCAATACGCGCGAAGACCGAATCCTTTGGATCGAACTCGAAATCGAGCCACGAACCACGGTAAGGAATCACGCGCGCAGAGAACAGCAGTTTGCCCGAGCTGTGCGTCTTGCCCTTGTCGTGATCGAAGAACACGCCCGGGCTACGATGCAGCTGGGACACGATGACGCGCTCGGTACCGTTGATTACAAACGTACCGTGGTCGGTCATCAGTGGCATTTCACCGAGGTAGACTTCCTGCTCGCGAATGTCCTTCACGGGCTTCTGGCTGCCGCTGGCTTCCTTGTCATAAATGACGAGGCGGACCAGTACACGGATCGGAGCCGCGTAGGTCAGGCCGCGCATCTGGCATTCCTTGACGTCGAACACGGGCTCGCCGAGGCGATAGCTCACGTACTCGAGTGCCGCGTTGCCAGAGTAGCTGACAATCGGGAATACCGACTGGAAGGCCGCGTGCAGACCAATATCGTCACGATCTTCGATCGTCTTCGATGTCTGCAGGAACTTGTTGTACGAATCGACCTGGATTGACAGCAGGTACGGTACGTCCAGGATCGTCGGACGTTTACCGAAGTTCTTGCGGATTCGCTTTTTCTCAGTGAATGAATAAGCCATTCGAAAAATCCTCGTTAGGATTTAATTACAGACGCGGGAAAGCAGCCAGCCGCAAAGCGACTGACTGCTTGCCCGACTTGTACCCATGGGCACCTGGTACCCTGTCGGGTGGCGCAACTTGAAAGTTGCAACAGCCTTACTTGAGCTCGACGGTAGCGCCGGCTTCTTCAAGCTGCTTCTTGACTTCTTCTGCTTCGTCCTTGGCAACGCCTTCCTTGACGGTCGACGGTGCGCCTTCAACCATGTCTTTAGCTTCCTTGAGGCCAAGACCGGTGATGCCGCGTACTGCCTTAATGACGTTAACCTTGCCGTCGCCGAAGCTCGTGAGTACGACGTCGAACTCATCCTTCTCGGCAGCAGCTTCACCTGCGTCACCAGCGGCCGGGCCGGCAGCAACAGCAACAGGTGCAGCGGCAGAAACGCCCCACTCTTCCTCGAGCATCTTTACGAGCTCGACAACTTCCATAATGGGCTTTGCGCTCAGTTCTTTAAGCAGATCTTCGTTAGAAAGTGCCATTTCACTATTTCCTCTAAATGATTTCCTGAGTCAGGAATTCGATTCTTGTAACCAATCCTTATGCAGCTTCCTGGCTGCCACGAGCGGACATCGTCCGCGCGAGCATCGCAGGAGGTTCTGCAAGCGTGCGTACCATCTGGCTCATCGGAGCTACCATGACGCCGAGCAGCATTGCGCGAGCCTGATCAAGCGTCGGCAGATCCGCCAACTTCTTGAGATCAGACCCGGGCATAAGTTGCCCGCCGGCTGATAACGAGACTGCCTGCAGAGCTTCGTGCTCCTTGGCAAAGTCTTTGATAACCCTGGCAGCGGCACCTGGATCGTCTTTGGCAAAAGCAAGCAGGATCGGACCCTTGAGCGTGTCTTGCATGCACTCAAAGTCGGTTCCCTCAACGGCGCGACGCGCCAGCGTGTTTTTGACGACACGCAGGTAGACACCGGCGTTGCGCGCTTCTTTGCGCAGCTCCGTCATCTCACCTACCGAGAGACCCCTGTACTCAGCCGCAACGGCCGTGACAGCTTCTCCAGCAACCGCGTTTACCTCTTTGACAAGTGCTTTCTTGTCTTCGATTCTCAGTGCCATGATTTCTCCTGGCTTACGGTTACAACCAAAAAGTGAACGAGGCGAACCTCATTCACACCCTTTCGGAAGCGTCATGCTTCCTTGTCGGATGGATAACCGTTGCCAGCCAACTGACTCAGGTAACACCATCTGCACAGGCGGTTATTAAGACTCCGAATCAACGGGGTCGCCTGTGGTCTTCGACGATCGCCGCGTCCTTGCGGCTAGCCACGAACAATCCTTAGTGGAGTGTTCATGAATTGCATAGGGGACAGGAATAATCCTGTCCCCGGTTCTTTATACGTCGACCGTGCCGCGGTCGACGGCAACTCCCGGTCCCATCGTCGATGAGACTGTGAGCTTCTTGAAGTACGAACCTTTGGCCGATGCCGGCTTGGCTTTCTTCAGGTCAGCGAGCAGCGCGACGAGGTTTTCCTCGAGCGCGTTCACTTCAAAGTCGGCACGACCGATCGGGCAATGCACGATGCCTGCCTTGTCGGTGCGGTAACGAACCTGGCCAGCCTTGGCATTCTTGACGGCGCCCTCGACGTCGGCGGTAACCGTGCCAACCTTCGGGTTCGGCATCAGGCCGCGCGGGCCAAGGATCTGGCCGAGCTGGCCGACAACGCGCATCGCATCAGGTGTTGCGATAACAACGTCGAAGTTCATCTCACCTTTCTTGACCGACTCAGCGAGGTCTTCGAAACCAACGATGTCTGCACCAGCGGCGGTTGCCTTGTCAGCGTTCTCGCCCTGGGCGAATACCGCGACGCGAACCGACTTGCCGGTGCCATTCGGCAGAACCGTAGAACCACGAACTACCTGGTCGGACTTACGCGGGTCCACACCGAGGTTCACCGATACGTCGATGCTCTCGGGGAATTTTGCCGTTGCCAGCTCTTTGACGAGACCCAGCGCATCAGCAACTGCGTAGTCCTGCCCGGCGGTTACTTTTTCACGAGCCGCCTGCTGCTTTTTGCTCAACTTCGCCATTAGTTCACTCCCTCTACATCGAGACCCATGCTGCGCGCCGTGCCCGCAATCGTGCGAACGGCGGCGTCCATGTCGGCGGCCGTCAGGTCAGGCATTTTCGTCGTGGCAATCTCTTCGAGCTGCGCACGAGTAACCTTGCCGACCTTTGCGGTGTTCGGCGTACCCGAACCTTTGGCAACACCGGCAGCCTTACGCAGCAGAACTGCGGCAGGCGGGGTCTTGGAAATGAACGTGAACGAGCGGTCGTTATAGACCGTGATGATCACGGGAATCGGCAGTCCGGGTTCTACACCCTGGGTCTGCGCGTTGAACGCCTTGCAGAACTCCATGATGTTGACACCGTGCTGACCGAGGGCGGGACCAACTGGCGGCGACGGGTTCGCCTGGCCGGCCGGTACCTGCAGCTTGATGTAGCTGGCAACCTTCTTAGCCATTTTGTATTACCTCTTCGAGTTCAAACGCTGTGGTCGAGCCACAGCTCCTCGTATGTATATGAGAAGCCTTACGACTTCTCGACTTGACCGAAGTCGAGCTCCACAGGAGTCGACCGGCCCAGAATCTGTACTGCAACCTGCAGTCGGTTTTTCTCGTAATTGACCTGCTCCACAACTCCTGAGAAGTCGTTGAACGGGCCATCGGTGACGCGAACCACCTCGCCCGGCTCGAACAGAACCTTGGGACGCGGCTTGTCGACACCTTCCTGCACACGCTGCAGGATGCGATCGGCTTCGGCTTCGGTGATCGGCGCGGGACGATCGCTCGAACCACCGATGAAGCCAAGTACCTTCGGTACCTCTTTTACGAGGTGCCAGGTCTCGTCATCCATTTCCATCTGGACGAGCACGTAGCCCGGGAAGAACTTGCGCTCGCTGCGACGCTTCGAGCCTTCACGCATTTCCACGACTTCTTCGGTGGGCACGAGAATCTCACCAAACTTGTCCTGCAAACCCATGCGCTCAATTCGTTCCTCAAGCGCCGACTTTACGCGGTGCTCGAAGTTCGAATAGGCATGCACGATGTACCAGCGTTGAGCCACTTTCGTTCTTCCTCCGGTGCTTCCAGATCAGCCGACGAAAACGTCGATCAGCGCTTTCAACCCCAGATCGAGGAGAAAGAAGAACAGCATCATCACCAGCGTGAACACGAATACCGCGATCGCGGTCTGCGTCGTTTCCGCCTTGGTCGGCCAGACAACCTTGCGAATCTCCACGCGCGATTCCTGCGTGAAGTGCCAGAGACGCTGCCCCTGGGTGCTGGTCATTGCGATGCCGATTCCGGCAATCGTGCCGCCAAGCACCATGAGCACGCGGACCGCCTGGGCGTAATCCGGCTCATAGTAGTAATAGGCGTACAGCCCGCCGACCAGCGTCGCAGCTGCCAACAGCAGCTTGACGATGTCGAGCGCGCCGCTCGGTGATGTTTCTGTCTGTGCACTCATGATTTAAAAACCAAGTAGCCCAAAAGTGGCAGGCCAGGAGGGAATCGAACCCCCAACCTGCGGTTTTGGAGACCGCCGCTCTGCCAATTGAGCTACTGGCCTACTTTCTTTTAACAAGTGGGTCCGGTTCCTGCGAAACCGGACCCTAGCTAATGACCTTAGTCGATGATTTTTGCCACCACACCGGCACCCACGGTACGACCACCTTCGCGGATAGCGAAGCGCAGGCCGTCTTCCATGGCGATCGGTGCGATCAGCTCTACTACCATCTGTACGTTGTCGCCCGGCATGACCATCTCGGTGCCTTCCGGCAGCTCAACAGCACCCGTCACGTCCGTCGTACGGAAGTAGAACTGAGGACGGTATCCCTTGAAGAACGGCGTGTGACGACCACCCTCGTCCTTCGTCAGGATGTAGACCTCTGCCTCGAACTTCGTGTGCGGCGTGATCGATCCCGGCTTCGCCAGTACCTGGCCACGCTCAACTTCTTCACGCTTCGTACCACGCAGAAGAACACCAACGTTGTCGCCAGCCTGACCCTGGTCAAGCAGCTTGCGGAACATCTCAACGCCCGTGCAGGTCGTCTTGTCCGTGTCCTTGATACCAACGATCTCGATCTCGTCACCAACGTTAACGATTCCGCGCTCGATACGACCCGTTACGACCGTGCCACGACCCGAAATAGAGAACACGTCCTCTACCGGCATCAGGAAGTCACCGTCGATCGCACGCTCCGGCTCCGGAATGTACGAGTCCATCTGATCAACCAGCTTCAGGATCGAAGGTACGCCGATGTCTGATTCGTCGCCTTCAAACGCCTTCAGCGCTGAACCCGTGATGATCGGCGTGTCGTCGCCCGGGAACTCGTACGTTGACAGGAGATCACGAACCTCCATCTCAACCAGCTCCAGCAGCTCTTCGTCGTCAACCTGGTCGGCCTTGTTCATGTACACAACGATGTACGGAACACCTACCTGGCGGGCCAGAAGAATGTGCTCGCGCGTCTGCGGCATCGGGCCGTCAGCTGCCGATACAACAAGAATCGCGCCGTCCATCTGCGCTGCACCCGTGATCATGTTCTTCACGTAGTCAGCGTGTCCCGGGCAGTCAACGTGAGCGTAGTGACGGTTGGTCGACTCGTACTCAACGTGCGCCGTCGCGATCGTGATGCCACGCTCGCGCTCTTCAGGGGCGTTATCAATCTGGTCGTAGGCCTGAACTTCACCACCGTGCTGTTCCGCCATGACCTTCGTCAGCGCCGCCGTCAGCGTCGTCTTGCCATGGTCAACGTGACCAATCGTGCCTACGTTTACGTGCGGCTTAGTTCTCTCAAATTTTTCTTTAGACATTGTCCTTATCCCGCGCCTAAGTTGAAAACTGCTTTTCGAAAAATGCGGTTTGCACCGCTCCTACAATCTGGAGCCCACACCCGGATTTGAACCGGGGACCTCTTCCTTACCAAGGAAGTGCTCTGCCCCTGAGCTATGTGGGCAATCTGCCTGGGCGCAGAACATCCTTCCAATTTGGAGCGGGTGATGGGAATCGAACCCACATCATCAGCTTGGAAGGCTGAGGTTCTACCATTGAACTACACCCGCCTTTTCGCAGTCGTGACACCTTGTATATATACACGCCTGCAATTTCGGTTCGCCTCGCGAGCCACTGACGCTTCGATTTTTGCCTTTTTCAGACGTACAAAAATCCTGACAGTCCCGCTCTCTAAACTGTCCGGATTCGATCGAATTGTCGTCGTGTCGTCGCGTTGCCGGCCACTGGTGGAATCTCCCCCAGCTGCACCATCATCTGGTGGAGGGGGTAGGATTCGAACCTACGTAGGCATAGCCAGCAGATTTACAGTCTGCCCTCGTTGACCGCTTGAGTACCCCTCCGGTACGCAAGCCGGGCATTTTCTATCCGCCGGCCGCTCAAGTCAACAGCTGAGAGGGTGTTTTTTCAAAGAATCTCGCAGCCGCGAAAATGTCCCGAAACCCGCATGGTGCGGGGATTTCGAGCTAATCCCGCCCGGCCCGGGCCCAGTGCCATGGCTCATAGATGAAACCACCCGGATTGTCCCTTGGGTAGCTCATCGAAAAACCGAATCGGGCGGCATTCCCGACCAGCCAGCTGAACGCGTCGGTAGCCTCGAATTCCTCGGTCAGCGGTCGCGATCCCGGTGTGGCTATGTCGACGGCCCGGCCGGTATGGTGCTCCGAGTGCCCTGGCGCGGCATTTACGGTCAAGATATCGCTAACTGGTTGACCTGCATTGATTTTTTTCCGGATCAATCGCGCCTGGTAGTCCACGCTTCGAAACCCGGAAACGATCATCAGGCGGACGCCGTCCGTATCGGCGGCCGCGACCATGTCACTCCAGGCTACGGCAGTCCCTGGCGTCAGGCGCTGCATTCGTCCGACCAGGTTCGGGCCGACATCGACCAGCTCTTCGGCCTCGGCAAACGTCGGGCGCGTGCCTTCGGCGTCATAGTCCGCAGGGATTCCGAGTTCTTCATGAAGTTCGCGTAGCATAGGCGCGATTATCCCGGCGAAACGACCCAATGACCACCGACAAGATTTATACGGAAAATCCCGGCACTGAACCATTCCGGTTCAATGCCGACGTCGCCCGAGTGTTTCCCGACATGCTGAGGCGTTCGATTCCAGGTTACCAAGCCTCCATTGAAGCCATTGGCTCACTCGCGGCACGCTACGTCACCGACGGTACGAATTGCTATGACCTGGGCTGTTCGCTGGGAGCCGCGACGCTGGCAATGCGCCAGGGTATCCAGGCGCAGGACTGCCACATCGTCGGCGTTGACCTTTCCGACGCTATGGTCGAACGCTGCCGCAAAGTCATCGACGAAGACGACCGCGCCAATGAGCGGGCTGCCACCGTCGAGATACGGCAGGGCGATATCCGGCAAACAGTTATCGGCAACGCATCAATGGTCGTTCTGAACTACACCCTGCAATTCCTGAAGATGGAAGATCGCAACGAAATGATGCGCCGGATTGCCGACGGCATGAACGAGGGCGGACTGCTGGTGCTGTCGGAAAAAGTCGTCGATGAGAACGACGACATGGAACAGTTACTGATCGACCTGCATCACGAGCACAAACGGCGCAATCACTACAGCGAGATGGAAATCGCGCGCAAGCGCGCAGCACTCGAGAATGTGCTGGTCCCTGAGACCGTTGCGGCGCATCGCGAACGCTTGTCGGCTGCCGGCTTTGCGCGCTCGGCGGTGTGGCTGCGTTACTTCAATTTCGTATCGATCATCGCGATCAGGTAGCTCGTCATGCTCGATGAAACGCGGCTTTCAGAGGCCTTTGCCACCCTCGGCATTCCCGACTGGACCGAGACATTGCTGCCGCTGGCCCGTGCAAGGCTATCCCCTGCCGGCCACGGCGACTTTGCCCGCTGGGAAGCTGCCTGCACCGGGATTCGCGGCGCTGCAGTGGCGTCCGACGAGTTGCGGGATGGGCTCATGGGGCTGCACCCCTGGCGCAAGGGACCGCTCGATCTCGGCGGTATTCACATCGATACCGAATGGCGCAGCGACTGGAAGTGGGAGCGCTTCTGCGACGTCATCGAACCGCTCGACGGCCGCAACGTTCTCGACATCGGCTGCGGTAACGGCTACTACGCGCTGCGCATGGCTGAGGCTGGCGCGCGCCACGTGATCGGCGTCGACCCCACAACATTATTCGTCATGCAGTTTGCCGCGATCAACCACTTTGCAAAGCGCGAGAATGTCTTTGTACTGCCAGCGCGTATGGAGGAGCTGCCGCTGCCGGCTGCAGTTTTTGACACAACGTTTTCGATGGGTGTTCTTTATCATCGGCGCAAACCGCTGGAGCACCTGGATGAGCTGCGGCAAACCCTGCGTCCGGGCGGTCAGCTGGTCCTCGAAACGCTCTACCTGCCGGGCGCTGAGCCCGTCGCCAGAACACCGGACGGTCGCTACGCACGCATGCGCAACGTTTGGCATCTGCCGACCGAATCACTGCTGCTGGAATGGCTCGGAGAGTCCGGATTCGAAGACGTGAGCATTGTCGATCGGACTGTCACCACAATCGACGAGCAGCGTTCGACGGAATGGATGCAATTTGAGTCATTGCGCGAGGCGCTCGATCCCGGGGAACCGTCGAAGACCGTCGAGGGCTGGCCGGCACCGCACCGCATCATTGCTACCGCGACAGCACCGTAACCGCTTGAGATCCGGGCCGGACAGGCGTAATTTCAGTCAAGACAGAAATAAGAGAAATGACTGATGGAAATGACGCCGGCGGTTGAGAAGTACGTCCTGCACTGGGGCGAGATGGGCACGCGCTGGGGTACCAACCGCACCGTGGCCCAGATTCAGGCCCTGCTCTACCTGTCACCGAATCCACTGCACGCCGACGAAATCGTTGACCTGCTGTCCGTCGCCCGCTCGAATGTAAGCACCAGCATTCGTGAGCTGCAAAGCTACGGCCTCGTGCGCATGACCCACATGCTGGGCGACCGACGCGACTACTTCGAATCCATCCACGATGTGTGGGAGCTGTTTCGAGTCATCATCGAGCAGCGCAAGCAGCGTGAACTCAATCCGACGCTCGCCATGCTCCGGGACTGTGCCGCGGATATCGACCGCGAACGCGACACTGACCCGGTAACGAGGGAACGCGTGCACAACATGCTCGACTTCGTTGAGTCGACGAGCAGCTGGTACGAGCAGATCAGCGACGTACCAACACCGACACTGACCAAGCTCATGGCCATGGGTCGCAAGATCACGAAGCTGATTAAGTAGTCTAGTTGCCGCAGGCAGGCCAGGTCGTCGACTGCGCAGGCGCCAGCTCGCGCATGAGCCAGGTCGCTTCTCCGCTCGATCCCGGACCGCCATGCATGGTATTCGGTGGCCGCAGGAAATAGCCGCCGGCCAGATATTCACCACTGATCGCCGTGCCATTCACACACTCGGTGTATTGCTGCGTTCCCGATACCAGGAATCCTTCGCGCGCCGCGGTCGATGACATCCAGGGCAATGCCACACCACCCGCAGTCTTCTCGAGCCAGACTCGTTCGCCGCTCCCAGGATCCTCGCGCAGAATCTTTCGGGAAAGGCCGGGGACATCGGTCGCCTGCCAGTCGACGAGATTGCTATCGAGAATGATCGGCGTGCGGATCATCGATGCCGGGTTGGTGTCGTTAACGAGCCAGAGGATACGAGCACCGAATTCCGACTCCAGCCTGAATCCCATCGACCCTGCCGGGACGTAGGCATAACCTCCTGGACCGAGCTCGATGTCCGCCAGCATCAGCTTGCCTTCCAGCACAAGAATCTCGACAGACGATCCGGGCGCGCCGCCAGTCGTGCCGGTCCAGTCGCGCGGCAGATCGACGCGGTTGCTGCTGCGACGGGTTCGCTGGTCCGTCGAAAACTGCTTTGCCCGTACACCGGGGATCGTGGCGATAAAGGAGTCGAACAAAGCGTCGACGTTGCGGAATGCAGGATACGGAGTCTCGGGTGCGCTGGTGGCGCAGCCGCATAAAACCATCATGGTTAAAAAAGCCGCCCAGAGTCTGGGCGGCAGAGTAAGCAGAAGATGTATCGGGCTGGATCGTCGTCGCATCTGAATCCCTGTCAACGTCATGTTGTCGAGGCATTCGGCTATCACGCTCCGGGCTCGGCGTTTCGCTTCTTCGAGGAGTGCAACGGTTTGCAGGATTCCGTCGCTACAGGTGGTGTGATGAGAGGGTTCACGAATCACCCGCCTTCGAGTCACGCATCCGGCATGGCTACGCGCCAGCTTGCCTTGCTACATCTCATCTCCGTGCGTACCGAATTGGTACGCACGGAATGCTACTACATCTAGTGGTCGAAGGCGAGCAAACCACTATATTTAGGCTGATATCCAAGCACCGGCGAATACGGTAGTGTGGCGGCTGCCAAAAAATAACAAGGAATCGCACGTGACCGATTCGATGGCCGTTCAGGGCCGGACCAAAAGCCAGACTGTCGGACTGTTTCTCGGACCTTCGCTCGCCGCACTGATGCTGCTCGTTGGAGCCCCGGATAATCTCGCCGATCCGGCCTGGGCGACCGCGGCCATTGGAATCTGGATGGCTGTCTGGTGGGCCACGGAAGCGGTGCCAATCGCAGTTACCGCATTGCTGCCGATCGTCGCCTTCCCGATGCTCGGCATTGCGGCCATCCAGGAAACAACCGCGCCGTATGCGAACAAGGTCCTGTACCTGTTCCTCGGCGGCTTCATCGTCGCGTTCGCCATGCAGCGCTGGAACCTGCACCGGCGCATCGCCCTGACCGTGCTGCAATACGCCGGTGGCAACGGTCGCTCACTGGTCGGCGGTTTCATGCTGGCCAGCGCATTGATTTCAATGTGGGTTATGAATACCTCAACGACCATGATGCTGTTGCCGATCGCGGTATCGATCATCACGGTTATTCACAAGACCGTCGACACGCTCGACGATAGGGGCAAAGAGGACTTCCAGTTTGCGCTGCTGCTTGGCGTCGCCTACGGCGCAACGATTGGCGGCATCTCGACCCTCGTTGGCACTGCACCGAACGCGATGTTCGCGGCATTCATGCTCGAGAACTACGACCAGGAAATCGCGTTTGCCAACTGGATGCTCGTCGGCCTGCCCGTCTCCGCCTTGATGCTGCCGCTCGCCTGGCTCGCGATGACGCGCTGGGTATTCAAAGTCGACTTTCACACATCGCCGGAAGGCATCGCGACGTTGCGCCGCATGAAAGAAGAAATGGGCAGCATTACCGTGCCCGAACAACGCGTCGCGATCGTGTTCGTGATCATGGCAATGACCTGGATATTCCGCCCATTGCTCGTGAAGGTTAACGGCCTTGGCGCTCTCGATGACTCCCTGATCGCCATCGCCGGCGCAATGCTGATGTTCCTCGTTCCGAGCGGCGAGAAAAGCGACCCGCTGTTGCTGCGCTGGAAGTATGCGGAGCAACTTCCGTGGGGTGTGCTGCTGTTGTTTGGTGGCGGCCTGACGCTTGCGGGAGCCGTTTCAAGAACCGGCCTGTCACAGTGGCTGGGTGCAAGCCTGGAAGCGGTCGGCTCGTTACCTCTGGTCGCCATCGTGCTGATCGCAGCGGCCATGATCATTTTCCTGACGGAGCTGACCAGCAACATCGCGACTACTGCCACGTTCCTGCCGGTCGTCGGCGCGATCGCCATCGACGCCGGCTACGACCCGATAGTGTTGCTCGTCCCGGTCACACTCGCTGCGAGTTGCGCATTCATGCTGCCGGTCGCTACACCGCCAAACGCGATCGTCTTCGGATCAGGCATGCTGACGATTCCGAGGATGGCCAGGGCCGGCCTGGTGCTTAACCTTTTTGCGATAGTGATCGTGTCGCTCGCGGCCTATAAGATCGCACCAATGGTCCTGAATTGACGGGGAGTTGAAGTGTCAGAGTCTTACGAGCTCACAAAGCAGAACAAGGTGCGGCAGATTGCCGAGAAGGCGGCGTACGACAAGGAAACCGTTCATCGGATTCTCGACTCGGCACTCGTCGCCAGTGTCGGTTTCATCCAGGACGGCAACCCGGTAGTCGTACCGATGCTGTTCGGGCGTGAAGGCGAAACGATTTACCTGCATGGCGCCCGCAAAGCACGCATCATTCGCCTGTTGGAGGATACCGACCTCGCGTGCATCAACGTGACTCATGTGGATGGCATTGTTTATGCGCGTTCGGCTTTCAACTCTTCGATGAATTACCGCTCGGCAACGGTCTACGGAAAGCCGCGCTTCGTCGATGACGAAGCGGAGAAACTGCATGCCCTTGAGGTGATCTCCGAATGCACCATGCCGGGCCGCTGGGCCGAGGTTCGCGAGTCGACCGTTAACGAAGTAAAGATGACTGGCGTCATCGCAGTCGATATTGAATCAGCGTCTGCCAAACACGCAAACAAGATGCCTGGCGATGAAGAGTCTGACTATGCCACGCCCATCTGGGCCGGCGTACTCGACGTGGAAACGAGACTTACCTACCTGCGAGCAGATGACCGTCTGATCGATGGCGTCGAGCCATCAGAAGCGCTGCTCGCCATGACGAACAAGAAGATCTAAAGCAGACTGCCGCTATTTTCAGCTTCGAGGCGCAGCAATGCTTCCTTGGTATCCAGGCCACCGCCAAACCCCGTGAGATCACCGCCGCTGCCGATGACTCGATGGCAAGGGACGATGATCGGAATCGGATTGCGCCCGTTTGCAGCACCAACGGCGCGTACAGCTTTCGGACGCCCAATCTGCTGTGCGATTGCGCCATACGACGTTGTTTCACCGTAAGGGATCGTCTGCAAAGCTTCGAGCACGCTGACCTGGAACTCGGTCCCGGACAACGCGAGCGGCACGTCGAAGTCCTTGCGCTCCCCCGCAAAGTACTCGGCCAGCTGTTTGCGCACGGCCTCGAACGGTTGCTCGTTGTAAATCCAGTCTGGCTCAGGGTCACGTCGCATTGAGCCTTTCGGGAAACCAATGATCGACAGTGCGTCCTGCTCGCCCGCAAGCAACAGCTCGCCGATCGGTGTATCAAAGTAACAGTAGTACATTTCTCATCCTCCGGCCGACGCGGTCCACAACAGCAAAGCTGCGTAGGCTCGCCACGGCCTCCAGTGTTCGGCAAGTCGCAGTAACTCCGCCGGTTTCATCCTGTCTTGCCCCGCAACGTCATAAGCGCGCAGCAGGCCAAGATCGCTGTGCGGGAATGCGTCGGGATCCTTGAGCACACGCATCGCGACATACTGAGCCGTCCAGTCGCCGATTCCCTTGATCGATGTGAGCGACCGACAGAATTCAGTCGTATCCTGCGGAGCATCAAAATCGATATCGCCGTTGACGACCGCCTTCGCAACGCGACGGATCGTGTCTATGCGCGCGCCGACAATACCCATATTGTTGAAACGCGCCCGCGATAGCCGTTCGGGCGTGGGGAAGAGGTGTGTTGGAGCATGCTCGCGATCGAAGTCAGGGCCCAGCGGATCACCGTAACGCTTTGCGACTCGACCGGACAAAGTTGTCGCTGCGGCCACGGAAACCTGCTGCCCAAGAATCGCGCGAACTGTGACTTCGAAGCCGTCCCAGGCACCTGGCACCCGAATCCCCGGAGTATGTTTGTGCAGTGCCCTGAGTTTGGAATCGCGACATAGCACACGCTCTATGTCAGATGGCGAAGCGTCCAGATCAAACAGGGTTCGCACGCGTTGAATGATCGGCAACAATGAGCGGGTCCGAAACCCACGCAACGTCAGCGCCAGATGATTGCCATCGCGTTCGACTTCTATCACTCCGCTACGACCATCGATCGTGGCGCTTCGCATGTAGCGTCCCGACGATACAACTTCGACACCCGGTATCGCGCGCATCTCGAAAAAGCCTGCCAGGAAATCGAAGTCAAATGGGGCCCGGAATGGCAGTCGTACCGTCAGTGCTTCCTGTTTTACCAACGGTTCGCTGCGGCGCCGCAGTTCACGCGGACTGCGGCCCCAGGCTTTGCTGAACGCGTCGTTAAATCGCCGTGTGCTGCCAAACCCTGACGCGACCGCGATATCGGTCATCGACATGGCGGTCTGATCGATCAGTTGCTTTGCAAGATGCAGCCGCTGGGTGTGCGCCACGGCCAGCGGACTTGCGCCGACATGCTTCGTGAACAGCCGCCTGAGATGGCGACTGGTGACACCTAGTCGATCTGCGAGTTGTTCAATACTGCCGTCGTCGAGAGCGCCGTCGGCAATCAACCCTAGCCCGCGTCGAACAGTCGTCGACGTGCCGGCCCACGCCGGTGTTCCGGGCGCGCATTCGGGACGGCAGCGGAGGCAGGGGCGGAAGCCAGCCTCGCCTGCCGCGGCGGCCGTCGGGTAGAAAACGACGTTTTCGCTTTTGGGTGTATTGGCAGGACAGATCGGACGGCAGTAGATACCTGTCGTCTTTACGCCAATGAAAAAACGCCCGTCGAATCGGGCGTCGCGGGAAATCCGCGCTTGTTCAAAAACCTTGCTCTCGAGCATACCGTCGCCTCGTTGGAGGCCACAGTATACTCGGGGCAAGGTCTCGAACTAGCCAGAATCGGACCTCTATGTCAGAGGTTGATCAGGCCGCGCTGCGCGTCTGCAGGTCGCCGTTGGCAAGCCATTCGGCAAGATCATCCGAACCGCCGATGAGCTGGCCGTTGATGAATACCTGCGGGTAGGTAATGCCCTTCGAAAGGGCACGCAGCGTGCGGTCCGTGTAATCGCGGTTCAGTACCAGTTCCTCGTATTCAAAGCCGGCTTCCTCGAGCAGGTCCTTGGCGCGGGCGCAGAACTGACAGCCTTCGCGAGAGAAGATGGCGACGTCATGCGGGAACTCGCCTTCAGGGTCGAGGTGCTTCAGCATCGTGTCCGCGTCCGAGACGTGGTACGGATCGCCTGGCTCTTCCGGCTCGATGAACATCTTTTCGATGACGCCGTCGCGAACCAGCATTGAGTAGCGCCATGAACGCTTGCCGAAGCCGAGATCTTCCTTGCCGACCAGCAGGCCCATCTTGTCAGAAAATTCGCCGTTGCCGTCCGGGAGGAAGGTAACGCGCTCCGCTTTCTGCGAACGCTTCCACTCGTTCATGACGAACGCGTCGTTGACCGAAACGCAGATGACTTCGTCAACACCATTTGCCTGGAACTGCGGCACCAGCTGGTTGTAACGCGGCACATGCGAAGACGAGCAGGTGGGCGTGAATGCGCCCGGCAGCGAGAACAGTACAACGGTCCTCCCGTCGAAGATCTCAGCCGAGGTGACGTCTACCCACTCGTGATCCTTACGGGTGCGGAACGTTACGTCCGGGATTCGTTTTCCTTCAAGATTGTCCAACATCATTTTCTCCATGGTTATCAGGCCAGCATGCTGCGAAGCATCCAGGCGTTCTTTTCGTGAATCTGCATGCGCTGCGTCAGCAGGTCAGCGGTCGGCTCATCGTTCGCTTCATCGGCAGCGGGAAATGCGCTGCGCGCCGTGCGTACTATCGTTTCCTGACCGATCGCCAGCTGCCGCACCATCTCCTCGGCCGATTCGTCGCCGCTTGCCTCTTCAACTGAGGTCAGGTCGCCGAATGCCGAGTAAGACCCTGGCGCCTTGATGCCAAGCGCCCGAATGCGTTCCGCGATCTCGTCGACCGCGGTCGCGAGCTCGGTGTACTGGGTTTCGAACATCTGGTGCAGCGTATTGAACTGCGGTCCTTCGACGTTCCAGTGGTAGTTATGTGTCTTCAGGTAAAGCGTGTAGCTGTCCGCCAGCAGGGCTGACAAACCCTTCGAAATTTCCTCCCGGGCTTCTCGGGAAATGCCGGTATTGATGTCCATGACGGCCTCCTGTCGCGCTGTTTGTGGGGCTATTCTTGCGCGACACAACGCACAAATAAAATGGATTATTTCGGTTGATATATGCTATTTTTTCGATAATGGCTTCACCCACAATCAAGCAGCTGCGCTACTTTCTCGCACTCGTGGAAGAACAGCATTTTGGCCGCGCGGCAGAGCGATCATTTGTGTCGCAATCGGCCTTCAGTAATGCGATCCGGGAGCTGGAGAACGCGCTCGACGCCGAACTCGTAGATCGGACCAATCGCAACGTGACGATTACAGCCAAAGGCCAGGATGTGGCGGTGCAGGCACGCCTGGTCTTGCAGGATGTCGACAGTCTCGTCGAAATCGCGCGTGGCGACCGCGAGCCGCTGCGCGGCGAACTCCGGCTTGGCGTCATCCCCACGATCGCGCCATTCATCCTGCCCGGGGTGTTGCCGAAATTGCGGCGCAAATACCCGGAGCTGGAGCTGTTGCTGATCGAGGACCAGACCGAGCGCATCTACGAGCGACTGATGGCCGGTTCACTCGACCTGCTGTTGCTGGCGCTGCCCTGGGAAATGCGCGGGGTGGAAACCGAGACATTATTTGAGGACCCGTTCTGCCTCGCGTACCGGGACGGTACAGAACGGATCGATGCAGATAATTACCGCTTCAGTCGACTCGATGCGGAGAGCATCCTGCTTCTCGAGGACGGTCATTGCCTGCGCGATCACGCACTCGCAGCCTGCCGCATACGCAATACGCAGAAGGTCCGCCGCTTCGGCGCCAGCAGCCTCCTTACGCTGATCGAGATGGTGGATGCCGATCTCGGCATTACCTTCCTGCCGGAAATGGCGCGCGGCAGCGCCCTGCTCCGCAACACGCGAGTAAAACTGAAGTCGCTTGCCGACGGCAGCCACCGCGATATCGGCCTCGCGTGGCGCAAGGGCAGCCGACGCATCGATGAGTTCCGCCTGCTCGGCGAGTTTATTGCCGTGAATCGCTAGCCGGCTTTCGCGCGCTGAGCCAATACGATCCAGACACCGCCCAGCGTAGCGATGCTGGCAACGACGAGACGCAAGGTAACAGGTTCCGACATAAGCACCACACCACCGAGCGCGGCAATAGCGGGCACTGACAATTGAACTGTAGCTGCTCGTGTCGCGGTTAGATTCCTGAGGGCGGCATACCATATCGAGTAACCCAATCCCGAAGCCAGTGCACCCGACGCGATTGCCAGCAGCACACCGGTTGTAGTTACCTCAACCCCACGCTGAAAAAAGAGGCTGAGCAGGACCACCAATGGCAGACAGAAAATGAAGTTGTTGGCCGTTGTTTCCAGCGGAGCGACTGAACGGCGGCCGAGCAACGAATAGGCGCCCCAGCAGGCGCCGGCACCGGCCATCAGTATCGCGCCAAGCGGGTCTGGCGCCGTGACGCCCGGCAAGACCAGGTAAACCAGGCCCGCAAATGCGAGGGCCAGGCCGCACCATGAAACCATGCCGAATTTTTCACCGGTCGCGAGTGCAGTCGCAAACATCGTCAGCTGCACGGCACCGAACAGAATCAATGCACCGGTTCCGGTTTCGAGCGAGATGTAGGCGAATGAGAAGAACCCCATGTAGCCGAACAGCATCGCCACCATGCGCAGATCAACCGCCGCACGGGAACCGGATCGCCATTTCGGGAATATTAGCGCTGCGAGAACGATCGCACCGGCTGCGACACGCACTGTAGTGAACGATGCGGCGTCAATTAATCCGGCGCCGAGGGCGAGCCGGCAAAGCACGGAATTTGCGGCGAATGCGACCATAGCCAGCGCGGTCAGGAAAAATGTTCTCGCGACCATGATGACTTAATCCATTTGCCTCCGTCAGGCATCTAAATAGCACACCAGATCCTGAATTCGGAGCAGAACATGTCGAATCACCTTTTTATCAATCACTTACGCGTACTCGCACTTCTGTTGTTCGCGATGGCACCGTCGGCCGCCCTGGCCGATACCGGCTCATTCGAACGGACAATTTCGCTGGACGATGCTGTCGTACTGGACGTCAGTACCGGGAGCGGCGATATCACGATCCGCGTTGGCGGCGACGGCGAGGCAGTCGTCCGTGGCAAGGTCAAGGCGAAACGAAACGGCATCTTCGGCAACCTCAAGGACGCCAGCAAGCACATCGAATACGTCGAATCGAATCCGCCGGTAGAACTTGACGGCGAGCGGCTCGTCGTTGGCCGTATTGACGACCGCTCAGTCCGCAAGGCCGTATCGATCAGCTACGAGATCACCGTTCCCGCTGGCACGGAAGTCGTATCCAAAACGGGGTCGGGAGACGTCACGGTAACGGGCATCGCAGGCAAGCTCAAAGCGACGTCCGGTTCCGGCGACCTCGAGCTGCGCGACATCGGTGCCAGCGTGGAAGCCCGGACGGGAAGTGGCGACATCGACGCGTTCGGTGTTGCCGGGTCGTTTGATGCGCGCTCGGGCAGCGGCGATATTCACCTGCGGCAGACGGCGCCTGGCGATGTGCATGTATCGACAGGCTCCGGAGACAACACACTCGAAGGCATCATTGGCGGCTTGCATGCGGCGAGCGGTAGCGGGCGCATTCGGGTCGATGGCCAGATGACCGATGACTGGACACTCGATACCGGCTCTGGTGGCGTGCGGGTCACGCTCCCATCAGACGCTGCGTTCGATGTCGACGCCGAATCAAACTCGGGCGGCGTTCACGTCGATCACCCGGTTACGATTCAGGGTCGCGTCTCCAAGAAGCACATTCGCGGCGAAGTTCGCGGCGGCGGGCCGCTACTCAAGATCGAAACCGGCTCTGGCGGTATTCGTATTTCGAGCGACGCGGGCTAACTGACAAACGTCATAAGGATGCCGCGGCTACCGACCCAGAGTCCGTAGCCCGCGGCAACCAACGTCACCAGCGCGGTACCCGCCGCGCCAATGAAGCGTCCCTTGTGTGCCATGTTGTCGTGTTTGAGCCCGATGGCATGTGCGATGCGGGCCACGATCATCAGGTCTCCAAGCACGTAGAGAAAGATCGGCGACGTGCCGTTCAGCTCCAGAAACGCGAACACGATCAGGAACATCGGTACGTACTCGAGGAAGTTCTGGTGCGTGCGAACTTTCTCGCCCAACTCCATGTTTGCCGGGTCGCCGTACAGGATCGAAATACCTGATTTACCTCGCGCGCTGCCAGCGCGAATGCTCAGGATGAGCGCAAAGATTGCGAAGAAGCTCGCGTAGAACAGAGTGATTGGGAGCTCCATAGACCCTCCGGTTTTCAGTTACCCGGGGTCATGCCCGGGCGCAAAGACGTTGAACTCGACTTCAGCCAACTGCTCAGGCGTCTGGCCGATGGACTTTATGAATGGTAACCACCCGCCAGCAATGTAGGCAGCAGCAACCCGAAGCACATTGCGGCGTTTTAGTTCGTCGATAAGCGCCATGGATCGACCATCGTTAGGAAACCCATTGTACTATTCGCTGTCATAACAGGCGAAATACGCTGAAACCGGATACCTGCATGCGGATTGCCGCACCAACTTTGCTGATCACTTTACTGTTTTGCGTTGCGGCCCCTGCAATGGCGGACGATCAATACAAAACGCATCGGGTAAAGATCAAAAAACACGGAGCCTTCTATTTCGACGCTCCGGAATCCTGGGGAATTCGGCCCAAGAGGGAAGGCAAAGAAGGCGTGTCGCAGGCGCGCTTCGGTCCGTTCGGCACAGAGCGCGAACCAATATTCATGGCGACGATCACGGCGGCCGTCAGTGATGAGCCGGTAACCGAAGAAAAAGCAAAGTCGATGATCGAGGGCGAGCTGGAGAATTATCGCAAGGTCGCGTTCGAAACAGATATCGAGATCAACCGCTTCGAAGGCAAGCACACTATTTCACATTACTTCACACTGACGGACTCTGAGAAGAAGCCGTTTGAGTACCAGTACCTGACGCTGGTAATTTCCTACTAAGGGAACTTCGCTGCTTCGATCTCTTTTCTATCGAGTGACGGCGCACCGGACTTTGGTGCAGACGCCATGCGACTGATGGAGACGCTGCGCTACGAGCCGCCCGAAGAAAAAAAGAAATAGTCTACGGAGCTGTTGCGATCGCGACAGCTTCGCTGGCGAGCTTCGTTACTTCGTCAAAATTTCCGGCTGCAACGGCGTCGGCAGGGGTCAACCAACTGCCGCCGCAGGCGAGCACATTATCCAGAGCGAGAAAGTCGCCGAGGTTGCTGGCCGATACGCCACCGGTCGGCATGAACTTCAGGTTCTTGAAGACACTTCCGAAGGCTTTCAGGGCCGGGATTCCACCCGCGATCGACGCAGGGAAAAACTTGACGGTGTCGAGACCGAGATTCTGAGCACGCATTGCCTCAGTCGGCGTAATCACGCCAGGCAAAATCGGAACATTTGCATCTTGCGCAACGCCCACACTCGCATCGTCAAGACCGGGTGCCACAATGAATTTCGCACCACGATCAAGAACCGCTTCCGACTGCTGGCCGGACATTACCGTTCCCGCACCTACCAGCAGATCATCTTCAAGCTCGCAGATTGCCTGCAGGCAATCCATTGCTGCGTCAGTCCGCAGTACGACTTCAATAACAGGGGTTAGGTCCCGCTACACCGGACGGTTTGGTATAGCCTAGTTTCGTTTTTCTTCTCCTGTTCGAGTCTACTGCGCATTCGCGGATTGTAGAAGCTCTCGATGTAATCAAAGATGTCTGCTCGAGCTTCCGCTCGTGTTCGGTACTGACGTCGATTGGCGCGCTCTCGTTTGAGCATGCCGAAGAACCCTTCGACGAGTGCGTTATCGGCGCAGCTGCCAACACCGCTCATGCTGCAGGTTACGTTGTGGCCTTGCAGGAAGCGTTGATACTCGACGCTCGTGAACTGGCAGCCGCGATCGGAGTGCAGCACCAAGGGCGACCGATCTTGTCGCTGCCAGAGCGCCATGAGCACCGCCTGAAGCACAAGCTGGCGATCCTGGACGGCGCTCATCGACCAGCCAACGACCAGTCGTGAGTACAGATCGATGACCACGCAAAGATACAACCAGTCCTCGGCGGTACGAACGTAGGTGATGTCAGTCGCCCACTTTGTGTTCGCTTCCGAGGCTTTAAAGTCGCGATCCAGGTGGTTCTGCACGTGCAACGGTCGTGGCTGGCTGGCCTTCTTGCGCCAGCGTCGCTTCTGCGGGATGCCGTACAGACCGTCCAGCTTCATCAACCGACCGACGCGGTTAACACTGGCTGTCTCGCCTTCATAGCGCAGATCCTCGTGGATGCGGCGCCGACCCAGGACTCCGTCACTGGCTGCGTGGAGCTCGCGTATACGAACCAGCAGTCTCTGGTTATCCAGAGCGCGCGCACTCGGTTCACGAGTGCGCCACTCATAAAATCCACTGGCCGACACGCCAAGACGCCGGCACATCATGCGAACTGGGAATGCGTCGCGGCACCGCTCGATCATGCGGTACTTTACTTCTGTTCTTTGGCGAAGAACGCTGCCGCTTCTTTTAAAAAATCCCGTTCCTTACGAAGCCGCGCGTTCTCGCGCTTGAGCTGCATCATCTCCTCGTCGCGGGCGTGACCCGTGCCTGGAAATGCCTTCTCACCGTGCTGCTCCATGGCCTTGCGCCACTTGCCGAGCATGTGCGAGTTGATGCCGAGATCTGCTGCTACTGCCGTAATCGTCGCGCCCGGAACACGGGTTAAAGCTACTGCTTCCTGCTTGTACTCGTCAGAGTATTTTCTTCTTGCCATTGGACACCTCTCATGGCCTTATCAGCCCATTCTAAAGTGTCCGGTCAGACGGGACCTAACCCCGAGAAGATGTACTACCTCTGCAAAGCAGATGTACTAGATAGATTCACGACGAGGGCCAAAACTAGGTAAGTCACGATAGTGGAGTTACCAATGTCTTCAAACAACCTTCTCAACACAACTCAAGCAGCCGAGTACCTCGGCGTTAGCAAAGCGTTTCTCGAACGCGATAGATGGGCCGGCCCCACAATTCCGTTTGTCAGAATCGGAGCTCGGACGGTCCGTTACAAGGGATCCGATCTTGAGTCCTATATAGCGGCTCGATCATCCAGAACTAGTCTCGGAGAACCGCAAAATGGCGATCAAAAGCCACAATAGTGTCACGTCCGCCAGAGCACCCTACTTGATATGCTCTGGCGGACTGACACCCACTGTGACAGTCAAGCCGAACCCAGCTTAATTTGGACGGGTACAGGGCTCAACAAGATAAGCCAGAATCCAAGCTATTAGATCGTAGTTCTTGCAGACTGTAGGATGTACTTCTGTGATTAAAGTGCTCTTCGGACGCGATGATTGAATCGCGGATTGATGTTTTTGCTTCGTAAGGAATAAGGTAATGGTTGCGAGCGGGATTGTGTACGAAAAAGGTCTTGAAGATGATGTTCCGGATCCGGATGCCGTCCCTATCCGTGATCGGAGAGTATTTACAGAACCATACGACCTAGTCATTCAATCACTGATTGACCAAATAAATGGCAAGACAATATTTTTGCGCCCGCTATCAGATCGACCAAGCTTTCAGAGGGATTACGTTTGGCCCAATAAACTAGCTTCTCAATTAATTGAGTCAATACTGCTCAACGTGCCAATTCCACCGTGCTATCTATCACAAAACGATGATTACGAATTAGATGTCATTGACGGCCAACAACGAATCTACTCGATATATCGGTTCCACGAAAACCAGTTTGCTCTGAGCGCACTCGAGGTACTCCAAGAGTTGAATGGGTTACGTTTCCACCAGCTACCGACAAATCTCCAACGGAAAATCCGAACACATACGTTGAGATGTGTGGCGATTACCAACGAATCGCACCCCGAGATCAAGTTTGACGTTTTCGAGCGCCTTAACACAAACACCACACCTCTCAATGCACAAGAACTTCGCAACTGCGTCTATAGGGGTCCGCTGAACGATTTATTGAAGGATGCGGTCAGCTATCAACCGTGGCTGGACATTCTGGGGCGAAAAAAACCAGACAAAAGAATGCGAGACGAAGAGCTGATTCTTAGATTTTTTGCCTTCAATATCCACGGCATTTCAAACTACAGAACGCCGCAAAAAAGCTGGCTAAACGACACTGCACGAGAAGGAAGAAACTTTAGCGAAAAGCGGATTCTTCGGCTGCACGAGACTTGGCAAAATATGATCAATTGCTCGTTGATATGGTTTGAACCATCTGAATGTTTTCGTCGGCCAGGCTATAAAGCGGTCAATAGGGCATTGTTTGACCTTATTGCTTATTCAGCGTCGAAAACGGACGTATACGGCGCAAAGGATTGCCGATCGGCATTCCGCAAGAAGTATAAGGCCTTATTGAAGGACGAGCTCTTTCAAGACTTGATAAGCCGAGCAATCGATCACAGAAGGCGAACCAAAAAGCGTTTTTCTATATGGAAGAATGAAATGGCCGATGTGCTGCAGTAATGGCACGTTTCACCCCGATCTATTCAGAGTTCGTTACCCGGCTAGTTGAAGTCGAGAGACTTCGGAAACTCGCTCTGGCGAAAGAGAGAGTCGCGCCTATAGCAGAGAAGGATGACATCAATGCGCTTTGCCGGGGGTCGATCGTACTGCTAAGCGGTCATCTTGAAGCATATGTCCGTGAACTTGGACAGCACGCGTTGGATTGCTTCTTCACAAAGAAAGTCGACAGACAGAATGTTTCGAGCAAATTCTTCTACCACATATCTAAACAAAAACTAATAGAGATCGAACAGACTGTAGATGTAGAAAAGAAAGGCGATAAAGTCTTTGATTTCCTATCCGGCGACATTGACTACTGGTCAAGATCAGGGCCGTTTCCAAAAAGTATCGATCCGGACAAGTTCAGCCGAGGATTCGCTAATCCCGGCTACAAAAAAATCTGCCGCTATTTCTCGCGTTTTGGATACCAAAACTACAATGCCGAGGTGAGTCAAAGATTGAGCGGCAAGAGCACTGTAACGATAAACATGGTCAATCATTTGGTAGATACTCGAAACAAAATTGCGCATGGAGACCCTGCTGCTACGAAAACCCCACTAGATATTGAACAGATGACGAAGATTATTAAGGACTTTGCGTCATCAACAGACGGAGTATTTGCAGATTGGTGCAAGAACAATTTCTGTGCGATCCGATAGGTAGTTATTTATCGTCACAGAGGTTCAACGGTCGGCATAGCTAGATTGGAACACCTCAACCAAGAAATTCTGGTAGGCCGGACGAACACAATCTCCAGCACCAGATCCTCTAGGATTTGCGCGGCATGTGGAAATAAACTCCTCCCGTACGCCGCAATGCGGTTAGAAACCAATTTTTGCGACCGTCTGGCCAAACCGTCTACAAGGCGTCTACATACGAAAAAGCCCCGCTCGATGGCGGGGCTAAGTCGTTGAAAATATGGTGCCGGCACACGGAATCGAACCGCGGACCTACTGATTACAAATCAGTTGCTCTACCAACTGAGCTACGCCGGCATTTTGGGCGAGCGATTGTGTCAGGTTTCGGCGATTTTGACCAGAATATCGCGCAGATTTTCGAGCTCTTCGTCGTCCACCACGTTGTCGGCGCAAATCTGCCGAATCCGTTCGTGGATCAGGTTCGCAGGCCACTCCCCCGCCAGCTCTTCGTGATCGCCCAGCCAGCGCTCCAGCGTCGCGAATTCCCGAATATTGATCTCGTCGTCCGCGACCATACCCTTGATGAGCCCGATCAGCTCACTGACGCTGTCCATCGTATTGCTCTCTGCCAAATCGAATTTCCCTCTACTCGCTTCCCTGTGGACAGGTCGCCGCTTCGCGAAGCGCTACCTTGTCTTCCCCAAAACGCTCGACGAGAGCACCGGCACCTTTTCCGGGTGGCAGGCCAACATCGACAAAATACAGCGTACCTTCACGCATCCGAGGCGTGATATCAGCCGGCAAGTCCATCGACTGGGCCTGCAACTCTATACGCTCGGCTCGCTCGAGTTCCCCGAACAGGCCAAGCGAAATTTTCATGCCTTCATCTTCGGTACGTACCAGGTAAGCATCGGACAAGCCGCCGACCTGCAACTTCGCCAGCATCTCGCTCGCCGTTTGCTCGTCGGGAACATCGCGAATCTGCACCCAGTGCCCGACGAAAATCTGGCCTGTGGTTGTTCTCATTTCGGTCACCATGCCCTCGTTCGCATATTCAAGCACGGCACTCTCGGCGTCGTTGTTACTGCGCATCGGTCCAATCGTCACGCAGGCTCGGCCAACGACCGCCTCCATCGCAGATGATTCGCCCGAGCCAAGCACGGCTCCGACGCTTGCGACCGTTCCTTCGCCGCCGCCCATGGATACATCGAGCGGCGGGCCCAGATCAGACTCCTGCACCACGGCGACGCCGGGCTGCGGGTCCTCGTCCGTAAAGAACGCCCACATGAAATAGAGAATATTTGCGAGCAGGAAAAGCAGGATCAGGTTTTTCATTTCGGGTTTTCCAGCATGTGCGCCAATCCCTGCAGAACGAGGTTCGGCCGGTGTTTCGGCGAATTGCCAAGCGCATCAAGCATGCGCGACGCTCCTCCTCCGGTCAAGACGATCGTAGGCTCGTAACCGCTTGATTGCAAAGCATGAAAAGCGCGATCTATCGACCCGATAACGGCACTCTGCGTGCCCTCGCGGATCGCAGCCATGGTGTTCCTGCCAAACATGTCGGTTCCTGCTGCAGGCTTCTTCCTGCCGCCCCGTGCGTCCGGCAGATCGCTGGTCGCACTGGACAGTGCCGCCTGCATCGTCTGTGCGCCGGGAATGATCTGGCCGCCAAGATGAACACCTTCGTTATCAAGCGCATCGATCGTCAATGCTGTTCCGGCGTCGACGACAAGACATGCGCCTTGCATCTCAGCCCACGCACCTACCATCGCAACCCAACGGTCGACGCCAAGCCTTCGCGGCTGTCGATATCCGTTGGTTACGCCCCAACCTCGCTTTTCGCTGTGCGCCAACCTGACGTCGCAATTACAGTGCATGCCGACGACGCCGGACAGCCGCGTTGCAAACGTGGTCCCGGCGACGTTGCTGGCGAACGCGGCGTCGACGCGCCTCGGCAATTTCGTTGTCAGGACTGCCAGTCCGTGCTCGCGAATCTCATCCTGTGCGATGTGCCCGGTTCGCCGCACCTCGCCATCATCAAGTACGCCCCATTTGAGGCGGGAGTTTCCGACGTCAAGTAACAGCGCCGTCATGGTTGCACCTGGCGCTTGCCCGCTCGCGCGACACTTCCTGTTGTGATGCGCTGCGTTTCGCCATCGTCGTCGGCAACGAGCAACGCACCATCATGACCAACGCCTGCGGCGATTCCCTTTACCCTGCCGTCCGCCGTTTCGATAACGAGCGGTCGACCGAATAACCAGTCGCACTTCTTCCAGCGCTCCAGGTAACGCGAAAATCCGGCTCCCTCGAAATCCCGGTAGACAGCGGACATTGTATTTATCAAAGCAGCGGCGAGTGATTCGAATGCCGGCACCTCGGTCGTGATCGTGTGCAGGTCAATCGGTCCGCTCGACCACTCCGAAGTTCCGCCCGAATCGGCCAGTCCTTTGAGATCTACGTTGACGCCAATTCCGGTAACAACGGTTACTGCTCCGGTCGACTGTTGCTGTGCCTCTGTCAGGATGCCGCCGAGCTTTCCGTCCTGTGCAACGAGGTCGTTCGGCCACTTGAGTGCTACATCGCTGACACCCAACGACCCCAGGGCATCGATAGCCGCGACTCCCATCGCCAGCGTCATCGAAGCGACTTCAGCCGGTTGCGAGGCATAAGTATGTGCAATTGACAGGCACACGCCAGAATCCGGCGGTGCGACCCAGCGGTTTCCGCGCCGTCCGCGACCGGCGGTCTGGTTCGTCGTTACGGCCGCGCACAGACGTCCCGGTACAGGGCCGGCTCGCTGCATGAGGTAGCTGTTGGTGGAATCGATCTCGGCAAATACGTCGAGCTGGGCCAGATGTTCCCTGGCGTCGTCGTTCAGGGCACCGCGAATCTCGTCAGCGTTCAGACTCGTCACTGCTGTCCCTGTTGCGCCGAAAAATCATGACGCGCGAATTCCTGTGCTCTACACCGTCACGCATGCGCTGAATGTTCGAGCGATGCCAGTAGACGATGCAGCCGGCCATGACGGCACAGTAGATAAACAACGGCTGCGCGTCCTGCGGCAGACCACCCAATGCCAGGTAGACCGGCAGCGCAACCGCAGCCGTCATGGTTGCCAGTCCTACAAACCCGGAAAACACGAGCACCCATGCCCAGACCAGGATGATGCCGATAATCAGTTTCGGCCCGAGTATCACCAAGGTGCCCACATAGGTTCCGGCACCCTTGCCTCCTTTGAAACCGTGATAAATCGGCCAGACGTGACCGAGCACCGCCGCTGCCGCACAGACCAGCGTGAGCCAGGTGCGGGATACCGTCGGGTCTTCGGGAACGAACGGCAGGTTAAGCCCCGGCACGACACCGGCAGCGACGACGCCTTTGCCAATATCAATGACGATGACACCAAGGGCAAACAGGAATCCCTGCGTACGCAGCGCGTTTGTACCACCGGCATTGCCACTGCCCATCGTGCGAATATCGACACCGCCACGCAAGGCGCCGACAACCATTGCGCCCATCAGTGAACCGATGAAATAGCTGATGAGGAACTTGACGCCCAGCTCCAGCATGCCATTGCCCTTTTGCGAGTTACTCGCCCGGCATTGTAGCATCGACGTTTCCGGAACCGATGCCTGACATGCCCGTACACCTCTTCCTGAACCCGACTGCCGGTCGCGGGCGCGCTGCCCGACGCCAACAACGCATTCTCGAGTTGTTTGCGGAAGGTGGTGTCGAGGTCGAACTGGCCAACAGTGACAGTGTCGGGGACCTTGAGGAAAAAGTCCGCGCAGCGGCACTCGGCGGTGCGGACAGAATCGTGGTCGCGGGTGGCGACGGTACTGTGCACGAGGCGACCAATGGCGTTATTACTTCGGGAACCGGGGTGGCGCTCGGTCTGATACCGACCGGTACTGGCAATGATTTTGCAAAAGCCTGTGACATCCCACTCGACTGGGAGCATGCGACGCGGTTGCTGGTAGATCGACTTAAGGCCAATCAGGCACCGCACAGCATCGACGCAGGCATCTGCAACGGACGCTATTTCGCAAACGGCGCCGGCATCGGCTTCGACGCCAAAGTTACTCGGATCGCTCGCTCGATACGTCTGCCGATAGGACAGGTCGTTTACCTGTTCGCGGTGCTGCGCGCGCTGATTGGCAGCATCGCGACACCATCAGTGCAGATCGAGGCGGATGGCATGAGCTGGAATCGCCCTATGACGCTCGCAAGCATCTCCAACGGTCCGTATGTCGGCGGCATGTTTCACGTCGCGCCCGGTGCAAACAATGACGACCAGGCACTCGACCTGGTTATGGTCGAACCCGTGAATCGCCGCAGGATACTGGCACTGCTGCCGAAGCTGATAGACGGCGAGCACCTGGCGGCTCCTGAAGTTACGCGGCACAGCATTACGCGCATGACCCTGGTTGCCGACGAACCGCTGCCGTCACAGCTCGACGGTGAGGTCCAGCCGTTGCAGAGTCGCTTCGAAATTGAAATTTTGCCGGGGGCGCTCAACCTGCTTTGACGTTTCCTGCGAGCCACGCTTCCCGGCGCGCTGTTAACTCGTCGCCTGAGTCATCGTCTATCTCCAGCCAGCAGGTATTCGCGGGCGCTTCCTGCCAGGTCAGCTGCAACGTCAGCAGTTCGTCACTGCGAAACACGGTAACCTCCGACTTGTCCCGGACGCGGTAACGTCGCAGCTGCGCGTCGATGTTCGGTGCACTCACCCTCAGCCCGTCGAGCGCAACAAGTTCGTCGCCAGGCGAAACGCCTGCTGCTTCCGCAGATCCGCCGTTCGCAATGGCTGCAAAAACCGGCCGCCCATTACGTGACGACAAGGTCGCTCCGAGCCACACGTCAGCGGCCGGGATCGAGCCTGCGGCCTTGCCACCTTTATCATTGTGGTCCGCAGCGGTTCGCAGTCCGTATCGAATGCCAAACTCGGGCAGTAGAGCATCGAGCGGCAGCTCGCCGGTGCCGCGTACCGCCGCCGTAAAGAAGTCCTGCAAGTCGAGGCCGGAAACTTCGATAGCCACAGACTCAAAGCCATCCTCAGGCATGCCGTCCGCCGACTCACCCCAGCGCGACCAGCACTCCCGCATAACATCGTCGAGTGACACGCGGTTGTCGGTTTCGATCCGCAGCTTCAGGTCCAGCGCCAGCGCTATCAGCGCACCCTTCGCGTAGTAGCTGACGATCGCATTCCCGGCGTTGGCATCCTGTTTATAGAACTTCGTCCAAGCGTCAAAACTCGAGGCCGCAACGCTCTGGCGACGCCGTCCCGCGCCGCGCATGACCCGGGTTATCGTCTGCCCGAGTAGTTCCAGGTAATCGTTGGTCGAGATCAGGCCGGAACGTACCAGCGCGAGATCGTCGTAGTAAGACGTAATACCTTCGAACACCCACAGCAGCTCTGTGTGCAATTCCTGTGCGAGATCATAAGGCGAGAACTTCGCCGGCTTCATGCGTTTGACGTTCCAGAGATGGAAGTACTCATGGCTGACGAGACCGAGAAAAGTTCGGTACTCGGGCGATACATGGTCTTCGCCGCGAATCGGCAGGCTGTCCCGGCTGCACACATTGCTCGACGACCAGCGATGTTCGAGGCCGCCGTAACCGTTGCCAGGTGCATGCAGCAGGAACACGTAACGATCAAGGTCGCGTGGCTTGCCGAGCATCTGCATGTGAGACTCGCACAGCGTTTGCAGGTCATGGCACAGGCGCGCCATATCGGCGCGCGTATTACCGCGAATGGCCAGGACGTGCGGAACACCGCCCGCCTCGAATTCCCCGATCGACAGCTCGCCGATCTCGACCGGGTGGTCGATCAGTTCGGCGTAGTCGTCAGCCCGATAGCGGCCGAAGCCGTATTGTTCGGCGTCAAGCCGATTCATGGATGTCGCGACGCGCCAGTTCTTTGCCGCCGCCGTATCGGCGTTGCAGATCTCGACCTCGCACGAACTGCCTTCCTGGCCGACGACTGCCGGAAACACGCAGGTGCCATTAAAGTACGCGTGCGTACCGTCGAGGTGCGCACCACGCACACTCTCGTCATGCGCGTAGATCTCCAGCACCAGGCTCAACGGACGATCGACCGGCGCCGCACGCCAGCGACTCTTGTCGACCTTCTCGAGGGAAACGCCCACGCCATCACATTCGGCCCGAGCTGCCACAACGTGTCTCGCATAGTCGCGAATCATGTAGCTGCCCGGAATCCAGGCAGGCATGAAGAACTCCTGTCCTTGCGGATCGGGAGCGGTCACCTCGACGCGCACCTCGAACAGGTGCGCATGCGGGTCGACCGGAGCTATGCGGTATCGAAGAGCGTCAGCCATGGCGTACTAGTTCAGAGGCTCCGTAAGCTTCAGCGTCAGGCACTTGGCGGAACCGCCGGCCTTCAGGAATTCGGATAACTCAACTTCGTGGACGCGAAAACCTGCGAGCATCAGCCGCGCCTTCAGCGGATCCGACGCCTTGTTCAGAATGACCTGGTCGCCGATATTGACGGCATTGCACGCGAAATTACCTGCATCCTGCGTATCGACGACGATGCGCTTGTGCGGAGGAATGCGACTTTCGATCGCTATGCGCGACTCGTAGTCAAAGGCCGGCGGGTGGTACATCAGGAAGCCATCGGTGAGCGGGCAAAAGCACGTATCAATGTGATAGAAACGCGCGTCGGTCAGCTGAATCGAAACCACTTCCTTGTCGAAGAATGTCGATATCTCGCTGTGCGCCTCTATCTCGGTTCTGAATCCGTATCCTGTCCAGAGCCACGGCCCGCCCCGATCGTGCAGGCAGTCGCCGGCACCTTCGAAACCGATCTTCTCGTCAAGATCGAGTAGTTCGAAGCCGTTTTCCGTGAACCACTTCTTGAAATGCGCTTCTTCAGGACGGCGTTCGTGCGGCATGAAGTGGCTCGCAATTGCCTTGTCGCCATACACGACGCCCGCATTCGCCGTGAACACCATGTCCGGGAGTTCCGGCTGCGGATCCATCGTTATGACCTCGGCAAACTCGCCGATCTTGCTGCGGAGTTCGAGCCACTGCTCCTTCGCGCGCTCGAGGCTCAGCGAGTCTTCGTGGCCCGCCATCCACGGGTTAATCACGTAGTCCACCGTAAAGTAGTCCGGTGGACACATAAGAATCTTGTCTTTGCTCATTGCATCAGCCTGAATTGTAATCTGTGTTCTGTTGCGGCAAGTGAACCTCGGCAAGCATGCAGCGCACACTGCCTCCCGCCGAAGCTTCAATCGTATCTATGGGCGCGGCGACAACCTGCCCGTTCGCTTCTATCGCCGCGCGCTGCTCTTCATCGAGGGATCCCCAAGCCTGCCCGGACATCGCGAGCACGCGCTCACCATCGGCGCTGCGAAGTTCGAGCATGTTACCTGCAAATGCGTCCAGTTGGTCGAAGGACAGGATCAGTACCTGGCGGCCGCTTGCACGCAGCCGTTCGATTACGGCCTCTCGTTGTTCCTCACGAACGATCGCCTCGGCACATACCACCGCAAGTGCTTCACCGATATTCATCAGTACATTGGTGTGGTAGATCGGTACCCCGTTGCGGTCGACTGCGTCGAACGCGACGACTTCGTATCCCATGCGCTGGGCGAAGTCGCCGAGCGGGTCCAGCTGGGTGCGCGATGACAGGCACGCGTACGCTACCTTTGCGACACGATCGAGCACCATGCTGCCCGTGCCCTCGAGATAATGCTCGTTCGCCTCGTGTTCGCTCAGGTCGATGATGTCTGACACGTGAAAGCCGAGTTCGGCATCGAGCCTTTCTATGATGTCCGGACGGCGTTCCGTGCGGCGATTCTCGGCTTCCATCGGGTACAGGACAACGCGACCATCAGCGTGAAAGCTGACCCAGTTGTTCGGGAAGATCGAGTCGGGTGTGTGCGGCTCCTCGGTGTCATCGACGACGATTACGCGGATGCCCGCCTCCCGCAGCGCTTCCGCCAGCCCTTCGAATTCCTGCGCTGCCCGCGCCTGCTGTTCTTCCGGCGAAGCGTCAGTCCTGCCCTGGAAACGGTTGGACTCGGCGGTCATCGGGTTACTCTCGAAACGCGCCGGGCGAATCATCAGAACCGCGTTCGCCAGTTGTGATTCTTTCTCGGTCATGCGGCATTATAAGGTTGTGAAACATTCAATTCGCAATGCATTGCTTAATCCTGCCTGGATCTCATTTCTGTGGGTCGGGCTGACAGTTGGCATCACCATGATCGCCACGCCGGTTCGCTTTACGGCGAGCACCGTGACCACGCCCGTTGCGCTCGACGTTGGCCGCGTTGTCTTCGCCGCACTCAACAAGACGGAACTTGTCGCGCTCGTGATCCTGCTCATTATTGTCAGGGTGTCCGGCGCAGCGGCCAGGCTTTGGGCCGTCTGCGGCGCACTCGCACTGATCGTCCTCGCACAGAATGCCTGGCTGATGCCGGAATTGTCCGCGCGCACCGACATCGTTATCCGCGGCGGCGACCTGCCCCCATCGTATGCCCACGCAATCTACTCGACGCTTGAACTCCTCAAGATCGGAATCCTGCTGTTTCTCGGCTTTTCGTCGTTAAACCGCAGCACTCGGTCGAGCTGAAACATCCGCATACCAGCGTTGCAGGTGTTCCGCATCGTCAGGCGGCAGCACCTTGATCCATCCCGCAAAATCCACGCACACCAGCGCGGTGATATCGGCCATCGTAAACCTGTCACCGGCGAGGTATGGTCTCGTCGCCAGTTCGTCGTCGAGTCGTTGCAGGAAACGTTGCGTTCGAACACGACCGCGCTCAGCCAGCTCCGGATTTTGCGCATACTGGTCCGGCCCTGACAGCGCACGATCCCGGAACCCCTTCGAGAAATTGCGGAACGCCTCCATGACGCCGATGAGACCAAGCTGTTCGACCTTGCCGTTCCACATCAGCACACGCGCACGCTCGGCAGCATCACTGCCCATGAGATTCGGTTCGGGATGCCGGGCCTCAAGATAGTCGCAGATTGCCAGTACTTCGCTGATGTGACTGCCGTCGTCGAGTTCCAGCACCGGTACCGCGCAATCCGGATTTATCGTGCGAAACGCTTCGCCGAACTGCTCCCCGCTGCCGAGATCAACTTCGACTGTCTCGAGCGAAACGCCTTTTTCAGCGAGAAAAATCCGAACCCGGCGCGGGCTTGGTGCCGTCTTGCAGTCAAAAAATCGCATCGGGTATCTCCTACCAGCGGTATGCCGCGCTCAGGCTGTACTGGCGACCGCTCGCCGGCGTACCTGGAAACGGCTGGTAGCTCGAATCGGTGATGTTATCGACGACCAGGGCCGCCGAAATCCCGTTGCCGGCTGGCGCCCACTGTAATGATGCCGCGCCAAGGTATACCGAATCGTCACCGGCGCGAAGCGGGTTATCTTCCTGTACGCGGTACTCGTTATCCAGGCGCAGCTCGAAGGACTCGGCGAAGCGCCAGGTCACGGCAAGCGTCACACGGTGACGAGCGAAATTCAACGCGTAGAAACTCGCATCGACCTGCGCGTCGCCGTAGTTGGCATCCTTGTCAATCGCCGTATATCCCGCCGCTAGATCAACGCTTTCCCAGTTGCGGACAAGGAACGCCTCGAACCCGACAACGTCCAGGTTGACCGGGTTCGCCTGCCGCGAGAAAGGCACAAGCGTGTTGTAGGTCCAGTCGACGAGGTCCCGGTCCTCCCTCACAAATACCGTCGCACGCGCGCGCCAGTCGGACGTTTCATGCTTGATTCCGGCGGCGAGCTGGCGTGCCAGTTCGCGTCCGAGGAACGGGTTGCCACCAAAGAGCCCGCTCGGATTCGAGTTCAATGCCGTGTACCCGGGCACCTGGGACGTTGCCGCATACTCCAGTGAGTACTCGGTAGTCGCTGCACCTTTGCCAACGCGCAATGAGATGCCGCCAAGCGGCGAGACCTTGTTGCCGTCCCGATTGCTGTAGTCGAGCGTCGCGCCAAGGCGCCAGATCAGCGAGTTACCGCTGTCCAGTTCAGTAGTGACTGTCGGCACAACCGTAGCGGTCAGGTATTCCCGTGATGTGAAGAAGCCGTTCGTCAGGTCCGTGGAACGAATCAGCTCGTCCGACGTGAATTGCGCGCCATAACGCCAGTCGATATTGCCGCTCGAATGCAGTCCCTGCAGTCCGAACCCGAACACGCGGGTTTCATGCTCGAATGAGCCTGGTACCCCGGTCTCGAAATTGGTGCGATTGAAGTCATAGTCGTCGACCAGGCGACGATGAAATCCGCCGAACTCGACAAAGCCGGCTTCCGTTTCGTTGCGATGATTTACCAGAATTAACGTTGTCTGCGTGTCATCCGTTTCGGGCAGCGAGGCGAATCCAGTGTACGCGCCGGGCCAGCCGTAGAACTTGTCCTGGTAACTTACGATCACGTCCGACTGGCTGCCGTTAGTCGCCCTCTGGAACTGCAGGTTGTAGCGGGCGAACTCATGATCGCCGAACGGCACACTGCCATCGCCGTCGGAGCGCGCAGCCGAGAGTGCGATTCCAAAGTCGGTGCCGCCGCTGGTCTGCATGACACGGCTTAACTGCAGGCTCTGGAAATTCAAGTTGTCGCTGCCGAAGCCGGCGCTGACTGCGCCGCCGCCGGCGACACGCGCAATGCTGTAGGAAATAGTCGCAACCGCGGAGTTAAACCCTTCAATTGCGGCGTCCACTCCCTTGAATATCGCAGGCGCCGACATCAGCGCCGGATCGACCGGCAGCTCGGCAACGTAGTGACCCGTCTGCGGATCCATCACGGTGACGGCACCAAGCTTGAAGCCGGTGTTCTCGAAAACACCGCCGCGTACGGTTACGTCAGACTGGCCCTCGGCAATACCGCGGGACTGCAGCTCGGTCAAAGGATCGTAACGAAGTGTTGTTGCGGGCGACGCATAACTCGATGCGGGCGCATCGTTGGCGATGCGTTTGGCTTCGACGGTGATTTCGGTGATTGGCTGCTCATCAACTTCTGCCAGTGTTGACAGGGAAAAGGATCCTGGCAGCAGCGCTACCGCTACTGAGCGCGCAAGGAAAGACTGCATTTTTTAACTCTTCAGGTTTTTCGCGCCGCAAGCCACGACGGGAGATAGAAAGAAAGATACGTGCTGCCGATTTTCTGCGCTTCGGTCAGACGCTGTTCTGAGATTTGGCCATCGCGGCGCACCGCGTCGGCAAAAATTGTATCGCATAGCTGGACGTACATCGCGATGACTGACAACCAGTCGGAAATCTGCGGGACTTCGTAATGCCGGTCGAATATCTCGGAAATTGCCAGCGTGAGATCCTTGACTGCCTGGCGGTAGCTTTCAGGCACGTTGGATCGAACGCGTGGCAGAACGCGCAGTGTTTCTGCGGTTTCGATCCAGTAATCGGCCGATTTTTTTACGACCAGATCCGATAATTCCGTCCAGGAATCCGTGACAATATCCTCACTTGCTGCCCTGATATACGCGACAAAGTTATTAATCCAGGTGCTCGCAAGATCCTGCATGAGATCATCGATACCGTTATAGATCCGGTAGGCAGACCCGCGCGAAACGTTTGCGGCCTCGAATACTTCGCTGAATCGCAGTGGCTCGCCACTTTTCCGCTCAATAAGGCGCTGCGCTTCGGCCAGCAGTCTTGTACGATTTGCGCGACCACGGGTACGAAGCTTGGGTATGCGCTTGTCGGAGCGCGTTGAAGCCTTGATAAGTTCGCTGTCTGACATGATTTGATCCCTTGCCCGTAATTGTTATTCTGGCGCGCCGCCGACAAAATAGCGGACATTTTATAGACTGAAGTACAGTTTTGCTCGCAAAATTTCTGGCTGATACGATACTAAAGTATCGTTTTAAACGCCAGCGTCAGCCAACCCACCCAATCACTCAGGCAGGAATCAAATGCACGCAAGTTTCGACTTCAATGACAAGAATGTGTTCGTTTTTGGCGGCACCAGTGGCATTAATCTCGGCATAGCCAGGTGTTTCGCTGGTGCCGGCGCAAATGTCAGCGTCGCCAGTCGGTCTCAGGACAAAGTCGACGCCGCGGTCGCAGAACTTGCGGCACTCGGTTCTGACTCCCGCGGCTATGCTCTGGACGTGCGAGACGTTGACGCTGTAAACGAAGCGCTTGAAGACTACGCGTCGGCGGTCGGAGAAATCGACATCCTGATTTCCGGGGCCGCCGGGAATTTTCCGGCGCCTGCCGCGTCGATGCCTGCAAAGGGATTCAAGTCCGTCGTTGACATAGACCTGCTCGGATCATTCCACGTGCTGCAGTCGACGTTTCCTTATCTCCGCAAGCCCGGCGCTTCGATCGTGAACATTTCTGCACCCCAGGCGTTTGTCGCGATGCCGATGCAGTCGCACGTATGTGCAGCCAAAGCCGGCGTCGACATGCTGACTCGCACCCTCGCACTGGAGTGGGGACCGCTGGGTATCCGTATCAACAGCGTATCGCCCGGACCTATCGCCGACACAGAAGGCATGCGGCGGCTCGCCCCGACCGCGGAGATCGAAGAGATGGTCAAGAAGTCGGTACCTTCGCGTCGCTTCGG